>NZ_CP147855.1:0-3936213 GCF_045690355.1 Microbacterium sp. LTA6
CACGCGTGGTCTCCATCGTCTACTGGGCGCTGCTGCGCTCGGATGACGTCGATGCGCAGAGCGCTGCGCACCTGGCATCCGGTCATGCGCCGGAGAACGTTCGATGGTTCGACGTCGACGCCCTGCCGGCACTCGCCTTCGACCACAACCAGATCGTCGAGTACGCGCTCTGGCGGCTGCGCAACAAAGTCGGCTACAGCCGGGTCGCGCACGGCTTCCTGCCTGCCGAATTCACGCTCGCCGACCTCCGCGAGGCCTACGAGGCGATCCTCGGCCGCCACCTCGATCCGGCGAACTTCCGCCGCCAGGTCGAAGCCGCCGGCAATCTTCTCCCCACCGAGCGCTTCCGCACCGGCAGCCACCGTCCCGCCCGCCTCTACCGCTACAACACCGACGTCGAGCTCGCCGATCGCGGCCCGCTCGGCTCCGACGAAACGAGCACCCGATGAGCATCACCTTCGTCCCGACGCCCACCGTTCCCGCGGCCGACGCCTCGGTCGATCACGCGATCCAGGCGATCGTCTCCGGCGCCTCCATCGACGCCACGTGCAGCACCGATCTCGCGGCCGGTCCATGGGACTTCGACAGCCGCCCCGGCTACGGGCCCGGCTCGTCGATGGGCGACGTCATCCCGACCGGGGCCCCGCGTCAGGGCGAACTGCCCGCCGCATACCGCGAGGCAGGCGAAGACGAGCTCGACGCGCGGATCCGCGCCGCCAAGGCGACGCTCGGAGACCGGGTCGTCATCCTCGGCCACTTCTACCAGCGCGAAGAGGTGGTCCGCCACGCGGACTACGTCGGCGACTCCTTCCAGCTCGCGACGGCGGCGAAGGGACGCGCAGATGCCGAGGCGATCGTCTTCTGCGGAGTGCACTTCATGGCCGAGACCGCCGACCTGCTCTCCGGTCCGGATCAGGCCGTGATCCTGCCGAACCTCGCCGCCGGCTGCTCGATGGCCGATATGGCAGACATCGACCAGGTCGAGGAGTGCTGGGAGCAGCTGGCCGACGTGCTCGGAGACATGGACGCCGTGGACGAAAATGGCCGAGTCCCGGTCATCCCGGTGACCTACATGAACTCCTCCGCCGCGATCAAGGGCTTCGTCGGACGGCACGGCGGCATCGTCTGCACGTCATCGAACGCGCAGACCGTCCTGGAATGGGCGTTCGAGCGGGGGCAGCGCGTGCTCTTCTTCCCCGATCAGCACTTGGGCCGCAACACCGCCAAGGCGATGGGCGTCCCTCTCGAGCAGATGCCGATGTGGAATCCGCGGCGTCCGCTCGGCGGCTCCACCGCCACCGAGCTCGTCGATTCGCGGGTCATCCTGTGGCACGGGTTCTGCTCGGTGCACCGACGCTTCACCGTCGCGCAGATCGACCAGGCGCGCGCCGAGAACCCGGACGTACGCGTGATCGTGCACCCGGAGTGCCCGATGGAAGTGGTGGATGCCGCAGACGAAGCCGGCTCCACGGACTACATCCGCCGCGCGATCGATGCCGCGACAGAACCGACCGCCTTCGCCATCGGCACCGAGATCAACCTCGTTCGTCGGCTCGCCGCTCAGTACCCCCAGCACGAGATCTTCTGCCTCGACCCGGTCGTCTGCCCGTGCTCCACGATGTACCGCATCCACCCTGGCTACCTCGCCTGGGTGCTCGAGGAACTCGTCGCCGGTCGCACGCCCAACCGCATCCAGGTGTCCGCCGACGTCGCCGACCCCGCACGCGTGGCGCTGGAGCGGATGCTGGCGGCGAAGCCGCCCGTCGTGGACGGCGTCCGATGAACACGCTCGTGGTGGGGTCGGGAATCGCGGGCCTCACCGCGGCGCTCCATGCGCACGAGGCGGGCCGCGCGGTCACCATCGTGACCAAGGCGGCGCTCGGTGACGGCTGCACGGGATTCGCCCAGGGCGGGGTCGCCGGCGTATACGGCCCCCAGGATTCAGCGGCCCAGCACGCATCGGACACCCTGATCGCCGGCGCCGGTCTCTCGGATGCGGCGGCGGTCGATGTCCTCGTCGCCGAAGGTGCGATGAGGATCGCTGAACTCATCGCACGCGGCGTCGCTTTCGACCGGTCCGCCGACGGTGAACTGCTTCTCGGGCGCGAGGCCGCGCACAGCCACGCGAGGATCGTGCACGCCGGCGGCGACGCGACCGGTGCCGCCATCTCCCGCGCCCTGGTCGCTGCCGTGCGCCGCACCAGCATCGAGGTCGTCGAGGACGCGTTCCTGATCGATCTGATCGTCCGCGACGGCGCGGTGCGCGGCATCCGCCTGCTGATCGACGGCTCAACCGCCGACCTCGCCGCGGATGCCGTGATCCTGGCCACCGGCGGCGCCGGACACCTGTACGCGCACACGACCAACCCGGCCGGTACGACCGGTGACGGCATCGCCGCGGCGCTGCGCGCAGGCGCCGAGGTGGCCGATCTGGAGTTCGTCCAGTTCCACCCGACAATCCTGGCCGCCGGTCCGGCGTTCCTCATCTCCGAAGCCGTACGCGGCGAGGGGGCGACGCTCATCGACGACGCGGGGCGCCGGTTCACGTTCGACGTGCATCCAGACGGCGAACTCGCGCCCCGCGACGTCGTGTCCCGAGCGATCGCCCGCCAGGCCACCGCGCAGGGATCGCCGGTGCGGCTGGATGCCACGACGATCGGGGCTTCCGCCCTCGCGCAGCGCTTCCCGACCATCGATCGGGTCACCCGCGAACGCGGCTTCGATTGGGCACGCGAGCCGATCCCAGTGACGCCGGCGGCGCACTACCTGATGGGCGGGGTCGTGACCGACCTCGACGGCCGCACGTCGCTGCCCGGCCTCTTCGCCGTCGGCGAGGTCGCCCGTACCGGCGTGCACGGGGCGAACCGCTTGGCGTCGAACTCCCTGCTCGAGGGTGCGGTGTTCGGCGCCCGCGCTGCTGCGGCTCTCGGCTCGCCCCGGGCATCCGATCGCCCGCTCCCGGCGGAAACAATCCCGCTGAACCTCGCGAATACCGCGTCTTTTCGCGACGGGAACGAACGGGGACCGTTCAGCCGGGTGGCGCTCCAGCAGGTGATGTGGGACGAAGTCGGGTTGCTTCGCACCGACGACAGCCTCGCCGACGCGCTCGACACGATCCGCGCCTGGCGTGCCGGTGCCACCGCTGCGCACACGGTCGCCGACCATGAGGACGTGAATCTGCTTCTGCTCGCCGATGCCACGGCATCCGCCGCCCTCGCCCGCACCGAATCCGTCGGCGCCCACTACCGCAGCGCCGACCGCATCGAAGCACCACAATTGGAGACCGTCTGATGCTCACCGCCGCCACCCTCACCCGCGTCGTCGGGGCAGCCCTCGAAGAGGACGCGCCCTGGGGCGATCTGACCAGCAGCACGCTGCTTCCCGCAGACGCCACCGCGACCGCTGACCTGGTCGCCAGAGAGGCCGGCGTCTTCAGCGGCGGCGATGTCTTCGCCGCCGCGTTCGCGCTGACCGACTCGGCACTCATGGTCGACGTGCACGTCGGCGATGGTGATTCCTTCACCCCTGGCGACGTGCTCGCATCGGTGTCAGGTTCGGCACGCAGCATCCTCACCGCCGAGCGCGTCGCCCTGAACTTCACGCAACGGATGAGCGGGATCGCCACGCTGACGGCCGCATACGTCACGGCGGTCGCCGGCACCGGTGCGCGCATCGCCGACACCCGCAAGACCACCCCTGGGCTGCGTGCTTTCGAACGGCACGCGGTCGTCTCAGGCGGCGGCAGCAATCACCGCTTCTCGCTCTCGGACGCGGTGATGGCGAAGGACAACCATCTCGCGGTGCTGAAGAGGTCGGGGGCGGATCTCGCGACGGCGCTCAGGGAGTCGCTGTCACGGCTTCCGCACACCACGCATGTGGTCGTCGAGGTCGACCGGCTCGACCAGATCTCCGCTGTGCTCGACGGCGGAGCGCACACCGTGCTGCTCGACAACTTCTCGCTCGAGGATCTCCGCGCCGGCGTCGACCTCATCGGAGATCGGGCGACCGTCGAGGCATCCGGAGGCGTCAGCCTCGACACCGTGCGGGCGATCGCCGAGACCGGCGTCGACGTCATCTCCGTCGGAGCGCTCACTCATTCTGCACGGGCACTCGACCTCGGCCTGGATGTGCGGATCGCCTGATGCTCTACCTCGACCACGCCGCAACCTCCCCGGTGCGTCCGGAAGTGTGGGAGGCCATGCGCCCCTACCTGACCGGGGTGTACGGCAACCCGTCCAGTCACCACACCGTCGGCGAGGCTGCGGCGAGCGCACTGGATGACGCCAGGGAGCGCGTGGCGAGGGTGCTGGGGATGCGTCCCTCCGACGTCATCTTCACTGCCGGGGGCACCGAGGCCAACAACCTCGCAGTCAAGGGCGTCGTGCTGGCGGCGCTCGGGAGCGGCCGTCGACACCTGGTGACCACGCCCATCGAGCACGAATCGATCCTGGAATCAGCGGACTACCTGCACCGCCTCCACGGGATATCGGTCGCTCACGTCGCGGTGGATGCCGCCGGGCGGATCACTCCCGAGGCGCTTTCCGCCGTGCTGCGCGACGATACGGTGCTGGTGTCGCTCGGGCATGCGAACAACGAGATCGGTACGGTGCAGGATGTCGCTGCCCTCGCCGCAGTGACCCGCGCGGCCGGTGTTCCGCTCCACGTCGATGCCGTGCAGTCGGCCGGCTGGTTGCCGCTGAACGCACTCGGCGCCGACGCGATCTCGCTCGCCGGTCACAAACTCGGCGCCCCCAAGGGGATCGGGGTGCTCGCGGTGCGAGGGCGGGTGCCGCTCGAACCCCTGCTGCACGGCGGCGGCCAGGAGCGCGGGCGCCGATCCGGCACCGAGAACGTCGCGGGGGCCGTGGCGATGGCCGTGGCGCTGGAGCTCGCAGATGCGGAACGCGATGCCGTCTCCGCCCGCGTCGGCGCGGCGACCGGGCGATTCATCGCCGGAGTCCTGACCGCGGTTCCGCGAGCAGCACTCACCGGCGATCCGGTGCACCGCCTCCCGGGCACCGCGAGCTTCACCTTCGCGGGGACGAGCGGCGAGGCGGTGCTGCTGGAGCTGGAGCGGCGTGGAGTGATCTCGTCGAGCGGCTCGGCATGCGCCGCCGGAAGCGACGAGCCCTCGCATGTGCTGCTCGCGTGCGGCATCCTGCCTGAGGTCGCTCAGACCTCGGTGCGGTTCACCTTCGGTCGCGAGGTCCTGCCGGATGACGCCCCCGAGCACCTCGCGGCGCTCGTCGCGGATGCGGTGCGCGCGGTCGCCGGTTCATAACTCCGGAGAACCGGTCCTCCTTCGAGCTCGCGCCCGCGTATTTCCGCGGTCAGACCCGCGCGCATATGTGGATTCTCCGGAGTTATCGCCGACGGGGAGTCACACTCAGGCCGGCGCGGGGCCTCGGCCCGAGGACGGTCATAGACTCGGCTGGTGACTACATCCGCCGCCCCGATCGTGACGATCATCGTTCCCGGGCGCGATATCGCCGCCTTCGCCCCTGCCGCCCTCGATTCGCTGCGAGCGCAGACCGAGCCGCGCTGGCAGGCGATCCTGATCGACGATGGATCGGTCGATGACACGGGAGCGATCTTCACCGATGCCGCAGCCCGCGACTCGCGCTTCCGGGTGATCCGGCACGACGCCTCGCGAGGGCTCGGAGCCGCCCGCAACGTCGGCATCGACCTCGTCGACACTCCCCTGCTGGGCTATCTCGACGCCGACGACGAGTTCATGCCGACCGCGCTCGAGCGCCTCACCGGCACTCTCGCCTCGACGGGGAGCGACTTCGCCGCCGGAGCCTATGTGCGCACGCGGCTGCAGGGAGAGACCTACGTCCCCGGCCGCCTGCAGCCCTGGGTGGCGGCGGCGACCCGCCCCGAGCGTCTGGCCACAACGCTGACAGCCCACCCGCACGCGTCAACGAACATCGTCGCCTGGTCGAAGATCAGCCGCACCGACCTGTGGACCGGCCTCCGGTTCCCGGAGAACGTCGCGTACGAGGATCAGGTCGTCGCCCAGCTGATGAACACCAGGGCTCGGGCCTTCGACGTCGTCCCCGACGTCCTGGTGCACTGGCGGTTCCGCGCCGACGGCAGCTCGCTGACGCAGAGCAAGGCCCAACTGCCCGTGCTCCGCGACTATCTCCACGGCCTCCGCAGCGGCATCCGCGTGCTGCGCGAAGCGGAAGCGCACGCGGCCGTGGCTGTGCGGCTCGAACTCATCCTCGCGATGGACATGCCTCCCCTGCTGGCGATCGCCGAGACGCACCCCGACCCCGCCTATTCGGCGGAGGTCGCATCCTTCATCGGAGAGTTGCAGGAGCTACCCGAGTTCGCCGCCGCGGTCCCTGATCCGAACTTCGCCGCCGCCATCGCCTGGTGAAAGCCTCAGGAGCCGCATGAACGCTTACCTCAACGACCTCTTCGGCCTCGCCGGCCGCACCGCGATCGTCACCGGCGGCAGCTCCGGCATCGGCCGTGGCATCGCCACCGCCCTGGCCAAGGCCGGCGCCGCCACCGTGATCGTGGCCCGCGGCGCTGATCGCGTCGACGAGACCGTACGTGAACTGGTCGACGCGGGATGCCGCGCGGCCGGCGTCATCGGTGATCTCAGCAGTCGGGCCGGCATCCGGGCGGTCGCTGAGCAGGCCGTCCACCCGTTCGGCGAACCCGACATCCTGGTGAACTCTGCCGGCATCAACATCCGCCCGCCGTACCCGGAGATCTCCGAAGCCGACTGGGATGCGACGATGACGGTGAACGCCCTGGCACCTTTCCTGCTCGGGCAGCGATACGCCCCGGGGATGGCGGCACGCGGATACGGGCGCCTCATCCACATCACCTCGCAGCAGGCCCACCGCGCCTTCGTCGGCAGCGGTGTGTACGGCGTCTCGAAGGGTGCGGTCGAATCGCTGATGCGTTCGGAGGCGGAGGCATGGGGCGGTACCGGTGTGACGAGCAACTCGCTGGTCCCCGGATTCGTGCTCACGCCGCTGAACGCGCGGCTGCAAGAGGATCCGGAGAAGGTCGGCGCCCTCGCCGCACGCACGATGATCGGCCGCAACGGCCTGCCGAGCGATTTCGCTGGAGCATCCGTCTTCCTCGCGGGCGCAGGATCCGCCTACGTCACCGGACACTCATTGTTCGTCGACGGCGGTCTCTCGGTGCACTGAACCTCTCGGTGCACTGACACCCCGGGGGTCAGCTGTCGACCGGATGCACCCGTTCGTCGGCACGCGGCACATCGAGGAGCGGCACCGGCGACGTCAGCGCCGCCACCGCATCCGCACCTGCCGAATTCTCAGGAGCGCGGTCCGCACGCCGCTCGGTGAGCGCAGCGCCGACGCCGCCCGACACGGCCTCCTCGACCGCAGTCTCGGTCTCGAGCACCCGCGAAGCCGCGACCTGTTCCGCGGCGAGCTCGGCGTACAAGCCGCCCAGCGCGAGCAGCTCGGCATGGGTGCCGGACTCGACGATCAGCCCGGCCTCGAGCACGTGGATGACGTCGGCGCCCATCACTGTGGACAGCCGGTGCGCGATCGACAGCGTGGTCCGCCCGCGCGCCGCCTCATCGAGCGCCTCCTGCACGACGCGCTCCGACACGGTGTCCAATGCCGATGTCGCCTCGTCGAGAAGCAGCACCGGCGGATCCTTCAGCAGCACCCGGGCGATCGCGATGCGCTGCTTCTCGCCGCCAGACAACCGGTACCCGCGCTCGCCGACCACCGTGTCGTAGCCGCGCTCGAATCCGGCGATGATGTGGTGGATGTTCGCCGCCGTGCATGCGGCGATCAATTCTTCCTCGCTTGCATCCGGCTTCGCATAGAGGAGGTTCTCGCGGATCGTGGCGTGGAAGAGATACGTCTCCTGCGAAACGATCCCGACGTCGTCGATGATCGATTCCTGCGTCAACCGGCGCACGTCGGCACCGGCGAACAACACCGCTCCCCCGTGCGCCTCGTACAGACGCGGAGCGAGGTACAGCACGGTGGTCTTGCCCGCGCCGGATGGCCCGACGAATGCGACGTGCTGCCCCGGCTCGGCGACGAACGAAACGCCCTGCAGCGTCGGACGGGCCTCGGCTGACGCATCCGGGTAGCGGAAGACCACGTCTGCGAACTCGATGCGGCCGCGCGGGCCTGGCGCGTTCGCGGCCGAGATCGCGTCCGGCGCGTCCTGGATCTCGGGGACCATGTCGAGATACTCGAAGATCCGCGCGAACAGCGCCGACGATGTCTGCAGATCGAGCGAGACGCGCATCAGCCCCATCAGCGGCATCAGCAACCGGGCCTGAACGGTGGTGAAGGCGACGACGGTTCCGGCCGTGATCGCGTCGGTGCCGCCAGTGATCAGATAGCCCGAGACGAGGTAGATCACGGCGGGGACGGATGCCATCAGCACCTGCACGACCGCGAAGAAGCCCTGCCCGCTCATCGCCCGGCGCACCTGGAGCTTCACCTGATTGCGGTTCTCGGCCTGATACCGCGCCGACTCGGTGCGCTGCCGGTTGAACGCCTTCGACAGCAGCATCCCCGATACGCTCAGCGTCTCCTGCGTGATCGAGGTGAGCTCCGACAGCGACTCCTGCGTCTCGCCGGCGATCCGCGCACGCACCTGCCCGACGCGGCGCTGCACGATCACGAGGAACGGCATCAGCACGACCGCGATGAGCGTCAGACGCCAGTCGATCAGGATCATCGCGACGAGCGAGGCGATGACGGTGACGACGTTGCCGAGGATGCTGGTGACGGTGTTCGTCAGCACCCCGGAGACGCCGCCGACGTCGTTCTGCAGGCGGGATTGGATGACACCCGTCTTGGTGCGGGTGAAGAAGCCGAGCTCCATCGCCTGCAGATGCTCGAACAGGCGAACGCGAAGATCGCCGGTGACGCTGTTGCCGACCGTGGACGTCAACCACGTCTGCGCGACGCCGAGCACCGCGGAGAGCAGGAAGAGACCGATCATCGCGAGAACGAGGCGGATGAGCAGCGCGATCTGCGGATTCCCGCCGTCCAGCGGGAACAGCGCATCGTCGAAGATCCGCTGCACGATGAGCGGCGGAACGACGGCGATGGCCGCTCCGACGATCACGAGGAGTCCGGTGATCAGGATGCGCCCACGGTAAGGGCGGAACAGCTCGATCACCCGGGCGCCCAGTGCGCGGATGCGCGGCGCCTGGGCGTTGAGCCGCCGCTGCGCGGCCTCGTCCACACCGTGGAAGCCACCGCGGCCACCCATCCCGCCACCCATGCTCATGTGCTTCAGCGTAGCCAGGTGTGCCGACACGGATGCTCTCCGAATCCGCTCTGGGCGGATTCTAGGGCTTCCGGAATGAAATGTCCGAGGGCGTCGTTACGCTGAATGGTTCCCGCGCATTCGTGCACAATCCCCACCACACACCCAGGAGGCCGCATGGCTGCCGTCGATACCGGCTCGATCACGACGACTCCCCCGGCGAAGGGGGAGCTGATTCCGCGCAAGGACATGCGCGTCATCTGGGTGCTGCTGACCGCCGCCTTCGTGGCGATCCTCAACGAGACCACGATGGGGATGGCCATCCCCCATCTCATCGACGACCTCGGCATCTCGCCCCTGGCCGCGCAATGGGTGACGAGCGCATTCATGCTCACCATGGCCGTCGTCATCCCCACCACGGGATTCCTGCTGCGGCGCTTCACGACGCGGCAGGTGTTCCTCGCGGCTCTCGCCCTCTTCTCGCTCGGCACGTTGCTCGCCGCACTCGCATTCGGCTTCGAGATGCTGCTGGCCGCCCGTGTGGTGCAGGCGAGCGGCACCGCGCTGATGATGCCGCTGCTGATGACCACGATGATGAACCTCGTCCCGCAGGCTGCGCGCGGGCGCATGATGGGTCGCGTGAGCACGGTCATCTCTCTCGCACCGGCACTCGGCCCCACGATGTCCGGCTTCCTGCTGGATCACTTCGGCTGGCGTTCGATCTTCGTCGTCGTGCTGCCGATCGCTCTCGTGGCGATGTTCGTCGGGTGGCGCTGGCTGACCGACGTCGGCGAGACCACGCAGGCACCGCTCGACATTCCCTCGATCATCCTGTCCGCGTTCGGCTTCGGCGGAATCGTCTACGGACTCAGCCAGATCGGCGCGCTCGCCGGTGGCGGAGCGGCATCGGCCGCCCCCTTGATCATCGCGCTGACGGTCGGCGTGGTCGGCCTCGGGCTGTTCCTCTGGCGCCAGATCATCCTGCAGCGGGTCGACGACGCTCTGCTCGATCTGCGGGTGTTCTCGTCTCGGGCGTTCTCCCTGGCGATGGCGCAGATGTTCCTGCTCTCGCTGGCGTTCTTCGGCACGATCACGGTCGTACCGCTGTTCCTGCAAGACGCTCTCGGCCTCCCCGCCGTCGATGCGGGACTCGCCGTACTTCCGGGTGCGCTCGCGATGGGACTGCTCGGCCCGACGATCGGCCGCATCTACGACGCGCGCGGCACGCGCATCCTGCTCATCCCCGGCTCGATCCTCGCCGCCGGCACCCTGTGGTTCTACACGACGCTCACCGTCGACACGTCCGTCTGGGTGGTGGTCGTCGCACAGACCCTGCTGTCCGTCGGACTCGCACTGTCGTTCACACCGCTGTTCACGGCGTCGCTCGCATCGCTCACGCCGAAGTTCTACTCCTACGGCAGCGCCGTCATCGGCACCGTTCAGCAGGTCGCCGGAGCAGCCGGCATCGCCGTGATGGTGGCGCTGTTCACGCTGGTCGTGAACGCGAACGGTGGCACGGAGGTGCCGGAGGCCGTCGCTGCGGGTTCGCAGATCGCGTTCCTGGTCGGTGCGGTGATCGCGACCGCCACCGTGGTCGGGGCGTTCTTCATCCGCAAGCCGGCCGAGCACGACGAAGAGCCGTCGCACACAGGCCACTGATCGACGCCGACGGCGTCTGCCGCTACTCCGCTTTCTGCGCAGCGATGTGTCCAGCGGGGATGTGGCAGACGCCGTCTGCGCAGTAGCCGGCAGTGCCGTCGCCCGGGAGAAGGTTCAGCCCATCGGGCAGCGGCAGAAGCGGCGTCTGCGGCTCTGCCGAGTTCTCCTTCGAATTCATCATCCCTCGATGCTACGCCCGCGTCACGGAGGTAGGGCCGTTCGACCTCGCTGAGGGCCTTCCCTCGCTGGTCTGCTCGGCGTAGTCTTCCCGGGTGGCGCCTGGGGTTGCGTTCGGTTCACGCAACCTCGCGCACCGGACGCGAAGGAGCAGCCATGATCATCACTCCCCCGCCTGCGGCGACGGCTCAAGGGCATGTTGCCGACATGTACGCGAGCGACATGTCCGCCGACGGGTTCGTGTTCGGCCATACCCAGGCGATGGCGATGAATCCCGAAGCGCATGCCGCCTTCGAGAACCTCATCCGCGCGGTTGTGCCGTCCATCGGATTGCGCGTGTACGAGGCCGCCACACTCGGCGCCGCGCGGGAGATCGGCTCCACCCATTGCCTGCTCGCGCACGGCCGCAAGTCGCTGCGCGCCGACGTTGTGGATGAGGCCGGGCTGGCGGCGTTCGCCGACAACGACGACAGCGCCTTCACGGCACCAGAGCAGGCCGTCATCCGATACGCCGCGAAACTGTCCTCGGACGCGAACTCGATGACGGATGCCGACACCCAGGCGCTCCGCGACGCCGGGTACTCGGACCGGCAGATCGTCGACATCACGTTGGCGGCCGCCGTCCGGAATTACTTCAGTCGTGCGCTTCTCGCACTCGCCGTGCCCGTCGACGATGTGCCGGGCCTGGATCCTGCGATCGCCCGCGCACTGGCCGGCGGTACTCCAGCCTGACGAGCGAGTCGTCAGTCCACCGCCTCCATCTGCGTGCGCGCATAGTCGAGGTCCTGATCGGAGAGTTCTTCCTCAGCGCCGACCACCGCACCGGTGATCGTCCTGATCTCCTCTCGCACTGTCTCGTCGAGGCGGAGCGAACCGCTGGCGATCATCTCATGCCGCGCCTCGATGGAAAGCCGCGGCCACCACTCATGAATCGGGGGAAGAGTCATTCTGATTCCTTTCTACGCGGGGCGGCAAGCCCCTGGACATCGATGGCGGACGCGCACGACACTGAGGTCATGACCTCCGACCGCACAGCGCCGCAGGATCCCCGGCGAGATGATCGCCCCGACGGACGAGACGAGACACCGAACGAGCGGGCGGACCGCAACTGGGACGACCTGCTCCAGGAGCTGCGCGTCATGCAGACCGGTACGCAGATTCTCACCGGATTCCTGCTCGCCGTGGCGTTCCAGCCGAGATTCACCGATATGGACGAGTTGCAGAGGGATCTGTACGTCGTCCTTGTGGCGCTGGCTGCCGTCGCGACAATCCTCGCCCTCGCACCTGTCGGCATGCATCGCGCATTGTTCGGCCGGCAGCGCAAGCCCGAGCTGGTGCGCGTCGCCGCGCGCATCGTGAAGATCGATCTCGTCGTGATCGGAGCGCTGACCATCGGGGTCACCACGCTCATCATCGACTTCGCCGTCAACCGCACGGCCGGCGTCATCGCCCTGGTCGCGGCGATCGTCGGCGTACTCGGGCTCTGGGTGGCACTGCCCCGGCTCGTCCGCCGGACGCTGGGTGCGCACGACCTCAAGCCCTGATATCGCATGCCTGTCACCCGCCCCGACCTCAGCGCTTAGCCGGCGTCCGGTTCTCCGCGCTCACCATCCATGCGAACTGCTCCAGGCGTTCGATGACGGCGTGCAGGATGTCCGCGGAGGTCGGGTCCTCCTCGTCCACCACATCATGCACCCTGCGCATCGTCGCCACAGTGGTCTCGAGGCGCGCGGTGATGAGGTCGACGGTGTCCGCGGTGGACACCTCGCCCGCCGGAAACTCCGGGAGCGTCGTGGTCGATGCGATTGTGTCGCTGCGCCCGTCTGGAACCGCGTGGAGCGCGCGCATCCGTTCTGCGACGGTGTCGCTGAACGCACGAGCATCCGCGATGATCTCGTCGAGCTGCCGATGCATGTCGCGGAAATTGCGACCCACCACATTCCAGTGCGCCTGCTTACCCTGCAGTGCGAGTTCCAGCAGATCGACGAGAACGATCTGAAGGTTCGCAGCGAGTTCCGCTGACGCGGTGAACCCCTTCTCCGCGTTCTGGCGCCGTGTGGTCTTCGATCCTTTCGACGAAGCGCTCTTCGCCGAGGTGGTGCTCTTCGTGGTCTTCGTGCTTTCAGCCATGGTGGTTTCCTCCTGCCCCGGAAGCTATCCGGTGCGAGAGCCCGAACCGAGGGGCTTGACAGAATCTGCGTCGTCCCCGAAGGTGCCGACGACGTGTGCCGGCGCCACATGTGAGGTCCCTCCGAATCCGGCGTTTCAGGTTGTATCCGTCCAGGAGGTGGGGAATCGTGGCCCGGACATGTCGCGACCGCGTCGTGTCCGCAATCGTAAGGAGAGACCAGTGCTCACCCTCACCGACAACGCCACCGCCATCGTCACCACCCTCGTCAGCCGTCAGAGCGACACCGCTGAAGCAGGGCTCCGCATCCATTCGACTGCGACCGGAGCACCGGATGGCGGTGCCCGCCTCGCCGTGGTCGTCACGCCTCACCCGGAACCCGACGATCAGGTCGTCGAGATCTCCGGCACCCGCCTCTTCCTCGAAGACGCCGCGGCTGCTGCCCTGGATGACAAGGTGCTCGATGCCGGCGTCGACGATGCCGGCGCCATCTCGTTCGCTGTGCTCTCGCAGACGGTCTGACCGAAGAAAAGGGATGCCGCGACCCGATCGGGTCGCGGCATCCCTGCGTCTGCGTGCTGCGCGATCAGTGTTCAGCCCAAGCCGGTCACCAGGTTGATGATCGTGGCGAGGATGACCGTGCCGAAGAGGTAAGCGAGTGCGGTCTGCGCGATCACGACGCGACGAACGACGTTGGTCGTGACATTGGTATCGGCGACCTGATAGGTCATGCCGAGCCCGAGCGAGAAGTAGAGGAAGTCCGTGTACTGCGGCGGCTCGTCCTGGTTGAAGTCGATGCCGCCCTGCGGGTCGCTGTAGTACATCCGCGCGTAGCGCAGCACGTAATCGACCTGGATCAGCAACCAGGAGCTCGCGACACTCACGACCGCGATGCCGGCCAGGACGTACTCCTCGATGCCTGGAGCGTGCTGGGCCTGGATGATCACGCTGAGGACGGCCGCGAGGCTCACCAGGCTGCCGATGATCGAGATCAGCCAAGCCGCCTTGCGGCCGGGCGCCTCGACCGTCGCGTGCTCGTGCGTCTCGGTCGGGCCCATGGGCCAGACCAGGAAGAGTACCCAGAGAACGCTGACCAGGGCGAAGGCGCCCCATCCGGCAAGGATCCCCGCTGCTGGCCCCAGCAGGAACGAGGTGCCGATCCCCACTGCTGCCCCGCCGAGGATCGATACGATCATTCGGAGGCGAACTTGTGAGCGGGCGGAGTGGGTGTTCATGCCCGGATGATATCCGCAATGACGCGGCTTGCAGGTATCCGCGTCAGGGTCAACCCTCGGGCATAGTCCGTCGTCAGGCACTAGGGTCTGAAGGCCCCGCAGTTCTGCTGCGCCATCCGAGAGGACGAAGATGACAACAGCCGAAGAGACTCCGACGGCTGCGTTGCTCGACGGGCGTTACCAGCTGGGTGAGCTCATCGGACAGGGCGGTGCCGCACGGGTGTACCGAGCTGAAGACCTGCTGCTCGGACGCACCGTCGCCGTGAAAATGATCCACGCCGATGCGGACACGCTGGTTGCTCCGGCACGTGTCCAGAACGAGATCGCGCTTCTCGCCTCGCTCACGCACCCCTCTTTGGTCGCGCTCTTCGACGCGAAAGTCATTCCGGGGCAGTCGAGCTACCTCGTGATGGAGTTCGTCGACGGTCCCACGCTCGCCCGCCGTCTGCACGACGGCCCCTTGGCCCCTGCTGAGGTCGCCAGCCTCGCGCGAGACCTGGCATCGGCGCTGCATCTGGTGCACACCGCAGGGATTGTGCACCGAGACGTCAAGCCGGCAAATGTTCTGCTCGCCCCGGGGGCGCTGCCCGGCGCGACATTCCAGCCGAAACTCGCAGATTTCGGCATCGCACTCCTAATGGATGGCACCCGTGTGACATCACCGGGAACCGTCGTCGGCACCGCGGCCTACCTCTCTCCGGAGCAAGTACGCGGCGAAGCGGCGTCGCCTGCTGGCGACATCTACGGACTGGGGTTGGTACTCCTTGAAGCGCTCACCGGTGAGCGGGCATTCCCGAAGGCGATGGGCGTCGGTGCGGTGATGGCACGGCTTGTCGGACCACCCCGGATTCCCGAATGGATAGGTCCGCACTGGACCGACCTGCTCACGAGGATGACAGCGCCAGACCCCGCTGCGCGCCCGTCCGCACGCGAAGTGGCCGAGAGCACCGCCGGACTGCCCGAACCGGTCCGGCCGGCGTCTGCCGCGGCGGTCTCGTCTGACGGTGAGGAGACTGTTGCGTTTTCGCTCGAACGCACCCGCTTGCTTCCCGCCGGTGGGTCTGGGACCGAACACTCCTCGCCTGACCACCGCGCGAAGAGCCCGCGCCATCGGTCTGCGCCGATGATCGTGATCGGTTCGGCGGTCGTTGCGGCGCTGTGCATCCTGGTCGGGGTGTGGACGGGAGCAATCGGAGCGGGGTCGATGACCGCACCGTCACGTCTCACCGGCAGCATCCTTGAACGCCCGGCTCCGGCCTCCGATCCTGGCGGCGACGCGCCGACAGGCCACACTGACGACGATCAGGACAAGCAGGCTGAGAAAGCCGCAGAGGAGGCCGAACGGGCGAAGGAGAAGGCCGAGCGCGAGGCCGAGAAGGACAACAAGAAGGACGACGGATGAGATCACCCGCCGATCAGACGTCCATCGCGAGGCCCGCCAGGGTGTGCCCGGCGCCGGCATAGATGTTGAGCACCCCGTGCACGCCCTTGGCTGCCAGGGCTTCGACTTGATCGGGATGCTGCGCGACCGCGACCACGCGGCCGTCGAAGCCTGCCTCATGGAGGCGGTCGAGCGCGAACGTGTTCGACCCGTGGAAGGCCATCGCCAGCACGACGGTCTTGACGAACCCGCCGGAGACGAGGCGGCTCCAGAACTCCAGGTCCGTCGCGTCTCCCTCGAGCACGTGAAGGCCGTCGGCCTCCAGCCGGGTGATCACGGCGTGATCGTTGTCGATGCCCAGCACGCGCAATCCGCCCTCCTCCGCGAGCCGCTCGTAGGCGGCCCGACCGACGCGGCCCATGCCCAGTACGACGACGTCTGAGCCGCTGGTGTCGATCGGGCGATCGGACGGCCGAAGCTTCGAGATCTGCTGAGCAGGCAACCACGTCAGCGCCGTGATGAGGCGCAGACCGTGGGCGTTGGCGACCGACGAGACCACCATGCTGAGCGCGACCGCGATCGCGACGACCGTCAGCCAGCGTTCCGTCAGCAGCGCTGACGAGACACCGAATGCGGCGACGATGATCGAGAACTCGGAGAAGTTGCTGAGCACGAGACCGGTTCTGATGGCTGTCCGATTGCGCAGTCCGAAGAGGCGGCCCAGCCAGACATACCCGATGAAGGTGAGCGGCAGCAGCACGATGCACAGGACGAGTGCGAGTCCGGCATCCGCCCAGGTCGGCGACGCCCCCATGCCGATCAGGAGGAAGAAACCGATCAGGAACAGTTCCTTCACGCTGAACAGTGCCTTCGACATCTCGATGGCGCGAGGATGCGTGGCGAACAACAGCCCCATCACCAGCGCGCCCAGATCGCCCTTGATCCCGACTGCCTCGAACGCGAAGTAGCCCGGCCCGAGCGCCATCACCACGCCGAAGAGCACCAGAAGCTCTCCGTGTCCGATGAACGTCAGCAGCCTCCGCATCAGCCATGCCAGGGGGAACACGAGCACCAGCGCGAACGCCCAGGGACCAGGCGGATCATCCGCGTTCCCCGTGATGAACACGACCGCCGCGAGATCCTGAATGACCAGGATCGCGATGGCCGTCTGCCCGTAGAGAGATCCGTCGTCGGAGCGATCCTCGAGCACCTTGACGCACAGCACGGTCGATGAGAAAGACAGAGCGAAACCGACCAGCACCAGGGTCCGCCAGCCGTCCACCGAAGTGAACCCGATCACGCTGGCGAGGCCTACGGTTCCCGCGCCGACGAGCACGCTGAGCAGCATGTGGATGGCCGTGGTTCCGTACGCCTCAGGGCGGAGCAGGGCGCGGATGTCGAACTTCAGACCGATCGTGAACAGCAGCAGGGTCACGCCGATTTCGGCGATCCGATCGAGGCCGACGAAGGGTGCGACCTGCGCCGCGCCGAGCACGAAACCTGCGCCGAGGAATCCCACCAGAGCCGGAACGCGCAGCAGATGTGCGATCGTGCCGAACGCGGCGGCAACGATCAGAGTCAGCGCGATGACGTCCACGGCACCTCGTCCCAATCCGTGGTGCAAACTCTACCGATCAGCGAGTGCCCAGCCGCCAGAATCCGCGAATCGGCACGCACGCGGCCGGTCTCAGATCTCCGTGACCTGCCCGGCGTCGACGTGCCACCGACGATCGGTCTGCACCGTGGCGAGCATCCGCCGGTCGTGGGTGACCAGCAGCAGTGTGCCCTCGTAGGGCTCGAGCGCCTGCTCGAGCTGTTCGATGGCTGCGAGGTCGAGGTGGTTCGTCGGCTCGTCCAGCACCAGGAGGTTCGTGCCGCGTGTCTGCAGCAGGGCGAGTCCCGCACGCGTGCGTTCCCCCGGCGACAGCTCGTCGACCGGACGATTCACGTGATCGGCCCTGAGTCCGAATTTGGCCAGCAGCGTGCGCACCTCGCCGGTCGCCATCTCGGGGACGAGCCCTTCGAAGGCTGCAGCGAGCGGAAGAGACCCGGAAAGCTGCGAGCGCGCCTGATCGATTTCGCCGATCTGCACGCTCGCCCCGAGGCTCGCAGTTCCCTCATCCGGATGCTGCTGCCCGAGCAGCGCCCGGAGGAGCGTCGACTTGCCCGCGCCATTGGGACCGGTGATGCCGATGCGCTCCCCCGCGTTCACCTGCAGCGACACGGGGCCGAGGGCGAACGAACCCTGCCGGAAGACGGCGGAGCTGAGCGTCGAGACGACGGAACTCGAGCGAGGCGCAGCAGCGATGGTGAATTCGAGCTGCCACTCCTTGCGCGGTTCCTCGACCTCATCGAGCCGAGCGATCCGGCTCTCCATCTGACGCACCTTCTGCGCCTGCTTCTCGCTGGACTCGGTCGAGGCCTTGCGCCTGATCTTGTCGTTGTCCGGCGCTTTCTTCATCGCATTGCGCACGCCCTGACTGGACCATTCCCGCTGCGTCCTGGCTCGTGAGACGAGGTCGGCCTTCTTCTCGGCGAACTCGTCGTACTTCTCGCGCTGGTGACGGCGAACCGTCGCACGCTCTTCCAGGTAGGAGTCGTATCCGCCGCCGAATACACGGTTCGAGCCCTGCGCCAGGTCGAGCTCCAGCACCCGCGTCACACAGCGAGCGAGGAACTCGCGGTCGTGGCTGACCAGCGCCGCGCCGCCACGGAGTCCCCTCACGAAGGCTTCCAGCCGCTCGAGACCATCGAGGTCGAGGTCGTTGGTGGGCTCATCCAGCAGCACGATGTCGAAGCGGGAGAGCAGGAGCGCGGCCAGTCCGACGCGAGCAGCCTGGCCGCCCGAGAGCGAAGTCATCAGGATCTCCCCGGCGTCCGTGCCGCCGAGCACGAGTCCCAGATCGGCGAGGACTGCAGGGATGCGTTCATCGAGGTCGGCCGCGCCGCTGGCCAGCCAGCGATCGAGCGCGTTCGAGTAGGCGTCCGCGGGGTCGACGCCGGGGGCGGCCAGCGACGGGTCGCCGAGCGCCGCGGCGGACGCATCCATCTCCCTGGTTGCTTCGGCGCATCCCGTGCGCCGGGCGATGTAGTCCGCCACCGTCTCGCCGACGACGCGTTCATGCTCCTGGGGCAGCCACCCGACGAAGGCATCGGCCGGAGCCAGCGCGATCGTGCCGGCCTGCGGTTCATCGATGCCGGCGAGCAACCGGAGCAGCGTCGACTTTCCAGCGCCGTTCGCTCCGACGACTCCGACGACGTCGCCCGGCGCGATGGTCAGATCAAGCGAATCGAAGAGGGTGCGATGGCCGTACCCACCAGCCAGGCCCTGCGCCACGAGTGTTGCGGTCATGAAGCAATCCTGTCATCGG
The DNA here is from genome assembly GCF_045690355.1 of Microbacterium sp. LTA6. Taxonomy (NCBI): domain Bacteria; kingdom Bacillati; phylum Actinomycetota; class Actinomycetes; order Micrococcales; family Microbacteriaceae; genus Microbacterium; species Microbacterium sp. LTA6. Next base: position 19,189 of record NZ_CP147855.1, read on the forward strand.
TACGGGCTCGCGAATTGCGCCGGTGGCGACTGTCCCCGTGGATTGACGCAGAACCGAGCCTCGACTGATCATCGAGAGACTCATACGCTTCACTCATGACCATCACGAGCGAGACGGGTCCGCGATTCGGCACCGGCCGCGTGCGGTCGGCGCTCGTCATCACCTCCACGCTGTTCGCTGTCGGGACGATCGCGCTCATCTGGTTCGCCGCTGTGCCCTGGGGACCGCTCGTGTGCCCCGCGATTGACCCCGCTCCGCGCAATTGCTTCGCCGCCGACCGTATGGGGACGGCCGTCATCACGACCGCCGTCGTACTGGTGGTGTACATCTCGACGGTCGTTCTGGCGGCTTGCAGACCCAGAGCTCTTCGGCCTTTCGCCGTGGCGGGCCTCATCGCGCTGCTGCTGGCGCCACTCGTCTCGTATCTCGCAGTCGCGTGGCTACCGGGGTTCCCTCTCGCCTGAAACCCTCATGCAACGGCATCTGGTCCACGGCGCATCCCCCGCCCGCGGCGCGGAAGAGGTCAGCCGGGATGCCCGCTGTGATCTTCGAAGTCGGGTTTCGCCCTGAGGGCATCGGCGATCTCTTCTTCCGGTCGCGGCGCGATGGTCTCGTCGAGTTCGAGTTCCGGGATGGATGGCTCGTCCGGGCCGGGTATGTGCGCGTTGTGGTCAGACACGGCGGATCCTTCGGTCGGCAACACGCACAGCGTACGCCGCTGTTGTGTACGCTGTGCGCGTCGCCGCTCCTCAGGACCTCTCCACCGGCAGCCAGAGTTCGCAGGTGGCGTGCGTCGCGGTGAAGTCGAGATAGCGCACGATCGAGGGCCCCGGGCGCAGGCGCCAGGGATTGGAGGGGAACCACTCGGTCGCGGTCGCCGCCCAGAGCCGCTGCAGCGTCTCCGGGAACGGACCGCTCGATGCGAACACCGCCCAGGCGCCCGCCTCGAGTCGGATGACGTCGAGGTCGGCGGGCGGCGTGGTGTGCGCATCGAGCGCGACCCCGTGGAGGTACGTGAGCATCGATCCTTCCGGTGCGTCCGGATCGATCCCGGCGGTCACGGCCAGGATGCCAGCAGGGTCGATGTCGTTGAGCGCCTTGAGTCGCGCATGTTCTTCCGGCGCGATGGCGGCGATGTGATTCTGAATATGCGGGTTGACGCCCTCGTGGATGAGGGGAACCTGCGCGGCATGACCGACCAAGACGAGCTCGGGTCGGTTGGCGATGGTGACATCCATCGGTGTACTCCCTTCGACGCTCAGACGGAATCTGAGCGTGGGTTGTGTGCTGAGCGGACCACCATGTCGACGCACGTGGGCCGGGGCAGTGCTGTGCACGGCCCGGAATGCCCGCCCGAACGCCTCGACCGACCCGTAGCCGTAGCGCACCGCGACCTCGAGCAGGTCGGGGGCGCCGGCCGCGAGGTCGGCACCGGCGAGAGTCATCCGCCGCCGGCGCACATATTCCGACAGCGGCATCTGAGCCAACGCCGAGAACATCCGGCGCAGGTGATACTCGGTCGTCGCGTGTTCACGGGCGAAGGCGGCGACGTCGATCTCTTCAGCGGTGCTCTGCTCGACGAGGTCGACCAGAGCGTTGAGCGTGCCGATCATGTGGTCCTCCTTTCAGACTCAAGCTTCCGCGATGCGACGCAGAGCGCACCCGATAATTCTGGCCAGGTCTGATCGGTGATGGGTGATGGCTGCACACGGGGCGTCGATGGTGTCGCCGACGATACCGATCGAAGGCGCGTACGCTGAAGATCGGCCGCGATTCGTGCGGGAAAGGACTGCTCCCCGTGAAACTCATCCAACTTCGGCATTTCGTCGCCGTCGCCGAGAAGCTGCACTTCCCCCGTGCGGCAGAATCCCTCGACATCTCTCTGGCCGCTCTGTACTCCTCGATCGAGAAGCTCGAAGAAGAAGTCGGGCATCCACTCTTCACCCGCACTGGCGAAACCCGGCTGACGAAGGCCGGCACCCTCCTGCTCCCCGAGGCCCGGGATCGGATCGCGGACGCGCCGGCGCCCGCCCCGAAAACGGTCGCTCCGGCGGGCGGCAAGGCCAAGGCTTCCAAAGGAAAAGGCCGTACACCGGCTGTGAAGGGTCAGCCCAAGCCGTACAAGACACGGCAGGGGCGCTGAGCCGCCGAGGTCAGTCCCAGTCGAGGTATTCCTCGATGAGGACCGCGGTCTCGATCGGGTCGGTCATCGGGAACAGGTGGTCTCCGACGACGGTCTTGATGCTCGCGCGCTCGGGCACGGTGGCCTGCAGGCGCTCGCCGTTCGCCGGCGGCGTGACCACGTCATCCGTTCCCTGAATGATGAGAACCGGGATGACCGGGGCCACCGGGATATCCGCTTCTTCGACGCCGAGCAGCAGCAGTCCGTTTGCACGGTCGGCATGCGCCGCGACGGCAGCGCGCGCCACGGTACCGCCGAATCCGTGCCCGCCGATCCAGGTGTCGTGGAGGCCGACGTGATCGATCACTGCGATCGCGTCTTCGACGCTCTCCTCGACCGAGGCGGCCGATGCGTCGGCGCGGTGGCCGATGCGCAGCACATGGAAGCCCGCTTCCTCGGCGAGGTAATGCGAGACGACACCCAGGATGTCCGCAGCAAGGCCGCGCTCCTGGATCAGTACCAGCTTGACCGGACCATCGCCTTCATCGACGAAAGGAATCGCTCGGCCGTCCGGCTCGAAGATCTGGGTGTCGGTCATCGTCGTGGTACTCCTTGCGCGAGGGTTCTGGGCGAGAACAAGCCGAAATCAAGCGTAGTCGCCCGGTCTGTGAGGGCGTTCCGGCCGTCCGTGTCGGGTGCGGCGCTCATGTTGATCCTGCTCCGCTGATTAGGTAGCCGGCCCGTCGAAGACCTGAACGTGCGGACTAGGCGGACGCGTCGGATTCAGTTCCGTTCAGTGAACGGATGTGAGCCGCGTTCCCGCTGATCGCCGGCTTGTACCGATCGATGTCCGGCGTGCCGACGAATTCCACCAGCAGGTCGAGCAGGGTTGCGATGGCTTCGTCCGGTTCGCCTGCGGCGTGGAGCGTGATCGCTTCGAACGCGCCCAGGGAGGGCGAGTCCGGAAATCTGGTGCGGGCCATCGCGAAGATCTCCCGCGACTTCTCGTACTCGCCCACGTTCCTCAGAGTCGAGCCGTACTGGACATAGCAACGACGGAGCAGATCGCCTTCCAGCCCGGCAGCGAGAGCCCGCTCGTAGAATCCCCGTGCGACTTCTTCTTGGCCATCGGTGTCGTACGCCCCGCCGACTTCGTAGAGCACCCGCGCATTCTCGGGATCAGACGCGTAGAGCGGAAGCAGCGCATCGATGGTCGGCTGCATATTGTTCCGGTCTCGGGCCGCGAAGATCCGGTCGAGCTCACCATCCAGCGCCATGGAACTCAGTCTGTCACGGGCGCCTCGTCAGCCGACTGTGAGTTCGGGCTGGCAGTGCGGGCACAGTTGTGCGGATGCTCCTCCGACGACGTGGTCGAGGATCGTCGTGCCGCATACAGGACATGCTTCCCCGCCGCGTCCGTGCACAACCATCGCCTCGACCTTCGCCTGTTTCAGGCGGTCGGGCGGCAGCCCGAGACGGTCCGCGACTGCGGCCCGCAGGATGTCGATGACGGCGTGGAACAGTCGCTCCCTCGCCTCTGCGTCGAGTGCTGCGGCGTGCACGGTGTGCGGAAGCCGCGCCCGATGCAGGATCTCGTCGGAGTAGGCGTTGCCGATTCCGGCGAGCGACGCCTGCTCCTGCAGCAGGGCCTTGATCTGCTTCCGCCGGGCGCCGAGGCCGCGCTCGAAGTCTTCGCGCGAGAAGTTCGGTGAAAGCGGGTCCGGTCCGAGTGCGGCGATGCCGGCGACGTCGGTGGGGGCATCCACGACCGACGCTGTGACGGCGAGGAAGTCGCCTGTGTCGACGAGGCGCATCACGGCACCACTCTCGAGCGTGATCCTGGCGACCTCCGGTACCGGCTGCTCGTCCGCCGGGTCACTTTCGGGCTGCCACCGGATCCAGCCGTTGCGGCCGAATCCGATCATCAGCCAGCCCGCAGTCGTGTCGAATCCGACGTGCTTGCCGAAACGCCGCATTCCTCTGATCCGGGCACCGACGACGGAGGCGGGCGGACGATCGCGCGTCTTCACGATGCGGAACTCGGCGACGTCCAACCCCGCGATGACATGGTCTTGGATCCGCTCGTCGAGGAACTCGACGAGCGCCTGCACCTCCGGAGACTCGGGCATGCGCCCATCCTGCCACCGGGCTCGGACATCCGCACTCAGGAGATTCGGACGGCACACGGGTGGCTAGCGCGGGACCCGCGACCAGTCCGCGCGCTCCTTGGCCGACATCGTCGCCTCGACGACCCTTCCCTGGTCGAGCAGCGACAGACTCGCGCCGTGGGCGAGGAGGAGACGACGGTTCCAGCGGATCCGCGCGAAGAGTGCGTCGACCTCGTCGTGCGTCCCGAGCAGGACAGGGACCAACAGCGCGGCGGCCGCCCCCTCATCCCACGGTCGGCGTATGCCGGCGGCATCGCAGAGCGGGAGCAGCGCGCTGTGGAGCAGTAAGTGCCGGGCCAGACTGTCCCGCAGGACTCCCCCGCACTCCTCGCTGATCGGGACGGTGAACTCCCGGGGCCCGTGGAGGGCGTCGGCCCCGCCGACCACCACAAGCCGGAGGACGCCATCGACCGTCACCACGGATGGCATCCAATTCGAACGGGTGAAGACGACCTCGCGCACGGACCTATTCTCCCTCGTCCTCGAATTAGGCCCTCAGCGCGGGGTCCAGCTCGTGGCTTGGGTCGAGCGCTCTTTCACCGCTGGTGTGCTCGACATCTGAGAATGCCGAGCCGTGAGTCAGAGTTGGGCGTTTGGCTACTGGTCCGCCGGCTTGACCCAACTGTGGATCGCCGGATCGTAGTACTCGACGCCGTCGGGCAAGACTGGGCCGGGGTTGCCGAAGAACGCACGGTAGTCGTTCCCGCACCCCTCAGTGCCCCAGCACTTGAAGCCTTCCGGATAGACGAGCCACGGTGTGGACTCAAGCGCCCATGCAGGCAGCGCGGTCAGGTAGTCCGGAGTTCGTGTGGCGCTGACGGTCGACGTCGGTGACGGGTCCGCTTGCGGTGCCGTGGCGGCGCACCCGGCGAGAGCGGTCGCGGCAAGAAAGAGAGCAGCGAGGGTCGCCGTGAGCGTGGTTGTGCTGGACATGGTGACATGTTTGCAGATGAACGCCGGCAGAGGTGGAGCGTTGCGACTTCGGACCCCTGCCACGACACCGATGGTAGGTTTCTGCCGATGCACGTACCCAAGACCACTTTCATCACCGTCGCCGCCGACGCCGTTGGAGTGGTCTCGGCAGTCCTCGGGGGCCTCCTGGCCTTCACGCCGTACATGGCGGGGCGATGGCTCGGGCTTGCCGACACCAGCGTCAATGGCCGGCGGACGCTCGGAGCAGTGGACCTCAGCCTTGGTATCGCCATCATCGCCGGCCGGACAACGCGTTGGCGGTGGTGTGCTGTTGCGGTACGAAGCCTGCTTCACCTCGTGTTCGCGCGCGAGTACGCCCGGAACGGCCGCCGAATCAGCGCCTTCGCGATGTGCGCGCTGTTCGGCATCGACGCAGGAATCACCATCGCGCTCCGCGCCGAGCGTCGCTCCGTCTGAACGGATCTCCGCAGTGCTCCCGCGCGTGATCACCGCTGGAGCGGAATGCAGTCAGTTATTGAAGCGGAACTCCACCACGTCGCCGTCCTGCATGACGTAGTCCTTGCCCTCGAGGCGGGCCTTGCCCTTGGAACGGGCCTCGATCACGGAGCCGGTCTCGACGAGGTCATCGAACGAGACGATCTCCGCCTTGATGAAGCCCTTCTCGAAGTCGGTGTGGATGACACCAGCGGCCTGCGGCGCCTTCCAGCCCTTACCGATCGTCCAGGCGCGAGCCTCTTTCGGGCCGGCGGTCAGGTACGTCTGCAGCCCGAGAGTGTCGAAGCCGATGCGGGCGAGCTGGTCGAGACCGGACTCGTCCTGACCGGTCGACGCGAGCAGCTCGGCGGCGTCCTCGGGGTCGAGGTCGATCAACTCGGACTCGATCTTCGCATCGAGGAAGATCGCCTTGGCCGGAGCCACCAGTTCGGCGAGCTGCGCCTTGCGATCGGCATCCGTCAGCACTGCCTCATCGACGTTGAAGACGAAGATGACGGGCTTGGCGGTGAGCAGACCCAGCTCGCGGATCGGCGTCAGGTCGATGCCGGCGACCGACAGCAGCACGCCGCGCTCGAGAGCATCCTTCGCCGCGATCGCGGTCTCGAGCACGACCGGCTCGATCTTCTTGCCGCGGACTTCCTTCTCGTACCGGGAGATCGCCTTCTCCACGGTCTCGAGGTCGGCGAGCATGAGCTCGGCGTTGATGGTCTCCATGTCGGATGCCGGGTTCACCGCACCGTCGACGTGCACGACGTCATCGTCGGCGAAGCCGCGCACGACCTGGGCGATGGCATCCGCTTCACGGATGTTCGCGAGGAACTTGTTCCCCAGCCCCTCCCCCTCGCTCGCACCGCGGACGATGCCCGCGATGTCGACGAACGACACGGCCGCCGGCAGGATCCGCTCGCTGCCGAAGATCTCGGCCAGCTTGTCGAGACGCGGGTCTGGCAGGTTCACCACGCCGATGTTCGGCTCGATCGTCGCGAACGGGTAGTTCGCCGCGAGCACATCGTTCTTGGTGAGTGCGTTGAAGAGGGTGGACTTGCCGACATTGGGCAGGCCGACGATTCCGATAGTGAGAGCCACGGGGTACGAGTCTACCTGCCGTGGCCGTCAAGGCCGGGCGGAAGCTGCGGAGAGCGGACGCGGCATCCCGAGATCAGGACGACGACCCGAGATCAGGACGTCTGCGGCTGAATGCTCCTGATCTGGGGACATCCTCCTGATCTGGGGATGCAGCGACGCCACGGCCGCCCGACGTCAGCCCCGCAACGCGCGGAACGCCGTCGTCACGTAGGGCATGTCGATCGTGCCGTCGCCGAGACCGAGCTCGTCGAAGAACTCGTCCATCTCCTGCTTGATCTGTGCACGCTCCTCGTCGGATGCGGTGATGAGGTAGCTGCGCGAGAACGCCATGTGGTGCAGTTCCATCCTGTTCATCGGACGGTTCCACTCCCAGCGCCTCGACTCGGCCTCGCCGAACGGCTCTGCGACTCGAGGCCCATCCGGACCGTTCACCATGTTCTCCGCAGGACTGCTGTGCATGATCTCGGTCAGTCGGCGCACCCACGCCTCCCGTTCATCGCGGATGTTCCAGATCAGCCCGAGCACCCCACCGCTGCGCACGACGCGCCCGATCTCGGCCGATGCAACGATCGGGTCCACCCAATGCCAGGCCTGACCCAGCACGACAGCGTCGACGCTTGCATCCGGCAGCGGCAGCTGCTCGGCCGTCCCGGCGAAAGTCGGCACGCCGGGGACCGCGTCCCGCAGGGTCGCGAGCATCGCGGGGTCGGGATCGATCGCGACGATCTCGACGTCCGAGGCCTTCGCGAGCACTCGCGTCAGCTTGCCCGTGCCCGCACCCACGTCGGCGATCCGGCGTGAACCGTCCGGCATCGGTTCCAGCATCCACGCGACTGCCTCGAACGGATAGTCGGGTCGTCCGACTTCGTACTTGAGTGCTTCTGCGCCGAAGGATGTCGCCTGCTCGCGTGCCATGTCGCCAGCCTACGGCGAGTCTGCGCGATGGCTCCAGGGACGCGGGAGAGAGTTGTGACGTGCCACTGGATTTCACCGCGATCGACTTCGAGACGGCGAACTCCAGCCCCGCCTCCGCCTGCTCCGTCGGACTCGTCCGCGTCCGCGGCGGCGAGGTCGTCGCCACTGCAGGCTGGCTGATCCAGCCGCCCGCCGGGCACGACGATTTCCAGGAATGGAACGTCCGCATCCACGGCATCCGTCCGGAAGATGTGCAGACGGCAGCGACCTGGTCCGAGCAGTTCGACCGCCTCTGCGCGTTCGCCGGTGCCGACGTGCTCGTCGCCCACAACGCCGGATTCGATCTCAACGTCCTGCGTCGCGCCTCCGAGGCCACCGGCGACGAGTGCCCGCCGTTCCGATCGCTGTGCAGCCTGCAGGTCGCCCGCAAGATCTACGACCTCGACTCGTACCGGCTGCCGGTCGCCGCAGCCGCCGCCGGTTTCGGAGATTTCTCGCATCACGACGCTCTCGCGGATGCCCGGGCCTGCGCGCAGATCGTCATCGACGCCGCCCGCCGGTCGGATGCCGCAGACATTCACGCGCTCGCTCAGGTTCTCGGCATCCGGGTGACGGATGCTCCGGCACCCGCCCCAGTGCGCGCCGTCGCCTGACCCCGCCGTTGCGGGCCCCGCGGGCACCCCCACCCGGCGACGCCGCGGAGCGCCCCGACCGGAATGTCCGACCCCGGGCGCATCATGAGGATATGGATGCTCCGCTGATCGTCGCTCTTGTCGTCATCGCCCTCGCGGCCGGTGCCGCGGTGGGCTGGTTCCTGCGTGCCTCCCGTGGAGCCGCCGATCTGGCCCGCGCGCACGCCGAGCTGGCCGCCGCCCGCGATGATCGCGATCGGCAGTACGACCTGTATCGCGACGCGGTCGAGCACGCGCGCACCGAGCAGCGGGCCGAGGCGCAGCGTGTGCAGCAGCAGAACGCCGTGCTCACCGCACTCGCCCCCGTGCGCGAATCGCTCCAGCAGATGCAGAACAAGGTCGCCTCACTCGAGCAGGAGCGGCATGCCCAGTTCGGCTCGCTGACCGAGCAGCTGCGCCGAGCGCAGGAGTCGGACGAGGCCCTGCGGGCGACGACCGAGACGCTCGCCGGAGCACTGCGCTCGACCGCCACCCGCGGAGTGTGGGGTGAGACACAGCTGCGCCGTGTCGTCGAGGCCGCCGGACTCACCCGTCATGTCGACTTCGACCTCCAGGCGACGATCTCCTCCGATCGCGGTCAGGGTCGCCCCGACATGGTGATCCGGCTCGCCGGTGGCGCCTCGATCGCGGTCGACGCGAAGGTCCCCCTCGACGCGTATCTCGAAGCGTCCGCTCTGCCCGGCGGCGACGCCCATGAAGCGCAGCGCCGCGCGCACATGCAGAGGCACGTGAAGGCCGTGCGGGCCCACGTCGACGCGCTCGCCAAGAAGGCGTACTGGTCGGGCCTCGACGCCAGCCCGGAGTTCGTCATCTGCTTCCTTCCCAGCGAGTCTCTGCTTGCGGCGGCCATCGACGAAGACCCGACGCTTCTCGACTATGCGTTCAGCAAGCGCGTCGCCCTCGCATCGCCGGTGAATCTGTGGGCGGTGCTCAAGACGGTCGCGTACACCTGGACCCAGCAGGAGGTCTCCACCGAGGCACGCGCACTGCTGAACCTCGGCACGCAGCTGTACGACCGGCTCGGAACCCTCGCGGGTCACGCCGACGATCTGCGACGAGCGCTCGAACGCACCGTCGACAGCTACAACCGCTTCGCCGGATCACTGGAGAGCCGCGTCCTCGTCACGGCTCGTCAGTTCCCCGGCATCGACACGACGTCATTGAGCACGGCGCCGCCGACGATCACCGCGCCGACTCGCCGCTTCACCGCAGCCGAGCTGATCGCCGGAACCGACCCGGCCGAAGACGACAACCGCGTCGACGAAACCGGTCAGGAAACCGAAGCCGACCAGGTCACCGAAACCGGCCAGGAACTCGGTGCCGAGGGACTGCAGGCCGACGTCGGAGACGTGCGCGCGCGTCTGCAGGACGACGCGCCGGATGCCGTGGCCGCAGAGCGCACGCGCGACCACTGATCCGGCAACCGCAAAGCAGAAGCACGATCACTGACACCCGGATCGAGCGCTGACCTCCGGATCGAGCCCGTCGTCTCGGCGGGTCAGGCGATGCCGGGAACGCCGCTGAGCAGGGCGATGACGAGACCGCTGCTCACGAGGAAGGCACCGATCATCCACCAGGCGCTGAGCTCGTGACCTTCGTCGCGGCGCTTGCGGAACAGCACGTCGGTCCGGCGAGCAGGGTCTGCGTGCGACGCGCCGCCGGCGACGGCACTCACCGTCGCCGCGGGCAGAGAAGCAGCATCCACATCGGCCGGATTGACACGGAGGATGCGACCTGTGTTCGTGGTCACATGCACCACGGGAGCGGCTTTTCCGCCACGATCCTGCTGCGTTGTCATCTGCTTGCCCTCCTGTGCCTGCGGTGCTCGGTGGCCCCGTCGACGGCGACAAACCCAGTCCCAATTGTGACACGAAGCACGAGAAACCGACGGATTAGGGGCGCATCCAGGCGGTACCGGGTCGGTAACGATGGAGCCGTTGCCGTCTCGGTCACCGACCGAAGCGCGGCGTTTCAGGAGGAGAGGACGCCGATCAGAGCCACTTCGAGACGAGATGCTCCGAGGCGATCCGGCGAAGGGTCCCCGAGGCTCCTCGCAGCACGACGCTCTCCGTGTAGAGGTACTCGCCCTCACGGCGGACGCCGTCGACCAGCTGTCCGTCGGTGACGCCCGTCGCGACGAAGATCGTATTGTTGCCGCGCACGAGGTCGTCGGCTTCGTAGACCTTGTCCATGTCAAGCCCTGCATCGATGCCGCGCTGGCGTTCGTCATCGTCGCGCGGCCACAGCCGCCCCTGGATGTGACCGCCGAGCGCCTTGATCGCGCACGCGGTGACAATACCTTCGGGGCTGCCGCCGACACCGACGCACATGTCTGTGCGGGCTCCGTGACGCGCGGCGTTGATTCCACCGGCGACGTCGCCGTCGCTCATCAGGCGGGTGCCTGCACCGGCATCCCGGATCTCCTGGATCAGCTGCTCGTGACGCGGACGGTTCAGCACCGACACGACGATCTCGTCGACCGGCTTGCCGAGAGCGGCGGCGAGTCTGCGGATGTTCTCCCCGACGGGGAGGCGGATGTCGACGACTCCGACGCCTGCAGGGCCGGTGACGAGCTTGTCCATGTAGAACACACTCGACGCGTCGAGCATCGATCCGCGATCAGAGACCGCGAGAACCGAGAGAGCGTTCTGACGACCGGCCGCCGTGAGCGACGTGCCGTCGATGGGGTCGACGGCGATGTCGCACTCAGGCCCGCGCCCGGTGCCGACGACCTCACCGTTGAACAGCATGGGGGCGTTGTCCTTCTCGCCCTCGCCGATGACGACGCGGCCCTGGAAGTCGACGGTGCCGAGGAATGCGCGCATGGCATCAACCGCCGCGCCGTCCGCTGCCAGCTTGTCGCCTCGTCCGACGAAGGGCACGGCGCGGATGGCCGCAGCTTCCGTCGCCCTCACCAGCTCCATCGCGAGGTTGCGGTCAGGATGCAGGGGGCTCAGTTCGGCCGTCAGACTCACCATGCGGTCAGCCTAGCGATCGGGTGGTGCGAATCGGGCGCATTTCCCGCCCGATCGAACGAAGGAATCCTGATTTTTAACGGTGGCGTATCTCACCCTTCGTGCGGGCGTCATGCCGACGGCATCCGCACGCCTGCCCCGATAGAGTGACAGCTGTCCCGGCTTTCCCTAACGCAGGAGTTCTTATGCCCGTCGCCACCCCGGATCAGTACGCTGAAATGCTCGACCGCGCGAAGGCCGGCGGCTTCGCGTACCCCGCTTTCAACGTCTCCAGCTCGCAGACGATCAACTCCGTCCTGCAGGGCCTCACCGAGGCCGGCTCCGACGGCATCATCCAGGTCACCACCGGCGGCGCCGACTACTTCGCCGGCCAGACCGTCAAGGCCCGCGCCACCGGCGCCCTCGCGTTCGCCCGTTACGCCACCGAGGTTGCGAAGAACTACCCGGTCACCGTCGCCCTGCACACCGACCACTGCCCGAAGGACGCCCTCGCCGGCTTCGTCGAGCCACTGATCGCCGCCTCCGAAGACGAGGTCAAGGCCGGCCGCAACCCGATCTTCCAGTCCCACATGTGGGACGGCTCGGCTGTCCCGCTCGCAGAGAACATCGAGATCGCGCAGCAGCTACTCCCCCGCATGAAGGCGATCAACGCGATCCTCGAGGTCGAGATCGGCGTCGTCGGCGGCGAAGAGGACGGCGTTCAGCACGAGGGTTCGAACGAGGCGCTGTACACCACCTTCGCCGACGTCGACCAGGCCGTGCAGGCGCTGGGTCTCGGCGAGCAGGGCCGCTACATCGCCGCCCTCACCTTCGGCAACGTGCACGGCGTCTACAAGCCGGGCGGCGTCAAGCTGCGCCCCGAGCTCCTCGGCGAGATCCAGGCCGAGGTTGCGGCGAAGTACAACACCGGCGCGAAGCCCCTCGATCTCGTCTTCCACGGCGGCAGCGGCTCGACCGACGAAGAGATCGCGCTCGCGGTCGCCAACGGCGTCATCAAGATGAACATCGACACCGACACGCAGTACGCGTACACCCGTGCGATCGCCGACTACATGTTCAAGAACTACGACGGCGTCCTGAAGGTCGACGGCGAGGTCGGCAACAAGAAGGTTTACGACCCGCGCGCGTGGGGCAAGGTCGCTGAGACCGCGATGGCGGCTCGCGTCGTCGAGTCGACGCGCCAGCTCGGCTCGCACGGCCAGTCCAAGAGCTGACCCAGTAGTACCAGAACACGGATGCCCCCGGCCGCTGCGGCCGGGGGCATCCGTGTTCTCGAGGCAGAGCCGGTTCACGGCCCCCGATACACGTCCAGGATGCTGGGAGCTCCCTCGGGCCGATGCAGAACGACGATCTCGTCACCGGCCTGTACCCGGCCGTGCTGCACGACTCTGAGGTACGGTCCGAGGCGACGCGCCTCGGAGAATCGCTTCACCCATCCGCGCTCGTCATCGCCCCCGACCCAGCGCGCGAAGGTCTGGCACGGAGTGCGGGGCATGGTGACCTCGACGATGACGCTCTCGCCGATCTGCCACTGCTCGCCGACGAGCGCTCGGTTGACGTCGATCCCCTCGGTACGGAGATTCTCGCCGAACCAGCCAGGGGGAAGGTCGCGTCCGAGTTCGCCTGACCAGTAAGCGGCATCCTCTTCGGAATAGGCGTACAGCGCCTTGTCCAGCCCACCGTGGTGCTTGCGATCCGCCTGCACATCGGCGTACACGCCGTACGGACGGATACGGACCGCACCGTCCACCGGGCGCTTGTCGATCGCGGTCGTGCCGATGGAGCCGGCATCCGGCCGAAGCTGATGCACCGCGCACACGGCGACCAGACGCGCGACGGTCACCGCGTCGCCATCGACTCGACGTACGCGATGAAAGCGGGGTCCCCCATCATCGGCACCATGATGCAGATCGACACCACCAATGTGGTCGCGGCGGCACCGACCAGCGGCACCCACCAGCTGAGTTTGCCCTGCCGCAGGCGACGAACGGACAGCAGCGCCGTGAGCGTCCAGCCGACCAGGAGAAGGACCGCAGCGAACGTGCCCCAGAGCCTTCCCTGCGCGAAGTTCGTGAACTCGCCGTCGATGCCGAGGATCTTCATGCTCTCGTTCATCACGGTCGGCAGGTCGAGGTAGGAGATCGCGGTGACGATCACGTTGACGAGTCCGTACGCGAGGAGAGCGATCGTGACGATCCGGTCCACCGGTCGCCTGCGAGCGGAGGTCGCAACGGCCGCGGCTGCAGGTACTGCCGGAGGCATCGAGGGATCAGCCGCATCCTCACCCAGGGGTGGAAGGCCGGCGGCCCTCCGCTGCTCCTCAGGAGTCGCGAGTTCACCGTATTGGGGCAGCTGTCCGGTCATCCGGCAATGCTAACCGCACCGGCCATGGCCGGCTCTCAGGCCGCTACGCGTCGGGGTTGCTGGCGCGTCCGCCGAGGGCCCGGTCGTCACGCTGTCCCGAAGCGTCGTGGCGCAGTTCCTTCGGCAGCGAGAACATGAGGTCCTCCTCCGCGGTGCGCACCTCTTCGACGTCGTTGTACCCGGCATCGCCGAGGGCTGCGAGCACCTCGCGCACCAAGACTTCGGGGACGGATGCTCCGCTGGTGACTCCGACGGTGTTGACGCCGTCGAGCCAGGACTGCTCCACTTCCTCGGCGTAATCGACGCGATAGGCGGCCTTCGCGCCGTACTCCAGAGCGACCTCGACCAACCGCACGCTGTTGGAGGAGTTCGACGATCCCACGACGATGACGAGGTCTGCGTTCGCCGCGACCTTCTTGATCGCCACCTGACGGTTCTGAGTGGCGTAGCAGATGTCATCCGACGGCGGGTTCTGCAATTCGGGGAACCGCAGACGCAGCCGGTTGACCGTCTCCATCGTCTCGTCGACGGAAAGGGTGGTCTGCGACAGCCAGACGACCTTCGACGGGTCCTTCACCACGACGGTGTCGGCCTCGGCCGGCGAGTTCACGATCGTGACGTGGTCCGGAGCCTCGCCCGCGGTGCCTTCGACCTCTTCGTGTCCTTCGTGGCCGATGAGCAGGATCTCGAAATCGTCCCGAGCGAATCGCACGGCCTCGCGGTGCACCTTGGTGACGAGCGGGCAGGTCGCGTCGATCGCGTGCAGGCCGCGATCGGATGCCGCATCGACGACCGCCGGCGACACCCCGTGCGCACTGAAGACGACGTGCGCACCCTGGGGTACTTCATCGACCTCCTCGACGAAGATCGCTCCCTTCGCCTCCAGCTCGGTGACGACGTGGATGTTGTGCACGATCTGCTTCCGCACGTACACCGGCGCGCCGTAGCGCTCGAGGGCCTTCTCGACGGCGACGACAGCGCGGTCGACGCCGGCGCAGTATCCGCGCGGTGCGGCCAGCAGGATCCGCTTCTGTCCGTCGACCGGGTTATCCTGAAGCCGCCCGCTCGCCGCGCGTACGCGTGGGATGCGAGGGACGGGAAGGTGCACAGCAGTCGAGGTCACCTCTCAATTCTACCGGCGCACACCTGAAGGGGGCCGGAGAGCCCTCTGCCTGAAAGAACCACCCGACAGGACCCGATGACAGTCTTCGAAGCAGCGACAGGACCCGGCGAGACTCCGCCGGCCGATTCCGTCGCTCCCCGCGAATCGACTGCCGACGCACCCACCTCGGTCGCTCGGCTCAATGCGACGATCCGCGACTTCGTCGCCCGCTGGAACACGGTGTGGGTCGAAGGCGAGATCACCAGCTGGAACATGCGCTCCGGCAACGTCTTCGCCCGCCTCAAGGACACGCAATCGGACGCGCAGATCTCCATCAGGATCTGGTCGAGCGTGCGGGCGCGGATCCCCGCCGATCTCGGGATCGGCGATCACGTCGTCGCCGCGGTGAAGGCGGACTACTTCGTCAAGAGCGGCGACTTCAGCTTCACGGTCGCGGCGATGAAGCACGTCGGGCTCGGCGATCAGCTGGAGCGGCTGGAGAAACTGCGCATCCAGCTGCGCCAGGAGGGCCTTTTCGATCCAGCGCGCAAGAAACGCCTCCCCTTCCTCCCGCACGTGATCGGACTGATCACCGGCGAGAAATCCGACGCCGAGAAGGATGTGCACCGCAACGCCGAACTGCGTTGGCCTCAGGTGCGGTTCCGCACTGAGTACGCAGCCGTGCAGGGCGACCGCTGCGTTCCGGAGACCCTCGCCGCGCTCAAGAAACTCGACGCCGATCCGGAGGTCGACGTCATCATCATCGCTCGCGGCGGCGGCGACCCGCAGACTCTGCTCGGGTTCAGCGACGAACGCATCGTGCGAGCGGTGGCCGCGGCATCCACCCCGATCGTCAGCGCGATCGGCCACGAGAACGACCATCCGCTGCTCGATGACGTCGCCGACCTGCGCGCCTCGACGCCGACGGATGCCGCCAAACGGGTGGTTCCGGACGTCGGCGAGCAGCGTGCCCTCATCGCGCAGCTCCGTTCCCGCGTCGCCACGCGCCTCACCCAGCGGCTTTCGCACGACATCGCCCAACTGGAGCAGCTGCGTTCACGGCCGGTGTTGCGCTCCCCCGCGCCGATCATCGACTCCCGCTCGCAGGAGGTCTGGTTGCTCCTCTCGCGCGGACGGGACATCGTCACCCGCGAACTGGACACCGCCGGCCGCAAGACGACCGAACTCCGCGCCTCACTGCGCGCCTTGTCTCCGGCTGCGACGCTCGCTCGTGGCTACGCGATCGCGCACCTCGAGGGCGGGGTCATCCTCCGCGACGCGGCCGATGCTCCGGCCGGCAGCGCGCTCACGATCACGGTCGACCGAGGTTCGGTCGCCGCCCGCTCCGAAGGCGAGATCCCGGAGAGCACCTGACGCTCCGCCAGTGGTGTCCGTTGCACGCCGTAGGATGGAGGGGTGAGCGCGCTGAACGACACCCCTATGGAGACGCTGTCGTTCGAGGCCGCTCGTGACGAGCTCGTCCGCGTCGTCGCCGAGCTCGAACAGGGCGCGCCGACGCTCGAACATTCGCTGGCGCTCTGGGAGCGCGGCGAAGCACTGGCCGCTCGCTGCGAAGAGTGGCTGCTGGGCGCGAAGCGCCGGCTGGACGCGGCACGGGATGCAGCATCCGACTCCCCGACCTCCGGCGGCGACGCCTCATGAGCAAGCCCCCGCCGATCGTCGCCGAGCTCGGCCGTCCGGAGACGCCGGACGAGACCGCGGCGCGTAAGGCCGCGTCGAGCAAGACGTATCGGTCGAGCCAGAACGTCCGCAACCTCGTTGCGGCGCTTCTGGTGACACTGGCGATCGTCGCCGTCATCATCTTCGCCGTGCCCCGCGGTGAGCCGGTGGCCGCCGAGCGCATCGACGTCGCCGGCATCGCCGAGAACGTCGAGTCGACGCTGGAGAGCCCGGTCATCGTTCCGGAGCTCGGCAAGTTCTGGCGTGTGAACGCCGCCGAGCTGCAGAGCGGGGAGACCGTCGTCTGGAACGTCACGCTCGCTCCGGCCGCGCAGGATGAGCGCGGATTCGTGCGGCTCGCCCAGGCCTTCGACGCCGACTCGTCCTGGGCCCCGCAGCGGCTGAACGGCATCGCTCCCACCGACACCGTGCGCATCGGCGGCCTCGAGTGGGACGTGTTCGGAATCGGCGACTCCGCCAAAGACAACGTCAGCTACGCGATCGGCACTCAGGCCGGCGACGACTACGTGCTGCTGTACGGCTCGATGTCGGCCGAGACTACGGCGGACCTCGCCGAATCCATCGCCCCGCAGATCCGCGCCCTCTCGGAGACCTCATGACACGTCGACTCACGCCATCGGCCGCCTGGCAGGAGATGCAGGAGGGAAACCGACGGTTCGTGAACGACGAGCCGCGGCATCCGAATCAGAATGTCGAACGTCGCAACGACCTCGTCGCCGCGCAGTACCCGATGGCGACCCTGTTCGGATGCTCGGACTCCCGCCTCTCGGCCGAGATCATCTTCGACAAGGGCCTCGGCGACCTGTTCGTCGTGCGCAACGCCGGCCAGGTCATCGGGGAGTCGATCATCGGCAGCCTGGAGTACTCGGTCGAGGTTCTCCAGGTCCCGCTGATCGTCGTCCTCGCCCACGATGCCTGCGGAGCCGTCGGTGCTGCCATCGCGGGCACCGCGATCGACGCGAAACCCCTGCCGCCGCACATCTGGAAACTCATCGCCCCGATCATCCCTGCCGCGCGCAAGGTCCTGGCCGAGCAGGGCGGATCCTCGCCGGCCGACATCGACGCCGAGATGGTCGGACGCGAGCACCTGCGCAACACCGTGGCAGACCTGCTGCAGTCGTCCGAGCTCATCAGCCAAGCCGTCGCCGACGGCCGACTGGGCATCGTGGGCGCCAACTACCGACTCAGCGAGGGCACGGCCGTGCCCATCGTCTCCGTGGGGCTCGCGATCGACGCGGGCTCCGAGATCCCGGCCTGAGGGCCCAACGTCACATCTGGAGGAACAGCAGTGACCGAAATCGAGTACCGCATCGAGCACGACACCATGGGCGAAGTGCGGGTTCCCGTGAACGCCCTGTACGGAGCGCAGACCCAGCGAGCGGTGGAGAACTTCCCCATCTCCGGCAAGGGTCTGGAGTCCACGCAGATCGCCGCACTGGCGCGGATCAAGAAGGCTGCAGCGCTCGCGAACAAGGAGCTGGGCACCCTCGACGGTGCGATCGCCGACGCGATCGCCGCGGCGGCCGATCAGGTCGCCTCGGGTGCGCATGACGCCGAGTTCCCGGTCGACACCTACCAGACCGGATCCGGCACGTCGTCGAACATGAACATGAACGAGGTGCTCGCCACGCTGGCGACCGGCATCCTCGGTGCGAACGTGCACCCGAACGACCATGTGAACGCCTCGCAGTCGTCGAACGACGTGTTCCCGACCTCGGTGCACATCGCCGTCACTCAGGCGCTCATCGACACGCTCATCCCGTCGCTCGACCACCTCGCCGTCGCCCTCGAGGCGAAGGCCGTGCTGTGGAAGGATGCCGTCAAGTCGGGTCGCACGCACCTGATGGACGCGACTCCGGTCACTCTCGGCCAGGAGTTCGGAGGTTATGCCCGTCAGATCCGCCTCGGCATCGAGCGCGTGCAGTCGGCACTCCCCCGCGTCGCCGAGGTTCCGCTCGGCGGCACCGCCGTCGGCACCGGCATCAACACGCCTCTCGGCTTCCCGCAGAAGGTCATCGCGCTGCTCGCGGCCGAGACCGAGCTGCCGATCACCGAGGCGAAGGACCACTTCGAAGCTCAGGCGAACCGCGACGGCCTCGTCGAGGCATCCGGCGCCCTGCGCACCATCGCCGTCTCGCTGACGAAGATCAACAACGATCTGCGCTGGATGGGCTCCGGCCCCAACACCGGACTCGGCGAGCTGCACATCCCCGACCTGCAGCCTGGGTCCTCGATCATGCCCGGCAAGGTCAACCCGGTCGTTCCCGAGGCCGTGCTCATGGTCTGCGCCCGGGTGATCGGCAATGACGCGACGGTCGCGTGGGCCGGAGCATCCGGTTCCTTCGAGCTCAACGTCGCCATCCCGGTCATGGGCACCGCGCTCCTCGAGTCGATCCGCCTGCTCGCGAACGCCTCGCGCGTGCTCGCCGACAAGACGATCGACGGTCTCCAGGCCAACCTCGAGCGCGCGGCCGCGTTCGCCGGCATGAGCCCGTCGATCGTGACGCCGCTGAACAAGCTCATCGGCTACGAGGCCGCGGCGAAGATCGCGAAGCACTCGGTCGCGAACGGCATCACCGTGCGCGACGCCGTGATCGACCTCGGATACGTCGAGCGCGGTGAGCTCACGCTCGAGCAGCTGGACGAGAAGCTCGACCTGCTGTCGATGACCCACCCGGGCTGACACACCCTGCGAAACGCGGATGCCGCGAGGACTCGTTCCTCGCGGCATCCGCGTTTCTGCGTTCTCTGTTTCTGCTTTAAGGCCTTGTCACAGCTGTCGGACGTTGTTGCACCTGCAGGACGTTCTCGGCCGCAGCATCCGACACCTGCAACAACGTCCGACAGGTGCGACATCCCACTCCACTCCCACTCTTCCTGCACAAACAGCGATAGGCAGCAATCGATCCACAACGCACGCTCCGCCGTCGACGCAACGTTCCCGACCAGCATCCTGAGGGGATGTTGAAACCGGCAGCCCTCATCACTCAGCTGGGCGGCGTCGCCCGCGGAACGCAACTGCAGCAGTTCGGGGTGTCGCGGACCACGCTCTCGCGAGAGGTCGCCGCCGGACGCATCGACCGCCTGCGTACCGGCGTGTTCGCGGCACCTCAGGTGTCGGAGGATCTCCGGAGTGCGGCCGCCCACGGCGGGCAGCTCACCTGCACGTCGCTTCTCCGTCTGCAGCGGATCTGGGTTCTGCCCGAGACGACGGAGCCGCATGTGTGGATGGGCACGAAGGGCAGGGTGCATCGGCACGCGGGCTGCGCGTGCATCAGCCATTTCTACCGGGGGAAGGCCGAGATCGGCCCGGCTTCGATCGAGCGAGCCCTGGTTCACCTGTACAGATGCCAGGGCGATGAGGCGTTCTTCGCAGCCTTCGAATCGGCATGGATGCTTCGCCGGCTCTCGACTGCGGGCCGCTTCCGCATCCGCGCTTCCCTTCCTGCATCCGCTCGCTGGCTTGTCGACCTGGCCCGTTCGGATGCCGAGAGCGGCCTGGAATCGCTGCTCCGCCTGCGGCTCCACATCCTGGGCATCGCGCTGACCTGTCAGGTGCGGATCGCCGGCGTCGGGAGGGTGGATTTCCTCGTCGGCGCCCGGCTCATCCTCGAAGTCGACGGCAGAGAGAATCATGATGGCGAGACGAACAGGCACAAAGATCTGGTGCGGGATGCCGCGGCATCCCGTCTCGGCTACGAAACCCTCCGCTTCGACTACGCGCAGGTGATCCACGATTGGCCCACGGTTCAGGCGGCGATCCTCGGTGCCCTCCGACGGCTTCGGGACCACGCCTGATCCACCGCATCCGTCGGACGTTGTTGCAGGTGTCGGATGCCGGGGCAGAAGACGTCCGACAGGTGCAACAACGTCCGACAGGTGTGACGCCGTTCCGGCCACGGACCTACCCAGAACACACCTCCCAGCAACGCGGTCGGCCTTTTCTCCGCCTTCGGTACAGCCCGATTTTTCCTGAGGTTCACCTGCCGGACACCCGGGCTTGGTCTGCTGGGGCACGAGCGCTCTGCTCCCCCGAACACCCCCGCTTGAGGAGTCCCCGTGGTCATGAACATCGGTCGAACGAGCCTGCCCATGGCAGGTCACGTGCGAGGCAAGCGCAGTGCAGTCACCTGCCACCTGAAGTGCGCGAACGCGTGCGCGGACGGGGTGTGCAACACCTCGTCGAACGGCTACCTCCGCGACATCATCGACGCACAGCTGTCCCGCCGTTCCGTACTCGGCTTCGGTGCCGCCGCCGTCGCGAGCATCGTGCTCGCCCCCGCGCTGACCGGTGCGCAGTCCGCCACCGCCGCGTCGGGAGTGCCGATGGCTCCCGTCGGAGCGACCGGCGCTTTCGGATTCACGCCGATCGACCCGGTCGCTTACACGGTCGACAGCTTCGTCGTCCCCACCGGCTTCGACTGGGCGCCGATCATCCGCTGGGGCGATCCGATGTTCAACGACAGCCCCGCCTTCGACGCGGCCGACCAGACGCCCGAGGCTCAGGCACGACAGTTCGGCTACAACGTCGACTACACAGATGTGATCCGGACGTCGCCCACCACGGCGATCCTGTTCGTCAATCACGAGTACACCAATGAGGGAATCATGTTCCCCGCCGACCAGCTCGCCGGAGACCTCGACCGGGTGCGCCGCGTCGGCCTGAAGGCCCACGGCCTCAGCGTGGTCGACCTCACCCGCGCCGACGAGACGGCCTCCTGGAGCCCGGTGGTCGGCGGCCAGCGCAACCGTCGTTTCCTCGATGACACGCCCTACGCCTTCACCGGCCCGGCTGCCGGCTCGGCGCTGCTGCAGACCGCCGCAGATCCTGCCGGCACGACGCCGCTCGGCACCTTCGGCAACTGCTCCGGGGGCACGACGCCCTGGGGCACGATCCTCAGCGGTGAGGAGAACTTCAACGGTTACTTCCGTTCGGTCGGCACGTCGGCCAGCGATCAGCGCTACGGCCTGAAGGATGCCGAGACAGCCCGCGGCTGGGAGCACGTCGACCCTCGGTTCGACGCCCGCGCACCCGGGTTCGAGAACGAGGTCAACCGATTCGGCTGGATCGTCGAGATCGACCCGACGGACCCGACGTCGGTGCCTCGCAAGCACACCTCCCTCGGACGCCTCAAGCACGAGGGCGCGAACGTCATCATCGCGAAGAACGGCAAGGCCGTCGCCTACACGGGCGACGACGAGCGCTTCGACTACCTGTACAAGTTCGTCTCGCGCGACTCGTTCATCGAGGGCGACCGGGCGCACAACATGACACTGCTCGAGAACGGCGACCTCTACGTCGCCCGCTTCGCCGGTGACTCGCCTGCGGTCGAGATCGACGGATCCGGCGCCGTGCCCACGGACGGCGGATTCGGCGGCAGCGGCCAGTGGCTGCCGTTGGTCGTCGGCGGTGCGTCCGTCGTCGAGGGGATGTCGGTCGAGGAAGTCCTCGTCTATACGCGCCTCGCTGCGGACAAGGTCGGTGCGACGAAGATGGACCGCCCGGAGGACGTCGAGCCGAACCCTGTCACCGGCCGTGTCTACGTCGCGTGCACCAACAACACCAAGCGCGGTACTGCCGGCTCGGCCGGCCCCGACGAGGTCAACCCGCGCAACGAGAACCGCGACGGCCACGTGATCGAGATCACCGAGGCCGGTGGCGATCAGACGGCGACGGCGTTCTCGTGGACGCTTCTCCTCGTCGCAGGCGACCCCGCGACGAACTCGACCGCGTACTTCTCCGGCTTCCCGGCCGATCAGGTCTCTCCGATCTCCTGCCCCGACAACCTCGCGTTCGACAGCGCCGGAAATCTGTGGATCTCCACCGACGGCGCGCCCGGCGTCATCGGCTACAACGATGGCCTGTTCCGCGTGACGTTGGACGGACCGGAGCGCGGCAACGTCGAGCAGTTCCTGTCGGTGGCCCGCGAAGCCGAGACCTGCGGTCCGGTCATCCACGACGATGAGCAGCGCGTCTTCGTCTCGGTTCAGCACCCGGGCGAAGACGGCAGCTACGAGCAGCCGACCTCGCAGTTCCCGGACTCGATGCGCCCCGCCCCGCTCGCGGGCGCCGGCGGAGGCACGCTGAACATCCCTCGGCCGTCCGTGGTCCAGGTCTTCCCGTTGGACATCGAGCCCACACCGACGCCGACCCCCACGGTGGATCCGTCGCCGACGCCCTCGCCGACCGTCACCCCTGGCACGCCCGGAACACCGGGAACCCCCGGCACGCCAGGGACGAAGCCGGGAACCGGGCAGCTGCCCGCGACAGGTGCCGACCCGCTCGGCGGGATCCTCGCCGGCGCCGGACTGCTGGCCGCCGCGGGCATCGCGTTCCTCAGCCGCCGCAAGCGTGAAGCCGAAGCGCCCGACGCAGAGGCCTGAGCTCACCCGGATGCCGCGCGGACTCGCTCCGCGCGGCATCTGTGTTCCCTCCCGCGGGCATCAGCGACAGCGGCGGATACCCCGTCACACACGACAGCGGATGCCGCCCTCTGGACGGCATCCGCTGTCGATGTCTGTTCAGCTGAGCTCTCCGCCCTCCAGCAGCTCCGTGACGAGAGCGGCGATCGCCGAGCGCTCCGATCGCGTCAGGGTGACGTGACCGAACAGGTCGTGCCCCTTGAGCGTCTCGATCACGCTGGCGATGCCGTCGTGGCGACCGACCCGGAGGTTGTCGCGCTGGCCGACATCGTGGGTGAGGACCACGCGCGAGTTCTGCCCCATCCGGCTCAGCACCGTCAGCAGGACGTTGCGTTCCAGCGACTGCGCCTCGTCGACGATCACGAAGGCGTCGTGCAGCGAACGACCGCGGATGTGAGTGAGCGGCAGGACCTCGAGGATGCCCCGCTCGAGGACCTCCTCGACCACGTTGCCGGAGACCACCGAGCCGAGCGTGTCGAAGACCGCCTGACCCCAGGGCCCCATCTTCTCGCCCTGGTCGCCGGGAAGGTACCCGAGCTCCTGCCCGCCGACGGCGAACAGCGGCCGGAAGACGATGATCTTCTTCTGCTGCTGTCGTTCGAGTACGGCTTCGAGACCCGCGCACAGTGCCAGCGCCGACTTGCCGGTGCCTGCCCGTCCCCCCAGCGAGACGATGCCCACCTCAGGGTCGAGGAGCAAGTCGATCGCGATCCGCTGCTCGGCCGAGCGCCCGTGCATTCCGAAGATCTCTCGATCACCGCGCACCAGCCGGTACTCACCGTCGCCGGTGACCCGCCCGAGTGCGGAGCCCCGTTCGGAGTGGATGATCAAACCGGTGTTGACCGGGATGCCGCGCGCCTCCTCGCTGATGCCGACTTCGCTCTCGTAGAGGTCGCTGATGTCATCACCGGAGATGTCGAGGTTCGAGATGCCGGTCCAGCCGGAATCGATGGCCTGCTCGGCGAGGTACTCCTCCGCCCGGAGTCCGAGCGACGCCGCCTTCACCCGCATCGGCAGGTCCTTCGAGACGATCGTCACCTCCTGACCGTCCTGGGAAAGGTGCATGGCCACCGAGAGGATGCGGCTGTCGTTGTCGCTGAGTCGGATGCCGACCGGCAGCACCGACTGGTCGGTGTTGCCGAGCTCGACGCGAAGGGTTCCGCCTTCGCCGACCTCGACCGGGAAATCCAGCCGGCCGTGCTCGACGCGCAGATCATCGAGGTGCCGAAGAGCCTGACGCGCGAAGTAGCCGATCTCCGGGTCGTTCCGCTTGCCCTCGAGCTCGCTGATGACGACGACCGGAAGCACGACCGAATGCTCGGCGAATCGGAAGAACGCCTGCGGGTCGCTCAGCAGCACGGACGTGTCGAGCACGTACGTGCGCAGATCCTGATCCGGATCTGCTGAGGACGACCGTCGCGCGGTCTTTCGGGTGGCCTGCTGCGCGGTGCTGGTGGACTGCTGCGCTGTACGTGTGGTCACGACCCACTCCCGACCCGGGATGTTTCCCGGCTATGCGAACGAGTCGACCAGGGGGCCACGAGTCGCGATCCTGAAGGCCGACCCGATCGGGCGCCATGCCCGATGCCTAGAAGGTACGACGCCGCACCGACATACGTCGGGCTCGACACGCCAGCAATCGGTTACGCGCTGATTAACGTCTCGTTGCCGTATGCCGCGATCGCCTCGTCGAGCATCCGGAATGTCTCGCTGTCGGTGCCCGCGTGCGGCGCGATCCGCACAGTCTCGCCCCGCGCCGTCATCACGACTCCGGCGTTGGTGAGCGCCGCCGCCATGCGCGCCGGCTCCTCCGGAGCGAGCGCGACGATGCCCGCGCGCGCGTCGCGTTCCCGCGGAGAGCGCACCTCGATCCCGTGACGGTCTGCGATCTCGATCACCGCGTCGACCTGCTCGGCCAGACGCGCCTCGATGAGCGAAATGCCGACATCGTGCATCTCGCGGAGGCCGACCGCGAGGCGCGCCGCAGCGAGGTGGTCGGGGGAACTGATCGTGTAGGCCTGAGCGGATGCCGCCGGGGCCGGCAACTCATCGACGAAGAGTCCCTCCGCCACTGTGCCGGTGATACCGCTCAGAACCGGGGCGATGCGTTCTCGTGCCCGCGACGAGAACCAGGCGAAACCCGTGCCGCGGCCGGCGCGAAGCCACTTGTAGCCGTGTCCGACCACGACGTCCGCCGCTGAGTAGTCGTCATCGAGGATGCCGAAGGATTGCACGGCGTCGACGATGAGCAGACGGTTCGGGCCCAGGGCCTCGCGGAGCGCCGCGAGATCCGTGCGGTACCCGGTGCGGAAGTCGACGTGGCTGACGGCGAGCGCGGTGACATCGTCGTCGAGCGCCTCGGCGAGGGCATCCGGTGTCACGCGCATGTCCGCCGGTGTGATCCAGCGGGCGGTCAGTGCCCCGGAAGAGGCTTGCGCTGCGCGTTCCAGCGTCAGACTGACGCTCGGGAACTCGCCGGTCGAGGCGATCACATGCCCGCCGAGTCCGTACAGCGCCTGCATGAGCCCGTGCGTCGACGACGGCTGCAGCGTCACGTCCGCGGCATCCGCCCCGAGCAGCGCCGCCACCAGCTCCTGCGCCTGCCCGATCCGCTCGGCCACCAGCGCCACCGAAGACGGACGGCCGCTGCCGAGCAGATCCGCATCTGCGAAGACTTCCGCACGCACCGACGGCGCGAGCGGTCCGAACGCCGCCCAGTTGAGGTAGCCCGGCTCGCCGCCGAAGCTTGCGAGGTAGTCGTCGAAAGTGCTCACCGCGACATTGTGGCACGGTGCGCTTTCGACAGGCTCGGCGCGCCGGCTTCCGATCAGCGCCCGAAGCGGCGATCGCGGTCGCTGTAGTCCCTGATCGCACGCAGGAAGTCGACCTGGCGGAGATCCGGGCCCAGCGCCTCAACGAAGTAGAACTCGCTGTGCGCGCTCTGCCAGAGCAGAAAATCGCTGAGTCGCTGCTCCCCGCTGGTGCGGATCACGAGGTCGGGATCGGGCTGTCCGCCGGTGTACAGATGCTCGCCGATCATCTCGGGGGTGAGGTGTGCGGCGAGGTCTTCCAGGGTGCCGCCGGATGCCTCGTGCGCGGCGATGATGCTGCGCACGGCGTCGACGATCTCGTTGCGTCCGCCGTAGCCGACGGCGAGGTTCACGTGGAGTCCGGTGTGCGTGCGGGTCCGGGCCTCGGCATCGGCGAGCACGCGCGCGAGCTCCGGCGGAAGGATGTCGGCCCTGCCGACGTGCTTGACCCGCCAGTTGCCTTCTCGCGACAGCGCTTCTGCCAGTTCCGCGATGATCTCGATGAGGTCGTCGAGTTCCGCCGAGTCGCGTTTGCGCAGGTTGTCGCTGGAAAGCAGGTACAGCGACACCACGCGCACGCCCAGCTCATCGCACCACCCGAGGAACTCGCGCATCTTCGCTGCTCCGGCTCGATGCCCCTCTGCGGCGCTGTCATAGCCGAGTTGGCGGGCCCATCGACGATTGCCGTCGATCATCATCGCGACGTGGTGCGGAACGGATGCCGGATCGAGGTGTCGACGCAGCCGGTTGCTGTAGAGCCGGTACAGCGGCCCTCGCCCCTGGCTGTCGCGTGAAATCACCTCCCTACGCTATCGCGCCCACGCTGAATGCGAGTGGCACGGATGCTGACGGTATGTGCAGATCCCGGCATGGT
The DNA here is from genome assembly GCF_045690355.1 of Microbacterium sp. LTA6. Classification (NCBI taxonomy): domain Bacteria; kingdom Bacillati; phylum Actinomycetota; class Actinomycetes; order Micrococcales; family Microbacteriaceae; genus Microbacterium; species Microbacterium sp. LTA6. The sequence goes on from NZ_CP147855.1 coordinate 45,849, forward strand.
CGCACGCCTAGAGTGAGCACGTGAGCACTTCTACGCCGCCCGATGTCCCTCAGCTGCCGCTCATGGCGGAAGCGCAGCATGATGCGCAGGCCGAGATCAGGCCGACCTGGCGCGGATGGATCCATGCGGGCACCTTCCCGGTCGCGATCATCGCCGGTATCGTCCTCATCGCTCTCGCGCAGGGGGCTCCGGCGAAGTGGTCCGCTGCCGTGTTCATGGCGACGTCATTGCTGCTGTTCGGCAACTCCGCGCTCTACCACCGGTTCGACTGGGGTCCGAAGACGAAGGCGGTGCTGAAGAGGATCGATCACGCCAACATCCTCCTGCTCATCGCCGGCACCTACACACCGATCGCGACGCTGGCGCTGCCTCCGGAGAAGGGCGGACTGCTGCTGATCCTGGTGTGGTCCGGGGCCCTGCTCGGCATCCTGTTCCGTGTCTTCTGGATCAATGCACCGCGGTGGCTGTACGTCGCGCTCTACCTCGTGCTCGGTTGGGCGGCTGTGATGTACATGGCCGATCTCCTGTACGCGAACGCGACGATGATGGTGCTCGTCGTGATCGGCGGTCTGCTCTACACGGGCGGGGCGATCGTCTACGCGATGAAGAAGCCCAACCCCTGGCCAGGGCACTTCGGCTTCCACGAGATCTTCCACGTGTGCACGGTGCTCGCGTTCCTGTGCCACTGGTTCGCGTGCCTGCTCATCGCGCTGGATCCGCTGGCACCCTCACTCGGCCTGCCCGGCGCCGGAGGCTGATCAGGTGGCGCGCGGGTCGTCGTCGCCTTCACGAACGATCGGCAGATCTGCGTCGGTCTCCGTGGCCTCATCAGCCGCGTGGGCAGCCTGCTCGGCGTCGAGCTCGACCCTGACCTCTTCGCGGTAGCGGACGCGACGGATGCGGCGGTTCATGTCCCAGATCAGCAGGATCACGGCGATCAGCACGATCACGATCACGGCGAAGCCCACGAATCCGGGAGTGACCGCTTCCGGCGCGACCGTCATGGTCGGCGTCGGCATCGGAGTCTCGGTCCCGGTGAGAACGAGCATGAGTCCGCCTTTCGTGCGCAGGTCGCATAACCTGGAACCACCAGCCTAACGACCGGAAGACCCCCACTGTGACGACCGCACGAGAGCTCGACGAACGCTATGGCCGCACCCGTCGGCGGCGGATGCCGTGGATCGTCGGCGGTGCCATCGCCGTGCTCGCTGTCGGTGCGCTCAGCTGGTCGACGGTGAGCCAGTCGATGAGCTCGGTCGATGCCGACGATCTGGGCTTCGATCTCGTCGACGCGCACCGCGTAGACCTGCGATTCCAGATCAGCGGTGTACAGGGCAAGGACGTGGTCTGCGTCCTGGAGGCCCTCGACGAGGAGTTCGGCGTGGTGGGCTGGAAAGTGGTCGAGATCCCGGCCGGCGAGGGCCATACGCGGAGCCTTTCCGAGACCATCCCCACCGTCGCGGCGGCCACCACAGGTTTGGTGAACACCTGCTGGGTCGCTTAGACTCGTGCCACACAGACGACGCCCTGGCACGTGCCGGGGCGTCTTGGCATATCCCCCGCAGGACGTCGGCGGATACCGATAGAAGGAGCTTCGTCATGTCCATCGACGCTCAGGTTCCCTTCCTCACGCAGGAAGCGTATGACCGGCTCGTCGCCGAGCTGGAGCACTTGTCCACCACCGGGCGCGAGGAGATCGCGAAGCGCATCGAAGCGGCCCGCGAAGAGGGCGACCTCAAGGAGAACGGCGGCTACCACGCCGCCAAGGACGAGCAGGGAAAGCAGGAGGCGCGCATCCGCACCCTGCAGGGTCTGCTGAAGACGGCCAAGGTCGGCGAGGCACCGGCCAGCCGCGGCATCGTCGAGCCCGGAACCGTCGTCACCGCGAACGTGGCCGGCGGCGAAGAGGTGTTCCTCCTCGGCAGCCGTGAGATCGCTGCGGGCAGCGACCTCGACGTCTACAGCGAGGCCAGCCCGCTCGGACAGGCCATCCTCGGTCTCAAGGTCGGCGAGAAGTCCTCCTACGAGGCCCCGAACGGCAAGTCGATCGCCGTCGAGATCGTCAACGTGGAGACGTACACCGGCTGAGCCGGCCCCATCCGCACGAATGCCCCCGGATCCGCGGATCCGGGGGCATTCGTCTGCCGATAGAGCGCCGCCGGGCTCAGTCCGGAACCACGACCGGTTCGAAACCGGCGCGGCGCAGCGTGTCCAACGTGTGCTCGGAGTGCTCGGGTCCGCGCGTCTCGACGCTGAGCTCGAGGATGACCTCGCTGATCTGCAGGCCGTGCCCGTGCCTGGTGTGCATGGCCTCCATGACGTTGGCCCCTGCCTCGGCGATGAGCTCGGACACGCGGGCCAGCTGGCCGGGGCGGTCGGGAAGGGGGATGCGGAGCGTGAGGTAACGGCCGGATGCCGCCAGTCCGTGCGACACGACGCGCTGCAGGAGCAGCGGGTCGATGTTGCCGCCGGAGAGCACGGCCATGGTCACACCGGTCGCGGATACCTTGCCGGCCAGGATCGCAGCGACTCCCGCGGCGCCGGCGGGCTCGACGACGACCTTCGCCTGCTCGAGGAGCACGAGGATGGCGCGCGCCAGATCGTCGTCCGAGACGGTGACGACCTCGTCGACCAGATCCTTGATGATGTCGAACGGGATGGCGCCAGGACGCGCCACGAGGATGCCGTCCGCGATGGTCGGGCGGGTCACGATGTCGACCGGGTGTCCAGCCTCGAGCGAAGGCGGCATCGCGGCCGCATTCTCGGCCTGAACGCCGATGATCCGCACTTCCCGCCCGAGCTCGGCCGCACGCGCCTTGACCGCGGCTGCCACGCCGGCGATGAGGCCGCCGCCGCCGATGCCGAGGACGATGGTGTCGACGTTCGGTGCGTCTTCGAGGAGTTCGAGGCCGAGCGTCCCCTGGCCGATCACCACGTCGCGGTGATCGAAGGGGTGGATGAGGACGGCCCCGGTGCGCTCGGCGAAATCGGCCGCCAGGCGCAGCGACGTCGCCACGGTCTCACCCTCGAGAACGACGTCCGCCCCGTAACCGCGGGTGGCGAGGAGCTTGGGCACCGGCACGCCGAGCGGCATGAAGATCGTGGCCGAGATGCCGAGCGCCTGGGCGGCGAGAGCGACACCCTGCGCGTGGTTGCCTGCGGATGCCGCCACCACGCCGCGTGCGCGTTCCTCTGCGGTGAGCCGGGAGAGCCGGTACGCGGCACCGCGGATCTTGAACGACCCCGTCCGCTGCAGGTTCTCCATCTTCAGCAGGACGGGCGCCCCGAGCACGTCCGACAGCGCCCGGGAGGGCAGCGTCGGCGTGTGGGTGATCATCTCGGCAAGGCTGCGTGCTGCTTCCTCGAACTCGTTCAGGCCGGGAACTGCGGTCATCGATTGCTCCTCCGCCGCTGTCGCGGCACTGTGCTCCAGATCAGGTCACCCTGCGGGACGTCGCCGGTTCGCCAAGAGCCGGACGTCAATGTCACGGCCACGACGTTGACGAATGCCGCGAGCGGCACCGCGAAGAGGGCGCCGGGGATCCCGCCGATCATCGCACCGCCGGCGACCACGAGGACGACGGCGAGCGGATGCACCTTCACGGCGGATCCCATCAGGATCGGTTGCAGGATGTGTCCTTCGACCTGCTGCACGCCGAGGACGACCACGAGCATCCAGAGCGCGATCCACGGACCGTTGTAAACCAGCGCGAGGAAGACCGCGATGGCACCGGTGGCGACGGCTCCGACGATCGGGATGAACGATCCGAGGAAGACCAGGACGGCGACCGGCAGCGCCAGCGGCACCTGCAGCAGGAAGGCTCCCAGTCCGATCCCGATCGCGTCGATCGTGGCCACGAACAGCTGAGTCCTGGCGTAGTTGACGACGGTCTTCCAACCGTTGCGCGCAGCCCCGTCGATGGCGGGCTGGGCGTTGCGCGGGAAGATCTTGACCGTCCATTGCCAGATGCCTCCGCCGTCGGCGAGGAGGCAGACCAGCACGAACAAGGACAGCAGCGCGCCGGTGACGACGTGCCCCAGAGTGGACCCAACGGCGAGCGCCCCTGACAACAGCGCCTGCCCCTGCTCCTCGAGCAGAACCTGAGCCTGAGCGAGGTAGTCGGCGATCTGATCGCCGGACAGCTGCAGCGGTCCTTCGCGCAGCCAGGTCTGGAAGTTCTCGATCGACTGAGCGGTACTCGTCTGGACTTCGGGGAGCTCCACTCGGATCTGCCAGACGACGAGCCACATCAGACCCGTGACGATCGCCAGCGTGCCGAGGCTCGCCAGGGCGACGGCCAGCCAGCGCGGGAACCGTCGGCGGAGCATCCATTCGAACGCCGGCCAGAGCAGAGCGGTGATCAGGATCCCCACCATGAGCGGGATCACGAGGTACTTGAGCGTGATGACGAGCCAGATGAAGACGCCGATCGCGGCGGCGAGTATCAGCAGCCGCCAGGCATACCCGGCCCCGACGCGCAGCCCGTATGGGACGGCCTCGTCGGCTTCGGTCGTCACCGTGCGCTCCGTCGAGATCGGGCGCGGGCGGAAGAGGTCTCTCAGTCTCGGTCGCAACGGATCGCTCATCCGGTCAGTCTAGAGCGCACGTCCTGGCGACTGCTGACCGCGGGGTCCGGCTGACCGGTGATGTCCGCGGGCGCCGATACGCTGGCGAAGTGACCGAGACCCTCAACTCCGCGCAGGCGCGCCGGATCGCGCTGGCCGCTCAGGGATTCACGCGATCGCGCCCGTCATCGGTCGCATCGCGTCATGTGCATCGCGTGATGGACCGCCTCGGAGTGCTGCAGATCGACTCGGTGAACGTCTTCGCACGCTCCCACTACCTGCCGCTGTTCTCCCGCCTCGGGTCCTACGATCCGGCTCTGCTCGACCGGGTCTTCCTCTCGCGCACCACGCATTATGTCGAGTACCTTGCTCACGAGGCCACCTTCATCCCCGTCGAGGACTGGCCGCTCTGGCAGTTCCGGATGGATGACTTCCGCCGGCGCTGGTCGAGTGAGGACTCCTGGGTGAGCGCCAACGCACGGACACTGAGCTGGGTGCAGGACGAGCTTCGCGTCCGCGGTCCGCTGCGCCCGGCCGATCTCCGTGCTGATGCACCGCGTGAGCGCGGCACCTGGTGGGACTGGGATGACGTCAAGCTCGCGCTGGAGCACATGTGGCGCACCGGTGATGTCGCGATCAGCGGACGCCGCGGATTCGAGCGCACATACGCCCTCGCCGAGCAGGTGATCCCCGACCGCATCCGATCGCAGGAGGTCTCGCGTGCCGACGCGATCCGCGAGCTTGTGCGGCGTGCGGCGCAGTCGTCGGGAGTCGCCACCCAGGCCGACCTCGCGGACTATTACCGACTGCGCGATCGCGCCGCGGTGACAGCCGCGATCGCCGACCTCGTCGACACCGGCGAACTCATGCCGGTCAGCGTGCGGGGGTGGGAGCGGGGCGGTCGCCCGCTTCCTGCCTGGCGGCACCGCGATGCCGTGCTCCCCCGGCGGGTGGATGCCGCTGCGGTGCTCACTCCCTTCGATCCGGTGGTGTGGTTCCGCGATCGCGCGCTGCGCGTCTTCGAGCTCGATTACCGGATCGAGATCTATGTGCCGGCGGACAAGCGCCGATACGGCTACTACTCGCTTCCCGTCCTCGTCGGCGATCGGATCGTGGCTCGCGTCGACCTCAAGGCCGATCGCGCCGCCTCAGCGCTGCGCGTGCAGTCCGCGTGGTGGGAGCCGCAGGCCCGCCCGGAGGACGCGGTACCGATCGCCGCCGAGCTCGCGCTGGCGGCCTCCTGGCAGGGACTGGAGCATGTCTCGGTCTCGGGCTGGGGTGACGCCGCCGACAGCGTGTATCAGGCGCTTCAGGCCCTCGGTGGAGCGCCGGTGACCCGGCACGTGCACCCACGGGAGACCGCCTCATGACGAGGCGTCGCGGATGGGTGATCGGCACGGCCGTCGCCGTGCTGCTGCTCGGTGGCGCCGCGGTGTGGATCTGGCAGTCCTCGACGGCGCCCTCCGCCGTGGAGACTCCACCGCCGCATTCGTCGCCAGCTCCGAAGGTGACGGCGGCGTCCGTCGAGCAGGTTCAAGAGCTCGTTGACGAGCACCTCGAGCAATGCGCGAGAATCACGAGAAGCGCGCCGCCGGAGGGATGCGGCATCCGGATCCCGTGGGGTACCGAGTTCTCGGCGGTGTCCGGCGTCCGGTACCGCATCGAGAAGCTGCCGACCGTCGAACTCGACGGAGACGAATTCACTGCAGACGGCGGCATCCTCGTCGCCACCGTGACCGGCACCGGGCAGGACGGCACACCTCGCACCGAAACCTACCGGAGCGAGACCTGGGCGGTGCGCGGCGACGTGGATGTCACCGACGAAGGGATCGAGATCTCAGTGTGGTGAGGTCTAGAACTGCACGCGCGGCGGCTCGGAGATCGCGCTGGCATCGGCGACCTCGAAGAATTCACGCTCAGTGAAGCCCAGGCCGCGGGCGAAGAGGTTGTTCGGGAACACCTTGATCTTGGTGTTCAGCTCGCGCACCCCGCCGTTGTAGAAACGTCGGGCCGCCTGGATCTTGTCTTCGGTGTCGACGAGGGCCTGCTGCACCTGGAGGAAGTTCTGACTCGCCTGCAGCTGCGGATAGGCCTCGGCCACGGCGAACAGGCTGCGCAGCGCCTGCTGCAGATGTCCCTCGGCGATACCGGCAGCGCCGGGGCTCTCGGCGGACAGTGTTTCCGCGCGTGCGCGGGTGACGTTCTCGAAGACCGCCTTCTCGTGTGAAGCGTAGCCCTTCACCGTCTCGATGAGGTTCGGGATGAGGTCGGCTCGTCGCTTGAGCTGGACGGTGATGCCGCTCCACGCCTCATCGACCCGGATCTTGAGTTGCACCAGCGAGTTGTAGGTGGCCCAGAGGTAGATTCCGATGAGCAGAATCACTCCGACGATGATCAGTACCGGCACGAGCCACTCCATGCGGAGGCCACCCTTCCTCGAATTTCTCTCATCCTAGTCGCGCAGTCTGCGCGTGGACTGGGTACGTCGCTGGGGCGCGCGGAGAATGATCCTCAGTCGCCGAGCACGCGCTCGAGGTACCGATTGCTGAAGCGGCGCTCGGGGTCCAGGCGGTCCCGAAGTTCGACGAAATCGTCGAACCGCGGATAGCGCTCTCGCAGTTGCGCGGCGTCGAGGGAGTGAAGTTTGCCCCAGTGCGGCCGCCCACCGTGCTCGAGCATGATCTTCTCGACGGCGCCGAAATACTCGGTGTGTCCGGCGCGCCAGTAGCGGTGCACGGCGATGTATCCGGTGGCACGTCCATGCGCGGTGGAGAGCCAGCGGTCGTCCTCGGCAGCGAATCGCACCTCCACAGGGAACTCGATGCGCCATCCGTGCGACGAGATCAGCTCCTGCACTGCGCGGAACGCCGGGACGACGTTCTCGGCCGGCAGGGCGTACTCCATCTCGCGGAAGCGCACGGTTCGGTTCTGCGTCAGCACTCGATGCGACCGGTCGGTGTACTCGCGATTGCCGGTGAGCTTCACGGCGAGACGGCTGAACGGCGGCGTGATCGCCGGAACCGCCTTCCCCGCGGCGCAGACGACGCGGTAGACGCCGTTGGAGAGCAGCGTCTCGTCGATCCACTTGCCGACGACCGGAAGCGGATGACGCACCGTCGACTCCGGCATCCGCGTCTGCCGCTTCGTCAGGGCGACGTCGGTGTGCGGGAACCAGTAGAACTCGAAGTGATCGGATGCCGCGACATGGTCGTCGAGCGTCGACAACACGTCCTCCAGGGGAACGGGCTGGTCGATCGCGTGCAGGACGAAAGCCGGCACGCACTGCAGCGTCACCTCGACGATGATGCCGAGCGCTCCGAGCCCGAGGGCGACAGCCGGCAGCATCTCGGCGTTCTGCGTGTCGTCGATCCGCAAGAACTCCCCCGTCGCGGTGACCATCGTGACGCCGACGACCTGGGTGGCGAGTCCGCCGAATGCGGCACCGGTGCCGTGCGTTCCGGTCGAGATCGCTCCTGCGATCGATTGCCGGTCGATGTCGCCGAGATTCTCCATCGCGAGGCCGTGTGCGGCGAGCAGACGGGGTACCCGGTGCAGACGTGTACCCGCGAGCAGCGTGACGCGGCCGGTGGCGGCATCCGCCTTCACCACACCCTGCATGTCGTCGAGCTCGAGCAGCACGCCGGGCGCCGCCGCGATGCCGGTGAAGCTGTGTCCGGCGCCGACTGCTTTCACGGTGAGCCCCTGCGACACCGCGGCCTGGACCGCGCGCTGCACGCCCTCCGGAGTGCGCGGCCGTTCGATGCGGAGCGGAGTGATCTGCGCGGTGCGTGCCCAGTTCTGCCAGGTGCCGCCGATTCTCGTCACAGGAACGCCTTCCCCTCACCGCGGTACGTCGGCAACTCGTCGATGACTTCCGTGCCCGAGACGAGATGGTAGCGATCGATCCGCTCCGCGGGCTCACCGCTCTTCGCGTGCCGGAACCACACCCGGTCACCGAGCTGCAGCTGGGCTGCCGAGCGCCCTTGCAGCGGTGTCTGCACCTCTCCGGCCGCCTCGCGGGGAAGCGTCCGGAGCCCCTGCGGCCAGACCGGCAGGGGCTGGCGCGAGGCGAGGGCCGGTCCCGAGGCGATCCATCCACCGCCGAGCACGGTCGCGATGTCGCGGGTCGGGCGACGGACCACGTCGAAAGCGAAGGCCGACGCCGGGGCCGGGCGGAAGGAGCGGTAACCGTCGAAGAGGTGACCGCCGAGCAGGCCGCTGCCGGCGCTCGCCTCCGTGAGCGACTCGTCGCTCCCGGTGAATTCGAGCGAACCCGTGCCGCCGCCGTTGAGGAACTCCAGGGGCGTGATCTCGGCGAGAGCGGTCGCGATCGCCGCCCTGCGCTCGCGCAACTCGGTGCGCGAGCGGGCCTGCACCATCCGGATCAGCGGCGCGTCCGCGCCGGCATCGTCGCCTTGGCCGGCGATCTGCGCCTCGTACATCTGCAGACCCACGAGCCGGAAGCCCGGCCGTCGAACGATCTCCCTGGCGAAGGCCGCGACCTCGCCGGCGCTGAACAGCGCAGAACGACGCACGCCGATGTGTCCCAGCGCAGCGGAACGGAGCGACGCATCCGCATCGATCGCGACCCGGATCTCGGGGCGCTGCCCGGGGGCGGCGACGTTGTCGATGAAGTCCAGCTGAGACGGATCGTCGACCATCAGCGTGATCCGCCGCACCGCAGTCTCGTCGGCTACGAGCCGCTCCAGACTCGGTCGGTCGACGGTCGGGTAGCCGAGAACGATGTCGTCGTGCGTCTCGGACAGCCACAACGCCTCAGCGAGCGTGAACGCCAGAATGCCCCGGAACCCCGGGAGCTGCAGCACGGCGTCGAGCACGGCGCGCACACGCACCGACTTCGAAGCCACCCGGATCGGGAGGCCGCCGGAACGCACGAGAAGGTCCATCGCGTTGTATCGCAACGCGTCGAGATCGATCACCGCCACCGGAGCGGGTAGGTGGGCGGTCGCATCGGAGAGCCGCGGCCAGTACCGCGCAGCATCCTGCCACTCCGGGGCGACGGAAAGTCGCGCATCAACTGGGGGGCTCAGTTCGGCGGTGAGGTCGAGCACTCCCCCACCCTACGACCTTCATGGACGCGGAATCACCTCTGTCGGGACTGCGTCGCACCATTGTGTCGTCGATAGGCTGGCGTTGCACGCCCCCGTAGCCCAATGGCAGAGGCAGGCGACTTAAAATCGCTTCAGTCTGGGTTCGAGTCCCAGCGGGGGCACTCGACTGCCATCAGAACGCCCCCTCCGCCCGGTGCAGAGCCTCAGCGGATGAGAATGTTCGCCATCATTGCCATGTCCTCGTGTTCGAGGTTGTGGCAATGGAAGACGTACTTTCCCGGATTGGTGTCGAATCGGACGGCGATTCTCGCTTGCTCGCCCGGTTGGAGGTCGATCGTATCCTTCCAGCCGAAGTCGAACGCTCCTGGCCCCTCGCTGCCGCGTTGGAGCACCTGGAAAGACGCGCCATGCAGGTGCACGGGGTGGTGGAAATCTGCGAACAGCTCCCAAACCTCCAGGCTTCCCGCTGCCACGGTCGCGGCGATCTCATCAGCGCCGAACGGCTGCCCCCCGATGAGCCACCCGTGCCGCTCGCCGATGTCCCCGGCACGGAAGTGGAATGCTCGGGTGGCGATGGATTCCGTCTCCGCCGCTGTTGCGACGGAGGAGAGCCGATCCGGCATCGTGAAGGAGTCCTCCACGGCATCCCCGACGACGAAGCGCATCACCTCTCCCATGCGGCCGTTGCCGTAGTCGTTGCGGAGCGTGACGACGGTTCCGGGCGGGTAACCGCCGAAGTCGACGACGACGTCGAGTCGCTGTGCGGGCGCCAGAACCAGATGATCGTGAGTCAGCGGGGCGTCGAGAAGGCCGCCATCGGTGCCGATCTGCATGATCCCGCCGCGCGGGGCAGGATCCAGGCGCAGGGAAAGGCGCCGCGCGTTCGACGCATTCAGCAGGCGCAGCCGGTGGTGAACGCCGTCGACTCTCGCCTCCGGCCAAGGCATTCCATTGACCAGCATGACGTCACCGAGTACCCCCGCGATGTAGTCACCCATGACCCCTGGTTCATGCACCAGCGTGGGGTCGCTGCTCGGATACAGCAGTGATCCGTCGGCCGCGAAGCTCCGGTCGACGATCATGAGCGGCAGCTCACGTGCGCCCCGCGGCAGATCCAGAGCGTCCTCCTCATCGTCGCGATGAAGATGGAATCCCGCGAGTCCCCGCCACACGCTCGGGCCGGTGAAGTCCATCCGGTGATCGTGATACCAGAGGGTCGCAGCCCGCTGTTCGAGCGGGTAGACGTAGGTGCGTTCGCCTTCGCTCACGTCGCCGCCTGCCGTCATCGCACTGTGTCCTGCGGAGGCGTGGTCGCGATGGGCGAGCTGCTGGTTGTAGTAGGTCATGTCGGACGGGAGGACGAAGTCGATCGGATACCCGTCGCTCTTGGCCGGTGTGCGCCCGCCGTGCAGGTGCACCACGGTCGGCACCGGCAGTTCATTGACGTGCGTGACGATGACGCTGCGGCCTCGACGGCTCTCGATCGTCGGCCCGGGAAAGCTGCCGCCATAGGTCCAGAGCTCGGTCATGGTGCCGGGGATGATCTCCGACCGCGTGATCTGTTGGCGCACCAGGTAGTGGTCGGTACTCGCGTCAGTGCGCACCGGAGCGAGTACCGGAGGGACCGTCAGACGACGCCGGAACGGCTCAGGAAGCGGGATCCGGCTGGTGAGCAGGTTGCCCGTGGAAGTCGGGGCGCTCTGCAAGCTCAACGCGATGGGAACACCGAGACCGGCGGCGACGATTCCGCCGATCGTTCCACCGATGAAGGCGCGGCGATTGATCGCCGCCATCACCGTTTCCGCCACGCCCAGACGGTGAGTGCCACCGTCAGCATGATCACCATCACACCCAGCGGGATGTGCAGCCCCAGCATGGATCGGAATCCGGCGAAGGCCTGCAGCGCCATCAGCACGAGCAGCGCGGAGGTGGCGACGATGGGCCAGCGCGACCCTCCGCCCCGCCGGCGAACGAGCACCGCCGCGACGATGGTCGCGATAACAGCGATGCCGGTCACCGTCGCCATGTCGCGGTGGGTGGCCAAGGCGGGGTAGACGCCGGCCATGAACTGCCCGGCGAGCACTGCCTGATCGAACATCAGCGCTGCGGTGACCGTCATCGTGACGCGGAACACCCACAGCGGCCACAGGCGCTCCGTCACGGGCTCGATGACGGGAGGATGCTCGCTCTCTGCGGTGGGCATGGAGCGAGTGTATCGAATTAGATCCAATTGGAACAGTTGCATTTGGACTCAATTACGGAAGAATCAGAGAATGACAGGCACTGACGTTCGACTCCCCACGGAAGTGGGCCTCTTGCTCCACCAGGTCTACGCACTCGCGACCAAGCAATTGAACGCCGCACTCCTGCCGACGCAATTGACCAGCCGGCACATCGCCGTGATGTTCCTCATCCGCGACGGCGTGCAGACCCAGCGCGATCTGGTCGCGCACCTGATGACCGACAAGACCGGCATGGTACGCGTCGTCGACGACCTCGCGCGGTCGGGTTACATCACCAGGGAGCAATCCGCGAAGGATCGCAGAGTGACGATTCTGCACTTCACCGAAGCCGGTCAGCACGCTCTCGCGGAAGCGCAGCAGTACACCCAGAAGGTCGCTGACGACATCTTCGGCGCCGTCGACGAGCAGGAGCTGACCACGATGAAGGAGACGCTGGCCCGGATCCTCGACCGCCACACGGCGCGAGGCGACTGAGGACAGCGCCCCGAGCAGATTGGCGATTACTGCGCTCTGATCGACCTCAGAAAACGCAGAAGCTCGGCGGTCACCGCGTCCGGGGCATCCTGACTCACGATGTGACCGGCATCCGGGATGACGACCTCGCGCACTCCTTCGTGCCGCGCCCATGCGGGCATGGCGGTGGCGATGTTGCCCGTACGATCGAGCCCGCCACGCATCAGCCCCAGCGGCACGGGTGTCCGGTAGGTCGGGTCAGGATCGACGAAGGCTGTCGTCGCCCGCCAGATGTCGAGGAATTCCGACTTCGCGACCTGCGCGAATGCCCGCTCCGCGTCCCTCCTCGCGAAGTCGGAGGTCGCAGAGGCCTCCGCCAGCAGTCGCGGCAGCCGAGCGGCCGGGACGAGGGCGAGGGCGGGAGCCGCAAGGCGCAGCAGTTGACGCTGCCACACGGTCAGCGGGCCATTGTTCCACGTCGAGTCCAGCACCATCAGACCGGAGAACGCCTCCGGCGCCTTCCGCACCAACGCCTGCGCCAGGTTGCCACCGAGTGAGTGCCCCACGAGCACGGGGCGATCGAGCCCTCCTGATGCGATGAGTTCTTCGATGTCGGCCACCAGGCTCTCAGCGGTGATCGGCACGAGGTTCGGGCGCGACTGGCCGTGCCCGCGCAGGTCCAGCATCAGCGCTCTGCGCCCCGAGGCGATGACGGCTTCGACCTGCGCAGAGAACATGACATGATCGGCGCCCGCGCCGTGCAGGAACACGACCGCGGGCTCGTCACCGCCGGAGTCGTAGAAAGCCAGCGAACAGCCACGCAGAGTCAGGTGTTTCGACAGAGTGGGCATATTCGGAATGTAGCCGATCAGGTGGTGGCTCCTGCGACGTCGAGGGCGCAGAGGAGCGACGCATACGCGGAAGAGCCCGCCCGAGACGAATCTCGGACGGGCTCTTCGCAGCGATCAGATGATCAGGCGTCGGCGTTCACGGTCTTCTTGACAGGCGCCTTCTTCACCGGCTTCGCCGCAGGCGCAGCCTCCGCAGCAACGGTTGCCTTCACCGGCTCGACCTTGGCCGGCTCTGCCTTGGCCGGCTCTGCCTTGGCGACAGGGGCGGCAGGAGCCGCATCCACGGCCGGACGCGGGCGAGCCGCGAACTCCTCGAAGACGTAACGAGGGCTCTGCACCGTCTCGAGGTTGACCAGGTCACGACCGAGGAAGAAGTTGTTCACCCAGCCCCACACGACGCGGATCTTGCGCTCCCACGTCGGCATCGCTAGGCCGTGGTAGCCACGGTGGGCGATCCAGGCGACGAAGCCCTTCAGCGCCAGGTTGCCGGACTGGAAGACGCCGTTGTACAGGCCGAGACCCGCGACAGCGCCCATGTTCTTGTGGAAGTACTCCTTGGGCTCCTCGCCACGGATGACCGCGACGATGTTCTTCGCAAGCAGCTTCGCCTGGCGCACCGCGTGCTGAGCGTTCGGAACGCAGTAGCCGCCGACACCGCCACCGGACAGGTCGGGGACGGCCGAGACGTCACCGGCAGCCCACGCGCCCTCGACGATCGCGTCGGCCGTGCCGACGCGCAGGTCGGCGCGGGTCTGGATGCGGCCGCGTTCTTCGACGGGGAGGTCGCCGCCGCGGACGACGGTCGGGTTGGCCATCACACCGGCGGTCCACACGATGAGGTCGGTCGGGATGACCTCGCCGGTGGAGAGTTCGACGATGCCGTCGACGGCGCCCGTGAGCTGCGTGTCGAGGTGCACGTTCGCACCGCGCTTCGCAAGGTCCTTGAGCACCCACTCGCTGGTCTTCAGCGAGACCTCGGGCATGATCCGCCCCATGGCCTCGATCAGGTGGAAGTGCGTGTCATCGAACGTCAGCTGCGGGTACTTCGACACCAGCGCAGATGCCAGCGAACGCAGCTCCGCGAAGACCTCGATGCCGGCGAAACCGCCACCGACGACGACGACGGAGAGCAGACGGTCGCGCTCGGGACCGGCCGGCAGCGACGCCGCCTTGTCGAAGTTCGACATCAGGCGGTCGCGGATCGCGACGGCCTCTTCGATGGTCTTTAGCCCGATCGCGTTGTCGGCGATGCCCGGGATCGGGAAGGTGCGGGAGACAGCGCCCGCCGTCACCACGATCTGGTCGTATGCGAACTCGTAGGGCTCGCCCTCGGTCGGCGTGATCGTGGCCACCTTGTTGGCGTGGTCGATCTTGGTGACCTTCGCGGTGACGACGTGAGTCCGCTTCAGGTGGCGACGATGCGCGACCACCGAGTGCCGCGCCTCGATGGAGCCGGCGGCGACCTCGGGCAGGAACGGCTGGTAGGTCATGTACGGCAGCGGGTCGACCATGGTGACGTCGGCTTCACCCTTGCGGAGCTGCTTCTCGAGCTTCCACGCCGTGTAGAAACCTGCGTAGCCTCCACCGACGATCAGAATCTTGGGCACAGTGCTGTTCTGAGGCACAGGGGAACAACTCCTCGGAGTCAGGATTTTGGCGTGCGACTCGCGCGCGCTGAGCGGATGCGCCGGGCAGCTGCGGTGACGCCAAGCCCCACCAGGATACCAGGGACTGTGAGCGCAATGAGCGGGAGGGTACCGTAACGCAATGACTCGGCGCTGGGAAGCAACGGAGACCCGGGTTCGGTCGGTGGTTCCGCCGCGGGAAGCGGCGGCACGCTCACCGGCGTGATCTCGGGTTCCGGCTGCGGTTCGGACGCTGCTCGACGGTGCAGACGGACCCACTCCGCGAGGTCTCCCATGGGGTTCTTGTCGACCTTCGGGACATCCGTGGAAATGGCGGCGGCGGCATCCACCAGCCCGTATCCGTAGAGCGGATCACTGGGCTTCGTCGCGCCCTCCACCGGAATCGCGGTCTTGATGATGCGGTTGATCACATTGGCGGCGTCGAGGTCAGGGTGCGCGGAGCGCACCAGCGCAGCGATGCCGGCCACGATCGGCGCGGCACCACTGGTGCCGCGCCACCACGCCACCTTTCCGTCGGCGGAGACGCCGAGAAGGCCTTCACTGGGCGCCGAGATGCCGATCGTGATGCCCTGCGTCGACGCCTCGATGCTCGCCGTACCGGTCTGATCGACCCCGCCGACGGTGAGCACGCCGGGGATCGTCGCCGGAGCGCCGATGATGCTCGTGCCGCTCCCCCGGTTGCCCGCGGCCACCACCACGACGACGTCGTGCTCGAAGGCGTACAGGAACGCCTCGTCCCAGCTCCGGTCCCACTCGAGGGTATTCGTCGTGAACGACAGGTTGATGATGTCGGCGCCGTTGTCGACTGCCCACTTCATCCCCTTCGCGACTTGCTCGGCGAAGGGGACGGCCGCCGCGGCGCCGAAGCCGAGCGAGATCGAGAGCAGGTTCGCCTCGGGTGCGACGCCGATCATGCCGGTGCCGTCGGCGGCACCTCGTCCGGCGGCCAGCGATGCCACCCAGGAACCGTGGTTCCCGTCGACGGCGCCGAGCGGTGTCCGCCCGTCAGGGGTGCCGCTGCCGCTGACGTCCGTCCCGCCGATGACCGCGTCGCCGAAGGTCTGCGGCACCTTTGCGATACCGGTGTCGATCACGGCGATCGTGACGCCTTTACCGCGTGTGGTCTGCCATGCTTCGCGGATGCGGGCGCCGTCCAGCCAGTACTCGGAGGCGCGCACCGGATCCGCAGGGTTGTCCGGAACAGGTCCTGGGGCGGTCGTCGCTCCCAGCAGCAGCACGGATGCCGCAACCATCGCCACGGCGACGGTCATGCGCAGCATCCTCATGCTCATGCCGTCGCCGCTCCTGCGACCCGGATCGCTGCGCCGGGATCGTCGCAGCGGCACTGCTCGGCAGACCAGGAGGAGCGAGCGAGCGCCTCATCGCCGATCGGGTTGACGCCGGGTCCTGCAGCCAGCGCGTGCCCCGCGAGCGCGTGCAAGCACTTCACGCGCGTCGGCATCCCGCCGGCGGAGATCCCGTCGATCTCGGCGACGTCGCCGAACTGGGCGCGATCTGAGAGGTATGCCTCATGGGCGGCCTGATACGCCGCGGCGATGTCTTCATCGTCGGCGAGAAGGGCCGCGAGCTCCGGCATCACCTGGGTGGCCTCGAGGGTCGACATGGCGGCCGTCGCGGCCGGGTGCGTCAGGTAGTAGAACGTCGGGAAAGGGGTGCCGTCGGCCAGCCGCGGCGTGGTCGCGACGACCGTGGGATTGCCACATGCGCATCGGGCGGCGATGCCGAGAACGCCCCGAGCCGGACGGCCGAGCTGTGCCGAGACCACGGCGAGTTCAGCGGGCGTGGGGGCAGGAAATGGCGGCGTAGTCACCCGTCCAGCGTAGGGGAGGCAACCGGGAGGATGCTCGGAGCGAACGCTCAGCGTCACTCAGGGGGTGACGGCCGCCGTGTCAGCGAGGCCGCTCGACGTGAGCGTGCGCAGCAGCTGCCCCATCCAGTCCGCCGGCTTCTCTTCCAGGGTGTCGCTGACGGCCTCCTGCTCCTGCGGGAGAGCGGCCGGATCGAGGTCGTTGTCGATCAGATAGACGACCTCGCCGGGCTTGACGTAGTAGAGGCGCTCACGCGCCTGGGTGGTGATGTACGCAGGGTCCTGCCAACGTTCGCGCTCCTGCTCGAGGGCGGCGATCTCGTCCTCGCTGACCTGGACGGAGGCCTCGAGCGCTGCGATCTTCTGCCGCTGATCGATGAACGTGCCGAGGGTCGGAACCAGCACCCAGGCGCCGAGGACGACCAGCGACAGCATGATGACCGAGAAGGCGGAGAGGCGGATGCCGGACGCCCACTCGCGCACGTCGACACTCTGTCCGCCAGCCGCCGCTCGGCTGGATGCCGGACGCGAGGCGGCCGCCCGGGTCGAAGTGGCGCGAGCGGCGTTCTTCTTGGCGGGCTTCGGTTTCGAACTCGGCGCCTTGGAACTCTGCGCCTTGGAACTCTGCGCCTTCGAAGCGCCTGAAGACGCCGAAGGAGGAGCCGGTCGTCGTGCCACGGCTCCTCCTCGGTGTTATGTCTGTCTCAGCTGCGCTCAGCCCTGGTAGCGCGGGAAGGCCGAACGGCCCGCGAAGACCGCGGCATCCCCCAGCTCTTCCTCGATGCGCAGAAGCTGATTGTACTTCGCGACGCGCTCGCTGCGAGCAGGCGCACCCGCCTTGATCTGACCCGAGTTCGTCGCGACGACGAGGTCGGCGATGGTGGTGTCCTCGGTCTCGCCCGAGCGGTGCGACAGCATCGCCGTGTAGCCGGAGCGCTGCGCGAGGCTGACCGCGTCGAGCGTCTCGGAGAGCGTGCCGATCTGGTTGACCTTGACCAGCAGCGAGTTGGCCACGCCGCGGCGGATGCCATCGGCGAGACGCTCCGGGTTGGTGACGAACAGATCGTCGCCGACGAGCTGGACCTTCGAGCCGAGCGCGTCGGTGAGCAGCTTCCAGTTGTCCCAGTCGTCTTCGGCGAGGGCATCCTCGATCGTGACGATCGGGAAGTCGTTCATCAGTCCGACGTAGTACTCGATCAGCTCGGGTCCTGACCAGTCTTTGCTGTCCAGACGGTAGACGCCGTCCTTGAAGAACTCGGTCGCTGCGACGTCGAGGCCGAGGGCGATCTCGGTTCCCGGCTTGAAGCCGGCCTTCTCGATCGCCTTGACCAGGAAGTCGAGGCCCTCGCGGTTGCTCGGCAGATCGGGGGCGAAGCCTCCCTCGTCGCCGAGGCCGGTGGCGTAGCCCGCGGCCTTCAGCTCGGCGCGCAGCACGTGGTAGGTCTCGACGCCCCAGCGGAGGGCCTCGGAGTAGGTCTCGGCGCCGATCGGCGCGAGGAAGAACTCCTGCATGTCGATGCCGTTGTCGGCGTGCTCTCCGCCGTTGATGACGTTGAACAGCGGAACGGGCAGGACGTGCGCGTTCGGTCCGCCGAGGTAGCGGAACAGCGGCAGGTCGGCAGAGTCTGCCGCGGCCTTTGCCACCGCGAGGCTGACGCCGAGGATGGCGTTGGCGCCGACGCGCTTCTTGTTCTCGGTGCCGTCGACCTCGATGAGGATCTCGTCGATGACGCGCTGCTCGCTCGCCTCGACGCCCTCGATGGCCGGGCCGAGCTCGTCGATGATGGCCTCGACGGCCTTGAGCACGCCCTTGCCGCTGTAACGGGTCTTGTCGCCGTCACGCAGCTCGTACGCCTCGAAGGCGCCGGTGGATGCACCCGAGGGGACGGCAGCCCGCTGGACGATGCCATCGTCGAGGAGCACCTCCACCTCGACGGTCGGGTTACCTCGCGAGTCGAGAATCTCGCGTGCGCCTACAGCCTCGATGAGTGCCACGAATGTGCTCCTTGCTCAGGGAAAGGGTGTGGTGGAGCGACGTCGATCCGCGCCCAGTCTAGCCCGCCCGCACTCACCACCCCGGGGCGTGACGATCCGTCGTCACACGACGAGCGCGAGCGCGATGCCGTCCCAGCCCTTGATGCCCACGGTCTGCAGGGCGGTCGCGTCGAAGCGCGGGTCCTCCCCCAGCATCCGAAGCGCGTCCCTGGTGCCGACGACCATCGAGTCGGTGCTGTCCTGGCGCACGATCTCGCCCTCGCGGCCGATGTTGTCGAGCACGACGACGGTGCCCGGATGCCCCAGCCTGGCCGCCCAGTCGAGGTAGATCGTGTTGGACTCCTTATCGGCGTCGATGAACACGAGATCGAATCCGCCGACCAGCGTGGGCAGGACGTCTGCGGCGCGACCGACGCGGATGTCCACCCGTTCACCGACGCCCGCGGCGTCGATACTCGCTCGCGCAACTGCGGCGTTGTCCGGTTCCGCCTCGACGGTGAGGACCTTGCCGCCTTCGCCGACTGCCCTGGCCAGCCAGATGGTCGAATAGCCGCCGAGCGTTCCGATCTCCAGCACCCGGCGCGCGCCGCTCAGCCGTGCGATCAGATTCAGCAGCTTGCCCGCGACAGGAGCGACCTCGATCTTCGGGAGCCCGGCAGCCTGCTGCGCCTCGAGCGCGGCCTCCAGAGCGGGGTCGTGGCCGACGAGCGTGTCGGCGAGGTAGATGTCCGCTTCCGCCCAGGCGGCAGGTGTCGATTGCATGGGTCCAGCCAATCCCGGCGAACCGCAGCCGTCAAGAGCGCGGCGGTGACAGCAGCCGGCCGGGTGCGTCCGCGAGTTCGGGCTGCTGCCGGAACTGCCCCGTGATGAGGAGCACGACGATCACGAGAGCGATCACGATGCAGCCCGCCGCCCCGAGCGGCCCGGCGAGGGCGAGGTCGGGCTTGGCCGCGGCGAAGATCACGATCATCCCGCCTGCGGCGTTCAGTGATCCGTGCGCGATGACGGCCGGCCACACCGATGCCGAGCGCAGGCGCAGCCAGCCGAGGAGGATCCCCCAGGCGACGCACCCGCCGATCATGAAGAGCACGCCGGTGATGTCCGTACGCCCGAAGTTGTAGCCGAGCAGGATGATCGGGCTGTGCCAGAAGCCCCAGACAGCGCCGCTGATCAGAAGGGCCGGCCACGTGCCGAGCGGCCGCAGCGCCGGCACCAACCAGCCGCGCCACCCGAGCTCCTCGCCGAAGGCGAAGATGCTGTTGAAGAGCGCCGCGAGCGGAATCGACGCCAGCTGCGCCACCACGACCACGCCGACCGGTGGCGCGGGCGTCCCCGTCGGCAGCGCCTTCCCGATCTCCGCGGCGAACGCGGCGAAGGTGAAGTCGAGCTGCACCCAGCCCAGTGCCGCCGACAGCAGGATGCTGAGCGCCACGAGCACTGGAGGGGCGAGCCAGGCCAGCACCATGAGCCAGACCACTCGTCTGGCGGGGCGCAGCGGCCACAGCCCCAGGAAGCGCGCACGACCACCGCGCGCCGGCACCCGCATCGCGAACGTGACGATGAGCGCGGCGACAGCCGGCGTGAACATCATCACCGGCAGCAGGACGCCGGAGATCGGCTCCGCGAGCCCGTCACCGAGCCAGAGCGGCAGAGCGACGAGCCAGGCGAGGGCGCACGAGAGCACGACGAACGCGAGAATCGCGCCCCACGCAGGTCGGGTCCTCGGCGCGTTGGTGGAGAACGTCATTCCTGTTCCTTTCCGGTGGACGCGGCGGCGCTGAGCACTGCCGCTGCGGTGACCGCGTCGTCGAGGGTGACGATGACGGTCTTGCCGTTGATGCGGGCGACCTCGATGCCTTCCCCGGTGCGCAGCACGATGCCGAAGCGGCCGTCTGCGCCCCAGCGGATCCCCCAACCGCCGAACTCCGAGAAGGGGTTCACCTGGATGGCGCGGACTGCCGCGATATCTTCGGCGGCGATCGCATAGCGGGGCCATCCGACCGCGCTGCGCAGATGCAGCCCCTCGGCATCCGCCCGCACGTAGAAGACGGAGGTGCTCAGCAGCATCACGACCAGGAGCAGCCCGACGCCTACCGCGAACCATCCGCCGGCACGGCCGAACGCGAGAAGCACGACACCCACGCCGAGCGTCACGAACACGAAGAGAGAGATCGTCACGATGCCCGTTCGAGACAGCGTCGACGTTCCGAACCAGGCGGCGCGTGCGCCAGCCGGAAGCGGAAGCGGAGCCGCGCTTCCCCCCTGCCACGGCTCCTGGTGCTGCGTGGCGTCGAGGGGCTCCTGCTTCGACGAGCTCGGTTGCACGAACCAGCCGAGAAGGGCGAAACCGACGAGCAGGGCGAAGGCCAGAGCCGCCCATGGTCCGATGTCGGGCGCATCCCGCGCATCGTCGAGGCCTCGCTGCACTCCCATGATGGCGAGGCCGAGCACAGCGAGCAGTACCGACAGTCCCAAGCTCACAGCCCCGAGGAGCCGCACCGTCGCACTCGGATCGTGATTGCTGCGCGGGAGCAGCGTCGCGGTGCCGTCGCGGTGCGAAGGCAGTCGCTGCGCAAGAAGGCCGAGCGCCACCATCACCAGCACCATCCCGACGCCGACGCCGAGCGGCAGAAGGAGGTTCGCCCATGGCGGCCCGAATCCATCAGGACCGGCACCCGACCAGTGGATCGCCGCGGGATCAGGCATCTCGGGAAGCCAGGCGAACATCACCGCGGCGGCGAGGGCGATGACTCCGAGCGGAACGATCAGCCCCACCCACAGCAGTCCCGCACGAGCCCGGCGGCGCTGCGTCGTCTTCGCGGACGAGATGTTCATGAGGAGTGCTCCTTGATGAGGGCGGCGAGGGTGTCCGGCGTGAGTCCTACTGCCGCGGCGCGGGCGACGAGCGCATTGACGTCGGCGTGCAGCTCGGCGAGGGCGTCGGCCGCGGGCGCCACGACGGCGCCGCGTCCGCGACGCAGATCGATCAGCCCCTCATCGCGAAGGTTCTGGAGGGCATGGAGCACCGTGTGCAGGTTCACGCCGAGCCCGGCAGCGATCTCACGCGCGGCGGGCAGCCGGTCACCCGGGCGGATTCTTCCGCTGGCGATTCCGGTGCGCACGGAGGCCGCGACCTGTTCGAAGAGAGGGCGCTCGCTGTGCGGCTCGATCGTGAGCAGCATCTCACTCCATTCGCACTGTTCTAGTTCAACTAGAATATTTATAGCATCTCGACCAACGAATGCACCAGGTCCTCACCCGCTCGGCAAGATGGGCGACATGCGTGTCACCCCCCGCCGCCTGGCCATCGGCATGAGTCTCTGGATCCCGAACCTGTTCAGCGGAATCCGCATCCGGCGCTACAGCGACGACTGGACGCACGCGACCGTCGAGCTGCACGTCAACGTGCTCACCCGCAACTACGTCAAGACCGCCTTCGGGGGGTCGATGTCGGCGATGACCGACCCGTACTTCTTCATGCTCGTCATGCACCAGCTCGGGCGTGACTACGTCGTGTGGGACACCCGCGGTGAGATCGAGTTCCTCAAGCCGGGACGCGGCGTTCTCACTGCGGAGTTCGAGGTGAGCCCCGAGAAAGTCGCGGAGATCCGCGAGCGGGCGCGCGGCGGCGCGAAAGTGCTCGAATGGTTCGAGACGGTCATCACGGATCGCGAAGGCGATGTCGTCGCGAAGGTTCGCCGCGAGGTGTACATCCGCGAGAAGAAGCGCGTCACGGCTACGCGCAGCTGACACGCGTCTCTCGTCAGGCGCCCCCTCCGGATGGGGCGACGGGCGATGGCGGCATCGACGACGAGCGAACGATCAGTCGCGGGGCGAGCCGTATCGTCTCGTGCGCCGACGCCGCACCCGACGCCAATCCGAGCGCGAGTTCGAGTGCCGTACGGCCACTCTCCTCGAACGGCTGTCGAACAGTGGTGAGGTCCAGCGCCGAGGCGACCTCGCCGTCGTCATACCCGACCACCGCGATCGGAGCCGTAGCGCGTGCGGAGCGAAGCCGGGACACGATCGCCGCGGCGAACTGGTCGTGATTGGCGACGATCGCCGTGGCCCCGGCATCGGTCCGCGCCCGGAGCACCCGATCATCGACCGACGAGGGCCCATCGACCGCGATGGCGGTGACGTCGAGGTGCTGCGAAAGCCCTTCGATGCGAAGCATCCCTGCCGACACGTAAGACGGCGAGCGCTGCGGCTCGTGAACGAAGAGAATCCGGCGGTGGCCGAGTTCCGCGAGATGACGACCGATCTGCGAACCGCCGTCACGGTCGTCCACGAGTACGACGGGACCCCCGACGTCTGCCCTCGTCGGCACGACGTCCACGTACACGATGGGGATGCGCGCCGCTCTGCTCGCACGGCGCGCAGCTCCTCCGAGCGGCACTCCCATCACCACGAGCCCCGAGACGTCAGCACGCGTCGGGAGGACATCGAGAAGAGGCTCGTCGGCGGCGGCTGCGGAATCCAGGTCGTACGGGATGATGTCGACCGCGGCATCACGGGCTCGACGCAGCATCCCGGACAGGCGACGCAGATACGACGGATAGGTCGTGAACGGTGCGGCCACGGCGATGCGCGCAGCGCCGACCCGCCTCCCCGCCGTCATGCGATAACCCAGTGCCGTGGCCGCTTCGACGATGCGCGCGCGGGTCTCCGGCCGCACGCGGTGCGGAGAACTCACCGCCAGCGACACGGTGGAGATGCTCACGCCGGCGCGTGCAGCGACGTCGTAGATGGTGACGCGTCCAGGGCGTGCGCGCATTCGACCACATCCACCCTTCATCGAAGTTCTTCGATTGCCAAGACTAGTGCGCAGCCCATCGAAGGAGATGCCCGATGCCGAGACGTTCCCGCTTCCGCCGACCGCTGCTCGACAGCGCGGTCGCCGCACACGAGAAGCGGATCGCTCCGCTGCTCGCGCCCGAACCGGCCGACCCGGCCGGACGACGGCGGGTCGCGCAGGAGAACGACGTCAGGGTGAGCGCCGAGCTGGGGATCGAACCGATCGGCACCGCCACGCGAGATCACGTGGTCCCGGTCGTCGGGCATCCCGACGTGCGGGTACGCGTGTACTGGCCGGGGCCCGAACCGGCACCGGCCGGCTCCGATCTGCCGATCCTCGTCTACTTCTACGGCGGCGGCTTCACGATCGCCGGGATCGACTGGGTGTCGTGGGATGCCCGTTTCCGCGAGCGGGCACGGGATGCCGGGATCATCATCGTCGCGGCGGACTACGCGCATGCGCCCGAGCAGCGTTACCCGACGCAACCGGAGCAGTGCTGGTCGGCCTTCGAATGGGCGCATGCGAGCGCGAAGGATCTGGGCGCGTCACCGAGCCGGATCGCGGTGGGCGGTGCGTCCTCGGGCGGTGACCTCGCCGCGGCGGTGACGTTGATGAACCGTGATCGCACCCGACACCCGATCGCACTGCAGATACTGGAGAATCCCGCGCTGGACCTCACCATCGGTCACGCCGACATGAGCGGCATCAGCGCCAGGATGCCGGGAGTGATCGTGCGCAAGGCGGGACGGAGCCTGGTACGGCAATACGTCGGCGACGATGCGGCGTCAGCCCGCGAGCCCTACGCCTCTCCTCTGCTCGCCGCGTCGCACGAAGGCCTGCCCCCTGCCCTCATCCTCACCTCGGAGCTCGACCCGCTGCGCGGCGACGGCGAGGCGTACGCGCGTGCGCTCTCCCACGCGGGGGTGCCGGTGACGGCGATCCGATTCATCGGGCAGACGCACGGATCACTCGGTTCGACAGGGTTCGTTCCCGCCGCGGATGCCGCGCATCGCTTCCTCGTCTCACAGCTGCGCACGCTGCACGATGGAGACGTCGTATGACCGCTCACCGCACGGATTTCCCGCCGCTCAGCGCGCCGGTCCTCGAGTGGATCCAGCGCGTCGAGGAGCTCTCGGCAGCGCATCCCGAACTCGCCGCCGCAGACCCGGTCGCGCGGCGCCGCCCGGCGCGGAGAGTGAGCGATCTCGTCGCGCTCGAGTTCACAGATCCGGCGCCGCACGGCGTCGAGATCGACGACCTGGAGCTGCGCGGCGGCGCCGGCCCGCTCCGCGCTCGACGGTTCCGCCGCGCGGATGCGATCGGCGACGGACCCACGATGCTGTGGCTGCACGGAGGCGGCTGGGTCGGTGGGTCGATCGACGAGATCCTCAACGACCGCATCTGCGCAGCCCTCGCCCTCCGCTCAGGAGTCCAGATCGTCTCGCTCGAATACCGCCTTGCGCCGGAGCATCCGTTCCCCGCCCCGGTGGATGACGCGGTCGCCGCGCTGCATGCGCTGCGCTCGCGCGCCGACGAGCTCGGCGTCGACGTCGATCGGCTCGGCATCGGAGGCAATTCCGCCGGCGCGACCATCGCGGCGTCCACAGCCCTCCGCGAGCGCGACGCCGGACGCGCGCTGCACCATCAGGCACTCGAGGTGCTGCCTGCCGCGCTGCGCACCTTCGGTGCGTCGATGCAGCGGTACCGCCGCGCATCGGGCATGGAGGACGCCGAGCGCATCGCCGATGTGTACCGCGCCGGCGCTCCCCACGCGGCGGCCTCACCGCTGGACGCGGCGGACCACCGCGGCCTCGCGCCCGCGTTGATCCTCGCAGCCGAATTCGATCCGCTCCTCGACGGCGCCGTCGCCTACGCCCGCGCTCTGCGTGAGTCGGGAGTGGCTGTCGTCCTTCGAATCGGCGAGGGGCACATCCACGGCTCCCCCGCTCTCACCGCCCGATGGCAGGGAGCGCGGGACTGGCACGATGACTTCGCCGCCGAACTCGCCGCCGCCTATGCACCGCGGTCTTCGGACACGCATCCGCCGCGCTGATGATGTCGCTCCCCCGCCCGACCCGACCAACGAACTGGAGACGATGATGTCCGCCTATGCCGTCGAGCCCGTCCTTCCCTCCCCTCCGCCTCTGAGCGCCGACCACATCCCCGGACAGCGGCAGAGCCGGTGGTTCTGGACCGCTTTCGTCCTCACCTGGTTCGCTTCGGGGATCGCTCAGGGCGTCGCCGCTGTCGCCGTCCCGCAATTGCTCAAGGAGTGGGACCCCGAGCACGCCACCGGCAACCTCAGCATCATCCTCACCGTTGGCGGGGCGGCGATCCTGATCACGACGCCGATCTTCGGACGCCTCAGCGACCGTTCGATGTCGCGCCTGGGCATCCGCCGTCCGTGGATCCTCAGCGGCGCGCTGATCGCGCTCTGCGGATATGCGGTGCAGGCGCTGGCCCCCTCACTGGTCGTTCTCGGCCTCGGAACGATGCTGGTGCTGATCGGCTGGGGTGCGGTGTCGATGACGATCCACACCCTGTTCGCCGATCAGATCCGCCGCCGCATCCGGGCGATCATGTCGGCCGTCACCGGTGCTGCCACCGCCATCGGGATCCTGATCGGAGTGTCGTTCGCCGGTGTCGTGGCAGGGCTGGGCCAGGTCGGCATGTTCCTCATCCCCGGCGGAGTCTCCGCACTCCTGGCTCTCACCCTGTTCTTCGCGCTCAAGGACATCCGCCGCGATCAACCCGCACCGAAGCTGGACTGGGGCGGCGTGCTGTCGACGTTCTGGCTGAGCCCCCGGCGATATCCGGACTTCGCCTGGGCATGGGTGTGCCGATTCTTCATGACGGCCTCGATCGTGTCTGTGACCAGCTATCTCTATCTCACGATCTCCAGCCGGTTCGGCATCGAGGATCCTGCCGAGATCGCGAGCGTGCAGACTCAGGCGACGGCGGCGTTCACCATGATGAACCTCGTGATGGCGTTCGTCTTCGGAGTGATCTCCGACCGCACGGGACGGCGAAAGCCGACGGTCGTCTTCGGCGCACTTCTCAGTGCGGTCGGTCTCGTCCTGGCCATTGCTTTCGGGGACATCGGGTTCTTCCTCATCGGCATCGCGATCGTCGGAGCGGGCCAGGGCGCCTACATCGCCGCCGACGTGGCGCTGATGACCGAGTGCCTTCCCTCGGCAGAGGATGCCGGCAAGGACCTCGGCATCGTCGCGCTCGCCTACCTGCTGCCGGGCATCCTCGTACCGGTGTTCGGATTCTTCGCGACCCGCATAGGATCACCCACGGGAGAGAACTTCGCGGCCCTGTACATCGGCGCCGTCGGAATGGCGCTGATCGCCGCGTTCGCGGTCACCAGGGTGAAGGGCGTTCGATGACTGCCGCTCCTCGACTGCGCGGTGCCGCACGCCGAGAGTACCGACGACTGTCCAGGGCCGCCGACATGCCGCCGCCGACGCACCCGCTCGTCACTCTCACGCCGGGCATCCCTGTTGCCGCCGACGACGGCGCCGAGCTGCTGACGGACCATTGGCACGCGGAGGGGGCAGGCGGGCAGACGCTGCTGATCCGCACCCCGTACGGGCGCGGCGGCGTCGCCGGCGTCGCCCGCTTCTTCGCCGAACGCGGCCATCACGTCGTGGTGCAGAGCTGTCGCGGCACGTTCGGCTCTGGCGGCTCGTTCAGCCCACTGCACGACGAGGTCGCCGACGGACAGGCGACGCTGCGCTGGGTGCGCGGTCAGAGCTGGGCGACGGACCGCGTGCATTCCTGGGGCGGGAGCTACTTCGGAGTCACCCAGTGGGCGTACTGCGACGGCGAGGAGCGCCCGGACACCATGGGCATCGCGATCTCGGCTCGACGTTTCGATGATGCGATCCTGTACCCGGGCGGCGGGTTCTCGATCGACACGCCGCTCACCTGGGCGTACGCCCTCGACATGCAGGAGCGGAGCCTCCCTCGCCGGATCTGGGCCCTGCTCCGAGCCAGGTGGGCGATCCCCCGCGGCACCCTCGCCACTCCTCCCGGCGAGGCCGTTCGCGTCGCCGGGAAGGCTGATCCGCAGTTCTTCCGAGACTGGGTCGATCACAGCGATCAGGGCGATCCCTGGTGGCATCCGCTGCGTTTCGCGTCCGATGTCGACACGATCCCTCCGGTGACGCTGATGGCGGGGTGGCAGGACCTGTTCCTCGTCGGGCAGCTCGCCGACTACGCCGCGCTCAAGGATGCCGATCGCCCCGTCCGGCTCATCATCGGGGACTGGATCCATGGCGACCCGGAGACGACGGTGATGGGAGTGCGCGAGGCACTGGCGGCCTTCGCCGATACCGGGAAGGGCGCAGACGTGCGACTCGAGATCAGTGGCGGCGCCGGTTGGCACGAGTTCGAGCAGTGGCCGGTTCCCACCACGACCGTGTTCCGCGAGTTCACCGCCGACGGACAGCTCGCGTTGCCCGAGGCCGAACGTCCGGCCGCGGCACTCCCGTATCGCTACGATCCGGCCGATCCCACACCGGACGCCGGCGGCCGCACTCTCAATCCGTTCGCTGCCGGTCGCCGCGATCAGCGTGTGCGGGAACACCGAGATGATGTGCTGATCTTCACGGGCGACCCCCTGCCGGAAGATCTCGTCATCATCGGAGAGCCGGGGATCGATCTGACCTTCGCGTCGTCCAACCCTCGCGCAGACCTGTTCATCCGGCTCTGCGAAGTCGACCTCAAGGGCAGGTCGCGCACGATCACCGACGTCTATCAGCGCCTGCCTGCTGAGGCCGCCCCGAACGAGTCCCGCCGGATCCGCCTCTCCTTCGCGCCGATCGCCCATCGCTTCGCCGCCGGCTCACGTCTTCGCGTGCAGGTCTCGTCGGGGGCGCATCCGCTGCATCTGCGCAATCCCGGTACGGCGGATCCTGTACGCGACCATTCGCGGCTGATCGGGAGCGACCAGGTCGTGCATGTCGGCGGTGCGGCACCGGCCGCCCTCACCCTGCCTGCGCTCGACACGAGCCGGGCACCGGCCGTTCACGTGCCCGTGGCACGATGAGAGGATGCCGCTCACTCGCCGTCTGACGCTGGGCGACGCCGTCTCGATCGGTCTCGGCTCGATGATCGGCGCCGGGGTCTTCGCCGTATGGGCACCCGCGATCGGGGTGGCGGGCAGCGGCATCCTCATCGCGCTCGCGATCGCCGCGTTCGTCGCCTACTGCAACGCCGTGGCCTCGGCGCAGCTCGCCGCCGTGCACCCGGTCGCGGGCGGCACCTACGCGTACGCACGCGCCGAGATCGGACCCTGGTGGGGATTCATCGCCGGCTGGTGCTTCGTGATCGGCAAGATCGCCAGCTGCGCCGCGATGGCGATGACCTTCGCCGCCTACGCCGCCCCGGCCGGCTGGGAGGTGCCCGTCGCCGTCGCCGCGGTCGCCGCCCTCGCCACGGTCAACTGCTTCGGCGTCACCCGCACGGCCCTGCTCACGCGCATCCTGGTGGTCTGCTCGCTGCTCGGCCTCGCGATCGTCGTCGCGACCGGCCTCCTCGCTGCCCCGGAGGCCTCTCCGGCGCCGCTGCCGGATGCCACCGCGTACGGCGTGCTGCAGGGCGCAGGGCTGCTCTTCTTCGCGTTCGCGGGCTACGCGCGCATCGCCACGATGGGCGAAGAGGTGGTGAGCCCGGAGCGGACCATCCCCCGCGCGATCGTCCTCGCGCTCGCGGGGGCCGTGGTCGTGTACGTCCTCGTCGCGATCACCGTCATGACCACGCTCGGTGCAGATGCGGCGACCAGCACGGCCCCGCTCGCCGACGTCATCACGGCCGCCGGCTGGCCCGAGCTGGCGCCGGTGGTGCGGGTGGCTGCGGCGGCGTCGTCGCTCGGCGCCCTTCTCGCGCTCCTCACCGGCATCGGCCGCACGACACTGGCCATGGCCAGGGAAGACGACGTACCGCGCCTCCTCGCGCACGTCGATGAACGCTGGCAGGTGCCGCGCCGCGCGGAGGTCGCGATCGCGATCATCGTCATCGGGGTCGTGCTCGTCGCCGACCTCCGCAACGCGATCGGCTTCTCGTCGTTCGGCGTGCTGCTGTACTACCTGATCGCGAACGCGGCCGCTTTCCGTCAGGACGGCAGTGCACGGCGTTACCCGCGGGCTCTCCAGGTGCTCGGCGCGCTCGGCTGCCTCGTGCTCGTGAACACCCTGCCGATCGTCGCATCTCTCATCGGCACGGGTGTCGTGCTCCTCGGTGTGGCGTACCGGATGCTGCGGCTGCGCATCGCCAGCCGCTGAGCTCAGCTGTCGGGGTCGACTCGGTAGGTGCTCGGAGCGATCCCGAGAACCGTTCGGAAATCTCGGGTCAGATGCGCGTGGTCGGCGTAGCCGAGATCGGCGGCGATCACGGCGATCTCGGCGTGCGGATCATCGCGCATCCGTTGCGCCGCCTCCTGCAATCGGCGTCGGCGGATCATCGCAGCCGGCGGCAATCCCACGTGCCGATGCGCGAGACGCTGCAGCGTGCGCAGCGACAGATGCAGTCGCGCCGCGGCATCTTCCGCACGCAGGATCGACGCATCCGTCATCAGAAGATCCGACATCGCGTTCGCCTGCCGCGCCACGGGCGAGACCTCGCCGACCCGCGCGGCGAGCCACCGTGCGAACACGGCCACCGCCTGGGAGCGGCCGCTGTCTCCCGCATCCGTCATGGCCGCCGCAACGCCCGCAAGAAGCTCCGGAGCATCGAAGGGCATCGCGGTGTCGCGGAGCGCGGCCGGCTCTTCGACCAGCGCGGCGGCCGACGCCGGGCGCAGAAGTGCGCCAACAGCCCAACCGCGGCCGCGAAGGTCGCGGAAGGATGCAGCCGTCGTCGCCCCGACCAGTTGCACTTCGGCCGGTGCGCCGCCGTTCTGCTCGACCACGAGGTTCAGGGCCGGGTAGGCCACGACATCCTGACGAGACGTGCGCCCCGGCTCGATGTCCCATACGGGAATCCAGAACCAGGCGGCGAGTTCCGCGGCTTCAGGAGGCGCCGGCAGCCGATGGAACTCCGGCATCCGCGCCGGGTACAGCACTCCTCGCCGCGCATCGATCACGTTCCGACGATAGCCGCGGCATCCGACATCGTGTCGCGAATCTTCAATCGCTGCGCATCCGCTCATCCCTAGCGTGGAGGCATGAACACATCATCCGCCGGCCTCACCGGCACCCACACCACCAACGGCCGCCCGAACAACGCGACCTCGCTCACCCCGTTCCTCGCCATCCCCGGCGCTGCCGACGCGATCGCGTTCTACCGTGACGTCTTCGGGGCCACGGTCATCGACATCACCGAGATGGGCGGCGTCGTGGTGCATGCCGACCTCGACTTCGGACTCGGGCTGCTGCAGATCGGGGAACCGACCGCCGAGTACCACCTCGTCGCGCCGCCTGCAGGCGAGGACGACTGCTACTCGCTCGGCGTCTTCGTACCCGACACCGACGCCACCGTCGATCGTGCTGTGGCTGCGGGTGCCGTCGTGCGGGAACCCGCGTCGACGTTCGTCTCCGGCGACCGGTTCGCCAGCATCCGTGATCCGTTCGGCGTGCGGTGGTCGATCATGAGTCGCGTCGAGGATCTCTCCGTCGAGGAGAGTGCGCAGCGCGTGCAGGAGTGGGCGGCCTCGTTCAGCTCCGCGAGCGCATAGCCGCCGCGACCGCCGGCAGCAGCGCTTCCGCGGTGCGGCGATAGCCGAGCGCGCTCGGGTGGAACCGGTCCAGGCTGAACATGCCGTCCGGATCATCGAGGAACATCGGTCCGACGGCACGACGCAGATCGACGCTCGCGGCGCCTGCGCGCGCCGCGGCGGCGGTCTGCGCGAGCGCCAACTGTCGGGACACCCGCGCGCCGAGCGTGCGCAGTGGTTGCGGCACCGCCCGCAGCGCGCCGAGATCAGGACACGTTCCGACGATGACCGCCGCTCCGCGCCGTCGCAGGTCGGCAATCGCGGACTCGAGGTGGGCGACGGATTCGGCGACCGGCACACGGTGCGTGACATCGTTGCCGCCGACCACGATCACGGCCACGTGCGGGCGGTAGCCGTCCGGAAGCGCGTCCAGTTGACCGGCGAGCGCTGAGGACTCGGAGCCGACGATCGCTCCCGTGTGCAGGCGCACGGGCCGGTGGAGCTGCCGGGCAAGGCCTTTCGCGAGCCGACCGCCCAGGGTGTCCTTTCGTCGCTCCGCGCCGAGTCCGGCGGCGAGCGAGTCGCCCAGCAGCAGCAGCTCGACCGGAGCACCGGCGAGGGAGGACCGCCAGATGCGATCGGCGTCGAGCGAGTCCTCGCCGAGCGGCTTTCCGATCCTGCGGCGGGCGATCGCCGCCTGCCTGGTCAGCAGGGCGCGTCCGCCCCAGACGAGGGCCGACGCGGCGCCGATGGTGAGACCGGCGGCGAGCACGATGCGAGAGCGCGTCATGATCCGATTCGACCGCGAGAGCGTGAACGCCGCGTGAACGGCATCCGGCCCCGTGTTCACAGCATCCGCACCGGTGCGACCTGCAGGACCGAATCACGGATGCATGACGAAACGCCGTGGAACGGCCCGACATCCGTGCATCGGTCCTGCAGGTGGACCCGGCCCCGGTCAGGAGAGCGGCTTGAGTTCCAGGTTCCCCGGCTCGGCACCCGCCGAGAGCATCGCGAACGACGTGTACCCATCGGATGCCGAACGCTCCAGCAGCGCCTTGAGGTTCTTGGTGCGACGCTCGAGGCGCACGCGTGCGCCGGTTCCGATCAACGCGGACTTGTGCGCGGCGAGCTCGGAGATCGAGACGTCGGCGTCGTGGATCAGCACGACCGACGACGCTTCGGCCTCCGGGGCCGTGGTGACGAGGTCGACGAGACGCTCGAAGCCGAGCGAGAACCCGACCGCGGGCACCTGCTGACCGAGGAACCGGCCGATCATGCCGTCGTAGCGTCCGCCGCCGCCGAGCGAGTAGTCGACAGAGGGGTGGGCGAGCTCGAAGATCGTGCCCGTGTAATAGCCCATGCCGCGCACCAGGAACGGGTCGAAGACGAGCGGGATGTCGGTCTGGCCGGTCCCGGCCGCCACCGCCTCGCCGATGCCGACCAGGTGCCCGACGATCTCGTCCGGCGCCCCCTCCGGCAGCGCCTTGCGGATCTGGCGCTCCCCGAACGGGTTGTACTCCATGGTCTGCGGCCGAGTCAGGAACGCCTCGAAGGCGTCGACGGTGGATGCCGCTGCGCCGCGCTCGCGCAACTCAGCGGCCACGCCGCTCGGCCCGATCTTGTCGAGCTTGTCGATGGTGATGAGCACGCCGGGGCGTTCATCCGCCGTGAAGCCGAACGTGCCCAGCATCCAGTCCAGGACCCGTCGGTCGTTGATGCGCACGGTCGCACCCTCGAGTCCGAGTGCGTCCACCGCGTCGAGCGAGGCGACCATGAGCTCGGCCTCGGCACGCGCCGAGTCGTCGCCGATGACGTCGATGTCGCACTGCACGAACTGCCGGTAACGACCCTTCTGCGGGCGCTCGGCACGCCAGACCGATCCGATCTGGATCGAGCGGAACACGGCGGGCAACTGGCCGCGGTTCGTCGCATAGAAGCGCGCGAGCGGCACCGTGAGGTCGTAGCGCAGGCCCAGGTCGGAGAGCGCGGCCGGGTCATCGGCGGCATCCCGGATCGCTTCGGCGTCAAGACCTCGACGCAGCACGTTGTAGGCGAGCTTCTCGTTGTCGCCGCCGATCCCCGCGTGCAGACGCGAGTACTCCTCCACCACCGGGGTCTCGATCTCGTCGAATCCGTGCGCCCGATAGCGGTCGCGGATGACGGAGAGCACGCCTTCACGGCGGGCCTTGTCGGCGGGGAGGATGTCGCGCATTCCGCGCGGCGGGTTCACAGTAGCCACGGATCTATCCTTCCAGGTCCGCCGGGCATCCACGCCGCGGTGCGGTCAGGCCTCGGCCTGGCGCACCTCGTCCTCCAGCGCCCGGAGCCGCTCGCGGAGGGCGCGCTCGGCGTCCCAGCCGTTGGCCCTGGCCGTCGCGACGAGCGCCAGCAGGGCGTCACCGAGTTCGGCTTCGGATGCCGGCGCCCCGACGGGCTCCGGCACGGAGACGCGCACGCCGGCCGCGCGGCCGGCGAGCTTCTGCGCGAGCGCGAGCGCTGGCATCCCCCGTGGAACGCCGTCGAGAACGCTCGTCCTCGCGCGCTTCTCCGCAGCCTTCGCGGCGTTCCAGTGCACGAGCACCTCTTCGGGAGTGCGCGCGATCTCACCGGCGAAGACGTGCGGATGCCGACGCACCATCTTGGCGGTCAAGGTACGCGCGACGTCATCGATGTCGAAGGGATCGTCGGGATCCTGAGCGGCGATCGCGGCGTGGAACAGCACCTGCCAGAGCAGGTCGCCGAGTTCCTCGCGCAGATCGGCGCGCGTACCGCTCTCGACCGCGTCGATCACCTCGTGCGATTCCTCGATGAGGTACGGAATCAGGTCACGGTGCGTGATGCGCTCGGACCACACGCACCTCTCGCGCACCTCGCGCATCGTCTCGGCGGCGACCCGCAAGGGGTCGGCGCCCGGTACGCCGTCGCGACGGTCGGAGTGCGGAGACACGGTTCTCCCTTCGGCCGGGGCAGTCGCCCCGGATCTCACGATGTCGCCGCAGCGACCTGTCGATACCACCTGGACCGCAGCGACACGATCACGCCGGAGAGCACGAGAGCCACGAACGATCCCACGATCACGCCGAGAATGGCCTGGTCGCGGACGACGGCATCATCGGCGAACGCGAGGTTGGCCAGCAGCAGCGACACGGTGAAGCCGATGCCGCCGAGTGCGCCGGCAGCGAGGATGTCTGCGAACGGCAACGCGGGCTTGGTGCCCTTCGGCCGGATGCGCATCGCCACCCAGCCGAACAGACTGATTCCGACGATCTTGCCGACCGGCAGCGCCACGGCGATGCCCCAGAACGCCGGTGAGAGTTCGCTCGGCGAGAGGGCGGGAATGACCACGAATGCCGCGACGAAGGCGAACAGCGGCAGGATGAAGCCGTTCACGGCGGGTTCCAGGGCATGCCGGACCCGCTCCGCCGGCACCGGCGACATCACCAGTCCGAGCAGCACGCCTGCGATCGTCGCGTGGATGCCGGATGCCGCGACGAGTCCCCAGGTCACGACACCCAGCACGCCCATCGCCACGGCGACGCCGGAATGACCGGTCTTGTGCAGCAGGCGACTCAGTAGCGCGAACGCGACGACAGCGACCAGCGCGAGCCCGAGCAGAACCCACTGCACGTCACGGGCGAACAGCACCGCGATGAAGATGATGCCGATGATGTCGTCGAGGATGGCGAGGGCGAGCAGGAAGACCCGCACGCCGGCGGGCAGCCCCTTGCCGAACATCGCGAGCACGCCGAGCGCGAATGCGATATCGGTCGCCGTCGGGATCGGCCAGCCCGATGCTGTGTCGCCACCGCCGGCGAACAGCAGATACACCGCGATCGGAACGAGCACACCGCCGGCCGCCGCGATCGCCGGTTGCATCGCCTTGTGCAGCGAGTCGAGTTCACCGTGGGTGAGCTCGTGGCGCAGTTCGATCGCCACGACGAGGAAGAAGATCGCGAGCAGACCGTCGGACACCCAATGCGCGACGGAGAGGTCGAGTCCGGTGCCGGGCACCGCGATGTGGAAGTCGAGCACGGCCGCGAGGGCGTCATGCGTGGGAAGGTTCGCCAGCAGGAGACCGAGTCCTGCTGCCAGGAGCAGGAGAACGGCGGGGAACTGCTGTCCGCGGAGGGGGTTCGCCGAGATACGCATTCCGTCCATCGTAGAGCGCCCCCCGACGCGGCGTTTGTTACGCCGGGGAAACCCGTTGGTCACGCGTGTGGGCGAGACCCGGATACGCTCGAAAAGTGACCCCCGAACACACCTTCTCCGAGCCCACGAACACCGAGGCCATCCGCGTCATCGGACGCTTCGAAGCGGGCCGCGGCATTCCGGAGCAGATGCGCTCCGACGTCAGGATGCTCGGCGGCCTGCTCGGCCGGGTGCTCCGCGAGTCCGGCGACGACGGCCTCTTCGAGGACGTCGAGCGCCTGCGGCTCGCCACCATCCAGGCATACGACCAGGAGACGCCTGAGGCTTTCGACCGCGCCGCGACCATCGCGGAGTCGTTCTCCGTCGCCCGCGCCGACGAGGTCGCCCGCGCCTTCACCTGCTACTTCCATCTGGTCAATCTCGCCGAGGAGCACCAGCGCGTCCGGGTCCTCCGCGAGCGCGCAGGACAGCCGGGGCGTGAGGATGCCGCCGACACCGTCGCCACCGCCTATGCGCGGCTGCGGAGCGAGGTCGGCGATACCGAAGCGCGACGGCGGCTCGAGGAGCTGCGTTTTCACCCCGTGTTCACGGCGCATCCGACCGAGGCCCGTCGCCGGGCCGTGTCGTCCAGCATCCGCCGTCTGTCCGAACTGCTCACGCAGCACGATGCGGCGAGCGTCGACGGCGCCGAGGAGCAACGTGCCGAGCGACGGATGCTGGAGGAGATCGACACGCTGTGGCGCACCGCTCCGCTGCGCGCGCAGAAGCCGTCGCCGACCGACGAGGTCCGCACCGTGATGGGCGTCTTCGACGAGACGCTCTTCACCACCGTGCCGCACGTGTACCGCCGGATCGACGACGCCCTGCGCGGCGACGAGTCCGGCGCGAGCGCACCGGTGGTCCCCGCCTTCGTGCGGGTCGGCTCCTGGGTCGGCGGCGACCGTGACGGAAACCCCTTCGTGACGGCATCCGTCACTAGAGAGGCTGCGCAGATCGCCTCCGATCACGTGCTGCGCGGACTCGAGCGCGCGCTCGAGCGGATCGGCCGCACCCTCACCCTCGACGCCGAGGACACTCCGTCGAGCGCCGCGGTCGTCGCCCTGTGGGACGCGTTCGCGGCCGCAGAACCGTCGGTCGCCGCCGACCTCGCCACGCGCTCCCCCGGCGAACCTCACCGGCGGGTGCTCCTCGCTCTCGCACGGCGGGTCGCCGCG
The DNA here is from genome assembly GCF_045690355.1 of Microbacterium sp. LTA6. NCBI lineage: Bacteria > Bacillati > Actinomycetota > Actinomycetes > Micrococcales > Microbacteriaceae > Microbacterium > Microbacterium sp. LTA6. The sequence continues at coordinate 82,327 of NZ_CP147855.1, forward strand.
ACGCGCAGTCGCGCCGGCTCCCTGGGCTACGGTGCCCCCGAGGAGCTGCTCGACGACCTGCGCGTCATCCAGACCTCGCTGGCGGATGCCGGGGCGAAACGCCATGCCTTCGGCGGCATCCAGCATCTGATCTGGCAGGTCGAGTCCTACGGCTTCCACCTGACCGAACTCGAGGTCCGCCAGCACTCCCAGGTGCACGCGAAGGCGCTCGCCGAGCTGGAGAGCGGCGAGGCCGTCAGCGCTCAGACCGAAGAGGTACTCGAGGTCTTCCGCGCGATCGCCGACATTCAACGCGACTACGGCCTGCGTGCCGCCGGCCGCTACGTGGTGTCGTTCACGCAGGCGGCATCCGATCTCGCAGCAGTGCACCGCCTCGCCCGCCACGCGCTCGGCGACGATGCGCTCGTGCTCGATGTGGTGCCCCTGTTCGAGACGTTCGCCGACCTGCAGGCCGCACCCGACATCCTCGCCGAGGTCGTCACGTTCCCCGAGTTCCAGGCGCGGATGGCCGCGACCGGCAATCGCCTCGAGGTCATGCTCGGCTACTCGGACTCGTCGAAGGACGTCGGGCCGGTCGCCGCGAACCTCGCCCTGTACGAGGCACAGGAGAAGATCGCCCAGTGGGCGCAGGAATCGGGCATCACGCTCACCCTGTTCCATGGCCGCGGCGGGGCTCTCGGCCGTGGCGGCGGACCGGCGAACTCCGCGATCCTGGCGCAACCACCGCACTCCGTCGACGGACGTTTCAAGCTCACGGAACAGGGCGAGGTCATCTTCGCCCGCTACGGCGAGCCGGCCATCGCGATGCGCCACATCGACCAGGTCGCCGCAGCGACGCTGCTCGCCTCGTCGCCCACCGTCGAGGCGCGCACCAGCAGCGCCGCCGCGCGCTACGCGGACATCGCCGCCGTCATGGACGTCGCCTCGCGGGAGCGCTTCTTCTCGCTCGTGAAGGCGGAGGGCTTCGCGCCGTGGTTCGCGACGGTCACCCCGATGGAGGAGATCGGACTGCTCGCGCTCGGCTCGCGACCCGCGCGCCGCGGCCTCTCCGTCGAGTCCCTCGAAGACCTCCGAGCCATCCCGTGGGTGTTCGCGTGGACGCAAGCCCGCATCAACCTCGCCGGCTGGTTCGGACTCGGTACCGCACTCGAGGCCATCGGCGACGAGGCGCTGCTCGCCGAGGCGTACCGGGAGTGGCCGCTGCTGCGCACGATGGTCGACAACGTCGCCATGAGCCTGGCGAAGACCGACGAGCGCATCGCCCGCCAGTACCTCGCGCTCGGCGACCGCGACGACCTCGCCGCCCTCGTGCTGGACGAGCTCGCCCTCACCCGCGAATGGGTCATCCGGCTCACCGGCGGAGACCGCCTGCTGGAGAACAAGCCGATCCTGCAGCGCGCTGTGCAGCTGCGCAGTCCCTACGTCGACGCGTTGTCGCTGCTGCAGCTGCGTGCTCTTCGGGCGCTCCGCTCCTCGGCGGCCACAGCCCCGGAGGGCTCGGGAGCGGATGCCGAGCAGCAGCGGCTCCTGCTGCTGTCCGTCAGCGGAGTCGCGGCCGGCCTGCAGAACACCGGGTGACCGGCGCCATGCCGCGCCTCGGATAAATCCGTCATCCCCACCTTGAGAAGGCTTTCCGCGTGACCGAAACCACCCCCGCCGTTTTCCATCCGCTCGCCGCACCGGTGCAGCCCGTGTTCGAAACGGTGCTCTCCCGGAGCCCGCACGAGCCCGAATTCCATCAGGCCGTGCACGAAGTGCTGCAGTCGATCGCGCCCGTTCTCGAACACCACCCGGAGTACATCGACGGTGGGATCCTCGAGCGTCTGGTCGAACCGGAGCGTCAGATCATGTTCCGGGTGCCGTGGGTCGACGACGCCGGTCGCCTCCACGTGAACCGTGGCTACCGCATCCAGTTCTCGTCCGTGCTCGGCCCGTACAAGGGCGGCTTGCGCTTTCATCCCTCGGTGAACCTGTCGATCATCAAGTTCCTCGGGTTCGAGCAGATCTTCAAGAACGCGCTCACCGGTCAGGGCATCGGCGGCGGCAAGGGCGGCTCGGACTTCGACCCGCACGGCCGGTCGGATGCCGAGGTCATGCGCTTCTGCCAGTCGTTCATGAACGAGCTCTACCGGCACCTCGGTGAACACACCGATGTGCCCGCAGGAGACATCGGCGTCGGCGGGCGCGAGATCGGCTACCTGTTCGGTCAGTACCGCAAGGTCACCAACCGCCACGAGTCGGGAATGTTCACCGGCAAGGGCAAGGGCTGGGGTGGCGCCGAAGTACGCACCGAGGCCACCGGCTACGGCGCCGCGTTCTTCGCCCAGGAGATGCTCGCCGTGCACGGCGAATCGTTCGAGGGCAAGCGAGTGGGCGTCTCCGGCTCGGGCAACGTCGCGATCTACGCGATCGAGAAGGCCACGCAGCTCGGCGCGACCGCGGTCACGGCATCCGACTCCTCCGGCTACGTCGTCGACGATGCCGGAATCGACCTGGCACTGCTCCGCCAGCTCAAGGAGGTCGAGCGCGCCAGGATCGTGGAGTACGCGAAGCGGCGGCCCAGCGCCCGTTTCATCGAGAACGGCAGCGTCTGGGAGGTGCCCGTCGACATTGCGATCCCTTCTGCCACCCAGAATGAGATCAGCGCGGCGGATGCCGAGGCCCTGATCGCGAACGGAGTGCGCGCCGTCTCCGAGGGTGCCAACATGCCGTGCGTACCCGACGCGGTCGACCGCTTCCAGAAGGCGGGGGTGCTGTTCGCGCCCGGTAAGGCGGCGAACGCCGGCGGGGTCGCGACCTCGGCTCTGGAGATGAGTCAGAACGCATCCCGCCAGCGCTGGAGCTTCGCCGACAGCGAGAACCGGCTGCGCGAGATCATGGGCGACATCCACGGCGCCGCGTTCGAGGCGGCCGAGCGATTCGGCGCGCCGGGCGACTACGTCGCCGGAGCCAACATCGCCGGCTTCGAGCGCGTTGCGAACGCGATGCTCGCGCAGGGCGTCATCTGAGACGCGCGCCGATCGCACGAACGCGCTTCGATCGCAGCAATCGCCGGATTCTCTGCGATCGAAGCGCTCTTCTGCGATCCGCGCGGAGAGCGGATGCCGCTACTCGGTGATCTCGCGATCGTCGGCATGGCGGGCGAGGGAGCGTCCGTACCGCTCCGTGAGCTGCACCATGACGTCGGGGGTGTCCCGGTCGACCCCGAACACGTAGCCGGGGAAGTCGAGCTCGCGCTGTGCGGCGGCGATCTCCTCGTGCCGGTCCGGAGACAGCACCTGGACCGGATCCCCGACCGCCACCCAGCCGATCGGCACCACCGCGTCCTCCGGAAGCACCGTGCGCAGGTGCACGACCGCGTTGATCCGCACTTCCGCGCGGTCCCCGATGTGCGCGCCGTTGAACACCCTGGTGCCGGTGGCGAGGAACACCTCGTCACCGATGACTGCTCCGGAGACGGATGCCCCGGGTCCGATGAGCACGTGATCGCCGACGTGCACGGGATTCGCCGAGCTCGCGCGCACGATCGCGTTCTCCATCACGATGACGTTCTCGCCGAGGGTGATCGGTCCGCCCTCCGCGGTGATCACGGCGCCGTGCAGCACCTGGCAGTCGGCGCCGATCGTCACGTCGCCGGAGATCACGGCGGTGGGAGCGATGACGGCGGTGTCATGGATCCGGGGCTGGGCCCCGAGGTGCTCGTACAACATGACGTCAGACTAGTCGTCCGGGTGCCGCTGCGCGCGGCATCCGGGTGGGAAAAATGCTCCCCGCGCTACTCGGCCTTGACCGGCTCCGGGAAGATCGCCGTGAACAGCTGGGCGACCCAGGCCAGCAACTCTGCATCCTCCAGTGGTTCGACCCCGACGCCGATCGACGAAGCGACCGTCGGCATCGGAACGACCAGCGCCTCTCCCCCGGCGACGAGCTTGGCCTTCGGATAGAGGCGCTGCAGGCGCACCTTCATGGAGTCCTCGAGGCGGGCGGGTGCGATCCGCAGATTCGACCCCATCACCACGACATCCGTCAGGCCCACCCGCGCGGCGCGTCGACGCAGACGCGCGACCGCGAGCAGCCCCGCGACCTCGGCCGGGGGTGTGCCGTAGCGATCGGTGAGCTCTTCGATGACGAGGTCGATCGCGTCGTCCTTCGTCGTCGCTGTGGAGGCGGCAGAGAGCTTCTGGTACGCCTCCAGGCGCAGCCGTTCGCTGTCGATGTAGTCCTCGGGGATCCGGGCATCCAGCGGCAGCTCGAGCCTCAGCTCCGCTCCGGTCTCGACCTCTTCCCCGCGGAAGGTCGCGACTGCTTCGCCGATCATCCGCAGGTACAGATCGAAACCGACGCCCGCGATGTGCCCGGCCTGCTGAGCGCCGAGGAGGTTACCCGCACCGCGCAGCTCGAGATCCTTCAGCGCCACCTGCATGCCCGAGCCGAGGTCGTTGTTCACCGCGATCGTCTGCAGTCGGTCGGCCGCGGTCTCGGAGAGCGGCTTCATCTCGTCATAGAGGAAGTAGGCGTAGGCCCGCTCGCGCCCTCGGCCGACTCGTCCGCGCAGCTGATGCAGCTGCGAGAGTCCGTATTTGTCGGCCCGATCGATGATGATCGTGTTCGCGTTCGAGATGTCGAGGCCGGTCTCGACGATCGTCGTGCATACGAGCACATCGAACTTCCGCTCCCAGAAATCGTCGACGACCTGCTCCAGCTGATGCTCCCCCAGTTGCCCGTGAGCGACGGCGATCCGCGCCTCGGGTACGAGTTCGGCGAGTTGCGCCGCGACCCGCTGAATCGACTGGACGCGGTTGTGCACGAAGAAGATCTGGCCCTCGCGGAGGATCTCGCGGCGGATGGCCGCCGTGATCTGCTTGTCGCTGCGTGGTCCGACGAACGAGAGGATCGGATGCCGATCCTCCGGCGGGGTCTGCAGGGTCGACATCTCGCGGATGCCGGTCACCGCCATCTCGAGCGTCCTCGGGATCGGCGTCGCGCTCATGGCGAGGATGTCGACGTTGGTCTTCATCTTCTTCAGCGCGTCCTTGTGCTCGACACCGAAGCGCTGCTCCTCGTCGATGATCATCAGCCCCAGATCCTTGAAGATGATCTGGTCCGTGAGGATGCGATGGGTGCCGATCACCATGTCGACCGACCCCTCGAGCAACCCCTGGAGAGTGAGCCGGGCCTCTTTGTCGGTCTGGAATCGCGACAGCGGACGCACTTTCACCGGGAACCCGGCGAAGCGCTCGGTGAACGTCTCCAGATGCTGCTTGACCAGCAGGGTCGTCGGCACGAGCATCGCGACCTGCTTGCCGTCCTGGATCGCCTTGAACGCGGCACGCACCGCGACTTCGGTCTTTCCGAAGCCGACATCGCCGGAGAGCAGTCGATCCATCGGAATCGGCCGTTCCATGTCGGCCTTGATCTCGTCGATGGTCTGCAGCTGGTCCGGCGTCTCCGCGAACGGGAACGCCTCTTCGAGTTCGCGCTGCCACGGGGTGTCCGGTCCGAACGCGTAGCCCTTCGCGCTCATCCGCGCCGAGTACAGCTTGACGAGCTCGACGGCGATGTCGCGGACCGCCTTGCGGGCCTTGCCCTTCGCCTGTGCCCAGTCGCTGCCGCCCATCTTCGAGAGCGTCGGTGCTTCGCCACCGACGTACTTCGAGAGCAGATCGAGCTGGTCGGTGGGCACGAACAGCTTGTCGCCGGGGTAGCCGCGCTTGGAGGGCGCATACTCCAGCACGAGATAGTCGCGGATCGACTTGGTCGCGTTGCGGCCGCCGGTCGACACTTCGCGCTTCGTCATCTCGACGAAGCGTCCGATGCCGTGGGTGCCGTGCACGACGAAATCGCCGGTCTTCAGCTGCAGCGGGTCGACGACGTTCTTGCGGCGGGATGCGAGCTTCTTGACGACCCGCTGGTCGCCGCCGATCGTGCGCCCGTAGAACTCGTTGTCGGTGAGGACGGCGAGTTTCGCCTGCGGAATCTGGAATCCGGCCTCGACCGATCCCGTGACGAGCGTCGCGATCCCCGCATCCGGGAGGTCGCCCAGGTCTTCCACCACGCGCGCGGCGATGCCCCGATCCGCGAGCACGTCGCGGGCGCGATCGACGAGGCCGTGACCTGCGGCGATGACGACCACGCGCCAGCCGTCTCCGACCAGCGCCTGCACGAAATCGATCGCGCCGTCGACGTTGCCGTGGAAGGAGGGGATGACGGAGGCGTCGAGGTTCGCCGCCTCATCGTCGCCCTCGCCCAGGCCGATGCCGAACGGGCTGAGCCGCCACCACACGCCGCCGCGCTCGCGCACGACCTCGCGCAACTGCGCGACGGTGAGGAAGTCACCGGCCCCCAGATCGATCGGAGCGGACGCTCCGGATGTCGCCGCGCTCCAGGCGGCATCGAGGAACTCGCGGTTGGTGTCGCCCAGGGTGATCGCCCGCGCGGTGGAGCGTTCCGGGTCGACGATCGCCGTGGCGCTTCCGGCCGGCAGGTACTCGGCGAGCGATTTCAAGGGACCTGCGACGGCAGGCAGGAGCGATTCCATGCCCTCGACCGGGATGCCCTCGGCCATCTTCTCGAGCATGCCCGCGATCGCCGGGAAGCCGCCGATGAGCGCACGTGCCCGGTCGCGGACATCAGCGGTGAGCAGCAGTTCGCGGCTGGGCGGCAGATCGACCCCGGCGACGTCACCGGGGAGGGACCGCTGATCGGCGATCGAGAACGCCCGGATCTGATCGATCTCGTCGCCGAAGAACTCGACGCGGAAAGGATGCTCCGACGTGGGCGGGAACACATCGAGGATGCCGCCGCGGACGGCGAACTCGCCGCGTCGAGACACCATGTCGACGCGCGAGTACGCACGTTCGACGAGTTGCTCGGCGACGACCTCGAGATCGTTGCGGCGGGTCCCGACGCGGAGTTCGAGCGGGGCGATCTCACCGAGATTTCCCGCGATCGGCTGCAGAGCCGCCCGCACCGAGGCGACGACGATGAGCGGACGCTCGCCGGACCAATCGGCGATGCGACGAAGGGTCTGCAGGCGCTGCCCCACCGTGTCGGGGCTGGGGCTCAGACGCTCATGCGGCAGGGTCTCCCATGCGGGGAAGGTGAGCACATCGGCATCCGGCATATAGGCGCCGAGCGCCAGGGAAAGGCTCTCCACGCGCCGGCCGGTCGGCGCGACGACGAGCAGCGCCGCCGGATGCCCGGCATCTCGCCGCCGTTCGAGGAGGCCGGCGAGCGTCGGCGCGTCCAAGCCATCGACGAGGCCGAGGTCCGCATCGGTCTGCGCCCAGGTGAGGGCGTCACGATAAAGGGTCGCCTCTTCCAAGGCGCGCAGAATCCCCGGAACAGTCACCGGACAAGCCTAGCCGCGGCCGACGACACTGGGCCGCGATGTCGCACGCGGTACGACCGGAAGATGGCGCGCTCGTTCCCCACACGCTTGTTTTCCATGATGGAAAGTGTGAAACTTTCCATCATGGAAACAGAAGGTCATCCCTCCGCAGGCGATCTCGGCTCGATAGCCGAGGCGCGCGCGTCGATCGTTCGGCGCATCCGCACTCCACGCTGGTACTTCTGGTTGGTCGGCGCACTCGTCGCCCTCCTCGTTCTCATCGTCGGCCTCGGAACGGGCACGTGGTGGTTCCTGCCCGCGATTCTCGGCGTGCTCGTGGCCGACCTGGCCGTGATCGGCGCGCACCGCCGAGTGACGGGCACCTCTGTGCCTGGCCGGGCATGGCCTGCGTGGCTCTGGGCGTGGGCAGCGGTACTCGCCGCCTTGCCGGTGCTCGCGGCCGCGGCGCTGCACCTCGCGGAACGCCCCTCCTGGACCATCCTCCTCACCGCCCTCGCCGGAGGCATCGCCGCCGGCCTCGGCTCTGCCATCCTCAATCGCCGGTGGGAAGCGTCTCGGGTCACACCGTGACGGAGCCGCAGTTCGATGAGATCGTGCACGCGCCGCAGCGTCTGCGCATCCTCGCGATGCTCGATGCGATCCCTGGCGAGGTCGAGTTCGCGGCGCTTCGGGATGCGCTCGGCGTCGCCGACTCTGTCGTGAGCAAGCATCTGAAGGTTCTCGCCGAGGCGGATTATGTGTCGATCCACAAGGCCGCGACGTTCGGCAGGCAACGCACATGGGTCAGACTGACCGCGCGGGGAGGTGGCGCCTACGCGGCGCACGTCGCCGCGCTCCGCGCGATCGTGTCGCCGGAAAGCTGAGCGCGCAGGCGCCAGGACCCGAGGATCCCCGGTGGGCGAGCGACCCGGCCCAGTCCTTATGGGCCCCAGGATGCCGAGGGCGCACAGACCGGGTGACAGTGTCGGATGCCGATGACAAGATGAATCCATGCCGGAGATGCCGGAAGTCCAGGGCCTGACCGATTTCCTCGGCGAGCGCGCCGTCGGGCGCACGATCTCTCGCGCGACCGTCTCCGCGATCTCCGCGCTGAAGACCTACGATCCGCCGATCACCGCGCTGCAGAATGCCGAGATCACCGCATCCACGCGCCTGGGCAAGTTCGTCGTGCTGTCCTGTGCAGGCGACCTGCATCTCGCCTTCCACCTCGCCAAGGCCGGCTGGTTGCGCTGGTACGAGACCGTGCCCACCACGCTGATCAGGCCGGGGAAGTCGCCGATCGCGTTGCGCGTCGCGCTCGACGACGGCAGCGGCTTCGACCTCACCGAAGCCGGCACGAAGAAGTCGCTCGCCGTGTACGTGGTGCGCGACCCGCAAGACGTTCCGGGGATCGCTCGACTCGGACCCGACCCCCTCGATCCGAGCTTCACCCTCGACGTCTTCGCAGGGCTGCTCGAGGGTCGCCGGACACAGATCAAAGGACTGCTGCGAGACCAGTCGGTCATCGCCGGCATCGGCAACGCCTACTCCGACGAGATCCTGCATGCGGCTCGTATGTCGCCATACGCCAACGCCGGGAAGCTGAATGCCGAAGAGGTCGAACGCCTCTTCGCAGCGATGCAGACCACTCTGCGGGATGCGGTGGCCGAAGCATCCGGAAAACCACCGGCCGACCTCAAGGACGCCAAACGTCGAGGCATGCAGGTGCACGCCCGCAGGGGCGAGACATGCCCCGTCTGCGGAGACACCGTGCGCAGTGTGTTCTTCGCCGACCGCTCACTCGAGTACTGCCCCACGTGCCAGACCGGCGGCAAGCCTCTGGCCGACCGCCGACTGTCACGACTGCTGAAATGACCGCGATACCGGGAATGAAATCCATTCAGACGCGTTGACTACACTCAGAGCAACAACGTGCTCCGGGGTCGGTGAGAATCCGAACCGGCGGTGACAGTCCGCGAGCGTCGAGGGAAACCGAGGCGCTGACCCGGTGAAATTCCGGGACCGACGGTGATGCGAGGGAGACCTCGCTAGTCCGGATGGGAGGCAGCACGAGGCGCCAGCGCGTCTTCTGCCACCCCCGGAGCCTCATCGAAGGACAGACGGATGGCAGTGAACGAGGCAGAACGCACGGCGATGAGTCGCGCGCTCGAACTCGCCTCCCTCGGCCCCCGCGGCGCGAACCCGCAGGTCGGCGCCGTCATCCTCTCCCCCACAGGCGAAGTCCTCGCCGAGGGCTGGCACCACGGCGCGGGCACGCCGCACGCCGAGGTCGATGCCCTCTCCCATCTCGCACCCGGTGCCGCTCGCGGAGCGACCGCTGTCGTCACGCTCGAACCCTGCAACCACACCGGGCGCACCGGCCCCTGCTCCGTCGCCCTCATCGAGGCGGGCATCTCCCGTGTCGTCTACGCCGCAGCCGATCCCGGCGCCGAATCCGGCGGTGGAGCGGAGAGACTTCGCGACGCCGGTGTGTCTGTGGATGCCGGTGAGCAGGCCGATGCCGCTCGCGATCTCATCGCCGACTGGCTGACCGCTCAGCGACTCGGACGGCCGCAGATCACGGTGAAGTGGGCGCAGAGCCTCGACGGGCGTGCCGCCGCCGATGACGGCACGAGTCAATGGATCACGGGCTCTGCCGCCCGCGCCGACGTGCACCGGCGACGTTCCGAGGCCGACGCGATCGTGGTCGGCACCGGCACGGTCATCGCCGACGACCCCGCCCTCACCGCGCGCATCGGCGAGACGCTCCACCCGAACCAGCCGGTCCCCGTCGTCATCGGCTCACGCACCACTCCGGCAGACGCCGCACTGCGCCGCCACCCGCACCAGCCCCTGTTCTACGACACCAGGGATCTGCACGCCGTCGTCGCAGATCTGCATGCCCGCGGCATCCAGAAAGTGTTCATCGAGGGCGGACCGACGCTCGCCAGCGCGTTCATCGCGGCCGACCTGGTCGATCAGGTTCTCGTCTACCTCGCACCGGTGCTGCTCGGCGGCCATCGCCTCGCGCTCACCGACATCGCCGTCCCGACGATCGCCGCGGCTCGTCGCCTGACGATCGACGAGTGGTTGCCGCTCGGCGCCGACGTGCTGGCGGTCGGTCACCCGACGCCATCCTCCGGCGAGGACAAGAACGAGAACGAAGGAGCCAGCTGATGTTCACCGGAATCATCGAAGAGATCGGCGAGATCACCGCCATCGCACCGGCCGGCGACGGCTGGAGACTGACCGTTCGGGCTCCGAAGGCAGCTGCGGACGCGGTGCACGGCGAGTCGATCGCCGTCTCCGGCGTGTGCCTCACCGTCGTGGGATCGACGGCAGAGACGTTCGACACCGACGTGATGAAGCAGACGCTCGACGTCGCCGCGATCGGCGGAGCAACGGTCGGGACCCGCGTCAACATCGAGAAGGCGATGCCGGTCGGCGCGCGACTCGGCGGACACATCGTTCAAGGGCACGTCGACGGAACGGGCGTCGTGCTCGAGGTGCGCCCCGGCGCCCAGTGGAGCGTGCTGCGGATCAGCCTCCCCGCCGATCTCGCGCCGCTCGTCGTCGACAAGGGGTCGATCTCCGTCGACGGCACCTCTCTCACCGTGAGCGCGGTCAGCTCGCCCCCGACGCCCGAAGCCTGGTTCGAGGTCTCCCTCATCCCGGAGACCCTCGTCGCGACCACACTCGGCTCGCGCGCGGTCGGCGACCGCGTCAATCTCGAAACCGACATCCTCGCCCGGCACGTCGAGCGCCTGCTCGCCTTCCGGTCTGCACAGGAAGGAGGCTCGCGATGAGCCTTGCCACCATCCCCGAGGCGCTCAACGCGCTGCGCGCCGGACGCCCCGTCCTCGTCGCCGACGATGAGAACCGCGAGAACGAGGGCGACGTCATCCTCTCAGCCGAACTCGCCACCCCGGAATGGGTGGCGTGGACGGTGCGCTGGTCGTCGGGCTTCATCTGCGCGCCGATGCCCGCGGATCTCGCAGACAGCCTGAACCTGCAGCCGATGGTGGAGTCCAATGAGGACTCCCGCTCCACCGCGTACACGGTGAGTGTGGATGCCGCGGAAGGCGTGACGACCGGCATCAGCGCTTCGGATCGGGCGCACACGCTGAACGTGCTCGCGAATCCGGCGTCGACGCCGACCAGCATCATCCGCCCCGGTCACGTCCTGCCGCTCCGCGCCGTCGACGGCGGCGTGCGCGAGCGCAGCGGTCACACCGAGGCCGCCGTCGAACTGATGCGCCTCGCCGGGCTCCGTCCGGTCGGCGCCATCGCCGAGGTCGTCGCCGAGGACGGCAGCATGATGCGCATGCCGGGACTGATCGAGCTCGGCGAACGCGACGGCATCCCGGTGATCACGATCGAGCAGCTCATCGCGTATCTCAACGAACACGACCCGCGAGACGAGGTGGCGCACAAACGCAAGAGCCGTCGCGTCAGCCTGCGCGCCGATGCCACCGTCCCGACCACTCACGGCACGTTCCGCTTCCTCGCGTACAAGGACCGCGTGACCGGCACCGACCACATCGCCGTCGTCTCGGGCGAACCGACCGAGACGGCGCTGGTGCGCGTGCACTCCGAGTGCCTGACCGGAGAGGCCTTCGGCTCCCTGAAGTGCGAGTGCGGTCCTCAGCTGGATGCCGCACTCGACGAGATCGACGAGCACGGCGGCGTCGTGATCTACATGCGCGGCCACGAGGGGCGCGGCATCGGCCTCATCAACAAGCTGCGCGCCTACAGCCTGCAGGAAGAGGGGCTCGACACCGTCGACGCCAACCTCGCCCTCGGCCTCCCCGCCGATGCCCGCGAGTACGCGGCGGCGGCCGGCATCCTCAGCGATCTGGGCATCTCGAAGGTGCGTCTGCTGACGAACAACACCGACAAGGTCACGCAGCTCCGTGAGCTCGGACTCGACGTCATCGAACAGGTCCCCCTGATCGTCGGCGTCGGCCCGAACAACCACCAGTACCTGGAGACCAAGCGCGATCGCATGGGTCACATCATCGGCGAGGCGGACCTCGCAGAGGCTCTCGCGAACGGAAAGGGCAATTCATGAGCGGCGCAGGAGCACCGGCCACCGACAACATCGACGGACGCGGACTGAACGTCGTCATCATCGCCGGCACCTGGCATGAGGTCATCAGCGAGGCCCTCATCGTCGGCGCTGAACGTGTGCTGAACGACGCCAAGGCATCGCACCGCCTCGTGCGCGTACCCGGTTCGTTCGAGTTGGCCGTCGCCGCACAGGCCGCCTTCGCCGGCGGAGCCGACGCCGTCGTCGCCCTCGGCGTGATCATCCGCGGTGGCACCCCGCACTTCGAGTACGTGTCTGCAGCCACGACCGACGGGCTCACCCGCGTCTCGCTGGATGCCGGCAAGCCGGTCGGTTTCGGCGTGCTGACCCTCGATGATGAGCAGCAGGGACTCGACCGCGCCGGCCTCGAGGGCTCGAAGGAGGACAAGGGCGCTGAAGCTGCGGATGCTGCGCTGCGCACCGCCCTCGTCATCCGCGAACTGCGCGGCTGAATCTGAGGCTCACCTATCTGGCGGCGGATGAGTCCGCTGGCGTACGGTGAGGGGCATGGAGACCCTGCGCCTGATCGTCCTGCTCGTCCACCTCATCGGCTTCGCCGTCCTCTTCGGATCGTGGGCCGTGGAGGCCTTCGGCGGCAAGCGGCAGATCACGAAGATGATGGACTACGGCCTGGCGATCGCTGGACTCGCCGGTCTGGCGTTGGCGGCTCCGTGGGGCCTCGATCATGACCTGAACTACGTCAAGATCGGCGTGAAGTTCGGCATCCTGGTCGTCGTCGGGGCACTGGTCGGCATCGGCTACGGACGTCAGAAGCGCGGCAAGGCCGTGCCCGCGGCGATGTTCTGGCTCATCGGCATCCTCACAGTGACCAACGCCGCCCTCGCTCTGCTCTGGCGTTGACCCTCAGCTCTTCCGCGGCGGCGCCGTGCTCTCCCTGACGATGAGCTCGGTGCCGACAAGGGAGGTCTGAGGGCGCTCCCCGCTGTCGAGCTCGGCGAGGAGCGTATCGACCGCCAGCGCACCGACGCGCTCGGGATGCTGCTGCACGGTCGTCAGCGGAGGCCACAGCTGTGCGGCATCCGGCAGTCCGTCGAAGCCGACCACGCTGACGTCGCCGGGGATGTCGAGTCCGATCTCGCGGAACGCACGTACGACGCCGATCGCCATCTGGTCGTTCGCGGCAAAGACCGCGGTCACACCCTCGATGTCACGCAGCTGCACCCCCGCCTGATAGCCGGATGCCGCCGTCCAGTCACCGGGGAGCGCGTCGGGCACGACCCGCCCTCGTGATTCGAGCGTCGACCGCCAGGAATCCCGGCGGCGCTCGGCGGAGTACGATTTCGTCGGCCCGGTGACATGCCACACCGTCTCATGTCCGAGGTCGAGCAGATGTTCCGTCGCCAACCGGGCGCCCTGCGCCTGATCGGTGTCGACGAACGGATGACTCGTGCCGCGGTTCGAATCGACGAGCACCACCGGCAGCCCGTTGGGGATCTCGACGTCCGCCTCATCGAGCTGATGGGCCTCGATCACGATGATGATGCCGTCGACGGCGTGCTCTTCTATTCGGCGGAACGCGCCGGCCACGGTCTCCTGCGCGTTCGATTCCACGGGGATCAACGTGAGCGCGTAGCCCATCTGCGCAGCCCTGACCGCGATCGCGTCGAGCGTTCGCTGGTTGCCGTACGAGTTGAACGAGAACATGATCACGCCGATCGCCCGGAAGCGCCCGGAGCGCAGCGCCCTGGCTGCACTGTTCGGGCGGTAGCCGAGTCGCTGCATCGCGTCTTCGACCCGAACGCGAGTGGCCGCGCCGACGTAGCCGCGCGCGTTGACGACCCGCGAAACGGTCTGACCGGACACCCCGGCCTCGCGCGCCACGTCCTCCATGGACGGCTCTCGACGCCGCAGCTGCGGCTCGTCCGGAGTCTCCGTTGTCACCATCGACCACCCATCCTGTGTTGACGTTGACACACTAGCATTCCATCGCGTATGTTGACGTTGACACACGGCGCACCAGGCGCCCCGATTCAGAGAAGGTCTCGTCGATGACGACTGATATCACCGCAGCCCTCGGAGCGCCCGGCCTCCGACGCCGCGAGAAGCTCGACTGGAAGGGCTGGGCATTCGTCGGGCCGTTCATGGTCGTGTTCACCCTGGTGTTCCTCACCCCGCTCGCCTACGCGCTCTACCTCAGCTTCTTCCAGGAGAAGCTGATCGGCGGCACCGCATTCGTCGGCTTCGAGAACTACGCTCGTGCCCTCACCGACCCCCAGTTCTGGGAGTCGTTCGGCCGCGTCGTGCTGTTCCTCGTCGTGCAGGTGCCGATCATGCTCGCCCTCGCGCTCGGCGCCGCGCTCGCGCTCGACAGTGCGCGACTGCGCGGAGCATCCTTCTTCCGCATCCTGATCTTCCTGCCCTATGCCGTCCCCGCCGTCGTCGCAGTCCTGATGTGGGGCTACATCTACGGCGATCAGTTCGGGCTCACCGCCAACGTCAACGACTTCCTCGGATTCGAGGCGCTCACACCGTTCGCCAAGGAATGGATGCTGCTCTCGATCGGCAACATCGTCACCTGGGAGTTCGTGGGCTACAACATGCTCATCTTCTACTCCTCGCTGAAGACGATCCCCACCGACATGTACGAGGCGGCCTCCCTCGACGGCGCCGGCGCCTGGCGCACGATCTTCTCGATCAAGATCCCGTCGGTACGCGGAGCGCTCGTGATCGCCACGATCTTCTCGATCATCGGCAGCTTCCAGCTCTTCAACGAGCCGAACATCCTGCGCCCGCTCGCCCCGAACGTGATCACCACGTTCTTCACGCCCAACATGTACGCGTACAACCTCTCGTTCGCCGGGCAGCAGTTCAACTACGCCGCGACGATCGCCATCATCATGGGCGTCATCACGGCCGTGATCGCCTACGTCGTGCAGCTGCGCGGCTCGAAGTCGGAGGTGCGCTGAAATGGCCATCGCCCTTGCCCGCCCCCCACGCAAGCGCCACGACGCGATGAACCCGCGCTCGTCCAAGACGCTGCTTCTCGTGATGGTCATCTACGCGCTGTACACCCTCGTGCCGCTGATCTGGTTGCTGTTCAGCGCGACCAAGACCCAGGCCGGCCTCTTCAGCTCGTTCGGGCTGTGGTTCGCTGACGACTTCGCGTTCTTCGACAACCTCGCCGCGACGTTCGCCTACCGCGACGGCATCTTCCTGCGCTGGCTCGGCAACACCCTCCTGTACGTCGTCGTCGGCGCCGGCGGTGCGACACTGCTCGCGACGATGGCGGGCTACGGACTCGCCAAGTACCGCTTCCCCGGCCGCCGTGCGGTCTTCGCGATCGTGCTCGGCGCGGTCGCGGTCCCCGGTACGGCACTGGCGGTCCCGACGTTCCTGCTCTTCAGCGAGCTCGGCCTCACGAACACCCCCTGGGCCGTCATCATCCCGTCACTGATCAGCCCGTTCGGGCTGTATCTGATCTGGGTGTTCGCCACCGAGTCGATCCCCACCGAGCTGCTCGAGGCAGCGCGCATCGACGGCGCCGGAGAGTTCCGCACCTTCTTCACGATCTCGATGAGGCTGCTCGCTCCCGGCATCGTGACGGTCGCCCTCTTCACGGTCGTCGCGACCTGGAACAACTACTTCCTGCCCCTGATCATGCTCTCCGACCCGGCCTGGTACCCCCTCACCGTCGGCCTGAACCAGTGGAGCGCCCAGGCCATCGGTGCCGGATCCCAGCCGATCTACAACCTGGTGATCATGGGATCCCTCCTCACGATCATCCCGATCGTCATCGCGTTCCTGCTGCTGCAGCGTTTCTGGCAGTCAGGACTCACCGCGGGAAGCGTCAAGCAGTAGCGCCGCTCCCCTGCACCAAAACGGCGGCCCACCGAAGGGCCGTACCCTCCCGAAAGGACACAGCAATGAAGCACCTCCCTTCCCCCGCTGCCCGACGCGCTCTTGCAGCGCTCGCAGCGGGAACCGTAGCGGCGCTGGCGCTCGCCGGTTGCAGCGCGGGCACCGATAACGGCAACGGCAGCACCGGCGGCGACGGCTCATTCGATTCCGTCGAGGCGGCGCTCGAGACCGGCGGCGAGATCACCTACTGGTCCTGGACCCCCTCTGCGGAGGCACAGGTCAAGGCGTTCCAGAAGGAGTACCCGAACGTCAAGGTGAACCTCGTCAACGCGGGTACCAACAACGAGGAGTACACCAAGCTGCAGAACGCGATCAAGGCGGGCTCCGGCGCGCCTGACGTCGTGCAGATCGAGTACTACGCCTTCCCGCAGTTCGCGCTCACCGACGCGTTCGCCGATCTGTCGCAGTACGGCTTCGCCGACTTCGAGGACGACTACACCGCCTCCACCTGGAACTCCGTCACCGACGGCGACGCGATCTACGGCCTGCCGCAGGACTCCGGCCCCATGGCACTGTTCTACAACAAGGCCGTCTTCGACGCCGCTGGCGTCGCCGTACCGACCACCTGGGACGAGTACTACGAGGCCGCCAAGACGATCCACGCCGCCAACCCGTCCGCGTACATCACCAACGACATCGGCGACGCGGGCTTCGCGACCTCGATGATCTGGCAGGCCGGCGGACAGCCGTTCCAGACGTCGGGCACCGACGTCACGCTCGACCTGGCGGACGCCGGAACCAAGAAGTGGACCGAGAACTGGAACCGCCTCGTCGAGGAAGATCTCCTGGCTCCCTACGGCAGCTGGAGCGACGAGTGGTTCCGCGCCCTCGGCGACGGCAGCCTCGCGACCCTGGTGATCGGAGCCTGGATGCCGGGCAACCTCATCTCCGGAGCCCCCGACGGCGCCGGAGACTGGCGGGTCGCACCGATGCCGACCTACGACGGCACCGCAGCAAGCGCTGAGAACGGTGGCGGCGGCCAGGCTGTCACGTCGCAGAGCAAGAACCCGGAGCTCGCAGCCGGCTTCCTGTGGTGGCTGAACAACTCCGAGGAGAGCATCTCGATCTTCCTCGAGAGCGGCGGCTTCCCGTCGACGACGGCCGAACTGTCCAGCGAGGAGTTCCTCAGCGACGCACCCGAGTACTTCGGCGGCCAGAAGATCAACGAAGTTCTCGCCGGGGCTGCAGACGACGTGGTCGAGGACTGGAGCTACCTGCCCTACCAGGTCTACGCGAACAGCATCTTCGGCGACACCGTCGGTCAGTCGTACCAGAACGGCACCGACCTGAACGAGGGTCTCGCCGCCTGGCAGGATGCGCTCGCCGAATACGGCAACGCGCAGGGCTTCACCGTCAACAAGTAACCTCCGAACCGGGCGGGCGGGATTCGATCCCGCCCGCCCCACCATGATCGAAAGCACTACAACGTGACCTCCTTCTCCATCGGCGAGTCCGACTTCCTCCGTGACGGCCGGCCCCACCGCGTGATCTCCGGCGCCCTCCACTACTTCCGCGTGCACCCGGATCAGTGGCAGGACCGCATCCGCAAGGCGCGGTTGATGGGTCTCAACACGATCGAGACCTACGTCGCGTGGAACGCTCACGAGCCGCGACGAGGGGAATGGGACGCGAGCGGCTGGAACGATCTCGGCCGGTTCCTCGACCTCGTGCATGCCGAGGGCATGGATGCCATCGTGCGCCCCGGTCCCTACATCTGCGCGGAATGGCACAACGGCGGGCTGCCGACCTGGCTCACCGGAGCGGGCCGCGAGCTGCGCTCCTCCGAGCCGGCATATCTCGCCGAAGTCAGCGCTTACCTGCGCCGCGTGTATGAGATCGTCGCCCCGCGCCAGATCGATCACGGCGGACCCGTGGTGCTCGTGCAGATCGAGAACGAGTACGGAGCGTACGGTTCCGACAAGGCTTACCTCGAGGCGCTCGTCGAGGTCACCCGGGACGCCGGCATCACCGTTCCGCTCACCACAGTCGACCAGCCCATCGACCAGATGCTCGACGATGGCAGCCTTCCCGGCCTTCATCGGACCGGCTCGTTCGGCTCACGCAGCAACGAGCGCCTGGCGACCCTTCGCAGGCACCAGCCGACCGGCCCGCTGATGTGCTCCGAGTTCTGGGACGGCTGGTTCGACTGGTGGGGCGGTGTGCACCACACCACCGATGTGGCCGTCGCCGCGGAAGAGCTCGATGCTCTCCTCGCCGCCGGAGCCTCGGTGAACATCTACATGGTCCACGGCGGCACGAACTTCGGCCTCACGAACGGCGCGAATCACAAAGGCCGTTACCTTCCGCTGGCCACGTCGTACGACTACGACGCTCCCCTCGACGAGGCGGGCAACCCCACCGCGAAGTTCTTCGCGTTCCGTGACGTGATAGAGAAGTACGCCCCCGTGCCGGATGACCTGCCCGAACAGCCCGCAGCGGCACCGGTGTTCACCGTGCCGCTCACCCCATCGGGCGCGTGGACCGATGCCACGGCATCCGCTGCGCCCACCGACGCCCCGGCGACCTTCGACGACCTGAATCACCTCAGCTCCCTCATCCGCTATGACATCGATCTGCCGGACTCCGCGGGTGGCGTGCTCCGGATCGACGGCGTCCGCGACATCGGCTGGGTCAGCGTCGACGGCCAGAACGTCGGAACCCTCTCGCGGATGCGTCACGACCGGGCGATCTCGATTCCTGCCGGGCACACCCTCAGCATCCTCGTCGAGGATCAGGGTCGCGTGAACTACGGCCAGCGCCTCGGCGAGGAGAAGGGCCTGATCGGCACCCCGACTCTCGACGATGTGCCGCTGCATGGCTGGCGCGCAACGCCACTCGATGTCGCGAGCATCGCTGCCGACGTCGCCGAACGCGCAGGAGAGGCTCCCGCCGTCGCCGGAGCCAACGCATGGACGAGCGAGTTCACGCTGGAATCCTCTTCGGATCTGTTCCTGGACATCTCATGCTGGGGCAAGGGCTACGCGTTCGTGAACGGCTTCTTCCTCGGCCGCTACTGGCGCAACGGACCGCAGCGCACGATGTACGTCCCGTCGCCGGCGACGAAGGCCGGCACGAACCGGCTGGTCGTTCTCGAACTCGACCAGCTGCTCGCGCCGCGCGCTGGTTTCGTCGCGGAGCTCTCTCTGGGCGACACGGAGGAATGACGCGCGCCGGGTTCGCACAGCTGACGTTCAGGAAGGCGTAAACTCCCACGTGCTCCGCACGGAGCGACGATCGGAGGAGCACTCTTGAGCACTGCAACAGCGCCCGCGAACCCGCGCTCACGGGTCATCACGGCGAGTCTGGTCGGCACGACCATCGAGTTCTACGACTTCTACGCCTACGCGACGGCAGCCGTGCTCGTGTTCCCCGTGCTGTTCTTCCCGACCGGGAACGACACCACATCCCTTCTTGCCTCGTTCGCGGTGTTCGGCGCCGCGATGGTGGCGCGCCCGATCGGCGCGATGGTCTTCGGACATTTCGGCGACAAGTTCGGTCGCAAGGCGACGCTCGTCGCCTCCCTGCTCACGATGGGCATCGCGACTTTCATCATCGGGCTGCTCCCGACGTTCCAGCAGATCGGCTGGGTCGCAGCTCTTCTGCTGCTGATTCTGCGCCTGGCGCAGGGATTCGCGCTCGGCGGCGAATGGTCGGGCGCGGCGCTGGTCGCCACCGAGAACGCGCCGAAGGGCAAACGCGCCTGGTACGGCACCTTCCCCCAGCTCGGCGCACCGCTGGGATTCATCATCGCCAACGGGATCTTCCTCGCCATCAACTGGCTGTTGCCGCACGGTGAGAATCCGGCGCTGAAGTCCGAAGCCTTCCTCGCATGGGGCTGGCGGATCCCGTTCCTCTTCTCCGCCGTCATGGTCATCATCGGCCTGTGGGTGCGTCTGAAGCTCGTGGAATCCGAGACCTTCACGAAGGCGACCGAGAAGGGCGCGATCCGCAAACTCCCGCTCGCCACCGTCTTCCGGCACCACTGGTGGCACCTCATCCTCGGCACATTCATCATGCTGGCCACGTACGTGCTGTTCTACCTGATGACGAACTTCACCCTCAGCTACGGCACCAAGGCGGCTTCGCTCGACACGGCATCCGCCGCAGCCCAAGCCGCCGCCGAGGCAGCGGGCAAGGACTTCGACGCCGCCGCGTTCGCCGATCAGTTCTATCCCGGACTCGGATTCGGCTATACCGACTTCGTGCTGATGCAGATCGTGGGTGTGGTGTTCTTCGGTATCTTCACGCTCGTCAGCGGTCCGCTCGCCGATCGGATCGGCCGCCGCAAACTCCTGCTGGGCGTCACAGGTGCGATCGTGCTCTTCGGACTCACGTTCAACTTCTTCCTCCTGCCGCAGGCGACACCGGCCCTCACCGCAACGATGACGCAGATCTTCCTCATCGTCGGCTTCCTGCTGATGGGTGCGACCTTCGGGCCGATGGGGGCCATGCTGCCCGAGCTCTTCCCCACGAACGTCCGCTACACCGGCTCAGCGATCTCCTACAACGTCTCGTCGATCCTCGGTGCCGCGGTGGCGCCGATCATCGCCGTCGCCCTGTGGGCCGCAGCCGGCGGTGAGCCGTGGCTGGTCGGCTTCTACCTGTCGGCGATGGCCGTGTTGACGTTCATCGCGCTGATCTTCGCGCCGGAGACGAAGGACATCGACTACGAGGAGGACCTCGGGCTCGCTGCCGCGGTCGAGCTGTAGCTCCCCGTTCCCTTCAAGGAGCGCAAAGGGCTGCATTTCGTCGCGAAATGCAGCCCTTTGCGCTCTTTGAGACACGTGAAGTCAACCTCTGTTGACAAAAGCTCCTGAGTCAACAAGTATTGACGCAGGAGGTCCACTCATGACTTTGCAGACCGCGATCGCACAGGAAGACGGGGGCGAGCCCCTGGCCGAACTGCATCGGCTCGCCGGCGCCCGGCAGGAGATCGCGCGCAGCGAGGAAGCCCAGGTGCGCCGCGCGCGCAATGCGGGGTACTCCTGGCAGGCGATCGCGAGCGCGCTCGGCGTGACGAAACAGGCTGCGCACCGCAAGTACGGCCGAAGCTGACCACTCAGCCGACCCACAGAATCCGTCTTCACAGGAAGTACGGTCGAAGTACCCCTTCTAGATCGAGGTCCCGAATGTCCCGCACGGCGACGCCACGCCGACGCGGAAGCGGCGCGCAGCCGGATGGTCCGCGCGCCACGTTCCGCCAGCTTCTCCCCTTCCTCTTCGAGCACAAGCGCACTCTCGTCGTCGTCGCGGTGCTGAGTGTGGTGGGAGCCGCGACCTCACTCGCGCAACCCCTCCTCGTCGGCCAGGTCATCGAGGCGGTGCAGTCCCAGCGCGGCCTGGGGATCCTTGTCTGGGTGCTCGTCGGGCTCGTGGTCGTGTCGTCGGTCATCTCCGGCTACCAGCACTATCTCCTGCAGCGCACCGGCACGGCCGTTGTCCTGTCGAGCCGCCGAAAGCTCATCGCCCGCATCCTGCACTTGCCGATCAGCGAGTTCGATGCCCGCCGAACGGGCGACCTCGTCTCGCGCGTCGGCACCGACACGACACTGCTCTACGCCGTGCTCACGCAGGGGCTGGCGGACGCCGTCGGCAGCGCCATCCTGTTCCTCGGCGCCCTCATCGCCATGCTCATCATCGACCCGATCCTCCTCCTGCTGATCGTGGTGGTGATCGGCGTCAGCGTCGTGGTCGTCACCGTCCTCAGCGGACGCATCCGCACTGCATCCACCGCGCAGCAGGAGAAGGTGGGCGAGCTCGCCTCCGGCGTGGAGCGCGCCGTGGGATCGATCCGCACCATCCGCGCCTCCGGTGCCACCGAGCGCGAGACCACCGCTGTGTCGCACCTCGCCACCGACGCCTACGGGCTCGGCGTGAAGATCGCGAAGATCTCGTCGCTCGTCGTCCCGATCGCCGGCATCGCGCTGCAGCTGTCTCTGCTCGTGGTTCTCGGCGTGGGCGGGTTCCGTGTCGCGGCGGGCACGATCACGATCGCTTCGCTCATCACGTTCATCATGTTCCTGTTCATGCTGGTGATGCCGCTCGCCTCCACATTCGGCGCGATCACCTCGGTGAATCAAGCCCTCGGTGCCCTGGGCCGCATCCAGGAGGTTCTGGACCTGCCGACCGAGGAGCAGGACGACGCGCTGGCTGCGGCACCCATTTCCCGTTCCGGGTCCGACGTGGACGCTCCCGCTGTGGAGTTCCGCGATGTGCGCTTCCAGTACCCCGAGAACGTCGTCGCCGCACGTCAGGCCGCCGCCCTCGCCGCACACACTCTCCTCGCCGACGCGCATCTGGAGCGTGCGGACGACGCGAGCGCTCCGGCTCCGGCGCGGGAGGTTCTCCGCGGAGTCTCCTTCGCAGTGCCGCGCGGGGCGCGCGTCGCACTCGTCGGGCCGAGCGGCGCCGGCAAGAGCACCATCCTCTCCCTCCTCGAGCGGTTCTACGATCCGACCGGCGGCTCCATCCGTCTGCACGGCCATGACGCCCGCACGTATCCTCGCGACGAGCTGCGCGCGCACTTCGGCTACGTGGAGCAGGATGCCCCGACGCTCGCCGGCACCCTGGCCGACAATCTGCGGCTCGCCGCTCCGGCGGCATCCGACGCCGACTGCGAGCGCGTGCTGCACGCGGTGAACCTCGGCGACGTGCTCGAGCGGAGCCCTCTGGGCCTCGAGGCGCCCGTCGGCGAGGACGGCGTGATGCTGTCCGGCGGCGAACGTCAGCGCCTCGCCATCGCGCGGGCGCTGCTCACCGAGGCACCGATCCTGCTGCTGGATGAATCGACCTCGTCACTGGACGGCGTCAACGAACGGCGGATGCGAGAGGCCATCGACGCCGTCGCCTCCGACCGCACGCTCATCGTGATCGCGCACCGCCTGTCGACCGTCGTCGACAGCGACCTCATCATCGTGCTGCAGGACGGGGCGGTGGTGGGTCAGGGGACGCACACCGAGCTCGTCGAGTCCACACCGCTCTACCGCGACCTCGCCAGGCATCAACTGCTGGCATGAGCGACGGCGGAACGCCGGAGACCACTCAGCCATGGGCTGTCTCCGCCATTCCGCCGTCGCTGGTTCGGCACCCTGCGGGCGCCTGGGGTGCCGGATCCCCCGAACCGGCACCTTGTCTGGGTGCTACGCCTTGGCGAGGCGGTAGCGCAGCGACGCGAGCTCGGCGCGCAGCGCGGCCGGCAGCTTGTCGCCGAAGGTGTCGAAGAACTCCTCCGTCAGGTCGGCCTCGGCGAGCCAGGCCGCCGAGTCGATCGAGAACAGCTCGTCGAGATCCGCCTGCGCGATGTCGAGTCCGTCCAGGTTGAGGTCCTCCACCCGCGGCAGTCGACCGATCGGGCTGTCCACCGCCGGCACCTCGCCCGCGACGCGACGGATGATCCAGTCGATGACGCGCGAGTTGTCGCCGAATCCGGGCCACAGGAACCGGCCGTCGGAGCCGCGGCGGAACCAGTTCACCTGGAAGATACGCGGCGCCCGGTCGAAGCGCAGGCTGCGGCCGACCTTGAGCCAGTGCGCGAAGTAGTCGCCCATGTTGTAGCCGCAGAACGGCAGCATCGCGAACGGATCGCGACGCAGTTCTCCGAGCGTGCCCTCGGCCGCTGCCGTGCGCTCCGACGAGATGGTCGACCCGAGGAACACCCCGTGCGTCCAGTCGGTCGCTTCGACCACGAGCGGGACGTTGGTGGCACGACGACCACCGAAGAGGATCACGTCGAGCGGCACCGCCTGCTCCCAGTCCTCGGAGATCTGCGGGCACTGCGCGGCCGAGACGGTGAACCGCGAGTTCGGGTGCGCAGCAGGGCGACCCGATTCGGGCGTCCACGGGTTGCCCTCCCAGTCGATGAGTTCGGCCGGCGCCTCATCGGTGAGCCCCTCCCACCAGACATCGCCGTCCGGGCGGAGCGCGACGTTCGTGAAGAGCGTGTTGCCCCACAGCGTCTCGACAGCCGTGACGTTCGTCGACTCACCCGTGCCCGGCGCAACCCCGAAGAAGCCTGCCTCCGGGTTGATGGCCCACATCCGCCCGTCCTCACCGGGGCGGATCCAGGCGATGTCGTCGCCGAGCGTCTCGACCTTCCAGCCCGGAATCGTCGGGCGCAGCATCGCCAGGTTCGTCTTGCCGCATGCCGACGGGAACGCCGCGGCGACGTGGTACGCCTTGCCCTGCGGGTCGATCACCCGGATCAGCAGCATGTGCTCGGCGAGCCAGCCCTCATCCCGCGCGATCACCGAGGCGATGCGCAGGGCGAAGCACTTCTTCGCGAGGATGGCGTTTCCGCCGTAGCCCGAGCCGAACGAGTAGACCTCGAGCGTGTCCGGGAAGTGCACGATGTACTTCTCGTCGTTGCACGGCCACTCGACGTCCGCCTCACCCTCGGCGAGCGGGGCGCCGACCGTGTGCACCGTCTTCACCCACGGCGCGCCCTCGGCGATCCGGCGGGTGACGGCATCGCCGACGCGCGTCATGATGCCGATGGATGCCACGGCGTATGCGCTGTCGGTGATCTGGACGCCGATGTGCGAGAGCGGTCCGCCGACGGGGCCCATCGAGAACGGGACGACGTACATCGTGCGGCCCCGCATCGAACCCTCGAAGAGGCCGGTCATGGTCTGGCGCATCTCGGCTGGGTCGGCCCAGTTGTTCGTGGGGCCGGCGTCTTCCTCGCGCTCGGAGGCGATGAAGGTGCGCCCCTCGGTGCGGGCGACGTCGCTCGGGTGCGAGCGGGCGAGGTAGGAACCGGGGCGCCACTCGGGGTTGAGCTTGATGAGCTTGCCCTCGCTGACGAGACCGCGCAGGAGCCAGTCGTTCTCGGCTCGCGATCCGTCGACCCAGTGCACGTTCGCGGGCTGGGTGAGTGCGCGGATCTCTTCGACCCATGCGGCTAGCTCGGCCATTGCAGGGGTGTCATAGCTCGGTGCCGTTCCGAACGTGCGCGCGGGTGCGACGGCAGAGGTACGAGGGGTGAAGACTTCGGCGATGGCCATGACTGCTCCTTTGAAGTGTGGGGCGTTGTATCTATCTTCTTCCGGCAGCACGACACTTTCGGCCGATCTCGTCATTAAGAAGTGCGTTTCTTTCGCTAGAATCAAGGAATGGCGACCTCCGGCATTCACCTCACGACCCTTGGCCACCGCATCCGTCATCACCGTCTGGAGAACGGCTTCACGCTCGATGAACTCGGCGCCCTCGTCGGCGTCGCGGGGTCGCAGCTCAGCCTGATCGAGAACGGCAAGCGCGAGCCCAAGCTGTCGCTGCTGCAGGCGATCGCCCACGCCACCGGCACGGAAGTCACCGATCTGATCTCCGGCGAACCGCCGAACCGGAGGGCGGCCCTCGAGATCGAGCTCGAACGCGCACAGGAGAGCCCGGTGTTCCGGCAGCTCGGCATCGCGCCGGTGCGCGTCAGCAAGGGAATGAGCGACGAGACGATCGAATCGCTTCTGGGATTGCACCGCGAGCTGCAGCGTCGCGAACGAGAGGCGATCGCGACACCGGAAGAGGCTCGCCGGGCGAACACCGAGCTGCGCCTGCGGATGCGCGAACAGAACAACTACCTCGCCGACATCGAGAAGCTCGCCGAGAAGCACCTTCGATCGGCCGGCCACGTGCAAGGAGCGCTCACGCACCGCACCGTGAACATCATGGCGCAGAAGCTCGGCTTCGAGCTGATCTACGTGAACGACCTGCCGCACTCCACGCGCTCGGTCACCGATCTCGAGAACAGCCGGATCTACCTGCCGCCCGCGTCCATCCCTGGGGGCCACGGCCTGCGCTCGATGGCCCTGCAGGCGATGGCCCACCGCCTGCTCGGGCACACTCCCCCGACCGACTATGCGGACTTCCTGCAGCAGCGGCTCGAGATCAACTACTTCGCCGCCTGCTGCCTGATGCCCGAGACGGCTTCGGTCGCCTTCCTGCAACAGGCGAAAAAGGATCGCAACCTCGCCGTCGAGGACTTCCGGGACGCGTTCGGCGTCACGCATGAAGCGGCCGCCATGCGGATGACGAACCTGCTCACCCAGCACCTCGGCATGCGGCTGCATTTCCTGCGCGTCGACGCGAACGGCGCCATCACGCGCGTCTATGAGAACGACGATCTCCCCCTGCCGATGGACGTCACCGGCGCCGTGGAGGGGCAGCGCGTGTGCCGCAAGTTCCAGGCGCGCGAAGCATTCACTCAGCAGAACCGGACGACCGAGCACCACCAGTACACCGACACTCCGTCCGGAACGTTCTGGTGCGCGACGCAGACCGGCTCATCGAGTGACGGAGAGTTCTCCGTCACCGTCGGCGTGCCCTTCGACGACGCGCGATGGTGGCGAGGACGCGAGACCTCGGATCGGGCCGTCTCGACCTGCCCCGACGAAGCGTGCTGCCGCCGCCCTCCTGCCGAGCTCGCCGATCGCTGGAGCGGCAAGGCCTGGCCGAGCGCCCGCGTGCACACGCACATGTTCTCGCCGCTCCCCCGTGGCGCGTTCCCCGGCGTCGACGACAACGAGGTGTACACGTTCCTCGGTCGGCACGCCGACGAGTAGGCGGGTGCGCTCAGCCGCTCACGAAATCGCTGTAGCGCGCCAGAGCGGCGGCGACGGCATCCGGATCCAGTTCGGCGTCGAAGGGCTCGGCCAGCGGCGCATCGCGGTGTCGCCCCACGGCAGCCGAGTGGGTCCACGCCCCCGCGATGCGTCCGCGCGAGAGCAGGCTCGCGCGCACCATGCCGTTCTTGCCCGGACCGATAAGGGCCATCGCCGCGGCGTCGGCGACGGCTCCGCGGTCAGCGTAGGAGATGTAATACTCGTCGAACATCGGCAGGGCCCGCACCGCGTCATCGTCGACTCCGCGCGCACGGCGCGGCCGCATCGCGGAGACGAAGACGCCGTCGTCCACCTCGCTCACGCGGTGCCGCCCCCGTTCGACGGCCTCACGCGCGACTCCGAGTGTCAGGCCTGACCACCAGGCGAAATCCGCAGCGGTCGCCGGCCCGTGCCCGTCGACGTAGCGGACGAAGAACTCGGCCAGCGGGTCGTCGGGCATCGCCTCGGCATGGATGTGCTCGTCGACGAGGACGAACAGCTGCTCGCGGCCGACGGCGCCCTCGCGTGCCACGACGGGCCCCTGCACCAGGACCGCATCGACGCACAGTGCGCCGATGATGTGCACGCCGCGCTGCCCTGACGGGTCGATACCGAGCTCGGCGATGTCGTCGAGCAGCTGCGCCCTGGTGCGGCCGCCATCGGCCAGGCGCTCCCGGAACGCCCGCCCGACGCGATCGAGCAGCTCGGCGTCGATTCCGAGTTCGCGATGCCGACCCGCCACCTGCTTGCGCTGCCGCTCGCCGGTCACCGAGAGAACCCAGCGCAGATCCGCGGCCGGAATGACGTGCAGCGTGCCGCGCATCGTCCATGAGCGCACCAGGTCGCCCCGCGCGAAGGCACGGTCGACCGTCGCGAGGGTCGGAGAGCCGGTCGTGCGGATGCCGAGCGCCCAGCGACCGGCGAGGAACTCCTGGCTCTGCACGGCGAGCATGTGCGCCGCGGCATCCGTCACTGTCCGCGCTGGCGCGGTGAGCCGATGGGAGCGGAGGCGTTCGGACAGCAAGGCGCTGGGCGTCATGCCCCCATATTGCCCTGCGGCGCCGACATCGCGCCCGTTCAGCCCAGGAGTGTGACCTCTCGGCGCGCCGGGAGCACCACCGGGTGCGAACCCGCCATGACCTCGAGAACGCGGATGACCTGGCAGGAGTACCCGAACTCGTTGTCGTACCAGACGTAGAGGATGAGCGTGTCCTCATCGGCGATCGTGGCGAGACCGTCGACGATGCCGGCGCGGTGCGAGCCGACGAAATCGGTCGACACGACCTCGGGCGACTCGACGTAGTCGATCTGCTGGCGCAGCTTCGAGTGCAGCGAGACACGACGCAGGTAGTCGTTCACCTGCTCCTTGGTCGCAGGCCGCGCGATCGTGAGGTGGAGCACGGCCAGCGACACATCGGGGGTGGGCACCCGGATCGAGCTGCCGGTCAGCTTGCCCTCGAGCTGCGGGAGCGCCTTGGCGACGGCCTTGGCGGCGCCCGTCTCGGTGATCACCATGTTCAGCACCGCCGAGCGGCCCCGCCGGTCACCCCTGTGGAAGTTGTCGATGAGGTTCTGGTCGTTCGTGAACGAGTGCACGGTCTCGACGTGCCCCTTGACGACGCCGTACGCCTCGTCGATCGCGGCGAGCACCGGGGTGATGGCGTTGGTCGTGCAGGACGCGGCAGACAGGATGCGGTCGCCGGCCTCGATGGTGTCGTCGTTGATGCCGTGCACGATGTTCTTGAGCGGGCTCTTGCCCGGGGCGGTCAGCAGCACGCGGGCCACGCCGGGCGACTGCAGGTGCTGCGAGAGCCCTGCTTCATCGCGCCAGCGCCCGGTGTTGTCGACGACGATCGCATCGCGGATGCCGTAGGCGGTGTAGTCGATGCCGGCGGGGTCGTCGGAGTAGATCACCTGGATGCGGGTGCCGTTCGCGATGATCTGCTCGGCATCCTCATCGACGGTCACGGAACCGGCGAACTTCCCGTGCACGGAGTCGCGCTGCAGAAGCGACGCGCGCTTGACCAGGTCGTTCTCGGCGCCGCGGCGCACGACGATGGCGCGCAGACGCAGGCCGCTGCCTCCGCCGGTGTGCGCGATGAGGATGCGGGCGAGGAGACGCCCGATCCGCCCGAAGCCGTAGAGCACGACGTCGGTGGGGGCGGCAGGGGTCGCCCCGATCGCGGGAGCGAGCACCTCACGCAGGTACTCGGCGAGCGGGCGCTCGTCGGCGGCATGGCCCTCGACGAGGCGCGCGACATCGAGCGACGACGCACCGGGCGCGAGTTCGCGGAGCGCTTCGAGTACCGCGAGGCTGTCCTGCAGGGCGAGTTGCTCATGGCCGAGCTGGGCGACGCGCTGGTGCACCTCGACGAGCCCGGTGGCCGACAGCCCGAGCAGGCGATGCCCATGCAGTGACGTCACCACATCGTGTTCTCGCTTGAGGGCTCCGACGAGCGGAATCATCCGCTCCGCCAGCTCTTCTCGTGCCGTCCAGTCGTCACGGTGTGCCGCGAAATCGTTCATCTGCATCCTTGCATGAGTGAGGGGCGCGCCGATGGGTCTCCGGCGCGCAGGTGCCGGGTGAGTTCGGGGGATGCATACCAGGGTACGCGTTGTTCATGGGTGCTTCGGGAATCTCCCGTATCCTCCGCACGTTCTCCCCCGCGAACGCACTATCGAAAGGCAGAGCATGACCGACCGTCCCCGCCCATCGGCCTGGCCGCCGTTACTCACCGCGATCGGCCTCGAGGTGGCGGCCACTCTGTCGCTCCGAGCTGCGGAAGGCTTCACGTATCCGCTCTGGCTCATCCCCGTCGTGATCGGCTACGGCGGCTCGCTCTGGCTGCTGTCGATCGTTCTCGACCGCGGAATGCCGGTCGGCGTGGCATACGGCATCTGGTCGGCGATCGGAGTCGTGCTGACTGCGGTGCTCGGAACGGTGCTGTTCGGCGAACTGCTGGGGCCGGTGCAGATCATCGGAGTCGGAGCGATCGTGATCGGCGTGCTGCTCGTGGAGCTCGGCTCCCACAAGCGCGAGCCCGCGGTCGAGGCGGCATCGTGACCTGGCTGCTGCTCGCCATCGCGATCGCCAGTGAGGTCACGGCGACGTTGAGCCTTCGTGCTTCTGAGGGCCTGCGGCGCCGACGCTGGATCCCCGTAATCGTCGTCGGCTACCTCCTCGCGTTCACGCTCCTCGGCGCCGTTCTCGCGATGGGAATGCCGGTCGGCGTCGCCTACGGTGTCTGGGCGGCGGCCGGTGTGGCCATCACCGCGATACTCGGGAGAGTTCTGTTCAAGGACCACTTCTCAGCGATGATGGCCATCGGCGTCGCGCTCATCGCCGCCGGCGTCGCCCTCATCGAGTTCGGCGGCGGACACTGAGGCTGACCGCCGAACCTCAGAACTGTGCGGAGAACGCCCCGTCGGTCTTGATCAGCTGACCGGAGATCCAACGCCCCTCGTCCGACACCAGGAACTCGACGGTCGCCGCGACGTCTGCGGGACGTCCCAGTCGGCCGAGGGGCGTCATTCCCGCGAGAGAATCGCGGGTCTCATCGTCCATCCAGCCGGTGTCGATCGGCCCCGGGTTGAGCACGTTCGCAGAGATGCCGCGCGGACCGAGCTCGCGTGCCGCCGAGATCACCAGTCGGTCGAGTGCGCCCTTCGACGCACCGTAGGGCAGGTTGCCCGTGACGTGATCGCTGGTGAGCGCCACGATGACACCGCCGCCTTCGTCCGCCTGGCGCGCGAAGGCCGCGATGAGCAGCAGACTCGCCCTGGCGTTGATCGCGACATGCCGGTCGAAGCTCTCGGCCGTGGTGTCCATGATGCCGGATTCGATGTCGTGCGCATGGCTGAGGATCAGGGCTGTGATCGTGCCGTGCGCCCGGTTCACCTCGGCGATCAGCGCCTCCGGCCCGTCATGCATCGAGAGGTCGGCGGTGACGTCGGCGTGTTCGATATCGCTGGTGATGACGGTCCAGCCGGCGGCACGGAGGCGCGGGACGATGCCGGCGGCGATGCTGTTCGCGCGCGCGGCACCGGTGATCAATGCGAGGGGCATCCGGCCACGCTACCGGAGGCTGATGCTCAGTGCGCGAGCCACATGATCACCACACCAGCGGTCATGGCCCAGGCCTCGACGACGACGAAGCGCGAGGTGCCGCCGTGTGGACGGATCCGGTCGGCCACCGTCCACGCGGCGAGCGCGACGACGCCGAAGGCCGCGAGCACTCCCACGGCATCCGTTCCCCTGTGCATGCCATGACCCGCCTCCGCGATCATCTCCCCGTGCGAGATCCCCGTGAACATGCACACGGCCATCACCAGCGACCCCAGCGCGCGATGACAGCAGGTGCGCACGACCGGGCGTCCGCGCAGCCCCGCTGTGCCGAGCATGGCCGAGAGCATGAGGGCGGCCCCCGCCAGCAACGCGATGCGCGAGTCGCCGGCGGACGCCGCCGAGGCGACCATCGCGATGGCCATCACGATCACAGCCTGGCGTCCTTGCCACGGCACTGCTCGGCCGGCCGCAAGACAGCACGTGACGGCCGCGATCGCGCTGGCGATCATCAGCGCCGTCATCGTCGGGTGGTCCATGCCGTGAATTATATTGATCGTGCGCTCAAAATAGCCAGACCCTCTTCCGATGCGCCAAGATGGGCAGGTGCCCCGCGTTGTCGACCATGACGAGCGCCGCCGGCAGATCGCCGAGGCGCTGCTCGTCGTCGCCGCACGCGACGGCCATGAGAGCGTCACCTCCCGCGCGGTCGCCAAGGAACTCGGCATCGCGACCGGCTCGCTCTGGCACTATTTCGACGGCTTCGACGATGTGATCCGCGCCGCCGCGGCCGAGGTCACGCGCCGCACCGACGTGCGGATCGAGGCCGCGACCGCCGACCTCCGCGGCCTCCCCCGACTGCACGCCATCATGCGCGAGGTTCTCCCCGTCGACGAGGGCACCCGCACCGAAGCACACGTCGTGGTCGGCTTCTGGGGTCGACTCGCAACGCTCGCCTCGACGCCGGATGCCGCCGCCCCGACCCTCGCGACATGGCAGGACAGCATCCGAGAAGCTCTCGGCGAAGCCGTCACCGATGGAGCGCTCCGCGCCGACACTCCCCTCGACGCCGTGATGGCCCTCCTGCGCTCGATCACCTACGGCCAGCAGGTCGTCGAGGTCACCGAGCCTCAGAATGCCGCCGCACACCTCGCCGTGCTCGACAGCATCCTCGCTCCCTGGCGCCTCTGACCCGGCATCCCCACTGCCCCACCTCCGCCGATTCGACGCTTGTGCGCGCGCACCGCGGGGCGTAGCATCGTCGCAACCCGTTTATTGAGCATGCGCTCGAAATAGTGAGGTACGAAGATGTCCCACCAGCCCGTCCACATCGAGAAGATCGCAACACCGCACCCTCTCGACCCCCTCACCGGTGCGGAGATCGCCGCCACCCGTGCGGTGCTCGAGTCTTCGGGGCTCATGGGTGACACCGTCCGGGTGCCGATGCTCCTTCCGGACGAGCCGACCAAGCGCGAGCTGGCGGCATGGAAACCCGGCCATCCCATCGATCGGCGGGTCGACGTCACCCTCCTCGACACCGCCACCGGTGTCGCCACCGAGGTCATCGTCTCCCTCACACGCGGCGAAGTCGTCAGTGCTCAGCGCGTACCCAACGACGCCCCGCCCTACGGACAACCGCAGTACCTCTTCGAGGAGTACGAGCGCGCCGAGGCGATCGCGAAGGCTTCCCCGGAATGGCGCGCGGCGATGAGACGCCGGGGCCTCGAAGAGCACGTCGAGCTCGCCTTCTGCGGCCCGCTCGCCCCGGGATACACCGGTCGCGCCGATGAGGTCGGCCGTCGTGTCATCCGCTCGCTGACCTTCCTCAAGTACGACGAGAACGACTCACCGTGGGCGCATCCCGTCGAAGGTCTCATCGTGCACATCGACCTGACGACGAACAGCGTCATCCGGGTCGAGGACCACGGCGATGTGCCGGTGCCCGCCGGCCACGGCAACTACTACCCCGAAGTGCAGGGCGACGCCCGCACCACCTTGAAGCCGATCGAGATCACCCAGCCCGAGGGGCCGAGCTTCACCCTCTCCGGCTCGCTCGTCGAGTGGGAGAAGTGGGCGATGCGGGTCGACTTCAACGCCCGCGAAGGACTGGTGCTGCACGACGTCACGTTCGACGGACGTTCGGTGCTCAGCCGCGCGAGCGTGCCGGAGATGGTCGTCCCCTACGGCGACACAGCTCCCGGACGTTTCTGGATCAGCTACTTCGACGCCGGCGAGTACCTCCTCGGCAAGAACGCCAACCACCTCGAGCTCGGCTGCGACTGCCTCGGCGTCATCCGCTACCTCGACGGCTTCGTCGCCGACGATCACGGCAACCCGGTCCGCATCCCGAACGTGATCTGCATGCATGAGGAGGACTACGGCATCCTCTGGAAGCACACCGATCTCTCCGGGCGCTCCGACGTGCGCAGATCCCGCCGCTTCGTCGTCTCGTACTTCTCCACGATCGGCAACTACGATTACGGCTTCTACTGGCATTTCTACCTCGACGGTTCGATCGAGGTCGTGGCGAAGGCCACCGGCATCGTGTTCGCTGCAGCGGGCGAACCCGGCGTACGGCAGAAGCACGCGACCGAGCTCGCTCCCGGCGTGTTCGCCCCCGTGCACCAGCACCTGTTCTGCGCCCGACTCGATGTCGCCATCGACGGCGAGGACAACCGTCTCGTCGAGGTCGACGCGCAGCGGATCCCGATGGGCGCGGACAACCCCTTCGGTAACGCGTTCACGTGGTCGGAGACGACGCTGGCGACCGAGTCCGCGGCGCAGCGCGAGGCCGATGCCTCCGTCGCTCGCGCCTGGGAGGTGCAGAGCGCCTCACGCACCAACCGCGTCGGTCGCCCCACCGCGTACCACCTGATCCCGGAGCCGACCGCGTTGCTGATGGCCGACCCTGCATCATCCGTCGCGGCGCGGGCAGCCTTCGCCACGAAACACCTCTGGGCGACGCAGCACGAGGCCGGGCAGATCTGGCCGGCGGGCCGCTAC
Source organism: Microbacterium sp. LTA6 (assembly GCF_045690355.1). Classification (NCBI taxonomy): domain Bacteria; kingdom Bacillati; phylum Actinomycetota; class Actinomycetes; order Micrococcales; family Microbacteriaceae; genus Microbacterium; species Microbacterium sp. LTA6. Next base: position 116,283 of record NZ_CP147855.1, read on the forward strand.
CCGAACGCGCACCAGGGCGGATCGGGGCTGCCCGAATACGCGGCGGGCGACCGTTCCCTCGATGGTGAGGACATCGTGCTCTGGCACACCTTCGGCCTGACGCACTTCCCGCGGCCGGAGGACTGGCCGATCATGCCCGTCGACTACGCCGGATTCTGGTTCAAGCCCTACGGCTTCCTCGACCAGAATCCTGCGCTGGACGTTCCGGAGTCATCGCAGGCGCACGGGAGACCGGATGCCGCGGGCGGTGGTTGCTGCGGCAGCGGCGCGTGCACGTGCGGCCACTGAGATCGAATCAGGCCTGCCCGCGTCAGCGGAGGGCGGCGATGGCATCGCGCAGGATGCCGTCGGCGGCCTCGAGTGCCGATGCGCCCTCTTCCGCTGATGCCCCGGTGGCGAGCACCAGGAGGGCGAGCTTGACCGACCCGCCTGCCTCGCGGAGCGCAGAGGCCGCTTCGGGGGTGCCAACACCCGCGAGGGTCGACACCGTGCGGATCGACCGCGCGTGCAGCTTCTCGTTCGTGGCGAGAAGGTCGACCATCATCCCGCGGTAGGTCTTGCCGAGCTTGATCATCGACAGGGTCGTGAGCATGTTCACCACGAGCTTCTGCGCGGTGCCCGATTTCAACCGCGTGGATCCGGAGATGAACTCCGGGCCCGTGACGACCTCGATGGCGATGTCGGCCACGGCTCCGATGGCCGAGTCGCGGTTCGACGCGATCGCGACGGCGAGCGCGCCCTGCTCCCGAGCGAACTTCAGCCCGCTGATGACGTACGGCGTGCGCCCGGATGCCGAGATCCCCACGACCGTGTCGAGCGCTCCGATCTCCATGTCGCGCAGTGCGACGATCGCGGCATCCTCATCGTCCTCTGCATTCTCCACGGCCGAACGGATCGCGGGTTCGCCGCCGGCGATGAGCCCGACCACCATCGAAGGATCCGTACCGAAGGTGGGCGGGCACTCGCTCGCGTCCAGAACGCCCATGCGGCCCGCGGTGCCCGCGCCCATGTAGACGAGACGCCCGCCACGCCGGAAACGATCGGTGATGCCGTCGACTGCCTGTGCGATCTCGGCGGACCGCTCGGCCACCGCGGTCGGCACCCGCTGATCCTCGGCATTCATGCGCCGCACGAGCTCTGCGGTGTCGAGCAGGTCGAGATCGCCCCGTTCGGCGTCCTGCGCCTCGGTGTCGAGCTGCGAGAGCTCGTTGAGGAGCTCGGTCAGGCGAGTGGTGTCATCCGGCACGGTGCACGAACCTTTCATGGGGAAGATCGGAGCGACGGGTGAGCAGCAGCGCCCCATCGAGAGCGTCGCCGGCCGCAGGCACGACGCGGCGACCCGCTGCACGAAGCGCGGCCTCCAGAGCCTGTCGGAACCAGCGGTGATCGGTGAGCCCGCCATGCACGACGACGTCGACGGTGCGACCGGCCGCGGCGACGGCGGATGCCGTGAGCAGCCGCACGGCCTCGGCCGCGATGGCGGTGGCTGCGGGGTCTTCGGCGGCAGCGGCGTCCAGCACCAGCGGGGCCAGCGTCGCGAGTCGTCGAGCGACCGGTCCGTCCTGCGCGAGCCAGGCCGGGATGTCGGACGGCTCGCCGATGGACCCGCCGATGTCGACGACGAGGCGGGTTTGCGGGCCGAGACCCGAGGGGGCACGCAGGACGGCGCGGAGCGCCTCACGGCCGAGCCAGGAGCCGCTGCCGAAGTCGCCGATCTCCGGACCCCAGCCGTCGACCAGGCGCACGTCGTCGTCGACCCCGAGGGCGGCGGCCCCGGTGCCGGCGATGAGCAGCACTCCGGTCGCTCCTTCGAGAGCTCCGATGTGCGCGGTGACGACGTCGGAGGTCACTGCGACGCGAGCGCCGGCCTCGGCAGCGAGGCGCCGCGCGAGGTCTGCGGCGGCATCCGGAGCCGCCCAGGCGCCCGCCGCGCCGACGCCGAGAAGGCCGATCGGCGTCGGGAACTGCTGCAGAAGGGGAATGATGGCGCCGACCGCGGCATCGACGCCGTCACGGGCAGCGAGTCCCGGCGCGCCGAGGCCCGTGCGGGCCACGCGTTCGGTGCCGGTGCCGGAGGCGACTCTGCACTGGGACTTGCCGAGATCGACGGCGACGCCCACGGACGGATCTGGCATGGGACAAGTCTACGCATGCGATCGGGAATACCCCCCGGGGGTATATGTTACGTTCTCCAGAGCTGCCGATCGACGGCAGCGCAGAGAGAAAGGCCGCCTCGTGTCCACGACCCAGAGCAACCCCGGAGCCGTACTCCTCCGAAGTCCCCGAAGGGGACTCGGCCTCACCCTGATCGCGGCAGCCCAGTTCGTCGTCATCATGGACACCTCGATCATCGGCGTGGCGCTGTCGGACATCGGTCGCGATGCCGGATTCGGCGCGGATGGCCTGTCCTGGATCTTCAACGCCTACGTCATCGCGTTCGGCGGACTGCTACTGCTCGGCGGACGGCTGTCCGACCTGTTCGGCGCTCGCAAGATCTTCAGCATCGGCTGGGCCGCTCTGCTCGTCGGATCGCTCGCCGCCGGCCTCGCGACGACTCCGTGGGTGGAGATCGCCGCCCGTGGCGTCCAGGGTGCAGGCGCGGCACTCATCGCCCCCGCCGCCCTGACGCTGCTGATGACCCTCTTCGGCGGCACGCCCATGCTTCCGCGCGCGTTCGCGGTGTACGGCGCCGCTGCCCCCATCGGAGGCACGGCAGGCGTCTTCCTCGGTGGCGTGCTCACCGAGTACCTCGGCTGGCCGTGGGTGTTCTACATCACGGTTCCGATCGCCGTGGTGATCCTCGCCCTCACACCGCTCGCCTTCCCCGCCGGGGTGCGCGCCACCGGGAGAATCGACGTCATCGGCGCCGTCACGGGCACGGTCGGCCTCGCCCTCACCGTTTTCGGCATCGTCCGCGCCCCGGAGGCCGGCTGGCTCACCGTCGAGACGCTCGGCGCACTGGGAGGCGGCATCGTGCTGCTCGTCGGCTTCGTCGTGCGGCAGGCTCGCGCCACTGAGCCGCTGCTCCGGCTGGGGATGCTCCGGATGCCGCAGCTGGCCGGCGCGAACATCGCGCAGCTCCTTCTCGGCGCCGCCTGGATACCGATGTGGTTCTTCCTCAACCTGTATCTGCAGAACGTGCTCGGAGCATCCGCCTTCGCCTCCGGTGCAGCGCTCGTGCCGATGACCGCACTCATCGTCGTCGGGATGACCGTGTTCGCTCCCCGGCTGGCGGCACGATTCGGCACCAGAGCGATGGTGACGAGCGGCTTCGTCCTGCTCGGGATCGGCGTCGGGGTGCTCGCCCTCGCACCGGCGGACGGGTCATACGTGGCGCATGTGCTCCCCGCCTCGCTGGTGGCCGCATCCGGAATGGCGCTCGCCTTCGTCCCGTCGCTCACGACGGCCATCGCGAGTGCTCCGCCCGCCGAGGCCGGAGTCGCATCGGGCCTCGTCAACACGAGCTACCAGATCGGCTCTGCGCTGGGCCTGGCTGCGTTGTCCGCAGTCAGCACTGCCGTCGGCGGTGCGACCGGGGAGAGCACCGGCTACAGCGCCGCGTTCGCGGGCGCCGCCCTCATCGCCGTCGCCGGACTGATCGCCGCCACGGCGATGCTCCGATCCGCGCGCAACTGACCGTTCAGGCCGTCGACGCCACCGGACCCGCCGCCGCTCCCGCGGTGGCCGCGGGTCCGGTGGCCGTCTCGCCCGACAGGCCGGCGGGCGCGCTGATCGACCCGGCGGTGCGCAGGAAGACGATGATCCAGCTGAAGATGAGGATCGCGGCGATGAGTTCGACCGCCGTCAGGTTGTAGTACCCGGTGGCGAAGAACACCCCGAGCAGCATGATCACCAGTACGTAGACCCAGCCGAACACCACGAACACCCGCGGGATGCTGCGCAGGAACCAGGGCAGCCCGACCACGATGACGGCGAAGGCCACGCACATTCCGGTGGCCACGGTGTTGTGCAGGGGAAGGAACTGGTCCACCGGGAAGACGCCGACGCATGCGAGGAAGATCCCGATCAGGATCAGGCCGGCGCGCAGGACGCCCCTGCCCCGGCGATCGACCGGCTCCTCAACGGGCAGACCCGCCGTGGCGTAGCGCGCGATCGTCGTCACCATGACACCGGCGATGATCAGTGTCAGATTGAACGCCCGCGACGCGCTGTTCGTGCTCATCCCGAGTGCCGACAGGTTCTCCTGCCACCAGTGCACGTCGCTCGAGGCCAGCATGCTGGCGAACGCTCCGATCACCAGGAAGACCGTGAGGACCAGGGACAGCGTCATCGGCGTGAGGCCCGCTGCGCTGAGGAAGCACACGTATCCGGTGAGCCCGACGGCGACAGCGACGAGAATCGCGCCGGGGAACCCGAAGACCGGCGCGTCGGTGAATGCCTGTTCCAGCAGTTGGGCGATGCCGATCCAGCCCAGGTAGGCGATCGCCGCATGCGCGAAGGCGATCGCGGCCAGGTCGTACCAGCGCAGTCGATCGCCGGGCACGCTGAATCCGTCGCGCGCGACATCCGACGGCTGATCGACGGGACGCACGGCGTAACGGCCGAGCGCGAACGCGATCACCGCGGCGATCGCGCCGCCGATCGCCGCGAATGCGCCGATCGATCCGGCGCCGCTGATCGCCAGGTCTCTGCCCCAGAAAGCCAGGAGGCTGATCGGAAATCCGATGGCCATGAGGCCGGCCCCGACGATCAGTGCGACGGCCTCGAGAACGGCCGCCGGAGTCTCCGGCCCGCGAGCCGCCCGCAGAAACTGCAGGAGCCGCTCCCCCTGGGTAATCATCACGCGCCCTCCGAGCGTCAACGGACTTCTGGTCGTCATCCTATGGCGATGCGATCTTCGCCGATCGCGCATCGACCAGCGGTGGTAACATCACCCTACGGATCGTATACAAAGTCGTCGTTCCACCATCCCGAGGTGTTCCATCATGATCGGTGTACCCGCTGCTCCCGCCGAATCGGTGTCGACCCTGGTCGCGCGCAACATCAGTGAGTTCCGCGCTGCCGTCTCCGAGTCGTTCGTGCCCCTGCAGGTGTCGAGCGTCGGAGCCGATCGGTTCCGCGGTGTGATCCGCGGCGCGTCCGTCGACGAGGTGCACGTGAACGACGTGCGCGCCACCTCCCACGTCGTCGAGCGCACGCCTGAACTCATCGCCCGAGGTGACCGCTCGTATTTCAAGGTCAGCCTCATGCTGGCCGGCACCGGCATGCTCATCCAGGATGACCGCGAAGCCGTGCTGCGCGTCGGCGACCTCGCCGTCTACGACACCGACCGCCCTTACTCGCTCGTGTTCGACGAGGACTTCCGGACCATGGTCGTGATGTTCCCGAAGCACCTCATCAGCCTGCCGCCCGACATGATCGGCCAGCTCACCGCGGTGCGCATCTCCGGCCAGGAGGGGCTGGGGAGCATGGTCGTGCCCTATCTCACCCAGCTCGCCGGCAACCTCGACCAGCTCGCCGGCACCACCGGAGCACGCCTGGCGCACAGTGCGCTCGACCTCGTCACCACCGTCTTCACCCGCGAGCTCGGGCTCGACGAGTCGTCGGCGGATCCGCACAGAGCCCTGGTGCAGCGCATCCGCGGTTACATCGATCGCAACCTCGCCTCGACGGACCTGGGTCCCGCCTCGATCGCCGCCGCGCACTTCATCTCCACCCGACACCTGCACGGACTCTTCCAGGAGCAGGGCATGACCGTGTCGACCTGGATCCGCACCCGCCGCCTCGAGCAGTGCCGACGTGATCTCCTCGACCCGATGCTCGCGGATCGCCCCGTCGCCGCGATCGCCGCGCGCTGGGGCTTCGTCGATGCGGCGCACTTCAGCCGCGCGTTCAAGACGGCCTTCTCGGTATCTCCGAGCGAGTACCGCTCCGCGCACTGACCGCGACTTGCCCCGGAGGGCACGCCGGTTGACTCTCGGCGCGCGATGGTCGCGTTGCCCTTGAGCGGATGCCCCGGCCAGAACCAGCATGAGGCAAGTGCACCGCGATGGCGCGGCGCCCGGAGCGACGTTGCTCCGCCGCACGCGACCTCAGGACGCTCATGACCGACACCTCCATCGATCCCGCACTGGACGAGTGGCGCACGTATGACGAGTTCGCGGCCGGCATCGACACCTACCGGCTGCCGAACACATCCCTCGACGGGACGAGTCTTTCGCTCACTCTCGACGACGGTTCCGTGCTCTCCTTGGTCTTCGCCTCGAGCACCGTCTCCTGGTCCGGATTCGACACGTCGGGGACCGACCCCTACGACGCTGTCGCCGTGCGCGATGACGTCCTGTTCGTGAACATCCCACTCGCCAGCCGCGAGCGTGAGGCGATCACCGTCGTCTATTCGACGACGACGCACCGAGCATCCGTCATCCAGTCCCGCATCGGCGCCGAGGCGATCGAGGGAACGCCTCAGGTCGGCCAGGAGTTCTGGGCGGCGACCACGGACGCCGGCGTGGCCACCGGCGAGGCACCCGGGCCGAGCCGCGACCTCATCGGCAAGCGCAACGTCTACCGCTACAGCCCCGATCACCTCTACGAGCACGTGTACATCTCCAGCCAGCGCTATGCCTGGCAATGCCTCGAGGGCGTGCAGCGGGGCCACGGCGACATGGACCTGTCGAGGGTGTGGAAGTTCGCCGACGGCCTGTACCTGTTCTGCTTCCGGGAGTTCCGGATCGCCGTCGCCAGCGTGTGGCTGCACGATCTGGGATATCAACTGATGACGACCGGCATCTTCCTCGGCCTCAACGGCGACGGGGATGCCGAGCACTCCCGCGGCGGCGGCCACATCTATCCGCTCGGCTCCGTCGCGTATCCCGACGTCCAGCCCCTCTGAGCTGCAGGCATGGCTCACGACCCCGATCACCCGAACACGAGAGGCAGAATCACATGAACACGAGAGCAACGGGCACAGCAGCCCTGATCGCCGTCGCCACCCTCGTCCTCGCCGGCTGTGCCGGCGGAGACAGCGGAGGAGGCGAGGGCGCGCCGATCGTCGTCGGCTCCGTCAACACGCTCAGCGGCCCGGCGACGTTCCCCGAAGCATCCGAGGCGGCAGCCGCCGTGTTCGATGCCTTCAACGAGGCGGGCGGCCTCGACGGCCGCGAGATCGAGTACAAAGTGCTCGACGACAAGGGCGACCCGGCGACCGCGACCGCCTCCGCCCGCGAGATGGTCGGCAGCGACGAGGCTGTGGCGCTCGTCGGATCCGCGAGTCTCCTGGAGTGCGAGATCAACGCCAAGTACTACGAGCAGGAGGGCATCCTCTCCGTTCCCGGCATCGGAGTCGACACCGGATGCTTCGCCAGCGACAACATCTCGCCGGTGAACGTCGGGCCCTTCAACGACATGACCCTCACGCTGCAGTACGGCTCCGAGGTCCTCGGACTCGAGGACATCTGCGTCCTGCTCGAGATCGCCGGTTCCACGCGACCCACCTATCAGGCCGCGATCGACAAGTGGACCGAGCTCACCGGAAAAGAGCCGAAGTACGTCGACGACACCGTGCCCTACGGCGCATCGGACTACACGCCGTACATCGTGAAGGCGCGCGAGCAGGGCTGCAAGGCTCTGGCCGTCAACCCGATCGAGCCTGACGCGATCGGTCAGCTCAAGGCCGCCAACGCGCAGGGCTGGGACGACGTCACGTTCCTGTACCTGACCAGCGTGTACAGCGAGAACTTCGCAGCAGCGATCGACAACGCAGCCGGTGGCATCTACGTCCCTGCCGAGTTCTACCCGTTCACCGAGGAGAACGAGATCAACAAGGAGTGGCGTGACCTGATGACCGCGAACGACATCGCGCTCACCTCGTTCAGCCAGGGCGGTTACCTCGCAGCGACGTACTTCATCGAGGTGCTCAATGGCATCGACGGCGACATCACGCGCGAGAGCGTCAGTGAGGCGTTGAAGAACATGGACCCGATCGAGAACCCGATGGTCGGCACGCCCTACGCCTTCGGCACCGACAACACCGCCGGTTGGCCGATCGTCCTGAAGTCGGGCACCAACGCCTGGGAGCAGGTCGCGGACGACTGGTTCCGCTTCGAAGACTGACCGCACCCACCCCGGTCGTCGAGCGCCGCTTCGCGCGCTTGACGACCGGGCACCACCGTCCGACCAGAAAGGACAATCCCATGCTGCAAGGAGCCATTGCCGGCCTCGCCGCCGGCGGCCTCTACGCCGTTCTCGGCGTATGCCTGACGCTCATGTCGCGCCTCGTTCGGGTCGTCAACTTCGCCCAGGCCGCGACGGGCATGTTCGGCGCATTCACCGCGGTCTGGTTCGTTCAGGAAGTCGGACTGCCCATCTGGCTCGGCTCCGTGCTCGGCGTCTTCGTGGCTGGGCTCCTCGCCGCGGCCATCGGCTGGATCGCAGCCACCTGGCTGTCGGAGGCGTCGACCACCACACGATCCGCGATGACGGTCGGCCCGTTGCTGCTGCTCATCTCGATGTCGTTCATCCTGTTCGGCAACAAGCCCCAGCCGTTCACGCCGATCATCGCCGGACCCGCATTCCAGGCGGGTGGCGTCGTCGTCAGCCAGGTCACCGTCGCCACGGTCTCCATGGCCGTCATCACGGCGATCGTCGTCCGGATTATTCTCCGGCGCACCAGGGTCGGAACGCAGCTGCGCGCCCTCTCCGAACGCCCGACGACCGCCGAGCTCCTCGGCATCCGCTCTCGCCCATTGTCGATCGCCGTCTGGTTCGTCACCGGCATCATCAGCGCCATCGCGATCATCATCGTGGCGCCGTCTCAGTCCAGCGACGCGACCGGGCTCTCGATGCTCATCGTCCCCGCGGCGGCGGCGGCGCTCCTCGGCGGATTCCGGCGGCTCGATCTCGCCGTGATCGGTGGAGTCGTCCTCGGCGTCCTCGGCGGAGTGGTCGCCCAGATCGACGAAGTGGCGTTGGTGCGCAACTTCCTCCCGTTCCTGTTCATCGTCGTCCTACTGCTGTGGACGCAACGCAAGGAGGTGTGGGATGCCGCTCGCTGAACGCTCCTGGTTCCGGCTCTCGTGGCCATTCGCCGTCGGTCTCGCCGCGATCGGCGTCGGCGCGATTCTGAGCTCCGCGCTTCCCGGCTACTTCGTCTTCCTGGCGATCAGTGCGGTGATCGCGGCCATCGCGATCCTCGGTCTCGGGATCGTCACCGGTTCCGCCGGGATGATCGCCCTCTGTCAACTCACCTTCGCCGCGGTCGGCGCATGGATCGTGTCACTGCTGAACGTCATGCAGGCTCCGGGCGGGTTCATCGTCTGGCTGTTCCTCGGCGGCATCGCCGCGGGACTGGTCGGCGTGCTCGTCGGGCTGCCGGCTCTGCGCCTTCGTGGGGTCAATCTCGCCGTCGTCACGCTCGGTTTCGCTGCGGCTGCCGACGTCACCCTCGTGCAGATCCAGTTTCCCGGGTCTGCCGACGGCACCGCGATCGAGCGCCCGGCGCTGTTCTCCAACGATCGTGAGTTCTTCTTCCTCTCCATCGTCGTGCTCACGATCTGCGCGTTGGCCGTCTTCTTCCTGCAGCGCGGCCGCTGGGGTTCGAGCTGGAAAGCCGTCGCCTTCTCCGAGCGCGGCACCGCGGCTGCAGGGCAGAGCGTGCAGGTCGCGAAGCTCACGGCCTTCGCTGTCTCCGCTGCTCTCGGTGGCATCGCCGGCGGACTCCTCGCCGGCCAGGTGCAGTTGCCGTTCGCGTCGAGCTTCACTCCCCTGCAGTCGCTCGCGCTCTATGTGCTCGCCGTGATGTCTGGCGCGCATCTGATCGACATGGCGATCCTCGGCGGCATCCTCTGGGTGCTGGTTCCCGAGTTGCTCAAGCGTTGGGGCGTGCCTCAGGACTGGGCGTTCGTCGTCTTCGGTGTGCTCGGAGTGCAGGCGCTCACCGGTGGCACGAACCTCGGGCAGAGCATCCGCAACCTCCTCTGGAAGCGCGCGGACCGCAAGACGGCGAAGGCGAAACTGACAGCGCTGCCGCCTGGCGCCGAACCGGATGCCGCCGCCATCACGACCACGACGACGGCCACCGTCGACGAGGCCGCTCTCCGCGGAGAACCCGTGCTCACCGTGGAGGGGTTGACGGTGCAGTTCGGCGCGCTGAAGGCACTCGACGACGTGTCGCTCGAGGTGCCTGCGGCGTCGATCATGGGGCTCATCGGCCCGAACGGCGCCGGCAAGTCGACCTTCGTCGACGCGATCAGCGGCTTCCTGCCGAAACACGGCGGGCGGATTCGCCTCGACGGACGCGATCTCGCCGGGCTCTCGCCCACTCGCCGAGCGCGCCTCGGCCTGCGGCGCACGTTCCAGCAGGATCGAGTTCCGCCCGCGCTCACGGTCGGCGGCTACGTCCGGTTCGTCGCGCGGCGACGGCTCGCGGCATCCGACATCGACGAGGCTCTGGAGTTCTTCGGCTGCCCGCCTGCTCGCTCCCGTCTGTCGAGTGTGGATGTCGGAACGAGGCGCCTCGTGGAGGTGGCCGCGAACGTGCTCGCCAAGCCCCGTCTGCTCATCCTCGACGAGCCGGCCGCCGGTCTCTCGCACGGGGAGCACCTGGCGCTTGCCGCGCGACTGCGGGAACTCCCCGCACGATTCGGCGTCGCGCTGATCATCATCGAGCACGACCTCGACCTGGTCCGCTCGGTCTGCCCGACGCTCACGGTGCTCGACTTCGGTCGAGTGCTGGCGAGCGGCCCGCAGGCCGAGGTGCTGGCGAACCCGGACGTGGTCAAGGCCTACATGGGAGAAGCGGAGCTGCTGTCATGAGCGAACTCGTGCTGAACGACGTCACGGTCAGCCGCGGAGCCGGCGCTGTCATCTCGGACGTCTCGCTCCGCGTCACCGGCGGCGACGTGCTCGCCCTGGTCGGTCCGAACGGCGCAGGCAAGACGAGCCTGATCGAGTCGATCTCCGGTGTGACGCCGCACTCCTCCGGCTCTCTCACGCTGGATGGCGACCCGATCGACAAGCTGTCTCGAGTCGCCAGGGCACGGCGCGGCATCGTGCACATCGAGCAGGGACGGGCGGTGTTCCCCTCGCTCACCGTGCGGGAGAACATCTCGTTGACCGCGCGCACCGCCGCCGAGCTCGACGCGGCGATCGCGCAGTTCCCCGAGCTCGAGAAGCGCATCGACTCCCCCACCGGGCTGCTCTCCGGTGGGGAGCAGCAGATGGTCGTGCTGGCCCGTGCATTCGCCGCGAAACCGCGGATCCTGCTCATCGACGAGATGTCGCTGGGCCTCGCGCCCGTCGTCTTCATGCGGCTGATGCCGATCGTGAAGTCGATCGCGGATTCGGGTGTCGGCGTGCTGCTCGTCGAGCAGTTCACGCAGCTGGCGCTCAGCCTCGCCCGCGAGGCGGTGGTCGTCGCCGGCGGCGCGGTGTCCTTCCAGGGCACCTCCGAGGCGCTGCGCGCCGACCCGGAGTTGCTGCATCGCGCCTATCTCGGCGGCTGATCGGCATCCTGTCCACGGATGCCTGCGTACCGGATGCAGGACCAAAACCCATGTGCCGGGCGACACGCCGCGGGGTGGTCCTGCATCCGTGCGTCGGTCCTGCAAGTGGTACGGCCGGACGGATGCCGGGGCTACCAGCGGCTAGCCTGAGGGGGTGACTCAGACCACCCACGCCCGCGCCGTCCTGCTCGACATGGACGGCACCCTCGTCGACTCGACCTCGGTCGTGGAGCGCCTCTGGCTCGCGTGGGCAGAGCCGCACGGCATCGATCCCGAGACGGTGCTCAGCGTCGTGCACGGGCGTCAGGGGCACCAGAGCATGGCGATCCTGCTGCCCGAGCGAGATCACGCGATCAATATCCACGAGAACCAGGTCATGCTGGCGAACGAGTCGAGCGACGTCGAAGGGGTGGTGGCGATCGCCGGGGCCGAGTCGCTACTGAAGGCCGTCGAGGGGCTTCCGCATTCGATCGTCACCTCCGCTGACGTCGCGCTCATGAACGCGCGAATGGCCGCTGCCGGTCTCACCGTCCCGCAGCTGGCCGTCACGGCCGAGAACGTATCGGCATCCAAGCCCGACCCAGAAGGGTTCCTCCGCGGCGCGGAGCTGCTCGGCATCGAACCCGCCGACTGCGTCGTCTTCGAGGATTCGGGTGCCGGCATCCAGGCCGGACTCGCAGCGGGGATGCGGGTGATCGGCGTCGGAAAGCACGCGGCTGCCCACAACCCCACGTACGTCGTCGACGATCTCACCCAGGTCGCTGTCGTCCGCATGGACGACGGGTTCGAGCTCACGATCGGCTGAGGCCCGCCGCTCCGCGCCTACCGATCGCACGCCGCACGCAGAACTGCACGAACTTCGCACGAATCTCCCAGATCTCTGCGAAGTTCGCGTTGTTCTATGAAGTTCCGAGTGGCGGGAAGCGCTACATCCCGGCGTGATCGAATGCGATGGTCGGAACGTCGACGACGTGCGAACCGCCGTCGGCGACGATGACTGCCCCGGTGATGTACGACGACTCCCCCGAACCGAGGAAGCGCACGACGGAGGCGATCTCGCTCGGATGCGCCGGACGACGAAGTGGCACATCGGCGGTCACCGTCGCGTAGGCCTCCTCGCGCGAGCCGAGGTCGGCGTGCGCGGCGAACTCATCCATCTCGTCATCCGCCATCGGCGTCTGCACCCATCCCGGGCAGATCGCGTTCACGCGCACGCCGTGGCGTCCATAGTCACGCGCCAGCGACCGGGTGAGCCCGATCAGCGCGTGTTTGCCGACCGTGTAGCCCGCGACCGATGGGCCGGCGAAGAGCCCGGCGAGCGAGGACACGATCACGATCTGACCCTTCGCCTCGATCAGGGCGGGCAGCGCCTCGCGCGCCATGGTGAACGCCGTCGTCAGGTTCGCCCGCAGCGAGGCTTCCCACCCCGCGTCATCCGTGTCGCCCACCGACGAGAACCCGTGTCCGCCCGCGTTGGCGACGAGCACGTCGAGGCGTCCGAATTTCGACAGCACCTCGGCGACCGCAGCCTTCGCCGAGTCGGTATCGGCTGCATCGGCGACGACCGGATGCGCCCCGACGGCCTGCTCCACCTCACGCAACGGCTCGATACGGCGTCCGACGACGACGACGTGCGCGCCCTCGGCCGCGTAGCGCTCCGCGATGGCCGCTCCGATGCCGGTGCCGCCGCCGGTGATGACGACGACGCGTCCGGCGACCGTCGATCCGATCGAGCTTGTCATTCGCTTCTCCTGACTCTTGTGTGTACGTGTTAGGCGGGAAATCCCGAACGCGCGGTGTATCCGAAGTCGCTGAGGATCGTGGTGCCGTTGATCGCTCGGCTGCGCGGCGACACCAGGTACGACACGTGCGCAGCGACCTCGTCCGCGGTCTGCACCGGGAAGCTGGCATCGCCGAACCCGTCGTCGGCTCCCAGATCGCCACGGCTCATCGGGGTGTCCACGATCGAGGGCGCCACCGTGTTGACGCGGATCCCGTCTCCGGCGAGATCCACCGAGAGCGCCCTGGCAAACTGCACGAGCGCGGCCTTCGATGCGCAGTACGGCACCATTCCCGGTGAGGCGACGAGGGCCGAGTCGCTCGAGACGAGGACGACGGATGCTGCCACCGACGCGCGCAGGGCCGGGAGCGCGTGCTTGAGAATGAGGAACGCGCCCGTGACGTTCACCGCGAAGACCGTCTCCCACTGCGCGAGGCTGGTCTGCTCGATGCCGGATCCGACCGGGCCCGAGACGCCGGCGCAGCAGACGACGGCATCCAGGCCGTGGAGTTCTGCGACCGCCGTGGCGACGGCACCGCGCACCTCGGCCTCATCCGTGACGTCGGCGGAGACGATCACGGAACCCGGACACGCGTCGCCCGTCACTTTGACGCCCGCGGAGTCGAGGTCCAGCAGGGCGACTCTCACGCCTTCCGCGGCGAGCGCCAGCGCCACCGCGCGGCCGATCCCGCTCGCGGCCCCCGTGACCAGCGCCGTTCTCCCGTCCAACTGCAGATCCATCTCACCCTCCGTCCGCCCCGTCGGCATCGAGCAGCGCCATCGGATGACGGCGGCGTCCTCCCCGTCATCCTGCTCCTGCGTCGCCGCCAGGCGAACGCCGCTCCGCTGTCCGTGCACGCTCACACCATCGTCTTTCGCTCAGAGGCAAGCGCAGAGGTCGGCACGCGAGCAGACTCGCCCTAACGAGAATCCCTCGTCGTCCGCACTGTGCGTGAACACAGGCGACAGCCAGCAAAGGAGCCGACGTGGCAGATACGACCGCAGTACCGCAGGAGCACACCGCCCTGCGCCCTGGCGCCCTCGGCGTCGCAGGGATCGTCTTCCTGGTGCTGGCGGCGGTCGCGCCGCTCACCGGCATCGTCGTCGTCGCGTCCATCGCCATCGCGCTCGGCAACGGCGGCGGCACCCCGATGTCGTTCTTCATCGTCGCGGCGATCCTGCTGCTGTTCGCCGTCGGCTACGCGCAGATGTCGAAGCAGCTGGTCAACGCCGGCGGCTTCTACGCCTTCGTCGTCAAGGGCCTCGGTCGCACCGGCGGCCTCATCGCCGGACTCATCGCGACGCTCGGTTATAACTTCTTCGTCGTCGGCACCATCGGCACCAGCGGCTTCTTCATGCAGGCGATCATCCGCGATCTGACCGGATTCGACATGCACTGGATCGTCTGGGGGCTGCTCTCGATCGTGGTGTGCTTCGCGCTCGCCAGGATCGGCGTCGATTTCTCCTCGAAAGTCCTCGGCGTCTGCCTGGTGCTCGAAGTCCTCATGCTCGTCGTGTTCGACATCTCTGTGCTCGTGCAGACCGGCTACGACGTCGCCGCGTTCAGCCCGGAAGCGGTGTTCTCCGGTTCCCTCCCGATCGGCCTGCTGCTCGCAGCCACCGGATTCCTCGGCTTCGAGGCGACCGCGCTGTTCAGCGAGGAGGCGAAGCAGCCGCTGCGGACGATCCCCCGCGCGACCTACACCTCGATCATCGCGATCGGCGTGATCCTCGGCGTCACCACCTGGGCCGTCGTCAGCGCCACCGGCGTCGCGCAGGCGCAGAGCACTGCGCTGGAGCACCTGCCCACCGGAGACCTCATCTTCTCGCTCTCCGCACAGTATCTCGGCGGACCTCTCACGACGGTCATGATGGTGCTGCTGCTGGTGAGTCTGTTCGCGGCGATGCTCGCGTTCCACAACTCGGCCACCCGCTACCTGTACTCGCTCGGGCGCGCGCGCATCCTGCCGCACGCACTCGCGCGCACCCGTCGCAACGGCGCACCGGCGATCGCAGGGATCGTGCAGGCCGGCTTCGCAGCGCTCGTCGCGGTGATCTTCGCGATCGCGGGAGCCGACCCGATCCTCACCCTCGTCCCCGCGATGCTCGGCTTCGGAACGCTCAGCGTGCTGATCCTGCAGGGCCTCGCCGCGATCTCGATCGTCGTCTACTTCCGGCGCCGTCAGGATCCGCGTTGGTGGAGCACGTTCATCGCGCCGGGCATCGGATTCCTCGGCATCGCCGCCATCTCGATCCTCGCGGTCGTCAACTTCGACATCGTCGCGGGCTCCAGTGAGCCGGCGATCCGGATGATGCCGCTGCTGCTCGTGCTCGCCATCATCGGCGGAATCGCCTACGGCGCGTATCTGAAGCGCACGAAGCCCGTCGTCTACGACGAGCTCGCCACCGACCTGGAGAAGTTCAGCGACCGCTGAGCTCCCCCCGACCACCCCATCACCACGAAGGAAAGCACGCACCATGACCGATGACGTCAACCTCTCCGACACGTCCACCTGGCTGCCGCTCGACGGCCTCGCTCCCGGCTTCGACGCCAGCAAGGCCGAGCTCAGCAACGACCTGGACGGTCGCACGTTCACGGTCGTCGACGATCGGGGAACCCGCATCACCCACACGTTCGGCCCCGGCACCGTCAGTTGGAGCTACGAGCCCGGCGAGGGCGACGAGACGGCCGCGGCATCCGACACCGACGACTGCGAGGTCATCGAGGTCGACCAGGACCTGTATTACGCGCAGTTCCACCACAAATACCTGCCGAACGAGGCCGTCACGCTGATCCTCGACCTCCGCAGCGGCCACGCGCTCTCCGTGATCTCGATCCTCGGTCAAGCGGCCCCCGGCCGGACCGCCGTGCAGATGGCGTTCGCGTCCAGTCTCATCGAGGGCATCGAGACGAACGGCGAGGCGCCCGCTCCGACGACCGAGCTGATCGGCCGCCGTGTGCTCTGGGTGTACTCCAGCACGCACGCCTACGAGCACGTCTACCTCTCCCCGCACTGGTACACCTGGCAGTGCCTGGCCGGACCCGAGCAGGGCCTCGCCGACACGGACGCGAACACGGTCTGGCGCATCCGTCCCGGCATCTACGTCTTCACCTGGCGCGAGAAGGTCATCCCCTGTGGCTCGGTCACGATCGCCGACCACCGCGATCAGAAGGCGATCCGCTCGCACGGTGTGCTCTTCGGCTGGGACGAGACCGGTACGACTCCGACGCACTTCACGTTCGGTGCGCACGGCCGTCTGATCTCGCACACCACGCACCCGGTCGAGTTCGACCCGGCCCGCCCGCTGGCGCGCTGAACATGGTTGTGCACGCCGACCTCATCATCACCGGCGCCAGGGTGCGGACGGTCGATCCCGCACGCCCGCTCGCCGAGGCGATCGCCATCCGGGACGGGCGCATCCTCGCCGTGGGAACGGCAGCGGAGGCAGCGGTGTTCCGCGGTCGTGGCACCGAGGTGCGCGATCTCGCTGGCGCCACCGTCTACCCGGGTTTCGTCGACGTGCACAACCACCACGCCACCGCGGGCGTGACCGATCTCTTCGAGTTATCGTTCGGAACGGCACTGGGGCTCGACGAGATCCTCGACCGTGTCGCCGCGCATGCGCGATCGCTGCCGGCGGATGCCTGGATCACCGGCGGCTCCTGGGCCAGCACCCTCATGGATGAGTTGAACAGCTCTGCCGTGCGCAGGCGCCTCGACGAGGCATCCGGCGGACGCCCGGTGATGCTGTCCGACGACAGCCATCACAACCGCTGGGTCAACGCGGCCGCGCTGCGCCTGGCCGGGATCTCCAAGGATGCGATCCCCGCTGAGGGCGTCACGCTCGTGGATCCGAGCGATGGCGAGCCCACCGGCATCCTGCTCGAGGCGGCAGGCATCCCGGTCGCGCAGGCGCACGCGCGGGCCGGAGGTCTCTCGCCCGAGCAGCACCGGCGGGCATCGCAGCGCGGCGTCGAGCTGTTGAACGGCTTCGGGGTGACGGCGTTCCAGGATGCCGCCGTCTCGCTGGAGATCCTTGCGGCGCTGCAGTCGCTCGATCAGGCCGGCGAGCTGAATGCCTGGGTGGTGTCCAGCCTCACCGTCAACGACGAGATCTTCGGCTATGACACCGTCGGCGAACCGCTGGTCTCGCGCGGCGAGGAGTTCCGCACCGCGCATCACCGGCCGGACTTCGTGAAGATCTTCCTCGATGGCGTTCCGCCGGCGCGGACGGCGCTCTTCATCGATCCGTATCTTCCGGACGACGTGCACGGCGCGCACTTCCACGGCACGACGACGATGGACTTCGACGAGCTGTACGGCTGGCTCCGCAACGTCGCCGAACGCGGCCTCGGCGCCAAAGTGCACGTCACCGGAGACGGATCGGCTCGACTTCTGCTCGACGTCGTGGAACGCCTGCGGGCGGAGCATTTCACCGACACCGCATTCCAGATGGCGCACGGCCAGTTCCTCGCGGACTCGGACATCGAGCGCCTGGCCGCGCTCCGGGTCGCCGCCGATATCTCGCCGTTCATCTGGTATCCCGGCGTCATCCCACAAGCTCTGGCCGAGGTGCTCGGCGATCGGGCGGAGCACTCGCAACCCAACCGTTCGATCATCGACGCCGGCGGTCTCGTCGCCGGCGGGTCCGACTGGCCGGTGAGCGAATCTCCGAACCCTCTCGAGGGGATGCAGGGGCTCGTCACCCGCGCCGACCCGCTCGGACGGGCTCCGGGAACACTGTGGCCGGAACAGGCGGTCACCGCAGAAGAGGCGCTGGAGATCTTCACGATCAACGCGGCGACGGCGATGGGCCTCGGCGACGAGACCGGGTCGCTGGCACCGGGCAAGTCGGCCGACTTCGTCGTGCTCGAACGGGATGCCGTCGCGGGCCCCGCGAATGAGATCTTCCACACCCGGGTGCTGTCGACCTGGTTCGCCGGGCGTGAGGTCTTCACGGCCTGAAGACGGCGCGCACCGCCTGGTGTTGGCGTAGCCGTGGTTGTTGACGCGCCCGGTTGTCGGGGCCACCCCCGTTTGTTGACGCAGCGGATGCGGGACCCCCAGTTATTGACGAGACCCCCTGCTGTCGACGTGAATACCTGGGGGTCTCGTCGATAAACGGGGGTGCATGGGTCTCCGACGGGGGTGCTTGGGTCTCCGACGGGGGTGCTTGGGTCTCAAGCGGGAGGGCCGCGACGTCGGACCGGACTAGTCCTGCACATCTCACGCATTCACCCGAGTTGTTCGCAATCGACGGGATTCCCCTCTCGAACGACGCAGATGGCGGTCCAGGATGACCGGATGGCGACGCTCACGATCCCACAAGCCAGAAAGCTGCTGCGCTCGCGCCTGCAGCTTCTTGAGGCAGGCGTCACCGATCGACAGATGCGGGCGTCCGTCGAATCGGGAGCCCTGAAGCGGGTGCGACGCGGCTGGTACGTGCGGACCAGCGACTGGAAGAAGCTGTGGAACGAGGGAAAGCACCTCGTGGAGGTGCTCGCCGCATGCCTCAACGCGGTGCCGCCCGGCCCGGTTTTCTGGGGTGTATCGGCGGCGGTTCTGCACGGGTTTCCGCTGTATCAGACGGTGCCGAGTGAAGTGCACGCCGTCACCGATGGCCGCCGTCACAGTCGGCTTCGTGCAGGAATCCGCTGGCACGATGCCCACGTCCCGGCACACGACATCACCGTGATCGACGGCATCCGCTGCACCAGCCGCGATCGCACCGTCCTCGACGTGACCGCGACCGTGAGCACCGAGGCCGCGGTCGCAGCCGCGGATGCCGCACTCCGGGGCATCGCCGTCCCCGACGGCCGGACGATGGATGCCGCGATCACTGCGGAATGGCGAGGTGAGCTGGTCTGCCGGGCGAAGAGCGCAACGACCCGCGGCATCCGTCAGACCCGGTGGGTGATCGAGTTCGCGGACGGCCGCGCACAGCTGCCCGGAGAGAGCGTCAGCCGCCTGCAGTTGCATCGCCTCGGCTTCACGGCGGTGGAGCTGCAGACGCGGGTCGTCGGACCGGACTCCGAGGACTACTGGCTGGATTTCGCGTTTCCTGGGTCGCGGAGTTTCGGCGAGTTCGACGGACTGGGGAAGTACACGGACCCCGAACTCATGGGAGGGCGCACGATCGAGGAGATCGTCCTCGCAGAGAAGCGTCGAGAGGATGCAGTCCGCGGCGTCACCGGCTGGGGACTCGGACGCTGGGAGTCGGCGCACCTTGCGACACCGCAGCTCCTCGGAAGGAGACTGAGCGCCTTCGGCATCCGCCCTCCGTGACCCCGGGGCCTGAAACAAACACCCCCGGTTCTCACCGAGGCCCCCGGTTGTTGACGTCGGTAAGCGGGGGTGTCGTCAACAACCGGGGGGTGATACCCGTGACACCGTCAACAAACGCGGGTGTCGTCAACAGCAGGGGGCATCTACAGCAGAGGGCATCAACAGACGGGGGTGGCAGCCGCGACGTTGGCGACTGCAGGGGTCACGACGCGCGCAGGAGGGGCCGCCGCTCACCCCTCCAGCAGGAAGCGCGCTCCGCGCTCGGCGATCATCGCCGCCGGGGCGTTGGTGTTCCCGGTGGGCACGCGCGGCATCACCGACGCGTCGATCACCCACAGCCCTTCGACCCCGCGCACGCGCAGCTGCGGGTCGACGACGGCCTCGGCATCCGAGCCCATCCGGCAGGTGCCGACCTGGTGGTGGTAGGTGATCACCGTGCGGCGCACCCAGTCCTCCGTCTCTGCATCCGAAACGTCGGGCCCGGGGTAGGCCTCGACGGCGCCCCACCCGTCGGCCAGCGCAGGTCGCGCGCCGATGGAGCGGCACTGTCGGACGGATGCGGCGAGCGCAGCCACATCCCGCTCATCGGCGAGGGCCGCCAGGTCGATGTTCGGAGGATCCGCGAGTCCGGGTCCCGACAGCGTCAACGAGCCGCGGCTGTGCGGCGTCACCAGCCCGGCCATCAGGGTGAATCCGTCGCCGCCGCGCGGCTCCAGTTCGCCCCACATCGGCACCGAGAAATGGATCGGCTGCGTGTCGGGTTCGGCGAGATCATCCTGGCTGCGCCAGAACAGGTGGCTCTGCGTGACCGAGATGCCGGGCTGCGGCGGTCCGATCGGCCGTTGCGTGGTGAAGATCACCGGCGAGAGCAGGTGGTCGTGGAGATTCCTGCCGACACCGGGCGCATCCTGGACGACCGGGATCCCCAACGCCGTCAGTTCCTCGGCCCGCCCGAAGCCCGACCTCAGCAGAATGACCGGCGAGCCGATCGCACCTGCCGCGAGAACGACCGATTCCGCGCGCAGGTCCTCGGCGTCGGCGCCCTCCCCCAGCCGCACGCCCACGGCCCGGCCGTCTTCGACGATCACCGAATGCACCTCGCGCCCGGTGACGATCGAGAGCTTCTCGGCGACAGGCTGCGCATAGGCCATCCAGGTGTTCACGCGGCGGCCGTCGCGCATCGTCACCTGCTGCTGCGAGACGCCGTCGAGCGTGCCGCCGTTGTAGTCGCGGTTGTGCGGCAGCCCTTCCTGAACGGCGGCGTCGATGATGGATTCCTGGATCGGGGACAGCGGATAGTCGTCCGTCACCGGCAGCAGATCGTTCTCGATGGCCTGGAATACCGGCTCGACCTCGGCCCACCCCCAGCCGGTCGCGCCGTCACGCTCCCAGCCGTCGTAGTCGGATGCGGCACCGCGAACCCAGATCATGGCGTTCAGCGCATGCGATCCCCCGGTCACCTTGCCGCGAGGCAGGTGCAGACGACGCCCTGCGGCGTGCTCCTGCGGCGTCGTGTAGAAGTCCCAGTCCTCGGTGCTGTGCCAGAGCTCGCCGGCCCGGGAGGGATCGTGGATGGCCGGGTTCGTGTCGTAGCCGCCGGCCTCGACGAGCGTGACCTGCACCCCGGCATCCACCAGTCGTCGAGCGACGATCGATCCCGAGGTTCCCGCGCCGACGACGATGGCAGAGCGCAACACCATCCCTCAGCCCTTCTTCCGGCCGGGACCGCTCAAGACCTGGGTGACGGCGACGGACTTCAGTCCCTCGACGCCGAACTCGAGCCCGTAACCGGAGCTCTTCACGCCGCCGAACGGCACCATCGGATGCAGCCCGCCATGCGAGTTGATCCACACGGTCCCCGACTCCATGCGGCTCGCCGCCTCACGTGCGGCTTCCGGGTCGCTCGACCACACAGAGGCACCGAGACCGACGTCCACCCCGTTGGCCCAGCCGAACGCCTCATCGACGTCGGAGTACCGGATGACCGGGAGTGCCGGTCCGAACTGCTCCTCCTGCACGAGCGCCGCATCATTGCCGATGTCGGCGACGATCGTCGGCCGGTAGAAGAGCTCGCCGAGCTCCGGCGCCGCCTCGCCGCCGGTGACGACTCGGCCGCCGCGCGCCTTCGCGTCCTCCACGAGTCGGCTGACGATGTCGAACTGGGCCTTGTTCTGCAGCGGCCCGAGCACGTTGTTCTCATCGAGTCCGTTGCCGATCGGAACGGATGCCGCGATCTCCGCGAGTGCATCCACGACGTCGTCATAGACCGAGTCGTGCACGTACAGGCGCTTCAGCGCCGCACAGGTCTGTCCGGTGTTGATGAAGGCGCCCCAGAAGAGATCCTGCGCGATGGTCTTCGCGTCCGTGCCGGGGAGGACGATGCCGGCGTCGTTGCCGCCGAGCTCGAGGGTGAGCCTGGCGAGGTTTCCGGCCGAGCTCTCGATGATCTTGCGTCCGGTGGCGGTGGAACCGGTGAACATCACCTTGGCGATGTCGGGGTGCGATGCGAGGCGTGCGCCGACCTCGCGGTCGCCCGAGATGCCGACGAGCACATCGGGTGGGAGCACCTCGTTCATCACGGCGAGCAGGGCGAGCGCGCTCAGGGGCGTGTACTCGCTGGGCTTCGCGACGACCGTGTTCCCCATCCGCAGCGAAGGGCCGATCTGCCACGTCGTGATCATCATCGGCCAGTTCCAGGGGCCGATGGCGGCCACGACTCCGGCCGCCTTGTAGACGAGTTCCGCGTGCAGCGTCTCGTCGTCGACGATCACCTGCGGCTCGAGCACGGTGGCCGCGTTCGTGCGCAGCCATGCGGAGCAGGCGCCGACCTCGAAACGGGCGTTCGGGCCGTTCAGGGGTTTCCCCTGCTCGCGCGACAGGAGGTACGCGAGCCCCTCGGCGTTCGCGTCGATCGCATCGGCGGCGGCGAGCAGAAGCTCGATGCGCTTCTCGTGTCCGAGTGCCTCCCAGGCGGGCTGAGCGGCTTTCGCGCGGGCCACGGCGTCGTCGAGTTCGGCGACGGAATGCACCGGCGCCCGACCGATCGTCTCGCGCGTGGCGGCATCCGGGATGTCGCGGCCGGAGCCCTGCGGTGCCTGGATGCGGTCGAGCAGCGCTGCGGCTGCGGATGCTGCGGAATCGGACATCGGTGACTCTCCTTCGAGCGAGACGCGTGCCGACGGTGAGGACGCCGGCTCTGTATCCATTGTCGATCCGGTCTTCGCCGCGCACTTGTCGCGGAGCGCTACGGAGATGTCCGAGTGCGAAGGGATGCGCCGGCTCAGCGCGTGCGCAATCCGTCCAGCGCGATGGTGAGGACGTCGCGCGCGAGCGCTTCCGCGCCCTCCGGTCCGGTCGGGCGGTACCACTCGACCAGCGAGTTCACCATGCCGAACAGGAGTCTCGTGGCGACGGACGCGTCGACGTCGTCGCGCACCGCCCCCTCGACCTGCGCAGCCTGGACGATCGCCGCGACGTCCTGGTCGAAGGCGCGCCGCCGATCGAGCGCGCGGCGTTCGACATCGCTGTTGCCTCGAACCCGGAGCAGGAGGGTGACGGCCGGAAGCTGTTCGATGAGAACGCGCACGGCTCCCTGCAGCACCTCGGCGAGACGGTCGCCCGCCGCCACGGCCCGCGCCTGGCGCAGCACGCCTTCGAGTCCGTCGAGCGCGTCTCCAAGTGCCGTCTCGAGGATCTCCTCCTTGGAGGAGAAGTGGTGGTAGAGCGCCGCCTTCGACAGTCCCAGACGGGCGGCGAGAGCGGCGACCGACGTCGCGTCGTAGCCGGACTCGTTGAAAACGGTGACCGCGGCATCGAGCAGCCCGCGCCGGTCGTAGCCGGGGCGGCCGCGCCGCGCCGCATCCGTACCGCTTGCGGTCTGAGTCACGGGAACCAGTGTGTCATGCCGGACGAAAGCCAGCCCGCCGCCGTGAAATGACGTCTGCGCGGCCGGCGTCCATGAAACTGAACCGCGCGACGGGATCGCGATCGCTGATCGCGATCCCGTCGCGGAGTTTCAGGCCGCCATCCGTCGTCAGCTGTTCGCAGCGAGCGACTTCTTGTATTCGGCGGCGATCTGATCGCCGCCGCCGGAGCGATAAGCCTTCACCCCCGCCTTCCAGGCCGAGACCGGCTTGCGTCCGAGCACGATGTCGAGTTCGAGGTTCTTGATCGCCGTGTCGAGAGCGACGCCGCGCCGGGACTGGGTGTTGGAGTAGAGCCCGTTCGCGGCGTTGCCCACCGCATTCTCCGTGACCGCGAACTCGAACTTCTGGTTGGCCAGGAGGACCTCCTTCTGCGACGCGAAGTTCACCCGCGGCGGTGCGCTCAGGTAGCCGAGCGCCAGCGCCCGCTCGGAACTCGTCGCCGCGATCGGCGTCGGGATGCCGTCGGCCATCGTGTAGTGCACACCCTCGATGCCGTAGTTGCGGAACAGGTACTCCTCGGTGCCGAACGGCGTGGCGAGCCAGTTGGCCATGGCGAGAATCGTCTTGACGCGGGCCTTGTTCGCCTTGGCGATTCCGACGATGCTGTGGTTCGGATCGCCGAGCCACGCTGTTCCCACGTCTCCGGACGCGAAGCCGGGCACGGTGACGCCGCGTGCATCGAAGGCACCGGTGCCTTCCGTCTTGAGCGTCGGCCACGCGCTGAGCGTGAACCAGCCGAAAGCGGAGGAACCGGACTGGAGCCACGTCTTCTGACGATCGTTCGGCGTGGTCGCAGCATCCGGGTTCACGTAGCCGGCTTCGACGATCTTCCGTGTCGCTTCGAGTGCATCCTCCTGCGCCTCGTGCGTGAGCGCACTGGTGAGCTTTCCGCCCTTCTCGCTCCACCGGTTGGGGATGCCGAGCATCTGACGCACGTAGTCGAGCGGGATCGAGGCGAGTGCCCATCTGTTCGCGCTCGGGTCGGTCATCGTCTTGAGCTGATCCTCGAAGTCCTTGAACGACTTCGGGTCCTTGGTGATGCCTTCGGCCGCAAGGAGATCCTTGCGGCCGTACATCACCCAGGTGTTCTGGATGCCGCGTGAGATCGGAAGGGCGTAGATGCGGCCGTTGAAGACCGTGCCGCGCCAGGACTCGGTCGGGATGTTGGCGAGGAACGGGTAGTCCTTGATCGCATCACCGGCGAGATGCTCCGAGAGATCGAGCGCGGTCGCGGCGAAGAGTTCCGTCTGGGACGGTGTGTCAGGGAGCACCGTGAAGAAGTCCGGCATCGCGCCTCCGGCCGACACGGTCGCGAACTTCGCGGGGTAATCCGCACCGGGAGCGAAGCTCGGCTTGTACTGCGATCCGAGACGCTCGTCGACCATCTGCCAGTACTGGTTCACATCGAGGGCCGGCGGAGTGGCGTCGGCGATCGTCAACGCGCTGAAGGGCTTGCCATCGCCTGGCACCCCCTTGATCACGCGGGCCGGCGGGGTGGGATAGCGGAAGAAGACGTCGGAGGCGCGTCCGGCCTCCCCCGGGCTGTCCGGAGTGATCCCCGCGTAGGGGATGTACTTCGGCAGAATGCCGGAGCCGGCGGCGACCGGCCCAGCCCCTGCGGCCCCGCCGGGGCTGCAGGAAGTGAGGGCGGTCGTGGTGAAGGCAGCGAGCACCACGGTCGAGACCGCGCCGCCGAGGAACGAGCGGCGGGAGAGGGAAGCATTCACGGGAGAACTCCTGAGGGGTCGGTGAAGAGAGGGCGGTGTGCGCTGCGGGGGTCAGCCTTTGACGGCCCCGGTGAGCACACCCTTGGCGAAGTGTTTTTGCAGGAAGGGATAGACGCAGACGATCGGAATGATGGAGATGATGAGGATGGCCATCTGCAGCGCGGGCTGCGGTGGCAGGACGTCGGGGTTGCCGAGCTCGGCGGGGCTGAGCTGACTCCCGCCGACGACATAGGACCTGACCACCATCTGCAGCGGCCACAGGCTCGAGTCGTTGAGGTAGAGCAGCGATGTGAAGAACGAGTTCCAGTAGCCGACGCCGTAGAACAGACCGACGACGGCGAGGATCGCCTTCGACAGCGGCAGGACGATCTGACGGAGGGTCTGCCACTCGGATGCTCCGTCGAGCTTTGCGCTGTCGAACAGCTCTTGGGGCAGCCCCTTGAAGAAGGAGTGGAGCACGATCACGTTGAAGGCGTTCACCATCGTCGGGATGATCAGCGCCCAGAGGCTGTCGATGAGCCCGAACTGCTTGACGGCGAGGTATGTCGGAATCATGCCGGGCGTGAACAGCAGGCTGAAGAGCACGAGCATCATCACCGCACCACGGGCGACCAGATTCGGGCGCGAGAGGGCGTAGGCGAGCAGTGTCGTCGTGACGAGCGACAGCGCGGTACCCACGACCGTGACGAACACGGAGACGCCGAGCGCCCTGCTGACGACTCCGCCGGCGAAGACCGCCTCATAGGCGTGGAGGTTGAACTGCTCCGGCCAGAGCACGAGCCCGCCCGAGCGGGTGATCTGGTCCTCCCCCGCCAACGAGGTGGAGATGATCGCGACGAACGGCATGATGATGAGCGCACAGGCGATCAGCAGCACGAGCCCCTTGAGGCCGCGCATGAGCGGATGAGCGAGGGTCTGACCGTTATGGAGACGGTTGCGCCGTTGGCGCAGGGGACGTTGCACGATCGCGGTCATTTCTTGTACACCCCTGCCTCGCCGAAGAGATGGGCGAGCTTGTTGGCCCCGAGCACGAGGATGACGCTGATGACGCCCTTCACGAGCCCCACGGCGGCAGCCACGCCCCAATTGCCTCCGACGATTCCGTTGTTGTAGACGTAGGTGTCGATCACCTCTGACGCATCGAGTCCGACCGCCTCCTGCTGCAGGATGATCTGCTCGAACCCGACGGTGAGCGAGTCACCCAGTTTTAGGATGAGCAGCAGGATGATGATGCCGCGCATGCCGGGCAGCGTGATGTGCCACAGCTGGCGCCAGCGCGATGCGCCGTCGACGTTCGATGCCTCATAGAGGTCGGTGTCGATCTGCGAGAGCACGGCGAGGAACAGGATCGTGGCCCAGCCGGCGTCCTTCCACATGACCTGGGACGTGAGGAGCCCGATGAAGGTGTCGGGGTTGCCGATGATCTGCAGTGCATCACCGCCGTGTTGCCGGATCCAGTTGTTGAGCAGCCCGCTGCCACCGAGCAGCTGCTGGAACACCGAGACCACGATGACCCACGAGAGGAAGTGCGGCAGATACATGATCGACTGCACCCACGTCTTCACGCGCTCCGAGACGAGGCTGTTCAGGATGAGGGCGAGGACGATCGGTGCGGGGAAGACGAGCACCGTCTGCACCAGAGTGATCACCAGCGTGTTCTTGACCGCGTTGAGGAATGCGGGGTCGCCGTTGAACAGGATCTCGAAGTTGCGGAACCCCACCCACTCCGACCCCTCGATGCCGAGGAAGGGCAGGTAGTCCTGGAAGGCGATGACGTTGCCGAGCAGCGGGTAGTAGTGGAACATCACGATGACCAGCACCGCCGGGGCGGCGAAGACCGAGAGAATCCAGTTCTCCCGGAGCCGGGTGGCAAGCGTCCGCTTCGCCCGGCCCGACATGTCGAGCGGCGCGGCGGGAAGGCCGCTCCCTGAGGGGATGCGGCGGATCTTCCGACCGTTGCTCGGAGTACGGTTCACCCTGGTGGCGTCGCGTTGATCCCGAAGGACGTCCATGCCCACTCTCCCTCGAATGACAACAGGGCGACTGCGATATCGCGATGTTTGCTTCTGAACATCATACGTTCAAGAGTGCTCATCTTGTCAAGCCGCACTTGTTCATATTTGAACGCCGAGGTGCCGCGTCATGGGTCGCGAAAGAACGTGGTGCTGCAATGGGACGAAGACGCTCAGCGCGACCGGAGTCAGTCCGCCGGCGGAGCGGCGACCGAGTCCCGCACGACCAGCACGGGCTCGACCTGCACGTGCGCCGCCGCCGCGTCACCGCCTCGTTCGATGCGCTCGAGAAGGAGCCTCGCTGCGAGACTGCCGACGTACCGGCGCGAGGGCGCGACCGACGTGAGCGGTGGATCGAACATTCCGGCGTAGTCGTCGTCGTATCCGATGACGGAGAAGTCAGCGGGGATCGCAATGCCACGCGCCTTGCATGCGAGGAGCACGGCATACGCGTTGTTGTCGTTGTGGCACAGCAGCGCCGTCACCCCGTCAGCAAGCAGCCCGTCGATGTATTCCGAGACGACCGCCGGTGCCGGCCAACCGGGGAACTCGGATACCGAGTGCACCGGCGCGGTGAGACTCCTGTCCTTCGTCGCCGCCTCCCACCCGTCGCGGATCCAGCTGGTGGTCTGCGAAGGGTGATGCACGAGCAGCGCGATGCGCTCGTGCCCGTGGGAGCGCAGCTCGTCAATGGCCGCGCCGACGCCGAGCCCGTGCGCCGACCGCACCGACGAGACGTTGGGCGATGCCGCTTTCAGCGGGAGTTCGCGCTCCATCAGTACAACGGGCACCGGCAGCGCCTCGAGCCAGTCCAGGTACTCGCGCGCCTGGTCGCCGATGTGGGCGTTGGGAGTGAGCAGGATGCCGTCGGACTTCTGCGCCAGCTCCTCGACGATTCGGCGCTCCTCTGCGGCCTCGGCGATCGCGCCGTCAGCGCTCGGGGATGCCGCTCGGCTGAGGAGCATGAGCGTGGCTCGGGATCCGGCGCTCTCGATCTCGTGGCGGGCGCCCGCCAGTACACGCCCGAAGTAGTAGACGAGACTGGAGCCGCCTGCACTCGGCCCTGCCTCGGCTGCCGCGTCGAAGGCCATGTCGGGAATCACGATTCCGATGTGGTGGCTCGTCTGCCCCGGGTTCGGCGCGCCCCCGGCGCTGCCCCCTCCGGATACCGTCGCCGGAACAGCGCCGCCCCGGATGCGGCGAAGCAGCCCCCGTTCGACGAGATCGTCGAGATCGCGCCGGATCGTCATGCCGGTCACGCCGAGCTCGGCTGCGAGCTCGGTGACCCTCGCGAAGCCACGCTCACGGGCGCGAGCGACGATGAGCTCCTGGCGGTTCGTTGCAGACATCGGGATGCCTCTCCGTGGCGGGCCTCGGCCCCGTGTGCAGATGACGTTCAGATGACATCCTATTGAACATCGCCCTTTTCTACGGGAATGAACATCCGATGGCTCCGTTCAGGTGAGTTCCAGCCACCCGTCGGCCACCGCCGCGCCGACCTGCCTGGTCCCGGTCATACTGAAGCGACCGGCGACCGAGTCCGAGAGGTAGAGCGGCTGGCCACTGAGCACCGTCGCCGTCGAGATGCCGAGGAGCTGGTTGGGCCTCAATATGCCGGAGGCAAGGATCCGTCCGGATCGACCGGGCCCGATCTGCTCGATGGCGACCCCGGCGAGCGCCGTCGCCGGATCCGTCGTCGACATCAGGCGAACTCCCGCCCCGTCGAGGACGACAGCGGCCCACCGCGTGATTCCCGCCGTTCCGACATTCTGCGTGATCGACTCGCGGTCGGTGAACGTCGGGTAGCTCTCCCCCGTCGCAACCGCATACTCCGCAGCGATCGCCACCCCGGTGAGCTGCGCGTTGATGATGTTCAGGACCTCGGAGTTCGAGCGCGCGATGAGATCCGTCGTGAAGTCGATCGTTCTGCTCGTCGTACCCCCGAAGGTGAGGACCAGTTGACGAGGTGTCGTGGCGCAATCGCCGAGCCGTCTGCCGAGCGTGTTGTTCACCGTCACGGTGTTCGAAGGACCGACGAGGATGCCGGAGATGTCCCACTGCCCATAGAGGTACGAAGCGACACCGCCCCCGCCGTGTCGGAACGTCGACGCCCCCAGGAGCAGGGGCGCGGCGTCGCCGCTCGCTTCTATCAGCACGTCCGTCCCCGTGGACAGGGCCGTCACCTTCAGCGCGATGCCGCGGTGAGCCGAACGGTACCCGATCGGTGAGCAATCGGTGAGCGTGATCGCGATCTCTGCCTTGTCCGCGAGCTGCAGGAGCGGGTCGACGGTGATCCACGGCTTGTCCTCGCCGTAGATGAAACGCCCGGTCAGATCGCACCCGGTGAGCGTCAGCGAGTCGTGCTGACCGGAGCCGAGGGACTGCACGGTCAGCGCCGGCGCGGTGAAAGCCCCGGTCTGGATGAGTTCGCAGTTCACGAGCTCATTGACGGTCGGCGCCGCGAAATCCTTGTTCGTATGGATGTACCAGGGCTCGCGGGTGCCGACGAACGTGCAGTCCTCGAATCGCTCGTACACCCCAGACGCCGACCCGTAGCCCCACGGACGCTCACTCACCCACACGGTGGAAGGAGACATCCCGGATCCCGGATTGGCGGTGCGCCACGTTCGCGCGCCCTGGTTCCCGAAGTGCTCGATGCGGCAGTTCTTCACGAGATGCACAGCGTCGACGTTGGCACCGGAGCTCTCGGAGTGCACGGCGTAGCGCATGTTCATCGCGGTGATCGTGAGGTTCTCGAGCCCCGAGGTCTTCTTCAGCCACAGCGTCGAGTTGCCGGCGATCTGGGCGTCGGTGGCCGAGTCGGGCAGGCTGCCTGCGAGCACGCACTCGGTCCGCGACGTTCCCCTCACCGTGGTGTACGGCGCGACGGTCCACTCCCGCTCGGTGTACACCCCTGGCTGCACGAGGATCACGTAGGGCGCGGTTTCCGACGATGAGGTGATCGACGCGTTCGCCAGCTTCGGCGAGAGGAAGTCCGCGGTGCCATCGGGGCTGACCGTGAGGACCGTCGGCTCGACCGCGGCCCACGCGGCGCGCGTGTTCCAGTCGAATGCTCCGGCCACGGCGAGGCCCAGAGCTCCGGCGAGGACCGTCCTCCTGGAGACGAGAACGCCGCCCTGAACCGACGGACGTCGCACGCTCACGGGATGTCCAGAACGAGGTCGGTGCCGTTCCAGCTCGTGGTCGCGCCGAGTCCATCGGCGAAGAAATCGAGCGGGAGCAGCGGCTCGCCGTAGTCGCCGAGAACGGGAGGCGTATCGAGCACGAAGGGAACACCGTCTCTGAGCGCATTCACGCTGCCGATGGTCGCCTCGACGAGCACACCGCCGTGGCGCACGCTGTACACGCCCGTGGAGGAGCGCAGCTCTGCGCGGATCGAGCGCTTGCGGAACACGAAGTCCGCAGGCACGAGCGGAACGCCTGCGACCACGCGCACGTACATCTCCGGATACACCGCACCGTTGAGCGAAGCGCGGCTGCCTGCCTGCGGGGAGAACATGACGCGCACCGATTCGATCGCAAATTCTCCCGTCACGGTGAGCGGGTCGATCCGGAATCGGCGGATGATCCCGCGCCATTTCGGCATCCGCCAGACCGGGATGTCATATTCGTTGTTCGATCCGGGCACCGGATTCACACAGAAGTCCATCCCCTTGTCCGTCGCGTACGCCGCTTCGGTCGAGGTGGTGAAGAAGAACTCCTGCTGACTCGGCGTGCTGGTGGTGAGCTTCACCCTGATGTACGGATGATCGGCGGCCTCGAAATCCAGACCGTCCGGAGTCTGCACCACGGGATCCGTCGTCGTCGCCGTTCCTCGGAGAGCCCCGCCTTCGACGCGCAGGCTCGTGATGGTCCCGTGCAGATCCGTCCATCCCTCGAGGTCGCCATCCGTGGCAAAGGTCCACTCGTGATCGAACACCGACGATGTCGTCGGCGTCGTCGCGTTGACCGGCGGGAAGACGCGGCCCGCCGGATAGAGCGTCGTCACCCTGTCGATCTGCGCGGTTGTCGGCGCCGTGTTCGCGATACCGGCCGAGGTGCCGAACGCTCCACGGATCGCCTCGAGGTAGCCGAAGCCGGCCAGTTGGGCGGGGAACAGGAAGTGCCCCTCCCCGTACTCGTTCCAGTTGTCGAGGATCACCATGCGCCTCGACAACGCTCCGGCAGGCGCACCGGGCATGAACGTGTCGCGCGCCCACACGGCGAGGTCGGCATAGGTGGTCGGGCTCGCGTAGTCGCCAGGAATCGAGTTCCATGCGAGATCGTTTCGTCCGATGGAGACCGTCGGCAGCACGTCGACCGTGCTCGCTCCTCGCCGCTCCACCATCGCGGCGGTCTGCGGTCCGAAGTACCCCTTGCGGCTGTATGCGTACTCGGCGTCGAAACCGAGGGCCGCCGTCGCCGTCGTTCCCGTGCCGAGCACGATCAGACCGGCGAAGCCGGCAGCCACCGCACGCGAACGCAGATAGTCGATCTCGGCGCGGACGCCCGCCTCGCTGCCGAAGCTCGAGACGAGCGCGGCGATCTTGTAGATCGAGACGACCGGCTTGTTTTCGACCTTGAGATAGCGCGGATCCTTGAAGTAGTACTCGAGCCAGAACGGGACGATGTACTTGCGGAAGTCGGCGCTGTCCGTGGCCTCGCTCGCGTTCTCCCACATGATCATGAAGTCGACGGCATCGCTGTATCTGGATTCGAAGTAGCCCTCGTGCAGGTGCATCCCGAGTCGAGGCATCTTGATCGCCGTGCCTTTGCCACTCTGAGGCCGATACCAGCAGTAGATCTGGAAGGACACTCCGTTCTCGGCGAGCCACTTGTTCTCCCAATCCGCAACCTCGGGCGATCCCTCGTCGTAGTACCCGAGGTAGGGAGTGCGCTCCTTGTGCGGATTGATGACGTCCCAGCCGCGGTGGTACCCCTCGCGCCACAGCGAACAGGACTGCACCCCGACCAGGTAGGTGCCGGTGGCGACGGGGGTCGGCGCCGCGACGTAGTCGCCGGGATAGGCGGCGCTCGGCCCGAGACGGATGTCGTCGAAGTATGCGGTGGCCCCCGACGCGACGGTGAGTGCGAGCTTGGTCGGGGCCGTTGCGGCGGCGGCCATCAGAGTCACGGCCGTCGCCTTCTTCTTGCCGTTGTGGAACAGGTCGGCGGTCGCGCCGCTCATCACGACGTGCACCTTGTGCCAGATCTCGGCAGCGAAGTTCAGAGAGGAGAAGACGACGTCCGCGCCGGACGCGTCACGGTAGTGGAGTTTCCCGGCACTGAGTGAGAGCCGCAGCTGACGCCCGTTGCCGATCCAGAGCTCGATGACCAGGCCGTTGGAGTTCACGGGTAGGAAGAACGAGATGTCGAACCGGGTCGGCGTCGTCATCGGCGAGACCGGTGTGCTCACGCCGGCAGCCGATCCACCCGTGACGAGCCGCATGGTGTGGTTGTCGGCGTGCCGAGAGGCGTTGAGCTTGACGACCGCAAGCGTGGCAGCCCCCGTGGTCGTCCACGAGCCGAGCGTGTTGCCGGGGTTCACCGAGACGAAGTCCTCCAGGAGGGAGAATCCTGTGGCGATTCGGATCGGGCCCAGATACAGATCGGAGGTCGAGGCCGTCTCGAACGCCACGGTGTCCAGCCCCGTGACCGCGTTCGTGAAAGGTGCTCCCGTCAGCACGCGCTGGCCGTCGACGTCGATGGAGACGGTCTGGGCCGTGGCATCGGCGATCACACGCACTCCACGCTTGACACCGTCCTCGACCGTCACGAGCGAAGTCATCCCGTCGGGCGCGACATAGCGGAGCGCCCCGTCGACGACTTCCAGTCCGACCCCGACCGAACCGCCGTCATCCAGCAGCGCGAACGTCGCGCCCTCGATTCCGGCGATCGGCTGGAAGCGGAACTCCCACACCAGCGGGCCAGTGGAGACTCGACGGAATCGCTTGCTCAGCCCGACGACAGGCAGCCCCGCGGCATCCGTCAGCCGGAACCAGTTCCCGAACGAGTAAGTGACGGAACCACCGAGTCCGCGGATCTCCCAACCCGAAGCTGCGAGTTGACGCGGATCGAAATCGACCAGGAACGCGAAGGACTCGTCGAGGAGAAGCGCCGGCGTCGCGGGTGCCGGCGGCTGCGGGACGGCCTGCGCGCTGCTCGCGCCGGCGAGCACTCCCGTGCCCGAGCCGACTGCGACCCCGGCGGACAGCACCGCGACGATCTGCAGGAAGCTGCGGCGCCCCAGGACGAATCCCGGATCGTGTTCGGACGATGAAGGCGTTGCTGAGTTCATCCGTCATTCCCCTTTGAATGAGTGTCCTGTTTAAAACAACAGTGTTCTGTTTCAAACACTATGTGCGCAAGAGAACTCAGTCAAGCAGGTGTCCGGCGGTTGTCAGCTCGAGAGTCGGTAGAGCGTCAGCGGTTGCGGGGTCGGCCATTCCGACCGTGGCTGGTCCCGGTTCGGCGACAGCGTCTCCCACCGCAGCACGTACCGGCCATCGCGGGCCTGCCCTCGATCCTCAGCCAGTCGCACCGAGATTTCTGGATAGGCGGACCGCGGCGGACCATCGACCTCGCT
This sequence comes from Microbacterium sp. LTA6, assembly GCF_045690355.1. NCBI lineage: Bacteria > Bacillati > Actinomycetota > Actinomycetes > Micrococcales > Microbacteriaceae > Microbacterium > Microbacterium sp. LTA6. The sequence goes on from NZ_CP147855.1 coordinate 150,063, forward strand.
GGGGTACCTGGCCGGCACAGGCACCTCCGCGTACGGGAGCAACGACTCGGAGTCGAGCACGATGGATCCACTCGCACCGCGATACTCGTAGTCGAGCCGCATCCGGCCGTCTGCGAGCAGCACCGTGTGGCCCAGACGGATGCCACGGGCGAGCGACCCACCCCCGCCGAACTGCCATCGTCCTCGCCACGCGGTGACCTGTTCGATCTGCCAACCGTCGCCGCTACCTCGGGCGACGAACAGCTGACTGCCGCCGTCTTCGTAGCGGTGGTAGGCGACGACGGGCCGGCCTTCCGCATCGAAGCCGATCTTGTGCAGGCCGTTCAGGAGCCCGCCATGCACGGGCACATCCTCGATCACCACTCCAGCCTGCTCGTACGTCACCGGCAGTACGATCGCCGCACCGGCGCGCGTCTCCCAATGCAGGAGATCCCTGCTGCGCATGTACGACAACCGGCTGTTCGTCGCGGCGTCCGGTGTGTCGCGCCACACCCAGGACACATGGAAGAAGCCATCGGGGCCGAGCTTCGGCTCCTCCGCGTACGCGTTGCGCTGCCCCTCGCCGTCGAACAGCGGACCGGCGAGCAGCGGATGCCACACGCCGCCCTCGTGGTCGTACCGGTAGAAGTAGTTGACTCCATCGCCGCTCGAGCCGTCGCGAAACGTGAAGACCATCGCGCCGTCCGGCGCCGTCAGGAACGCGGGGTAGGTCACGCGGCGCTCGACGGCCGCATTGATCAGCGTCGGTATGCGCTCCAGCGTGGACACGTCACCCGGAACTGCTTCACGGAAATAGACGAGCGGGTCGACGTGCATGTTCCCCGAGACATGGAGGCGACCACCCGCGTCGACCGCCATGACGACGTAATTGTGACTGTCCCACTCGAGCGTGCTGTCCAGAGAGACCCGCTGCCAGGCGTCCGATCCGAGCCGTCGGTGCGCGACCGTCATCACCCGATCGGCGTCGTAGTAGGCGACGTACTGATCCTCGCCGTGGGTGAGCAGCGACTGTCCGACCGCATGACCTGCCCAGGTCTCGTCGATCGGGTACTCAGTCGCGACCTGCAGGCGCTCGGATTCAAGGTCATACGACGCGTTCGGGTGCGGAACACACTCGAGCGGATTCGTCTCGTGCTCTCCGACGACATCACTCACGTTCGACTCCTGTTCACGCACGGGCGGACACCGCCGATTCCCACAACCCTCGCATGTACCCCACCGCATTCAACCTGCCGAGGGTCTCATAGCCCGGATGCGTGTTGTCCTCGCCGTCGAGCGTCGGCACATGATCGGACCGCATCGGTCCGTCGAACCCGATCTCGACATACGCCGCCATCGCCTTCGCCATGTCCGTCTGCCCCTCGTCGTGGAACGTCTCGGTGAACCGGTTCGGCTCCCCGATGACGTCACGGAAGTGCACGAAGCGGATGCGGTCGGCGAACCGGTGGATCGTGCTCGGAACATCGACTCCCATCGTGGAGAACGTCCCCTGGCAGAAGGCGAGCCCCTGTGCGGGACTGTCGCTCAGGTTCATCGCCCGTTCGATCGCGTCCGGTGTCGTCATGATCCGAGCCACGCCGCGATACGAGGCGATGGGCGGGTCATCCGGGTGCAGGGCGAGCTGGATGCCGTACTGCTCCGCGACCGGAACGACAGCGCACACGAAGTACTCATAGTTGGCCCACATCTGCTCCGCGCTGATGAGTTCCTCCTGTTCCTCGAGGTCGTCGACGTCGAAACCGGTCACGAGCGCACCGCCGCGACCGCGTTCGGCCCAGCGGGTTCGTCCCCACCCATGCATCGCCATGAAGTTGTGGCACAGCACCGGTACGCCCAGCTCCGACATCGTCCGGATCAGGCCGTGGATGCGCTCGATCTCCTCGTCGCGACCCGGCAGCCCCTGCTTCACCCGCTCGAACGGCGGGAGAGGTTCGATGACCTCCACAGAGAATCCGGCCTCTCGCACCTCGCGCACCGCCGCGGTGACCGCCGCCGGGTCATCCGGCATGGTGCCGTCTTCGCGTTCCGGCAGTCTGAGCACGGCATGATCGACACCGCATTGGCGCAGCAGCCTCATCAATCGAGGCTGATCGAGTCGCACGTATTCGGCGATCTTGAGCATCAGAGGCGCCCGTACTTCTGATAGACCTCGACCGGGTCCATTCCACTCGCGAAGTCCCGACGCGCATCGTCCTCGCTGGCGACGAGCTTCTCCGTCTTCACCAGCACCTCGACGACGAGCTCGCGTGGAACCACCACGGCGCCGTCGAGATCGCCCATCAGGAAGTCGCCGGGGTTGACCTGCACGACACTCGAGAGAGCGCCACGCAGCGCAATGGGCTTCTGCCACTCGAAGTAGCTCCAGCGCATGTACGCCTCGACCGGGGTGAGATAGCGGACCATCACCGGGAAGTCGCGCTTGAGCAGGAAGCTGGTGTCGCGGCATCCGCCGTCGACGATCGCTCCGATGACTCCGTTCGCGGCGCCAACCGTGGCGTTCATCTCGCCGTAGTGGGCGACCTGGGTGTCGAAGCTGCAGTCGCGCACGTCGAGCAGCGGCACCCCCGTGGCGCGCATGTCATTGAACAGGTGGATGCGGCGATCCCGCATGTCGACGTTGCCCGCCGTGTCGGGGATGCCTTTCACCGTGAACGCCGGACCAGCCAGGATCATGTCCTGCCTGATCGGCTTGATGTCGGTCGCGAGTGCCTGATTCGGGTAGCCGAGTTCGTCGAGCACGTCGTAGATGGCGCCCGAGTAGAGCGCCGCGTAGCGGTTGATGAGCTCGTGGACGTCGGTGCCGTATTCGTAGATGTCGTTCATGTCATTCCATTCCGTCATTGGTGGGTGGGAAGAGTCATCGCCGGTCTGAGGTCATCCGCGGATGGATTGACCGCCATCGACGACGAGCGTCGATCCGGTGACGAAGGATGCGAGGTCGCTGGCGAGGTAGAGCGCCGCCCCGACCACGTCGTCGACTTCGCCGAAGCGTCCGAGCGGTATCGCGGCGAGTGCGATCGCCCGGTGGGTCTCGTCTGCGAGCGCCGCACTGTTGAAGTCGGTGCGGATCGCGCCCGGTGCGATCGCATTGACGCGGATGCCTCGCGGCGCGAGTTCGACGGCCAGCGCTTTCGTCAGCGTCTCGAGCCCGCCCTTGCTCGCCTGGTAGACCGAGTCGCCCGCGAATCCTCGCAACGCGCGGATGGACGAGACGTTGATGATCGACCCTGCGCTCCCCATCAGCGGCACGAGCGCACGGGCGAGGAGGTGCGGCGAACGGAGATTGACGTGCATGATGCGCGCCCATTGATCGTCCGTGACGTCCTCGAGGGGGCGCTTGTCGCTCAGCGCCGCGTTGCTGATGAGCACGTCCGGTACCAGGCCGCGCTCGCGGAGCTCCTCGGCGACGACGCCGGCTGCTTCCGGGTCCCCGAGGTCCACGGTCACGACGTGCGCGAAGCCGACGTCGGGCACCGCGCTCCGGTTCACGGCGACGACAGTCGCTCCTGCAGCGATGCACCCAGCGCCGATCGCGAGCCCGATCCCCCGCCCTGCGCCCGTGATCACGACGGTCTTGCCCTCGAGGAACCGGCCGTTCATGGCGTCGCCCCCGCATTCCAGGCCGAGACACGCAAAGCGGAAGGGTCTGGCTCGCTCGCCGTCGTCGGCGCGCTCACGAATGACGACGCGTGGTGCGTCGGCGTGAGAGTCAGCCCCACCCGCCGCGACTCCCGCGGCTCGAGCCAGAAGTAGTCGTCCTCCGCATCGAGGATCCAGTCAGGATCGCCCCATACCCAGCGCACCAGAACGGCGGGCAACGATCCGACGTTCGTCACCGTCGCGCTTCCGGAGCGGGTCGCACCGGTCGGGGACGGGCCGAACGGCTCGACGCGGTCGAGACGCAACTGCGTGGTGGTGCGCTCGATGAGCGGCCTCAGGGACTGCGCGTGATGCATGGCGGTCGGTACCGGTGCGTCCCGATACGCGCTCCGCACCGCCGGGTCGTCGAGTTCCGCAGAGACCCGCAGCACACGTGTGGCACGCGCGCGGGACACGCTTGCGTCCATGAAGTCGGCGACGACGAAGAGGTACGCGGCGGACGCCGGCACCTCGAACTCGAACGATGGGAACGCCGAGACGGCGAGCGGACGATCGACGGTGCAGTGCAGCACGAGCTTCTCGTCGTAGATCCGCACCTGCAGGTCGCCGCGGGCGAGGATATCCTCGTCGGCATCCCGGTTCACCCCGATCGTCAGCGGTACCCGCTCGCCCGCGGCGAGCGCCTCGTAAGGACAGCGCACGGCAAGGGCGAGGGGTGCGTAGCTGCGACGAATCGCGGAGTGGGCGATCGTCAGACGCCCGGAGTGATCGATCACCTGCATCCCGACCGATGGCCACGGTCTGCTGAACACCCAGGGCATCACCATCGTCGAGTCGACATCGGACGCCCGGAAGTCGGCGGCCACGGTCTCGTAGATCTCGGCCGCACCGAGTTGCACGGCTTCCACGAACCGCTCCGTCGACGCCGAGGAGAGGTCGTCGAAGATGCGAGCACGATCGAGCATCCGTGGAATGCGGCTCGGGTTGAACTCCGCCCAGTGATGGCGGAGCGTCGGATGGCTGTGTTCGAAATGCGATGGGTCCGACGAGTCGAGCGCTGCGGGTGCCAGCGCCGCCTCCGACTCCGGCAGGAATTCGCGCAGGCTCTCGAACGCCGGAAGGCTGTGCCCGCCCCACTCGGTGAGTGCCGGAGCGTGGCGGTAGAGCGCGAGATACCAGGGCGTATCGAAATCGAGGTAGGGGTGCACATCTCCGGCGTCGGAGCAGGAACGCACGAACGGTCGGTGGCGGTCGAGATCGGCCACTGAGCGCTCCATGATGCCGACGGCCGCCGCGTTGGAGGGAAGGTACGGATCGAACTCGTTGCCTCCGCACCAGACGACAAGACTCGGGTGAGTGCGCAGTCGCTGGATGCTCCACACGACCTGCTGTTCCCACACGTCGAGCGGCAGGCCTTCGCAGTGATAGTCGGTGTTGAGCGGGAAGTCCTGCCACACCATCAGGCCGAGCTCGTCGCAGATCTCGTAGAACTCGTCGGTCTCGATCAGGCCGCCACCCCAGACCCGGACGATCTGCACACCCGACTCCTGAGCGAGACGGAGGAAGTGCCGGTACTTGTCGACGCTCAGGTGCAGGAGATCCAGCGGCATCCAGTTCATTCCGCGCAGGGATGTCTCGACCCCGTTGATCCGCGGCGACCAGTCGAGCCAGTGCTCGGCGGTGCGCGGAGCCGACGAGCGGGTGAGCTCGAACTCGCGAACGCCGACCGACATGCTGAGCCGGTCGCGGACGGCACCCGATTGCTCCAGTGCGATCGTCAGCGCGTACAGCGCCGGATCGCCGAGCCCGCTCGGCCACCAGAGCCGAGGCGCACGGATATCGAGCGCATGTCTGACCCATTGGCGTCCACGACGGAGGTCGACGCGCTGGGAACCCTCGGCGACGATCTCCCCGTCGTCGTCGCGGAGCGTGAGGCGCAGGATCGCCGGTTCCGCCTCCCGATCGACGAAGCGCGGGTCATCCAGCGGCGGGAACTGCCCGTATCGCGTGACGAATGCGAGGTCTGGCGACACATCGGAGCGCACGACCTCGAGCTCGACCTCGATCGACGCCGAGCCGTCCGTCTGAATCCGCGTGGCGATCTCCGGGCGTTCGAGGCGGTACCCCGCGGTGGCGACCAGGCGAACCGGGCGCCAGATCCCGGTGGTCATCAGGTCGGGATTGTTGATCCAACGGCTGTAGGTCTCCGCTTTGACGAGGCGGCCCGACTCGCCCGCCTGCTTTCCTCGGCCGGTTCCGGCCGGCGTGATCGCGACCACGATCTCGTGCGTTGCACCGGGCCCGCGAAGGAACCCGCTCACGTCGATCGCCGGGCCACCGAAGGCACCGAAGTGCTCATCGACGCGCACCCCGTCGACCCAGACCGTCGCATCGTGGTCGATGCCGTCGAACACGAGGTCGATCCTCTCCGCGTCCGCTGCCCAGTTCGTCGGCAACTCGACCGTCGTGCGATACCACCAGACTCGCTCCTCCATCCAGAGGTAGTCGGAGCTGTTCTTCCCGATGTAGGGGTGCGGGCCCAGTCCTGCGCGGAACCATTGCCACTGGATCATGGCCTGCGGCTCGACCGCGTGCCACTCCAGGCGGTCGAGGTCTGCGAAAGCCTCACCGAGGTCCTTCGTCGGCGCGCCATGTGCGAGCTGCCACCGGTCGAGAACGAGCTGCGCGCCCTCGCCGCGAGGCCACACGTAGAGCGGCTGCAGTGCGGTGTTCTGCGATCCGGGAGAATTCGACGCCTGATGTACCATAATGAACATCAACTTATCGATATGTTTGAAATAGAACAAGTTGAACGTGGGGATGAATGATGAGATCAACGACGAGACCGACGCGAGTCGCGATCGCCGGCCTGCACGGCTACGGTGCCGTGCACATCGAGCAGATCGCGCGGATGGGGCCGTCCGTCCGACTCGTGGCCGTCGCCGACCCCCTCCCCCCTTCACCCGGCTCCCTGCCCGCCGCAACGGCCGTCTACACCGACCTCGATGTGCTGCTCTCGTCGGTCCCCGACATCGACGTGGTCATCATCGCCACCCCGCTGGACACCCACTTCGATCTCGCGGCACGCGCGCTGCGTGCCGGAGCTGACGTCTACCTCGAAAAGCCTCCTGTCACATCGATCAGCGATTTCGATCGGCTCCTCGACCTGGAGCGCACGAGTGAAGGATCGATCCAAGTCGGGTTCCAGGGCCTCGGTCTGCACGACTCCCCTGCGTTCCTCGAGGCCATCGAGGAGATCGGCGAGGTCACCGCCATCGGGGCGATCGGTCTCTGGCAGCGTCCGGACGCGTACTGGAACAGGTCTCGGTGGGCGGGACGACGCGTGCTCGATGGCATCGACATCGTCGACGGCGTGGTGACGAACCCGTTCGCACACGCCATCGCTTCGGCGCTGCACCTCGCCGGGGTGCGGGACCGCACCGAGATCGCGCGCATCGACGTCGACCTGTATCGCGCCAACCCGATCGAGTCCGATGACACCTCCGTCGTGCGCATCCGGACCGCACACGGCGTCACGATCACGGGCGCGTTCACGCTGTGCGCCGCGGATCCGGTCGAGCCGGTCCTCGAGGTCATGGGCTCAGCGGGGTCGCTCCGATTCCACTACACCGCCGACCGGATAGAGCGCTCCGACGGCACGATCACCCGACTTGAACGGCGCAGCCTCCTCGAGAACCTCATCGCCCATCGGGGCGACAGACGGATCGACCTGCTCTCCCCGCTCCGCGCGAGCGCCCCTTTCATGGCGGTCCTCGACAGGATCCGGTCAGCGGCGGCACCGATGCCTATCCCTCGGGAATTCCTCAGCCGCCTCGACGAGACCACGACCATCGTGACGGACATCGCCGGCTGGATCGCGCTCGCCGTCGCCGAGCACGCCACATTCGCCGAGCTCGGCGCCCCCTGGACTGAAAACCCTGCCGACGCGCCGAGCCGAGAACGCCCCGCCTTCGCCGCAACCGCCGACCAGCTTCGAGGAGCACTGTGAGCACGTCCCGCCTGTCCCTGCAGCTCTACACCGTGCGAGAGATGCTCGCCACCGATCTTCCCGGCACCCTTCGGAGAATCGCCGACATCGGCTTCACGCAGGTCGAACCATACAATTTCACTGCTTTTCCCGAACTGGGTCGCGGCCTCGCCGCGGCGGGCCTCGCCGCGCCGACAGCGCACGCGCACTTCATCGAAGTCGACCCGCGACCGGTCTTCGCCGCGGCCCGTGAACTCGGGATCGAGACCGTGATCGAGCCTCAAGTGACCGCCGAACGATGGCAGACCGCAGACGACGTGGCCGATATCGCTGCGCGTCTGAATGCGACGGCGAAGACCGCCGCGGAGTATGGCATCCGGATCGGCTATCACAACCACGCGCACGAACTGAAGCTCATCGACGGTTCGCCCGCCCTCGAGCTTCTCGCGGAGAGGCTCGACGACACGGTCTCGCTCGAGCTCGATGCCTACTGGGTGATCGTCGGCGGACAGGACCCTGTCGATCTGCTGCGGAAGCTCGGCGAACGGGTGGTCGCGCTGCACGTCAAAGACGGCCCCGGCACGTCCGACCCCCGTGACCAGGTGGCCGTCGGCAACGGAACGCTGCCGATCGCGGCGATCCTCGACGCTGCCCCCGAGGCGCTCCGAGTGATCGAGCTCGACGATTCTCGTGGCGACCGGTTCACGGCTGTCGTCGACAGCCACGCGTTCTTGACGTCGCTGGGCGTGCAATGAGTCCTCAGGATCCCCTGCGGGTCGGCATCGTCGGCGCCGGGGTGATCAGCAGTGAGTACCTCGAGAACCTGACGGCGTTTCCCGGTCTCGACGTCGCCTTCGTCGCCGACCTCGATCTCGAGCGCGCCCGCGAGCAGGCGCAGGCGCATCGGGTGCGCGCGAGCGGCTCCGTCGACGATCTCCTCTCCCGCGATGAGATCGATCTCGTCGTCAACCTGACGATCCCCGCGGCCCACGTCGCCGTCACGCGCGCTGCGCTGCACGCCGGAAAGCATGTCTGGGTGGAGAAGCCCTTCGCCCTCGACCTCGCGAGCGGACGGTCGCTTCTCGACGAGGCCCATCGGCTCGGCCTCCGCATCGGGTCGGCACCGGACACCTTCCTCGGTGCGGGACTCCAGACAGCGCTGCGGACGATCGCGGCCGACGGGATCGGGACTCCGCTGACCGCACTCGCCGTCATGCAGTCTCCGGGGCCCGACCTCTGGCATCCGCACCCGGAGTTCCTGTTCCAGGAGGGCGCCGGTCCGTTGTTCGACATCGGACCCTATTACTTCACCGCCCTCGTGCAGGCCTTGGGACCTGCACGCCGGGTGATGGCGACGTCGGCCACCGCGCGACCGATCAGGACCGTCCGTTCCGGCCCGAGAGCCGGCACCGAATTCCCAGTGACGGTGCCGACGCATCACGGCGGCCTGATCGAGTTCGAGGGCGGCGCGTCGGCGCAGTTCCTTCTCAGCTTCCAGTCCCACCTCAAGCGTGCCGGCGTTCTGGAGATCGCCGGCACACACGGCACGCTGGTACTGCCTGATCCGAATGCTTTCCATGGGGATTCGACGCTCTACGACGACGCCCACCCGAGCGGAAAAATCATCGCCGCCTCGGGGGTGACGTCGACACGAGGCATCGGAGTCGCGGAGCTCGCGCAGTCGATCCGAGACGGGCGCCGGGCGCGCGCATCCGGCGAGCAGGCGCTGCATGTCCTCGACATCATGAGCGCGATCGCCGAGTCGGCCGACGAACGACGCCCCGTCCTCGTCGAAAGCACCTGCGAACCGCAGATGGCACTCCCCGAGACATGGGATCCCCGCAGACCAAGATGACTGCAGCGCCCGATCGGTGCTCTTCCGGTGCGCGCGGAGATCAGTTCCTCGAGAAGTCCTCGAAGATGAGCGTGGTGCGGGTGGAGCGAATCGAGGGGATCGCCTGGATGTCCTCCAGCACGATCCGGCGGAGGTCGCGGGCATCGCGGGCGCGCACCAGCAGGATGACATCGAAGTCGCCGCCGACGAGCGCCATGTGCTCCACCTCGGGGATCGCCTGCAGGCGATCGCGGACGTCCTGCCACGTCGCCTGCTCGATCGCGAGGGTCACGTACGCCGAGGCGTGATGCCCGAGCAGCACAGGATCGGTGCGCACCGTGTACCCGGTGATGATGCCGGCATCGGTGAGTCGCTTGATGCGCGCATGCGCCCCCGCACGTGAGACATGCACGGCGTCGGCGATGGCCGTCATCGACGCACGCGCGTCGCGCTGCAGCATCCGCAGGATCGCGTGATCGGTGTCATCAAGCTCAGTCATGGCCGCCCTTCGAAACGACATCGGATGCTGACAGTCTGCACCAGGTGCGCACTGTTATCGAGCAATCGTCCAGAACTAGCTCAACCTGGCTGGACGACTGCATCCGTTCGGCGCATGCTGGGCGTATCACGTTCGGCAAGGAAGGCGACCGATGAACGACGAAGCCCTGCTCCCCCGGGACACCCCGGTGCAGCTCATCGATCCCGACGGCCGCCCCGTCGAGGATGCGCAGTACTCCGTGTCGAGCACGGACGTGCTGCTGCACGCCTACCGCGGACTCGTCGAGGCGCGGCGCATCAACGACCAGTGCACGGCGCTGGTACGACAGGGCCGTCTCGCGGTGTATCCGTCGTCGCACGGCCAGGAGGCCTGCCAGGTCGGTGCGTCCCTCCTGCTCGGCGAGCACGACTGGCTCTTCCCGACGTATCGGGACTCCGTCGCGATCATCGCCCGCGGGGTGGAGCCCGCCGACGCCATGGTGCTCCTCAAGGGAGACTGGCACTCCGGATACGACCCGCGGCAATATCGGGTCGCTCCGCAGGCGACTCCCCTCGCCACCCAGCTCCTGCATGCTGTCGGATTCGCGCACGCGGCGAAGATGCGCGGTGAGGACACGGTCGTCATGGCCCTGTGCGGCGACGGCGCCACGAGCGAAGGCGATTTCCACGAGGCGATGAACTTCGCTGCCGTCTTCCAGGTGCCGGTGGTGTTCTTCGTGCAGAACAACGAGTTCGCGATCTCGGTGCCGCTCTCGCGCCAGACCGCCGCGCCCTCGCTCGCGCACAAGGCGATCGGCTACGGGATGCCGGGACAACGCGTCGACGGCAACGACACGGCCGCCGTGCTCGCGGTGCTCGGCGAGGCGGTCTCCCGAGCGCGATCGGGCGGCGGGCCGTCGCTCGTCGAGGCGCACACCTATCGCATGCAGGCGCACACCAACGCCGACGACGACACCCGCTACCGGGAACGCGCGGAGGTCCAGGCGTGGGTCGCCCGCGATCCGCTGGTGCGGTTGCAGACATACCTGCGCGCGCAGGGAGTGCTCGACGAGGCCGCCGAAGACGCGCTCGCCGCCGGTGCAGAGGAGATCGCCGCCGAGCTTCGTCGTGTGATGAACGCCGACGCCGACCTCGACCCCGAAGACCTCTTCCGGTTCGTGCGAGCGGAACGCTCGCCGCAGCTCGACGAGCAGTGGAACCTGCTGAAGGGCGAGATCGACCGCGACCAGTTGACCGACGCCGGAGGTGCGCGATGACCATCACCCATGACGACACGCGCGTGGAGGATGCCGTGACGACCGCGACGACGCAGACGATGACGATGGCCGCCGCCCTGAATCGGGCGCTCGCCGACGCGCTGGCCGAGGATCCTTCTGTTCTGGTCTTCGGCGAAGACGTCGGTGCGCTCGGCGGAGTCTTCCGGATCACCGACGGACTCACCGCTCGCTTCGGCGAGGAACGCTGCTTCGACACCCCGCTCGCCGAGGCCGGCATCGTGGGCACCGCCGTCGGAATGGCGATGAACGGGATGCGCCCGGTCGTCGAGATGCAGTTCGACGCGTTCGCCTACCCCGCCTTCGAGCAGATCGTCAGCCACGTCGCCAAACTCGGCAACCGCACCAGGGGTGCGATCCGGATGCCGATGGTCATCCGCATCCCGTTCGGCGGCGGCATCGGCGGTGTGGAGCATCACTGCGACTCCTCCGAGGCGTACTACGCGCACACGCCCGGTCTCACCGTCGTCGCACCCTCGACTCCGCAGGACGCGTACTCGCTGCTGCGCGCCGCGATCGCCTCAGCCGATCCGGTCGTCTTCCTCGAGCCGAAGAAGCTGTACTGGTCCAAAGGCGAGGTGGACACCAGCATCCGCACCCCGCTCGACACGGCGCAGGTCGTGCGCGACGGCACCGACGTCACGCTTCTCGCCTACGGCGCGGCGGTCCCACTCGCGCTGGAGGCGGCCGCGGCGGCAGCCGAAGACGGACGCAGCGTGCAGGTCGTCGATGTGCGCTCGCTGTCACCCTTCGACGACGCGACGGTGACGGCGGCGGTACGCTCGACCGGTCGCGCCGTCGTGATCGCCGAGGCCCCCGGGTACGTCTCGGTGGCATCCGAGATCCAGGCGCGGGTGTTCGAGCGCTGCTTCGAATACCTCGCGGCTCCCGTGCGCAAAGTCACCGGCTTCGACGTGCCGTTCGCGCCGCCGAAGCTCGAACACTGGTACCTGCCCGATGTCGATCGGGTGCTGGATGCCATCGACTCGCTGCACTGGGATGAGGACGCATGAGCACGCTCACGACGCACGTGTTCCGCCTGCCGGATCTCGGCGAAGGTCTCACCGAGGCCGGCCTCGTGCAGTGGCTCGTCGCCGTCGGCGACACGATCGCCACGGACCAGCCGATCGCCGAAGTGGAGACGGCCAAGAGCGTGGTGGAGTTGCCGTCCCCGTTCGCCGGTGTCGTGACCGCGCTGCACGGCGAGGCCGGCGACACGATCGACGTCGGTGCGCCGGTGCTGGAAGTGGCGGATGCCGCGGCTCCCGCCGTCCCCCGGTCGTTGAGCGAGCGAAGCGAGACGAAACGCGCCGATCCGGCGCATGAGCATGGCGAGCACGAGGCCTACCGCGAGGAGGAGCGCGCCGGCTCCGGCAACGTCCTCATCGGGTACGGGACCTCTGAGCGCTCGGCGAAGGGGCGACGTCGTCGTGTCTCGGCCGCCGCTGCCGTACCCCCCGAGGTCGTCGAGCCGGCCGTCGTCGAGACCCAACAGGTCGATCCCGACGCATCTGCTCTCGATGCCCGCCGCCCGGTGGCCGTCCGCTCCCCCCTGGTCCGGCGCCTCGCCCGCGATCTCGGCCTCGACGTGCACGCAATCGCTCCCACCGGCCCCGACGGGGCGATCACCCGTGCCGACGTTCTGCGCGCAGCCGTCGACCATGCTGTGGACGGCGTCGCCACGCACCACCGCGTCGCAGACCCCGCATCCCTCGGCGAAGTCGATGGCCTTCCGATCCGTTCCCGCGAGCGGATGTCGCCGCTGCGCAAGGCGGTGAGCGCCAAGCTCACCCGAAGCCGTTCGGAGATCCCGGAGGCGACCGTCTGGGTCGACGTCGACGCCACCGCTCTCTGGGAACTGCGCGCCCAGATGGCCCCCGAGGGCGGAAAGGCGCCGTCGATCACGGCGCTGATCGCCCGCTTCGTGCTGCTCGCGCTCGAGGATTACCCGGTGCTGGCATCTCGCCTGAGCGAAACCGGCGAAGAACTGATCTCCTTCGACGGCGTGAACCTCGGCGTCGCCGCCGACACCGAACGGGGCCTGATGGTTCCCGTCATCCCGCGGGCGCACGCCCTGAGCGTCGAACAGCTCGACGCGGCGCTGCGGGAACTCAGCGCGACCGCGCGCGCGGGTGCGATGCCGTCGGATCGACTGCGCGGCTCGACGTTCACCCTGAACAACTACGGCGGTCTCGGCGTCGACGGTTCGGCCGCGATCATCAACCATCCCGACGTCGCGATCCTCGGGATCGGTCGGATCATGGAGCGTCCCTGGGTCGTCGAGGGCCAGATCGTCGCCCGCCGCATCGCCCAGCTCTCGCTGGTGTTCGACCACCGCGTCTGCGACGGCGGTTACGCGGCCGGGTTCCTGCGCCGCGTCACCGAGCTCATCGAGCATCCGCTCCGCGCCTTCGGGAGGGTCTGATGCCCGGTCAGCGGGATGCGACGACCGACGTGTTCCTGGTCGGCGGAGTGCGCACCCCGATCGGACGATACGGCGGCGCGCTGGCTGCGGTGCGGGCAGATGATCTGGCCGCGCTGGTCGTGCGGGAAGCCGTCGTCCGTGCGGGCATCCCCGACACCGCGATCGACGAGGTGATCCTCGGAGCCGCGAACCAGGCCGGCGAGGACAACCGCAACGTCGCCCGGATGGCCGTGCTGCTCGCGGGACTGCCGGACACGATCCCCGGGATCACCGTCAACCGCCTCTGCGCATCGGGAATGTCGGCGATCGCGATGGCTGCGCAGGCGATCCGTGCCGGCGATGCCGACATCATGGTCGCCGGCGGCGTCGAATCGATGACACGTGCGCCCTGGGTGCAGGCGAAGCCGGATCGCGCCTGGGCGAAACCCGGCGAGGCCTTCGACACATCCATCGGCTGGCGATTCACCAACCCGCGGCTCGCCGCACGCGACAAGGCGACGTTCTCGATGCCGGAGACCGCGGAGGAGGTGGCTCGCCGCGACGGGATCACTCGGGCGGATGCAGATGCCTTCGCCCTGCAGAGTCAGCAGCGCGCCGTCGCCGCGATCGATGCGGGCCGCTTCGCGGCCGAGATCGTCGGGGTTCCGACTCGCACCGGAGAGGTGAGGATCGATGAAGGCCCCCGCCGCGACACGAGCCTTGAGGCGCTGGCCGCGCTGCGCCCGGTGGTTGCGGGTGGCGAAGTCGTCACGGCCGGCAACTCGAGCTCCCTCAACGACGGCGCCTCGGCGATCGTCGTCGCCAGCGCGGACGCCGTCCGCCGCCACGGCCTCGTCCCGCGCGCCCGCATCGTGACCGCGACGTCCGCGGCTCTGGCCCCGGAGATCATGGGGCTGGGACCGGTGCCCGCGACGGAGAAGGCGTTGCAGCGCTCCGGCATTCAGGTCGCCGACATCGGCGCCGTCGAGCTCAACGAGGCCTTCGCGACGCAGTCGCTCGCCTCGATGCGCCGTCTCGGTCTGGACCCGGCGATCGTCAACCGCGATGGTGGCGCGATCGCGCTCGGTCACCCCCTCGGCTCGAGCGGATGCCGGATCGTCGTGACACTCCTCGGTCGGATGGAGCGCGAGGATGCCGGAATCGGACTCGCCACGATGTGCGTCGGCGTCGGCCAGGGCACCGCAATGATCGTGGAGCGCGTCCGATGAGCCTGCATATCGACGAGCGCGAAGACCGCGTCATCGCCACGCTGGATCGCCCGGAGAAGCGGAACGCGATCGATCAGGACATGATCGACGCACTGCACGCGCTGTGCGCGACTCTCGAGGAGAACCCGCGCACGCTGATCCTCACCGGGTCGAACGGTGTCTTCGCCGCCGGCGCCGATATCGCTCAACTCCGCGAGCGCACCGCCACCGACGCCCGGAAGGGCATCAACGCGATGGCGTTCATCCGTATCCGCGAACTGCCGATGCCGGTGATCGCGGCGATCGACGGCTACGCGCTCGGCGGCGGCGCCGAGCTCGCCTACGCCGCCGACATCCGCATCGCCACCCCCGCACTGAAGATCGGCAACCCGGAGACCGGCCTCGGGATCATCGCCGCAGCCGGCGCGACGTGGCGACTGCCCGAGATCGTCGGCGAGGCCAGGGCGAGCGAGCTGCTGCTCACCGGCCGCTCCCTCGGCGCGGATGAGGCACTGGCCTGGGGACTCGTCTCGGCGGTCCACCCGGCAGACGAGATCCTCGACGCCGCGAACGCCATCGCCGACCGCGTCGTCGCGAACGACCCCCTGGCCACGCAGCACACGAAGCGCGCGCTGCGCGCTGCGCGCGCCGAGCATCCGGCGATCGAGTTCGAACTGCAGGCCGAACTGTTCGAGTCCGCGTCGAAGTACCAGCGGATGACCGACTTCCTGGAAAGGCGAGCACGACGATGACCACCGAAAATCCGGCAGCCCCTTCCCACGTCGGCGTCCTCGGCGGCGGGCGGATGGGCGCGGGCATCGCCCACGCCTTCCTGCTCGCCGGCGCTCGTGTCCGTGTCGTCGAGCGGGACACGGCAAGCGCGGAAGCCGCCTCCGAGCGCATCGTCGAAAGCATCGGCCGCTCTGTGGAACGCGATAGCGCCCTCGACGCTTCGGAGATCCTCGGACGCCTGGAGTGCGGCGCGGACTACGCCGCATTCGGCGCCTGCGACCTCGTGGTCGAGGCGGTACCGGAGGACCGTGCGCTGAAGGAGGCGTCGCTGGCCAGCGTCGAGGCGGCGATGCCCCAGACCGCGGTGCTCGCATCCAACACCTCCTCCATATCCATCGACGACCTCGCCGCGGGCCGCGGAAAGCCTGAGCGCTTTCTCGGGCTGCACTTCTTCAACCCCGTCCCGGCCTCGCGCCTGGTCGAGATCGTTCAGGGCGCGACGACGGATCCGGCCATCGTGGAAGCGGCCAGGGACTGGGTGCGCGCCCTCGGCAAGACGCCGATCGTGGTGCGGGACTCCCCCGGCTTCGCATCCTCCCGCCTGGGCGTGATGCTCGGACTGGAGGCAATCCGGATGCTCGAGGAGGGCGTCGCGAGCGCGGAGGACATCGATACGGCGATGACGCTCGGGTACCGGCATCCGATGGGCCCGCTGCGCACGACCGACATCGTCGGGCTGGACGTGCGGCTCGGCATCGCCGAAGAGTTGGCCGCCACGCTGGGACCGCGCTTCGAGCCACCGCCCCTGCTGCGCACGATGGTCGCCGATGGCCGACTCGGCCGCAAGAGCGGTGAAGGCTTCTACACATGGACTTCTGCTCCGGCAGAGAATGGAAACGGACGATGAGCGACATCCTGCCCAGCTACGTCGAGGGAAGCTGGTGGACCCCCACCTCACCGCAGAAGACGACGGAGGTGCGCGACGCGTCGACCGGCGAGATCGTCACCCGCGTGAGCACCGAGGGCCTTGATCTCGGCGCCGCCCTGGAGCATGCTCGCACGGTCGGGCAGGCGAGTCTCGGAGCGCTCACATTCCACCAGCGCGCGGTGCTGCTCAAGCAGTTCGCGCTGGCGCTGACCGAACGCAAGTCCGAGCTCTACGCGATCTCCGCGCGCACGGGAGCCACCAAGACCGACTCCTGGGTCGACATCGACGGCGGCATCGGTGTGCTCTTCTCCTACTCCGGAAAGGGGCGGCGCGAGCTGCCGAACGCCCAGGTCTACGTCGACGGACCGGTGGAGCCGCTGTCCAAGGACGGCTCATTCCTCGGTCGGCATATCTACACCCGGCTCACCGGCACGGCGGTGCAGATCAACGCCTTCAACTTCCCGGTGTGGGGGTCGCTGGAGAAGTTCGCCCCCGCCTTCCTCGCCGGCATGCCGACGCTCGTGAAGCCGGCGACGCCGACCGGCTACCTGGCCGAGGCGTTCGTGCGGATCCTCGTCGAGTCCGGCCTGCTTCCCGATGGTTCGCTGCAGCTCGTGAGCGGCAGCGTGCCCGATCTCTTCGACCACCTGCGCCTCGGCGACATCGTCGGCTTCACCGGCAGCGCCTCGACGGCCGAATCGCTGCGCGCGCACCGTGCGGTGCAGACCGGCGGCGTCCGGTTCACCGCCGAGACCGACTCGATCAACGCCTCGGTGCTCGGCACCGATGCCGTCGACGGCACACCCGAATTCGATGCCTATGTGCGCCAGCTCGTCACGGAGATGACGACGAAGGCTGGGCAGAAATGCACCGCGATCCGGCGGGCGATCGTCCCGACGGCATCGGCGGATGCGGTGATCGCAGCCGTACGCGCACGCATCGCCGAGAAGGTCGTGCTCGGCGACCCGCGCGCAGAGGGCGTCACGATGGGACCGCTGGCGTCGACGGCGCAGCGCGATGAAGTGCTGCGCCAGGTGCGGAAGCTGGCGGATGCCGGCGGACGCGTCGTGGTGGGCACCACGGAGGCTCCGGACGTGCGTCGCGAAGACGGCACCACCGGTCCCGTGGCCGACGGTGCCTTCGTCTCGCCCGTCCTGCTGCGGTTTGACGATGCATCCGCGGAGGCCGTGCACACGGTCGAGGCTTTCGGCCCGGTGTCGTCGCTGCTCACCTACGACACCACCGCCGAAGCCGCGGCTCTCGTCGCCCGCGGCGGCGGTTCGCTGGTGACCAGCATCGCGACGCACGACCCGCTGCAAGCGGTGCAACTCGCGAGCGCGATCGCGCCGTTCAACGGCCGGATGCTCCTGCTCGACCGCGATGACGCCCGCTCGTCCACCGGTCACGGATCCCCGCTGCCGAACCTCGTGCACGGCGGCCCAGGGCGGGCCGGCGGCGGCGAGGAGCTGGGCGGCATCCGCGCGGTGCTGCACCACATGCAGCGCACCGCCGTGCAGGGTTCCCCGGAGATGCTCACCGCGCTCACGGGGGTCTGGCATGCCGGCGCCGCCGCCCACAGCGAGGGGCGGCATCCGTTCCGCAAGTCGCTCGCGGAACTCCGCATCGGCGACCAGATCGTCTCGGCATCGCGTGAGGTGACGCTCGACGACATCGAGACGTTCGCGCATTTCACCGGCGACACGTTCTACGCGCACATGGACGAAGAAGCGGCCGCGGCGAACCCCTTCTTCCCCGGACGGGTCGCGCACGGCTACCTGCTCGTGTCCTGGGCTGCGGGACTCTTCGTCGATCCCGAGCCCGGCCCGGTGCTCGCGAACTACGGCCTGGAGAATCTGCGCTTCCTCACTCCGGTGTCGCCGGGCGACAGCATCCGCGTCGATCTGACCGCCAAGCAGATCACCCCGCGTGAGACCGACGAATACGGCGAGGTGCGCTGGGATGCCGTCATCCGCAACCAGGAGGACGAGACCGTCGCGACGTACGACGTGCTGACGCTGGTATCGAAGGAGTAGCAGACCGAGCGGAGATCAACCGCGAAGCGCGAGGACGAACGGCAGGACCTCGGTCGCGCCGGCCTGCCGGAGGATGCGGGCGGCGACGGTCAACGTCCATCTGCTGTCGGCCTGGTCGTCCACGAGCAGCACCGGTCCCGGTGGAATATCGAGCCCCTCCGCGGTGAAGCGATCCCAGAGTCCGGCGAGCCGGAACGCGCTGTTGCCTCCTGGCTGACCCGTCGGGCCGCCGGCCACCGGTTGGAGCGCGCCGATGAACGGAAGGCGCCCGACCTCGGCGAGCCCGCGAGCGAGGGAGTCGACCAACAGCGGGCGCGACCTCGACGGCATGGCGACGACGGCGACCGGGCGCTCGGCCCAGCCCCACTCGGCGAGCACCCGCACGCACCCGGCGAGCACCTGCGGCGACACGGGCGCATCGGCGACTCCTGCCGCGAACAGCTCGCGCAGGGTGCCGCCCCAGCCGAGATCGGTGAGGCGCGCCAGCGCCCGGCCCTCGCCGGCCTGCTCGGCGGGGCCGATCCGCCCCTTGACCGGCGCTCCGAGCCGATCGGCGCCGGTCGGCCACTGACGACGCGGGTCGATGGCGACGCCGACCCGGTCGAGCGATTCGGCGGCCGTCGCGTTCGCCGTCGCCTCGATGTCGGTGGGGAACCAGGTTCCGGCGCAGTTGTCGCACCGCCCGCAGGGTACGGCAGTGTCATCGTCGAGGGAACGCTGGAGGAACTCCATGCGGCATCCGTCGGTCTGCTCGTAGTCGATCATGTGCTGCTGCTCCGCCACGCGCTCGGCCGCGATGCGCGCGTAGCGTTCGGCGTCGTAGGCCCAGGGCTCACCGGTGGCGACCCAACCGCCCTGCACCCGGCGCACGGCACCATCGACATCGAGCACCTTCAGCAGCAGTTCCAGCGGCGTCCGCCGGATGTCGACCATCGCCTCGAGCGCCGGTGTCGAGACCGGCGCGTCGCCGAGCGCGGCGATCACTCGCTCGGCGCGCTCCTGGTCGGGCATCGACGCGGTCGCGAAGTAGTGCCAGATGTCGCGGTCCTCGGTGCCGGGAAGCAGGAGCACGTCGGCGCTGTCGCTCGCACGCCCGGCACGGCCGACCTGCTGGTAGTACGCGACAGGTGACGACGGGGCTCCGAGATGCAGCACGAACCCGAGGTCGGGCTTGTCGAAGCCCATGCCGAGCGCGCTCGTGGCGACGAGAGCCTTCACCTCGTTGCGCTTCAGCATCCCCTCGGACTCCTCGCGCTCGTCAGTGTCGGTCTGCCCCGTGTAAGCGCGGACTTCGTGGCCGCGTTCGCGCAGAAGACGCGCGGTGTCGACGGCCGCCGCCACGGTGAGCGTGTAGATGATCCCGGAACCGGGCAGGTCATCGAGGTGACTGAGCAGCCATGCCAGTCGGCTCGGAGAGTTCGGCAGGCGCAGCACCCCCAGGCGCAGGGATGCCCTGGCGAGCGGCCCGCGGATGGTGAGCACGTCGGCGTCTTCACCGGTGCCGGTGCCGAGCTGCTCCGCGACATCGGCCACGACGCGGCTGTTCGCCGTCGCCGTGGTGGCGAGCACAGGCACCTCGGCCGGCATCTGCGCGATGAGGTCGCGGAGCCGCCGGTAGTCGGGACGGAAGTCGTGCCCCCAGTCACTGATGCAGTGCGCCTCGTCGACGACGAGCATGCCGATGCGCCTCACGAGGGCGGGCAACTGCTGCTCGCGGAACGCGGGATTGTTGAGCCGCTCCGGCGACACCAGCAGCACGTCGACCTCGTCGCGGTCGAGCTGCGCCAGCACGTCGGCCCACTCATGGGCATTCGTCGAGTTGATCGCCACCGCTCGCACCCCGGCCCGCTCGGCGGCGGCGATCTGGTCGCGCATGAGCGCGAGCAGGGGCGAGACGAGCACGGTGGGGCCGGCCCCCTGCCGGCGCAGCAGCAGGGTCGCGACGAAGTACACCGCGGACTTGCCCCAGCCGGTGCGCTGCACGACGAGCGCACGGCGGCGTCCCACGACCAGCGCCTCGATCGCCTCGTACTGCCCGTCGTGGAAGTCGGCGTCGGGGCGTCCGACGAGTTCACGCAGCGCGGCCAGGGCAGCGCTGCGTGTGTCAGCGGGAGGCGTGGGGGAGGTCATGTCCCCACTCTGCCTCACGCGACCGACATGTCCCTCCGGCTCGGAGTTGCGGAGACGCCCGGCTCAGGCCGCGAGGGGACCCAGATGGCCGCATCCGGCCCATCGAGGCGACAAACTGCGACCCCGCCCCACAGCGAGGGGTCGCAGTTGGTCGCATCCCGCGTATCGACGCGGCAAACTGCGTCCCCTCCCCGAGATGACGGCCCCAGATGGAGATCGCGCGCCGAGGCCAAGTTCCACTGGCCAGGACTACCCGAAGTCAGCCGCGCTGTGTCGCCCCGGCCAGCACTGCGGATGCGGCGGCGCGAGCATCCGCAGCCGAGGACGCCGCGAGAACGACGTCGGCGGCCCTGCGGCAGGCCTCTTCCGTCGCATCGGCGAGTGCTGCGGCGACGCGACCCAGAGCCCGCGGGGTCATCGACAGGCTCGTCGCGCCGAGGCCGACCAGCACCGGCGCGAGTGCGGGGTCTCCCCCGGCCTCGCCGCAGACGCCGACGGGCTTCCCGGCCGCGCGCCCCGCGGCCCCCACGGCTCCGATGAGGCGCAGCACCGCCGGCTGCCACGGGTCGTTGAGATCGCCCAGATCGCTGAGCAGCCGATCGGCGGCCATCGTGTACTGGGCCAGATCATTGGTGCCGATGCTCACGAAGTCGACGACGTCGAAGAGTTCGGCCGCCAACAGCGCGGCCGAGGGCGTCTCGATCATGATGCCGACCCGTTCGAGGCCGGCTTCCCGGCACCGGGCGGCGAAGTCGCGCGCTTCGTCGACTGTCGACACCATCGGCGCCATCACCTCGACCTGCGCCGACTCCGACGACGCAGCGAGCGCCAGGGCACGCAGCTGATCGTCGAGCAGCGCCGGCGAACGGCGGGCGATGCGCAGTCCGCGCACGCCGAGCGCCGGGTTGTCCTCGTGGTCGGCGTTCGCGAACGGCAGCGGCTTATCGCTGCCGGCGTCGAGCGTGCGCACGACGACCTTGCGCCCCCCGAACGCGGCGAGCACTCCACGATATGCGGCGACCTGCTCATCGACGGTCGGGGCATCGTTGCGGTCGAGGAAGCAGAACTCCGTGCGGAAGAGTCCGACGCCCTCGGCGTGCGCGGTGGCGGCCGCCCCGGCATCCGTCGCCCCTCCGACATTGGCGAGCAGCGGGATCGCCCGGCCGTCGGCCAGCGCCCCGGCGCCGTCGAACGCGACGACCACGGACGCCGCTCTGGCATCTTCGATGCGCGATTCCACGGGATCGATCTCGACGGTGCCGCGGTCTCCGTCGACGAGGACGGTCATCCCCGCCGGGATCCCGGCGGCTTCGGCCACGCCGACCACGGCCGGCAGTCCGAGGGAGCGCGCGATGATCGCGGTGTGCGAGGTCGGGCCGCCCTGCTCCGTCACCAGGGCGACGCACCGACCACCCTCGAGCGCAGCGGTGTCGGCCGGCGCGAGGTCTGTGGCGACGAGCACGAAGGGCTCATCGCGCACGGGAATCCCCGGCATCTCGAGGTCGAGGATCTCGGCGACGATGCGGTCGCGCACGTCGCGGATGTCGGCCGCGCGCTCCGCCATCCGTCCGCCGAGCGCCGCGAGTCCGCGTTCGTGCGCAGCCGCGGTCTCCCAGACGGCTCGCGCGGCGGTCAGCCCCTTCGTGCGCACGAGAGCGGTCGCCTCCGAGACCAGCTCGGGATCGGATGCCAGCAGCCGGGACGCGTCGAGGATCGCCCGCGCTTCACCCGAGGCATCCGCGGTGCGAGAGCGCAGCTCGTCGGCGACGGCCACCGCCGCCCACTCGATGCTCATCGCCTCGGCGGCGCGCTCGGCGGCCGCAATCACGACACCGCTCTCGGGCTCGGGGATGGAGGGCGCAAGATGCACGACGGATGCCGCGGCCACCCCCGCACTCACGCCGCGCCCGCGCAGCACCGTGCCGGAGGCGATCGGGGCCGACTGCTTCGGCGCCGTCGGCGCCGATGGGGCCGACACGCGCTCCGGCATGTCCGTCCCCTCCCCGAAGCCATCGTCGAAGAGCGCGGCGAGGCGGTCGAGCGCCGCTTCACCCGCGGGGCCGGTCGCACGGAGCTCCAGGCGCTCGCCCTGCCTGGCGCCGAGCATGAGCAACCGAGAGAGGCTCGCGGAAGATGCTTCCGGCCCGTCGGGCAGCCGGCGCAATCGCACCCGGGCCCCCGCGGTCGCCTCCGCGATGAGTGCAGCAGGACGCGCGTGGATGCCGAGAGGATTGCGCACCCTGACGATCCGCGACACCGCATCCGGCCCGGTGAAATTGTCAGAACCCGGGGGTTCGGCTGCCTCGATGGCTGGCGCGTCAGGAACCGGGTCCCCGAGCTGACCTGTTTTCGCTCCGAGCGCTGCTGTCGCCTCCTCGGCGACCGCGTCGAGCGCCGACCCGGCCGCAGCCGACACAACGGCCGCCAGCAGTCCTTCGACGAACGGTGCCGGCACGAGCCGCACCGGTACGTCGCTGGCTCGCAGCTCCAGGGCGAACTCGGCACTGAGCACCGCCGAACCGAGATCCATCAGCACCAGGACGCCGTCGCAATCGTCCGCGAGCTCGTCGATCGCCGCCGCCACCGCGACCGCGTCGGTCCCGAGGATCGGGGTGCCGTCGGCATCCATCCCCGCCCCCGCAGCGACCTGCACGCGCACGCCACCGCCCGGCACCATCTGCAGGGCGAGCTCGAGAGCCGCCTCCCCGAGCCGAGCACTGTGGGAGACGGCGACGATGCCGATCATCAGGACGCGATCGCCGCGGCGAGGGTCTCGAACAGGATCGCCGTGGATGCGGCGCCCGGGTCGAGGTGCCCGGTGCTGCGCTCTCCGAGATAGCTCGCCCTGCCCTTGCGGGCCACGAGCGGGAGGGTCGCATCACGGCCGGCGGCGGCCGCATCCGCAGCGGCACGCACGCCGTCGGCGAGGCCGGCACCACCTGCGATCGCCGCGTCGAGTGCATCGACCGCCGGGGCCATCGCGTCGAACATCGTCTTGTCGCCGGCTTCGGCCTTGCCGCGGGCAACGATGCCGTCGAGTCCGGCGCGCAGGGAAGCGGCGAGCGCCGCAGCATCCAGCTCGGTCACCGGCCCTGCCGCCATGCCCATCCGCAGGAACAGCGTGCCGTAGAGCGGACCGCTGGCGCCGCCCACCGAGCTGACGAGGGTCATGCCGACGGTCTTGAGCAGCTCATCGACGGTGGCGGGCGCTCCGGCATCGAGCTTCTCCACCACCGCGTTCATGCCCCGCGTCATGTTCGCTCCGTGGTCGGCGTCGCCGATGGCAGAGTCGAGTTCGGTGAGCCATTCGCGCTTCTCGGTCACGGCCTCGCGGTAGCGCGAGATCCAGTCGATAAGCGTCTTCGTGTCGATCGTGTCAGTCATGTTTTTCTTTCACAGGTCGTGCGGTCACGGCTCCCGTCGCAAGAACGCCCGGAATCCGACGCCCTTTCCGGGCTTTTTCGCGACGGGAAGGGTTCGGTCAGATGCCCCAGCGGAGTCCTGGGGTGTTCACGGGCGCGTCCCAGAGGCGCAGCAGTTCGTCATCGACCTTCAGGACCGTGACCGAGCATCCGGCCATGTCGAGGGAGGTGATGTAGTTGCCGACCAGATTGCGCACGATCTGCACCCCCGCCTCCTCGAGCAGAGCGGCGACCTCGGCGTACATCAGATACAGCTCGATCTGCGGCGTGCCGCCCAATCCGTTGAGCATCACGATCGCGGGTCCGGCGAAATCGAGATCGGCGAGGATCGGCTCGACGAGCTGGCGGGCGATGTCGGATGCCGGAGCCAGGGGCTCACGGTGACGACCGGGTTCGCCGTGGATGCCGATGCCGATCTCCATCTGATCCTCGGGCAGGTCGAAGGTGGGCTTGCCTGCGGCCGGCACGGTGCAGCTGGTGAGGGCCATCCCCATCGAGCGTCCCTGGCCGTTGATCCGCTTCGCGAGTTCCACGACGGATGCCAGGTCCTGCCCCTCTTCGGCGGCGGCACCCACGAGCTTCTCCAGCAGCACGGTGAGTCCGACCCCGCGGCGACCAGCCGTGTAGAGCGAGTCCTGTACGGCGACGTCGTCGTCGACGATGACCGTACCGACCTCGATGCCCTCCATCGAGGCGAGCTCGGCGGCCATCTCGAAGTTCAGCACGTCACCGGTGTAGTTCTTCACGATGTGCAGCACGCCGGCTCCCCGGTCGACCGCCTTCGTGGCGGCCTGCACCTTGTCCGGCGTCGGAGAGGTGAACACCTCGCCGGCGACGGCGGCATCCAGCATCCCGACCCCGACGAAACCGCCATGCAGCGGCTCATGCCCGGAGCCGCCACCGGAGAGCACCGCAACCTTGCCCTGGGCCTTGGGCATCGCGCGCGTGATGACGTGGTTCTCGAAGTCGACCGCGAGTTCGGGGTGAGCCAGGCTCACGCCCCTCAGCGACTCGACGAGCACATCTTCCGGCGCGTTGATGAGCTTCTTCATCGTGCGATCTCCCTTGATCTCGATTCCGAAGAAATCGGAACGCTTTTCGTTAATGTCGAATATGCTCGGGCTGAGTCGGGTTGTCAAGACCATCCTGAGAACCGACGCGAATACCCGGATCGATGACGAACCGGAGGGAGGATGGATCCGTGATCCAAGCCATCGACCGCGCCGCGAAGGTGCTCGAGCTGCTGCAGGGCGCCCGTCATCTCGGCATCACCGACCTCGCGACCGCATTGAAACTGCCGCCCTCCACCGTTCACGGCATCGTGAAGTCGCTCCGCGAGCACGGACTCGTCGCCAAGGAGCGCGGCGGACAGCGGTACATGCTCGGCCCGACGCTCCTCCGGCTGAGCAATGTGTACCTGGACACCCTCGATGTGCGTGCGCGGGCGATGCGATGGACGCAGGAGCTCGCCAGACGCACCAACCTGTCCGTACGCCTCGGCGCTCCGCACTTCCATGAGGTGCTCGTCATCCACCACAACCTGCGCCCCGACGACAGCCAGCAGATGCTCGAGACCGGCGTCGCCATCCCCGCACACGCCTCCGCGATGGGAAAGGTCCTGCTGGCCTACGACGTCGGCTTCCAGCACACGGTCTTCGAGCAGCCGCTGCGCAGCCTCACCGGCGACACCATCACCGACATCGCGCGATTGACCCTCGATCTGCCCGCGATCGCCGAGCGGGGCACGGCGACCGAAGTCGACGAGGCCGTGCTCGGCGAGTCATCCGTCGCCGCTCCGATCGCCGATGCGTCGAATGACATCGTCGCCGCCGTCGCCGTGGTGATGCCGTCGACCCAGCTGCCGGCACCGGATGCCGTGCTCGATGCGCTGCGCGAGACCGCCCGCAACATCTCGCGCGAGCTCGGGGCCACGACCTGGCCGCCGCGCATCGCACCGCCCGAGGATTCTTAGCGAAGCAACCGGCGAGAGCACCCGTCGCGTGACGCGAATCGGGAGGTGCCCGGACGATCGCGGCCCGCTATACTGCTCGCAATCTGTCCTGCCGGCTCCCGTGTGCCATGGACAGCTGCCTTCACGAAAGGCACCGATGCCTTATGCCCGATCTGGTCACCGCGCGTCCGCGCCATGCCCTGGATGAAGACGGGAACATGCGGGTTTCCGCTGACATCGACGGCGCCGCCCCACTGTGGTTCTCCGTCGCGGCGGACGCCGAGGAATTGCTCGCCGACCGGGCAGACCATGTGGCCGTGGCTCTGCTGCTGCCTGCGATGCGTTACGGACGTGATCTCCGCGTCGGTGGCGTGGTGACAGACAGTCTGCTGCACAGGCTGAACCATGACCTCCAGGCGCTGGTGCGAGCCGTGCACTCGAATTACCAGACGGTTGCCGTCACGGCTGACGAGACGATTCCCGCCGGCGAGGCCCCGACCGGAGTCGCGACGGGCTTTTCGGGCGGTGTCGACAGCTTCGCCACGCTGACGGAGTACGCATCCGCAGCAGGGGTGCCGGAAGCGTTGCGGGTGACGCATCTTCTGAACAACAACGTCGGGGCGCACGGCGAGGGGGGCGAGAGTCTGTGGCGAAGGCGATTCGAGGCGCTGCGGCCCGTCGCCGCGGAGCTCGGCCTGCCGTTCATTCGTGTCGACAGCAACATCGATGTCCACTATCCGCGGATGGGCTTCATGCAGACGGCGACATTCCGCAATGCCGCGGTCATGCATCTTCTCGGCGGCGGCATCGGACGCTGCTACCACGCATCCGAAGGGGCGTTCCGGAATCTGCGGATGCCACCACCGCACGGCGATATCGGCCTGGTGGGGGCGATGACGTTTCCACTGCTGTCGACGGCGGCGCTGACGGTGGAGTCCACGAGTTCGGGCATGTCCAGGATCGAACGAACGCTGGCGCTCGTCGGCAGCCCGTACGCGCGCTATCTGGATGTCTGCATCGACGCGGACCCGAATCGGACAACCAACTGCTCCCGATGCTGGAAATGCATGCGCACGATGCTCACGCTGGAGATCGCCGGACGTCTTGACGAGTTCGTTCCCGTGGTCTTCGTCCGTGCGCCGTATGAGCGACGGCGCTGGCAGTACTACGCCGAACTGTTGTCATCGAGTGAGCCGAACGATAGAGAACTCGTCGAGTACGGCGACAGAAACGGCTGGCGCTGGGGTGCGGCCGCCCGCGGCCGGGCTACAGCGCGCCGTGCCAAGCGCTGGGCACACGACCTGGCGCGGGCGACCCGATGACGTCGCCGAGGCGGCGATTCCCCGCCGCCTCTCCGACGTAGAGGCGCAGGTCGGCACCCGCGCGGCGTCTTCGGCGGCTGACCCTCACCAGGACGATCTGCCGTACGGCGCCGAAGTCCTCCGGCGAACCGCGCCCCTGTGGCGCGACGCTCCGCCTCGACTAGCGTGGAAACGTGATCACCCGCGAACTGGCCAAGGCAGCGCGAGCGGAAGCAGACGCCCTGCTGCCCGAACTGATCGCGCTCCGCCGCCGACTGCACGCGACGCCGGAGATCGGATTCCACCTTCCGCACACGCAGGCTGCCGTCCTGGAAGCGCTCGAACCCCTCGGCCTGGAGATCACGACGGGCACGGATCTGAGCTCGGTGACAGCCGTGCTGCGCGGATCCTCGGCCGGCCCCTCGGTTCTGCTGCGCGCCGACATGGATGCCCTGTCGATCACGGAAGCGACCGGGCTGCCGTATGCCTCGACCAACGGCGCCATGCACGCATGCGGTCACGACATGCACACCGCCGGACTCATCGGCGCCGCCCAGCTCTTGGCGGCGAGACGGGATGAGATCACCGGCTCGGTCGTCTTCATGTTCCAGCCTGCCGAAGAAGCCGGCGGCGGAGCGCCCCTGATGATCCGAGACGGGGTTCTGGATGCCGCCGGAGTCCGCGTCGATGCCGCCTACGGCATGCATGTCGGACCCGGGGTTCGCGGACTCTTCCAGACGAGGCCGGGCCCGATCATGGCCGGCTCGAACGCGGTCAAGGTCCGCATCCGTGGCCGAGGCGGTCATGGCGCCCGCCCGCACCTCTCGGTGGACCCAGTGCCGGCGGTCGCCGAACTCGTCCTGGCGCTCCAGAACTGGGTGACCCGCCGCTTCGACGTCTTCGACCCTGTGGTGCTCACCGTGACGAAGCTGTTCGCCGGCGAAGTCCTGAACGTGATCCCCGATGAAGCCGGTTTCGCGGCGACCCTGCGCACCCTTTCGGCCGCCTCGATCGAGACGGTCCGGAACGAGCTTCCCGCCTTCGTCGAGCGCATCGCCGCCGCCCACGGGTGTACGGCCGAGGTGGAGGTGATCGTCGGATACCCGGTGACGGTGAACAGCCACGCCGAAACCGGCTCCGCGATCGGGACTCTGCGAGGGATGTTCGGCGAAGAACGCGTCGAGGAGCTCGCCTCGCCTTTCATGGCATCCGAGGACTTCTCGTACGTGCTCAACGAGGTTCCGGGGGCGTTCGTCTTCTTCCGAACGACGCCGGCCGACCTCGACCCCGCCGAGGCGGAGGCGAATCACTCTCCGCGCGCGGTCTTCGACGATGGCCTGCTCGCGGATCAGGCTGCCGCGATGGCAGCGCTCGCACTGAGCCATGTCGGCCGAGCGGCGGTGCCGGCATGATCACCCGTGACCTCGCCATCGCGCTGCGAGATGCCGGCCTGACCTGGCTTCCCGACAGCGGCGACCGTTTCCAGCTCGATCTCCCGGACGATGTCGAGCACGAAGCCGAGGCCGAGATCTTCACGGTCAGCGAGATGACGATCGAGGCGCGGCGGACGCCGAGCGGCACCGACCTCGCCTTCAACGGCACGACCGAGTGGGCGCTCGATGCGGTCACGCTCGAGGATGCCGTGTGGCTGCCTCGCGAGGATCAGCTCCGCGAGCTCCTCCGCGGAACATTCCGCCGCCTCGTCCGCCTCGAAGACACGTTCCGCGTGGAGATCGAGATCGCCGGTGAGTCGCTGGAGTTCGAGCATCCGGATCCCTCGGAGGCCTACGGGAACGCGCTCCTGGAACTCATATCGCGCTCACTGTGAGCCGTTCTTCGTGAAAGACCGGCCGCGGACCTCGGCGACCGTCTCGCCGGTCTCGTCGACGACGGTAATGTCGTAGAGGCCTGTGCGCCCGCGCCGGACTCGGCGTTCCGCGGTCGCGGTCAGCCGCTGGCCTGGCCGCGTGGATGCGAGGAAGGTGATGTCGGCGCCCTGCGCCACCGTCGTGTTCTCGTCCTCATTGCAGGCGATCGCGAACGCCGTATCGGCGAGAGCGAAGACGAGACCGCCGTGCGTGATCCCGAATCCGTTCACCATGTCGGCGCGCACGATCATCGACACCACCGCACGCCCCGGCTCATCGAGGTGCACCACCATGCCGAGCGCCGCGGATGCGGCATCCCGGCGCAGCATCGGGCGCAACGCCTCAGACGCCGTCCCGATTCCGGCCGGCAATTCGTCAGCCGCCATCGTGCACCTCCCGAAGGCCCGCATCTTGAAGGGCGAATCCTTCTATGCAAGAATAACCTAACGATCGGTCAGTAAAGAAGCACCGAAGCTCAGGAGTCGATGATGACCAGCCCCGCAGACCTCTCCGTCGTCGAAGACGAGACGTCGGAGCAGCAGCGCCTGTTCGACGACCTCATCGCGCACGAGCAGCGCATCGAGCCCCGCGACTGGATGCCGGACGCCTACCGCAAGACACTGATCCGCCAGATCTCGCAGCACGCGCACTCCGAGATCATCGGCATGCAGCCGGAAGGCAACTGGATCACCCGCGCGCCGAGCTTGAAGCGCAAGGCGATCCTGATGGCGAAAGTCCAGGACGAGGCCGGCCACGGCCTCTACCTCTACTCCGCAGCGCAGACGCTCGGCATCACCCGCGACGAGATGATGGACCAGCTCATCTCCGGCAAGGCGAAGTACTCCTCGATCTTCAACTACCCCACCCCGACATGGGCGGACATGGGTGCGATCGGGTGGCTGGTCGACGGCGCGGCGATCTGCAACCAGGTGCCGCTGTGCCGCGCTTCGTACGGGCCGTACGGCCGAGCGATGGTGCGGGTCTGCAAGGAGGAGTCGTTCCATCAGCGCCAGGGCTTCGAGATTCTGCTGAGCCTCATGCAGGGCACTGACGAGCAGCGGCAGATGGCCCAGGATGCCGTGAACCGCTGGTACTGGCCGAGCCTGGCCATGTTCGGCCCGCCCGATGACCAGTCTCCGAACTCGGCGCAGTCGATGGCCTGGAAGATCAAGAGGTTCTCGAACGACGATCTGCGCCAGCGCTTCGTGTCGATGCTCGTGCCGCAGGCCGAGATCCTCGGTGTCACGCTGCCGGACCCGGAACTCCGTTTCGACGACAGCACAGGGCAGTACGAGATGGGCGAGATCGACTGGGACGAATTCTTCGAAGTGCTCCGCGGCAACGGACCGTGCAACGCCGAACGTCTCGAACGACGCCGCACGGCGCATGAAGAAGGTGCATGGGTGCGCGAGGCCGCCGCCGAGTACGCCCGGAAGCAGGCTGTCCGCAACGAAGGGAAGGTCGCCTGATGACGACGCCAGGGGCTGTTCCGTCCGAGCCGTGGCCGCTGTGGGAGGTCTTCGTGCGCGCGAACCGCGGACTCAGCCACGTGCACACGGGCTCGCTGCACGCGCCGGATGCCGAGATGGCCATCCGCAACGCCCGCGATCTGTACACCCGACGCGGCGAAGGCGTCTCGATCTGGGTCGCGCCGGCGGATGCGATCACGACGAGCGACCCGGATGCCAAGGGCGCGTACTTCGAGAGCCCGGCAGGAAAGAACTACCGGCACGCGGTGTACTACACGGCATCAGAGGGGGTGCCGCACCTATGAGCATCCACGAGATCGACTCCCCCCACGGCGACGTGATGGTCGAGGAACTCCGCCTCGCACAGGAGCTCGCGGGGACCGGCGCGAAGGCCGCTTCCGCCGACGTCGCCGAGTACGCGCTGCGGCTCGGCGATGACGCGCTCATCCTCTCCCAGCAGCTCGGCGCGTGGATCTCGCGCGCCCCGGAGCTCGAGGAGGACGTCGCTCTCGGCAACATCGCCCTCGATCTGCTCGGCCACGCCCGCTCCTTCCTGCACTACGCCGGCTCCTTCGACGGACGCAGCGAAGACGACCTCGCCTATTTCCGCGACGAGCCGGAGTTCCGTTGCACGTGGATCGTGCAGCAGCCGAACGGCGACTTCGCCCAGACCATCGCCCGGCAGTTCGTCGTCGCGACCTACATGTTCGAGCTCTACTCCGCGCTGCGGACGAGCAGCGACGAGACATTCGCGGCGATCGCCGCGAAGGCCGTCAAAGAGGTCGACTACCACCGCGATCACGCGGTGCAGTGGGTGCTGCGCCTGGCCGGCGGCACTGCGGAGTCGCGCACGCGCATCATCCGGGCCATAGGCGATGTCTGGCCGTACGTCGATGAGCTGTTCCGCGACGACGACCTGATCGACCGCCTCGGCGACGCAGCCGTGCGTCCGTCGACCCTGCGTGCCGGTGTCGACGCCGTCGTCGACACCGTGTTCGCCGACGCCGAGCTGTCGGTGCCCGCCGTCTCAGCTTCATCTGCCGGAGGACGGCAGGGCGCGCACTCGGCCCCGCTCGGGCACATCCTCGCCGAGATGCAGGTGCTCGCGCGACGGCATCCGGGGGCGACATGGTGACGCAGACGCACATCCCCCGGTCGTCGAGCGACGCCTCCACTCGCACGTTGAGCGAGCGGAGCAAGACGAAACGCGCCTATCCGACGCTCAACGACCGGGAAGCCTGGCGCATCGCCGCGGCCGTCGCCGACCCGGAGGTCCCGGTGCTGACCATCGAAGATCTCGGCGTGCTGCGCGCCGTCGAGGTCGACGGCGACCACGTACGCGTGGACATCACGCCGACGTACAGCGGCTGCCCGGCGATGGACACCATCCGCGACGACGTCATCCTCGCGCTCACCGCCGCCGGCTTCGGCGACGTCGAAGTGCGCCTGGTCCTCGCCCCCGCGTGGACGACCGACTGGATGTCGGATGCCGGCACGCGCAAGCTCGCCGAGTACGGCATCGCCCCGCCCTCCGGCCGTGCGGCGGTCAGCACCGGGCCGATCCGACTCGCGATCAGCGTCCGCTGCCCGCGCTGCGGATCGCTCGACACCCACGAGGTCTCCCGCTTCGGCTCCACCTCATGCAAATCGCTCTTCGAGTGCCGCGCGTGCCTCGAGCCCTTCGACCACTTCAAGGTGCATTGAGATGTCGCTGTTCACCTCCGCCCCGGCATCCGTCAGCACACCGCACCGCGAGCGGACTCCGCCACCTGCGAAGAAGCGCGCACGCTTCCACACCCTCGCCGTGCAGGACGTGCGCCCGCTCACCGACGACGCCGTCGAGGTCACCTTCACCGTCCCGGCAGCACTCGCCGACGAGTACGACTACCTCCCTGGCCAGTACGTCGCCCTGCGCACCACACTCGACGGCACCGAGGTGCGCCGCTCCTACTCGCTGTGCCGCGCTCCGGAGCACCGCACGGCGGACGACCGCTCTGCCGCGATCGACACCCGCCTGAGCGTCGCCGTCAAGCGCGATGAGGGCGGCCTCTTCTCGACGTGGGCGCAGACGCAACTGCGCCCGGGCGACGAGATCGACGTGATGAGCCCGCAGGGCACTTTCACCTCGGCGCTCGGCGATCTCGATCATCGGCATGTCGTCGGCATCGCCGCCGGTTCCGGCATCACTCCCCTGATGTCACTCGCCCACACCGTGCTCGCGGCGTCAGACACCGCCCGCTTCACGCTCGTGTACACGAACCGTTCGACGCTCGACGTGATGTTCCTCGAGGACCTCGCCGACCTCAAGGATCGCTACCCGACGCGGCTCACCCTGCACCACGTGCTCTCGCGCGAGCAGCGTGCGGCGCCGGTGCTGTCCGGGCGGATCGACGAGGAGAAGCTGCGCACGATCCTGGGCGCGCTCATTCCTCCGGAGACGGTGGACGAATGGTTCCTCTGCGGCCCGCTCGCCCTGGTCGCCCTCTGCCGCGAGGTGCTCGCCGAT
This sequence comes from Microbacterium sp. LTA6, assembly GCF_045690355.1. Taxonomy (NCBI): domain Bacteria; kingdom Bacillati; phylum Actinomycetota; class Actinomycetes; order Micrococcales; family Microbacteriaceae; genus Microbacterium; species Microbacterium sp. LTA6. Next base: position 183,209 of record NZ_CP147855.1, read on the forward strand.
GTCGGTGTTGCCAGGGAGCACATCCGCTTCGAGCTGTTCACCACCGGAGATGAGCCGGTGCGCGCAGCCCGCCCCGTGCAGGTGCGTGCCGGCGAGAAGACGGTGCGGATCGAGGTGACTCTCGACGGCGTCTCCTCCACCGTGGAAAGCCCGATCGACGCGCACGAGTCGGTGCTCAATGCCGCGCTCCGCGTGCGCCCGGATGCTCCGTTCGCGTGCGCCGGAGGCGTCTGCGGCACCTGCCGCGCACGCGTGGTCGAGGGCAGCGTGACGATGACGGAGAACTACGCCCTGGAACCCGACGAGCTCGCCCGCGGTTTCGTGCTCACCTGCCAGTCCCATCCGACCAGCGACCGCCTGGTCGTCGACTACGACGTGTGACTCGGAGGAACCCATGATCGAACTCTCCATCGCCGACGACATCGCCACCATCGTGCTGAACGCACCCGAGAGGCTCAACGCCCTCGACGAGCAGGCACTGCACGGCCTCGGCGTGGCCTACGACGAGGCCGAGGCGGCAGGCGTCCGTGCGCTCGTGCTGCGAGGCAAGGGCCGCGCATTCTGCGCCGGCCGCGACATCTCCGACGTCGACCCGCGCAATGATGACGTCATGGGCTACCTCGGCGGCCTGGTCACACCACTGCTGCAGCGCATGTCTCAGTTTCCTGCGCCGACGTTCGCCGTGGCGCACGGTGCGTGCCTCGGCGTCGGTCTCGGCCTGCTCATCGCCACCGACGTCGTCTACGTCGCGGAGTCGGCGAAGATCGGCTCGCCGTTCGCCGCGCTCGGCGCGACGCTCGACTCCGGCGGGCACGCGCTGTTCCTCGATCGCCTCGGTGCACACAAGACGCTCGATCTGATCTACACCGGCCGCCTGATGAGCGGCACCGAAGCGGTGGAGTCCGGCCTGTTCTCCCGCGTGCTGCCCGACGATGAGGTCGTCTCAGCGACGTCGGATGCGGCGACGAAAGCCGCCCGCGGCGCGACCGCGGCGTTCCTCGCCAGCAAGCGCCTCATCGCTCGCATCCGCGACGAGCGCCTCGCTCTCTGGGAGTCGGTCGACGTCGAGAATGCCGCCCAGGCCGCGCTCTGCGAGACTGCCGACTACCGCGAGGGGTTCGCGGCGTTCCAGGAGAAGCGCAAGCCGGAGTTCACCGGGCGGTGACGTCGCTCACAGGTGCGGCCCGCCTGGCGCGCCGACTGTCCTTCTCCTCCGGGAACAGCGCCCGCAGCACTCGGACCCAGCGGGTTCGGTTGCGCGGCCGTGGCACGGAGCGTCCGGCGAGAAGGTCTTCGACATTGTCGAGCAGCTCTTCGAGCACGGCGTCATGCAACGGGATGAGTGCGACGAGCAGAACCCGCGACGCCCGCTGGATCACGAGCTCGTGAACGAGTTCATCCCCCTCGCGGCGAAATTCGTGGAAGCCCTCGAGCTGCGGCATCGTGCAGGCGAAGCGGAAACGCGAGTCCTCGACCTCTGAGACGACGTAACGCACGGCGCCGTGCCCACCGGATGACCCCACTGTGATTCCTCGATCGAGCAGCATCGGGTCCCAACCGTCCGCCGGCCATACGCGGCTGCTCGGATCGGCGACCCGGAGCGCCAGCTCCCAGGCGGCGTTGATGTCGGAGTATCGGCGCCGATGCACGTTGCGGATGCCGGTCGCGGTTCGTGTGGTCCAGGTCATGCGAACACCGTAGCAGTAAACGAATCAGTATTCTAGAATCAATCCTCGCTACCCATCCTCGACGCGGGATGATTGAATCGCCGTGTGCCTCGCCCCTCTCGCTTCACCACCGATGACGTGCTGGATGCTGCATTGCGGGCCGTGGTCGAGAACGGTCGCGACGCCACCATCTCGATGATCGCCGACCGCATGGGCGGTCCCGTCGGATCGATCTATCACCGATTCGGATCACGCGAAGAGATCCTGGTGCGGCTCTGGCTGCGCTGCATCCGACGTTTCCAAGCGGGCTTCATCCGCGCGGCGGAAGAACAGGACGACGCGTTCGAGGCGCTCCTGGCGTGTGCGGTGTCCATTCCGCGCTTCTGCGCCGAGAATCCCGATGAAGCGGTCGGTCTGTCCCTCTACCGGCAGGAGCTGCTCCTCGCGACCCTCCCCTCCGGAGCCCTCCGGGACGAGGTCGCGGAGCTGAACATCGGCGTGATCGGCCTGATGACCAGGCTCGCACGGCGGCAGTACCCCGACGCACAGGACGCCGTGGAACGCGTCGATCTCGCCATTCGAGTGATCCCGTACGGCATCGTGCGCGGCCTGCTCGGCCGCCCGATCCCTGCCCTGATCGAACCGGCCGTGATCGCCGCGGCGAAAGCGGTTCTCTCCGCCGAGACGGCCGCGACCGCCCCGTGGCATCCGGGAGCACCTGCGCCCACCACCTGAGACCGGCGAGAAGGGAGCGCCGCGCGCGCGGTCTCGCTGCGCCGCCCCGGATGTCGGATGCCGGTGGCAGAATGCGGGGATGATGCTCGCCGATGCCGTCACCACGACCGAGGAGGTCGCGACGACCTCCTCGCGACTGGCGAAGATCGAGTCCGTCGCCGGGCTGCTCCGGCGCGCCGCTCCCGACGAGATCCTCCCGCTCACCGGGTTGTTGCTGGCAAGCCCTCGCCAGGGCCGGCTCGGCGTCGGCTGGCGCGGGATCTCCGCCCTCGATGTCACGCACGCAGATGCTCCGACACTGAGCATCACCGACGTCGATGCCGCCCTGACCGCTCTGGCGACGGTCCTCGGATCCGGATCCGCGGCCGCGCGGAGCAGGCACCTCTCCGAGCTCGCTGCCCGAGCGACGGCCGAGGAGTGGGATTTCCTCGCCCGCGCCATGCTCGGCGAGCTGCGCACAGGTGCACTCGGGGGCGTGCTGCTCGACGCCATCGCTCGCGCCGCCGACCGCGATCCGGCGACTGTCCGCCGTGCCGCGATGCTCTCCGGCGACCTGGGCGAGACCGCTCTCCTCGCCCTCACCGGAACCGCCGAGCAGCTCGACGCCGTCGGACTCGTGGTCGGCCGTCCGGTGCTGCCGATGCTCGCGGCCACCGCGGCGACTCCCACAGCCGCGCTGGAGATCACCGGCGACGCATCCGTCGAATACAAGCTCGACGGCGCCCGGATTCAGGTCCACCGCCGCGGCGACGATGTCGGCGTCTTCACCCGCAGCCTCGCTGACATCACCCACCGCGTACCCGAGATCGTCGAGATCGTGCGCGGTCTTCCCGCGCGCGACCTCATCCTCGACGGCGAGACCCTGTCGCTCGACGAAGACGGCGGGCCACGACCGTTCCAGGAGACGATGTCGCGGTTCGGCGCCGATGTCTCCCGCGAGCTCGTCCTGCGCCCGTGGTTCTTCGACCTGCTGCACCTCGACGGACGAGACCTCATCGACGAGCCGCTCGCCGTTCGCCTCGCCGAGCTCGACCGCGTCGCGGGCAACTGGCGCATCCCGGGCATCATCACCGACGACCCGGATGCCGCCGAGCAGTTGTCCCGCGACGCCCTCGCGGCCGGGCACGAGGGCGTCGTCGTCAAGTCGACCGAATCGCCGTACATCGCAGGGCGCCGCGGCAAGTCCTGGGTCAAGGTCAAGCCTGTGCACACCTACGACCTCGTCGTGCTCGCCGCGGAGTGGGGCTCCGGCCGGCGGCGCGGCTGGCTGTCGAACATCCACCTCGGCGCCTACGACCCCGAGGGCGAGTTCGGTGAGCCGGGCGGATTCGTCATGGTCGGCAAGACCTTCAAGGGGCTCACCGACGAGTTGCTGCGGTGGCAGACCGAGACCTTCCCCGAGCGAGAGACCCACCGCACCGGAGCCGCAGTGTTCCTCCGCCCTGAGGTCGTCGTGGAGATCGCGATCGACGGTGTGCAGCGCTCACCGCGCTACCCCGGCGGCATCGCCCTGCGCTTCGCCCGCGTGAAGCACTACCGTCCGGACAAGGCGCCGGCAGACGCCGACACCATTCAGACGCTGCGCACCCTGCTTCGCGGATGAAGAACTGACGCGTCATGCCGAAGGCGGCAGGCCCAGGTCCTCTTCGCGCACCGTTCCCTGGAACGACCAGGGAAAGTTGATCCAGAGGTCGGTGTCCTTCCAGGCGAAGTCCGGCTGGATGATCGTCGACGGCTTGGTGTAGATCGTCACCGAACGGACATCCGCCCCCTTCTCCTTGAGCAGCTGCACCGCGAGAGCGAGCGTGCGACCGGAGTCGGCGACGTCGTCGACGAGCAGCACCCGGCGCCCGTCGAGGTAGGCCATGTCGAGCTCGGGTGGCAGCACCTCCGGTGCGTCGAGCACGGTGCCGATGCCGGTGTAGAACTCGACGTTGATGGCGCCGCAGTTCTTGGCTCCGAGACCGTAGGCGATGGCGCCGGCCGGGAGCAGACCCCCGCGCGCGATCGCCACGACGACCTCCGGCTCGAAGCCGGCCGCGAGGATGCTCCGCGCCAGATCGCGCGTCGCCGTGCCGAAGCCGTCCCAGGTGAGCGTCTCGCGCTCGTTCGATGCATCACTCACGGTGTCGCCCTCTTCTTCCGCCGTCGGTCTGTGAGTACAACTCTGGCATGCACGCGCACGGTGAGCGCGGAAACTCATTCCAGCCGGGTCAGCTCCACCGATACGAACAGTTCCGAGGCGCTGGGCCCCGCGTACACACCGCGAAGCGGAGCCACATCGGCATACTCGCGTCCGTGGCCGACGTAGACGTGGGATTCGCCGATCTCCGTGAGGTTCGTCGGATCGTATCCGCGCCACTCGCCGGAATACCATTCCACCCAGGCGTGGGATTCACCGACGACCGGCTGCCCGATCGACGCGCTCAGATCAGGGTGCAGATAGCCCGAGACATAGCGTGCGGGGATGCCGGCCGCTCGCAGCACCCCCAGCGCGACATGCGCGATGTCCTGGCATACGCCGGAGCGCGCAGCCCACGCGTCACGAGCGGTGGAGTTCACGCCGGTCACTCCGCTCCGGTACTCCATCGCCTCACCGACCGTGCGACAGATCTCGAGAGCCGTCTCATCGAGGCTGCCGCCCTCGGCCTCGATGCGCAGGGCGAGATCGAGCATGTCCGCGTCGGGGGCAGTCGCCGGCGTCTGTGCGACGCACTCCGCGAGCGACAACGAAAGCGGAATCCGCGCGGCGACCTCGTCCCAATCCAGGCGCACCCCAGAGGGCGGGACGGGCCGCACGTCCACGACACTTGTCGCCGTGACCGACAGCATCTGATGGGGGACGAGCACCTCGAAGGTCGATACCCGCGTGTCCCAGTAGTCCGCATACGAATGCTGCGCTGCGGTGGGCGATATCTCCAGGCCCGCCTGCAGAACAAACTGCCCCTCCCTCGAATGGGGCAGCATCCGCGCCTCATTGTAGGAAGCCGTCGCCGGCTGCTCGTAGCGAAATCCCGTCCGATGAACGATCCGCAGCCGGCTCACAGTGCCTCTCCGATCCACACCGGCATCGCGATCGACGGGAAATACCGTTCTCGGACCGCATCGCTCGCCATCGACACCCCTACCTGGACTTCTTCCATGCTCTCGGAGAGGCGATAGACGATGTCGCCGATCGGCCGATACTCCAACTCCGAACGCATCCGACCGAGAACCCGATGTGCGCTGTGCGGTACCCCGAATGCGCTGGTCGGATCGATTCCGCGTAAGCACTCCTCCGCCTGCAGCACGCTCGACAGGACCGACCGCGGGAACAGTCGATCGACGAGCAGGAACTCCACTGCCGACGCTGCCGTCGGCACCGCTCGATGGCTTCGCAAGTGCGCCTCGTATGCCCCGCAGCTGCGCAGCAGGGTAGTCCAACTCGGTCCGCTCGCGTCAGTGAGGGACCGCGTCGCGAGCAGCCGCGCGGTCATGTCGGCCCGCTCGATGGATCTCCCGAGCACGAAGAAGTGCCATGCCTCGTCCCGGCTGGTCGACGAGTCCACCACTCCGAATGCCAGCGCCGACCTGTCGCGCACCCAGCGGAAGAACGGGTGCGTCTTGTCGGAGGCGATGCGCCGCGGCATCCGGGCGTGCGATTCGTTGAGCGTCTCCCAGAGATCGGTCGAGATGATCTCTCGTGCCCGTCGCGCGTTCTCCCTCGCCGCGACGATCGAGTGCCCGATCGACGCCGAATGCTCGCGGTCGAGTGCGAGCAGACGCATCACGTCGTCCCGATTGAGGGGCGTCTCATCGTCGACCGTGGTGCCCATGACGGACAGCAGCGCGCGACAGGCGGTGTCCTCATCCACCCACGGATCCTCCAGCAACAGCTGAAGATGCACGTCCAGAATGCGAGCGGTGCCATCGGCCCGCTCGATGTAGCGGCCGATCCAGAACAAGGCCTCGGCGATGCGGCTCAGCATGTCGGCTCCTCGCGCTGCTGCTGTTGCTGTTGCTGTTGCTGCTGCTGCCGGACCTCGACGTCTTCGTCCTGCGGCGAGGAGAGGAACGGTGTGTGCGGTTCGAGGCGCGCTGGCGCGACGACGGTGATCGCGCCTGTCGCGAGTGAGACTTCATCGGACGCCGGGTCCGGCTCACCCGCGACCGTCGCCGTCGGTCCCGTCAGCAGTGAGGGATCCAGCACCCAGGTGTCCTTCGAGCCTCCGCCCTGACTCGAATTCACGACGAGCTGCCCTTCCGGCAACGCCACCCGGGTCAACCCGCCGGGAAGCACCCAGACGTTCTCGCCGTCGTTCACGGCGAAAGGTCGCAGATCGACGTGCCGCGGACGGAAGCCGTCCTCCACCAGTGTCGGGATCGTCGACAGCTGAACCACGGGCTGTGCGATCCAGCCGCGCGGATCGGCAAGGAGCGAACGGCGCAACTCCTCGAGAGTCTCTCGCGACGCATCCGGCCCCACGACGAGCCCCTTGCCGCCGGAGCCGTCGACGGGCTTCACGACGAGCTCGTCCAGCCGATCGAGCACTTCCTCCAGCGCTTCGGGTTCCTCGAGTCGCCATGTGTCGACGTTCGGAATGATCGGATCTTCACCCAGGTAGTACTTGATGAGCGCGGGAACGTAGGTGTAGACGAGCTTGTCGTCGGCCACCCCGTTGCCCACAGCGTTCGCAATGGTGACGTTGCCGAGTCGAGAAGCGAGCATGAGCCCGGGCGCCCCCAGCACAGAATCCGGCCGGAAGTGCTGCGGATCGAGGAACTCGTCATCGACTCGTCGATAGATGACGTCGACCCGGGTGGGACCGGCCGTGGTGTGCATCCAGACGCGTCCGCCTGAGCAGAAGAGGTCCCTGCCCTCGACGAGTTCGATGCCCATCATTCGCGCGAGCAGCGTGTGCTCGTAGTAGGCCGAGTTGTGCACGCCAGGTGTCAGCACGACGACCGTGGGGTGATCCACGCCCTGCGGTGCCGCCGCTCGCAGCGCCTGCAGAAGGCGGCTCGGGTAATCGACGACGGGCCGGACACGGAGGCTGGTGAACAGTTCCGGAAGGGTCTGCGCCATCACTCGGCGGTTCGCAAGCACATAGCTGACGCCGCTCGGGACCCGCACGTTGTCTTCGAGCACCCGCCACGCGCCGTTCTCGTCGCGGATGAGGTCGATGCCGGCGACGTGGATGCGCACACCGTTCGCACCCACGATCCCGGCCGCCTGGCGGTGAAAGTGCGTGGACGAGCTGATCAGGGAACCCGGAATCACACCGTCCTGCACAGCGAGCTGCGGACCATAGACGTCGGCGAGGAACGCCTCCAGCGCACGGACCCGTTGCGCCACACCGGACTCCACATAGCGCCAGTCGTCTGCAGCGAGCACGCGAGGCACGACGTCCAGCGGAAACGGTCGCTCTTCTCCAGCGAAGTCGAAGGTCACGCCCTGCGCAAGATAGGAGGTCGCCAACGCGTCGGTGCGTGCGCGAAGCTCCGCGTCATCCATCGCGGCCAGCGCGGGGTACATGTCCCGATACGGGCCGCGCACCTCCGCGTCGCCGGGAAGCACCTCCGCCGGAAACATCTCGTCCCACGCGCGGGGCCCGGGCCCCGCCGGGCGGCGGCGGGTGGTGTATCCGTTGAACAGCGACTCCATGGCGGCATGCTCCCGCGCCGCGGTTTCGCACATGTTACGGCGTGAAGACGGTGCGGCGACAACGCCGACCACGGTAGAATTCCGGTGTCCGGTACGACGTTTGCCGGTGTCCGAAAAAGGGGCACGAAGCGCTTCGCGAAGATGCGAAGGCGAGACACATACGGATCCCATCGTTCTCCGTTCCGTCTCGAAAGGCTTTCGCATGCCCACCGTCTCCGCACATGTCGCGCTCACTCTCGCCCATCACACAGACGCCGTCTTCGGGGTGATGGGCAATGGCAACGCCTACTTCCTCGACGCGATCGAGAGGCAGACGGATGCCGTGTTCACGGCCGTCCGCCACGAGCAGGGCGCCGTCGTCGCCGCTGACGCGCACTTCCGTGCGTCCGGGCGGATCGCCGTAGCGACCTCGACCTACGGCGCCGGATTCACGAACACCATCACCGCTCTGGCCGAGGCCGTGCAGGCGCACGTGCCGCTCGTGCTCGTCGTCGGAGATGAGCCGACGTCGGGGCCCCGCCCGTGGGATGTCGACCAGATCGCCCTCGCCTCGGCCGTCGGTGCCCGCACGTACACCGTGGGCCGCGCGGATGCCGCAGCCACCACCGTCATCGCGATCGAGCACGCCCTGACCTACCGGGTGCCCGTGGTGCTGGCGATTCCCTACGACGTCGCCGCGCTCGAGGCCGGCTGGGTGCCGGCAGCACCGGCGCCTCGCATCCCGGCTCCGCTCGCTCCGAAGGGTGAGTTCGCCGCAGGGATGCTGAAGGAGATCGCCGCTGCGCTGCGCGATGCCGAGCGCCCGTTCCTGCTCGCCGGTCGCGGCGCGTGGCTCGCCGGAGCCCGCGAGGCGCTGGGCGCGCTGGCCGACGCGACCGGCGCTCTCACCGCGTCGTCAGCCCTTGGCCGCGGTGTCTTTCCTGCCACCGAATACGACCTCGGCGTCACCGGCGGCTTCGGCGCCGACGGTGCGATGTCGCTCATCCGGGAGGCCGACGTGGCCGTCGTGTTCGGCGCATCACTGAACCAGTTCACGATGCGCTTCGGCGAGCTGTTCGCGCCGGGGACCCGCATCTTCCAGGTCGACATCGCGCCCGCCGCCACCCACCCGCACGTCGGCGGCTTCGTCCGCGGCGACGCCCGGATCATCGCCGAGAGGCTCGTGCACCTCGTACGGAAAGTCGGACGCTCCGACGAACGCGCCGGCGAGAACGCTTCGAGCACCGGCGGGTCGGACGCGGCATCCGACGTTTCGATCGCCAGCACCCCGTGGCGGGAGAGCGTCGATGTGGCATCGGCTCGCGCCTATGCGCCGGGAGACGACCTTGCTCCGGACGGACGCCTCGACCCGCGTTCCGCCGCCCGCCGCATCGCCGAGCTGCTGCCGAAGGATCGCGTCGTCGTCTCCGACGGCGGACACTTCATCGGCTGGGCGAACATGTACTGGCCCGTCGAGTCCCCCGACCGGATGATGATGATCGGCACCGCGTTCCAGTCGATCGGGCAGGGCTGGCCCAGCGTCGTCGGAGCCGCGCTCGCCCGCCGCACGTCGACGGTGGTGCTGACGTCCGGCGACGGCGGCGGACTCATGGCGATCGCGGACCTCGAATCCGCGGTCCGTGCGGCCGGGGGCCGCGGGATCGCCGTGGTCTGGAACGACGCCGCCTATGGCGCCGAGGTCAATCTCTACGGCCTCAAGGGGCTGGCCGAAGGTCCGATGCGGATTCCGGAGGTGGACTTCGCGGCGTTCGGCGCGGCCGTCGGGGCCGAGGGCGTCGTGGTGCGGACGCTGGCGGATCTCGATCGGCTCGCGACCTGGGCAGAGGAGGATGCCGCATCCCGCCGCTTCCTGCTGCTCGACCTGCGCATTTCCGGTGACGTCGTCGCTCCGTACCAGGAGGAGATCATTCGCGTGAACTCCTGAGGAATCAGGGCCCCAGCCGCGACTGTCAGTTCAGCCGCTGCTGCAGGTGGACTGTGATGGTGTCGCCGACGTGCTTCTTGAGCATTCCACGCAGCTTCGCGGCGACGGGGAGTTTGTGGGTGCCGTCGCCGAGCGCCATGAATGAGCTGGTGAACGGGATCCCGTCCATCGTTCCGGCGACCTTGACGAGGCCGCGAGTGCCGAAGTAGTCGGCGGAGTCGTCGAGTTTGACGTACGTCCAACCGCCCTTCGCCTCGCTCTGGAGCAGCTCTGCGCGGAAAGTGCGGTCGATCGGACCAGGACCGGTGGCAGTGGACATGACAGGTTCTCCTTCGTTTCGGTGGATGCCGGGTTCGTCGGACTTCGCGTCAGTGGATGAGCCCGAGGACGAGGGCCACGAGCAGGAGCTTGAGCAGCCAGTCTCCGGCGTGGACGGCCGCGGTCTGCCACGGCACCCGTTCCCAGATGATCGATCCGGTGAGCAGGACGAGCGGAAACGCGACCCAGAGCACGAGCGCCAGCAGCACCGAACCGGGCAGCGACAGCATCCCCGCTTGCGCGGCGATCCACGCGAACGCGCCGCCGACGACCGCCGTGCGCAGCAGTTCCGTGACGATCTTCCACGGGGCAGGTTTGCCACGATCCACCATCCGGTCACCGAGCGCACGCTGCTCGATCGGCGCGGTGACGAAGTAGTAGACGGAGCTGAGGATGAAGGCCGCGACAGCGGCGACGGCGATGCCCAATACGATCATGATGACCCTCCTTTAGTACTACCCAGTACTGTAAGCCAGGATGCGGGTACTGTCCAGTACTATTTTGGATATGAGCAGTGCAGCACCTCCGACCCGCGGCAGACCAGGCGGCAGCCGCGGCACAGACCTGCTTGCGGCCGCCCGCGACGTGTTCCTCGCGCACCAGTACGCCGGCGCGACGATGGACGCCGTCGCTGCACGTGCGCGTATCTCGAAGCAGACCCTCTACCGGCAGTACCCGTCAAAGGACGAGCTCTACGCTGCCGTCGTGCGGGATTGGGTCGACCGTGGGCGCGACGCGATGAGCCCGCATCTGCAGAAGCTGACGGTGACGACCGACATCCGAAACGGACTGCTGGAACTCGCGCGCACCCTCCACGCCGGCGTTCTGAGCGACCCGGTCCTCCGGATGCGGACGTTGATCACCGCCGAGGCCGAACGGTTTCCCGACGTGTCCACCGACTACGTGCGACGCAGCTGGGACCGCAACCAGACGCTTCTGGCCGATGCGCTGGAGCACCTGTCAGAACGACGGCTTCTGCGCATCGAGAGCTCGCAGATGGCTGCTGAACAATTCACGTGGCTCGCACTCGCCGCGCCACTGAACCGCCTCACGCTCACCGCCGGAGCAGCGCGCTACACCCCCGATGAGCTGGAGACGCTCGCTCAAGAGGCCGTCACCACGTTCCTCGGCCGATACGGGATGCCGTGATGGCAGCCATTCGCAACATCAGCGTCGGCCTCCCGGTGAAAGACGGACACGTACTCGTCCTGGAAGGACGAGACGAGTCCGCCGGCCTCGCCTTCTGCCGCGCGATCGGCGGGGGCATCGAGTTCGGGGAGCGCGCGGCAGAGGCGCTCCGACGCGAGTTCCTGGAGGAGCTCGACATGCGCGTGGATGCCGCCGAACTGCTCGGCGTCCGCGAGAACCTCTTCACGTACGAGGGCAGGCGAGGACACGAGATCGCGCACATCTTCGCCGTCGAATCCGCCGAGATCTCCGCGCTGCCGCTGGATGCCGAGCTGCGCGTCCTCGACGAGGGCAGCCCGGTGCGATGGGTGCCGATCGCGGAGATCCTCGCCGGCACGCGGCCGCTGTACCCGGCGGGCGCTCCGGAACTGCTCCGGCTCCGCGTCATGACCGCCTGACGCGTGATCTCATCGTCGGGGGGCTGAATGCGGCCAGCCCGATCAGTCGAAGTCCTCGATCCCCTGCAGCCGGACCTGCTCCAGATCGAGGCGCGCCGAGATGCGGCGCACGATGAGGTCATCGACGGTACCCGCCCGGCGAAGGCCGTGCAGAACCTCTCGTTTGTGCTCGAGCATCGCGAGCTTCAGCCGGGAGTACTCCTCGTGGCGCACGAGCGGCGACCGCTGCATCATGTCGACATCAGCCGACGTCGCGACCATCTGAAGCGTGCCGGCATCCGGCAGACGCACCGCTCCCCCGACGCCGCCGCTCGGCTCGTCCCCTGATGCGTCATCGGAAGACGACGCAAGCGGGTCCGGGGCATCCAGCATGTCCTCCATCGCGACCACTTCGGCATCGATCAGCGCGCGTTCCCTGGCCATCGCGCGCGCATTGGCCAACTCGAGCATCTCGTAACCCTCTCGGCGGATCCGGTCCCGCATCTCCGAGCCGACCTCCTGCTCGGAAGCAAGTCGATCAAGAGCCGCGATGGCCGCACCGGAGATCGCGCGTTCCGCGAGTTCGTACTCCTCGTCCTCGCCGTGGTCGACCGGGAACCCCGCCCAGCGCACGACGGCCGGGAGCATCGGCCCCTGCACGAGCAGACTGAGCAGTATTACGCCGGCGGTGACGAAGACGACTTCATCGCGTCCGGCGAGCGCCGAACCGTCGTCTGTCACCAACGGCACGGACAACGCGATCGCGAGCGACACCGCACCGCGCATCCCCGCGACCGTGCTGACGATCTGCGCACGGGTGCGCAGGCCTCGAGGGTGGGTCGCGCCGCCCGCGATCCGCTGGAACGGCACGGAGAGCAGCTGGAAGAGGAAGCGCACCACGAGCAGCGTGACCCAGACGGCCACCGTCGTCAGCACGAGCCATCCGACCGTCTGCGCGGATGTCTGATGGATGACCCACTGGACCTCGAGACCGATGAGCACGAAGAGCGCCCCGTTGAGCAGGAAGACCCCGAACGGCCAGACCGCCTCGGCCTGGCGGCGGGAGGCCGCTGTGGTGATCTGCGGCCGGACGAAGGCGACGACGAGGCCCGCGACGACGACGGCGAGCACTCCCGAGGCGTGCACCATCTCGGCGAGCAGGAACGCGGAGAAGGGCACGAGCAGCAGGGTGACGTTGATCGACATCGTCGAGCGCACCCGCCGCAGGAGCAGCCAGGCGGCTGCCGCGACGATCGCTCCCGCGGCGATTCCGCCGAGGTAGGACACGATTACGGACATCGTGACCGTGACCGGCGTGATCTGGCCGCCGACGGCGAGCGAGACCGCGATGGCGTACAGCACGAGGGCCGTGCCGTCGTTGGTGAGGCTCTCGGCCTTCAGCTTCATGAACCCGCGTCGGGGAAGCAGCCGGCCGAGGGCCGCGACGGCGGTCGCGTCGGGAGGCGCAACAGCGGCACCGAGGATGAGCGCGATCTCCCACGGCAGGCCGAAGAACGCCGCCACTCCCGCCACGGCGAAGGCCGACGCGACGACGAGCAGCGTGCTCATCGGAAGGATGTAGCGGAAGTCCCGGCGAATCGAGCGCAACGACGTCGTCAGGCTCTCCCAGAACAGCATCACGGGCAGGAAGAGCAGCAGCACGGTCTCCGGTGGCAGCTGGATGTCACGGAGCTCGGGCACGAAGCCCAGCAGCAGACCGAACACGACCAGCACCAGGGGAAGAGCCAAGCGCAACCGCGGCGCCAGCATGGTCCCCACCAGGATCGTGAGCCCGAGGAGGACCGTGATCTCGAGACCTTCCATACAACCACCCATCATCTGCCGCGCGCTGACGACGACGCACACGTGCTCAGAGCAAAGCGTCCGCTGGTGACAACGTATTCCCGTCGGGTGATCTGCGGAAGGTTCTGACAGACCTCCCCTCAGCCGGGCGGCGCCTCAGCTCTGCGCGCCGTAGTCCGGCAGCTCCTGCAGCGTCCAGGTGTTCCCATCCGGATCGTCGAAGGTGACGAAGCGACCCCAGGCCTGCTCGTCGACCCCCTCCGCTTCCACATCGAGACCGCGCAGGTGCGCGAGCGCCTCATCGGCATCCGGGACCACGACCTGGATCGTGTTCTGCATTCCCGGTTCGAGACGGCTCTCCCCCAGACCTGTCCCGAACGCGATGGAGCACGCGGATCCGGGCGGCGTCATCTGCACGAACCGCAGCCCCTCCATCGGCGTCTGATCATGATCGGCATTGAAGCCGATCTTCATGTAGAAGTCCTTCGCCCGGTCGATATCCGACACCGGCACGAAGATGAGCTCGATCTTCCAGTCCACAGCACACACCCTCCTGGCGGGCGCGGTCGCCCGTCCGCGTCCAAACTACGACGCCGCACCGACACTGCGCCAGGGGTGCGTGCGGCGCGATCGACGACCCTCAGATCCACCCCTTGTCCAACGCGATCCGTACCGCCTGCGCCCGGTTCTCGGCCCCCGTCTTGCCGATCGTCGCCGAGAGGTGGTTGCGCACCGTCCCCGCCGACAGGAACACCTCGGCGGCGATCATCGCTGCGGACCGCCCGTCCGCCGCCAGCCGCAGGATCTGCTGCTCCCGGTCGCTGAGCGGATTCGCGCCCTCGAAGAGGCTCTCCGCCGCAAGTGCAGGATCCAGCACCCGCAATCCGGCGTGCACACGGCGCACCGCCTCGGCCAGCTCCTCCGCAGGGGTGTCCTTGACGATGAACCCGCTGGCTCCCGCATCCAGCGCCGACCGCAGGTAGCCGGGCCGCGCAAAGGTCGTGACGATCAGCACGCGCGTGCCCGGGTTCGCCTGCCGAATGCGTCGCGTCGCCTCGACGCCGTCCATGCCGGGCATCTGAATGTCCATCAGGCACACATCGGGCCCGAGCTCGCCCACGAGCCGCACCGCTTCCGCGCCGTCCGCTGCCGTGCCGCACACCTCGAGGTCTCCCTCGAGCTCCAGGAGAGCGGCCATCGCACCGCGCACGAGCGCCTGGTCATCCGCGATCACCAAGCGGATACCGCGCGTCTCCTCCGAATCGGTCACCACGTCACTTCCACTCGCGTTCCGGAATTCTCGGCGGAGCTCCATCGCAGAACCGCGCCCGCCGCCGCTGCACGCTCCCGCATCCCCCGGATGCCGTTTCCCTCCGGCGCCCTCGACCCGACGCCGTCGTCCTCCACGGCCAGCGAACCGGGAGCGATGAGCACCGTCACGGTTCGGGATCGGGAGTGTCGGAGCGCGTTCGTCGTCGCTTCTCGCAGAATCCAGCTCGCCGTCAGCGACTGCACGGGCGACAGCGCTCCGGGCGCTCCCTCGACCTGCACGTCGATCCCTGCGGACTCCAGGGCGTCCCGACTGGCAGCCAGCTGTTCGACGAGCGTGGCGCCGCGCGCCCCGGCCACAGACGCCCGCACCCCGGCGAGCGCCTCGGCGGTGAGCGCCTCGATGTCGGCGAGTTCCGCCTTCGCCCGCTCCGGATCGGACTCCATGAGGCGCCGCACCAGCTGGGCCTTCAGCCCGACCACGGTCAGCGAATGCCCGACCAGGTCGTGCACATCGCGGGCGACCGCCTCCCGCCCCTCGCTCGTCGCCAGCTCCAGCCCGAGACGTTCGGCCTGGACCGATCGGACGATGAGCCAGGTCGACACGGTGTTCACCACGCCGAGCAGGCCGACGATCGCGAGCAGCGAGAGGTAGTCGATGCCTCCTGGAATGAGGAAGACGCACAACGCTGTGACGGCGACAGCTCCGACGGTGGTGATCCAGTGCCAGGTGCGCGTCAGACCGTAGGAGGCGAACGACATGATGAACGGCAGGAAGCTCAGAGCGGAGCCGCCCTCCGCGGGCACCGAGAGCAGTGCGCATACGATCAGCGCCGCGAAAGTGATCCACTGCCGCGCGGACGGCGCCTTTCCGAGGCCGCCGCCCCCGCGCATCCCGTGCATGAAGCCGACGACGTACAGGACGATGAAGGCCACGAGCATCACCCAGCCGACGATGATCCACCCGACCGGGGCCGTCGATCGCAGCAGCGCCAGCACCGGGTAGATCAGGAAGACCAGCCAGATCACCGCCATCAGCCACCCGAACCGCGCCCAGGGATCTTTGGAGGCCGGCGAACGCGCTCCGATGGCGGACCAGGCTGCCGGTGGAGCGCCTGCGGCGGCGAACTGCGCGGCCGCTCGTGATGGACCGGCGGATGCCGCTCCATCACGCGGGGGTGGTCGCATCATCGTTCCAACCTACTGGCGAGTCCGTGCGCGCTTCATGCCTGCCGCCACCAGCGCCGCGAACACGGCGAGCCAGACGACGACGTTCAGGATCAGCATCCAGATCGGGTCGCTCTGCCCGGTGGTGAGCGTGCCCTCGGTGAGCGGCCACCGGCTCAGCGCGACGAAGCCGTACAGCGGGGTGAACCGGGCGATGTCGAGCATGACTCCGTCGAGAGGCATGAACACGTTCCCGAAGAAGGCGAAGAACGTCATCGAGATGGACGCGAGGGCTGCAGCGGAATCGGAGGTGAAGAACAGCCCGACACCGAGCCCGAACAGACCATAGATCAGGCCGAGGCCGAGGATGATCCCGGCCGTCGCCGCCCATCGCCACATGTCGTCGACGTGTGCCCCTGTCAGCGCTCCCGCGGTGAACACCGCCACGAGTGCCAGCACCGCGAAGCTGACGGCCGTGAGCAGCTTCGTGACCGCATACCCGACGGTCGTCAGCGGTGTCATCGCCAGCTGGCGTCCCCAGCCCTGCTTCGCCTCTGTCGCCGCGAGCGAGGTCAGCGAACTCATGGCGACCGCCGTTCCGTACGCCGCCATCGAGGTCATCACGTAGAAAGAGACGTTCCCGTTGCCGGCCGAGAGAGTGCCGTATCCCATGCCGGCGCCGAACAGCAGGTACATCGCCACGGGCATGCCGAGGGTGAAGGCGAGGGTGTAGGGGTTGCGCAGCTGTCTGACGCCCTCGATACGCAGCATCGTCGATGAGATCAACATGGGTCAGTCCTCCGTGAGTGCCGTGAAGGCGGTTTCGAGTGTCGGAGCGGCGATCTCCAGATCGTGCGCGCCGGCGGCGAGCAGCGTGCGGGCGATGGCGTCGGAGTCGGATGCCCGCAGGCTGAGTCGATCCGCATCCAGCCGGACGTCGACGACTCCGGACGTCGCCCGCAGCGAGGCGACGAGATCCGCCGAGCCGCCGACCGCGACCGTTGCCGAGATCGTGCGCTCGCCCAGACCGACGCGCAGCCGCGCGGTCGGAGCATCGGCCACGATCGAGCCACGATGCATCACCACCGTGCGACGGGCGAACTGCTCCGCCTCTTCGAGGTAGTGGGTCGCGAAGATGATCGTGCGGCCGGCATCCGCATCCGCTCGCATCACGTCCCAGAAGTGGCGTCGCGCCGTGACATCCATGCCCGCCGTCGGCTCGTCGAGCACGAGGATGTCGGGATCGGAGACCATCGCGAGCGCGAACTTCACACGCTGCTGCTCGCCTCCTGAGCACTTCGACACGCGGCGCCGAGCGAGATGCACGAGATCGGCCCGTGCCATGACCGTGGCGCCCCTCGCCAGGGCCGCGGCGCCGTAGAGAGAAGCGATGAGTCGAACCGTCTCCTGCACCGTCAGATCCGACAGCAGGCCACCGGTCTGCAGGACGGCGGCGATCGATCCGCCCGCAGTCGCGCGCTCGGGTGTCGAGCCGAGCACGCGAACCGTGCCCTCGCTCGGCGCGGTGAGGCCGAGGAGCATGTCGAGCGTGGTCGTCTTACCGGCGCCGTTCGGTCCGAGCAGGGCGACGACCTCGCCACGACGCACGGTCAGGTCGACGCCGTCGACCGCCTGGACGCGCCGGTCGCCGCTTCCGAAATGACGGCGGACCCCCGTGAGCTCGATGACGATGGGGCTGCCTGTCGACGGATCCGTGGCCGGCCGCTCGGCGACCTGCGTCGCCGAGCCGTGCGCTGGTGTGGTGTTCATACCTCCAGCGTGGTCGCACGCAGACCACGGCGCCGGAGGTCGTTGTCACCTTCTCGGCATGACACGTGTCATGGGATTCACCCTGCCGGCAGCAGCGCTCCCCCGAGGAACTCCGCGAGCTCGCCCACACCGTCGAGCGGCAGCACGGCGGCAACGTACTGATCCGGACGCACCACGACCACGACACCGTCGCGTGACAACTCACGCTCGGCGAAGATGTCCGCGCTCGTCCACACCGTGGGACCGGCTGCATAGACCTTCTCCCAGTCGGTCAGACCGAGCGGTCCGGTCTGCGGCAGGAACAGTTCCGGCGCCGAGGTGATCTCGAACTCGTCATAGCGCTGCTGGTAGACGGCCTTGACGTCGAAGACGGCGTCGACGTCGGCACCGGCCGGCGTGAAACGCGCCAGCACGGGCGCGGCCCCGGTCGCCCAGGATGCCAAGGACGAAGCGTCGGTGTCGGCGAATGCGTAGATCCGCCAGCGGCCGTCCGCCTTCGCATGGTGGCCGAGGTGTACGGCGTTGCCGTCGCACACGCGGGTGACCTCGACCGACTTGAAGCGCTTGCCGAGCGGGAATCCTGCGGCGAGCGCCTGATGCGCCGCATCCGCGACGATCGCCGACGCGCCGTACTGCGTCATGAACCCGGAAGGGAACTCGGCCGTGGCGAGGTAGTGGGTCGCCAGGTCCTGCGGGTCGGAGATCTCCTCCGGCTTGCGCGCCATCAGCGCCGACCACTCCTTGTCGAAGTCGATGAGCTGCTGCGCCACCGGCATGCGCTCGGCGGAATACGTCGACAGCAGCGACTCCGGACTGCGCCCGGTGAGCACCGACCCCAGCTTCCAGCCCAGGTTGAAGCCGTCCTGCATCGAGACGTTCATGCCTTGCCCGGCCTTGGCGCTGTGCGTGTGGCAGGCATCGCCGGTGAGGAAGACACGGGGCGTGCGACCGGAGCCGTCGATCACGTCGTCGAACCCGTCGGTGACCCGATGGCCGACCTCGTAGACGCTGTGCCAGGCGACCTGCTTCACATCCAGGGTGTACGGATGCAGGATCGCATTGGCCTTGCGGATGATCTCCTCGATCGGCGTCTGCCGCACCTGATGGTTGTCGTCGTCGGCGACCTCGCCGAGGTCGATGTACATCCGGCTGAGGTAGCCGCCCTCGCGCGGGATGTGCAGGATGTTGCCCGCCTCGGAGTTGATCGCGCACTTGGTGCGCCAGTCCGGGAAGTCGGTGTTGACGACCACGTCCATGACGCCCCAGGCGTGCGCCGAGAACGCGCCGACGTGCGTGCGGCCGATCGCGTCGCGCACGCCGCTGCGGGCGCCGTCGCAGCCGGCGACGTACTTCGCCCGCACGGTCCGCTCCTCGCCGGTCGAGTACCGCAGACGCACCTCGACGGGGTACTCCCCCTGCTCGTGAACGGTGAGCCCGACGAACTCCACGCCGTAGTCCGGGACGATCCGCCCTGGTCCGTGGGCCGCGGCTTCGGCGAAGTAGTCCAGGACGCGCGCCTGGTTCACGATCAGGTGCGGGAACTCGCTGATCTTGAGCGCGTAGTCCTCGGTCCGCGACGTACGGATGATGTTCTGCCGATTCGCCGGATCCGGGCCCCAGAAGTTCATCCAGCCGATGTTGTAGGCCTCGGCGACGATCCGCTCCGCGAACCCGAACGCCTGGAACGTCTCGACGCTGCGGGGCTGGATGCCGTCGGCCTGGCCGAGAACGAGTCGCCCCTCGCGGCGCTCGACGATCCGGGTCGAGATGTCCGGGTACTGCGACATCTGCGCCGCGAGGAGCATGCCGGCTGGGCCGGAACCGACGATGAGCACGTCGATCTCGTCGGGGATGTCGGCCGGGCGATCGCTGCCGATGCCCGAGGCGTCCTGTACTCGCGGGTCTCCCGAGACGTAGCCGTGGTGGTGGAACTGCATCGTCGTCGATTCCTTCCGACTGCTTTGTCAGGTCTTGCTTCTCAGAATCGATTGTTCTATATTCGAACACACCGTTCTACTATTGAACACATCGTATGCGCGCGCACCTCAGAGCGCAAGAGAGCACAGGTCATGGCAGAGACTGGATCACCCGCATCGCAGACGCTCAGTCGCGGCATCCGGATCCTCGAGATCCTCGCCGACGCCCGCGGCCCTCTTGCCATCGACGAGATCGCGGCGCGCCTCGGGGTGCATCGTTCGATCGCGTACCGCCTGCTGCGCACCCTCGAAGATCATCGACTCGTGAGCCGCGATGCGGCCGGTGCCGTCAGCCTGGGGGCACGGATGGCGGCGCTCGCCGCCGGTGTCGCGCACGACCTCCAGGCCGAGGCGCTGCCCGAGCTCACGGCGGTCGCCAACGACCTCGGCATGACATGCTTCCTCGCGGTGCTCGACGGCGACGAGTGCATCACACTCGCGAGCGTCGAGCCGCGGCACGCCGTCGCGAGCGTCGCGCAACGCCCCGGCGCCCGGCATCCGGTCACCGTCGGCGCCCCCGGCAAGGCGATCCTCGCGCAGATCCCCGCATCGGAGTGGGGAACGGATGTCACCGCGCAGCTGCGTGCGGAGGTCGAAGCGACGATCCGACGCGGCTACGCCACCAGCCACGACGAAGTGATCCCCACGGTGCAGTCCGTCGCCGTGCCGCTGGTGCTCCGCGGGCATCGAGCGGCCGCGATCGCCGTCGTCCACGTCGCCACGACCCTCGACGACGCAGAGATCGCCGCACGGCTGCAGCACTCCGCATCCGTCATCCGCGAGGCGCTCGACGGCTGAGCCGTCACAGACTCCGGTCGTTGAGCGAGCTCCCTCGCTCAACGACCGGAAGGGCTCAGGCCCGCGACATCCCGTAGATCGGGCTGACCGCCTGCTCCTCCTCGTGGTCGGGACCGAGCGGGATGCCGGAGCGATCGCGCAGCAGCAGCGTCGCCACGAGCCCCAGCACGGTCATCCCGGCGAGGTACCAGGTCACCGCGTCCGTCGAGCCGGTCGCCGAGACGATGGCCGTGGCGATCGTGGGAGCGAAGGCGCCGCCGGCGATGGCGCCGATCGCGTACGAGATCGAGACCCCGGAGAAGCGGATGGATGCCGGGAACAGCTCCGTGTACAGCGCCGCCTGCGGCCCGTACGTGAACCCCAGTCCGACGGTGAGGATCGCAAGGCCCGCGAACAGCGGCAGGATCTCGCCGGTGTTCACCAGCGGGAACAGCGCGAACACCCCGCCGAGCTGCAGGATCCAGCCGATGATGTAGGTCGTGCGGCGTCCGATCCGATCGGAGATCCACCCGGCGAAGAGCGTCGAGAGCAGCCAGGTGACGGCGGAACCGGCGACCGCCCAGAGCACCGGCCCTCTCTCGAGCCCGATCGAACCCTCGGGGTTCGTGGCGTACCCCTGGATGTAGCCGCCGGTCGTCATGTACCCGACCGCATTGTTGCCGGCGAACACGAGCGCGGCGATGACGACGAGGAGGGCATGCTTCGCGAACAGCTGCACGATCGGCATCCGCGCCTTCTCCTTGCGTTCTGCGAGTTCGGTGAACACGGGGCTCTCCTCGACCTTGCGGCGCACGTAGTAGCCGACCAGGATCAGGACCACGCTGAGCAGGAACGGAATACGCCAGCCCCACGCGAGGAACTGGTCTCCCGGAGCGATGACCGTCATCAGCGCCATCACGCCCGAGGCGAGCAGCAGGCCGAGCGGCACGCCGATCTGCGGCGAAGCGCCGAACACACCGCGCTTCGATTTCGGCGCGTGCTCGACGGCCATCAGGACGGCGCCGCCCCACTCGCCGCCGGCAGAGATGCCCTGCAGGATGCGCAGGAGCACCAGGAGGATGGGGGCCGTCAGCCCGATGGCCTCATAGGTGGGCAGCACGCCGATCAGGGCGGTCGCCGCACCCATCAGGATCAGCGTCCACATCAGCACGGTCTTGCGTCCGAGCTTGTCGCCGTAGTGGCCGGCGAGGAATGCGCCGAGCGGACGGAAGAGGAAGCTGACACCGACGGTGGCGAATGCGATCAGGGCGCTGTTCTGCCCCAGCGGGGCGAAGAAGAGCTGGCCGAACACCAGCCCGACGGCGGTGGCATAGATGAAGAAGTCGTACCACTCGACAGTGGTGCCGACGACGGTGGCGAAGACGACGCGACGACGGTCGGCCGCGGTCGCGATGGTGCCGGTGGGAGTGAACCCATCGTGTGACTGCCCGCTCATGGGGTGTCTCCTTTGGTTGTGACGGCATTGTCACGGCTCGCACTCACGCTGTCTTCAGTGCTTGCCGAGGGGTAACCCGATGATATATGATTTCGAATACGACGCACAAGGCGTTGCACACAAGCGCGAGGAGGCGCCCCGTGACGGATCCCAGCACCCGCCCCGGCAAGATCATCGCGATCCATCTGAGTTACGCCTCCCGCGCCGACCAGCGCGGCCGTCGCCCGGCAGCTCCCTCCTACTTCTTCAAGCCGGCCAGCTCCGTCGGTGTCTCCGGCGGCACGGTCGAGCGCCCGGCCGGCACCGAGCTGCTCGCGTTCGAGGGTGAGATCGCGCTCATCATCGGCACCCCGGCACGGCGGGTCTCGCTCGCGGATGCCTGGGCGCACGTCGGCTGGGTGACCGCCTCGAACGATCTCGGCCTCTACGACCTCCGCGCGAACGACAAGGGATCGAACGTGCGCTCCAAGGGCGGTGACGGCTACACGCCGCTCGGCCCCGACCTCATCGACGCCCGCACGGTCGATCCGGAAGCGCTGCGCGTGCGCACATGGGTGAACGGCGACCTCCGCCAGGACGACTCCAGCGCCGGCATGATCTTCCCGCTCGCACAGCTGGTCGCGGATCTCTCCCAGCACTTCACGCTCGAGCCTGGCGACGTGATCCTCACCGGTACCCCCGCCGGGTCGTCCGTGATCGTCCCCGGCGACACCGTGGAGATCGAAGTCGATGCTCCAGACGCACCGGGCGCGCCGTCTTCGGGTCGCCTGATCACCACCGTCACACAGGGCGATGTCGCCTTCGACGCCGAACTCGGCTCACTCCCCGCCGTCGACGACCTGCAGCGTACAGAGGCCTGGGGTTCTCGGGAAGAGGCGGGACTTGCCCCTGTTTCCGACGAATCGGCGCTCTCGCCCGAACTCCGGGCGAAGCTGATGGAGGCACCGACGGCTGGCCTTTCCGCCCAGCTGCGCAAGCGCGGCCATCACTCCTGCTTCATCGACGGCGTCGCGGCGAACATCGCCGGCAGCAAGATCGTCGGCACCGCGAAGACACTCCGCTTCGTCCCGTTCCGTGAAGACCTGTTCAAGACCCACGGCGGCGGCTACAACGCGCAGAAGCGCGCCTTCGACGCCGTGAAGGAGGGCGAGATCATCGTGATCGAGGCCCGCGGTGATGACAGCACCGGAACGCTCGGCGACATCCTCGCTCTGCGCGCCCTCGCCCGGGGTGCCGCCGGTGTCGTCACCGATGGGGGCGTGCGCGACTTCGACGCCGTCGCCGACATCGGACTGCCGGTGTTCTCCCGCGGCGCGCATCCGTCGGTCCTCGGACGCAAGCACGTCCCCTGGGACGTCGACGTCACCATCGCCTGCGGCGGCGCGAGCGTGCAGCCCGGCGACATCATCGTGGGTGACGGCGACGGCGTGATCGTCATCCCGCCGCATCTGGCCGAGCAGGTCGTCGATGACACGCTCGCGCAGGAGGTCGAGGATGCCTGGATCGCCGAGCAGGTAGCGGCGGGCCACCCGGTCGACGGCCTCTTCCCGATGAACGCCGAGTGGCGCGCGCGCTACGAATCGGAGACGGGCTCGCGATGACCGCTGTCGACACACTCAGCAAGTCCGAGCAGGCATACGCCTGGATCCGCTCCCACATCTCCGCGCACACGTTCGGCCCCGGCTATCGCCTGGTGCTCGGTCCGATCGCCGAAGAGCTGGGAATGAGCGTCGTACCCGTACGGGAGGCCATCCGACGGCTGGAGGCCGAGGGGCTCGTGACGTTCGAGCGGAACGTCGGCGCGCGGGTCACCCTCGTCGACGAGACCGAGTACGCGCACACCATGGAGACGCTCGGTGTCGTCGAAGGAGTGGCCACGGCGCTCTCCGCGCCGTTCCTGGACGACGCGGCGCTCGACGCCGCCCAGGCCGTCAACGATCGGATGGCTCGACTGCTCGAGCACTTCGACGCCCATCTGTTCACCGAGCTGAACAGGCAGTTCCATGCCCTGCTCTTCGAGCCGTGCCCGAACCCGCATCTTCTGGATCTGGTGCACCGCGGATGGTCGCGGCTCTCCGGCATCCGCGATTCCACGTTCGCCTCGGTTCCGGGCCGTGCCACGCATTCGGTCGAAGAGCACACGCAGATCCTCGACCTCATCCGATCCCGCGCCGACCCGCTCGAGATCGAACTCGCCGCCCGGAACCACCGCTGGCGCACCAAGGACGCGTTCCTCGACGCGCTGCACTCCCGTTCCCGTCATTCCACCGGAGGAGACTCATGACCGCTTCACGCATCCCTGCCGACCTGCCCGACCACATCCAGCACTACATCGACGGAGCCTTCGTCGACTCGATCGACGGAGACACCTTCGATGTGCTCGACCCGGTCACCAACCTGACGTACACGACGGCTGCAGCCGGCAAGAAGGCCGACATCGACCTCGCCGTCGCCGCGGCGAAGCGCGCCTTCGACGAAGGCCCCTGGCCTCGGATGCTGCCGCGCGAGCGTTCGCGGGTACTGCACCGCATCGCCGACATCGTCGAATCGCGCGATGCGCGCCTGGCCGAGCTCGAGTCCTACGACTCCGGTCTGCCGATCACGCAGGCCCTCGGCCAGGCTCGTCGCGCCGCCGAGAACTTCCGCTTCTTCGCCGACCTGATCGTCGCCCAGGCCGACGATGCGTTCAAGGTTCCCGGCAAGCAGATGAACTACGTCAACCGCAAGCCGATCGGCGTCGCCGGACTCATCACGCCGTGGAACACGCCGTTCATGCTCGAGTCGTGGAAGCTGGGTCCGGCGCTCGCGACCGGCAACACCGTCGTGCTCAAGCCTGCGGAGTTCACGCCGCTTTCGGCATCCCTGTGGGCCGGCATCTTCGAGGAGGCAGGGCTCCCCCAGGGTGTCTTCAACCTCGTCAACGGCCTCGGTGAGGACGCCGGAGACGCGCTCGTGAAGCACCCGGACGTGCCGCTCATCTCGTTCACGGGCGAGAGCCGCACCGGGCAGATCATCTTCGGCAACGCCGCTCCCTTCCTCAAGGGGCTGTCGATGGAGCTCGGCGGCAAGTCGCCGGCCGTCGTCTTCGCGGATGCCGACATCGAAGCCGCAGTGGATGCGACGATCTTCGGCGTCTTCTCGCTGAACGGCGAGCGCTGCACGGCGGGTGCCCGCATCCTCGTCGAGCGCTCGATCTACGACGACTTCGTCGAGCGCTACGCCGCCCAGGCGAAGCGCGTGAAGGTCGGCTACCCGAACGACCCGGCCACCGAGGTCGGCGCTCTGGTGCACCCGGAGCACTACGAGAAGGTGATGAGCTACGTCGAGATCGGAAAGACCGAAGGACGCCTCGTGGCCGGCGGCGGACGCCCCGCGGATTTCCCGGAGGGCAACTTCGTGCAGCCGACCGTGTTCGCCGACGTCTCCCCCGATGCCCGGATCTTCCAGGAGGAGATCTTCGGCCCGGTCGTCGCGATCACGCCGTTCGACTCCGACGAGGAGGCGCTCGCGCTCGCGAACAACACCCGGTACGGCCTCGCGGCGTACATCTGGACGAACGACCTCAAGCGGGCGCACAACTTCGCCGGAGCCGTCGAGGCCGGCATGGTGTGGTTGAACAGCAACAACGTGCGCGACCTGCGCACCCCGTTCGGCGGTGTGAAGGCATCCGGCCTCGGCCACGAGGGCGGCTATCGCTCGATCGACTTCTACACCGACCAGCAGAGCGTGCACATCACGCTCGGCGGCGCCCACAACCCGACCTTCGGCAAGAACTGAGGACGCTGACATGACCAACCGCGACGACATGACGCTGACCTCCTCCGGGTTCTACGTGAGCCAGGAGGCGCCGATCCACCCGGACGACCCCACTCCGACGCCGACGAGCACCCCGCCGGACATCCTGCGCTGCGCCTACATGGAGCTCGTCGTCACCGACCTCGCTGCATCCCGCGTGTTCTACGTCGACGTCCTCGGCCTGTACGTGACCGAGGAGGATGACGAGGCGATCTATCTGCGCTCCACCGAGGAGTTCATCCACCACAACCTCATCCTCCGCAAGGGCCCGATCGCCGCCGTCGCCGCGTTCTCCTATCGTGTGCGGACGCCAGAGGACCTCGACCGCGCCGTCGAGTTCTACTCCGAGCTCGGCTGCGAGGTGCGCCGCAACGAGAACGGCTTCGTGAAGGGCATCGGCGACTCGGTGCGCGTGATCGACCCGCTCGGTTTCCCGTACGAGTTCTTCCACGCCACCGATCACGTCGAGCGGATGTCGTGGCGCTACGACCTGCACATCCCCGGCGAGCTGGTGCGCCTCGACCACTTCAACCAGGTCACGCCCGACGTCCCTCGTGCGGTGAAGTTCATGCAGGACCTCGGCTTCCGCGTCACGGAGGACATTCAGGATGACGAGGGCACCGTCTACGCCGCCTGGATGCGCCGGAAGCCCACTGTGCACGACACCGCGATGACCGGCGGCGACGGCCCGCGGATGCACCACGTGTGCTTCGCCACGCACGAGAAGCACAACATCCTCGCGATCTGCGACAAGCTCGGCGCGCTCCGCCGCTCCGACGCGATCGAGCGCGGCCCTGGTCGCCACGGCGTGAGCAACGCGTTCTACCTCTACCTGCGCGACCCCGACGGCCACCGCGTCGAGGTCTACACGCAGGACTACTACACCGGCGACCCCGACAACCCGGTCATCACCTGGGACGTGCACGACAACCAGCGCCGTGACTGGTGGGGCAACCCTGTCGTGCCCTCGTGGTACACCGAGGCGTCGCTCGTGCTCGACCTCGACGGCAACCCGCAGCCGGTCGTCGCGCGTACGGACTCGAGCGAGATGGCGGTGACCATCGGCGCCGACGGATTCTCGTACACCCGCGAGGGCGAGGACTCCATGCCCGAGTACAAGCAGGGCGAGTACAAGCTGGGCCACCAGCTGTGACGCTGCCTGCAGACACCATCGCGCAGATCGCGGCCGAGCTGGCCGAGGCCGACCGCGCGCACAGCGTGATCCCCCGCATCACGGCCCGGTACCCCGAGGCGACGGTCGAGGACTCGTACGCGATCCAGGGCGTCTGGCGCGATACGCAGATCGCGGCCGGCCGCCGGCTCGTCGGCCGCAAGATCGGCCTGACCTCCCGCGCGATGCAGCAGGCCACCGGCATCACCGAGCCCGACTATGGCGTGATGTTCGACGACACGGTGTACGAGTCGGGATCCGAGATCCCGGTCGACGACTTCTCGAACGTGCGCATCGAGGTGGAACTGGCGTTCGTGCTGAAGCATCCGCTCGAAGGTCCGGACTGCACCCTCGACGACGCTCTCGCCGCGATCGACTACGCCGTCCCGGCGCTCGAGGTGCTGAACTCGCACATCGAGCTGGAAGGCCGCACGATCGTCGACACGATCAGCGACAACGCCGCCTACGGAGCGATGGTTCTCGGTACCGTGCACAAGCGCCCCGACGAGATCGATCTGCGGTGGGTGCCAGGGCTGCTCTTCAAGAACGGCGAGATCGAGGAGACCGGCGTCGCGGCCGGCGTGCTCAACCACCCAGCCACCGGCGTCGCGTGGCTCGCGAACAAGTTCCACCAGCACGGCGCGCGCCTGGAGGCCGGCGAGATAATCCTGGCAGGATCGTTCACGCGCCCGATGTGGGTGGCGCGCGGCGACGAGGTGCTGTGCGATTACGGACCGATGGGAACAATCGAATGCCGCTTCATCTAGCCCCCTCCTTCCGCGCGCAACTCGCGGGATCAGACCGCCCGTTCGTGGGCATGTGGGTCTGCTCCGCCAGTCCGCTCCTCGCCGAGGTCGCCGCGGGCTCGGGCCTGGACTGGCTGCTGATCGACATGGAGCATTCCGCGACCACGCTGGAGAGCGTGCAGATGCAGCTTCAGGCGGTCGCGGCCTATCCGATCACCCCGCTCGTGCGGGTGCCGAGCAACGACACCGTCACGATCAAGCAGATCCTCGACCTCGGCGCCCAGAACCTCATCGTGCCGATGGTCTCCTCCGTCGATGAGGCGCGTGCCGCCGTCGCCGCCACGCGGTATCCCCCGCTCGGCGTACGCGGCGTCGGCAGCGCTCTCGCGCGCAGCGCACGCTGGAACCGCGTCGACGGCTACCTTCAGGACGCCTCCCAGTACACGTCCCTCACCGTGCAGATCGAGACGACGGCCGGGGTGGAAGCCGCCGCTGACATCGCCGCCGAAGACGGAGTCGACGCGATCTTCGTCGGCCCCTCCGACCTCGCAGCGTCGATGGGTCTGCTCGGCCAGCAGACGCACCCCGACGTGGTCGCCGCGGTCGAGCGCGTCTTCGCTGCGGCGAAGGCGGCAGGCACGCCGGTCGGCGTGAACGCCTTCGACCCCACCGCCGCCGACGCCTATCTCGCCGCGGGGGCAGATTTCGTCGCCGTCGGCGCCGACGTGGCGCTTCTCGCCCGAGCATCCGAAGCCCTGGCCGCTCGATTCATCCGCCCGGCGGGTGCGCGCACCAGCTACTGAGCAGGGACAGCCAGAAAGTCCTCGATCGCCGCGCGCAGCGCGGAAACGTTGCTGATCATCGGGTAGTGTCCGCCGGCGATCTCGACGATGCACGGATCGCGCAGCCGCGCGGCGTAGCCGCGCTGCAGCTTCGGCGGGATCTCCTTGTCACCGGCGGTGACAACGTAAGTGGTTCTCGGCACCGCCGCGAGCGCGGCGTTCGACGCCACTCGACTCAGGAAGTAGCTGCGCGGCTCCGGCTCGAGATCATCGATGAATCGCCGCACGGTGTCTTCGTCGACGCCGGCGCCGAGACCGTTACGGAGTGCCGACTCCGGCGGCCTGGTTCCCGCGAGCCGAAGGATCAACGGGAGGATCACCCGATTGGGGAACGGCAACGACGACGCGAACGAGGCGTCCGCCTTCGGGATGATGGCCGCGACCGCCAGAACGCCACGGACCCGCTCGGGGGCGAGGCGCGCCACCTCGCTCGCGACGACCCCTCCGGCGGAGTGAGCGATGAGGGTCAGGTCTCCCTCGGGGGCGGCGTCCAACGCGGCCCGCGCATAGTCGGTGACCGTCGCACTCTCGGCGGTCGGTCGCGGCGCCACCGTGGCGGAAGCGGATTGTCCTTCGATGACGGCGTCCCACGCCCATTCGGGGAGACCGGCGCCGGAAAGCAGAAGCAGAGAAGTTGTCATGTGAGTGAACCTATCCAGAGAGACCGACTAGCAAACGTCGGCTTTAGAGTGAATGTCGTGGCATTCTCCAAATCGACCGATCCCCACCTGACGCTCAGGCGGATCGAACGGCAGCACGCACTCATCGAGGAGCTGCGACGCCGTCGAGGTGCACCGCGATCGGCACTGTCCCTCGGCTCGGCTCTGGGTGTCACCGCACGCACCGTCGAACGAGACATCGCCCGGATGCGCGAGAGCGGCATCCCGATCCGCGTGCAGCGGGGCCCCGGCGGCGGCTATCTGTTCGACGTCCGTTCGGACATCGGCCCGATCCTGCTCGAGCCTGGCGAGATCGCCGCCCTTCTCGTCGCGCTGGTCGCGCTCGGGCCGACCGCGACGGACTCCGCGCGCACGAGCATGCACAAACTCACCCTCGCCCTGATGCCGACCGGAGATTCATGAGTCCCGCAGACACCACCGTCAAGACCCGCGGCCTGGGCGCGATGCAGGACCGGAACTTCCGATGGTTCTTCCTCGCGCGGGCGATCACGCTGATCACCGGGTCGATGTCGTCGATCGCGCTCGCGTTCGCAGTGCTCGACATCGACAACGATGCTCGTTCGCTCTCGCTCGTGCTCGCCGCGTTCACGATCAGCAACATCGTGTTCGTGCTCTTCGGCGGGGTCATCGCCGATCGACTGCCGCGAGCGCTGATCATCCAGTCCTGCTACGTCGTCGACATCCTCTCCATCGGAACGATCGCCGCGCTCCTGTTCACCGGGACGGCGACGGTTCCGTTGATCGCGATCCTCGCCACGATCAACGGAGCATCCACCGCCTTCGTGCTGCCGGCGATGCAGGGCCTCATCCCGCAGCTGACCACGCCGGAGCACTTGCAGCAGGCGAACGCGATGCTCTCATTCGTGCGCTCGATGGTGACGATCGGCGGCCCGATCATCGCGGGTGTGCTCGTGGCGACGGCGGGCCCTGCCTGGGCGATGGTCGTCCAGGCAGCCGGCTGGGTCGCCGCGATTCCGATCCTGGCCCTCGTGAAGCTGCCTCCTCCCGCACACGGCGGAGGGACGACGATGTTCCACGATCTGCGCGTCGGGTGGCGGGAGTTCTGGAGTCGATCGTGGCTGTGGGCGATCGTGCTCGCGTTCATGGTGATGAACGCGATCCACGTCGGCGCCTGGGGCGTGGCCGGACCGTACATCGCGAAGAACAACGACCTGCTGGGTATCTCCGGCTGGGGCT
Organism: Microbacterium sp. LTA6; assembly: GCF_045690355.1. Taxonomy (NCBI): domain Bacteria; kingdom Bacillati; phylum Actinomycetota; class Actinomycetes; order Micrococcales; family Microbacteriaceae; genus Microbacterium; species Microbacterium sp. LTA6. The sequence continues at coordinate 213,711 of NZ_CP147855.1, forward strand.
GGGTGGTCAGTGCCGAGGGCGTCGGCGTCCTGCTGATGACGCTGATCCTGATGTGGTTCCCGCTGAAGAAGCCGCTCCGCTACGGAATGATCGGGATGGCCGCGTTCGCCATTCCGCTGACCGTGCTCGGCGTGCACCCGGCTGTCGTGCTGCTCGCGATCGCGGCGTTCATCGCGGGGGCGGGCGCCGAGGTCTTCAGCACGGGGTGGAACCTCGCGATGATGGAGAACATCCCGGGCGAGAAGCTCTCCCGGGTCTCCAGCTACGACATGCTGGGCAGCTTCGTCGTGATGCCGATCGGCACGCTGATCTACGGTTGGCTGATCACGCATGCGGATGCCGCGACCGTTCTCATCACGTCGGGCATCGTGTACGCGGCCGTGGCATTGGCGACTCTGGTCGTGCCGAGCGTGTGGCGGATGGGTCGCCCGACGGATGCTCCGCTCGCCGACGCGGGCTGACCGGGCGCCATCGCCTCGCGCACTGGCGCATTCATAGCGACCCGCGCCAGACTGTGGACATGACCTTCGCCGCACTCCAGCCGCTCGCCGATCGAGCGATCCTGTTCACCTCGCTCCGCCAGGATGCCCTCTCCGCGGCCGCCGACGCACTCGGCGAGCACCGCTGGGACGCCGACATGCAGGCCGGAACGCTCACGTTCACCGCCAACGCCGACCCGAGCCGTCAGCTCGTCACGCGCGCGCACCTCGTCGCCACGATCGCCCCCGGCCCGCGCTCGCTGCTCTGGGCATGGGCGCACCCCCGCGGTGACGCCGCAGGACTCGCCTCTCAGCTGCAGGCGTACGGCGCCCAGCACGGCGTCGCCGAGCTCACCGCGCCGGAGCTCGCGTTCCCCGCAGACGCGGATGCGGATGTCGACGGCTGGATCGCCCGTGCTGCCCACACCGTGGGCGGAGTCGCCGTCGAACTGACCGGCCGGGCCCCGTACTACTCGGCCCCCGTCGGCGGCGGCACCAGAGCGGTCTTCATCCTCGATGCGCCGCTCGCCCCGCTGACGGTCGTCGACGCGATGATCGCGCTCCCCCGCATCCTGTCCGGACTCGCCCTCGCGGACGCGCGGACCGCCGTCTGGGATCTCGCCCGTCTCGCGAACTGGACGCTGACCTGGACGGATCAGTCCTTCAGCGGGGCGACCGTCACGGACGCGACGGGATCTGCGACCTTCCGTTTCGATGAGCAGGCGCGCATCACCGGCATCGAGAGCACCGTCGGCCCTCAGGTTCCCTGAAGGCCGCACGTTCCATGAGCAAGGGAGTCGCATGAAGAACGGAATCATCCGCTTCGCGTCGCTGTACGTCTTCAACGTCGCGGTGCTGCTTCTCATCGGGCTGCTGATGACAAACGTCCGTGTCGGCTGGCACGCACTCTGGGCATCCGTCATCCTCACGCTCGCCGCGCTGTTCGTGAAACCGACGCTCGCTGCAGCGTTCCGCAAGTCCGCGGCGAAGTCGGCCGCGGACCGTACCGGCGCCGGCGAGAAGGTCGTGCAGTACGCCCTCGTCTACGTGGTCGAGCTGATCATCTGGGTGCTGACGGTGTGGCTGAGCGGCGTCACCGTCGCCGGCTTCTTCTGGGGCTACGTGCTGCCGCCGCTCGGGCTGCTGCTCGGCTGGGTGATCTACGACCAGATCGACGACCGACTGCGCGCGAAGACGGCTGAGGTCTACGACAGCGTGCAGGCGAGGGTGCAGGGCTCTCGCCGCAGCACCGCGCCGACGGCGGCAGCGCCCGAGACACCGGAGACATCGGCCGCCCGCGCGGAACTGCACGACGGTCTCACGCCCGAGCAGCGGCGGATGCTGGACAACCTCTAGTCGCGCTGTCCGCCCGCAGAATGACGCGAACCTCGCAGAGAATCCGGTGATTCCTGCGAGGTTCGCGCGTTTCTGCGAAGTTCGTGCTGTTACCGGATGCTCAGACCAGCCGCTCCGCGGCCTCGACCACGTTGGTCATGAGCAGCGCGACCGTCATCGGACCGACCCCGCCGGGGTTCGGCGAGATCCAGCCCGCCACCGACGCGACATCGGGATGCACGTCGCCGAAGACCAGGCTCTTGCCGGTGTCGGCGTCCGACTCGCGCGTCACGCCCACGTCGAGAACCGCAGCTCCGGGCTTCACGTCCTCGGCGCGGATGAGGTGCTTGACCCCCGCCGCGGCGACGATGACGTCGGCCTCCCGCAGGTAGCGGGGCATGTCGACGGTGCCGGTGTGCGTGAGCGTGACCGTGGCGTTGATGTCGCGGCGCGTCAGCAGCAGTCCGATCGACCGACCGATCGTGACACCGCGTCCGACGACGACCACGTGCTTGCCCTTGAGGTCGTAATCGTTGCGCAGCAGCAGTTCGATCACGCCGCGCGGGGTGCACGGCAGTGGCGTGTGGATCGGGGCGTTGACGTTCAGCACGAGCCGGCCGAGGTTGGTCGGATGCAGGCCGTCAGCGTCCTTCGCCGGATCGATCCGTTCGAGGATCGCGTCGGTGTCGATGTGCTTGGGCAACGGCAGCTGCACGATGTAGCCGTGGCAGTCGGGGTCGGCGTTGAGTTCGTCGATGAGAGCTTCGACATCCGCCTGTGTGGCATCGGCCGGCAGCTCGCGCTGGATCGAGTTCATCCCGATCGCCTCGGACTGCCGATGCTTCATGCCGACGTAGAGCTGTGAGGCCGGGTCGGCGCCGACCAGCACCGTGGCGATGCCGGGGACGATACCCCGCGCACGAAGCCCGGAAACGCGCTCGGCGAGCTCGGCCTTGATCTCCGTCGAAGCGGCTTTGCCGTCGAGAATCTTCGCGGTCATGTCATTTCCATTCGCGGTCAGGCGTTTCCGTGTTTGTACACGCGTTTCGTCTCGTCGCTGCGCTCCTCGCTCAACGACCGGGAGGCCACCCCCGGTCGTTGAGCGAGCGAAGCGAGTCGAAACGTCGTTACTGCTGCAGGTCCGGGTACAGCGGGAACGCCGTGGCGAGCGCGTCGACACGGGCGCGGAGGGCCTCGACGTCAGCACCGGGCAGGAGCGCGAGCGCGATGACGTCGGCGACCTCGGTGAAATCGGCGTCGCCGAAACCGCGGGTGGCGAGCGCCGGGGTGCCGATACGCAGACCCGAGGTCACCATCGGCGGACGCGGGTCGTTCGGAACGGCGTTGCGGTTCACCGTGATGTGGATCTCGTGCAGGAGGTCCTCGGCCTGCTTGCCATCGATCTCGGCATCGCGCAGGTCGACGAGCACGAGGTGCACGTCGGTGCCGCCGGAACGCACCGCGATACCGGCATCCTTCACGTCCTGCTGCGACAGGCGATCGGCGATGAGCGAGGCGCCGCGCAGCACGCGCTCCTGACGCTCCTTGAACTCCGGGGTGCCGGCGAGCTTGAACGCGGTCGCCTTGGCAGCGATCACGTGCATGAGCGGGCCGCCCTGCTGACCCGGGAAGACCGCCGTGTTGATCTTCTTCGCGAGGTCGGCGTCGTTGGTGAGGATGAAGCCCGAGCGCGGGCCGCCGATGGTCTTGTGCACCGTCGAGGAGACGACGTGCGCGTGCGGCACCGGGTTCGGGTGCAGACCCGCAGCGACCAGACCGGCGAAGTGCGCCATGTCGACCCAGAGCAGGGCACCGACCTCATCGGCGATCTCGCGGAAGGCGGCGAAGTCGAGCGTGCGCGGGTAGGCCGACCAGCCGGCGATGATGACCTTCGGCTTGTGCTCGACGGCGAGGCGACGAACCTCGTCCATGTCGATGGTCGAGGTCTCGGGGTCCACGCCGTAGGCGACGATGTTGTAGAGACGGCCCGAGAAGTTGATCTTCATGCCGTGGGTGAGGTGGCCGCCCTGGTCGAGGGAGAGTCCGAGCAGGGTGTCGCCGGGGCGCGCGATCGCGTGCAACACGGCGGCGTTCGCGGTGGCGCCGGAGTGCGGCTGGACGTTCGCGAACTCCGAACCGAACAGCTCCTTGGCGCGGGAGATCGCCAGCTCTTCGGCGACATCGACCTCTTCGCAGCCGCCGTAGTAGCGACGGCCGGGGTAGCCCTCGGCGTACTTGTTGGTGAGCACCGAGCCCTGCGACTGCAGGACCGACACGGGAACGAAGTTCTCGGATGCGATCATCTCGAGGTAGCTGCGCTGGCGGTTCAGCTCGCGCTCGAGAACCTCGGCGATCTCTGGGTCGACCTCGGAAAGGGGTGCGTTGAAGTAACGATCGGTCATGACGTGCTCCTCTGACAACGGATTCGAAAGGGGGGGTCCTCATCGGCCCAGGCGCGCGGTCGAATTCCGTGGTCAGCCGCTCCCCGGTGGTAGTCCACCCAGACGCCAGTCGCGACGGTTACGAGCATAGCGGATGCAGGAAGCTGCTGACGGCGTGGCTTGAGCGCGCGTCATTGCTCCCGGACAGCCACTTCCCCTCCGAGAGCTCAGGAGCAGTTGGCCGGTCGAGTCGCCACCCCGTCAGTCAATTTCATTCGCTCGATAATCTTGAAACTCCCAGAATCCAATTTGCGCCAGCTCGAACACGACGTCGCGCCACATCTCCCCCGAAACAGATTCTGCGGCGGTACGTAGAACCCGTACAGCTTCACTCAGATTCAGAGATGACATCACCAACATGTGGCGGCCCAAAATCGGTCCCGATTCTTCAACTCTGCGCGCGAGCCACCGGGGAGTGCAAACCAAGATGTCGAAAGACTCCTCACCTGGACCGATGTCAGGTCCGATGAGTAAGCGGATCCATTGACCATCGTCAGAGGGATCCACGGAGTCGTAGGATTCGAAGTCAAAATCTGTACTGAATGCGTCGCGAACTATAGCTCTCACTGAAAAGATCCCGGTGGGGCTTGCAAGACCGCGGCCCATGCGCCTGAGCCGTCAAGATTCGCCAGCGCGTTGCCCTGACTCGAATCTGTACACCCGTCGCCCATCCAAGCACGTCCGGCCTGCCGGGCATTCATCCGCGATTCCAAGGATCGTCTTCCGTCACGCTGCGAATGCTAGTGATGGCATCGTCCACCTCGCTATCGCTGGGTCCGCGTAGTCCAGAGCCATTCCGCGGCGTCAGCGTAAACGAAACCTCGTCGCCGGAGGCAAGCGCAATCGTGAGCATCGCATACGACATACTGGTCGGCTCGCGCCGGGAAACTCTCACGATCTCGTCCTGCCGTATCGCTCGCGGTGCGGCACCCTCGCCGACACCCAATGCGTTCGGCCCAACACAGACATCCAGGCGCTCGCCGAGAATCAAGACCCATCCTGAACCCACGTACTCGCTCTCCTTTGCAGCACCCTTGCTGAATTCAGCTTGCGTGAAGGCAAAGCTGCTGGTTGCTCCTGCCGCGACCGCTTCCCGCGCAGCACGCCTCACCAAAGGCTTCCATCGGAGCGCCGTAATGAGCGATGCGGCAAAGAAGCCCAGTCCTGCGATGGAAGCAAGAAGAACGCTAGGCAGCGGCACCATCTGCAAGAACGGCACGACGAGACAGACAAGCCCCGCGATCGCAGAAACGCCTGCAGCGAAGTTGCGAGCAAGCGTAGTGGTGGGCCCGAATGGGGCGCTGTGCAGCCTGCTCATCCAGTCGTCCACTTCACTAGTCAATATTGGTTGTGCTCTCTGCTCCGCGTACGAAAAAGCCGGATAACCCTGTAAGAGGGGGCCGTATCCTCGGGCAAGGAGGAGCAACAGCCACCAAAGCCCCTCGAAGAACCTCACTAAGGACCTCCCACGCATCCGGTCCAACCCCTCGGATGAGGAGGGCCGGATTCGCGGCTCTCCTGCCGCACTGCTAATTCATAGTGGACACCAGGTGTGGCTGACGAGAGCGTGCACATCACGCATATGTAACGATGATGGATCTTTCACGTGAACGCCGTCGTATGCAGCGGGCAGGACACCTCCCGAGATCCACTCTCCCGCAGCGCACCCCTGCACGGTAGGTTTTGTTCATGGTCCTTACCCATTCCCTTCCGCTTGTTCCGGTGCCCGCATCCGCTGTCGCGGGAGACGGACGGATGCCACTCACCAGCGCCACGCGCGTGCACGGCGACTCCCCCGCGGCGGCGCAGCTGATCGATGCCGTCGAGCGTCGCAGCGGCATCCGCCTCTCCCCCGCCGATGACGCGACGAAGTTGGGCGACATCACGCTGCGCATCGACGCGTCGGTCGCTGAGAAGGAGGGGTACACCCTCCGCATCGGCGACGAGGCCGAGCTCGTCGGCTCCGATGAGGCCGGGCTTTTCTACGGCATCCAGACCCTCCTGCAACTGCTTCGAGAAGACGAAGACGAAGACGAAGCCGGGTGGGGCCTGCTCCGCGCAGACATCGCCGATGCTCCGCGATTCGGGTACCGCGGCGTGATGCTCGATGTCGCCCGCCACTTCTTCGGTGTCGACGACGTGAAGAAGTTCATCGACAGCACCAGCGCCCTGAAGTTCAACCACCTGCACCTGCACCTCAGCGACGACCAGGGCTGGCGCATCCAGATCGATTCCTGGCCGCTGCTCACCGAGCTCTCCTCGAGCACGTCAGCCAACGGTGACCCGGGCGGCTTCTACACGAAAGCGGATTACCGCGGCATCGTGGAGTACGCGGCATCCCGGCACATGATCGTCGTCCCCGAGATCGATCTGCCCGGCCACACCCACGCGATCGGCGTCGCCTACCCGGAACTGGTCGAAGCTCCGGTGATGAACGACAACCTGATCTCCGATTCAGAGCGCCTCGGCCAGCCGCTGCCCGTCGCCGGGGAGCGCTACCTCGGCTGGGGAGTCGGCCACTCCAGCGTGCGAATCCGCGAGGAGGGCACCTACGACTTCGTGCGCGACGTGATCCGCGAACTCGCCGAGATGACCCCCGGCCCGTACCTTCACATCGGCGGCGACGAGTCGCACGGCACCACCCAGGAGGACTTCGATCACTTCGTCGAGCGCGCCACCGCGATCGTCGTCGAGGCGGGGAAGATCCCAGTCGCGTGGCATGAGGTCGGCGCTGCCGACGGCATCGCCGAGGGAACCGTCGGCCAGTACTGGGGCATGACCACGCCCCAGGGAACGCACGCCGAGGAGGCCGCCCATTTCGTCGAACGCGGCGGCGCACTGATCCTGTCGCCGGCGGACGCCACTTATCTCGACATGAAGTACGACAAGGACTACCCGCTCGGACAGGACTGGGCCGCGCTCATCGACGTCCGCTCGGCGTATGCGTGGGAGCCGACGGCGGTGCTCGACGTGCCCGATGACGCGATCCTCGGCGTCGAGGCCCCGCTGTGGAGCGAGACCGTCGGCACCCTCACCGAGGTCGAGCAGCTCGTGTTCCCGAGGGCCGCGGCGCAGGCCGAGATCGTCTGGTCGCCGAAGAACGCTCCGGAACGCACCTGGGATTCGTTCCGCGTCAGGGTCGGGTCGCTCTCCCCACTGTGGAAGGCTGAAGGCATCTCGTACCATCCCGCAGCCGAAATCCCCTGGAGCCGACGATGAGCGTCCATTCCACCGAGACCGGTTCGCTGGTCATCCACTCCGCCCGCGTCATCGATCGCGGCGAACTCGTCGAAGACGCCTGGGTACGCATCGAGGGCGGCCGGATCGTCGCCCGCGGCACCGGCTCCGATTGGGCACCGGCCGATGAGGTCGTCGATGCGATCGAGATCGCCGGAGCGGGCGCCATCCTCACCCCCGGCTTCGTGGACATCCATGGACACGGCGGGGCCGGCGCCTCGTTCGATGACGGCGTGGAGGCCATCCGCACCGCCCGTGCACTGCATCGCGCACATGGCACCACGCGCGCCGTGATCTCTCTGGTCACCGGATCGCTCGATGATCTCGCCCGGAGCGTCGGCGAGATCGCCGATCTGATGACGACGGATGCGGACATCCTCGGCTCGCACCTGGAAGGGCCGTTCCTCGATCCTGGCCATCAGGGCGCGCACGACCCGGCGCTGCTGCGGGCACCCCTCGCGGCCGACGTCACGCGTCTGCTGGAGGCCGGTCGTGGCACCGTCCGTCAGGTCACTATCGCCCCTGAGCTGCCCGGCGGCCTGGAAGCGATCCGTCTGATCGTCGAGGCAGGGGCCGCTGCGGCCGTCGGTCACACCGACGCGGATGCGGCGATGGCCGAAGCAGCGTTCGACGCCGGCGCCTCCATCCTCACCCACGCCTTCAACGCGATGAACGGCATCCACCACCGGGCTCCCGGGCCGGTGCTCGCTGCCGCAGCTGATCATCGGGTGGTGCTCGAGGCGATCGCCGACAACGTGCACCTCGCTCCGCATGTCATCAAGTTGATCTTCGATGCGGCTCCGGGGCGCGTCGCGCTCGTCACCGATGCGATGGCCGCCGCGGGCAGCGCCGACGGTCACTACGACCTCGGCACCGTCAGCGTCACCGTCGCCGACGGCGTCGCTCGCGCCGATGAGACCGGCTCGATCGCCGGCTCCACCCTCACGCAGGACGTCGCTCTCGCACGAGCCGTGCAGGCGGGCGTCGGGCTGAGCGACGCTGTCCGAGCCCTCACCGAGACTCCGGCGCGGGCGATCGGCGCCGGCGACGAGATCGGTGCGCTGCGCACCGGCTTCGTCGGCGACGCGGTGCTCCTGGACGAAGGCCTGCAGGTCGCACGTGTCTGGGTCGGCGGACCGCTCTCCCGCTAGCCGGGCAGCTCAGGAGGCCGCCGTTCCCCAGCCGGCGGCCTCATTCCCCCTGAGTAGAGCGGGGGTCCGGGAATTCCTCCCCCGAGGTTCCCGGACCACCCGACCGGTGAGGTGACCCCACCGACGCCACGACTCCGCCCCCCGGTGGAGTCGATACTGGCTGTCTCTACCTGGTGAGACGACAGACCTCGTCGTTCATTACGCGACTTCTGAGATTTCTTTTTTGAGACCCCGTGGCGGCCGTGACGAGATCCGGTTCCAAATTGGGGTGGCCAGTCTGGGAAATTCGGGAGAGAATGAAAAACACGCGTGATGCGGACCGCTTTCACGCGTCTCTTCATGTGAGAGGGCCATTCCCACTCACGACAGATGGATGACTGTGCCTTACGACAACACCTCCAACGACGGCGAGGCGATCGCCGACGCCGACCTCGTCCTGCGCACCCGCTCGGGAGATACCGAGGCGTTCGGCGAACTCTGGCGACGCCACTACCCCGCCGGAATGTCCGTCGCCCGCTCCGTCACGTCATCCATCGACCCCGATGACCTGGTGCAGGAGTCGTACACCCGCATCTACCAGGCGATCATCAAGGGCGCAGGCCCCAACGGCTCGTTCCGCGCCTACCTGTTCACCAGCATCCGCAACACGGCCGCGGCGTGGGGACGCTCGCGGCGCGAGACGGCGATCGATGAGCTCGATACCGTCGCCGATCCCGACAGCAGCGAACAGGCCGCGAATGAGGCCCTTGATCGCAGCCTCACCGCTCAGGCATTCCGCAGCCTGCCATCGCGCTGGCAGGAGGTGCTCTGGTACACCGAGATCGAGCAGATGAAGCCGCAGGAGGTGGCACCTCTCCTCGGCATGAAGTCGGGCGCGGTGTCGCAGCTAGCCTTCCGTGCTCGTGAAGGCCTCCGTGAAGCATGGATCCAAGCGCACCTGCGCAGCGCGGCGCCCGGTTCCGACTGCCAGTGGAGCATCGAACATCTCGGTGCCTACTCGCGCGGCAACCTGGGCAACCGGGATCACAAACGACTGGAGCAGCACCTCGACGAGTGCGCGCGGTGCATCATCGTCGCTGCCGAGGCGAAAGACGTCTCCACGCGCCTCGCGCTGGTCCTCCTTCCCCTCGTCCTCGGCGTCGCCGGTTCCACCGGCTACCTGGCCTCTCTGCAGGGCAGCACACCGGCGGTCGCGTTGGCTGCAATGCCGTCGAGCATCTTCGAAGGCGCAGTCGTCGTCGGCACCGGCGCTGCGGCGGCCGGCACGGCCGGCGGCTCGGCCGCGGGCGGTTCAGCCGCTGGCGGTGGCGCAGCCGGCGGGAGCAGCGGAGGCGTCTTCAGCGGCGTCGGCGCTCTGATCGGCGCCGGTTCCGCTGCGCTCGTAGTGGCCGGCGTCGTCGCCGCCGCGACCACCATCCCCGGACTCGTCGGGGCGGCACCGGCATCGTCGCGACCCAGCGCGGGCGACAGCGACTCGACGTCGATCTCGTCAGAAGTCGGACCCGACGAGACCATGGCGCTCGATGAGCCCATGATCATCGAAGAGCCGGCACCGGTCGAACCGACGCCGGAGCCGACACCGCGTCCGACACCGACCAAGCCCGCAGACTCGAAGCCCGACGAAGGCTCAGCGGTCACGCCGCCCACCGAGGACGCGAAACCGGAACCTCCGGTCACTCCCGAGCCGACTCCGACTCCGACTCCGACTCCGACTCCCGAGCCGACTCCAACTCCGACACCGACTCCCGAGCCGACACCCACTCCGACTCCGACTCCGACTCCGACACCAACCGAGACACCTGGCCTCCCCACCGGGACCCCCGCCATCGGCGCGACCACGGTGACGTGCGTCTGGGAGGACAGCGCGATCTTCGGAACGACGCTGTACTCCGTCGAGGTGCAGGGTGCGCCCGAGGCCACGGTCCAGGGACTGTTCTCGAACCGCCAGGACACCACGTTCACAGCGGAGCTGGATGCCCGCGGTGACGGCGTCGTCGTGCTCGAACCGACGTTCCTGCAGCAACTCACCAATGCCAGGGTCCAGTTCCGGTACGTCTACGGGAATTCCATCGGTCCACTGACCGACGCGGTCCGATTGAGTGAACTGGCTGATCCGGCAGGATCGTGCTCTCCGCTCATCAGTTCCGCCGACGCTTCTTCGACGGACGAATCGCTCGGCGATGACCTCCCATCGAGTCCGGCCGAGGTGATTCCGCCGGCCGCATCGTCGACGCCGGAAGCACCCGCCGAAGAAACACCCGTCACTTCCACACCGGCGGAATCGGACGAGACGGTCGAACCGGCTCCATCGGCTCCACCGGTCGAGCCCGTCGAACAGCCGAGTAATGCGCCGCTTGCACAGAACATCATCGGCACAGTCTTCGAAGTCGCCGATGGCGTGCTGCCTCCGGCCACGGGCCCCGTACCCGCCGAATAGACTGGGGGCATGCCCCAGGATTCCGCACCCGTACCGGGCGTCGATCGTCCCGTCGTCTCCGCTCTCGACATCGTCCGTGTGATCGTCCTGGTGCTCGCCATGGCCTCCCTCGCACTGTGGGGCTTCGCTGCCTGGACACTGCCGTGGAATATCATCTTCGGGATCGGCGCACCCCTCATCGTGCTCCTGGTGTGGGCGCTCTTCCTCTCCCCGCGCCCGGTTCTGCACCTGCACCCCTTCTTGCGCGCCGCGGTCGAGCTGCTCATCTACGCCGGCGTCACTGTCGCGTGGTGGTCGATGGGTCAGGGGCTGATCGGCTCCGCCTTCGCGATCGTCGCGATCGGTGCGGGGCTCGCGGCCGGCCGACGCACCTTGGCGTGAGCACCCGGTCATGAGCCCCCTCGCACAGCTCCAGGCTGCACTCGGCCCCCTCGTCGACACCAGCGAGGAATCCCGCGAGCTCGCCAGAGCCGACCGATCCGGGCATGCCGCCGCCGGGCGGCCCATCGCGGTCGTGCATGCCGAGACGGTCGAGCACGTGCAGCAGACCCTGCGCATCGCGACCGCCACACGCACCGCGGTCGTCGTACGCGGAGCAGGGACAGGGCTCGCGGGTGCCGCGAATGCCGGTGAGGGCGAGATCGTCCTGTCGACTCTTCGCATGACCGCGGTGAAGGAGATCCGACCCGACGACCTTCTCGCCGTCGTCGAGCCCGGCATCCTCAACGCCGACCTCAATGACATCCTCGGCGATCACGGTCTCTGGTGGGCTCCTGATCCCGCCAGCCGGGCCATCTCCACGGTCGGCGGCAACATCGCCACCGGCGCCGGCGGTTTGCTGTGCGCGAAGTACGGTGTGGTTCGCGATGCCGTGCTCGGTGTCGATCTCGTCCTCGCCGACGGCCGTCTGCTGCATCTCGGACATCGCAGCGTGAAGGGTGTGACCGGACTCGACCTGACGTCGCTCGTCATCGGGTCCGAGGGCACGCTCGGCGTCGTCGTCGGCGCCACTCTGAAGCTCCGGCGCCTCGTCGAGGGCACGACGTGCACGGTGACGGCCGCTTTCCCCGGTGTCGTCCCCGCCGCGGCATCATCGGCGGCGGTCACCGCCGCGGGAATCCAGCCGGCGATCATGGAACTGATGGATGCCGCCTGTGTCGCCGCGGTGTTCCGATACCTCTCCCTGCCGGAGCCCGCAGCGGGCACGGCACAGCTCACCATCCAGACCGATGGCCCTGCCGCCGTCGCAGATGCAGAGGCCATCGCGAAGATCCTCCACGACCATGGCGGCCACGTCTCCGTCTCGCACGATCACGAGGAGGGCGAGCGCCTGCTCGCGATCCGCCGTGCCATGCACCCGGCGATGGCGGCACTCGGTACGACCCTGATCGAGGACGTCTCCGTGCCGCGCAGCGCCATGCCGGCGATGTTCCATGAGATCGCCCGCATCGAGAAGGCCTACGGCGTGGTCATCCCGACGGTCGCTCACGCGGGAGACGGCAACCTGCACCCGAACTTCATCTTCGAAGGCACGGACGTGCCCGACCTCATCTGGGCAGCAGCCGACGAGTTGTTCCGCGCTGCGCTCGCTCTCGGCGGCACCCTCACCGGCGAGCACGGCATCGGCGTGCTCAAGCAGCGCTGGCTGGCCGACGAGCTGGGCGAGGACCAGTGGGAGCTGCAGCGGCAGATCACCCGGGTGTTCGATCCCCTCGGCATCCTGAACCCGGGCAAGGTGTTCCCCGCCGATGCCTGACATCCACGTCAGCGCCGCGGTGATCGTCGACGACCACGACCGCGTGCTCGTCGTCCGCAAACACGGCACCACCCGGTTCATGCAGCCCGGCGGCAAGCCGGAGCCCGGCGAGACGGCCGCGCAGACGCTCATCCGAGAACTCGACGAAGAACTCGGGGTTCAATTGGTCGAGAGCGAGCTGCGACCGCTGGGCACTTTCATCTCCGACGCCGCGAACGAGCCGGGTCACCGGGTCATCGCCGCGGCCTTCGCCGCCACGATCGATCCGACCGCGGTCACCGTGCAGGCCGAGCTGGCAGAGCTCCGCTGGATCACCCACGCCGAGGTGCCGACGCTGCCCCTGGCTCCGCTCAGCCTCGAGCATCTGCTGCCGCTCGCCTGGCCTGGGCGCGCCTTCGGTTGACGTCGCCCGACGTCGAACTCAGAGACCCTGCCAGGCCGGCTTGTTCGCGTATGTGTACCGGTAGTAGTCGGCGAGCTTGAGGCGGGATGCCGCTGCCTCGTCGACGACGATCGTCGCGTGCGGGTGCAGCTGGACGGCGGATCCGGGAAGGAATGCGGTGAGCGGACCTTCGACGGCATCCGCGACCGCCTGCGCCTTCCCGGCGCCGAACGCGAGCAGGACCAGGTGGCGCGCGCGAAGGATCGTGCCGAGCCCCTGAGTGATGCAGTGCCTCGGCACATCATCGACGGAATCGAAGAAGCGCGCGTTGTCCGCACGGGTCTGCTCGGTGAGCGTCTTCACCCGGGTCTGCGAAGCGAAGGATGACCCCGGCTCGTTGAACCCGATGTGCCCGTCGGTGCCGATACCGAGGATCTGCAGATCGACGCCTCCCGCAGCTGCGATCGCCGCCTCGTAGTCGGCGCCGGCGCGCTCGATGCTCGCGGCCGCACCATTGGGAACATGGATGCGCCGCGGGTCGAGCCCGAGCGGTTCGACGACTTCGCGCGTGATCACGGAGCGGTAGCTCTCCGGGTGAGCAGGGTCGAGACCGACGTACTCGTCGAGCGCGAAACCGCGCACCTGCGAGACATCGTGATCGGCGAGCCGCGAGCGCAGCGCCTGGTACACGGTGAGCGGTGTCGATCCGGTCGCGAGCCCGAGCACCGCATCGGGGCGGGAGTCGATGAGCTCGACGATCTCCTGCGCGACCAGGGCGCCAGCGGCTTCCGCGTTCTCGACAATGACGACTTCAGCCATGGGCCATGATCTCTTTCTCTGGGACGGATGCGCCGATCACCGCGGCGCCGAACGCCGCGGCGGGGGAACCGGCGGCGAGCAGTTCGATTCTCGCGTCCAGGTGGAGCGAGTTCATGAACGCCGAGGTCTCAGCCTCGGCGCGGAGCGCGGCGCGGATGCCGTCTTCGAGCCGTGCGCCGAGCGAGGTGATTCCGCCGCCGATGATGACCTTCTCCACATCGGCGGACAGCACCAGCACGCGGACCGCGGCCGCGGCACCGTGGATGAGGTCGGCCTTGAGGGCCACCGCGTCTGCATCGCCGGTCTCAGCGGCGTCGAAGATGTCGCGGACCGGCAGCGCACCGGGACGCCCCCATGCGCGGGCGAGCGCGCCGCCACCGCAGAAGGTCTCGATGCAGCCCCGCTGGCCGCAACCGCAGAGTCTGCCCCGGGGATCGACCGAGATGTGCCCGACTTCGCCCGCCGTGCCCGTGGCGCCTCGCCAGATGCGACCCTCGACGACGATCCCTGCTGCGACCCCGGTACCGAGGTTGAGGTAGGCCATCGAACCAGTGACACCGCGCAGGACCGCCGCCCCCAGCGCCGCGGCCTTCACGTCGTTCTCCACTCGGAACGGGATGCCCATCGCATCCTGCGCACGTGCGGCGAGGTCCAGCGATTCGACGCCGAGATTCACGGCATGCAGGACACGGCCGGAACCGGCGTCGACGAGCCCGGGGATGCCGACACCCACCGAACGGACGTCGTCCATCGGAAAGCCGACCTCGTCAGCGAGTGCCCGGACGGTCTCGATGATGCCGGAGAGGACGGCTTCCTCGCCCCAGCCAGTGGGGCGGCGCAGACGGCCGAGGATGTCTCCGGCCGGCGAGATGGCGACGGCATCGATCTTCGTGCCGCCGACATCCAGGCCCACGCGAATCTGCCGACCGTCGAGGTCGGCGATGTCAGCACCCTTCATCGGATGAAGCTCCTGGTCGTCATCGGGGTGGTCGGGCTCGAGGCGAGGATCACGAGACTCCCAGCTGGCTGGAGAGCACCATCACTGCGGCGCCGCGAAGTACGATGTCGGCCTGGTCGGTGAGCCGCACCGCGACATCTTCGAAGACCCCCTCCAGCGTCCTGGCGTGCAGAGTCTCGATAGCGGCGTCGGTGAGGATGCCGTCGAGCAGTTCGGCAGGACCGGAGAGCACGACCTCGGACAGGTCGAGGGCGGCGACGATGGGGGCGATGGCGATGGCCATCCGGGTTCCGGCGTCGCGGAGGATGTCGTCACGAGCCTCTGGGTTCTCGGCGATGGCGGCGCCGAGGCGGCTGACGCTGAGCCAGGCCTCGAGGCATCCGTCCTTGCCGCACGCGCACCGAGGTCCTCCGTCGGTTCCCACGACGACGTGACCGATCTCCCCCGCCGCGTATCGGCTGCCGAGCAACGGCTGGCTGCCGGTGATGAGACCGGCACCGACGCCTTTGCCGATCTTGATGAGCATGAAGTCGGCTTTGGCGTCACCGAAGGTGTACTCGGCGAGCACGGCGGCGTTCGCGTCGTTGCGCGCAAGGACCGGGAGCCCGAGATCGACGCCGAGCTTCGCTTCGAGCGGGAAATTCGTCCAGCCGAGGTTCGGTGAACTCAGGACGAGTCCGTCCGGTCGGACCACACCCGGCGTGCCGATGCCGACGCCGAGCAGGGGGCGGTTCGACGCCTCGACCAGGCTCCTGGCGAGCGCGAGCGTGGCGGCGTACGCCTCGTCGCCGTCCGGCGACTCCGGGCGCGGCACCTCCCGGCGCTCGATCACCTCGCCGTCGAGGCTGAGCACAGCTCCGACGAATGCGCTCGGACCGGAGAGGTCGATGCCGATGATCTGGTGACCCGCGCGGTCGATGTCGATGAGGATCGGAGGCTTACCCGGACCCACGATCGCGCGCACCCCCATCTCGATGATGATGCCGTCGGCGACGAACTCGGCCACCAGATCGGAGATGGTGACCCTGGTCAATCCGGTCTCGCGGGAGAGATCTGCGCGGCTCATCGCCCCGGCGTGAAAGAGCGTCTGCAGGACGAGAGCGCGATTGTGCCCTCTGGCGTGCTCGGGCAGCACCTTGGAGCGCGAGCGCAGGTGTCGGCCCGGGCCGAAGGCGTGCGTGTTCGCACCGGCGTAATCAGACGACGATGTGGGACGCTGCTCATCCAATGCGGACATGTTTGTTAGTAGACCTTACGAACTGGATTTACGCAACCCCAGGCCCGCTGCTCGCGGGGAGGGTTATCGAAACGTTACCTGACTTCCCGAGGTGCTCATCATATGGGTGCTCGCGCTCCTCGAGGGTGCGGACGAGCCCGGCGACGATCTCCTCACGAGCGGCGATGGTGAGCGGCTTCCCCGGCACTCCAGGGCGCCGCTGATCCGGGGTCGGACCGTCCAGCGGGCGGTACGCCACACCGGTTGCGGCCAGGCGGCGCAGGTGCACCTCCAGGCGGCGCACGAAGTCCTCGAAAGCGCCGGGCTCACCCCCGTCCCACAGTCGTTCGGCCGTGGCGGCCAGGCGCGGGAACGTCGCGAAGTCGACCCGATCGCGCGTGGGCAGATGCTCGGTCCAGACGTTCGCCTGACCGCCGATCGCCCCTTCCTCCACGCGCAGAGAATAGGCCCGCTCGATCGTCAGAGGCGGCCCGACGCGAATCGGCTCTTCCTCGGAGTCGGACTGGGGATAGTCGAGGTACACCTCGAGGTCCGGGCAGGCGATCACCGGGATGCCGCGGCGCAGCGACTCCCGCATCGCGACCGGTCCACGCCACGCGAGGATCCGCACACCGTCCGGCACATCACCCTCCAGCACCTCATCCCAGGCAAGGGCGGTGCGGCCGCGGCTCTGCACATGGGCGACGAAGTGCGCGGTGAACCACGGCTGGATCTCGTGCGGCGAGGTGAAGCCGAGCTGCTGCATCCGCTCCGCTGCCGCGGGGCTCTGCTGCCACTCGGTCACCGGCACCTCGTCGCCGCCGATCCCGATCCACTCCGCGTCGAAGAGGTCGCACAGCGCGTCGATCGCCGCCCGACCGAAGGCCAATGATGCCTCGGTCGGCGCGAGAGTGCGCGGGTTGACGCCGAACCGCTCCCACGGGCTCGTGACGGGCTCAGCGGCGTCGAGGTTGCCCAGTTCCGGATAGGCGGCGAGCGCGGCCTGAACATGCCCTGGTAGCTCCACCTCGGGCACCAGCGTGACGAAACGCTCGGCGGCGTAGGCCACGAGATCGCGCAGCTCGGTGTCGGTGTAGAACCCCTCGTGCACGCCGGGCTCCACCGTCGCCTGGGGACCGTGCCCGCGCTGGGTCGCACTGCGGCGAGCGCCAACCTCGGTCAGGCGCGGGAAGCCTGGAACCTCGAACCGCCACCCCTGGTCGTCGCTGAGATGCAGGTGGAGCACGTTCAGGTGGTGGTCGGCGAGAAGGTCGATGAGTCGGCGGATGTCGGCGGGCGGCCGGAAGTGGCGCGCGACGTCGAGCATCACTCCGCGCCATCCGTAAGCCGGGGCTCCCTCCCACACCCCTGCCGGGATGCGCGCGTCGACGCTCTCCGGCGGGCGCAGCTGACGAAGCACGGTGGCGCCGCGGAAGATCCCGGCGGCTGTCGCGCCTCTGATCTCGACACCGTCAGCAGCAACGGAGAGGCGGAATGCCTCCTCGCCGATCCGACCGTCCGCGAACGGTGCCGCGGTGAGCTCATCGTCGAGGACGAGGGTGATCGCCGGCTCGGTGCCGGCCGCGGCCGCGAGCGCAGCGCCGAGCTTCGTCACGATGCTCGCCCATTCCGGTGCCGCGACGACGGGGGTCTGCGACGTCCATGCGAAGCCCTCGGCCGCTTCGTCGATGGTGGTGCTGACTCGGGGCAGGGTCGCCCGATGCGCCGGCGGGGGCATCCGGAGGGCGCGTCCTGGCGTCGCGCCCGTGGCAGCACCGCGCGCGACGACCGCGACTCCCCCGATGAGCACGTCCACGATGCCCATGGGCGGCGCGTGCGGGTCGTCGAAGGTCGCGCCCGCCCCGACGGTCTCCGGGTCGAAGAGCACGAGGTCGGCGGTGGCGCCGACACGGATCACACCACGAGGTGCGTCACCGCGATGCAACCCCAGGCGCTCGGCCGGGGTGCCGGCGAGATGCCGCACGGCCTCCTCCAGCGTGAGTATGCCGAGGTCGCGGACGTAGTGACCGAGATAACGAGGGAACGTCCCGCGCCCGCGCGGATGCGGGCGGGCACCGATCAGGATGCCGTCGCTGCCCCCGGTGTGGCGCGGGTGGCGCATGATCGCCCTGACGTTGTCCTCGTCGCCGATGTGCATGAGGATGCTCGTCGCCCCGGCGTCCGCCACGATCGTGTCGAGAACGACATCGACGGCACGCTGCCTGCTGTCCTCGGCGATCTCGGCGATCGTCCGTCCGACGTGACCGGCGAGTGCGGGGTTCGCGGTGCCGGCGATCTGGATGCTGCTCCAGTCGGCCCTTTCGCCGTGGAAGCCGTCGCATCCGATGTCTTCCAGCCCGACGCGCACCTCCTCACGGGCATCGGCATCGAGCCCGGCGATCGTCGCCACGAGATCTCCGCCCTCCGCGAGCCGACTCGGCAGCAGCGACGCGAGCGTCGTCGACCCCGGCAGATACGGATAGGTATCCAGGGTCACGTCGACGCCGTCCGCGATCGCCTCGTCGACGAGTGCGAGCAAATCGGCCGCACGGCCGCGGTTCGGGGCGAAGTTCATGGTCGCGTGGGTGAGGTGGATCGGGCAACCGGTGCGCCGACCGATGTCGAGCACTTCCCGGTAGGCAGACAGCGCAGCCGCGCCGTAGCTGCGGGTGTGCGGCGCCCAGTAGCCGCCGCGTTCGGCGACCACCCGGCAGAGCGCCTCGAGCTCGGCGGTGTCCGCGTACATTCCCGGCGTGTAGGTGAGACCGCTGGACATCCCGAACGCGCCGGCATCGAGCGCTTTTCCGAGGAGCTCGGCCATCGCGTCCAGCTCCGCGGGAGTCGCCGGGCGGTTCTCATGACCGACGACCATCATGCGCAGGTTTCCCTGTGGGACGAGCACCGCCGCGTTGCCGACCGTCGCGTGATCGATGTCGGCGAGGAAGTCGCCCATGGATCGCCACGGCACAGAATCCACCGGTCCGTTCCAGCCTGCGATCTGGCCCGGGATGATCGCGGCCGAGGCGTCGTCGAGCGGAGCGTAGCCGAGTCCGTCCTGACCGAGGACCTCGGTCGTGACTCCCTGCAGGATCTTCGCGTCGTGCGCGGCGCCGGTCAGCACGGCGAGGTCGCTGTGGGCGTGCATGTCGATGAATCCGGGCGCAAGAGCGAGGCCGGTGGCGTCGACCTCGACGGCCCCCGCGGGCAGCTCGAGCACATCGGCGTCCGATGACGTCGCGAGCGGCAGCACCGCGACGATCCTGGCACCCTCGACGGCGACGTCGGCCGGATACCGCGAGGCACCGGTGCCGTCGACGACGGTGGCTCCCCGATACACCCGCACGCGTCCGGCCGCGGCCTGCTCTGCACTCAGAAGCACGTCGCCACCGCCCCGATGACGCGCGGATCGGCGGCATCCGGATCATCGATCACGGCGACCACCCGCCACTTGTCGAACGCCGTGCACGGATGCGAGAGTCCGAGCCTGACCATCTCACCGACGTGCACGGATGCCTCCGGCGCGAGGCTGAGGAAGGCGTGCT
The DNA here is from genome assembly GCF_045690355.1 of Microbacterium sp. LTA6. Classification (NCBI taxonomy): domain Bacteria; kingdom Bacillati; phylum Actinomycetota; class Actinomycetes; order Micrococcales; family Microbacteriaceae; genus Microbacterium; species Microbacterium sp. LTA6. The sequence continues at coordinate 233,464 of NZ_CP147855.1, forward strand.
GATCGTTGAGCGCCGTGATGCGGCCGGCCACCGACTGCGGCACCGGCAGATCGATGTCGAAGGGCACATCGCGACGACCGGCATCCAGCAGCGCGAGCCCCGGCTCCGGCTGCGAGACCACGCGCGCCCAGGCGTGCATCGCCGAGCGCAGCGGCTCCGTGCCGACGAGCGGGCCGAACGGAGACATCCTCGCGTAGAAGCCGTCGTCGTGGATCTGGAAGGCCCCCGAGCGCAGCACCACATCGGCACCCTCACCGAGCGGGGCCAGCACGGCTGCCGCCCGATCCGGGAAGGAGCTGCCGCCCGCGGTGAGCACCGGCCGATATCCCTCCGGGTATTCGAGGCGCCGGTGCAGTTCGACGAGAGTCTGCAGATACGCGTCGACCGCGGCCACGGAGGCGGCGCTGCGATCGGGGCCGAACGGGCCTTCATACCCGGCGACACCGGCCAGACGCAGTCCGGGGGCGGCGGTGATCGCAGCGGCGATCCGCTCCCCCTCGGCGACGGTGCGCGCTCCGGTGCGCCCGCCCATCCCGCCGAGTTCGACGAGCACGTCGAGGGGACGGGTGAGGTCACTTGTCGCGTCCGCGATGATGCCGACGGTGCTGAGCGAGTCTGCCCAGCACAGGATGCGCAACTGCGGATTCGCCTCGAGCAGCGCCCCGAGTCGCTGCACCGCGGCCCGGTCCACGACCGCGTTGGCGATCAGCACAGTGGGCACGCCGGCGTCGACGGCGACCTCGGCCTGCCACGGCGTTGCCACCGAGATTCCCCAGGCTCCGGCATCGAGCAACCGCTGCCAGAGCGCGGGCGCCATCGTCGTCTTTCCGTGCGGGGCGAGGAGGACGCCCTGATCTGCCGCCCACGAGAACACGGTCGCCTCGTTGTGCGCCATCGCCGATTCCTGAACGGTGAGCACGGGTGTCACCAGGTCGGAGAGGTGCAGACCCGCGCCCGCGACCTCGGAGAGGCGCATCCCGGCGGCTCGCGCCGGAAAGCCCTTCGTCCAGGCGCCGAGAACAGGGTTCGGAATTTGTAGAGGCATCTAACAACGCTACTAGGCTGGCGGCATGACTGCGAAGATCCGAGTTTCCACCGACGCCGCCCCTGCTCCCGCGCACACCTTCTCGCAGGGCGTCCGCAAGGGCCCGATCGTGCAGATCTCCGGTCAAGGGCCCGTCGATCCGGTGACGAACGAATACCTCTTCCCCGGCGACGTCGCTGCGCAGACCACCCGCACGCTGGAGAACGTCAAGGCGATCGTCGAGGCATCCGGTGCCACGTTCGACGACGTCGTGATGCTGCGCGTCTACCTCACCACGCGTGAGGATTTCCCGATCATGAACGAGGCTTACGGAGCCTTCGTCACCGCCCACTGCCCGAGCGGTGTGCTCCCGTCGCGCACGACCGTGATGACGGGACTCCCGCGCGAGGAGATGCTGGTCGAGATCGACGGTCTCGCCGTCATCGACTGACCGCGACGGCCGCAGCCGCCGCACGCCCCACCTTTATCTTTCCGTTACCTGCGATCCCGTATCATAGGGCGTTAGGACACGTTAGTGAACCGGGGGGTGATGTGCGTGACCGATGTGGTTTCTGCGTCCAAGGCGACGACCGACGCACACGATGAGGCTCCCGCTGCGACCGAGGTGCTCGCGCCGATCGATGGCGCGCCTGCGGAGGGCGGCACGCCGCCGCTCGCCTGGGCACCCGTCGAGCCGAAGCCGAAGAAGAAGCGGCTCGGTCTCTGGATCGGCCTCGGGCTCGGCGTCCTCGCGCTGGGCGCCGGTGCGGCTTCGGCCATCCTGATCGCCCCGGGCACGACGGTCGCCGGCATTCCCGTGGGCTGGTTGACGCCCGGCGCCGCCGCAGACGCCATCACCTCGCACCTCGCCGACACCGAAGTGACGCTCACCGGAGCCGGTGACGACACCGTTCTGACCGGTGCCGACCTCGGGGCGAGCATCGACGCCGCGGCCATGGCCGACAAGGCGTTCGCCGAGCACCCGATGTGGAATCTGGGGGCGTGGATGGGTGAACCCGTCGCCGCCGAGATCTCCCTCGATCCGGAGACTGCGGATAGAGCGCTCCGCGCTGCCGTTCCGACGAGCTTCGATGACCCGGTCAACGCCGGTGTGGTGTTCGACGCCGCGAGCGGAACATTCGTGATCGTTCCCGGCGAGGACGGCACCGCGATCGACGTCGACGATCTGACTGCTGCCATCGCCGACGCGGTCGCCGACGGCGGCAAGACCCTGGAGTTCCCCGGCGGTCCGGCCGAAGCCCTCCCCGCCGTCACGGACGACGATGCCACCACGACCGCCGGCACCCTGAACACGATGCTCGGCACCGTCGGCTTCTACGTCGGCGCCGAGCGCACCGTTCCGGTCGCGCCTGCCGTCGCCGCAAGCTGGTTGACGGTCGTCGACGACGATGGCCAGTTGCGCATCGACGCCGACCCGCAGACGATCCAGGCGACGATCGACACCCTCCCAGGTCTCGTGAACCGTGCGCCGACGAACGCCACGAAGGTCGTCGACTCCGACGGCAACGTGCTGCGCGAGGAGACGGCCGGTGTCAACGGCCGCACGCTCGGCGACACCTCCGATGCGGCAGACGATTTTGCTGCGCAACTCGAAGCCGGCGAAGGCGTCTTCGAGCTCGAGGTCGCCGAGGTCCCGTTCGAGACGACCAACCTGGTCCGGCACATCGACGTCAACCTCAGCTCGCAGCGCGCAACGCTGTACGAGAACGGCGCGGTCGTGGAGTCCTGGCTGATCTCGTCCGGCCTGGACGCGACGCCCACTCCGACCGGCAACTTCACCGTGTTCGCACACACCGAGATCCAGGACATGGTCGGCGAGGACTACGTCACCAAGGATGTCCAGTGGAACACCTGGTTCGCGACGGACATCGCCTTCCATGGCGCCTATTGGCACAACAACTTCGGCAACCAGATGAGTCACGGTTGCGTGAACATGCCCGTGTCGGTCGCGAAGTACGTCTTCGACTGGGCACCCGTCGGAGTCAGCGTCGCCGTCCACTGGTAACCGCGTACCACAGCGGGGGGCGATCCTCCGAAGTGCTCACGCAGAAGGGGCCGGATGCTTTTCAGCATCCGGCCCCTTCTGCGTTCTCGGACTACGCGATCGCGTCGACGATGCCGTTCAGCGTCGCCGACGGGCGCATCACCGCGGTGACCCGCGCGTCGTCGGGGCGGTAGTAGCCGCCGATCTCGACGGGCTTGCCCTGCACGGCGATCAGCTCGGCGACGATCTTCTCCTCGTCAGCCGCCAATGCCGCCGCGACCGGGGCGAACGCCGCGGCCAGTTCGGCATCCTTGGTCTGCGCCGCCAGTTCCTGCGCCCAGTACAGGCCCAGGTAGAAGTGGCTGCCGCGGTTGTCGATCGTGCCCAGAGCACGGCCGGGTGAACGGTCTTCCTCGAGGAAGGTGCCGGTCGCGGCATCCAGCGTCTCGGCCAGCACGCGCGCCTTCTCGTTGCCGGTCGTGTCGGCGAAGTGCTCGAGTGAGGCCGCCAGCGCGAAGAACTCGCCCAGCGAGTCCCAGCGCAGGTAGTTCTCCTCGACGAGCTGCTGCACGTGCTTGGGCGCGGATCCGCCTGCACCGGTCTCGAACAGGCCACCACCGGCGAGCAGCGGGACGATGCTCAGCATCTTCGCCGACGTGCCGACCTCGAGGATCGGGAACAGGTCGGTGAGGTAGTCACGCAGCACGTTGCCGGAGACCGAGATGGTGTCGAGGCCGTGGCGCATACGCGCGAGCGTGTAGCGGGTGGCCTCCTCGGGAGCGAGGATCGTGAGCGTGAGGCCGTGCGTGTCGAGCAGCGCCAGGCCCTGGTGCACCTTCGCGATGATCTGCGCATCGTGCGAGCGGTTGGCATCCAGCCAGAACACGGCAGGGTCCCCGGTCGCCCTGGCGCGCGTCACAGCGAGCTTGACCCAGTCCATCACGGCGATGTGCTTCGTCTGCGTGGCACGCCAGACGTCGCCTGCTTCGACCTCGTGCTCGATGAGGACCGTGCCCTCGCCGTCGCGGATCTGCACCCGGCCGGCGGACGCGATCTCGAACGTCTTGTCGTGGCTGCCGTACTCTTCTGCGGCCTGCGCCATGAGCCCGACGTTCGGCACGGTGCCGATGGTCGCCGGATCCAGCGGGCCGTTCGCGATGACGTCGTCGAGCACGGCCTGGTAGACGCCGGCATACGAGGAGTCGGGGATGACCGCGAGGGTGTCACCCTCGCCGCCGTCCACGCCCCACAGCTTGCCGCCGTTGCGCACCAGCGCCGGCATCGAGGCGTCGACGATCACGTCGCTCGGAACGTGCAGGTTGGTGGTGCCCTTGTCGGAGTTCACATACGACAGGCGCGGACCCTCTGCGAGGGCCTTGTCGAACGCGGCCGCGATCTCCGCACCGTTGGCGACGCCGGCCAGACCGGCCAGGATCGACCCGAGGCCGTCGTTGGCGCTGAGGCCGGCGTCGGCGAGCTGGTCGCCGTACTGTGCGAACACATCCGCGAAGAACGCCTTCACGACGTGGCCGAAGATGATCGGGTCGCTGACCTTCATCATCGTGGCCTTCAGGTGCACCGAGTAGAGCACATCGTCGGCTTTCGCCGTCTGCAGCGTCTCGGCGAGGAACGCGTCGAGGTGCCGTGCAGACATGAAGGTGGCGTCGATGATCTCCCGCGGGAGCACCTTCAGGCCCTCCTTCAGCACGGTCTCCGTGCCGTCGGCCGCGATGTGACGGATGCTGAGCACGTCGTCGTGGGCGGCGACCCAGGACTTCTCGTTCGACTTGAAGTCGTCGTGACCCATGGTCGCGACGCGGGTCTTCGACCCCTCGGCGAACGGCTTGTTGCGGTGCGGGTGCTTCTTGGCGTACTTCTTCACGGCGAGCGGCGCGCGTCGGTCGCTGTTGCCCTCGCGCAGCACCGGGTTGACCGCCGAGCCTTTGAGGCGGTCGTAGCGTGCACGGACGTCCTTCTCCTCGAGCGTCGTCGGCTCGTCCGGGAAGCTCGGGATGTCATATCCCTGCTGCTGGAGTTCGGCGATGGCCGCCTTCAGCTGCGGGATGGATGCCGAGATGTTCGGCAGCTTGATGATGTTCGCCTCGGGGAGCGTGGCGAGGCCGCCGAGCTCGGCGAGTGCATCGCTGACCTGCTGCTCTGGCGCCAGCTTCTGCGGGAACGCCGCGAGGATACGACCTCCCAGCGAGATGTCACGGGTTTCGACCTCGATGCCCGCCTGGCCGGTGAAGGCCTGGACGATGGGGAGGAAGGAGGCAGTGGCGAGAGCCGGCGCCTCGTCGGTGTAGGTGTAGATGATGGCGTCGTCGGTCACCTGGTGGTTCTCCGTTCGCGAGGGCAAAATTGTCTCGATACCAAGATACCTGAGCCGTTGTCGCGCTCGTAATGTGCGGCGTTTGCGTGTGCACGTCGTCGGTAGGGGTTAGCCTGGGAGCATGTCCGAACTGCGCATGGTCGAACTCTCCGCTGCGACGATCGTCGCCGTGAACAACCTGTCGCTCAAGCCCGGACAGGAGCAGTTCCTCGCTCCGGTGTCCTACGGGATCGCAGCGACCGTCATCAACCCGCAGACCTCCTGGCAGCGCGTCGTCCTCGACCGCAACGAGGTCGTCGGCTTCGTGAGTGCGAACTTCGACCCGGATGCTCCCGAGGAGCACTTCCGCTCGGTGCTGTGGCGCATCAACGTCGACGCCGACGACCAGGGCCGTGGCGTCGGGCGCTTCGCCGTGGAGAGCCTGATCGAAGAGGCCCGCGAGCGCGGCGTCGCTCATGTCAACGTGATCTACGAAGCCGGCGACGGCGGCCCTGAGGCATTCTTCCACCGCGTCGGCTTCACGCCGGTGGGAGAGACCGAGTACGGCGAGGTCATCGCCGAGATCCGTCTCGCGAACTAGACCGGCGGCGGGGTCTCGGATCCCCTCCCCCACCGAGACCTCGTCGCCTTCCTTCGCGCCCGAGCGATGGATGGCCGCACGACCGGAGTGGCGCGGATCGACCGGAGTCAGTCCTGCTTGCCTGGGCGGTCGCGACCGGTCCAGGCAGCGAGGGCGGACGCCGCAGCACCGGCCGCACGGTCGAGAGCCTCGGCCGAGCGGCTGAGCACGTCCTGAGCGGCGTCCTGCCAACCGGGCGTCGCCGGCGCCTCGCCGGCCTGCACCTTCGCGGCGTGTTCAGCCACGTCGAAGGCGCGCTCGAGGTCGGCCACCGCATCCCGATACGCGGCGAACGCGGTCGGAGTGACCTTTCCGGTGGCGCCGCGGCGGAGTTCGCTCGCGTGTCCGGCCGCGCGCAGGTACGCTGCCGTCGCCGGCCGCTTGATGTCCGTCATCGCCGGGTACGCGATCTGCCGTGCCGTGTCGGTTTCGTACTGCATCCATCGCGCCGTCACCGCATCGTGCGCGGCGTGCAGGCGCTCCAGCGGACGAGGAGCGGATGCCGTGGGGATCGCCGCGCGTGCGGCAGCGAGCCGGGCCTGCCGTGCGCGCAACTCGGCCGCGGCGGTCTTGGCATCGCGCTCCTTCTCTCGCAGCATCCGCTTTGCGCTGGCGACCTGCTCCGGCGTGGCCCGCTGCGCTGCTCGCTGGGCTGTGACGTGAGCGAGATCGGCCCGAGCGACCTTGACCGCCGAGCGCCCCTCGGCAGCGGTCTGCTTTGCGATCTTCAGGTCGTGGCGCGCGGCATCGTAGGCGAGGCGACGACCGCCGGAGCCGCCCCGGCGACGCAAGCCGATCACGCCGACGGCTCCCGCTCCGGCGACTGTCGGCGCAATCCACCACCACTGGGTGAGCAGCAGCAAAGGATCCATGACTCGATGCTACCCACGAGCCGCACGGGGTTCGACGTCGGGCTCTGCCAGCGGATCCGCCAGCAGCGGCGCGAACGCGAGTTCCGCGGCGCCGATGAGCAATCGGTCATCTCCCAGCGCTGCAGGAAGGATCCTCACGTCGTCGGCCGGGTCGGCCATCGCATGCACGCGCATCGCCGCGTCGAGCGCATCCGCGTCCGCCGACAGGAGCATGCTCAGGAATCCGCCGAGCACGATCATCGACGGGTTGAGCACGTTGACGGCGCTGGCGAGAGTGGACGCGAGGACACGACGTTGGCGGGAGAGCTCGCCGATCACGGCGTCGTCGGTCGCCGCAGCCAGCGCTTCCGCGAGGATCAGGTCGTCGGCGGCCGCGATGCCGAGCACGTCCAGCAGACGCGCTCTGGATACCTCGTCCTCGAGCACCCCGTCGCGGCTGCGCCGGTCGGCCGGATCCGCGATCACGGCCTTGTTCTGCCCCCATTCCCCCGCGTACCCTCCCGCTCCGCCGACCAGTCGACCGCCGATGATGAGCCCGCCGCCGATGCCGCTCGCCCCGCCGTTGAGATAGACGACGTCGTCGTTTCCGACGGCCGCACCGAAGAGATGCTCCGCCTTGGCCCCGAGACTCGCGTCGTTGCCGACGGCGACGGGCAGACCGGTCGCCGCCTGAACCAGGGTGCCGATCGATGCTTCCCGCCAGCCGAGGTGCGGCGCGTACCGCACCACCGCGTCGGTCGCGCGGACGAGGCCGGGCACGGCCACGCCCACACCGACGACGCGGAGGCCCGACAGCTCACGGTTCCGCCACTCATCGAGAATGCGCGCCACGGAACTCGCCGTATCCTCGGGGGTGATCAGGCGGTCGACGACTTCGCGTGCCCGAACGCGGACGAGTCCGTTCAAGCCGACGGCCGCCATCTCGATCGCGTCGATCTCGGGGTTGACCGCGATCGCCACGACGTCGTCACTCGCAGCGACCACGGGTGAGGGTCGACCGGCGCGTCGTGTCGGGTCGGGTTCGCGTTCGACGGCCAGACCGGCATCGACCAGGGTGCTGACGAGATCTGCGATGGTGGAGCGGTTCAGGCCGGTGGCCACCGTGAGCCGCGCGCGCGACTGCGGTCCGCCTTCATGCACCAGTCGCAGCACCTCACCGAGGTTGCGTCGACGCACGCCCTCCACGCTTCTCGCGCCGTCTGCCACGGATGCCCCTCCCACCGGTTGCCTGTTCGGCCGGCCCGTTCAGCCTATCCTCGACCCCCGATCGCGACGGGCTGGACAAGGAGTCAAGTGTGACATAAGTTGTTGTTGCCAACTTATCCCATCTTCCGCTGGAGCATCCCATGACAACCCCCACCCGCGACGACAAGTTCTCCTTCGGCCTGTGGACCGTCGGCTACAACGGTGCCGATCCCTTCGGCGGCCCGACCCGACCGGCGCTCGACGTCGTGCACGCCGTCGAGAAGCTCGCCGAACTCGGTGCCTACGGCCTGACGTTCCACGATGACGACCTGTTCGCCTTCGGGTCGACCGATGCCGAGCGGCAGACCCAGATCGACCGCTTGAAGGGGGCGCTGGCCGACACCGGTCTGATCGTTCCGATGGTGACCACCAACCTGTTCAGCGCCCCAGTCTTCAAGGACGGCGGCTTCACCTCGAACGACCGCGACGTGCGCCGCTTCGCCCTGCGCAAGGTCTTCCGCCAGCTCGACCTCGGCGCCGAGCTCGGGGCGAAGACCTTCGTGATGTGGGGCGGTCGCGAAGGCGCGGAGTACGACTCCGCCAAGGACGTGCGTGCCGCCCTCGAGCGCTACCGTGAGGCCGTCAACCTCCTCGGCGATTACGTCACCGACAAAGGCTACGACATCCGTTTCGCGATCGAGCCGAAGCCGAACGAGCCTCGAGGCGACATCCTGCTTCCGACGCTCGGACACGCGATCGCGTTCATCGACTCGCTCGAGCGCCCCGAGCTGGTCGGCGTGAACCCCGAAGTCGGTCACGAGCAGATGGCTGGGCTCAACTTCACCGCGGGCATCGCGCAGGCGCTGTTCCACGGCAAGCTCTTCCACATCGACCTCAACGGCCAGCGGGGCATCAAGTACGACCAGGACCTCGTCTTCGGCCACGGAGATCTGCACAACGCCTTCTCGCTCGTCGACCTTCTCGAGAACGGCGGACCCGGCGGTGTGCCCGCCTATGACGGCCCCCGTCACTTCGACTACAAGCCTTCGCGCACCGAAGACGAGAAGGGTGTCTGGGACTCGGCCGCCGCGAACATGCGCACGTACCTGTTGCTCAAGGAACGTGCGGCCGCATTCCGCGCCGACCCCGAGGTGCAGGAGGCTCTCGCCGCGGCCCGTGTCGACGAGCTGTCCGTGCCCACACTCGCCCCCGGAGAGTCGTACGACGACTTCCTCGCCGACCGCACCGCCTACGAGGACTTCGACCCCGCGACGTACTTCGGAGGCAAGGGGTTCGGGTTCGTCCGTCTGCAGCAGCTCGCGACCGAGCACCTCCTCGGCGCCCGCTGAGTCCGGCGATGGCACTCGTTCTCGGGGTCGACTCCTCGACCCAGTCCTGCAAGGTCGTCATCGTCGATTCCGAGACGGGTGCCGTCGTGCGCTCCGGCAGGGCCAGCCACCCCGATGGCACGTCCGTCGACCCCGAGGCGTGGTGGACGGCACTCCAGTCGGCGATCGCGGAGGCCGGAGGTCTTGAAGACATCGCGGCCTGGTCGATCGGCAGCCAGCAGCACGGCATGGTAGTGCTGGATGCCGACGGCACCGTGATCCGCGATGCCCTGCTGTGGAACGACACCCGCTCTGCGGGAGCCGCAGCAGACCTGATCGCCGAGTTCGGCGCGCCGACGCTGGCCGCGCGAACGGGCCTCGTCCCCGTGGCGTCGTTCACGATCACCAAGCTGCGCTGGCTGCGTGACAACGAGCCCGACAACGCGAAGCGTGTCGCCGCTGTCGCGCTTCCGCACGACTGGCTGACGTGGCGTCTGCGCGGCTTCGGCCCAGCGAACCCGGTGCTGGCCGAGCTCGTCACCGACCGATCCGACGCCTCGGGCACCGGATACTGGAACCCGGCGACGGGCGAGTACGACCGCGAGCTGCTGGTGGCCGCGCTCGGCCACGATGCCGTGCTGCCCCGAGTCTTGGCTGCCGATGACGCCGTCGCCGATGCGGACGGTCGTCCGGTCGGTCCCGGCGCCGGCGACAATGCGGCTGCCGCACTGGGGCTGGATACTCGGCCTGGCGACGTCGTGGTCTCGATCGGGACCTCGGGGACGGTGTTCGCGATCAGCACGGAGCGCGTCGAGGACCCGACCGGCACGGTGGCCGGCTTCGCCGATGCCTCCGGGCGATTCCTTCCCCTCGTGGCGACGTTGAACGCGGCCCGAGTCCTCGATGCCACCGCAGCTCTCCTCGGAGTGTCGCTCGAGGAGTTCAGCGACCTCGCCCTGCGCGCATCACCGGGGGCGGGCGGGCTCAGCCTGCTGCCCTACTTCGAGGGCGAGCGCACCCCGAATCTGCCTGATGCGACGGCCTCGCTCTCCGGCATGACCCTGGCATCGACGACCCGCCCCAATCTGGCGCGGGCAGCCGTGGAGGGGATGCTGCGCGGACTCGGCGCGGGACTCGACGCACTGCGCGACCTCGGCATCCCTCTTGAGCGCGCTCTGCTCATCGGGGGTGGGGCACAATCCGAGGCAGTGCGAAAGATCGCTCCCGAAGTGCTCGGCCTTCCGGTCGAGGTGCCGGAGATCGCGGAGTACGTGGCCCTCGGCGCCGCCCGCCAGGCCGCGCGACTGACCGCGCGCGCCTAGCCCGGCATAGACGACAGGCCCGCACGATTCCTCGTGCGGGCCTGTCGTCTGTGCGGCTTCAGACCAGGGTCTCCTGCCACGCCGCGTGCAGCTGCGCGAACTTTCCGGTGCCGCCGATGAGAGCCGCAGGTGTGTCGTCCTCGATGATCCGCCCGTGCTCCATCACCAACACCCGGTCGGCGATGGCGACTGTCGACAGGCGGTGCGCGATGATGATCGCCGTCCGGTCGGCGAGCAGCGTCTGCAGCGCATCCTGGATCAACCGCTCAGACGGAATGTCCAGCGATGCCGTCGCCTCGTCGAGGATCAGCACTGCCGGGTCGGCGAGGAAGGCGCGTGCGAACGAGATCAGCTGACGCTGCCCCGCCGACACCCGACCGCCGCGCTTGTTCACGTCGGTGCTGTACCCATCCGGAAGCGAGGAGATGAACTCATCCGCACCGACCGCGCGCGCGGCCGTCCGGATCTCGTCGAGCGTGGCATCCGGCTTGCCCAGTGCGATGTTGTCGGCGACCGTCCCGCTGAACAGGTAGGCCTCCTGGGTGACCATCACGATCGCGCGACGCAGGTCCTTCGGATGCAGCTTCCGCAGGTCCACGCCATCGAGGGTGACACTGCCCAACGTCGGGTCGTAGAACCGCGAGATGAGCTTCGCCAGCGTCGACTTGCCCGCGCCCGTGGTGCCCACCAGCGCGATCGTCTGCCCAGCGGGGATGTCGAGCGAGAAGTCCGGCAGGATCGTCTTCTCGCCGTTGTAGCCGAACGTGACGTCCTCGAAGCGGATCGCGCCGCGCGATTCCCACAGGTCGACCGGCTTCTCGGGGTCCGGCACCGTCGGCTGCTCGTCGAGCACCCCGGACACCTTCTCCAGCGCTGCCGTCGCCGACTGGTAGGAGTTCAGGAACATCGCGATCTCCTGCATCGGCGCGAAGAAGTTCCGCACGTACAGCACAGCCGACAGCAGCACTCCGACGGTGAGCGCACCCGTGGAGACACGGATGCCACCCCAGAGCACGACCATGCCGAGGGTGAGCGCCGCGACGCCCATCAGCCCCGGTTCGAAGGTGCCGAAGAGCAGCATCGAACGTCGGTTGATGTCGCGGTAGTCGCCGGCGACCTTCTGGAAGGTGACATCGTTGCGGGGCTCCTTGCGGAACGCCTTCACGGCGCGGATGCCCGTCATCGTCTCGACGAACTGCACGATCACCTTGGCGCTGATCACACGGGATTCCCGGTAGACGAGCTGCGAGCGCGAGTAGAACCAGCGCATCAGCATCATCAACGGGATACCGGCGAGCGCGAGGATCACGCCCGACTGCCAGTCCCAGACGACGAGGGCGATGAAGGTGAACGCGCCGAAGAGCACGCCCGAGACGAGGTTGTTCAGGCCGCCGTCCAGGAGCTCTCGGATCGAATCGAGGTCGCTGGTCTGCCGCGAGATGATGCGACCGGACGTGTACGACTCGTGGAACTCGAGGCTCAATCGCTGCGTGTGCAGGAAGATGCGCTTGCGCAGATCCAGCAGCACCGCCTGAGTGATCCTGGCAGCGATCATGACGTACCAGGCGATGAGCACGGCAGCGGCCGCACCTGCGAACAGGTACACGAAACCGATGACGAAGGTCGGCATCCAGTCCGCACGCTCGATCACCGCCGGCAGCGCCTGGTCGAGTCCGATACTGATCAGGATCGGACCTGCCACCTGCAACGCCGTCGAGATGACGAGCACGGCAGCGGCGAGGACGACCTGCGGTCGCAGCGGCCGGATCAACGACCCCAGCAGGCGCAGCGACCGCTGGCGGATCGCCTTGCTCTCCTCGCGGGTGTAGTTCGAACGGTCCTCGTTCTGTGTTCCGGTGATTGCGGAGCTCATGCCTGCACCTCCTCTTCGATGGTCAGTTCTTCTTCGGGCAGATCATCCTCTTCGGATGCATCGGCCTCGTCTCGGATGATCGGGATGGCACCGGTGCGTGCGGCCTCCTCCGCCTCGAGGCTGGAGATCACGTGCCGGTAGTGGGAACTGGACCGCAGCAGTTCGGAGTGCGTGCCGACCGCGGTGACCTTTCCTCGTTCGAGCAGCGCGACCCGATCGGCGAGCGCCACCGTCGACGGGCGGTGCGCGACGACCAGCGCCGTTGTCTCGGCGAGGACGTGCCGCAGGGCTTCCTCGACGAGCGCCTCGGTGTCGACGTCCAGCGCGGAGAGAGGATCGTCGAGCACGAGCACCCGCGGGTTCGCCGCGACAGCGCGAGCGAGGGCGAGACGCTGACGCTGTCCGCCGGAGAGGCTGAGCCCCTCCTCGCCGATGATCGTCTCCACGCCCTCAGGGAGTGCGTCGACGAAACCTGCCTGGGCGACATCCAGCGCCTCGCGCAACACGCGTTCGGCCTCTTCGCTGTGCACGTCGAGCTCGGCCCGGCCGAGCAGCACGTTCTCCCGCACGGATGCCGAGAACAAGGTCGCATCCTCGAAAGCCATCGCGATGTGCTGACGCAGCTCGGCGAGTGTCAGGTCGCGCACGTCCACGCCGTCGAGCGTGACGCGCCCGCCGGTGACGTCGTAGAGGCGAGCCGGGAGCGTCGTCAGCGTCGTCTTGCCGCTGCCGGTGAGGCCGACGAGCGCCATCGTCTCGCCCGGACGCAGCACCAGGTCGATGCCGTCGAGCAGGTCGCGCTCGTGAGCTCCCGCATCCTGATACCGGAAGTGCGCGTTCTCGAACACCAGCTCACCACGGGGGTTCGCGATGTGCACCGGGTTCTCCGGGTCGGTGATCGAGTTCGTCTCGGAGAAGATGTCGAAGACGCGGTCGGTTGCCGTGCGGGCGTCGAGCATGAACGAGAACAGGAAGCCGATCGACTCGATCGGCCAGCGCAGCACCGTCGCCATCGCGAAGAACGCGAACAGCTCGGGGAGATCGATGGCGCCCTGCGAGATCAGCCAGATGCCCGTCATCAGGCTGAGACCGAACGCGATCTGCGGCATCAGGTCGAGCCAGAACCAGATCGAGGCGATGGCCCCGGCCTTGCTCATCTCGGTCTCGCGGAGCGTCTCGGCCTGACGGCTGAAGCGACTGAGCGCGTGCTTGCCGCGTCCGAACGCCTTCAGCACCCGGATGCCGTGCACGCTCTCTTCGACGCTGGTCGCGAGGTCGCCGGCCTGGTCCTGGCTGCGTCGCGTGAGCGCGCCGTAGCGCTTCTCGAACAGGTAACCCCGGATCCAGAGCGGAATCGCCGTGACGAGGAAGATCGTTCCCAGCAACCAGTGCCAGCGGAACAGCAGCACGGCGCCGATGATGATCGTGAGCACGTTCACGACCAGCAGCACCAGGCCGAACGCCAACCAGCGGCGGATCAGACCGATGTCCTGCATCATGCGGCTGAGCAGCTGCCCTGACTGCCAGCGGTCGTGGAACGACACGGGCAGCGTCTGCAGCCGAGAGTAGAGGTCGGTCCGCATGCGGTACTCGACCTCGGTCGCCGGGTTCAGCACGAACCAGCGGCGCAGCCAGATCATGGCCGCTTCTCCGATGGCGAGGGCGAAGACCGCCACAGCGCCCCACGCGATGGCGCCGATCTCACCGGACTGGACGGGACCGCTGATGATCTGCTCGAGCACGAGCGGGATCATCAACGCGATGACGGCGGCGACGAGTGCGCTGCCGGCACCGCCGACGAGTCGCCAGATGACCGGCTTCACGAACGGCTTGAGCCGCCAGAGTGCGGCGGGTGTGGAGAGGGTGGACGAAGGCGAAGTGTTCTGCGAAGAAGGCGAGGAAGACATGTCTCTCAGACGAGTTTCGTATGGAAAGCGGTTGCTGAAGGGGGCCGGAAGCGGAACGGGCTCTCAGAGCCGGGCATCCGACACAGAAGGCGCGGAGCGACCCGCGGCAGTTGGTCTAAGGAAACAGGCGCACCGGGGTCGAGCCGAGAGCTGCGATCTGCGCGACGGCGATCGTGGTCATGGTGTCCTCCTCAGAGCTCGGCTGTGTCGTCCGGTCGGTGCGACAGCCCATCAGCCTATTGCTGGGAACCAGCTGATCGCAAGAGTCATTCCCGAATTTCCCGGTTCCGGTCGCGATCGGCGCCGTTTCCCGCATCGGCGGGGCGGCCGCGATCGCCCGTTTGTCGCTCAGTCGCGGACGGTGGCTCCGAGCTCCGTTCGGAGGAACCGCTGCAGGTTACCGCCGAGCACCGCAAGAATGTCAGCCTCTGCCCACCCGCGACGAAGGAGCGCCTCCGTCACCAGTGGGAATCCGGCCGGACCTTCCAGGCCAGGGAGGTATTCATCGGCGGGTACGCCTTCGATGGTCGTCTGCACGCAGCAGGGCGCCGTGGTGTCGTCGATCACTTCCTGAACGAAATCGGAGCCCATCCCGATGTGTTCGAGGCCCGCGACCGAGACCACGTGTTCGAAGTGGTCGACGAGAGTGTCGATCGCGTACTCGCTCTCGTGCAGGTACGGCGCGAAGAAGTTGATGCAGACCAGCCCGCCGCTCGCGGCGATCCCCGTGAGCTGCGAGTCCGTGAGGTTTCGGTGGTGGTCGAACAACGCCCTGGCGGATGAGTGGGTCGCCATCACCGGGCGGGTGGCGAGCTCGAGCACGTGGTCGACGCCACCTGCACCGAGGTGACTGACGTCGAAGATCATCCCGATCCGCTCCATCTCGGCGACGGCGCGGATACCCGATCGAGTGAGCCTGCTGCCGGCGGCGTCCTCGCCGCTCCCATCAGCGAAGGCGCTTCGGCCGAAGTGCGCGACCGATCCCACCCGCACCCCGAGCCGGTGGACCGTCTCCAGCATCTCGACGTCATCGGCGATACCCGGCATGCCCTCCAGAGCCAGAACGAGCGCGATGCGCCCATCGGCGATCACCCGGTCGATATCGGCGCCCGTGAGGCACAGACCGACAGCATCCGCATTGCCCTCGGCGAGACGGTGCGCCGCCTCGATCATCCGCAGAGTCCGCCGCAGAGCGCCCTCCGGCCGATACGCGTCGTCGATAAAGACTGGCAGGATCTGCAGATCGACGCCGCCCTCCTGCAGCTGCGGAAGCCATTGCGCGCGGAAGAAGTCCGACCACAGCTCCGACGGTCTGCTGGCGACGGCGCAGAGCAGATCATTGTGCGCATCCGCGACGATCGCGCGGCGATGCAGGTCCGTGGCCAGGTCGAGGGTCATACGTCCATTCTCCGATCAGCGCGGCCGGTATGCAGGTGCAACGCCCGGTCATCTCCGACATCGCCGAGAAAAGGCACGCGCCGGCCGATCCAGGCCTCGATGTCTTCGAGCTGCTGCATCCGCCCTCCTCGGTCTCGGAACGGGACGAGCCTACGGCCGGGTCACGAGGAGGACTTGGTCGGATAGCACAACGACGGGGCGCTCGAATCGTCGCCCAGGCTCAACGTCCGACGGACTCCCTGGCCAGCAGCCGCTCCTTCACGTCGAGCCCCCAGGCGAATCCGCCGAGGCTGCCATCCGTGCGAAGCACCCGGTGACAGGGGACGAACAGCGCAGGGGCGTTCCGAGCGCAGATGGAGGCGGCAGCCCGCACGGCCCGCGGGTTGTCCAGGACCGCAGCGAAACCTGTGTAGGTCAGCGGCGCTCCCGGATCGATGCGGCGCAGTGCCGCCCAGCCCGCGAGTTGCATCGCAGTCCCGGTCTGCTTCACGGCGACGGCGTCGATCGCGGACAGGTCGCCGGCGTAGTAGGCGAGCGTGGCCGCGGCGGCATCGGTGTCACCCTCGCGGACATCTGCCGGGCGCGCGACGGGGCTCAGTCGCTCGATGATCACCTGCTGGTCGGTCGTCCACCCGGATGCGAGCACCCGCTGCCGGTCGTCGGCGAGGATCGTGAACGGTCCGTCGGGGGTTTCCAGAGTCTGGATGAGGGCGGTCATGATGTCTCCTTCGAAGTCGTGGTCTTGGCAATGCGGCGGGCGGATGCGGGCCGCACCGGCGCCGCCCGCCAGAGGTGCGCGGTCAAGTAGCTCCGCCACGGCGCGGTGCGCTCGGTCCAGGCCGTGAGCGGAGCGGGGTCGCCGGGAAGTCCCGATGCCGCAGCACCAGCGCGCACCGCGACATCCCCCGGCAGGAACACATCCGGATCGCCGAGCACGCGCATCCGCACATAGTCCGCCGTCCACGGGCCGATACCGGGCATCGCCATCAGCGCCCGCCGTTGTTCGACACCGTCGTCACCCACGGTGAGGGTGAGGGATCCATCGGCGAGTGCCGCCGCTGCACCGGTGATCGCACGGATACGGGCCGCAGGCCCGCGGAGCACCTCGGCTCCGCGGTCGGCGATCGCCGCCATCGTCGGGAAGAGCAGGCCGCCTTCGGGGGTCCGCTCCCCCAACGCATCCGCAAGCGCAGCCAGCGCCGTGCGTGCGGCCGCCACGGTGATCTGCTGCCCGACCATCGCGCGGATGAGCATCTCGTGCGGATCGGCCGAGCCCGGAACGCGGATGCCGGGGGTTCGCGCGACGAGCGGTGCGAGTTCGGGGTGCGCGGCGAGCGCCTGGTCGACGGCGAGCGGGTCGGCGTCGAGGTCGAAGATCCGCCGGACCGTGGCGACGAGCGGCGCGAGATCGGCGAGCTGGGTGACTCTGGCACGCAGGTGAAGACGCTCATCGGATTCTTGACGCACCTCGAACCAGGTCGGCCCGCCTGCCATGCGCAGGTGACGCGCGAACGAGGTCGCCGTCGCCTCCTCGACGCCCGGGAGTGCCCGCGCTGACATCCACGCGAAGACGCCGGCGGCATCCAGGGGTCCGCGGTACGGGAGGACGAGATCGATGGCGCCTGGCGCCTCGGCGCCGCTCACCTCCACGCTCGTTCCACCGGCCGCTGATCCGGCCGACGGGCGCCGCCGGGCTCTGAGCTCGCCCGGCGTGAGTCCGAAGACCTCGCGGATCGTGTCATTGCACTGGCGGATGCTGGCGAAACCGGCAGCGAACGCCACTTCCGAGATCGGCATGTCCGTGCCGACGAGGAGCATCCGCGCGGTGTGCGCGCGATGCGCCCTGGCGAGCGCAAGAGGACCGGCGCCGAGTTCGGTGCTGAGGAGCCTCGTCAAGTGCCTGCTCGAATAGCCGAGGCGAGCAGCGAGCCCGGGCACACCCTCGCGCTCGACATAGCCTGCGGCGATGAGGCGCATCGCCCGGGCTGCGGTGTCACCGCGCAGATTCCAGGCCGGCGAGCCGGGAGCAGCTTCCGGGAGGCATCTCTTGCAGGCTCGGAAGCCGGCCTCGTGGGCGGCGGCACTGGTGGGATAGAACGTGACGTTCTTCTGCATCGGGGTGCGTGCAGGGCAGCTCGGACGACAGTAGATCCCCGTCGATCGGACTGCGGTCACGAACTGCCCGTCGAAGCGGGTGTCGCGTGCACTGATCGCGCGGTATCGCTCGTCGAAGTCGGTGATCGGGAAGCTCATGCCTCCACTCTGACACGCCTCACCGACGCCGGCTGGCGGAAATCGGACATCGCGGTGACGTCGGACTCCGGGCACCGGAGAGAACCGTGGCACCGGTCCGCGCGAACTGCGGACAGGAGTCCCTGGTCCTGCGATGGCGCGCGCGCGATACTTGAGAAATCGGAGGGCGCTTGTCCGCTCTCCTGAGAGAAGGAGCATCATGCGCGGATCTCGATGCCTTGCCGCTCTGGGCATAGGAGCGGCGCTGCTCGTCTCCGGCTGTTCCGGCCCGGCGCCCACCACCCCGACGGCGACTCCGCAGGCGGGCGTCACCGCACAACGGGACTCGACCTGTGTCGTCGATCCCGAAGCCGTCGTCTCCGCTCGTCTGCCGAAGACCGCGACCGATCCGATGCCCACGGATCTGGCTTCCGAGATCGACGCTGCAGCGACCGCATCCTTCGCACTAGCTGCAGCTCCCGGCGCGATCGTGTTCGTGCAGACTCCAGAGGGCACGTTCAGCAAGGCGTACGGCATGGCCGACCCGACGACCGGCGCACCGATGGCGACGGACATGTATCAGCGCGTCGGTTCCGTCACCAAGACCTTCACAGTGACCGTGGTGCTGCAGCTCGCCGAAGAGGGGTTGCTCACCCTCGACGATCCCATCGGCACGTACATCGACGGGGTTCCCAACGGCGACCTCGTCACCTTGCGTCAGCTGTCCGACATGACCAGCGGGGTCGCCAGTTACACGTTCGATGAAACCTGGCTGCAGACGTTCATGAACGAACCGGACCGAGTGTGGAATCCGCAGGAGCTCGTCGACATCGGCATCTCACTCCCGCCGTTGTTCGAACCGGGCGCGGAGTTCGATTACTCCAACACCAACACGGTGCTCCTCGGCCAGGTCATCGAGCAGGTGACCGGTCAGGACGTCGCGAGCGTGTTCGCCGAGCGGATCTTCGACCCGCTCGGGTTGTCTGCCACGTCGGATCCTGGTTCGTCTGCTGCGTTCCCCGAGCCGCATCCGCGCGGGTACACCCTCCAGTCCCCCACTGCCACTCCGGAGAACCCCACGGACACGACCGACTGGAACCCCTCCTGGGGGTGGACGGCCGGTCAGTTGATCTCGAACGGGCAGGACATGCTCGTCTATGCCCGCGCGCTGGGGACGGGACAAGGCCTCCTGGATGCCGAGACGCAGATCGAGCGGCTGACCTCATTCCCGGGCGCCGCCGGATACGGCCTCGGGATGGGATGCAGCAGCGGTTGGGTCGGTCACGCCGGAGAGCTGCCGGGATTCAACAGCTCCGTCTTCTACGACACGTCCAGCGACAGCACCGTGATCACGATGACCAACAGCGATATCGCGTCCGGGGACTGCGCACAGTCACCGACACTCCTCGACAACCCGACGGGTGAGGTGTGTTCCAGCCCCGCGACACGGATGTTCGTGAGCATCTCCGAGGCTCTGGGCAACACTTTCGTCCCCGCTCCCAAGCAATGACCGCTGAAGAAGGTGCAATCATGCGCAGATCCTCCGTCATCGTCGCCGCCTCTGTGGCGGTCGCTGTCACCGTCCTCGCCGGGTGCACTGCGCCGGAGAGCCAGAAGACGAAGGTCGAGATCGGGGCTTCGCCCAACCAGGACGTTCTCGCCCTTCCCGATGGCAGCATCGACGCCGCGATCAAGAAGCTGCCCGACGTCGTGAGATCGGCCATGGAGCGAAGCGGCGTGCCTGGCATCGCCGTGTCGGTCGTGCACGGCGACGAGACGGTCTTCGCCGAGGGCTACGGCGTGCGGAAGAAGGGCGAGGACGCCGAGGTCGATGCCGACACGGTGTTCCAGATCGCGTCGCTGTCGAAACCGGTGGGTGCGACGGTCGTCGCGACGCAGGTCTCGCAAGGTGTCGTCGACTGGACGAGTCCGGTCGCTGAGTCCCTGCCCGGATTCGCGCTGGCGGATCCGTGGATCACCGAGCACGCGACCATCGGCGACTTCTACGCGCATCGCACCGGGTTGCCGTTCGCCGCCGGAGATCTGCTGGAGGACATCGGATACGACCGCACCTACGTGCTCGATCACCTCGCGCTGCAGCCCCTCGCCCCGTTCCGCGCGAGCTACGCCTACGCGAACTTCGGCATCACGGTCGGCGCGGAGGCGGTCGCCACGGCCGCCGGCACCGACTGGGCGACGCTCTCCGAGGAACAGCTCTACGACCCGCTGGGGATGGACGCCACCAGTTCGCGGTATGAGGATTTTCTCGCGCAGGACAACCGCGCCAGCCTGCACGCCATGGTGGGCGAGGGCGAATTCGAACCGCGCTTCGAACGCGACCCCGATGCGCAGTCGCCTGCCGGCGGTGTCTCGTCGAGCGCGAACGACTTGGCTCAATGGATGCGACTCGTCCTCGCCGGTGGTACCTATGCGGGTGCGGAGCTGATCGCAGAAGCGGCGCTGCTGCCCGCCCTCAGTCCGCAGAACGTCTCGGCACCACCGCACGCGCTGGACCAGCGCGCAGGCCAGTACGGCTACGGCTTCGGGGTGGGGATGCAGCCGAGCGGCCGGGTGACCCTGAGCCACTCCGGAGCCTTCATCCTCGGTGCAGCGACGAACGTTCAGATGTTGCCGTCGGCGGACCTCGGGATCGTGGTGCTGACCAACGGCGCTCCGATCGGCGTTCCGGAGGCGATTGCCGCCGAGTTCGTCGACCTGGTGCAGTTCGGCTACAGCACGCGCGACTGGCTGGGTGACTACGGGCAGGCCATGGCGGGGTATCACCAACCCGCCGGCGATCTCACCGGCGAGACCCCGCCCGCGAATCCTGCGCCGGCCCAGCCCCTGTCCGCGTACGCCGGCACGTACGCCAACGACTACTACGGCGCAGCGGTCGTCTCCGAGGAGGACGGCATGCTCACACTCGCCGTGGGGCCCGACGGCGGTTCCACCGCGCAACTCGACCCCTGGGACGGCGACACCTTCGCTTTCATACCGCTCGGCGAGAACGCACCGGCGGGATCGCTGTCTTCAGCGGTGTTCACGATCGCCGGCGGCGCCGCCACCTCGATGACCCTCGACTTCTTCAATGCGGAGCCCGGGCTCCTCGGAACCTGGACGCGGGTACCGTGAGACTTCCCCCGAAATCGGGTCGCGTGGGCTGAGCATGGCGGCGATCGAAGACGTGCGGGCCCTGGGCACCGAGTTGGAGCGCTCCTACCCGGTGCGTGTACGCGGAAGATTGAAGTTCCGCGTCGGTCAGCTCGTGTACGTCGCGTTCTCCCTCGACGAGAGCGTGATGGGGTTCGCGTTTCCGAAGGAGGAGCGCGAGGCGTTGGTCGGAGGAGATCCGCGCAAGTTCCAGATGCCGTCGACGTCGGACCTGCGATTCAACTGGGTGCACGCGGAACTGGCAGCGCTGGAACCTGCGGAGGCTCGCGAACTCGTCGTCGATGCGTGGCGAATGGTCGTCCCGAACAAGCTCGCTCGTGCCTACGATCTCGCTCATCCGGGCGGTCCCGGTTGAGAGCTCGTTCGGTCGGGGAGCGATATCTCGACTCGCTGGCGCTCGCTCCATGCGGGTCTCCGCGAGACGAAACACGTTGTCTCTCCTGGTCGTTGAGCGAGCGAAGCGAGACGAAACGTTGACCCCTCCCATTCGGTCGTTGAGCGAGCGAAGCGAGACGAAACGCGTCCCTCTCGTTCGGTCGTTGAGCGACACTTCGACTCGCTGGCGCTCGCTCAGTGCGGGTCTCCGCGAGACGAAACGCGTCATCTCTCCTGGTCGTTGAGCGAGCGAAGCGAGACGAAACGCGTCATGATCAGCGCGACTCCGAGAAAGTTGAAAAAGTTCCTCTGATCGGGCTCTTTTCGGGGTCTCAATGTCGGTGGCCCTCGGCAGAATGGAGGTATGAACAACCCCGTGCCTCTCCTCGATCAGGTCGTCTCCGACCTCGATCAGGTGCTGAGTGCGGATGCTCTCGGGGCGCTGTCGGATGCCGACCGGATGCATGTTCTTCGCGTCGCAGGGGAGGCGTTCCGCCGCATCGAGGCGGTCGTGGTCGAGGCGACGGCCGGTGCAGAACCGGGGTTCCCGGAAGAGTTCGGATGTCGGAACATGAACGAATTGCTGCAGCGTGTGCTGCGGGTCGACGCACCGGGGGCGGCCCGGGTCGTGAAGGCCGCGGATCTGCTGCACCGAGATGTGGAACTCACCTCAGGCGCACGATTGCCGGCCCGGTGGCCCGCCCTGCGCGGCGCGATGCTGGACGGGTCGATCGGGATCGCCGGGCTGCTGGCGGCGACCGGTCCGATCGAACGGGCGGGGGTCCGGATCGGAGCGGCTGATCGGTTGCGGGCGGATGCCGAGCTCGCCGGCCAGGCCCGCGGGTACGTCCTCGCCGATGCCGCTGCCGATGTGGCGCCTCCGGCGACGCCAGAAGATCTGAAGCAGTTCGCGCAGCTGATCGCCCTGTATCTGGATCCGGACGGCTCTGCCCCGTCGGATGCGGAGGCGTCGCAGAACCGGTCCTTCACGATCGGACGGCTCCGCAACGGCACGTACCCCGTCCGCGGGAACATGCTGCCCGAGACGTATGCGCAGATGCAGCTCATCTTCGACGCCCAGATGAACCCGAAGACAGCAGGCCCCGAGGATCTCGGCGTGATGTTCCGCCCCTCCGATGAGATGGACTGTGACGATGACGGCGCGAATCCGTTCAACAATGACCCGCGGAACGTGATCGACCCGCGCACCCGCGCCCAGAAGCAGCACGACGCCCTCGCCGCAGCCCTGGGCATCGCGGCCCGCCACGACGACATGCCCAGCCTGGGCGGTGCGGCGCCGACTCTCGTGGTGCACATCGACGCGGCCACCTTCGCCACGGGCGCCGGTGCGAAGTTCGCAGTCGGATCAGCCGCAGACGCGCTCCCTGTTCCGAACAGCGGCACCAACAGCGACAGCGGCACCAACAGCGACACCGGAACCGGAGCGGGATTCGCGGCCGGATGGGCAACCATCCCCGGCGTTGACGCTCCGGTCTCGGCATCCGTCGCCTCCCACACCGCCTGCACCGGCACGATCCAACGCGTCCTCTTCGACGAAGGCCGCATCATCGGCATCAGCGTCACCGACCGGATCTTCACCGTCCACCAACGCCGCGCGATCGTGCTCCGCGACAAAGAATGCCTCATCCCGGGCTGCCACGTCCCGGCATCCTGGTGCGAGATCCACCACGTGACCGAACACGCCCGCGGCGGACCCACCCACACCGACAATGGGGTGCCTTTGTGCTGGCATCACCATCGCACCCTCGACAGATCCGGATGGGAGATCCGCATGATCGGCGGCATCCCCCAGATCCGCGGCCCCGGATGGTGGGACCACGCCCAGCGATGGCGCACCCCACGCGCCACCCTCCACACCCTCACCCGCACCCGCGTCTGATCGCGCAGTTCGGCACGCTCAGCGAACCTGGGACCAACTCAGCGAACGAGTTGATGCGCTCAGCAACGGCGCGCCTCGGCGAGCTCACCGAGGCGCAGACTCCGCCCGCCTCAGTGGAAGAAGTGACGCTCCCCCGTGAAGAACATCGTCACGCCGGCCTTGCGAGCGGCATCCACGACCTCTTCATCGCGCACCGAACCACCGGGCTGGACGATCGCCGAGATGCCCGCGTCGATGAGCACCTGCGCGCCGTCCGCGAACGGGAAGAACGCATCGGATGCCGCCACCGAACCAGCCGCCCGATCGCCCGCGCGCTCGACTGCCAGACGGCAGGAGTCGACCCGGTTGACCTGCCCCATTCCCACGCCCACCGTGGCGTTTCCGCGCGCGAGGACGATCGCGTTCGACTTCACGGCGCGACAGGCCTTCCACGCGAAGATGAGATTCTCCATCTCCTCCTCGCTGGGCCGCTCACCCGACACCAGCTCCCAGTTCTTCGCGACCGACCAGATGTCGTCCGGGAACCGGTCGGCGTCCTGAAGCAGCAGACCACCGGAGACGAGACGGACGTCCATCCGCTCCTGCTGCCAGTCCTCGGGCAGCTGCAGCAGGCGAAGGTTCTTCTTCGCCTTGAACACCTCGAGAGCGGCCGGTTCGAAAGCCGGCGCCACGATGACCTCGGTGAAGATGTCCTTGAGGTTCTCCGCCATCTTCAGGGTGACGGTGCCGTTGGCTGCGATCACTCCGCCGTACGCCGAGACCGGGTCGCACTCGTGCGCGCGCAGGTGCGCACTCGCGATCGGGTCGAGCGCATTCGGTGCCGTCGTTGCGATGCCGCACGGGTTCGCGTGCTTGATGATCGCGACCGTGGGCAGCACCATGTCATACGCGGCGCGCAGCGCCGCATCGGCGTCGACGTAGTTGTTGTACGACATCTCCTTGCCCTGCAGCTGCGTGGCCTGGGCGATGCCGTGGCCACCGACGCGCGAGTAGATGGCCGCGCGCTGATGCGAGTTCTCGCCGTAGCGCAGGGTGGCGAGGCGCTCCGCCTGGATCGTGAGGTGCGCCGGCAGGTCGCCGGGTTCGTTCAGTGTGCCCTCGGCGAACCACGACGCGACGGCCGTGTCGTACGCCGCGGTGTGCGCGAAGGCGCGAGCGGCGAGCTCACGTCGCTGCGCGTGGGTCGTTCCGCCCGAGCGAATCGCGTCGATGACGGCCGAGTACGACGCCGGTGAGACGACGATCGCGACGTTGGCATGGTTCTTCGCGGACGCGCGCACCATGGCGGGTCCACCGATGTCGATCTGCTCGACCACGACATCGCCGACGGCACCCGATGCGACCGTCTCCACGAACGGGTACAGGTTCACGACGACCAGTTCGAACGGCTCGATACCGAGGTTCTCGAGCTGCCCCTCGTGATCTTCCAGACGCAGGTCCGCAAGGAGCCCCGCGTGCACGGCCGGGTGCAGCGTCTTCACGCGGCCGTCCAGCATCTCGGGAACGCCGGTGACGGTCGAGACATCGGTGACGTCGTATCCCGCCTCGCGGATCGCGGCCGCCGTCGATCCGGTCGAGACGATCTCGGCGCCGGACTCGGCGAGAGCGGCGGCGAGCACCAGCAGGTCGGTCTTGTCACTCACCGAGATGAGCGCACGTCTGATCGGCACCGCATCGCGATCGCGGTACAGCGAGGGGTCGTGACGGGGGCCGGCCATGGAGGGCTCCTTCAGCGTGGGGACGTGCGAGGGGTGGTCAGGGAATGATCGAGGAGGCTTCGCTCAGCGGAAGCTCGCCGGTGGCGACGCGACGGACGACGTCGATGAGGAGGCGGCGTTCGACGGGCTTGATGCGATCGTGCAGGCTGTGTTCCGTGTCACCCGCGAGGATCGGCACGCGCTCCTGCGCGAGGATCGGACCGGAGTCGATCCCGTCGTCGACGACGATGACGCTGGCGCCGGTTTCGGTCACGCCTGCGGCGAGCGCATCGCGGACGCCGTGCGCACCCGGGAACTCGGGGAGGTACGCCGGATGCGTGTTGATCAGGCGCGGCGAGTACTCGGCGACGAGCGCCGACGGCAGCAGGCGCATCAGTCCGCTGAGAACGACGAGATCCGGCGTCCAGACGGCGAGTTGGCGTCCGAGCTCCTCACCCCAGGCCTCGCGACTCTCGTGCTCGTGCCAGGGAACGGTGAAGCTCGGGATGCCGAATTCTTCGGCGTGCGCGAGCCCGTCGGCTTCGCGATCGGCACCGACGACGACGACCCTGGCCGGGAAATCGGGGTGACGAGCAGCCTCGAGGAGGGCACGAAGGTTCGAGCCGGTGCCCGAGATGAGAACGGCGACCGTGAGCACCCGCCCAGTCTACCGGGGCGGGACCGGGCGTCCGTTCGGAATACCGGTCGTCCGGCCGTCCCACTTGCATGGCCGGACGACGAATCGTTGTCCATTTCGTCGCATCCGGTCATGCATCCGTGCGATGGTCATGCAAGCTGCACGCAGCTTTCACGGTTTCAGGTCGAACCCAGGGCCCTTGAACGCGTCGCGGATGTCATCCAGCGGGACGGTTTCGTGCTCGGCATCGACCTGGACAGCGCCGACCGCTGTGGAATCCCCGCCGATCGCCGCTTCGGATGCCGCGGTCTCCGCCATCCAGCGGTCGGTGCGCTCCTCCGCCAGTTCGTCCCGATGCCGAGGCGAAAGCAGCAGGATGGCCGCACCGATCAGGACCTCGACCCCGATCGCCAGCGCGAAGGGACCGACCGCGGGACCGGCGTCGGCCAGTCGCCCCGGCCCCATCGAACCGCCGGCCAGCACGGCGGCCACCGCGGCGACTCCGGCGGACAGGGCCGCGATACCTGCGGCGATCGCCGCCCGCGGTCCGATGCGCAGCGGCGTGCCCTCCCAGACCAGTCGGGATCTCACGGCCCAGCCGGCGACGGCACCCGCAGCGATCGGCACGATCACCACGACGAGCATCCAGATCGAGCCGTTCTCCGGAAGCAGACCCAGCACCGGGATGCCGGGGACGACCCCGAGCTGCGTGCCTGCCGGCGACACAGCGGTTCCGAGCCCGACCGAGAACCCGGGGCCCGCCAGCCAGGATGCCGCCCAGACGATCAGGGTGGGCAGATAGGCGAGGTGTCCGAGGGCGAGCACCGCCACGCCGAGAAGGTCGACTCGAGCCGCCTCGAACAGTGCGACGACCTCTCCCCCGCGCAGCACCACCATCACCGCGACGCTCAGCGCCGATGCGCCCGTGATCGCGACCACGGCGAAAGCCGCCCCGCGCACCGCGGCCGCGGGTACTGCGCCCCAGTCGCCCCAGGAGTCGAAGACGTCATGCAGACGGTCCAGGATCCCGCCGTCGCCGTCGTCCCAGACCACGCGGAGCGCACCGGCGAGAGCACCGGCGAGGTACACCGCAGAGGGCAGCAGGATCGAGAGCAGCAGCGAAGTCTCTGCCGCGGCCAGCCGAGAGGTGAGGGCGACACCGGTCGCGATGAGGGCGAAGGCCGCCGTCCCCGACAACGCCCCCAGCAGCCATGCCCCCGACCGCGCCGCACGTGCTCCCGAGCGCGCCGCGAACAGCAACGTGAAGAGGAGGAATGCCAGCGGGGTGACCGACACCACGAAGGAAGCCGCCTCCTGGGCGATGCCGACCGCGACGATCACGTCCTTCGGCACGGTGATGTCCAGCGGAACGCCGTGCCCGAACTGCCAGAGCGTGCCGGTGAGCGGCCAGAGCGCGCCCCAGTCGGCCGTGACGCCGAAGGCGATCGTCCAGAGCAGGGTCAGCGGCGCCAGGAGCACGGCAAGACCGACGCCTGCCGCAATGGCAGCGTCGACGGCGGCCAGGAGCGCGACGAGGAGGCGTTGCATATCGATTCGAGACTACGACGAGAAACCCTGCTCCTCCTGTGGGCGCGCGCGTCGTGCGCCACACGATAACGTCATCAACGGAGGTTCCCCGATGACAACTGCCCCGCCCACCGCCCACGCTCCCGCCGAGCCCACGAACGCCCTCGATCGATTCTTCGAGATCAGCAGACGCGGCTCGACGATCGGCACCGAGATCCGAGGCGGACTGGTGACGTTCGTCACGATGGCCTACATCGTGATCCTGAATCCGATCATCCTGTCCGGCAAGCCCGATGTCGCCGGGAACATGCTGGACTTCAACGCCGTGGGAGCGGCGACGGCGCTCACGGCCGGCGTGATGACCATCCTGTTCGGCGTCGTCACCCGTCTTCCCTTCGCATTCGCGGCGGGGCTCGGCATCAACGCCTTCGTGGCGTTCTCGGTGGTCGGGCAGGTCACCTGGCCCGAGGCCATGGCGCTGGTCATGATCAACGGTCTGGTCATCGTGCTGCTGGCCGCCACCGGCCTGCGCAAGGCGATCTTCGACGCGGTGCCGTTCCAGCTCAAGATCGCCATCACCGTCGGCATCGGCCTGTTCATCGCGTTCATCGGCTTCGTCAATTCCGGGTTCGTCACGGCGACCGGCACCTCGTCGCCGCCCGTCGGCCTCGGCGTGGACGGCTCGGTCGCAACGATCCCCAGCCTGCTCTTCGTTATCACACTCATCCTCACCGGCATCCTCGTCGCCCTCCGCATCAAGGGCGGCATGCTGATCGGCCTCATCGGCGGCACAGTGCTCGCCGTCATCGTCGAAGCGATCTGGCACATCGGCCCGCGCGCCTTCGACGACGAGGGCAACGTCGTCAACCCCGGCGGCTGGGGCCTCACGGTCCCCGCGCTCAACGGCTCTCCGGTGAGCTTTCCCGACCTGAGCCTCGTCGGCGCCGTCGACTTCACCTTCGACCTCGGCAAGGTCAGCCTGGTCGCCATCGTGATGATCGTGTTCACACTGCTCTTCACGAACTTCTTCGACGCCATGGGCACCATGACCGGCCTCGCCAAGGAGGCCGACCTCGCCGATGAGCACGGCGACTTCCCGCGCATCAAGTCGGCGCTGGTGGTCGAGGGCATCGGTGCGATCGCCGGCGGCGCGACCTCGTCGTCGTCGAGCACCGTGTTCATCGAGTCCGGTTCCGGCATCGGCGAAGGCGCGCGCACCGGTTTGGCGAACGTCGTCACGGGCGTCATCTTCCTGATCGCGATGTTCCTCACGCCGCTGACCTCGATCGTCCCGACCGAGATCGCCGCCGCTGCCCTCGTCATCGTCGGAGCGATGATGATGGCGCAGATCCGCTTCATCGACTTCTCGGAGTTCCGCGTGCTGCTGCCGGTGTTCCTCACCGTCACCGTGATGCCGCTGACCTACTCGATCGCGAACGGCATCGGCGCAGGCTTCGTCAGCTGGGTGCTCATCCACGCCTTCTCCGGCAAGGCGAAGAGCATCAGCCCGTTGCTGTGGGGCGTGGCGGCCGGATTCCTCATCTTCTTCGCCAGGGGCCCGATCGAGGCGCTGTTCGGCGTCGGCATCTGATCTGCAGATCGACGATGGGAGGGGCGGATGCTGCGGCATCCGTCCCTCCCGCGTTCATCACACAGTCACCGCGATTCGCCCCCTCAGCGGACCTCTGGCGCGGCCAGCGACGCTCTGCTAGACCGGAGGCACTGAGGAGAAGGTGAACCGATGTCCGCACCCGATGTGGCCCGCGGAGCCCGCTATGTCACCGATGGCGGCCTCGAGACCGACCTGATCTTCCATCACGACGTCGACCTGCCCGACTTCGCTGCCTTCGTCCTGATCGACGACGGGCCCGGCCGGACGCTCCTGCGCGACTACTACCGTGGCTACGGCGAGGTCGCCCGCGCGCACGGCGTGAGTCTCCGACTCGAGTCGGCCACGTGGCGGGCGAGCCAGGACTGGGGGCCGCGGCTGGGCTACGATGCCGCAGCGCTTCGTCGGGTGAACATCGATACGGTGCGCCTGCTCCACGAGCTCGCGGCGGAGTTCAGAGACCTGCCCGAGGTCCGCCTGGTCGGCACGATCGGGCCACGGGGCGACGGCTACGAGTCCGGTTCCTGGGACACGGTGACAGGAGCCGACGACGCCCTGACCTACCACCGGGCACAGGTGGGCGCGCTCAGCGAGGCCGGAGTGCACGTCATCGCGGCGTACACACTCACAGATCCTGCCGAGGCCATCGGCATCGTCCGCGCCGCGCGAGAAGCGGGGATGCCGGTGGAGATATCGTTCACCGTCGAGACCGATGGGCGGCTCGCTTCGGGGAGCACGTTGGAGGACGTGATCCATCGCGTCGATGCGACCGCGCCGCCCGACGGATATCTGCTGAACTGCGCGCACCCGGAGCATCTCGGCCGCGCGGTCGGCCCCACCGTGGCGGGCCGGATCATCGGCATCCGCCCGAACGCCTCACGGCTCTCGCACGCGGAACTGGATGGCTCGGATCGGCTTCACGAGGGCGATCCCGAAGACCTCGCCGCCTGCACGGTCGAGCTGCTGGATCGCCTCCCGGCTGTGCGGGTGATCGGCGGTTGCTGCGGCACGGACGTCCGTCACATCGCCAAGATGTGGCAGCGGCTCAGCGCGGTACCCTCACTCTGAGCCGCAGACATTCCGACGACGAGCTCAGGCGAAGGCGGCGGCGAACTCGGGAGACGGCTCGATCGGTTCGATGACGTCGATGAGCACGCCACCCGGCGCCTCGACGATGAAGTGACGCTGCCCGAACGCTTCATCGCGCAGCGGAAGCCGCTCGGAGAGGCCGAGATCGCCCACCATACGCGCGTGCTCTGCGGCGGCATCCGGCACCTCGACGTTCAACAGGAGCCCCCGCACAGGCTCGCGGAAGCCCTCCGGAATCGTCTCGTGGCTGCGATCGAGGATCGCCAGTTCGCCGCCGCCGAAGCGCAGGCTCACGTACCAGTCGGCTTCGAACGTCGTCTCGAAGCCGAGCACCTCGCGGTAGAACCGTGACGCCGTCGCAACATCGTCCACCATCAGCACCGGGTAGAAGCTCGTGATCTCCATGGCTCTCCTTTACATACACACTGTTTGTATCTTTCGCCTAGAATACATACACATCGCACGTAAAGGAACCCTCAATGCCTCGAGCATCCGCTGCCGAAGCCGCCGAGACCGCCCGCAGGATCCTCGAAGCGGCCACCGCGCATTTCGCCGAATACGGAGCCGCCGCGGCATCGGTCGACGACATCGCCCGCGCCGCCGGAGTCACCCGCGGCGCTGTCTATCATCACTACGCATCGAAGCCCGGCCTGTTCGCGGCCGTCGCGGCAGCTCAGCAGCAGCTGATCGCCGACGCCATCATCGCCGCGACGGATGGGCAGGATGCAGCCGCCGCCCTTCGCTCCGGCAGCCATGCCTTCCTCGATGCGATCACCCGAGGCGCGGCAGCCCGCGTTCTGCTCGTCGAAGGACCGGCCGTGCTCAGCTGGGCGGAATGGCGACGCACGGATGCCGAGGGTGCCGTGATGCACCTGCGCGACGGCCTGAGGGAGGTCGGGATCGAGCCCCGCCTGCTCGGCGCGATGACCGCAGCGCTCTCCGGCGCCATGAACGAACTGGCGCTGTGGCTCTCCGAGCAACCGGCAGACGATGCAGCGCGCACGCACGCCCACCGATCTCTCGATCTGATCCTGGACTCGATCATCCCCGCGTGAACGCGAGCCCGGGCATGAAGAAGGCCCCAGAGTGGAGTCCGGGGCCTTCTCTACGATCATACCGTCCGACTGGACGGATGCCGTCTGGTCAGAAGCAGCCGAGCAACTGCGGGGCCTGCACGAGCATGTCCGCGTTCTGACGCGCGCCGCCGGTCACGTACGCGAGGGTGAATGTGTACGAGAAGACGACGGTCCCGCTCGATGTCGGCGTGAACGAGACGGTGGGCGTCTGCGAAGCGGCGAAAGCCGGGTACGAGGAAAGCGCGGCGTTGTCGACGGAGATGGCCTTGTTGCCCACGTAGCCCTGAACAGCGCCGGGAAGGACCACACCGGCACCGGCGATCGAGACGTCCAGATGCTGCGTGCCGAGGTGTCCCGCCGCGGTGTAGATCGGCAGCATGAACTGGTACGTGGTCCCCGCAGTCACGTCGACCGCGAACTGCAGTGCCACCGTCACCGGAGTCTGTGCGGCTCCGTCGGTGTTGTCGTGATCGTCGAGCGACATGAACCCGGGTTCGTTGACCTCGCCGCCGCCGCCCCACCAGCTGGCGGGCGTCGGCGCGACCGCGAAATCGGTCTGCACGAACCCGTTGACCGCGTCACCCGTCGGCGCCTTGGCGGGCGTCCACCCAGTGCCGAAGTTGCCGTCAGAGGTCGGAGACGACCCCACCGACCCGTTGCTGCTGAGGGTCCCGCCGAGTACCTGGAATCCACCGACCGGGACGACGACGCACTCCGACGGCGTGGTGGTGGACGCGGAAGCCAACGGAGTGGCGACTGCGACGGCGATCACCGGCATCGACCAGGCAGCTGCTTTGATGACCGTTCGACGGTTGATGCCGTCACCGGATGTGGTGTGCGCGGGCGCGCGGAAATGCGTCAAGATACTCTCCCCAGAATTGTCGTAGAAAGGCCCCAGCGACCTGTGCGCGCCGAATGTGCGCGCTAACAGAGGAACGCTACCACGAAGTTAGGCGACCCGAAAAATCACCCTCAGGTTTGTTTCCGCAACGTCGAGAGTGCCCGCCGACCGCGCACGCAGAAGGCCCCGAGCCGAAGCCCGGGGCCTTCTGAAAGGTGCTGCTAGAGCGCCTCGATGATCTTACGCATCAGGTCAGCGGTCTCGCTCGGCGTCTTGCCGACCTTGACTCCGGCGGCCTCGAGGGCCTCCTTCTTCGCCTGAGCGGTACCGGCCGAGCCGGAGACGATGGCGCCGGCGTGGCCCATGGTCTTGCCCTCGGGAGCGGTGAAGCCCGCGACGTAGCCGACGACCGGCTTGGTGACGTGCGCCTTGATGTAGTCCGCGGCCCGCTCCTCGGCGTCGCCACCGATCTCGCCGATCATGACGATCGCCTTGGTCTCGGGGTCGGCTTCGAAAGCGGCGAGCGCGTCGATGTGCGTCGTGCCGATGACAGGGTCGCCGCCGATGCCGATGGCGGTGGAGAAGCCCAGGTCGCGCAGCTCGAACATCATCTGGTAGGTCAGGGTGCCCGACTTCGACACGAGGCCGATCGGTCCCTTGCCGGTGATGTTCGCCGGGGTGATACCGACGAGCGCCTCACCCGGGGTGATGATGCCGGGGCAGTTCGGTCCGATGATGCGGGTCTTGTTGCCCTTGCTCTGGGCGTACGCCCACGCCTCGGCCGCGTCGCCGACGGGAACACCCTCGGTGATGACGACGAGCAGCGGGATTTCGGCGTCGATGGCCTCGATCATCGCGTCCTTGGTGAACGCGCCGGGAACGAAGGCGATCGACACGTCAGCGCCGGTCTCCTTCATCGCCTCGGCGACCGAGCCGAAGACGGGGAGGTCCACTTCGCCTTCGTGCGGCTTCTCGTGGGTGACGGTGGTACCGGCCTTGCGTGCGTTCACGCCACCGACGATGTTCGTGCCCGCCTTGAGCATGAGCGCCGTGTGCTTGGTGCCCTCGCCGCCGGTGATGCCCTGGACGATGACCTTGGAGTCCTTGTTGAGGTAGATCGACATTTCTTCAGTCCTTGAGTCTCTTGGGCGTCAGGCGTTGGCGAGCTCGGCGGCCTTGTCGGCGCCCTCGTCCATGGTGGCGGCGACGGTGACGAGCGGGTGGTTCGCCTGCGCGAGGATCGCGCGCCCCTCCTCGACCTGGTTGCCGTCCAGGCGGACGACCAGAGGCTTGGTCGCAGCGTCGCCCAGGATCTCGAGCGCCTTCACGATGCCGTCCGCGACGGCGACGCACGAGGTGATTCCGCCGAACACGTTGACGAACACGCTCTTGACCTGCGGGTCCCCGAGAATGACATCGAGACCGGCCGCCATGATCTGCGCGTTGGCGCCGCCGCCGATGTCGAGGAAGTTCGCGGGCTTGACGCCGTTGTGGTTCTCACCGGCGTAGGCGACGACGTCGAGCGTGGACATGACGAGCCCTGCGCCGTTGCCGATGATGCCGACCTCGCCGTCGAGCTTCACGTAGTTGAGGCCGCTCTGCTTGGCCTTGGCCTCGAGCGGGTCTGCGGCGTCCTTGTCCTCGAGCGCTTCGTGCTCGGGATGGCGGATCTCCGAGGCGTTCTCGTCGAGCGTGACCTTGCCGTCGAGGGCGATGATCTGACCGTCTTCGGTGCGCACGAGCGGGTTGACCTCGACGAGAGTGGCGTCTTCGCCCTTGTAGACCTCGTAGAGCTTCACGAAGACGTCGGAGACCTTCTCGATGAGGTCTTCCGGGAAGTTCGCGGCGCGAGCGATCTCGACGGCCTTCGCCTTGTCGATACCCGTCAACGGGTTCACCTCGACACGGGCGAGCGCCTCGGGCTTCTCGACGGCGAGCACCTCGATCTCCATGCCGCCCTCGACCGAGCACAGGCTCAGGTAGGAGCGGTTCGCACGATCGAGCAGCACCGAGAAGTAGAACTCCTCTGCGATGGCCGCGCCCTGGGCGACCATGACGCGCTTGACGACGTGGCCCTTGATGTCGAGGCCGAGGATCGCCTTCGCAGCCTCGTATGCCTCATCGGGAGTCTTGGCGACCTTGACGCCGCCGGCCTTGCCTCGACCGCCGGTCTTGACCTGCGCCTTGACGACGACGACACCGCCGATCTTCTCGGCAGCCGCTTTCACCTCCTCGGGAGTGTCCGCGACGATACCGGCGAGAACCGGCACCCCGTACTTCTCGAAAAGGTCTCGTGCCTGGTACTCGTAGAGATCCACGTGCAGTCCTTCGCTGGTTGCGGCGGGTGGGACGCGACAGAATGTCGGTTGCCGATCGATGAATCGACCCGAGAAACCAGCCTACTACTGGCTGAACGCCCCGCCGGACGGTCGTCGTCATGACTCTCGTCGCTGTGCTGCCGCAGGTCTAGGCTTCTCGCTATGCATGACTCCGCAGAACCGCGCTCCGCCGTCGTCGCCGCAGCGCTCGAACTGTTCCAGCAGCAGGGGTACGACCAGACCTCCGTGGAGCAGATCGCGAAAGCCGCCGGCGTCTCCCGCTCGACGTTCTTCCGTCAGTTCGGCGGCAAGGAGGATGTCGTCTTCGCCGACCACGAAGTGCTCCTCGAAGAAGTCCGCGCCTTCCTCGCCGAAGGACACAGCGATCCGTGGACAGCCGTGTGCGAGGCGTCGGAGCGGGTCTTCGCGCACTTCGCCCGCGACCCGGAGATGGCACGCCGTCGATACCAGATCGTGCGAGACGTGCCGGTGCTGCGCGGCCGGGAGATCATCACCGTGTTCCGCTACGAGCGGCTGTTCGACGAGTACCTGCGCAGTTCGCTGCCCGGCATCGATCCGCTGGATGCCGTCGGGTACTCGGCCCTCGTGACCGCCGTGCACAATCATGTGCTGCGCCAACTCCTGCGCGACACGAAACGTGTTCCGATCGCGACCCTGCAGAATGCGCTCGCCGATGCCCGTCGCCGTTACGGCGTCGGCCCTGAGGCGTCCGCGTCAGCCCCCGATGACGTCGTCGTCGCCGTGTTCCCGCGATCGATGCCGGTGGCAGAGATCTCTCGGCGGCTGCGCGAAGAGCTCGGCTGAGCCGACACCCGGGCTCGAATCGCCACCAGTGGGGTGGAACTGAGTGCCTGGGTATATGAAACTCAATGCCGCGAGGAGTAGAGTGGCGGCACTATGAGCGATGAAGCCCTCTCCTTCCCCGGCCAGAGCGTCGAGAGCTACGACACGACCTCGCGCCTCGACAGCGACTACTACGCCGTCTTCAGCGACATCCCCGCAGATGATCGCGTCGCGTGGGATCGCGCGAAGGCGTACATCGACGAGGTCGGCCCGCAGATGGCGGATGCCTGGGATCGTGCCGAATACCCGCTCGATGCTGCCCGCCGCATGGGCGAGATGGATCTCGTCGTCGACGGCATCGAGCATCCGTCGCTCACCCGGCTCTCACCGTTGGCCGCCGGGCTCGTGAACATGGAGATCTCGCGCGGCGACGGCTCCCTGGGCACCGTGCTCGCTGTGCAGGGCGGGCTCGCATTGCGCACTCTCGCGCTGTTCGGGTCACCGGAGCAGCAGGAGAAGTGGCTGACGGGCATGGCCGACGGCTCCGTGTTCGGATCGTTCGCGCTGACAGAGCCGGACCACGGCTCGGACTCGGTGTCGCTGGAGACCGTCGCCCGACGCGACGGCGACACGTGGGTCATCCGCGGTGCGAAGAAGTGGATCGGCAACGGCTCGTCCGGCGGCGTCACCTTCGTGTGGGCGCGCGTCGACGACGAGGGCGCCGCGGAGCATGGCGCGGTGCGCTGCTTCCTCGTCGAACAGGACACTCCCGGGTACATCGGCACGCCGATCCGCGGAAAGGGCTCACTGCGCGCAATCCACCAGGCGCACATCCTCTTCGACGACGTGCGCGTCCCGCTCGACGCCGTCCTCCCCGGGACGAAGAGTTTCCGGGATGCCTCGACCGTGCTCTATGCGACCCGGTCCGGTGTCGCCTGGTCTGCGCTCGGCCATGCCACAGCCTGCTACGAGGCCGCGCTCGCCTACGCGACTCAGCGGGTGCAGTTCGGCAAGCCGCTGGCGAAGTTCCAGATGGTGCAGGAACGCCTGACGCACATGCTGGAGGACCTCACCGCGATGCAGCTGTACTGCCGCCGCCTCGCCGACCTCGAGACCGCCGGCGCGCTGCGGCCGACCCAGGCCTCACTGGCGAAGTTCCACAACACCCGCGCCGCCCGCCGGATCGCCTCGCTCGCGCGCGACCTGCTCGGCGGCAACGGCATCCTGCTCGAGAACGGCGTCATGCAGCACATGGCCGACATCGAGGCCATCCACACCTACGAGGGCACGGAAAGCGTGCAGGCACTGCTGCTCGGCCGCGACATCACCGGAATGAGCGCGTTCGTCTGAGTTCCGCGCCCACCCCAGCTCGCGGGATCAGTTGCAGCCGCAGTTGCCGGCGGCGCCGCGCACCATGAAGCAGACGTCGCAGACGCCGTAGTCGCGCTCGATCAGCGGCGTCATGCGCTCGGAACCGGCCGTCGCGGTGCGGGGAGTCGCCGTGCGCGGACGCGACGGGTGCTTCGCGCGGGCTGGCGGCGTGTTGCTGGCGATCTGGCTCGGGTGCGTCAGATAGAAGTACGGCGGACGCCCCTCGCTCGGCTGCAGCAGCGCCGGACGCGAGCCAACGACGATCTGCTCATCCTCGGTGAACCCGTTGGTGTAGGTCTTACCGATGTGCAGAGCTGCACCTTCACCGCGACGAATCGCCTCGATGTAACGGCCTCGGTCGATGAGGCTGGTGATGCCGACCTGATTGAGGACTGCGGAGATGTACTCGTAGTCCTCGACGGCGATCCGGTGCGCGCGAAGCGCTTCCGGAAGGGACTTGTACGGACGGGACGTGCCTGCGGGGGTTGGCCCCTGAACTTCATTCATCCTCTCCAGGATCTCACCTGCTGCGGCCCACGGATACCACTTCCGCTCGAAGCGGGCAATAAGGTGCCGATTCGAGACATGAAAGACTCAGTTCATGGCACGTGCGACGATCATCGGCTCGGGACCGAACGGCCTCGCGGCAGCCGTGACGCTGGCTCGCGCCGGCTACCAGGTGCGCGTACTCGAGGCGGGAGCGCGCATCGGCGGCGGCGTGAGCAGCGCGCAATCGACGCTCCCCGGTTTCGTGCACGACGTCGGATCGGCCGTGCACCCTGGCGCCTACTCCTCCCCTTTCTTCCGCGCCTTCGGCCTGGACCGGCGCCTCGACTGGATCAATCCCGTCGCCGCGTATGCGCATCCGCTCGACGACGGACGCGCCGCGATCGCCTGGCGCGACATCGAGCGCACGGCCGACGGCCTGGGGGCGGATGCGAAGAGGTGGCGAACCCTGTTGCGGCCCCTGAGTTCTCATATCGACGGCGTCCTCGACTTCACCGGTTCGTCGCTGCTCCGCGTTCCGCGGCATCCGATCACGGCCGCCCGCTTCGCCCTGCGGACGCTCGATCAGGGATCCACCGTGGCGAAGCGCTTCTTCCGCACCGAGGAGGCGTCGGCGCTGTTCTCCGGCGTCGTCGCCCATGGGAACACCGCACTCCCCTCACTGCCGTCCGCTGGCGCCGGCCTGCTGCTCGCCGCCCTCGCACACGCCGGTGGTTGGCCGTATCCGCGCGGCGGAGCCCAGGCGATCGCCGACGCGCTCCGCGTCGATCTCGAAGCCCACGGCGGCCTGATCGAGACCGACGCGCACATCCGCGATCTGGGGGCGCTCGACTGGGGCGACCCCGCGAAGGGAGATCTGCTGCTGCTCAACGGTTCGCCGCGCCTGGCGCTCACGCTTCCCGGTCTCCCCTCCGGGTACGCGCGCGCGCTGCGTCGCTATCGCTACGGCGCGGGGGCGGCGAAGGTCGACTTCGCTCTCGACGGCCCGGTGCCATGGGCGCATCCGGATGTCGCAAGCGCGCCCACCGTACACCTGAGCGGCACCCGCACCGAGACGTGGGCCAGCGAGAACGCCGTCGCCCGAGGACGCGTCGCCGAACGACCGTATGTTCTCGCCGTGCAGCCGTCGACGCTCGACCCCACCCGGGCGCCGGAGGGCAAGGCGGTGTTCTGGGCCTACATGCACGTCCCCGCGAACTCCGACTTCGATCCCACCGAGCCGATCACGCGCCAGATCGAACGCTTCGCACCGGGTTTCCGTGATCGCATCCTGGCCACCCACGCGGTGCGCGCGTCCGAGCGCGAGGCGATCAACCCCGCAACGATCGGCGGGGACATCTCGGGCGGCGACTTCACCGTTCAGCAGATGGTGCGCCGCCCCACCCTGTCGTCGGCACCGTGGCGCACGCCGATGCGCGGCGTGTATCTGGCCTCGGCATCCACCCCGCCGGGCCCGGGGGTCAACGGCATGGCCGGCTGGCACGCGGCACGCACGGCACTGGCGGATGCCGGCACTCCCGTCTCACTCGACGACCTCTTCGCCTGATCTACCGCTGCTCGCTCCGCCAGACCAGGATGGAGCCATGCGCTACCTGATCCCCGCACCGATGCTCGCGAAGGCGGCTGCGGCCGTTCCGGATCCTGTCAAGACTCCCGGCGGCCTGCTGTTCGAACCGAAGTGGGACGGCTTCCGCGGGCTGGTCGCATGGGACGGAGAGTCGGTCGAGATCGGTTCTCGCGGCGCGAAGCCGCTGACCCGGTACTTCCCCGAGCTGGTCGACGCCGTCTCCCGGCTTCTGCCTGGGCCGTGCCTGCTCGATGGCGAGATCGTGGTCGCCACCGGCGCGAGCGGGGCGCAGCGGCTGGACTGGGAGGCGCTGAGTCAGCGTATCCATCCCGCCGCGTCACGAATCACCCGGCTCGCCACCGAGACACCGGCGATGTTCGTGGCTTTCGATCTGCTCGCCGAGGGCGATGACGATCTGCTGGACATGCCGTTCCACGACCGGCGGGCGCGGCTGGAGAAGCTCATGGCCGGCGTCGATCATCCGCTGCATCTGACCCGCACCACGCGCGATCGCGACGCGGCAGTGCGCTGGCTCGCCGAATTCGAGGGCGCCGGACTCGACGGGGTCGTCGCGAAGCCGCTCGACCAGCCGTACGCGCCGGGCAAGCGCACACTCGTCAAGATCAAGCACGCTCGCACGGCCGATGTGGTCGCGCTCGGCTACCGCGTCCACAAGTCAGGATCCGGAGTCGGCTCGCTCCTCGTTGGTCTCTACGACTCCGACGGGGTCCTGCGCCAGGTCGGCGGTGTGGCGGCATGGAGCGATGCGCGCCGTCAGGAACTCGTCGCAGAGCTCGAGCCCCTGGTCGAGCGCGACGACGAAGGAGAGGCGATCACCGGCGCGGGCGAGCGCTCCCGGTTCAGCGGTGCGAAGGACGTCTCCTTCGTGCGCCTGCGCCCAGAGCGCGTGCTCGAGGTGCGCTACGACCAGCTCGAAGGCGCCCGATTCCGGCATACCGTGCAGTTCGATCGCTGGCGCCCCGATCGCGAGGCGCGGTCGTGCACCTACGAGCAGCTCGACACCGTCGCCGGCTACGACTTGGCCGGCGTGCTCGCCTGACCGAGCGCCTTGCGCAGCAGAGCGGTGAGCTGTTCCTGTTCGTCGACGCTCAGGCGCCCGACGGCCGCGCGAGCGAAGGTGAAGGCCTCCTCGAAGCGACGGTTGAGCTCGTCTCCACGCGGTGTACGCGCGACCAGCCGTGCCCGGCGGTCGACCGGATTCGGTTCGCGGCTCACGAGGTCGAGGGCCTCGAGGCGCCCGACGATCTGGGTCATGTTGGAGGCATCGCATCCGAGCTCCGCAGCGAGCGCGCCCATGCCTCGTCGCTCCCCGAGACGCCCGAGAACGCAGGCCTGCGCCGCGCTGAGCGAGAGCTCGGCCGCGGCGACTCCGTAGGCACGGTCGTACACGTCGACCAGGTCGAACAGGATCGCTTCGGCCTCCGACGATGTCTGCGTGGGTCCGCTCGGCAGTGCCATCACCTCAGCGTAGGCGAGATACTTGATGCAATCAAGCATCCGTGATTCACTGTTCCTTGATCCAATCAAGCAACCGAGGAGCACGGATACCGATGAACGATGAGCAGGCCGTCAGCCCGATGATGAAAGCCGCCGTCCTCGACCGATTCGGCGGGGCGGAGGAACTCACGACACGCCTGCTCCCCGTTCCGGAGGTCGGCGAAGACGATGTCCTGATCCGCGTGTATGTCGCCGGAGTCGGGTCCTGGGATGCCGCCGAGCGACAGGGCGAATTCGAGGGGGCTTTCGACCTTCCGTCGAGATTCCCGTACGTGCTCGGCTGGGATGCGGCCGGAACGGTGGCGGCTGTGGGACGCAACGTCACCCGGTTCGCCGTCGGCGACCGTGTCTACGCGGCGACGACTCCGCTCCCCCGCGGTGGTTTCTACGCCGAGTACGGCGTCGTCGCGGAGGAGCATGTGACACGTCTGCCTGACCGGATGCCGTTCGAACAGGCCGGCGCGATGGCCTGGGACGCACTGACCGCGCTGAGCGGTCTCGACCTTCTCGACCTGCAGCCGGGCGCCTCGCTCATGGTCTTCGGCGCCAGCGGAGGTATCGGACACCTCGCCGTTCAGCTGGCGGGACACCGCGGTCTTCGGGTTCTGGCGGTGGCCTCCGGCGATGACGGCGTCGCTCTGGCTGAGCGCCTCGGCGCCGATGCCGTCGTCGACGGCCGCGCAGACGACGTGCTGGCCGCGGCGGCCACCTTCGCGCCGGATGGGCTGGATGCGGCGCTCGTCACCGTCGGCGGCGAAACCACTGAGCGCGCGTTGCAGGCGGTCAAGGAATCAGGGCGAATCGCCTGGCCGCACGGCGTATACCCCCTGCCCTCGGAAGCACCGCGCGCGACTCTCTCGCACTACGACGGCGACCGAAGCAGTACAGCTGCGGCACGTCTGAACGGGATCATCGACGCGAGCGACTTCGAGGTCCATGTCGCCCAGACGTTCGCGCTGGACGATGTCCGCAGCGCCCACCAGGCCCTGCGCGATCACTACGTGGGAAAGCTGGCGCTCCGGATCAGGTGAGCCGAACGTGGGTCCCGGCTAGGCTTCGGCCCTGGTGCCGTCCTCGTCCCAGTTCGCGGCGACCTTCTTGCTGGGCTGCACGCGAGGAGGCTCCCCCGGCATCTTCGGGAACTCCGGCGGGAACGGCAGCTCGCCGAGACCGTCGGCTTTGTCGCGCTCCCACCACTCCAGCAGCACATCGATCCGGCCCGGGTTGTCCTGCATGTGCGCCCAGGGGTCACCGACGTCGGCGAGACGCTGCGGGATGCTGCGCACGGTGAACCGCGACGGATCGAGGCCGTCCAGCTCTTCCCACTCGACCGGGGTCGACACGGTCGCGCCGGGAAGAGCACGCGGACTGTAGGCGCCGGCCATCGTGCGATCGCGATTCGCCTGGTTGAAGTCGACGAAGATCCGCTCGCCTCGCTCTTCCTTCCACCAGTTCATCGTCACCTGCTCCGGCATCCGGCGCTCGAGCTCGCGTCCGGCGGCGATCACGGCGTGGCGCACGATCAGGAACTCGTGCACTGGCTCGATCGGAGCGAACACGTGCAGCCCGCGGTTGCCGCTGGTCTTGATGAAGGCCTCCAGACCGGCGTCGCGCAGCACCTCCCGCAGTGCGTGGGCCGCCGTGATGGCATCGGCGAAGTCGGTCCCCGGCTGCGGATCCAGGTCGATGCGCAGCTCGACGGGGTTGTCGGCATCCGAAGCCAGCGACGCCCAGGGGTGGAAGACCACGGTGTTCATCTGCACGGCCCAGACGATGGCCGAGGGCCGGGTGAGGACGATCTGCGGATGCTTCCGCCCGCTGTTGTACGTCACCATCACGTCGTCGACGTAGTCGGGCGTTCCCTTCGGCGGGTTCTTCGAGAAGAAGCCCTCACTGTCGATCCCGGCGCGAAAGCGCTCCAGAGAGACCGGTCGGTGGCCGTTCGCGGCGAGAAAGGGCGTCGCGACCAGCTGGGCGTACTCGGCGAGCTCGGCCTTGGTGATCCCGGGTTCCGGCCACACCGGTCGGTTCGGGCTCGAGAGCGCGACTTCGCGTTCTCCATCGGGGTCGGCGACGGTCAGGGTCACTCGTTCGGAGGCCATGCTCCGACCCTATGGCGCGACCGCCGTGCGGGGAACCCCCGGCGTCAGTCGCCGAGATCGACGGCCAGCACGAGCACCGGCGCAAGCGCATCGCGCTCGACGACCAGCGAGGGACCCGCCGGGTCGACGATGACGCCGGCCATCTCGGAATGACTCGTCAGGACCTTGGCCAGCTGCTCCGGCCCGAACGGCAGCGGCCGATCGCCGCGCCCGAGCGCGAGCACCTCGAGCGGGTGCGAGAAGAGCTGGAGGAATCGCTTGCCGTCTGCGGTCTGCGCCTCGGCGATGCCGACCTGGCCCGATCCGTTCCCGTCATTCACCGCCACCCACATCCGCTTCGTCGCGAGCGCCTCGCCGACCTTCACCGCAGAATCGGCCTGTCGCGGCGCCGCCAGAATGGTCTTGACCGTCAGCTCGGGTTCGGCCTGCTCGAGCGCCTTCTGCAGCAGCTCGGTGGGGAAGACGACGCGATGCGGGGCAGATGCGTTGTCGACGATCAGCCCGGTGAACTCCCCAGCGACGACCTGTTGCAGCACGGAGGTGACCGGCTGCGCGACCGCAGATGTCGCCGACGGGTCGGTCTCCTGCTTCACGGAGTCACGGACCGCCGCGGCCGAGCTGAACGCGAGCATGAACGATCGATCGCCGTCGCGGACCACGGCGATCGAGAGCGGCTTGCCTTCGCTGATCTGCGCACGAGCATCGCCGTTCACGCGAAGGTACAGGTGCCCCTGCAGCG
This sequence comes from Microbacterium sp. LTA6, assembly GCF_045690355.1. Classification (NCBI taxonomy): domain Bacteria; kingdom Bacillati; phylum Actinomycetota; class Actinomycetes; order Micrococcales; family Microbacteriaceae; genus Microbacterium; species Microbacterium sp. LTA6. Next base: position 276,409 of record NZ_CP147855.1, read on the forward strand.
TCTGGCGCAGCACTCCGAGGAGCTGATCGTTGCTCGCGCCCTCGGCGATCTCCTTCAACGCTTCACGCAGCAGGACGTTGTCCTTCATCCCGGCGACCGTCTCGGTCTGCTCGGGCGGCAGCGCCGGCGCCAGCGGAAGCTTGCGCTCCGCGGGGGCGGCCGGGACCTGCGGGGCTGCGGGGGCTGAAGCCGGGGCAGACGCCTTCGCCTGCGCGGCATCCGGGTCCGGCAACGAGACCTCGGGACCCGCCTCCGCGCCGACACCACGGAAGGCCTGCACGGAGATGCCGATCGACGGGACGACTTCGGCGACCTCGTCCGGTGCAGTCTCCTGCGAGGACGCATCCTCGGCGGTCGCCGCGTCCTTGGCCTCTACGGCATCCGGAGCGTCTTCGGTCTTCTTGCGGGAGAAAAGGCCCATATCTGTCAGCCTAACCCGCGGCGCGGGCACCTGCTGCGGTCGGCGGCGCGCAGCAGGAGTCACACATGGCCGTCACCCGACCCACGACGCGACAATCTGCGTCCCCGCCCCCATGGCAGGGGTCACACATGGCCGCCACGCCGCCCACGTCACGACAATCTGCGTCCCCTCTCAAGCCCGCCCAGGGGACGCACATGGCCGTCACCACGCCCACGACGCGACAATCTGCGACCCCCGAGTCCCGATCGGCACAGGGGGCGGCGCGGGAACGCTGCCTAGATCTTCTCGATCGGCGCGACCTTGATGAGCAGTTTCTTCTGCCCGGCGGAATCGAAGCGCACGTGGGCGATGCGCTTCGCACCTTCGCCGGTCACGGCGTCCACGCGCCCCTCGCCGAAATCGGAGTGGCGGATACGGTCGCCGGCGGCGAGTTCGAGATCGCCGTTGTCGCGCATCTTCGCCGTGACCCGGTTCGGGAACTTGTCCATCGCCGTGGACAGCGGCTTGAGGGAGTCGCCGCCAGGGAGAGGCTTCACGCCGAAGCGATCGCCCGAGCCGGAGGATCCGAACCCGCCACCTGGTCGTCGGGCGTTCAGCGCCCTCGACTGCATTCCACCGCGGGAGTTCACGTCTCCCGGCGACTGCCGCCAGTCGACGAGGCCGACCGGGATCTCCTGCAGGAAGCGGCTCGGCATCGCGACCGTGACCTCGCCGAACTGCGCCCTGGTCATCGCGAGCGAGAGGTGCAGGCGCTTGCGCGCCCTGGTGATGCCGACGTAGAACAGCCGGCGCTCCTCCTGCGGACCGCCCGGCTCCCCCGCCGAGATCCGGTGCGGGATCAGATCCTCCTCGACACCGGTGACGAACACCGCGTCGTACTCGAGCCCCTTGGCGGTGTGCATCGTCATCAACGACACCGAACCGGATTCGTCATCCAGATCGTCGGCATCGCTGACCAGGGCGACCTCGGTGAGGAAGTCGACGATCGTGCCGTCGGGATTGTTGCGGGCGAAGTCCCTGGCGACGGCGACGAACTCGTCGAGGTTCTCGACCCGCGCCTCGTCCTGCGGGTCACGGCTCCTGCGCAGCGCGTCGAGGTATCCGCTCTTCGTCAGGAGAAGGCTGAGGCCGTCGGCGACCGTCGTCGGCGCCGGCACCTCTCCCGTCGCCGGCAGCATGATCGCGGTCGCCTCGGCGAGCACCCCGTCGAGCTGGGCGATGGCGGCCTGGATCTTCGGGCCGAATCCCAACTGGGGCGACAGGGAAAGAGCGTCGCGGAAGGAGATGCCGTGTTCCTCGGCGAATCGTGCGATGGCCGTCTCGGAGACATCACCGATGCCGCGCTTGGGCTTGTTCAGGATGCGCCGCACCGACATCTCGTCGGCGGGATTCGCGACCGCCACGAGGTAGGCGAGCGCGTCCTTGATCTCTGCGCGGTCGTAGAACTTGGTGCCGCCCATGACCTTGTAGGGGACGGCAGAGCGGATGAAGATCTCCTCGAGCGCGCGGGACTGGGAGTTCGTGCGGTAGAAGACGGCCATCTCGGAGTACGGCATCCCCGCGCGGCGCAGCGCCTCGACCTCGTCGGCGACGAACTGGGCCTCATCGTGCTGCGAGTAGCCGGTGAAGCCGACGATCTTGTCGCCGTCGCCCTTGTCGCTCCAGAGCTTCTTGTCCTTGCGGTCGAAGTTGTTGCCGATCACGGCGTTCGCGGCCGACAGGATGTTCTGCGTCGAACGGTAGTTCTGCTCCAGCAGCACGACACGTGCGCCGGGGAAGTCCCGTTCGAACTCGCTGATGTTGCGGATGTCCGCGCCGCGGAAGGCGTAGATGGATTGGTCGGAATCACCGACCACGGTGAGGGATGCCCCCTCGAGCTCCGGCGAGGTCTCGGGTTCGAAGATCATCATGCCGTTCGAGGCATATGGATCGGGAGCCTCGCTCGAAACCGGCCGGGTCAGCTCGTGGATGAGCGAGTACTGGGCGTGGTTGGTGTCCTGGTACTCGTCGACGAGGATGTGCCGGAAGCGGCGCCGGTAGGTGTTCGCCACCTCCGGGAACGCACGGAACAGATAGACCGTCTGCCCGATGAGGTCGTCGAAGTCGAAGGCGTTCGCCTTCTGCAGCTGCCGCTGGTAGTCGGCGAAGAGCTCGACGAAGATCCGCTCCGCCGGATCTGACATGTTCGCCTGACGCGCGTAGGAATCGGCATCCGACAGTTCGTTCTTGAGCTTCGAGATGCGCGACTGCACGGATGCCGGAGTCAGCCCGTACGCGTCGGCCTCATGCTCTTTGACCAGTCGCTTGAGCAACGCGCGGGAATCTCCCGAGTCGTAGATCGTGAACGATTTGGTGAAGCCGAACTGCTCGGCCTCACGACGGAGGATCCGCACGCAGGCGGAGTGGAAGGTCGAGATCCACATGCCGCGGGATGCTTCGCCGACGAGCGCGCCGACGCGCTCACGCATCTCGCCGGCAGCCTTGTTGGTGAAGGTGATCGCGAGGATCTGGCTCGGCCATGCCTCACGACTCCGCAGCAGCGACGCGATGCGGCGCGTCAGCACACTGGTCTTTCCCGAGCCGGCACCCGCCACGATGAGCAGCGCCTGGCCGCGGTATGTCACCGCCTCGAGTTGCTGCGGGTTGAGCCCGGCGAGGAGGTCGTCGGAAGCACCAGCGGACTCCGATGACGAGGAGCGTGGGCCGGCGGTGGAGGGGACGATGAGAGGAGCGTCGGTCATGGCCTTACGAGTCTAGGCGGGGCCTAGGACAGCGGAGTACGATCGGTGCTCACGACGAGGGGCGAGCGATGATCACCAGTCTGAGCGAGCAGAAGTGCTTCGATTTGCTGCGCACGACGACCGTAGGACGATTCGGCTTCGTGCGCGATGGCCGGGTGCAGATCATCCCGGTCAACTACTTCCTCGACGACCGTGACATCGTCGTCCGCACGGCGCCGGACAGCATCCTCAGCACGCTTCCCGCGAGTGAGCTGGAGGTCGCCTTCGAGGTCGATCATCACGACGACCTCGCCGGGACCGGCTGGAGCGTGCTGCTGAACGGCACGGTGTCCGCGATGCCGGTCGGCGAGCTCGACGCCCTTCCGGCCTCCGGCCGCGTCCACCCGTGGGCGGGTGGTGACCGCGACCTTCCTCTGCGGTTGCATGTGCACGCGGTGTCCGGGCGCAGCGTGCAGCGCCCGCGTCGCTGATCTCTCATCACGCGATTCGCCGCCGGCGCCGCGATGCCGGATGGGTCCCGGAGATGGACAGCAACGGCGGCACCGACGCCCGCCGAGCCGAGCGGGGTGCGCGGGCGACCCGCGCACCCCGCTCAACTCACACCGAGCGTGAACGCCGACGCGCGATCGCCGCTCCGGCCAGGAGGAGCATCAGCGCCAGCGCGATCGCCGCGACGGGTGCCTCGGAGCCGGTTGCAGCGAGCCCGCCACCGGGGGTTCCGGTACCAGGGCTCCCCGCGCCAGGACCCGTCGGCGTCTCACCGCCGGGGTTCTCGCCACCGGGGTTCTCGCCGTCGACCCCGGGGAGTGTGCCGGTCCGCAGCGCCTCGGACGCGAAACCGTCGGCGAACCACCACACCGGTCGCTGCCCGTCCACCGACAGCGATGCCGGAGCGGTGGCGAAGCCCTCGTTGTTGATGTCGGGCATTCCGGCGGGGCGCTCGAAGTGCGCCAGGCCCGGCTGTGCGGTGCCGTTCAGCGTGATCTCGGCCGAACGACCCTGGCAGCCGTCATCGCACACGGCCCACAGCACGTCGCGCACGCTGTCGTAGTCCAGCGCCATCACTCCGGCGAGTCCCGGTGCGATCTCGGAGACGAGGGTCGCACTCCCGTCGGTTCCGAGCGCGAACGCATAGACGTGACCGTTGTCCTCGATGGCCACGAAGAACAAGCCTCCTCCGCGACCGGCATAGTCCGCCGGGTCGTAGGCGGCACCGGTGTTGTCGTCGAAGAGCACGCCGGCCAGCGCCGCATCCGGAACCCACTCGACCGCCTCCATGCCGAGGTTCGCTCCGACTGCGGGAAGCAGAGCCGTCAGATCCCACTCCTGCTGCGCGATGAGATCACCGGCTGCGACATCCGGATCGACCTTCAGTACGACGTTCTGGTTCACGCCCTTGGCACTGTTGTCACGCTCGGACGCGACATAGACCGCGCCCTCGCCGTCGACCGTGATGCCCTCGGTGTCCGGGCCGGCGGCGCCGGGGTCCGATGCGTCCTTCTGGAAACGGATGCGCTTGCCGTCGTTCCAGCCTTCGGCCTTCACGACAGAACCGTCTGCGTGCGCATCGAGCTTCCAGATGCGTCCATCCCCGTTGTCGACCGCCCAGAGAACGGCGCCGTCCGCGGTCTCCTGGATGTCGAGCCCCGAGCTGTCCTCGAGGAACATCGGGATGGCGTCGAGCGCACGGACCTCGGCCGATCCCGGCCACGGCGAGAACGCGATCTCGCCGGCGCACTCGTTGGCGGCGCCCCTGGTCGGCTGAGCGGTCAGCGCGAAGGCACCGGTGATGTCGGGGCAGCGTCCCCAGCTCGTGGCCGCGTGCCCCTCGCCCCACGTCGTCTCGTCGACGATCAGGTCGCCGTCGAACACGCGCACCGCGTCGCCGCCGCCCAGACCGAAACCGAGCTGCGCGCGCTCGATGACGAGGTAGCCGCCTGCGACGATCGACGTGCCTGCCGGGATCGTGTAGGCGTGCGCATCGTCGTCGTCCTTCACGACGATGCCGGACACGTCGAGCGCGTCCGCTGTCGGGTTGACCAGTTCGACCCAGTCATCGGGGGAACCGCCATCGGATTCGACTTCGTTGATGCGCACGGGGCTTCCGCAGGCGTTGCGCGCGCCCTTGGTCGAGATCGCCTGATCCGCGAACTCTCCGGTGCCGTCCGCGCACCGCGCCCAGACACCGTCCGCGTGCGCCGGATAGACGTACTCGTCGACGGTGTTGCCGTTCGCATCACGGATCGTCACGGTGTCGCCGTTGCCGAGGCCGAAGCTGAACGCGGTGGGCTGGTCGAAGACGAAGTAGGCGCCCGGCTCGAGAATCGTGCCGGCGGGCAGCGGCGTCGCGTCACCAGCATGGCCGGACGGATCGTTGTCCATCACGGTCCAGCCGGAGAGGTCGACGGAGGCGCTTCCCGCATTGACGACCTCGACCCAGTCGGTGGCGTCGCCGTTGGATTCGATCTCGTTGATCGCGACATCCGGCATCACGCACGAGTTGGTCGCACCCGGGGTGGCGTGGGCGAGGATGAATGCGCCGACGCCATCGGGGCAGCGCGCCAGCGTGGCGGCGCTGAAGTCCCCGCCGATCGCCGCGTGGCCGTCCCACATCAGCGTGTCGTCGATCAGGGCACCCGCGGCGTCGTAGAGACGGATGCGGTCGGCGCTGCCGATGCCGATCGGATCGCGGAATGCGGCCTCCGTGCCGTCCACGATGCCGATCGTGCTCTCGTCGACGATGAGGAACTCCCCTGCGCCGATCTGGGTCCCCGGCCGGAACTGCCAGCGGTGATCGTCGGAGTTGTCGCGGATCTCGAAGCCGGAGATGTCGAGCGCCTCGCCACCGGGGTTGTAGAACTCCACCCAGTCGGCCGGCTGCGAGTCGACCTCGTTGATCACGATGGAGCCGGTGACCGGCACCACGGTGCAGTCGTTGGCCGCGCCGGGGGTCGCCGCGGTCGCGTGCGCCCACTCGCCCACGCCGTCGGCGCAGCGCGCCCACACGGCCAGTGGAGCCGTGTTCTCGTAGGCGTATGCGTCGGCCTCGGCGCCGGCCGGGTCGAACAGCACGACCTCGTCACCCTTGCCGAGACCGAAATCGAAGTCGACGTCCTTCACCAGCACGAGGAACTCCCCCGGAGCCAGTGTGGTGCCGGCCGGCGCGTGGCCGAAGGTGTCGCGCTTCTCGTCGGAGATGTACCAGCCATCGAGCGAGATGGGCTCGGCGCCGGCGTTGTAGATCTCGACCTGGTCGGCGAGTCCGGTCGCCGCGTCGTCGTAGACGATCTCGTTGAGGACGAGACCCGCGGGTGCGCCCGCAGTCTCGGTGATGCGGGAATCGGCGCCGGTGGCGGCGAGCGGTGCGGCGAACAGGGCGGCTGCGCTGAGCGCGCAGACCGTCGTGACCGCTGCCGCGGGGTGCAGGCGGGACATGGGGCTCCAGAGTGAGAACTCAGACGGGTGTGAGTCCACACCACCGATGCCGCGTGGCCGCACGGCGGCGTGCAGATGGACGAGAGGTGAACGGCGGGCGGCCAATCAACTCCCGACCGCGCCGGCATCTGCCGGGCGCATGCGTCAGGCGTAGTCCCAGCCACGACTGCGACAATCACCTCATGCGCACGATCCTGAACATCATCTGGGTCATCCTCGCCGGATGGGTCCTGTTCCTCGGCTACATGCTGGCGGGCATCCTGCTGTGCATCCCGATCGTGACCATCCCGTGGGCGATCGCGTCGTTCCGCATCGCCCGCTACGCCATCTGGCCGTTCGGGCGTGAGGTCATCAGCAAGCCGACGGCCGGCGTGGGCTCGTTCCTCGGCAACGTGCTCTGGGTGATTCTCGCGGGCTGGTGGCTGGCGATCGGTCACATCGTCTCCGGTATCGCGCTGTGCATCACGATCATCGGCATCCCGATGGGTATCGCCGACTTCAAGATGGTGCCGATCTCGCTCATGCCCCTCGGCAAGGAGATCGTGTCCACCCGGCGGGGTGCGTTCGCGGGGTAGCCGTACACTTGCCCGGTGGATGCTGACCGCCTGATCGCCTGGGATGAAGAGCTCCGCTCGGCGCACACCCGCCTGCGCGCCGCCCTTTCCGCCACGCGGGCGGCGCTGGATGCGGGCGACACCGCACCGGATGCCGCGTCCGAGCTGCTGCTCTTCTGCATCGGTTTCTGCTCGGCGCTGGACGGCCACCACCGCAGCGAGGACCGCAGCCTGTTCCCCGCGCTGCGCGACGAGCATCCCGAACTCTCCGGAGTGATCGACAAGCTCATGCAGGATCACTCGATGCTCTCCCACCTGCTGAACGCGCTGCGCAACGCCGTCGAACGCGATGAGGATACGGCGTCGATCGAACGCCACCTCGACGGGATCGGCGCGATCATGGAGTCGCATTTCCGCTTCGAAGAGCGGGAGATCCTCGCTCCCCTTCGCGCGCTGCGGCTCGAGAAGACCGTGCCGGAGGTCCTGGGACCGCTCTGATGCCCCCGGATCGCGGGCGAATGCTCAGTTGCGGAAGAAGCCCACGCCCAGATCGGGGTGATCGACGAACACGCCGTCGATCCCGGTGCGCGCGATCGCTGCCCACTCCGCCTCGTAGTCGCCGTACTCGCTGCGTCCGCCGGCACCGCGGAACTCCGCGGCCAGGAACGCGTTCTCCGGGCGGGCGGTCCAGGTGAACACCTTGAGGCCGCGCGCATGCGCATCGTCCACGATCGTGTTGCCCTTGGCCAGCAGCATCCTCTTGTTGACGCTGATGCCATCGACCTTGCCGACCAGACCATCGAGTCCCCGCGGCGTGACCGTGGCCTTGTAGCTGAGCGCCTGCTTGCCCTGCGCGACGAGGAGGTCGTACGGGCGGCCGGATGCCTCGATCAGATAGACGTAGGAAGCGGCGATCCCTCGTGCACGCAGGTGGCCGAGCACCGTCGATTCGAAGCACTCGATGATGAGGGGCAGCTCGCCGTCGGCCCAGCCTGCCTCGCGAAGATCCCGTTCGATCAGGGGAGCAAGGTCCAGGCCGATGCTCGCGAAGTAGGTCGCATGCTTGATCTCCAGCACCACGCCGATCTCGCGCCCGTGCTCGATCGAGCCGGCGCGCACGATGTCGAGCACGTCGCTCAGTCGCAGAATGGCCTGCGACCCGTCGAAGCTCGCGCTGGTCAGCCGCACCTCGGGCAGCCGCTCGCGGCTGCGCAGAGTGGTCAGTTCGGCCCAGGTGAAGTCCTCGGTGAACCAGCCGGTCAGTGCCTGGCCGTCGACGCGCTTGGTGGTGCGTCGGTCGGCGAACTCAGGATGCTCGGCGACGTCGGTGGTGCCGGAGATCTCGTTCTCGTGCCGCACGACGAGGACGCCGTCCTGGGTGGCGACGATGTCGGGCTCCACGGCGTCGACGCCCATGGCGAGCGCGAGCTCGTACGACGATCGGCTGTGCTCCGGACGGTAGCCGGGAGCGCCGCGATGACCGATGACGAGCGGTGATTTCCTGGGCACGCTCTCAGCGTAGAACACGCCACTGAGCGCACCGCGCGGGTATCGTGGAGGAAAGAGACCTACGCACACTTTGGAGTGAGGCCCACCATGAGCAATTTCGCCTTCAACAATCCGGCGTTCAAGCAGCAGGATCCGCGCAATGTCGCGACCTACCCCGGCGGCCCGCAGGCTGCGGCTCAGGGTGCGCAGTTCGGTTCCGCGCAGCACGCCGGAATGGATGCTGCCGCCAACGCACAGCTGGAGGGCATGTACGCCGGTCCGCCCGCCGGCGCGATCGAGACCGACCGGATGACGGTCGAGGACACGGTCTGGAAGACCGCCGCCCTCTTCGGCATCCTGCTCGTCACCGCCGCCATCGGCTGGGTGTGGACCCTCGGCGGCGTGCAGATCGATCCCCGCCAGGGTGTCTCGATGATTCCGTGGATGATCGGCGCCTTCGGTGGCTTCGTGCTCGCCATGGTGATCACCTTCACCTCGCGCAAGAAGGTGCGTCCCGCACTGATCTTCGTCTACGCGGCGCTGGAGGGCCTGTTCGTCGGTGGCATCTCCGCGTTCTTCGAGATGATCTGGCCCGGCATCGTCATGCAGGCCACCCTCGCGACGGTCGCCGTCGTCGGCGTGACCCTCGCCCTCTTCGCCAGCGGCAAGATCCGCGCGTCGAAGAAGATGACCAAGATCGTCATGATCGCGATGCTCGGCTACATGGTCTTCTCGCTGCTCAACCTCGTCCTGATGTGGACGAACGTGCTCCCGGCCGGCCAGGCGTTCGGCCTTCTCAGCCAGGAAGTCATGGGCATCCCGCTCGGCCTCATCATCGGCGTCCTCGTAGTCTTCATGGCCGCGTACTCGCTGGTGATGGACTTCGACCAGATCCAGCAGGGCGTGCGCAACGGCGCACCGCGCAAGTACGGCTGGCTCGGCGGCTTCGGCATCATGGTCACCGTCGTGTGGCTGTACGTCGAGATCCTGCGCATGATCGCGATCGTCCGCGGCAGCAACTAGTCACGACTCGAAAGAGGCCCGTCTCCGCCTGGAGGCGGGCCTCTTTGCATACCTGGTGACCCCGGCGCAAGGGGGTATCCGAGATGTCCCGAGGCCAGCACAGTGGACTCACGAATCCCCGCAACTCGGGGATCCTGACACAAAGGAGCTGACCATGGGTTTCCTCGCCTTCATCATTCTGGGCCTTATCGCCGGTGCCATCGCCAAGCTCATCCTTCCCGGACGTCAAGGCGGCGGGTGGCTCGTCACCCTTCTGCTCGGCGTCGTCGGAGCCCTGCTCGGCGGCTGGATCGGCTCGATGCTCTTCGGCGTCGGTCTCGAGAACTTCTGGGATCTCTCGACCTGGCTGCTCGCGATCGGCGGTGCGATCATCGTTCTGCTGATCTACGGCCTGATCGTCGGACGCGGATCGCGCGTTCGCGACTGATCTCACCTCGCGCGTCGCGCGCGGTGAAAGAGGTTCCGCCTCTGCTCGGACAGCTTTGCTTCCGGCAGGGGCGGTTCCTGTCTGTGCCGCCGGCAGGAGTCGGCGGGACAGATCCTCATCTCCCGGCGGCCTTCGCCTCGAGCAGGGCGCGTTCTCGGTCGTTCCCGGCGAGAGATGCCGCGACCGCGAACTCGCTTCGCGCCTCGTCGTTTCTGCCCAGACGCAGCAGCAGTTCTCCGCGCGTCGCCGGGAGCAGGTGGTACCCCCGCAGGGCCCCCGACTCGGCAAGGCGGTCGATGATTCGCAAGGCGGATGCGGGACCGGTGGCCATCGCGACAGCAGCCGCGCGGTTCAGCTCGACCACCGGTGACGGCGCGATCCGGCCCAGCGCCTCGTAGAGCACGACGATCCGTTCCCAGTCGGTCTCCTCGAGCGATGCCGCCACCGCATGGCATTCCGCGATCGCCGCCTGCAGCCCATAGGCACCGCGACCTCGGCCCAGAGCATCCGCCCGAGCCAGCGCGGCTCGCCCGCGGGAGATGCGCCCCCGATCCCAGCGTCGGCGATCCTGGTCCCCCAGCAGCACCGGATTCCCTTGCCCGTCGACGCGAGCCGCGAACCGTGCCGCGGTGAGCTCCATCAGCGAGAGCACGCTGTGCACGTCGCGCTCGCGGGGCATCAGGGCCGCAAGCACTCGTGTGAGCCGGATCGCCTCTTCGCTGAGTTCCGGGCGCATCCAGTCCGAGCCGCCGCTGGCGGTGTGCCCCTCGTTGAAGATCAGATAGAGCACCCCGAGGATCGCTCCGAGTCGTTCCGGCTGCTCCTCCCTCGACGGCACCTCGAACGGCACGTTCGCGGCGGCGAGAGTCTTCTTCGCCCGCACGATGCGCTGCTGCACGGTGGCGGTCGGCACGAGAAAAGCCCGCGCGATCTCCTCGCTCCCGAGGCCGCCGACCACGCGCAGGGTGAGCGCGACCTGCGCCTCCCGCGACAGCACAGGGTGGCAGGAGATGAAGATCAGACGCAGCACATCGTCGTCGACAGCATCCGGATCCCAGGGCAGCGCATCGGTGGACTGCTCACGTTCCAGGTCGTGAGCGATCGCGGCGAGCCTGTCGTCCAGGCGTTCACGTCGACGCCAGCCGTCGATCGCCTTGCGCTTCGCCACCGCCGTCAGCCAGGCTGCCGGGTTGCGCGGAACGCCCTCGACGGGCCACTGCCGCAACGCGTCGATCAGCGATTCCTGGGCGAGGTCCTCTGCGAGCCCGAAGTCGCCGACCATACGCGTCAGCGTCGCGACGATCTTGGCCGATTCGATGCGCCAGACCGCCGCGACGGCGCGCTCCGCCGATGTCTGATCGGATGCGGAGCGCGTCGCCTGGTCTGCAGAAGGGTCGCTCATCTCACTGCTGGGCGCGCTGCGCCTGCTCGTCGCGCCAGCCCTCTTCCTTCTGGATCCACTCGTTGTCGGCGGGGAAGTCGTCGAACTCGGTCACCCGCCGCACCTCCAGGAACGATCCAGGGCCGAGGGGCGCACGTCCTGCCCACTCCGCCGCCTCTTCGCGCGAGGAGACCTCGATGATCCAGAAGCCGTTGAACAGTTCCTTGGTCTCGCCGTACGGGCCGTCGGTGATCAACGGCGCCTCCGCGCTGAAGTCGACGACGAATCCCTCGGCAGCGTCGGTGAGCCCCTCGCCGGCCAGAAGCACGCCCGCCTTCATCATCGACTCGTTGTACTTGCCCATGGCCTCGATGACCTGCTCGAAGGGGGTGTTCTTGTACGCCTCCACAGCCTCGTCCGTCGCGCGCATGATGAGCATGAACTTCATGATGTTCTCCTTGGTGTCCTGGGTCGTTTTCGACCCTCTCATTGAAGACGTCGAACGAGAAGACCCTGGATCGACAAACGTGCCGAAAAAACTTCTCAGCACTTCAAGAGTCGGCCTGGTCCCGCCCGATACCGCAGGACTCAGCGTCGCGCCGGCGCCGCCAGCACGCCGCGTGCGACGCCGGCAAGTGCACCCATCGCCGCCTCGGGGCTCCATACGCCCGCTGCCGCACCGGTCTGGCCGTGCAGTCGCTCCCAGAGCGCGGGGTCGGAGAGCAGGCTGCGCACGGCCTCGGCCAGAGCATCCTCATCACCGTCCGGCACCAGCACTCCCCCACCACCGCCCAGGATGTCGCCAGGACCGTAACGCACGTCGTACGACACGGCCGGTGCACCGTGGGCAAGAGCCTCGACGATCGACAGCCCCTGAGCCTCGAATGCCGTCGCGGTGAGCACCACGGACGCGCGATCCAGCACCGCTGCGGGATCCTCCGCGAACCCCGCGAGAAGCACCCGCTCTCCGGCGTCACACTCCTCGATCAGTTGCTGCAGTCGTGCCCGTTCCGGCCCGTCGCCCCAGATCTCGAGGCGTGCGTGCGGCACATCCGCATGCAGGAAGGCACGGATCGCGTGATCGATGCGCTTGCCGGCCGCGAGCCGGCCCAGCACGACGACGAGCCCCGGCTCGCGTTCTGCCTGGCGCGATCGAGGAGGTTGCACGCCGTGCGGAACCACACGGTGCGTGCTCTCGCCGCCGAAACGGCGCACCACATCCTGACGCTGGGTGGGAGTCGGCCAGACCACGGCGTCGAAGCCCTCGGCGAGCGCGAACCATCGGGACCAGAGGGCGTTGAGCGGCGCATCCGGCGTGTAGGGCGGCTCCACGTGCATCGTGTGGATCGTGTGAATGAGCCGCACCCGCGGATGCGCCCAGTCGACGATCAGCTCGCCGAGCTGCCGCGACTCGCAGATGACGACGATGGGCCGTTCGCCCACGGACGCCACGATGTGTTCGAGCCAGGCACGGTAGATGCCGGCGAATCCCGGCAGGGCGCCGACCGTCGCACCCGTGGAGTCGTAGACCCGCACCGGCTCGGTCGTGAGGTGCCAGTCCGGATCTCCGGCGATCACCGGAAGCGCCGCGAAGGGGCGACCGGATTCATCCGCCAGCGTTCGATACTCACGCCCCGGCGTCTCCGCGAGGCCGATGTCGGCCGCTCGAAGCAGCCACTCCGCGGCGCCGCCATCCGGAGCCTGAGCCTCGTCGAAGAGGTTGCGGAGCCGTTCCGGCGACGCGAGCGCTCCCCGCTCGGCGAAGACGCGACGATGCTCAGCATGCGCGGCAGCGGTACCGGGATCGAACGTCAGCAGCTGCGGTCCGCGACCGTCGGCGACGCCCGCATCCGCCATCTGCTTCGCACGCGCCAGCGTCGCGATCGTGTAGCCGCCGTCGAGATCAGGAATGAGCCGGCTGGACAGCACGAGATACTCGGCGTCCGGGAAGATCCCAGACGCCGAGGTAGAGGACGTATCGACGTCCTCTACTCCCACTCGATGGTCCCCGGCGGCTTGGAGGTCACGTCGAGGACGACGCGGTTGACGTCGCGCACCCCGTTGGTGATGCGGTTCGAGATCTTCGCCAGCACGTCGTACGGCAGGCGCGTCCAGTCGGCCGTCATCGCGTCTTCACTGGAGACCGGACGCAGCACGATCGGGTGCCCGTAGGTGCGGCCGTCTCCCTGGACGCCTACCGAGCGCACGTCGGCGAGGAGCACGACGGGGCACTGCCAGATCGTCTGGTCGAGCCCCGCCTTCGTGAGTTCTTCGCGCGCGATGGCGTCGGCCTCACGCAGAATCTCGAGGCGGTCGCGCGTGACTTCGCCGATGATGCGGATGCCGAGGCCCGGCCCCGGGAAGGGCTGACGCCCCACGATCGCCTCGGGGATGCCGAGCTCGCGACCGATGGCGCGGACCTCGTCCTTGAAGAGAGCTCGCAGCGGTTCGATGAGCTCGAAGTCGAGATCGTCCGGGAGGCCGCCGACGTTGTGGTGCGACTTGATGTTGGCCGTGCCCGTGCCGCCACCGGACTCCACCACGTCGGGATACAGCGTGCCCTGCACGAGGAACTTGATCGGGGCTCCACCGGTCTGGCGGGCCTCCTCGACGAGGTCGAGCTGCACCTTCTCGAAGGCGCGGATGAACTCGCGACCGATGATCTTGCGCTTCTCCTCGGGGTCGGTGACGCCCTCGAGGTAGCCGAGGAAGGTGTCTTCCGCGTCGACCGTGATCAAACGCACGCCGGTGGATTCGACGTAGTCCTTCTCGACCTGCTCGCGCTCGCCCTTGCGGAGGAGACCGTGGTCGACGAACACGGCAGTGAGCTGGTCGCCGATCGCCTTGTGCACGAGGGCCGTCGACACCGCCGAGTCGACGCCGCCGGACAGCGCCGAGATGACACGGGCATCGCCGACCTGCGCGCGGATCCGCTCGACCTGCTCGGCGATCACGTTGCCGCTGTTCCAGTCGGCGGCGAGGCCTGCACCCTTGTGCAGGAAGTTCTCCAGCACTCGCTGGCCGTGGTCGGAGTGCTTGACCTCGGGGTGCCACTGCACGCCGTAGAACCCGCGCTCCTCGTTCGCGAAGGCAGCGACCTTGGTGGCATCCGTCGTCGCGAGCACCTCGAAGCCCTCGGGCGCCTTGGCGACCTGGTCGCCGTGGCTCATCCACACGTTCTGCTCGGCCGGCTGGCCGCCGAGCAGTGTGCCGCCGTCACCGGTGATGACGGCATCCGTCGCCCCGTACTCACGCAGGCCGGTGTGCGCGACCTCGCCGCCCAGGGTCTGCGCCATGTACTGGAAGCCGTAGCAGATGCCCAGCGTGGGCACGCCGAGGTCGAAAACGGCCGGGTCCAGGCGCGGAGCGCCCTCCTCATACACCGAGGACGGGCCTCCGGAGAGGATGATCGCAACCGGGTTCTTCGCGGCGATCTCGGCGGCGGTGGCGGTGTGCGGCACGATCTCGCTGTACACGCCCGCTTCGCGGACGCGACGGGCGATCAGCTGCGCGTACTGCGCGCCGAAGTCGACGACGAGCGCTGGACGCTGCTGGGTCTCGGACTGTTCGGTCAACGGACACCTTCCGGGGCGGGGACGGGGGCCTCTGCGGCCTCCCTGGTTGCGAGGTAGGACTTCACGTCGCGGGCGACGATCGTCTCCATGATGAAGGAGAGCAGCGGGATGACGCCGCCGAGCGCGAGGAGCGCCAGACGCAGCAGCGGCCAGCGCATCAGGCTCCACATGCGGAAGCAGGCGAAGAGGTAGACGACATAGAACCAGCCGTGCGCCACGAGGATGAACAGCGACAGGTTCGCTCCGTCGCCGGTGGACTCCAGCCCCTCGGGGCCCTCCACGACCGGCGCGAACCACAGCGGACCGCCGGATCCGCCCGCGAAGAGCTCGAGATGGATCGGCGTGTACTTGAGCACCATCTCGGCCACCAGCAGGAGCAGCATGACTCCGGTGATGATCGACGCGATCTGGTAGAACTTCAGTGCACCGCGGATCGCCGGAAAGCTGGCGACTTTCGGTTCGGGCATGCCACCAGTCTAGTCGTCGCCATCAGCTGCCTCATGCCCTCGCCGTTCTGCCTCAAGGCATCGGCGGTCGAGCGACCAACAGCTCCCCCGACCCGCTCACGACGAGTCGACCGGCCGCGGCGGGTGTCAGCAGAGTCGTGCCCACCGGGAACGGCTGCCCCGCGATCTCCACGTCTCCGCTGGTGACCACCGAGAGGGAGAAACCAGGCGCGAGCTGGTCTGTTCCGGCGACAGGATGCCGATCCAAGCGGAAGTACTCATCGGCGTCGCGCGGGAAGACGGAACCGGAGGGCGGCGCCGCTCGCACGAGGTGCCGGAGCTCGGCCCGGCTCCGCCCGGACCGGCGGACGGCGGCGAGCGCGAGGTCGAAGCCCAGACCGAGGTGCCCGGCATTCGGACCGTCGACAGCGAAACCCTTCCACTCGAGCAGGATGGAGAGGTCCTCCGGCTGCTGCAATTCGAGCAGCAGGACACCGGCGCCGATCGCGTGCAGCTCACCCGGCGGCACCCAGACGACGTCGCCTGGAGCGACATCCACCTCGTGCAGCAGCGCCAGCAGCGCTTCGACCTCCTGCGATGCCACGAGGGCCGAGAGTTCTTCCGCCTCGACGTCACGCCGGAGTCCGATGTGCACGACCCCGCCTTCGAGGATGTACCAGGCCTCGGCCTTGCCGTGGGCAATGCCGAGATGCGTCGCGGCGAAGGCGTCATCAGGATGCGCGTGCACCGGGAGTCGCTGGCCGGCATCCAGGAGCTTGACCAGCAGCCGCGCGTCCGCTCCCCACCGCGCGACGTGCGCGGCTCCGAGCCAGAACTCGGGATCGTTCATGATCGCATCCCGCAGCAGTTCGCCGTCGGGGAGGCGGGTGAGCCCGAGTTCCGACTCTCCGCGGATCGTCGTGGTCGACCCGATCCAGTCCTCGGGCTCCCGCTCCTCCGACGAAAGCTCGCCGCGGAACGCGCTGATCCGCGCCCCTCCGCGATAGAAGCGCTCCGGAGGACGATTGGCGAGAAGCCTGATCGGCCTCACGCGCCCCGTCCACTCTGACTGCGCGCGGAGAGGAAGCCGCCGACGAAGCTGTCGCCGAGCCCGACCGTCGTCGGCGAAGGAACATCGAAGACGAATCCCGGCACACCGACGATGTCGCTCCGGAGACTCTCGATCGCAGCGACCACCGCCGCTCCGCCGGCATGCCGTGGCATCGCGGCCGTGCTCTCGATATCCTCCGCCGCGAACCGGTCTCCCAGCCGGTACCGGGTCGCGGCCATGCGAACGGCGCTGTCAAGAGCCTCTCGGTGCCGTCGGGCCTGCGGACCGATCGCCGTCGCCCAGTAGCGGGTGTGCACGACGAGCGCGGGCGACGGGATTCGCGCAGCGACCTCGTCGAGGGCGTCGACGATCGAACCGGCATCCAGCAGGTTCACCGCGCGCCCGCAGTACTCCTGCAGCTCGTCCTCGTTCATGCTGTACACGTCGATCCGCGGGAGCAACCGCGCTCTCACCGTCTCCGCGAAGTCGCGGACATAGAAGCCTGCGTCCTCGTAGAAGACGAGCGCATCGTCTGGCAGGCTGCGCATGGCCTGCTCCAGCTCATCCAGCCGCCGCTCGAGCAGCTCATGATCCTGCATCGTGTTGAACCCGGAGATGAGGAAGGCCGCTGCGCCCTCGAGAGCTGCGGGCAGTTCGGCAGCGATGGCCATCTCCCGATTGGGAGGATCGTTCGCGAAGATCAGGCGGTTCGGCGCCGGCGAGACGACGTCTCCGTCCAGCATCCGGGCCCGGGCGCCCACCGGATACTGCACGATCAGGTGCGGGTCGAGGGTGTCGCGAGTGGCGGACGAGACGTAGGAGATCGACGGCGGCAGCAGTCGGCGCACGTTCTCGTCGATGCTCACCAGATGCTGGACGCTCGGGATGCCCAGGCGATCGAGTGCCAGGCCGGCACGCACACCCGTGCCGCCGAGGGTGATGTCGTACTCGAAATGACTCACGAAGCGCTCGATGACAGCCGACGAGGCGACGAATCGCTCCGCACCGGTACCGGAGGCGAGGAAGGCGAGAATCGCCACGAGCAGCGAGCGCTCGTCGATGATCGGCGCCGTGGTCGTCAGTTCGTGCCTGCGCACTCGATGCTCGAGGGCGAGCCGATCGAGCACCGCGGTGTCCCATCGGAGTTCGTAGTCGACGGTGCCGCCGAGCCCGAGAACGAAATGTCTGTCCACGTCGCCGATCATCCTCCTCTCGCCAGCGGATTCAGTACAGCGAGGCCGTGCCGTCTGCGCCGAAGAGCCGGATCTTCTCCGCAGCGGTGACCTTCATCGCCGCGACGGAACCCGGCTGGATGGCATTGGGCTCCCGGAGCCGCTGATCGGTGCCGAGGATCTCGCGCATCCGGTTGTGGTACGAGACCTTGATGTCACTGGAGATGTTGATCTTGTTGATCCCGAGGCTCACCGCCCGGCTGAGCTCGCTGTCGGGGTTGCTCGACCCGCCGTGCAGCACCAGCGGGATGCCGACGGCCGCCTTGATCTGCTCGAGCAGGTCGTGACGCAGTTCGGGGTTCTTCTCCGCCGGGTAGAGGCCATGAGACGTCCCGATCGCGATCGCGAGGCTGTCGACGCCG
Organism: Microbacterium sp. LTA6; assembly: GCF_045690355.1. Lineage (NCBI taxonomy): Bacteria > Bacillati > Actinomycetota > Actinomycetes > Micrococcales > Microbacteriaceae > Microbacterium > Microbacterium sp. LTA6. The sequence goes on from NZ_CP147855.1 coordinate 294,545, forward strand.
GTCTCCTCGACGAAGCGCACCGCGTCGGCAGGGTTCGTGTAGATGATCTCCGCCGCTCCGGATTCTCCGTAGCTGTCGTTCGCACCGATCGTGCCGAGCTCGCCCTCGACCTGGATGCCGACGGCGTGCGCGGCCTCGACGACCTTGCGCGTCAGGGCGACGTTCTCGTCGAACGGCAGCAGCGAGGCGTCGATCATCACCGACGTGAATCCCGCCTTGATGGCCGTGATGATCTGCTCGTAGCTGCCACCGTGGTCCCAGTGGATCGCGACCGGAACGCTCGACCGGTGCGCACGGGAGTGCATCGCGGGAATGAGGTCGGTCGTGATGTGGGAGACCTCATCGGGGTGGATCGCGATGATGACCGGTGCGGACAGTTCCTCGCTGATGTCGATGATGCCGTTGAACATCGCCCAGTCGCTGATGTTGAACGCGGGGATCGCGAAGTTATGCGCGTTCGCGACATCGAGGATGGATTTGCCGGTGTAGAGCACGTGATTTCTCCTGTTTCGTGGTGGTCGAAGTCTGGGGTGACGGATGTCAGCTCTTCACCGAGCCGGCCGTGAGACCGCTGATGAAATAGCGCTGGAAGAAGAGGAAGAGGATGAGCACCGGGATCGACCCGAGCACGCTCATCGCCATGATCTGGTTCCACTCGTAGGAGTGCTGACCCATCAGCAGCTGGATGCCGATCGGCACGGTGCGCATGTCGATCGTGCGGGTGAGCGTGAGGGCGAACAGGTACTCGTTCCACGCGATCATGAACGTGTAGATGCCGACCGAGACGATGCCGGGGACCGAGATCGGGACGAGGATGCGCCAGAGGGCCGTCATCGAACCCGCGCCGTCGACGCGGACGGCCTCGTCGAGTTCCTTTGGCAGGGTGTTGAAGTACCCGGTCATCATGATGATCGCGTAGGGCAGCGTGAACACCATGTAGGTGAGGATGAGGCCGGCGTAGGAGTTGTACAGACCGAGCGCGACCATCAGGCCGAAGTACGGGATGAGCAGCGTGATGGGTGGCACGGCCTGCACGCTCACGATCACGACGTTCAGGATGCGCTTGCCGCGGAACTCGAAGCGACTGAAGGCATAGGCCGCCTGGATCGCGACGATCAACGTCAGGATCGTGACCGCTCCGGCGACGATGTAACTGTTGAGGAAGAACCTCATGGTCTCGGGGTTCGTGAAGATCGCGACGTATGCGTCGAACGAGAACGTGTCGGTGATCAGGCGCGGTGGCAGTTCGAAGATCTGGGTGTTCGACTTGAACGAGCTCGAGAGCATCCACAGCACGGGCCCCGCAGCGAACACCGCACCGAGGATGAGGCCGATCGTGACACCGGTCTTCGCCGCGAGGCGCTGGTTCTTGACGGTGAGAGCCATGATCAGTCCCTCGCCTTCTGGTGACGGACGTAGAACACGGCGAGCACCATCGACATGAGCAGCACCAGCACGGCGGAGGTCGCCGCGAGCGAGAAGTCGTACTTGGCGAAGGCGAGCTTGTAGGTGAAGGTGCTGAGCACCTCGGTGACGTCGATGGGGCCGCCACCGGTCGTCATCCAGATCAGGGCGAACTGCTGAGACGTCCAGATCAGGTCGAGCAGCACCAGGCTGACGATGATCGGCCGCAGCTGCGGGATGGTGACGTTCCAGAACCGCTGCACAGCGCCGGCGCCGTCGACCGTGGCCGCTTCGTTCAGTTCGTTCGGGATGCCCTGGAGACCGGCCAGCAGGCTGACCATGAAGAAGGGATACCCGGCCCAGATGTTGATGAAGATGATGGTGCCGAGCGCGAGCTGAGGTGAGGCGAGCCATTCGATGTCGGTGTTGAGCAGGAAGTTGACGACGCCGTTGGGGGCGAGCAGCATGCGCCACAGGACCGCGATCACGGCGACGGTGAAGAGCCACGGCAGCACGTACAGGGCTCGGAACACGGATCTCGCGAAGCCTCCGAGCAGCGGGCTGTTCAGCATCATCGCGAAGCCGAGACCGAGGACAAGGTGCGCGACGACGCTTGCGACCGTGAACAGGATCGTGTTGCCCGTGGCCTTCCAGAAGCCGGGGTCGGAGAGGATCTCCACGTAGTTCGCGATGCCGACGAACTCCGGTGACTTGTTCAGGATCACGTTGTCCTGGAACGAGTAGCCGATCACCATGATGATCGGAACGATCATCAGCACGAACAGCAGGATCATCGTGGGCGAGAGGAAGGCGTAGGACTCTGTCGTCTTGCGCAGCTGGCGGCGTCTGCGCGACAGCGAGACTCCGGTGACGATCACCTCGGTGTCGTCCGTGGTTCTGAGGCTCATGGGAACCGGTGCTCCTTGGTTGGTCGGGTGCCGCATCGGATCGAGTTTCGCGATGCGGCACCCCGTTCATGCGGGGAGGCGGGAGATCAGAACTCCGCCTTCCAGGCGTCCTGCGCCTTCTTCAGCGCATCGTCGATCGACTGCTGCCCATCGAAGGCGGCCTGCAGCTGTTCGCCGAGCAGTCGCATGAGCTCTTCCGCGACGGGCAGTCCGGTGAATTCGTTCGCCGGGTAGCCTTCCTGGTAGATCTCGAAGGCCTTCTTGAACAGCTCGTCGTCGTTGACGAAGTCCGGCACCGACTTCGAGTTGCCGGGGAACGCCTTGGCCATCGTCGACAGCTCGGAGTTCGTCTCCTCGCTCATCAGGAACTCGACCAGCTTGAAGGCGGCTTCCTTGTGCTCGGAGTTCTCGGCGACGCCGATACCCCAGGACGCGTAGGGGATGCCCCGCTCGCCGTCGTATCCGTCTTCCGCGGGGAGAGCCGAGATCGAGAACTTCAGATCGGGGTTCGTCTCACGGATCAGATTGATGTGCGCCAGCGAATCGATCATCATGCCGGCACGGCCGTTGGTGAACTCCTCGACCTTGTCCTGCTCCTTCATGGTGAAGGAACCGGAGGCGATCACGCCGTCGTCCCAGAGGCCGCCGATGAAGTCGACCGCCGAGGTGACGTCGTCGTTGGTCAGGTCCGGCTGGCCGTCTTTCAGCATCGAACCGCCGGATGCCCAGACCCACGACATGACGTCGTTCTGCACGCCGTTCGGCGCCTCGAGTGAAAGCGGAAGCACCCAGCCCGATGCGTCGCCGCCGAGCGCGGAGACCTTCGCCGCGGCATCCGCGAACTCGGTGCGCGTGGTCGGCGGGGCCGTGACGCCGGCTTCGGCGAGAAGGGTGTCATTCGTGAACATCGGATAGACGAAGTTCACGACCGGGATCATGTACGTGCTGCCGTCGACCTGGATCTGGCTCGCCAGTTCGCTGTCGTCGTAGTCGTACTCCTCCATGAGCGCGCTCAGGTCGGAGATGACGCCCTGCGAGGCGAAGTCATTCACCCAGGCGCCGTCGAGGCCGACGACGTCGGGCATGGTGCCGGATGCTGCTCCGGCAAAGAGCTGCTCCTTGGTCGACGCATACGGGCCGCTCACCAGATCGACCGTGATGCCGGGGTTCGCTTCTTCGAACTTGTCGATCAGAGCGCGGAACTCGCCGTCGGGGAGTTCGGGCTCCCACCACTGAGCGAACTCGATCGTGACGTCGCCGTCACCACCACCGTCGGTTGTGCCGCTGTCGCCTGCCGCGCAACCTGCCACGGCCAGGACTGTCACGGCTGCTGTCGCTGCGCCGGCGAGCTTCAGAATGCGTCGCCCTCGCCCCACTGTGATCATCACTTCTCCTCTTCGAGATCGTGCCGCATAACGCACTCTCATGCTTCTTCATGCGGTTTTGAGCCATGTTATGCCGGAATCTTCGCATTAGTCAAGGGCTTCTCTGCCGCGAATTGCACCCAGGTCCCGGGTTCCCGCGTCCAGGCCACGGAAATCACCGGCGGAAGCCGCCTGCCGTTTTGTGCATGATTGTGCCGCACTCCACCGCCATGTGTGCCAACATGTCTGCATGGACGCTTCTGCAAAGGCCCACCGACGCCGCCTCCCTGCCGGCAGGAAGGCGGATCTCGCCGCCTACGTCGAGCAGACGGGCCAGGTCACGGTCGGCGATCTCGCGGAGCACTTCACCGTCTCGATCGACACGATCCGGCGGGATCTCGACCAGCTCGATCGCGAGGGCGTGCTCATCCGGACGCATGGCGGAGCCGTCAGCGCCGCGAACGGCCAGCTCAAGGACCGCGCCCTCGACGTCCGCCTCAACATGCAGAAAGAGGAGAAGGAGCGGATCGCGCGCCTCGCCGCCGATCTCGTTCAGGACGGCTCAGTGGTGATGCTCAACGCGGGAACGACGACGCTCGCCGTCGCCCGCGCACTCCGCAATCACCGCGACCTCACGATCGCGACGAACAACCTGCGCATCCCCGCGGAGATCTCGCCGTCGGCCTTCCGCGATCTGTTCGTCTTCGGTGGCGCTGTGCGTGCCATCACCCAGGCGACGACCGGTCCTGTCACGTTCACGATGACGCCGGGCGGACCCGAAGTCGACATCCGCTGCGATCTGGCTCTCATCGCCGTCGGCGCCGTCGATCAGGACGGGTACTCGACCTCCAACCTCGGCGACGCCGCCATGATGTCCGAGATGATCCAGCGCGCCGAGCGGATCGCGGTGCTCGCCGACTCGTCCAAGTTCGGACGTCGGCTGTTCGCGCAGATCGCCACACTCGAGCGCGTCGACTACCTCATCACCGACAAGGCCCCGCCGCGTGAGGTGGCGGCGGCGCTCGCACAGGCCGATGTCGAGGTCCTCACGCCGTAGCGGTCGCTGATTTCTCGTGGCTCCGCGCCATCATCGAAGTGAGCAGGAATCGAGAAGCGCGCCCTCGTGCGGCATCCGTAACGTCGAGGTCATGAACAACACCATCGATTCCATCACCCTCCACGTCTCCGATGTCGCCGCCGCTGAGGCGTTCTACACACAGGCTTTCGGGCTCGGCGATCGGCTCCTCTTCCGCACCGCGGATGCCGACACCTCCGGGTTCCGCGGCTACACCCTCTCGCTCGTCGTGTCTCAGCCGGCGAACGTGCACGCTCTCATCGACGCAGCCGTCGCCGGCGGCGCCCGCGTCATCAAGCCGGTCTCGAAGTCGCTCTGGGGCGTCGGCGGCACCGTCCAGGCACCGGACGGCGCCATCTGGAAGGTCGCGACGACCGCCAAGAAGGACACCGCGCCCGCCAGCCGCGATGTCGACGAGATCATCCTGCTGATCGGCGCTGCCGATGTCGTCGCGTCGAAGACCTTCTACGCCGAGCGCGGCATCCGCGTCGCCAAGAGCTTCGGCCGTAGCTACGTGCAGTTCGAGACCAGCATGGGCTCCATCGGCCTCGGCCTCTACCGTCACGCCTCTCTTGCCAAGGACGCCGGAGTTCCCGCGGATGGATCCGGCTCGCACCGCCTGACCGTGAACGGCGTGCTCGGTGCCGCGGTCGACCCCGACGGATTCGCCTGGGCGCCTGTCGAGGCACGGGTCTGACCTCCAGGTCCCCACGAACCGAAGAACATCACACGGACGCTGCGAGGTGCCGGAACGCGACGGAGGCCGCCGGGATCACTCCCGGCGGCCTCCGTGTTCGCATTCAGGCGAGCGTGCTCGACTACGAGGTGCGACGACGACGGGCGACGAACAGCCCGAGGCCGAGCGCGAGCAGCAGAACCGCCAGCACGACGTAGGGAGCGGAATCCGCACCCGTGGTCGCGAGACCGTTGCCGTTTCCGTTTCCGTTGCCGCCCGCTGCGGTGACGGTCAGAGAAGCAGTCGCCTCGGCGCCATCCGGCTGGATGACGGCGATGGTGTGCTTCCCCGCGGAGGTGTTCTTCGGGATGGTCACCGTCGCCGAGAACGTTCCGTCCTCATTCACCGTGACAGTCCCGACCTTCACCGGGGTGGACCGCAACTCGATGACGAGTTCGGCCCCGGCATCGAAGCCCTCGCCCGACACCGTGACGGTGCCGCCTGCGGCGACGGTGACGTCACTCAGCGAGATCTCGCCGGAGGCCACCGGCGCACCGGCGAACACCATCGGAATGACGACCGACGTTCCCGTGCCGGCGACGGCGACGTCGAGCTGCTGCTCGCCGTAGACGCCCTCAGGCACCGTGAATGTCAGGCTCGACCGCCCCGCCTCGTCCGTCGTGTCGACGGCGACCGGATCGATCGCGCCCGAGGCCAGCTCGGTGTCACCCAGCGTGAGCGACACAGCGCCTGGCGCTGCTTCGCCACCGGTGAAGGCGAGCGACGACAGCGAGACCGTGACCTCGTCGCCGGGGCTGTAACCGTCGGCGTCCGCCGCGCTGACCGTGACGCCGACCGCGCGCTGAGCGAGATCCGGCGACGCGGTCTTGTTCGCCTCGAACCAGTCGACCATCGACTGCAGGTCGACCTTGCCGGTGTCGGCCTTGTTCTTGCCCTCGGCGAGAGTGAAGAAGTTGTCGCCACCGGTTGCCAGGAACGAGTTCGCCGCCACGGAGTATGTGGCCGCCGGGTCGATCGCCACGCCGTCGAGCGTGATCGAGGTGATCCGCGCACCCGCCGCAGCCGCAGGGTCGTAGGTGTACTCCAGCCCCTCGGATACGCCGAGCTTGAGGAACGGTCGCGCCGCTGCCGCCGGCTGCCACTGCTCCTCCAGCACCTGCTTCAGCTGCGCACCGGTGAGGTCGAGCGTGACCAGCGTGTTGGCGAACGGCTGCACGGTCGCAGCCTCACGGAACGTGACGTTGCCCGCCGGATCCGTGTCACCGGTCGCCGCGTGCTTCAGATTCGCCCGCAGACCGCCCGGGTTCATCAACGCGAGGTCAGCACCCGTCGACCACTTCTGCACGTCGGCGACGAAGTTGCCGAGAGTGGATTCCCCACCGCGGTTGTCGGTCTTGCCATCGCTCTGACGCGCACGGTTGAAATCGGCCGTGATGTCACCGACCTTGACGGCTCCGAGCACATCGGCTTCGGCCTTGGCGGCGTCGACGATCGACTGCACCTCTGGCACGGCCGGGTACAGCGGTACCGAGACCTTGTCGACGAGCTTGGTGAGCGGCTTGATTTCGTTGGTGATGGAGATCAGCTCGTGCGACTTCGCGTCGACCTGGATGTTCATCAGGCCGAGGTTCTCGCCGTACTGCCCTGCCGAGACGACCGGGCGGCCCTCGATGACGTGGTTGTAGGCGAGGTGCGTGTGCGCGGAGACGATGGCGTCGACGTCCTGGTCGACCCCGTAGACGATCTCACCGAGCGGCGAATCCGGGGTGACGCTGGACAGTTCGACGCTCGCGGCGCCCTCGTGCACGAGCAGGATGATGACATCCGCCTCACCGTTCGACGGGTCGCCGTCGCGCAGGTCGTCGGCCACGGCGTTCACGGAGTCGACGATGCTGCGCACCTCGAGATCCGCGATGCCGTCCGGTGAGACGAGCGAGCCGAGATCCTCGGTGACAGCACCGACGAAGCCGACTTTGACACCCTGCAGCTCCTTCACCCAGGCCGGGGCGAGCGCGGGCTCGCCGGTCTCGGTGACGAACACGTTCGCCGAGATGTACTCCCAGTCGGCGCGGTCCTGTACGCGGCCCTCCAGATCGGCCCATCCCTGGTCGAACTCGTGGTTGCCCGCAGCGCTCACGTCGAGACCGGCCGCGTTGAGCGCGTCGATCGTGGGGTTGTCATCGTTGATGAACGACGTGAACGTGGAGGCGCCGATCAGGTCGCCGGCTGCGGCGAAGATCGTGTTCGGGTTGGCCTCGCGGAACTGTTTGACCGCACCGGCCATGACGGCGGCACCGGCTGCGGTGCCATCCGCCTCGATACGACCGTGGAAATCGTTCATCGTGACGACGTCGATGCTCACGGGCGGGAGGTCGCTCGAGACGCCGACGACGATCGGGTCGTGGTCGCTGGAGCGGAACGGCGTTCCCGTCTCGGTGGCCGCGTACGCGAAGCCGCGGTCGCTCCACTCCGGCGAGTTGATGCCCCACACGCCGGCGCCCGTGATGGATGCCGACAGCTCAGGCGACGCGATGACGTGGTCGAGCGAGCCGAGCTCGCCGTCGAACGAGTACGTGTACTGGCCCGAAGCCTTGTCGGCGACGAGGTCGCTCCAGCCCGCCGACGTGAACACGTCGATCGGGTCTTCCTTGCCGTAGGCGTTGAAGTCACCGATCAGCAGCAGGTCATCGCTGCCCGACGTCGACGTCAACTCCTCGGTGAAGGCGAGCAGCGACTGCGCCTGCTCGACGCGGTCCGCGTTGAAGAATCCCTGTCCGTCGGCCGGCTCCGAGGTGCCGTCCTTCGGATCGGACTTCGACTTGAAATGGTTCGCGACGACCGTGACGACACGGCCGTCGATGTCGAACGCCTGGGCGATGGGCTCGCGGGCGTTGCCCCACACCGACTCATCGATGACGGTCGCGCTGTCGCCCTTCGGGGTGACCGCGTCCTTCTTGTAGATGATGGCGTTGGTGATGTAGTCGGTCGTCGCCGCGTCGCTGAGCGCCGCGGGGGTGGGAACGTACGCCCAGACCTCGCTGCCGGCCGCAGCGTTCAGGCCGGCGACCAGATCGGCGAGCGCCGAATCGATCGGCTTGCCGAGCTTGACCGAGTTCTCGATCTCCATGAGCGCGACGATCTCGGCATCCAGCCCGTTGATCGCCGAGACGATCTTGGACTTCTGGATGGCGAACTGCTCAGCGTTCGCTGCCCCGCGGGCATCCGGGTTCTCGGTCTTCAGCGTCGTGAAGTAGTTGTAGACGTTGAAGGACGCGACCTGCGCATCGCCGCCCACCTCCGGGGCGGATGCGGTACGCGGGTTCGTCGATGCGAACCCGACCTTCAGATCTGCCGGGGAGGCGTCGTCGATCGGCACCACCGGCTGCAGACGCCAGTCGTCGAAGCCCCACTGCAGGACGTAGCCGTTGTCGCCGAACTCGACGGTGTCGCCGCTGCGGACGACCTCATCCTTCGTGAAATACGGCTGCTCACCCGGGTGGTTCTTGTTGGTGACCTGAAGCGACCAGCCGTCATCGAGGAAGATGCGGTTCGCGCGGTTCTCCGCGGCGATCGCCGCCGCCTCGTCGCCCGGACGCGTCGTCTCGGTGCTCTTGACGTTCAGGTCGGCGCCGGCGTTCAGCCAGAGCGCGCCGAAGTTGTAGAGCTGGTGGCTGGAGGCCAGGCGGTAGGTGCCGGCCGGAGCCACGTACATGTTCTCGTACTGTTCGCGGTCTGCGCCGAGCACGGTGTCGGGCAGCGGCGTCGCGGCAGGCACGCCTGCGCCAGCGGTGACGACCTCGATGCCCTCGAGCGCTGCCGGGCTGACCTGGGTCTGGCCGAAGTACTCGCTCACGGCACCGGTCACCGAGACGAGGTCGCCGATGTTGAGCGCAGGTGCGAGCGCGTTCAGGAACACGAAGATGCCGTCAGACGCGCCGGGCGTGGCATCCGTGGCGCCGCCGGCGCCCTGCGTCTGGATGACGATGCCCTTGTAGCCGCCGGTGCGATAGTCGGCGGTGACGACGCCCTCGATCGTGACGGTCTGCCCGGTGAGCGGTGAGACGTCCGTCGTACCCTGCACCTCGGCGATCGTGTACGTCGCCGGGGTCGCGGCGAGCGGAGCAAGCGGGGCGGACTCCTGCGGCACGACCTCTTCGACCGCCTTCGAGTCGAGAGCCGGGGCGTCCTCGTCGGGGACCTCGGCATCCGGCGCGGGGGTCTCCGGCGCTGCCGTCTCGGCGGTCGCGTCCTCCGGGGCCGGGGTCGTCGGTGCCGGAGTCTCCGTCGTGGAGACGGCCGGCGCATCGATGGGCTGCTCGACCGCGAGCGCCGGGGCGGCGCTCATCGGGCCGATGACGAGAGCGACAGCCGTGGTCAGGGCGAAAGCGCCTGCACGCCCCCGCTTCCGGTTCACGGATGATTCGAGGCCCTTGCGGGCATCGTCGGGGACAAGCATCATTCGGGTGGTCTCCTCGACATTGCTGACGGAAACGGCGGCTCTCATGAAGCGCCGTCGCGATGCGCGCCGGACTCCCAGCGCACACACATGTTAGGGAGCATACGGAGCAGCAGGGACATCCTCAACGGTGTTTGCCTATTCGTCACCTGGCGCTCACCCGATCGCACAAATCGTTCGGAGGAAGCGCACAATTGGCCGCTCAGGTGCGCAAAACGGGGTGCGCGATTGCGCGGATCGTCAGGCGGATGCCGCGCCAGCGGCATCCTCGAAGTCCTCGACCTCGCGCTCCCAGGCGTCCTTGGCGAGCCGGTACCAGAGGTAGAAGGCGAAGCCGGCGAAGATCGCCCACTCGGCGGCGTAGAAGATGTTCAGCCAGTTGACCGGAGAGCTCTCGTCGGGCGCCGGCGACGCGATGTCGACGAGTCCGTCCGGGGCCTCCGCGGCGGCGAGGTAGGGCCGGTAGACATCGAGCTGTTCGATGTCATGCCATCGACTGAGAAGCATCGCCGTCGACATCCGATTCATCTGGGACGGGTCGTCGCGCGGCGGCACGACCGCGCCCTCATCGGAGATGATGCGTCCGATGATCGCCGTTTCGGTGCCGGCGGCATCTGCGTTCATTGCCTCGACGGCGGCATCGGCCGTCTCGCGGTCGGGGGCCCACCCCAGCGCGACGGCGATCGAGGTGCGCTCAGCCACCCGCAGCTGGCCGGTCACCCAGAAGCCCTCGACGTCGTCGTTGAAACGCTGAGACACGACGAGGAAGTCGTCGGAGACCCACGTCCCCTCCGTGGAAACCCGCTGACCGACCTGCGGCTCCGGCAGGTACTCGCCGACGGCCACGACGTCGGTGAGCGGCAGCACTTCCTCGGTCGCACCGGGTACCGGCGGGTCGCTGTCGATGGCTCGGCCCAACTGCCATTGCCCGAGCCAGGCGAACACCCCGGCGACGAGCAGGCACAGCACGAGCATCCCGATCCAACGACCGCGGAGCATCACCTCACGCAGGGTGGGCGGGAACAGCAATGGCGACGTCACGATGGAGTGCGCGACCCTCAGGCCTCGTACGGGGCGAGCACGACCTCGACCCGCTGGAACTCCTTGAGGTCGGAATAGCCCGTGGTCGCCATCGACTTGCGCAGCGCACCGATGAGGTTCGCCGTGCCGTCCGCGACGGGAGCCGGCCCGTACAGGACCTCCTCGAGCGTTCCGATGCCCTCGACGGCGACACGGTGGCCCCGCGGAAGCTTCGGGTGGTGCGCCTCGGGTCCCCAGTGGAATCCGCGCCCCGGTGCGTCGGTGGCTCGTGCGAGCGCAACGCCCAGCATGACGGCATCCGCGCCCATGGCGAGCGCCTTGACGATGTCGCCCGAGGTACCGACGCCGCCATCGGCGATCACGTGCACATAGCGTCCGCCGGACTCGTCGAGGTAGTCGCGGCGCGCGGCGGCGACATCGGAGACGGCAGTGGCCATCGGCGCGTGGATGCCGAGGGTGGCGCGCGTCGTCGAGGCCGCTCCCCCGCCGAAGCCGACGAGCACGCCCGCGGCACCGGTGCGCATGAGGTGCAGGGCCGCCGTGTAGGTGGCGGCGCCGCCGACGATGACGGGAACGTCGAGGTCGTAGATGAACTTCTTGAGGTTCAGCGGCTCGGCGACACTGGAGACGTGCTCGGCCGACACCGTGGTGCCGCGGATCACGAACAGGTCGACGCCGGCGGCGGCGACGGTGTCGTAGAACTCCTGGGTGCGCTGCGGGGTGAGCGATCCGGCGACCGTGACGCCGCCTTCGCGGATCTCGGCGAGACGGCGCGTGATGAGTTCGGGCTTGATGGGCTCGGAGTACAGCTCCTGCATCCGCACCGTCGCCTTCTCATCGCTGAGACCGGCGATCTCCGCGAGCAGCGGCGCCGGGTTCTCGTAGCGGGTCCACAGGCCCTCGAGATCGAGGACGCCGAGGCCGCCGAGCTGCCCGAGCATGATCGCCGTCTGCGGGCTCACCACGGAGTCCATCGGGGCGCCCAGCACCGGGATCTCGAACCCGAAGGCGTCGATGGTCCATGCGGTCGAGACATCCTCGGGGTTGCGCGTGCGCCGTGACGGCACCACCGCGATGTCGTCGAACGTGTACGCACGACGCGCACGCTTTCCTCGGCCGAGCTCGATCTCCATGGTCACCCCTCCAGACTACCGGGCACCGGCCGCGGCATCGGCTTCCGGCTCAGCGCACCCGAGCGACGCGCTTCTCATCCCAGACCGGCACGTCCGATTCATAGACCTCGCCGTCGGAGCCGAAGACGAGGAATCGATCGAACGACCGCGCGAACCAGCGATCGTGGGTCACGGCGAGCACTGTGCCTTCGAACCGCGAGAGCGCGTCTTCGAGCGCCTCGGCGGATTCGATGTCGAGGTTGTCCGTCGGCTCGTCGAGCAGCAGCAGCGTGGACCCTGCGAGTTCGAGCAGCAGCACCTGGAACCTCGCCTGCTGACCGCCGGAGAGCGACTCGAAGGTCTGCTGCGCCTGACGGACGAGACCATAACGGTCCAGCGCCGAGCTCGCGGCATCCCTCGGCATCCCGGCGCGCCGTTCGTCGCCGCGGTGCAGGATCTCGAGCAGCGTGCGTCCGATGAACTCCGGATGCACATGCGTCTGGGCGAACAGCCCAGGCACGACGCGGGCACCGAGCACGGCACGTCCGGTATGCGAGACCTCGCTCAACTGCTCACCGGTCGACGTGACGTGCCCCAGCGTCGAATCCGGGTCGCTGCCGCCGCGGGCGAGCAGTCGCAGGAAGTGCGATTTCCCCGAGCCGTTCGAGCCGAGCACACCTACTCGATCCCCGTACCAGACCTCGGCGTCGAAGGCCCTCATCAGACCAGCCAGCTCCAGGCCGGTGGCCACGACCGCGCGCTTTCCGGTTCGTGCCCCGCGCAGACGCATGTCGAACTCCTGAGCCGGCGGCCTCTCCTCGGGCGGACCGGCCTCCTCGAACTTCCGCAGCCGGGTCTGCGCAGCTTGGTAGCGCGAGGCGAAACCGTCGTTCGCGGATGCCTTCACCTTGAGGTTCGCGACGAGGATCCGCAGCTTCTCATGCTGCTCGTCCCATCGCCGGCGCAACTCGTCGAGCCGGTCCATCCGGTCGATGCGCGCCTGGTGGTACGTGGCGAAGCCGCCACCGTGCACCCAGGCGGTGGCACCCGCACCGCCCGGTTCGAGGGTGATCAGGCGATCGGCCGCTCTCGCCAGCAGCTCCCGGTCGTGCGAGACCAGGAGCACCGTCTTCGGCGTCTGACGCAGCTGCTCCTCGAGCCAGCGCTTGCCCGGTACGTCGAGATAGTTGTCCGGCTCGTCGAGCAGCAGCACCTCGTCGGGTCCGCGCAGCAGCGCCTCCAGCGCGAGCCGCTTCTGCTCCCCGCCGGAGAGCGAGGTGAGTTCGCGGTACCGCGCCCGTTCGTACGGCACGCCGAGGGCGGAGACGGTGCACTGATCCCAGACGGTCTCGTGCTCGTAGCCACCGGCATCCGCGTACTCGGAGATCGCCGAGGCGTACGCCATCTGCGTGTCGTGCTCATCGCGCTCGATGAGTGCGTTCTCGGCGGCCTCCAGCGCCTGAGCCGCCGCTCGGATCCGCCGGGGCGCAACCCGGACGAGGAGCTCCTGCACGGTCTGCCCCGGCTCGCCGTGTCCGACGAACTGGTCCATGACGCCGAGGCCGCCGTCGATCGTGACGACTCCCCCGTCGGGAGCCAGATCGCCGCGCACGATTCGCAGCAGCGTCGTCTTGCCGGCGCCGTTCGGCCCGATGAGCGCGCTCGTCGAGCCGGCACCCACCCGGAACGTCACCTCATCGAGCAGTGGTCTGCCATCCGGCAGCGTCAGCGAAACGCTGGAAACATCGATATACCCCACGAGCGTGGCCGTCCTTCCGCCCGTGTACCGAGCCGACCAGGCTATCAGCTGCGAGCCGGACACGCGTCCGTTGCTCGTCTCGCCCCGAGCCGGGAGAAATCCCGAGGACAGGGCGATCCTCGCGGGCTCGTCCTGTCCTCGGGATTTTTCCTGTCGTGCGGATGCTCAGACGAGCACTCCCGAGGTCGGAACCGGGTTCGCGAACAGGTCGAGCACCGGGCAGTGCGCGTCGACGACCTGGCGGAGGTTCTCGTACTGCTGCTCGGTGTCGGGACCGGTGATGGCGACCGCCACCCGGACATCGTGGAATCCGGCGCGCCCGGACTCGTCGATCCCGAAGAGCTTGCGCACATCGAGGTCGCCTTCCGCGGTGATCTCGATCTCGTCGATCGTGAGGCCGAGCGCCTGTGCGTAGAGGCGGAACACCACGACCTGGCACGAGACGAGGGCGCCGAGGGCGTACTCGACGGGGCTGGCCGCGAGGTCATCGCCCGCGAGGCCAGCGGGCTCGTCGACGAGGAAGCGGTGCTTGCCCGCACGGATCTCGGTCGCGACCGCACCGATGCCACGGCCGGTGACCTTGTAGGTGAGTCCAGCGGTGCCGGGATCAGCAGCGATGCGCTCGTTCCATGCCGTTCCGGCTTCGGTGAGCCGCGCGGCTCGCTCCTCGGGGGTGACGTCGATGATGGTTTCGATCTGTTCCTGGATGAGAGTCATGACGCGACCGTAAACGAGCGCGGACCGTCTTCGACGGGGGCACTGTCACCGACCGTCATCGTGCGTTGCAGACCGTCATCCCACGTCGCGGGCCGTCATACGCTCGTCGTCTAGGACGCAGCGCGAGCAGCCCGTTTCTCCTGCTGAAAGACGCGGATGGCCTCGTAACGGTCGGCAGAACGCGCCTGGCGCTTGGCCGCTTCGTCTTCGCGATTCTTCGGCGGAGCGGAGGTGACGAGGCCGTCGAGGAGGCGACGGGTCGCCTGTGCGATCTCGGCGACGGCTCTGTCGAACGTCTCCTGATTGGCCCGCGAAGGGCTGGTGGTTCCGGCGATCTTGCGCACGAACTGCAGGGCCGCGTCATCGCACTCCTCGTCGGTCGCGGCGGGCTCCAGATTGTTCAGCGGGACGATGTTTCGGCACATACCGGCACGGTACGCCGAACCCCGGACACGCGAAAGGGGGCGGATGCCGCAGCATCCGCCCCCTTTCGTCGAGCCCTACTTCTTGTAGTTGGGCGCCTCGACGACGATCTGCACGTCGTGCGGGTGGGACTCCTTGAGTCCCGCCGCCGTGATGCGCACGAACTTGCCGCGCTGCTTGAGCTCCTCGATCGTGCGGGCCCCGACGTAGAACATCGACTGCCGGAGTCCGCCGACGAGCTGGTACGCGACGGCGCCCAGTGGACCGCGGTAGGGCACCTGCCCCTCGATGCCCTCGGGGATGAGCTTGTCGTCGTTGGGGACGTCGGCCTGGAAGTAACGGTCCTTCGAGTACGACGTCTGCTTGCCACGGGTCTGCATCGCACCGAGCGATCCCATGCCGCGGTACTGCTTGAACTGCTTGCCCGACTGGAAGACGATCTCGCCCGGCGACTCGTCGGTGCCGGCAAGGAGCGAGCCGAGCATCACTGCGTCAGCACCGGCGACGAGCGCCTTGGCGATGTCGCCGGAGTACTGCAGGCCCCCGTCGGCGATCACCGGGATGCCTGCTGGGCGCGCCGCGAGCGATGCCTCGTATACGGCGGTGACCTGCGGCACGCCGACGCCGGCCACGACGCGGGTGGTGCAGATCGATCCGGGGCCGACGCCGACCTTGACGGCATCCACACCCGCGTCGATCAGCGCCTGCGCGCCCTCACGGGTCGCGACATTGCCGCCGATGATGTCGATGTGGGCGAACGACTCGTCGGCCTTCAGCCGGCGGACGAGATCGATGACGCCCTGGGACTGCCCGTTCGCGGTGTCGACCACGAGCACGTCGACGCCGGCATCGCGCAGCGCCTCGGCGCGCTCCCACGCGTCGCCGAAGAAGCCGATCGCCGCTCCGACACGCAGTCGGCCCTGGTCGTCCTTGGTGGCGAGCGGGTACTTCTCGCTCTTGTCGAAGTCCTTGATCGTGATGAGTCCGGCGAGCTTGCCGTTCTCGTCGATGAGCGGCAGCTTCTCGACCCGGTGCTTCGCGAACAGCGCGATGACCTCGCCGGCGGCGACGCCGACCTTCGCGGTCACGAGGTTCTCCGAGGTCATCACGTCCTTCACGAACGTGGTCTGACGCTCGAAGCCAGAGACGAAGCGCATGTCGCGGTTCGTGATGATTCCGAGCAGACGCCCATCGGCGTCGACGACGGGGAGGCCGGAGATGCGGTACTGCGCGCACAGGGCGTCGACCTCTTCGACGGTGGCGTCCGGGTTCGTGGTGATCGGGTCGGTGATCATGCCCGATTCGCTGCGCTTGACCCGGTCGACCTGCGACGCCTGGTCGGCGATCGAGAGGTTGCGGTGCAGGATGCCGATGCCGCCTTCACGGGCCATCGCGATCGCCATGCGCGCCTCGGTGACGGTGTCCATCGCGCTGGAGAGCAGCGGTGTGGCGACCGAGATGCGGCGGGTGACCCGCGAGGAGGTGTCCGCCTCGCTGGGGATGACGTCGGTGTGCCCCGGAAGGAGCAGCACGTCGTCATAGGTCAATCCGACGAAGCCGAAGGGGTCGGGCTGGTCCATGGAAGCTCCTCCTGCGCGCGTGGCGCGAATCCGAGTACGTGTACGGGGCGGTCGACGTCGGCCGGTGCGGGCCGAAACCCCTATGCAGATTCTAAGCGAGACACGCCCGAGAACATTCCCTGAGCGGCGTCAGCACCCTTCGTGCGGCCCCGGAGGTAGGAGATTCGCGAATCGCGCACTACGCTCAAGTGCGTCGTCCATCGATGCGGCGCATACCCGATGCCGCAGAGACAGCACTCACAGTGGAGGTTGCGTGGGACCCACAACGATCGCCGTCCGGCGAACGCGAACCGTATTGGTCGCGTTCCTCGGGATTCTGATCGCGCTGAGCGCGATCTTGATGCAGCCACCGGCACCCGCATCAGCCGACACCACCGATGACGGCCAGGAGATCACCGACTTCTACTTCGCCGGGGTGATCACCTTCGACGACGAACCGGTCGAAGGCGTCGCCATGACGATCGAAGGCAACGGTTTCAAGGGCGAGACCGAGACGGATGCCGAAGGCAAATGGCGTCTGTACGTGCCGGAGAAAGAGGAGTACACGCTCAGCCTCGATGAGTCGACGCTTCCCGACGGCGTGATCGTCGAGGGCGACTCGGCCTCGCAGAAGGTCGAGTTCGGCCTCACCGGCACGAAGATCGTGAACCTGTTCCTCGGCGAGGGGGTGCGCGAGACGACGTCGTTCATCGACCAGCTGCTGTCGCGTCTCGTCGGCGGGCTGAACTTCGGTCTCCTTCTCGCGCTGGCCTCCATGGGCGCGGCGCTCATCTACGGCACCACGCGGTTGTCGAACTTCGCCCACGCGGAGATGGTCACCTGGGGCGGCCTGGTGGCGCTGCTGTTCACCTCGTTCTGGCACCTTCCACTCTGGCTCGGACTCATCGCCGCGGTCATCGGCGGCGGGCTGTTCGGCTGGGCGCTGGATGCCGGAATCTGGCGTCCGCTGCGCCATCGCGGCCTCGGCGTCGTTCAGCTCATGATCGTGAGCATCGGACTGTCTCTCGCCCTGCGCTACGCATTCCAGTTCGTCATCGGCGGCGGCACGATGCAGTTGCCGGGCGCGAGCCCCACACCCATCCAGTTCGGACCGGTCTCGCTGTCCTACATCGACCTCGTCTCGATGGGCCTGAGCATCGTCGTCATCCTCTTCGTCGCCTACTTCCTCACCCGCACGCGGGTCGGAAAGGCGACCAGGGCGATCTCGGACAACCCGCAGCTCGCGGCGGCGTCCGGCATCGACGTCGATCGGGTCATCCGCACCGTCTGGATCCTCGCGGGTGTGCTCGCCGCGATCTCCGGTGTGCTCTGGGCCTATTTCCGCCCCGGTGTGAAGTGGGACATGGGCATGCAGATGCTGCTCCTGATCTTCGCTGCGATCACTCTCGGCGGCCTCGGCACTGCCTTCGGCGCCCTCCTCGGATCCCTGATCGTCGGAATGGCCGTTGAGGTCTCGACGCTCTGGATCCCCTCGGACTTGAAGTACGCGAGCGCTCTGGTGGTGCTCATCCTCATCCTCTTGGTGAGACCGCAAGGGCTGCTCGGACGCAGGGAAAGGCTGGGCTGACGCATGGACTTCGGAAGCATCTTCGGCAATACAGCCGCGTACCTGTTCAGCCCCGTCACGATCGCCTACGCACTGGCCGCGACCGGCCTCGCCGTGCACTTCGGATACGCAGGTCTGCTCAACTTCGGCATGGCGGCGTTCATGGCGGTCGGCGGCTACGGCTACGCGATCTCGGTTCTCTCGTTCGGCCTCCCCTGGTGGTTCGGCATGATCATCGGGCTGCTGGGCGGCGCGCTCTTCGCCGTCCTCCTCGGCATCCCCACGCTGCGTCTGAGAGCCGACTATCTCGCCATCGCGACGATCGCCGCCGGTGAGATCGTCCGTCTGCTGTTCACCACCCAGGTGTTCGACGAATGGACGAACTCGGCCGACGGCCTGGCCGGGTACCACTCGGGTTTCCGAGATGCGAACCCGTTCCCGCCCGGGACATACGGATTCGGCCCGTGGACGTACAACGAGGGCGATCTGTGGAACCGCGTGTTCGGCCTGATCCTGCTCGGCGTCGCCGTCCTGCTGGTCTGGATGCTGATGCGCAGCCCGTGGGGCCGCGTACTCAAGGGCATCCGCGAAGACGAGGACGCCGTCCGCTCGCTGGGAAAGAACGTCTTCGCCTACAAGATGCAGGCGCTCGTCGTCGGCGGCATGATCGGAGCGGCCGGAGGCATCGTGTTCGCCCTCCCCTCGGCGGTCGTCCCCAGCAGCTACACCACGTCGCTCACCTTCTTCCTGTGGACGATCCTGCTGCTCGGCGGCGCGGCCACCGTCTTCGGTCCGACCCTCGGCGCGGTGCTCTTCTGGCTCGTCTTCGCGTTCCTCGGCAACCTGCTGCCCGACATGGCTGCGGCGGGGCTGCTGCCGATGTCCGACAGCCAGGCGGGCACGATCCGCTTCGTGCTGGTCGGTGTCGCCCTCATGCTGCTGGTGATCTTCCGCCCGCAGGGCATCCTCGGAGACAAGAGGGAGATGACCTTTGTCAAGTGACCAGACCCCGGCCGCACCGTCGACCGGAAGCATCCGTCGCCCCAAGGCGACCGGCCTCGCCAAGGGGCCAGCCGCACCCGGCGTCGCCAAGGTCGACCCGATTCTGATCGCCGACGGCATCCAGCGCCGCTTCGGCGGCCTCACGGCGGTGGACGTCGACCACGTCGAGATCCCCCGCGGCGCGATCACCGCACTGATCGGGCCCAACGGCGCCGGCAAGACGACGCTGTTCAACCTGCTCTGCGGCTTCGACAAGCCCAACACAGGAACGTGGTCGTTCGACGGCAAGAACCTCGCCGGCATCCCCTCGTTCAAGGTCGCGCGCATGGGACAGGTGCGCACCTTCCAGCTGACCAAGTCGCTGTCGCTGCTGACCGTGCTGGAGAACATGAAGCTCGGCGCCCCGCACCAGCGCGGCGAGGGCTTCTGGACGAGCCTGCTGCCGTTCATCTGGCGCAAGCAGGACACCGAGATCGAAGCCAAAGCGCGTGACCTGCTCGCCCGCTTCAAGCTCGACGCCAAGGAGAAGGACTTCGCCGCGTCGCTCTCCGGTGGGCAGCGCAAGCTCCTCGAGATGGCCCGGGCGCTGATGAGCGACCCGAATCTCGTCATGCTCGACGAGCCGATGGCCGGCGTCAACCCGGCCCTCACCCAGTCGCTGCTCGAGCACATCCTCGATCTCAAGGAGCAGGGCATGACCGTGCTCTTCGTCGAGCACGACATGCACATGGTCCGCCACATCGCCGACTGGGTCGTCGTGATGGCAGAGGGACGCGTCGTGGCTGAAGGGCCACCCGACGAGGTCATGGAAGATCCTGCCGTCGTCGATGCGTATCTCGGCGCTCACCAGGATCTCGATCTGGGCGCGGTCACGGGCAGGATCCCCGTCATCGAATCCGCGGCGGCCGAACGTCTGCGCCGCGAGATCGAGGCCGAGGCGCAGGCCGAGCTGGCCGGCGAGCAGCCATCGGCTCATGGCCCGGCCGGAGCGACCGCGGCCGAGCCGACCCGACCGACTGCGACCGATGAGGAGAAGGCATGAGCGACGACATCGTCGTGGAGATGAAGGATGTCCACGCCGGGTACCTCCCCGGTGTCAACATCCTCAACGGGGCGAACCTCGTCGCCCGCAAGGGCGAGCTGATCGGCATCATCGGACCGAACGGGGCCGGCAAGTCGACCCTGCTCAAGGCGATGTTCGGACTCGTGAACGTGCGCTCCGGCGAGGTCACCTTGAACGGCGAGAGCATCGTCGGGCTGAAGGCCGACAAGCTCGTCAAGCGCGGTGTGGCGTTCGTTCCGCAGACGAACAACGTCTTTCCGTCGCTCACGATCGAGGAGAACCTGCAGATGGGGTTGTACCAGAACCCCAAGATCTACGCGGAGCGGCTGGAGTTCGTCTCCAGCATCTTCGCGGAGCTGGGTACGCGCCTCAAGCAACGCGCCGGATCGCTGTCGGGCGGCGAGCGTCAGATGGTGGCGATGTCGCGCGCACTGATGATGGATCCGTCCGTCCTGCTGCTGGACGAGCCCTCGGCAGGACTCTCGCCGGTGCGGCAGGATGATGCGTTCATCCGCGTCTCCGACATCAACAAGGCGGGCGTCACGACCATCATGGTCGAGCAGAACGCGCGACGCTGCCTGCAGATCTGTGATCGCGGCTACGTGCTCGATCAGGGCAAGGACGCCTACGAGGGCACCGGTCGCGAGCTGCTGAACGACCCGAAGGTCATCGGCCTCTACCTGGGTACCCTGGGCACCGACGCGGCCTGAGACGTCTCGCAGAAGGGGGTGGATGCCACGGCATCCACCCCCTTCTGCATGTCCGTTCCCATCCGCGCTCCCGGCACGAGGAAGGCCCCGGATGCCAGCATCCGGGGCCTTCACACTGCGGTTCGGTCAGTTGATCCGCGAGTAGGTGTTGTCTGCGCCGTACTCGAAGACGCCGATTGCGGCACCCTTCGGGTCGCCGTTCTCGTCGAACGTGACGTCACCGGAGTAGCCGTCGTAGTCGGCCGTGCCGCCTCCGTTGATGATCTCGGCGCACTCGGCGAAGCTGGTGCACTTCTCGCCATCGCCGGAGCCGCCGGAGACTTCCTGCATCTTGGCTGCGATGTCGACGCCCTCGGTCGAGCCCGCCGCGAGCGAAGCCAGCGCGAGCAGGATCACTGCGTCGTACGCCTCGGCCGCGTAGGTCTCGTCCTCGATCTCGGGGTTGCCCTCACCGGTCCACAGCTCCTGAAGACGATCAGTGAAGTCGTCTTCCAGAGCGGGTCCGGGCTTGGTGCCCTTGGCGCCCTCGAGCTTCACGGCGGGAAGGTCCGTCGCGTAGCTGTTGGAGAGGTTGCCGTCGACGAGGTAGAAGCTCTTCGGGTCAGCGCCCGCGTTCACGAGCAGCGGAGCGATCGTCTTGAACTCGTCGTACGAGACGACGGCGATCGCGTCGGGCTTGGCCGCCATGATCGTCGACACCTGAGCGTCGAACTGCGCGTCGCCGATGTTGAACGCAGCCTCGGCCACGATCTCGCCGCCGGTGCCTTCGAACGTCGAGGAGATCGCGTCGAAGAGTCCGGTGCCGTAGGCGTTGTTCTGGTAGATGATGCCCAGCGTCTTGTGGCCGTCTTCGGCGATCAGGTTTCCGAGCACCTCACCCTGCAGCAGGTCGCTGGGGGCGGTGCGGAAGTAGAGACCGTTGTCGTCCCACGCGGTGAAGTCCGGAGAAGTGTTAGACGGCGAGATCGTGATGATCCCGGAGCTGATGTTGCCGTCCAGGATCAGCTTGGAAACGGCCGACGACGCGGCGCCGACGACAGCGGCGACGCCTTCGCTCTGCAGCTGCGCGATCGACGTCTCGTATGCCTTGGTGTCGGTGTCGCCCTCGTCCGCAGCGGTCAGGTCGATGGTGACCCCGGCCTTGGCGTCGTTGACCTCTGCGACCGCCAGCTGGGAGCCTGCCTGCATCGGCGGGCCGAGGAAGGACAGGGCGCCGGTCTGCGGCAGCAGCGAGCCGAGCTTCAGCGTCAGGTCTGCCGCTGGCTTGTTCCCGCCCTCGTCGGACGGCTTGTCGGTCGTCGGGCTGCTGCAGCCGGCGATAACGATTGCGGATGCGCTGAGCAGCGCGATCCCCGCGAAGACCTTCGCTGTGCGCGAGCCCTTCAGTGCGTTCATGATGCTCCCTTGCGTGTCTGAACGTGGAGTATGACCACGATCGAGTGCTCTAACCCTAGAGCGTGATCACAGCGAGATGGAGACGCAAGTGTTTCGGTGCGTTAACGATCCGGGACTCCGTGTCTACCTCGGTGCGCCTCGGATTCAGATGAGCTCGGCGGGGTCCGTCCGTCGGCCACGACGCGCGGCGAGCAGCAGGTCGACGACGAAGACCGCGATCGCGACCCACACGATGATGAATCCGGCCCACCGCTCAGGCGGCATCGGCTCGTGCAGGAACGCGACACCGATCACGAACTGCATGATCGGAGTGATGAACTGGATCATCCCGATCACGGTCAGGTTGACCCGGCGGGTACCCGCCGCGAACATCAGCAGCGGCACCGCGGTGACGACTCCCGCGAAGGCGAGCAGCAGGGCGTGCCATCCGCCGTTCGTGCCCATCGTGATTCCGGAGGTCTGCGCGACGACGATGAGCTGAACGACGGCGATGGGGATGAGCCAGAACGATTCCAGGGTCAGGCCGCTGACGGCGTCCACCGCCGGACCGATCTTCTTCTTGATGAGTCCGTAGACGCCGAACGACGCGGTGAGCGAAAGCGCGATCCACGGGAATTCCCCGTACCCGATGACGATCACGGCGACCGCCGCAGCGGCGATGCCGATCGCGGCCCACTGCAGCCGTCTGATGCGTTCGTGCAGCACGAAGACGCCGAGCAGCACGGTGGTGATCGGGTTGATGAAGTACCCGAGGCTCGTCTCGACGATGCGATCGCTGAGGGTTCCGATGAGGAACACCTGCCAGTTGACGTAGATGAGCAGACCGGCGAGCGCCGTCCAGCCCAGCAGCTTCGGCTGCCGCACGATCGCGCGGAACGCGCCCCAGCCCCGGGTGATCGTCAGCAGCACCAGACAGAACACGAAGGAGAGCAGCACGCGCCAGGCGACGACCTCCCAGGCCCCGGTGGGCGCCAGCAGCAGGAAGTAAAGGGGCAGCACGCCCCACAGCAGGTAGGCCCCGCCCGCGTACATGGCCCCGGAGGCGCGGCTCTCACGGGTGGACGGGTCTGGGCTCACTGCACAACCCTATGCCCGGCAGCCGACCCGGAGGCCGGCGGGGACGCAGAAGGGCCCGGATGCGGATGCATCCGGGCCCTTCGAGAACTGCGCTGGCTCAGCGAACGACGACCGCGAGGACGTCGCGGGCGGAGAGCACGAGGTACTCGTCCACGCCGAACTTCACCTCGGTGCCGCCGTACTTGCTGTAGAGCACGCGGTCGCCGACGGCGACATCGATCGGAACACGGTTGCCGTTGTCGTCGATGCGGCCGGGGCCAACGGCCACGACCTCGCCCTCCTGGGGCTTCTCCTTGGCAGTGTCGGGGATGACCAGGCCACTCGCGGTGGTCTGCTCGGCCTCGACCTGCTGGATGACGATGCGGTCCTCGAGCGGCTTGATGGAAACCGACACGGTCTACCTCTTCTTTCCTTGACGCTGACACGAAAGACTTGTTCGCACTCTCAACCCGAGAGTGCTAATCCCAGTGTATGCGGTCCATTGGCACTCATGCAATGCGAGTGCCAGCCCTCGGTCCTGCCGATCGTCGAGAGAGCGGGCCGAGACGAAACGCTCGGCCGCATAGGCTGGCGTGGTGGAGATGTCCGAGCTGCGCACCCTGCTCACCGCCGAAGGTCTGTCGCTTCTCGACGGCACCGAGCCCCTCGAGTCGCTGTCCGACGTCACCCGCACGGTCTCACGGATGCGCGCAGCGGGCCACTCCCCTGAGCTCGTCACCGCCGTGGTCGGACAGGTGAGTCTGCGGGCTCGGGCGAAGTCGAAGTTCGGCGCCTTCGCCGATCGGATGCTGTTCACCCGCGCTGGGCTCGAACAGGCGACTCGCCTCGGCGTGGCCGCCAGGCACGCCCAGCGCATGCGCGGTGCCGGCATCACGAGCGTCGCAGACCTGGGATGCGGCATCGGCGGCGACGCCCTCGCCTTCGCCGGCGCGGGACTCCGTGTGCACGCTGTCGATGCCGACGAGGTCACATCCGCGATCGCGGCGTACAACCTCGCCCCCTTCGCCGGCGATGTGAGCGTGCAGCACGGCACCGCCGAATCGGCCGACCTCAGCGGGGTGGACGCCGTCTGGATGGACCCAGCACGACGCACTTCGGGCCACAGCGAGACGCGACGCGTCACGGCATCCGACTACTCCCCCTCGCTGGACTGGGCATTCGAACTGGCATCGCGCGTTCCGACCGGGATCAAGCTCGGCCCAGGACACGACCGTGACGCCCTGCCGGCGGATGCCGAAGCGCAATGGGTCAGCGTCGACGGCAGCGTCGTGGAGCTGGTGCTGTGGACGGGCGTGCTCGCCCGGAACGAGGTACGCAGAGCGGCGCTGGTGATCCGTGGCGACCACTCGTACGAACTCACCGCCGGTGCGGATGCCGAGGACGCCCCGGTCCGGGAACTCGGCGCGTACCTGCACGAACCCGACGGCGCGGTGATCCGTGCGCGTCTCATCGGCGACGTGGCGCGGAGCCTGGAGGCCGGCATGCTCGACGAGCACATCGCCTATCTGACGTCGGATGCTGCTCTCACGAGCCCGTTCGTGCAGTCGTTCCGCGTGCGCGAGACGACGCCGGCGAACCCGAAGTCGATCAACGCCGTGCTCAAGGCCAACGGCATCGGCACGCTGGAGATCAAGAAACGCGGCATGGACATCGACCCGGCCGCCTTCCGGAAGAAGCTGACGTTGCGCGGTGACGAGTCGGCGACACTGATCCTCACTCGAATCGGCAGTCGGCGTCTCGCGATCCTCGCCGACCGAGTGCACGCGGAATAGCGCGCCCCGAGGAGATCACCCCTGCGGAACGTCGGTGCCGACCTCGATCGGGTCGCCGTGCTCGCCGCCCACCTCGACCCGATCGCCTGGCTTGACGGTGAACAGTTCGCCCGCATCAGCGGTGATCGTGAGGTACGGGGTCTGCCATTTCGTGAAGAGCACGTCGAAAGTCCACCTCCTGGTGATGCCACTCGCCGCATCCACGTCGACGATCGTCAGCGAGAGGCCGTCATCCAGAGCCTGCGCGGACGGAAGGCATGTCTCCGCGCTGGACGACTCGCGGTCGACGATCAGGCAGCGCGCGTCGTTCTCCGTACGATGCGCCAGCCACACAGGTTGACCATCGAAGGTCCCGGCCTCGCTAAGCATCGACGCGTCATACCCCTGCGCGATGAGCTCCTCGATGCGTGGATGCCGACTTTCGTCGAACTGTTCGAGCCAGTTGCCCGAGTTCGTCCAGCGCTGGATCGCGACCATCGGCTCGTCGTCAGCGGAGTACAGCAGGGTCGCGCCGATGCCCGTGCTCTCATAAGCCCCGGTCTCCGGGTCAGGGTCGGATTCCTCGAGCGTCAGGAACGCGTTCATGCCGTGCGCCGCGGCGTCGGCCACCGGGCGGCAGTCGAGCGTCGAGAGCTCCCCGACGTCGAGCACAAGGCACGCGAACTCGCCGTCGTTCTTCGTGGCATACCAGACCAGAGCTTCCTCGTCGCGACGGACAGCGCGTACCGACCCTTCGTCGTAATTGCCTTTGTCATAGAGCTCGAGCCGGCGCTGCACCTCGTCGGCGGTCAGCGCGATCGCCTCCGAGCGCTGCCCGAAGATCGCCCACCCGGCGGCGAGGCCGAGGAGGAGAAGCGCCGCGGCCACGGCGGCCAGCGGGCGCCAGAACCGGCGCAGCGTGCCGCGGCTCAGCTCAGGCGCCACCTCGGTCGTTGAGCCATCCGCCCCCTCCTCGGTCGTTGAGCGAGCGAAGCGAGTCGAAACGCGCTGATCCGCTGTCGACGCCGGTGCAGGCGTTTCGTCTCGTCGCTGCGCTCCTCGCTCAACGACCGACGAAGAAGCCCGGTCGATGAGGGTCGCTTCCCCGACCGTTGAGCGAGCGGAGCGAGACGAAACGCCCTGATCCGCACTAGACGCCGGCATTCGCTGGAGCTCGAGCTGCCGCATCCGCTCGGCATCCGCGTCGGAGAGGCCGCCGTCGCGCCCGTATGCCCGCGCCTGCAACGCGCGGAGTTCCACGAGTTCGTCGGCGCTGAGCATCCGCTATCCAAGTCTCTCGAACTGCATGCCAGCCCAGACCAGCCAGCCCAGGCTGTACACCATCGCGCACAGGCCGAGCACGAGCGCCCATCGTGCGATGGCTCGGCTCTCGACCGGGCGGCGCAGCGACATGATCGCCGCGATCACGGCGACGATCGCGACGGGAATGCCCCAGCCGACGAAGAACGAGGTGCCGAGCGCGACGATCGCGGCGAGCAGCGCCCACGGTGCCAGACGCGTGTCTTCGATCTCCGTGCCGTCTGTGCCCGTCGGCTCCCATTCGACCGCCGGCGCTCCGACGGCGTCCGGGTCCGGCCCGCTCGCGACCACCGGTTCGATGCCGACCGGCCCCGTGGGCAGCCGCGTGTATCCGTCCCCTCGGGCCCCCGGGATCTTCGCCAGGCCCGCCGGTCGTTCGACCTCGCCGCTCGGGCGATCGATGCTCGTGTGCAGCGGATCCGCGATGGCGCCATCGGTCGACGCCGCTCGCTTCGACGCGTCGATGCCGTCGGTCCCCGCTGTGCGCGGTGCGTCGGTCATGCGGGCACCTCCTCCACCGTCTCGGCCACCTGGATCTCGGTGACCGGCAGAGTCGAGTCGGCCCCGAAGGCCAGCGTCGACGGCCGTCGACCCGAGGAGATCAACTCCGCGGCGAGCGCCGCGATCATCGCGCCGTTGTCGGTGCACAGGGACAGCGGCGGAATCCTCACGGTGACGCCCGCGACCTCTGCGCGGGCCAGGGCGACCTCGCGAAGCCGTCGATTGGCGATGACCCCGCCGCCGAGCAGCAGCCGCGGCACGCCGAGGTCGACGCACGCGGCAAGCGCCTTCGTCACCAGCACGTCGACGACCGCCTCGCGGAAACTCGCCGCCACGTCTGCCACCGGCACCTCGACGCCGTCGGCCTCACAGCGCTCGACCCAGCGCGCCACCGCGGTCTTCAGCCCGGAGAACGAGAAGTCGTAGCGGTGCTTCGCCATGTCGGATGCGCGCGAGAGGCCACGAGGGAACCTGATGGCGTTCGGGTCACCGGACGCCGCAGCCCGGTCGATCTCCGGCCCGCCCGGGTACGGCAGAGACAGCAGTCGAGCGACCTTGTCGAAGGCCTCCCCCGCTGCGTCGTCCATCGTCTCGCCGAGCAGCTCGACGTCGCTGGTGAGATCGCGCACGTGCAGGAGCGACGTGTGTCCGCCGGAGACGAGGAGCGCGATCGTCGGGTACTCGAGCGGTTCGGAATCCGCAGTCAGGATGTCGGCGGCGATGTGCCCGACCAGGTGATTCACCGCGTATAGCGGCTTGCCGAGCGACACTGCGAGACCCTTCGCCGCGCCGACACCGACCATGAGTGCGCCGGCGAGCCCTGGGCCGCTGGTGACGGCGATGGCATCGAGATCTTCGAGTCGCACCCCGGCTTCGCTCAGAGCCTTCTCGATCGACGGCTGCAGCGCCTCGAGGTGCGCGCGTGCCGCGACTTCGGGCACGACGCCGCCGTAGCGGGCGTGCTCATCCATGCTGGAGGCGATCGTGTTCGTCAGCAGCGTGCGTCCGCGGACGATCCCGATCCCGGTCTCGTCGCAGCTCGTCTCGATGCCGAGCACCAGCGGTCCGCTCATGTGCGGGTCTCCTTCACGGCATCCGTCGCATCCGGCACATGGGCCCCTGTGCTTGCCGAGCCCCGCAGATCGAGTCTCATCACGATCGCGTCGACGTCATCGGGCTGGTAGTAGTGCGGGCGTCGTCCGATCTCCAGAAATCCCTCGGAGCGGTAGAGCCCCTCAGCTGCCGGATTGTCCGCCCTGACCTCGAGGAACATCTCGCGGGCACCGCGCGCCACGGCCTCGGCGAGCAGCGCACGCAGCAGCGCGCGGCCTCGCCCGCCACCGCGATGCTCGGCGTCGTATGCGATCGTCTGGATGTCGGCATCCGCCCCGCCCGGGAGGGCGCGGATGCCCCCGTAGCCGATGACGTCGCCGTCCGCCTCGTCGACGAGGTAGACGCCATGCGGGCTCGCGAGCTCGGCCGCCATGGTCTCGGTGCTCCACGCGTCGCCGGGGAACGAGCGGTTCTCGATACCCATGATCGCGGCCAGATCAGCCGGGTCAGCCGCGCGGAGCGTCATGATCCGACCCGCTTCGGGGCGCCGGGGAGCTTCACGTCGGGGGCTCGCAGATACAACGGCTCAGCGTCGGCGAGCGCACGGCCGGCGGCGTTCGCGTTCGCGCCGACACGGGCGAGATCGGCGGCGGAGAGCGCGTCGACATCGATCCGGCGGATGCCGCCCAGATGCGTGTCGGCGTCGATGCGCGGAAGCAGGATCGTGTCGGCCACGACGCGCGGAATGCCGTCGTCGTCCTTCCCGTCGAACACGGTGATCGCGACCTCTCTGCGGCGCGCGTCCGTGACGATCGCGAAAGCGCCGGTCACGGCATCCGTGTCGATGGCGGTGAGCGCGGCGGCGAAGTGACTGGGAACCGGGATGATCGGGATCGCACGGCCGAGCGCGAATGCGCGGGCAGCGGCGATGCCGATGCGGAGACCGGTGAACGGCCCGGGGCCCATGCCCGCGACGACGTGGGTGATGTCGCCGGCATCCGCCTCATCGAGGACGTTCTGGAGCAGGTCCCCGATGACCTCGGCATGCCCGAGCGGGTCGGCGGTCGCTGCTTCCGCTCGCGGCCGGCCGTCTGCATCGATGAGCGCGACGGCCGTGCCCAGGGAGGTATCGACGGCGAGGATCACCCTTCCAGGGTAGTCGGCGTTCATAACTCCGGAGATCTGCCCGGTGTGAACGTCACCATCGCCCGGATCGGACGATATCGCGACGTTCTTCCGGAGTTGTGGACGAGGTCTGCCTGATCCCGCCGCGCCCTCAGCGTTCGACGCGCGCGATCGTGACGACCCGCGGAGCGTCGGCATCGAGATCCTCGTCGGCGAGGGCGTCGCCGGCGCCGACCGGGCGCTCCAGTTCGATGTCCCACCAGGCCTCGACGAGTTCCTCTGCCATGCCCCGCCCCCACTCGATCACGACGACCGACCGGGCGACGTCGAGGTCGAGGTCGTCGAGCTCGGATGCCGAACCCAGCCGATACGCGTCGACGTGCACGAGAGGCGCCCGACCGACCAGCGAGGGATGCGTCCGTGCGATCACGAACGTCGGGCTCTGCACCGGCCCGCGCACGCCGAGACCCTCGGCGAGACCGCGGGTGAACGTCGTCTTGCCGGCCCCGAGTGGACCGGTGAGGATCAGCAGGTCGCCGGCCTGCAGCTGCTCGCCGATGCGAAATCCGAGCTGCTCCATGTCCTCCACCGTGGCGATGGTTCGGCGCCCGAGAAAAGCCGGATCGATGCTCACGACGTACGCCTCGGCACCCGCGGGCCGATGCGGGTGACGATCTCGTAGTTGATGGTGTCTGCGGCATCCGCCCATTCGGCTGCCGATGGCACGCCCAGCGTCGGATCACCGAACAGCACCACTTCGTCACCGACCGAGATGGCGGTATCGCCGACGTCGACGACGAACTGGTCCATCGCGATGCGTCCGACGTTCGCGAAGCGGCGGCCCGAGATCGCGACGTGCGCCTTGCCCGAGGCTTGGCGCGGAATGCCATCCGCATAGCCGAACGGGATGAGCGCGAGGGTCGTGTCCCGCTCAGTGCGGTGCGCGTAGCCGTAGGACACCCCGGTTCCGGCCGGCACCCGGCGCACCGCTGCCACGGCCCCGCGCAAGGTCATCGCTGGCCTGAGGCCCAGCTCGGCCGACGTGCGATCCTCGAACGGCGACAGGCCGTAGATCCCGATGCCGACCCGGACGGCATCGAGCCTCATCTCCGGACGATCGATGGCCGCGGCGGTCGCTGCGATGTGCCGGAGTTCCGGTCGGATGCCGAAGGCCGCCGCGGCGGCCACCCCCTCCTCGAACTTCTCGAGAGCGGAGCGATCGTCGTCGAGCGAGGTGTTCGAGAGGTGGCTGAAGATGCCCACGATGCGCAGCCGGCCGATCCGTTCCAGTCGCGCGGCCTCGGCGAGCACGCGCCCCCAGTCGGCGGGAGCGATCCCGTTGCGGGACAGACCGGTCTCGAGCTTTAGATGCACCGCGACCGGCTCATCGACGTGCGCAGCCGCGGCGGCAGCCTCGAGCTGGTCGAACGAGGAGATGCCCACCTCGATGCGCTCGGCAGCAGCCTG
Source organism: Microbacterium sp. LTA6 (assembly GCF_045690355.1). NCBI lineage: Bacteria > Bacillati > Actinomycetota > Actinomycetes > Micrococcales > Microbacteriaceae > Microbacterium > Microbacterium sp. LTA6. Next base: position 325,091 of record NZ_CP147855.1, read on the forward strand.
TTCGAACCGCTCTCCCGGGGCGTGCAGCCACGCGATGATCGGCGCGTGCACGCCCTGCCGGCGCAGCTCCAGAGCCTCGGGGATCTGCGCCACACCGATCCTGGTGGCGCCGGCCGCGAGCGCCGCGACAGCCGCGGCCGCGGCACCGTGCCCGTAGGCGTTCGCCTTGACGACGGCGATGACCTCGACGCCGGTGAGGCGACGGAAATGGCGGGTGTTGTCGGCGATCGCATCAAGATCGATCGTCGCCTCACGGAACGGCACAGTCACAGTGGGTCTCCTTCGGCGACGACGAACGCAGTGGCGAGGCCGGCGTCGTGCGACATGGTGAGGTGGAGATGGAGGATGCCGCGCGCCACGACGACCTCGGCCGTCGTACCGCTGAGCACGAAATGCGGCTTGCCTGAGGCCTCGGATGCGATCTCGATCTCGGTCCAGTGCACGCCGTCCGATCCGCCGAGCGCCTTGATGAGGGCTTCCTTCGCGGCATAGCGGGCGGCGAGCGAGGGCAGCCGCAGGCCTTGTTCGCTGGGCGCAAACAGCCTCTGCAAGAGCTTCGGCGTGCGCTCGAGAGTCCGCTCGAACCGCGGGATGTCGACGAGGTCGATGCCGGTCCCGATGATCACCCGTTCAGCCTACCCGTGGCGCGTTCTTGACCCGGCCTCGGCATCCGCCCGGGCGTCCGCCTCATCGTCCGCCGGCAGCATCCGCCCCGCAGCATCCGCCCCGGCGTCCGGCACACTTGCATGCTCAGACCCCGGATGCATGCCCAAACTCCCGATTTCGGCATGCATCTGTGAGTTCGGGCCTGCAGGTGTGCAGGAGCGCGAAGGGCGGATGCGCAGGAGCGATCAACCCACTTCTCCTCCACAAGCCCGGATAGTCCGAAATCCGTCCACAATCGCCGATGGGGCTGCCCGCCGAGCACCCGACCAGCGGATGCTCAGAGCGTGTTCGAGCCAGCAGACCTCCTCGCCAGACTCGGCGGCATCGCTCGCGGCGCCCTCCTGCAGGGGTACGGCTGCACGCGCAGGCAACTCTCCGATGAGGTGCGCAAAGGCAGCATCCGCCGGATCCGCACCGGGGTCTATGGCCTTTGGACGACGGACCCCGACGTCGTGACCGCCGCCGCGCATGGCGGCGCGCTCACCTGCGCGGATGCTCTGAGGGCCCACGGGGTGTGGGTGCTCCCCGACTCGGATGCCGTCGTCCATGTCTGGCTCGGCGGTTCGGGCCGCACGCACCCGCACGGCGGATGCACGTGCGTGCGGCATTACTCCCCCGGCACAGCCAGCCTCGGTATCGCGCCAGTCGCCGCAGCACTCGTCCATGCCTATGGCTGCCTCGAACGCGAGGCGTTCTTCGCCGCGTACGAGTCCGCGTGGAACAAGCGGTTGATCACGCCGCACGACCGGGTCCGGATCCGCAAGGAGCTGCCGAAGTCGGCCGAATGGCTGTTGGATCTCGCGCGCCACGATGCCCAGAGCGGCCTGGAGTCGCTCCTCAGACTGCGCCTGCATCTGCTCGGCATCCGACTCGACTGCCAGGTCGATATCGACGGCGTCGGGCGTGTGGACTTCGTCGCCGGCGGCCGGCTGATCCTCGAGGTCGACGGCAGGGAGAACCACGCCGGGGCCGACCGACGTCACCGGGATCTGATGAGGGATGCCGCAGCATCCGCTCTCGGATACGAGACCCTTCGCTTCGACTACGCGATGGTCATCCACGACTGGGACGCCGTGATCGCTGCGATCCTGCCTGCACTCGGGCGCGCAGCATCCTGACCCCGCCGATCGTCTGACTCACCTGCATGCTCAAAACCACGGATGCAGGTGGAATCAGCCGATCTCAGCATGCAAGTGGGATCTCGGCATGCATGTGTACCGACGGAAGGCGAAAACGCCGCGACCTACTCGACCGTGACGGACTTCGCGAGGTTGCGGGGCTGGTCGACGTCGAGGCCCTTGGCCGTGGCCAGTGCCATGGCGAAGATCTGCAGCGGCACGACGGCGAGCAGCGGCTCGAACATCGGACCCGCCAGCGGGATGTGGATGACCTCGTCGGCGAACGGCAGCACGGCAGCGTCGCCCTCTTCGGCGATCACGATCACCCGAGCGCCGCGGGCGCGGATCTCCTGGATGTTCGAGACGACCTTGGCGTGCACGAGTGCCGAGTGCCGCGGTGACGGCACCAGCACGAACACCGGCTGACCGGGCTCGATGAGCGCGATCGGCCCGTGCTTGAGCTCACCGGCGGCGAAGCCCTCGGCGTGGATGTACGAGATCTCCTTGAGCTTGAGCGCGCCCTCGAGCGCGATCGGGAAGCCCACGTGGCGGCCGAGGAACAGCACCGAACGCGTGTCGGCCATCCAGCCGGCGAGCTGCGTGACGTGCTCCTGCTCCTGCTCGAGCACGCGTGCGATCTTGTCCGGAAGCGCGAGGAGCTCGGCGACGTCGGTCGAGGCATCCGCGATCGTTCCGCGCACGCGGCCCATGTGCAGGCCGAGCAGCAGCAGCGCGGTGATCTGTGCGGAGAACGCCTTGGTGGAGGCGACGGCGACCTCGGGGCCGGCGTGGGTGTAGACCACGGCGTCCGACTCGCGCGGGATCGTCGCGCCCTGCGTGTTGCAGACGGACAGCGTGCGAGCGCCGCGCTCACGCGCGTACTTCACTGCCATCAGCGTGTCCATGGTCTCGCCGGACTGGCTGATCGAGATCACGAGAGTGTCGTCGCCGATCACCGGGTCGCGGTAGCGGAACTCGTGGGCGAGCTCGACATCGACCGCGACGCGGGCCCACTGCTCGATCGCGTACTTGCCGACCAGGGCGGCATAGGATGCCGTGCCGCACGCCGTGATGATGATGCGGTTGATGCCGATGAACAGGTCATCGAGTCCATCGAGTTCGGGAATGACGACCTGGTCGCCCTGGATGCGTCCGCGGATCGTGTTCGCCACGGCCTCGGGCTGTTCCGCGACCTCCTTGGCCATGAACGACGACCATCCGCCCTTCTCAGCAGCTGCGGCATCCCAGGACACATCGAAAGGCTCGGCCTCGACGGGGGTGCCGGCGAAGTCGGTCACCGTGACGGCGGACGGCGTGATCGACACGATCTGGTCCTGGCCGATCGCCAGCGCCTTGCGCGTGTGCTCGACGAAGGCGGCGACGTCGGAGCCGAGGAAGTTCTCACCCTCGCCGAGGCCGATGACCAGCGGCGAGTTGCGACGAGCGCCGACGACGAGGCCCGGCTTGTCCTGATGCATCGCGAGGAGCGTGAAGGCGCCTTCGAGGCGGTTCACGACGTTGCGGAAGGAGAGTTCGAGGTCTCCGCCGTTGGAGGCGTACTCCCGGCCGAGCAGGGCCGCAGCGACCTCGGTGTCGGTCTCGCTGCGGAAGGAAACGCCGTCGGCGAGCAGCTCGTCACGGAGCGCCGAGAAGTTCTCGATGATGCCGTTGTGGATGACGGCGAGCTTGTCGTCGTCAGCGAGGTGCGGGTGTGCGTTGACGTCGGTGGGTCCACCGTGCGTCGCCCAGCGGGTGTGGCCGATGCCCGTGGTGCCGTCGCCGAGAGGCGCGTCGGCGAGCGATTCACGCAGCATGCTGAGCTTGCCGGCCTTCTTGCGCATCCCCAGCGTGCCGTCGCCGTCGATGATGGCGACACCGGCGGAGTCATAGCCGCGGTACTCCAGACGGGCGAGGCCGGCGATAAGGATGTCCTGGCTGGGCCGCGGGCCCACGTATCCGACGATTCCACACATGGGTTCAAGAATAAGCGCGACTTTTTGCGAGGGTTCTGAACGAACCGGGATGCCGAAATCGCTCGGATGCCCGCCCGATCAGAGTTTGCGGAGGAGCACGCTCTCGACGTCGTGATCGGCGCCCTTGTTCAGCACGAGCCGTGCCCGGTGCTTCGTCGGAAGCACGTTCTCGACGAGGTTGGGCATGTTGATCTCGTTCCAGTAGCCCAGCGCTGTCGTGATCGCCTCGTCATCGGTGAGGTGCGCGAACACATTGAAGTACGAAGACGGGTTGCTGAACGCCCCCTGGCGCAGGGCCAGGAAGCGGTCGACGTACCACTTCTCGATATGCGAGGTGTCTGCATCGACGTAGATCGAGAAGTCGAAGAGGTCGCTGACGGCGACGTCGTTCGGCGCCGGTGGCGGCGAGAGCACGTTGAGCCCTTCGACAATGACGACATCGGGGCGGCGCACGACGACGTGTGCATCCGGCACGATGTCGTAGCGCATGTGCGAGTAGAACGGGGCGCGCACCTCGGGCGCACCGCTCTTGACCTCGGTGAGGAAATCGATGAGCGCGCGCCGATCGTACGACTCAGGGAACCCCTTGCGCTCCATCAGTCCGCGCCGCTCGAGCTCGGCGTTCGGGTGGAGGAAGCCGTCGGTGGTGACGAGTTCGACGCGCGGCGTGCCCGGCCAGCGGCTCATCAATTCGCGCAGCAGACGGGCGATCGTGGATTTGCCGACCGCGACGGATCCGGCGACGGCGACGACGAACGGGGTCGTGGCGTCTTCCTCCTGCAGGAACGCACTGGTCGCCGCTCCGAGCCGTTTCGTCGAGGTGGCGTAGAGACTGAGCAGTCGACTGAGCGGCAGATACACCTCACGCACCTCGTCGAGCGACAGCCGATCGCCGATGCCGCGGATCTCGACCACCTCGGTCTCGGACAGCGGCTGATCGATGTCGGCTGCGAGCCGGGCCCACTCCGCTCGCCCGATCTCCCGGTATGGGGACAGCGGCAGAGTCGGGTCGACGGTGGTCACGGGATACATCGTATCGGCGCGTTCGGCCAGGAAGTCCTAGGCTGTGCCTATGCACGCTTCTGATCGCGAGGCGGCGCGACTGGGGATGACGCGTCGTGAGCGAAGAAGATCGCTGGCAGCGGCGTCACCCGACGCCGAGGCTGCGACACGATCCCCCCTGTCTTCGCTGTTCGACCCCGCGCCCGAGGACGAGCACGACCGTGAAGGCACGCCGTCGATTCTCACCGTCTGCACCGGCAACATCTGCCGCTCTCCGCTTGCCGAGGTGATGCTCCGTGCGTCCCTGCGCGAGCTCGGCATCGCCGTGTCGAGTGCGGGCACGCATGCTCTGGTCGACCACGGGATGACGGCGCAGGCGCGTGAGCTGGCGGTTCAGGGCGGCGCCCGCGAGCAAGACGCACTGCAGCACCAGGCGCGACTGCTGACCGAGCGGATGCTTCTCGAGGCGGACCTCGTGCTGACGATGACCCGGGAGCATCGCGGCATCGCGGTGCAGCTCACGCCCAGCCGTCTGCACCGGGTTTTCCCTGTACGCGAGTTCGCCCGACTGGCCGCGGGCCTGTCGGATGACGACGTGCGCCGCGCTGCGGATGTCGGGAGCACTCCGCGCGCCCGGCTCGGGGCCGCAGTCACGGCGATCTCCCATCGACGGGGCCTGTCGGGTTCAGCATCCTCGGCCGACGACGTGATCGACCCGTACCGCCGCGATTCCGAGGTGTACCAGCAGTCCGCGAGGGAGCTGTTTCCGGCTCTCTTCGAGGTCGAGCGCGTCGTTCGGCTGGCCACCGCCTGACGACCGCGCCGCACGCGCGTGTTCGATGGGGCGCAACGCGCCTTCGGCGTGCCCGCGTGGTTGTACTCTGACGATGACAACTGACCGCTTCGCCCTCGGCGGAGCGGCCGCCCGCCGACCTCCTCCCCGAAATGGCCACACTGAACCCGTCGCACCTTCTTCAGACGCACTTGGGACAGGACGCCCATCGCAGCGGACTGGTGTCCAGTCGTGTCTTCCGGTCGGTGTGCGTGAGTCGGTTGCGCCCGCTTCCGGGCGAGTGGACATGGATGCCCCCGGAAGGTTCTTCGGCGTACGCGGCGCTCATCATCGCCGCCGAGGGGCAGACCATATCGACTCCGTCCGCCGTGCCGACCAGAGCTCTCTTCCTCCCGCCGGTGACCTCGGCCACGATCGTGTGGAGCGAACCGGCCGATCTGATCGCCGTGTGGCTGCCGCCGGATGCCGTCGCCGAGCTCGCGAACGCGTCTTCGGCGAAGCCGTCAGCGCTCCCGGACTCTCCCCTTCTCACAGCCGTGAGCGCCTTCGCGACCTCTCTCGCCGGCGCCGTGCAGGACTCCTCGGGGGTGGCACGCTACGCGATCGAGCGTTTGCTCGTCGAAATGGCCTTCGGCGCCCTGCTGGAGCGGCATTCCTCGGACAACCTCACGGTGGCCGCGGCACCGCTCATCGAACGGGCACGGTCGGTGATGATGGCGCGGCGAGAGGACGCCACGTTCACTGCCGTACAGCTCAGCCAGGATCTGCACGTCTCCGTGCGCCAGCTCCAGCGCGCCTTCGCACGCGAACTGACCTCCCCGGTGATCGCGTTGCGCCGGATGCGCGTCGAACTGGCAGAGTCGCTGCTGCGCAACCCGCAGTACGACACTCTGAGCATCGACGAGATCGCGAGGCATTCCGGCTTCACGAGCGCGCTGCAGATGCGGCGTGCGCTCGGCGCGGAACAGCTCCCTCCGCCCAGCACGCTCCGCGCGCGGAACACGCCCAGCACGCTCCGCACGCGGAACAGCTGACGCGCGGCCTCCGGTCGTTGAGCGAGCAGAGCGAGACGAAACGCCCGGATCCGACGTCGCACGGAGGAGACTCGCGTTTCGTCTCGGTCGCTGCGCTCCCTCGCTCAACGACCGGAAATATTCCGAAGAAGTCCGGCTTCGGTGAGTTCCTCGATCGCCGTCCGCACGATCACCTCGGGGTCACCGCTCGGCGGAACCCCATGATGCTCGATCACGGCTTTCACGATCGATCCGAATTCTTCGGATTCTCTCGCCGCCCGGATCACGGTGGGAGCGATTCCGGTCAGTACCCGCAGTGTGCGATCGGAAAGCACGACCACAGCATCGCCGTAGTCGACGGCGTCCGAGGACGACGCCTGACCAACGGCATCTCTCACCGCGACGGACGCGCGTGTCCATGCCTCCGGCGCAGGGCCGGGAGCGAGCAGTGACTCGATCTTCGCCGGCACATCCGCCGCCTCGGAGTAGCGCAGCCGCCGGATACCGCCGACGCGATCGCAGAGTTCGGCGAGTGTGGCCACGGTCCCGTCGAGCTCGACGAGATAGCTCGTCTGCTCGACCAGCACGGGGGCGGCGTCGATGAAGTGGAGGTGCTCGATCTCGGGCTCGCCGACCGATGTGTCGCGATCCAGAAGGACGATCGCCGCGAGCGTCAGATCGGCGTCCGGCAGGTCGCGCATCCCGGCATCCGCGGGCGCGACCTGATCTTTCGGCGCCCCATCTCGCACCACGGAGAGGGGTTTGCGGTACGGCAGCACTCGCAGGTCGCGGTCGAAGGCGATCGTCTCGTCCGAGACGTAGCCATGCACGTTCGCCAGAACGCGACTGAGAGTGGTCTTGCCACGTCCGGAGGGGCCGACGAAGGCGATCACCCGACCGTCATCGAGCGCGATGCCGGCCGCATGGAGCATCATCAGGCTCCCGCGGTTGTGGGCGAGTGCTTCGAGGGTCACGTCGGTGGAAAGCCGTTCCAGGAAGCGCTCGACCTCGGGGACGTCGTCGACCTCGATGCGGAGATCGGTGTCGACCCGCGCCGGCGCCGGGTCGATGGCTGCACCTGTCCAGGCATGACGAACGCGCTCGATCACCTCATCCGGAACGCCGTCGCCGAACTCGATGCGCACGACGGCGCCCATCGCGGCGAGGACGACGACCGCCTTCTTCACGACCGCATCCTCACGCGATCGTGGCTCCTCGGCGCCGAGGGCCGGCTTCGGCATCCGCGGTCTCAGAATCACTCGGCTCCGAGTCGGCGCGGTAGTAGTCGCCGTGGTACTGGTACCCGTAGTACGCGGCTCCGGTGCCGCGCCGCGGAACCCTGTTGAGCACGATTCCGAGCGCCCTCGCATTGGCACGTTCGAGGTTTCCGAGCGCCTTGCCGAGAACTTCGAAGGTGGTCTTGCCGACGGTGGCCACCACGACGGCGCCGTCCGCATGCTGGGTGAGCACGGCGGCGTCGGTGACCGGGATGAGTGGCGGCGCATCGATGATCACGATGGCCTCGTTCGCGAGCGACGTGAGCAGCTCGTGCATCTTCGCAGAGCCGAGCACCTCACTCGGGTTCGGCGGCAACTTGCCGGCGGCGACGACGATGAGGTTGTCACGGCCGGGGATCCGCTGCGCGACCTGCGCGATCTCCGCGCGCCCTGACAGCACCTCGGAGAGCCCGACGGACTCGACGAGTCCGAAGATCTTGCCGATCATCGGACGACGAAGGTCGCCATCGATGAGAATGACGCGTTCCCCGCTGGAGGCGAGAGTGATCGCGAGGTTCGATGCGGTGGTCGACTTGCCGTCACCGGGCAGCGGGCTCGTGATGACGATCACCCGCGGCGGGTTGTCGACGTCCATGAACTGGATGTTCGTGCGCAGCTCTCGCATCGCCTCGGCGATGGCGAACAGGTGCGCAGAACTGCTGTTCACCGATGTGCCGCCGTCCTGCGGGATGAGACGGTTGTCTGCGGTGAACGACTTCTCCTCGGGCAGCGTGCCGACCACCGCGACGCCCAGTTCCTTCTCGACGCCGTCGACCGAGCGGATGCGGCGATCGAGCGTGTACCGCAGCATCGCGTAGCCGAACGCGATGGCAAGACCGATCAGGCCGCCGATCGCGAGGGCGAGTCGCGTGTTGGGCGATGACGGCGACGTCGGTAGACGGGCGGAGTCGATCGCGGCCAGATAGACGAGGCCGGGCTTCTCCTCGTCGGCCGTCTCCAGCACGTTCACCTCGGCGCCCATGCCTCGCACCCAGGATTCGGCGATGTCACGGGCCGCCTCGGGCGATGACGCCGTCGCCGTCACCTTGAGCGAGTATGTGTCGAGCGGGTTGGTCACGGTCACCTGCGAGGCGAGCCGTTCGGGTGTCGTCTCCAGTCCGAGATCCGCGATGACCCGTTCCGCGACGGAGCGCGACGAGCCGAGGTTCACGAAGGTCTTCACGCTGGATGCCGCGAGCTGGTTACCGACCAGCTTCGTGCCGATGTCGTCGGCGGCAGCCGTGGCCTGCACGATCGCTGTCGCATCGGCGGTGTACACCCGCGGTTGCAGAAGAGTCCAGCCGAACGCGATCGCCACTGCCGCGACCACGAGAACGAGCATTCCGAGCCAATGTGCGCGGAAGACGCGCAGGTAGTGGCGCAGGTCCATTCAGTCGTCCTCTGTTCCGGTCGTTCGACGCCCCGCAGGCATCCCGACAAAGGTACTACAGCGGTCCTGCTCCGCTCGTACCCCGGCACCGCTCTCCTCGTGTCGTGAAGGTAGGGTGGGCTGGCACCGCCGTCCTCTCTGATCAGGAGCCCCTGTGAGCACTGACGAGCCGATCTCCCTACGCCGCAGGATCACCGGCAGCGTATGGTTCCACCTCGCACTGGCCTTCGTGGTCGCCGGCCTGGTGCTCTCTTTCGTCGCGAAGCCGTACCTCGTGCCCTCCGGGTCGATGGAGCAGACTCTCCAGCCGGGAGACCGGGTCCTGGTGAACCGCCTCGCCTATGTCGCGGCGGACCCCGCCCCGGGAGACGTGATCGTCTTCGACGTCGGCGAGAGCTGGGGCCCCACATCGGCCGCAGACGATGGACCCGTCAAGGCGATCCTCCGCTGGGTCGGCGAGGTCACCGGATTCGGCCCATCGGGCCCGCACACTCTCGTCAAACGCATCGTGGCCGGCCCCGGTCAGACGGTGCGCTGCTGCAGCGCCGACGGCTCGCTCATCGTCGACGGCGAGCCGATCGACGAACCCTACGTCTTCGAGGACTTCCTCTTCGACGACAGTGTGAACTGCACGTCGACGCCCGCATCGAGCCGCTGCTTCGCCGAGGTCACAGTGCCACCGGATTCCTACCTCATGCTCGGCGATCACCGTTCCGTGTCGGGCGATTCCGCCATCGCCTGCCGTCGATCCGAGGCGCCCACTCCCGAATGCTGGAGATGGGCGAAACGAGATCAGATCGTCGGCCGCGCGGCCGCGATCGTCTGGCCCGTCGGTCGCTGGACGGGTCTTTGACGATTTCTCCGCGGTGCGGGGTATCGGAAACGCATTCGCGCGGTTAGACTGCGGCTCTGGGCCTTCGTCAGCTTGACGGAGGAAAGAACATCGTTTGCTGGGGCAGCGATGTCTTCACTCTCTGCTGGGGCAGAGTGGGGCTGTTTGGGGCGCACACATTCTCTGGGGAGGGATTGTGGCAATATCTGGGGATCTTTTTCTGTCGTCGAGGCAGGGAAGGAAGAACGACCGTGCTGCGGCGGCAAGGGCGACCGCGGCGAGAACCGCGGCGCACGCTGCCGAGCGGACCGCTATCGATGCGGCCGAACCGGCTCGATGGCAGCGCGTGTATGCGCGACGCCTCCTGCTCACCGACACGGCGATCATCATCGGCGCCGTGTTCGGGGCTCAGCTGCTCCGGTTCGGGCAGAGCAACGCCGACCTGTACATCCCGGGTGTCACCGGAGCAGGGTTCGATATCGCCTACACGTCGGTCTCGGCCATCTTCGTCATCACGTGGGTCCTCGGGCTCCGGCTCTACGGCACTCGCGACGCCAAGGTCGTCGGGACCGGCTGGCAGGAGTTCCGCCGCGTGGCAGACGCCAGCATCCGCGTCTTCGGCGTCCTCGCGATCCTCTCCTTCCTGCTGCACATCGACGTGGCGCGCGGCTACCTGCTGCTGGCGCTGCCGGCGGGACTCGTCGTACTCGTGGGAAGCCGCTGGGGGTGGCGGCGTTGGCTCGCGGCTCAGCGCTCTGAGGGCAGGTTCCTGTCGCGCGTGGTCCTGGTCGGCGAGCACGCGAAGTCGGTGCACATCGCACGCGAGATGCAGCGCGACGGCGGCGCCGGAATGGTCATCACGGGAGCCCTCACCGAGCGCGGAACGGGGTCGCTGCTTCCGGGCATCCCGGTGGTGGGCAGTCTCGATGATGCCGTCGCTGGCATCGACCTCGCCGGTGCGGATGCCGTGGTCTACAGCGGCTCCGACCTGATCACGCCCGCCCAGCTGCGCCAGTTCGGCTGGGATCTGCAGTCGCGGAACGTCGACCTCATCGTCGCCGCCGCACTGACGGACGTCGCCGGTCCGCGCATCCACGCTCGACCGGTCGCCGGACTCTCCTTGATCCACGTCGACTATCCGGCGTTCACCGGTTCCCGGTACGCCACCAAGCGAGCCTTCGACGTCATCGTCGCGACGCTCGCGCTCATCGTGCTGAGCCCGGTCTTCCTGGCGCTGACAGTGATGGTGCGCCAGGACGGCGGGCCCGTGCTGTTCCGGCAGCGCCGTGTCGGCCTCGAAGGACGCCAGTTCATGATGCTGAAGTTCCGCACGATGGTCGTCGACGCGGAGGCGCGCCTGCCGCAGCTGCTCGACGCGTCGGACGGCAACGGGATCCTCTTCAAGATGCGCGACGACCCCCGCGTGACCCGGATCGGCCGGATCCTGCGGCGGTACAGCCTCGACGAACTCCCGCAGCTGGTGAACGTCCTGCGTGGAGACATGTCTCTGGTCGGACCTCGTCCGCCGCTGATGAGCGAGGTCGACACGTACGAGAAGTGGGTGCAACGTCGTCTGCTGGTCAAGCCGGGAATCACGGGGTTGTGGCAGGTCAGCGGACGATCGGACCTCTCCTGGGACGACAGCATCCGCCTCGATCTCTACTACGTCGAGAACTGGTCGCTGACGAGCGACCTGGTGATCATCTGGCGCACCGTGCGCGCGGTGCTGCGGAGACACGGCGCGTACTGACCCCTCACATGAACCACTCGGCGGGTACTCCTACGATTGAGGGCATGACCACGAGAGCCGAGCGCATCAGCCGCGCCGACCGACCGCGCCGGCCCCTGCTTCGCAGCTTCCGCCTGTGGGTCCCGATCGGCGTCCTGCTCGTGCTCATCGGACTGGCGATCGCTGCCTGGACGGTCGGAGAGCGCATCTACGATCGCGCGATGGCCGCGAAGGGCTCGCTCGAGCAGGCGATGCCCCTGGCGACGACGGCCAAGGACCAGATCCTCGCGGGTGACGCGGAGGGCGCCAAGACGACCACCGCGAAGCTCGCTGCGTTGACGGCGGACGCACGTGAGCAGACCGACGACGAGATGTGGAAGAACCTCGAGTGGGTGCCGGTCGTCGGACCCAATCTCTATGCCGTGCGCACCGCGGCGTCCGTCACCGACGATCTGGTGACCAACGCGCTCACGCCGGCGACGACCCTGAGCGTGGATGCTCTCAAGCCGGTGAACGGCGCGATCGATCTCGCCGCCGTCGCCGGTATGCAGACGACGGTCACGCAGGCGGCGGATGCCGTCGCCAAGGCGGCGACCGACCTGGACTCGATCAACCGAGACGGGCTGCTCGATCAGGTCGATGACGCACTCGCGAAGCTCACCGGAGCAGTCGATGAGATGGAGCCGGTGCTCGGCCCGGCGAAGGACATCATCGGCATCCTGCCGACCGCGCTCGGCGCCGAGGGCCCGCGCAATTACCTGATGATCTTCCAGAACAACGCAGAGGCCCGAGGCACCGGCGGCAACCCGGCTGCCCTCGTGCTGGTGACGGCGGACCAGGGGCGGATCAGCATCACCCAGCAGGCCTCGAGCACGGACTTCAAGAACAATCGGCCCGAGCCGATCGTCCCGCTCAACCCCGAGACCGTGGCGCTGTACGGCGACAAGATGGGGCGCTGGATCTCGGATGCCACGCTCAGCCCCGACTTCAGTGAGACGGTCGCTGTCGTCCGCGCTTACTGGGCGGAACAGTTCGGAACGCCGGTGGACGCCGTCGTGTCGTTCGACCCGATCGGACTGAGCTACCTCCTCCAGGCAACCGGTCCGACGGTCATCCCGGCCGCGACCGCTGAGGTCAACGGCGAGACGATCGAGGTCATCGAGCAGCCGATCACTCTCACAGCCGAGAACGCCGTCCCGCTGCTCCTCAACGAGGCGTACTGGATGTTCCCCGAGGGCTACCTGCAGGACGCGTTCTTCGCGGCGGCGGCCAAATCGGTCTTCGATGCGGTGACCTCCGGGAACGCCGCACCGAAGGCGCTCCTCGACAGTCTCGCGCTCGCGGTGGAGGAGGACCGGCTGCTGTACTCGCCGGCCAACGAGGCCGAGGCGAAGCTCATCGGCGAGACCAAGATGTCTGGTCGTCTGCCGAGCACGAATGAAGACACGACGCTGCTCGGTGTCTACGTCAACGACTTCACCCAGAGCAAGCTCGACTACTACATGCAGCTCGACATCGCTGCCGCGTCGACGCAGTGCACGGCGCCGGACAGCCCGGTATTCACGACGACGGCCACCCTGACGAACACGGTGACGCCGGAGCAGGCACCGGATCTCCCCCGCCACATCGCTCCGGGCAAGTACTTCCCGAAGGGGGATGTGGCCACCGACCTCGTGTTCTACGGGCCGGTCGGCTCCACGTTCACCGGGCTCACGGTCGACGGGCAGCCGGGCAATGTCGGCGGTGTCCAGCACTTGGGTCGCGGCGCCGTCAAGGTGCCCATCATCACCACGCCGGGCCAGACCAGCACGGTCGTCGCGACGTTCTCCGGCGCAGCCGGCGAGTACGGGCCGCTCGACATCCGTCACACTCCGATGGTGCGCCCGGTGGCTGAGCAGCTGACGACTGAAGGCTGCGGCTGACCCTCAGGAATCGTGAGCGGGTCGCTCTCCGTGCAGGTTCTCATAGATGTCGTCGATGAAAGACGACACCGCGTCTGAGCCGGAGACCGGCCCGCCGGCGAGGTAGCCGTCAGCGCCGATGAGAACGGCCGCGGGTGTCGCCCAGTCGGCGATCGACTGCTGCACATACATGTGGGGGTCGTGCAGGGACTGCGGCTCGGTCAGCTCGGTGAGCGAGCTCTTCTCCGGCGCGGGCCAGAGCAGGAAGCGCACGCTCACCTCGGGCAGCAGCGCGCGCCATCGGGGTACGGCCGCGATCACAGACACGCAGGAGCTGCATCCCTCCTTCACTGCAAGCAGGAGGATCGGACCGCGCGCCGCGAGATCGCGGAGATTGACAGTGCGCCCGTCGGCCAGCGTCACGGGCACGGCCGGCGTGCGGGCGCGGAGGTATTCCTCCGGCTCGGCCCCGGTGGCCGTCCCCGGAGTACCCATGATCGGCACGCCGGCCTCTGGTGACGAGGGCTGCGGCGGATGCCAGAGGATCAGGGCCACCGTGAGGGCGGATGCTGCGAGCGCGAGAACCCATCCGCCGTCATCGCCCAGCGTCACCACCGGCCCGCCGATCAACGGTGTGACCCCGATCACCCAGGTCGTGAGAATCGACAGCAGCAGGAACCAGGCGTTGCGCACGATCGTCAGGCCGGTGATCGGCTGACGCGCGCCGAAACAGCTGCAGGAGGCCCCATCGACCGTCCTCCATCGCCGCCAGACGAGGAAGAGGTAAGCACTGAAGAGCAGCACGGCTCCTGCGGCGGCGAGCAGACCGAGCACCCCGCCGAAGAAGAGCAATGCCAGCGCGAGCAGGATCTCGCCCCAGGGGTGCAATCGGATGAGCCAGCGCTGTCGCAGCACCGCGGGAACGCCGAGTTCCCCCCACGCATCCGCATCTTCGGGTCGGAACAGTTTCGCCATGCCGCTCGCGATCAATACACCGGCCAGAATCAGCGGAGCGACGGCCAGTAGTGACGTCATCAGGAATCCTCTTCCTCGCGCAGCAGCCCGGAATCCACGAATGCCCGTGTGAACAGCGCGGCATCCGTCGCCGCATCACCTTCCTCGCACACGTCGCCGTCGACCAGGCGCACGGCAAGCGTCGCGAGGTCTGCGCCGAGCGCTGCCCGCCATACCGCCGCACCGACGCCGGCGAGCACCACGATGGGGCCCTTCGGGAGCACAGCGGCGAACACCCGGATCCCGTCGTCGATCACGCCGACATCCAGGGCTTGCACGAAGCGGGTCACGACCCGCCCCTGAGGCCGAGGGACTCCCGGAGCGCCGTGCCGATTCGCCGCAGGAAGGCGAGCATGACGTCGCGTGCGCGGGGTTCACGGCCGAGCTCGTGCGCCAGAGCGGCGCGATTGACCCGCGGCGCTCGAGCGGCGGTGCGCAGTGCCGCACCCACGGTGGGTGCGGCTTTGATTCGTCCCCACCATTCATCGGTGCGGCTGCCGCCCTGCGACACGGTCTTCCAGAGCAGGTATTCGCGGCGACGTCGGTAGCGCTCGAGATCGCCGAGCGCGGCGGCGAACGCCACCTCGGCCCGGAGTCGGCGCACCAGCCGTGAGCGACGCACGCGTTCGTCGTCGCTCTGGCCCGCCCACAGCGCTCGTGCCTCGGCGGCGAGCGCGTCGAGGTCGCGCGCGGCGTTGAGTACGAAGAGCACGGCCTGCGCGTCCACCGACGAGATCGAGCACTCCACTCCGGCAGCGGAATAGGTTCCGTGATCCGGCCAGAGCACCTCGAAAGCCTCCTGATCAGGGATGCCGATACCCGGGAATCGGCGATGAAGATCCAGGTAGCCCCACTCCGGGTGGTGATAGGTCTGCGCGTGTCCGAAGGGCGAACCGTCGAGAAAGGAGCTGTACACGCTCCAGCCGTTCTGCAGCATCTGCGCATGCAGTTCGGACATGCGGCTCGGGTCGGCCAGCACATCGACATCGGTGCCGCTGCGTTTTCCCGGGCGGAGCGCACCGTCAAGAGTCTCGCCCTTGATATGCAGCAGGCGGACACCGATACGGCGCGCGATCACCTCGACCGCCGCACGACTGAACTCCAGCCGCACGTCGAGCGAGATCGGTGTCGTGTCCAGCGAATCCACGGCGTCAGCCTATTCCTGCGCGCCGGCGGTGAGGCGGCGGCGCGCATGCCGATCACCGCGACGTGCGACCCGGCGGAACACCTCGGCGTGCGCGGCCGCGACGGCGACATCATCGAGGAGCCCGGGTGTCTGCACGGCAGCCGCGGCCAGTCGATCCCGGCCCTCACCGTCCGAGGCGAGCTCCCGCAGCACACGAGCCAGCTCGGGCACATCGCGGGGTGTGACGCGTCGACCGTTCACGCCATCCGTGACCCACTCCGCGGGACCGCCCTCATCCGCGACGATGGCGGTGACTCCGGCAGCGAGATACTGTAGGACGTTCTGCCCCATCGGCTCGGCGCGGGTGGAGTACTGCACGGCGATGTCCCACCGGTTCAGCAGCGCGGCGGTGTCGTCGACGTGGCCGAGCAGGTGCACCCGATCTCCCACTCCGAGTTCCGCCGCGCGCGTGCGCAGCCTCTCGGCGAATCCCCCGTGCTCGAAGGGCGCGCCCCCGGCGAGTTCCAGTTCCTCGGTACCGTCGCGGAAAGCATCCGCGAAGGCCTCCAGCAGCTCGGCCTGCCCTTTCCACGGATCGATCCGCGCGAGCATCCCGATCCGCAGCGGACCCGATGTCGGCACGCGACCAGGCGACAGGGTCAATCCGGACGCGCTGGGGATGACGACCGCCACGGCATCTTCGCGGAGGAACGGCAGCGCTCCCGCGAGGGTCACGCGCGAGTTGCCGATGACAGCGTCGGCCCGGGGCAGCACAAGACGCGTCATGGTGCGGTATCCGAAGGCTCCGAGGCTCTCCTCGTCGATCATGTCGCGGAGGTGCACCACCAACGGCCGTCGTGACAGCCGCAGGGCGAGAGCCGCGTACGCGGCAGCACGCGTGCTGTTCGCCGCCACCACATCGGCGGTGCGGACCAGCGGATGCGTGCCGGTGAGCACCGCCTGGGCGACGAGCCGGACGGCGAGACCCAGCAGATGAGCGCGCGACGCGCCACTGCCGCCGGAGTGCTGACGCACGCCGCGCGCGCGGCGCACGACGATCGGCGGCATCAGCGCGAAGACGTCGACCTCGTCGATCGCCGGCACGAGCACAGCCGGGGTCCAGGCCGGATCCACCGACAGCAGACGCACAAGCGCGAGCTCGGCACCCCCGCGCACGGTGGTGTGATCGAGGTGCACGACACGGGGACGATCCACGTTGCGTCGGATGCTGTCCACGGCTGCCCTCCCCCAGGAAACTGCATGCCGTCCCGGGCGCTCCCCTGTGCGCTGATGGACGGTTATGGTTGCTCACAGAGCATATCTTGGGGAGGCCTCGTGCGAGTGCTGAGAATTTCGCACAGCGCCGCAATCGCCGCATGGCGCGGGCGCGAGAACGCCCTCCGCGCGCGCGGCGAGGATGTCTCTCTGATCACCGCGCGCCGCTGGCACGCCGGTGGCACCTGGGTCGATCTCGATGCCGCGGCGGACGAGCAGGTCTCCCCCGCGCGCACCTTCGGCACTCATCCGGCCCTGTTCCTCTACGACCCGCGTCCGCTCTGGCGTGCACTCGGTGAGACGTGGGATGTCATCGACATCCACGAGGAGCCGTTCGCGCTCAGCACTGCAGAGGTGCTGGTGCTGTTGATGCTGCGCCGCAACCGTGCCCCGGTCGTGCTGTACACCGCCCAGAACCTGTTCAAGAGGTATCCGGTGCCGTTCCGCTGGCTCGAGCGCTGGGCGCTCCGCTCGGCGGCCGGCATCTCCGCCTGCAATGCCGATGCGGCGCGGATCGTGGAGGCGAAGGGTTTCGCCGGCAGGGCACGCGTGATCCCACTCGGCGTGGAAGTCGGCCCGACCCCGCCCGCTCCGGTCGCAGTTCATGCGGCTGGCGCGGCCGAGGACCCGCACGAACTGCGACCGGAACAGTCTGTGACGGTCGGGATGCTGGGGCGCCTCGTTCCGGAGAAGGGGTTCGCGACGCTGCTCGATGCGCTCGCGCTGCAGCCGCGTCTGCATGCGCGCATCGGCGGATCGGGACCGCTCGCGACAGACCTCCGCGGCTGGGCATCCGAGCGCGGCGTCGCAGACAGGGTGGAACTGGTCGGCCCTGTGGACCCGGATGCCGTCGACGATTTCTACCGCTCCATCGACGTGCTCACGATGCCGTCGCTTCCGACGCCGCGCTGGACCGAGCAGTTCGGCCGCGTGGCCGTGGAGGCCATGGCGACGGGGGTGCCGGTCGTCTCCAGCGATGCGGGTGCGCTCCCCGATGTCGTCGGGGGCGCCGGGATCGTTGTGCCCGCCGGGGATGCCGCGCGGTTGGGCGAATCGCTGATCGCCGCGGCCGGCCCTCATCGTGACGAACTGATCGCGGCGGGCCGCGAGCGGGCCGTCGAGTGCAGCTGGGACAGCGTCGCCGTCGCCTACCAGGAGCTGTACCGCTCGGTGGTTCGCGCACCTCGGTCAGAGAGCCCGTCGACGGTCCCGGTGCGCCCCGTCGAGGTCATCGTGGTGGCGTACGGCTCCGCCGATCTGCTCCGCCGGGCGCTCGAGCCCGTTGCGGCGCTTCCGGTCACGGTCATCGACAACTCGTCCCTCCCCGAGATCGCCGATCTCTGCGCCGATCTCGGTGTGCGCTACCGGGATTCCGGGGCGAACCTCGGATTCGGTGCCGCCGTGAACCTCGCCCTGGCCGACCGGCTGCATCCCGACGCGGATGTGCTGCTGCTGAACCCGGACGCCGAGGTGACCCCGGCCACCGTCGAGACGCTGCAGAGGGCCCTGCACGCCGATCCCGGACTCGCCAGCGTGGGTCCGGCTCAGGTCGACGGCGATGGGCGCTCAGCACGCGTGGAGTGGCCATTCCCGACCCCTTTCCGCGCGGTGACGGACGCACTCGGTCTCGGCGCCTTTGCACGCGGGCCGGGTTTCGTGATCGGATCGGTTCTGCTGCTGCGTGCCGAGGCACTCGCGCAGGTGGGTCGATTCGATGAGCGCTTCTTCCTCTACGCCGAGGAGACCGACTGGGCGTACCGCGCGCACCTGCTCGGCTGGCGGCATCGCGGCGTTCCGACGGTGACCGCCCTCCACCGGGCCGGCGGCACGAGCTCGGATCCGCGGCGCCGCGAGGCGTACTTCTTCGCATCGCAGGAGCGCTACTTCCGCAAGCATTTCGGCGCGTCCGGCTGGGCCGTCGCCCGGCTCGCCGGCTGGGCCGGCGCGACAGCACGAGCCGCCCTGCTCCGCGGCGAGCGCCGTATGCAGGCACGGCGCCGGGCAGCCGTCTACCGGCTCGGGCCGGTGCGCGTCGAGGCACGATTCCGGCAGGAGCGGTGATGCCCGCCGCCCTGGTCGCCCCGATCGAGGCGCGGTCATGACTCCGCTCCGGATCGTGCACGCCGTCGCGTCAGACCGCTTCGCCGGCGTGGAGCAGTTCGTGCTGCGCCTTGCGTCGGCTCAGGCTGCGCACGGACACGATGTCACGGTGGTCGGCGGAGCCCCCGCCCGGATGAGCGCCGCCCTGCAGGCAGTCGGTGCTCGGATGGTCCCGGCCGTTCGCACTCGCGACGTGCTCCGAGTGGTACGACGGGCTCCCGCCGACGTCGTGAACTCGCACATGACCGCAGCCGACGGCGCCTGCGCCGTGGCTCTCTTCGGCCGCCGCACCGCTCTGGTCTCGACGCGGCACTTCGCGAGTCCGCGGGGACGCTTCGGACCGCTGCCGCTCGACGCCATCATCAGACGACGCGTAGATGCCGAGATCTCGATCAGTCGGGCGGTCGCCGCGGCAATCGGCGTGCCGAGTGTCGTCGTGCATTCCGGCATCCCTCCGGCCGACGTCGCGTCCGATGGCACCCAGAAGCGCATTCTCATGGTGCAGCGTCTGCAGCCGGAGAAGCACACCGGCGTCGGGGTGCGGGCATTCGCGGCGTCGGGGCTGGCGGCCGAGGGCTGGCGCCTCGACGTGGTCGGCGAAGGACCGGAGCGCGACCCGCTCACCGCGCTCGTCGATGACCTCGATGTCGCCCAGACAGTGCACCTGCTCGGCTTCCGTGACGATGTGCCGCAGCTGCTCACCGAGGCATCCATTCTGCTCGCGCCGTGCCCGGTCGAGGGACTGGGGCTCGCCGTCTTGGAGGCGATGGCGCACGCGGTCGCGCCGATCGCCGCCGGCGCCGCCGGGCACCTCGACCTGCTCGAGGGCCTCGACGCACGTGCGCTGTTCCGGCCCGATGATGTGGCGGATGCCGCTGCGGCACTTCGTGTGTTCGCCGATGAGCCCCAGCGGCGAAGCCTGCTCGCCCATGCCGCGCGCGAACGAGCACAGAGCGAGTTCTCCATCAGTCAGCAGGCCACCGGCACCGAGGTCGTGTACCGTCGTGCGATGGCGAGGAGAAACGCATGACCGACCTCGTCGTTCTCTCGTTGGAAGGCTGGGACTCCGTCTGGCGGCGAAACCAGTACCTCGTCGCCGGGCTCCTCGATGCCGATCGGGAGCTTCGGGTGCTGTTCGTCGAACCTCCGGACGATCCGCTGCACGACCTCCGCATTCGCCGCCGACCCGGGTTCGGCCAGCCGGTGCGCCAAGTCGCCGATCGGCTGTGGACGGTCCGTCCCGCCAAGTGGCTGCCCCGCAAGTGGGATCGCGGCGGCGACCAGCGTCGCGCGCAGTCGATCCGTGGTGCCGCCGCAAGCCTCGGCTTCGCCGCACCGATCCTCTGGGTGAACGACCCCGCCGCGGCCGGGCTCGTGCCGATGACCGGGTGGCGTTCGCTGTACGACATCACCGACGACTGGCTGAGCGCGTCTCGTCCCGCGGCAGAACTCGCGCGGATCGCGGACGGTGAGCGGATGCTGCTCGAGCGTGCAGACGCCGTCGTCGCCTGCTCTCCGGAGCTCGTCCGTCGCAAGAGCGCGCAGCGCAGCGGCATCCATCTGATCCCGAATGCCGTCGATCTCGACGCCTACCGCGTCCCCGCCGAGCGACCGGCGGATCTGCCGGCTGCTCCGGTGGCACTGTACCTGGGCACCCTGCATCCGGACCGCATCGACGTGGCGCTCTGCGTCCGTGTCGCCCAGGAACTCGCCGATCGCGTGCGCCTCGTGCTGGCGGGTCCGGATCTCCTCAGCAGGCTCGACCGGGAGAGACTCGACGAGGCCGGAGTCCGCCGACTCGGCGCTCTCGATCGCTCAGCCGTGCCGGCGCACCTGCAGCACGCCGACGTGCTGCTGGTGCCGCACCTGGTCACGGCGTTCACCGACAGCCTCGACCCGATCAAGCTCTACGAGTATCAGGCCGCGGGCCGTCCGGTCGTCTCGACGGCCGTGGCGGGGTTCCGCGACGCATCTGATTCCCGCATCCGCATCGCAGACGCGGACGGGTTCGCGGACGCCGTGATCAGCGCTCTGGAGGATCCGCTGCCCGGGAACGCAGCGGACGCCGCCGATTGGCGCGTGCGCGTGGATCAGATGCGTCGGGTGATCGAGTCGATCCACTGACGCTCCTGGTCAGTGAAGCCCCGCAAGAGGCGGGGCTTCACTGGATTACTTGCAGCAGTCCGGCGGCGTCGCCGGGATCGTGACCGTGACCTGAATCTGCTCGTGGTCCGTGTCGGATCCATCCGACTCGTGTCCCCACGTGACGAGGAAGCCAAGGTCGAAGACGAGGTTCGCGCTGCTGTTGCTGGTCGCGTTGAAGTTCACATCGAGCGAACCACCGGCCGGGATGAACCACGGCAGCGCAGGAATCGGATTGAGTCCGAAGTTGATCCCGCTGGTGTTCACGTTGATCGAGATCGCCGTGACCCATGCGTCCTGGTTCTGGTCCGGATTGCTCACGGTCGCCGGGACGCTGTAGCCCTTGACGATCGGATTGCAGCTGTTGCCCGGCGCTTTGCAGGCCGTTCCCGGTGTGATGATGATGGTCTCGCCCGACGCCGCGAACGCGGGCACCGGCGCTGCGATGGCGATGGCCGGAACCGCCCAGGCCATAGCCTTGGTCACGGTGCGACGGCTGATACCTTCGGACGTTTTTGCTGCATTGTCAACCATGGTTGAACTCCCCAGATTTTGATCGCTCAATTGACGTCCCGGGACCCTTCCCCAGGTGCCATGTCCCCAGACACGGAGCGACTTCACCTGAATGATAGCGTAAGAGCGCTCCGCGCGGAACAGTCATCTGCGGAGCACTGCCAGGAGGGAGGACGAGATGACCGACCCCGTGCGCCGGCCACCGCTCCTCCCGCAGTTGCGCAGATTGCTTCTGCTCACCGACTCGCATCCGCGGCGCTGGATCGGCTCGACCGTGGCGGCCTCGGTCACCCTGGCGCTGCTCGATATGGCGGGCGTCGCGGCGATGATCCCGTTGATGCAGCTCATCACTTCGGGAACTCCCGACGGTCCGTTCCTGGAGTGGGTGGTGCAGTTCGTCGGCACCTCCGAGCTCTCGACCCTGATCCCGCTGATCGCCGGGTTCGTCGCACTCGCATTCATCGTGAAGAGCATCGGATCGATGGCTTTTCGCTGGTGGCTGCTCGGCCGTACTTCGAGGATCGCCGCACTTGCCTCATCCGAGATGTTGAACCGCTACGTGCTGTCGCCCTACTCAGCCCACCGCGCGCGTTCCCTGAGCGTCGTCTACCGGAACATCAACGACTGCACGAGCCAGGCCGCCAGCGTGCTCGTGGCCGTGGTGAACGTGTGCACGGACTTCCTGATGCTGCTCGCGATCATGACTGTGCTCGCCATCAGCGCCCCGCTCGTGACGGCATTCGCCGTCGTGCTCTTCGGCGGGCTCGTCTTCGGCGTGCAGCGCATCCTCCGCGCGCGTCAGCTGCGAATCGGCGAAGACCTGGCCGTGACGAGTCTGGAGGCGTGGCAGTCGCTGATGCCGGGTCTCGACGGCTTCCGCGAGACGAGACTCACCTCCAGCGCGTCATCGTTCGTGCGCAACTTCCGCTCGGCTCGTCTGCGCGGGGCGCACCTCGGTCGAGAGATGGGCTTCATCTCGGATGTGCCGCGCTACCTGCTCGAGATCGCCTTCATCGTCGCCATCGTCGGAATCGCCGTGATCCTGTTCGCGATGGGCGACGGCGAGCAGGTCATCCCGGTGCTCGGCCTCTTCGCCGCGGCATCCATGCGAGCGCTGCCGACGATGAACCGCGTGAGCGCGAGTCTCGCGACCACGCGCGGCGGGCAGGCGGGGCTGCGCATCATGATCGAGACCCTGGACGAGCTGCAGGCCGAGGGCAGCCACGATGAGACCCCGAAGAGCGGCCCACCGTACGTCGGTGACATCCTGCTCGACGGCGTGACGTTCGCGTACCCCGACGCCGAACAGCCCGTCCTGTCCGACTTGACCCTCACCATCGCCGAGAACCAGACCACGGCGTTCACCGGCGGCAGCGGCGCCGGCAAGACCACGGTGGTCGACCTCGTGCTCGGGCTGCTGGCGCCGACCTCAGGGGCGATCCGGTGCGGTGGCCGCTCCATCGACGATGATCTCGCGTCGTGGTATTCGGGGATCGGGGTCGTACCGCAGGACGTCTTCCTCTTGAACGCGACGATCACCCGGAACATCGCCTTCGGCGAGGATGCCGCCACGATCGACATGGATCGACTGCACGAGGCCGCGCGCCAAGCCCAACTCACAGAGCTGCTGCAGGAACTCCCTGACGGCGTCGACACGATCGTCGGCGACCGCGGCGTGCGACTCTCAGGCGGCCAGCGTCAGCGCGTCGGCCTCGCCCGCGCACTGTATCGTCGGCCGCGCCTCCTCGTCCTGGACGAGGCGACGAGCGCGCTGGACAATGCGACAGAGCACGAGATCGCGCAGACGCTCCAGGCCCTGCGCGGTCAGATGACGATCGTGATCGTCGCCCACCGACTCTCCACCATCCGCTCGGTCGACCATCTGGTGCACCTGCGCGAGGGCCGGATCGGCGCCGAGGGGACCTTCGACGAAGTGCGCGCCCAGGATGCCGAATTCGCCCGGCTGGTCGAACTCGGATCGCTCGACTGAATCACCCGGTGCGGGACTCTCGGCGGCCGAGACGCGCCGCCAGCGCGGTGATCGATGTCCACGGCGCACGCCGCGCACCCCAGACAGCCAGGCGTGCGGCGTACGGTGCGTCACGACGACGGCTCGCGGCGATGAACTCGCCGAGATTCTCCGCGGCAGCGTAGCGGCGAAAGGCGCGGCGGTGGCGTCGTAGCAGTCCTGTCAGCTCGCGGTCGCCGCGAAGCCGCGCATCTCGCAACTGATCGAGCACGACGCGTCGGTTCGCCTCGCGGCCGGCAAGTCCGCGGCTGGTGACATTCGCGCTGTGCCGGCGATAGCCGACCAGTTGTCGGTCGACATTCGCGAACTCGCCGATCTGCAGCAGCCGCAGAATCAGGTCGTTGTCCTCAGCCGGTTCCATCGCCGTTCGGCATCCACCCACCGCGAGAAACGAGTCCCGACGAATGAGCAGCGTGGTGATCCGCGGTGGGAGTTCGTCGTACGCGATCATCTGCGCTGACGTCGCCTGCCGAGCGCCCCAGCCGGAGCCGAAGGTCACCCCTTCAGCGTCCATGTACCATCCCCCGGTACACACCGCCACCGCATCCGGCATGGTGACGAGCGCGCGCAGCTGCTCCTCGATGCGCTCTGGATGCCACACGTCGTCGTCGTCGAGATACGCGATCCACTCGCCCTCCGCGGCCGCGGCCCCGGCGTTGCGGGCGACGGACAGACCGGATGCCGGCTGCCTCAGGTACCGCAGGCCGAGTCCGGAGGCGATCTCGGAAAGACCGGGTGCGGGCGAACCGTCGTCGACCAGCAGGATCTCGCGCACGGGTGCGGTCTGCGCACGCACGGAAGCGACGGCCTCCTCGAGGTAGCGACCGCCCCGGTTCGTCGGAATGATCACGGTCACCGCACGGTCCCGCATTCGCGCACCTCCATCCCTCCAGCGGTGAGCCTACAACTATGCTGAGCCGCATGTCCGACCCGGATCTCAGCGTGTGCATCGTCACCTACGAGCGCTCCGCGTTCATGGTGCGCTGCCTCCAGTCCCTCGCCTCGGACGTCGGCGACGACGTCGAAGTGATCGTCGTCGACGCGTCTGCCGTCGATGACCGCGCCGCAGCCGTCGAGGCCTTCCCGGGTGCGCAGTACCTGCACCGTCCGGGGCTCGCCGGTTGGATGACGCGCTCGCGCAACGCAGCCCTGCTGCATGCGCGGGGCACGGTGGTCGCGTTCCTCGACGACGACGTCGTCATCTCCCCCGGGTGGAGGCGTGGACTGGACGATGCCTTCGCCTCCGAACCGCGTCCTGATGCCGTCGCCGGACGCACGCGGAACCTTCTCCCCGGCGAGGAGACGTACGAACTGCCGATCGGCCGGCTGCGCGATGACGGCACCCTGACAGCGGGATTCGCGTCGCTGCCGAGCGGCCTCATCGAGGTCGATCACGGCATCGGCGCCAACATGTCGTTCCGGCGCGAGATGCTCGCGCGACTGGGCGGCTTCCGCGACGACTATCCGGGAACAGCCATGCGGGAGGACACCGACATCTTCCTGCGGGTGAAGCGGCTGGGCGGCCGTACCGTGTTCGCGCCGGACGCCGTCGTCGACCACCTCCCGGCGCCTCATGTGAAGGGCCGCCGCTTCGACACTCGCTACAAGCTCTACGGGCGCCGAAACCACATGGTGCTTCTCGCGCGCTACGCCGGGCTCCGCTCTCCCCTCCTGCGTCGCTGGATCGTCGCAGACCTTCGCGCCATCCGCGATGCGGGCGGGCTCCTCCGCCGCGTCCAACGGCTCGGCGTGTCGATTCTCGGCATCGTGTGGGGCTTCGGAGCGGCGATCCGTCAGGCGCGATGGGCGCCCCTGCCGGCGGAGCGTGCGGGACAGGATGCCGAACGCATTCGGGCGGCTCTACGTCGCTGATCCTCACGCCGGCATGAGCACACGGGGCCTATCATGACTGCGTGTCCGAACTCCGGCGTCTGCCCGCCCGCATCGCGGGTCACCTCGCGTGGCGCGCTCGACGTGCGGGAACGGTCGTGGCCGATCGCTTCCGCCGCGGAGACCGCACGGTGACGATGACCCCTCCGGTCGGCCTGCGCTTCGGGAACTGGCTCTACCTGTGGTTGCAGGCGCATGAGTCATCCGCCGCGGGGCGGCCGTGGCTGGTGCTCGAAGCCCCGGGGATGGCCGAATGGCTCGATGCCTTTCCCGGCCTGCGTGAGTTCACGGTGGCGCGAGACGAGGTGCGCTTCCACGATCGCCGGGTGTGGGGAGAACGATTCTGGAACCAGAAGTTCGGCGAGGAGTTCAGCCGTCGAGCCCTCGACGCGTTCATCGCCGACGTCCTGGCGCCGCACATCCCGGTGGACGACTCCGACACCGTCGTCGTGAACGTCCGGCGCGGCGACTACTACGCGCAGGATCACCTCCGCGCGCGTTACGCGTTCGACCAGGCCGGCTACATCGCCGACGCCCTGGAACGGATCGGCCCGGCCGCGCGCATCCGGCTGGTATCCGATGACCCCGAGTGGTGTCGCAAGCACCTCGGAGTCCTGCTGAGCCACCATGCCGACGAGGTCGTGTACGAACCCCGCGGCGCTGTCGGCAACTTCCTCGCGGTATCCGGCAGCCGGAAGCTGATCGGCACCAACTCGACGTTCTCGTACTGGGGCGGATACATCGCCGGCGTGCTGCACTCCGACGCCCAGATCGTGATGCCCCGCTTCCATGCACGCACCGAGCGCGGTACGGACGCCTACCACCTTGATCCGTCGTGGACGATCATCGACGGATACCACTGAACCATGCGTCGCGCGACATAGACTTTGCCCGGGCTGAGGGGGTTACACATGGGGACTGGCACAATCGGGATCGTCATCCCGGTCTACAACACCGATGGCGCGTATCTGGACGAGTGCATCGCATCGGCGCTGGCGCAGACCGTGGACTGTCCGGTCGTCGTCGTCGACGACGGTTCGGTGAAACCGAGCACCTTGGAAGCTCTCGCCCGCTGGTCGGACAAGGGTGTGCAGGTGGTGCGGCACCCGGAGAACCGGGGCACGAGCGTCGCTCTCGATTCCGGCGCCGCGGCTCTCGATACCGACTACGTCATGCCGGTGGGCAGCGACGATCGCATCCAGCCCTCCCTCTGCGCTGAGGTCGCTGCGATGCTCGACGCCGACCCGGCGGTCGGCGTCGTGTCGACCGACCTGCAGTTCTTCGGATCGTTCGAGAAGGTCGACCGCCTGCCCGCCACGAACGGCGTCGCCGACATCCTGTTCGGCAACACGATCCCGGGAGCATCCGCATTCCGGCGGAGCGACTGGGTCGCGCTCGGCGGCTTCGCGACCGGTCTCCGCTTCGGCCAGGACTGGGAGTTCTGGGTGCGCCTGCTGGCGAGTGGCCGCACCGCCCGCATCGTGCATCAGCCGCTCTACGAGTACCGGCGGCACGCCGCGCAGGTGACGGCCACGATGTCCGAGGAAGGGAAGCGCGAACACAGCCTCGATGTGGTCCGCCGAAACCCGGCGATCTGGGGCGCACACGTCGAAGAGATCATGGCGCGGTACTGGACGCTTGCCGATGAGCACACACGGCAGTCCGCACGCCTCGCAGTCTTGGAACGCCGGTACGGAGCGATCAATCGGCTGCTCGGTCGCGGCGCACGTTTCGTGAAGTCGGTGCGACGCAGAATCCGGAGGCGCGGATGACATCGCGTCTCTCGATCTCGACGATCATGACCGACACCCCAATGGGTGCACAGGTCTACCAGCGCGAGATCACGTCTCGCGCTGAGGCCGCTCTCGCCGAAGTCTCACCGCGGCCCTGGACGGTGCGCGAGTTGGACTTCCGCTCGTTCCGGTCGTCTCTCGCCGGCAACCGCCGACTGCCGCTCGGCCGCGTTGCCGCGGCACCTGCCGCAGTGCGCCGAGCGATCGGGCGAGTGCTGTACCAGGGCGACGCCGTGTCGCACCGGATGGCCCTCGAGCTGCCGCCCTCCCCGCACGTCGACGTGGCGACGCTGCACGACGTCGTCGCGTGGCGGTTCGCGGACGAATCGGCCCCCGTCCGCGCTGCCGCTGAGGAGCTCAGGCGAAGCGCCGCCGTCATCTGCGTCTCCGCGTTCACGGCATCCGAGGCCGTCGATCTGCTCGGAATCCGAGATCCGCACGTGATCCCGAACGGCGTGGACGTGCGCTACTTCGATGCGGCTCCACTGGATGCTGCTTCTCGACGTGCCCTCGGCCTCGAAGCCCCGTACGTGCTCCACGCGGGCGGGGCGGCCCTGCGCAAGAATCTCGCAGCCCTCGCCGATGCGTGGCCGCGGGTGCACCGCGAGCGTCCCGACCTGTTGCTGGCGATGGCCGGCCCTCCGCATCCGCAGCGCACGGCGTTGTTCGCCGGCATGCCGGGGGTTCGTCTGCTCGGCATGCTCCCCGACGAGACGATGCCCGGCCTCGTCGCCGCTGCCACGACCGTCGTCGTCCCCTCCCTGTACGAGGGGTTCGGCCTGCCGGTCCTCGAGGCGATGGCTGCCGGGGTCACCGTCGTGGCTGCCAACACGAGCAGCCTGCCCGAGGTCGCCGCCGGCCACGCGATCATCGTCGAACCGGGTGCAGCGTCGATCGCCACCGGCATCCTCGATGCGACATCGGACGATCCGGCGCTGGGCGCCCTCGTGCGCGGCGGTCGGGCGCATGCCGCCGACTACACCTGGGATCGCAGCGCGCTCGCACATGCGCGGGTCTGGAACTCCTTGCGCTGACCCGTGCGCTGAGGGTCATACTGAGCGCATGGACGTGATCGAAACGTCGCCACCACGCATCGAACGCGATGATGAGCGCGTGCGCGCGGTGGCGGACGTCAGCGGGCGGCCAGCGCTGTGGTTCTCGGTGGAGGAGCGCTTCGCCGACCTGATCGCCGACCGCGCGGACTACGTCGTGATCGGGCTGCTCATGCCGGCGATGAAGGAGGGGCGCGACCTGCATGTCGGCGGGGTGGTGACGGATGCTCTGCTGCACAGCGCGAACGGAGATCTGCAGCGTCTCCTCCGTCTGATCCATCCCGATCTGCATGAGATCCGGGTGACAGCGGATGCCATCGCCGCACCGTCACGGCCGGCTGCCGGGGTCGCCACCGGGTTCTCGGGCGGGGTGGATTCGTTCGCGACGCTCGCCGAGTACCTCTGGCCTGACGATGTTCCCGACTCGCTTCGGGTGACGCACCTCCTCAACAACAACGTGGGCGCGCACGGGCACGGAAGAGACGGCGACGCTCTCTGGCAGGCCCGCCGTGCCCCGCTGGCACGGGCTGCTGCCGAGTTCGGCGTCCCGTTCGTCACGGTCGACAGCAACCTCGACGAGCACTATCCGCGCATCGGTTTCATCCAGTCCGTGACGATGCGCAACGCGACGATTCCCCATCTTCTGGGTGCCGGGATCGGTCGCCTGCACCTCGCCTCGGCGATCTCGTTCACCGCCGTCCACATCGACTCCTCCGGCGAGATCGCCCGCTTCGACCCTTTTCTGGTTCCGCTCGTATCGACGCCGGCGGTGACCGTGAGTTCCGCGAACTCGGGGCTCACGCGGGTGCAGAAGACCCTGTCGCTCATCGGACGCCCCGAGTCCCGCTATCTCGACGTGTGCACCGACGGAGACCCGCAACGCACGCGCAACTGCTCCGCATGCCCCAAGTGCATGCGCGCGATGCTGACGCTCGAGATGGCCGGGCACCTGCAGGAATTCTGCCCGCAGACGTTCTCCCTCGAGCCCTACGTGAAGGGCCGGGACGCCTTCATCGCCAGCGTGCTGTCCTCCGACGGCCCCTATCCCCGCGAGCTCCGCGAGTACGCGAAGGAGATCGGCTGGCACTGGCGGGTGCCCGATCGCGGTCGATCACTCGCCTCTCGGTTCCGTGCCGCAGCATCCCGCCTCGCGCATCGAGTGGCCGCGCTCCCCCTGGTGCGCTCGTTACGAGGTGCGTTGCGCCGCTGAGCCGCGGGGCGGCGACCGATCTCGACCGTTCCGGTCGCAGTTTGTGCGGGTGTCAGGCCCTGCAGACGACGCCACGTGCGACCGGAACCTACCGCAGCGCCGCCAGAAGCCCACCGGGGAAGGGGAGCTGACCGAGCGGCAGCGCGAGCGCTCCGGCGAGCGCCTGCTCCAGCCCATCGCCGGTGCGGGCGACCGTCGCGGCATCCGCAGCCCACGCCTCGGCGACGAGGTCGTCCAGGGAAAGCGCCTCGTCGAACGGCCGGAACCGCGTGCGGCCAGGCGTCACCGCTGCCTCGTAGTCGCGGAACTTGAAGTCGCCGCCGCCGAGCGGCGGGTCGAGCGTCGTCCACACCGCCGGGATCCCGTAGGAATCCGCGGTGATCAGCCCGTGCAGTGATGTCGTGATCACGGCGCGGCTCGCGGCGATCTCGCGCACGGCGACCGCCGCCCGTTGATGCACGTTCACCACGCGCACGGCGGCTTCCCCGGCCTCCCGCACTCGACGATCGAGCTGCGGATGCGGGCGGTGATGTCCGTGCGGCACGACCGCGATCCTGCCGTCGGACGGCGGCCGCGGCAGGTGTCGGGCGACGAGGATGCCCGGATCCCCGAACGTCGGCTCCTCGGCCAGGCCGATGCGCTCCGCGGTGAGCGGTCCACGCACCGCGAGGACGGATGCCGCCGGCAGCAGGTGCCGCCGATCGTTCATGAGCCCCGATCCCCAGATCGCGCCGGTGAAATCCTGCGGCACGAACTCCAGCAGGCTTCCGACTCCGATCAGGCGGGCCGCGCGCGGCTCGCGGTACAACGGCACGATTCCGTACCGCGGCAGCAGCCAGGGCGTGAGGTCGTCGCCGAAGTTCGGATGCCCGTCCCACCAGAACGCGGGGATGATCACACCGTCCCCGCGGGCGTGCGGCTCCGCGAGCGCCTCAGCGAAGCGGCGCAGCTGCCGGCCACGCCGTCGCAGAGCCCCCTCGTACCTCACGGCCCGGCGTCCGAGCGCACCCGCGTGAACAGTTCCTCGTAGTCGAGGGCGACGCGAGACCAGCCGTACTCGCCGACCCGCTGCGCTCCGGCGGCGGCGATTCTGCTTCGCAGCGGCTCGTCGGCCATCACCGAGGTCAGCGTCGCGGCGAGCGCCGCGGTGTCTTCCGGGTCGACGAGGAGCGCATCCTCGCCATCGCGGATGAAGTCGGTCGCACCGCCGCGTGAGGTCATGATGAGGGCAGCACCGCCCCGCCACGCCTCGAGGGCGACGATCCCGAACGACTCGGAACGACTCGGCACCACGACGGCGGCTGCGTCGCCGATGCGCTGCGCGACGGCCGTCGCATCCTTCTCACCGACGAGCGTCACGGACTCCACCAACCCGAGAGACACGATCTGCTGCTGCAGGCTCACCCGCTCCGGCCCGTCTCCGATGATCTCGAGCCGGACCCCCTCGAGCGCAGCCAGCGCAAACGCGTCGATGAGGAGGTCGAAGCCTTTCATCCGCCCGAGTCGACCGATCGCGAGCACGAGTCCCTGACGCGGCGCGTCCGGGTCCGCCGTCCCGAGCGACAGATCGACGCCATTCGGCACGACAACCCCGTCCGCGAGTCCGAAGCGTGCGCGCAGGTCGTCGAGCACGTAGGTGCTCGGCGCGGTGACGGCGGATGACTGGGCGAGTGCGGCGCGCAGGCTTCGTCGCAGAAGCGCCGAGCGGGCGTACACGCCGTTGTCGTCGCCCAGAGTCTCGCCGTGCGAGCTGACCACCAGCGGCGTCGTGAACGCCCGCTGCAGGGCTGCGGCGTAGACGCCGTTCGGTCCGAAGCACTGCACCGACAGCACATCGGGGCGGAATCTCGCATATGTGCGCCGCCATTCGCGCCAGGCCCGCGGTACCGACCAGACCGTGCGGAACAACCCGTCGAGCGACCGGGCGGGCAGCGGCGTCGGCAGGTACCGTACCGGCACGGGGAAGGCTCGTGCCGACCACATGCCGCGGTCGACCGTCCAGACCTCGACCGCGTGCCCTCGATCGTGCAGCGCGGTCGCGACCTGGGCGACGTGCGTCTCCACCCCGCCGACATGCGGAGCGAACGACGACGAGATCAGCGCGACGCGCAACGGGGAGCGCCGCTCATCCGACGACATCACGTCAACCGCTGGGGCGTCGTTTCGGCGCCGACGTCTCGACCGTCGCGTCGTCGAACAGCTGTTCCAGGGCGGCATCCTCGTCGAAGTCCGCGTTCACGGCACCGGTCGAGGGAGCGGGCCGCGGCCGAGGCTTCTGCCCGGTTCGTACCACCCCGCCGCCCGGG
This sequence comes from Microbacterium sp. LTA6, assembly GCF_045690355.1. NCBI lineage: Bacteria > Bacillati > Actinomycetota > Actinomycetes > Micrococcales > Microbacteriaceae > Microbacterium > Microbacterium sp. LTA6. The sequence continues at coordinate 357,235 of NZ_CP147855.1, forward strand.
CGGGCAGCGGTGCGAACCCGCCGCGGTTTCGCCGGCTTGTCCGTCTTCGTCTCGACGGCCTCCGCCTCCTGCGGGTGATAGTCGTACGAATAGTTCGCTGTGCCGCTGCCGGTCAGCGGCATCCGGTTGAGGACGACCCCGAGCACGCGCCCTCGTACCTTCTCGAGGGCCTCGACCGCTTTGTCGACGAGGTCGTAGGTGGTGCCGCCCACCGTGACCACGATGATCGCGCCGTCGGCCTGATGCGTGAGGATCGCGCCGTCGGTGACCGGGAGCAGCGGCGGCGCATCGATGATGACCATCGCATGTTCGGCGAGCTCGTTCAGGAGCGAGCGCATCCGGTCAGACCCGAGCAGCTCGCTCGGGTTCGGTGGAATGGTGCCTGCTCCGAGAACGACCAGTCCGGGAACACGAGGCGTCCTCTGCAGCACTTCGATCAGGTCGGCTCGTCCGGCGAGGACGTCGGTCAGCCCCGCTCCGGGGATGAGGCCCATGGTCGTGGCGACCGTCGGTCGCCGCAGGTCGCCGTCGACGAGTGCGACGTGCTCTCCGTTCGCCGCGAGCATCGTGGCGAGGTTCGCGGCGACGGTGGATTTCCCCTCCCCCGGCATCGCGCTGGTGACGACGATGCAGCGCGGCGGGTGGTCGACGTCCATGAACTGCAGGTTCGTGCGGAGCGTGCGCAGCGATTCGGAGACCGCGAAGCTCCCCTTCTTGGTGGTGTCCGAGAGATCGATGAGACGTTGATCCGGGTCTTTCTTGCCCACCGTCGGAATGCTCCCGAGCACCGAGACGCCGAGCCGCTGCTCGACGTCGTCCCCTGGGCGCACACGCCGATCGGACAGCGCGCGCAACAGAGCGAACGCGATCCCCGCGCCGAGCCCGAGGACTCCGCCGACCATGAGTGCCGTCTTCGTGTCGGGAAAGCTCGGCGCCGTCGGCAGCGATGCCGATTCGCCGAGCACGATGCCCACCGGCGCTGATCCGGGCGTGCCGTCGCCCTCGAACTCATCGATCGTGGCGGTCAAACCCATCACCCAGGCCGAGGCCAGGTCGCGAGCCGCCTCGGGGGTCGTCCCCTGGGCGGTGATCTTCAGGATCGCCGTGTTCAGCGGATTGTCGACGGTGATCCGGCGCACCAGATCCTCCGGGGAGCTTTCGCTGCCCAGTTGCTTCGCGGCGAACTCGGCGACGTTGGTCCAGGTCGCCATGTCGCGATAGGTCGGCACCTTCGCCTTGGCGAAGTTGTCGCTCGCGTTCGGGGCGAGCGCGACGCCCTGCTGGTCGGTCGCCTTCGACCTCAGGAAGCCGCTGGCCGACGCTTCGTACACCGGTGTCTGAATGGCTGCCCAGCCATAACCGGCGCCGAGCCCGACGAGCACCAGTAGGACGATCGCAATCCCATGACGCCTCAGCGCCAGGAAATAGTCGCGGATCTGCATGCCACCCCCAGTGTTTTGACTGATCTTACGCGCGGGCCCGGTCGGCGGGCGGTGCATTCTTCACGCGGCTGCGTGCGGGATGCCGAGTACTCCGCGGCACCTGTCGGCCTGTCCTTGTCGTCGCGATCCGGCCGGTGGCCCGTCGCCGATCGTTCCAGAAGCTCTTCGCCTCACCACGACTCACCGCGAGCGCCTGCGCCCCGAGACAGATACCGGCGATCAGGAACGGGATCGACACCTGCGCCGACACCCAGAAGAGATCGAACTGCGCCTGCACGATGCGGGCGAGCACCGAGCCCAGCGCGAGCATTCCGAAGCGGGCATCGACGCGCCACAGCACGATGATGATGCCGATCCACATGATCATGAATCCGGCGAGGCCGACGAGCCCTGTCGATGCGACGACTTCGAGCTCCGCCTGCGGCGGCTGGAAGTTCGCCGTCGGATGCACGTACCAGTAGCGGAGGCCGTGGCCGAAGAACGGCGAATGTTTCCAGAGCGCGTAGACCTCCTGCATCCATTCGATGCGCTGGTACACGGAATTGAAGCGGTTCTGCGAATCGATTTGCTCGACGACGCTCTGCACGATGAGCACGGCGCTGGGAACGGCGATCACGGTGATCAGCACCCAGTGCCGGGCGGCTCCCTGACGGAGCACGTGGATGAGCAGCGCCACCAGGAAGCCGATCATCGCCTGTCGCGACTGCGTGAGGGCGAGGGCAGCGAGGAAGAGGAACAGTGCGGCCCGCGCCCATCGTTTCGGGATCTGCGCCCAGTCCGGATTGATGTACGCGACGAATGCGGCGAAGGCGAGAGCGCCGCCCGCGAAGTTCTTGTGCATCGCCCAGGGCCACTGCGGATACACGGCCCCGAAATCATCGGCCGCGATCAGTGCCAGTGCGCTGGCGAGCGTGCCGAGGGCGATGAGCGTCGCCACGGCGTAGATGAGGACGAGTGCCGTGCGGGCTTTGCCCGCGCGACCGATCGCCCAGCCGCTGAGGAGAGCTCCGGAGATGAGGAGCCAGGCGTGGAACCACTCGATCACGTTCTGCGCGAACGGATTCGCGATGACGGTGAAAAGAGTTGCGAATTGATAGATGAGGTTGAGCTGGAGCAGCGCTTTCAGCGGCGGACTGAGATCGCGGTCGCCGAGGAACACCGCGGTGCCGAAGGCCGCGGCGAGTGCGGCATCCGACACCGTCAGATCGCCCGGACCGATTCCGATGCGCTCCACGATGAACAGTGCCGGTGTCGCCATCAGTGCGATCGCCATCGGCTTGGATGCGGTGAGCACGGCACCGATGAGGAAGGCTCCGATGGCCGCCGCCGTGACCACACCGTTCGCGATCCCGCGATCGAGCAGCAGATATCCGCCGGCAGCGACGCCGCCGGCGAAGAGCACCCAGCGCCAGACACCGGCCCACCAGTCGCGCAGGCGAGAGGGCTGTCCCGTCATGCGACGCGCGTGCATGCCTTCATCCCCATAGCGCCCCCTCAAGCGTGGTCTCAGTATGGCACTGAGGTGCTCGCAGGCCCAGGGCCGCCGCCTCGGTTGTGATTAGTCCACCGTTTCGATCGCTTTCCGACATCGTTCGATCGTTCTGCGACACGATTCAGCCATGACGTACAGAACTCGGCCACTCTCGGAGAAGCCGCTTGTGCGGTTCCCTGCCCTTCCGCCTCCCCAGCGGAAATGACCACCGGAGATATTCATGTCTGAAGAGAACACCTTCGCGCCCCAGGGCGTTTCCCGTCGTACCCTCGTCAAGGGCGCCGCATGGTCGCTGCCCGTCATCGCCGTTGCCGCCGCCACCCCGTTCGCTTCGGCCAGCGTCGCGTGGAACGGCACCGTCACTGCTGAGTGCAGCGGCGACTACGACATCTCGGTGCTGACCGGCATCGTCGGAGCCGGCCTGGTCGGCGTCGTCCAGACCGCGCTGGGCGTCCTCGGCCTCGAGCCGAACGCCACGCGTGAGTTCACCGTCACCGCCACGACCGGCGACATCCCGGCGGGCACGCAGTACCTGCTCACCGACCCGAACGCACTGCTGACGCTCACCGGCCTCGAGGCAGTGATCGGCGCCGGCGTCGCCGGTGTCGTCAGCACCACCGACGGCTACGTGATCACGCTCACCAACGCGATCCCGAACGGCAGCTCGTTCTCGGTCAACGTGTACGACGCCCTCGTCAACGTCGGCGCACTGAGCAGCTTCACGCTGACCCAGGTCCAGGCAGACGCCAATGCGGGTGACAACAGCGCGACGACCGGCAGCCTCCTGGCCGCAGCCATCAACCTGGGCGACCTCGGCATCCCGTTCGTCACCGGCTCGCTCGCCGTTCAGACCTGCGACCTTTGATCTGCCGCTAATCTGAGGGTTATGCCCACGAACCCCGTCGAGTTCATTCTGATGATCTCGACGGGGTTCGTCGCGTTCGTGCTCCTGCTGTCAGGTGCGACGAAGAGCGGACGGATCGGGCGCACCCTCGACAGCATGGAGGCCCTCGGGGTTCCCGAGTTCGTCCGGCGCCGATGGATCGCCGCCGCGGTTCCGGCATGGGAGATCGGGCTCGGCCTCGCGCTGCTCATCGCGCCGGGCTGGTATCGTGCCGCAGCCGCGGCACTCGCGCTGGGCACGTTCGCGGTCTTCACCGTTTTCATCGTCGGCGTACTGCGTCGCGGCGATGACGTGGATTGCGGATGCTTCGGGCCGCTGTCTGTCGATGATCGCGTCACCGGCTGGACCGTCGCCCGCAACGCCGTACTGATCCTGGTATCCGTTGCCGTTGCCGTCACCGCCCCAGGGCATCCATCGTTCATCGTCGAACTCTTCACAGCCGACCGCGGGCTGGTGCTGCTCGCTAGCCTGGCCTGGGCGCTGCTGGCGGTCGGAGTGCTGGCGACCGCTCTCTTCCGCATCCGCCACGACCGCGCAGACTCGACAATCCCGTCTGACTCGTCCTCGACATCCGTGCGCATCTCAGCGGAGGGCGATCCTCTTCCCGACGCCGAACTCGTGAGCCCCGCGGGCGTCACCGTGCCGCTGCACGCACTCGGCAGCGGCTCGCCCGTGCTCCTCGTCTTCCTCTCCGCGGAGTGCGGCAAGTGCGAGGCGGCGGCCCGTCGATTGCCGGAATGGCAGCAGATGATCGGCCCCTCGATCCTGCTGCGGGTCGCGACCTCCTCACGCCCCGATGCGCTCAAGGCGCGTGTGCCTCAAGCGCTGCCGTTCGCGTACTTCGGGGCACGATCAGCCAAGCAGCAGCTCGGCGTCGAGGGCATCCCGTCGGCCGTACTGCTCGGCGGCCTCAACTACCGTTTCGTGGCCTCGCCGATCGCGCACCGCGAAGACGAGATCGACGCGCTCGTTCGCGGCATCGTCAACGCTCAGGCCGAGACGCCGTGAGTCTCTAGCGAACCCGCCACTTCCTGGGACGCCCGGTGATCATTCCGAGCAGCCACTCGATGGGGCCGGTGCCGACGAATCGCACCCACGCCCAGCCCAGCAACGCCATGCCAGGAACGATGAGCAACCAGCCGAGCGGCTCGTTCGTCTGAGGGAACCCGTTGGAGCGCGCCCACAACGCGATCACGCCCACGTGCACGACGTAGAGACTCAGAGCGACCTGCCCCCATGCTCCCACCGGCCCCAGCATCCGCTGGAAGGCGCCTCCGCCGGCTGTCGCCACAAGCACGACGACAACGTAGGCGGCGAACACGAGGCCGACGTCATGCAGCGTGTCGAGGTAATCACCCGACTGCACGGCGACCGTGAAGAAGCGCTCGACGGCCATGCTCCCGAGGAACGCCACGGGTGCGATCGCGGCCATCACCCAGAGCAGGCGGTCGCGCCGGAACCCGTGTCGCAGCAGCAGCGCGCCCAGCAGGAAGAACGGCAGCAGGTTGATCAGGCGGTACGAACGCCCCACCGCCAGGCCGTTCGCGAGCTCCTGCACGATGAGCGGCTGCGTGTACAACCACGTCGTACCCCGCGCCAGCATCAGCAGCGGCTGACTCAGAAGCGCGATCGCGGCCGCGACGATGATCAGCGTCCGCGTTCCCAGGAGCAGCAGCGGTACACCGAAGATCAGCAGCAGCCCCAGCGACTGCAGCACGATCATCACCCACGACCCCCACGTCGTCATCCAGATCCCGAGCGCGACGAGGAGGACTCCGCGCCAGCTCTGCTGCACCAGGGTACGGGCGACGCCGGACCTGCGATTCCAGACCAACTGGGCCGAGATTCCCATCACGAGCGCGAACAGGGGCGAGGCGACATCGTTGATGGTCCCCTGGATGAACAGCAGTGCCTTCGGCATGTCCGGCACGAACGGGCCGGCGTGGGCGATGAGCATCGCGAGAATGGCGACGCCGCGCAGCACGTCGGGGATGAGCATCCGTCGTCGGGAGCGGGATGCCGAACGGCGATCGCTCATGGTGCTGGTCGCGTTGCCGGTGCTCATATCCAGTCCCCACTTGTGAAGGCGATCATGCCGCGGCGTTCCGTTGTTCTCCAGGGCAGCTCAAGCCTAGGGATTCGCTCGCTGTTCACCTATCACCAGGGCGGAAATGGTGGATGATGAGGTATCGACGCCCCTTGGAAAGAGGAACGTATCGTGCGATTGTCGGTCATCGGCTGCGGATACCTGGGAGCTGTGCACGCTGCAGCCATGACGTCGATCGGTCATGACGTGGTGGGAATCGACATCGACCCCCGCAAGATCGACGCACTCACGCGGGGCGAGGCGCCATTCTTCGAACCAGGCCTGCAGGACATCCTCACCGAGGGCATCGCTTCTGGCCGTCTGACGTTCACCTCTGACATCGCTGCCGCCGAGGGTGCCGCCGTGCATTTCATCGGCGTCGGGACGCCGCAGCAGCAAGGCGGGCACGCCGCCGACCTCAGCCACGTCAACGCCGCTTTCGATGCGCTCCTCCCCTATCTGCGCGAGGGCGACGTCGTCGCAGGCAAGTCCACCGTCCCGGTCGGCACCGCCGTCGAGTTGGCACCGCGGGTGGAGGCGACCGGTGCGACGCTGGTCTGGAACCCGGAGTTCCTCCGCGAAGGCTGGGCCGTGCAGGACACCATCGATCCCGACCGGCTGGTCGTCGGTATCCCGGCGACCCCCGCAGGCGAGCGCGCAGCCCAGGTGCTCCGGGAGGTCTTCCACCCGGCGGTCGCGAAGGGCACGCCGTTCCTCGTCACGGACTACGCGACGGCCGAGCTCGTCAAGGTGGCAGCGAACGCCTTTCTGGCGACGAAGATCTCGTTCATCAACGCGATGGCCGAGATCGCCGAGGTCACCGGCGCCGACGTGACGCAGCTGGCCGAGGCTCTCGGACACGACGACCGCATCGGCAAGCGGTTCCTGGGCGCCGGAATCGGCTTCGGCGGCGGATGCCTGCCCAAAGACATCCGCGCGTTCGCGGCACGGGCAGAGGAACTGGGACGCCGCGAGTCGGTCGCCTTCCTTCGCGAGGTCGATGCCATCAATATGCGCCGCCGTGACCGCGCCGTGGAGTTGGTCGTGGAAGCCCTGGGCGGCCTCGTCTTCGGCAAGAAGGTCGCCGTGCTCGGAGCCGCGTTCAAGCCGTACAGCGATGACGTGCGCGACTCCCCCGCGCTGGATGCCGCCGTGCGGCTGAACGGCCTCGGGGCCAACGTCGTCATCACCGACCCGCAGGCGATCGCGAACGCCCGGCGACTGCATCCGCAGCTCTCCTACGAGGCCGATCGCGATGAGACGCTGCGCGGAGCGGATGCAGTGCTCGTCGTCACCGAGTGGGACGAGTACCGGCGTCAGATGTCTCCGCAGCACGCCGCGTCACTGACGCGCGGTCAGGTCATCGTCGATGGCCGCAACTGCCTCGACGCTGCCGCCTGGCGCGCCGCCGGATGGACGTATTACGGCATGGGCCGACCGTAGTGACAGGCCTTCTCGTTCACGAATGGATCGAAGCATCCGGTGGAGCGGAGCAGGTGCTCGAGGCGATGGCGCGGGCGTTCCCGGACGCCGACATCCAGTGCCTGTGGGATGACGCGCCGCAGCGGTTCGCCGACCGTCGCGTGTTCGAGACATGGCTCGCCCGTACGCCGTTGCGGCGGCACAAGGCCCTCGCACTGCCGGTCACGACAGGCGTCTGGCGGCGGCTCCCCTCTCGGGAGGACTACGAATGGATGCTGGTCAGTTCGCACCTGTTCGCCCACCACGCGCGCATGGTCGGTCGCGACGTTCCCAAATTCGTCTACGCGCACACGCCGGCTCGATACATCTGGAATCCCGAGCTGGACGAGCGCGGCGAGAAGAAGATCGTGAAGGCCGTGGCCCCGCTGTTCCGACGTCTCGACCGCAGACGCGCGCAGGAGGCGACGGCGATCGCCGCGAACAGCGCCTTCGTGCAGGCTCGGATCGCGCAGGCCTGGGAACGGGACGCCGTCGTCATCCATCCACCCGTCGCCGTCGACCGCATTCGCGCCCAGGCCGACTGGCGAAATACCGTGACCGGCGACGAGCGGCGAGCGCTCGACGACCTCCCCACGCCCTTCGTCCTCGGCGCTTCGCGCTTCATCCCGTACAAGCGCCTTGATCTGGTCATCAGAGCGGCCGAAAGAGCCGGTCTCCCCGCGGTGATCGCCGGCCGCGGGCCGGAGGAGGCACACCTTCGCGCGGTGGCCGCCGAGGCACGAGTGCCGGTTCGCATCGTCGTGTCGCCGTCGGATGCGATGCTCTACGCACTGATGCAGCAGGCCGGTGCGTTCGTCTTCCCGCCCGTCGAGGATTTCGGCATCGTGCTCGTAGAGGCGCAGGCTGCGGGGACCCCCGTCGTCGCCGGTCCCGTCGGCGGCCAGATCGAGGCGATCGAGCCGGGTGTCAGCGGCGTGATCGCCGCCTCGACCGACGTCGCCGACCTGGCGGTGGCCATCGAGACTGCTCTGGGGCTGCCGCGCTTCGACGCCGCGTCGGCGACCGCCCGATTCCGCGAAGAGCGCTTTGCCGACGCGATCCGCGCGTTCGTCGGGCTGCGGTGATCGGATGCTGCGCCGCCGAGCTGATTCCCCGTCTTCACAAGGGACTCGCCCTACGCTGGAGGAATGAGTGAACCCGGTTCTCAGAATCCCCACATCGGCCTGAGCCGCCGTCAGCGCCGAGAGCTTCTCGACGCGCTCAGCTCGCCTGCTCCGCAGGACACACTGATCACCGGCGTACCCGCGATGACGCCTCCTCCCTCGCCGACGCCGCGTCCTGTCGCCTCTGAGGCGCCCGCTGACGCCCCCACGGTGCTGATGGTGTGCACCGGGAACATCTGCCGCTCGCCGATGGCTGAGGCCCTTCTCCGTGCCCGCCTCAGCGGCCTCGGCGTGCGTGTGCACAGCGCGGGCACGCATGCCCTCGTGGATCACGAGATGACCGAGCCGGCACAGGTGCTCGCTGTGGGGCTGGGGGCGGCTCCTGTGGATGCGGCGGCGCATCGCGCCCGCTTGCTCGTGGAGCCGCTGCTGCGCGACTCCGACCTGGTTCTCGCGATGGCGAGGGAGCACCGCACGCACACGGTTCAGCTGATGCCCAACGTCTTGCGACGCGTGTTCACCATCCGCGAGTTCGCCCGGTTGGCCTCAACGCTCTCGTCCGATGACGCCAGAGCAGCGGCGAACGCGGCCGGCGAATCACCGCGCGAGCGGCTGCGCGCTGTCGTCAACGCAGTCGGCGCCCAGCGCGGGATGACCCCCACGGGGAGCCCCGAGGATGACGACGTGATCGACCCGTACCGCCGGTCGCAGAAGACGTACGATCTGTCGGCGTCGCAGCTCGCGCCTGCACTCGACGAAGTGGCCCGGGTCCTCCGGGCGGGGTTGAGCTGAGCTCTGGTCGGCTCTACGACGACGGACGCAGCGTCTGGGAGGTACCAGCGCGGGCCGAGTCCAGCGCGGCCTCGACCACGACCAGTGTCCGCTGACCCTGCTCCATCGTGACGAGGTCGGTCTGCTTGCCGAGGACGGCGTCACGGAATGCTTCGTGCTCGGCTTTCAGCGGCTCGCGCTTCGCGAATGCATAACGGGTGACGTCTCCCTCCGACACCCCGCGGAACCTCGAAACGGATTCCCACTCCAGCGGGATGGTCCCGTTGGCGTAGAACGTGAGATCTCCGGTGGAGGTGTCGGCGACGAAAGCGCCCTTCTCGCCGGTGACGACCGTGAGGCGCTCCTTCATCGGGCTGAGCCAGTTCACGATGTTGTTCACGATCACGCCAGACGCCGTGCGCCCGGTGATCGTGATCATGTCTTCGTGCTCCCGGCCGCTCTTGAACGCGGTCTGTGCGAACACGATCTCGTAATCGGACTGCACCACCCACGCCGTGAGGTCGACGTCGTGAGAAGCGAGGTCCTTCGCAACCCCCACGTCTGCGATGCGCGACGGGAACGGCCCCTGCCGGCGGGTGACGACCTGATACACCGCACCCAGCTCGTCTGCTTCGATCCGGCGACGCATTTCCTGCAGCGCGGGGTTGAAGCGCTCGATATGTCCGACGGCTCCGACCAGCCCGGCTGCGGCGAACGCGTCGACCATGCGCTGGCCCGCTTCGATGCTGTCTGCGATCGGCTTCTCGACGAGTGTGTGCACGCCGGCAGCAGCGAGCTTCAGCGCGGCGTCTTCGTGGAACCGTGTCGGGACGGCGACGACTGCGATATCGATGCCCTCGCCGATGAGCGCCTCGATGTCGGGCAGCACCGAGAGATCTCCTGCGACGCCGTGCGGGTCTCCGCCCGGATCAGCGATCGCGACGAGGTCGATACCCTCGACCTCGCGCAGCACTCGCGCGTGATGGCGCCCCATCATGCCGACGCCGAGGAGGCCGGCACGCAGATTGGCCATCAGGCACCCGCCCCGGCGACCGCGTTGACCGCGGTCACGATGCGCTCCAGGTCTTCCTGGCTCAACGAGGGGTGCACCGGCAGCGAGACGACCTCGCGGGCGGCGCGTTCCGTCTCGGGCAGATCCAGCCCCGGTGCGAAATGCGCGAGTGACGGCAGCCGGTGGTTCGGGATCGGGTAGTACACGCCCGCACCGACCTGGTACTCGTTCTTGAGTGCCGCGACGAATCCGTCGCGGTCTTCCGGCACCCGGATCGTGTACTGGTGGTAGACGTGCACCGCACCGGCCGCGACCGGCGGAACGATGACGCCGCGCAGGTTCGCGTCCAGGAATGCCGCGTTGTCCTGGCGGGTCTTCGTCCACGCGTCGACCTTTGTCAACTGCACGCGGCCGATCGCGGCGTGGATGTCGGTCATTCTGGCGTTGAACCCGATGACCTCGTTTTCGTACTGCCGCTCCATGCCCTGGTTGCGCAGCAGCTTCACCTGACGCGCGATCTCGGCCGTCGCCGTGGTGACCATGCCGCCCTCGCCGCTGGTCATGTTCTTCGTCGGATACAGGCTGAACATGGCGAACTCGCCGAACGAGCCCACCGGGCGGCCGTCCAGCGACGCCCCATGCGCCTGCGCGGCGTCCTCGTACAGGGCGATACCGCGCTCGGCGGCCAGCGCTTCCAGTTCGCGCATCCGCGCCGGGTGACCATACAGGTGCACCGGGAGGATGCCCTTCGTCTTCGGCGTGATCGCCGCGGCCACCGCTGCGGGGTCCAGGGAGAACGTGTCCGGTTCGATATCGACGAACACCGGGGTGCCTCCGGTCAGGGCGACCGAGTTGCCCGTCGCGGCGAACGTGAACGACGGGACGATGACCTCGTCCCCCGCACCGACACCGGCCGCAAGCAGACCCAGGTGAAGACCTGCTGTACCCGAGTTCACCGCGACAGAGGGCCGACCCGGCACGAAGTGTGCGGAGAACTCCTCCTCGAAGGCCGCGACTTCCGGCCCCTGCGCAATCATGCCGCTGCGCATCACCCGGTCAACCGCTTCACGCTCCTCATCACCGATGATGGGCTTCGCGGGGGGAATGAACTCGCTCACGCGATCTCCTTGGTCAGTGTCTCGTTGGACTCCACGTAATGTGCACCCGTCGACGGGCACACCCATGATCCTTCACGCTCACCCGCAATGAGTGGCATACCCGCCTCGCCGACCCATCCGATGCGCCGCGCTGGCACCCCGACGACCAGCGCATATGCGGGCACGTCCTTCACCACGACGGCTCCGGCCGCCACTGTGGCCCATGCGCCGATCGTGACAGGCGCGACGCACGTCGCTCGCGCGCCGATCGAAGCGCCTCGCTCGATCGTCACACCGACCGGCTCCCAATCGTGCGCGCTCTTCAGCGAACCGTCGGCATTGATCGCACGCGGATAGGTGTCGTTCGTCAGCACGACCGCCGGGCCGATGAACACACCGTCTGCGAGCTTCGCCGGCTCGTACACCAGCGCATAGTTCTGCACCTTGCAGTTATCGCCCATGACGACGCCGGTGCCCACGTATGCGCCTCGCCCGACGATGCAGTTCTCGCCGATCCGGGCGCCCTCGCGCACCTGCGCGAGATGCCAGATCGAACTTCCCGCGCCGATCATCGCCTCCGGCGAGACATCAGCGGAGTCGACGATCCGAACGTCTTCGAAACTCACGCAAGAACCCCAGCGGTGCCGATGACGATACGCGGCGTTCCCACCCACAGCGCGGCATCCGTCGCGGCGCGGCCATCGACGAGGAGCTTCACGCCCGGCAGATCAGCAGGGCCGATCTGCCGATAATCAGCGTGGTCGGTCTGCAGGATCGCGAGGTCGACATCGCCTCCGAGCTCGTAGGGCTCGAATCCGAGTCGCCGAAGCTCCTCGTCGTCGTACAGCGGGTCGTGAACGACCACCTGGGCGCCACGCGACTTGAGTGCTTCCACCGTCGGGAAGACGCCGGAGAACGCCGTCTCCTTGACGCCTCCGCGGTACGCGGCTCCGAGGACGACAGCCCGCTGTCCCTCCAACGATCCCAGCACACCCTCCGCCTGAGCGACGAGTCGCTCGGGCATGGAGGCGTTGAGGAGGCGAGCCGTGCGGACGATGTCGGCGTCCTTGTCGGTCGAAAGATACAGGCGCGGGTAGACCGGGATGCAGTGACCGCCGACGGCGATGCCCGGACGGTGGATGTGGCTGTAGGGCTGAGAGTTGCAGGCTTCGATCACCTGATAGACGTCGATCCCGTTGCCCGCCGCGAACAGCGCGAACTGGTTCGCCAGGCCGATGTTGACGTCGCGATACGTCGTCTCGGCGAGCTTCGCCATTTCAGCGGCCTCGGCCGAGCCGAGATCCCAGACACCGTTCGGGCGGACGAGGTCGGGTCGCTCATCGAACTGCAGGACGGCCTCATAGAATTCCCGCGCACGGCGAGCGCCCTCTTCCGAGAGCCCGCCGACGAGCTTCGGATACTTGCGCAGATCGGCGAACACTCGCCCGGTGAGCACACGCTCCGGGGAGAACACCAGGTGGAAGTCGGTGCCCTCCTTCAGCTTGGATCCTTCTTCGAGCATCGGCTTCCAGCGGTTACGAGTCGTGCCGACAGGAAGCGTCGTCTCGTACGACACGAGCGTTCCCGGCGTGAGGTGCTCGGCGAGAGAGGCGGTTGCGGCATCCATCCACGCGAAGTCAGGTTCCCACGTCTCGTCATTGACGAAGAGCGGAACCACGAGCACGACGGCATCCGCACCAGGAATCGCCTCGGCGTAGTCGGTCGTCGCACGCAGCCGTCCTGCGGGAACGAGCTCGGACAGCTTCTCCTGGAGATGCGCTTCGCCGGGGAACGGTTCGATCCCCTGGTTGATGGTGTCGACTGCCTTCCGGTTGACGTCGACGCCGATCACCTCATGACCGGAATCAGCGAACTGGACGGCAAGGGGCAGGCCGATCTTTCCGAGGGCCACGACGGCGATACGCATGATGTTGAGTCTATTGGCACGCTGTTGTGCCCCGAGGCCTCCGGCCGGATCGCGAGCGTTAACATCGGGTTCCACAGTGACGATGACCCTCGGTACGATGTGGCGGTGTCCGGACGACCGTCGCGCCGATTCCGCGTTGACATCCAAGGTCTGCGCGCCGTAGCAGTCGTGCTCGTGATCATCGACCACGCTCACTTCGGACTCCGCGGCGGATTCATCGGCGTCGACGTCTTCTTCGTCATCTCCGGGTTCGTCATTACGGCGATGCTTCTCCGCGAAGTACAGTCTGAGGGCCGCATCCGCCTCGGCCGTTTCTTCATCCGCCGCGGCTACCGCCTTATACCCGCCGCCATCGTGGTCATCGTGTTCACCGCCCTCGTCGGAATGCTGCTTCTCTCACCCCTGGGCACGCAGCAGCAGGCCGCAGTAACCGGCGGCGCCGCGGCCGTCGGCCTCAGCAATATCGCGCTCTACGCGATCTCATCCGACTATTTCAGTGAGCACACTCAGTCCAACCCCTACCTGCACACGTGGTCGCTGGGTGTCGAGGAGCAGTTCTACCTGTTCTTCCCACTGGCGCTGCTCCTCGTGTGGAAGGTCGCGGAGCACCTTAAACGCGCGGCCGCAGTGGTGCTGACAATTGTCGCTGTCGTGTCCTTCGCTCTCTCGCTCATCGCGTCCTACTCGGCGGTCCTGCCGATCGTCAAGAGCCCGTCGATCTTCGCGTTCTACATGATGCCGACCCGTGCGTGGGAGTTCGCCGTCGGCGCGCTGATCGCCTGTGGCGCGGTCTGGCTCACGAAGCTGAGAGGCCACGCCTTCGCGACCTGGGCCGGACTCTCGCTCATCATGCTCGGCGCGGTCTTCATCGACAACTCTGTGCCATTCCCCGGCATCGTGGCTGTCGTACCCGTTCTCGGCGCCGCCTTCGTCATCTTCGGTGGGCTGGCATCGAACCGCGGTTCACAGATGCTCGCGTGGAGACCATTCGCACACATCGGCGATCTGTCCTACTCCCTGTACCTCTGGCACTGGCCGTTGCTGGTGTTCGCGCGACGGATCTGGCCGGACAGCGTCGCTGCCGTCGTCGCCGCTCTGGTATTGACCTACGTCGCTGCGTTCCTCACGTATCGCTACGTGGAAACGCCGTTCCGAGGCAAGGCCCAGACATGGTCGTGGCGCACCGTGCGGATGCCGGCCGTCGCGGTCAGCGTCGCGCTTCTGGCCGCAGGATCGATGTTCGTCGGTGCGCAGTCGAATTGGGGCAACAAGAACGTGGAGGCCGCCGCCGACCAGCTGCTCGAGCGCCCTACCGGCTACAGCCAGTGCCTCTCGACCACGCCTGTGGCGCAACGCGACCTGAGCCCGTGCACATGGGAAGGCGAAGGGAAACCCATCTACCTGGTCGGCGACTCCAACGCCCAGCAGTTCACCGAAGCTCTGATCTCGGCGTCTGAGACGCTCGATCGACCGTTGATCATCGCGACGTGGGGCGGATGCCCATTCTTCGACGTCGGACGGGTCGACCTGAACGACCCCAACAAGGGTGCGGAGTGCAGCGCGTATGCCGCGGGAGGCGAGGAATGGCTCGCCCAGCAACCAGCGGGAACGGTGATCATGGCCGCCGCAGGCGAGATGATCACCGACAGCGGAATCGTCTTCCGATCCGGCGAGGGGATCCTCGACGACCCGGCTTCGAAGGCAGCCCAATGGGGTGAAGCCATGGCCGCGCGCATCGCTGATCTTGAGGTCGCTGGCCACGAAGTGCTCGTCGTACCTACGCTGCCGCACTTCGTGGGGATATCGCGCGCCTGGTGGCACCCCGTGCAGTGCCAGAATGCCGACCTGTTTGCCGACCCGTCGCTGTGCTCGGCCCGCGTCTCGACGTCTGACATGCAGGAGAGCATGGCAGCGATCTCGAAGGGTGACCGGTACGGCATCACGACCTCCGGGGCCGAAGAGATCGACCTCACCGGACAGGTGTGCGAGTCCGGATGGTGCGAGACCTACCGTGACGGGACCTGGCTCTATCGTGACGGTCTGCACATCAGCCCGACCTACAGTGAGGAGATCGCTGGAGTGTTCGTTGATGCTCTGCGGTAGCCAGACGCCCGGTTGCCCGCTGCAAGTAGGATCGACCTCGTGAAGTTCTCTCCCGTGGTCCCGCTGTCCAAGTTCGGACGGGTCACGCGCTCACTCATCCTCGTCGGGATGCTCGTCGGCAACTTGTTCCCGACCGTGGGTGGCCTCGGGATCGCACTGATCAGCACCGTACTCGCGGCGCCGGTGGTCATCTACGAACTGATTCGCTGGCTCCCCCGATTCCATCCGGTGATCCTCTTCGTCGTCTCGCTGTTCGCGATCGTCGCGGTGCACGCATGGGTCGTCGCCCCGACGTCGCTCTACGGGCAGGACAAGTTCGAGAAATGGATCACTGCGACGCTCATCTCGGCCGTCGCGGCATGTCTTATCCGCGACAAGGCTGCTCTTCTCACGTTCGTGCGTGCCTGGCTGGGAGCGGCATTGATCCTGTCCGCGCTGTCGATCGTCGGCTTCCAAGGCGGGCGGGCGGAGACCTTCGATTCCAATCCGATCTGGCTGGGAAGGGCGATCTCTTTCGCAATCATCGCCATCATCTGGATGATCTGGCAACGCCACATTCGCCTGGTGTGGGCCATTCCCGCGGTGCTGATTCTCGCCGTCGGGCTGATCACCACTGGCTCGCGCGGCCCTCTTCTCTCCGTCGCGGCAGCCGCGATCGTGATGGCCCTGTTCTCCGGCCGTCGTCGGATTGCGAAGGTCCTCGCGATCGGCGGCGCCGGCGGCCTCGCCTATTGGGCTGTCGCCGAACTCCCGTTCTTCGCCGAGAGCCGGTTCAAGTCCCTCCTTTCGGAAGGCTTCTCCGATCAGGCGCGCGAGATGTTCTGGCGAATCACTCTGCCGGTCATCGAGGAGTATCCAAGTGGTGTCGGTTTCGGCAACTGGGCGGCGCACGCCCATCCCCCGGCACAGTTCTTCTACCCGCACAACATCTTCCTCGAGATCTTCTCCGAGTTCGGCGTCGTCGTCGGCGTGATCTTCACACTGGTCGTGGTCGCGGTGCTGCTCGGTCTCATCCGACGTTCCGGGAAAGATCCCGCGGCTCTCGTCGTGCTCGCGCTGTTCGTCGGCGAACTGGTCTCCGTGAATGTCTCCGGTGATCTCAACGCGCGCACCTTCTTCTTCATGCTCACGCTGGGCTTCCTCTCTGCAATAAAGAGCGTCATCTCCACCACCCCGGAATCAGAGACCGCGGCAGACGGCTCCGACCAGACGATTGAGTCGAACCTGACGTCCGCTGCCGGCACGACCGACTCGCCAGCGCACAGCGCAGGCGAGCAGACCACGAAGGCCTGACATACATGAAGATTTCTCTCCTCTCGCCGGTGTACAACGAAGAGGATCACCTTGCCGAGATGATCGAGAGTGTCCTCGCGCAGACACACGAGGACTTCGAGCTCATCATCGTCGATGACGGATCGACGGACCGAACGGCGGACATCGCGGATTCCTATGCGGCCCGCGACCGGCGTGTTCAATCGATCCGACCGGCGACGAAGCTGGGGAAGGTCGCGGCCTTCAACAACGCATTCACTCAAAGTTCGGGAGACGCGATCGTTCTGCTCGGGGGTGACGACACCCTCCCGCCCACGTCATTGGCATTGCGCGCTGAGGCTCTTTCGTCTGCGCCCGAGACCCGGGTGGCCGCATATTTTGCGCTTCGGACGATGTCGGAATCCTCCCGGCACGACGGGCTGATCATCCCGAAGAGCGGAAAAGGAAACTTCTCCGGTGGAACCGGCATCCTGAGCCGGGAACTCGCGGATCTCGTGTTCCCGATACCCGGTCAGCTGGTCGCCGAAGACGTCTGGCTCGCCGAGAATGTGCGGCTGCTGGCCCACACCATCGAGCAGCGATCTGATGTGGTCCTCAACTACCGGATCCACGACGGAAACTCCAACCCGCGCAACAAGCCGTTCGCCGTCATGCGCGAACAGATGCACGTGCGGGCGCTGCCGTACACGCTGATCTTGGACAACCCGCCGGTGGCACTCACCGCCCAGCAGACGCGTCGACTCGAGGGCATGAAGGAACTCGATCAGCACCGCTATGAGGGGAAGCTTCTCAAGATCCTCGCGACCCCGAACACCAGCTTCATCAGTCGAGCCCGCGCCGCTTCGACAGCGACCCCTTGGTTGTTCAAACTGCGATCGATCTTCTTCGGTTTGTTCTCAGGGCGCTGAGCGGAGGGGCTGGAGCTCGAAGCGACTGGAGTCGCCCAGCCGACGTCACGCGGGAATCGGTTGCGGCGATGCCGGGGTATACCGCCGCGCGAGCTGTAGACCCACGATCCACGTCACGACGTAGACCGCGCTGAGCGTGATGGACGTGCACCAGGCGGCCTCGACGACATCGAGGTCAAGCGAGATCGCCACGATGACCGCGGTGACGACCATGACCACTCTCATGACGTCGAGCACCAGATTCCATGCGCCGTGCTGCAGCACGATCAGCACTTTGCTCATCGGGCTCGCGATCAGCCGAGTCGCAAGCATCGGCAGCAGCGCGATCATGATGTGGACCGCTTTTTCCCAGCCGTCGCCCAGGAAGATCGGAACGATCCACGGGCCCAAGAAGACAATGATGGCGACCATCGCCGCTGACATCCCCGCGAGTACACCCGAAACCGACAGATAGTACCGCGCCAGCCCTGGGCGCGATTCGCGATAGGTCTCGGACATGTGGGCTTCCGCCACCTGCCCGATGCTCGTCGCGACCAGAACCAGCGGTGCGGCGAGAAGACGATCCGCCATCCCCCATTGCCCCGCATCCGCGACGGTGAACCACGTGCCGACGAAGAGGATGGGTAGCACCAAACCGGCGGAGTTCAGAACAGCGGACGGCGCGAACAGCACGGGAAAGCGCCAATACTCGCGCACGACCCTTCGCATGTCTCCGCGACCGAATCTCTCCAACTCGGATCGAAGCGCAAGTGTCAGGGGGGCGATTCCTGCCACCCGTCCGATCGCGTAGCCCCCGATGAGACCTGTCGCCGAGGCGCCCGCCAGCCCGAGACCCAGCTGTGCGCCCGCGGCCAACCCGGACTGATAGATGCTTCGCCTTGCCACGGGCCCATACCGGTGACCGCGAAGCGCGAACTGGCTGAGCAGAGTGAACGCCGCAGTGAGGAACACGATTGCGGCGACCCAGAGTGCTATCCACGGCAACCGAGACATGTTCTCCAAGAGGCCGAAGGAGAACAACAGGGTGAGCAGTCCCGCGGAGAAAGCGCTGATGACGACAGCGCTGCACAGGCCCGCACTCAGCAACGCTGTCGCATCCCGCGACGATCGCGGAAGCATCAACGCGGATTCCAGGCGGAGCGCGGCTGCCGGTGCCGCGATGGACGCAGAGGACAGCACAAGGGACAGGTATCCGAAATCGGTGTCGGAGTACATCCGCGCGAGTATCGGTGTAATCGCCAGTGTGATGAGCTGGCCGAACGCCGTGCCGAAGATGAGGGTGATCGCCCCCTTCGAGCCGCGAGACCGCAGGCGATCCCAAAACGCGGACATTCTCACACTGTGCTCCGATCGAATGATGTGGTGTTCTTTACTTCGCTCTTGCGAGCCCGGTCCTAGAGATCGGCAGTCGACGGAACGACCGCGATCCTACTAGTTGCGGAATTTCCCCAGCTGCCGAAGTCCCGCGGCCACACGAAGGCTCCGCAGTTTCCAAACGCTCGCGTTCGGGTGCATCGTCGCGATCGGCCCGGAGCGAAGGCTCTCTGCCGATGGCCAGACCACCCGGAACACGACCCGCAACCTGTCGCGCCACGGGATGAGCTTCAGCGCCTCGAGATAGACACCCACGGTCGAGGTCTGCAGCCTCCAGGACCAGTCCTCCGGCACCACGGCATCGTCGAATCGCAATCCTGCCTGAGGGAATGCCTCGACCAGGCTGTCCTTGAGAGCGAATTCCGCACCCACCCTCGTTGCCATCTCGATCGTTGCTTCCCCCGCGACGCTGAGGCTGTGCGCTGCGGAGCGGACACTCGCCGCCCCCGGATGCTGGCCACGAACAGGCCTGATCTCGTTGAGGGCGCTGATGATCGCGTGGAGTGCGATGGTTGGTGTGCGAGCAGTCTGCCCGGCGAAAGTGCGAATATCCGACGTGGACAGAGCCGTCGCGAAGGACGCAGACCGGCCGACTGCCATCCCCGGGAAGAACGAGTGGACGTCCACTGCGCAGCCCCATTCCCCGGCCCTCAGCGTCAGCGAGTGAAGGACACGCGTTCCTGTGAAGGCAGAGAAGGCAGGGGCCCAGCCCCACGGTTCCATCGCGCGCGCCAACCGGGAGTCGTTTCCCGGAGCAACCCAGCAGTCGACATCGCCGGAGTGCTCTCTGTTTCGCAACCCCTGAGCATGCAAGGTGGGTCCCTTGAGGAAGATCAGGTCGATATCGTTCCTTGCTGCGACGTTGCCGAGCAGCGCGTACACAAGCTCGTGGACCATCGAACTCATCCAGGGGGCGTTGACTTCGCGGACGCGCGCGGGGTCCTCCGAGTCTCGCGAAGCGATCCCCATGTGCTCCATGTCGCGAACGATCTCGCGCTCTTCCGAAGTGAGGTCGCTGTCTGCCACGGGGCCAGCCACGAGACGGAGCCAGACCTCAGCTCCAGGGCCGAACAGGAAGCGAGGGGTACCCGGCCGAATCGGCACCACGACCAGGTCGTAGCCCTGCGCGCCCAGCTCATGGTCCCGCATGTCCAACGCGCCGAAACTCACGGCGACCCATTCAGTCACGTGCACATCCTCGCACGCACGAAATCGAAAGCCTCGTTCCAGACGCCCTACGACAGGGGGTCACGGACTTGACCGATCATCGGCTTCACGAATGAAGACCCAACCGCTTCTTGTGCGAATGCGCCGTGGACAGAATGAATGCGGTCGCGCGCCAGGACGTGTTGGCGATCTCGTAACCATTGGGCATCGAGATCGCATCATTGTCCATCTGCAACCGCACAGACACGGCTTGAAGTACGTTTTCGGGATCCAGACCAGTCGTGATGATCGCACCCGCATCGAGAGACTCGGGACGCTCGATGAAGTCGCGCATCGTCACCGCAGGGAAGCCGAGAATGCTCGACTCCTCGCTGATCGTGCCGCTGTCCGAGAGCACCAGTTTCGCGTCCATCTGAAGCTTGATGTAGTCGTGGAATCCGAACGGCGGGTGGAAGACGATTCCGTCGGTCGCTGCGGCGTCCTCGAGGGCCTCGATCCGCTTGCGCGTGCGAGGGTGGGTGGACACCAGGATCGGCACCGCATACTCCGCGCGAAGCGCCTGCAGAGCAGCGATCGCCGAGCGCAGGCGCCCAGGGTTGTCGACGTTCTCTTCGCGGTGCAGGCTCACCAGGAAATACTCACCGGGTGTCAGCCCCATGCGCGTGACCGCGTCGCTTGCGTCGATCTGTTCGCGATTCTGCTCCAGGACCTCACGCATCGGCGAACCGGTGAGCAGGATCCGCGACGGGTGAAGACCTTCAGCGAGCAGGTTGCGGCGGGCGTGCTCTGTGTAGACCAGGTTGTAGTCGGCGACATGGTCGACCAGACGACGGTTGGTCTCCTCCGGCACGTTCTCATCGAACGACCTGTTGCCGGCTTCCATGTGGAACACCGGAATCTTCATGCGCTTGGCGATCACTGCAGAGATGCAGCTGTTCGTGTCTCCGAGCACGAGGAATGCGTCAGGACGCTCCTCCACGAGCACCTGCTCGGTCTTCGCGAGGATGGAGCCGAGCGCTGCCCCGAGGGACGACGTGTCCGCCTCGAGGAAGTGGTCCGGCTTCCGCAGCCCGAGGTCCTCGAAGAAGACTTCGTTGAGCTCGTAGTCGTAGTTCTGACCGGTGTGGACCAGAATCTGATCCGTGTGCTCATCGAGCAACTTGATCGTCGCAGAGAGTCGGATGATCTCGGGCCGGGTCCCGACCACGGTCATCACTTTGAGCTTGTCGGACATGTCACACTACCTCGGCAATCGTGTCGGGGTTCTGAGGGTCAAAGATGTCGTTCGTCCAGAACGAGGTGTAGAGAGTCTCACTCCCCACGTTCGTGATGTTGTGGGCCCACATCGTCGGCATGTCTACGGCACCTGGCGCATCGCCCGAGACATCGAAAGAGACGACCTCATCGGAGAACAAGCGCCGCAAGGAGATGCGTGCCCGTCCTTGCAGAACCGTGAATCTCTCGATCTTGCGCCGATGGAAGTGGTCACCTCGGGTCACACCGGGCACGGTCGTTGAGAATGACGATTGCCCCGGACCGCCGTGCGACCGAATGATCTCGAAGAACGATCCGCGTGCATCTGCGTGCCTGGTCAGCGAGATCGGGCTCTGCTCCGGGAACGTGAACGAGCGGTAGGTGTTGAAGAGGTCCCGGTCGAAGTCGCTGTCGACATCGGGGATCTCGCCCTGGCGATACAACGCGGCGTAACCCTGCAGACGAGCGAGCAGGCCCGACACGGTTTCGACGACTTCGAGATCGGCCTGCCGGTCGACGGAAGCCGTCCCCGTCAGCAGATCCACGGCGTTCTGCGCGTGGAGCAGGGTGAGCTCTTTGTCGTTCTCGACCGTCGGGCTTTCGCCCTTCGCGATCAGGTGGCTGAAGGTCGACGTGACCGCGTTGTAAAAGGGGCGCCCATGCTCTCCGAAGAGGTTGGGCAGCGACACGTTCACGAATTCGGCACCGATGTCACGCGCTGCCGCCGCGAGTGTCTCGGCGGCGCGTGCCTTCGCCTCGCCGTAGACGGAACCGTTGCCGACCTGGGTCGAATTCGCGTACGCGACGACCGGAGGCGGGTTGGCCGCGGCGCGGAGCGCGGCGGCGAACTGCTCCGCGAATCCGATGTTCCCGGCCATCACCTCTTCATCGGAGGCACGGTTGACACCGGCGATGTGCACAGCGCGAGTGCTGCCGTCGATGGCGGCGAGAGCCCGCTCGGCGTCGAAGGCATCTCCGACCGGGACGGCATCCACCGTCACTCCGGACTCTCGGAGGGCTGCCCTCGTATGCCAGCCGAGGAAGCCGCCGGCTCCGGAAACGGCGTAACGAGTCACGCGCTGGGCTCTTCTGCGACGATTCCGGCGAGGCGCAGTTCCTGACGCACTTCGGGCAGCGTGAGCAGGAGCTGTTCCACTTCCTCGACGGACATCTGCGCGACCGTGTGGGAGTCGTAGTCCTCGAACTTGTTCTGCGCGACGTCGCCCTCTTCGAAGTACAAGCTGTAGTTGAGGTCGCGCTTGTCCGCCTCGACCCGGAAGTAGTCCCCCATGTCGCGCGCGCGAGCGAGCTCTTCGCGTGTAGCGAGGGCCTCCGACAACTTCTCGGCGTGCCGCGTGCCGATGACCTCAACGGATGCCTTGGACTGGAACAGGTTGAGCACTGCCTGGGCGAGGGACCCGATCGAGCATGCCTTCGCCTTGCGCACGAAAAGATCTCCCTGTTGCGCATTCTGGAACGCGAACTCCACCAGGTCGACGGAATGCGCGAGGGACATCATGAAGCGCGTCATATCGGGGTTGGTGACCGTGATGTTCTTGCCTGCCTTGAGCTGGCGGATGAACAGGGGGATCACCGAGCCACGCGAGTACATGACATTCCCGTAGCGCACACACGACACCGTCGTCGCGGCGTTCGGATTGTTGAGCCCGTGCGATTGGGCGACCTTCTCCATGAGCGCCTTCGACATGCCCATCGCGTTGACCGGATAAACAGCCTTGTCGGTGCTCAGACACACGAGCGACGTCACGCCGTTCCGGTCCGAGGCACGCACGACGTTCTCGCTGCCCGTCACGTTGGTCCGTACTGCTTCCATCGGGAAGAACTCGCAGGACGGCACCTGTTTCAGTGCCGCAGCATGGAAGACGAAATCGACATCGCGCGTCGCGCGATCCACGCTCTCGTAATCACGGACGTCACCGACGTAGAAGCGCAGGCGACTGTCCTTGATCTCGTGCCGCATGAGGTCCTGCTTGGCCTCGTCGCGGCTGAAGATGCGAATCTCCGCCACATCCCTTTCGAGGAGCTTCCGTGCCACGGTGTGGCCGAACGAACCGGTTCCACCGGTGACGAGAATCTTCCTGCCTGCGTACGTCGTCATTCTTCTCTTCTTCCGTGGGATCGCGATTCGTGTGCGTTCGCCGTTGACATTCTCGGGGGCCTCATCTGCGGTCGTCGTTCGCCGCGATCGAGGTCAAGATGGCTTCGATCGCACTCACGGCCTGCTCCTTCGTGAGGTGCTCGTCGTAGAACGCGCGGGCGCGTGCGCGAAGTGCCTGCCTCTCGACGAAGGTCGTTGCGTGCGCCTCGCGGAATGCGTTCGCGAGCGACTCGACATCTTCGGGCTCAGCAACCAGACCCAGGCTGTTCTCGACGACCAGCCGTGAGACGTCTCCCGCGACGGTCGTGATGACCGGGACCTGATGGACAAGGCCGGCCTGGAACTTCGACGGGATATTGCCGGCGAAGATATCCAGCCGCTTGAGGGACACGATCTGAAAATCCGCTTGCTCGTACGCGCCGACGACGTCCTCGGGGCTCAACTTGCCGAGAAACTCGACCTTCTCGTTGAGGTCGAGCTCATCCGCCAGTTCCTTCAGCCGACCCTCCAGCACGCCGCCACCCGCTATGAGGAGGCGGAAATCTTCGAGGTCTCGCACTCGCCCCGCAGCCTGCAGAACGGTTTCGAGGTCTTGCAACACTCCGAGATTGCCCGCGTACAACAGGGTCAATCCCGGGCGCTCACTCGTGGGCACTGCCGCCCTGCGCTCTGTGTCGCGAGCCCAGTTGTACACCAGATGCACTCGGTCAGCCGAGGCACCACGCTCGACGAAGAGCTGCTGCGCGCTGGGAGCGATTGCGACCACCGCGGACGCCGACGCGTAGACCTTGCGCAGCCAGCGGTTGATGGCGGCGTTCGCGAATCTCCCAACGGGCGCAGGGAGGAAGCCCGAGCCGGTCACGGACTCCGGCCAGATGTCCTGCACGTGGAAGAGGTAGGGGATGCCGAACTTCTTCGACCAGACGTAGGCGGCATGCGCAGGCGTCGCTGGGGTGCCGTGCACGTAGATGACGTCCGCATCCTTCACGAATGACGAGGCGAATCGGGCGGACCAGGGAAAGCTCAGGTAGTTGGCGATCCTGCCGATGGCGTTGCGGGAATGGCTTGCGAAGATCGGCACGCGTCGGACCTTGACGGCGCCCCGAGACTCGACATGGCGCCACCGCTGACGGACCCCTGGCGGGATCTTCCCCGTGTCGTAATGCGGGAAAGCAGTCAGCACCCGAACAGAATGCCCTCGACGCGCAAGCTCTTGCGAGAGTTCGTCTGCGATCCGTCCCGGCTTGTCCGGCGGGAAGTACTGCGAAATGATGGCGATCTTCATTCGCCATCCTTCCTTTCTCCGATGTGCCGGCGGAGGTCGCCATTGTGCGCACTCAGCTCATCGTGCTTCTCGAAGCGAAGTCCCGAGCCTGACACGACGACGTTGACAGTCTTCACCATGATCTTCAGGTCGAGTCCGAGACTCACATGGCGAACGTACGCCAGATCCATGGCGATCTTCTCTTCCCAGCTCAGAGAGTTGCGACCCTTGACCTGAGCAAGACCGGTCATCCCTGGCCTCACGTCCATGCGCTTCCGCTGCGTCGCGTCGTACCGCTCGACCTGGTACGGCAACGCCGGCCTCGGGCCCACGAGCGACATGTCACCGAGGAACACGTTGAAAAGCTGCGGGAGCTCGTCGATGCTCGTCCGCCGCATGATCGCTCCGACCCGCGTCACGCGCTGGTCATTGGTGAGCTCGTTGCCTTCGTCGTCGTAGCTGTCCTCGAACGTGAGCATGCTGCGGAACTTGATGATGCGGAACGTTCGCGCGCGCAGACCCGGACGTTCTTGAAAGAAGAAGACCGGTCCGCGCGAGGTCGTCTTCACCAGGACTCCGGTGACCAGCAGGACAGGCGAGAGCACGATGATGGCGATCGCGCTCCCGAAGAGATCGAGAACCCGTTTGCCGAACCGAGCGTAGAAACGTGACCCGGCCGTCCGCGTTGAAGGTGCGCCCATCTCAGCTGTCTCCGTTCAGATACGCCTCGCGTGCCGAGCGCAGCTTCGCACCTGTGCGAGGGAACGCGGCGGAGTAGTTCTCGCGCTGACGTCGGGTGATGCCGGCGAAGTCATCGACGACGGCATCCAGCGCCTCGACGTAGTCCATGAAGAAGTAGTCCCGCAGGTCGTGCGGCTGTCCTTCGAGCACGCCTTCGAGCGCGCCCACGTTCTTGCCGTAGTAGTACTGCTTGTCCCCGAGGACATCCTTGAGCACGCTGACGAAGGGCGTTCCCACAGAGAGCGCGAGAATCACGGCGTGATATCGACTGGAGATGACCAGCTCCGCACCGCTCACGAGCGCGACCGCGTCTTCGATCGGCAGGTAGCCGCGCCCGGTGATGTCGAACATCTCGACGTCGTCGAGTCGGTCCGCAAGAAGCGCTCCTTGGTCGACACCGCCATGACCGAGGTTGAAGGGGAGGAAGACGACCCCGAGCCCGTGGTCGTGCGCCATGCGCTGGGAGAAGCGCTCGAAGTGCGCGAAGTTCTCCGTGATGAACGCGGTCGGCAGATACGTCTCCATCACCACGTATTTGCCAGCCCGCGGCTCCTGTTTCGGGGTGAGGCGTTCGTCGATGAAGAGCAGATCATCCGGCAGAGTGTGGATCCGGTCGGGCTGGACACCTGCCTGATTCAGCCAGTGCGGCGACAAGATCGTGTCTCTCGCGCCGAATCGGGCGTTCGGCAGCGAACCGAAGAAGCTCGCGAAGAACTCCGTATCCCCTCGGAATGGTCCATAGCCGTTCGCGGTGAAGACGACAGGGATGTTCATCGTCGCCGCGACGAGAGTAGGCGCGATGATCTGGATCAGCCGCTCGATGCGATGCGGCTGTGTCCACAGGGAGTTGAAGTAGCCGCCCCCGTTGACGTACAACGTGTCCATTTCGGCGACCGCTGCGGTCACTTCGTCGATGTTCTCGATCTCCCGCAGGATTTCCATCGGGGTCAGGTGCTGGGTGTCACGGCCCTCAGAGAATGCACCAGGACGCAGCGCGATCTCGACGAGACGCACGTTGCGATCCGCGAAGTAGTCGTCGCGGATCCTCTCGACGAACGGCCTGTCGTAAACGAAGACGATGGCATCTTTGGCGTCGAGCTCATACACGTTGTTGACGAGCATCGCGTAGTCACCGAAGTTGACATCCGAATACGGCCCTGTGAATCCGATCACTGCGGCAGTCTTCCTCTCTCACGGCTGGACGGAACGCCCACCGGGGTTTGTGCTGACGCACCGGTCGTAGGGAACGTCGAGATCGTCTCGTCGACGGCGAAGGCGTCATCGACGGCGTAGTGCAGGCCGAGCGGGCGTCGGACACGGACGGTGCGCCATCCCAACTGCCGCGGAGCGTGGAAGTCCTTCTTGGGATTGTCTCCGAAGTAGACGAACTCGATGCCAGGCCGCGAGAACTTCGATTCGATGAGACGGAACGCGTTCTCGCTGGGCTTCGTCCAGTCCTGGCCGTGTTCGCCCGTCACAACGATGTTGTCGAGGACTGCGTCGAGTTTCAGGGCGCGCAGCTTGCGCCATTGCCCTCCGGCATATCCGTCTGTGATGACACCGGTCCCGACGGCATCGTCGGGAAGATTGCTCAAATACGACTGCGCATCGGGCTGCAACGTGATCACCGGATCATGATCGCGATACTCCCCGATGAGGAGTCGAGTCGCTTCTGGGGGCAGTGAGAACCGATCGACGATGAGGTCGAATGTGTTCCCGCGAACGCCCTTCTCGAAAAGCGACCACGCGTGATCACCAACGCCGTCGACGCCGTAGAGGTCGCGCGCGACGTTGCCGATATGTGCGAACCCGCTCTGAACATAATCGCGCTCGAGGTAGAGCGTGTCGTCCAGGTCGAACACATAGACACGATCAGGCATCGAGGCTCCGGATGTCGAAACCCGACACGATGACCTCGGTGTCATACCGCAGAAGAAGGGTTCCCGGATTCCATTCCAGTTCGGAGATATCCTCTCCGCGCCCGTCTCGCAGCAACGCGTCGAAGAAGTTCGCGCCGGCGAGGTGAGCGAGCGGGTATCCGCCGCCGAAACGCGGGTTGATCTCGATGATGTTCAATTCGCCCGTGGACGGCTCGTAGAAAACCTGTACATTGAGCGCGCCATACGCACCGGGAAGGCGTGTCGCAACCTGGCGTGCCACCTCAATCACGGCGGGATAGTCGACGGTTACGCCCTTGGAGACTTCCCCGCCTCGCACCTCGATGCGCCGACGCGGCACGATCCCGAGGACCCGGCCGTCGCGGCCGACCGCGAAATCCACTGTGACTTCGAAGCCGGGCGCGCGAGACTGGATGATGTAGCTTTCGTCGAGGTTTGCCACATTCAGCGCTTCGACAGAGTCCGCGAGCACCACACCGATTCCCGACGAGCCGGAACGGGGCTTCGCCACGACGGCGCCGGTCAGCGCCCCCGTCGGCAGATCGGAGACCTCAAACGTCTCGACGGTGGGCAGGCCCTGCTCTCTCAACCATTGATACAGCGCCCACTTGTCCCACCCCAACCGAGACACCTCGGGACTCGACACCCAGACGTCGACACCCTGCTCTGCGAACTCGTCCCGATGATTCGCGTACACCTCGATCTCGGGATCAATGGTGGGGATGATGACCCCGACGTCGTGCAGTCGCGCGATCTCCAGCGTCCGTGGGATGAATGCCTCATCCCGAACGGAGGGCACCTGCTCGAACACATCGGCCAGCCGTCCTGCGGCAGACAACTCCGACCGATCGGTCGCGATCACGCGCGATCGATCGCCATGCATCGGCTGCTGCTTCAGCAGGTTGACGAGAGACCCACGACGTCCGGCGCTCGACAGCAGCCAGGACGTCCTCGCGGTCTCACCCGCCATCAGCGTCCCGCCAGGAACTCGGAGATCGCGCTGATGACCCGCTCGCGCTGACCGTCACTGAGCGCCGATCCACTCGGAAGCGTCAACCCGCGCTCGAACAGCGCCTCTGAAGTACCGTCGATCTCGCCGCGGTAGTTCTCGAACACCGGTTGCTTGTGCATCGGCTTCCACAGGGGGCGGCTCTCGATGTTGTCTGCGGCGAGCGCCGCGGAGAGCTCTTGCGGCGTCCAACCCGTGGTGTCCGAATCGATGAGGATCGACGTCAGCCACACGTTGTCGTCGCCGTCACCGTCTCCGCCGAACACCTCGACACCGGCGACGTCGGCGAAGAGCCCCTTGTACTGCTCGCGCATCTCACGGCGCTTCGCGATCATCCCGTCCAGACGCGACAGCTGCGCCCGCCCGAGGGCCGCGAGGAGGTTGCTCATGCGGTAGTTATAGCCCACGTCGGTGTGCTCGTAATGAACGACCGGTTGACGCGCCTGCGTGGCCAGGTAGCGCACGTGCTGCGCGAACGCAGCGTCATCGGTGAGCAGCATCCCGCCGCCCGAGGTCGTCATGATCTTGTTGCCGTTGAATGACACGATCGACGCGCGGCCGAATGAGCCGGCTGCCTTTCCTCCGTGACTGGCGCCCAGTGACTCTGCGGCATCCGCCAGCACTGGCACACCGAACTCGTCAGCGATCGCGAGAATCTCGGTGTAGTCGACGGCTTTGCCGAGCAGATCGACAGGAACGATCGCCCCCACGTGCTCGCCGTCTGCGCTCAGGCGCTCGAGCGCTGTGCGCAGGAGAGCCGGGTTCATGTTTCCGGTGGCCGCATCCGCATCGACGAAGTACGGCTCGGCGCCGGTGTACATGATCGCGTTCGTCGTGGCCGCGAATGTCATCGTCGAGGTCACCACGATGTCGCCGGGCTTGACCCCCAGCGTGATGAGTCCCAGATGCAGGGCGGCGGTGCCGGAACTCAGCGCGACGCCCTCTGCCACTCCGACCCGGTCGGCGAGCTCGCGCTCGAACGCGTCGACATCGGGGCCGAGCGGCGCGATCCACCCGGATCGCATGGCTGCCACGACGGCGTCTTCTTCGAGCTGCGTCACATCAGGTGACGACATGTAGATGCGTTCACTCACGCGCGTTCAGCCTTCTCCAGGTTCGGTCGTTCGATGATGGCGGTGTCGTTGTTCCGCGGATTCGCCTTCATCCGCGCCTCCCAGCCTGCCTTGTCGAGCCGCTCGGGGGTGATCACGTCGGCGCGGGTGTGCGACACCTTCGGATGGAACGGGCGCGCCAGGTTCTCCTTGTGCCCCACGAGCTCCTCATGCAGTTTCTCGCCAGGACGCAGTCCGGTGAAGACGATCTCGATGTTCCGCCCTGACATCGCGATCATGCGCTTCGCGACGTCGAGGATCGACACGGGCTCGCCCATGTCGAGGATGAGCACTTCGCCGGCGCGGCCGATGCCGCCCGCCTGGATCACCAGCTGGCAGGCCTCGGGAATCGTCATGAAGAAGCGAGTCGCCTCTGGATGCGTGACGGTGATCGGGCCCCCTGCGGCGATCAATGACTGGAAGGTCGGCAGCATCGAGCCGCGGCTCCCGATGACGTTGCCGAAACGCACCGACAGGTAGCGCATCCCGGTCTCTTCGCCCGCCCACGCCGTGAGCTTCTCGGCGACGCGCTTGGAGTGCCCGAGCACGCTCGTGGGGTTGGCCGCCTTGTCGGTGGAGATGTTGACGAACGTCGTCACCCCGACACGACGCGCGGCCCGGATGACGTTGAGCGACCCGAGCACGTTCGTCTTCCATGCCTCATCCGGGTACTGCTCGAGCATCGGCAGGTGCTTCAGAGCCGCCGCATGGAACACGACCTCGGGGCGACGCTCATCGAACAAGCGATCCATCAGCTCTGGGTCACGGATGTCGGCGAGCACGACTTCGTTGGTATCGAGAAGACCGTGCCCCTTGGTCCCCAACTGCGCCATCTGCAAGCCGGTTTCGTCACGGTCGAGCATGATCAGCTCGCTGGGTCCGTATTTCGCCAGCTGACGGCAGAGCTCGGATCCGATCGACCCGCCCGCCCCGGTGACGAGAACCCGCTTTCCGGTGATGTACCCGGCGATCTGCTCGACGTTCGTGTCGACCGGGTTGCGGCCGATGAGGTCTTCGATGCTGATGTCGCGCACATCGGACGGGGACTCCGCGCCGGATTGGAGGCTGGCCAGGGTCGGGGTGACTGCAACCCGCAGACCCGCCTTCTCGCCCTGGTCGCTGAACTTTCGCATCAGCGCGCTGTCTGCCTGGCCGACCGCGATGATGAGCATCGTCGCTCCGGTATCGCGCGCAGCGGCTTCAATCTCATTCGTGCGGCCGATGACCGAGACACCGCGCAGGCGCAGGTTGGCCTTCGCGGGGTCGTCGTCGAGCAGTCCGACCGGGCGGAACGGCGACAGCGGATCGGTGTTGACCTGGTGCAACAGGCGATCGGCGATGTATCCCGCGCCGACGATGAGGGCCGGCTCGGCGTCGGCACCGGGCTTGCGCGCACGGTCGATCATGAGCCGAGCGACGTAGCGCACGCCGAACATGAGCAGCAGCACAAGAGGGGCTGCCAAGAAGGAGGTACCGCGGGGCACGCCGATCAGCGGGCCGAGCGGAATGATGAACAGCGCGATGACGATCGTCTCGGCGAGCACGAGCAGCCCGAGGGTGCGTACCTCTTCGAATGACCCGTATGTATAGCGGCCCCGGTAAAGCGCGAGATAGTAGCCGGCACCAATGTGCAGCCCCGCTGCGACGAATCCGAGCAGGATCGTCGAGATCCAGCCGCGCGCTTCCATCATGAACTCGAACCGCAAGGCCACGGCCAGCACGATGCCGAAAGCCCAGGCTCCGCCGTCGACCGCTGCCGCGAGCCCGCGTCGGCGTTTCTGTGCCATTGACTTGGTCTGCATGGTAGAGATCTCTCCGGTCATCAATGGCTCATCCAGCGTCGGGTCCACATGGATCAACTTTCTCTGCGCTCCCCCAAGCACTGAAACCTATGATTCCACACCCAGTCGAAGAATCCGTGCACGATGTCGGCGGAAGACTGCGGGATCTTTGTGGGTTTCGCAGGCGATGGGCGGGGGAGTTGTGCGCGGGATTTGGGCGCGTTTCGTCTCGCTGCGCTCGCTCAACGACCGGGAGAGATGCTGGGCTCTCTCAACGACCGGGAGGGATGCTGGGCTCGCTCAACGAACGGAGGGATGCGCAGCGCTCGCTCAACCAGGCAGGGTCAGAGGAGACCGTCGCCGATCTCAGGGTCGCCCTCCACCGGCGGAGCGGTCGGTTCCGGATTGGGCACGACCGGCTCTTCGGTCGGGGTCGGGTCGGGCTCCTGATTCTGCTGCCGGTTCTGCCGCTCCCGGCGTGCGGCCTCGGCGCGCTCCTCCTCCGTGATCGCCTGATCCGTGACGAGTGCGACCACTGCATCGCGGTAAGCGGTGACCGCCGCTGCTCCCTCGGCACCGCCGAGCTTCGAGCTCACGACGTGTGCGGCAGCAGCCGTCACCGCGTCGCGCAGAGGCGCCTCAGCGTCTGGGTTCTCTTCGATCACCTCGATGCCGAGAGCAGTGAACGATGCCGCAAGGCCTTCGAGAGTCGTCGCGTGCTGAGCATCGAGGTCTTCGACTTTCGTCCGCCCCTCACGCAATTCAGCTGTCGCCGCGTCGAGCTCGGCGAGCTTGGCCTGCGCGTCGTCGATCGCCACGCCGACCTCTGACAACGAGTCCTCGTCGATGTCATTGCGGACGTATGGGTCGACTGGTTCCGGAAGCACGACCGCCTGCACCGCCGCCGCGTGCCTGTCGATCTCTGCGATGATCCCGTCGGCCAGCACCGCATCGAGGATCGCGATCGTCGCGGCACCATCTGTCGACCGCGGATCGGGAGCCGTACGTGCTCCGTCGACCGCGGTGCGCAGCGCCGCCGCATTCGCCTCGCTCGCCACCGCTTTCGCGGACAGCCGGTCATGCGCAGACATGAACGCCTGCTCGGCGTTCTGGATCATCGCCTCATCCGCGCGAAGCGACTGCATGACCCCGTCGGCAGGGCTCGCGTTCGCCATCTGCACTCCCCCGACGATCCCCGCTGTGGCGACGCCGACGATCGCAAGCGAGGCCGCAGCCGCGGCCAGCCCGTCGAACCGGCGACGCCGACGCCGCTTGGCCGACGCCGGGGGTGCGGGAATGGTCGCCGGCGCGGCATCCGCCACCGCCTCCTCGACGAGCTGCGACAGACGCTGCACACTGGCGCGCGGCCTCGTCATGTCGAAGTCGTCGCTCGGATCACCGAACATCTCCGTGAGCCGTCGCACGGTGTGGTGGTCGTCGAACGTCGTCGACGCCTCTTCGATGCGAGGGCCCTGCGGGAAGAGCTGTGCGAGTGTGGTCATGCGGCTTTTCCGTGATGTCTTTTCGGCAGTGTCGTGAGCGTACCTATAGTTGTCCTCAGACGAACATACCCGCGCGGTCTGTTCCTCGCCCTTCCCCGCCACCAGGAGCGCCCATGGATCTTCCCGATTTCGTGCGGATTCTGCGACGCCAGCTGGTGCTGATCGTCGCGTGCCTGTTGATCGGGGTCTCCAGCGGGGCACTGATCGCCATGTTCACGCCGCAGCGGTTCGAGGCATCCACCGAGCTCATGATCTCGGTCAACGCCCGCGACGGTGCGACCGCCATCGAGCTCACCCAGGGCACGAGCTACGCGCAGCAGGTCGTCGAGACCTATCGCTCCATCATCACCAGCTCTCTGGTGCTCGACCCGGTGATCGACGATCTCGGCCTGCCGACGACAGCTCCGGAACTCGCCGAGCGCGTGCGTGCCTCCGTCGGCATCCGCAGCACGATCATCTCCATCTCGGTGACTCACACGAATCCCGGACAGGCTGCTCGCATCGCCAACGCGATCGGCGACAGCTTCGCGACCCTCGTGTCTGAACAACTCGAGAAGCGCGCAGAGGACACCGCCTTCCGCATCCGCATCATCCCGCTGCAGGCGGCTCAGGTGCCCCTCGAACCCGTCGCTCCCAACATGCGCATGTCGCTGATCATCGGCGCGGTCATCGGCCTCGGCGCCGGCATCGGAATCGGCATGCTCCGGACGGTGCTCGACACACGCATCCGTACCCTGGCCGACTTGGAGTCGACCGTCAAGGCACCGGTGCTCGGCGGCATCGCGCACGATCCGGATGCCGCTTCGCGGCCGCTCATCGTCGCATCCGCCCCGCAGGATCCGCTCGCCGAAGCCTTCCGCAGCCTGCGCACCAACGTGCGCTTCGTCTTCCCGTCCGGCGAGCCGGGCGTGTTCGTGATCACGAGCTCCGGCCCCGGCGAGGGCAAGACCACCACGGCCGCGAACCTGGCCATCGCATTCGCCGAATCGGGGATGCGGGTAGCCCTCGTCGACGGCGACATGCGCCTGCCTCGGGTCGCCGAGCGCTTCGGCATCGAGGGCGGCGTCGGCCTGAGCGACGTGCTCGTCGGCCGCGTCGCGGTGAACGACATCATTCAACGCTGGGGGCGCGGTGCGCTGTTCCTCCTCCCGTCGGGAACCATCCCGCCCAACCCCGCCGAACTTCTCGGATCGCCGGCGATGGAGAGCCTGATCGCCACGCTCACCACCGCATTCGACGTCGTCATCATCGACACGCCCCCGGTGCTGTTGGTGACGGATGCCGCGGTGGTATCGCGATTCGCCACCGGCGCCATCCTGGTCGCCGCCGCGGGTTCCACGACGAAGCCTCGACTCGCAGAAGCCGCGCAGCGCATCGAGGCGGCGGATTCGCGGGTGCTGGGTACTGTTGTAACCATGCTCCCCACCAGCGGGGCAGACAAGACGGCATACGGCACGTACGCGTATGGGGCGCACCACAGCAATGCATGAGCGCACGGGGAAGGTTCCGGATTCATTCCGGACCGCGCTCCCAACGATGAACTGAACGAAAGAACTCAGGAGAATTCCTCGTGGAACTTCGCGACTACGTGCGCATCCTGCATAAGAACTGGATCCTCATCCTGGTGCTTCTGCTGCTCGGGCTCGGTGGCGGCACCGCTTACGCGCTGCTGCAGCAGCCGAAGTACGTCGCATCCACGCAGCTGTACGTCTCGGTGCGCACCGAAGGTGCCGCGACCGGTGATCTGGTGCAGGGAACCACGTTCGCGCGGCAGATGGTGACGAGCTACGTCGACGTCGTCGGCACCGCGCTCGTGCTCGAGCCGGTCATCGAAGAACTGAACCTCGACACGTCCGTCGCAGCACTCAGCTCACGCATCTCCGCGAGCACTCCGCTGAACACGGTGCTCATCGACATCGCTGTGACCGACGGCGACGCCGACACCGCGGCCGATATCGCCAACGAGGTCGCGAAGAGCTTCTCGGCAGCAGTGCAGGGCACCCTCGAGCAGCCCGCCGCCGAAGGCACGACAAGCCCTGTGCAGATCACGATCACCGAGCCGTCGGTGCCGCCGACGGCGCCGACCAGCCCGAACGTGCGCATGCTGATTCTGCTCGGCGGGATCCTCGGCCTCGCTGCCGGTATCGGCCTCGCCATGCTGCGCACCGTCCTCGACACCCGCATCCACACGCTCCACGACATCGAGAACATCACCGACAAGCCGATGCTCGGCGGCATCGCGTACGACCCGGATGCGACGAAGCGTCCGCTCATCGTGCACGCCGATCCTCGCAGCCCGCGCGCGGAGTCCTTCCGCACGCTGCGCACGAACCTGCAGTTCCTCAACGTCGAATCCGGCCCCCGCATCTTCGTCGTCTCCAGCTCCGGCCCCGGTGAGGGCAAGTCGACGACGACCGCGAACCTTGCGATCGCCCTCGCCGAGACCGGGGCGCGCGTCGCCCTGATCGACGGTGACCTCCGCCTGCCTCGCGTGGCCGAGTACCTCGGCATCGAGGGCGGCGTCGGCCTCACCGACGTGCTCATCGGGCGGATCGATGTGCCCGATGCGTTGCAGAAGTGGGGCGCGAACGACCTGTACGTGCTGCCCAGCGGTCGCATTCCCCCGAACCCTTCGGAGCTGCTCGGCTCTGCCGCGATGGACCAGGTCCTCAAGCCCCTGGGCGAGTACTTCGACTACGTGCTCATCGATGCGCCGCCGCTGCTGCTGGTGACGGATGCCGCGGTGATCGGCAAGAAGGCCCGTGGCGTCATCCTGGCCGCCGCATCCGGCAAGACGAAGAAGCAGGAGCTCGCCGGCGCGATCCGCACGCTCGACACCGCCGGAGTCTCGATGCTCGGTGTCGTCGTCACCATGCTGCCGACGAAGGGCCCCGACAGCTACGCCTACGGCGCGTACACCTACGGGTCGACGCATACCCTCGAGCAGGCTCCGACCGAATTGAGCACGGCCCAGGCGAAGCCGAAACGCCGGGCGAAGGCCAAGGCCGGCGTCTGACGCACGCTCGGAGTTCCAGGTCGCCCTTGCGGCGTTCCGGTCACAGTTGACGTCGCCCGCGCGACCCGGCACCCGCACGAAGTGCGACCGGAGGCGCCAGCCGGCCCTCAGTCGGCAGGTGCAGCCGCGGCGGGAGCCGTCCGGAAAACGATCTTGTGGTACAGCACGAACCGCAGGAGCACCACGATCACGATGCTGACGAGGTTGACGACGTTGACGCCCAGCGGCCCCGGCGTCCGATCCAGAATGCCCGTGAGCATCTGCACGCCCAACCACACCAGCGCTGCGCCCAGCGCGGTGCATGCGGCGTTCACCAGCACGAACAGCACCAGCTCGTTGACGCGGCCGCGCCTGTCGCGGTGACGGAACGTCCACTCGCGGTTTCCGATGTAGGCGTTCACGAGTGCCACCAGGGACGCGATCACCTTCGCCCAGACGAGGTCGACGCCCCAGACGTAGACGAGCAGGTTGAACACACCCACCTCGATCAGGGTGCTCACCCCGCCGACGATGAGGAAGCGGCCACCGACGGAGGCGAGTCGGCGCAGGCGTGAGCGAATTTCCATGTCTCCATTAGTCTAGAAGGGAGTGCGATCGTCCGCTCTCGACGCATCGCAGTGAGGTCCGCCAGTGCCAGTAGCCCATCTCGTCGTCGTCATGCCCGCCTACAACGAGGCAGAGGGCATCGGCGGCTTCATCGACGAGATCCGCGAGCACCTCGCGCCCGTCGCGGAGCGGATCAGTTTCGTCGTCGCCGACGACCAGTCCACCGACGGTACGCCCGCAGCACTCGACGGCATCGACGACGTGCACGTCGAGCGTCAGCCGGCAAACCGCGGCCACGGCCCCACCGCCCTCGCCGCGTACCGCGCCGGCATGATGCTCGATCCCGACGTGCTCGTGCACGTCGACGGTGACGGACAGTTCATCGGCCCAGACTTCCCCCGGCTCGTCTCGGCGCTCGTGCGAGAGAACGCCGATGTCGTGCACGGTGTTCGCGACGGCCGCACCGACCCCTGGTTCCGCAAAGCCCTCACGGCATCAGTCGGCACGCTCATCGCTGTCGCCGCGGGCCGCCGCATCCCCGACGTCAACACTCCTCTGCGCGCCTACCGGCCGCAGGCGATCAACCGCCTTCTCGATGCGGTGCCTGCCGACGCTCTCGTCCCGCACGTGCACTTCTCGCTGGCCGAGGCGCGTCTCGGCCTGACCGTCCGCTACCTCCGCGTGCTGAGCATCCCCCGGCGCGGCGAATCCGAGACGGGCACGATGTGGGGCGGCACGCCCCGACCGAGCCTCCCGCCGCAGCGACTGCGCCGCTTCGCACGCGCCGCTCTCGGCGAGGTCTGGTCATGGTCCCTCAAGCCGGGCGCTCCCCTGCGCAGCATCCCGACGGCTCCCGCCCAGCGATAGCCCGCACCGACGAGCCCCGCGAATGCCCGAAGGACAGCCCATGAAGAACCTGCGCACTGCGATCTTCTGGCTGCTCGCGGCATCCCTCATCGCGGCGCACGTCATCGTCGGCTGGCACAGCCTCGTGACCATGCGCCTGTGGGAGGACGAAGCGTTCAACCTGACGGTGCCGCTGAACCTGCTCGCCGGGCTCGGTTACACCAGCGACGGCGCTCTCTCCGGATCGACGTTGACGCCCTTCGACCCTCGGATCTCCACCGGCGTTTCGGTGCTGCTTCCGGTCGCGGGCGTCCTCACGACCGGCATCGACCCGGTCATCGGCGCCCGACTCATCCCTCTCGCATACTGGGTTCTCCTCCTCGCCGGCCTGGCCGTGCTCGGCCGGCGCATCGGCGGACGCTGGGCGGCACTCGTCGCCGTGGCCGTGCCGCTGGCGTTCAACTCGGCGCTGACGATCTCCCCGATCCAGGGTCCGGCCGATCTGCTCGGCGAGATTCCCGCCGCCGCGCTCATCGTCTGGGCCCTGGTCGTGCTGCCCCGGCGCGCCTGGCTGGCGGGCCTCCTCATCGGCCTCGCGGTGCAGGCCAAGCTCATCGCGCTGCTCGTGCTGCCCGCTTTTGCCGTGGCGCTCTGGATCCTCTCGCCCGGCCGTGGGATGGACCGCCTCCGTGCGACCCTCACGCGTTCCTGGCTGCCTCTGTCGCTGGTCGCCCTCCCCACCTTCCTCGTCGAAGTCGCCGCCTTCGTCTCCCTGGGCGCGAGCGGGTACGTCGACCACCTCCGGGCCCTCGCCGGGTTCCTCCGCAGCGGCGGTCAGAACTACGAACCGACCACGATCACGCAGAAGATCGGCACGCTGCTCGATGCCTGGTTCCTGCCGGGGTGGCTCACGCTGCTCGTCGCGCTCACGGCATCCGCCCTCATCGTCGGCGGGTTCATGATCGCGCGCCGCCGCGAAGCAGACTCCGACACCGCCATCCCTCCGGTCATCCAGTACTCCGTGCTCGCGGCCATCGTGGGTCTCGCCGCCTATGTCGGATGGTGGGCCACCGCATCCCACCTCCCGCTCTGGGTTCGCCACCCCTCGCCGGGTGTGTACGCGTTCCTGCCGATCCTTGCGGCCGTCGCCGTCTGGGGAATGCGGATGCTGTGGCAGACGCGCATTCGCCCCGCCCGCATCACGGCGGTCGCCGGTTCGGCGCTCCTCGTGCTCGGACTCGGCGCCGGCGGTGCGCTGCACGCGTCATCGACCTTCACCCCCGGATGGGAGACGCTCGAGAGCCAGCGCGCCTCCGTCGCACCGATCCGCGCCTGGGCCGAAGAGAACGACATCTCCTGGCTCGCCGCCCAGCCCTGGGGAGGCCCGACCTCGGCAGTGGTGCTGTCGGGGACTCATCTCGGCCTGTTCGATGCACCGGCCATGGCCGAGACGCCGCGCCTCACGGTCGAAGCCTGCACCACCGACGTCCTCGTCGACGGACCGATCTATCGGGTCTGCGCCGCCCCGGAGTAGCTCGGCCCTCGGTGCCGGAGAAGACCTTCGAAGGCGGCGACGACGACGAGGCCGACGCAGGCTCCCGCGAAGTTCGCGATCAGGTCGATGACGGTCGGGCTCCGACCAACGAGCAGCAGCGCCTGGACGCCTTCGATGGTCA
Organism: Microbacterium sp. LTA6; assembly: GCF_045690355.1. Taxonomy (NCBI): domain Bacteria; kingdom Bacillati; phylum Actinomycetota; class Actinomycetes; order Micrococcales; family Microbacteriaceae; genus Microbacterium; species Microbacterium sp. LTA6. Next base: position 396,139 of record NZ_CP147855.1, read on the forward strand.
GCGTGGCGAGGAATCCGAGCGGAACCACGAGGTAGCGATGCCGATGGAGCATCATCGCAAGACCGGCACCGAGGGGAACGAACAGCAGCACGTTCGCCACGAATTCGACCCGCGTCGACGTGAGCGCCGGGACGATCTCGCGGATCCGCCGCAGCCAGGGCGAGATCCCGAAGTCCGATGGCTCCGGCCAGAAGACGATGTACACGAGGATCACGAGGTAGACGATCGCGACCGCCCAGATCCAGCCCCGCCGTCGTGCGGCGTGCGGGTTCGTATGCACCGGAGTCTGCGCGGCCAGGCGCTGCGCTCGACGGGCTCCTGGAAGGTCGGGACGCGGCGGTATCTCCATATCGCGCTCCTTCGTTCCCCGGGTGGATCCCCCAACGAATAGTCTCATACAGTGCGCTTAGGAGTTCTCGACATCGGGTCGAACACCGTCCATCTGCTGGCTGCCGACGTCCGCCCAGGAGGTCGGCCGTTGGCGAAGACGAGCGACCGTACGGTCCTGCGGCTGATGCGCTATCTCACGCCCGATGGCGCGATCACCGAGGAAGGGGTCCTGGCGCTGATCGCTGCCGTCACACAGGCGCGCGCTGTCGCCGAGGCCGAGCGGGTCGATGCGCTGCTCGCCACAGCCACCAGTGCCGTGCGTGAAGCCCGCAACGGCGAAGACGTCATCGCGCGCATCGAAGCGGCTCTCGGGCAGCCTCTCCAGGTGCTCGACGGCGAGACCGAAGCCGAGCTCACCTTCCTCGCCGTGCGGCGATGGTTCGGGTGGTCGGCCGGTCAACTGCTGCTTCTCGACATCGGCGGCGGATCGCTGGAGATCGCCGCCGGCGCCGAAGAAGTGCCGGCCGCCGCCGCATCCGTTCCGCTCGGCGCCGGGCGCATGACGGTGGAGTTCCTGCCCAACGATCCGCCCGGCGAAGACGACGTCGAACGGCTCCGCGAACACGCCGCCGCGACGCTGACGCCGGTCCTCCCCCGGTTCGCCGCCCTGCCGAAGCCCGACCACGTGGTCGGCTCTTCCAAAGCGATCCGCTCGCTCGCGCGGCTCGTCGGCTACCCCGCGCCCGGATGGTCGGGGAGCGATCGGATGCTGCTCCCGCGCACCGCGCTCGGATCGTGGATCCCGCGACTGGCCCGGCTCCCCGCATCCGCCCGCCAGGAGCTTCCGGGCATCACCCCCGACCGCACCTTCCAGATCGTCGCCGCGGCCGTCTCGCTGCACACGACGATGCGCGCGCTCGACCTCGACGAACTCGAAGTCTCTCCCTGGGCCCTGCGCGAGGGCGTGCTGCTGCGGTACATCGAGCAGCTGACCTGGGGCGGCGTCGCCGAGCGCTGAGCCCGAGCGGAGCGCCGTCCCGTCACCTCGCTCGCAGCCGCGTTCCGACGTGCACTTTGTCGGCTCAGAACACGGTTTGTCGGCGGAATCGGCCGTTCTGGACCGACAATCGTGATTCCCCGCCGACGTTCTGACCGACAGCGAACCGGCCGGATGCTGATATCTCAGCATCCGGCCGGTTCGTTGTTCTGTACGTCTGTCAGAGCGCGAGGCGCTCACGAACGACGTCTGCGAGGCGCTCTGCGTGCCGCTGAACGGACTCGGCATCTGCTGCCTCGACCATCACGCGCACGAGCGGCTCGGTGCCGGAGGCGCGCAGCAGCACGCGTCCGGTCTCGCCCAGCTCGGCTTCGACCTCGCGGACCGCGGCGAGCACGCCTTCGTCGTCGTTCACGCGCGAGCGGTCGACGCCGCGCACGTTGATGAGCACCTGCGGGTACACGGTCATCACCGAGGCGAGTTCTGCGGCCGACTTCTTCTTCCTGGCCATCTCCGCGACGAGGTGCAGACCGGTCAGCAGTCCGTCACCCGTCGTGGCGTACTCGCTCATGATGACGTGGCCGGACTGTTCGCCACCGAGCGCGTATCCGCCGGCGTTCATGTCCTCGAGGACGTAACGGTCGCCGACGGCGGTCTGACGGACCGTGATGCCGTGCTCGCGCATCGCGACGTGCAAGCCCAGGTTGCTCATGACCGTCGCGACGAGCGTGTCGTCGACGAGGTGGCCCCGTTCCTTCATCGAGACCGCGAGGATCGCCATGATCTGGTCGCCGTCGATGACGTTGCCTTCGGCGTCGACCGCGAGGCAGCGGTCGGCGTCGCCGTCGTGCGCGATGCCGATGTCGGCTCCGAGACGAACGACGGCCTCAGCGAGCTTGTCCAGGTGGGTGGATCCCACGCCGTCGTTGATGTTCAGACCATCAGGATCGGCGCCGATGACGGTGACTTCGGCGCCTGCATCCCGGAACGTCTCCGGGGAGACGCCTGCGGCCGCGCCGTGCGCGCAGTCGAGGAGAACGTGGATGCCGTCGAGCTGGTTCGGCAGCGAGCCGAGCAGGTGCACGACGTAGCGGTCCTCAGCATCCGAGAAACGGCTGATGCGACCGACACCGGCACCCGTGGGCTGAAGCTTCTCACCGGTCATCGCGTCTTCGATGCGCGCCTCGACGATGTCGGGGAGCTTCACTCCGCCGCGCGCGAAGATCTTGATGCCGTTGTCGGGAGCCGGGTTGTGCGAGGCGGACACCATGACACCGAAGTCGGCATCCCGGTCAGCGACCAGGAACGCGAGCGCCGGGGTGGGGATCACTCCCGCGTCGAGGACGTCAACGCCCGAGGATGCGAGTCCCGCGGCCACGGCGGCCGAGATGAAATGCCCGGAGACACGCGGGTCTCGGGCGATGACGGCGGTGAGCCGCTTGCCCTCGGCCTTGCGCGCCTCGGCAGTACGGCCCTGGCCCAGGACGACAGCAGTCGCCTGGGCCAGGGTGAGCGCGAGGTCGGCGGTGAGGATGCCATTGGCAAGCCCTCGCACACCGTCCGTGCCAAAGATCGGCATCGGAGCAGTGGACCTTAACGCTTCGAGTACTGAGGCGCCTTGCGGGCCTTCTTGAGTCCAGCCTTCTTGCGCTCCTTGACGCGAGCGTCGCGCGACAGGAAGCCGGCCTTCTTCAGGGTCGGACGGTTGTTCTCCTCGTCGACGCCGTTCAGCGAACGAGCGATGCCGAGACGCAGCGCGCCGGCCTGACCCGAGGGGCCACCACCGGAGATGCGGGCGATCACGTCGTACGCACCGGTGAGGTTCAGCACCGTGAACGGGTCGTTGATCAGCTGCTGGTGCAGCTTGTTCGGGAAGTAGTCCTCGATCGTGCGGCCGTTGACCGTGATCGTGCCCGAGCCGGGAACGATGCGCACGCGGGCGATGGCCTGCTTGCGACGGCCGACAGCGGCACCCGGAACGCTCAGCACGGGGCGGGGAGCCGCCTCGACTGCTTCGGTCTCGGGAGTCGACGTCGAGAAGTTCTGGGGGGTTTCGTTGGTGTCCTGAATGTCAGCCACGAGTATGTCCTTAAGTCTTTACGGCGCTTACTGGGCGACCTGGTCGAGGGTGTACGGCTGGGGCTGCTGCGCGGAGTGCGGGTGCTCGGCACCGACGTACACCTTGAGCTTCGTCAGCTGCTGACGGCCCAGGCTGTTCTTCGGGAGCATGCCACGGATGGCCTTCTCCACAGCGCGAACCGGGTTCTTCTCGAGGAGCTCGGCGTAGGTGACCGACTTCAGGCCGCCCGGGTAACCGGAGTGGCGGTAGGCCAGCTTCTTCTGGAGCTTCTGACCGGTGAGCGCGACCTTGTCTGCGTTCACGATGATGACGAAGTCACCCGAGTCGATGTGGTTGGCGAAGGTGGGCTTGTGCTTGCCACGCAGGAGCGTTGCGGCGTGCGAGGCGAGACGGCCGAGAACGACGTCAGTGGCGTCGATGACGACCCAGTCACGCTGGACCTCGCCGGCCTTCGGGGTGTAAGTGCGCGTCACGATAGTGCTGCTTTCTTGTTCGAACGGAGGAGTTCGTGAATCCCACTCCGGGGTGGTTCTTCCCGAGAGGGAGGAACACGCCAGTGGAGGGCTCACGTTCGGATGATGTCCCGATCCGGTTGCTCCGAAGAGCGCACCGAGAAGGGCACCAAAGAGTCAGCATACGCCATCCGGTGCCCCACTCTCAAACTGTGCGCGGCTCAGCCGATCGTGACGCGCTCCCCCGGCGGGAGCAGGCGCAGCCGATCGCCACGGTCGGCGAGCTCGAACATCAGCCGCAGACGGTCACGCGTCTCCGAGAAGTGGAACCAGCCTTCGGCGTGGATGGGCACGATCACCGCATCCGCCAGCACCTCGGCAGCCTCCAGCGCAGTGCGGGCGTTCAGGGTCAGGTCGGAATCGCCGAAGCGACCGACGTTCGCCGCTCCCGCGAACAGGACGGCGACGTCGATACGCGGGAATCGCTCAGCGATCTCGCGGACGACATCAACCGAAGCGTTGTCACCGGAGACGTACACGGTCGGCTCTCCGTCGCTCTGGAGGATGAAGCCGATGACGGGGCCGCTCAGCGCCTCGGCACCCTCCGGACCGTGCAGCGCCGGAACCGCCGTCACCGTGACATCGCCGACACGATGCTCCTGCCACGGCGCGAGACCGGTGACGTGCGGGATACGGGTTGCGGACCCCTCGGTGCCGAGCACGAGCGGCACCCCCGGGAGCAGAGCACGACCCGCGTCGTCGAGGTTGTCGGCGTGCTCATCGTGCGACAGCAGGACGACATCGATCGCACCGAGGGCGGATGCCGGAACGGCCGGCCCGGTGAGCTTGTGCAGCGTGATGCCGCCGGGGTAGGAACCGGGCTCGTCGAAGGTCGGGTCGGTGAGGAATCCGAGTCCGCCGTAGGTGAAGTGAAGGGTCGGGCCGCCGACGAGGAGAGCGTTGATCTTTGTCATGAGTCAAGTCTTCGGCATCCGGTCTCGGTAATCCAGTGGCCTGAATGCCATTGTTCGATAAGATCAGGCCATGCCTGATTCCCGCCCACGTCTGCGCGTCGCCGTCCTCGCCTTCGCGCACATCAGTCCGTTCCACCTCTCGGTGCCGACGTTGGTGTTCGGCGGCGCCGGACTCGACAGCGTGGAGGGGCTGTACGACGTCGTCGTCTGTGCGGAGACTCCGGGGTCGCTCCCCACCGGCGCCGGGTACAGCATCACGGTCGACACGGGGCTCGACGCGATGACGGATGCGGATCTCGTCGTCATCCCGAGCTGGCGGCCCGACACGGATCCGAGCGAAGAGCTGCTCGACGCCGTCCGTGCGGCGCACGCGCGCGGCGCACGGATCGTCGGCCTGTGCCTGGGCACGTTCGTCGTGGCGGCATCCGGAGTCGCCGACGGCCGCGAAGTGTCGACTCATTGGGCCGCGGCGCCTCGTCTGGCTGCACGCGAGGCGAATGTCCGCGTGCGGGAGGACGTGCTGTGGAGCGATCTCGGCGACGTCATCACCTCGGCCGGCGCCGCAGCCGCCCTGGACTGCTGCCTGCACATCGTCCGCTCCGACCACGGCAGCCTCGCGGCGGCAGCTCTCGCCCGGAGTCTGGTGCTCGCTCCGCACCGCACGGGATCCCAGGCCCAGTACATCCCCGCGCCCGTCGTCGCCGCGACCGCCGACGATCCGATCGGGCGGGCGATGCTCTGGGCCCGCGAGCGGCTCGCCACCACGATCGACGTCGACAGCTGGGCGGGATCCGTGCACCTGTCGCGCCGCACCTTCACCCGACGATTCCGGGATCGCACCGCCACGAGCCCTCAGCAGTGGCTGCTGGACCAGCGCATCGAATGCGCGCGGACCCTGCTCGAAGGCGGCGTCGATTCCGTCGACCGCGTCGCCGAGCTGGCCGGCTTCGGCAGCGCCGTGTCGCTGCGCCTGCATTTTCGCAAACGGCTCGGCGTGAGCCCGGCAGCGCACCGCACGGCGTTCCGCACGAGCGCTGCCTGAAGTCAGCCTCACTCACCCTCCCCTTCCCCCCTTCCCCTTCCTCCCTCACCCCCCCCCACCTCCCTCAGCAGGGGTCACAGATGGCCGCCTCAGGGCATCTGTTGCGGCAAACTGCGTCCCCTCGTCCTGGGCAGGGGGCGCAGTTTGTCGCCTCCGACGCCCGGACGCGACAATGTGCGTCCCCTCGTGCGGCTGCGACAGGTTGGAGACGACGACAGGAGCCGCGCACGACGGTTCCTGCACCACTGAGAACTTCGAGCGAGTCTCCACAGGTCGTGGATACCGGCAGCGGATGCTGCGCATCCATCGAAGAGAGTGGAGGAGTGCCGCACCCACCCTGCCCGCTCCCCGATGACCTCGGCCGCCAGTTCTCGGCCGCGCGTGCAGTCGGACAGGGGATCACCAGGCGACGACTGCGCGCGAAGGATCTCGCCTCGCCGTTCTACGGCGTGCGCCGCTGCGTCGACAACGAATCGGGCGAGGGCGACGACGCAGAGTACGGACCGCTGTCGATCGACCGGCAGCAGCGGGCGCGAGTCCTGCGTGACGCACATGCCTACGCCGAAGTCATGCCGGCGGGCAGCTTCTTCTGCGGCCGCACAGCGGCCGTGCTTCATGGCGCTGCGATCGACCACCCGGGCGACCTCGAGGTCGGAGTGGTCTCCCCTGGCCGAGCGCCGCGCGCCCGCGGTATCCGAGGGCGAAGGATCGCCGAGCATCTGGTTTCGGTACGCACTCACGAGGGACTGCGCGTGGCTAGTCCAGCTTCGACGTGGGCGATGCTCTGCACCGAACTGTCCGTGCGCGAACTCGTCACCCTTGGCGATGCGATGGCGCGAATCCCGCGCGATGACTTCGGTCGTCAGCATCCCGAGCTTGCTCTCGCCACGCTGACGCAACTGCACGCCGCCGCCGATGCTGGTCCCCGTCCACCAGGAACCGGTCGTCTGCGCGCGGCAATAGAGAAGGTGCGAGTCGGGAGCTCGTCGCCGCTGGAGACCGAATACCGGCTCGATGCCGCAACGGGCGGGCTACCGGAACCGGAGCTCGATGTCGAGATTCGCAGCTCGAATGGCCGCCTGCTCGGCATCTCCGAGGTCGTTTATCGAGAATCTCGATTGATCGTCGAGATCGAGGGCGACCACCACCGCACTTCCCGAGCGCAATGGAATCGCGATATCGAGAAGTACCAGGCCTACGCCGAAGCGGGTTGGGAGGTGGTGCGCTTGACGTCGACCCATATCCGAGGCTCTCGTCCGACGGGGATCTCGATCGTGCGCAAGGCGCTCCTCCGTCGCGGATGGGATGGCGCTCCCCGCTGACCAGGCTGCGCGCGCCAGGGCGCGGGGCAGGGGACGCACCTGGTCGCATCCCGCAGCCTCATGCGACCACCTTCGTCCTCTCTTCCTGGGCAGGAGACGCAGATTGTCGGGTCCCGGCGCTCCAGACGACCATCTGCGTCCTCTGCCGGTGGCATCACTCCGCGGGGGATGCCCGGGGAGGGAGAGACGTCAGTGCGGCTGCGCTGTCACCAGGATCGGCCGGTGATCACTCGATGCCTGCGGCAGCGTGGTGATGCGCTCGATGTCGAAGCCGACGGAGGTGGCGAAGTCGTAGTGCCCGCGGAAGACGCGGTAGCGCGTGTACGTGTGGTCGTCGCTGAGGCTCAACGTGTACCCGTGGTCGCGCACGGTCTGGCTGAGGTTCTCCTTGAACACGGGGTAGTTGTAGTCGCCGACCATCAGCACAGGCAACCCCTCGCCGAGGGTTGCCAGCTCGGTGAGTGCGGCACGGATCTGATGACGACGCAGCCTGTTCAATGCCGTCAGCGGCGCCGCGTGGAACGAGGCGACGATGATGTCACGCCCGTTGTCGATGTCGTGCAGGCGCACACCGAGCACTCTCTCGTGCGCGGGCTTCAGCAGCATGTCGTGCAGCGACTTCTTCAGCCCGATCGTGCGGATCTCCTGCACCTGAAAGGTGTTCGCCCGGTAGTAGACGGCGAGTCCCAGCCGGTTGTCCTGCGTGGCCTGCGCCATCACGAGATCGCCGACGCTCTCGGGCAGATCCTGCACATCGCACTCCTGCAGACACAGGATGTCGGGGGCGTGCGCCTCTTCGAGCGCGACGAGCTCGCTCGCGGCCCGATGCTTGCGGAGGTTGTAGGAGATGACCTTCATCGAACTCCACGCTACCCCGCCTCAGCCAGACGCGGGGTGACGACCTCGCGCGGTTCCCCGGTGTCAAGAGTCGGCGTCGAACCCCCAGCGGATGCCGACGATGCCAGGACCGAACCCGAACCGGGCGACGTGGATGGCACCACTCGCGATCGTACGCATCCGCACCGTCTCCTGCTCGTCCACCACGGTGTACTCCTCACACCAGTCCGGGACGGCATCAGGATGGAATCGCACCCAGAGCAGGATCTGCCGGTTCGGACGATCCACCCCGTGCCAGAGCGCGCGTCGATCCGGATAGGCGACCGGGAAGCTCTCGGTGAACTCGATGAGCCCCGTACCGCCGACCGGGATCGGATCATCGAAGGCGATGACGTCGCAGACGACCCGCCCGAGCGGATGCCGAAGACTGCGATCGACGCGTCCGCCGATCACTTCCGTGACGGACTTGGTCTCCGGGGCGTCGAATGGCGCCAGGTCGTAGAGCGGCACTTCCGCGATGGTTCCCTCCATCGACTGCACCAGCGCACGAGTGACGACCCGATCGAGATCCCCGTGGGCGTCCACGTACCCGACGAGCGACACGGAGAGATCGCGTATTCCGCTCTGTGCCACGGTCCCCAGCGCCTGCGCCGTCTCCTCGATCTCCTGGTCGATGTTCAGAGCGAACGTCTGTTTGAGCTCCGGTTCCGGCTTTCGACCGATCCGTGGCACCGGCCGGATCAGCCCGGTCAAGTGACCTCGGTGCAGCCCGAAGATGTCCTCGATGTCCTCGATCGCGCTCAACGACAGCACCCCTTCGGGCTGTCGGTCTCCGGAACGCCAATAGCTCAACGTCGCCATGGACACCGGGTTGCCCCGATCGGTGAGTCGACGTTGCAGGCTGGTGAGCGTGATGCCGCGCTCCTCGACCAGGGCGCGGAACTCGTCGGCGAAGCCCCCCGCCGAACTGTCCATCTCATTCATCACAGTTCCCCAATCCCTGTGAAGCATTGACCTGGAGTCAGCATACGGTTCCGCGCGGTGATCCCAGGAGAAACGGTCAGTGCCAGGCCGTTCACGGTGGATCCATCACACTTCCCCAGGTGTTCAGTGAACACGTCTGCCATAGCTTGACCGTAGGATCCGCGAAATCTCACTCTCCGGTGGCACCCGCGGATCCGCCACCATCGGGGTGTCGAGCCGACTCCCCGATGGTCCAGCTCTGTGGCCGCCGCTCTGGGGAGGAAGGCGGCCACAGAGCTTCCCGGATCAGAGAGTCCGACGATGCGTTCCCGACCTCGGGGCCGGTCAGTCGCTCGACGACTCGCCATCGCGGCGAGCGCGAGTCTGGGTGGCGCGGGTGGCGAGCAGTTCGTCTGCCGGGTAGCCGACCTCGGTGAGCGTGAGTCCGCGGGCGGCGAGCACCTTGAACTCGCTGGTGCGCTCCAGCGCATCGCGCAGCACCACGGGATCGGTGACGTCGAGCCGCCCCGCGCCGACAGCCGCGCACGCGCCGACCAGCGACCGCACCATGCTGTGGCAGAAGGCATCGGCTTTCACCTCGGCCACGAGCACCCCCTCGGCGTCGCGCTCCCAGCGGTAGTCGAGCAGCGTGCGGATGGTCGTGGCCCGTTCACGGGGGATGCAGTAGGCCGCGAAATCGTGCAGTCCGATGAGAGTTCGGGCGGCGGCATCCATCGCCCGTTCATCCAGATCCCCACGGATGTCGGTGGTGTCGTGCCGACGCAGCGGATCGTATCCGGCACCCTCGTCGGCGAGGCGATAGCGGTATCGGCGCCAGACGGCGGAGAAGCGGGCATCGAAGCCCTCCGGCGCGATCGTCGATCGCAGCACCGTCACGTCGGGATAGGCGCCGAGGACGCCGCGCATGCGCCCCGCGATCGACCCCGCCGGGTCGTGCGCTGCTTTGCCGTGGCGTCGCTCGATGCGCGCCCACTGCTCGTCGTCGAGATCGACATGGACGACCTGCCCCGCGGCGTGGACTCCGGCATCCGTGCGTCCGGCGACGACGAACTGCACGTCCGAGCCCACGATTCTGGCCAGCGCCGCCTCGAGAGTGCCCTGCACCGTGCGCAGCGTCGGCTGCTTCGCCCAGCCGCGGAAGTGGGTACCGTCGTAGGCGATGTCGAGCCGGATGCGCACGGATCCAGCCTAAGTCACGGTCCCCGGGTTCACCGCTCGACGAGGATGCCGTCCTCGTCGCTGTACAGACGCGCACCGACCCGGAAGACGACGCCTCCGAATTCGAGGGCGATATCGACCTCGCCCGCGCCGTCCTTGGCGCTCTTGCGCGGGTTCGTGCCCAGCGCCTTCACGCCGAGGTCGAGTGAGCCGATCGCCACGCTGTCGCGGATCGCGCCGTGGATGACAACACCGGCCCAGCCGTTGGCGACGGCGGATGCCGCGATCAGGTCGCCCATCAGCGCCGTGTTCAGGGAACCGCCGCCGTCGACGACCAGCACTGAGCCTGCACCGGGCGACGCGAGGATCGCCTTTACCAGGGCGTTGTCCTCGAAGCAGCGCACCGTGCGGATCGGTCCGTCGAACGCGGACCGTCCGCCGAACGACCGCAGCTGCGTCGGCAGCGACTGGACACTCTCGCCGAGCTCGTCGTAGAGGTCTGCCGTGGCAGTCGGCATCGTCAGATGCCTCCGTCGATGGACCGAGTGAACTCTCCCGGCTCGTCCGGAACCATGACCTGGGTGTCGCGGTTCAGGCTCTCACCGCGGAAGAACCGCTTCGACCGCGGGAAGAGGAACCAGACGAACATCAGCACGATGCCGACGGCGAGCGACCCGATGCCCACGACGAACGTGCCGCCGATGCCGAACAGCACGGTGTAGCCGTAGTCGACGTCCCACATGTCGATCGCCGACTGCACGAACGCCCCCGTGAGCATGAGTGCGCCGAGCAGCGGGAACAGTCCCTTGAAGAAGAACGCGTGCGCCGAGCGGAACAGGTCCGCGCGGAAGTACCAGACGCAGGCGAAGCCGGTGATGGCGTAGTAGAACGCGATTGCGAGCCCCAGCGAGAGGATCGAGTCCTGCAGGATGTTGTCGCTGATGAGCGTCATGCCCACGTAGTACGCGATGGCGACAACGCCCATCACCAGAGTCGAGAACGACGGTGTCTTGTACTCGGGGTGGACGTCCTTGAACTTCGCGGGCAGAGCGCGGTACACACCCATCGCGAGCGTGCCGCGGGCCGTCGGCAGGATCGTCGTCTGCGTCGACGAGATCGCGGAGAGGATGACGGCGACCACGAGCGCCCAGCCGAACGGGCCGAGCAGCCCGTCTTTGATCGCGAGGAAGAAGTCGTCAGCGTTCGCCTCGTTGCCGAGCCCGGTGGCGTCATCGCCGAGTCCGGCGTACATCATCGCCGCGATCGTGACCGAGACGTACGTGACGAGGAGGATGACGGTGGTCAGGAGCGCGGCTCGACCGGGGATGCGCTTCGGATCCTTGGTCTCTTCGTTGAGGGCGAGGCAGGTGTCCCAGCCCCAGTAGATGAAGAGCGCGAGCAGGATGGCTTCGGTGAAGCCGGACCAGTCGGTGAACGCGAACGGGTTCATCCACTCCCAGTCGAAGGGGGTGGGGTTCGGCGCGGTACCCGCGGCGAACTGCCAGAAGGCGGCGACGACGAACACTGCCAGCGCCAGGTACTGGATGCCCAGCAGCACGTTCTGGATGCGCTCGCCGATCTCGACACCGCGCCAGCTGACCCAGGTCATCGCGGCGATGAACACCACCGCGACGATCACGACCCGCAGGTCGTTGTTCTCGAGGTCCTGGCCGATCAGCGCCCAGAAATACACCGACGCGATCTGCGCGAGGTTGGCGAGGACGACCATGCCCGCCACGGCAACACCCCAGCCGCCCATCCAGCCCACCCAGGGGCCGAAGGCCTTGGTCCCCCATGTGAACGTGGTGCCGCAATCGGGCACGGCGTTGTTGAGCTCGCGATACGCGAAGGCGATGAGCAGCATCGGGATGAACGCGATGATGAACGCGATGGGCGCTTGCGCGCCGACGGCGAGCACCACCCAGCCGAGAGTCGCGACCAATGAGTACACGGGCGCGGTGGAGGCCAGACCGATGACGGTGGATCCCCAGAGCCCCAGTGTGCCGGCCGCCAGTCCCTTGCCCTCAGGGTGTTCCAGATGAATGGGCGTCGTTGCAACCATGCTGTGAACAGTACGACCACTGCTGTTCTCGGGTCAAGTCAGCAATATTGACAACGAAATTCATACATCTAGTAGGGGTCGAACAACGGAATCCGCGTTTGATCATCATGACGAGCGATCGAGCATCCCGTCGGAGTTGTCCGCCACCCATTCGACGAGCGGCAGCATCCGCGCCATGAGATCGCGTCCGAGCGGGGTCAGGCTGTACTCGACGTGCGGGGGCACCGACGGGAACGACTCCCGATGCACGAGGCCGTCGTCGGCAAGAGTGCGCAACGTCGACGCGAGCATCTTCTCGCTGATGCCGCCGACCTCTCGTCGAAGCTCGCCCCAGCGCCGCGTGCCATCCGACAGCGACGAGAGGATGAGCACGCCCCACTTGCTCATGATGTGGTCGAGGATGACGCGCGTGCTGCATCCCGGATCGAACACCATCGGGGACGATTCCTTTATCTGCGCGAAACTAACGGCCATGTAGGTACCTTACTTCAAAGTGGGTACCCACAGACTGGAAGGTTTGTAGCGAGATGCCGGTTGTCATGGACGATCCACCCACGAAAGGACTTCCCCATGACCACTCTCATCACCGGCGCGACCGGTCAGCTCGGCCGCCTCGTCATCGACAGCCTCCTCGAGCGCGGCGCTGAGCCGCAGTCGATCGTCGCCGGAGCCCGAGACACGGCGAAAGCGGCGGACCTGGCCGCACGCGGCATCCGGGTCGTCGAACTCGACTACAACGCCCCCGCCACGGTGAAGGCCGCCGTCGATGGCGTCGACACCGTTCTCCTGGTCTCCGGCTCCGAGGTCGGCAGCCGGGTCGCCCAGCACCGGGCGGTCATCGACGCGGCCGCCGCGGCGGACGTCACGAAGCTGGTGTACACGAGCGCCCCGAAGGCCACCACGAGCGATCTCGTTCTCGCGCCAGAGCACAAGGCCACCGAAGAGCTCATCGCGGCCTCCGGAATCCCTGCGGTGATCCTGCGCAACAACTGGTACACCGAGAACTACGCTGGCGCCCTCGCTCAGGCGACCGAGTCCGGCGTCCTCGCCGCGAGTGTCGGCGAGGGGCGCGTGGCATCGGCGAGCCGCCGCGACTTCGCCGACGCCGCAGCGGTGGTCCTCCTCGAAGACGGTCACGTCGGCGAGGTGTACGAGCTCGGCGGCGACGTCGCCTGGAACTACGACGAGCTCGCCGGCGCGATCGCCGAGGTCTCCGGTCGGCCGGTCGACTACCAGGCGCTGTCGACGGAGGAACACGCCGCCGTCCTGACAGGGGCGGGGCTGGATGCGGGAACGGTCGGGTTCGTGACGGCGCTGGACGCGGGGATCCGCGACGGTGCGCTCGCCGACACCGACGGCACACTCGCCCGTCTCATCGGGCGCCCCACGACGCCGCTCGTCGAGGGACTCCGCACGGTCGCCTGATCCGAATGACGTCTCCCCGGCCATGCAGCCTGCGTGGCCGGGGACGGCCTGTGTTCTCCGACGCTGTCGAGAGAGTCAGAGAGCGCCGTCGATCGGAAACGTGCTCTCGTGGACGTGCACGACGGTGATGCGAACGCCTGCCCGCTGTGCTCCAGCCGCCTCGAGCTCAGCGTCAACGACCTGGTGCACGGCCCGCACGGTGTCGACGGCGTTCATCGACGCGTCGACACCGACAGACATCTCGACGGTGATGCCGTCTTCGCCGCCCGTGACCGACACGAGCGGCACCTCGGCGGCTCGCAGGCCCAGCGCCTCTATTGCCGTATCGACGAGGTTGGACACCAGAGACCCCGAGCGGTAGAGATTCTTCACTCCCGGAGTGGCCCGGACCGCCGCCTCGATCGACGATGCCAGCTCAGCGTCTTCATGCTCGGTCATCGCCGGCTCCTTCTGCCCAGAGTGAGATGTCGTGGATCGTGATGTCGATCGCGGTGACGTTCAGCTCGGTGTTCGCATTCAGCCGGTCAGCGACTTCAGCGCGCAGCCGATCGGCCAAGCGCGGGATCACCTGCCCGTAGGGCACGCTCACGTCGATGTCGATGCGGATCGGAGCGCCGATCTGGGTCACGTCGCCGTCGAGTCTGCACCGACCGACGAGGACTCCGGGAACAGCGTTCTCGGCTGCCCTGATCAACCCGCGCACAGCCCCCTCGGTCACGCCGAAGTCGACCGAGGGATCCGGTGAGGCGAGCGGGATCCGACGACCGGAGCGAGCATCCAAAGCGATGCCGCTGAGGATTCGGTCGACCCAGCGCGCATCGGCCGCCGGCTCCGCCGCGGTATCCGCAGCGACCAACGCAGGGGTGAGCCCGCGAAGCCGTTCGAGTGCATCGAGCGCCAGTTGGCACCCCGGAGATCCGTCGATCGATGGATCAGCGGGCGCCCGTCCGGCATCGAGATAGTCAGTGAGGTCCTCGATGGCGTGGCCGTCGAGATCATCCGGCTCGAAACCGAGCAAACGCTGCTCGGGGGCGTTGTCTTCGTCGTTCATCGCCACTCCTCCATCCGCACGATGATGTACTTCCGTGCACGGGCGATCAGCCCGCGCACTGTCGTGACGGGAATGCCCAGCTGCTCGGCGATCTCGTCGTAGCTGTGCCCGCCGATCTCACGCAGCACCCAGCATTCGCGCTGGCCATCCGGCAGCTCCCGCAGTGCGTTGCTGAGCGCCTCGACCTCCGCCCGCGCCTCCGCCACCTGCGGTGGGCCTGCATGCTGCGGCGCTGGATGGTCGACCTCGTCGATGTCGATCTGCGGGCGCAGGGCGCGGATCCGGTCCACGGTCTTGCGACTGACGACTCTCATCAGCCAGCTCTTCACCTTCGCCGGGTCTTCGAGCTCCGGCAGTCGCTGCCATGCCGTCACGAATGCCTCCTGCACGATGTCATCGACGTCGGCTGACGCGTTCAGCATCCGCTGCGCGTACGCGCGCATCATCGGCGTGTAGCGCCGCACCAGCACGGCGAAGGCGGCGACGTCACCGTCGATGGCCCGCCCTGCGACGATGCGGTCGTCAGCGAGCTCGAGCGAGCCCGATGGTCTCGTGCTGTCCATGTTCTCCCTCCGCTCCTTCGATCGTTCTCGCACCGACGGGGTCGGAGCAGCCCCCGCTGCTCCGACCCCAGCTTGCACCGGCACCGAGCGATCGGTGCCGGGTTCTATCCGCTTCCTCACGCCTTGGAGCGGCGTCCGGCGATCAGTCCGTAGATCAGCAACACGATGAGGGAGCCGCCGACGGCGAGCACCCAGGTCGAGAGCGAGAAGAACGAGTCGAGACTCGCGTTGAACAGGAGGCCTCCGAGCCAGCCGCCGAGCATCGCTCCGACGACTCCCAGGAGCAGAGTGACGAACCAGCCACCACGTTGCTTGCCGGGAAGGATGAGTTTCGCGATAGCGCCCGCGATCAGGCCGAGAATCAGAAATGCGAAGAAGCCCATGAGCTCTTTCCTTTCGATGAGAGGTGGAGGGTGAGGTCGACCCATGCGACCCCACCCGAGCCGCTACTTCTTGAACGCGTCCTTCACGTTCTCTGCTGCGTCTCTGACGTTGCCCTTGACCTGCTCAGCCTTGCCCTCAGCAACGAGCTCGTCGTTGTGGGTGACGTGGCCAACGGCCTCCTTGGCCTTTCCTGCCACCTTTTCGGCAGCGGCCTTGATCTTGTCCTCGGCGCTCATGGCGTCTCCTTTTCTCATTCAGGTCGCTGTTCGGCGACCGGTCATCGTGCAGGCACAGCCTGCGGTCAGTGTGTTCTCGGGGCTCAGGTTCGGGTGCTCGATGCCCCGATGCATTCAGCGCACCCTGGTTCGGGAGCGCAAGCCGTCGCGCCAGCTCCGATCGGCCAGGTGCAGCATGACGGGCACCGACGTACCGATCAGCGCGTCCCAGTCGTCGACCGCCGATTCGGCAGCATCCAGAACTCGACCGAGTGACGCGCCCCGCTGGACGGTCACGGTCAACTCGATCGCTCGTTCGCGCTTCACCAGGTAGACGCCTGTTCGCGCCGAAATTACATCCGGCCGATCAGCGATGCTTCCCCCGAGCACGGCCTCAGCCACATTCCGATCCACGGAGGTCCGGCCGCTCCCGGCGTCTACGCTCAGCACGGTGGGCGTCTTCCCCTTTCCTCTGGTGAAGACGAAAACCAACAGCACGACAGCCAGAACCAATGCGACTCCGATCAGCACGATTGCTGCGCCGGAGACGCTCCCCGCCCCCGGGACATCAACGACCCACGTTCCGACCTGCGCCAGGAGATCACTCGTCGCCTTCGTCGACCGTTCCACCCCGGGCTCGGCCCAGGCCGGGCGCACCCCCAGTACGACGGCCGCTGCCCCGCCGGCCAGCAGGATCAGCCCGCAGATCAACAACAGACCACGGTTGAGCACCCGGTTCGTCGAGTTCATGCCACCACTCCCCTCGGCGCCACGATGAGACGCGGAGTGGCCGCGAATCCGATCTCAGCGAGGGTTTCTGTCACGGCGGCTTCGGCTCCTGCCCGGTCAAGCGGCAAGCCGCTCGTCGGCGTGATCCGTACCGTGACGACACGTCTTCCGACCGTCACAGAGACCTGTCGCCGGCTGATACCCCCACGCACCGCCACGGCATCGGCGACCGCGTCGGCGAGAACGCCGTCATCCACCAGCAACGCCATCCTCTCCGTCGTGCGGGTTCGACGCGCGCGTCGCCCAGGACTCAGCGCGAGTACCAGGAGAAGCAGGGAGACGAGCACCGAGATCGCTCCAGTCGCAGTCAGCGTCGTCTGCCCCCCGCCGTTCTCGGACTGAGCCGAGATCCACGCTGTCGCCTGGTCCCTGAACCCGGCATCCATGAGCCACCACACCGCACCCGTGATTGCCGCGATCAGCACGATGAAGAGGAGCGACGCGACCATGACAGCCGACACGGTCCGCGGCGAGTGCGTCTCTCGGCGCAGCACGCGGCGATACACGGCTTGCTGGGTTGTCATGTCACCCTCCTCGCAGCGCTTCGACGTACTCCGGAATAGCGAACGTCAACCACGCTGACGGTTCGCCCTGACAGTTCTCGCATGCCATCGACCAGGCTTCGGCGGATGACCTCGCCCCGTTCGACGAGGGTCTCGCCTCGACCGGAAGCCAACGCCACCGGCACGGACACCGACACCCGGAGCGCTCCCTGCTCATCGGAGAGGTCGACGGAGACGTCGCGTGGGGAAACCCTCGCTGCGTCCCGCACCAGACCGACTGCGAGATGCTGCAGGGCGCGAGCGGTTACCGTCGTCCTCCCCGGTGCGGCGCCCTGTGCCGTCTCGGTTCGGCCGGGAATCATGAGGACGAGCGCCTGCCCCGGAAGGCATCCGCAAGAGCCCGCACATCGAGTCGCCCGTCGATGATGCGCCCCACAGCAGCACCGATGAACATCGCCACGGCGACCAGGACGAACGCCCAGAAACCGAGCGCGACCCATGTGAGCGCGAGCACGGTCCCCACCGCCGCGCCGGTCACCGAGGTGGTCACAGGACTCGTGCCTCCTGCTGACGCTCACCCTCGTCGTCGTCCGACGGAATGTGAACGTCGTTCACGGTGACGTTGACCTCGGCGACCTCCATGCCGACGAGCTCCACCATTGCGCGGTGGATCGCGGCCCGAACCTCGTCAGACACCTTCTGCAGCGAGACGGGGTACTCCGCGACGATCGTGACATCGACGGCCACCTGGGTCTCGCCGACCTCGACGCTGATCCCTTGGGACAGGTCAGTCGTGTTGAGCGCATCGCGGATGGCCCCCACCATGCGTGCGGCGCCGCCGCCGAGCGCATAGACGCCACTCACTTCACGTGCGGCGATACCGGCGATCTTCGCAACGACGCCGTCCTCGATCGTTGTCTTGCCTGCTGCAACCGCTCCCTGCGGTGCAACGACCTGAGCCTTGGGCTGGGTGCCACCAGTCACATTCGCCATCCTGAGCTCCTTCATCCATAGGTGTCCGCTGCCGGTGAAGACCGCGGGCCGCAATGCTGCGACACCACTAAGACGGATGGGAGGAGCAAAACGTCACAGATTCGTCAGAATTCTCCTCACTCCATCGGATGGCACACCGCTCGCCGCGTGAGAATCGCCCCCATCTCGTTCGCCGACGCGAGTATCGTCGGCACCGGAGGCATCATGCCCAGTGTTCGCGATCTCGTGGCCGTGGCAGAGGCCAGCGCCGAACTCGGGCCCGGCGCCGAGGAGCGAGTCTCGGGCTACGGATTGATGAGTCTTCCATTCACGTCGGGCTACGTCCTCGCCCTCCGTCGGTTTCCCCTCACGTCGCTCGGCCCGGGATACACATCCGTTTGGCTGCGCACCCCGACTGGAGCCTGGACGATCTACACGTCCATCGACGCGCTGCTCTCCTGCCCGCGCTACTTCGGGAGCGCCCTGGAATCGACGTCCGTCCATGAGATCACGGTCGACTGGATCGGCGAGCGCTCGTTCGTGGTGAGCATCGGCGACGAAGTCGGGCTGCGCTGGAAGGTCGTCCTCGCCGCCACACCGATCACTCGGATGATGTCCGGCGTCGCCAGCGCTCTGCCGGCCGGCTTCTGGCAGAACCAACGGTTCCTGTCGATGCTCGGCGCGGTCGCTGGACTCTCGCTGCGTGCCGGACGCATCGGAATGACCGGACGCACTCCGAATCGGCAGCTCTTCAAAGCCAGCCCGAAACGAATGTGGATCGTCGAGAGTTCCACGGCTTCGCTCCACGGCGAAGATCTCGGCGCCATCGGGCCGCTGCAGGAGCAGACGAAGCTCGGTGACTTCTGGATGCCGCAGCGCGGGATCTTCATGATAGGCGGTGCCGTTTTCGACCCCCTCGATGCTGGGGCTCATCCGCCGACGACAAAGGCTGGCGCGCGCGAAGGGTGAGCGGGATCGGGAGCTGCTCGCCCTCCACCGGACATCGATGAGGTCCCGATCGGCGGTTGTCCTCACAGAGTTGTATGGTGTGGGCGTGAAGTATCGGCCAGGGTTGAGGCTCGGAGACCTGACAGATCTCGGTTCCAGGAAGCGAATCAAGGCGATCAACCGATGGATCAGCGACGCCGAAGAGGTGGAGCAGGTCGACGTTGAATACGCGATAGCGGTGCTTGAGCTCGAATCTGGGATCGACCACTCAATGATGGCGATGACGATCTCACTGGCCGCCTTTGTGGCGGCGATCGGTGCTTTGCTCGTGGGAGATGGGATCGCGGTGGGGATTGTGATGGCGCTCGCTCTGTTCGCAGTGTTCGGTGTGCTCGTCATCCTCCTTCTCGGCGCCAAACGAAACGAAACACTGATCGCGTTGTACGGCCTGCGACGGCAGCGGCGCCGGTCGGCGTGGTGGCACGTTTGGGACCGTTGATCGCTGCGAGGCCCGTCCACCTTGCGCCGCCGCTGAGCACGACGTCGTGGCCGCGACGCCTCTGTCAGTCCGTACGCATCCGGTCGACCGAGTACTCCGCCGTGGCGTACACCCCACCTTGCGGGCCACTGGGGAAGGGCGGCTGATCGCTCCCGAGCTCGGCGGCATCGTCGATCGGCACGAATCCCGCTGCCCGCCCTGCCTCGAGACTCCACCAGCGTTCGGTGTTGTTCGAGACCGCGTAGAAGACTGCTTGCCTCTGGTCGGTGGTCATCGCGGCATCGAATGCGCGGAGGGCATCGCGGGGGCTGAGCCAGGTGTGCATCTCCCGCGCGGACCCGGGCATCGGCTCATAGCTGCCGATGCGGAGGGCGATGGTGCGGAGATGGAACTTGTCCGAATAGAGGCGGCACAGGGCTTCACCGGCGACCTTGGAGACGCCGTAGAACCCGTCGGGCCGCGGGGGCATCGCCTCCTCCACCGGAGTGTCAGCGTCGTAGAACCCGGTCACGCGGTTGCTGCTGGCGTAGACGACGCGGCCCACCTCGGCGCGGCGCGCCGCTTCGAGCACGTGGTAAGTGCCGACGATGTTGATCTCCGCAAGATCGTGGAAGTCCGCCTCATCGGCGATTCCGGCGAGGTGAATGACACCGACGCATCCCTCGAATGCCGCTTCCAGACCCGCAAGATCGCCGACGTCGCAGCGGAGGAGACGCTCTGAAGGGGTCACCCGCGTGATCTCCGCGACATCGATCGACACGAGTTCGACGGACGTGTCGGCGAGGTGCTCCCGGAGAGCGGTGCCGATGGTGCCGGCGGCTCCCGTGATGGCCCAGCGCTGTGCGCGTGTCTCGTTCATTCAGTCGACGCTAGCGGAAGGCGTGAGCGCCTCGGTTGCGCGCGCCCCCGTCGTCAGGGAACGGTTCAGAATCCTGCGCCGTGGGCTTGAAAAGGGGCCACGATCCCCGTCTCTTCGGCCGCGCGCGCAAGCGACTCGGCTGGCACCATGCCGGCGGCGAGCCGCTCGTGCATCGCGGCGAGCAGATCGCATGCGACGTCATCGGCGACCACAACGGGAGACGCGATGACGCAGCGCGTACCGGCGTGCAGCCATGCTCGAGTCATCCCGATGGCTTCTTCGCCCCATCGGACGGACGAACGGCCGAGCTCACATGCCGAGAGCACCACCGTGTCGGGGACCTTCGGAATGAGGTCGATGTCATAGCCGAAGAGCGCGCCGTCGGTGAGTTCGAGGCCGGAGAACAGCGGGTTCTCGGCCGAGTGCCTGCCGTGCGCCGCGATATGGAGGGTGCCGACCGTCGAAGCGAGCTTCTCGGTCTCGTCGACGGTCGCCGCCTCCGGAGGAAGAACGGTTGCCCCGTTCCAGGCTGACGCCGCTCGCGCGATCTCCTCCGGGCCACGCGAGATACGGGGGCCGACGACGAAGCCCACCCCCGGCGCGGCCCCTCCCCGCCGGTCGGCGACCCATTGGCTCGCCGATGTCGCGATCGTGAACGCTCTGCGGCGCATTCCCGGCAGCATCCCCCACGGGATCCCGCCCAGGACGCCGGGCACGGTGATCGCGACGCGCCTCTCGCCGATGGTTTCCACGATCGGCTCGACGAGCACCGACGACAGCGCTGCCAACCGCTGTTCGAGCGACTCCCGCACGACCGGCACCATCGGTCCCGAGCGAACCGATGCGCTGACGTCGAGGTCTGCGCGCAGCCCCGCATAGGCAGTACTGATGCGCGCCCAGGGACCGATCTCGATCACCCTGGCCAGATCGTCGGTCACAGCGAGCGCCGTGATGCTCGTGCCGTCGAAGACGTAGGTGACGAGCGCCGTGTCCACCGCGAGGGTCGAGCGAAGGTCTTCGAGTGCGATGCGATCCCGTGACCCCGCCGCACCGGTCGAAGACCACTGCCGACGGCGGACCCGCTCGCTCAGCTCGGCGGCACGAGGCGATGCGAGCCAGTCGCCCGCTCCGGACTCGGAGCGCAGCATCCGAAGCTCGGCGAGATCCGCGGCCAGCGCCTCATCCCGCGGCGGACGCACCGGAATCGTCTGTTGACTGAGGTGCCGAGCGCGCTCCGACCAGTCGAATACGACGTCGGGCCGCCGCGAACGCACGGCGGATCTGAGCCCGGCGAAGATCAACCCGCCGCCGTGCATCACGAGCGACGTCGCGAGGTCGAGGCTGCCGAACGACCGCTGCCATTCGGCGAGCGCGTCCAGGCCCGTGGCAGCATGCCGTCTCGCGCCGGACTCGTTTCCGCGCGCCGCAGCGCGAGCGGATCGCACTTCGTGTGCAAGCAGGCGCACCTGCAGCGGAGCATCGGCCGGCGTGCGGATGGCTGCCGGCGGTGCCGCCGGATGCGGGTGGTCCGCGAGCCGGAGCTCTCGAGTCAACCGCAGCGCCTCTGCGTCGGCACGCAGGTCTCTCGCCTGGAGCGCCGCGATGACGGCGTCCGCCTCGGCGACCGCGGCTGCCGGCACGCGCCGCCGCTCGCCGGAGTGCTCGGCCACGGGCGCGAGCTGCGCGCGCAGACGCAGGGCGTCGGCGCGCAGCGCCCACCACTCACTGCTGATCCCCCGGAACGTGCGGGCGGCGACGGTCGCGGTCGCCGCCGCTCGCACGGGCGTGTGCGTGAGAAGAGACCGCGCCAGGTGGAACTGCGCCTCACCCTTCGCCTGCCGCATGCGGTTCGCGGCGAAGACGCCGACCACCCGTTCGAGGCTCTGCTCCGCTTCGCGAGCGAGTCCGGCATCCCGGAGCACTTCTGCGCGGTCGAGGTCGCAGATGGCGGCGTTGACAGCGGAGGCCGCGGCGAGCGCACCCCTGGCCTCCCCCATCGTCTCGAGCGCCACGATGAGGTCGCCCTCGAGCAGCGCGATATAACCGGCATTGTGCATGGCCATCGCCCGCTCGACCTCACCCCCGACCGTCTGGTAGTCGCTGGCCGCCGCTTCGACGTCGGCACGCGCCGCCGCCAGATGTCCGGCCTGGCTGTGCGCGACACTGCGATTGACCAGCATCGGCGCCCGATACTCCACCTCGTCGCGGATCCCCGCGATCCCCCGGTCCAGGAGGGCGACCGCCTCATCGAGCGCGCCTCTCTCCAGCGCGAGGAGACCGAGCTGGCCGTAGACGATCGCCGCGGTGCCATCCGACACCCCGGGAAGCGCGAGCGCCTGCTGGCACAGCTGCGCAGCGGCATCCGGATCACCCTGGCGGATCGTCAGCGCGGCGAGCGAACCCGCAATGCGAGCACGCAGATCCGGGTCGTCGGTGCGCTGGCCCGCGAGGAGCAGCACCCGCCGCGCAGCAGCGTTCTGCCCCGCGTTCAGGTGGGCGCGACCCCGACGGTGCAGCTCTGCGGCGGATAGCCTCATGCATTCAGGATGGCGGGTGGTCAGTCCATCCGCGAGTGGTCCTGTGCGGTGAGTTCCTTCACCACGCTCTTCTTCGCCGCATCAGGACTCTCGCCGGCCACGATTCGCGCCGCGATCCGCCCGGCGACCACGGGAGCCGCGAACGACGTGCCGCTCCACACCCCGAACCCTCCCCGGAAGTCGTCGACGTCGAGCGTCTCCCGACGATGCCCGTGGCCGTCATCCCTCGTGCCCGCCTGGATGCCGCCCTCGAAGGTGATCGGCACCGTGGAGAGCAGCGAGACACCGGGGGCGTACACCTCGACCCAGTCCCCGATGTTGGAGAACAACGCGATGGAGCGGTCGGATGGGTTGAGCGCGCCGACCGACACATGACGGCCGGGATCGTTCGAGGGGATCGCGGCCGGGTACGTCGGCCTCGACGTTGCTTCATTCCCCGCGGAGCATACGACGACGCAGTCCCGCATGCGGATCTCGTCGAGGAGCCTCTTGAGCTCGGACACGGTGTCCGGGTCATCGGGTGTCTCGTGGTGAAAGCTGAACGACAGATTCAGCACCGCGACCTTCGAGCCACCTCGCTTCGATTCGAGGGCGCTGTCGTCCATGAACTCGACGAGCCGGCCCAGCGCTCCGATCAGGTCGCTCTCGAGGATGACCCCCTCGCCGTCGGCGACACGTACCGGAAGGATCAACGCGTCGGGGCATTCCTGGTGGATGATTCCGGCGATGAAGGTGCCATGCCCGGCGGCATCGTCGAAGATGCCGTCGAGCGGCTCGGCGAGCGACGGTGTGCGCTCCGGATTCGTCGGCGATTCCGGCTCGATGCCGATCGGTTCGCCGGCGCCGAGGCGCGGCTCGATGACGGCATCCTTCAGCCACGGGTGTTCTCCCCAGCCGGTGTCGAAGACCGCGACGATGGGACGGATCGCATCAGGATGGCGGCGGGTCGGCTTCGCCCCGAGGTAGGTCACCGGCTGCAGGCCGCCGGAGCCGAGCTCGCCGTAGCTCCCGATGCCGACTGTCCCCGCGTTCGCCTTGAACGGATTCGCTTTGAACGGATTCGCTTTGAACGGGTTGGCTTTGAACGGGTTCAGACCGATGGGGTCGGTCGTGAGGACGTGGTTCAGACTGATCCCGCGTTTCCCCCAGCCGGTGCGTCGCGCCTGCCGCAGCAGCGCCCACGCGTCGGGTGTCGCGACGACGTGCTCCGCCTCCTTGGCCATACCCAGGCGGAGACGCACGGACCTGCTCACGCCACGAGATCGCGGAATCGGCATGCCTCTCTGGGGGTCGATGCGGGGGTCTTCGATGTTTCCGCCGCTCTCGCCGGCGTCCACCGTCCATCCCGACTTCTCCGCAAGCGCCCGCAGCCTCTCGACCGCGCGGGCGTCCGCCTCGCCGGTATCGACCAGAAGCTCGTCGGAGACGTACAACGCCGGGAAGACGGTGCCCGGCACCTCACCAGAGGGGTCCAGCAGCGTGAACCGCCTGACCTTCCGCCAGTCATCGGGATTCCGCCTGGTCTCCACGCCCTGATCGCTCACGTCGGCTCCTCACTCACACTTCGAATTGGGGGGTCTGGAATTCGTGCAGCTCGCCGTCAGCGGCCCGCACCACGATGCGCATCCTGGAGACGCCTGCGGGTATCGAGTCGAACTCGAAGCGCCCGTTGTCGCCGGCGCCGGCCGACCAGTCGCGCTCCCCCTGCGTGAGGCGGATGGCGAGAGCCTCGGCGTCCACCCACCCGTCGATACGCCTTGAGCCGTCTTCGGTCGCTGTCACGTGCAGCAGCACGCTGGTCTTCCCGTCGCTGAACTGCAGCGTCGCGGTGTCGGCTTCACCGCGGATCACCGCGAGCGGTGATCCCTCGACGAGCGTCAGCAGTTCATACGCGCGAGACACGTCCTCGACAGCGACGGCCGCGACCATCCGGTCGACGAGGTCGTCCGGTTCGGGATCCGCCTCCCGCCACATCTCACGAAGCCGCGCGAACAGCGCGACCTCGGGGCCTTGGCCCTCTTCGTTCATGCTCATGATCTTCCTCCCCAGCCGTCGCCCTCGAGCAGGGCGCGGAGCTTACCCAGACAGCGCTGGCGCGTCGGTCCGATGGACCCGATCGGCATTCTGAGATCTGCAGCGATGTGGGCGTAGTCGGGTCGTTCCTCGAACGCGATGACCCGCAGCAGTCGCTGGCATCGTGCGTCGAGCGTTCCGACGCTGATCCACAGGCGACGACGGTCGTCCTGCACCTCAGCGCTCTGCTCGGCCGACTCCTGCGGAGGCAGGTGATACTCGAGCGTTTCCACTTCGGTCGCGTCATCGCGCCGGTGCCCTTTGCCCACTCGCCACGCCTCGCGGCGCGCGCACATCGTCAACCACCCCGAGATCGCCAGCGGCTCGATGATCGACTCGTGCCTGCGGACGAGCGTCAGCCACGTCGTCTGCACGACGTCCTGCGCGAGGGCGGCGTCGAGCCCGTAGGCGCGCACGACATGCCACAGCGAAGGAGTCATGAGCCGCACGAGCTCGTCCATCGCGCTGCCGTCGCCGTCACGCCAGCGTACGAAGAGGGAGCCCGCGCGTTCCCAGCGCGCGGGCTCGGTGGAATCGACCGCGTCAACGGTGCCCTCCTGCGTCATACGGTCAATTGTGTCCACAGCGAGGAGAGAGCGATAGGGCGGTGCCTGATACATGGCCAAACGTCCAATTCTCCGGTGACACCGATTCAGTTGGACGGCGCGGCTCCGACATCGATGGCGAGCCATCGCCGGATGACGTCGCCGTTCTCGTCATCCCAGTCGGGTTCGGTGAGCGCCCATCGATGCATGAAACGTGCCGCCACATCGCGGTGCAGCCCGGCCTCGAGAACTTCGGCGAGCGCCTCCGCCTCCGCGAACTGCAGACTGCAGATGACTTCCTGGGCTCCCTGGGATCCGCTGAGGAGTTCTCGGAAGGTGCGGGCCAGTCGGTTGACGGCCTGCTCGAGACTCTCCGCGGCGACGGTGGTGTTCATGATTCGACCTCCTGGACGTTGATGGGGTGGAGCATCCTGTGCGCCTCCACATAAGAGAAGAGGGCGCAGGGCGCCTCGCGATACAACATCGGGAGGCATCCCTGTTCAGATCACCCGGACGCTCCGCCTGACCACGCGCACGAAGGGCGAACCGCCGGGGAGGCGACCTTCGATGCGGATGCTCACGCTCGAGAAGCCCGGTGGTAGCACAGCGGCCGTCCCGCCCCAGGTCAGGTGGCGCGGCCGCAGACGGGCGTGCTTCGCGAGGATGCCCTGGAGCTTCTCGGACTCGCGGTCAGGGTCGAGATTCTCCGGAAGCAGGAGGCGCGGGTGCGCGACCGATGCGACGCTGACTCGGGGTGCGGTGAGCGGATGCTTCTCGAATCGCGCCCGCACCTCCAGTGTCGACGGCTGTCCCTCCTTGAGCACGTCCGGCAGCCGGAGCTTCAGACGCAGCGGCGACCGGACGAAGGCGGCGACCGCACTCGCCACGGGTCGCGCGAACCGCTGGCCGCGATCGCCGCGGTCACCCCGCGCGCCGCGCAGGAGCCGCCAGATTCCGACGGCGGGGCGGAGGACGGTGACGTTGACGTATCCGTCGCCTCCGCTCATCCGCACGCCCCAGTCGTCCACCCGAACTGCCCGTCCGGAGGGCGAGATCAGCACCACCCGCCCGAGCGTGCCCGACGGCGTCGAGACGCTCACCGTGAGCTCATCGGCATCCGGCTCGACCGGAATGTCGATCATCGGCGCACTGTCGATCCGGTTGACCACGAGACCCTGATCGGTGAGACCCGCGCGCATATCGTTGTAGGCGAGGTGCAGGTCGAGTGCAGTGGGACTGTTGAGGAACAGCCCGCCGGTGGACGTCGCGATCGACTGCAGGAGCGGGGCGTCTGCGGCGGGGCCGAGCGCGACGGTGTAGACGCGGAGGCCCGCGGGAAGCGCGGCGAGCGCCGTCGCGACCGTCGGGTCGACGTTCTGGAACCCGTCGGAGACGAGCAGCACCGCGCGCGGCGGCGCTGCCCCGGTCAGCTCGCCGGCCGAGGCGATCATTCCGGCGCCGATCGGGGTCCAGCCGCCGAAGGCGATGCCGTCGACCGCGGCCCTCATCGTCGCCGCGTCACCCGGATCGTCGAGCTGCGTGAGCGGCGCCTCCACCCGTGCGCGGTCGGCCGGCGGGGTCACCCCGGGAGCGGGGTCGGCGAAGCTGACCACGGCGGTCCTGTCGCCGAGGGACAGCAGATCGATGAACCGCTTGGCATTCTGCCGCGCCGCGGACTCGTAGCCGAAGGCGACCATGCTGCCGGTCCGGTCGATGCACTGGACGACGCTCAGCGGGGCGGGTGTCGTGACGGTGAGGGTCCTGGTCGCTTCGGCGAGCGCGCGCAGCCCGGTCGTCACCTCGGCGATGACGGGGGTCGCCTGCGCCCACGGCGGCTGAAAGTCGAGCCCGCACTCGGTGTTGAAGCCGAACACGCGATGCGCGAAGAACATGTACTCGTCCGACGGACCCGCATGGTTCGATGTCGTGCCGAGCGAGTAGGCGTTGCCGTTCACCGATTGGATCGCGGTGCGCAGCGTCGTCTCGAGCCCCGCATAGATCGCCTCATCGGCGGCTGACACCGGCTCGGATGCCACGAAACTGCCGCCGGCCGGGTTCGGACGCAGGATCTGCTCGCCGTACGAGTGCGCATCCACTCCCACGAGCACGTTCGGAAACTGCTCGAGCACCCACCGGATGTTGCGGTTCTCCGCTTCCGAGAAGGCGAATGCTCCGCGGAACGTGTCATTGCAGGAGGCGCCGGAGGAGCCTGCTCCCCCGAAGTAGACCTCATAGTTGCGGTTGTTGTCGACGCCGAAGCATCCGCCGCCGTTGTTCCGCCGGTTCTTGCGCCAGCCTGCGTCGTCATGCACCGAGAACGTCAGCCCATCCGGATTGAGCACCGGCACGATCAGGATGTCGAGGCCGTCGACGAGCGCGGTGATCGCCTGCACTTCCGGATCGACGCTCGCCGGGTCGTAGTTGTTCAGCAGCTGCGCCGCGAACTCGATCGCGATGAGCGGATTCATCCACTCGCGCGCGTGCGTGCCACCGATCAGCAGGATCCCCGGTTTGCTCTTGGATGCCGGGGTCGTCGTGATCCGCAGGAGCTGAACGGGTGCCGGCCCCGCAGCGGATGCGAGGGAACCGTCGTATCCGAGGGTGGCCTCGGGAAGCGTGGTGAGTGCGCACAGAGTCGGATGCGCCGCCGCGAGTGCGGTGATCGCCGCCGCCACGCCGGGACCGTCGAGATACCCCGAGACGAATCCGGTCGCGATATCGGCCAGACCACCGCCGACGTCGTCGCGGAGATCGCGGACCTGCAGTTCCGAGACCCGGGTGACCGGCAGCCCGAGCGTCTCGACGATGCCGATCTCGGCATCCGTCAGCACCAGGTGGAGCTCGCCGCCGACCACCATGCGGTGGTCGGCGGCGATGCTGCCATCGGTGTCGAGCTGGGCGACGACGAGCAGGTTCGCCGGCGTCGCCGGCACTGTGCACCGAAAAGCAGCCATGGCCGTCAGCGCTTGCCGACTCGGATGACGAAGCCCACAGAGCCGTCGACGTGTCCGCGGTCGTCGCGCTGGAGCACGACCACCTCGTACTCGCCTTCCGGTGTGTCCGGCTCGATGATGCCCCCGAGCACGAGCAGCGTCGGGTGGTCTCCGGGTGCCGGCACGGGAACGCGCACGCTCTTCACCGGGGAGAGGAGCACCACTTCGCGGCCGCCCTCGAATCCGAGCGACCACGTCGGTCGCGCCGGGAGCCGGATGCCGAGCAGCCGGGGCTCGAGAACGAGGGTTGCGAGGTTGCGCGTCGGCTTGATCCTGGTCGGCGTTTCAACGGGCTCCCTCTGCCCCTTGGGCGTCCGCTCCGCCAGCACCCGGATCCGGCGCCGCAGCACCGGGTCGATCAGGTCGAGGTAGAGCCGCACGGACTTGGGCAGCTCGCCGCGGAGGATCTCGAGCGACATCGACTTGCCACCGTTGAGGTCGTGGCCGATGACGAAGCCGGCGGCGAAGTCGCCCCCGCTGGAGTCGGCATCCACGATCGAGATGTTCTTCTGGGCGAGGTTGTTGTCGTCCCAGACGTGGTTGCCCGTCGGAAGCGGGCCGTCATGCGGGGTCACCTCGGCCAGCAGGCACGGATGCCATTTCACCGGGGTCCCGCCGATCATGATCGTGTCGGGCGGAATGAGCCCGGCCGGCCATTCGACGCTCACGATCTGCTCGGCGCCCGCTGCCAGCGGGCCGACCTTGGCTTCGCCGATGAAGTAGGTGCCGTGCGCCATCGGCGACGGGATCGGGTCTCCCGGTCCGTTCGTCGGGATGAAGGACGCAGGCCACGTGAACTCCGTCCCGGGCCAGTGGGTGATCGACAGCCGCACCCAGGCCTCGTTGGATGCGACCGCGCTGCGGTTGCGCACACGGGCGTGGATCCAGTTCGCCTGGCCGCGGATCGGCGGCTGATGGGGTCCCGCAGCGCTGTACGACGCGGGAACCGCGCCGGGGTCGGATGCCGGGTTCGTCGTGCGGCACCACAGGTCCGGCGTGTTCCAGAAGCCGCCGGCCGTCGGAACGTTCCCGGTGTCGCCGAGGTTGTCGCGCATCACGATGTCCGGGAGTGCGCCGAAACTGATCGCTCCCTGCACAGCCGCCTCGGCATCGACACGGCCGTAGCCGTACCAACCGCTGCGGACCGCCGGTTGGCCCGACGTCACGGACGGGTTTCCCGCGGCATCCAGCCATTGACCGACCGGGTCGGTGTTCGCGAGATCGAACCTCACGGCGGTGTCGCGAAGCACCTGCCGTGCCTGTACCCAGGTGAGCACCGGCTTCGCGGAGAGCACCAGGGCCGCAACCCCCGCAGCCAGCGGCGTCGCCGACGACGTGCCGCCGAACGCGTTGGTGTGGTTCGCGGGACCCTGCACGACGGCGGAACCGTTCGCGTGGGCGTTGAGCAGACCGCCGGACCAGCCGGGAGCCCAGCCGTTCAGCGTGATCGTCTTCGTCATCGCGTTGATCGACACGATCCGCGCCGGCTCGCTGCCGTTCACGCCGACCGCACCGAGGTGGAGCACCTGTCCTGCGGCGAGGCCCGCGACGCTCGCGACCGTGATGCTGGTCGCACCGGCGGCGCTGGCGGCCGTCATCGTCGTCGAGATCGCCGGGAAGCTGGGCAGGTTGCCGTCGCCGACGTGGGCGGCGCCCCATGTCTGGTAGTTGGCGGGCGGGTTGTGCAGCCCCGAGTAGTCCTCGGTCGGCGCCGAGAGGGCGATGCTCCCCCAGCCGGACATCGTGGCGCGCACTTCGGTGACTCCGTCGTTCGCGAGAGTCGTACCCGCGATCCCGAAGGCCTTCTCGTACGCTCCCCATGGCCGCGCCGTCACGTTGTTCTGGTTCGCGTTGCCGGTGGAGAAGAAGCAGAGCGTGCCCTTGCCGCCTCGCCCGAACGTGGTGAGGAAGTCGAGCGTCGCCCGTGCGGTGCCGGACAGCGGCGAACCCGCGCCGGGTGTGAGACTGCACGTGATGACGTCTGCGCCGCGGCTGAGCGGGGCGGGGAATCCCACGATCGGGCTCTGCGGGTTGAACCCCGCCATCCAGACGTACTGGTCGGACACCTCGATGTCGACGTATGGCGTACGACCCGCAACACTCATCATCTGCACGTTCGGCGCCGCACCGGCGACGCCGAATCCCCCGCCGCCGGGTGCGGGATTGTTCGCCATCGCAACCGAGACGCCCGCGACACCGGAGCCGTGATCACTCCACGGGCTGTTGTTGTTCGCGACCATGTTGTCGAAATCGAAGGACGCGAACACCTTGGGCTGACCGTTGGTGAGGGTGCCGTTGAAGTCGCCGTTGGTCGGCGTCCCGCCCGACTCCTGGACACCGGAGTCCCACACCGCGAGGAGGATGTTCGGGTCGCCGAATGTCTGCAGGCCGTTGTCCTGAAGGATCTGCCACGCATCGGGCGCACCGACCAGGATGCGGTCCCAGGCGCCGGGGAAGAGGAAGTCGTTCGGGGTGACGGTGTCGACCTGCGGCGAGACCGCAAGGCTCGGCTCTGCCCAGGCGACGTCGTCGCGGGCGGCGAGCTTCTCGATCACCTCGAGCGCGTCGAGGGAGGCGCCGCGGTGCAGCCGGAACACGAACGTGGTCGTCGCGTACGGCAGTTCGCGCGTCAGCTCGCAACCGAGCTCCTTCGCGATCGCGGCCGCCTCTTCGCGGCGCGGACCGCGGAACTGCACGACGATGTCACGGGTGAGGTGGCTGAAGCCCTCCTCGCCCTGGATCACGACGGCGCCGGCGTGCTCGACATCGTCGAGGGCATCGAGGCGCTTGAGGATCTCTTCGACGGATCCGCCGGCGCGGTACAGCCGCATGCCGGCCTGGTGAGCGAGGTCTGGGAGCTTCTGTTCTTCGAGACCGAGGTCGCCGGCGATCGCGTCCAGGTTGTTCTGACGCCGTGCCTGGCGCGCCAGGGTGACCCCGATGAGCCCAGGCTCGGCGTTGACCGGCACGCGCACGTTCTCGCGGAAGAAGGTCGGGGTGCCGGGCTTGGCGAGCAGCACGAGTTCGGTGTTCTGTGACTCTTGCAGCGTGATGCGGCGGGTCTGTTCTGCGAAATCCGGATGCCGGACGGTGAGCACGGCGGTGCCGGGAGGCAGCTTGTCACCGAGGTAGGCCACGACGTCTTCATGGAAGTCGAGGCGACGGGGCGAGCCGGGCTCGCGGGCCGATTCCACTTCGACGTGGGCATCGGGGGCGGGTTTCTCATCGAAGAGCACATCGACGCGAAGCATGGCAGTCATGGCAGAACCTCCTGGTCGAGACGGATTGTCAGCAGGGAAGAGTCATGCTCCTGGCTCGTTGATACGCCGCGCCGAGGATGCGGAGCGGCGGTCGCCATCGCGTATCAGCGCGGGGACGACCGTCCTCTTCATCTGCGACCCGTGTGGTGAAGGGTCGCCGAGGCCCGCCAGGGCCGTGAGGGTCCGCTGCGGCGGGCCGGAAGGAGGGAGCCGCCATGGCACCCAAGAAGTCACTGCGCGAGACAGCACTGTGGGCGATACTCGCGAATCGCCATCCCATCTTGTGGGAAGAGATCATCGGCCCACTCGGACCGCTCGGCAAGGTCGCGGTGAACAGGGCCGCACTGAACCCGCAGCCGCTGCCGCCCGTCGAGAGCGCGATCGGCGTCCGCTACGGTCTCAGGACCGCATTCGCCGTGGTTCAGGCGGCTGGCACCGCGCGACTGCTCGGCATCGCGTTCGACGATATCCCGGACATCTGCCCGCCGGAGCCGGAGCCCTTCCCGCCGCTTCCGGAGGGCCCGGATCCGATCCCGTGGCGGACGGCGCTCAAGACCGTGCCGAACTTCTACGAGGACTATGCGCTGGGGCTCGCGATCGGGCTGGAGACCACCGCCGGCGACTGGGAACACCTGCCGGTGGCCGGGGCGCTGGGAAAGCTGCGCGAACGCGCGATCGGCATCGCGCCCGTGCGGGACTGACGATTGCCGGTCTCAGTTCTGAAGCGCGCCGGAAGGGGCGCCTGCTTCACGCGCAGGCGCCCCTTTTCCGTGGGCTGCACCAGGCGTAGAGTGTGCGCACATGCGATAGCCACCGCCCGCTGATGCGTCTCCCGCCGTTCGGCGGACGAGGATACCGGCCACCGGTCGCGCGAGCAGCTCAGGTGAACGGTAGTCCCACCCGTTTCATCTCCCTTTCACGCGCTCCAAAGGAGGAGCCACAATGCTTAAGGAACTCCACACCGTCCTCCCTGCTGCAGACCTGCAACGCGCACGGACCTTCTATCACGACAAACTCGAACTCGACCCCGATGAGATCCGTGACGGCATGCTCATGTATCACGCATCCGAAGGATCAGCCTTTGAGATCTACGAGACGAGCAACGCCGGCACCGCGAAGAACACCCAGATGGTCTGGTTGACAGACGACCTCGACGCGGAGATGGCTCGCCTGCGCGAACGCGGCGTCGTCTTCGAGGACTATGACATCCCTGGCATGAAGACCGAGAACGGTGTCGCCACGATGGACGATTCCAAGGCGGCCTGGTTCCGGGACACGGAGGGCAACTTCCTCTGCATCGCGCAGCAGCTATAAGTTCAGCGGATCAACCACGGAGCGCAGTGGCGAGGTCGGCGATGTCGGCCGGGGTCGTGCGGCAGCAGCCGCCGATGAGACGTGCACCGCGTGCGCGCCAGTCCGGAGCCATGTCAGCCAGAGTCGCTGTGCTCTTCTCGCCGGGGCCCCACGTCTTCGTGATCGGGTCATAGGCCTCGCCCGAGTTCGGATACGCGACAAGAGGCGCGCTGGTGTGCGCCGCCAACTCGTCGAGCGCCGGCGAGACGAGATCGATCGGAACGCAGTTCACCCCGATTGCGATCACACCCGCCCGGCCTTCGAGCGCCCGGGCGGCATCGGCCAGCGGAGTGCCGTCGCTGATGTGCCGGGCGTCGCGCAATGAGAAGGCGTACCACGCGGGCGTGCCCAACTCATCGGAAAGCTCGGCGAGAGCGAGCGCCTCCGTGAGTTTGGGCAGGGTCTCGAAGGCCAGGATGTCGGCGCCGGCTGCCACGAGCGCAGCCACGCGAGGCCGGTGGAAGGCGAGGAGCTCCTCGCGCGACAGGTCGTATTCACCGGTGTACTCGGAACCGTCGGAGAGGAACGCCCCATACGGGCCGACAGCGCCGGCGATGACGTGCAGGGCGGATGCTGAATCGGAGGCGGATTCCGCGGCACGAGCGGATGCCGCGAGCCGGACGCTGCGGGCGACGAGGTCGAGCGCAGCATCCTCATCGATCCCGCGGGCGGAGAACCCTGCGGGAGTCGCCTGGTAGCTCGCCGTCGTGGCGATATGAGCGCCGGCAGCGAAATAGTCCCGGTGCACGGCCTCGATGATCTCGGGCTGTTCGAGGAGCGCCTTCGCTGACCAGAGCGAGTCGTTGAGATCGCACCCGCGACGCTCGAGTTCCGTCGCGAGGGCACCATCGAGCACGACCGGGCGATCGGCTTCGAGGTGCTGGACCAGTCGGCGGCTGGCGGTCATCGCGTTCCTTCGGGTGTGGCTATCCAGGGTGTTCGAGGAAGACCCGGATATGACGAAAACCCCCGGAATCCGCGGGGAGTCTTGAGCTGTAGCGGGAGCGCGGCTTGAACCGGCGACCTCACGATCATGAGTCAGGTGTTGCAGTCTAGCGGCCAACCTTTCTGCCAGTCGGTGCATCTATTGCACTGACGGTGCAATAGATGTATGGTCGTTCGATCGGGCATCAACGCTCGACCACGCATCGACACTGCGCCAAGGGAGTCTCATGTCGACCATCACGTCCACACCACCGACCGCTCTTCAGAGCGCCATCCGCAAAGCCCGCTGGCGGATCCTTCCGCTCATCTGCGTGCTGTACTTCATCGCATATCTCGACCGCAACAACGTCGGCTTCGCTCGCGAGTCGATGAGCGCCGAGCTCGACCTGACGGCTTCAGCGTTCGGCCTGGGCGCCGGGCTCTTCTTCATCGGGTACACCCTCTTCGAGATCCCGAGCAACGCCGGCATGCACCGCTTCGGCGCACGCCGTTGGATCGCCCGCATCCTCATCCCCTGGGGCCTGCTCGCCATGGGCACGGCATTCGTCGTCGACGACACGTCCTTCGCGGTGATCCGATTCCTGCTCGGCATCGCCGAGGCCGGGTTCTTCCCGGCCGTCGTCTTCTACTTCACGCTCTGGTTCCCGGTGCGCGAACGTGCGGCTGTGCTCGGCGTGTTCGTGCTCGCGCAGCCCATCGCCAACATGATCGGCGCGCCGCTGAGCGGTGCGCTGCTCGAACTCGATGGCGTGGCCGGACTGCATGGCTGGCAGTGGATGTACCTGATCGAGGGAGCACCCGCGGTGCTGTTCGGCCTCGTCGTGCCGTTCCTGCTCACCGACCGCCCCTCGGCCGCACGCTGGCTCGCCCCCGACGAGCGGGTCGCGCTCGAAACAGCGATCGCCGACGACAACACGAGGATCACATCGAAGAACCACAACTTCCTCGCCGCGTTGAAAGACGGCCGCGCCTGGGCCTATGCGTTCCTCAACCTGGGAATGGTCCTCGGTATCTACGGCCTCGCGTTCTGGTTGCCCTCGATCGTCGGCGAGATGGGCGACTTCGAGCCTTTCCAGCGCAGTCTCGTCGTCGCGATTCCCTACGCGGTAGGAGCATGTTTCGTACTGTGGTGGAGCCGCCGCGCTGACCGCACCGGCAAGCGCGCGTGGCACGTCGCTGTCAGCCTCAGCGTGGCAGCGATCGGTCTGCTCGGTGCAGGGTTCACCCTCACCGTCTCCCCAGTGATCGCGATGGCCTCGCTCTCGCTCGCCGCCATCGGCATCTATACGGCCATCGCTCCGATGCTCTCGATGTCGGCCAGCCTCTTCTCCGGCGCCGCGGCGGCCGCGGGCATCGGACTCGTGGGTGCGGTGGGGAACGTCGGCGGATTCATCTCGCCTGTCGCCGTCGGTTGGCTCACCGACCTGACCGGCTCCACCCAGGCAGGGATCCTGCTGCTGGCCAGCGCCCTGGCCATCACCGCTTTCGCCACATGGCGCTTCGCCGGCCGTCGCCCTGAGGGAGACACGAGCCTGGCACTGAACAAGACCGAAATCGATCCGATCCGCACTGACACGGAGGCATGACAATGACTGACGCCCTGACCCACAACGACGACCGAATGGATGCACTGGACCTGCGCGGCCGAACGGCACTGATCACCGGAGGGGGTGTCGGCATCGGTGCCGGCATCGCCGAGGAACTCGCCGGTCGCGGCGCCCAGGTCATCGTCACCTACCAGTCGCATGAGCCGGACGAGGCCGCGCTCGCACGGTTGCGTACGCCGGATGGCCAGGAAGCGACCGCCGTCCGCGTCGATCTGACCTCCGAGGACGAGGTCCAGCAGCTTGGCGACACGATCGCCGAGCTGGGCAGGCTCGACATCCTTGTCCACAATGCCGGCGGGCTCCTTCAGCGATCCACGATCGCGGAGATGTCTTACTCCCTCTTCCGCAGTGTGCAGGCGCTGAACGTCGACTCAGTCTTCCTCGTGACGCGCCGCATGCTCCCGCTCATGGGGCGAGGAGGCCGCATCGTGACGGTCGCCTCGTTGGCCGGTCGTACCGGGGGCCACGCAGGAGCGACGGCCTACGCGACGGCGAAAGCCGCGTTGTTCGGCTTCACTCGCGGACTCGCGGCCGAGATCGCCGCATCCGGGATCACGGTGAACGCCGTGGCCCCTGGATTCATCGAGGCGACCCCGTTTCACGACACGTTCACCGCTGCGGACTCGAAGGCCAAGACGATCAGCGGGATTCCTGTCGGCCGAGCCGGAAGACCTGCTGACATCGCGTCCGCGGTGGCGTGGCTCGTCTCTCCTGGCGCATCCTTCACCACAGGCGTGGTGCTCGATGTCAACGGCGGACAGTACTTCAGTTGATGCTGCGCGCACCGATCACGCACCCGGACGTACTGCACGCCCTCGCCCGCGCAGGGCACGGCTCGCTCGTGCTCGTCGCCGACGCGCACTTCGCGGCGTCGACGGCAGTGAGCCAGAAGGCGGTGGTCGTGCACCTGGCGCTTGCACCTGGCGCTCCGCTCGTACCCGATGTCGCGGCCCTGATCTCAGCGACGATTCAGCTCGAGGCGGTGACGACGATGACGGCGCCCGACGAGGAACTGGGCAGGGTCGCGCGCCAGGCAGCTGCCGCAGCCGGATCACCGGTTCACGATTCGGTCTCGCGCGAGGAGTTCAAAGCCCTCACCCGATCTGAAGACATGGCGCTCTGCATCGTCACCGGCGACACGCGGCGCTTCGCGAATGCGCTCCTGCGTGTCGGAGTGACAACGCCGGCTCATCTGCCGCACGGAAGCGGCATGATCGATACATGAGCTCCACCGTCTCGCGCGCGATCACCATTCTCGAGCTGTGCAGTGCCGAGCCCAGGAGCGCGAGCGAGATCGCTGACGTTCTGGGAGTGCATCGAACCACCGTGTTGCGCACGTTGCTCACTTTGCAGGATGCAGGTCTGGTACGACAGACCGTGCCGGGAGTCTTCGGTACCGGCTTCCGACTCGCCGCACTCGCGAAGTCAGCCATGATGCACTTCGATCTGCGCGGCATCGCGCATCCTCATCTGAAGGCGCTCAGCGACGAACTCCATCTCACCGTGCAGTTCGCCGTACTCGACGGCGACCGCATCCGCTATGTCGACAAGATCGAGCCGCGCGACTCGATCGTGCTGAACACCGAGATCGGCGGAGAGGTCGTGATCAGCACGGCCGGAGTGGCGAAGGCCATCCTGGCCCACCTGCCGAGCGAGCTCCGACGCACAGTACTCAACCGTGCGACCTTCCCCGCCTACACCGAGCGGTCGTTCACAGATCGAGAAAGCTATGAACGCGAGCTGACTCGGGTCCAGGAGCGCGGCTGGGCGTTCGACGACGGGGAATACGACGATCTGTCGAACTGCATCGCGTCTCCGGTGCGCGACCACGCCGGCGACGTGGCGGGGGCCGTGTCGGTGACCGCGTTCCGGAGCCGCACCAACCTCGATGAACTGCGCGAGCACCTGCCGACGCTGCTCACGACCACCGAGATGATCAGCCACCAGTTGGGTTTCCGCAACGAGGCCATGAACGACGACTGACCCAGCGCTTCGGATCGTCGCACAGCCGATCCGGTCGACAGTCAAGACGCCTGGAAACGACGAAAACCCCCGGAATCCCGGGGGTTTTGATCTGTAGCAGGAGCGGGGCTTGAACCCGCGACCTCACGATTATGAGTCGTGCGCTCTAACCAGCTGAGCTACCCTGCCGCGAGGCATCCATCACATGAGACGATGCTTTGCGAGCCCCGAGTCAGGATTGAACTGACGACCTCTTCCTTACCAAGGAAGTGCTCTACCACTGAGCTATCGGAGCGTGCTGCCCTCGCGGGGCAACCACACGAGACTACCATCACTGCGGCGTTCTCATGAAACCGAGGCGGTCAATACGAGGATCGACCCGCGTTCTCCTTCATCCATGGCATCGGGTCGATGGTGGACCCGTTGACGATGAGTTCGAAGTGCAAGTGCGCGCCGTAGGAGTTGCCGGTATCGCCGGTGAGACCGACGATGTCGCCGACCTTCACGGTGTCGCCGGCCTTCACGCGCAGCGAGCCGTACTGCATGTGCGCGTAGTGGCTGGTGATGACGGCGCCGTCGATGATGTGGTCGATGTAGACGGTGACTCCATAGCCGCCGCCCTGCTCGGTCGCGGTGCGCACCGTGCCGTCGGCGATCGCCTGGATCGGGGCACCGTTGCCGGGCACGAAGTCGATACCGGCGTGCAGTCGGCCGTCGCGCATGCCGTAGCCGTAGGTCATGCCGACGCCGACGAGGAAGGGCCACTGGATCGCGGCATCCGGATCGTTCGTGTAGACCTCACCGGAGTACCGGATGCCCTGCTCGGCAGCGATGTCGAGATACGACACCGTCGAGAAGTCCTCTGCGCGCTCGAGCGATTCGTTCTGCACGTCGGACGAAGCGACGTACGCCTGGATCTCCCCCTCGGGGGCGTCGTCCTTAGCCGTCTTGGAGGCGGTGACGAGCGACGTCACGGCTGCGGCCTGCGGAGCCTGAGCGGCGGCGACGGCCTCGGTCGGAAGTGTCATCGAGACGGCGAGGAGACCGGCGAGGCTCATCACGCCGACGGTCGCGCCGATCGTCACGAAACGGCGGACCGAGTACGAACGGCGGGGCGCGACGTGGGGGATCGCCGGCTCTGCGAGCTTGTCTTCGGTGGCACGAGGGCCGGATGCCGCGGCATCCGCCGTCTGCTCACCGATACGGAAAGCGCGAGTCGCCTGCTCGAAGACGTCGACGTCTTCGTCGGACATCGTCTCGGCGGATTCGGCGGTGGGCGACTCGGCTGTGGGCGTCTCGGCGGCGGGCGACTCGACCGGAGCAGCGGGTGCGAGAAGCGGGGTGCTGGACGCGTCGACGCTCGGAACGCTCACCTGCTGCCGCGCTGCGCGACGCGAGGTCAGAACGGGTGCCGACGGCGCTGTCATGGCGGGAAGACTGTTCGGCGCGGCGAAGGCGGCTGCCGTCGTTCCCACCGCGGGGGCCTCGACGGCCTCGTTGCGGAGTCGGCTGGAACGGCGCGTGGGCGCAGGGGCAGCCTGGGGAGTTTCGAAGGGCAAAGCGGATTCTCTCGGGTCGTGCATCAAGCTCGGGGGCGCTTACTCAACTCTCACCCGTTCGGGCGGATGAAAGTAACGATCGCATAAACACTATCCTGCTCCGCCTGAGAATGCCATGAGTTCGTCACCTTTTCGCCTGCGACGACGGGTCGCTGATCAGGGCCAGCAGGCGGTCGTGCACATCAACGCCGCCGGCGATCACCATCGGCCGCGACGAGTCGGCGTCGATCCGGGAGAACTTCCCGCCCGCCTCGGTGACGAGCAGGGCGCCT
Source organism: Microbacterium sp. LTA6 (assembly GCF_045690355.1). Taxonomy (NCBI): domain Bacteria; kingdom Bacillati; phylum Actinomycetota; class Actinomycetes; order Micrococcales; family Microbacteriaceae; genus Microbacterium; species Microbacterium sp. LTA6. The sequence goes on from NZ_CP147855.1 coordinate 435,691, forward strand.
GCGGCGATGTCCCAGGGCGCCAGCCCTCGCTCGAAGTATCCGTCGAGTCGACCGGCGGCCACGTAGGCGAGATCGAGCGCGGCAGCCCCCATGCGCCGGAGGTCGCGCGCCATGGGCATGACGCCGCGTACCGTCGCCAGATCTCCTTCGTGCGTCGCCGGGTCGTAGCCGAACCCGGTGCCGAGCAGTGCGCCGGCTGCTGCCGAATCGGTCGTGACCGCGAGACGTGTCGAGCCCAACCAGGCGCCGTGTCCGCGCGCGGCGGTGAAGAGCTCATCGTGCACCGGCGCGAACACCGCGCCGGCGAGCGCCTCCCACGCGTCAGGATCCGCGCTGCCGCGGACGGCAGCGATACTCACGTTGTACGCGGGGATGCCGTACGCGTAGTTCACCGTTCCGTCGATCGGATCGACGACCCACGTGATGTCCGTGTCGCCGGCCTCGGCACCCGATTCTTCGCCGAGGAAGCCATCGCCCGGACGCTCGGCGCGCAGTCGGGCTCGGATCAGCGCTTCGACCTCACGATCGGCGTCGGTGACGATGTCGGCCAGCGTCGACTTCGTCGCCGCGAGATGCACGCCCTCCTGGCGACGGCGCCGCGCGAGACCGCCGGCCTCGCGGGCGATGTCGGCGGCGAGCTCGCCGAGGTCGCGTTCCAGGCTCACTGCGGAGCCTGGGGAACCTGCGGAGCCGAGGGCGGAGGAGGCGGAAACGCCATGTGATCGCCGGGAGCCGCCGGAGCCGGGGGCACTGGCGGAGTGGGAGGCACCGGCGGTACTGGCGGAACCTCGGGAGCTGCCGCCACCTCGGGGGCTGCCGGCACCTCGGGCACCGACGGGGCCGGGACACTCGGCGCCGCTGACGGCACGACGGGGAACTGCTCGGCCGACGCGAGGGCGAACGGCTGCTGCTGCTGCGGCTGCTGAGCGGTCGGGTAGCCGGTGTAGTACGCGTTCCAGTCGGGCTGGCCGTCAGCGAGAACGGGAAGCGGGGTGATGCCGTCTGCATAGGTCGGCCACGCCGGTGCCTGAGCAGGAGCGGCCGCAGCGAACGCCTGGCGCTTCTTCGGCGCGAACAGTGCATTGAGCAGCGGAATGAGCGTGGTGCCCACGGCCGCCAGGATCGTGAGCGCGACGACGATGCGCCAGTACAGCTCGACGTAGTCGAACGAGTGCGGGAAGGTGAGGAAGAAGACGAGCATGCCGACCAGAGCCGTGAGGAAGACGACCGTCAGGATGTAGATCACGCGGGTGAAAGTCGTCACGTGGCGCTGCGCGGCAGGCGTGAAGATGCGCACGTGCAGCAGTGCCAGCTGCAGGATGCCGACCACCAGCAGCAACTGGAAGAACCGCTCCGCTCCCCCGAAGTCGTCGCCGTCTTCGGGGAGCCAGATCTTCACGGCGCCGACGAGAAGCGCGACGATCCACGTGACCATGCTGGACAGCGCCAGCCAGTCCGGACGGTTCGGCGCGAGTCCTGCCTCGAGAATCGCGATCCCGGCGAAGCCGGCGAGCAGGAGGATCGTCAGGAATGCGCGGCCGATCAGACCGTCCTGATCTCCGATCAGCACCCAGATGACGCAGACGATGGCCGCAGCGATCAACGCGCCGATCGCGATCCAGATGGCGCCCCTGATGAGCAGGGACGTGTTCTTCTTCTCGGCCTTCGCGGTATCCGACTGGGACATGGCGATCCTCTCGTTGAGCGGCGGTGCCTTCATCCTCGCACGCACGGGCCGCGGAACCGAGGTCGCCGTCCCGCCTGTGGAAAGTTCTCCTGCGGCCGGATCAGCCCTGCCGGCTCAGCGGGCCTTGGCCGACGCTGCCGCGAAGGCGGTGATCCGCGCCTGCGCGTCGGCGGTCTCCATGAAGGCCCCGATCGATCGGGCTTCCTCGCTCAACTGCTCGGCGAAGGACCGCTGCGGCTGCGAGCGCACGAGCCACTTCGCCTGCCCGTAGGCGTCGGCCGCGCCGGCCAGCCAGAATCGGGCGATCTCCTCAGCGCGCGCACGCACCTGCTCGGCCTCTGCCGCGGCATCCATACCCGTGATGACCTCGGCGATCAGACCCCACTGCTGCGCCTCGTCGGCGGTGAGGAGCCGGTCCTGCAGCACGAGCTGGAGTGCACGGCGCTCGCCAACGGCCCTCGCGAGCTGCGCGGAGACCGAGAGGTCGGGCGTCAGGCCGATGTTCGCGTACAGACTGCCGAGGCGGGAGCGCGAGCCGACAACGGCGTAGTCGCTGCAGAGCAGGATCCCGAGTCCGCCACCCGCGGTCGTGCCGTGTGCCGCCGCGACGACCGGGATCGTCGATTCGGTGAGCGAACGGATTCCGGCGTTGATCACCTCCGCGAGCGCGGTGATGTCGGCGCCGGAGCCCATCGAGGTCGCCATGTCGATGACGTCGCCACCCGCGCAGAACGCGGGACCGGCGGCGTCGAGCAGGATCGCCTTGACGTCCGTTCTCGATGTCGCCTCGGCGGTGACGTCGCGCCAGGCATGTGCGAGATCCGCGTTGAACGCGTTGAGCCGGGACGGACGGTTCAGCGTCAGTCGCGCCATCCCATCGGTCACCGAGAACAGGATGGCATCGCTCATGGCGTCTCCTTCGAGCACAGGACGGATGCCTCCAGCGTAACCGCGCTCACTCCTGCTCCAGCACGCGGGAGATGAACGCCTCCATCCGGCGTCGGGTGCCGTCGAGGCGGATGTCGACCTGACCCGCCGCCCTGATCTCGTTCGGAGCGAGCGGATGCGCAAGCCGAACACTCTCGTGGCAGGACAGGTCGGCGCAGAGATAGGTGCCGACGGAGTCGCCGCGTGCGCCCGCATCGCCGGCGCGGCCGGCGGAGAACAGCGCCACCTGGTTGCCCGGCTGCATCGTGTGACAGATATTGCACATGCCGGAGCGCCCGCGCCCGGGATCGGAGGCGCGCAGCACCACACCGACGACACGCCCCTCGTGCTCGATCAGCACGTAGCCGCGGCGGCCGGCGGCCGGATCACGCCACGCGAAGAAGTCGAGATAGTCCCAGTCGACGAGCATGAAGTCGTGCGGCATCGCCATGACGCGCAATTCATCGGCATCCGCATTGACGAACGACGCACGGACGTCGGCTTCGGTGAGCGCTCGCATCGCTCCAGTCTAGGAACCCGGTCACCTCGACGTCGCCGCGGCGTCAACGGCGGCAGTCGAGCGATCGCGGATGAGGAAGCCGAACCCGAAGGCGATGAAGAACATGAGCACGCCGTAGACCGCGGCGGGAAGACTCAGCTCGACCGACCCGAGCACGGATTGGGCGATGACGATCGCGAGCGTGGCGTTGTGGATGCCGATCTCGAACGATGTGGCCACGGCCTGGCGTCTGCCGACCTTCAGCCAACGCGGGACGAAGAACCCGATCGACAGGCTGATCAGGCAGAAGAGCACCGTGATGAGCGCCAGCTGCGTGAAATTCGCGACGAGCAGCGCCCAGTTCGATGCCACGGCACCGGCGATCACGACGATGAGGATGACCACGGAGGCGATCCGCACCGGTTTGTCCATGCCGTCCGCGAAGGAGGGCCACAGGCGACGGATCAGCATTCCGACCGCAACCGGGAGCAGGACGATGGCGAAGACCTCGAGCGCCTTCGCCCACTGCAGCCCGAGCTGGTTGTCGAACGGCTGGAAGTACGCGATCGCGAAGTTCGTGATCAGCGGCAGGGTGATCACCGCGATCACCGAGTTCACCGCGGTCAGGGAGATGTTCAGCGCGATGTCACCGCGGAACAGGTGGCTGTAGAGGTTCGCCGTCGTGCCGCCAGGCGAGGCCGCGAGCATCATCATGCCCACCGCCAGAACCGGCGGCAGTTGGAACAGCAGCACGAGTCCGAAGCAGATGCCCGGCAGCAGGATGAGCTGGCAGATCAGCGCGACGATCACCGCTTTCGGCTGCTTCAGCACCCGCGCGAAGTCGGCGAGGGTGAGGCTGAGCCCGAGGCCCAGCATGATGATGCCCAGTGCCACAGGCAGTCCGATGGTGGTCAACGCTGATCCCATGGCACTCAGTGTGGCGGATGCAGGGTCTCGGTGTCACGCACCGTCGGTCGACACGCCGGATCGGAGCCGCCGCGGCGGCTACGCTCGATCCATGTCGATGGATCGCCGCACCGAGACGCGCCTGAGCAGCATGGGACGAGGCTTCGAGATCGTCCGCGCAGTGGGCGCGCTGTCGGACCGCGGCGACACCGCAACCGTGCAGAGCATCTCTCGAGAACTGGACCGCGACCGCTCACAGGTCTCCCGGACTCTGTCCGCCCTCTTGAACCTCGGATTCGTCGTCCGCGATGCCGACCTCGCGTACTCGCTGTCCTGGAACTGGTACGCGACCGCCCAGGAACTCACCGATCAGCGTCTGCAGACCGTCGGGATGACGACGCTGGATGCGCTCGCAGCCGACCTCGGTCAGGCGTGCTTCCTGAGTGTCCTGCAGGGCGACAGCACCGTGACGATTCTGGAGAGCATCCCGGCGGACTCCCGCATGATCGGTTCGTGGCGGGGGCGCGCCTACCCGGCGTTCTGCAGCGACGCCGGGCGCGCGGTCCTCTGGGATGCCACCGATCACGAGATCCGCGCCGTGTTCTCGGCCACAGAGTTCGTCAGCCCAGGACCGAACGCTCCCGGCTCCGTCGACGACTTCATCGACCGCCTGCGTCAGGACCAGGAGCGCGGATACACGATCGTCGATCAGGAAGCAGAGCCGGGACTGTACTCCGTGGCCGCGCCCGTCTGGGACTTCCGCGGCGAAGTCATCGCGGCGATTCAGGTCGTCGGCGAGCAGGAAGCACTGCGCGTGAGAACACCGGAATACGGTGCTTCCGTGCGGAGCGCAGCCGATGCCCTCTCGCAACGTCTCGGCGCAGCACTGCTGTGACGCGCGCGGCCGTCAGCGGCCGTCGGCCGCGGCGCTCAGCTGCTGCGCGGCTTCGCCGAGGCGCGCTCGCACCTCACGGGACGCGCCTTTGTCTCGATGCGCACCGGCAAGGGCGAGTGAGGCGATGACCGCCCCGCCCCGCCGAATGGGGAGAGCGAACTCGTCCACCCCATCGACGTACTCCTGGCTCGCGGCGATGAATCCGTTGGCGCGGTCGCGTTCGAGTCGCGATTGCACCTCGGCGACCGAGCGGGCGGATGCCGGCCCGCCGACGCCGACGAACTGCATATCGTCGAGCAGCTCCTGCAGGCCTCCTCGAGAGTGATCCCACAGCAGCGCCCGGCCGGCACCCGTGCACCAGATGGGTGCGACGAGTCCGGGCCGGAGCGAGCGGTCGGCCGCTGCGATCGCCTGCTCATACCGAAGAAGCACCGCTCGGGGACCGTCGGCGACCGCGATCACGGCCGTCATCCGCAGGTGCGACGCAAGAAACCTCAGAACCTCGCGGGAGCCCTTCAGCCACGTGGCGTTCAGCGTCGCTGCCGTGCGGAAGTACTCCGGCCCCGCGGCGAGCAACGCGGATTCACTGCGTTCCAGGTACTCCAGTTCCCGCAGCTCTTGGGTCAGTCGCGAGACGCGACTCCGCTCGATGCCCGTCGCATCCGCGAGCCGGGATGCATTGTGCCCCAGGCGGCGCAATCGTTCCTGCCTGATGGCGGCATCCAGCAACGCCAGACCTTGCGTGAGAGAGGATGCACTCATCTGCTGCGCACTCCCCTCTCCCCTACGAGCTCGTCCGGTCGGCTCATCCTATCCAGCGGCCGGCGCGGGACTCTCGGCAGGAGTCGCCCCCAGGCCGTGTAGAGGTCGGCGGCGATCTGACCAGTGAACCGCTCGATGTCGGCAGCCGTGATGGTGTCACGACCCTGCGCACCGTAGGCGACGACCTCGTCGCCGACACGCACCTCGGGGATGTGCGACACGTCGGCGAGAAATGTGTTCATCGCGAGCTGGTCGACCACCGGTGCTCGCCGCCCGTGCACGAGGACCTCGGCCCGGCCGCCGAGACTCCGGTGGTATCCGTCGGCGTATCCCAGGGGCACGACGGCGAGTGTCGCCTCCTCATGCAGGCGGTGGCGGCGTTCGTATCCTGCGGTGCTCCCGCCCGGATAGGTATTGAGGGCGGCGATCGAGGAGACGAGGCGCATGGCCGGGCGCAGCTCGCCGCCGAGCGCATCGGTATCGCCGTAGAGCGCGGCTCCGATGCGCACCAGATCGAACCGCGTGCCCGGCTCGTAGAGCGCAGCGTACGTGGTGGCGCAGTGACGCTGCGGCGAGGATGCGGGATCGAGGAGGCCTAGGAGCTCACGAGACTCCCGGTCGAACCTCGCTGCTCCTTGCCGAACGTCTGCACGATCCTCGCAGGGGAAGTGCGAGCAGACTCCGACGACATCGAAGGCCGGATGCCGCAGGACGCTCTGCACGACTTCATCGGAGAGTCCACCGCCCGCCTCGATGCCGTCACGGCTCAGACCGGTGGAGTTGAGGGAGATATGAACTCGGATCCGCCGCGCTCGTTCTCGGGCCACGTTCGCGATCACGCGCGCGTGCTCGACGCCGCCGACCCACTCTTCGATCCCGTACCCCACGCCTTCGTCGATCTCCTCGCGAACCCCGGTTCGGAGACGCAGCAGACGGCCGGTGAATCCGAACGAACGGGTGAGCCGCGCCTCGTCATTCGATGTCACGCCGATCATGGTGACGCGATTCGCGATCAAGAGGGGCACGACGAGATCGACACCGTGCCCGTACGCGTCTGCTTTCACCACCGCGCAGAACTCGACGTGGTCGCCGAGTTCTGCGCGGATCGTGCGAATGTTGTGGTCGATCGCCTCGGTGTCGACTTCGACCCATCCCGCTGACGCGGGTCGCGTCACTCAGCCGCTCCGGCGCCGACCGGCGCCGCCGAGGCGTCATCCGCCTGGCGCTTGCGGCCATGGCGCCACCAGAAGTACAGGTAGCAGGCTCCGACGAACGGCACCCCGAAGTACAGCGCCGCGACCTGATTCGGGTCGAACGCGATCGCCACGATCGAGATGAACAGAAGCGCGAAGGCCACGATCGGCAGAGCGGGGTAGAGCGGCGTCCGGTACGCCAGCGTCTTGATATCGCCGCCGTCTCGCACGAAAGCGCGCCGGTGGAAGAACTGCGACGCCACGATCGACATCCACACGGCCACGACCGCGAACCCCGCGATCGAGACGAGCACCAGATACACCGTTCCCGGCGCGATGACGCTCGTGAGCAGGGAGACGAGTCCGATGAGGATGCTCACGGTGAGCGCGACGATCGGAACTCCGCGCTTGGTGAGGTACGCGAGACGCTGGGGCGCATGCCCCTCCTCCGCCAGCGAGAACAGCATGCGCGCGCAGGAGAAGAGTCCGCTGTTGCCGGCGGAGAGAAGTGCGGTGATGATGACGAAGTTCATGATGTCGGCCGCGAACGGCACGCCCACGTACTCGAAGACGTCTACGAACGGGCTGCTGGTCACGCTGGCCTGCTCGTAAGGAAGGATCGCGGCGACGACGGCGATCGCACCGACGAACAGGACCACGAGGCGCAGGACCGTCGAGCGGAGGGCCTTCGGAATGTTCTTGGCAGGGTCCTTCGTCTCACCGGCCGCGACGCCGATGAGCTCCGAGCCGCTGAAGGCGTAGAAGACGGCGAGCGCGGTGACGATCACGCCGCTGAAGCCGCCGGGGAACAGACCGTCGGGTGTCTCGAAGTTGCTGAACAGGATCGCCGGCGGGTGTTCTGCGGACAGCGGCGTGATTCCGAAGATCGCGGCGCCGCCCAGCACGATGAGACCGACGATGGCGACGACCTTGATGAGTGAGAACCAGAACTCGGCCTCGCCGAAGACGCGCGCCGAGATGGCGTTGAGCAGGAACAGCACCGCTGCGAAGATCAGGCACCACAGCCACACCGGAACTCCGGGGAACCAGCGCTGCATCAGGATTCCCGATGCGGTGAATTCCGAGCCGAGCGCGACGACCCAGCACAGCCAGTACAGCCAGGCCGTGGTGAATCCGGTCGCGGGGCCGATCGAGCGGGCCGCGTAGATGTGGAAGGCACCGGAGACGGGATACGCGATCGCCAGTTCACCGAGACAGGCCATCACCAGGTAGACGACGAGCGCGCCGATCAGATAGGCGATGATCGCGCCGAGGGGGCCGGCCTGCGAGATCGTGTATCCGGAGCTGAGGAACAGCCCCGACCCGATCACACCGCCGAGGGCGATCATGATCAGGTGCCGCGCGTCCATCGACCGTTGCAAGCGGCGCAACGGTACCTGTGTCGCGGTCGTGTGAGGCAGGGCGTTGGGGAGTTCTTTCTCCCCGGCTACAGGAGCCATGCAGTCTCTCAATCCAAGCGTTGGTGTGCGTTATCGACACGCTGTTGTGTCGATCTTGCACGGATTCGGGTATGGCGGGACGCTACATGCCGTCAGCTTCCACCGCAACCCCGGTCACCGAAAACGACAGCCGCAGCCGTCGGGATTGCGATTCTGACACCGCGACGGCCGTTCTGGCAGGTCGGTGTGCCGTTCTGGAAGGCGCGGACTGACAGGGCTCCATTCGACGATGGGTGCCTACCCGTTTTGACGAAGGAGCACCCGTGAACCACCATGATCTCGCCCTCATCGGCTTCGGAGGCGTCAATCGCGCTCTCGCCGAGATCATCCGCGATCGAGGCGAGGCGCTCGCCGATGAACTCGGATTCACACTTCGCGTCGTCGCCATCACCGATCTCCGATTCGGTTCGCTCATGCAGTCCGACGGCATCGATCTGGACCACGTACTGAACCTGCCCTCGAACGCGAGCTTCGAGGGGATGCCGGGAGGCGCGGCGATGCCGAACAACGATCACGTCATCCGGCAGTCATCCGCCGACATCATCGTCGAGGCCACCTTCACGAACCCGGTCGACGGGGAGCCGGCGATCTCCCACGTCCGCGCGGCCCTCGAAAGCGGCAAGAGCGTCACGACGACCAACAAGGGACCGGTCGCCATCGCGCGCGCCGCGCTCAACCGCCTCGCCGACGAGAACGGCGTCCGGTTCGAGTACGAAGGATCGGTGATGAGCGGCACGCCCGTGCTGCGGTTCGGGCGCGAGACCATGAGCGGCCTGAGGATCAACGCGATCCAGGGCATCCTGAACGGCACCAGCAACTACGTCCTGGGCAAGATGGAGGGCGGGATGACTCTGCAGGCCGCGGTCGCCGAGGCGCAGGAACTCGGATACGCCGAGGCCGATCCGACTGCGGACATCGAAGGATCCGATGTGCAGCTGAAGGTCGTCATCCTCGCCAACGAGCTGCTCGGCGCCGACCTCACGACCGCAGACGTCGAGCGCCGCGGGATCAGCTCGCTCAGCGCCGCCGACATCGTGCAGGCGGCCGCCGAAGGGAAGCGCTGGAAGCTCGTCGGATCGGTGACGCGCGACGCGTCAGGCACGGTGACCGCAGCGGTGGAGCCGATGGCACTGTCGCCGGAGCATCCGCTGGCCGGAATCTCGGATGCCACCAACGCGATCGCGTTCAGCACCGACCTGCTCGGAACGGTCACCGTCTCCGGGCCCGGCGCGGGCCGCTGGGAGACCGCGTACGCCCTGCTCTCCGACATCATCGCCATCGACGCCCACCAGCGCGCGCTCGTCGGGGCCGGGCTGTGACCGCCGTGCTCGCACCCACCGAGCTCGCCGCCGATCGACTGTCGGTATTCGACCCGTTCACCGGCGAGCAGCTCGGACAGGTACCGCTGAGCACGCCGGCCGATGCGGACGCGATCATGGAGCGCGCGCGCATCGGTGCGTCGCTCTCGCGCGATCTGTCCAAGTTCGCACGTCACCGCATCCTCGATCGAGCCACGCGCCTCCTCGGCGAGCGCGCCGAGGAGGCCGCCTCGCTCGTCATGCGCGAGGCAGGGAAGACGATCACCCAGGCGAAGAAGGAAGTGCAGCGAGCCATCACGACGATGTCCCTCTCCGCAGAGGCTGCGCGTGCCGCCGATGGTGAGGTGATCCCGTTCGATGCCTACGAGGGATCGGAGAACCGGCGCGGGTGGTTCACGCGCGAGCCGCTCGGCGTCATCGTGGCGATCACGCCGTACAACGACGCGCTCAACCTCGTCGCCCACAAGATCGGTCCGGCCATCGCCGGGGGGAACTCCGTCATCCTCAAGCCGTCGCAGTTCACGCCGCTCACGGCCCAGCTGCTCGTCGACGTGCTCATCGACGCCGGGTTGCCGGACGAGATCGTCACTGTCGTCCATGGCGACCGACACCTCGCGCAGGCTCTGATCGGAATCCGGGACGTACGCATGGTGTCTTTCACCGGCGGATTCGCGACGGGCGAGGCCATCGCCCGAGGCGCAGGGCTCAAGAAGCTCGCGATGGAGCTCGGCGGCAACGCCCCGGTGCTGGTCTTCGCGGATGCCGACATCGACGCCGCCGTCGACGCCTGTGTCTCCGGTGCGTTCTGGGCCGCCGGGCAGAACTGCGTCGGCGCGCAGCGCATCCTCGTCGAGCGGAGTGTCTACGTGGAGTTCCGCGACCGATTCGTCGCCAGGACGTCGGCGCTGCGCGTCGGCGATCCCGCCGACCCCCGCACCGATGTCGGCGCGATGATCTCAACCGACTCGGCGATGCGCGTCGAGCGCATGGTCGACGATGCCGTGAGCGCCGGGGCCAACGTCCTCACCGGTCATCGCCGCGAGGGATCGGTGTACTGGCCGACCGTCGTGGAGAACGCGGCGTTGAGCTGCGAACTGTGGCGCGAGGAGGCTTTCGCGCCCGTCGTCGCTCTGACCGCATTCGATACCGAAGACGAGGCGATCGCGCAGGCGAACGACATCGAGTACGCACTGCATGCGGCAGCTTTCACGTCAGAACTCGGACGCGCGCTTCGCGTGGCAGAGCGTCTCGAGGCCGGCGGCGTCATGATCAACGACTCCTCCGACTACCGCATCGACAGCATGCCGTTCGGCGGCGCCAAGTACGGGAGCATGGGCCGCGAGGGCGTTCGGTTCGCCTACGACGAGATGACCCAGCCGAAGGTCATCTGCATCAACACCTGAGGACTTCCCTGGCGCGCGTCAACGTCGGTCGACGACGCGCGTCAGGGAGACCGAGGTCACGGTGTCGGCCACACCGGGCAATGCGGCGATGAACTCCCAGACCTCGCCGATCCGATCCATGGAATCCGCCTCGAGCGTCACCAGCAGATCGAAGTCCCCGCTGAGGATGTCGCACCGGCGCACTTCGGGGATCTGGGCGATCTCGGAGATCACGCCCCCACCGCGCATCCGATCGGCCCGATAGACCATCACGATCGCCGAGACTCCCGTTGCAGCACTTTTCCCGCGGACGACGGTGTAGCCGGCAATCGTGCCCTGACGCTCCATCCGCTCGATCCGCTGCTTCACGGCGTTGCGAGAAAGATGCACGCGCGCCGCGAGCGCAACGAGAGGCGTTCGCGCGTCGTCAGCCAGTTGCGACAGGATCTGCCGATCGACCTCGTCGAGAGGAAGTCGCTCCATCACGTCTCCAATGTGCGGTATCAGCAATTGCTTGTGTCTATTATGCACACTAAGCTGGACGGCATCCACTGTGCGGTGAACTGTTTTCGCCGCACGGACGCACCCGGAGGAGACTTCATGAGCACACGTCCAGACCGCACGGACCCGTCGACGCTGTCCGACATGAGCGCCGCGGTGCACCTCGGCAATCGACTCGACTCGACCAAGGCGCTCCGCACACCGCTCGTGATGGCCAATTCGTACGAGCTTCCTGACGACCCGAGCGAGATCAGTTGGTCGGCCACTGCGCCGGGCCTCTACACGCGGAACACGGGCGTGAACCAGGCAGCGCTCGAGCACAAGCTGGCCGCTCTCGACGGCGCTGAGGATGCGGTCGCTCTCGCCTCCGGTGTGGCCGCCCTTCATGCCGTCTTCTTCACGCACGTCCGCGTCGGAGACCACGTCGTCGTCAGCGATGTGACCTACGAAGCGACCTGGAGGTTGTGGACGGACCTCCTCCCCGGTCGCTACGGCATCGAGGCGACCTTCGTCGACATCGGCGACCTCGACGCCGTCCGCGCGGCGATGCGTCCGGAGACCAAGCTGGTCTGCATCGAGGCGATCGCGAACCCGACGACCAAGATCGCCGACGTGCGCGCGATCGCCGACATCGCGCATGCGGCCGGCGCGATCCTGATGGTCGACTCGACGTTCACCCCGCCGCCGTTCTACCGCCCCCTCGCCGACGGAGCCGATCTCGTCGTGCATTCGCTGACCAAGTACATCAACGGCCACGGCGATGCGATGGGCGGTTCCGTGGCGGGGCGTCACGAACTGATCCAGCCGATCAAGGCGGATGCGATGGTCGACGTCGGCGGGATCATCTCCCCGTTCAACGCGTGGCAGATCCAGCGAGGCTCAGTGACGCTCCCCCTGCGCCTGCAGCAGCACTTCCGCTCCGCCGAGCGGATCGCGCACTTCCTCGCCGCCGACCCGCGCGTGGAGTACATCTACTACCCCGGCCTTCCCTCGCATCCGGAGCATGAACTCGCCGAGCGCCAGTTCGGCGGCCGCGGCTTCGGAGGGATGATCGCGTTCGCGGTGAAGGGCGACGCCGATCGACAGAACCGGTTCGTCGCCAATCTGCGGCTGATCACCTCGGGGTTCTCGCTGGGGCACGACGACTCGCTCATCGTGCACACGGGCACCGAGGGCGGACGCGTGGCCACCTACCCCGAACCGTTCCGGGTGCACGGCCATCTTCGACTGTCTGTCGGCCTCGAGGATGCGGATGACCTCCTCGAGGATCTCCGCGCGGCGCTGGATGCGACGTTCGGCGGCGAAGACGCCTAGAGACTCGGCCCCGCCGAGACGGCAGGCGAATGCATCTCCCCGATGAAGTTCGAGGCAAGTGCGCTTCTCATCGTCGAGGCATCCAGATACTTGCCCGCGAGATAGCCGAGCTTGCCCAGCGCGGCTTCCACGGTCATATCGCCGCCGCTCAAGACTCCGACGCGGGCCAGCGCAGACCCGACCGCGTATCGCGAGAGGTCGACGGAGCCGGTCTGGCACTGCGTGACAGCGACCACGGTGGTTCCCCCATCGATCGCCGCACCCAAGTCGTCGAGGATGCCTGGGGTGCTGACCGGTGCAGTTCCCGCGCCATAGCATTCGAGGATCAGACCGTCGGGGTAGCACGCAAGAGCGGCCCGCACTTGTTCGGAGGCCATGCCCGGGAACACGCTCAGGACGCCGACTTTTCGAATGGCACTGACCTCGGCCTCTGTGAAGCGATCGGCGACCGCGTGCGCCAGCGACGAGTCGACCACCGGCGCGAGAGCCCGCGGGGAGGCGAATCCTGACCTGCTCTCGCTGGAGTACTTGCTCACACGGACGGCCGGATGCAGCTGGTGGTCGAATGCCACCCACGTACCGCCGGTGATGGTGCCGGAAAGCACATCCAGTGCGAACTCGAAGTTCGACGGCGCGTCGCTGCCCGGGAGATGAAGCGGGAGCTGAGATCCCGTGAAGACGATGGGTACCCGGAGGTCAGCCAGCTCGAATGCCATCCTGGCCGCCGTGTAGGCCAGGGTATCCGTGCCGTGGATGACGAGCACACCCGTGTATGTCTCCTCACAGTCCGCGGACTGGAGCTTCATCCGGATCTCGGCAGCCCAGTCGACCATCGTCTGCTGGGTCGCTTCTGCGCTGTCGATGACGCACTCCGACTTCACGAACGCCCAGCGAGATCTCGTGCGGCGCTGCGCGTCATACCCAGCGACAAGAGAGGCGATCTCCGCTCCGAGGTCATCTGTCGCCTCCAATCCGGACCCCAGGTCTCGCATGCCGAACGTGCCGCCGGTGTACACGACGAGCAGGCGCCTCTCATTCACGAGATTCCTCACCGGCGGGCAGGTCGCTCGCGTCTCCCAGCTCGATCATCGCATCGGGGTTGATCCGATCGCGGATGACGAACCAGCCGATGATCAGTGCCACGACGATGAGCGCGAAGACCGCCAGGGTCAGCCTTCCGACGCTCGCATCCATCGCCATCAGCACCACGACCATGACGAGGAAGACGAGGGTCACGATATTCGTCACAGGGGCCAGCGGCAGGCGGAACGTCGGGCGCTCCACTTCTCCCCGCTTGACCTTCCGCAGGAACAGCCAATGGCAGATCATGATCGACATCCAGGTGCCGACGATGCCGATTCCGGCGAGGTTGAGCACGATCTCGAATGCCCGTTCCGGTACGAAGAAGTTCAGAATCACCCCGGCGACGCCGATCGAGGCGGTGATGAGGATTCCTCCGTAGGGGACACCGGCCTTGTTCAATCGCCTCGCGAATTTCGGTCCCGTTCCCGCCATCGCCATGGAACGCAGCGTTCGTCCCGTCGCGTAGAGGCCGGCGTTGAGACTCGACATCGCAGCCGTCAGCACGACGACGTTCATGATGTCGCCCGCGCCAGGGATACCGATCGCGTTCATCACGGTGACGAACGGGCTCTCCCCCGCCGAGTAGGCCGTCCAGGGCATCAGCAGAGTGAACAGGACGACGGAGCCGGCGTAGAAGAGGATGATCCGCCACATGATGGAATTGACGGCTTTCGGGATCACGGCCCGAGGATTCTCCGACTCTCCGGCGGCCACTCCCACCAGCTCTGTCCCGCCGAATGCGAAGACGACCCCGAGCGCGATGATGAACATCGGCGCGATTCCCATCGGGAACAGCCCGCCGTTGTCCGCAATCAAGGCGATGCCGGGCGTGTGACCGTCGATCTCGGTTCCCGTGACGATCAGGAAGATGCCGATGATCCCGAACAGAACGATCGCGCCCACCTTGATGAGGGCGAACCAGTACTCCATCTCGCCGAAGACCTTCACGGAGATGACGTTCATGGCGACGACGATCGCCAGGGCGATCAACGCCAGCACCCACTGCGGGATCGCGACGAACATCGACCAGAAATGCACATACAGGGCGACGGCGGTGATGTCCGCGACCACGGTCGTCGACCAGTTCAGAAAGTACAACCACCCGACGGTGTAGGCGCCCTTCTCCCCCATGAACTCCCGGGCATACGAGACGAACGCGCCCGACGAGGGGCGGTACATGACGAGCTCCCCGAGAGCACGCACGACGAAGAACGCGAACGCGCCGCAGACGATGTACACGATTGCCAACGACGGCCCCGCCAGTTCCATCCGGCCGCTCGCACCCAGGAAGAGCCCCGTGCCGATGGAACCGCCGATGGCGATCATGTGCATGTGCCGACGCTTGAGTCCCTTGGTGTATCCGGCGTCACCGATGTCGACGTGCCGCGATGTCGGGCTCTTGAGTTGTAGAACGTCTTCGTTCTCGGCCATGACGTGCCTTTCGATTCATGAGCAGATCAATGCATCCACCTCATCGCGGATGCACTCGACCCACCGGTCGCATGCTGTCTGGCTGTCAGACAGGTTTGTTCGGATCAGTGTAGGCGGGCTCGATCGCGAGCACAAGCACGACGTACGGTCCACCGCTCCGTATCAGCAGCGAAGCCGCCCGCTCGGGGCAGCCATATAGTGGTGGGATGAGTGCGCCAGGTGAGCCGACGAAGCCGGGCCTTGAGAGGATCAGTGCGACTGAGGCGGCATTCAGAGCGCTCAACGCGATGATCCGAGGCGACGACTACGAGATCGGCGACCGCCTTCCGTCCGAGTTGACTCTCGCCGGCGAATTCGGAGTCAGTCGTTCGGTTGTGCGCGAAGCGCTGCACGCATGCGCGACGCTGGGGCTCACCGAGACCCGCACAGGAAGCGGCACCTTCGTCGTCAAGAAGAGTCCGGCGTCTCAGCTCGTCTTCGGCGAGTTCAGCGCCCAGGACCTCATCGAGGCCCGACAGCATGTCGAAGTGCCCACCGCCGGCTATGCGGCTGAACGGCACACTCCGGCCCAGCTCGAGAACCTGCATCGGATTCTCGCCGCACTCGACGCCGCAGAGGACCTCCGGGCCTGGGTGGCATTGGACGGTGAGCTGCATGTGGCGATCGCGGAAGCGAGCCGGAACCCCGTACTCATCTCGGTGGTCGCGTCGACTCGTCAGGCGCTCGATCTCCAGTCCGAGTTCTTGAACGTCACTCAAGCGCGGCAACGGGCGTCGAACATCGAACACGCCCAGATCGTGGACGCGATCGCATCAGGCTCCCCCGTGAAAGCCCGAGAAGCGATGGCAAACCATGTCGGCCAAGTCGCGCTGGCCGTGCAGAACGTCGCCACCGCCTCGTACTGACCCCGAGGTGTGAGCGCGGAGCATCCGCTCGTACACCGAGAATGCAAGAAGGGCCCCGCGATGCGGGGCCCTTCTTCTGTGCTGTGGCGAGTGAGGGATTCGAACCCCCGAAGGCTGAGCCGTCTGATTTACAGTCAGATCCCTTTGGCCGCTAGGGTAACTCGCCAATGCGCACCCGTCCGACTTGAACAGCCAACCGGGGGCACGAAGAATTATCATACCGGCGATCGGCCAGCGCATGAAATCGAAGCCTCAGCTTCCGTAGACGCCGCGTTCCGCCTCGGCCAGCGACTCCGGAGTGCGCAGCAAACCGCCCTCGGCACGGCAGGTCGCGGCGGCGATGTCCATGGCGCGGCGCAGCAGTGCGTCCCACTCGCCCGTCGTGCGCGGCGCCGATCCGACCAGCCCAGCCACCACCGCGGCGAGGGTCGAGTCCCCCGCCCCGACCGTGTCGACGACCGGTCCAGGGAGCGTCGAGATCGGAGCAGCCACGATGCCGGCATCCGCCTCGATGATCGCGCCATCCACCCCGGCGGTGGCGAGCACCGCACCGACGCCCAGCCCTCTCAGACGAGCGCGGAGCGCATCGAGATCCCCGCCGTAGAGGAGCGCGGCGTCGTCCGTTCCGACCTTCACGATCTCCGCCCGCGCAGCGAGGCTTTCGAAACCGCGAACGAACTCGTCCCGATCGCTCAGCATCCCCGCACGGGGGTTCGGATCGATCGCGAGGCGTGCGCCGTCCAGCGCCTCTGCAAAGGCATCCACTTCGGCAGGAACGTCGAACGGGAAGCAGCTGACCGCGACGAGCCCAGCCTCCGAGATCGCCTGCCGCGCCTCGGCGGAATAGCGGATGCTGCGCCGCTTCGCCGCCTCGTTGAAGACGTACTCCGGCTCACCGCTCGCCGAGCGCTGCACGATCGCCCGAGAAGATCCGTGCGGGCTCGGACTCGATACCAGCGCCACGTCGTGATCGCGAAGATACTCGCGAATGTGATCACCGGCCTCATCATCGCCGACCATCGCGATCAATGTCGTGGACACCCCGAGTCTGCGCAGACCGACGGCGACGTTCAACGCCGCTCCCCCCACGAGTTCTCGCACTCCGGCGTGGTCGTGGATCTCATCGATCAGTGCATCGCCGACGACGACGACCGATCCGGCGGAGGAAAAAGCTGTGCTCACTCGCCGACACTATCGCGGTGCGGTGTTTCCCCCTATCCCCGGGGTTCCGCGAGCGATACGGTGTGGCCATGAATGCACGACTCGTCGCCGGCGCCGCCGCACTGCTGCTCGCCACCGTTCTCGCAGGCTGCGCGTCCGAGTCGCCGGACGCGGGCTCGCCGAGCGCGTCAACGAGCCCCGGCACCAGCGAATCACCGACCCCTGACGAGACGAAGTCGCCGACTGCATCGCCAAGCCCGACACCGACGAAGGGGATCGCGTTGCCGACGGATTGCCGAGCGATCCTCTCCGATGACGTGCTCGCCCAACTCGAGGACGTGCCGCTGAACGACGCCGCCTTCGGACCCACAGGAGTACAGGATGACGGTTCGCTCATCTGCGCCTGGGCCGATCCGCGTGCGGACACCACCCGTCTCGTCACGACGATCTCGGCGATGAATCGCGGCCCCGCGCTCGACATGCTCAACGCCCTTGCGAACACCGAGGGCTTCACCTGCTTCACGCCCGACGGCGGCACACGCTGCGAGAAGACCTGGCCGAACACGCAGTACCCGGTGACCGACGGACGCACGCTGTTCTGGCGCGACGACATCCTCATCGACACCCGCTTCTCGAACCTGGCGCCGAGCGGCTACACCTCGAGCATCGTCGAGCACCTCTTCGGCTGAGCCGCCGGGCCGCGCCGGCAAGGGCGGCGGCCCGGGGTCAGCCGTCCGGGGTCAGCCGTACGGTGTCAGCCGTCCGGCGTCAGCCGCGAGGCGTGGCCTCATCGTCACCGCCGAGCACGAGCACGAGCTCGCCGTCGCCGTCGTCCGGCTCGTCGGTCCCGAGTCGCTTGCTTTCGCGCTGCATCCGTCGTTCCTCGCGCTTGGCGATCCGGCGATCACGTGCGCGTTCGAGGAGCAGATACAGGATCGGCACGAGCATCAGCGTCAGGAGCGTCGAGCTGATCAGCCCGCCGATGACGACGACGGCGAGCGGCCTCGAGATGAACACCCCGCCGCCGGTGATCCCCAGCGACATCGGCAACAGGGCGAAGATCGTCGCCGTCGCTGTCATCAGGATCGGCCGCAAGCGCAGGCGGGTTCCGTGATACACCGCCTCGTCGAGATCGGCGCCTCCGGCCCTCAGCTTGTTCACCAGGTCGAGCAGCACGATGGCATTCGTCACCACGATGCCGATCAGCATCAGGAGCCCGATGAGGGCAGGCAGGCCGAGGGGCGTCCCCGTGAACAGGAGGGCGAGTATCGCTCCGGTGGCCGCGAAGGGCACAGCGATCAGCAGGATCGTCGGCTGACGCAGGTTGCGGAAGGTCATCACCATGACCAGCAGCACGAGCGCGATCGCAGCGAGCATCGCAAGGCCGAGCTGCCCGAACGCGTCATCCTGCTCGGCGGCGACTCCGCCCACCTCGTAGCGCACGCCGGCCGGAAGCTCGACCTTCGCCGTCGCCGCATCGACGGCACTGGTCGCCGCATCGAGCTGGCCGCTCTTCGGCGTGACCGAGATCGAGACGACGCGTTCGCCGTCGATGCGTGAGATCGACGGAGCGGTCTTCGCTTCGGTCACGGTCGCGACGTCACCGACCCGCACGGCGGTGCCGCGGATCTCGCTCGCCGCCTTCTGCGCCTGCGCCATCCGGTCGGCCTCTGCCTGCTGCGCGGCAGACTCCGTCTGGCTCTCACGAAGCTGCTCGAGCTGCGCGTCTGCGGACTCGATGCCGGCCTGCGTCTGCTCGATCGCGGACACCATCGCCGCGATCTGCTCCTGCCGCTCGCGCTCCGCGTCGATCGCCGCCTGCTCCTCCGGTGTATTCGGTGCAGGCACGGCGGGAGCGGATGCCTCCAACTGCGCGAGCTGGGACCGCAGGATGCCGAGCTGGTCACGGAGGTCGGATCGCTGCGAGGCCGTGTCGTCGATCTGCTGGTTCAGCTCGCGTTCCGCCTCCTCCTTCTGCTCCTGCGCCTTCTGCTTCTGCTCGGCCTCGAGCTGATCGGCCGCCGCCTTCTGCGCGTCGGAGGTCTGCTTCGGCGTGATGGGGAGCACCATGCCGGCCACCGCGTCCACGCCGCCGCTGACGGAGGCGGTGCGGATGACGATATCCCGCTCCTCCCCATCCAGGACCACGCTGCCCGCCGGAGTTCCGTTCAGCGCGGCCGCGATCGCGGTGGCGATCTGCTGCTGGTCGAAGCCGAGCGCCGCCGCCTTCAGGGGATCGACGGAGACCTGCACGATCGGCTGCTCACCGCTGATGTCGCTGGTGGCCTTCTGCACGCCCCGCGCATCCTCGAGAGCGGTGACCAGAGACTCGCTCGCGGCCGCCAGCGCCTTCGGATCGTTTCCGATCACGCGCAGTTCGATGCCGCCTCCCGCTCCACTCGAATCGGCGGTCAGCACGTCGAACTGCTTCGGGTTTCCGAGCGTGGCGAGCTTCTTGTCGATGGCGACCTGCACGGCCGCCGCCTTCGCACCCTTCTCGAGTGTGACCTCGAAGGTGTTGACGTTCTCCTCCCCTGCACTCGTCGCGCCTCCGGGGATCGTCGATCGCACGCTCTCGACCCCCGTGACGCCCTGAAGCGCACGTTCCACCGGTTCGGCCGCTTCAATACGCGCCTCCACGTCTGCGGCCTCACCGGGCTTCTGCGTCACGGTGATGCTCTGCTGGCCGGATTCTCCGAGGAAGTCCGTCGGAATCTGTGTGGCGAGGAAGAAGGTCCCGAGGAGCACGACGGTCGATCCGGCGAGCGTGATGACGGGCCGTCGATGCGTCGCGCCGAGGAACGACATGAAGGTGCGCTGCAGGCGGTCTTCAGGGGCGCTCATCTCGGCGCGGGCGAACTCGCCGGCATCCATCACCGTCTCGGTCTCCGCGACCGGCTCCCCTTCTGTCTGCTGGGCCGCCGCACGTCGCAGCGCCCGCGGCCGCAGGAAGAGGTACGCCAGGACAGGAACGACGGTCAATGCGACCACCAGCGAAGCGGCCAACGCGATCGTCACCGTGATCGAGAACGGCCGGAACAACTGCCCCGTGACGCCGGATACGAAGGCGATCGGCAGGAACACGGCGATCGTCGTGGCCGTCGAGGCAATGATCGCGCCTGCGACCTGTTTGACCGAGGCGACGATATCCGCCGCCGTGGGCACGCGTCTCTCCGCGTGCCGGTTGATGTTCTCGATGACGACGATCGAGTCATCCACGACGCGTCCGATCGCGATGGTGAGCGCGGCGAGCGTGAAGATGTTGAGGGTGTTGTTCGACCAGAGCAGTCCGACCATCGTGATCAGAAGCGAGAGCGGAATCGAGACCGCCGCGATGACGGTCGAACGCCAGGACCGCAGGAACGCGAAGATGATGATGACCGCGAACAGGAGGCCGAGGCCGCCCTCGGTCGAGAGGTCCTCGATCGACTGCTCGATGTACGGCGCCTGGTCGAAGATCGGAACGAATTCGGCGTCCAGCGAGGCAGCGGCCTCGTCGAGGATCGCGGTCACCCCGTGAGAGATCTCGACCGCGTTCGCACCGGCGGCGGGCAGGACCTGGATCGTGAGCGCGTCCTTCCCATTCACCCGGGAGATGGAACCCACCGGTTCGGGCTTCAGGGCGACATCCGCGAAGTCCTGGATCTGGACGACGCTGTCCTGCACCTGGACCGGGAGCGCGCCGATGGCTTCGATGCTCTCCACGCCCGGGCCGACGTTCACGGCGACCTCGCCCGCGTCGGTGCCGATCTGTCCCGCGGACAGCACGGCGACATTGCTCTGCAGGGTGGCCAGGACCACGGCGGGATCGACCTTCAGACGCTCCACGTCTGCCGGTCGGAGTGAGATCTCGAGCTGCTGCGACTCACGGCCCTGCAGCGTGGCTTCGCGCACGCCCGTCACCGCGCGGATCTTGGGCAGGAAGCTCTGTTCGAGCGCGTCTGCGAAGGTGTTGGGGTCTTTCGTCGAACCGGCGCTGAGGACCATCGCCGGCAGGTCGGCTGCCGATCCCGACTGCACGACCACACCGGAATCCTTCGGCAGCGCGGACTTCACCGCATCGACGGCTGCCTTGATCGCACGAAGAGTCTCGTCGGCGTCGAGCTCGAACGGCCACGTGACCGCGACCTGCGCGCTGCCGGTCTGCGTCGTCGAGCTGATCGACGTGAGTCCGTTCACGCCCTTCAGAGCGTCCTCGACGGGCTCCGTGGCGAGCTGAACCATCTGGTCCGGTGCGAGCCCACTGGAATCCACCGAGATGTACGCTCCCGGCTGCTTGATCGACGGCATCAGCTCCTGGCGGAGCGATGTCATCGCGAAGAGGCCGAAGACCGCGACGGCGATCGTGATCAGGCAGACGATGGCACGGTTCGCGAGGCTGGCACGCGTGAGGAATGTCATGTGTGTGGTGAGTTTCGTTCGGTACGACCGGAGCAGAGACGTCGCGCTCCCGGGCCCTGGCCGCAGTGGAGCAACGATCTTTCTCAGCAAACCGTGTCCGGCTTCTCCTGCCATCCGCCGCTGGTACCGGCCGCGTCGTACCACGGCACGATTCATCGCCGCCGAAATGCTTGCCACACACACGAAGAAGGCCCCGGGGCGAACCCCGGGGCCTTCTTTCACTCAGTCACACCTCAGTTGTACGTACCGGGGGTGATGTCGTCCGTCGAGAACGCGTCGAAGTCGACGTAGCCGAAGTCGCCGTCCGCGTACGCGCCGTCGGATGCGAAGATCCGGTTCGGGTAGCGCTCGCTCTTGGCTTCTTCCGTCGCCTCGACCGTGACGTTGCGGTACTTCGCAAGTCCGGTTCCCGCGGGGATGAGCTTTCCGATGATGACGTTCTCCTTGAGACCGACCAGCGGGTCGCGCTTGCCCTCCATGGCGGCCTGCGTGAGCACGCGGGTCGTCTCCTGGAAGGATGCGGCCGACAGCCACGACTCGGTCGCGAGCGACGCCTTCGTGATACCCATCAGCTCCGGACGACCCGACGCCGGGCGCTTGCCCTCGGCGACAGCCTCGCGGTTGATCGCCTGGTAGCGCTTGAGGTCGACCATCTCACCCGGAAGCAGGGTCGTGTCGGCGTGATCGACGACGGTGACCTTGCGGAGCATCTGACGAACGATGACCTCGATGTGCTTGTCGTGGATCGGCACACCCTGCGAGCGGTAAACGCCCTGCACGCCGCCGACGAGGTAACGCTGAACCTCACGGGCGCCCATGACACGCATGACCTCCTTGGGGTCGAGCGTGCCGACGAGGATCGGCTGACCGACGGTGACGTGCTGGCCGTCCTCGACGAGAAGCGTCGCACGCTTCAGCACCGGGTAGACCACTGCCTCGTCGCCGTTGTCGGGCGTGAGGATGACCTTCTTGGCCTTGTCGGTCTCGTCGATCGTGATGCGGCCATCGGCCTCGGCGATCGGCGAAGCCGCCTTCGGCGTACGAGCCTCGAAGAGCTCCTGCACACGGGGCAGACCCTGGGTGATGTCATCCGCCGATGCCGAACCACCGGTGTGGAACGTACGCATCGTCAGCTGGGTACCGGGCTCACCGATCGACTGCGCCGCGATGATGCCGACGGCCTCGCCGATGTCGACGGTCTTGCCCGTCGCCAGCGAACGGCCGTAGCACTGCGCGCAGACACCGACGGCGGAGTCGCAGGTCAGCACGGAGCGGACCTTGATGCTCTCCACGCCGAGTCCGACGAGCTTGTCGATGAGCACGTCGCCCACGTCGTCATGTGCAGAGGCGAGGATCTCGCCCTTGCTGTCGACCACGTCGGAGGCCAGGGTACGAGCGAACACCGAGTTCTCGACGTTCGCATCGCGCACGAGCTCGCCCTGCGAGTTCGGAGCGGCGATCGGGAGCTCGAGGCCCTTCGACGTGCCGCAGTCCTCTTCGCGGATGATGACGTCCTGCGAGACATCCACCAGACGACGGGTCAGGTAACCCGAGTCGGCGGTACGCAGAGCGGTGTCGGCCAGACCCTTACGGGTACCGTGCGTCGCGATGAAGTACTCGGCAACCGACAGCCCCTCGCGGTACGAGGAGATGATCGGGCGAGGGATGATCTCACCCTTCGGGTTGTTCACCAGGCCTCGCATACCGGCGATGTTCCGGATCTGCAGCCAGTTACCACGAGCACCAGAGGTCACCATGCGGTTGATGGTGTTGTCCTCGGGGAAGTAGGCCTTCATCGCGGCCTGCACCTCGTCGGTCGCTTCGGTCCAGATCTTGATGAGCTCCTGGCGACGCTCCGAGTCGGTCGTGAGACCCTTCTCGTACTGCGACTGGACCTTCGCGGCCTGCTTCTCGTAGCCGGCGACGATCTCCGCCTTGTTCGGCGGGGTGAGGATGTCGCTCAGGGCGACGGTCACACCGGAGCGCGTTGCCCAGTAGAAACCGGCGTCCTTGATGCGGTCCAGCGTCGCAGCCGTCTCGGTCTTGGGGTACTCCTCGGCCAGCTTGTTGACGATCTGCGACAGCTTGCCCTTGTCTGCCTGCTCGCGGACGAACGGGTAGCCCTTCGGGAGGGTGTCGTTGAAGATCGCCTGACCCAGCGACGCGTCGACGAGGCCGTGGCGCTCGTAGCCCTCGGGAGCTTCGCCCTCGAGGAACGTCAGGCCGTGGATGCGGATGCGAGCCTTGGCCTGCAGGTCGAGGGTGCCCTCGTCCTTCGCCAGAATCGCCTCGGAGACCGAGCCGAACGCGCGACCTTCACCCTTGGCGCCGGCCTTGACCGTCGTCAGGTGGTGCAGACCGATGATCATGTCCTGCGAAGGAAGGGTCACCGGGCGGCCGTCGGACGGCTTCAGGATGTTGTTCGATGCGAGCATCAGCACGCGGGCCTCGGCCTGAGCCTCGACCGAAAGCGGCAGGTGCACAGCCATCTGGTCACCGTCGAAGTCGGCGTTGAACGCCGCGCAGACGAGCGGGTGGAGCTGGATGGCCTTGCCCTCGACGAGCTGCGGCTCGAACGCCTGGATGCCGAGACGGTGCAGCGTGGGCGCACGGTTCAGCAGCACCGGACGCTCGCGGATGATCTCCTCGAGCACGTCCCAGACCTCGGGACGGGTGCGCTCGACGGCACGCTTGGCGGCCTTGATGTTCTGCGAGTGACCGAGGTCGATCAGGCGCTTGATCACGAACGGCTTGAAGAGTTCCAGAGCCATCTGCTTGGGCAGACCGCACTGGTGCAGCTTCAGCTGCGGGCCGACGACGATGACCGAACGGCCGGAGTAGTCGACGCGCTTGCCGAGCAGGTTCTGACGGAAACGACCCTGCTTGCCCTTGAGCATGTCGCTGAGCGACTTCAGGGCGCGGTTTCCGGTACCGGTGACCGGGCGACCACGGCGACCGTTGTCGAACAGAGCGTCGACGGCCTCCTGCAGCATCCGCTTCTCGTTGTTGACGATGATCTCGGGGGCACCGAGGTCGATCAGACGACGAAGACGGTTGTTGCGGTTGATCACGCGGCGGTACAGGTCGTTGAGGTCGGAGGTCGCGAAGCGGCCACCGTCGAGCTGCACCATCGGACGCAGCTCCGGCGGGATCACCGGGACGACGTCGAGCACCATGGCGGCCGGGCTCATGCCGGTCTCCAGGAACGAGTTGACGACCTTCAGACGCTTGATCGCGCGGATCTTGCGCTGGCCCTTGCCCTCAGAGATCTGCAGGTGCAGGTTCTCTGCTTCGGCCTTCAGGTCGAATGCCGCGAGGCGACGCTGGATCGACTCGGCGCCCATGTAGGCCTCGAAGTACTGACCGAAGCGGTCCTGCAGCTCGTGGAAGACGTCGTCCTCCGGGCGGAGCGCACCGACCTCGAGCGTGCGGAAGTCTTCCCACACGCGCTCGAGCTTGGCGATCTGTTCGTCTGCACCCTTGCGGATGAGCGACATCTCCTTCTCGGCGGCGTCCTTGACCTTCTTCTTCGCGTCGGCCTTGGCACCCTCGGCCTCGAGAGAAGCGAGCTCCTCCTCGAGGCGAGCCAGGCGCTCAGCGATCTTCGCGTCGCGACGATCACCGAGCGTCTTCAGCTCGAGACGGATGTTGTTCTCCTGCGTGCCGAGGTCGCGGTGACGAGCATCCTCGTCGACCGAGATGACCATGTACGCGGCGAAGTAGATGACCTTCTCGAGGTCCTTCGGCGCCATGTCGAGCAGGTAGCCGAGACGCGAGGGGACACCCTTGAAGTACCAGATGTGCGTGACGGGGGCGGCGAGCTCGATGTGGCCCATGCGCTCACGACGGACGGAGCTCTTGGTGACCTCCACGCCGCAGCGCTCGCAGACGATGCCCTTGAAGCGGACACGCTTGTACTTGCCGCAGGCGCACTCCCAGTCGCGGGAGGGTCCGAAGATCTGCTCACCGAAGAGGCCGTCCTTCTCCGGCTTCAGTGTGCGGTAGTTGATGGTCTCAGGCTTCTTGACCTCGCCGTACGACCACGCACGGATGTGGTCGGCAGTGGCCAGGCCGATGCGAAGCTCATCGAAAGTGTTTGACTCGAGCACTAGTTCTCCTGTGTCGGAAATTCTTTTTGAGAAGTCTGGCTTCGGCGGCTCAGGGAATCAGATCCCTGAGCCGCCGAAGGATTAGATCTCGTCGATCGAGGCAGCCTCGAAGCGGCTGGAGATGTTGATCCCGAGCTCTTCTGCTGCGCGGAAGGCCTCGTCGTCGGTGTCGCGGAGGTTGACCAGCGTGCCGTCGGCCGAGAGAACCTCGACGTTCAGGCAGAGCGACTGCATCTCCTTCATGAGCACCTTGAACGATTCCGGGATGCCGGGCTCCTGGATGTTCTCGCCCTTGACGATCGCCTCGTACACCTTGACGCGGCCGAGGATGTCGTCGGACTTGATCGTGAGGAGCTCCTGCAGCGCGTAAGCGGCACCGTAGGCCTCGAGGGCCCACACTTCCATCTCACCGAAGCGCTGACCACCGAACTGCGCCTTACCACCGAGCGGCTGCTGGGTGATCATCGAGTACGGACCAGTGGAGCGTGCGTGGATCTTGTCGTCGACCAGGTGGTGGAGCTTCAGGATGTACATGTAGCCCACCGAGATCGGCGCCGGGAACGGCTCGCCGGAGCGGCCGTCGAACAGCTGCGTCTTGCCGGTCGAGTCGACCAGGCGCACACCGTCACGCGTCTTCAGCGTCACGTCGAGGAGACCTGCGATCTCCTCCTCGCTCGCGCCGTCGAACACCGGGGTGGCGACCTTGGTGCCGGGGGCTGCCTCGAAGGCATCCTTCGGCAGCTTGGTTGCCCACTCGGGGTTGCCCTCGACCTTCCAGCCCTGCTTGGCGATCCACCCGAGGTGGGTCTCCAGCACCTGGCCGAAGTTCATTCGACCCGGGATGCCGAGCGGGTTCAGGACGATGTCGACCGGAGTTCCGTCCGCGAGGAACGGCATGTCCTCGATCGGGAGGATCTTCGCGATGACGCCCTTGTTGCCGTGACGGCCGGCGAGCTTGTCGCCCTCGGTGATCTTGCGCTTCTGGGCGATGTAGACCACGACGCGGCGGTTGACGCCGGAGCCGAGCTCGTCGTCGCCGTCTTCGGCGTTGAACTCCTTGACGGCGATGATCGTGCCCTGCTCGCCGTGCGGAACCTTCAGCGACGTGTCGCGAACCTCGCGGCTCTTCTCGTTGAAGATCGCGCGGAGCAGGCGCTCCTCGGCCGACAGCTCGGTCTCGCCCTTCGGCGTGACCTTGCCGACGAGGATGTCGCCGGGGCGAACCTCGGCGCCGATGCGGATGATGCCGCGCTCGTCGAGATCCTTCAGGAGCTCCGGGCTGACGTTGGGGAGGTCACGGGTGATCTCCTCCTTGCCGAGCTTCGTGTCGCGGGCGTCGACCTCGTACTCCTCGATGTGGATCGAGGAGAGGGTGTCGTCCTTGACGAGGTCCTGGCTGAGGATGATCGCATCCTCGAAGTTGTAGCCTTCCCAGGTCATGAACGCCACGAGGAGGTTCTTACCGAGCGCGAGCTCGCCGTTCTCGGTGGCGGGTCCGTCGGCGATGACCTCGCCGACCTCGACACGCTCACCGGCCGAGACGACGACCTTCTGGTTGTACGACGTGCCCTGGTTGGAGCGGTCGAACTTGCGCAGGTAGTACTCCTTGGTGCCACCCTCGTCGAGCATGAGGACGACGCGGTCTGCGGAGACCTCGGTGACGACACCGGCCTTCTCGGCGGTGATCACGTCACCGGCGTCGATGGCGGTGTAGCCCTCCATACCGGTTCCGACCAGCGGCGAGTCGCTGCGCAGCAGCGGCACAGCCTGACGCTGCATGTTGGCACCCATGAGGGCGCGCTGTGCGTCGTCGTGCTCGAGGAACGGCACCAGCGAGGTCGCGACCGACACCATCTGGCGCGGCGAGACGTCCATGTAGCCGACCTCTTCCGGGTGGAACAGGTCGACCTCGCCGCCGGGACGGCGGGCGAGGACGCGGTCCTCGCGGAAGTGCCCGTCCTTCTTCAGCGGAGCGTTGGCCTGAGCGACGATGAAGTCGCTCTCCTCAGAAGCCGTGAGGTAGTCGATCTCGTCAGTGACCTGACCGTCGACGACCCGGCGGTACGGCGTCTCGATGAAGCCGAAGGAGTTGATGCGCGCGAACGTCGCGAGCGCACCGATCAGGCCGATGTTCGGGCCTTCCGGGGTCTCGATCGGGCACATGCGGCCGTAGTGGGACGGGTGGACGTCACGGACCTCGACGCCTGCGCGGTCACGGCTCAGGCCACCGGGGCCGAGCGCGGACAGGCGGCGCTTGTTGGTCAGACCCGCGAGCGGGTTGTTCTGGTCCATGAACTGCGACAGCTGAGACGTTCCGAAGAACTCCTTGATCGCGGCGACGACGGGGCGCACGTTGATCAGGGTCTGCGGGGTGATCGCCTCGATGTCCTGCGTGGTCATGCGCTCGCGGACGACGCGCTCCATGCGGGACAGACCGGTGCGGACCTGGTTCTGGATCAGCTCGCCGACCGCGCGGATGCGACGGTTGCCGAAGTTGTCGATGTCGTCGGTGGCCAGACGGATCTCGGCCTTCTTACCGGCGCGGATCCCTTCGAACGTCTCGACACCGGCGTGGATGCGCACGAGGTACTTGATCGTCTCGACGATGTCCTGGACCGTCAGCACGGAGGCGGAGAGCGGTGCTTCCAGACCCAGCTTCTGGTTGATCTTGTAACGACCGACCTTCGCGAGGTCGTAGCGCTTCGGGTTGAAGTAGAAGTTGTCCAGCAGAGCGCGGGCAGCCTCGGCGGCGACCTGCTCGCCCGGACGCAGCTTGCGGTAGATGTCGCGGAGGGCATCTTCCTTCGTGACGATGGTGTCCTTCGCCAGGGTCTCCTCGATGGAGGGGAAGCCGGCGAACTCGACGAGGATCTCCTCGCTGGTCATACCCAGCGCCTTGAGGAACACCGTGACCGACTGCTTGCGCTTGCGGTCGATGCGCACGCCGACCTGGTCGCGCTTGTCGATCTCGAACTCGAGCCATGCACCACGGCTCGGGATGACGCGAGCGGAGACGATGTCCTTGTCGGACGTCTTGTCCGGGGTCTTGTCGAAGTAGACACCAGGCGAACGCACGAGCTGCGACACGACGACGCGCTCGGAACCGTTGATGATGAACGTGCCCTTGCCGGTCTGCAGCGGGAAGTCGCCCATGAAGACCGTCTGGGTCTTGATCTCACCGGTGAGGTGGTTCATGAACTCGGCCTCGACGTACAGCGGAGCGGCGTAGGTCTTGCCACGCTCCTTGCACTCCTCGATCGAGTACTTCTCCGGCTCGAGGTACGGGTTCGTGAACGACAGCTGCATCGTCTCGCCGAGGTCCTCGATCGGGGAGATCTCCTCGAAGATCTCGCCGAGACCCGAGATCTCGTTGACGTCGTTGCGGCCGGCCTTCTTGGCCTCGGCCACGCGGGCCTTCCAGTCGTCATTGCCGACGAGCCAACCGAAGGACTCGGTCTGCAGAGCCAGAAGGTCTGGGACCGTCAGGGTGTCGGAGATCTTGGCGAACGAAAGACGGGAAGCTCCGCGTCCGTTCTTAGTGGTGGTGGATGTGGATGCGTTGCGAGCAGCAGCCAAGGGAATAACCTCCGTGAGCCCCGCAGGGCTTCTGATTCCTTTGTCGTCAGGTGGGGTTGCGCGCCCGAATGCTCAACTTCTGCCGACCACCATATGAGGGCAGGGAGAAACGAGCGCAACTACCAACTATACGTACGAATCCACGACATGGCAAGCTCAATCCTTGACCAATTACGGATGCTGCGGTAAAAGCATCCGCATCCACCTTCTTCGACTGCTACTCCTCGTGCGGGATGTTGCCGCGGCACGCTTCGCCCGGGCTCGGCACCGCTCCCTTCATGTCTGCACGCACGTACATCCCGTAGGACTGGACCTCCCCGCCGGTGACCGCGTCATCGTCGAGGAACGGGAACGGGTTGCCCTCAACGCCGTCCGGCAGATCCCGCCCGGAGTAGTGGCAGGCGGAGTGCGCTCCGTCGCCGCCGCGGACGTCACCGCCCTGTCCGTTGTACTCGCCGGCCATCGCGGTGCCGCCGCTGCCGAGCACCAGGCCCAGCGCGAGCGCGCACCCCCACATCATCTTCTTCATGGTCTTCCCTAACCCCAGAGGAAACACCGGGTCGTCGCCCACGGCGACTCGGGCGCGACGATGTCGCACGAGAGTGAAGCTAGTCCTCTCCCCCGCGACGCACAAGACCTCTGCGCGCGGGGGAAACGGTCAGGATGCGATGTTCAGTTCGTTGCCGGGGATGGATGCCAGCAGGCGGCGCGTGTACGGATCGCGGGGGTTCGTGAAGATCTCCTCGGAGGATGCCGCCTCGACGAGTGCGCCGTCCTTCATCACGCACACATAGTCACTGATCAGTCGCACCACCGCGAGGTCGTGCGAGATGAACAGGTACGACAATCCGTACTCCGACTGCAGGTCGCGCAGGAGCTTGAGCACCTGATCCTGCACGAGCACGTCCAGCGCAGAGACCGGCTCGTCGCACACGATCAGTTCCGGCGACAGCGCCAGCGCCCTCGCGATCGCGACGCGCTGCCGCTGACCGCCCGACAGCTCGGAGGGGTAGCGACGAAGCATCGACTGGGGCAGGGCGACGTCGTCGAGGAGCTGCCGCACACGCTTGCGGCGATCGGCGCTGCTTCCTCGCTTGTAGAAGTCCAGGGGCTCCCCGATCAGCCGCTCGATGGTGAACATCGGGTTCAGGCTCGAGTAGGGGTCCTGGAAGATCGGCTGCACCTTCTGCCGGAAGTTCTTGGCCTCCGCCTTGCTCAGCGACGAGATGTCCTGGCCCTCGTATCGGATCAGGCCACTGGTCGGCTCGATGAGCTTCAGCAGCATCCGCGCGGTGGTGGTCTTCCCCGACCCCGACTCCCCGACGATCGCGACCGTCTCGCCGCGCGGGATCGAGAGCGACACGTCGTTGACGGCGACGAAGTCCTCGTGGCGACCGCGCACCGGATACACCTTCGTCAGGTTCTCGATCTCGACGATGTTGTCGGCGGGCTTCGCCTCGTCGGTGACCTCGGCCTCCGCGCGCTCCTCGACCCGGAACGCCTCCGGACGCAGGCGCGCAGCGGCGACGGACGGAGCCGCGGCGACGAGCGACTGAGTGTAAGGATGCTGCGGAGCCTCCAGGATCTGCCGTGCCGGCCCCTGCTCGACGACCTTGCCGCGGTGCATGACGATGACCCGCTCGGCACGCTCCGCGGCGAGACCGAGGTCGTGCGTGATGAGCAGCACGGCCGTGCCCAGCTCGCGCGTCATCGCGCCGATCTGATCGAGGATCGTCTGCTGCACGGTGACGTCGAGGGCGCTCGTCGGCTCGTCGGCGATGAGCAACCGCGGCTTGCAGGCGAGTCCGATCGCGATCAGCGCGCGCTGACGCATGCCGCCGGAGAACTCGTGCGGGTACTGCTTGGCCCGCGCTTCCGGATTGGGCAGGCCGGCGGCGGTGAGCGCCTCGACGACCTTCTCCTGCACGTTCTGGCGGTTCGCCAGCCCGTGCGCGAGCAGGGTCTCGGCGACCTGGGTGCCGATCTTCGCCACCGGGTTGAGGTTCGACATCGGATCCTGCGGCACGAGACCGATGTCGCGGCCGCGGATCATGCGCAGCTCGTGCTCGGAGGCGTGCGCGATCTCGCGTCCATCGAGGCGGATGCTGCCCGCAGCGACCCGCCCGCCACCGGCCAGCAGGCCGATGATCGCCATCGCCGTGGTGGATTTGCCGGAACCGGACTCCCCCACGATCGCGACGGTCTCACCGGCGGCGATCTCCAGGTCGACGGCCTCGACCGCATGGACGACGCCGTCCATAGTCGAGAAGTCCACCGCGAGGCCTTCCACGGAAAGCAGCGGAGCGCCTGACATCTGATTCTCCTTCGAGGCGCTCATCGCGCCCTCGTCCTCGGGTCCATGGCCTCGCGCAATGCCTCACCGAACAACGTGAAGCCGAGCGCGGTGATCGCGATGCAGATACCGGGAAGGAACGCCAGCTGCGGCGCGATCGCCAGTTCCGACTGCGCGTAGGTCAGCATCCGCCCCCACTCCGCTGTCTCGGGGCGACCGCCGCCGAGGCCGAGGAACGACAGCGCCGCGGCGTCGATGACCGCGGTCGCGAGTGTCAGCGTTCCCTGCACGATCACCGGTCCGATCGCGTTCGGCAGCACGTGCGACATCGTGATCTGGCCGCGCCCGAGACCGAGCGTCTGGGCCGAGAGCACGTAGTCGGCTGAGCGCTGCTGGAGCATCGACGCGCGCAGCAGACGCGCGAAGATCGGCACGTTCGACGCACCGATCGCGATCATCACCGCGAACGGCGTCTGCCCGAGGATCGCGGCGATGGACACCGCGAGCAGCAGGTTCGGCACCGAGAGGATGATGTCGACGAAGCGCATGATGAGCGTGTCCACCCAGCCGCCGAAAGTACCGGCGAGGAGGCCGAGCAGCATGCCGCCGGCGAGGCCGAGGGCCGTGGAGATGACTCCCACCAGGAGCGACGCCTGCGCGCCCCAGATGAGCTTGGAGAGCACGTCGCCGCCGAAGCGATCGAGTCCCAGCGGGAACTGCGCGAGCTCGCCCGGCCCCGGGATGTGCGTCGGCGTGATGAATTTCGCACCGGGCAGTGCCGTCTCCGGGTAGGGCGCCAACAGGGGCGCCAAGCCCGCGACCAGCAGGAACAGCAGCACGATCGCGGCGCCGACCCATGCGGTGGGGTTGCGGCGGAGCCGTCGGAAGACGTCTCGCCAGAAACCGCCGGGCCCTTCGTTGAGGCCGGCCTGGGCGATGGCCACCGTGTCGATGACCCCGCCGCCCTGTGCGGGAGGGAGTGCGACGCTCATGAGGCGGACTCCTTTCGAGCGGTCGTGCGAGCGGTTTGCGGAGCTGTCGGAAGGAGCATCACTGCACCCTCACTCTCGGATCGATGAAGCTGTATGAGACGTCGACGGCGAGATTGATCAGCGCGTAGGCGATCGCGATGAAGATGATGAACCCCTGGAGGACGGGGAAATCCCTGGCGAAGATCGCTCTGGCGAGGAACGACCCGATACCGGGGAAAGCGAACACCGTCTCGGTGAGCACCGCGCCCGAGATCAGCAGTCCGGTCTGCAGACCGATCGTCGTGATCACCGGGAGCATCGCGTTGCGCAGGATGAATCTGTTGCGCAGCGTCGAGCCGGCGACGCCCTTCGCGCGACCGGTACGGACGTAGTCGGCGTTCTGCACCTCGAGCACGCTCGCTCTGGTGATGCGCACGATGATCGCGAGCGGGATCGTGCCGAGCGCGAGCGCCGGCAGGATGAGATGCACGATCGCATCCCATGACGCGTCGAATTCGCCGGTGATGATGCCGTCCCAGACGTAGAAGCCGGTCGGATGCGTGGCGTCTATCCGCGCGTCCTGCCTGCCGTCGGACGGCAGCCAGCCCAGCTCCACCGCGAAGATGTACTTCAGGATGAAGGCCAGGAAGAACACCGGAATGGTGATTCCGATCAGGCTCAGAACCACCGAGGCGTGATCGGTGAGCTTCCCGTGGCGACGGGCGGCCCAGTAGCCGAGCGGAATGCCGACGCCGATCGCGAAGATCAGCGCCATCACGCTCAGCTCGAGAGTCGCGGGGAACCGCCGGAAGAACTC
The DNA here is from genome assembly GCF_045690355.1 of Microbacterium sp. LTA6. Classification (NCBI taxonomy): domain Bacteria; kingdom Bacillati; phylum Actinomycetota; class Actinomycetes; order Micrococcales; family Microbacteriaceae; genus Microbacterium; species Microbacterium sp. LTA6. The sequence continues at coordinate 469,283 of NZ_CP147855.1, forward strand.
TTCGACGACGGGGCGGGACGTGACGATCGATGAGCCGAAGTCACCCTGGAGGAGTCGCCCCATCCAGATGAAGTACTGCTCGAGGAGCGGTCGATTGAAGCCGTAGAGCTCGTTGACGCGCTCGATGGCCTCGGGGGTCGCCTTCTCGCCGAGGAGGGCGATGGCCGGGCCGCCGGGGAGCGCGCGGACCCAGGCGAACAGAAGGATGCTCAAACCGATGAGCGTGGGAATGAGAAGCAGCAGTCGCCTGCCGATAGTGCGCAGCACGGAGATCTCCGTCGATCGGGTGGGTTGCCGGATCCCGGTCCTCGCCGTGGGCGGGGACCGGGATCCGACTACTCAGTCGGTCAGGCTTACTTCGTGAGGACGATGTCCGTGAAGACCTCGTCGTTCACCGGGCTGGCCGGGTAGCTCTTCACACGCGAGTCGAACGCGAGCGTCGGAGCCGGGTGCGCGATCGGGACACCGGGGATGAACTGCGCGACATCCTCGTTGATCTCCTCGTAGAGCGGCGTCTGCTCTTCGAGGCTCGAGACTCCCCGCGCCTCAGTGAGCTTCTGGAAGAGCTCCGGGTTGTCGAAGCCCCACTCCGCGGACTTCTGACCGAAGAACACGCCGACGAAGTTGTCGGTGTCGTTGTAGTCGCCGGTCCAGCCGAGGAGGTGGATGCCGTGGTCGGAACCAGCGGTGATCTTCTCGAGGTAGTCCGGGTTCCAGGCATCCGTGACCGGGTTCACCTTCACGCCGACCTCAGCCAGCTGCGATGCGAGCACCGTGTAGATCTGCTCGGGGTCCGGCATGTACGGGCGCGAGACGTTGACCGGGTAGTTGAAGGTCAGCGTCAGCGGGTTGTCTGCCGTGAAGCCCGCTTCCTCGAGCAGAGCCTTCGCCTTCTCCGGGTCGTACTCGTAGGTGGTGACGCCTTCGTTGTAGCCGTTGACGACTGGCGGAACGAACTGCGTCGCCTTCTCCGTGCCATCAGGGAGCACCTGCTTGATCAGGGCATCCTTGTCGACGGCGTACGAGAGCGCCTGGCGAACACGGATGTCCTGCAGCTCCGGAACGACCTGGTTGAACGCGAGGTAGAGGACCGTGAACGGCGGACGCGACTCCATGTGGAAGCCGTCGTCCTCGAGGGCCTTGCTGTCGGCAGGGCCGACCAGGTCGTAGCCGTCGATGTCGCCGGCTTCGAGCGCCTGCCGGCGTGCGGTCGGGTCATCGATCGTGCGGAAGATGATCTGCTCGATCTGTCCCTTGTCGCCCCAGTAGTCGGGGAAGGCCTTGAGCGAGACCTGCTCGCCCGGAGCCCACTCTTCGAACTGGAACGGGCCGGTGCCGACCGGGTGCGCAGTGGCGTACTCGGAGAGCACAGGAGCCTCGGCGGTTCCGCCGACCTCATCTGCGGCGAACTCCTGAAGCGCGGAAGGGCTCTGCATCCCGAACGCGGGCAGCGAGAGGGAGGGGATGAACCCGGCGAACGGCTTGTTGAGCTCGATCGTCACCTTGTTGTCGCCGTCCGGCGTGCAGGACTTGTAGACCGCGTTGGCCGGGTCCGAGGCGTAGCCGTGGAACAGCTTGTTGTAGTAGTAGCCCAGTGCCTCGCTCGCGGCGAGACCGGTCCAGTTGAACCAGCGGTCGAAGTTGAAGCAGACGGCCTCCGCGTTGAACGGCGTGCCGTCGTGGAAGGTCACGTCCTCCTTCAGCGTGAAGGTGTGGGACATGCCGTCCTCAGCCGACTCCCACTTCTCTGCGAGCAGCGGCGCCGGGTCTGCGGTTCCCGGCTCGGTGCCGACGAGGCCTTCGAACATCTGGCGGGAGACGCGGAAGGTCTCGCCGTCCTGAGCGAAAGCGGGGTCGAGGCTGGCCGGGTCGGAGGATGCTGCGAAGACGAACGTGCTGTCGACGTCCTTCGCCGTCTCCGAGCCGCCGTCTCCGCGATCGCTGGCGACGCAACCAGCCAGGACGAGCGCGGCGAGTGCCGCGCCGCTGACGGCGAGGAGCCCTCGCCGGCGCATGGGTGTGTGGTGCATGGTGGTGACCTTCCCTATGTGGGCGCTTCGATGCGCGTGCCCGATGCGTCGTCGCATCCGGCACGGTGATCCTTTGACGCTACCCAGCCGCGTTCCAGTTACCAAGTACAAACAGGTTGCAATCCGGTATCGGCTGCTTCGGCTCCCCGACGATCCGGTAGTGTCCACAACGTGCTCGACTCCGCTCCCCTCGCCGTCTGCGTCGGCGAAGGTCTGGTCGCACTGGTCCCCGCCGTCGCAGCGCCGCTCGAGGAATGCCGGACCTTCCACCGCTCGCTCGCCGGAGCCGAATGGAACGCCGCCATCGCCCTGGCCTCGGCCGGAATTCGCACCGCTGTCGTCTCCCGGGTCGGCGATGACGGCTTCGGCCGGTTCCTCACCGCGGAACTGCGCCGCCACGGCGTCGACGACTCCGCCGTCGAGATCGATCCGGACGCACCCACCGGGCTGTACGTGAAGGAGCTCACCCCGCTCCCCGTCGGCGCGGTGGAGAGCCGGATGCATTACTACCGCTCCGGGTCGGCGGCCGCCGCGATGTCACCGTCGACACTCGCCAGGCCACCGGCATCCACTCTGCTGAGCGAGGCGGCGCTGGTGCACACCTCCGGGATCACTCCGGCACTCTCTCCTGGCGCGAGGGCCGCACAGGATGCGCTTTTCGCGGATCGCCCGGCTGGCCGCCTGCTCAGCTTCGACGTGAACTGGCGCCCGGCGCTCTGGCGAGGCCGAGAAGACGAGGCCAAGGCGCTGCTGGCCGACTACGCCGGCCGTGCCGACGCCGTGTTCTGCACCCGGCCAGACGCCGAAGCCGTTTTCGGCACGGCCGATCCGCAGCGCCTGCGCGACCTGTTCCCCGAACCGCGCTATCTCGTCGTCACCTGCCCGACCGGGGCGACCGCTTTCGACGGCGCGGAGCGCGTCCAGAGCGACGCGCTCGAAGCGAATGTGGTCGAGACCGTCGGTGCCGGCGACGCCTTCGCCGCCGGTTTCCTGGCCGGGGTCCTCACCGGGCTGTCGCTCTCCGGGAGCCTGGCGCGCGCTCACCGGATCGCCACCAGGGCGCTCGCGAGCACCCGCGACCACGTCGACTGACGGCGTTATTCGCTCCGTCGGTCGTTGAGCGAGCGAAGCGAGACGAAACGCAGAGATCTTGCGTCGAACGCCAGACAGGCACGTTTCGTCTCGGTCGCTGCGCTCCCTCGCTCAACGACCGTGGGGAGGGACCCAACGCGATCGCTGGCGCTCCCTCGCTCAACGACCGGCGGTGCGGTTTCGGACGCTCCAACCGATCACAGCATCCAAGCCACCCTCGATGAAGGCCATCCTCTTCGCGTGGCTCCAGCCCTGCAGTCGCTTCTCCCATGCGAAGGCCTCATCGATACGGGCGAAGTCCGCACTCCAGATCAACTCCACGGGAAGCCGACGCCGCGTGTAGGCGCTGCCCATCCCCTCCTGGTGCTGCACGAGGCGCAATCCGAGGTCACGGGTGCTCCCCACGTAAAGCGTCCCGTCAGAGCAGCGAAGGATGTAGACGTATCCCATGGCGCGCAACATACGCGCGGTCTCCGACATCGCTCGCCGGATGGGCGCGTCTCGTCTCGGTCTCTGCGCGCCCTCGCTCAACGACCGGGTACAGGGCGGCCGAGCGCGGCATCGCGGGTGAGCTGCAAAGGGATGGCGACGGGTTCGCCGCGGTGCTGCACGACGCGCACGAAAAGGATGTCGACCAGGGCCAGCTGCGCGATCCGACTCGACATCGCCGCCATCCGGAAGGGCGACTCGCTGGCGTGCGTCAGCAGCACGACGTCGGCCGCGAGGGCCAGCGTCGAGTCGTTCACGCTTGTGATCGCGACCGCGAGAGCCCCCGCATCACGCGCAACCTCGAAAGCACGCACCGTCTCGGCCGTCTCGCCGCCGTGAGAGACGGCGATCACGACATCGTCCTTCGTGCGCAGTGATGCCGTGGTCAACGCCAGGTGCGGATCCGGCGAATGCGAAGCCGAACACCCGATGCGCACGAGCTTCTGCTGCAGATCCTGAGCGGTGAGTGACGATGCGGCCTGGCCGAGGATGTCGATATGACGTGCGGCGACGACGGCACGAGCGACACGATCGAGCGTCGGTCCGTCGAGGCCGAGCGCGGTCTTCTCGATCGCGTCGATCTCCTGCGCCGCGATCTTCGCCGCGACCACCGAAGGCTCGTCGTCCTGATCGATCGCGGTGTTGTCGAGGCTGAAGCGCGCCTGCTGCGCCTGGGCAAGGGTGACAGCGCGAGCGACGGCGACCCGCAGCTCGCGATAGCCGCTGAAGCCCAGCGACTGCGCGAAACGGGCGACCGTCGACAGCGAGGTCCTGCAGAGCTTGGCGAGGTCGTTGATGGCGAGGTCGACGACGAGGGTCGGGTCACCGAGGATCGTTTCGGCGACCCGCCCCTCGGCGGCACTCAGCCGGGGGACCGAACGGCGGATCAGCGCGAGAACGTCAGCGTCCACGGCGCCCATCGTCGTCAGCCGGCCTCGATGAGCTGTTCTGCCGCCCTGCCGAGCAGTCTCTCGCGGGCGACTTCGGCGCCGAGGCGGCTCGCGGCGCCGACCTCGACGGTCGGCAACGGCAGGGGGTGCCTGGCCGCGAGCCCCACGTTGACGACGGCCGCGGCGGGATCGAGGACGGCAGCCCGCTCGACGAGCGCCCGCTGGCCGGCATCCGCATCGGGACGATCGACGAGCACCACTGTCCTGCCGCTGGCGGCGACCGCGTCGGCGAGCGCACTCTGCTGCGCGTCCGCGCTGCTGCTCGCGACGTCGAGCCGCACCAGGAAGTCGCCGGCGGCGAGCGCCTCGGACACGAAGCCTGCGGCACTGTCGACGGCCAGCGAGGAACGCTGCCGCGCGTCCACGACGGCGAGGGCGGATGCTGCGACCAGCGTCCCACCGGTGACGGCGATGGCGCGGTCGACGACGGCCGCGGCATCGAAGTCGATCGGCTCGGCGGAGAGTTCGGATGCAGCGGCACGGCGCAGGGACGCGAGCGCAGCCACTCGCGCGGCGGCCTCTTCGACCCGCTCCCGCGACAGCGAGCCTTCGCGGAGCGCGGCGACGATTCCGTCCCGGGCGGCGAGGAAGTCACGGCGATCCTGGTCGGGCAGCGCGGCCGCACCGGGGTTCGTCGGATTGCCGATGCAGAGCAGGTCGGCGCCCGCGGCGAGCGCCTGTGCCGCTCCGCCGCCGATCCCCACGGTCTCGCGAATGGCCGCCATGTCCAGCGCATCGGTGATGATCACGCCCTGGAAGCCCCACTCCCGGAGCATCCCGAGCACGCGGGGATTGAGAGTCGCCGGCGCCTCGCCCCATGCGGGGACGATGATGTGCGCGGTCATGACGGCATCGACGCCGGCATCCACCGCCGCGCGGAACGGCTCGAGGTGCACCCGTTCGAACTCGTCGATGTCGAGGGCGATCTCCGGCAGTGCGTGATGGGAGTCGAGGTGGGTGTCGCCGTGGCCGGGGAAATGCTTGACGCACGCGGCGACCGCACCGTCCTGGATGCCGTCGACCTGAGCCACAACGTGGCGGGAGACGAGGTGCTCGTCGGAACCGAAGGAGCGCACGCCGATGACCGGATTGCGCGGGTCGGTGTTGACGTCGGCGACGGGCCCGAGGATGACGTTGCCGCCGATGGCGCGCACACGTCGGGCGAGTTCCGCCCCGGTCGCCTCGGTGGCGATGAGGTCGTCGAGGGCACCGAGTTGCGCGGCTCCGGGGAGCGTCGAGCCGGTCGCGGACTCGAGCCGGGTGACGCTGCCGCCCTCCTCGTCGATGCCGATCAGAGCATCCGGATTCGCCTCCTGGATCGACGCGCTCAGCGCGGACAGGCCATCGCTGATGTTCTGTCCGAAGTAGACGACGCCGGCGAGCCCGTCGCGGAGCTCGGAGAGCAGCCACGGCGGCGCCTCCGTTCCGAGGAAGCCCGGCCAGAGCACGCCGTTGGCGAGGCGGGCGAGATCGTCCCTCATCCCTTCACCGCGCCGGCGACCATGCCGCTGGACAGGCGGCGCTGAACGATGACGAAGAAGATCATCACCGGAATCGTGATGATGGTGGATGCCGCCATGATGCTGCCCCAGTCGTTGGAGTGCAGTCCGAAGAACGACTTCAGACCGATCGCCACAGTGTACTGATCCGCTGCGCCGCCCAGCATCGTCATTGCGAAGATGAACTCGTTCCACGCCGTGATGAAGCTGAACACGCTCGTCGCGACGAGTCCCGGCATCACGAGCGGCAGCAGGATCGAACGGAACATCCGCCACCAGCTCGCGCCGTCGATGTACGCGGCTTCCTCGAGTTCGACCGGGACCGCCTGCACGAATCCGCGCAGCATCCAGATCCCGAAGGCGAGCGAGAGTGCGATGTACACGATGATCAGTCCGAGGATGCTGTTGAGCAGTCCGAGGCTCTTCACCTGCAGGAACAGCGGGATGACGAGTGCCTCCAGCGGAACCATCTGCACGATGAGGATCAGCATCAGCACCGTGGTGCGCAGCTTGAACCGGAACCGGGCGACGGCCACCGCCGCGAGCAGGCAGACGAGCGCGCTGACGAGGACGGTGGCGAGCGCGACGATGGCGGAGTTGCGCAGGAAGGTGCCGAACCCGCCCTCGGTGAGCACGAACGCGAAGTTGTCGAAGGTGAACTCCTGAGGCAGGAACGTCTGTCCGCCGCTCGACGCCTTCTTGTCGAAAGCGCTGGCGACCATCCAGTAGACCGGGAAGAGCGTGAAGATCAGGACGGCCGCGATGGCGACACCGATTCCGATCCGCGACAGGAGTGGACGTCGGGTGCTCACAGTTCGTCCTCCTTCATCAGGGAGCGGATGTACACGATGGTGATCACGATCAGCACGAGGGTCAGCAGCACGGCGAGCGCGGCGCCGAAGCCGTAGCGGTTCTGGCCGAATGACTCGACGTAGGACCAGACGCCGAGATTGAGCACGGTCCGGTTGGAGCCGGCGCCGCCCGGCATCAGGTACACCTGCGCGAAGACCTTGAAGTCCCAGATCGTCGACAGGATGATGACGACCGAGAACACCGGCTTCAACGTGGGGAAGATGATCTTCCAGAAGCGCCGCCAGGCGCCGGCGCCGTCGAGAGCCGCTGCTTCGAGCATCTCCTTCGAGACGCCGAGGAGGCCGGCGAGCACCGTGATCGCCACGAACGGGAACCCGTGATGGACGACGTTGAGCAGCACGATCGCGTAGAAGGACCACTGGTTCGTGAACCAGTTCACCGATCCGTCGATGAGACCGAGATCCTGCAGAACGGAGTTGAAGATGCCCCGGTCGGCATCGAAGATGAAGGTCCAGACGTAGGTGCCGGTCACGGCGGGCATCGCCCACGCGACCATGATGCAACTCGAGACGATGGTGCGCCACACGATGCCCAGTCGGGCAAGGAGCAGGGCGACGAGGGTTCCGACCGTGACCGTCACGAAGACGGCGACGGCCGCGAAGCCGACGGTGTTCGGGAGGACGACGCTCCACAGCGTCGAGTCGGTGAGCGCCTCGATGTAGTTGCCGAGGCCGATCCAGTTGCTCTCGCCGGTGTTGATCTCGCGCAGCCCGTAGTCCTGCAGCGAATACAGGACCACCTGCACGAGCGGCCAGAGCATGAGCACCGCGAGGATGACCAATCCGGGTGCGAGCAGGAGCCAGGGACGGGCCTTCGCCAAGGGGAACCCGCGGCGGGCGCGGCTGCCGGCCGTGGAAACGGATGACTCCGCTTCCATGGCCGGCAGTGGTGTCTGCACCATCGACATCGTCGGGTACCTACTACTGGTTGAGCAGTTCGGTCATCTCAGCGGCGGCATCCTTCGTCGCGGTCGCGACGTCCTTCTGCCCGCTGAGAATCGCCTGGATCATCGCGTTGGTCGTCTTCTTCGCCTGCACGGCACCGAAGTTCGGAGTGACCGGGACGGATGCTCCGCCCTCGACCATCTGCTTCGCGAACGGAGCGACGAGCGGGTCGGTCGAGGCCAGCGCCTCTTCCATCGCGGACTGGACGCCCGGGAAGTATCCGGTCTCGGCGGCCCACTGCTCCGCGAACTCACCGGTCGTCATCAGGTTGACGAACTCCCAGGCGAGATCGGCGTTCTCCGTGGTGTTGAAGATCGAGAGGTGCGATCCGCCGAGGACCGACGGCGAGATGCCCTCGTCTTCGCCGGGGATGACAGCGGCGCCCAGCTTGCCCTCGAGTTCCGGGTTCGCCTCGACCAGCGCCTTCGGCGTCCACGATCCGGAGAGCATCATGGCGACGTTGCCCTGAGTGAAGGCGTCGCGCAGATCCGTCTCCTTCCAGGTGGTCGCACCGGCAGAGGAGAAGCCGTGCTTCAGCGCGAGGTCGGTGTAGAACTCGATGCCCGCCTGTGACTCCTTGCTGTCGAGTTCGCTCGTCCAGGTGTCGCCCTTGAGCGTTGCGATCTCGCCGCCGGCACCCCAGACCCAGGGGTACACGTCGAACTCCGCGTCACCTGGAACGGGGAACGGGAGCATCTCGGGCTTCGCCGCCTTGATGACCTCGCCGGCCGCGATGATGTCGTCCCAGCTCTCCGGAGCCTTGAGCCCGAGCTCCTCGAAAACGTCGGTGCGGTAGACGATCGAGCGGACACCCGCGTACCACGGCATGCCGTAGAGCTCGCCGTCGTAGGTCCCGGCGACCTCGAGCCCCTCGACCAGATCATCGCGGAGCCCCTTCTCACCGTCGACGTACTCACCGATCGCCTCGAGCGCACCGGCATCGGCGAACTCAGCCGTCCAGGTGGTGCCGGTCTCGGCGATATCGGGCGTGGTGCCACCGGCGATCGCCGTCACGAAACGGTCGTGGGCATCTGCCCACTGCACCTCTTCGATGGTGACCTTCGCTCCGGTCTTCTCTTCGAATGCCGCGGACACCGCGTCGTAGAAGGCGGTCGAGTCGGGGTTGGTGCCCTTCATGATCCAGACGGTGAGCTCCTTGCCCTCGCCGTCGGTGCCGCCGCCGTCGGCAGGCGCGGTCCCGCCAGCGCAGGCCGCGAGGCCGAGGCTGACAACGGCGCCGAGCGCCAGGGCCGGAAGTATGCGCTTGTGCATCAGGGATCTCCTCTTTGAAACGTCCTGGGCGGCATCGGGTGCGCACCCTGGGGATAAGTATTCACGACTAACTAATTGCCTGCAAGTTTTTCTCAGAATGTGGCCGGACTGTGACAAGAACTTCCGTCGTAGGCTCGCGGCATGCCTCGTAGGGGAAACGGCGATGACCGCGCAACGCTGGCACGTCATGCGCACCACCCGACACCGGGTCCGCTGTCCGCCGCCCTCAAGCTTCTCGGCATCTCACTCGGCGTGATCCTCGTCTCGGCCGTCGCCGTCTCTGCGTTCGTCGTCACGGACATCCTGGGGCGGGTCGGGGACGGTGCGGTGGCTCTGGAGGACGCTCCGGATGTCGCGCCGCCGTCGCTCGGCGCCTACCCGAGCGACAAGGCGTTCAGCATCCTCGTCATCGGGACCGACGAGTGCGGCGAACGCGCCACCGCTTTGCTCGGCGCGCGCTGCGCGGAGGCCGATGGGGGCAGCCGCAACGATGTGAACCTCCTCGTGCACGTCTCGGCGGCGCCGAGGAACGTGACGGTCGTCTCACTCCCCCGCGACCTCATGGTTCCGGTGCCGGACTGCACGCGCGAAGACGGTTCCGAAGCGTCAGGCATGTCGAAGGCGCCGTTGAACTCCGTGTTCGACCATGCCGGCATCTCCTGCGTGGTCAAGACGGTCAGCGATCTCGCCGACATCCCCATCGAATTCGCCGCGAAGATCGGCTTCGACGGCGTGATGGCGGTCACCGAGGCGATCGGCGGTGTCGAGGTCTGCATCGCCGGCGACGGCATTCGAGACGAGCAGGCAGGTATCGACCTCCCGCCGGGCACCCACACGATCTCCGGGCCGGACGCTTTGGCGTTCATCCGCACTCGGCACGGCGTCGGCGACGAGAGCGACCTTGCGCGCATCTCGAATCAGCAGCAGTACATGTCACGGCTGGCGAAGAAGGTGCTGAGCGCCGAGACCCTGACCGATGTGCCGAAGGTGCTGCGCCTGGCGAATGCGATCGCTGACAACATCGTCCCCAGCGAGGAACTGCAGAATCCGCTGCGGCTCGCCGAGCTCGGTCTCGCGTTGAACGATGTGCCGTTCAGCGACTTCGTTTTCGTGCAGTACCCGAACGTCGATGACCCCGACAACCCCGGCATCAAAGTCGCTCCGAACTGGGAGGCGGCAGACGAGCTCTGGGCCGCGGTGAAGGCAGGGCAGCCGCTGCAGCTCACCGGCGACGTCGCGACGCACGAAGGCGTCGAGCTGGTGCCACCGACGGCACCGGTTGAACCTGCACCGACCTCGACGGATGCACCTGCGGTTCGGGCTACCCTGCCTCCCGAGATCTCCGGGCAATCCCTCGAGCAGGAGACCTGCTCGGTCGGCAACCAACGGTGACCTCAGGTCAGGGTCCGTTCCAGCCGCGCACGTGGTGCACCGAGGCCGTCTTCGGATACGAGCCGGCCGGTGCCGCCACTTCGAAGAGGTCGATGAGCAGGAACAACGGGTAGTCCGGAGCCTGCGGGACGCGGCGGACCACGATGCCCTCGCAGCCGATGACGGTCTCACCTCCACCCCAGATCACCGTCCAGGTGTGGGGTCGGGACGCGTCGAAGGGAAGCGGAACCTCGGCCATGTCGGTGTCGAGGCGCGGGTCGGAGTGCGCCTTCACGCCGGACCGTGCCACGCTGCGGTGCGAGCCGATCGCTTCGGCGTCGATCTCGAACACGCAGATCTCGCCGGCGGCATCCGCCCGCTCGTGCTCGGTGCCCACCAGCCAGGCGGCGAGCATGCATCCGCCATCGCGGCTGGCGCTCACCGCGATGTCGACGCGGCCCGAGCTCGGCGCCCACAGCAGCTGCGTAGGTGTGACCGTACGGACCGCCAGCCCGTCCGGGCGGTGACGGTGCGTTCCGTCCGATGAGCCGAGTCGTCCGGAATGCACGCCGGTCTGCAGGTTCGACACCCGCAGCGGGGCATCCTCCGGTCTCCAGTCCGGCTGGTCGGCATCGATCCTCAGCAGCACCCCGTCATCGGCCGTCTCGAACCGCGCGGCGGAGCGGTCAGGCGTGGTCCAGTGCGGAAGATAATGCGCGACCCACAGGTCGGGACGGGGCCCGTCGGCGAAATCGTCCTCGATGTCAGGGCGACGGGTCGGGGCATCCGGGAGGGCTTCGATCACGCTGGCAACCGTACCGGCCGTCACGGACACCGGACGCGGCACAGGCCCCGCATCTCGACGCAGGCAGCGCGTAGTCTCGTCTCATGGGCAGGATGCGATCGAAGGACACCGAGCATCCCGAAGCCCGTCTCGACCACGGCGGCATCGCCCGCATCATTCCGTCCGAGTTCACCAGCGGCTTCGAGCTCATCGTCGACGGAACCCCGCAGTCGCACGTCGACCTCGATGATCCGACGCATCTGCACTTCGAGTACATCGTGCGGATGGGCGCCGTCATCGATCAGCTCACTTCACCGGGTTCCGCGCTCACGGCGGTGCATCTGGGCGCGGGCGCGCTGACGATCCCGCGATACATCGATGCGACGCGACCGGGCTCACGCCAGCAGGTCATCGAGCTGGAGGCGCCGCTGGCCCAACTCGTCCGCGAGCATCTGCCGTTACCGAAAGGGGCCTCGATCCGCATCCGGATCGGTGACGCCCGAGAGGGCGTGCGTCGCCTGCCGCCGGCGCTGGCGGGCAGCTGCGACCTCGTGGTCTCCGACGTCTATTCCGGAGCGCAGACCCCGGCCCACCTGACCAGTATCGAGTTCTACCGCGAGCTCTCGACGCTGCTCGCCCCCGGCGGTGTGCTGCTCGTCAACGTCGCCGACGGACCAGGGCTCGCGTTCGCCCGCAAGCAGGTGGCGACGATCGCCGACGTGCTGCCCGAGATAGGGATCCTCGCCGACACGCAAGTGCTCAAGGGACGCCGATTCGGGAACCTCGTCGTGGCGGCATCCGCCACTGCGCTGCCGACCGAGTGGCTGCCGCGAATCCTCGCCGCCGGCCCCCATCCGGCCAAGCTCGCGCAGGGCGCCGAGGTGAAGGCTTTTGTGCAGGGCGCGCGCATCGTCACGGACGCGGATGCGGTGGCATCCCCTCGACCCGACGCCTCACTGTTCCTGCGCTGAGCCCTTCTGCAGCTCTGATCGCCGAGATCCATGACGGGTCCGCGGCTTCCAGGCGTGCCGCCCCTGGCCTGCCCGGATCGACAGGCAGACTGGAACGGGGACGCACACGGAGGGAGTGACATGAGTTTGATCCAGGGATACCACCAGGAGACGCTGCGTGAGCTGGTCGACCTCGACGCCTGCGCTGCGCGACTCTCGGAGATCGAGGCGCAGCGGAGCCTCCCGGCCCTTCTGGAACGGGTCTGGCTGCTGAAGGTACTGGGCCGATTGGATGAGTCGCTGACGCTGGCCGACGAGGCCGTGCGTCAGGCACGCATGGCGGGCACCCGCAAGGACGTGCTGCGCGCGAGGGTTCTCCACGCGACGATCCTGCAGTACCGCGGCGCGCACGCCGCCGCGGAACAGGAACTCGCCACCTGCGCCGCCGAGGCCGAGGGACAGCGCTGGCTGTCGATCGCCGCCTTCGCACACCAGCACCACGGCAAGAACGCCTATGACGCCGGCGACTACGAAGAGGCTCGAGAGAGCTTCAAACGTTCGCTATTCCTCCGGCGGGAGTCCGGTGCCGACGACAGCGAACTGGAGACGGCGCTGCTCGCAATCGAGGCCGCCGAACGTCGACGGCCCGCTCAGCTCGTCGGCTGAGCCGTCGATCGGCCCGAGTGTCGGCGGTATGGCTTAGCCTGAGCGCATGGCCGATCTTGACCGTGTGCGCATCTGGGGCGAGGCGCTGATCAGGGTTCACCTCGACGAGTCCTGGTCGTTCGGCTTCGACCACGCCAAGCGCCGCGCCGGACAGTGCGACTACACCCGCAACCGGATCACGGTCTCGCGATATCTGGCGGCACGCTTCGAGGATGACGAGATCCATCAGGTCCTGCTGCATGAAGTGGCGCATGCCCTCGCCGGGCACGCCGCCGCGCACGGACCGGCCTGGAAGCGCGTCGCCAAGGAACTCGGCTACGTCGGCGGCACCACTCATCACGGTGAGACCGCGGTCGAGCTCGCCCCGTGGGTCGGCCGCTGCCCCGAGGGGCACGTGACCTATCGGCACCGTCGTCCGAGCAGACCGACGTCATGCGCACGCTGCTCGCGCACCTTCGATGCGCGCTTCCAGTTCGATTGGACCCGGCGCGAGATCAGCTCCGACACTCGACTCGCCGCGCAGATGCCGCGCTGACGTTCGCCCGGCTACTCCGCGCTGGCCCGGCGACGTCGGAGCAGCGCCGTCACAGCCCGCCAGCCGACGATGAAGACGCCGAGGGTCAGCGTCGCGACGACGATGAAGGGCACCTCGGCGGTGTCACCGCTGACGACGCGGAGCAGCATCCCTCCGGCGACGGTGACGATCCAGACGACCACGCCCCAGAGGAGCGACCACGGCTGCCGCGGCCGCGCCGGAAGGAGCGCGGCGACCGCGTGCCCGACCAGGAGCGCCACCAGGAACGGCCAGGCCGTGAGGAGGAATCCTGCCGGATCCTCGGAATGCGACGCACGGCCGATCACGGCGAAGATGAGCACCAGTACGGCGTCGAGGATCAGAGCGGGAACGTACCTCATGCCTCGACCCTACGTCGCGGGGGCATGGGCACGCGTGGGCTGGCTGGCGGTTCGGCGATCCCGCCGCCCGAGATCAGGACATCACCCCGAGATCAGGAGGATTCCGCCGAAATCCTCCTGATCTCGGTCGCGTCTCCTGATCTGGGGCCGCGGTTCATCTAAAACGAACGAAACGGCCATCCTCCAGCATCGGCACCAGGTCGGTCGCGTCCAGCGCGGCCGCTTGTTCGGCCGTCGACGGCGCGAGTCCGGATGCTCCGATCTTCGCCGTCGCGGGTATGCCACCGGCGATCTCGCGCCCCGAGCCGCTCGCGCCGAGCAGATGACGCAGGGCACCGGACAGCGCTCGGAAGCCCTCGGCGGCGACCGCCGCCTCCGGTGAGGTGTGGTCGATGCCGAGGTCGGTCAGCGCGGCGACGATCGCGCCGGCGCCGAGATGATCCTCCACAGCGAACCGCATCAGCCCCTCAGCATCCAGTTCGCCCGCGGCGATGACGGCGACCGACGTTCGCTCTCCCGTCCGCTCCTGCACGGTCTGCACCGCCCGGGCGACGGCGGCGGCATTGCGAATACCGCCGACGAGAACCGTCGGTGCGGACGCTGCGGAAGCCACGGCCGCGCCGTTCCGCGACCAGCGCACAGCGTCCGCGAGGACGACCTCGGTGGTGGATGCCACGGCATCCACCACCGTCGAGGAGAAGCGAAGCACGTCGACGACCACGACGACATCCGCCGTGGCGAGGCGCTCGAGGCCTGCGACGCCCCACTCGAGACGGACCTGATAGGTGGACTGATCGAACGGCGAAGGCATCCGTCCAGCCTATTCGCCGGTGGCGCCGGCATCCCGAGATCAGGAGAGTGCCCCGAGATCAGGAGGAATTGCCTGAAACTCTCCTGATCTCGGGCGTTGCTCCTGATCTCGGACGGCCCTCCGCGAGAACTGGATCCGGCTCAGTCCGCGGCGAGCGCCTCCACCGGCGCGACCCGCGTGGCGAGCCGTGTCGGAGCCGCCGCAGCCACCAGGGTGAGCAACGCGGTCGCCAGCACGATGATGACGACGGGCAGCCACGGCACCTGCGGGGCGACGAGCCCGGCTGGGTTCATATCGGGCGGCGTCGGAACGGATCCGAGCAGCGATTGCGCGGCGATCCATCCGTATGCGACGCCGAGCACGAGGCCGGTGAGCGTCGCCGCAACCGTGATGTGCGTCGCTTCCAGAAGCACCATCGCGCGCACCTGCCCGTTGGACAGACCGATCGAGCGCAGCAATCCCAGCTCCCGCCGACGCTGCACGACACCGATCGTGAGCAGGTTGACCAGGCCGACGGCGGCGATCACCGCGGAGATCGCGACCAGCACCATCATGATCGCGGCGAAGGCGTCCATCGGCGCGAAGAACTCCGCCGGAACGTCTCCCTCCACCTGGCTGATCATCAACTGCTTGGCCGACTCCATCGCGACGGCGAACATCGTCACCAGGGTCACACCCATGACCACGCCGATCGCCATCCGCGAAGATCGCTCCGGGTAGCGCAGCGCGTTCTCGGCCGCGAGTCGGGCGGTGGCGCTCGAACCGAGCATCCGCCCGACCAGGCGCAGCACGGGCGGCATGAACAGCACCGACCCGAGCGCGAGCCCGGTGAACGAGAGGATGCCGCCGACGAAGGCGACGACCACGCCGAGCGGGGTGACGAGTCCGACCACCACGCCGGCAGCGAGGAGCGCGGCACCCGCGATGAGCAGCACCCAGGCACCCACGTGCCGCCCCGGCCGACCGGAGACGTCGTCATGAGAACGCTCGACCGAACCGCCGAGCGCCTGCAGCGGCGTCACGGACAGAACCCGCCGCGAACCCGCCCAGGCCGCGGCCCAGGTGGTGAGGGCGACGCCGATCGCGGGCAGGGCGATCAGGGGCTGGATCACCGAGAATCCGCTCGGCGCATTGTCGAGCAGCTGCGCGCCGACCTGAACTCCGACCACGGCCAGCACGAGACCGGCGAGCAGACCCAGGACTGCGCCGATCACGCCGACGATGAATCCCTGCCGGCCGACCTCGGCGCGCTGCGCGCGCGCGGTCGCACCGATCAGACGCATGAGCGCGATCTGCCGCGTGCGCCCGGCGATGATCGTCGCGAACGTGTTCGCCGTGACGATCGCCGCGACGTACATCGCGACCCCGGTGAGCAGAACCGAAAGCAGGGCGACGACGAAGGCGAGCGTGCCGCTGTCGCCGATGTACGGATCGGCCTGGAGGACGACGCCGATGTAGGCGGTGACATCGACGAGCACGACACCGAATCCCGCGGACAGTGCAGCGACGAGGATGCTCGCCCCCATGCCGCGGTCGCGGAGCCAGCCGACTCCGGCGGTGCGCGATGCGCGCTCCGGCACGGTGGCTGCGGCGACCGCGGTCACGCTGCGACCTCGGCGGCGAGCATGTACGCCGAGATCTCCTCGGCGCTCTGGCGCGGGTGGTCGGCGACGATCCGGCCGTCGCCGAGGAACAGCACGCGATCGGCATGGCTGGCGGCGATCGCGTCATGCGTGACCATCGCGATCGACTGGCCGTGATCACGGCTGGCTGTCGCGAGGAGCCGCAGCACCTCGCGCCCGGTCTTCGAGTCGAGGTTGCCGGTCGGCTCGTCCGCGAAGACGAGGTCCGGCGAGGTGGCCAGCGCCCTGGCGATCGCCACGCGCTGCTGCTGACCGCCGGAGAGCTGGTGCGGGCGGTGCCGCAGCCGCGATCCGAGCCCGAGGGTCTCGATGAGGCCGTCGATGCGGGCCCGCTCGATCGCGCTCGGGCGGCGTCCGTCGAGCTCGAAGGGCAGCATGATGTTGCCCAGTGCGTCGAGGGTCGGCACCAGGTTGAACGCCTGGAAGATGAAGCCGACGCGACGGCGACGCAGGATCGTCAGATCGAGGTCTCCGAGGCCGGTGATCTCGGTGTCGCCGATCCATGCCCGCCCCTCGGTCGGGCTGTCCAGGCCCGCCATGATGTGCATGAGGGTGGATTTGCCGGAGCCGGAAGGGCCCATGATCGCGGTGAACTGGCCGCGGCGGATGCCGACGCTCACGCCGTCGAGGGCATGCACGGTGCCTTCGCCCGTGCCGTAGGTCTTCTTCAGGTGCTGGACGCGGGCGGCGAGCCCCAGGTCGGTGGTCGTGATCTCCATGCTTTCGACGGTACGGAGAGCGGATGCTCCGACGCGTCGCCCGTGCGGAGCATCCGCGTACATCGGAAGGATGATCCTCGGGGCCGCTATTCTCAGCAACGGGGACCCCATCGAAGCCCCGAGGACGAAAGGATCCTGTCGTGCCTGCTGTCGTCCTGATCGGCTTCGCCGCCGTCGTGCTGTGGTCACTGGTGTCGCATCGTTTCGAGCGCTGGGGAGTGGCCGGCCCCGCCGGTCTCCTCGTGCTCGGCGCGGTCGCCGTGATCTGGGATGTGGAGGCGTTCGCGACGGCCATCGATGCACCGCCGACCGAGAAGATCGTTGAGGTGATTCTCGCGGTGCTGCTCTTCGTCGACGCGATCGAGGTCAAGGGCGGGCTCTTCGGCAACGAGGGGCGAGTGACCCTGCGGCTCGTGCTCATCGCACTGCCGATGTCGCTCGTGCTCGGGGCAGCGGCCTCCTGGCTGCTGGTCCCGGAGACGGCACCGTTCCTGATGATCGTGATCGCCTGCGTCATCCTTCCCACCGACTTCGCGCCCGCTGCCGAGATCCTGCGGGTGCGCTACATTCCCGACCGCGTACGACAGATCCTCAACGTCGAGAGCGGCTACAACGACGGAATCGTCTCGCCGCTCTTCGCGATGATGCTGCCGCTCGCGACGATCTGGGCCGAGATCGTGAGCAATGCCGGGAAGGACCTCTCCGATGCCGAGATCGACAAGCGCTCGGATCAGGTGGGCGAGGCGATCATCGGTGCCGTTCCGGCGACGCTGGTCGCCATCCTCCTCGGCGTGGTCCTGGGCTTCGTCTGCGGAACGCTGGTGCGGCTGTGCCGTCGGCATCAACTGGTCTCCGATGCCGGTGTGCGCGGCGTGATGCTGCTGATCCCGCTGATCGCCTACGGAATCGCGACCCTCCCCGCCCTCGGGGCAAACGGCTTCGTCGCCGCATTCGTCGCCGGCATCGCCTACCGGATGGCCCGCACCCGTGGCGAGGAGGAACGTGCCGTCGCGCACGACGAACTCGTCCTCGTCGAGGAGACCGGCACGCTCGCGGCGAACTTCGTCTGGTTCATCCTGGGCGGCGCTGCACTGCTCGCGTTCTCGGCGGGAGTGGGCTGGGACGTGGTCCTGCTGGCACTGCTCGCGTTGACCGTGCTGCGGATCGTCCCGGTGTATCTGTCGCTGATGGGCAGTTCCGTCGCGCCGCGCGAGCGGTTGCTCATCGGTGCACTCGGACCGCGCGGCACCGCATCGATCGTGTTCGGCCTGCTCGCTTACAACGCGCTGCCCGACGAGCAGGGAGAACTCGTACTGGTGGTGATGGTCGTCACCGTCGTCGGCAGCATCGTCCTGCACGGACTCGCCGCGCCGCTGCTCCTGCGTCGGATGAGTCCGGCGGGACGCGCGAAGCTCCGCTGACGCCACCCTCTTCGCAACGCAGCGCGGCGGATGACACACTGACCTCATGCCTCAAGACGGACTCGACCCCCGCCAGACCCGACGCATGCCGGAGATGCTCGACGAGTTCCAGCGCGCCGAGGGGCACCCGCACTTCCGCGTCGACGTGGAGCGCATCCGCTTCTCCCCCTTCTACTCACGGCTCTCCGCGGTCACCCAGGTGATCTCGCAGACCGGCGCCGGGCTCGCCGTGCACAACAGGCTCACCCATTCGATCAAGGTCGCGGCCGTGGCACGGGCGATCGCGACGCACCTGTCGACGCGTACCGACGAGGCGAGCCGGATCGTCGCCGAGCTCGGCGGCGCGCATCCGGTCGTGGTCCAGGCCGCCGCAGCAGCGCACGACCTCGGTCATCCCCCGTTCGGGCACCTGGGTGAGCACACTCTCGATCGCCTGGCGCGCGCCCGGTTCGGGCTGACCGAGGGATTCGAGGGGAACGCGCAGACCTACCGCATCCTCACCCGCCTCGACGAGCACGATCGCCCGGGCGTCGGACTCAATCTCACCGCGGCGGTGCGCGCCGCCGTGCTGAAGTACCCCTGGCGGCGCGGCCTCGGCGGAATCCGCCGCGGCGGCACGAGCAAGTTCAACTACTACGCGGTCGACGAGCAGGACGCACGTCAGGCGCTCGCCGCCTATCCCCTGATCGG
Source organism: Microbacterium sp. LTA6 (assembly GCF_045690355.1). Classification (NCBI taxonomy): domain Bacteria; kingdom Bacillati; phylum Actinomycetota; class Actinomycetes; order Micrococcales; family Microbacteriaceae; genus Microbacterium; species Microbacterium sp. LTA6. The sequence goes on from NZ_CP147855.1 coordinate 488,402, forward strand.
CGAGGGACAGCAGACGGCCGAGTGCTCCATCATGGACATCTCCGACGACATCGCCTACTCGCTGCACGATCTCGAGGACTTCTATCGCGCCGGCCTACTGACCCCCACGACGCTTTCCACCGAGTTCCGGGCTTGGCACCGCGACCTCACCCGGCTCCGCGTCGCCGACCAGGACTTCCTCGCCGCCGATACCAGGACTCCGGGGCACTCGCTCGAGCTGCTCTGGCGCCGGCTCCGCGGCAAAGACGGCTGGATCGCGGATGCGGATGCCTTCGGCGCAGCCGTGGCGAAGGTCGGCGCCGAGGTGATCGACGGGCTCCTCGCCGAACCGTTCGATGGCTCCCTCTCCAGCGAGCGGTCCCTCGCGAGATTCACGACGGCATGGATCGCGCGCCTGCAGTCGTCGATCGAAGTGCACCGGAACCCCGACATCCGCTCGGGCCACGTCAGCCTGAACCGGCAGGCCTGGCACGAGGTCGCAGTGCTCAAGTTTCTGCACGAGCGGTTCATCCTCGAACGCCCGGATCTCACCGTCTACCAGCGCGGACAGGCCAGCGTCCTGGAGCGGCTCGTCAGCGGCTTCGCCGCCTGGCTCGACGACCCCCTCGACGCCCGCCGCGCCCCGCGCCGACTGCTCGACCTCGTGCAGCTCGCCGACGACGACTATCGCCGGTTGCGGAAAGATGCGCCGGAGCTGCTCGAGACGCACACCGCCACGGAACTCCATGCTTTCGCCCGTGGCCGCGGCATCATCGACTACGTCGCCTCGCTCACGGACGCCCAGGCCGTGTCGCTCGACGCGATGCTGGCGGGTCGGACCGAGCGTCTGTGGGATGCCGGTCAGGGGCTGTGACGCCCTCGGCCGCAGGCCGGCCGCTCAGTTCAGCCCGTGCTCGAACGCGAACACCACCAGCTGCACCCGATCACGCAGCGCCAGCTTGGCGAGGATCCTGCTGATGTGCGTCTTCACGGTCGCCTCGCTGAGGTACTCACGGGCAGCGATCTCGGCATTCGACAGACCCCGAGCGGCGAGAGCGAAGATCTCCCGTTCGCGGTCGGTGAGGTCGGCGTACTGAGGCGGAACCGGCTTCGGCGCCTCGGTGAAGTGCTGGAAGAGGTCGCGGGTGGCGGATGCCGCGATCACCGACGACCCCGAATGCACGGTGCGGATCGCGGCGAGCAGGAACTCCGGATCGGCGTCCTTCAGCAGAAAGCCGCTCGCCCCCTGGCGGATCGCCCGCGCGGCGGCCTCGTCGAGGTCGAAGGTCGTGAGCATCACGATGCGCGGTGGATCGGGCTGGGAGAGGATCTCCGCCGTCGCGGTGAGCCCGTCCATCACCGGCATCCGGATATCCATCAGCACGACGTCGGGCCGGGTCTCCCGCACCACGTCGAGGGCCTGACGGCCGTCTCCCGCTTCGCCGACGACATCGAGGTCGGGTTGGGAGGCGACGAGCATGCGGATGCCGGCACGGAACAGCGCCTGATCATCCACGAGAACGACCCTGATCATGCCCTGCCTCCGATGGGGAGCGTCGCCCGGACGACGAACTGTGCGCCCTGATGCTCAGCCTGCAGGTTACCGCCGACGAGTTGCGCGCGCTCGCGCATGCCGATGACGCCGTGCCCTCCCTGGCCGACGACCCGCTCGCCGGTCACGGTGTTGCGCACCTGGATGTCGACGCGATCAAGGAGCCAGGCGAGGTGCACGTCGACCGCGCCGTCGCCGTGCCGGATCGCGTTCGTGAGCGCCTCCTGCAGGATGCGATACACCGCGAGCTGGATCGCCGCCGGCGGCTCGCCCGGAGGCATCGGATCGACGGTGATGCGGGGCTCGACCCCGGCGTGCCGCACCTGCGCGAACAGCGTCTCGAGGTCGGCCAGCGTCGGTTGCGGGCCGTCGCCCTGGCGATGGCGGAGCTGGGTGAGCAGCATCCGGACATCGGAGAGCGCACCGCGTGCGGTCTGCGCGATCGTACCCAGGGCTTCCTGCGCCAGCTCGGGCTGCACGGCGGCCGCGTAGCGCGCGCCGTCGGCTTGGGCGATCACGACCGCGAGTGAGTGCGCGACGATGTCGTGCATGTCCCTGGCGATCCGCACTCGCTCCTGCTCCTCCGCGGCGACGGCTTCGGCCTGAGCCTTGGCCACCTGCGTCTCCCGGCCCTTCACCACCACTCGCCACAGCAGTCCGGTCCCCCACGACATCACCATCGCCAGTACGAAGACCGAGCCGATCAGCGCCGCACTCGTCGCGACCCTCAGGGTGCTCGAGGCATCGGTCAGAAGTCCTGACCAGATCAACGCGAAGTAGATGCCGCCCAGCACCCCGCCACCGAGTGCCGAGACGCCGCCGATCCACAGCACCCGCCTGCTTCCCCATGCCGATGTCGCAAACAGGATGAGGAGAATGGCGATGTTGTACGCAGACGGCGGGAGCCCAGCCCCCATCTGGATGACCGCCCCGATCCACGCGATTCCGAGGGCGAGCGCGGGCGAGAGGCGACTGATCGCGGCCGCGCCCCAGAGGATCACGCCGACGACGACATAGATCGTGACGGCGATGGGACCGGAGTGGATCCAGACGCTCAGCTCATTCGTACCGGCAAGGAAGGACAGCGGCGCCGTCACGGCGAAGCCGACGATCGCGCCGACGATGTCGAGCACGAGCCAGGTACGGGAGACGGGGCGGATCACTCCCCTACGCTACGCGGCGCCCCGCGCTCCCCGCATCCGCCTCGAGATGTATCCCGCACCGACTCGTCAGGCGCGGCAGAGGATCTCGCCGTGGGGCACGAGGTACCAGCCGTCCTCGGCATCCGCCCAGCGCTTCCACGCGTCGCTGATCGCCTGCAGATCCGTGGTGGTCGCGCGATCCTCCCGCACCAACTGCCTGGCCAACGCGGACTCGAGAATGCGGTCTGCCCACATCCCGCCCCACCATGCGCGTTCGGCCGGAGTCGCGTAGCACCAGGTCGACGCGGTGGCGCGGACATCCGTGAAACCCGCCTGCCGCGCCCAGGACAGCAGCTGCCGACCGGCGTCGGGCTCTCCGCCGTTCGCCCGTGCCGCAGCGCGATAGAGCTCGAGCCACCGATCCAGCTCCGGAAGCAGCGGGAACCAGATGAAGCCCGCATAGTCGGCGTCGCGCGCGGCGACGATGCCACCGGGCACCGTGACACGGCGCATCTCACGCAACGCCTGCACCGGGTCAGCCACGTGCTGCAGCACCTGATGCGCGTGCACGACGTCGAAGCTGTCATCGGCGAAGCTCAGGGCGTGCACGTCCTCGACGGAGAAGTCGACGTTCGTCACCCCACGGCTCGCGGCGAGTTCGCGCGACAGCGACAGCGCCGCATCATCGATCTCCGTCGCGGTGACCCGATCGACGACGCTGGCGAAGTCCATCGTGATCGTGCCCGGTCCCGCTCCGACGTCGAGAAGTCGCGTCGAGGCGCCGAGGTGGGGCCGGAGGTACTCCGCCGAGTTCGCGATGTTCCTGGTGTTGTGCGAACGGAGGACGGATTCGTGATGTCCGTGCGTGTACGAGGCCATGCGTGCCAGTCTGGCATGCCGATCGGGAGCGATCGGCCGGCGGATCAGTGCAGGTCGGCGACGGCCCGACGGATGCTGTCGCGATCGGGCTTGCCGGACGGGAGCGTCGCCAACTCGTCCACGAGGATGAGCCGCGCGGGTCTGGCGTGCTTGCCGAGCTCGGCAGCCACCACCTCGCGGGCATGGGCCAGCTGCTCGGACTCGCTGCGGCGGAGCGCCTCACCGCGGGCGGCGACGATGACGGATGCCTCTCCCCAGCGTGCGTCCTCCACCCCGACGACCACCGCCTGATGCAGCCCTGGCACCAGGCGCACGATGCGCTCGACGCGGTCGAGTGAGATGTTGATGCCGCCCGAGACGATGACGTTGTCGGCCCTGCCGTGCACCCGCACGATGCCGTCCTCGTCGACGAGCCCGAGATCGCCGGTGCGGTACCAGCGGATGCCGTGCCGGTCGCGCACGAACGTTCGCGCCGTCAACTCTGCATCACCGAGATAGCCGTCGGCGAGCATCGGGCCGGCGAGGTGCAGCTCGCCATCGACGGAGTGCACAGCAACCGTGTCGAGCGGCACACCGTCGTAGACGCACCCGCCGCTCGTCTCGGTCGATCCGTAGGTGCGCACGAGCGGAGCACCGAGATCAGCGGCCCGCTCCCGCAGTGGCTCGGGCAGCGCCTGGCCACCGACGAGGATCGCCCGGTACGCCCGCAGTGCCGCACGTACCCCTGGTTCGTCGGCCGCATCGAGGAGCGTCGCGAGCTGCGCCGGCACGAGAGCGGTGAACAGCGCTTCGTCGCCCCGGCGCACCATCGACAGCGTCGCCTCTGCGAACGAGCTGGGAGAGAACCGCCCCTCCGGCGCGACGGGCTCGGTACCGGCGAGCGCCGAGCGCACCAGCACCTGGAGCCCGGCGACGTAACCCACCGGGAGAGCCAGCAGCCAGCGCCCGCTGCCGATGCGGGCCGCAGTCGCCTCTGCGCTCGCACGCAGCGCTTCGCCGCTCAGAGCGACCCTCTTCGGGACGCCGCTGGATCCGGAGGTCGCGATGACCGCCGCTGTGCCGTCCGGTACCCGCTCCGGCGCGCTGGCGAGCATTCCGAATCCGAGCGCCGGTCCGCCGTCGAGGGCGTGGCGCAAAGCGGCGAACACCTCGGCGGGGTCGTCGGCATCCGTCGGAATCAGCGAGACCATCCGTCACTCCCCCGCAGGCATGATCTGCTCTCCACAGTTCTGGTCGGGAGCGGGTCGTGCGCGATCGATGACATGACGGCCTAGTAGTGCCAGGGGAAGGAGGACCAGTCCGGGTCGCGCTTCTCGAGGAAGGAGTCGCGCCCCTCGACCGCCTCGTCGGTGCCGTATGCGAGGCGGGTCGCCTCGCCTGCGAAGACCTGCTGGCCGACGAGACCGTCGTCGACGGCGTTGAAGGCGAACTTCAGCATGCGGATCGCGGTGGGCGACTTGGTGAGCACAGTGCGCGCCACCTTCAGCGCCTCACGCTCGAGTTCGGCGTGCGGAACGACGCGGTTCACAGCGCCCGCTTCGTAGGCGCGCTGCGCCGAGTACTCCTCCGCGAGGAAGAACACCTCACGCGCGAACTTCTGTCCGGTCTGGCGCGCCATGTACGCCGAGCCGTAGCCCGCGTCGAAGGATCCGACGTCGGCGTCCGTCTGCTTGAACCGCGCCTCTTCGGCGCTCGCGATGGTGAGGTCGCAGACGACGTGCAGGGAGTGCCCGCCACCGGCGGCCCAACCGGGGACGACCGCGATGACGACCTTGGGCATGAAGCGGATGAGACGCTGCACCTCGAGGATGTGCAGGCGCCCTGCTCGCGCCGGGTTCTGCACGGCGGTCTCGTCGTCGGAGTACTTGTAGCCGTCGCGACCGCGGATGCGCTGATCGCCACCGGAGCAGAACGCCCAGCCGCCGTCCTTCGGGCTCGGCCCGTTTCCGGTGAGGAGCACGGCGCCGATCTTCGGATCCTGGCGCGCGATGTCGAGCGCCCGGTAGAGCTCGTCGACGGTGTGCGGGCGGAAGGCGTTGCGCACCTCAGGGCGGTTGAACGCGATGCGGGCGACGCCACCGTCGTGCGAGACGTGCGCGGTGATGTCGGTGTACTCGGCGGCACTCTTTCCGTCGACACCGGGCGCGAGCACCCATTCGGCGGGATCGAACAGGTCGGAGACGAATGCGTTGGCCACGGGATCCAGCCTATTCCTCACCTCGCCCTCACCACGCAGGGAGCGCCGCCTCCCGGGAGAGGCGGCGCTTCCTGACGATGCGGATCACGCGCGGCGCGCACGCATGGTCTTGATCCAGCCGTCCACTGCATCCCACGCGGCGAACGCCACGAGGGAGAAGCCGGTGATGACAGTGAGGACTTCCATCGTGTCGCTCTCGACCCCGTTGCCGGTGAAGACGAAACTCAGGAACTCCGGGTTGATCAGCTCGCCGCGCATGAGCAGCGTGACCGACCAGACGGCGAAGGCGACGGCCAGCAAGGTGTTGATCACCGCAGCGCCGACGGTCCACCGCCGCTTCGCGTACACGGCGACCGACAGCAGCGCCTCAGCCACGATCAGTGCAAAGAGGACGCTGATCCCCCACGGCCACAGTCCCGGGTTCAGCAGCGGAATGGGATCGCCGCCGGTCGGGAAGAACCCGATGAAGGCATCCCAGAAGACCGCCCCGACGCCGATCGCGAGGAAGACGAGTGACGCGATGGCGTCTGCCCGCCCTGCGCCGCTCGGCGTCGGTTCCGGCAGCTGGTCGACGTCCCATTTCACCCCGGTGTCGGCGCCGGTGCGCTCGAGCACGAAGAAGACCAGCGTCACCCAGAAGCAGACGTGCACGATGACCGAGATGCCCACGCCGATCGCGGCGCCGATGATCTCGCCGACGGAGGCCCGGTCCAGCGCCTGCGCGAGCGCGACGCCGCCCATCGCGCAGACCGGCACGATGACCAGCAGCAGCTTCAGCAGCCGCCACCAGGTCAGGAAGTACTTCGGACCGATCAGGTGCAGCGGCTGGTCGGCGTAGCCGGCGGCCAGGATGCCGGGGTCGCCGAGCTCGGTGAGGACGGCGCGCTCGGCATCCGTCCGGCTCTCGCCCTGCTCGACGCGCGCTTCGACGGCGTCGGAGATCGACGCCTCGAGCTCGGCGCGGACGTCGTCCTGAGCTGTCGGCGTCAGGCTCTTGACCGTGGCCGCGATGTAGCGCTCGGTCAGTGTGTTCGTGGACATCTCAGTTCTCCTCTGCGGTGAGGCCCGCGATCGCAGTGGTCAGCGATCGCCATTCGTCGGTGAGGGTGTCGGCGAGGCGCATGCCGGCATCCGAGGTGCGGTAGAACTTGCGAGGCCGCGCCTCGTCGGTGTTCCACTCGCTCGTGAGGTACTCCTGCTTCTCCAGACGGCGGAGCAGCGGGTAGAGCGTGTTGGCGTCGGTGGCGAAGCCGCGGCGCTCGAGATCTTCGAGCAGTCCGTAGCCGTACCCCGGGGCGCGCAGCAGTTGCAAGCACGCCAGCACGATCGTGCCGCGCCGCAGTTCCTGCAGGTGCGTATCGAGGATCTCGTTCATGTTCATCACATTACTGTGCGTCACACACTATTATCAACGACACATTCCTGTGTGCTCTGACGACCGGCCGGGTTCCGGCCACGACCGCGCGGCAACGAGACCGCTAGCGTGGGTTTCATGTCAGTGGAGATCACACGCATCGACCCGTTCGACGACGCCGCGGTCGATGCCTGGTGGGATGCCTACGCCACGGCCGAACGCGCGGATCGCGGCCCCGCCGCGCCGCTGTGGAGTCGCGAGGAATCGCGCAGCGAACTGCAGCAGGACTCGACGGTGGTGGAGCGCCGCGCTTTCCTCCTGCGCTCGGACGGCCTCGTCGTCGGATCAGCAAGTCTGGCGCTGCCCCGCAAGGACAACACGCACATCGCGCACCTCGCGGTGTGCGTCCGCCCGGAACACCGACGCCGCGGTTTCGGCTCCACGGCGTTGGCGTTCCTCGAGGGCGAGGCGCTGAACGCCGACCGCACCACCGCGCAGTCGGCGGCGTCGTGGCCGCACGAGCTCGGGCCCGAGGGAGCCGGCGCACCCGGCCGAGAGTTCGCTCGGCGGCATGGATACACGCTCGCGCTCGGCGATCTGCAGAGCCGCCTGCCTCTCCCGGTCGACCCCGCTCTCCTGGACCGCATCGAGGCAGACATCGCTGATGCGATCGCGGGTTACGAGATCCGCAGCTGGGTCGGCCGCGTGCCCGATGACGTCGTCGAGGGCTGGGCGATCCTCGATGCATCGGTCGATACCGAAGCGCCGAGCGGCGATCTCGACATCGAGCCGGTCACGCCAGACGTCAGCAGCATCCGCGAGTCGGAAGAACTCATCGAACGACAGAGCCGTACATCCTTCGGCACGATCGCTCTGGCGGCAGACGGTTCAGCAGCGGCGTACACGCAGCTGGTGGTCTCCGGCGACGACGGCAACGCCTACCAATGGGGCACCCTGGTTCGCGGCGCCGACCGCGGGCACCGGCTGGGCACGGCGGTGAAACTGGCGAACTTGCGGATGCTGCAGCACGAGGCACCGCAGGCCCGCGCCGTCTACACCTACAACGCCGAGTCGAACGCGCACATGCTGGCCGTGAACATCCTGCTCGGCTTCCGCCCGAGCGAGCGGATGGGCGAACTGCAGAAGCGCCTCGGCTGACCAGGAGCATGGTTCATAACTCAGGAGAAATTTCCAGAAGGACCCGCAGCGTCCCCGGCAACACGCCGATCATCGCATCGCACGCCACCTCGAGCGACGAATTCTCCTGAGTCATGAACCGGCGCGCGGGCGGCGCGGATGCCGCGTGACGGCGTCGACGGGGCACAATGGGCACATGCTCCCGACGACGCTCGCAGATCTCCTCGATTCGGCCAGGGTGGTCGCACTCCCGATGCACACGCGCTTCCGCGGCGTCGACACCAGGGAGGCGCTCCTGTTCGAAGGACCGGAGGGATGGGCGGAATTCTCGCCGTTCCTCGAGTACGGCGACGACGAGGCATCCGTCTGGCTGTCAGCCGCGATCGACTTCGCCTGGCGTGCACAGCCGGAGCCGCTGCGCGACCGGGTCAACGTGAACGCGACTGTTCCGGCCGTCGACGCGGCCCGCGTCGCCGAAGTACTGTCGCGATTCGCCGGATGCCGCACGACCAAGGTCAAGGTCGCAGAACCGGGACAGGCCCTCTCCGACGACATCGCCCGGGTTCGCGCGGTGCGCGAAGTCATGGGACCGGAGGGGCGCATCCGCATCGATGCCAACGGTGCGTGGAACGTCGATGAGGCGGAACGCGCCGTCCACGCCCTGAACGAGTTCGACCTCGAGTACGTCGAACAGCCGTGCGCGACCGTGCCGGAGCTCGCCGAGCTGCGACAGCGGGTGAAGTACATGGGCATCCCTGTCGCCGCAGACGAGAGTGTGCGGAAGTCATCGGATCCCCTCGCCGTCGCGCGCGCCGGTGCTGCGGATCTGCTCGTGATCAAGGCGCAGCCGCTCGGCGGGGTCACGCACGCCCTGCAACTCGTCACCGCGGCGGGTCTCCCGGCCGTCGTGTCCAGCGCCCTCGACACGGCCATCGGCCTGTCGCAGGGCGTGACGCTGGCGGCGGCCCTCCCGCGACTCGACTACGACTGCGGCCTCGGCACGTCTTCGCTCTTCCTCGACGACGTCGCGGACTTCCGGGCGGAGAACGGCAGCATTCCGGTCGGGCGGGTGACTCCGGATGCTGCGGCCCTGGAGCGCCTCGCGGCATCCGCCGATCGACGCGAGTGGTGGCTGGCGCGGCTCGAGCGCTGCTACGAGGTTCTCGCGGCGCGCTGACGTCGGTTCGCGACCGACCTCACCTCTCCAGCAGCAGCAGCTCCACGAGCCGGCCGAGTTCCTCGCTGCCGGCATGACGAAGCTGGGCTGCGTCGTGTCCCGCCATCGCACCGCGCACCGTCATCCCCTCCCAGACGATCATGAGCATCCGGGCCGCGGTCTCGGCGGGCAGTCGCAGCCGGAACGTGCCTTCGGCGACGATGTCGGTGATGATCTCGGCGATGCTCGACACCATCTCCCGCTCCTGCGCGAGGTAGGCCGCACCGAATGAGGGATCGCGGAGCGCGCGGATGCGGATCTCGCTCATCATCATCACGCCGAGGCGATCATCGCCGCCCGAGTCCATCACCTGCTGCACGAGCTCGACGGGGTCGCATCCATCAGCGAGCGCACCGCTCACCGCGAGTTCGGCGACGCGCGCCCGCACGGCGCTCACCCGTACCTCGGCGACGCTGCCGGCGAGCATCAGGAAGAGCTCGTCCTTGGATTCGAAGTTCGAGTAGAAGGCGCCGCGCGTGAAACCGGCGCGCTCGCAGACGGCCTCGACCGTCGCTCCTTCGAGGCCGACTTCGGCGAAGACCTGAGCCGCAGCCTCCAACAGACGGGCGCGCGTGTTCTCGCGGCTCCGGGTAGCCGGTGTCGTCATCGAAACCTCCAGCCTTCACTCTCGCACGACCACCGCGCGGATGTCTCACACCCGGTGCACAGCCTTTCGCGCGCTGATGACCCTACGATACATGTATGTATCGGATACATCCGTGTATCCAAATCGGATCGACGGAGGAACCGCGTGTCCACTCTCCTGTCCTCGCTCGGACGCTGGTCGTATCGGCATCCGTGGCGCGTGCTCGCGTCCTGGCTGCTCGCGCTCGGCCTCGCCGGCACCGGCGCGCTCGTGCTGGGCGCCGGTACCGACAACAGCTTCTCGATCCCCGGAACCGAATCGCAGGCGGGCCTCGAGCAGCTCTCCCGCTCGTTCCCGCAGGTGAGTGGAACCAACGCGCAGTTCATCGTCGTCGCGGCCGACGGTGATCACGTCACCGATGACGCCTATCGCGAGCACATAGAAGACACGGTGGACGATCTGTCCGACCTCGACGAAGTGCTCGCGGTGACCTCGCCCTATGACGAACTGGTCACCGGCATGGTCAACGAAGACGAGACCGCCGCCATCGTGCGCCTGCAGTTCGACGGCGAGGCGAGCGATGTCTCCGCCGAGACGAAAGACGTCCTGAACGCCGCCGTCGACGACCTGGCGGCCGCGCTTCCGGACGGCAGCCAGACACAGCTCGGCGGCGACCTGTTCGCGCTGTCCATGCCCACGATCACGATCACCGAGGCCGTCGGTCTCCTGATCGCGCTCCTGGTGCTCATCGTCACGTTCCGCTCGTTCGTGGTCGCCGGCCTCCCCCTGCTCACCGCGATCCTGGGAGTCGGAATCTCGATGGCCGGCATCTTCGCCGCCACCGCCTTTGCGACCGTCTCCTCGACCACGCCGCTGCTGGCGCTGATGCTGGGACTCGCGGTCGGGATCGACTACGCGCTGTTCATCATGGCGCGGCACCAGGATCAGGTCCGCGACGGAGTGGATCCGGAAGAGTCCGCCGCCCGCGCGGTCGGCACCGCCGGCTCTGCCGTCGTGTTCGCCGGGATCACGGTGCTCATCGCGCTGATCGGTCTCGGTTTCGCCGGCATCCCGTTCCTGACGACGATGGGAATCGCCGCATCCGTCGCCGTCGCCATCGCCGTCGCGATCGCGGTGACCCTGACACCGGCGCTCCTCGGGTTCATGAAGGGCCGAGTCGCCGGTCGGCCCAAGAAGGCGCGGATGCCGAAGAAGGGCGCCCCCGTTCGCGCGCCGCGCCGCGCCGCCAGCGCGCGCTGGGTCGAGGGTGTGACCCGGCGTCCGGTGCTGACGTCCCTCGCCGTGATCATCGGCCTGGGCATCGTGGCCATCCCCGCGCTCAGCCTCAACCTCGCTCTGCCCAACGCCGGAGTGCTCCCCAAGGACTCCGAAGCGCGGCAGAGCTACGACCTCGTCGGCGAACAGTTCGGCCCTGGCTTCAACGGCCCGCTCATCCTCACCGGCACCATCGTCACGTCGACCGACCCGCTCGCCCTCATGGAGGACCTCGGCGATGCCGTGGCCCAGGTCGACGGTGTGCGAGAGGTCGCGCTCTCGACTCCGAACGAGACCGCTGACACCGGAATCGTGCAGGTCATCCCGGAGACCGCGCCCGACGACCCCGCGACCGCCGACCTCGTGCGCGAGCTGCGCTCGCACCACGACGAGTGGCTCGATGAATTCGGCATCGACCTGAAGGTCACCGGCTTCACAGCTGTGGGAATCGACATCTCCGATCAGCTCGGCGCGGCGCTCCTGCCGTTCGGCATCTTCGTGATCGGCCTCTCGCTGATCCTGCTCACGATCGTCTTCCGATCGCTCTGGGTGCCGCTCACCGCAGCGTTCGGCTACCTGCTGTCGATCGTCGCCGCATTCGGCGTCGTCGCCGCCGTGTTCGAGTGGGGCTGGTTCGCCGATGCCCTGCACGTCGCGAAGGTCGGCCCGATCATCAGCTTCATGCCGATCGTCCTGATGGGCGTGCTCTTCGGATTGGCCATGGATTACCAGGTGTTCCTCGTCTCGCGGATGCGAGAGGACTATGTGCACGACCCGCTGTCGAAGGATCCGGAGACTCGGCGAGAGGCCGCACTGCGCGCCGTTCGCACCGGCTTCACCGGCTCGGCGAAGGTCGTCACCGCCGCGGGCCTGATCATGTTCGCCGTGTTCGTGGCGTTCGTCCCGGAAGGCGACTCGTCGCTGAAGCCGATCGCCCTCGGCCTCGCGGCCGGCATCGCGATCGATGCGTTCCTCGTGCGGATGACGCTGATCCCCGCCCTGATGGCGATCCTCGGCGAGCGCGCCTGGCAGATCCCGGCATGGCTGGAGCGGATCCTGCCGAGCGTCGACATCGAGGGAGAGGCCGTCGAACGCGAACGCCACCTCGCGGCCTGGCCCGGCGACGATTCCGTGATCGCCGCCGACGAGCTCCCCATCGCGGGTGCCGCGCCCGTGTCGCTGCGCCTCGCGCCCGGGGGAACGCTCGTGGCGACCGGCGCCTCGCGCGGCACGCTGCGTGCACTCGCTCTGACCGTGACGGGCCGGGTGGCTCCGGAGGCCGGACGCCTGCGCACCGCGGGACATCTGCTTCCCGGACGCGCCGCCTGGGTGCGCGCCCACGTCGGCTGCGTGCTCATCGACGACCCAGACACCGCCGTCCGCGACCTCGACGAAGCCCTGCGCGGGCGCACGAGCCTCGTCGTGATCGACGGCATCGACCGGATGTCCGGCGCTGCACGCGACCAGCTCATCGCCCGGTTGCGCGATGCCGGGTCGGAGGTCGCCATGTTCGCCTCGGCAATGGATGCGGATGCTGCGCGAGCGCTGCTGGCAGACGCCGGCCGCGGCGAGGCATCCGTCGTCGACCTGCGCACACCCGCCACGATCATCAGTCCGGAAGCATCCGCCGAATCAACCGAGGTGAACGCATGACCCTCTCCATCGAGCGCGCACGCTCCCGCAAGCCCATCACGTGGCTCACGATCCTCGGGATCCTGCTGCTGCCGGCCGCCGTCGGCGGCATCCTGGTCGCAGCCCTGCAGAATCCGACAGAGCGCCTGGATTCGATGACCGCCGCGATCGTCAACCTCGACGAGCCGGTGAAGGTCGATGGGCAACTCGCCCCGTTGGGGCGCCAGCTGGCATCCGGCCTCGTCGAAGGGTCAGACGACCTGGACTCGAACCTGACCTGGGTGATCTCCAACGAAGACGACGCTGCCGCAGGGCTCGCGGACGGTTCCTATCAGGCCGTCATCACGATCCCGGAGAGCTTCTCGGCCGCTGCCACTTCCTCCGGGCAGGCGATCGCCGACGGCGGCGGATCCGCAGCGGACAAGGCGGAGAAGGCCACCATCACCGTGACCACGCCCGAGGACGGGCTCGTCGCCGACGATCTCATCACCGGGCAGATCGCTTCGGTCGCCGCATCGACGATGGGCACCATGCTCAGCGAAGCGACGATGGAGAACGTGCTCGTCGGCTTCACGACGATCGGAGACCGGATCGGCGAGGCCGCGTCCGGCGCCGCCGAGCTCGCGTCCGGGGCTCGGGGTGCCGCGACCGGCGCCGCCGCGATTCCCGATGGGGCGACGAAGCTCGCCTCCGGCGCATCCCAGCTCGGATCCGGAGCGACGGATCTCGCGAACGGGCTCGACACGATCGCCCAGAACACCCGCGGTGCCGCATCCGGTGCGGCGCAGATCGGTTCGGGCCTGACCGGCGGCGCGACCGCCCTGGAGGCGAACGGCATCGTCGCCGATCCCGTGTACGGCGCCGCGAATGGCAGCGCAACCGCGACAGGGCAGGTCGCCGAAAAAGCGTCGTCCCTGTCCGCCCAACTGGCGAATCTCCTCGGGACCTGCGACGCGGCCGCCACTCCCGCTCTCTGCACGGGACTCCAGACCGCATCCGCCGACGCCGCGGCCCTCGATAAAGCCGCCGCCCAGGCATCAGGTGCTGCCAGCGGCACTGTCTACGCGCTCACACAGTTCGATGCCGCCGCATCCGCTGAACTCGCGTCTCAGATGCGTCAGGCCGGCGACGGCGCCACAGCTCTCGCGGGCGGCCTCACCCAGCTCGCCGGCGGCGTCGACCAGTCGAGCGCGGGCGCGCGCGCCCTGTCCAGCGGCGCTGGGGAACTGTCCGGCGGCGCCACCGCGCTGTCGACCGGCGCATCGGAGCTCGCCACGGGGCTCGACACTCTGGCCACCGGCACGGGCGACCTCGCCGGTGGTCTGCGCACCGCCGCCGACTCGCTGCCGTCGTTCAGCGACGAGGAGTCGACCTCGCTGGCCTCCGTCATCGCCGACCCCGTGTCGAGCAACGCGACGACGGGCACGATCTTCGGTCCGACCGCGATCCCGCTGCTCGCCGCCGTGGTGCTGTGGTTCGGCGGGCTCACCTCGTTCATCGTGATGCGTGCCCACACCGAGCGGACACTGACCTCACGGCGCTCCTCGGCAGCCCTCACCCTCCGCGCCTTCACCCCCGCGGCGTTGATCGGTGCTGCACAGGGCCTGCTGGTGGCGCTCATCGTGCAGATCGTCGCCGGATACGGTGCCGCGGAATGGTGGGCCTTCGCCGGGACCGCAGTGCTGTCGGGCATCGTCTTCGCCGCGGTGAATCAAGCCCTCGTCGCCCTGTTCGGTGGAATCGGGCGCTGGATCAGCGCACTGATCGGCGTGCTCGCCGTGGCCACCGGCCTCATCTCCACGGTGCCGGGCTGGCTGGCAGGAATCGGAGCTGCACTCCCCACCGCTCCGGCGTTCACCGGCCTCATCGCCGCGAACGGCGGCGCGATCGCGGCGCTGGTGGTGTGGGCGGTGCTGTCGATCGTCGCGACGACGATCGCCGTCGCCCTACGCCGCACCACCTCGACGAAGGCGGTGCTCGCCACGGCGTGATCGCCGCGGCGGGCCCCGCTGGCCCGGCATCCGCCCCGACGGGCGACCCGTCCGGCCAGCACCTCCGGCACCGTGCACGACTTCGGATTTCACGCCCGACAGGCCGCCATGAAGGCACCGGCCTCGGCGAGTCGTCATCCGGCTCCGAAGCTGTGCACACAGCATCCGTCAGCCCGCGGGAATTCAGATCATCCCGTGGGCTGAGACCTGTTCGGGCGATAGGACCGTCACACCGAGCACAACTTCGGATGCTCCGATCGAAACGCCGCTAAAACAGCGCCGACCACGGCGTGTCGCCATCCAGCTCCGACGTTGTGCCCGCGGCGCATCGCCGCCGCGCACGCACGCCCGCCTGGGTCAGCTGAGGCCGGAGTACGCGTGCAGGCCCTTGAAGAAGACGTTCACGATCGTGAAGTTGAAGATCACGGCGGAGAATCCGACGATCGCGAGCCACGCGGAGCGGCTGCCGCGCCAGCCGCGGGTCGCCCGCGCGTGGATGTAGCCGGCGTAGATGACCCAGATCACGAACGTCCAGGTCTCCTTGACGTCGAAGCCCCAGTAACGGCCCCAGGCGTCCTGCGCCCAGATCGCGCCGGCGATGAGCGTGAAGGTCCAGAGGATGAAGCCCACGATGGTGAAGCGGTACGCGAGGCTCTCGAGCCGGTCGGAGCCGGGGAGCGTGCGCAGGAACCCGGGGCCGGTCTTCGCCGCGTTCTCGCCGACCAGGCGCTCGCGGCGCGCCTGCATCAGCTGGATCACGGACAGGGCGAATGCCAGCGCGAAGAACGCCGTGCCGAGCGATGCGACGAAGACATGGATGATCAGCCAGATGCTCTTCAACGGGTCCATCAGCGGCACGACGGCGACATAGAAGCTGGTCGCGGCGCCGCCGAGCAGCACGACGACCAGGCCGATGATGAAGGTGCCGAGGAAGCGCAGGTCGAGCCGCGTGAGCACGGCGAGGAAGACGGCGACGACGAGCAGCGTGCCGATCATCCCGAACTCGTACAGGTTCGCCCACGGCACGCGTCCAGCGGCGATGCCGCGCGTCACCGTCGCCGCCAGATGGAAGAGGAAGGCGAGAACGGTGAGCGAGGTGCCGATCCGTGCCATCACGAAGCCCTGCGCAGGCGCGGGCACCGAGGCGTCTGCGGCGTAGGCGTTGCCTCGCGCCCCCACCCCGACGAGCTCTGCTTCGCTCCTCGCGTCTGCGGTCACCTGCGAGCGCCGCGCCAGGTCGAAGGCGTAGGCCACGAAGGCCGCCGCGTAGATCGCGATCGCGGTCCACAGCAGGATCGGCGAGAGCACGTTGAGCTCGAGCATGGTGTCAGTCTACTTTCGGGGTATCGGATGCCGCCGGGCCGGCGGGGGACGCAGGTGTCTCATCCGCCGGCTCATCGCGTCGGGTCGACCCGCCCGCGGCATCCATCAGTCGTGCGTGACCTGCGACGAGGTCATCGACCGCCGCAGCGAGCGTCGGGTCCTCACCGCGAGCGAGACCGGCGTATTCCAGCGAGACGACACCGTCCTCGCCCGAAGCCTTCACCCAGACGCGGCGACGGGGCACGAACAGCGCGAGCATGAGGCCGCCGAGCGCCGACAGGGCGAAGACGAGCACCCACACGGCGGAGGCGTCGTGGTGGATCTGGAGCGATGCGAACCGCTTGACGGACTGCGAGGCGTCGGTCGCCCCGTCCGGCGACTCGTCTTCGAAGGTCACGGTGCCCAGGCCGTTCGGCAGGTCGCCGGTCTCTCCGGGGCCGAGCTCGATGGACTTCACGTCCGTCGTGCGGCCGGCGAGCTTCTTCATCCCCGTCGTGTCGAGCACGTACACGGACTTCGGGATGCCGTCGTTGATTCCGAGGTCGCCGGAGTACACGTCGAGTGTGAGCAACGGGTTGATCAGGTCGCCGTACCCCGAGGCGATGGCGCCCTTCTGGCCGGACGCGGCCGTCGGATAGAAGAAGCCGATCAGACCCAGCTGTTCCGGCATGCCGTCGGTGACCTTGACGACGCCGAGGGAGGTCATGTTGTTGTCCTGCGGGAGGAACGGCACGCTGTTGCGGTAGACGATGTCGCCGGCGGCGTTGCGCACCGTGATGGTGGGCGCATAACCGTTGCCGAGCAGATAGATCTGGTCGCCGCCGACGCCCAGCGGGTGGTTCACCCTGACCGCGCCGTCCGTGGACGAGCCGGTCGTGTCCTGCACGCTCACGTTCGCGGAGAAGTCGCCGGCCTGCCCTGAACCCGGCTCGCCGAACGGCTGGTAGGTGACATCGAAGGAGTCGAGCCTCATCGCATACGGGGTGAGTGCGTCGTCGGAGACGAAACGTCCGCGGTTCATCGAGTCGTAGTCGACGAGCGTGTTCGCGAAGGTCTCCCCCTCGACCAGGACGCGCTGGCCGGTGTAGGCGAAACCGCCGCCGACGCCGACCGTGATCAGCACGCCGACGAGCGCGAGGTGGAACAGGAGGTTGCCGGTCTCGCGCCAGTACCCGCGCTCTGCCGAGACCGAGAACGAGTGCCCCCGGTCGTAGCGTTCGACGCGGTAGCCGAGGGACTTCAACTGTTTCGTCGCGATATCGATCGATGCGGATGCCGCAGCATCCGCGTCCGAAGCCTCGCGCCGCACGGCGCGGAAGTCCTCGAGCCGCTGCAGGCGGGAGGGGGTGCGCGGCGGCCGCGCACGGAGAGCCTTCGCGTGGTGCTTGATGCGCGGGATGACGCAGCCGACGAGCGAGGTGAACAGCAGCAGGTAGATCGCGGAGAACCACGGCGACAGGTAGACGTCGAACAGCTTCAGCGCATCGAGCACCGGGAACAGGTCGGGATTGTTGCGCTCCCACTGCGTGACGCCGTTGGGGTCGGCCATCCGCTGCGGGAAGATCGATCCGGGGATCGCGGCGATCGCGAGCACGAGCAGCAACACCAGGGCGGTGCGCATCGACGTGAGCTGACGCCAGCTCCAGCGCAGCCAGCCGACGAACCCCAGTCGCGGCTGGGTGATGGAGTCGTCACCGTCGACGTGGTCGGATGGGCGGAGCGGATCGCTCGAGTCGTTGTTCACGGCATCCTGAGGCTTCGATTCAGAGCGGGAGGAAGACACTGCCCATCACCGCCGTCAGTCGCGACATGATGTCGGTCCAGAGACCGGTCACCATCAGGAGGCCGAGCACGATGAGCAGGATGCCGCCGATGATGTTCACCAGGCGGATGCGGCGGCGCAGGAACCCGACGGCTCTGGTCGCCCAGCCGAAGCCGAGGGCGACGAGCAGGAACGGGATGCCGAGGCCGAGCGAGTAGGCGATGCCGAGGAACGACGCACGCCAAGGGTCACCGACATTCCAGGACAGCGACACGATCGTCGTGAGGGTCGGCCCCATGCACGGCGCCCAGCCGATGCCGAGGGCGACACCGAGCAGCGGTGCACCGATGATGCCCGCCTTCGAGTCGACGTGGAAGCGGAACTCCCGCTGCGCGAAGGCGAAGAGACCGAGGAAGACCAGCCCCATCAGGATGATGACGCCGCCCAGCACACGGGTGATCACCTCGCCCCATTGCGCGAAGAAGAGCCCCGTGGCCCCGCCGAGCACCGTCCATGCGACGAACACGACCGTGAAGCCGAGGATGAACAGGAGGACGCCGAAGACCAGGCGGCCGCGGCCGGTGGAGTCTCCGGTCGTTGAGCGAGCGGAGCGAGACGAAACGCCCTCAGCCTCAGCACCCGCGCTCGACCGTGGAGCCACCGCTCCCCCGATGAAGCCGAGGTAGCCGGGAACCAGCGGCAGCACGCACGGCGAGAGGAAGGAGACGAGACCCGCGAGCATCGCGACGGGGATCGCGACCCACAGCGCGCCGGATCCGATGATGGCGTCGGTGTTCACGACGCTCCCGCGGCGCTCACGAAGACTCCGCGAGCGCGTCCTTGACGAGCGTGGAGAGGATCGAGGTGCCGTCGATCGGCCCGATGATGCGAGCGGCGACGCGGCCCTGCTTGTCGAGCACGAGGGTGGTCGGCGTCGCCTGGATCGGAACCGCCTGAGCGAACGCGAACTTCGCCTCGGCGGTGTCGACGTCGATGAGGCTCGGGTACGTGATCGAGTACTCGTCGGCGAACGCCTTCGCAGTGTCGGCCTGATCCCGGGTGTTGATGCCGACGAAGGAGACCCCGTCGCCTTCGTACTCCTGCCAGACCGATTCGAGGTCGGCGGCCTCCACACGGCACGGCGCGCATCCCGCGTACCAGAAGTTCACGACGGTGACCTGACCCTCGAGGTCGGCGCTGTCGAAGTCCTCGCCGGTCTCGGTGACGCCGCCGAAGACGACTGGCTCGCCGCGCTCGCTCTCGGGAATCTCGACGATCGCTCCGTCGGCGGCGACGTAACCGGTGTTCTCACCGCTCAGGAAGGACTCGCTGACCGGATCGGGCGCGCAGGCGCTCAGACCGATGGTGAGTACCGCGGCGAGCGCGGCTCCGACCGCACGACGAGAGCGTCGAGTGCGGGAGCGGCGGCCGCTGCGATTCGGGTCAACCGTCGAGGCGAGTGGCACGATTCTCAGTTTACGCGCGAGACCCTATGGGCCAGCCGGATGCAGGGGCCGCCGAACGGCTCGGCCCACGGCGTCAGAACCGAGCGAGCACGTCGGCGACGCCGGCACGGAACCGCGGGCACGTCGCGATGTCGTGCGACCGGCACCGCATCGCGTGCTCGGTCATCTCCCGCGAGCGCCGCATCTCCTCCATCCTCCGGTCGAGGTCGTCGAGATGCTCCTGCAGCACCTGATGCCGGCCGGCGCTGCCGTCATCGAGCAGCACGCCGATCTGCTCCAGGCTCATCCCGGCTGCCTTGCTGCGCTGGATCACCGCGATACGGACGACGTCGTCTTCTCCGAAGCGCCGACGTCCTGCTGCGTCGCGTTCCGGCCGGAGCAGGCCCACCGCTTCCCAGTGTCGGAGCACATTGGTCGGCAGGCCGAATCGGGTCGCGACGTCGCCGACGGACCACGGATGCTCAGCATTTGACTTCATGTTGACATGAAGTCACAGACTGGCCGTGAACGCAAGAGCTTCGACAGGAAGGACCACCCATGTACGACGCGATCGTGATCGGCGCGGGCCCCGCAGGACTGCAGGCGGCGCTGACCCTCGGGCGGATGCACCGCTCCACCCTTCTGCTCGACTCCGGTGAGTACCGCAACGGCACCGTCCTGCACATGCACAACGTGATCGCCAACGACGGCACCGCCCCGGCGGAGTTCCGGGCGACGGCCAGAACGCAGCTCGCGTCCTACGCCGATGTCGAGATCCGTGACATCGGCGTCGACCGCATCGGTGGAACCGAGGACGAGGGATTCACCGTGACGCTCGCGGACGGCTCGAGCGTCGACGCGCGACGGATCGTTCTCGCCACCGGCGTCGCCGATGACCTCCCCGACATACCGGGGCTGAGCGCACAGTGGGGACGGACAGCGTTCAACTGCCCGTTCTGCGACGGGCACGAGCATGCGGGGAAGTCCATCGCGATCCTGGGACCGGCGCCGCGCGCCGAGCATCTCATCGGGCTGCTGGGTCGGATCGTCGGCGAGATCACCGTCTTCCCGGTCGGCGAAGCTCATTCGGATGACGAGCGGCGGATGCTCGAGGCCCTCGGCGTCCGCGTCGGAGCCGCGCCCGTCGACGCGGTGGAATCAGTCGGAGCCGGCGTGCGGATCAGAGCCGGCGCCGAGGAAGCCTTGGTCGCCGGGGTGTTCGTCGCCGCGGCATCCGTCCGCCAGCGGGCTCCCTTCGCCGAGCAGCTCGGATTGCGGATGCTGCCCTCCGGCGCGATCGAGATCGACGACTTCGGCCGCACCTCGACGCCCGGGATCTCGGCAGCCGGCGACCTCGCGCACCGCGCATCCCTCCCCGGACTGATGGCATCCGTGGTGA
Organism: Microbacterium sp. LTA6; assembly: GCF_045690355.1. Taxonomy (NCBI): domain Bacteria; kingdom Bacillati; phylum Actinomycetota; class Actinomycetes; order Micrococcales; family Microbacteriaceae; genus Microbacterium; species Microbacterium sp. LTA6. Next base: position 509,271 of record NZ_CP147855.1, read on the forward strand.
TGGCGTCGGCCGCCGGTCAGCTTGCGGCCGTCGGCGTGATCCAGTCGCTGATGGCGTCCGAGCACTGACCCTCGGTCGCTGCGCTCCCTCGCTCAACGACCGGGTTGAGGGCCGTCAGACGGCGCCGACGTCGACGGCGTCGTCTGTTGCCGCGGGCTCCGCGTACGCGACCTCACGCCACACGTCGCCGACGCGCTCGAACGACGTCACGCTCGACAGCGCGCAGCGACGGGTGCGCGGATCGTGGCGCAGCGGGAGACCGGCGACACGGAGGTGCGTGATCCAGATCGGCGCCTGGTGCGAGACCATCACGACGTCGCCGTCTGCTGCGGCATCCCATGCCTCGTCCATGATGCCGAGCATCCGCTCCGCGACCGCGGTGTAGGGCTCGCCCCAACTCGGCAACGAGGGCTGACGCAGATGCCACCAGTTCAGCGGGTTCATCAGGGAACGACGCATCTGCGTCCCCTCGAACACGTTCGTGGGCTCGATCACACGGATGTCGATCTCGGGCACGAGGTCGAATCGCTCGGCGAATGGTTCGGCCGACTCCTGCGCCCGCTCCAGGGGTGAGCTGTAGAGCTCGGTGACCGGCCGGGCGAAGGCGGCGACATGGTCTGCCGCCGCCTTCGCCATCCGCCGGCCGGATTCACTCAGGTGATAGTCCGGAAGTCGGCCGTAGAGCACGCGGTGCGGATTGTGCACCTCACCGTGACGGACGAGATGCAACCGGGATGCCGTCATCAGGCCTTGCGGTATTCAGCCGAGCCGAAGCCGAGGATGAGGTAGCCGATGTACGGGAAGAGGAACAGCAGGAAGAACGAGAACACCCCGCCCTTGCCGAAGCGCTGGCCGAGCTTGATCGCGACGATGATCCCGAAGACGATGTTGACGATCGGGATCAGGTAGAGCAGCGCGAACCAGCCGGACATGCCGGCGATGCGCACCAGGAGGATGACGTTCACGATCGGGATGATCGCGAGGATGCCGGCGTGGCCGGCCTTCGTGAACACCTTCCACAGGCCGATGACGACGAGGATGTAGAAGATGAGCGCGATCACGCCGTTGGTACCGGAGAAGATCGATGCGTAGAGGTCAGAAATGCCGTTGGAGTCCATGGGGAGCCTTTCGTTCGAGCCGATCATACTGATTCCCCGCGTCCGCACGGGGAATCACGCCGAAGACGCACCATGACCCCCCGTAGAATGGGCGGGTTCGTCATTTCCCAGATCAGGAGGAAACTTCCGTGCTTCGCACTCACACGTCCGGCTCACTGCGAGCCGAGCACATCGGTCAGACCGTCACCCTTACGGGTTGGGTCGATCGTCGGCGTGATCACGGAGGAGTCGCTTTCATCGATCTGCGGGATGCCTCGGGCATCGCCCAGGTCGTCATCCGCGACGAGGAGATCGCCCATCCGCTGCGCAACGAGTTCGTGCTGAAGGTCACCGGCGAGGTCTCTCGCCGCCCGGACGGCAACGCGAACCCGAACCTCCCCACCGGCGAGGTCGAGCTCATCGCGTCGACCGTCGAGGTGCTGAACGAGTCCGCTCCGCTCCCCTTCCAGGTCTCGACCGCGGTGGCCGAGACCGAGACGGTCGGCGAAGAGGCGCGACTCAAGTACCGCTACCTCGACCTGCGTCGCCCGGCGGCGGCATCCGCTCTGCGTCTGCGCTCGAACGTCTACAAGGCGATCCGCGACGTGCTGCACGAACGCGACTTCACCGAGGTCGAGACCCCGACGCTGACCCGCTCGACGCCGGAAGGCGCTCGCGACTTCGTCGTGCCCGCTCGTCTGCACCCGGGCAGCTGGTACGCGCTGCCGCAGTCGCCGCAGCTGTTCAAGCAGCTCCTCATGGTCGGCGGCGTGGAGAAGTACTTCCAGATCGCACGCTGCTACCGCGACGAGGACTTCCGCGCCGACCGTCAGCCCGAGTTCACGCAGCTCGACATCGAGATGAGCTTCGTCGACCAGGAAGACGTCATCACGCTGATGGAGTCGCTGATCCAGGCGATGTGGGCGACCATCGGCGTCGAGGTGTCCGTTCCGCTGCCCCGGATGACATACGCCGACGCGATGGCGAAGTACGGCTCCGACAAGCCCGACCTGCGCTTCGGTCTCGAGCTCGTCGAGGCCACCGACTACTTCACGGAGACCCCGTTCCGGGTGTTCCAGGCTGAGTACGTCGGCGCTGTCGTCATGCCTGGCGGCGCGAGCCAGCCTCGCAAGACCCTCGACGCTTGGCAGGACTGGGCCAAGCAGCGCGGCGCCCGTGGCCTGGCGTACGTGCTCTTCAACGAGGACGGCTCCCTCGGTGGCCCCGTCGCGAAGAACCTGTCCGAGGCCGAGCAGGCGGGCCTGGCTGTGCTGGTGGGCGCGGCCCCCGGAGATTGCGCGTTCTTCGCGGCCGGTTCCGCGAAGGACAGTCGCGCGCTGCTCGGTGCAGCGCGCGTCGAGATCGGCCGTCGCCTCGACCTGCTCGACCCCGACGTCTTCGCGTTCACGTGGGTCGTCGACGCTCCGATGTTCGAGTCCGCAGCGGACGCCGTGGCATCGGGCGATGTCGCCGTCGGCGCAGGTGCCTGGACCGCCGTGCATCACGCCTTCACGGGCCCGAAGCCGGAGTTCGCCGACACCTTCGACACCGACCCCGGCTCGGCTCTCGCCTACGCGTACGACATCGTGTGCAACGGTTCCGAGCTCGGAGGCGGCTCGATCCGCATCCACCGCGAAGACGTCCAGAAGCGTGTCTTCCAGGTGATGGGCATCAGCGAGGAGCAGGCCGACGAGCAGTTCGGCTTCCTGCTCGACGCGTTCAAGTTCGGCGCCCCGCCGCACGGCGGCATCGCACTCGGCATGGACCGCGTCATGCAGCACCTCACGAAGACCGACTCGATCCGCGACGTCATCGCCTTCCCGAAGTCCGGCAACGGTTTCGACCCGCTCACCGCGGCGCCGGCGCCGATCACGCCGGAGCAGCGCGCCGAGGCCGGCGTCGACTTCGAGCCGGAGGACGACGAGGCCTGAGTCTGAGCCGAAGAGACCCCGTGCTGCTGTCAGCGGCACGGGGTCTTTTCGCGGCCCACCTCCCGGTCGTTGAGCGAGGAGCGCAGCGACGAGACGAAACGCGGTGATCCGACCTCGACTTCGGATCACCGCGTTTCGTCTCGCTCCGCTCGCTCAACGACCGATCAGTGCGAGCGCCGGCGCGATGTTCTCGTTCCAGACATCCACGCCGAGCTTGCCGATGAGCGCGACGACCACGACGAGGAAGACGACACGGATGAAGGTGGCACCGCGCGAGATCGCCATGCGGGATCCCAGGTAGCTGCCGGCCACGTTGGCCACCGCGAGGATGCCCCCGAGCAGCCAGAGCACCGCTCCGTGCGGGACGAACAGCATCAGCGCCCCCGCGTTGGTGGCGAAGTTCACGATCTTGGCCTTGGCGCTCGCCTGCAGGAAGTCGTAGCCCAGCAACCCGACCAGCGTGATCACGAGGAAGGTGCCGGTGCCCGGCCCGATCATGCCGTCGTAGAAGCCGATCGCGAGTCCCGCGGCCCCGGCCATGACGTGGTGCTTGTGTCCTCGGAAGCGCAGCTGCGTCGCTGCACCCAGTTGCGGCTTGAACGCCGTGAAGAGCGCTACCGCCAGCAGGGCGATCACGATGATCGGCTTGAACGCCGCAGAAGGCAGCACCGTCGCGACGGCGGCACCGCCGAAGGACCCGGCGAGCGCGATCGCCGCCATCGGCAGGGCTGTGCGGATATCGGGCTTCGCCCGCCGGTAATAGGTGACACTGCTCGTCGCCGTACCGAAGGCCGAAGCGAGCTTGTTCGTCGCGAGCGCCTGGAGCGGCGAGATGCCGGGGATCAGCAGCAGCGCCGGCAGCTGCAGCAGACCGCCACCACCCACCACGGCGTCGATCCATCCGGCCGCGAACGCCGCCACGATGACGAGGATCAGCATGCCCCAGGTGAGCTGCTCGAGCCCGAGTACTGCGCCGATGTCCATCCCGCCAGAATGCCAGACTGGCATCATGCTCGACGCGCTCCCCCTCCCGCATCCCTTCGATTCCCGTGTCGGACGCGCCGCTCTGCGTCGCGCCACGGCGGAGGATGCGGATGCGGTGATCCAGTTGTTGTCCGACGACGCGATCAGTGCCGCCCGTGGCGACCTGGCCTCCGAGGCGGACCGCCCGGCCTATGTCGCAGCCCTGGTCGGGATCCTCGCTGATCCCTCGAACGACCTTCTCGTCGTCGAACTCGACGGATCGGTCGTCGGCACGCTGCAGCTCACATCGATCCCCGGCATGTCCCGTCGAGGGGCACGTCGGCTGCTGGTCGAAGCGGTACGGGTGCACAGCGACCTGCGCTCCTCCGGCATCGGATCGGCGGTGATGCGATGGGTGTCCGACACCGCAGCGCCGGCGGTCGATGCGTCGATCGTGCAGCTCACGTCGGATGCCGCGCGCACCGATGCGCACCGCTTCTACGAGCGGCTGGGCTACGTGGGATCGCATCGGGGCTTCAAGTACAACGTGCCGCGCGGCTGATCCCGACTCGAAGCGCGCACGCCCCGCACCCGTTCCGCCACCACCCGGACATCTCCCATTCACCCGGCCCGCCTGTCCGAGTAACCCCCGCCCCATAGCCTCCTCTCGCAACCCGGCTTCACCCGCAGCCGGACACCGAGAGGAACACCCATGGCACGTTTCCCCCACCGCGCGCGCGTCGTCGCCGGCATCGCCCTCGCCGCCACCGCGGCGCTTGCTCTGACGTCGTGCGCCGGCGCATCGGCGGCCCCGGCCGACGGCGATACCGCCACTGACGCGGCAGCCGCAACATCGGTCGCCGACTTCGGCACATTCGCCGACCTCGAAGCCGCTGCCAAGGCCGAGGGCCAGCTGAACGTCATCGCCCTCCCCCGCGACTGGGCGAACTACGGCGAGGTTCTCGACCTGTTCGCCGAGAAGTACCCGGAGATCACGATCAACGAGGCTTCCCCCGATGTGTCCAGCGCCGAAGAGATCCAGGCCGCGAAGACCAACGAGGGCCTCGACACGGCCCCCGATGTGTTCGACCTCGGACTCGCCGTCGCGCTGCAGAACACCGACGTGTTCGCACCGTACAAGGTGCAGACGTGGGACGAGATCCCCGACGCGCTGAAGGAGTCGACCGGCCTCTTCGTCGGCGACTACGGCGGATACATGTCGATCGGCTACGACTCGTCGAAGTACAAGGCGCCGGCCGAACTCACCGACCTCCTCGATCCCGCGTACAAGGGTTCCGTCGCGATCAACGGCGACCCGACCCAGGCCGGCGCCGCGTTCGCCGCGGTCGGCCTCGCCACGGTGCAGTCGGATGGCACCCTCGACGACTTCCAGCCCGGCATCGACTTCTTCGCTGAGCTGCAGAAGGCCGGCAACATGCTCAAGGTCGACGTCACCACCTCGACCATCGCCAGCGGCGAAACCCCCGTGGTGTTCGACTGGGACTACCTGAACGCCTCGCACGTCGCGGACAACAAGGACTGGAAGGTCGTCGTCCTCAAGGGCACCGGCTACGCGGGCTACTACAACCAGGCGATCAACAAGGACGCACCGAACCCGGCCGCAGCGCGCCTGTGGCAGGAGTTCCTCTACAGCGACGAGGTGCAGAACCTCTGGCTCAAGGGCGGCGCTCGACCGGCGCGCATGGAGGCCATGACCGAGGCAGGAACGATCGACGCCGACCTCGCCGCCGCTCTTCCCGAGGTTCCGGCCGAGACGGTCGTTCCCACCGAGGAGCAGAGCACGATCGCCGGCACCCTGCTCGGTGAGAAGTGGGCAGCGGCGGTCCAGTGACGACCCTCGCTGCAACGGGAGCGGATGCCTCGGCGTCCGCTCCCACCGCGACCGCCGGCCCCTCGCGCGCTGCGAGGGGCCGGCGGTCCGCGCCGTCGTGGGCGTGGCTGGGACTGATCCCGTTCGCCGCCTACGTGATCGGTTTCCTCGCTGTTCCGACCTTGATCGCCATCGGCTCCGGCTTCTTCACGAAAGACGGTTCGTTCACCTGGACGAACGTCGCCGCCCTCGGCGACCCGGTCGTGCTGAACACCTTCGCGAACACCGGGTGGTTGTCGTTGATCACCGCCGTCGTCGGCGCGGTCGTCGGCGCCCTGGTCTGTTACGCGCTGCTCGGCATGAACCCCGAGGGCGCGATCCGCTCGACGGTGGATGCCGCCGCCGGTGTGCTCGCCCAGTTCGGCGGAGTGATGCTCGCGTTCGCTTTCATCGCGACGATCGGCCTCAAGGGCGTCGTCACCGAGTTTCTGCGCGGCGCATTCGGCGTCGACATCTTTGCCGGCGGCGCGTGGATCTACGAGCTCCCCGGCCTCTACCTGCCGTACATCTACTTCCAGATCCCGCTGATGGTGATCACGTTCATGCCCGCACTCGCCGCGCTGAAGCCGCAGTGGACCGAGGCGAACCTCACCCTCGGCGGCACTCGCGCGAGCTTCTGGCTGCGCATCGGATTCCCCGTGCTCGCCCCGTCCTTCCTCGCATCACTGCTGCTGCTGTTCGCCAACTCGTTCTCTTCGTTCGCGACCGCGGCTGCTCTGTCCAGCCAGGGCTCCCAGATCGTGCCGCTGCAGATCCGCACCGCGCTGACCAGCGAGACCATGCTCGGCCGGGAGAACCTCGCCGGCGCTCTCGCTCTCGGCATGATCATCGTCGTCGGAGTCGTCATGGCCCTGTACTCGCTCATCCAGCGTCGGGCAGCGCGGTGGCAGTCATGAACCGCCTCGGTCCCTCCCTCACGACCCGCTGGATCATCGGGATCGTCGTCGGCGCGTTCTTCGCGATCCCGTTGATCTCGACGTTCCTCTACACACTCCGTGATTCGGCCGGTGGCATGTCGCTCGAACGATGGGTGACGCTGTTCGATCCCGCGACCTCGGCGGCGATCAAGCCCATCTGGATCGGTCTCGGCAACTCGCTGGTGCTGGCTCTGGTCACGGTTCTGATCGTGCTGTTCCTGCTCGCACCCACGATGATCCTGATGAATCTGCGCTTCCCGAAGCTGAGGCCGGTCTTCGAGTTCGCCGTACTGCTGCCGATCTCGATCCCGGCGATCGTGCTCGTCGTCGGCCTCGCGCCGATCTATCTGCAGATCGGGCGGACACTCGGCACCGGCACCTGGACGCTCGCCTTCGCGTATGGGATCACGGTCCTGCCGTTCGCCTACCGCTCGATCCAGGCATCCATCGACGCGGCGGACATGAAGACGCTCGCCGAGGCTGCCCGCTCGCTCGGTGCGAGCTGGCCGACGGTGGTGCTCCGAGTGCTCGCACCGAATCTGCGGCAGGGGCTGCTCGCAGCATCGCTCATCTCGATCGCTGTCGTGCTGGGCGAGTACACCATCGCATCGCTGCTGAATCGGCAGGTGTTCCAGACGGCGTTGATCGTCGTGCAGAAGCAGGATGCCTACGCACCGGCGATCTTCACGCTGCTGGCACTGCTGTTCTGCTTCCTCCTGCTCCTCACCATCGGCCGCGCCGCCCGCGGCACCGGAAAGGCCCGCTCATGACCCTCCCCCGTACCGCCGACAACATGCTGCTCGCCGAGGCCGGCGAAGGTACACGCGTGCAGCTGCAGGGCATCGTCAAGAGCTACGCCGGAAACCGCGTCCTGCACGGCGTCGATCTCGACATCGCCCCGGGCGAGTTCGTCTCGCTTCTCGGTCCGTCCGGCTGCGGCAAGACGACGCTGTTGCGGGTGCTGGCCGGTCTCGAGGGCGCCGACGAGGGTGCGGTGCTGCTCGGCGGCGGCGACGTCTCGCGCGTGCCGACGAACAAGCGCGACATCGGCATGGTGTTTCAGTCCTACTCGCTGTTCCCGCACCTTCGGGTCGTCGACAACACCGCCTTCGGTCTGCGTCGTCGCGGTGCGGGTCGGGCGGAAGCCGCCAAGCGCGCCCTCGACGCCCTCGCTCTCGTCGGGTTGGATGCCTTCGCCGACCGGTTCCCCCATCAGCTCTCCGGCGGCCAGCAGCAGCGCGTGGCGCTCGCCAGGGCGCTGGTCACCGAGCCCAAGGTGCTGCTGCTCGACGAGCCGCTCTCCGCGCTGGATGCGAAGGTGCGGGTGCAGCTGCGCGATGAGATCCGCCGCATCCAGCTCCGCCTGGGGATCACCACGGTGTTCGTGACGCACGATCAGGAGGAGGCCCTCGCGGTCTCCGACCGGATCGCCGTGATGAACGCCGGTCGCATCGAGCAGATCGGCTCCCCCGAGCAGCTGTATACCGAGCCGACGACGGCCGGAGTCGCCGCGTTCGTCGGTCTGTCCAGCGTCGTGTCGGGTGTCGCCGAGGGCGACCACGTCATGGTGTGGGGACAGAGCCTTCCGCTGCGCTCCCCCGCCGACGGCCCGGTCGACGTCTACCTGCGACCGGAGAACGTGTACTTCGCTTCTGAGGCGGATGCAGCCACCGACGCGCTCGTCGAGGAGAGCACCTTCCTCGGCAGTATCCGGCGCACGCTCGTGCGTACGGAATCCGGCGAGCTCGTGCGGCTGCAGCACTCGCCGCGCTTTCACCCTGCCTTCGGCGATCGGGTGCGCATCGCGGTGAATCCAGAGCCGGTGGCGGTGCATCCGCGCGGTTGAGGGTGCGGTCGAGGGCTTCGCGCCCTTCAGTGAGACGTTCGCCGTGATCGTTCACGGTTCGCTTGACCACACCTTCGGATAGGACTATCGTGACAGGCTCGTGAACGTTCACGAATCTGGCTCGAAAGGACGATGGTGACCCCTCAGCTCGCAGTCGAAGAGACACACACCCGCACCGGTGGATGGGCCGTGCTCGGCCCGGGGAACATCGCGCGCACATTCCTCACCGGCCTCGCATCGAGCGCGGGTGAGCTCGTCGCGGTCGGCAGCTCGGATGCCTCGCGGGCCCAGTCGTTCGCCGACGAAGCGAAGCAGCAGGGCGCCGCCGACGTGACGGCAGGCGACTACGCGCACGCCCTCGCCGATCCTCGCGTCGACGCGGTCTATGTGTCCAGCGTGCACACGGCTCACGCCGCTCTCGCGATCGCGGCGATCGAGGCCGGCAAGGCCGTGCTCTGCGAGAAGCCCCTCGCCGTGAACCACGGGACGGCAATGGCGCTCGTCGATGCCGCCCGGCAGGCCGGAGTACCGCTCGTCGAGGCCTACATGTACCGCTTCCACCCGCAGACCCGTGCTGTGCTCGACCTCGTGCGCGCGGGAGCCATCGGCCGCGTTCTCCACATCGATGCGTCCTTCGCCTTCCGCGTCGGTGAGCGCCAGGGGCGACTGTTCGACCCGGCCTTGGCGGGCGGCGGCATCCTCGATGTCGGCGGGTACACCGTCACGATGGCATCGGCCGTCGTCGACGCCGCGGATGGCGTGCACGCATCCGAGCCCGTCGACCTGACGGCCGGCGGCACCCTCGGCCCCACCGGCGTCGACGAATGGACCGTCGCCAGAGCGACGTACCGCAGCGGCATCACGGCGACTCTGACGACCGGCGTCATGACCCCGGCGGCGAACACCGTGACCATCCTCGGCGAGAAGGGCAGCATCCGCGTGGCGGAACCCTGGGTTCCGAGCGGCGATGCCGAGATCGAGCTCGCCACCGGCGATGGCGTGCGCACCATCGTGATCGAGGCCACCGACGCGTATGCACTCGAGGCCGACGCGACCATCGCTGCGCTGCGCGAAGGGCGGCCCGACGCGCCGGAGATGACGTCGGCAGAGACCCTTGCGACGGCGCGCACCCTCGATCGCTGGCGCGCCGCCATCGGCCTGCGCTACCCCTTCGAGGCCGAGGATGCGGACATCGCGCCGGTGCGCGGTTCGTTCCGCGGCATCGGGGCCGACGGCGACATGCCGTACGGCGACATCCCGGGTGTCGGCAAGCGCGTCTCGCGCCTCGTGATGGGCGTCGACAACCAGCCCGACCTGGCTCACGCGTCAGCGATCTTCGACGTCTACGCCGAGCAGGGCGGCAACGTCTTCGATACCGCGTACATCTACGGTGACGGTGACCTCGAGAAGCGGCTGGGCCGCTGGATCGCGAACCGCGGTGTCCGCGAAGACGTCGTGGTCATCACGAAGGGCGGGCACACCCCGCACTGCGACCCGGAGTCGGTATCGCGCCAGCTTCTCGAGAGTCTCGAGCGACAGGGAACCGACTACGCCGACATCTACATGCTCCACCGCGACAACCCCGAAGTCCCCGTCGGCGAGTTCGTCGACGTTCTCGACGAGCACGCCCGCGCCGGCCGTATCCGCGTGTTCGGCGGATCGAACTGGTCGCCTGAGCGCATCGACGAGGCCAACGCCTACGCTCTGGCCAACGGGCGGCAAGGATTCGGCGTCGTGAGCGATCATTTCGGGCTTGCCGAGGCATACGACGTACCCTGGGAGGGTTGTGTGCAGGTGACCGATGCCGCGTCGAAGCGCTGGCTGGAGGAGCGGCAGATCCCGCTTCTCCCGTGGTCATCACAGGCACGTGGATTCTTCACCGGTCGCGCCCGTCCGGACGACCGCAGCGACGCCGAGCTCGTGCGCTGCTACTACAGCGACGAGAACTTCGAGCGCCTGCGTCGCGCCGAGACCCTGGGGGCCGAGCGCGGCGTGCCGACGACAGCGATCGCACTCGCCTACGTGCTCGCGCAGCCCTTCCCGACATTCCCCCTCTTCGGACCGCGTACGATCGAGGAGACCCGCTCGTCGATGCGGGGACTCACTGTCGATCTCACACCCGAAGAGGTGGCGTGGCTGGATCTTCGCAGCTGACCGGCGCAGGCGACCCCGGGGCATCGGGGCCGCCTGCCACGCGTCGGCGTGCGACCATCCTCGACGTCGCTGCGGCTGCCGGGGTGTCACGCCAGACCGTCACTCGCGCGGTCAACGATATGCCGGGCATCAGCGTCGAGACCAGGCGTCGGGTCCTCGAGGCCGCGAGCATGCTCGCCTACCGCCCCTCTCGATTCGGTCGAGGGCTCGTCACGGGCGGCGACAGCCAGCTCGGACTCGTCGTCAGCGATCTGCGCAATCCGTACTCCCCCGAGCTGGCCGCGGCGGTCGTCCGCCGTGCCGCTGCCGACGGATGGAGCGTCTCCCTCGTCGACATCGGGCTCGCCGGCTCCGCCGATCGGCTTCTGCATTCACTTCATGCGCAGGTCGATGTCATCGTCGGCTATCTCGGCGAGTGGGCGCTGGGGTGGGAGAGCCGGTTCGGCGCGACGCCTCTCATCCTGCTCGACGCGGATGCGGACTCCAGCCATGCCGGGGTGAATCTGGATCCGACCGCAGCGATCGAGGATCTGGCGGCTCACCTCGTGGCCGTCGGTACCCGCCGGCCGGTCGTGCTCGATGCATCCGAGCCTCATGCGACGAGTGGTCGCGGGATCGCGATGATGGCGGCCCTCGAGCGGCGAGGTCTCGCACCCGAGCTCGTGCACGCCTCCGCCTCGACACCGGAGCATGCGTCGGCCGTAACGGCGCAGGTCATCCGTCGTGCCACACCTCCAGACGCCATCTTCGCGTTCAACGATCTGATGGCGCTCGGTGTGCTCTCGGCGTGCCGCCACGCCGGCCTCGACGTGCCCCGCGACATCCGCGTCGCGGGAGTCGACGGTCTCACGATCGGCGCCCTCGTCGCCCCGACGCTCACGACCCTCGCGGTGGATTTCGACGAGGTCGCCCGCCACACTCTCGAGCTCGCCGTCGCGCTCCGCGAGGGCGTTCCCGGTGCCGACCTGAAACGCGTCTCGAAGCACCGTCTCGTGCTGCGCGAATCGGCGTAGGCCACACCGATCGCATCGGCGCTCCGCCCCGGTCCCGGCATCCGGCTGAGCGAGAGCGCCGCTACCGGATCAGGAGCATCCCCGATGCCGCGCCGCCGATGAGCGCCGAGACGGCAGCGAGGGTCAGGAACTCTCCACCGGCCCCGGGGATCGGCGCGCCCCTGACCAGCGCCTTCGCCACGCCACGGTATCGGGCGCCTCCTCGGATCCACGTCCAGATCGCGAGGGCGAAGCCGAGGAGCGCGGGGAGGAGAACCAGGCCCTGCATCCAGCTCGTCGGGGAGACCACCGGAACCACACGGAGCACGAACAGCGATCCGATGACGAGCGCGACCGCGGTACGGCGCCAGGCCAATGCAGTGCGCTCGAGCTGGAGCCCGGGGTCGAAGAGCGCAGGTCGCTTCGTCACCTCGTGTAGATCCCACCGAGAAGGACGAGTCCCACAACGGCTACGACGAGCCCGACGAAGAGGCTCATCACGGATCCAGGAAGCGGGTCGCTGTTTCGCAGTGCACGCTCGGCTCTCCCCCACTCCCACCACGCGATCAGTGGCAGCACGGTGCCGCTGTGGATCAGGATCAGCGATGCTGCGATGCGCATCGACTCCGCGATGTCGAGTCCGAGGACTTCGAGAGCCACTCCGGCCGCGAGCATACCGAGCGCGGTGCGGATCCACGCCAGGAACGTGCGTTCATTGGCCAACGAGAAGCGAGGGTCCGGCTCGCTCCCGTGCCGGTAGACGGCGGCGGGGAATCGGCTCGCTCTCATGAGTCGGGCGCCTTCGAAACGGTGCGGAATCCGCAGTTGGCCGCTGACGAATCCGGCGTGTTGCCGGTGCGCGCGGAGACCCGGTACCGATTGCAGTACGAGTCATGGCACAGATACGAACCGCCCCGGGTCGCGCGGCGGTCATCGAGCAGCGGAAGGGCGCGAGGTGCGCGTCGGAGACGCGGGGCGTACTGATCGCGTGTCCACTCCCAGACGTTCCCGGCCATGTCGTAGAGGCCGTATCCGTTCGGCTGATAGGTGCGCACAGGCGAAGTCGCCACCCATCCGTCCTCGGCCGTGTTCACGTCCGGGAATGCGCCCTGCCAGATGTTGCACGGCCACACGGAGCCGGCAAGAAGCTCATCTCCCCACGGGTATCTGGCGCCGATCAGTCCGCCGCGGGCCGCGGCCTCCCACTGATCCTCGCTGGGTAGGGTGCGCCCTGCCCACGCCGAATAGGCCGTCGCATCGTGCCATGAGATGTGCACCACCGGATGGCCACTGAGCCCCTCGAGATCGCTTCCGGGGCCCGCGGGGTGCCGCCAGTCGGCCCCGCGCACTTCGATCCACCACGGTGCCGAGGGCGACCGGCCGAGGACGTCTCGATCTGCGGCGGCGACCACGGAGTGGAACACGGCCGATGTTCCGAATCGCTCCGCCTCGGTGACGTGCCCGCTGGCATCGACGAACTCGGCGAACTGCGCGTTCGTGACGGGCGTCTCGTCGATGTCGAATTCGAGGAGGGAGACCGCGCGAACGGGAGTCTCTCCGTCGAAGTCGTTGCCGTCGTCGAAATGGTCTCCGAGAATGAAGACTCCCGCGGGAACGGCACGCACTCGTCGTCCGCTCATGTGGCGGTTCCGGCAAGTGCCGCCCGGCCCTCCTGCGCGGGCTGCGAGATCGATGCGAGCGCGTCGGCGATTCGATGCAGCTGCACGACGGGGAAGGCAGTGACGGCGGCGAAGTCGTAGAGAGTGGCGTCGCCGAGCATCCCGAGAATCTCGCTCTGGGTGAGCATCGGCGCGTATCTCGCCAGCACGTCGCGAGCACGCGGATGCCCGAGAAGCTCCGTGATCGGAGTCGCCACGCCGATCTCCCCGACGGCGAAGTCCTCGATCGGCGGCATCGGCGCCGCCGCCGCTGTCGCGATGCCGCTCTGCGCATGCACGAGCAAGTGCTCCACTGCGGGCTCCCCGTCGACGGGGATGCCGAGGCGGATGAACTGGCTCACCGGGGCCGCGTTCTCGTGAAGAAGCCGCGCGAGCAGTCGAAGCATGCGCAATTCCAGCTCCGGATCATCGAGAGGATGCTGTTGCCCCGGGTCATTCTCGAGATCGAAGAGCAGCGTCCCGTGCATATAGGGGTTGATCGGTGTCCGGCCGACCAGACGCAGCGGACGGATGCCCTTCATGAAGGGGAAGGGCTCGGCGAGTTCCGCCCCCTCGAACTCTCCGGGCGCGAAGCGTCCGCGCATGTGGGTCGGCATCAGGGTGTACTCCTCCAAGGGGGCGTTCTCGGGGGTCGCGCAGGCACGCATGTACACATATCGCCCGTCGGTGACGTTCACATGGCCGCCGTGCGCCCCGAAGAGCGCCCCCTCTCGCTCGACCGTCGAGAGAGGGCCGCCGAGCATGTCCGGTGTCGAAGGCACGCCGAAGAAGTCGAGCAGTGTCGGAGCGATGTCGATCGTCTGCACAAGCTCGGAACGGCGCTCCCCCGCACCGCCGGTACGCGGATCCCAGACGAACGCGGGAAGGTGCACGAGTTCGTTGAACCACGGCTGAACGGTCTTCGCCCACCAGCCGTGCTCTCCGAGAAGGAAGCCGTGGTCGGTGTTGACGATGAGCAGGGTGTCATCCCACATTTCGTGTTCGTCCATCAGGTCGAGCACGCGTCCGAGAGACCGATCGCACATGCTGACGAGCGCCTTGTACTCGGCCCGCGCATGCTCGACCTGATCGGCGGGTTCAGTGACTTTCGCGTACGGGGGCCAGTCGAAGGCGGGTCCCTCGTACTCGTGCGGATACATCAGTTTGTAGTCGTCGTAGGTGAAGAACGGTTCATGCGGGTCGAAGCACTCGATCTGCACGAACCAACGGTCGGCATCCATGTTCGTCTTCATGAACTCGATTCCCGCGTCGAACGTCTGCGTCTGCGGGTGATCGGCCTCGTGCCGGAGGTAGCCGCGGTTGACTTCGTCCTGCCGGTGCATCCGGCTCCTGAACCCCTGCCCTGGCGTACCGACCGGCGCGACCTCCCCCTTCCAGGGGTCGCCCTCCTGCCCGCGGAAGAACTCCCACGTCGTGTACCTCGGATGGTAGGTCGCGCCGCCGTCCTCCCAGTAGTGCGGGTGATCGCTGGCCAGGTGCGTGTGGACGCCCTGCCGTCCGAGCATCTCGGGCATGGAATCGTCGAAGGGCTCCAGCGGCCCCCAACTGCGGTGCAGGAAGTTGTGCCGACCGGTATGCAGCTCGCGCCTGGCCGGCATGCACGGCATGGAGCCCGCGTAGAAGTTGTCGAATGTGACAGTCCGTTCGGCGAGCCGCCGAAAGTTCGGAGCCTCGATCTCGTCCGAGCCGTACGGCGGCAGCATGTGCCGGTTGAGACTGTCGAACATCACCATGATCGCACGCATCTTCGCGGTCCCTTCGTTTCGTACCACTCGAGCGCCTATGACACTAGTGGAATCCTACGAAGGATTGCACATGTGTCATGAGTCGTCAACCGCGCCTCGCGCAGACCCGTGCATTGACGGGCCATATCACTTGTGTCACCCTTGGAGAGGCGCGCGCCACACCGACGCAGGACAAGGTCAATGAAGCTCGAACACATCCTCCTCGGCCTCCTCGGCGAGATGCCCAGAACCGGGTACGAGATCAAGCGGTTCCTCGACGTCCATGGACGCTTCCTTCGCGCGAACACGACCATGAGTCAGGTCTATCGATCCCTCTCATCGATGACCGCGAACGGATGGGTGGCCTACTCCGTCGACGAGCGACCCGGCGCGCAGGACGCGAAGATCTATCACGTCACCCCCGAGGGAACGACCGTCCTGTACGAGTGGCTCGAGGGGCCGTACGTGCCGCCGATCCGGTTCCAGGATTCGGAGCTGACCGTACGGCTCGCGTTCGCCGGATACCTGACGCCGGAGCAGCTCGTCTCACTCATCGACATCGAGCTGGCCGCGCGTCGCGACCAGGTGGCCAAGTATCGATTCCGCGATCGCACGATCGAAGTAGATCCGACCGTCGAATTCGACCGCGTCCTCTCCGCCGCCGTCAGCGAGCGCCTTCACGAACACGGCGCCCAGGCGGTCGACCTCCACATCGCGGGGCTGGAACGCCTCCGGAGCGACCTGCTCGACGGATCCCTCGTGGCGTCGAGCGCGTCCACCGACGCAGCCCCGTAGCACGGCACCATAACGACGCGCTGCGCTGAAACGCCGGGACTCCCGCCGCGACACGCGTCCGGGACTTCCCACCCCGTTGTTGACATTTGTATTCCACTAGTGGAGTATCTCAAGCATTCCACTTGTGTAATCATTCTGTCGGCGATTGAACTCACCGCCCGAGAGACGATGCACACTGCAGTGCCCATGGGGTCGGCGCGAAGCCGCCGACTGCAGCGCACACAGACAGACCGTTCAATGATGAAGGGCACCAGATGAACACGTCCACCACGGCACAGGTGAATCTGTCACCTCCGCCCGCGCCTGTCGGTACGAGATCTCGCTGGCGGAACCTCGCTGTTCTCACCGGCGTCACCGTCGTGGAGAGCGGCGAAGGAAGCCTGACGACCACGCTGTTCCCGGCGATCGCCAGGACCCTCGGGCTCGGCAACACCGAGCTCGGCCTGCTGTCGACGCTCGGCCGACTCATGGGCGTGCCATTCGGGCCGTTCTGGGTCTGGTACGCGAATCGCACGACGCGCAGACAGGCGATCATCGTCAGCACGATGCTCAGCGGTGCATTTGCGATCGCTTCCGGCTTCGCAGAGAACTTCCTCGCGCTCGTTCTCCTCCAGACCGTTCAGGCCGGAGCCGTGATCGGTCTGAGCCCCATCGCCAACGCCGTGATCGCCGACTCTTTCGATGACAAGTCGCGAGGCCGAGCTGTCGGCATGCTCTATGGCGTCTCCGCGATCCTCGGCGCCGTGATCGGGCCGCTCATCGGCCTCCTCTCGCTGTGGGATGCCGGCTGGCGCTGGGGCTTCTGGGGCATCGGCGCCCTCTTGATCCTCACCGGGTTCCTCGTGCTGCTGCTGTTCCGTGAACCGGAGATCGGCTCCGCCGACTACGGCGCGCAGGTCTCCAGAATCGAGTACACGCGCCCCCGCCTGAAAGACGCGATCGCCCTCCTGAAGATCCCGACCTTCAGCATCATGATGCTGTCGAGGCTCCTCTCCGGCCACCTCCTCATCATCGTGTTCGGCGTGCAGTTCCTCGTGACCGAGCGCGGATTCGACAACGCCGTCGCCGCGATCGTCGCGCTTCCGTTCGGGATCGGCTACTTCTTGGGAACGATCGGCGGCGGGTTCCTCGTCTCAGCGATCGACCGCCGTCGGGGACGGTTCAGTCGCGTCGCCTATCTGCAGATCGCGCAAGTGCTCTTCGCAGCGGTGGCCTTCATCGGGACGCAGTTCGACGTCGACTCGATCGCGTTCTACGCCATCGTGTGGGGGATCATGGGGGCCACCCAGGGCCTCAACCCCGGTATCAACCGGCCGATTCTCATGTCGGTGATGGCTCCCGAGCTGCGCGCTCAGGGCTTCGTCATCTATCTCTCGATCTTCGAGGTCATCGGCTGGGCGGCGTTCACGATCGCGGCAGGAGTTCTCGCTGACGCGTTCGGCCTCCAGGCCGTGTTCCTCTGGGTCCTCGTGATCCTGATGCTCGTCAACGCCGCTGTCCTCGGACTGCTCTACCGCTTCTACCCGCGGGATCGAAAGCGGATCGACGACCTCATCGCCACGCGGATCGCGCACGAAGCCGACCGCCCGAACTGACCCCCGACGACACCCCGCGAAAGGACCAGCATGACTATCCCCGAGATCTCCGACCTGACCCTGGAGGAGAAGGCCTCGCTCGCCAGCGGATCCAGCTTCTGGCACACTCAACCGATCGCTCGAGTCGGTCTCCCCTCCGTGATGCTCAGCGACGGCCCGCATGGCCTGCGCAAGCAGGTGGACGGCGGAGATCACCTCGGACTGAAAAGCAGCAAGCCGGCGACCTGCTTCCCGCCAGCGGTGGCGCTCGGCTCCTCCTGGGACGTCGAACTCGTCGAGCGCGTCGGCGCAGCCTTGGGATCGGAAGCGTCGATCGAAGACGTCGCGGTCGTGCTCGGACCGGGCATCAACATCAAGCGATCGGTGCTGTGCGGGCGCAATTTCGAGTACCTGTCCGAAGATCCGATCATCTCGGGCGTGCTCGGCGCGGCAATCGTTCGCGGGATCCAGTCAAAGGGGGTCGGAGCGTCGCTGAAGCATTACGCGGCGAACAACCAGGAGAACGATCGGATGCGGTCGAGTTCCGACGTCGACCCGCGTCCGCTGCGGGAGATCTATCTACGCGGTTTCCAGCGCGTCGTGCAGGATGCGCACCCCTGGACTGTGATGTGTTCGTACAACAGGATCAACGGCGTCTACGCATCGGAAGACCCGTGGCTTCTCCGCACCGTCCTGCGCGATGAATGGGGCTTCGACGGGCTCGTGGTCTCGGATTGGGGAGCCGTCGACGATCGTGTCGCCGCTCTGGCGGCCGGACTCGATCTCGAAATGCCCGCCACCGGAGGAGCCACGGACAAGCAGATCGTCGAGGCGGTTCGCCGTGGTTCTGTGAGCGAGGAAGTACTCGATGCCTCGGCTGGGCGCGTGTTGGATCTCGTACGCCGGTCCGTGAGTAGTGCCGGATCCGTCGCGGGACCGCTCGACATCGAAGCGCACCATGCTCTGGCCCGGGAGGCCGCTGCCCGCTCGATCGTGCTGCTCAAGAACGACGATCGCGTCCTGCCGTTGCCGGCCGGCGCTGACATCGCGGTCATCGGTGAGTTCGCGCAGATGCCCCGGTTCCAGGGCGCGGGATCATCACTGATCAACCCGACCAGACTCGACAATGCGCTCGAGAAGATCCGGGCACGTGCCGGCGGCGTCGTCACGTACGCGCAGGGCTTCAGCACTGCGGCGGATGCTCTCGACGAGCACATGGTCGCGCTGCGCGACGAGGCCGTCGCCGTCGCCGGTTCCGCTGAGGTCGTCGTGGTGTTCCTCGGGCTGCCCTCGCTGCGGGAGTCCGAAGGTTTCGACCGCGAGAACATCGATCTGCCTGCGGAGCAGCTCACCCTTCTCGACGACGTCATCGCAGCGAACCCTCGAACCGTCGTCGTCCTGTCCAACGGCGGTGTGGTCGCTCTGCCCTTCGCACAGCGTGTGCCGGCCATCGTGGAAGGCTGGCTTCTCGGTCAGGCCGGAGGCGGGGCCGTGGCCGATGTGCTGTTCGGGGACGTGAATCCCTCGGGCAAGCTCGCCGAGACGATCCCGCTGCGGATCGAGGACACCCCGGCCTTCCTGGATGCGCCCGGCGAGTTCTCCCACACGCGGTACAGCGAGGGACTCTTCGTCGGATATCGCTGGTTCGACGCACGACGCCTGGAAGTCGCGTACCCGTTCGGACACGGGCTCTCGTACACGTCATTCGCGTACGGCGACGCGTCAGCGGAGACACTCGAGAACGGCGACGTGCAGCTCACCCTGCCCATCACCAACACCGGTGAACGCGCCGGCCGCGAGGTGGTACAGGCTTACGTCTCCCTCCCGGACGGTGAGGCGCAACGTCCCGTCCGAGAACTCAAAGCGTTCACCGTCGTCGACCTCGCCGCAGGAGAGGTCGAGAACGCCGTGCTGACGATCCGACGAGAAGACCTCGCCTACTGGGACATCCGTCTGGACAGTTGGATCGTCGAGGAAGGCGACTACGTCATCGACGTCGCCGCTTCAAGCCGCGACATCCGGGGCCGTATCGTCATCCACATCGCCGGAGACGACGTCGTCCTGCCGATCAGCAGGTCGTCAACGATCAGAGAGGTCCTCCGGCACCCCGTCGTTGGTCCCGTCGTAGAGGCCGCGATCGCCCCGATGCTCGGCACGATGCGAGAGCGCAGCGCCTCGCTCATGCCGGAAGGAGTCGAGTACACCTCGCTCGCCGGCTCGTTCCCGTTCGGACGCGCCGGCATGGTGACGAGCCTCGCCGGTGGCGAAGGCTCCGGGATCGACGACGAGATGATCGAATCCTTGATCGTGATGGCCAACGCCCCTCGCTGAGCCCATCCGCACGCCGATGAGCCCCTGGCGCGGACCAATCCCGCCAGGGGCTCACCTCACTCTTCCGCAGCGGAAGCACGAGGGCT
The DNA here is from genome assembly GCF_045690355.1 of Microbacterium sp. LTA6. Taxonomy (NCBI): domain Bacteria; kingdom Bacillati; phylum Actinomycetota; class Actinomycetes; order Micrococcales; family Microbacteriaceae; genus Microbacterium; species Microbacterium sp. LTA6. The sequence continues at coordinate 529,251 of NZ_CP147855.1, forward strand.
AGCGTGTTGCTCGAGGGGGCGTCGCTCTCTCTATTCGGAAGAGAGAGGACGCCTCATGGCGGGCAAGTTCGAGCTGTATCAGGACAAGGGCGGCGACTGGCGGTTCCGGCTGAAGGCCGGCAACGGCGAGGTCATCGCCACCGGGCAGGGCTACGCCTCGAAGTCCGGCGCGCAGAACGGCATCGATTCGGTGAAGCGCAACGCCGCCGATGCCGAGGTTGTTGAGACCGACGGCTGACGCCGACACCCCCGCTTGACGTCGAAACCCCCTCGTACTGACGTCAGTACGAGGGGGTTTCGGCGATATCCGGGGGTTTCGGCGCGTGGCCCGTGGCCGGCGTCCGAGACTAGAGCACCCGGGAAAGGAAGTCCTTGGTGCGCTGATGCTGCGGGTTGCCGAGCACTTCGCGCGGGTCACCCTGTTCGACGATGTGGCCGCCGTCCATGAAGATCAGGCGTGAGCCGACCTCGCGGGCGAAGCCCATCTCGTGGGTGACGACGAGCATCGTCATCCCCTCGTCCGCGAGCGAGCGCATCACCTGCAGCACCTCGCCGACGAGCTCGGGATCGAGCGCCGACGTCGGCTCGTCGAAGAGCATCATGTCGGGGTTCATGCACAGTGCTCGTGCGATCGCCACACGCTGCTGCTGACCGCCGGAGAGGTGTCCGGGGTAGGCATCCGCCTTCTCCGCCAGCCCGACGCGTGCGAGCATCGCGAGCGCGACTTTCTCCGCCTCGGCCTTGGACCGCTTCTTTACGCGCTGCTGCGCGATCATGAGGTTGCCCATGACGTCGAGGTGCGGGAACAGGTTGAAGCTCTGGAACACCATGCCGATGCGCGTGCGCACGCGGTCGATGTCGACGTCGGGATCGGTGATGTCGATGCCCTCGATGAGCACCTTGCCGCCGGTCGGTTCCTCGAGCAGGTTCACCGAACGCAACAGCGTCGATTTGCCCGACCCCGAGGGGCCGATCACGCAGACGACCTCGCCGGCGGTGACAGTGAGGTCGATGCCCTTGAGCACCTCGTTGTCGCCGAAGCTCTTCACGAGCCCTTGCAGGTCGATCGCCGGGGCGTGGACATCAATCAGGTCGGTGATCATCGCTGCTTCGCCATCCGTCGTTCCAGCCACGCGCTGAAGCGCGTGAGGGGGATCGTCACGATCAAGTACAGGATCGCCGCCATGATCAGCGGCGTCGCGTTCGTGTTCTGGGTCGCCGCATCACGGGCGAAGTTGGTGAGCTCCTTCGACCAGATGAACGTTCCCGCCACGAAGAGGAGCGAGGTGTCCTTCAGCAGCAGCACGAACTCGTTGGTCAGCGGCGGGATGATGATGCGGAACCCCTGCGGCACGATGATCCAGAACGTGGTCTTCATCGGGGACATGCCGAGGGAGCGTGCAGCCTCGGTCTGTCCCTTGGGCACTGCCTGGATGCCGGCACGAATGGTCTCGGCCATGTAGGCCGATGCCACGAGGATGAGACCGATGAGCCCCAGCACCACCGGGCCACCGAGGTCGCGACCCGAGACCCCCGATGCGACCGGCAGGATGAACGCCACCCCGAAGATCGTGAGAATCGCGGGGAGCCCGCGGAAAAGCTCGATCCACGCCGTGGCGATCCAGCGGAACGGGCCGATGCTCGAGAGCTTCAGCAGCGCCAGCACGACGCCGAGCACCAGCCCTGCAGTGAACGCCACCGCCGTGAACCACAACGTGTTGACGAGAGCGGTCGTGATGATCCCGGGGAACATCTTGACCGCGACTTCGGGGTTGAAGAACAGCGGCCCGATCCTCGCCCAGTTGGTGGTGATCGCCGCCCAGACGACGATCGCGATCAGCACCGCGTAGATGATGTACCGATAGAGCTTGCTTCTCGTGCTGCGCCTCAACGCCATTGTCAAGGTCTCCCTGATCTACGCTGCTCGCCGATTACTTCGCGGTGAAGTAATTGTCGTAGATGGTCTGGTAGTCGCCGCTGTCCTGCAGCTCCTTCAGCGCACCGTTGACCGCCTCGAGCAACGCGTCCTTCTCGCCCTTCGCGAAGGCGAAGCCGTAGGACTCGCCGGTCTCGTACTCCTCGACGATCTTGTACGCCTTATCGGCCTTCTCGTGCTCGAGGTTCACCGGCTGATCCTGCAGGATCGCGTCGATCAGACCCGACTGCATCGCGGGCCACAGCTCGCCATCCGACGGGTACTGCACGATCTCGGCGCCAGTGGCGTTCTCGTTGGCGTACGCCTCGCCGGTGGTGCCCTGCTGCACGCCGACATTCTTGCCTTCGAGCTCATCGATCGACTTGATGCCGGAGTCGGTGCGCACCAGGAGCGACTGCAGCGACTCGTAATACGGGTCGGAGAAGTCGATGTTCTTCTCGCGCTCTTCGGTGATCGTCATGGCGGAGGCTCCGACGTCGCACGTGCCCGATGCAAGCGTGGTGCCGGACTGCAGAGCTTCGAAGCCGACGTCCTGAACCGCGAGCTTCAGATCGAGCTTCTTCGCGATCGCGTCGAGCAGGTCGATGTCGAAGCCCGTGTAGCCGGTCCCGTTGTCGCCGCCTTCGAACTCGAAGGGCGCGTAGGGGATGTCGGAGCAGACGGTGAGCGTACCGGCCTCGATGAGGTCGAACTCGTTGTCGGCGGCGCCGTCGGATCCACCGCTTCCACCGGCGCAGCCGGCGAGGGCGAGAGTGGCGGTCGCCGCGAGGGCGATCCCGGCGAAGATGTTGCGACGCTGCATGTCAGCTCCTGGAGACGAGGGCCGGAGGCCACACGAACGGGTAGGAGAACATCTTGACACGCCGTCCATCGGCTGACCCAACAACATCGGCCCACCACGGGTCACAGTTGTGTTGCAAGTGACCGTTAACCGGATTCGACGGTCAGACCTCGAAGTCGACGGCGACCCGAGAGGCCACCGCCGAGCGGATGTAGACGGCGACATCTTCGTGAGCGGGGTGCACCTGGTACTCCTCGAGCGCGGCGACGGAGGCGAAGTCCGCGATGAGAGTGACGTCCCAGTTGGCGTCCGGGTACGCGGCATTCGCGCCGGCCGAGATCGACAGCAGCTGGGGAACGACGCCGTCCAGCGCGTTCAGCCGCCGAGCGACCTCCACCGCCTGTGCGGAACGCTCAGCGGCGTCCTCGGCAGCGAGTTTCCAGGTCACGACGTGCCGGATGGTCATCGAAGGGCCTCCTCGAGGGACTGGCGCAGACGGTCAGCAGACAGCCGCCAGTGCGCGTGGAGTTCGCCGTCGATCAGGACGACCGGGATCTTCTCCCACCACAGCTCGTACAGTGCGGGGTCGTCCTGGATGGATGCCTCGACGATCTCGATCTGCTCGGCAGCCGCATCCGGCAGGTCGGCGACGACAGTGTCGATGATCTCGGACGCGACGTCGCAGAGATGGCAGTCCGGCTTGCCGATGAGGGTGAGCGTGATCACGCCGAGGGCACCTCGACCGGATGCCCCTGGGCGACCCACTCGCCGGTGCCGCCATCGACATTGGTGACGTCGTAGCCGCGCGCCTCCAGCGCCTCGACGACTCGCGCCGAGCGCCCGCCCACCTGGCAGATCACGTCGAAGGCCTCCGCCGGAAGCTCTTCGAGCCGATTCCCGATCTCGGACATCGGGATGTTCACGGCGCCGGGAACATGACCCGAAGCGAACTCGTTCTTCTCGCGCACATCGATGAGCGGCGTGCTCTGACGCACGGCGAGATCGGCGATGGTGATCGACTTCATGGCATCCTCACGGTGGTTCACGTAATCGGTGTTCACATTCGGGCGCAGAGACACAAAGCGCCCGTCCGGAGACAGGCGCTCGGTGTCTTGGCCGCTTACTTCTTGTTGCGGCGCTGGTGGCGAGTCTTACGAAGCAGCTTGCGGTGCTTCTTCTTCGCCATGCGCTTGCGGCGCTTCTTGATGACAGAACCCACGGAAACCTCACTAAGTCAGGGGCTGGGCGTCTCGGATACCGGACGCCCGGGTTTGGGCACGGAAAAAATGCCTCGGATCAGTCTAGCAAACCGGAGCGCCCTCGCCGCACGGGCATCAATCGGGCGCATCCTGCGTGACCATGAAGCGCCACACGAGCGCGTGTCCGAGGGCGATCAGCGTGATCAGCAGCAGCGCCTCGACCTGAATCCCCTTGAGTCCGACAGAGCCGGCGATCTCTGGGGCGACTCCGATCACGGCGATCGCCGCGTACACGACGACGGTGCCGATCTGGGTCCACCGCACGGCCACCGGTGTCCCGTCACCGCGAGCCTGCGAAACCAGACGCAGCATCGACACTCCCCCGACGACGGCGAGCACCACGAAAGAGGCGCGCCACATGATGGGGCTTTCGGTGCCGCCGACCTGGGCGAAGAGTCCCATCAGCGCCGGCAGCAGGAACGACAGGTAGATGCCGCCGATCGTCCGGCGCATCGCCGGATCCGACGTCCAGTCGCGGCGTGCGCGGACGACGTTCCACCACAGGCCGGTGAGCGTGAAGCAGGTCGCGGAGAAGAGGGCGTAGAACGTGCTGGTGTCCACGTCTTCTCCTTGCGGCTAGCCGACGTCTGAGATGGGCCGCTGCAGGGCGTCGGCGACCGCCGACTCGGGCACGCGGTAGCTGCGACCGAAACGGATCGCCGGCAGTTCGCCGGCGTGCACGAGACGGTACACGGTCATCTTCGACACGCGCATGATCTCGGCGACCTCGGCCACCGTCAGGAACCGGACGTCAGGAACTTCGGGCATCCCCGGTACCCCTTTCTCAATGAGCACACTCTATGGGGAAGGTGCGACGTGTGTAAACCCATGTGGCTGATGGGATCAGTGGGATGCCGGGATCGTGGCGAAGGCTCGCACCGGGAATGTGCCGAATCCGCGGATCGCCGGTGGCGCGGCGGTGAATCGGGCGCCTCGCGCCGGCACGTCGTCAAGACTCGTCAGGTGCTCCACCACGTGCACCCCGGCTGCGAGGAGGATCGAGTGCGCGGGCCGCGTGCCACCGCTCTCGGTGTCGTCGATGTTGAGCGAATCGATGCCCACCAGGCGGACTCCGGCGTCGACGAGGAAGCGTGCCCCTTCCTCCGTGAGAAACGGGGCGCCGTGTGCGTACTCCGGGGTGCCGAAGTGACGGCTCCAGCCGGTGTCGAGCAGTACCGCTGCGCCCCGCAGCTCGCGATCGGCCAGCGTCGCCGCACGGATACCGCGCTGTTCCGCGCTCCAGGAGTCACGCAGATGGAACACCTCTGCGGGCAAGCCGACGAGGGAGCTCAGGTCGAGCGAGGCCAGATCGCCACCCTCGGCATACCGGTGGTACGGCGAATCCAGGTAGGTGCCGGTGTTGCCGATCATCGTGATGATGTCCATCGCGAACTCGGTGCCGGGGGCGTACTTGGAACGGGAATCCTCGCGGGTCAGATGCGCGTGGATCGTCGGCGCCGGCAGCCCCGGGTACGTCACCAAGCCCGCCTCGATCGGATGGCTGCAATCGATGATGCGTTCGGCGACGTCGGTTCCGGCATCCGCCTCCACGCCGCGGCTTCCCCGGTGGGGTTCTTCGACGATGCGCAGATCGCGCAGGACCACCTCGCTGACCAGGGCGAGCCCGAGGTGCCGGACCAGGAGCCTGCCGACCTCGGCATCCGTCATGTCGGCGTGGGGCAGATCGAGCCGGAAGCCTTCGCCGCTGATCCCTCCCCCGTTCGCGAACGAGATCGAGAAGTCGAAATGTGCCCGATAGTCGGCTGCCGCAGTAGTCATCCCCACATCATGGCAAACCCGCACCAGCGAGTGGGGTCGGATCAGACCGGCTTCTTCGCCTTCGCCAGACGCTCGCCCGCCTCGCGCAGCGACTGCCTCTCGAGTTTGCGAGCGGCGCGCAGCGCCTTCTCCGCCTCGCGCACCGCCTTTCGCGCCTCACGCAGCCGCCGGTCACCGGCGAGTTCGGCGGGCTCGACATCGACCCACTCCGACTCGCCCCTGTGCGGCTCCCCGCGGTCGAGCCCCGCGATGTACGCCTCGACGCCGTCGAGGATCCGTTCCAGGCCGAAGCGGAAGGGATCAGCGGTGGAGACGAAGACACCGTCGTCGATCGCGTGCCGAAGCGCGGGGTAGGCGTCGGCGGTGATCACCCGATCGAAGAGGGCCGCCTCGCGAGCCGAGACCTCGTCGGGCGAGAGACCGCTGCTTCGCGCCGAATCCGAGTACCCGGCGAGCACTGTTCCGTACCAGCGCGCGTGCCCGGTGACCGAAAGCGCGACGGCCACGCGTTCCTCCGCGGTGAGCGGCGTCGGCTCGAGAGCTGCGAGGCCCGCATCGAGCCAGGACGAGCTGTTCGGTGTGATCGGGGATCCTGAGATCGGCAGCGACAGCATCCACGGATGCCGCAGGTAAACAAGAACCTGCGCCTCGAAGAGCGCGCGCAGCTGGGCCTGCCAGCCATCCAGATCCTGGTGGCTCTCCGGCGGGAGGCCGGTCGCTTCCTCCTGCATCAGCAGCAGGAGATCATCCTTCGCGCTGACGTACCGGTACAACGACATCGGCGTGAAGCCGAGTTTCGACGCGACCGCGGCCATCGAGACCGCGCCGAGGCCCTCGGCGTCGGCCAGCTCGACCGCGGCGTCGACGATGCGCTCGACGCTCATCTCGCGTTTGGGTCCGCGCTGCGGATTGGCAGCCACACCCCAGGCCAATGCGATGCCCCGCGGCAGCTCGGGCGGTTCCTGCTCAGTCATGCCTTCATCGTACTTCTGTTTATTAAGTAAACAGTGTGTTATGGTCATACACAGTTGCTATACGTACTACACAGTTTTCATCATACACAGAAAGGACTCACGATGACGACAGCAATCGACGCACGGGGGCTGCGCCAGAGCTTCGGCAGCCGGACCGTGATCGACGGCCTGGATCTCACCGTCTCCCGCGGCGAGGTGTTCGCACTGCTCGGGCCCAATGGCGCGGGCAAGACGACGATCATCAACATCCTCACCACGCTCACGCAGGCGGATGCCGGAACGGCGAGCGTCGCCGGCTTCGACGTGCGCACGCACTCCGTGCAGGTGCAGCAGCGGATCAGCCTGACCGGGCAGTCCGCCGCCGTCGACGATGCACTCACCGCCACCGAGAACGTCGTGATGTTCGCGCGGCTGGCCGGACTCAGCAGGGCCGCCTCCGTGCGGCGAGCATCCGATCTGATCGAGCAGTTCGATCTGACGGATGCCGCATCGCGAATCGTCCGCACGTTCTCGGGAGGCATGCGTCGACGTCTCGACCTGGCGTTGAGCTTCGTCGTGACGCCGGAGGTCCTGTTCCTCGACGAGCCGACCACCGGACTGGACACACGAAGTCGACGTGACCTCTGGGACATCATCCGCTCGCTCGCCGCGTCCGGGACGACCGTCTTCCTCACGACGCAGTATCTCGAGGAGGCCGACCAGCTGGCCGACCGGATCGCGGTGCTGCACGACGGTCGCATCGCGGCGCTCGGCACAGCCGCCGAGCTGAAGTCCCGCATCGGCGGCGAGACCGTCGAACTCCACGACAGCCACGGCGACCTGCTCCGAGAGCTCCCGACCGACGGAACCGTCGCAGGCCTCCGGCGAGCACTGGATCAGCTCGACGAGGAGGGCGCAGACGGCGCCGTCACGCTGCGTCGCCCCACTCTCGATGACGTCTTCCTCGCCGTCACCGCCCGCACAACTGAGCACTCGACCGTGAAGGAGTCCGCATGAACATCGCCATCGCCCCATCGTTGCCTCACGCCACCGCATCCGTCCGACCCCGCCTCCGCGGTGCCACCGCCGAGATGGTCTTCGTCGGCCGGAGCCTTCGCCATTCGCTCCGCGACGGTGAGTCGCTGCTGATGGCGATCATGCTTCCCGTGATGCTCATGCTCATGTTCACCTGGGTGTTCGGCGGCGCGATCGATCCCTCCGGCGCCTACGTCGACTACGTCGTCCCAGGGATCATCCTCACCTGCGCCGGCTTCGGTGCTTCGTCCACCGCCGTCTATGTCGCCAACGACATGCGCAGCGGCATCATCGACCGCTTCCGGACGATGCCACTGCGCGCCGGCGCCGTGCTCACCGGGCACGTCGTCGCGAGCGTGCTGCGCAACCTCGTCGCAACGGCGATCGTGATCGGAGTCGGGATCCTCGTCGGCTTCCGCCCCACCGCCACCCTCATCGAATGGATCGGGATGACGGCGATGATCGCGCTCTACATCCTCGCGATCACCTACCTGTTCGCCGCGATCGGACTCGCCGCAGGCAGCCCGGAGGGAGCGAACGGCTACGGGTTCGTGCTGCTCTTCCTCCCGTATCTCTCTAGCGCTTTCGTGCCGGTGGCGAGCATGCCGGAGTGGTTGCAGCCCGTCGCCGCGAACCAGCCGATCACACCGATCGTCGAGACGATCCGCGGACTGCTGATGGATGCTCCGCTCAGCACGGAGCCGCTGTGGGCTGTCGGCTGGTGCCTGGCGATCCTGGCCGTGGCGGTCGTCTGGGGCGCGTGGCTGTTCCGACGCAAGGCTGCCCGGCGCTGAGCCTCAAGGCGCCTGGGCGTCGCAGGACGCGACGCTCAACGGCGGCTGATCAGGCGCCGAGCCTCTTCAACGCCGACGTGACCACGTGCTTGGCGGAGGCGGCGGCGCGGCCGACGACCTCCGCCGCATGTGCGGCGCCATCGGGCAGCGGCAGCGCCGAGTAGTCGAAGTCGGGTGCGCTGTCGCCGAACGCGTCGACGAGGAACGGCACCAGCCAGTCGTCCACGACCTCGAGCGGATTGACCTCGAGGCTGTAGAAACGCCGCTGGCCGTCTTCTCGCACAGTCACGAGCTCCGCGTCACGGAGCACCTTCAGGTGTTTGGAGACCGTCGGCTGGCTGATGCCGAGTTCGGCGACGATCTGACTCACGCTGGTTCCGGCATCCCCATCAGTGGTGCGTTGCAGCAGGAGCTGGAGGATGTCGCGCCTCGTGCCGTCTGCAATCACGTCGAAGATGTCCGTCATGTGATCAGGGTAGTCGTCCCAGCCACGGAGTACCATGACGAAGGCTCGACGAGAGGCGTCGTGCGGCCGTCTGGACGACGGGCACCGGTGATGAAAAGGGGGACGCGATGTCGAGCATCGTGTCTGCATCGTCTCCGGCGGAGCGCCTCAAGAGCGCGGGGGCCTGGTTCAAACGCCTCATCACCTCCTCGCCGTCACGCTTTGCGATCATCATCTTCGCCCTGCTGATCCTCGTCTTCACCGTGCTGCTGTCGCTTCCGATCGCGTCGGCGAACCGCACGGTCACGCCCCTCGCCGACGCGCTCTTCACCGCCGTCTCCACGATCTGCGTGACCGGCCTCTCGACGGTCGACATGGCGACGCACTGGTCGCCCTTCGGCCATGTGGTGGTCTTCGTCGGCGTGAACATCGGCGCTCTGGGCGTGCTCACGCTCGCCTCCCTGATGGGCATGCTGATCTCCAAGCGGCTGGGGCTGCGCGCGAAGCTCATGGCGGCGGGCGATACAAACCCGCTTCGGGCGCACGGCGGGCCGGTCAACGAGAGCCAGACCGTGCGGCTCGGCGAGGTCGGCCAGCTGCTGACGACCGTTGCACTGTCCACGCTCATCATCGAAGGCGTCCTCGCCGTGCTGCTGTATCCGGCACTGGTAGCGGCCGGTGTCGATGCGGTCACCGCGCTCTGGGAGGCTCCCTACTTCGCAGCGATGGCCTTCACGAACACCGGGTTCGCGCCGAACGCGGGCGGGGTCGCGGTATTCGCCGACGACTATCTCGTTCTCACGCTGCTGATGGCCGGGGTGTTCCTCGGCAGCGTCGGGTTCCCGGTGATCTACTCGCTGGCCAAGCATGTCTGGCACGTGAAACGCTGGTCGCTGCATACCAAGCTCACCCTCGTCACGACGATTCTGCTGTTCGTGCTGGGAGCTGCGGTCTTCCTCATCCTCGAGTACAACAACCCGCGAACGTTCGGCTCGATGGATGCCGCTGACACGACCTTCCAGGCCTTTTTCCTCTCCGCGATGACACGCTCCGGCGGGTTCTCGGTCATCGACATCGCCGACCTCAATGGCTCGTCGCAATTGGTTGCGACCATGCTCATGTTCGTGGGCGGCGGCTCCGCCTCCACTGCCGGTGGAATCAAGGTCACCACGCTCGCCGTCCTGGCCATCGCCGTGTGGTCGGAGGCGAAAGGTCGCCAGGCTGTCGAGGTGTTCGGCCGCCGCATCCCGAGCGACGTGCAGCGCGTCGCGCTCAGCGTCGTCGCTTGGGGCGCGACGATCGTCGCGCTCTCCACGATCGTTATCTCCCAAATCACCAAAGCGGACCTCAGCCACGTGCTGTTCGACGTCGTCTCTGCATTCGCCACCGTCGGACTCAGCTCGGGGCTCACCGCCGAGCTCCCCGACTCCGGTGCCTACGTGCTCGCCGCCACCATCTTCATGGGGCGCGTTGGTACAGTGACTCTCGCCGCGGCAGTCGCCGCGACGTCGCGATCGCAGCTGTACTCGCTGCCCGTGGAAAGGCCGATCGTTGGTTGAAGTCCTCCGGGGCGATGCGCCCGTTCTCGTGATCGGACTCGGCCGGTTCGGCGCCGCATGCGCGGGCGAACTCGACCGTCTCGGCCGCGAGGTGCTCGCGATCGACGGCAATCTCGAACTCGTCCAGAAATGGTCCGAACGCGTCACGCACACCGTGCAGACCGACGCCCGCAACTTCGACGCGCTGCGCCAGATCGGCGCAGCGGACTTCCAGGTCGCGGTCGTCGCCGTCGGCTCCTCGATCGAGGCCTCCGTGCTCATCACCGCGAATCTCGTCGACCTGAAGGTGCCGCAGATCTGGGCCAAGGCCGTCTCGCAGTCGCACGGCAAGATCCTCGCCCGCGTCGGCGCGAACCATGTCATCTACCCCGAGCGCGAGGCCGGCGAACGCGTGGCGCACCTGGTCAGCGGGCGGATGCTGGATTTCATCCGGTTCGACGACGACTTCGTGCTCGCGAAGATGTACCCGCCGAAGTTCATCCGCGGCGTGGGACTCAACGAATCCGGAGTCCGGACGAAGTACAAGGTCACCGTGGTCGGAGTGAAGAGTCCGGGCAAGCCGTTCCGCTACGCCGAGGCGAACACCATCGTCACGAACCACGACCTCATCATCGTCTCCGGCACTAACAGCGACATCGAGCGCTTCGCCGCCCTCGACCGCTGACCTCGCTTCAGGCGTCGATCTCGAGCACGATGTCGACGACATCGTCGACTCCGATGTCCTCGCGGTCCTGCAGCGCCTTCTTGATCGGCACGATGTAGCCGCCGTCCTTCGGCCAGAGCGCGGTGGTGACGGTGCTGGCACCGATGGTGACGGATGCCGGGATCATGCCCCACCCGTAGGTGACCACCGTGGACACGTCGTGGATCATCTCCGCTTCGGCGGGCGGGACCGTGACGAAATGGAACGGCGCAGGTCCGCGCCAGAACCAGATCTCGCCGGAGAAACGCAGCTGCATGGCTCAGGCCCCGGCCGCGAGCTCCTTGGCGCGGGCAAGCGCCGCGGCGGCCGCATCAGCGAACGTACCGTCGAGGTGCGCATCCTGCAGCACGGCGATCGCCCGTTCGGTCGTCCCCTTGGGACTGGTGACACGGCGGCGGAGCTCGGCCGGGTCTTCACCGGAGGCGTCGAGCAGTGCCGTCGCGCCGATGAAGGTCTGCTCCGCCATGAGGCGGGCATCTGCCTCGGAGAAGCCCATCCCGATCGCGGCCTTGGTGAACTCCTCGACGAGCAGATAGACGTATGCGGGGCCCGAGCCCGAGATCGTCGAAAGCGCGTCGATCTGCGATTCCGGCACCTCGATCACGGCGCCGACCGTCTCGAACAGACGCCGGACGAGTGCCAGGTCATCGGCGGACGCTGAGGCTCCCGCGGCGAGCCCGGTCACGCCCTTGCGCACCGTCGCCGGAGTGTTCGGCATCGAGCGGATGGCGCGCGCGTCGTCGCCGAGCGCGTCGGCGAAGGTGCGCAGGGTGACGCCCGCCGCCAGGCTCACCACGATCGCGTCGGGGGCGAGATCCGGAGCGATCTCGCGAAGCAGGTCCGGCACCATCGCCGGCTTCACACCGACGAGGATGATGCGGGCGCCGGCGACGGCATCCGCGTTGCCTTTCGGATTCTCCTCGAGCGCGATGCTGCGCACTCCTGGCAGATCGGCGAGCTCGTTCGCCTTCGACCGGGTGCGATTGGTGGCGGTGATTCCGCCATCGATCTCGATTCCGGAGGCCACGACGCCGCGAAGGATCGCGCCGCCCATGGAACCGGCGCCGAGGAAGGCGAGAGCGGGGAGAGAGGCAACCATGTCGCCATCCTATGGCGAGCGCTCGGCGGATCGACGGGGTGCGGAATTAGACTCGACACATGAGTGCATCCGGAGGCAATAAGGCCATCGTCGCGGCGTTCCTGGCGAATATGGGCATCGCACTGGCGAAGTTCGTGGCGTGGGCGCTTTCCGGTTCCGCGTCGATGCTCGCTGAGGCGGTGCACTCCCTCGCCGACTCCGGCAACCAGTTGCTCCTGTTGCTCGGTGGGCGCAAGGCGAAGCGCGAGGCCGACAAAGCCCACCCCTTCGGCTACGGCCGCGAGCGCTACGTCTACGCATTCGTCGTCTCGATCATCCTCTTCTCTGTCGGCGGACTCTTTGCCATCTACGAAGGCGTGGACAAGCTGACCAACCCGCACGAGCTGGATCCGGCGTGGTGGTGGCTCCCGATCGTCGTTCTCGTCGTGGCGATCGGCCTGGAGTCGTTCTCCTTGCGCACCGCGGTCCGCGAGAGCAACCTGGTGCGGGAGAAGGGCCAGTCCTGGGTGTCATTCGTACGGCGCGCGAAGGCACCCGAGCTTCCCGTCGTGCTGCTCGAGGACATCGGGGCGCTGATTGGCCTGACCTTCGCACTGCTCGGCGTCGGGCTCACGGTGATCACCCACAACCCGGTCTTCGATGCGATCGGAACGCTGATGATCGGCACCCTGCTGGTGATGATCGCGATCGTGCTCGGCATCGAGACCAAGAGCCTGCTCGTCGGCGAGGGGGCCAACGCGGGTGACCATGACCGCATCGTCGACGCGATCAACGACGGCCCTGAGGTGGAGAAGCTCATCCACATCAAGACCCTCTACCTCGGCCCGGACGAGCTCCTGGTCGCCGCGAAGGTCGCGCTCGCCTCGGACAAGAGCGTGCGTGAGGCGGCTGACGACATCAACGAGATCGAAGCACGGATCCGGGCGGCTGTGCCCGTCGCACGCGCGGTGTACATCGAGCCAGACGTCTACCGGCCGGCGATCGATCCCGAGCCGTCCACCGACGTGTTCGTGCTGAAGTCCTCGGACTGAGCTCAGCGCCGCTGCTCGAAGAAGTCGCGGAGCAGTGCGGTGGCGGCATCCGCTTCCACCCCGCCGATGACCTCGGCACGGTACGGCAGGCGGCGGTCGCGCAGGAGGTCGTACATCGATCCGGCCGCGCCGGCCTTGTCGTCCCAGGCGCCGAAGACGACGCGCCCGATCCTCGCCTGCAGGATCGCACCCGCGCACATCACGCACGGTTCGAGAGTCACGACGAGGGTGTGGCCCTCGAGATTCCATGTTCCGGCGGATGCCGCCGCCCGGCGCAGCGCCTCGACCTCGGCGTGACCGGTGGGGTCGTGCGTCGCCTCGCGTGTGTTGCGGCCCTCGGCGACGATGTGCCCGTCGCCGTCGAGGATGACGGCGCCCACGGGGATCTCATCGGCCGACGCCGCTTCCGTCGCCAGCGCGAGGGCACGCTGCATCGCACCGAGGTCGGCTGTGGTCATGCGTTGAGCCTACGACAGCGGGCGACGGTGGCCGGCTGGGTGCGAAGCATCCGATGTCGTGCGGGAGCGCACCGCGCATTAGCCTGTATTCATGCGCGTTCATGTGGCCGACCACCCCCTCATCACCCACAAGCTGTCGGTATTGCGCGATGAGCGCACTCCGTCGCCGGTGTTCCGTCAGCTGACCGAGGAGCTCGTGACGCTGCTCGCCTACGAGGCGACGCGCAACGTCAAGGTGTCGCCGATCGAGATCACGACTCCCGTGACCAAGACGATGGGCGTGAAGATCTCCGAGCCGCGGCCGATCGTCGTGCCGATTCTGCGCGCCGGACTCGGCATGCTCGAGGGCATGGTCAAGCTGCTGCCGACCGCCGAGGTCGGATTCCTCGGCATGGTGCGCGATGAGGAGACCTTCGAGCCGACGACCTACGCCGAGCGCCTGCCCGATGATCTGAGCGACCGCCAGTGCTTCGCGATCGACCCGATGCTGGCCACCGGTGGCTCATTGGGCGCGGCGATCGACTTCCTTTTCAAGCGCGGTGCGCAGGATGTCACGGCGATCTGCCTTCTCGGCACCCCCGAGGGCGTGGCCTTCATCGAGAACATGGTCGGTGACCGCGACGTCACCCTCGTGCTGGGTGCGCTCGACGAGCGACTCAACGAGAAGGGCTACATCGTGCCCGGCCTCGGCGACGCCGGCGATCGCCTGTACGGCACCGTCTGACGCCGCGCCTGCGGGCGACGTCTGACACCCTTTGCGGCAGCTCCCGACACCGGGTCGGAGCTGACTACGCGACGATGAGCCGATACGCGCGCTCGTCGCCGTGGTGCGTGAAGCCTGCCCTGCCCAGGATCGGCGCAGAGGTTGCGATGCGTCCCTTCACGAGGGCCGTCGTCGCGCCGAGTTCCGCACCGAATCGCAGTCGTTCGGCCAGTACCGCGCGGTAGGCGCCTCTGCCTCGAGCGCCCTCCAGCGTCGCTGCTCCCCACAGGCGCACGAAACCGTCGACGACCGTGCAACCGCCGGTGCTGGCCGGGGCTTCGTCGAGGCGCCCGAGCACGCGGGCTCCCCGCCCTGCGGTGAGCTCCTCGGCGATCTCGGTGAGTTCGGTGCGCAGCCCTTCGTCGTCCAGCGGCTCCTGCTCCCATACGGGCACGTTGATCGAGTCGACGTCTCGCACCTGCTCGAGGGTCTGCACGATCTCGGCGGTCGCATCGGATGGGACCTCGATCGGAGCGGCGTCGATCGAACGGGCGAGCACCGCGACGGTGTCGATGTGCTCAGCGCCGCGTCGGCGCAACTCGTCCTCGAGGTCGGGACGATCGGAGGCACTCGTCCAGAAGGTCAGACGCGACTCTCCCCACGCCCGCGTGCGCGCGACCGCATGATCGAGGACGGCTGCGGCATCCAGCAATGAGTCGACGTGCGAGCCGCGTACGCCCCCGCCCAATCGCGCCGGATAGCGCACCAGTTGAAGCTCGGTCTTCTCCTGCTCCCCACCGCGCGGGAACCAGACCCACGCGGCCGAGGCGCGGTGGATTTCGTCGATCGTATGCACAGTGCCCATCATTCCGCCGCGCCGACGAGACGCGCGAAAGCACTGAGCCGCGCCACGCCTTCTGGCGTATACGGCAGATCATCGAGCAGCGCCGGGGAGTGGATCAGGTACGCGACGCATTGCGCCCGGGAGATCGCGACGTTCAGGCGGTTCTGCAGGAGCAGGAACTCCGGTCCGCGCGGCGCATCCCTGCCGCTGGATGCCGCCAGCGACGTGATCGAGACGACGGCCTCCTTGCCCTGGAAGTTGTCGACCGTTCCGACCGGTACGCGCGGGAACCCGGCCGCGGCCAGCGCTTCGAGCACGAGCTGTTTCTGCGCGTTGTACGGGGTGACGACGATGATGTCTCCCTCGTTGAGCGGACGGCTCGTGGCGCCGGGATCGTTGTCGGTGAAGGTGCGCCCGATGAGATCGCGCACCAGGCGGACGACCTCGCCCGCTTCCTCCGGCGACTGCGTGGCGTTGCCGCGGTGCCGCAGCGGAACGACGTGGAGACCCGAATCGACGCCCTCGACGGAGCGTCGCTCGGTGCCGGGCGCGGATGCCAGCTTTCCGGCGTAGGCGAGCTTCGAGACGGGTGCGGCGATCAGCGGATGCATTCGCCACGACCGCGCCAGGAAGTAGCCGTATTCCGGTCGCACGACGGCGTCGCCGTCCATCACCCAGCCGAGCGCCGAGGTGTCGACGGGCTCGGGGTGCGCGCCCTGACTCACCTGAGGCAGTTGCTGCGGGTCACCGAGGAGCAGCAGCCGTTTCGCTCCCGCAGCGACCGCGATCATGGACGCGAGGGAGAACTGCCCCGCCTCGTCGATGACGAGGAGATCAAGCCCCGCGCGTTCGACGCGGTTGCTGTTGCTGAAGTCCCACGCGGTGCCGCCGACGACGACGCCCTCGCCCTGATGCTCGGCCAGGAACGCCGCCATCCCACTCTTCGGGATCACCGTGTATCCGGGGTCGATCCCGGCGTCCTTCGGCGATTTGGCGACCTGCGCCGGCGAGACGCCGTCGGCGACGATCCGCTCCAGCAGCGTCTCGATGATGGCATGCGACTGCGCGACCACACCGACCTTGAAACCGTGCTCGTTCACGAGCCGTGCGATCACCTGCGAGCCGGTGTAGGTCTTACCCGTTCCCGGGGGACCCTGCACGGCGAGGTAACTGCGGTCGAGGTCGAGCACGGCACGGACGATCGCGTCGATCAGGTCGTCCTCGGCCGCGGGAAGCGGCCCTCCGGAGCGCGTCCGTGGCGGGATCCGGCGGAGGATGTCGGTCGCAGCATCTTCGGGGAAGCCCGGCGCCGCGAGATGCACGGCATCCGCCCATTCGTCGATCGCGCCCTGCAGCGATACGACCCGCGGCGGCGCCGCCGGCGTCAGCGCGAGCGGGAGTTCATCCCAGGTCTGCCCTTGGATCGCGGATTCGGCCACGACGTAGCCGTCGTCGAGCACCTCGGTCACGGTCACCGTGTGCGGCACGTGCACGGCTCGGGACGCGACCTCGGTGTCGAACGGCGCGGGCACCTCGTACAGCGCGAAGGGCTGCGCACCCTCTCCGAGAGTCGTCCCCGGCGAGACCTCTCCGCGGATCTCCACCTCGCGAGACATCACTCGTCGCCCCTCGCCGA
The DNA here is from genome assembly GCF_045690355.1 of Microbacterium sp. LTA6. NCBI lineage: Bacteria > Bacillati > Actinomycetota > Actinomycetes > Micrococcales > Microbacteriaceae > Microbacterium > Microbacterium sp. LTA6. Next base: position 546,266 of record NZ_CP147855.1, read on the forward strand.
CGCTCCACTCCCGCCGCACCACGCACGAGCCCGGATCGACCCGCACGACATCGCGCGTGCCCTCCCACATCGTCACCGGCTCGCGCAGGCGCTGGAAGTGCCCGACCCAGAAGCTCTTCGCCTCGCGCGGGAAGTAGTCGATCGCCGCGGCGGCGAGGCGATGCACCTGACCGTCACCGCCGGCCTCGACAGCGCGCTCGGCGTCCGCGAGCAGCGCGACGGATCGCGGAGACGGCTCGTAGATCACCTCTTCGGCCTCGTCGGGCGGCGCCGGGTGCACGCCCTCCCGTTTCGCGATCTCGATCAGCCAGTTGCGCAGCCTCCGCGTGGAGACGCAGTCGTAGCGGTTGTAGTCGGCGAGATCGGCGAGAACCGCGTCTGCCTCGGTCTGCTCCCCCGCAGCCGCGAGTTCCTTGGCCGCGACGTACTGCACGATCGAGTCGTCGCCCTTCTGCACATCGCTGGTGCGCACGTCATCACCCATGTACAGCGGCTCGAGCTTCTTGATCGAATACGACCTCGACCCCACGCGGACCGTCCGCAGCACGAGTGGATACAGATCGACGAACACGCCTTCGCGGAGCAGCCGATCGACCTCGCCCTCGCGCACGCCGTGGCGCGCGGCCATCGCGACAAGGTGCGAGGTCTCGTACGGGGCGTAGTGGTAGATGTGCATACCGGGGTGGGCGGCCCGACGGGCATTCACGAAGTCGAGGAAGGTCTCCAGGGCGCGCCGCTCATCGGCGAAGGTGTGCGCCCACAGGGGCGTGTACTGATCGGCGTTGTCGACCCAGCCGAACAGATAGTCGATCCCCCACTGCGCGTCGCCGTCCGGAGCCGGCTCCGTGTACAACGGGTCGCCCTCGAAGTCGAAGAAGATGTCACCGTGGCTGGGCACCGGGAGCGTGTGGATGGCCGCCGCGTAGTGCACGTCGTAGGTCGCGACGCCCTCCACGTCGGCGCGGATCTGCAGCCGTGCCTGTGCACGGAGGGTCTCGAAGGTATCGGCGTTCATCCCGTCGGGGACGCCCGACGCTGCGGCGAGATCGTCGATCGTCTCGATGCCGGCGGTCCGGAGTCGAGCGCGCTGCACCGGGCGCATCCGCGCGACCATGAGCAGGTCGCGGTGGGCGATCACCTGCTCCTCGCACGTGGCGCAGCGCCCGCAGGCCACGATCTCGAGGTCGCCGCGGTCGTCGCCCCAGCCGAGTGGCGCTCCGCTGTCTCCGTCTTCGATGCGACGGTCGGCGATGAGCGCCCGCAGTCGGGCGCGACGCACCTGGAACAGCGGCAGGAGGTGGTCGACCGCGTGCGTGCTGAGGCTGCCGTCGCCGAGGATCAGGTCGACTTCATCGGATCGGGGCACCCCGAGGCGGTCGAGCTGATCGACATATGCCGCAAGCTGCATGAGCGCGGTCACCCGCGCCTTGCGGGCGAGTTTCGAGTCCTGGACACGCCAGCGCCCGTCATCGTCGCGGCGCAGGAAATCGGCGAAACCGACGAACTCGGGAGTGGCGAAGGCGGCCTGGAACACCACCAGCGCCTCGGAGCGCAGAGCCTGCCCCGTCTCGGCGACGGCGGCGGCCAAGGCCGCAGCGTCTACCGACGAGACCTTGTCGACGCGATGCACTCGCGCGTCACCGAGGTCGTCGATGTAGCGCTCGAGGACGTTCTGCTCGTGCACATCGCCGAGCCTCGCGGCTCGGGCGAGCGTGGCATCCACAGGCTCCTCGACGGCCGGAACCCTGCCCAGCTTCGCGTCGAGGGCGCGGCACCACGCGAACTCGCATTCGGCGGCCGCCTTGAGGTCGCTCGCGCTCCAGATGACGCGCTGCGCCTGAGTGTCGATCCGCACGATGCTCCCGTTCCCTCGGATGCTTCGACACTAGCCGCGGCATCCGACACCGGAGATCGCGCTCAGCGCCACCAGGTGTCGTCGGGGACCACAGGGAGATGACGCTTGTGCTGCGTGGCGAGGTACTTCGCCTCGATGCGGCCAGCGACCTCAGCGTCCACCGGCAGCCCCTCGAGGAAATCGTCGATCTGCTCGTAGGTGAGTCCGAGTTCGTCTTCATCGGCGCGTCCCGGCTGGCCGTCGAGGAGATCGGCCGTCGGCACCTTGAACGCGAGGCGATCGGGGGCGCCGAGCGAGAGCAGCAGGGAACGTCCCTGGCGCTTGGTGAGACCGGAGAGCGGCAGAATGTCCGCCGCGCCGTCGCCGAACTTCGTGTAGAAACCCGTGACAGCCTCAGCCGCATGGTCGGTCCCGACCACCAGCAGACCGTCGTGACCGGCGAGCGCGTACTGCGTCACCATGCGGACACGCGCCTTGATGTTGCCGCGGTTGAAATCGCTGATGTCGCTGGTGACGGCGAACTCGATGTCCTCTTCCACCCCGTCGACGCCGTTCTGAATGTTCACCTCGACCGAGGCGTCCGGCACGATGTACGCGAGTGCGGCCTCGGCATCCGCGGCGTCCTTCTGCACCCGGTACGGCAAGCGCACCGCGAGGAACCGCGCCTCGCCACCCTCGGCCCGCACCCGCTCGACGGCGAGCTGCGCGAGGCGTCCGGCCAGCGTCGAGTCCTGACCGCCGGAGATGCCGAGCACGAAGCCCTTGGCACCGGTCGTGCGCAGGTAGTCCACCAGGAACTGCACTCGTCGCTCCACCTCGGCGGCGGGATCGATCTCGGCCTTGACGCCGAGCGCTTCAGAGATCTGCTGCTGCAGGGACACGGGCTCCTCCACTCTGTCTCGAACCAGTATCGCCCTTCCGTGTTACGCACGGATGACGCCGGGGGGCTGAGCACACAGAGGATATCCGGCTCCGACCTGGCAGGATAGTGCGGTGAAACTTCTCGTCGCCGCTCTGAGCTCCGAACTCGCCGCCTTCCCGGACGCCCTTCCTGGTTTCGATCGGCTGGTGACCGGACCCGGCAAACTCCAGGCCACGTACGCGCTCACCCGTGCGCTCGATGCGAAGACCTATGACGAGGTCGTCGTCGTCGGCACTGCCGGCGCGATCGACCCGGACCTTCCGGCAGCGGTGCACGAGGTCGGCACCGCATTCCAGCATGACGTCACCGACCTCGATGGCATCGCGGGTCAGCACGTTTCGCTGCCCGCGCGGGTCTCAACCGGACGCGACGGCGTGCTCATCGCCACCGGCGACCACTTCGTCGACGATGCCGAGGTCACCGCGATCATCCGTCCTACCGGCGCCGCGCTGGTCGACATGGAGACCTACGCCTACATCTGGGTGGCCGAGCAGTTCGGCGTGCCGATCCGGGTGTTCCGCGCCGTGTCGGACAACGCCGAGGACGGTGCGCTCACCGACTGGCGTGAGGCGGTCGCGCGCTGCAGCGAGCAGCTGCGCGCATTCATCCAGGACGAGTACGGCGTCTGATTCAGACACCGTCGCGGCGGGATCGCGTCAGCGCGCCTCGATGATGCTCGGCCCGTTCGCCGTGGCGCGCACCGTGAGCTGGGCTGGGATCTGCTCCTGCATGGCGTCGACGTGACTGATCACGCCGACCGTGCGCCCGCCCTGACGCAGTTCGTCCAGCGTGCGCATGGCGATGTCGAGAGTGTCGCCGTCGAGGGATCCGAATCCCTCGTCGATGAACAGGGTGTCAAGACGGATGCCTCCGGCCCGCGCCGTCACCACCTCGGCGAGGCCGAGAGCGAGCGCGAGGGAACTGAGGAACGTCTCGCCTCCGGACAATGACTGGGCAGGTCTCGTCTGGCCGGTGAAGGCGTCGAAGACGACGATGCCGAGACCGGATGCCGCGCCCCGCGCCGCGAGCGCGTCGGAGTGCTGCAGCTGGTAGCGCCCCGTCGACATGTCGTCCAGACGCCGGTTCGCGGCCCGGACGATCTCTTCGAGTTCGGCGGCGAGCACGAACGTCTCCAGGGTCATCTTGCGCGTGTTCGCTCCACGCCCTGCGAGGGTGTCGGCGAGGTTCTGCAGGATCTCGTGGTCGGCGGCCTGACCAGCGCTGGCGGCATGCTCTGCGTCCGCCGAGTCGATGAGACCGTTCAGCCGCCCCACCGTGGCCCCAGCGCGTTCGACGGCTTCCATCGCTGAGATCCACCGTGACCGGACGGCCGCTGCCGCTTCTTCTGCGGGTGCGGCGTCGATCGGATCTTCGGGAAGGGCCCGCAGCTCGAGCGGCAGCAGCACGCCCTTCTCCTTCTCCCGCTGCACGGAATGCGTCGTGATCCGCTGATCCAGGGCGGACTGCTCGGCCGGGGACCGCAGCGCGGACTCGACTTCGGCGTCAGCGTCGAACGGGGACTTCTCGAGTGCCGCGCGCAGCGCCGTGTCCGCTTCGGCGAGGGCGACGACACGCTGCGCGTGCTCGGTGAGCGCGGATGCCAGAGCCGACGCGGCGGCGATCCGAATGCGGGCCTCGTCCAGACGGGCCGCGACGGACTCGGCGTCACCGCGGGCCGCCTCGATCGATGAGACGGCTTCCCGCGCGCTCTCCTCTCGCACCGCAAGCGACTCGCGCGCGGCGGCGAGCGCGGATGCCGCTTCGCCGCGTTCCTGTTCGAGTACGTCACCCCGCGCCGTCGCCTCCGCCAGCTCGGCGTCGAGCGCCGTGACCCGAGCGGCGACCGTTTCTGCGTCGGCGAGATCTGCGGACGCGGATTCGAGTTCTTGCTGGGCCTGAGCATCCGAGCGACCGTCGGCTATGGCAACGGCTCCGGCGAGTTCTGCTCCCAGCGCCGCGAGGCGTTCGACGACGTCGCGCTCAGCCCTCGCCGCGGCGTCGCGCGCCGTCTCCGCCTTCTCGATGTCTTCAGCGGAGATCGGATCGGTGTGCGCGGCGGGAGCCGGATGTTCGGCCGAGCCGCAGACCGGGCATGGTTCGTCGGCCGTCAGCGTCGTGGCGAGTTCACCCGCGTATCCGTCGAGCCGACGCTGCAGGAGCGCCGCCAGCGCGGACTGGGCGATGGCCAGCGTGCTGTTCGCCGCTGCCCTGTCGCGGTCGGCCGCCGCCTTCTCCGCCTCGAGCCGTACGACCTCGCGAGCGGCCTTGCGGCGGACAGCCGCCTGATCGCGCGCATGGGTGAGACCGTCCAGACGATCCGCGCTGCGGCGGGCCGAGTCGCGTGCTTCGGTGACGCGGAGGATCAGCGCAGGAAGCTCACCGCGCTCCTCGTCGATGCGTTCCGCCTGGCGAGATGCCGCATCCACCGCCGAGCGCGCCGATTCCAGCTCCGCCAGGCGTTCGGAGGTGGCGGACTCGAGCTGCGCGGCACGCTGCCAATGCCCGCTTTCGCGGGTGAGGTGGGATGACCAGCTCTCCAACGCGACAGCGGACTCGTCGTCGAGTTCGACGCCGATGGCGCGCCACGTATCGCGGGCACGGTCGACAGCGGCCCGAGATGTGGTCTCGGCGGACGCCGCGCGCGTCACCGCCTCCAGCACACCACGGAGCGTCTCAGCGGACCGGGCACGGTCGAGCGTGCGTCGCGCCTCGTCGATCTGCGGCTGCTCCGCCTCGAGTATGGTCAGCGCGGATCGGGCTCGATCGCGCTCGGTCTGCGCGACGACCTGCTCTCGGAGATCGACCAGAGCCGCATCGGCCGACGCGAGAGCGCGCTCGGCGTCGTCACGCTCCGCGGAGCGGCGCTCCGCCCGGTATGCGGCGCGGGACGCGGCTCGTCGCAGGGCCTCGAGCCGATCCGCCGTGGTCATCGGCGCTGCGGAGGAGGGCACCGTCTGCGCCAGCTCCTCTTCGTCTCCGCTTTCGGCATCCGCGGGCTCTGCGCCGCCTTCTATCTCGGTGGCACCCGCGCCCGTAGTTCCCCAGAGCTCTTCGACGGTGACGAGTCGCTCGGCCTCCTCGATGCGCGCCGCCACCGCGGCCGTTCGCGTGCCGAGCGCCTGCTCCGATGCGCGGCGTCGCTCATCGAAGCGCGCCTGCACGTCTTCGAAACGCTCGGTGCCGAAGAGCTTTCGCAGCAGTGCCTGTCGGTCCTTACTGTTCGCCAGGAGGAACTCCGAGAACCGGTTCTGTGCGAGCAGGATCACCTGCAAGAACTGTTCGCGGCTCAGCTGCAGGATCGCGTCGAGCTCGTGCCCGACGTCGACGGCCCGCGCGGCACGGCCGATCCATCCGGCATCCGTCCGCTCTTCCAGCGCGACGGCCGGCGCCTGCTTTGTCATGCCGCCACCGCGCTTCGCCGGCCGGAGGTATTCGGGTGACCGGGTGACCCGGAAGCGACCAGCGGTGGTGCTGAACTCGACCACCACTTCGGTGATGTCGTCGGGCTCGCAGTGGTCGCTGCGCAGCCGCTTGTCACCGCTCTCGTAGCGAGGCACTCCGCCGTACAGCCCGAAGCACACCGCGTCGAGGATGCTCGACTTGCCGGCGCCGGTGCGCCCGGCGATCAGGAAGATGCCGTCGTCGGCGAATGCGTCGAAGTCGACGACCTGACGCGATCGGAACGGGCCGAACCCCTCGATCTCCAGGTGATGCAGCCGCATCAGCTCTTGCTCCCGATCACAACGAGACTCCGGATCAAACGAGCGCCTCCGCACGCACCCGGTCGTCGAGCACTTCGCGGATGAGTTCACCCTCGCGCTCGGTCGGCCCCTGCCCTGCGCGGACATGCTCGAGGAAGGCCTCGATGCGGTCGGTATCGGTCGCTGCGGCGCGAAGCCGCTGCGAATAGGAACGTTCGTCGGCCACGACGTCGGAGCTCGGCTGGTGCTGCACCATGGCGCAGTACGGGTATCGCTCGCGAAGTCGTCGCATCGGCTCGCGCTGCGGCAGCGCATCGGTGTAGATCGCGCAGACCCATTCCCCGGCGTGGGCCGCAACGTTGCCGGACGAGAGGATCTCATCGAGAGCGCCGGTCAGAGTGACGAGACCTCGCGGCACGGGGAGCGGCACCCACTCGACGGCGGCGAGACCCGCCGCGTCGAGCTCGACGAGCCAGGACCCGCGTTCCTTGTGCTGCTCACCGAAGCTGTAGTGCAGCGGCGCGCCCGCGTAGCGCACCCGCTCACTCACCTGCTGCCGCCCGTGGATGTGCCCGAGGGCGACGTAGTCGGGGCCGTCGAACACGCTCAGCGGCACGACGTCGAGCCCGCCCTGCCGTACTTCGCGTTCGAGACCGACGGTGGCATCGACGCCGGCGGCGAAGCAGTGCGCGATCGCGACCGAGCGGCCCGGGTAGGTGGACATCGCCGTGCGCACCAGATCCATCGCGTGCGCCATCGTCTGAGCCTGGGTGCGCAGGGGGCGCCCTTCCGAATCGCCGGCCGGCCAGTGCTGGCGCACGATCGCGGGCTCCAGATACGGAATGCCGAAGAACTGCACCGGACCATCGGCATCCGTCACCGTGATCGGTGTGCCGATGGCGAGCGGATCGGTGAGGACGTGGATGCCGTCGCGGAGCAGCCGGGCCTGGAAGCCGAGGCGCGCCGCCGAATCATGGTTGCCGCTGGTGACGATGACCCTGGCACCGGTCTCGTGGAGAGACACGAGCGTGTCGCCGAGAAGGGTGTACGCCTCGCCGGCTGGCGTGGCGGAGTCGAAGACGTCTCCGGCGACGATGACCACGTCGACGGCGTACTCGCGAACCTGCGCCGTCAACGCGGCCAGAACCTCGGCCAGCGCGCCCATGGTCGAGTTGCCATGGAAGGTGCGGCCGATGTGCCAGTCGGAGGTGTGCAGGATTCGCATACTCACACGCTACGAAGGGGGACGGACATTGCCCCTCAGGCGTGCCGCAACGAGGCAGGACGAAGATGACGGACGTCGTAACACGGCGTCACACAGCAGAGAGCTCAGGTGCGGCGGAGAAGCCTGGCGTGCTCCGGGTGCGCAGCGAACCAGTCGGCGACGTACCAGCAGACGGGTTCGACCCTCCGGTCGCCGCGCTGCTCGATATCGGCGACAGCCCCGGCTACGACCCGTGCTGCATGGCCGTGGCCGCGGAAACTCGGGATCGTGAACGCTCGGGTGAGGGCGATCGTACGTCCGTCATCGCGGTAGTCGAGCACGCTCACCAGCACTCCGTCGCGCATGAGCGTGTAACGCGAAGCATCCTTCTCATCGGTGAGGATGAAGCCGTCGACGATCGTGGAACCGGTCACCGTCACCAGATTACGCCGGGGTCTGCACGAATGGCGTGTTTTGACACGGAGCGACATCATCCGACATACTTCCTCCCATGACCACCAACGCAAGCCCTTTGTCCGCCCAGGAGGCGAACAGGACTGCCGGGATGATGATGCCCGGTCGCGTTGGCATGTGTTGCCGAATGTGTCGCTGAACGAACAGCCACCCCGCACGACCCGGTTTTTCGCGATCTGCGACGACTGAGTCCACGAGCATCCACCCTTTTGCTCGCTTCCCGGCTCGCCCGGTCATTCATGCAACGCATCAGAGCCGCATCGGCTCACTGTCCCTAAGGACTTCATCATCATGTCGAACATCGCACTCCTCGAGCGTCCCGCCGTCACCGCCCCGATCCGCACCGTCCGGGCTCAGCAGGAGCAGCCGGCAGCGGCCGATCTTCCGGCCGCCCGCTCCCCTCGCGGCTTCGCCCTCTACGTCGGCCTCGACGAGATCAAGGCAGCCGAGGCCGGCGTCAGCCTTCCCGTCCTCGTCGATGCGCTCCGTCGCACGCTCGCAGAGCTCGCGCCCGGCGCCGAGACCCACGCCACCGTCGCTCTTGCCCCGCACGGCTCGGGTGGCCGCGACCTCGATCTCGTACGCCTCGCCCTGCAGGAGCCCGGAGCGATCGCCCGCACGAAGGCAGCGGCAGAAGAAGAGGCCGCCAGCACCGAGGGCGGCGTGACCGTCGACATCTCGCGCAAGCGCGTGCTCATCGACGGCGAGTCGGCTGCCTTCACGTACAAGGAGTTCGAACTCCTTCAGTACCTGGTACTCCGCGAGGGGCGCACGATCGAGCGCACCGAACTCGTCTCGGCTCTGTGGCAGGCGCAGGACGACGAGACCCCCGGCGAGCGCACCATCGACGTGCACGTCCGTCGCCTGCGGGCCAAGCTCGGTCGCTACGAGGACATCGTTCGCACCGTCCGCGGCATCGGCTACCGCTTCGACCGGCACGCCGACGTCGTGATCCGCTACGGCCACGGCACCCCTTCGCCCGACCGGTTCTGAGTCCCCTTCGCCCTCGTTCCGCCGATCCCCAGTTCATAACTCAGGAGAATCGGGCGTCGTCGACGTGATTCCGGTCGATCTCCGCCCGAATCGGCGGACTTCTCCTGAATCATGAACGCACACATCGGTGTCAGGCCTGGCACGTAGGGTGGGCGCATGACGTTGACAGCGGGCACGGAGCAGGCCGACGCCGGCGTCCCGCTGGAGACGACCTACCGTCCGGCACACGCCGTCGATCTGGGCGCCACTGTCGCGGTGCTTCGCCGCGGCGGCACCGATCCGACCCTGGTGGTCGACGGCTCCGTGATCTGGCGCGCGATGCGCACGCCGGATGGCGCAGCGACGATCGCACTGCGTTCGGTGTCCGGCGAGATCCGAGCGACAGCATGGGGCGCTGGCGCGGACTTCGCCCTCGAAACCGTGCCGCGGCTGTGCGGCAGCGCCGATGATCCTGCGCCCCTCGACGCGTCCCGGCATCCGGTGATCGCCGAAGCCGCGCGGCGCAATCCCGGCCTGCGACTCACCCGCACCGACCAGGTGTTCGACGCGCTGGCCTGCTCGATCCTCGAGCAGAAAGTCACCGCGATGCAGGCGTTCGGCGCCTGGCGCTCCCTCGTCTCACGCTTCGGCATTCGCGCTCCTGGGCCGACGCCGCGGCCGATGTTCGCGCCGCCCGCCCCGGCCGACTGGCAGCGCATCCCGTCGTGGTCGTGGCATCGCGCCGGCGTGGAGCCGCCGCAGTCGAAGACGATCGTCCGCGCCGCGGCACGAGGAGAGAGCATCGCCAGGGCACTGCACGCCGCCGCAACTCCCGAAGACCGCGATCGCGTGCTCACGAGCCTGCCGGGCGTCGGTGTGTGGACCGCGGCGGAGACACGCATCCGTGCGCTCGGCGATCCGGATGCGGTGAGCGTCGGCGACTTCCATCTGGCTCACGAGGTCGGCTTCGCGCTCACCGGACGGCGCGTCGATGACGACGGAATGCTCGAGCTCCTGGCGCCCTGGACCGGACAGCGCCAGCGCGTCATCCGCCTGATCCTCCGCAGCGGCATCCGGGAACCCCGACGGGGACCGCGCCTGGCGCCCGAGGACCACCGCGACCGCTGAGTCCGCGCCGCTGTGACGGGCGCCGCGCTGACTATGCTGGGGGCCATGAACACCCCTCGCACCGGCATCCGCCTGATCGGAACGATCGGACTGCTCGTCGTCGGCGTCGTGGTGGGACTGATCCTGCAGAACGTCTGGCTCGGCGTGCTGCTCGCCGCGATCGTCTGGCTGGTGTGGTTCCTCGGCTTCGAGTCCCGCCGCGGGCGCAACACGGGGGTCAACGACGAAGATCACGGCATCGAGCTCTGATCCGCCTGCAGGCGCACGAGCTCATTTGCCCCGCGTCGGGCCAGCCGTAAGACTGGCCGCATGGCTCTTCTCGATCACCTCGGCATCACCGTCGATGACATCGACCGCGGACGCGAACAGTTCCACCCGGTCCTCGAGGCGCTCGGCTACGTCTACGGCGTCGAGGCGGAGCACGGGATCTCGTGGAACCGCGGCGACGACACCGAGATCATCATCTTCGCGCCCCGCGAAGAGGGCACCGGCCCGCACGTCCACGGCAGGGTCGGATGGCAGCACCTCGCGTTCGCCGTCGACTCCCGCGACGAGGTCGATCGCCTGCACCGGATCGCCACGGATGCCGGCTGGGCCGTGGTGCGCGAGCCCAAGCTCTACCCGCGGTTCAACGACCGGTACTACGCCTCCTTCGTCGAGGATGACAACGGCATCCGTCTCGAATTCATGCACAACCCGCCGAGGGAGGCCTCCGCGGGCTGAGTCGCGGTGTCGGCGGCATCGACCAGACTGGATGTCATGGCGACCTTCGATCATCTCGGCATCACCGTCGACTCCGTCCCGCGGGCATCCGCGCAGTTCAACCCGGTGCTGGAGGCTCTCGGCTATACCCGGGCGCACGATGCGGAGGACCTGGCGTACTGGCGCAAGAACGGCGAGCCGGAGATCCTGCTGTACCCGGCGCGCGATGAGGATACCGGGCCGCATGAGCACGGCCGCGTCGGCTGGCAGCATCTCGCCTACGCCGTCGATTCCCGCGAGGAGGTCGATCGGTTGCACGACATCGCGATCGCCGCCGGGTGGACCGAGGTGCGCGGCCCGAAGGAGTATCCGCGCTTCAGCGAGCGCTACTACGCGGCGTTCGTCGAGGATGCGAACGGCATCCGTCTGGAGTTCATGCACAACCCGAAGGGGTGGGACTGACGCCTGACGATCAGCGCGCCTCCGCGACCTCGGCCTCGGCGCGGCGATCGGTGAAGGCCTGCTTCGGGACGAAGACCAGCAGCACTGCAGCAGCCAGCGCCGTCACACCGCAGACGATCCACACGGTGAAGTAGCCGCTCAGCGACCCGGCTGTTCCCTCGGCTGCACCAGCGGCTCCCGTGACACCGTGCAGCAGTGCGATTCCGAAGATGCACGACGCCACGGCGCCGCCGACCGTCTTCACCGAGTTCGTCAAGCCCGTCGCGACACCCGTCTGCGTCGCCGGCGCTGCGGATGCCGCCGCCGCGGGCAGCGCCGCCACCAGCGCACCGGAGCCGAGGCCGACGACCACCATGTTGATGATCACCTGGGCGTAGCTGTGATGGAACGGGAGGAATGCGAGGAAGCCGATGCCGACCAGCACGGATGCCCCCATCAGTGTCACCCGTGGCGATGTCCACCTCGCAACGGTGGGGAACAGCAGCGCCCCGGTGATCATCCCGATGAGGTAGATGCCGATGATGAGCGACGTCGCGAATCCGGTGGTGCCGAGGCCGTACCCGTAGATCGCCGGATCGGTGCGGGCGAAGGTCGACAGCGGGGCCTGCGCACCGAGCACGCTCACCCCGAACAGCCCGGCCGTGAGGAACACCGGTCCGAGGGCGGGCGAGCGGAACATGCGCACATCGATCAGAGGATCGTCGTGCCGCAGCTCCCACAGGGCGAACGGGACGATCAGCAGGAGGCCGAGAGCGACGACGGCCCAGGACCACGGGTTCACGAGACCACCGTCGAGGCGAAGAAGGCTGAGCCCTCCGGTGAAACAGATCAGCGCGAGCGAGATCAGCACCAGACCGACGGTGTCGAACACACCCCCGGTGGGTTCCGGTGACTCCTTCACACCGAAGAGGATCACGAAGAAGCAGAGGACGATGAGGATCGCAGGAACCAGCAGCACGACGGTCAGCGGCAGCACGTCGATGAGCGCGCCGCCCGCGAGAGCCCCGATGATCGCCCCGCCCTCGAGCGCGGCGACCAGCAGTCCGGCCGCCTTCGCGGTGATCCCGGAACGCCCTTCCATCCGCCGCGAACGCGACCAGATCAGTGCGATCTCCAGCGGCAGCCAGACGACGTAGAAGCCCATCAGCGCCCACGCCGCGAGGAACACCTCGAAGGAATCAGTGAACGGCAGAACGAGCGCCGCGGCGGCCGTGAGGGCTGTCGAGATCAACAGCATCCGCTTGTGGCCGACCATGTCGCCGAGCTTCGCGAAGGCAGGGACGACGAGGGCGGAGAGCATCAGCTGCGCCCCTTCGAGCCAGTTGACGTCGGCGTCGTGGATGCCGAGGTGCCGGGCGATGTCCGAGAGCATGGGCGTGTAGTAGCCCTGCAGCACGCCGCTGGTGAATTCCACGAATGCCAGGAACCCGACGACGACCGCAAGAGTGCCCAGTGTTCCCGTGCGCGTCATCGCGGCTCCTGCTTCTTCTCGGCCCGCCACGTCTCGACGGGCTCAGCAGCCACCGCGCGGTGAGATCACCCTAGCCGCTCGATCAACGACCGGTGGAACAGCTCACCCCGCTCCAGGCTCGTGATCTCGACGCTCTCGTCGACGCCATGGATCGACGCCCGCTGCGCATTCGACATCTCCAGAGGCGCGAAGCGGTAGACGGCGGGAGAGAACCGATGGAAGTGACGTGAATCGGTTGCGGCCATCATCACGTAGGGCACGGGCGTGACGCGCGGATATGCCTCAGCCAACGCCTCGACGAGCAGGCCGAACTGCGGGTTGTCGGTCGGCGATTCCGGCGAGGGCTCGCTCGCCTCGAGCACCTCGACGGTGACGAGCGGGTCGCGGATGCGCCGGCGAACGCGCAGCACCGTCTGCTGCGTCGTCTCGCCGAGGGCGATCCGCAGATTGACAGTCGCCGATGCCTGCGACGGAAGCACGTTGGCCGCGGTGCCACCCGACTGCATCGTGGCCGCAACGGTCGTGCGAACGAGCGCGGCTGCCTCACCACCCAGACCGGTGAAGACCCGGGCGGTCACCAGCGGAGCGGCGGCGAGCGCTCGCAGGGCATAGCGCGCCGGGCCGGGGGTCTGGGCGGCGAGCTGCGACAGCATCCGTGAGATCGCCCGGGGGACGCGGGGTCGGAAGGTGGACGGACCCAGCCGGTCGACGGCGCGCGCGATCCGCCGCACGGCGGTGACCTGCGGTGGGGCGGAGGCATGGCCGCCTTCTCCGCGCGCGGAGAACTGCAACGTCATCACGCCCTTCTCGCCGACGCCGATCATCGCAGCCCGTCCCGGCACGAACGGGAGAGGCGCGTCGACGACAGCACCGCCTTCGTCGATCACCAGCCACGGGATGAGATCGCGCCGCCGCAGGACGTCGGCGATCGCGATCGCAGCACCGCCGAAGGTCTCCTCGTTGCCGCCGAATGACAGGTAGACATCCCTGGCGGGAACGAAGCCCGAGGAGAGCAGGTTCTCGACCGCCTCGAGGATCACGATCAGCGGTCCCTTGTCGTCGAGCGTTCCGCGCCCGAACACCGACCCGTCCGCGATCACCCCGTCGAACGGCGGGTAGGTCCAATCGTCGCTCTCATCGACCGGGACCACGTCGTAGTGCGCCATCAGGACGAGCGGACCGTCGGATGCTGCCCGCCGCCCTTCCCAGCGGAAGAGCAGCCCGAAGTCGGTGTGGCGTTCGAGTGTCAGCCTCTCGTGGGTGAGCGGGTAGAGCTCGGCGATCAGGGCGACGAACTCCTCGAAAGGTCCGGATCCGCGTTCCGCGAGTTCGGCCGACACTGTCGGCAGCTGGATCATCTGCGAGAGGCGCTCGGCGATGCCGGGCCGTGGGAGATGGGCGGAGGCGCTCTCTGTCGACATCGCGCCAGGATATCGCCGTCGGCATCCGCGCACTCCCCTGCCGTCCGGCCTGCCGCCTAGCATCGAAGCATGCCCGTCCCGTTCTCCCAGGTGTCCGATGTCGACCGGCATGACGCATTTCCCACGACCCCGTCCGGCGGCGGGGTGCTGCTGTTCGCCGGGTCGAGCGGTCGCATCGAGCAGGAGCGCGCCGACCTCCTCGCCGCGCACGGCATTCGCGTCCGCGCGATCCGCTGGTTCGGTGGCGCCGGCCAGCGCGCCGTGCCGCACGAGGTTCCGCTCGAACTCTTCATCGACGAGCTCGACTCCTTGCGCGCGGAGTGCGATCACGTGAGCATCTTCGGCACGTCGTTCGGCGCCGAGGCGGCACTGCTCACGGCGACTCTGAGACCGGTGCATGCGGTCGTCGCCGCATCGCCGTCGAGCGTGGCATGGGGCGGCGTCCAGGACGGACGCTGGTCATCGCATTGGACGCTCGACGGGCGAGCACTGCCCTGGGTCCCTTTCGACGAGGAGTGGATGCCGCGCCACGATCCGCCCGAGTACCTCAGCCTGTACGAGACGAGTCTGCACCGCGACACCGCCGCCACTGAAGCGGCCACGATTCCAGTCGAACGCATCGCCGCGCCGGTGATCCTCACGGCCGGAGGCGATGATCGGGTGTGGCCGAGCGCGGAGTTCGCTGCGGCGATCGTGAAACGTCGCTCGGACCATGGTCTGCCGACCGAGCTGTTCTCCGCTCCTGACGCAGGACATCGACTCCTCCTCCCCGGCGAAACGGTCGCCGCCGGCGGGATGTCGATGCGGCGCGGCGGCGACGATGAATCCGATCGGGCGCTCGGCAACCGGGTGTGGCCGCGGGTGCTCGACGCCCTCCGGTAGCGCCCGCACACGGCTCTTGCGGATGTCGGATGCTCGGCGCAGACTGTTCCCGCAAGCGGGGCCGGCCGAGACATCTCTCTTCTCCCAAGGAGCAACCATGGCAAATCTCAACCCGTATCTGTCGTTCCGAACCGAAGCGCGCGAGGCGATGGAGTTCTATCAGAGCGTCCTCGGCGGCGAGCTCGAGGTCAACGTATTCGGGGAGTTCCCCGACATGGTGCAGGACCCGAGCGAGAAGGACCTCATCATGCACGCCCAGCTCACGACGCCGGACGGCCTCGTTCTGATGGCGTCCGACTCCCCCAGCGGCATGCCGTACGAGAAACCGCAGGGATTCTCGGTGTCGTTGAGCGGCAACTCCGAAGAGCAGGCTCAGGCTGTGTGGGACAGGCTCGCCGACGGCGCGACGATCACGATGCCGCTCGATACGCCGCCGTGGGGTGGAACCTTCGGGATGCTCGTCGACCGCTTCGGCGTCCCGTGGATGATCCACGGCGACCCCGAGGAATGACCCCGCCACCGAACATCGGGTATGGCCCGCCGCGGGGGTCCGGGCCATACTCGAGGCATGACGCGCGCGATCGAGATCGACGACTACCACCAGGCTCTCCGCCCGGGTGATCGCGAAATCTGCGAGCTTCTCGCCACGGAGATCGAACGCGAGCTGCCGGATGCCACCGGCAAGGTCTGGCACGCGCATCCGGTCTGGTTCCTCGACGGGAACCCGATCGTCGGATACAGCCGCCTCAAGGACGCCGTGCGTCTGCTGTTCTGGAGCGGTCAGTCCTTCGACGAGCCCGGGCTTACACCGGAGGGCACGTTCAAGGCGGCCGATGCGCGCTACGTCGACGCGTCAGAGGTCGACCGAGATGCGGTGGCCCGCTGGCTGACCGCGGCCCGGAGCATCCAGTGGGACTACGAGCACATCCGCACGAATCGCGGCTTGGTCAAGCGCACCGAGTTCTGACTCGGGACGCCGTCAGTGCAGCGCGTTCTTCGTGATGTACGAGCGCAGTGCCGGCTCGTCGTCCGGCATCTCGGCGACGCGCTGCGGAGCATCCAGCATCTGACGCAATTCGGGTGAGAACTCGAGCTCGATGCCGATCGCCTCGTGGATCGTCTCGGCGAACTTCTGCGGCTTCGCGGTCTCGAGGACGAGCATCGGGACGCCGTCCTCCAGATACGAACGGGCGACTTTCACGCCGTCTGCGGTGTGCGGGTCGATGATCTCGCCCGACGCCTCGTAGACGGACCGGATCGTCGCCAGACGGTCGGCGTGCGTCGACGTACCGCTGACGATGCCGAACTCGGCTTCGAAGCGCGGCTGCTCTGCCGAGAGGTCGAAATGCCCCTGCTCGTCGAGCTCGCGCCACGCCGTCACCACGCGCCGCGGGTCGCGGTCGACGAGGTCGAAGATGAAGCGTTCGAGGTTCGAGGCTTTGGAGATGTCCATCGACGGGCTGGAGGTCGCGAGCGTCTGCGCTGCGGCACGAGGCCGGTAGATACCGGTGCGGAAGAACTCGTCCAGCACGTTGTTCTCGTTCGCCGCGAGGACGAGACGGCGGATCGGCAGCCCCATCTGCTTGGCGAAGAAGCCGGAGAGGATGTTGCCGAAATTGCCGGACGGCACCGTGAACGAGACCTCGACGGGTCCGTCGGCATCCGTCGCCCGCAACCAGGCCCAGAAGTAGTAGACGATCTGCGCGGTGATCCGAGCGAGGTTGATCGAGTTGACGGCGCCGAGGTGCTGCGCTCGCTTGAACTCCAGGTCACCGGCGAGGCTCTTGACGAGGTTCTGGCAATCGTCGAACACGCCCTCGACGGCGATGTTGTGCACATTCTCGTCATCGATCGAGAACATCTGTGCACGCTGGAAACTGCTCATCCGCCCCTGCGGCGACAGCATGAAAACGGAGACCCTTGCCTTGCCGCGCAGCGCGTGCTCGGCGGCCGAGCCGGTGTCTCCGGAGGTGGCGCCGACGATGTTCAAGACACTGTCCCGCTGCTCCAGCGCGTACTCCAGCACCTGGCCGAGGAACTGCATCGCCATGTCCTTGAACGCCAGCGTCGGCCCCTCGGACAGTCCGACCAGCGTGATTCCCTCGCCGATCGATCGCAGCGGGACGACGGCCTCCGGGAAGTCCGCGTACGCGTCGGCGCACATCATGGCGAGGTCGTCGCGCGGGATGTCGGTCGCGAACAGGCCGAGCACCTCGGTGGCAAGCTCCGGGTAGCTCAGACCGCGCCAGCTCTCCAGCGTTGCGGCGTCGACCTGCGGCATCTCCTCCGGGACCGCCAGGCCGCCGTCGGGCGCCAGGCCCTCGAGCAGCGTGTCGCTGTACGGCAGCGGCTCCATGCCACCTCGGGTGGAAATGAACTGCACGGTGGCTCCTCGGGTCGGAATCGGCGAGTGACGCGGGTTCCATTCTCGCAGGTGCGACGACGGGGTGACGAAGCGGGCCGGTGTGCGCAACGGGCATCCGATGCGCACACCGTGGCGCCTAACCGCGTGACCGTTTGAGGTGCCGCCACAGACTCGACCACTGCTCCCCCTGGAGATCCCGCGGGAGAACACGGGGGGAGATACCTGCGTGCGCGAGTGCCTGCCGTGCGGACACGACATCGACGCGCGCAGCGCGTGCGACGACCACCGCCAGACTGGCCCCGCGGCCCGTGAACACCGCACCGATGAATGCCTCATACGCCCGACGCTCCGATCGCGGGATGAGGGCGGTCGCGCGTCGGCGGACCGTGAGCACGCCGCCGTCGACGCTGGGCTGCGGCGAGAAGCCCCACGCCGGTACCCGTCCCTGCAACTCGAAGTCGAACCAGGGCGCCGACTGCGCGGTCATCATCGTGCCGCCGCCCACGCCTGCGCGCTTTCGAGCGACCTCCCACTGCGTCAGCAGAACTGCGTGCCTCCATCCCTCCGAGGAGAGGAGGCGACGAAGAATCGGCGTCGTGAGGTGGAACGGGATGTTGCCGACGACGACCTCGGCGTCGAGCGGGTAGCGAGTGGCATCCGCCGCTTCCACCCGCACCGCGGGTAGCGCCTTCCGAAGGCGCCGGACTCGATGCTCATCGATGTCGATCGCGGTGAGGGGCCTGCCCAGCTCGGCGAGCGAGCGGGTGAGGGCGCCGTCGCCCGCGCCGAGTTCGAGGATCGAACCCGAGGTGTGCGCGACAAGAGACGTGAGACGGCCGAGCGTCGGCCGGTGGGTGAGGAAGTTCTGGCCGAGTTCGTGTCGGCCGCCATGAAGAGAACGAGGCATGAGTGCGCTCCAGAAGAAGAATCGGAGCACCTCGAGGGAGGGAACGCGCGAGAGCGCGGAGAAGCTGCCCGTCCCGAGGTGCAGATGGCATCTCGGAGGACGGCGCGTACGACGAGCGAGCGCGCCGTCAGGCGCGGCGGTCGCGGAACGTGAAGGAAGGCGCCGTCACCAGCGCGCTGTTTATTGTTCCCATCGGACCAGCCTACGATATCCGCGCAGCGTCAGATCCAGCCGCGTTCCTCCGCAAGGAGGACCGCCTGCTGACGGGTGCCGACGGCGAGTTTGGCGAGCACCGCGGAGATGTGGTTGCGCACGGTGCCGGGCGCCAGGGACAAGCTTCGGGCGATCTGACTCGTGGTCTCTCCCCGGCGTCCGGCGCGCAGCACATCGAGCTCTCGGTCGGTGAGCGGGGAGCGCTCGTCGCTCAGCGCATCCGCTGCGATCTCCGGGTCGACATAGCGTCCGCCCGCAGCAACGCGGCGGATGATCGCCGCGACCTCGTCGGCGCCGCGGGACTTCGGGAGGAACCCGGCGACGCCCGAGGCCAGCGCCCTGCGCAGGATTCCCGGTCGCGCGTGGCGGGTGACCACCACGCACCGTGTCGCGATGGCGCGGTTCAGGCGCTCGGCGACCTCGACGCCGTCGAGTCCGGGCATCTCCAGGTCGAGCAGGCACACATCCGGCAGCAGTCGCAGCGCCTCGGCGACCGCCTGCTCGCCGTTCTCACATTCGGCGACGACCTCGATGTCGTCTTCGAGACGGAGGAGAGCGGCGAGCGCAGAGCGGATCATCCCCTCGTCGTCGGCGAGCAGAACCCGGATCATCGTGCTTCTCCCTGTCGTGCCGGCACCGTCACGACAACCGTGAACTCGTCTTCGCCGCGGTGCACCTCCAGCGCGCCCTCGGCCTCGGCGATCCGGCGCCCGACGCCCTCGAGTCCTGAGCCCTCACGCCCGGGCTCGATGCCTGGAACGACGTCGTTTGAGATCTCATAGCGCCAGGCATCCGCTTCCCGCGCGAGCACGAGCCGTGCGCGCTTTCCGCCGCCGTGCCGGATCACGTTCGTCGTCGTCTCGCGGATGACGGGGCCGAGATCGGATGCCGGTGCCTGATCGGCATCCGCCGCGATCGCCGTCTCGACATCGAGCCCGGCCGCCCGCAGCAGATCGCGGGCGTTGGCGAGCTCGTCGCTCAGCGGCACCGAACGGAACCGCATCGCGAGGTCGCGCGTGCCCTGCCGCGCTTCGTCGACGCTCGCCCGCGCCGCACGGAGTTGCTCCATCCCTGCTTCCGGGTCGCGCGGCATGAGTCGTTCGGCGAGCTCCAGCTGCAGCGCGATCACCTGGAGGTGGTGCCCCTGCAGGTCGTGGACGTCGGTCGCCACGCGCAGACGCTCCTGCGTCGCGGCGAGTCGCGCCTCGGAGGCGCGAGCCCGATCGAGTGTGATCAACACATCCCACCACCACAGCGAGCTCACCGTCATCGCCGGCAGGATGAGCGTGTAGACGACGGGGAGCGTCCAGGCCTCGTCGTACGCCGGGCCACCCGAGGACGCATCGACGAAGGCCGCGCCGACGAGCACGAGAGTCACCGCGATGACGAGGCGGAGCCGAACACCCCTCGGCCAGTTCAGCAGAACGAGGAACTGCGCGACGGGCATGATTCCGAGCAGCCAGCTGTCTGTGATGGTGCCTGCTGTGATGCCGAACGCCAAAGAAACGCCCGCCGGCACCGCCAGCGGGACCCATCGAACCCCTGGCTCAGCGTCGATGCGGTGTCGGTAGGCGGCGATCACCGGCACCGTCGATGCGCACCAGAGCAGGCCGCCGATTCCGACGATGAGCGCGATGGCACTTCCCGGCGTCACCGCGAACGCGATCGCGGTCCACACCAGCACCAGAAACACCTCGAAGAACATCACGGCGCTCGCGGTGTACCACCACGTCGCGGTGATCCCGCGGGCCAGCTGCTGGGCGCCGGGCCCGGGCTCTGCGCCTGCGGCGAGGGACTTCGTGCTCATTCGAACCACGATAGAGGCATGACACTTGTCAGGGATCCGGCAGGTGTTGCGCACGCGAAGAGGTGACAGCCCGGCACTGCCGCGCCGAGGCGAATGCCGATGAACTGGACTCATCGCGACGGACACACCGATCGCCCGGAGACCAGGAGCCACCGTGAACCTCATCGAAACCTTCCAGAACCTCGTGGCACAGGTGCCCGAGCTCGTGCAGCCGCTGATCGTCGCCCTGGCCGGCGCTGTCCCCTTCATCGAAGGCGAAGGCGCCGCCGCCATCGGGATCATCGGCGGCATCCACCCGGTGATCGCCGCCATCGCTGCGATCGCCGGAAACTTCCTCTGTGTCGCTGTCCTCGTGCTGCTCAGTTCCGGTGCCCGACAGGCCATCGTCACCCGACGCGACCGGTCTCGCGAACTCGTGCCGGCCGGTGGCACGATGCCGCTCGACGACGACATCGTCGGCGACTCCGGCCGCAAGACGGCACGCAAGGAGAAGTTCCAGCGGGCGCTCGTGCGTTACGGCGTTCCCGGTGTGAGCCTGCTCGGCCCGCTCCTGCTGCCGACGCAGTTCACCGCGACCATGCTCGCCGCGGCCGGCGTCGGCAAGGTCCGCATCCTGATCTGGCAGGCCATCGCGATCATCGGCTGGACGACCGTCATCACGGCGATCATCGGCAGCGCGGTGTACGCGATCCACTGAGTTGTGACCATGCAGCCTGGGCTGAGAGACCGTGCGGTCAATCAGCCCAGGTTTCGCGTCTCCAGCACAGTGATCATCGTTCAATCCTGCCCACGCTCGGCGCCGGTGGAGGCAGGACGCGCTCCGAAGTTGCGCGAGAACAGGTCGGCGGAGTCGTACGCGGCTTTGACCGCTGCCAGGCGCTCGCGCGTGCCCTCCGGATAGATCGAGGCCACGGCATCCGCCGATGACCCGTCGAGCGAGTTCGCGTACGCACCTGCAACGTGCGGCTCGAGGTCGCGCCACACTTCGGTCATTCGCGCGTGGATGCCACCGACCGCCGCATCCGGACCGACCGCGAAGGTCGTGACCATGAGCTCGGCGTAGCGGTGGGCGAAGGCTGTGGCGTCGGCCGGGACCTCGGCGAACGCGCCGCCGAGACTGTGCAGGACGATCGCTGACGGCTGCGACTCCCCGGCGATCCGGGCGACGGCGAGGGCAGCGGCATCCGCGGCGTCCGGAGCGACGAATCCGTTGCGGACCACGGCGCGCAGCCCGAGCGGCAGTTCCGCTCCCGGGTGCAGGATCTCGGCGTAGGTGCGACGGCGTGCGTCCACCGACAGCGGAGCGGCGATCGCGCGCAGCGCGTCGACGGACTCGACGAGATCACCCTCGTCGGAGCGCACCATCGTGACGACGATGGGAGCCTCCTTCCCGCCGGCGAGCGGGTTCGCCAGCACGACGGTCGATCCGATCGCGTGCGGCGCGTGCCGCATGTGGGCGGCCCATCCGGTGACGATCCGCTCTGCCTGGTCGGATGAGAAGGTCAGGGCGGCGAACTCGACCGTTCGAGTCGCCTGCGCCTCGAACTCGAACGCGGTGACGACGCCGTACGCTCCACCCCCACCGCGCAGCGCCCAGAACAGCTCGGCGTGGTGCTCGGCATCCACCACGAGCACGTCGCCAGAGGCCGTGACCAGTTCGACGGCACGGAGGTGATCCAGGGTGAGCCCGTCTCGACGCACCATCCAGCCGATCCCGCCGGAGAGGGTCAGCCCGCCGACGCCGACGTCTGCGGTGTCGCCCGACGAGATCACGAGGCCGTGCGGAGCGAGGGCCTCGACCACCTGCCGCCAGAGCGCGCCACCGCCGACGCGCACCCGGCGATCCGGGAGCACCTCCACGGCGTCGAGGGAACGCAGGTCGATGACGATTCCGCCATCGACCGTGCTGAATCCGGCAGCCGAGTGACCGCCACCGCGCACGGCGAGCGGAAGATCGGATGCCGCCGCGAAGCGGACCGCGCGGGCGACGTCGGCGGTGTCGGCAGGACGGAGGACGAGGACCGGTGCGGCCGACGCCATCGGCGTACGGGCAGCGGCCGAGTACTCCGCCGAATCGGGAGTGATGATCGCGCCGGTGAATTCGGCGAGCTGGGTGTCGATCTCGGCAAGCATGATGTCTCCTTCGGATGCCCGCCGAAATGGCGAGTCATGAAGAAGACGATGAGAGCGATCGGAATGTGACCGGATCCGAGAAATCGGTGTCTGCCCGCCGAGTTCACGGCGGACAGGTCACGTGACGCACACTCCGATGCAAGGATGAATCATGACCGACGTCGACCGTGAGATCTCGACACCCCCGTCGATCGCCGGACCGGATTCGATCGCGTCATTCGCCGAACATCGCGGACTGCTGGAGGCAGTCGCCTACCGGGTACTGGGAAGCATGGTCGACGCCCAGGACGTGGTGCAGGACGCCTGGCTGCGGTGGAGCGGCGTCGACCCGGCCGGCATCCTCGACCCGGAGGGCTACCTGGTGCGCATCACCACCCGGCTTGCGATCGACCAGCTGCGCAGTGCTCGCGCCCGGCGGGAGGCATACGTCGGTCCGTGGCTCCCCGAACCGATCCGCACCACGCCCGATGTGGCAGACCGGGTCGAACTCGCCGACTCCGTCTCGACCGCCGTCCTTCTCGTGCTGGAAGCCCTGACCCCGATCGAGCGCGCTGTCTTCGTGCTGCGGGAGGCGTTCGGCTACTCCTATGCCGAGATCGCGGAATTCGTCGACCGGCAAGAGCCCGCCGTCCGGCAGATCGCGCATCGCGCGCGGAACGCCGTTGCTGCTCGCCGGCGGCGATATGACACGGATATCGAGACGCGCCGGGTCGCGACGGAGCGGTTCCTCGCGGCCTGCGTCGGCGGAGATCTTGAGGCGCTCATGGCCGTGCTGGCACCCGGCGTCACGATGATCAGCGACGGCGGCGGACGAACCTACGCGCCGCGCAAGCCGATCATCGGACGCGAGGCCGTCGCCCGCGCGATCCTCAAGCTCACGCGGCAGGCACCCGAGGGAACCCGACCGTTCATCGCGCCGCTGAACGGCGGTCCGGGAATCGTGCTCACGGCATCCGGCCCGGTGCTCGCAGCGACGCTGCACCTGCGGGACGGAGTGATCGAGATGCTGCACGTCGTGAGCAACCCCGCGAAGCTGACGCACGTGCGCCACGGAAATCCGATCCGAGTGTCACGTATCGCTCTGCTGTCTCGTCCGTGAGGTGAAGCATCCTCAACGAACGGAGCAATACGTGTTCATCCTCGGACTCGCCATCACCCTTCTCACCGCGGCTCTCAACGGCGCCATCGCCGTCTTGAACCTCATCGGACACGACTATCCGAAGTCCCAAGCCGATCAGATGCGCATCCCGCACTCGCTCCTCCCCGTTTTCGGCACCATGCTCGGCGCCGGGAGTCTCGGGCTGGTGGTGGGACTCGCGGTGCCCTCCCTCGGCATCGCGGCGGCCGCAGGCTTCGTGATCTACTATCTCGTCGCGCTGGGCGCCCACTTTCGGGTGCGTGATTTCCGCCTGATTCCCTGGGCGACGATGTTCGCGCTCGCCTGCGCGGCGCTCGCCGTCGCCACGTTTCGGGCTGTCGGCGCATGATCCTCTCGATGCGCCGGCACCCTCCTGCTTCTTCGAAGACCTCTCCACGACCCAGTGGCAGGATGGGGATCTCAGAGCGAATCGAGGAATGATGAGCGCACTCCTGCAGATCCTGACCACGCACGTCGCAGACGGCACCATGCCCGGAGCCGTCGCTGCGACCGGCTCCCCCGACGGAGAGGTCGAGATCATCAGCGTGGGCGACATGTCACGCGATGCCATCGTGCGCATCCAATCGATGACCAAGCCCGTGACCGCGGTCGCGACGTTGCGTCTCGTGCAGTCCGGTCGCCTGAACCTGGATGACCCGGTGGAGACGTGGCTGCCAGAGTTGGCCGACCGGCAGGTACTGCGCTCTCCCGAGGCAGCTCTCGATGACACCGTGCCGATGAGCACGCCGATCACGGTGCGCCACCTTCTGACGAACACATCGGGTTACGGCATGACGACGGCCCCCAGCCCCCTGCGTGAAGCCATGATCGCGAATCGCACCGAGGCTGGACAGGAACCGGTCGAGTTGGGAGCGCAGGAGTGGCTCGATGCCCTCGCCGACCTGCCGCTCGCGTTCCAGCCGGGCACCGCCTGGCGCTATCACCATTCGTTCGGAATCCTCGGCATCCTCCTGTCGCGCGTGGTCGAAGGGTCGCTCGAGCAGCACCTGACCGACGACCTCTTCCGTCCGCTCGGCATGGTGGACTCGGGCTACACCGTCCCGCTCGAGAAGGCGCACCGGCTACCCACCGCGTACCGCCACGACGAGACGGCCGGACTGACGCAGACCGAACCGGCGGCCGGCGGGTTCTATGTCGCGCCGGCCCCGTTCGACCTCAGTCATGCCGAACTGGTGTCCACGGCTTCCGACTACGCGGCGTTCGCCCGCATGCTCGCCGGCGGCGGACAGCACCAGGGGAAAGCCTTCCTGGAGCCCGCTCTCCTGGAGCAGTTGCACACCGACCAGGTCCCCGCGGGGGCCAAGGCGGACGACAGCTTCTTCCCCGGGTTCTGGAACGGCACCGGATGGGGATTCGGGGTCGCGGTGCGCACCGCGGGAGAGCACGCCGGACGGTACGGGTGGTCAGGCGGCCAGGGTACGGATTTCTTCGTCGACCCCGACGGCTCTTTTCAGATCGTGCTGACCCAGGTCGAGATGGGCGAGCGGATCATGGGGCTGTTCAGCGACACGCAGTGACGACACCTCACCTGAACACCGTTCAGTACACTGGGCTGGGTCATTCCGAGCCGCCCCAGAGAGAAGCCGATCACGCCTGTTTCGTCATCCGTGCACCGCGTCGCGACCGTCGATCCTGACCGCGTCGCGATCGTCGGCGACGGCGCGCACCTGACCTACGCCGAACTGGCGCAGGATGCGCGCGGGATCGCGGCATTCATCGACGGTTGCGTGCGCGCCCTGCCGGTGTCGACAGACCTGCCCGTGGTCGGGATCTGTGTGCGCTCGGCGTTCGTGACGGCACGGCTGGTGGTGGGTCTCGAGGCCGGGTCGACGATTCTCACCGTCGTTGATCCTCAGTGGCCCCAGGCACTGCAGATCCAGATGATCCGGAACACGAGAACGCAGATCCTGCTCACCGATGTGCCCGGTCTGCCTGACGCTCTGCGGGCCGCGGGCTGGGGCGGAACCATCATCCCCGCCTCCGATCTCGATCACCTTGCATCCGCCGGCAGCACGCCCGGCGAGGGCGCGTCGATGATGGATTCGGCGAAAGATGACGATGCCCCGTTCCTGATGCTGTTCTCCTCGGGAACGACCGGCACTCCGAAGGCGTTTCTGAAGACCCGGGCGCAATACCTCGCGAACGTCGCGGTATCCCGCGAGTTCCTCGGCGCGCACCCCGGAGTGGCGACGTTCGCACCCGGACCCCTGTCGTACAGCCTCACCCTGTACGCCCTGTTCGAGGGGCTCGCCACCGGTGGGCGCGTGCATGTGGCAGACCGGCTCGATGAGTTGTGGTTGACCGGTCGCGCCCGCGAGGAGAACGTCACACGGCTGGTGACCGTGCCCTCGGCGCTGCATGCTCTCGCCGATGCCGCTCACCGTTCCCCGGCGCGTTTCGAAGGACTCCGCCTGATCATCACCGGCGGCGCGGCGCTCTCCTCGGCGACGCGCGCCCGGGTCACCAATGAGATGCCTCAGGCTCGCCTGGTCAGCTATTACGGGGCGGGCGAACTCGGATTCATCGGCGACAGCCGCGACGGCGACGGCACCCGCATCCAGTTGTATCCGCGCGTCGAGGCTCTCGTTCGCGACGATGCCGGGCACGCACTCGAGCCGGGCGAGCTCGGAACACTCTGGGTCCGATCAGGGTCCTGCACCACCCAGTACCTGCCGCACACCACGGATGCGGAGTTGTCGGATGCCGAGGGCTGGGCGACCGTCCATGACCAAGGTTCCCTTGACGGCCGCATGTTCGTGTTCGCGGGGCGGCGGGGCGAGGTCGTCGCGACCGGAGGGCACAAGGTCGCTCTGGCCGAGGTGGAGCGCGCCTTCGACGGGATGCCGGGGGTCGGCGTGGTCTGCGCGATCGCGCTCCCCCATCCAAGCCTGGGCTCCGTCGTCGGCCTCGTCCTCGAGGGCGACGATCTGCCGTCGAAGCGAGTCCTCCGGGAGTGGGCGGCCTCGCAGCTGCCGTCAGCGTCAGTGCCTCGACGCTGGCACGCCGTTCCGAGCCTTCCCCGCACCGGCGGAGGCAAGGTCCGCCGAGGAGCGACTGTGCAGCTCGTCCTCTCCGGAACCGGAGCGACGCGCCTGTGATCGCGTCACACCGCGAGGTGGTCGTCACCGGTGTCGGCGCCGTCACCGCCAGTGGAACGACGGCGGCCGCACTCTGGAACTCGGTTGTCGAAGGGCGCAGTGGAATGAGCGTCCTCCCCGACAGCCTGACCACGGGGATGGCGGTCAGCGTCGGCGGCGTCATCGCAGGGTTCCCGGAGCCGCCGGATCTGCCCGCCTCCCTCGCGCGTCACCTCAGCCCCGTGCAGCGGTGGGCGATCACGGCCGCCGATGAGGCGCTGACGGATGCCGGCTGGGATCGGTCCCGTGGCGCATCACCCTGGGAGCCGTATCGCGTCTCCATCATCGTTGCGACCGGATCCGGGCCGGTCGATGCGATGCTGCGGGCCGGATCCGCCTTCGAGGCCGGCGGACCGCGAAAAGTCCCGCCAGGCCTGGTCGTCTTCGGAACAGCCGACGCTGCGGCCGGAATCCTGAGTCAGCGATACGGGTTCCGCGGCGCGACGCACGCTGTCACCGCGGCCTGTGCCAGCGGGGCAGTCGGAATCGGCGAAGGGTTGCGGCGCATCCGGCACGGTTATGCGGACGCCGTGCTCGTCGTCGGCATGGAGGACTGCCTGAACTCCGTGCACCTCGCCGCGAACACCAACCTCCGCGCACTGGCCACCGGGTACGCCGACGACCCGTCATCCGCATCGCGCCCGTTCGATCGGTCCCGTTCCGGATTCGTGATGGCGCAGGGCGTGGGAGCCGTCCTTCTCGAAGCCGCCGACACCGCAGTCCGCCGGGGCGCCGTGCCGCAGGCCACCGTCGCCGGATTCGGTGAGACGACGGACGCCCACCACCCCACCGCCCCGCATCCCGATGGGCAGGGGGCGGCCGCGGCGATCCGTGCCTGCCTCGCCGACGCGCACACCTCCGCCGCGCAGGTCGATCACGTGAACACGCACGGAACGGGGACTCCCCTCGGAGATCGCGCCGAGATCGCGGCGCTCGCCCACGCACTCGGCGAGCGCGCGCACCGCGTTCCGCTCACGGCCACGAAATCGTCGACCGGTCACCTGCTCGGAGCCTCCGGAGTCATCGAAGCCATCCTCGCGGTGCTGACCCTCCGCGATCAGACGCTCCCGCCGACGCTCAACCTCACCGATCCCGAGTTCGACGATTGGGTCTTCGTCCGCGACCGCCCTCAGGCGGTCGCGGTCGAGACGGTGCTCTCGAACTCCTTCGGATTCAGCGGGCACAACGCGGCGCTGCTGTTCACCAGCCGGTGACCCGCGAGCCTCACTCGACCAAGACGTTCGTCGGGTCGCCGCGCAGCCGCGCTGCCGCCTCGACGACGGCTCCGACGGCACCGGCCAATGAGCGGATGTCGCGGAAACCGCGCTCAGCGAGCAGAGACCCTGCTCGCGCGGCACGCACTCCAGAGGCGCACACGGTGACGATGCGGGTCGATGGAGCGAGCTCGTGGAGTTGCGGAGCGGTCGCGATGGAGCCGAGCGGAATCCGCAATGCGACCGGCAGCGCCCCCGTTGTCTCTGCGGCCTCACGCACGTCGATGACGACGAGCGCTTCTCCTCTGGCGAGCTCGCGAGCGAGAACCGACGGCATCACGATCGGGACGACCGGCCTCGTCGACGCGGATGCCGCGGCATCCGTCCTGCACTCGGCCCTCTCAGCGGTTGCGTCCGGCGCCGTCCGATTCGGATCCGGATCCGGCGACAGGGTGAACGTGCGCCAGGTCGCATCCAGAGCATCGAACTGCAGCAGCCGTCCGAGGAGGGTGCGGCCGGTCCCGGTGATGAGCTTGACCGCCTCCGCCGCCATCACCGCCCCGATGGCGTGGCAGACCATCCCGAGCACGCCGCCGGTCGCGCAGGTGGCCGCGTCGCTCGGGGTGTCCGGATGCAGGTCTCGGTACCCCGGGCCGTACGGAGGCCAGAACACGCTCACCTGGCCGGAGTATCCGAGCACGGCACCCCACACGACCGGCATGCCGAGACGTTCGGCGATGTCGGCGACGAGGTAGCGCGTGGCGAAGTTGTCGGAGCCGTCGATGACGAGGTCGTAGCCGGCGAGGATCGTCTCGGCGTTCGCGACGGTGAGGCGCTCGCGGTGCTCACGCACGGCGACCCCGGGATTGATCTCCTGCAGCGCGTCGCTCGCCGACGAAGCCTTCAACCGGCCCAGATCCGACATCCCGTGCAACAACTGCCGATGCAGGTTGCTGATCTCGACGGTGTCATCGTCGATGACGCCGACGACGCCCACACCTGCCGCGGCGAGCGCAGCCAGCACCGGAGTGCCGAGCCCGCCGGCCCCGACGACGAGCACCCGGGCCGCCGCGAGTCGGCGTTGCCCCGCTTCGCCGATGCCCGGCAGAGCGAGCTGGCGCGCATAGCGGGCACGGGCATCCGCATCGAGGGGGCCGGCGGGGTCGACCAGCGGGTGGGGCGGCCCGTGATGCGTGCGGTTCACAGGTCGGGCCTTCCCGCCGTCGACGAGGATGCCAGGGCATGCTCGCGGCGTGGAATCCGGCCGGACCGCGCCGCGAGGCGCCCGGCGATGACGGCGTGCTGGAATGCCTGGGCCATCCCGACCGGGTCGATCGCGCGGGTGACGGCGCTGGCGAGCAGCACCGCATCGCAGCCGAGTTCCATCGCCAGCGCCGCATCCGAGGCGGTGCCGACGCCGGCGTCGAGCACGACAGGTACCGATGCCCGGGAGACGATCAGTTCGATGTTGTGCGGGTTGAGGATGCCGAGTCCAGTGCCGATCGGGGCCCCGAGCGGCATCACCGCTGCCGCCCCCAGATGCTCCAGTCGCAGCGCGAGAGCCGGGTCGTCGTTCGTATAGGCGAGCACGGTGAAGCCGCGCTGCACGAGCTGTTCCGTCGCATCCACGAGCTCCACGGCATCCGGCAGCAAGGTGTCTTCGTCGGCGATGACCTCGAGCTTCACCCAGTCCGTCTCGAACGCCTCGCGCGCGAGCTCGGCCACGAGAACCGCTTCGCGGGCAGTGAAGCAGCCAGCGGTGTTGGGGAGCAGGCGGATGCCGCGCTCGGCGATCATCGAGTAGAGCGTGCCCGCCTCCGGCGAGTAGCGACGCACCGCGACGGTGGTGAGCTCGGTGCCAGAAGCGGTGAGTGCGGCTCCGAGATCGGCAAGGCTCTCTGCCCCGCCCGTGCCCATGATCAGCCGTGAGGTGAAGCGGACTCCGGCGACCTCGAACGGGTCCTCCCGCTCAGCCACCCTGCACCGCCGTGAGCACTTCGATCTCGTCGCCGGTGCTCAGGACCGTCGTGGTCCAGCTGCCTCGCCTCACGATGGCCGCGTTGACCGCGACGGCGAGGCCCAGCGATTCGCCGTCGGCTGCCCGGCCGTCGGCGCCGATGGCACGGCCGGTGAGGTCGGTGACGACGTCGGCGACAGTGGCGTCTGGTGCGATGCGGGCGGGAGCGCCGTTCAGGCGAACGTCGATCATGAGACCTCCAGGGGTATGGGGGATGCGGTGAAGCGGTCGGGTCGGAAAGGGGCGATGCCGGTCGGGGCGACGCCCGAGATGAGCGAGGCCACGGCCTCGGCCGCGATGGGCGCGAGCATGACGCCATGGCGCCCGAAGCCGGTGGCGATGATCAGCCCCGGTGCCGCGCGTCCGAGCAGGGGCGCGTTGTCCGGAGTCGTCGGCCGGGCCCGCGCCGTGACCTCGAGCAACTCGAGTTCGGCCACGGCAGGCACCACCGCAGCGGCGTCGCGCAGCAGTTCGTAGACGCCGCCCGCCGACGCTGCCGGCCCGCCGTGTTCGCGTTGCGTGGCACCGAGCACGACGGTGCCGTCAATACGCGGCAGGAGGTACACCGACGCACCGTGCACGCGAGCGCGAACGGTGCAGTCGAGCAGCGGGCGCAGCCGATCGGGAACGCCCAGGCGCAGGATATCGCCGTACACCGGGCGCAGCGTCGGCACGAACGGCATCCCGTCGAGGCGGCCGGCGGCGAGGCCGTTCGCGACGACGACCTCTCGCGCCGTGATCACGGCGTCGTCGAGGCGCACTCCGATCGCGGGCGACATCGGATCATTCGGGTCTTCGTGCAGGATGCCGCGCACCACGGTGCGCACGATGCGATCTCCGAGGGCGGCGAGCAGAGCGGTGGCGAGGGCGCGGGGGTCGATGCGATGCTCGCGCACGCGACGGACCGCGGTCGTCCGCGGACCGAGGAGGGGTTCGAGGCGTCGCGCTTCACGCAGCGTCAGCGGCTCGATCGCTCCTGGCTGGAGGGCGGAGAGATCGTCGATGCTGCGGCGATCCGCGTCGTCGACGGCGAGGAGCAGAGTCGATACGGCCTCGAAGCCGCACCGGCCACCACCGGGGATCGTCGCGAGGAAGGCGGGATACCGCGCCGCCGATTCCTGAGCGATGACATGCAGCGACTGCTCGGTGGGGCGGTGCTCGCTGATCGGCGTGATCATGCCGGCCGCGGCATACGTCGCGCCCGACGCCGGTTCCGGATCGATCAGACGCACATCGCGGCCCGCCCGCGCGAGCTCCCACGCGATCGAGAGCCCGATGACTCCCCCGCCGATCACGACGGTATCGCAACGCACCGATACACTCGCCGCATGCTGCTCTCCTCCGCCCGGCTCTACCTGTGCACCGACGCCCGCCGCGATCGAGGGGACTTCGCCGAGTTCGTCGACGCGGCCTACTCCGGCGGCGTCGACATCGTGCAGTTGCGCGACAAGGCGCTCGAAGCCGCCGAGGAACTCGAGTACCTCGGCATCCTGCGCGAGGTCGCCGAGCGGCACGGTCGACTGTGGGCCGTCAACGATCGGGCTGATATCGCGGCCGTCTCCGGCGCGCCCGTCCTGCACCTCGGCCAGGGCGACCTGCCCCGTCCGGCTGCGCGCCGCATTCTCGGCGGCGACATCGCACTGGGCCTGTCGACCCACGACGCCGACCAGCTCGCCGCCGCCCGCGCCGAGCCCGGACTCGACTACTTCTGCGTCGGACCCGTGTGGGCGACGCCCACGAAGCCCGGCCGCGCCGCCGTCGGCCTCGACCTCGTACGCGCGGCCGCCGATGCCGACCTGGCCGGTGTCGCGCGGCCGTGGTTCGCGATCGGAGGGATCGACCTCGACACGGTCGACGAAGTGGTCGCCGCCGGCGCGAGCCGGATCGTCGTCGTACGCGCGATCACCGAGGCCGGCGACCCCGCCGATGCCGCGCGGAAACTGCGCGCGCGGCTGCCCGAGATGTGACATCCACTCAGCCGCGGAGAGTCGGCTCTGGCAGTTTCTCGCCCGCCGGATCCCGCAACGCGGGCGCCGGCAGATAGACGGTTCCCCCGGCTTCGCGGAAGGCCTCTGCCTGCTGCTGCATCCCGGCGATCGCCGTCTGTTCGGCGACGCCACCGAAACGGTCGCGGATGTCCTGCGAGATGCGCATCGAGCAGAACTTCGGCCCGCACATCGAGCAGAAGTGAGCCGTCTTCGCGGGTTCTGCCGGCAGGGTCTCGTCGTGGAACGCCTCGGCGGTATCCGGGTCGAGTGACAGAGCGAACTGGTCGCGCCAGCGGAACTCGAACCGCGCCTTCGACAGGGCGTCGTCGCGGTCTCGGGCGCCGGGGTGGCCCTTGGCGATGTCGGCAGCGTGAGCGGCGATCTTGTAGGTGATCACACCGGTCTTCACATCGTCCTTGTTCGGCAGCCCGAGATGCTCCTTCGGGGTCACGTAGCAGAGCATCGCCGTGCCGTAACGGGCGATCTCGGTGGCGCCGATCGCCGAGGTGATGTGGTCGTAACCGGGCGCGATGTCGGTCACGAGCGGGCCGAGCGTGTAGAACGGGGCGCCGTGGCAGAGCGCCTGCTGCCGCTCGACGTTCTCGCGCACCAGGTCGAACGGGATGTGGCCGGGACCCTCGACCATCACCTGCACGTCGTACTGCCATGCCCGCGCCGTGAGCTCGGCGAGGGTGTCCAGCTCGGCGAACTGAGCGGCATCGTTGGCGTCTGCGGTGGAGCCTGGCCGCAGGCCGTCGCCGAGCGAGAAGGCGACGTCGTACCGCGCGAAGATCTCGCACAGTTCATCGAAGTGCGTGTACAGGAAGTTCTCCTGGTGGTGCGCGAGGCACCAGTCGGCCATGATCGACCCGCCGCGTGACACGATGCCGGTCACCCGGTTCGCGGTGAGCGGCACGTAGCGCAGCAGCACGCCGGCGTGGATCGTCATGTAGTCGACGCCCTGCTCGCACTGCTCGATCACGGTGTCGCGGAAGATCTCCCAGGTCAGGCTGCGCGACTGGCCGTCGACCTTCTCGAGAGCCTGGTAGATCGGCACGGTGCCGATCGGCACCGGCGAGTTGCGCAGGATCCACTCGCGGGTGGTGTGGATGTCGTCGCCCGTCGACAGGTCCATGACCGTGTCGGCCCCCCATTTGGTCGCCCACCGCAGCTTGTCGACCTCCTCGGCGATCGAGCTCGTCACCGCGGAGTTGCCGATGTTCGCGTTGATCTTCACCAGGAACGCCCGTCCGATGATCATCGGCTCGGACTCGGGGTGGTTCACGTTCACCGGGATGATCGCCCTTCCCGCGGCGACCTCGGAACGGACGAGTTCGACGTCGCACGCCTCACGCACCGCGACGAAACGCATCTCGGGCGTGATCACGCCCTGGCGCGCGTAGTGCATCTGGGTGACGGTGCGCCCATCGAGACCGCGGCGCGGCGGGCGGCTCGCGCCTCGCCATTCGGCGGAGGCTGCACCACGTCGAGTCGCACTGCGACCGTCGTCGTGGAGGTTGCGGGCACGACCCGAGTATTCCTCGGTGTCGCCGCGCGCGGCGATCCAGCCGTCGCGCATCGGCGGAAGGCCCGCCTCCGGCTCGCACGGCGGCCCTTCGGTGCGGTACACATCGAACGGTTCGTTCGCCGAGGCATCCGGCGAATCGGCGAGCGAGATGCGGGTGACGGGCACCGAAATGCCGTGTTCTTCATCGTGATGGTGCGCGAGAACGCGCACCTTTTCAAAGGTGCTCACAGGCTCCTACTTCCTACGCCGGCATTACCCGGACAGGTTCTACGGTCGCAGGCAGCTTCAGCCAGATCTCAGCCCGTGCTCGGGCACCCGTGTGGACGGGATGATGCTAGCACGCGGGCGACGACGAAGTCGGCGCCGACCGCCCGCTTAGAGTTGGCAGGTGACTTCCTCCTCCGGCGACTTCGAGCTGGCGATGGACGAGATCCGCGTGGTCGCCGGATTCGCCGCCGAAGCAGCGGCACGGATCCTCCCGATCTTCGAACGGGTTCACCCGGATGATGCCCGCCCTCGTGAAGCCGTCGATGCCGCACGGGCGTTCGCCGCCGGGGCGCCCCGCACGATGCTGCAACGCACGACGGCGTTCGCCGCTCACCGTGCGGCGAAGGAATCGACCGATGAGCGCGCGAAGCTCGCCGCGCAGGCCGCCGGTGACGCAGCGGCAGCGGCGTACCTGCATCCGATCGCCAAAGCGCACCAGGTCGCGCACATCCTTCGCGCCACCGCGATCGAGGCGTACCTCGCCGAGCTGGACGACGCGGGCGATGAGGAGCCCGGCGCTCTCGCTGTCCGGCGCTGCGCAGAATCCGCGAGCCCCGGTCTGATCGACGTCCTTCGCCGATACCCTCCGGCGCCACCGGGGACGAACCGCGTCGCGCAGATCATGAGCATGCTCGACACCGCACTGCGAAACGCCGGTAGGTAGTCGGCAGAGCGCTCAGCGCAGAGTTCGCACCGCTCCGGTGTCGGTGGGCATCGTCATATCGTCGTACGCGGCGCGGGCGACCTCGACTTCCTCGATGTGCGATTCGGCCCACCGCCCGAGTGCTGCCAGCGGTTCTTGAAGGGTGCGCCCGAGTGGAGTGAGGGCATAGTCGACGCGCGGAGGCATCTGATCGAACGCCGTCCGGGAGACGATCCCGTCGCGCTGGAGTTCTCGCAGAGTGTCAGCGAGGACTTTTCCGCTGATACCCCCGACCGCTTCGCGGATCTCCCCGAACCGCAGGGCCCCACCACTGAGGGCGACAACGATCATCGCCGTCCACTTGTTGGCGATCCGCGCAAGCGATGTCCGCGAGGGACACGTCGCGAGCATCACGTTCCACTCCGGTCTTTCCATAATCACGCCCTTAGTTACGTTGAGGTAACAAGTTACCAAATGTAATCATAGGTCAGATCACCTCGATAGAAGGAGAAATGCAATGAGCGAGAACACCCCTGCTGCTGTGGCGGATGCCTACTTCAGTGCGCTCGGCAACGGCGACGTGCCCGCCGCGATGAGCCTCATCAGTCCGGACGTCGTCTGGCACCAGCCCGGAGCAAACCGATTCTCCGGAGATCACGCCGGTATCGACGGTGTCGGCGCCATGATCGGCGGCATGATGGAGGTCAGCGAAGGCACCTTCCAGCTCTCGGTGTCCGGGCCCGCCATGGTCAACGGCGAGTTGGTCGCCGTTCCGGTTCGCTTCACCGGCCAGCGCAGCGACGTATCGATGGACATGAGCGGCGTCGATCTGCTCACCGTTCGTGACGGGAAGATCGTCGAAGTGCATCTGTTCTCGGAGGATGGTCCGGCCGAGGACGCATTCTGGGGACGCGCCTGAGGCGCGCGCTCGGGATGCTGTGGGTTCAGGCGCGAGCCGTCTGAACCCTGCCTGCCGCCCGGTCGAGAGCACGCAGTGTCAGTGGCCGTCGCCGGCGGTTCGTGCACGCATCCGCCCTGTCTGGTGCGCCCAGATGGCGATCTCGACGCGGTTGCGAGCGCCGAGCTTGGTCATCAGGCTCGCCACGTGCGTCTTCACCGTGCTGAGGGTGATGAACAGCTCAGTCGAGATCTCGCCGTTGCTCAGGCCGCCAGCGACCTTCGCGAGCACCTGTTCCTCGCGCTCGGTGAGCTGCTCGATCGGCTGCGGCGGCGGCGCAGCCGGCCCCGCTCCGGCGAAGGCCTCGAGCAGCCGCACGGTGACGTTGGGGGCGATCAGGGCATCCCCGCTCGCGGCAGCGCGGATCGCCTGGGCGAGCAGCTCGGAACCGGCATCCTTGAGCAGAAAGCCCTTGGCGCCCGCCCGCAGCGCCGCGAAGACGTACTCGTCGAGGTCGAAGGTCGTGACGATGACGACCGCCATCGGGTCGTCCACGCCCGGGCCGGCGAGCACGCGGGTCGCCTCGATGCCGTCGAGGTCGGGCATCCGGATGTCGAACAGGCAGACGTCCGGTCGCAGGCTGCGGGCGAGGGCGACAGCTTCGTTGCCGTCGACCGCCTGACCGACGACCTCGATGTCCGGTTGCGCGTCGAGGATCATGCTCAGCCCGGTGCGCACGAGCTCCTGGTCGTCGGCGATGAGCACGCGGATGGTCATGGTGCCCATCCAACACGAGGAAGCACCGCGGTGACGACCCATCCGCCGCCGGGCGCAGGGCCGACCTGGCAGGTGCCGCCGAGCAGAGCGGCGCGCTCCGTCATGCCGATGATGCCGAAGCCCGGCGTCGGCGACGCGGCGACGTCGCCATCGTTCGTCACGCTCAACCGCACCCCGCCCTCGTCTGCCTCCACGAGCACGTCGACACGGGTGACCTGCCGCCCGTGTCGGAGGGCGTTGGTCACGGACTCCTGCGCCAGACGGAAGACCGCGGCAGCCACCGGCGGCGGGATGCTGCCGTCGTCGCCTTCGACCTTCACGGTGACGTCCGCGCCGCCCGGCCTTGTGCCGGCGAGCTGCTCGATGTCGTCCAGCCGCGGGCTCGGCGCGAGCTCCGCCGTCTCGCCCTGCCGCAGCACTCGCACCATCGACCTCAGTTCGCTGAGGGTCTTGGCCGCCTCCGCCTCGATCACACCGAGCGCGTCCTGCGCTGCGCGCGGGTCTCGCGCCGCCACCGCAAGACCCGCCTGGGCACGGATCGCGATGGCGGAGACGTGGTGGGCGACCGTGTCGTGCAGGTCACGGGCGAGGTGCTCACGCTCCCGCATCCGGATGCTGTCGAGGAGGCGCCTGCGGGATCCTGCGCGGTAGCGAAATGCGGTGCCGAGCAGCGCCATCGTCAGCAGCAGCGCGAACCCGCCGACGAGCTCGTTGAGCCCTCCCCCTCGGACGAACGTGAGCCCGAGGCTCACGAGGAGAATGCCCGATCCGATCATGAGGTCGCGACCGGATCCCCAGCGGTACAACGCGTACACGATCACCATGACGAAGAGGTTCGTGTAGAGGACGGGGTCGGGCAGGAGCAGGTCGATCGGCACCATCACCACGACGAGCATCAGAAGCGGCTTGGTGCGGCGCCACAGCACGGTCGGCAGCACGGCGAGCAACACGATCACCATGAGGACCGGCTGCGACAGGTCGGTTCTGAACATGCCCTCGATCACCGCCAGCACGGCGACAAGAGCCACGAGAGCCCAATCCCGCCAGACCCGGCGCGGCGGAGGGGGCGCCGCGCTCGGCGCACTCCACGCGGAACGCAAGAGGCCGGTCACCAGGTCAGGATACAAGCGCACCACGGCCCGACACCCCGCGCATGCGTCGGCCGGACCGTCGGCGGCGTCGTCGTCGGATGAGCAACTCCGCAACGACGCTGTTGATCACGAAGCCCGCAGCGACGAACCAGGCCTCACCGTATACGTCGACGTCACCGAGGGGGATCGTCCACAGCACCAGCACGAGGGCTTGGGTACTGCCAGAGAGAGCGAGCGCATAGGCGCGCGTCATCCATGCTCCGTGCGCAGCGAAGTCGCGCCGCGTGATCGCGATCACGGCCCGCACGATAAACACCATCATCGCTCCGGCGAAGACGAGACGAACCATGGCGAGTGCGAGCTCGTCCGTCGGCCCACCGAAGAAGATCGCGAGCCACGCGGCCGACAGTGCCCCGATGAATCCCGCAGGAATCAGGACACGGCCGGCGATGCGGTGCCACCCACGCCGAGTTCGCAGTGCCGGAGAGAACTGGAATGCGCCGAGAACGCAGTACACGGTCATCGCCACGATGTGCGCGACGATCGGCACCGACGAGAGCACTGTGTCTGCGGGTTCGGTGCCCACCTCCTCCAAGCGAAGCACTCCGCCGATCACGGGGAGGACGCTGAGCAGCAGGAGACCGGTGATGGCCAGCCATCCGCTCCTCGGCCGCCGCTTCTGCTCGGCAAGGGGGCGGGTGGTCTTCATCTGTTGCGACATGTCTCGATGCTCGCCTGATCGAGCGCCCTGGACATCGGCCTTCCGCACGGACTCAGAGCCGTACTTTCGGCCGACCGGATCCGGGCCGTCCGGCCGATGACGCGCTTCACCGAGACGGCGAGCATCGAGTCATGACAACCAACACGACCATGACCGCGGCCGTCTACCGCCGCTTCGGCGCCCCCGAGGAGGTTCACCTCGAGCAACGCCCGACCCCCTCGCCGAAGCCCGGCGAAGTGCTCATCCGAGTGCACGCGAGCACGGTGAGCGTCGCCGATCACCGAGCCCGCGCTCGGGACATCCCGTCGGGCCTCGGGATGCTCGCCGCCATCGGGCTCGGCCTGTTCCGGCCCAGCCGGCCGATCCTCGGCATGGATGCCGCGGGCGTCATCGCGGCGGTCGGCTCTGGCGTCACCGTCTTCGCCCCCGGCGACCGGGTCATCGCCTCGATGGACGCCGCGTTCGGCGGTCACGCCGAGTACGTGTGCCTGCCCGCCGACGGCGCGATCACCCGGGCGCCCGCCACCATGACCCTCGAGGAGGCGGTGACGCTGGTGTTCGGCGGCATCACCGCGCAGGGCTTCTTCAACCAGGTCGCGATCGGGCCGGGCACCTCGGTGCTCGTCAACGGCGCTTCCGGCGCGGTCGGCACCGCCGCGATCCAGCTGGCGAAGCATCTCGGCGCCGATGTCACCGCCGTCACGAGCGGCGGCAACGCCGCACTGGTCACCTCCCTCGGCGCCGACCGGGTCATCGACTACACCCGCCAGGACTTCGCCTCGGGAGGCGGCACGTATGACGTGATCGTCGACTGCGTCGGCAATGCCCCCTTCAGCCGAGTAGAGGCATCCATCAACCCGGGCGGGGCGCTCCTGCTCGTCATCAGTGACCTGTGGTCGATGCTGCGCAGCCGCGGGCAGAGCCGCCGCTCGGGAAAGCTCGTCACCTGGAACGTCGGTAAGCCCGGCGCTGACGAGCTCGCGTACCTCGTCAGCCTCGCGGACTCCGGCCGCTACCAGGCCGTCATCGACCGGTCCTTCGATCTGGCCGACATCGTCGATGCGCATCGCTACGTCGACACCGGGCGCAAGCGGGGCAACGTCGTGCTGCGCGTCACTCACGCTGAAACGGACACCGTCGTTCCCTCACCCCGACAAAGGAGTATCTGATGAGAACTCGTCAATCCACCGCCACGGCACTGGAAGAGCAGCAGGTACCGGTCAAGGCCAAGCTCGCCGCCGCGTGGGCGAGCTTCATGTTCCTGTACATCTATGTGGACATTCTCGCCTTCTACAAACCCGGCGTCGTCGATGACATCCTCATCGGCGTGGTCTGGGAGTTCGACATCACGCAGACCTGGGCGATCACCGCGCTGATCCTCCTGGCGATCCCGATCTTCATGGTCGCGCTGTCGATGTTGCTGCCGGCCAGGGCCAACCGCATCGCGAACCTCGTCGTGGCTTCGATTCAGGTCCCCTTCGCGGCCTTCAACGCGGTCGGCGAGCTGGGCGGGTCGTGGATGTACTTCTACTTCCTCGGCGTCGCGCTGGAGCTGATCCTTCTCGCCGTCATCCTGCGGTACGCCTGGACCTGGCCGCGCACCGCACCCATGACCGGCCGTGGCGACCAGCCCAGGCCATGAGATCCGGCTATCAAAATTGCGCTGGGGAGGATGCCGACGCGGTCATCACGGCATCGGAGTTTCGCCGTTGGCAACGGCCTCGATCCAGTCGGTGACAGCGTCGGCGAGTGTGGAGTCCGACGGATCGTCGCTGATGCTCCACCACAAGGGCGAACCGCTCACCGCACCCGCCGCTACGACTCGCGATCGGAGGGGCTCAAGAACCTCGTCCCCGTTGTTTGCGATCAGATACTGCTGGTCCTCGGTCGCAAGCCGAAGCCACCACGATGCGATGTCCATCCCAGGGAGGCTAGCGAGCGACGCGACGCGCGGCAATAGTGCAGGTGCCCTCCCGCGCATGGGTTCCGTGAGGTCACTGTCGCACGGGTCGGAGGGCGGCGTAAGACAGGGTCATGACTCTTACCGAGATTCTCCCCACGCTGCGTCGCAGCATTCCTGTTCCCATCGCCGCCCACTGCTGGCCAGTGCACACGGAACCGACGACCACAGACGTCGTCGTCGGCGGGATCTCACTGATGCGGCTACTGGAGATCAGCGACTCGCCTGCCATTCTCACCGGCGACCTTCCCCGACCGAGATCGCAAGGCACCCGCGACGTAGGCTCCGGAACGGACGTCAGTGTGTTGGTTTTCCGCATAACCCTCCGGGTCGACACGCAAGAGAGCAAGCGGATTGCCCTCACCGACTGCACATTCGACGCGATCGACGCCCGCTGGGAGGAATGCCGCCTGATCGGTCGCGCGTCCACGTCACGAAACGTGGAGATTGAGCTGATCCCCGGAGAGGATGGTGGATCCAGCTGGCCGCATCCAACCGTGAGCGTGCCGGAGGACCTCCGGGAGGGCGACATCCTCACCGTGCCTTGCGCTGGTGCTATCACGCTGCACGATGTACGCCCCAAGACGGCCCGCCTCACGCCCGCCCTGGCGTCACCGACGGCGAGGACCAAGTGACCATGATGCACACCCTCATCCACACGACCTCGCTTCTTCGAAACGATCGTCAACGCGAGTCCCGAGATCTATGGCCCCAGAACACCACGATCAGCGAACACGACGTCGTCGTGGGCGGACGCTCATTGATCGACCTCGCCAGAGAACGACGCACGCCCTGCGTTCTCATCGCTCCTGCGGCTGCGTCCGGGATCGGTGACAGCGGTGGCGCGTACCGAACCCTGGTGGTCGCGACCGTCACCGCGCGTCGGGAGAGACGGCGCTGGCATCGCGAGGTAGATCTTGATGTCGATTGCGACCTGCGCCCGATCATTCCCCGCGTCATGCACGCTGAGCTCTTGAACAGTCCGCGCGGCCGTGATCTTCAGCCCATGCTCATCCACTCATCCGACGAAGAGAGCCCGATGCGAGTGCGCCTCCCGGAGCAGACCTCCCCCGGCGACCTCGTCGTCTTCGCATGTGCGGGCACACTCGCCCTGAGCCAGATCACACCGCACCGCGCCGCACCCAGGGTGTCCGAAGACGACGAAGATCTCGATCAAGGGCCGGGCCGTTGCATGAAGCACTGACCTCACTCGCCGACGCTCCAGCATCCACGTGATGCTCCGGCGCTTCGTGAGACAGGTGTCCGATCTCACTGGAGTTGTCATGAGGTGAGACGCGACTGAGCCGGAATCACGCGAAATCTCAAGCACGCGCCGGCCCCTATGCGTCTCATCCGAGTTGTCAGAATCTGCGCCGATGGCCCGCCTTTGCGGTTTCAGTCTTCTCGACACAAACCGCGGCGGCCTGCAGTCTGGCGACCATGTCGTCGTACTCACCGGGAAGCGGTACCTCGAACGGCAGCTCAATGATGAGCGGAGCGATCTGTGCAGAGTTGTTGATCGGGCCCCGCCATCAGTAAGAACATCGCATCGCATCGCGGCTATCCACGAAGCAGTTGAGCAAGCCGTAGGGCGCGAGAGCGCGGCTGATGCGAGTCTTCGGATCCAGGTCAGTGGATCAGAAATCCATGTTGTCGATCTGATCTTGGCGGTACTCCGAGTAGCTCAGGAATGACTCGAAGCGCTCCTGGTCGGCGTGGCAGAGCTCGAGTTCGTTGAGGAACTCCGAATCGAACCTCACCGCCAGCCCGGAGTCGATCCAGGCGAAGGCTTGTTTCCATGTTCCCGCGAACCACTCGTCGATTTCGTCGAAGAGTGCAAACACCTCGGCTACAGAGATCGAATGCGTGATGCCGAGTGCGAGGGATGGACGAGCTCGTGCGGCACTCAAC
Organism: Microbacterium sp. LTA6; assembly: GCF_045690355.1. NCBI lineage: Bacteria > Bacillati > Actinomycetota > Actinomycetes > Micrococcales > Microbacteriaceae > Microbacterium > Microbacterium sp. LTA6. The sequence continues at coordinate 588,196 of NZ_CP147855.1, forward strand.
CCGACTGGCAACGCGCCGGCGACGGGGGTGTGGATGTAAACCGTCGATCCGTGACCCTTTTCAAAGCCACCGTGGGCATAGGGGTTGCGCCACGCCTCCACCACTTGGATGAGGCGTTCCAGTAGCGAGCGCGCCCGCTTGTCTCCGCCAAAGATTCGGTCGAACTTCAGGCCCCACCTCATCCCTATGAACTGGGTCAGGTGGTCGGAGGCAGGATCGAATCCGGCAAACGGCAAGGCCAGTACGAGGTCATGCTCGAATCTGCTCAGGTACGCCGTCACGGCCGCGGCCGCATCGTGGCTGGAGTTGAGCTCCATCACGGCCTTGCCGCTCCGGAACAGCCACGACGTACCAAAGGTGGTTTCGCTCTCTTCATTGAGATCCTCAACGACTTCCGGGTTGACCGCCCGGTCCCGAAAGTACTCGTAAACCCGATGCAGCCGGAAGTGCTGATTGATGACAGTGGCGTCGCCTCGGTCGATGAGAGTTTGGGACTGCTTGCTGACTTCTTTCTCTACGATCTTGGTTGCCGAGACGAGCCGCTTGATGGTCGCTCGCATCCGCGACTCGACGTCTGCCGGATCAAGACCGTCTGAGGCTAGTCGCAAGCGCAGACCGAACTTCTGGTGGGCGAGTTCGTACCGCGCGCCGTCGAGCATGAACGTCGTCCACCAAGCAACCTTCTCGCCGGGGCCGTTGAGTCGGAGCCCCACGAGTGAGCAGGCGAGTGCCATCACACCCGGCACCGGACAACCGAGACGGTCTATGTCGGCCCGCGTTGACCCACCCCAGGGTGGCGCCTGCGAGCTTTCCGGAACCGGAACAAACCCTCGCAGGGCGGTTTCTCGCAAACGTTGACCGATTTCAACGGCATTAGGAAGCTGATCCACCCTCGCATCCTCGCACTGTCTCCTCAACGGCGTCACGCGGCGCTGAATCGAAGGGCGATCGGGTCGAGCCGTGTGCAGAACCGCCGGAGGACTGGTGCATCGCCACGCGCCGAGTAGCGAGAGTGCGTCGGAGAATCTAGCGAACCGTTACTGTGACGGGCCCGTCGAGTGCGTCGAGTTCGCACCGCTCGTCGCGATTAGAGCCACCTGATCCGCGTCGAGATAGCGGAAGCTCTGAGGTGGCTCAAGGCCGAGGAGAGCCCGCAAGGACGTCAACGAGACAGGGCGTGCCCACGTTTGCGGGTCCTCCACTTCAAGCAGAGTGGAGTCTTCAGCGCCCTCAAGGTACTCGCCGAGCGCGTCTTCGGCGATGTCGATCGCGCTGGAGTGCATCTCCCACACGCGATCGGAAGGAACTGTGATTGTCTGTTTGAGGCGCACCGTTCCCAGAACAGCTCTCTCCGGGGAACTGGAGTACAGAACAACTGTGGTGCCGGGTGGCACCTCTGGGAATCTCCGTCGCACTTCGACGGTTTTCCGTCCTTCGAGAATCGCGCGCGCGTAGCGCGGTTTCACTGAGATCAGCAGCGCCCTCTTCATCTGGCGTCCCATCCTGGCTGCGTGCGGATGATGTCGTCGAAAAGACCCGGAGCTCCGGTACGCGTTGTGAGTAGCGACGTCGTGATTCCGTGCTTGCGGAGCAGAGCGTCGAACGAGCGCTTGCCGACGGGCTGGTCAAGCACCTGCGTGTCCTCGAACCTCAGCACAAGCACCTTTCCGTCAATCGCATGACCTTGAATCTCGTCTCGGTGCAGGACGCCGAGTGATCGATACTTCTCAGCCGCGTCCTGGACGTCCAGTACTTCAGCATCGAGTACGCGGGAGTGTGCCACCACAGCTCGGACGGCGCTGCTCTCTCGCGCCCTGGGATCTTTGGTCACATACCAAAGCACGCGAGTCGGGATGTCCCAGTGTCTCATCTTCGGTGCAGCGAAATAGACGAACTCGCGGGCGAGCCCCAGCGCAGGCCGTTCGCGTAGCTGGATCAGCGTGTCATTGAACCCGAGGAGCTCGCGCGCGTACCGCGGTTGAATAGGCACGATTCGCACTGGAACAGCCTTGTCGAGCACGATTTGGGGCCAGTTCTTCCGCTCGTAGTCGGCGACCGCGCCTGGGGTCTCCAGCGACTCAGTCTGGGCCGCACGAGGGTGACGACCTAGTTTCACTTTGAGAGGCGCCCCCTCGAAACCGTCTGCGACCAGGGCGGCTCGAAGCACTTCGTCGACGACGTCGTCGACGACCTCAACAGCCGTTGCGCCTCGTTCCAACGCCAACGCCCGAAGGTATCGTGTGAGCTGAAACGCGATGGTGCCGCCGAGTGATCCCCGCGCGACGCGGATCACCGCAACCCACAGCACTTCACCGCGGACCTCGGCGGAGAGCAGGGCACGTTTCCGCCCTCGCTCGTCAACCAGCAGGTCGATCCTCGCACTAGCAGGTCTCGCAAGAACTGCATGAAGTCGTTTCCGGAACTGCTTGCCTTTTTCGCCTTTGTGGACTTCAACGAACACCTCCTCGAGACCAGAGGATGATGCCGTCACTGCTTCCCAACGAAGTCCGACCGACTCGAGTTGGCCTGAGCGGAACTCCGTCGGGGCGGACGGCGGAATGAATGTCCTGAGAAGATCAACTGGCCGGAGAACATCGATCGCGTACTCTTTGCGTGACCAACTCGCGGTCGCGGCGAGGAAGGTCTCGTCCCGCGTCACGAAGTAGTCAGCCCCGGCAAGCACCGCATCCGCCAGATGCTTGGCGTCGCTACGAAGGCTGCGGTCTCGTGCCGTGAGCTCGGCCGGCATTCTTCGGAGGATGTCCGACGCGAGGGATCGCATGCCGTCTTGCCGCCGCAAGGCGACCAGTCCGCTGAGGTTGCGCTGCACACGTTGCCGTTCGGACGCAGGCTCAAGATGGTTTACCTCAATAGACACCTCGGGCGAAACGGCGAGGTCAACTACGTCAACTAGCCAGTCCGCCGCAAGTCCCTTGGATTCTTCACGATCCGGGCGATCCATCTGACCTGAGACGTACAGATCGATCACGACGTTCGAATCAAGGACAGCGATCGGTCGAGATGACTCGTAGAGCGCACTCTCCAGCAGGTCGAACTGCCCGATCTTCCTTGTCCAAATCGTGAGCACCGAGCCCTTCGCCGCCCTGCCCGGGCGCTCACCCGTCGGCGCCATGTCAAGCGAATGCCAAAACCCATCGATCTCGTAGTCTGACCGGCAATGCGCCGTGATTAGTGCTCGATCTGGATTCGCTGTGATCGCTGCGTGGACCATTTCCTTTGCAAGACCAGTACCGCGGGCAGCCTCACCGACGCAGACGTGGACGAGCTTCAGAGTCTGCTGTCGAGGCGTGCTGTACAGCACGTATCCCTGCACCGTGCCATCAACGCTGCCCACAATCAACCGGCCACGGGATCGAGCCTCTTCGAACGCCGCATAGGGCAGATGCCCGAGCGTGGAGCGATGATCTCGGTGCAGCTCCAGCACGCGAGAATACTCAGAATCGGCCTGCGAGCGGTCAGCGCTCCAGGCGAATATCTGAACCCGCGCCATAGCGCCTAGCGTACGGGCTAGTTGCGCGCGAGCGGCCAGCGCCACAGCGCGGCATCGCAGCAGCCCCCTCTACCGTCACGATCGGTCGAGGGTATGCCCGAATACCGCCTCCGGCGAGAGAGCATCCGGATCCCGGCGGTAGCGCGCGAGGATGTGGACGAACGAGTGTTCGTCGCGGAGGCCGACTCCACTCAGGATCGCTGCCTCCGCGGCCTGCTGATCGAGTGGTTCGTAGGTCATCGTCTGGTCGAAGTAGAAGTCCTCGTAGAGCCCAGCGTTGAGATGAAACTTCCCGGTGTTTTGCACGTACGAGTACAGGCGCTTCTGGTCATCTTCGAGTGCCACCCAGACAGGCACGCCGTCGGGGTTCCTTACGAGGTAGAGATTCATCGGCATCGCCTCCCGTCTACATCTTGCGCCATCCTGGCGGGCCCGAGCGGTTGTGTGAGCAATGCCTTGGTGCGGACTAGGTGCACGCGGCGGTGTCCATGAGTTGATTACCACGCGGGCGGTCAGCGGGGACAGTCACGATGTCGGTGGCAGGATCCAGTATGCGATTCATGCCTGAGACTTCTTTCAATCCTTTACGTGTCGAGCGCGGCAATCTCCGATTGGGCCGGCATTCCAGCGTGCTCGGCGTGATCGCGAACTCGCTAGCCGTAGTTGCGCCGATCGTGAGCGTCGCGCTCGGGGTATGGGTGACAAGCTTGAACTCAGACGTCGCGCATCTCAACGCCACGATCAATGGGCTGCACCAAGATGTGGCGACCGCCGAGGCGTTGCTCACTGATCGCGAGGAGATCGTCGAGGACCTCCGCGCAGAGAACCGCGAACTCCTCGCCGCGCTCCCGCCGAGCATCCCGCCGGAGCAGGTTCCTGATGCACGCAACATCGGCACCGTGACTTTGGCCGCCGGCGGCGATTCGGTCGACCTGAACTCGACGCTCCCCAACTTCGGAAACGGTGCTGATCGGATCCAGAAGGACACCCTCCAATTCGCAAACGGAGTCCTCACGTCGCTATGGGGTATCGACGTACTCCGACTTCCCGAAGGAGAAGCCTCATACGAGACCTGCGCCGTTGCCACCGGCTACGCTCCGACGAAGACGATTGAGCCTCATCGCCTGGATGGACGCGTCTGCATCCGCCTGCAGTCCGGGAACTATGCCCGTATTACAGTGAACGCATCCGAGGAGGAGCGCGTCGAGCTCACGATCGCGACCTGGGATGCTCCGCTTTAAAGTGTCTTGACCGGCGCACGATGACCAAAAGGAGCCGAGAGCGTGCCACCGTCAGCTCGGCAACGCCTACGTAGGCTTCTCGTGCTCGACGTCGACGGAACTATTTCTCGGATCTACGGAGACGAGGAGCGCGTTCTGCATCAAGACGAGCCTGGTTGGCGTTCGTGGATGAGCGTTGACGATGACGTGGTCGATGCCCTCGACGCGCTCGTCGAGGGCACTGAAGTTGACGTTGCGTGGCTGACAACGTGGCCTCACGATCAAGTCGCTTGGCTCATCCAGGAACCTCTTCGCGGCAAGCTTTCAGGCCCCTACGTGCCCTGGCAGAACTGGCCGAAACAGGGCTGGCGACTGCAAAGCCTGATCTCATACGTGCGCGACGTGAAGCCAGCCGCCGTCGCCTGGGCGGACGACCGTGCGCCAGACGATGCCGAACGACGGCTCACGGGAATGACCGAGGTTCCCTCGTTCGTCGTGCGGCCGAACAAACATGTGGGTCTCACGCTCGAGGACGTCGACGGAATCGCCGCCGTTCTCGAGCGCACTGATCAGAACCGCTGAAGTCTCAGTTGGTTCTGAGTGGGATTCAGACCAGCTCGCTCACCAACTGCTCGATCCTGACCGGCAGGGTCGTCGAGCTTCCAGTCCTCGTATCGCTTGCCAGGGAAGAACGGGCAGGCGTCACCGCATCCCATCCTGATGACGACGTCCGAGGCCTGACCGGATGACATCCGAGGCGTCTAAGTGTGCGCGCCGCCGTCAATCCTGATCTCCGTTCCGGTGATGAAGGCGCCGTCGTCCGAGATCAGCATGGCGATGACTCCTGCGACGTCTTCAGGCCTGCCCATTCGTCCGTCGTTCAGCGGAGCGCCGAGGTGCTCGAGCAAGGTCCAGTCCGTGTCTGCAGGCAGGTTCTGCGGGGTCGTGTTGGTGATCCCGCTCGTGATCCCTCCGGGCACGATGTTGACTGCGCGAAGTCCTTGCCTGGCGTATTCGAGGGCGACCGAGTGCGTGAATGACGCGATCGCCCCCTTGGTCGCGGCATATGCGGCCATGTAGGGGTGCGCGAAGAACGCCGAGGTGGAAGCGAAGTTGATGATGACACCGTTCGCCGTCGTCAAGAGGTGGGGAAGGCTTTCTCGCACCATGAGGAACGTGCCGGTCAAGTTCACCTGAATCAGGCGGTTCCAGCGGTCGAGGGTCATCTCGTGAGTGTGATCCCCGTAGAGGATGCCCGCGGCGTTCACGATCGCGTCGAGTCGTCCGAAGCGAGAGACGACGTCTGCGACCGCGGTGCGGACGGACTCCTCGTCCGCGATGTCGACGCGGTGGATGAGGAGTCGCGAGCGCGCGTCTTCCGGTGCCGCATCGACGAGGTGAGCGAGGTCTTCTTCGCGCAGGTCGAGCGCGGCGACGTTCGCGCCTTCATCGAGCAGTCGGAGGGCGGTGCCTCGTCCGATGCCAGAGCCGGCACCGGTGACGATGATGATCTTGTCGGCGAGTCGGGCCGTCATTCGTGCTCCATTCATGCGGGGATCGATTCGGAGTGTGCGGACAGCGTGTTGCGTTCCGGCCGAGGCGAGGGACCGTGTTCGCGTACCTCCGCACGCACCATGACTTCGGGGGTGCCTTCTGCGGCGACCGCGATCTCGATCGTGCCCGCGCGATCGGGGCGGATGACCGCGAGCACACGACCGTCGTAGGTGCCGTGGGTGTTCTGATCGAAGCGCTCGATAGTGCGAGGGCGGCCGCTGCCGAAGGCCGCCAGCGACCCTGCCCCGGTCACCGTCACCGTGACTGGACGATCGGCGTCATTGATGAGGCTCCCGCCGCCGTCGCGAAGTTCAATCTCAGCGAAGAAGAGCGTTCCGTCTCGGAGTTCTGCGGTGGTCTTGTCGAGTCGGACATCGAGGAGCGCTTCGCCAGCAGCTGATTTCAGGATGGAGCGACTGACTTCTTCGCCGTCTCGAAGGGCGACCGCCGTGAGAGCGCCGGATTCGAACGGGATCTCGAAGTCCGCCACGAACGCGCGTCGAGCACCAACGCGTTGTGTGGCGATCACACGGTCGTTGAGCTGGAGCCTGATCTCGTCGGCGTCGCTGTAGACCTCCAGCGCCATCGGGAAGCCATCTTCAATGTTCCAGCTCCAGCTGGAGACGGCGTCCGTCCAACTCCACTGTCCGAGTGTGAACGCACGTCCGTGGTTCGAAGGTCGCCGCACGGCGATGTAGGGCTCGGTGCGCAAGCCGAAGACGGTCTCGCGGTAGTACGACATCGGGCGGCGGTGCCCGGTCATGTCGAGGTCTGCAGACCAGGACGTCAGCCACGGGAATTCGCCATCGAATGCGTCGGGTTCGCCTTCGTATTTCACGCGCCCGACTCCGACCTCGCCGAGGTAGTCCCATCCGGACCAGGTGAAATCCCCGATCACGTGCGGGTGTTCTGTCACGAGTTTCCAGTTGCGGTCGATGCGCGACGGGAACGTCTCAGTCCCGACCACGATGCGATTGGGGTGTTCGTGGCGCTCCATCTCATACCGGGCGTCCCCGTAGTTCAGGCCGACGATGTCGAGGACTGCAAACGATTCTGCCGTGGCTGCGGTGACCAGCGGGGACGTCGCGACCCAGTCCATGAAGTCTTCGGTGCTCCCCATGAGGGCGTTTACTCCGCCGTCGGCCTCGGCATCCGCAGTCTCGCTCGAGGCAGCGGTGTCTGCGGCGACGGCCTCGATCATGTCGGTGATCTCGCTCAGCGCGGACACGAAGCCGTTGATGCCGTTGGTCACGTAGCGTGTGTCGTCCAGCTCACGGACCTTCTCGGCGAGCTTCCGTCCCCATTGGCTCGCGATCGCGTTGCCCGTCTCCGGGATCTCGTTGCCGATCGAGTAGATGATCACACTGGCGTGGTTGAAGTCCGTGGCCACCATTGCTTCCACGTCTCTCTCCCACCACTCGGGGAATGCCAGCGAGTAGTCGAAGGGCGACTTGGATTCGGCCCACATGTCGAACGTCTCGTCCATGACGAGCATGCCGTGGCGGTCGCACGCATCGAGCATGGCGACGCTCATGGGGTTGTGGCTGTTGCGAATGGCGTTGAACCCCGCGGCTTTGAGGAGGAGGACGCGGCGCTCCTCAGCGTCTGCGAAGGTGGCTGCACCGAGGATCCCGTTGTCGTGATGGATGCATGCGCCGCGTAGCTTCACGGTGTCACCGTTGATGCGGAGACCATGGGCGGGATCGAGCTGCAGCGTGCGGATGCCGAAAGGCGTGGTTCGAGTCTCGGACGTGTCTGAGATGCCGTCGAGGGTGGTACGTGCGGTGTAGAGCGCAGGGTTATCGACGCTCCACCGCTGCGGAGCGGGAACGTAGATGCGCTGCCTTACGGTCGCCTCTGTCTGAGGGAACGTCGTGACGGGGCTGTTCTCGAGGCCGACGATTCGACCCTGGGGGTCAAGGATCTCTGTCGTCACGGTTGCTGTGCGCGTCAAGGTGCCCGTGTTGGTCACGCGGGTGACGACGCTCACCACGGCCCGCTCGTCGTCGACGTCCGGTGTCATGACCTGGACGCCCGCCTGTTCAGGGATGTGTATTCGTTCGCTGACCCAGAGGTGAACTTCGCGGTAGATGCCTGCGCCGGTGTACCAGCGAGAGTCTGCGTGAGCGCGGGCGTCGACGCGGATAGTGTTCTCAGCGCCGTACTCCAAGTAGCCGTCGAGGGAGACGATGAATGCGGCGTACCCGTTGGGACGCTGGGCGACAAAGGCGCCGTTCACGTAGATCATCGCGTCGCGATAGACGCCCTCGAACTCGAGGGCGACGTGCTTGTCGCGCCAATCGAGTGGCGCGTCGAGCGTGGTGCGGTATTCGAATGCGCCGCCGGGGAAGAACGCGCCGGCGGCGCCGCTGGGTGCATCGGCATGCCGCTCGAGCGAGATAATCGCGTCGTGCGGCAGGTGAACCGGCACGCCGGGCGACGATTGCCCATGCGCGTCAGCGAAGATGCTGGTCTTGGGGCGGTACGTCCAGTTGGTGTTGAGGGGTGAACGGCTCATTGCTGCCTTTCGAGAAGGATCGAGGGAGAGGCAGTCAGGCGGACGCCGTGACTGCCCATTCGGAGCGGAGGATGTCCAGCGTTTCCAGTACCGCGATGCTGTCGGACAGAGGATGGTGCGAGTGTTGAGTCGCGCCGGTGGACAGTGCTTGATGGACAGCGCGGAGCATCGGCACGTATCCGAAACCTTGCTGCGGAAACACACGATCTGCGGGTTGGCCGAACGCCTCGCCGAGGTCGCCCGAGTGCAGGCGGTATCGATCGGTGGCCCAGAAAGGCGGCGCGACGGTTGCCCACCCATTCGTGCCACTCACTGCGGCGGTGGGCTCGAGGTACGTCACCATGGATGCCGCGAGTTGCGCGAACCGGCCTCCGGCGTACTCGAGTGTTGCGTGAAGCGTGAGATCAACACCGTCTGCTCTCACGGTCGCTCCGCTTGTCACATTCAGCGGTTCACCGAGAAAGTCCCGAGCAAGCGTCACAGCGTAGATGGCCTGGTCGAGAAGCGTGCTGCTGCGAAGGTCGCTACTCCAGCGCTCCGACTGCGGATGACCGAAAGGCAGCCCGAAAGCGGCACGCACGCCGCTGATGTCGCCGAGCGCCCCGTTCGCCACTTCCTCACGCAAGGCCACATACGCGGGCGCGAATCTCATCCACATCGCCTCCATGGCGAAACGACCGTTCGCTTCCGCCGCCCGTTGCGATGGCCTTGGCCTCGTCGGCATTGACGCCGATCGGCTTTTCTACGAGTACGTGCTTTCCCGCTTCGAGGGACGCGATCGCAAGACGGGCGTGCGTTGCGTGCGGTGTCGCGATATAGACGATGTCAATGACCGGCGCGGCAAGCACATCGTCGATCGAATCAAATGCTCGCTCGAATCGATGCATCGCTGCGAACGACTCGGCCTTTTCCGCGTCGCGTGACCAGACGCCGACCCGCCGCGTTGCATCGACGGCGCTCAGGTCGGAAGCCACCGAGTGCGACACGGTTCCCGTCCCGAGGATCGCCCATCCGAACGCAGCAGGTCGGTCGGTCATGTTGTCACCGTGAGCGTTTCCGCGAATGGCGCGGTCGAGTCGCCGCCGATCGCCACATCGAAGGTCGTGGCGTCTTGGATGGTGCACGAAGTGACAGCACTCCAGTACTGGAGTTGATCGGGCCCGAGTTCGAACTCGACGCGACGCGACTCCTCGGCTGCGAGCGTGATGCGGCGGAAGCCTTTCAGCTCTCGCACCGGACGCGTCGATGTCCCGTGTCGCTGGTGAATGTACAGCTGGACGACCTCGTCGGCCTCCCGACCGCCGATATTCGTGACGACGACGCTGACCGAGGTCGACTCGCCTCGCGAGATGCGTGACCGGTCCAGCTGCAGATCGCTGTATTCGAACGTCGAGTACGACAGTCCGTGACCGAACGGATAGAGGGGTGCGTTCGATTCCTCGTAGTACCGCGCGTCGTTTTCCTCCGGGAGGAAGGTGCGATTGTGTGCGTAGACGAGCGGAACCTGCCCGACATGCCGCGGCCATGTGAAAGGCAGGCGACCGGCCGGGCTCGTCGCGCCCAGAAGCACGGATGCCACCGCCTCGCCGGCCCGGGTCCCCGGGTACCACGCCTGCACGATCGCCGGCACGTTCTCGTCAGCCCAGCGGAGGTCGAGTGGACGTCCGGAGACGACGACCACGATGACCTTGGTGCCCGTGGCATGGATTCGCTGGAGCTGCTCGAGCTGACGGCCCGGCAGGTCGAGCGTGCTGGTCGACGACTTCTCGCCGATCTGGTTCTGTCGCTGTCCGACGACGACGATCGCGATGTCGGAGCCTTCGGCGAGGGCGACCGCGCGGTCGATAGCGGCGTCATCGTCGTGATCTTCGGGCGTGCGCTCCACGGTGGTGTCCATCACATCGAACATGGATGGGTGGATGCGTTCGGGGATTCCGGCGCCCGGTTCGTAGCCGATCCGGGCGCCGCCGAGCGAGTCACGCAGCCCATCGACGATGGTGACGGTCTCGTCGGTATCGTGGTCGAACACCCACGGTCCGAGAAGGTCGCGCTTGCTGTCGGCGAGTTGTCCGATCACCGCGATGCGCCCGACAGCGGAGGCATCCAGGGGCAACGCGGCATCATCGTTCTTGAGAAGAACGATCGACGCCTCTGCCACCGAGCGGGCGAGAGCCGTGTTCTCGGGAGCGTTGAAAGCGGCCGCGGTGCCCGCCTCATCCGCGTAGGGGTTCTCGAACAGGCCGAGGCGGAACTTCGCGGTCAGCACTCGTCGCACCGCGGCGTCGAGCACGCTCTCGCTCACTCTTCGCTCTGCGACGGCCTGCGGGAGGGTGTCGAAGGCCGGCTCGTACATGCACATCTCCATGTCGAGCCCGGCTTCAAGAGCCCGAACCGCGGCGTCGGCGTGATCCTCTGCGAAGTGTTGAACGGCGAGGGAACGCACGGCGTTCGCGTCCGAGACGACGAACCCGTCGAAGCCGAGCTGATCTCGAAGGATGTCGGTGAGCAGGGTCCGGCTCGCTGCCGCAGGGACACCGTTGAGGTCCATGTACGCGCTCATAACGTTTCCCGCGCCAGCGTCGATCGCGGCGCGGAATGGCGGTATGTAGACGTTCCAGAGCTCGTGGTCCGACACCTCGGCGTCGTCATAGTCGCGGCCGCCTCGGGAGGCGCCGTATCCGACGAAGTGCTTGGGGCCAGCGAGCAGGCGATCGGTTCCGAGATCGCCTTGGAAGCCGCGCACTTGAGCTGCGGCCATCGCAGAGGCCAGCACCGGATCCTCGCCGGCGCCCTCGATGATGCGGCCCCATCGAGGATCCCTGGCGATGTCGATCATCGGGGCGAAGGTCCAATGCACACCCGCTGCCCGAGCCTCCCGCGCGGCCGCCGCCTGTGCAGCTTCGACCGTCGGCTCCGACCACGTCGCGGCAAGGGCGATCGGGGCGGGGAAGATCGTTCGCCACCCGTGGACGACATCGAAGCCGAACAGGAGGGGGATGCCGAGACGCGACTCTTCAACGGCGTACTTCTGCAGCTTGTTGCTTAGCGCAGGGTCACGCAGGAACAGCAGAGAGCCAGCGCGACCGGAACGGATCGCAGCTTCGATGAGCGCGGGGAGCTCGACGTGAATTCGATGCTCCGGGGGAAGGGAGTCGATATCGAAGTCGTCGGGAATGGGCTGACCATCGCCGGTATAGAAATACTGCGTCAGCTGGCCGGCCTTCTCTTCGACGGTGAGTCGTGAGAGGAGGTCCTCGACGCGTTCGTCGACGGGCAGGCTGGGGTCTCGGTAGGGCAGGACAGTCATCGGTTCCTCCGTGGAAGCGTGAGAGAGCGGTGGTGATCAGGGGCTCGCGCGGTTGCGAGGTGGGGCTCAGCGGGATGTTCCCTCGAGAGCGCTCTGCAGCTCATCTCGCAGTTGGTCAGAGGCACCGGGCACGTAGTCGAGCATTGTGCGGATGGACATCCCTGCAGCTTCGGGGGCTTTCCCGTCTAGGGGGACTCCCGGGTAGTGACGGGCGAAGGCTTCGGTGAAGCGGTGCCACCCAGCCGGGTCGTCGGACACTTCGCGAAGGGTGGAGTCCAGGCTCAGCGGGGCACGATCTGCGACGGCTGCGACGTCGTACTGCCACGCGTGGTCTCCTCCGCTGACCTCGATGACCGCAGAATCGGGGTGCATCGGCAGTGCCACTTCCGCCGTGGTGCCCTCGGGGATGGTCACATCGACAGAGACCCGCTCGCCGTCCATCCGCCAGGAGACACACACCTTGCCGTGCACCGTGTCGTGCGTCAGGTCGGCGTGGGTTAGCCCGCCTCCGGGCTGAGGGGCGATGCGCATGCGGCGGTACCCGGGGGCGGTCGCCGTGAGGCCGCCGATCGTGCGGTGCATCCAGTCGACCACCGCGCCGAGCGCGTAGTGATTCAGTGAAGTCATCCCAGAAGGGTTGATCGTTCCGTCCGGGCGGACGGAGTCCCATCGCTCCCAGATCGTCGTCGCGCCCATGGTCACGGGGTAGAGGAACGACGGGGCTTTCGTCTCCAGGAGAAGGAGGTAGGCCTCGTCGAGGTGTCCAGTCGAGGTCAGAGCATCCGTGACCAGCGGCGTTCCCGCGAATCCGGTCGAGATGCGATAGCCCGCTTGCGCGACCACGGCTGCCAGGCGATCACCCGCATGGCGCGTCTGCTCTTCATCGAGGATCCCGAACGAGATCGCGAGCGCGTACGCGGTCGCCGTCTCATTGACCAGGCGGCCGTTCGGGCTCACGTACTCGCGGCGGAAAGCCTCGCGCACCCTCGACGCGAGTGCGTCGAACTCTGCCGCGTCATCGTCGTGCCCGAGGATGCGCGCGCTGTCCGCCATCTCGCGTGTGGTGCGGCACAGGTAGGCGCCCGCGACGAGGTGGCGGTCGGTCTTGCCGCCGGCGGGGTTGTCGTCGGGGGCGTCGGGGTCGAGCCAGTCGCCGTATTGGAAGCCGGTGCTCCACAGCCCGTCGTCATCGAGGAGGTCGGCTACCTGGCGGATGAATGTGCTCATCGACACATACGCGTCCTCGAGGATCTTTTCGTCGCCGTATTCGCGGTACAGCGCCCAGGGAAGGCTCACGGCCACGTCGCTCCAGAGGGCCGTCGGAGAGGAAGGGGTCGACAGGACGTCCGGCACGACCCAGGGCACGAACCCCTTCTCCGCCTGCTCGACGGCGAGATCTCTCAACCAGGATCCGAGCACACCTCGGACGTCGTAGAGAAAGGCAGCGGTGGGAGCGAACGCGTTGATGTCTCCGGTCCAACCGAGGCGTTCGTCACGTTGCGGGCAATCGGTCGGGATGCCGACGAAGTTGTCGCGCATGGACCACACGGCGTTGGAGTGCAGCTGGTTCAACTGCGGGTTGGAGGTCGTCAGCCATCCCGTCCGGGTCATGTCGGAGTGAACGACGATTGCTCGGATCGCGTCGTCCGCCAACTCACCAGGCCACCCGTCTACCTCGACGTATCGGAAGCCGTGGAACGTGAATCGCGGCTCCCACGTCTCAACCGCACCACCACGGAGAACATACTGATCGGTGGCCGCAGCAGTGCGCAGCGTCTCGATCTCGATCTCCCCGTCGACCATGACTTCTGCATGGCGCAGCGTGATCGTCGACCCGGGGTCGCCCTGAACGGTGAGACGGACCCAGCCAGAGATATTCTGCCCGAAGTCGACGACGAGCTTGCCGGAAGGCGTGCGCAGAGTCTGTTTCGGCGTCAGCTCTTCGATGCGGCGGATCGGCGGCGCGATCGGCTCCGTGAGGGCATCGAGCGGCCAGTCGAAGGCCTCGACCGGACCCCACTCGCTGTCGTCAAAGCCCGGCCGATCCCATCCATCCGGCTCGTTGCGAGCGTCGAACGTCTCCCCGTCATAGATGCTGTTCGCGCCTACTCCGCCGCGTGACGCTGTCATCGATGTGTCACTGACGATCGTGTCGCGACTCCCATCGGCATACTCGATCTCGAGTTCGAACCACGCCGCAGGACGATCGGAATAGTGGTGACGTCGCTCTTCCCAGCCCAAACGTCCGATGGCCCACCCCTCGCCGAGCACGGCGGCGATGACATTCGCTCCTGCTGTGATCTGGTCAGTGACGTCGTGGGTACTCACGACGAGCCGATGCCGGTATGAGGTCCATCCGGGTGCGAGGACCTCGTCGCCAACCACGGCACCATTGAGGTGCGGCTCGATGAGTCCCACGGCGGTGGACCGCAGGGTGGCGCGGCGGGGGACGCTCGACGCGACGAACTCCTTGCGGAGGTACGAGGCATGTTCCCCAACGGCGCCCTGTGCAGAGGGCGGGCTGACGAAACTTGCGGATCGGGGTTCGGGCATCGGATCGGCGCTCCTTGAGTGAGAGCTTCGACAGTCGGGCTGCCGAGACTCCATTGTCTGACTGACTAGCGCGAGCTAGTGAACAATCAGAATAACATGAGTGCTAGCGCGCACAAGTCAATCCTGCAGACTGTTCCTTGCTGTGGTGGACTTGGTGAGGAGCACACCCTGCAACGAAGGAGCGACAGTGGCATTGCAGAAATCACGCCGTCGGGTAACCGCGGCAGACATCGCTCGATCACTCGGAGTCTCGCGAGCGACCGTGGGGTTCGTTCTCAACGAGACCCCCGGGCAGACGATTTCTGCAGCGACGACCGAGCGCGTGCTCGCGGAAGCGAGACGCCTAGGGTATCGGCCACACATCGCTGCGCGGGCTCTGGCCAGTGGACGAAGTCACCTCGTACTGCTCGTTCTTCCGGACTGGCCTATCGAGTACAGCCTTCGAGAGAACATCGATGAGGCGACCCACGCGCTCGATGAGCACGGGTACGCGCTGATCACCTATACGCCGCACGAAGGGGCGCGCGCACGCCCGCTGTGGGAGACGCTGCAGCCGGACGTCGTGATGGGCCTCTTCCCGTTCTCCGACACGCTGATCGACTCAATGCGCGCAGCGGGAGTCGAGCGAATCGTCCCGGACCCTGAGGAAGTCTCGGAGGTTCGCTACAGCGAGGGCGGGCCTCGACTACAGGTGGAGCATCTTCACGACCTGGGCCACCGTCGGCTCGGTTTTGCCCGACCGAGCGATCCACGGCTGTTCGAGCTCGCGGACGCCCGCGAGGAAGCGGCCACGGCCGCAGCGATCGAACTCGGTCTCGAGACGCCCGCTACCCTCGAGCTCAATCCTGCAGCTTCTGAGGTCGATCCGCCCGTCTCGGAATGGATCGAAGCCGGCATCACAGGTGTGGTGGCGTTCAATGACGATGTCGCAGCGGCCATCATCGGGGCCGCCGCGCGTGCGGAGATTGCTGTGCCTCAGAGCCTCGCGGTCATCGGACATGACGACACCCCTATGGCGCTGATGTTCGAGCCGCGTATCTCGAGTGTTCGGATCGACTCGACAGGCCTGGGGCACTACCTCGCCGCTCTGGCCATTCATGCGATGGATGAAACGCCGACTCCGGAGTGGGAGCAGACGTCCGCGGTCAAGCTCATTGCCCGAGCGTCGACATCCGTGACCCCGACCACTCAGGAGTAGTCGGGCTCACATCCACACCCTCGGGGCCCGCAGCGACGCTAGTCGCTGCGGGCCCCGCCATCTTGTCGACTCAGCGCACTTGCCGAACTCGCATCACGATGAGACCGCCGACCAGAGTGATCGCTCCGGCGATGAAGTAGAGCAAGGTGTAGTTCTTGTCCCCGGCCGAAGTCACCCCGATCGCGAGGATGAGCGGAGCAACGAACGGCGCGATCGCCTGCGGAATGGCAGTGGCGAATCCGGCGATTCCCATGAATCGACCCGCATCCGTGTCACGCTCGGGAAGGACGTCCAGGAGGAGCGCCTGATCCACTGCAGAGAACGCTCCGATGCCCACGGACGCGATGAGCGATCCGACGAAGAGCATCGTGATGTCCGTCGCGACAGCTTCCGTCACGACGCCCGCGGCGAAGATCACGGATGCCAGGAGAACGAAGAGCCGACGGCGGCGCAGCTTGTCGGAGAGGAAACCTCCACCGATTGCCCCGATGGTCGTGGCTGCGATGCCGACCAGGCTCAGAGTGGCGAGAATGCCTGCGATCTCCTCGACACTGATGTTCAGGCGAGCCGCAAAGAAGAAGGCGGTGAAGGCGGTGTTCAGGGTGAGCCCAAAGTAGAAGCAAAACCGGCCCGACCAGACAAGCGAGAAATCGGGGTACTTCGCAGGGTTGAACAGGTACTTCCGGAACGTCGTTCCGATGGTGAGAACGCCCGAGATAATCATCTCGCGGCTGTCCTGCTCTCGAGAGAAGAGCAGGAAGAGGGTGAGGAAGAAGACGCCCACCAGGCCGGGGACCAAGAAGAGCAGGAGCGAATCCGCGACGAGAGTGCCGGCGATAATCACACCGGCGACGGGTGCGACCTGAGTGGCAAACCCGACAAGTCCGGCGACCTTGCCGCGCTGGTGCTCAGGGAGGGTATCTGCCATCGAGGTGGTGAGGATGGCCAGGGCCTGGCCCCACCCGATCTGAGCCAGGATCCAACCCACCCCGAGCAGAAGCACGTTCGGCGCCAAACCCATGACGAACAGCGACCCCACGCCGACGAGCATTCCGCCGAGGATCCACGGACGTCGACGACCCAGACGCGAGCGCGTCCGGTCGCTGAGGATTCCGACAATAGGAGTGATGATCATCACGACGATGGAGGCCGCCCCGGTGATGTAGCCCAGGTACACCTCTTCGAAGCCCGGCGCCAGTGCGCTCACCCGCACCGCAAGAGAGATCGCGAGCGGAGTGATGAACGCTACGAAGATTCCGAACTGTGCCAGGACGAGCAGCCAAATGTATGAGCGCGTGGCCTGAAGCGGACGAACGAGGCCCGTAACCGTGCGGATGCCCTCCTGGAGCGCACCAGGCGCGGGAGGAAGTGGCGACGGCAGCTCGGTCCTTGATCCCTCGGCGGGAGTGCCGGGATGAGAGGGCGTGGTCATGATGACTCCATTGTCGAAGGGGGTACCGAACTCGGCACGGTTGCTAGACGGCAAACCGCTCAGGATTCGGGACCTGCGCGGTAACTTGCACGCGCAAGTTGACATGACTGTAGCCGGTCGCACTTGCGCGCGCAAGTTGCAATCGATCAAGTGTCGCTCGCACCGTTGTTAGGCGCGACCACATGGCTGCTGGCACTCGGTTTCTTGAAGAGTTTGAAGAACTTGAATCCAGAGCGATCCTGCATGGCCTGCACCTATTCGAACAGTCGGTACTCGCCTTCGAGGCCCTCTCGGACCGCGTCACCTCTCGTCTCGGCCGCGTGACCTAGGCAGAGTGTCGAGACCCACATTCTGATCACATACTGCTTAGCCTGCGCCCCACATACCTCGCACGTCTCGATACTCTCCCACTCAGCCGCACGCACCGCCTCCGTAAATGCCTCATCGAAGCTCGACGGGTCATCAGACGGGTCGGCGTAGAGGCTCAGGGCGCCAAACTTCGATTTCACCTGCTGTATGACGTAGTTCGGGGCGATGACGGACAGTGTCGCATCGAGTCTGGTCAGCAGCGGGTACCAGCCGGCTCCGACTTCCAGCAGTTCTGGCCAGCCTGGAGCGATCCGCTTGAGGAGGCCCTGGAGTTCCGGCGGATATTTCTCGGTCAAGTTAACTTTCTCGTTCCGTGATGGCGGTCATGACGGTGAGTTCCGAGCTCGGTTCGCGATCGGTTTCGCACTGATGGCGTGTGGCTTCTCGGGCCTGTTGGCGACGCCGCGACCGCTCGCGAAACTCGCGTCCTACGCGAAGGCTGCGCATGACGCCGTTGTCGAAGCTGATCATTCCTCGTCGGCGCCATTCGATTGCCGCGTGGCCGCGGAAGCCCGCGACTGCGCGGCGCCGCTGCATGAAGTCTAGGTTTCGTGGCAGGGGTCCGGGGAGCCCGTCAGTGTCTGGCAGAAGGTGTGTGAAGAGCTCTGCAAAGGTCGGACCTGCTGTTGTGCGGCGACGAGTCTGAGCGATGAAGATCGCCGCCGCCAACGCCCACTGCTCGGCTGTGTCGTCACCGGTGAAGTCCTCGAACATGAACACCCACTCAGCTGGCGGCGGCGAGTCGATTTCCTGCCACCAGATCGGGTACGACTCGAGCATCTCAACCATCACAATCGCGGTCGCTCGCACGGGCCTTCCCGCGACGCGACCGCCTGTCATCGGGATGGGCAGCACACGTGCAGGGAAGAGCGGAGCGATCCGACGAGGACGAGATTGTTTCGTATGGCCTTCCGAATTATGCCATACCGATTAGGCCATGCGAGGAGTGGCCCGTCGAGACGCTTGGTAGGTGCCCCGACGGAACGATGAGATTGAAGCGGAGTGGAGCGCGTACTCCCAGCGCTTCGCGACCTCGCTCCGTTCCGCACGCGAGCGTGCCGGGCTGAGCCAGGAAGATGTGGCATACAGATCGGGCCTCACGCGGTACACGTATCAGAAGTACGAAAAAGGAGAGTCGCGTCCTGGGAACCCGGCGAACCCGACGCTTCGAACGATGCTCGCGCTCTCGCAGGTGCTTGGTCTGCCTCTGGCTGATTTAGTCCCCGACGGCGCCCCGGATCTCCGCAGCCGCTAGGTCACGGCAGCGCCAACTCATCTGGTTCCAGGGGAGATCTTCGGGTCACGCTCAGTCGCGATGTGCCCTCAGTGTGGCCTCGCATGAGTCCGTCCAGTATTCGTGGCGAGACGTGTCGGAGCAGGCATGCCCGTTGAGTACCGGACGCGACGATGAGCGCGCGATCTTGCGGGCATAGGGCGTTCTTGGCGCTTTTGGTTCGTCTGAGCCCCGCAGCGTAGAGGACCGCGCGGTGCGCGTGACCGATGACGGCGCCCGCCCAGTCGTGTAGGCGCTCGTTTACTGTTGCACTTAGCGCATTTGCGATGATGTTTGCGAAGCCATCGATCTGCGGTAGTGCCGATCGCGACACCTGAAGGACGCCGCGGAGTATTCGTGGGCTCATCGCGACTTCGACAACTCTCACTACTTCGGGATAGCCGCACAACATCACCTCCTCAAACGTGGTCGGTGCAGGTAGGCCGAGCCGTTGGGCGCGCTCGTCGAGGAACGTGTCACCGTCGTGCCCTTGGGACCACGCGAGTACCGCTGCGGTCGCGAGGTTGTACTCGCCGGTGTGCAGGGCGATGCCGCGTTCCCACAGTGGTCCGCGCAGGGTCTCTTCGGCGCGGCGCGCGGACGCCCCAACGGAGACCTTTATGTCCAGTCCGCGAAGCGTCCAGCGGCCATGCCTCAGGCAGAGAGGTCCGGTTCTCGCTCGGGTAGTGGTTGCGAGCCCACCGGCACATTCCACGCAGGCAGTGCGTGGTTCGGCAAGCGTGCGGCACCGCGGGCACTTCTGAGGCTTCCAGCGCGGATGACCGCAGCGAGTCCACATCCCGTGGTCTTCGAAGGACACCTCGAGTGCATCATCGGGCAGGCCGCAGAGCCGGGCGAGCGCGAGCGCGATACGTGGATCGGTGTCGCTCCACGTTGAACGCCCCGCCTCTCGAATCAGCATGCGGCGAATCTCCCCAACCTCCAGGCAGTGCGTCTGGGCGATGCGCCCGATATATCCACTGACCGTCTCGGCGGGCACCGGGTCGACGTAGATGGGCAGGGTACGCATCGCGTCTATCGATGGCGTGGAGGTTGGTCGCGCAGCGTCGGCAGTGGACGACGAGCGTCGTCGTGGCGCAGAAAGACCGCTCGAATACGAGGGACACTGTCACGGACCAGACCACCAAGCGCTCCAACTTCAAGGGGGCGCCCGTGCCGCAGGGGCTTGGTTTCTGAATCGCCCAGTCGTAGTTCACGGCCGGAGGCCTGGAACATCCCGTGCACGGAGCTGAGTCGGTGCCGTGACCTCGACGCGACTGCCGTCACAGCCGCCTCGACCATCGCGGCGACGGGAAGGTGCCCGATCTGTCTGTTGCGAAGGAACGCCAGTGCCGAAGGCGCCGTGAGGAATGCGGTCAGTTCGACAGCATCAGGATAGAAGTCGCGCAGGCGCTGGTCTGCGCTGCGGGTGGAGTTATCGCGGTAGACGAATTCACGGTAGGTCGAGATGATCTCGCAGGCGAGCTCGATCTCGCCCGTGTCGAGGCCGATCCCACGCGCCCAGAGAGTTCCTGTCAGGCATCGTTCCGCGCGGGCATACGCGACGGGGATCCCAATCGCCTCGTCGCGCCCGTCGTAGTGCCAGCGCTCGTGGCGTGCACAAAAGGCGCCGGCCCGAGATTGGACCTCGACCTTCATACCACTCGCGCACCGCCGACACATCGTGACCGGCTTGGGAAGCGCGGAACAGCGCGCGCATTGCGCGTGGGCCCAGTTGTTGTGGATGCAGCGGCTGAAGAGTCGGTTGGTGGTGTCGTCTCGGTCGAACCAGTTCGCTGGTAGATCGTCGAGTTGCGCGACCACGTCGGGCGCGGCCGCCGGCGTTGTCCGCAATGGAAGCCCCTGCTTCGACTTGCGGATGGCGGTCCAGAGTTCTCCGGCCGTCAGGGAGTTGCGTTCGACGAGCCTGTTGTAAAGGCTCCGCACGGTTTCGCCCGGGAACGGGCTGACCGTCGCCGGCAGCACTCTCATC
Source organism: Microbacterium sp. LTA6 (assembly GCF_045690355.1). Lineage (NCBI taxonomy): Bacteria > Bacillati > Actinomycetota > Actinomycetes > Micrococcales > Microbacteriaceae > Microbacterium > Microbacterium sp. LTA6. Next base: position 609,124 of record NZ_CP147855.1, read on the forward strand.
GGCCAGCCTTCGCCCGTCGCCCTCGTGATCGTCGTGTGCTCTGTGCCGCTTCGTCGGCTACGCGATCTTCAAGTCGCCGTATCGTCTCGAGAACCACTAGGAGATGATCCAGGTCGAGTTGTTCGGAACGATCACGAATCGCATCGCGAGCGCAACGCCGAATCGCCTTGGCCATGCGTCCCAGCGATCCTCGCGAGATCTCGCGAAGCTCCGCGGCAATCCTCAGAATGTCGCCTTCAGTCTGACGGATGAGGCAGAGCGAGTCTTCAAGTTCAGTGAGGACCCTTCCCCAGACCGCAGCTCCCTCGTTGGTTGCGACGTCGTACTCGTCGAACTGGACAGTCTCAAATCTGGCCATGATCTGTTCTCCCCGGGACCCCCAGAAGAGCCCGTTCTGCGCGACGTTCACTCCGGCGTAGATCATCGTTCCGGGGCAGCGTTCCGAGAGTTCCTTGAGCGCGTCCGCCGCTTGTTCGCTCGCGCGATAGCGCAGATCGAGGCGATGGATATCGTCGATGATGACGATCTCCGTCTCACAGGCCCGCATCACGTTGCTCACCCGACCCAGCAGCGTCTCGTAGGACGCTGTCTGAGAGAACGGAAGCGCGTAGAACTCCGCGAGCTTCTTCATCATCGTCTTCTCGGTCGCGTGCGTGGGCACTTGAGCGAAGGCGACGGGGATCAGGTCCTTTCTTCGAGTACCCGCACGTTCTCGCCGCGCTCGTTCATATGCTCGCCCGAACTCTTGGACGGCCGTCGTCTTCCCCATACTTGGTCGTCCGGAGATGACGACTCCGGATTTGCTCGCGTCGGGCGAGCGATTGTCGGCCATCGCACTGCTGGCTGCCGCAACGAATCTCCGAAGTGAGGGTGTGGCGATACGAGCACCCACCGACATGAAGCGCTCGCGAGCGATGTTGTAGATTGCTCGGTCCGATGAGGCCATCTCCTCGTACGCGCTCATGGTGCAAGGCGCGGGACGTGGAGCATCGAACTCGACGAACTCCCGCCATCCTTCCTTCGTCGTGTAATCGAAGTTCACGGTCGGGGCATCGAAGTCGAACTGGGCGAGCAGATCGTCGAACATCACTCCGTTCCTTCCGCTTGACGCGTGAGCCCGAACGGAGGCGCCACCGGCCAGCTGGACGCAGCCTCTTCGGTCGAGTCGTCGCTGCTGGTCGGCGCGATCTCTCGCTCCGAGTCCGTGGGTGCTGGGGAGAGCGTCGCCAGCTGGTTGGTGATCCCGAGAGGGTCGGTCATGTTCGACTTCGCGCGCTTGCGCTCGCGTGAGGTCAGGGACTTATTGCCGGTGCTCATGAAGCGGCGGAGGACCTCGTTCAGGTCGTCATTCGTCGGCGCTTCCTCACCGCGCGCTGCGGCTTGTGCGCGTGCGATTCGCCAGATCTCATCGGCCATCGGCATATTCGAGTACGGGGATCGCCAGCTGAGTGGGATGAATTCGTCCTCGAGTTGGAGCCAGACGATCATGGGGTTGTATGGATCGACGTGAATCGGCCATTGACCCGCGTGTCGGCGATCGGGCGATCGCTTGTTGCGCAGGGTGCCCAGCGCTTCGGAGTCGTATCGTCGGAGGTCGAGGTTCACTCCGTAGTGATGGATTCCGCGCCATTTCTTTGGGAGCAGTGCGATGTAGTGATCGGCGGTGAGTGGGATCAGCAGCTCGGGGACGGCTTGTCGGTATGCGCTCACCATCTGATTCGGGCTGAGCTTGAACTTCGGGTGGCGTGGGTCCCGTAGTGAGCCGTGGGGGCGGTTCTGCCAGATTGCCGCGATCCAGTCTTCGAGCAGCTCCTGCAGTTGTTCGAGCGTGAGCAGCCGGTCGGTCGGGAACCTCTCGTCGCCGCGCATGTCGGCGCTCTCGCCGAGAAAAGAGACCACGTACTGCGTGAAGCGGTTCTTGATCGTGCGGAACATACGCTCGATCTTTGCCTTCTGGGTGGGCGTGTATGCCGCCGCGAGGTTCAGGGAGATGCCGAGTGTGCGACATGCATCGGTGAAGTGTCTCGACACATAGGATGCTCCTCGGTCTGTGGTGATCGTCTCGGGGAAGATGTACTGTTGCGCGTCGCGTGCGTCCTCAAAGCGTTGCGCAATGAGGTCGTCGTCTCCCACCCAGGCTTGGGCGATGTTTCGACGGTTGGCGCGAACACCCTCGGGCCGGTAGGCGTACGGGACGAGAGCGCGTGCGAGCAGGACAACGAGATCGATGCTGCGCGTGCCGATCGTCACGATCGCGCCCGGAACGCTCCGAGAGCATTCGTCGAGCAGGATCGTGAGGTCAGGACGCACCTGTTCCCCGTCGCAATCGACGAGAATCTCCATCGGAGTGGTGTCGATCAAGACCTGTTCGCCGGGGCGCATCCCAGTCCGGTTGCCGAAGACGTGGCTGGGCTGGTTCGCCGTCGTCCTGCGCGTGCGCGCCGTTCCGAATGTGTGCCGTCCGGCTTCCAACCGTTCCATCAGGCGATAGACCGTTGCCCTGCTGGGCACGTCAACCGCGCCTTTTCCGTACCGGGTTTCGAGATCGCGCTCTACCATCCAGATCAGACGGTCGGCCGTGCCGGTCGACGCTCGAGTCTGACCGTCCATCGCGGAGACGATCGCTTCGATGAGACGCGGATCCTGTGTTGATCGAGGCCTGTCCGCCATCCCGAATCGGCGCCGGTCAAGAAGCCCAGCGACGCCGAACTCGTCGAGAGCGGCAAGCTGCCGCGTCACCTTGATCGCGTTGTAGTCCGTTCCAAGTCGACGATTCACATTGTCGACGGTCACCTGGTAGGCAGGCGTCTTCTTCGTCCCGGCTTCAAGGAGGTCCGAGAGTCGGTCGAGTTCTTCGAGCCACACGTCCACGACTTTGCGGTCGGCGGGTGGGAGCTCGTCAAGGACACCCAAGTCCAACACGTCGGTCGTCGACCGCACTGTTGCTGGCTCGCCGCGCTCAGCGAGATCGGCGTTCAGTACCTCGAGATCCTCGCCCATCTCGGCGTTGCGCAGCGTGGTGTAGGTCGCCCGGACAGCGACGACTTGCAGGTCTTCGTCGTTCCATCTCACCAAGTCGCCGGGATGGACGATCATCGGTCTGGCCCGAATCGGACTACGGCGGACATGCTCAGCGGACGGCTGAGATCGCATCGAGCGATGTCGGACCATATGAGGGCGTATGCCGCTCCGAGTGCGCTGTTTGGCGCGTCGTCGAGGAGCGCGACGAGGTCGACGAGTCGAATCGCACCGGAATCCGGTAGATCCCTGAGAGCCACGCCCTCGAGCCACTGCGGGTCGCGGTAACGCAACAGGAACCTCAGGTTCTGTTGCGTCGCTCCGGGTAGATCGTCGAACACGAGGTAGTCCCATCCCAGAGCGGCCGCCATTCGCCGAGTGAGCTCGAACTTCGCCGCATCCTCCGGTTCGATCTCTGACCTCTCCCTCACGTCGACGAGAAGAGAGGTGCCGTCCTTGCGGCGAACGAAGTAGTCGGGGGCATGCCGGCGCTTCGGGTTACGCCAATGAATCCACATCGGCTGACTCGACACCACCTCAGCACTCCGGGTTCGATCGAGACTCATCAAGAACGCCCGCTCCCAAAAGGACTCGAAGGGCACGTGCTGGCCCGTCGAGGCAAGCCAGAAGCGTCCCTCGACATTGCGCTTGTGGGGGTAGTCCGGAAATTTCCGGACTGGGGCCGTCTCCTCGAAGGCGATCGACCCGGCATCCGCTGGTGTCGCCTCCCGGGCGAACCCGTGAAGCGAGTATCGAATTGTGGCCGCCAGGGCGTTCGTTCCATCGATCGCCTGAAGCCAGTTGGTGGTCAGCGTCATTGCGGACTCCGTTCGGCCCCGGTGTCCGTGGAGGTGTTCCGCGGTGCGGGTCCTGACTTGTCCGGCAAGTTACTCCGCCATTCGGCGCGGAACCGGCAACACGCCGCCGATCTACAACTCGGGTGCGAATCTACAACTCCCGTGCGACGTTCTACAGGTAGATGAGATTTCTACAGATCCGGTGAGACAGGACAACAGGCATCCTCCCCAAATCTCCGTGACCAAACCGTTGCATTCGTTACCGCGCCGTTATACAGTGATCGCACGGTGAATGTTTGCTGTGGCACTCACCGCATGTGATTGCAGGACACTCTTGGTGCAAGGGACAAGGGCCGGTCGGGAGCCTCTCCGACCGGCCCTTTACTGTTCCCAGTACGCTGTGAGAATGACCGACCGCAAGCTCGCCATCGAGGCGTGGGAGAGCCTTTTCCGGGCGCAGCACGAGCTGTTCGGCGAGATGATCGCCGACTTCGACAACGCCGCCCTCACGCAGGCCGAGTACGACGTGCTGCTCACCGTGACCCGGTGCTCCGACATGACCGCGCGCCTGCGGGACGTCAACGCCAACATGCTGATCAGCCAGCCCAGCGTCTCTCGCCTCGTCGACCGGATGGTCGCGCGCGGCCTCGTCGCGAAATGCCCCGACCCGCAAGACGGCCGCGGAGCGGTGATCCGCGCGACGGATGCCGGCGCCAAGGCATTCCGCTCACTCGCCACCGTGCACGGCCGCACCATCGCCGAGCGGATGTCGCACCTAGACGACGACGAGCTGCGCACCCTGCGCGACCTCGCCGAGAAGCTGCGCCAGGGCTGAGCATCCGCCGTCGAGCGCGCACCGAGACGGCGCTTTCCCACGATCTGGCATAGTTCCTCGTAAGGCTCCGCGTCAGCGGAGTGGACACGGAGGAAGTCATGCAGTTCACCGACGCCGTCGGCACCCTTTTCTTCATAGGCATCGGCATCGTCGCCGCGATCGTCATCGCTCTGGTCGTGCTGCTGCTCGCACGCAGCTGGATCAAGGTCGCCCGCGCCGATGAAGCCCTCGTCATCTCGGGCCGCAAGCAGAAGGTGCAGCGCGCGATCATCTCGGCCGACGGCTCGAGTCACTCCGAGATGGAGGAGTCGCCCGTCACGGTGATCGTGAACGGCAAATCGCTGGTCAACCCGATCACGCAGCGCCACGAGATCATCTCGCTGCGCTCACGCCAGGTCTCCCTCAACGCCGAAGCCCAGTCGCTCGACAGCGTGACCCTGAACGTCGACGGCGTCGCGATCGTGAAGATCGGCTCCGACCCCCTCTACGTGCGTCGGGCCGCCGAACGCTTCGCGTCGCAGGACAGCGCGATCGAACAGTTCACCACTGAGCAGCTCGAAGGAGCGCTCCGAGGAATCGTCGCCACCCTCTCGGTCGTCGAGCTGATGCGCGAGCGCAAGAAGTTCTCCGACCAGATCGCGGCCGAAGTCTCCCAGGAGCTCGCCGAGCAGGGCCTCATCCTCGACTCGTTCCAGATCAAGGGCATCACCGACGCGGTCGGCTACATCCAGTCGCTCGGCGCCCCCGAGATCCAGGCGAAGCGTCAGTCGGCGGAGATCTCGCAGACCAACGCCGACCGCGCGATCAACCAGAAGAACATCGCCAACAAGGAAGCCAACCTGATCGAGCAGACCGCGCTCGACACGAACACGGCGAACTCCGACTCGGGCATCGGCCGGGCACGCGCCGAAGCCGAGCAGGCCGAGCACCTGGCCCGCGCACAGGCTGAGCAGGCCGTCCTCCAGCAGCAGGCGGAGAACAAGCAGGCGCAGCTGGATGCCGACATCAAGCGCGTCGCCGACGCTCAGCGCTATGAGGCGGAGACCCGCGCGCAGGCCGAACTGTACACACGCGAGCGCGCAGCCGAAGCGGCCGCGATCGAGCAGGTCAAGCAGGCCGAGGCCCGCACCCGCATCGCCGAGCAGCAGGCACAGGCCGACCGCGCCAAGGCCGATGGTGAGGCGGCGGCGACTCAGGCGAAGGCAGCCGGTGAGGCGCACGCGCTGCGGGCTCTCGCCGAGGCCGAGTCCGACGCGCGCCGCCTGCGTGCCAACGCCGAGGCCGATGCCATCCGCGCCGAGGGCGACGCGAAGGCCGCCGCGCTCGAGGCCGAGGCGAAGGCCATCGCGTCGAACCAGGACGCCTTCCTGTCTCAGCAGGTGCTCCAGGTGCTGCCGTCGATCATGGCCGAGTTCGCCAAGGGGTACGCGGCGATCGGGAACGTCTCGATCATCGGATCGTCCGGCGAGGACGGCGCCTCGAGCGTCATCGGCGCCGACAGCGCGAAGGCGCTGCGTTCGGTGTTCGACAGCGTGCACTCGGCGACCGGTCTCGACCTCGCCGGAATCATCCAGGGCCAGGCGGTCGGCCGCGGCTTCGGTACCGGAGTGGCCGAGGCGACGGCTACGGCGAGCGCGCCGTCGACGCCCCGCACGCCGGCCCCGACCACGCCCCCGCCTCCCGCCCCGGCGGCCCGCGCCGCGGAGTAGTCGACACCGGAGAAGAGCGGATGCCGCGGCCGATTCGGTCGCGGCATCCGCTCTTCTGCGTCCGCGGCGTGCCGGTGCCGGCGACCGCCGGTTCATAACTCAGGAAGATCGGCACCGGCCGGCACCGGGGCCCCCGGAATCACGCGACTCGCACTGCCGGAACCGCCCGGAGTCCAACAGATCTCCTGAATTGTGAACGGCCCCTCGACGACGCCCTCACCCGGCGACTCCGCCGGGCCTCCCCGAACGCCGCGAATCAGCGCATGCGCGAGACTGGACGAATGATCTCCGGGGCGTTCGACCTGACGACGATCGGCGAAGGGCTCGCTTTCGCCGCCGCCGTCGACGACCTGCGCGCCGCCCTGGACCAGAGCTCATCGGCCGTCGTCAGCGCACCACCCGGTACCGGGAAGACCACGCTCGTGCCGCCGTTGCTCGACTCCCGCTCCCCCGGCCGGGTGATCGTCACGCAGCCGCGCCGGGTCGCCGCTCGAGCGGCCGCGCGTCGGCTCGCGCAGCTCGACGGATCCCCGCTCGGCACCAGGGTCGGCTTCACCGTCCGGGGCGAGCGCCAGGTGGACGCGTCGACGCGGATCGAATTCGTCACCGCGGGTGTGCTGCTGCGGCGGATGCTCGATGACCCGGGTCTCGAGGGCATCGACGCGGTCATCATCGACGAGGTCCACGAGCGCGCGCTCGAGACCGATCTGCTGATCGGACTGCTCGGCGAGGCTCGACAGCTGCGCGATGACCTCGTGCTCGTCGCGATGTCGGCCACGATCGACGCCGACCGCATCGCGGCCGTGATCGGTACCGGCGACTCTCCCGCCCCGGTCGTCTCCCACTCCGTCCCCGCGCACCCGCTCACCGAGCGCTGGGCCCCGAGCGCGACACCTCGCCTCGACGAGCGTGGCGTCACCAGGAGCTTCCTCGACCATGTCGCGCATACCGCGGCATCCGCCGGGCGCGAGCTGGTCCGCGACCTCCCCTCGGCTGACGTCCTGGTGTTCGCCCCGGGCGCCCGGGAGGTGTCCGAGATCGCCCGCCGCATCCGTCAGCATGCCCCCGATTTCGATGTCCGCGAGCTGCACGGGCAGATCCCGGCGGCCGAGCAGGATGCCGTGATCCGGGGCCGCGGCAAGGATCAGCCGCCGCGCATCATCGTCACCACGTCTCTGGCGGAGTCGTCGCTCACGGTCCCCGGCGTCCGCCTCGTCGTCGACAGCTGCCTCTCCCGGCATCCGCAGCGCGATGCTGCGCGCGGCATGAGCGGCCTGGTCACGATGGGCTCTCCGCGCTCGTCCGCCGTCCAGCGCGCCGGACGCGCCACCCGTCAGGGCCCGGGCACGGTGATCCGCTGCATCGATGAGCGCACGTACGCTGCGGCTCCGGCCAGACCCGCCCCCGAGATCGCGACGACCGACCTCACTGATGCCGCCCTGCTGCTGGCATGCTGGGGCGCACCAGGCGGAGCCGGCCTGCGGATGATCGACCCGCTGCCCCTCGACAGCCTGCGTGAGGCGCACGCCGTGCTGCGCGGGCTGGGCGCCATCGATGCCGATGGGCGCGCGACGCCGGAGGGCCGCGAACTTGCCCGTATCCCCGCCGATCCTCGCCTCGCCCGTGCGCTGCGCGACGGCAGCGCCCTCGTCGGGGCGCGGCTCGCGGCCGAGGTCGTCGCGCTGCTCAGCGGCGATATCCGGGTCACGGAGGCCGATGTCGCCGGCGCGATCGTGGCTCTCCGCGGCCGGCGCGGACCGGATGCGCAGCGCTGGGCGCGCGAGGTCGATCGACTCCTGCGCTACACCTCGTCCGACGCCGCTGCTCCGCGCCGCGCGAGCGTCGACGACGCCGGGCTCGTCATCGCCCTCGCCTTCCCGGAGCGGATCGCCCAGCGGGTGCAGCGTTCGGCGGACGGTGCGACGTTCCTCCTGGCATCCGGAACCCGCGCCGCCGTGCGCGCCCCGCTGGCGGATGCCGAGTGGCTCGCCGTGGCCGATGTCGCCAGGGCTTCCGGGCGTCTGGCCGCCGGTTCCGGAGCGGTGATCCGCGCCGCCGCCATCATCTCGGAGCGCCAGATGGAACTGGCCGCCGGCCATCTGACCACCGACCGGGTGGAGGCGGGTTTCGTCGATGGTCGCGTCGTCGCCCGACGCGAGCGCCGCGTCGGCGCCATCGTGCGCTCATCGGTTCCGGTGCGCGTAACGGCCGAGGAAGGGCACGACGCGGTGCGCCGGGCGATCCAGGACCGTGGCCTCGACGTGTTCACCTGGTCGGATGCCGCCGACGATCTGCGCCGTCGGCTCGGCCTTCTGCATCGCGAACTGGGGGCACCCTGGCCGGACGTCTCCGACGACGCCCTGCTCGACGGGCTCGACGCCTGGCTCGGCCCCGAGGTCGATTCCCTCGCGACGGGCACTCGAGCCGAGCGCATCGATCTGGCATCGCCGCTGCGCCGGATACTGCCGTGGCCAGCGGCATCCGATCTCGACGCGCTCGCCCCCGACCGTCTCGAGGTGCCGAGCGGCTCGCGGATCCGGATCGCCTACCCGCCGCTCGATGACCCGATGGCGCATCCGGTGGTCGCCGTGAAGCTGCAGGAGTGCTTCGGCTGGGCCGAGACGCCGCGCCTGGCCGGCGGTCGTGTGCCCGTACTCTTCCACCTGCTCTCACCTGCGGGCCGGCCGCTGGCCGTCACCGGAGACCTCGCCTCGTTCTGGTCGGGGCCCTACACGCAGGTGCGGGCCGAGATGCGCGGCCGCTACCCCAAGCATCCGTGGCCGGAGGATCCCTGGCAGGCGCCGCCCACCCGGCACACGACCCGACGTTTGCGGGGCTGACCCGCCGCGCCCGCTGGGACGTGCACCTGCTACCTCGTACGGCGCCGCAGGGTCAGCGAGGCGAGTACGAGGGCGCCGACGGCGAAGGCCACCACGACGAGCAACGGGCCCGCGACATCCCATCCCGATTCCCCGGCGGCGACGGCTCCTACCGCATCGATCGCGTAGCTCAGCGGAAGCCAGTCCGAGATCGCGTACAGGACATCGGGCATCCGGTCGCGCGGCATGAAGAGGCCACCGAGGATGATCTGCGGGAACACCAGCAACGGCATGAACTGCACCGCCTGGAACTCGGTCGCGGCGAATGCACTGGCCAGCAGCCCGAGCGCGGTGCCGAGCAGTGCGTCGACGACCGCGACGAGGCCGAGCTGCCAGAGCGGGCCGTCGACGTCGAGGCCGCAGACGCCGACCGCGAACGACACCGTGATCGTGGCCTGCAGCAGCGCCATCAGGCCGAAGGCGAGCGCATACCCGAGGATGAAGTCCGCCTTGCCGAGCGGCGTCGTCATCAGCCGCTCGAGGGTGCCCGACTTGCGCTCGCGAAGCGTGGTGATCGAGGTGATCAGGAACATCACGATGAACGGGAAGAGTGCCAGGATCGCACCGCCGACCTGGTCGAAGACCCCCTCCTGGTCGCTGAAGAGCCAGGAGAAGAGTCCGACCAGAAGGCTCGGAGCGATGAGCATCAGCGCGATCGACCGGGGATCATGCCGCAATTGGGTCAGCACGCGGCCTGCTGTGGCGAAGATCCGATTGCCGTTCACGACCCGGCCTCCTCTCGATGTGCACGGCGCGAGGAGGGATGCTTCCGCTGATCCCGCTTGATGAGGGCGAGGAACGCGGCATCCGGGTCCTCCTCGCCCGTGTCGGCAAGCAGGGATCGGGGCGTGGTATCGGCGATGATGCGCCCTTCGCGCATGAGCAGCAGACGATCGCAGCGCAGCGCCTCGTCCATCACGTGGCTGGAGACGATCAGGGTCACACCGCGGTCGGTGAGCTGCCGGAAGAGCGTCCACAACTCGGCTCGCAGCACCGGGTCGAGCCCGACGGTCGGCTCGTCGAGGACGATGAGCTCCGGCACGCCGATGAGCGCCATCGCCAGTGAGGCGCGGGTGAGCTGCCCGCCGCTGAGGGAGTCGACCATCTGATCGGCCTGTGCGCGGAGACCGACCTCGTCGATGACCCGGGCGATGTCGCCCTTCGGCGATTTCAGCAGCGCAGCGACGTAGCGCAGGTTCTGCCGCACGCTGAGGTCGCCGTATACCGCGGCGCCCTGTGTGCCATAGGCGACCCGGCGTCGCAGTTGCCGCGATCCGCCCGGCTCACCCAGCACGGTGACATCACCGCCCTCGATGCGCTGGACGCCGACGATCGAACGCATCAGGGTGGTCTTTCCGCATCCGGACGGACCGAGGAGGCCCGTGATCTCGCCGCGCGGGATCGTCAGGTCGATGCCGTCGAACACGCGCGTCTTCCCTCGCCGCACCCGAAGCTGCGCGATCTCGACGGCCGGTTTATTCATCATGCGATGAATTATGCGCCTGTGAGTGCGCGCGGTCAATGGGTGGCGTGCGCGGGCACGCCTTCTGAGGCGAGCACAACTTCGGATGCCGGATACAACACGCCCCACATGCACCGCCGTTCACGGCGCGCCGAAGGGCGACGCCCGAAGTTGTGCACGGCGGGCGAGGGCGGATACCGCCGCGCCCGCTTCAGCCGAAGAGATAGCGCTGCAGGGTGGGGCCGACCTGCACGACGATGTCGTCGACGGAGGCATCGGCGAGCGGCGGCAGTTGCAGCACATACCGCGCCATCAGCAGCCCTCCGATCTGCGACGCGACCAGCCCCGCCCGCAGCTGGGCATCGGGACCATCGATCACCGCAGCGACGCGCGCGAGCAGCTCGCGCGTGAGGAAACCCGCGAGCAGGGGCGTCGTCAGCTTGCTGCCGACGGTCGCGCGCAGCAGGAGCACCCCGCGTCGACGCACCTCCGGCTTCTCCCATTCCTCCAGGATGTAGCGGACCAACCGCGCTCCGACTTCATCGCGCGGGCCCGCGAGGATGCCGGGAACATCGATGTCGGGTCGCATCGGCACGCCCACTGCTTCAGCGAACAGGTCGGCCTTCGTGCCGAAGTAGTGGTGCACGAGCGCGGAATCCACACCGGCACGCGCGGCGATCGAACGGACGGTCGAGCCGTCGTAGCCGTGCTCCCCGAACTCATCGACAGCAGCGGCGATGATGCGCCCACGCGAATCGGTGGCGCCCTTGGGGCGACCCCTTCGTCGCGGTGCGCTCTTGTCGCTCATGCCCGCCAGCCTACGACTTCGTCGGTGCCGGATCGCGAGGATGCAGTGCCGAAATCTAGTCGAGCAGATGGCGCAGGTAGCGCTCCGGGGAATCGAGAAAGGAGCGCCAGTGGTTCACGATCTCGAGGTCGCCCCACTCGGCGGGTCGCACACCCCAGTCGCCGACCTCGAGGATCCGTGCACCGGGAAGCGCGGCGAGCACCGGAGAGTGCGTCGCGCAGACGACCTGCCCGCCTTCGTCGGCGATGCGCCGGAGCACCGCGATGAGCGCCAGGGTCGATTGGAAGGACAGCGCCGCCTCCGGCTCATCGAGGCAATAGAAGCCCGGCTCGTCGAAGCGGCTGTCCAGGAGAGCGAGGAAGGACTCGCCGTGGCTCATCTCATGGAAGGGCACATCGGGAGCCCGAGTCGACGGGTTCTCCTCGAGATATGTGTAGAACGAATGCATGGTCTCGGCGCGCAGGAAGAATCCCCACCGGCTGGCGCCGACGCCGCGCTGCAGACGAAGCCAGTCGGAAAGCGGTGACTCCGTCGGCCGTGTGCGGTGCTGCGCCTGACGGGAACCGCCCTCGGGTGAGAGTCCATAGGCGATCGCGATGCCCTCGACGAGGGTGGACTTGCCGCTGCCGTTCTCGCCGACGAGGAACGTGACGCCGGGATCGAGATCGATGCCTTCTCGCAGCAGTTGAGCGACGGCGGGGATGCTCGTCGGCCACTGCGCACCGGGTGCCGGGGCATCATCAGATGGGCGAACGGACACCACCGGCTGCTGGCGACGCCGACGGCTGCTCGGCTCCCAGAACGCATCCATACCTGTCCTTCCGCGGACAAAATCGACATGTGCACGAACATCGCGCAGTGGATGTCGCCTCGTACGCAGAATGCCGCTCCGCGCACATGTGCGATCCTGCCTCAGGCCACGGACACCGCGCTCAGCACTCGATGACGTTGACCGCGAGGCCGCCCTCGCTGGTCTCCTTGTACTTCGTCGACATGTCCAGCCCGGTCTGCCGCATCGTCTCGACGACGGCATCCAGCGATACGTAGTGCGAGCCGTCCCCGCGCAGCGCGAGCCGCGCCGCCGTCACCGCGGTCGAAGCGGCGATCGCGTTCCGCTCGATGCACGGGATCTGCACGAGCCCGCCGATCGGGTCGCAGGTGAGCCCGAGGTGATGCTCCATCGCGATCTCGGCGGCGTTCTCGATCTGGCGGTTCGTGCCGCCCATCACCGCGGTCAGGCCACCGGCGGCCATCGCGCATGCGGATCCCACTTCGGCCTGGCATCCGCCCTCCGCTCCCGAGATCGAGGCATTCGCCTTGAACAAGGAGCCGAGGGCAGTTGCGGTGAGCAGGAAGCGACGGATGCCGCGGCGACGGTTCGCCTCGGCGACGAGGTCGTCATCGGCGCTGGACGCTGCCGTCTCCAGCGCTCGCGTCCCGTCGAAGCCGAGCAATGCGCTGCCGACGAGTTCGCCGTAGGGCGTCACCGCGTTTCCCGCGCCGAGGCCCGAGTCGGCCAGGAAGCGCCACCAGTACATCGCCACGGCGGGGAGGATGCCGGCCGCGCCGTTCGTAGGGGCAGTGACGACCCGGCCGCCGGCGGCGTTCTCCTCGTTGACGGCGAGCGCGAACGCACCCAGCCATTCACCGGGAAGCTCGCGGTGCCCGCCGGACTCGGCCTCTTCGAGCTGCGCGCGGATCGTGCCGGCGCGGCGTTTCACTCTGAGCATGCCCGGCAGAGTCCCGTCGGCGCGCAGACCCGCGTCGACGCACGACGCCATCGCATCCCAGATCGCATCGAGTCCGGCAGCGACCTCTTCTTCTGTGCGCAGTGCGGTCTCGTTCAGCCTGGCGACCTCGGCGATCGAGAGGCCGTGTTCGTCGCAGAGGGCGAGCAGCGAGGCGGCATCCGCGTAGGAGTACGGGAACGCACTGGTAGCGAGCTTGGCCTCTTCGCCGTCACGGCGGATGAAGCCGCCGCCGATCGAGTAATAGGTCTCCTCGGCGACCACGTCGTTCTCGGCATCCCAGGCGGTGATCGTCATCGCGTTCGGATGGCCGGGAAGCCGCGTGCGGGGGGCGAAGACGATGTCGTCTTTCGTGAAGGGGACGTCATGGACGCCGTCGAGGCGGAGCAGCGCGCCAGGGCGCAGGTCGGTCCACGCAGCCCGCACGTCAGCAGGGTCGCAGGATTCCGGGGCGAGGCCGCGAAGACCGGCCACGACGGCATCGGGGGTTCCGTGTCCGATCCCGGTCGCGCCGAGCGAGCCGAACAGTGTGCATCCCACGCGAGCGACGCGGGTGAGCACCTCCGTCGCGCTCAGCCGTCGAGTGAAGTCGAGGGCGGCCCGCATCGGTCCGACCGTATGGGAGCTCGAGGGCCCCACTCCGATGGAGAACAGGTCGAAGGCCGAGACGTACGCAGTCACTACATAAGGCTACGCCCCTCAGGGCGGCATCGCCCGGCAGAGCGCCGACTGCCCGCTACGCTGTGTGCGTGAGTGACGACACCGGCATCCTTCTGTTCCTCGGCATCGGCGCGGTCATCCTGATCGGGATCGTCGTGTTCGGCGTTCTGAGTTCACGGCGGAAGAAGAACGCGCAGGCGCGCACCTGGACCGTGCGGACCGAGTGGATCGGCGACCAGCCGTACCTCGCGAGCACTGATCTGACACAGGACGACAAACGTCAGGAGGAGCTGTTCCGCCTGACGTACACGATCGGTGGAGTGCTGCCGATGACGCTTCCCGATGAGAACGGCGACCCGGTCGAGCGCGACCTGCGTGTCTCGCGGATCGGCCGGAGCCTGCGCGGAGGATGGCCCTACGCAAAGCTGGGGCTCACCGCGTATTTCGCCGAGTGGGAGAACAGCGAGTTCCCGGCGACGTTCCCGGTCAAGGCGTCGGACAAGGTCGTGACGATCACGACGGATGCCGACGGCGTCGCCGCGCGGGATGCCGTCGGCGCAGTCGTGTGGTCTTCGCCGTGGAGCTCTCTCCTCTTCTCGAATGGGCCGGATATCGTCCTGTCCGACGGCGCCGCCCACACGCTCCGGATCGAGACTCCCGAGGAGCATCCCGAGCTCGAGGAGATCCTGATCAAATACGGCACCCTGAAGCAGATGCACTTCTGAGCGACGGCCGTCGCGGCCATCCGTCAACCCCCTTGGCCGGGGCGAGCCCTCGACGCATGCTGTCGTCACCAGGCCGCAAGACCAAGGAGCGATCATGACGAACAGTGCAGCCCCGCAGGAGCAGAGCGATCCGGCGGAGGGGCCGACATCAGCCCCCGCCGCAGAGCCAGCACCCGCACCGCAGACGGAGGAGCGGACAACCGCCCCGGCCGCGGCAGAGCCATCATCCACTCCGACTGCGGACGAACCGTCGGATGCGCCAGCAGTCGACGAGGCCACGACCGCCGAGTCCGCGACCGACACATCGCCAGCGACGGAGCCGACGACGGACGAGTCGACGGCGGAACCGGCGACGGACGAGTCGGTAACCGAAGCGCCAGCTGCAGGCGAGTCGACGACGGAACCGGCGACGGACGAGTCGGCAACCGAAGCACCAACGGAGCCGGCGACGAACGCCACTTCCACGACCGAAGAGCCGACCACCGAGCAGTTGCAGGAGCCGAGCACCGAGAAGGAACCCAGCGAAGAGCCGAAGGCTCCGGCGAAGAAGGAGCGTCCCGAGCCTGACCACGAAGCGGTGGGAATCGGCGTGGTCGGACGACCGCAATTCGATCCGGACGACATCACCCCGGGGTGACCCCGCTGAGCACCCCGGGTCGCTGAGCGTGCCGCAGCGCGCGGTCAGACGCGGGTGCGGGTGAGTGTGTCGAGGGTGGCGCGTGGGGTGCGCCATCGCTGTGCGGGGTCCCACCAGCCGGGTCCGCGGATCTGTGGGATGCCGCCGATCATGCGGATCTCCCATCCGGATCTGTCGAGGGTGCGGTGGTGGTGCCAGCACAGCGGCACCCCGTTGTCGGTGTGGGTCGGTCCGCCGCGGGCGTGTTCGGTCACGTGGTGGATCTCGCACCAGGATGCCGGGACGTGGCAGCCCGGGATGAGGCATTCTTTGTCGCGGAGCACGATCGCCCGACGTTGGTGGACGGTGAAGACCCGGTCGGTGACGCTGATCCCGACGATGCGGCCCTCGTCGAACAAGACGCGTTGGATCGTACCCGTGCAGGCGGTGTGGGAGGCGACGGATGCCGAGACCGGGGCGTCAACGCCGGGGATCGTCGCCCAACCGGCCGCGAATCCCGCTCCGGCGCCGGTGTCGCTGTTGACGCCGCTGTCGGTGTTGGTGCCGCTGTCCGGCACAGGGAGCGCGTCTGCGGCTGATCCGACTGCGAACTTCGCACCGTCGCCCGTGGCGAAGGTGGCAGCGTCGACGTGCACCACGAGAGTCGGCGCCGCCCCACCCAGGCTGGGCATCTCGTCGTGGCGGGCCGCGATGCCCAAGGCCGCGGCGAGGGCGTCGTGCTGCTTCTGCGCGCGGGTGCGCGGATCGATCACGTTCCTCGGGTCCGAGTTGAACGGATCCAGACCGTCACTAGCCCCGTCGATCTCGTCGGAGGGGCGGAACATCACACCCAAGTCGGCCGGGCCTGCTGTCTTCGGGTTCAGTTGCGCGTCGAAGATCAACTGCATCTGCGCGTAGACCTCGGGCAGCATGTTCCCCCAGACCGGGTAGGTCCCGTTGCGGAGCCTCCCGACCGTGAAGGACCGGTTCTGCGATGCCTCCGCCTCCGACGGCGCGGACCCATCCGGATCCAGATACAGGGCGATCAGCTGCGCGAACTGCTTCAGATCCTCCGGCGTCGCCGGAGGCGCCACATCAGCGGGCACAGTATCGGCATCTGCCCGCTCGCCGAAGTCGGCATCGGCGGCGGCACCGGCGAGGACGTACCCGCGGGCCTGGCCGGCGAGTTCGACATCCGCCCGCAACCGATCAGCCGCCCCGATCCGGACCCCCGCCCGTTCGATCGGACCGGTCGCCGCCAGCAGCCCGGCGATCCCGATCGTCCCGCCGAGCATCGCGCCGCGCAGTGCGGGCCACCGGGACGGCAATCGTGCACCTGAGGTGAGTTCCACATCACGGTGCACCATGTCCGCGGCCTTCACCACCCGGGCAGCCCCCGGTGCGTCAACGCGCAGCACCCGCTGCAGCAGTTCGTTCATGTTCCGGCATCCGAAGCCGTCCGGGAAACCCGGTTCTGCCCCTGCCGTCGTCTCCACGACGACCGCCTCGATGCGGCGGAAAGCCTCCCCGGCGATACGAAGAACATGCATCCGGTCGGCATCCGACAGTGCCCCGAGAGCATCCCCACTCAGCACCTGATCGAGGTCGGAGACGACCTGATCGAGGAGAGGTATGGGGTTGTTCATACCTCCATTCAACAGGGGGCCACCGACATTCAGACCCCGAAAAGAAGCAGATCAGAGAAACTTTTTCGATTTCCTTGGAGTCGAGCACCACCGGTCAGATAGTCGGTCCCACTCCGCCGCCGCGAGGGGTCGAGGCCGGCCAGCATCGGTCCGACCCGACGATCAGGAATATCGCGCGACGACGCATCCGTCACATTCTGCGCGCCCCATCCGTCTTCTCTATGAAGCGGTCCACCGGACGGCGCACAACCGACGAACAGGAGAAACCCATGACCATCATCGAAGCCCCCATCGACGCAGATGCGATCGTCACCCACAAGGCGCGGATGCCGCATCCGGCTTTCGTGCTCGAAGGCGGAATCGACGCGATCAGCAGCATCAACCGCGCCGCGCAGTCATCCGGCGTCCCGGAGTCACTGCTGCATCTCGTCGCGCTGCGGGCGAGCCAGATCAACGGTTGCAGCTGGTGCGTCGTCGACCACGCCCGCCAGGTGCTCGAGGACGGTGCTTCCCATGAGCGCGTCCATGCCGTCGCCGCTTGGCGGGACGCGCCGTATTTCAGCGCCAAGGAGCGCGCCGTGCTCGAGTTCACCGAGGTCCTCACCCGCCTCGCCGATCACCACGACCCGATCTCGGATGAGCTCTGGGAGGAGATGACGAGCCATTTCGATCGCAGGCAGATCTCCGGGCTGCTCTTCGAGATCGGCGCGATCAATGTGTGGAATCGCATCAATGCGGCGATCCGGCAGCCGGCCGGCGCCCACTGACCGGTAGCTTTCGAGCGGAGAGGTGCACATGCAGACGACCGACCTCGGCGAGACGTTCGAGACCCACCGGCGATATCTGACCGCCGTCGCCTATCGGATGCTCGGCTCGCACGCCGACGCCGAGGACGCCGTGCAGGAGGCGTGGCTCCGCGTCGCCCGCGCCACCCCCGAGGTCGACGATCTGCGAGCCTGGCTCACGCGGGTCGTCAGCCGGATCTGCCTCGACCAGCTGCGCTCCCGCTCACGGCGGCAGGAGAACCCGCTCGATCTGCTTCCGGAGGCGGAGCGGAGCCCCGACGAGTCCGACCCGGTCGTGCGTGCCGAGAGCGCCGACCGGGTCGGCTACGCCCTCATGCTGGTGCTCGAGCAGCTGACACCCGATGAGCGCCTCGCCTATGTGCTGCATGACGTGTTCGGCTTGTCGTTCGACGAGGTCGCGCCGATCGTGGACCGGACGACGCCCGCCGCCCGCAAGCTCGCCAGCCGGGCGCGGGACCGCGTGCGCGGGGCTGCCCCCGGCGACCCTCAGCAGGCGGCGACCCGCGAACAACGGCGGGCGGTCGTGGATGCGTTCCTCGCGGCCGCGCGGACCGGAGACTTCGCCGGGCTGCTGGCGGTGCTGCACCCGGATGTGGAGTTCCGCGTCGATCAGGGCGCTGACGGCATCCGTATCGTCCGCGGTGCGGAGAGCGTCGCCTCGAGCGCCGCCGCCTACCACCGCTACGCGGCGGGCTTCGACTTCGAGATCGTCGAACTCGCCACCGGTTTCGCTGTGGTCGCGATCTCCGACGGCGTCCCGGAATCCCTCCTCCTGTTCACCTCGGAGGGAGATCGCATCGTGGCCATGGAGACCCGCCTGATCCGCTGACGCAGAGCCGAACGACGAGAGACGGCTACTCGACGAGCTTGCCCACCGTGTCGACGTCGCGCATGAGCTCGGCGATCTCGTCGGGGATCGGCGGGATCGACTCGCGCGTCACACCCGTGCGCGGCGACCAGACGAGGTTCACCTGCAGCGCCTGATCGGTCTCGGGATAGTCGCTGCGGTTGTGGCATCCGCGGGTCTCCCGCCGCTCGAGGGCCGCCTCCATCGTGGCCCGGGCGGCGAGCGCCGACGCCTTCAGATCGAACGCATGCGCGAGATCTTGGAACCCGGCGATGTCCGGGTGGATTCCGATGTCGGCCATCCGCGCTTCGATCGCGTCGAGCTCGGCGAGCCCCGCGAGCAGCCCCTCCTCGGATCGCACCACGCCTGCATGCGACGTCATGGTGTTGCGGATCGCGCGCTGCAGCGCACGGACGTTCTCCCGCCCATCCGCAGCGAGCAGGTCATCGACCTCTGCACGGGCAGCCGCCACGGCGGCAGCAGATCGCCGCTGCGCATCCAATCCAGCAGCATGCGCCATCGCTGCCTGCCCCACCAGACGGCCGTAGACGAGCAACTCGATGAGCGAGTTGCCGCCGAGGCGATTCGCACCGTGCAGCCCGCTCGAGGCCTCCCCGATCGCATACAGGCCCTCGACGTCGGTCCGGTGGTCTTCCGGGCGCACCCAGACGCCGCCCATCGAGTAGTGGGCGGTCGGTGCGATCTCGATCGGGTCCGTGGTGATGTCGAGCATCTGCAGCTCGAGCATCGTCTGGTAGACGCGCGGCAGTCGCGACATGATCGTCTCGCGCGGGAGGTGCGACACGTCGAGCCAGACGCCGCCGTTCTCGGTACCGCGCCCCTCGGCGATCTCGGTGTAGGCGGCGAGAGCGACGCGGTCGCGGGTCGACAGCTCCATCCGCTCCGGATCGTACTTCTCCATGAACCGCTCGCCGAGTGCGTTGCGCAGGATTCCGCCTTCACCGCGCGCCGCCTCGGAGATCAGGGTTCCCGCGGCGTTCTCGGGCTCGATGATCCCGGACGGATGGAACTGCACGAGCTCAGGGTCGCGCAGCCGCGCCCCGGCCTCGACTGCGAGCCGGAAGGAGTCGCCGGTGTTCTCGTCACGACGAGAAGACGTGCGCCGCCAGATGCGGTTGTGGCCGCCGGCGGCGAGGATGACGGCATCCGCATGGATCAGGTAGCGAGTGCCGTCGCTCTGATCGAAGCCGTACGCGCCGAACACGACGTTGTCGCGGACGAGCAGACGTGTGATGTAGACGTGGTCGAGGATCGGCACGTGCAGCTGCTCGGCCCGGCGCACCAGCGAACGCTGGATCTCAAGGCCGGTGTAGTCGCCGGCGAACGCGGTGCGCCGGAAGGTGTGTGCGCCGAAGAAGCGCTGCGAGATGCGTCCGTCGTCTTCGCGGGCGAAGTCCATGCCGTAGCGCTCGAGGTCGCGGATGCCGCGCTCCGCGCCCTTCGCGACGATCTCGACCGTGTGCGGATTGGCGAGGAGGTAGCTCTCCTTGATCGTGTCGGCGGCGTGCTGCTGCCAGCTGTCCTCGGCATCCATGGTGCCGAGTGCGGCGTTGATGCCCCCTGCGGCGAGTGCGGTGTGCGCATCCTGCCGCGGCCGCTTGCCGACCGCCAGAACGTCGACGCCCCGCTCGGCCACTTCGATCGCCGCGCGCAGGCCGGAGCCCCCTGTTCCGATGACGAGGACGGAAGTGGAGATCTGTCGTTCGCGTGTGCTCATATCCTCCACGCTAGGAACCCGACGGCGATAACTCCAATGCATTGTTCGGCTTGATTCGATAGCTGTAGACTATTCTCATGAATCTGGAGCAGCTCCGCGGGTTCGTCCGCGTCGCCCAGCTCGGGCACTTCACCCGGGCCGCCGAGGACCTCCATCTGGCCCAGCCTTCGCTGAGCCGGCAGATCTCGACGCTCGAACAGGAGCTCGGGGCCGCGCTCTTCCACCGCGCACGCGGACATATCTCGCTCACTCCCGCCGGCGAGGCGCTGATGCCCCGCGCGCAGCGGATGCTCGCCGAGGCCGATGCCATCAAAGAGGAGATGAGCGACCTCGCCGGACTCCGACGAGGAAAAGTGCGTCTCGGCGCCACTCCTACCCTTTGCATCAGCCTCGTGCCCGAGGCGGTCGGGGCCTTCCACGAGATGCATCCCGGCATCGAGCTGCACCTCTCCGAGGCCGGCTCCCGACTGCTCATCGAGCAACTCGCCGTCGGCGCGGTCGACATGGCGCTCATCACCGCATCCGATGACCCGCCCGTCGCCGGCGTCAGTCTCACGAGAATGCCGCTGCTGTCCGAAGAGCTCGTCGTCGTGTCGTCCGCCGCCCGCCCCCCGATCTCGGCGCAGGCGACGATCGCGCTGGAGCAGCTCGCCGAGCTGCCGCTGATCGCCTTCGACGAGAGCTACGACCTGCGGGCGACGACCGATGCCGCGTTCCGCGCCGTCGGCCTCGCACCGACGCCGGTGCTGGAGGGGGCCGAAATGGACGCGGTGCTGCGCTTCGTCGAGCGCGGCCTGGGAGTCGCGGTCGTGCCGGCGATGGTGCTGCTCGATCGACCGGAACTGCGTTCGGTGCGGCTGGCGCATCCACTGATGACGCGGACGATCATCCTCGCCCATCGCACCGACGTGACGCCGACCGCCGCCGGTGCCGCCATGCGGCGGGTCATCGTCTCGACGGCCGCCGAGGTCGCACAACGCGACCCGGCGATCACGAGCCTGCTCGGGTAGTCCGGAAAGCAGAATTCCCCGCCACTTCCGTGGCGGGGAATTTCTGATGCTGTGCGCCCGAAGGGACTCGAACCCCTAACCTTCTGATCCGTAGTCAGATGCTCTATCCATTGAGCTACGGGCGCTCCTGCCCGCTCAGCGGGCCGACGATAAGCCTACAACAGTCGCGTCGCGATTGCGAAACGAGGGCTCAGTCGTGCTCTGCGGCCGCCTTCTGCTTCTTCTTCACCTTGCGGCGGGCACGCTGCTGCGAGGACAGCGCCTGCAGATCGACGAGCCGGAGCGCCTGCATCCGCGCCTCGCGCATGGTGTCGTAGTCGGGATCCTGATCGGGGCGCATCCCCTCGACGCGCAGGCGCCGATCGAGGTTGTGCCGCACGTCGGCCCAGGCCCCCTCCCGCGCTTCCTCCACGATGACGCTGAGCGCCTCCGGATCTTCCATCGTCTCGCGCAGTCTGGTGGCGACCCCGTGGGACTGCTTCGCCCGACGCTTGAGGTTGCGCACGTCGCGGTCACGGTAGTCGTGCGTGCCCGAAGGGTCGGAGTGACGACCGCGGGCGCGCTTGCGCAGTTCCGCGAGCGTCTTCTCGGCCTGCTCCGCTTCCTCCGCCATCGCGCGCAGCGCTTCACGGGCGTCGGCGATGTATTTGCCGGTGTCGAAGGCGCCGCCCTGGGCGATCGTGTCGACGAGGATGTGGTTCTTCACGACGAGGCGCGCAGCTGAGGTCGCGATCGCGACACCCTCAGCGATGGCATCCGATGTTCGTCCCACCGCAACCTCCTCTCCTCGAGCGTACCGGTATCACTTGCGCAGAACGTCGGCCAGAATGGATCCGATCGGGGTCTCGCCGCCTACACCGCCGCGCGAGACGCATCCTCGAGATCGCCCCCAGAGGAGGATGGATGCAGCCGCTCACGTTCACCGGCAGCACAACGGTCATCACCGGAGCCGCGAACGGCATGGGCGCCGCTGTCGCCCGCCTGCTCGCCGCCCAGGGCGCCCACCTCGCGCTGCTCGACCACGATGCCGACGCGCTGGCCGCCGTGGCCGAGGACCTGGCGAATACGACCGTGACGACGCATGTCGTCGACCTGCGCGATGACGACGCGGTCTTCGCGGCGACCGCCGAGATCGCCGCTGCGCACGGGCAGGTGAACGCCCTGATCACGTGCGCAGGGTCGTCGATGCTCGGTTCTCTCGACCAGCTCACGATGGAGGAGATGCGCTGGCTGGTCGATGTGAACCTGTGGGGGACGGTCTCGATCACGAAGGCGCTCCTCCCCGTGCTGCGCGCGGCGCCGGCGGCTCACATCACGCATCTCGCCAGCGTCTACGCCCTCGCCGCCCCCGCCGGTCGCATCCCCTATGCGCTGAGCAAGTTCGCCGTCCGCGGCTTCTCGGAGTCGCTGCGCCATGAGCTCGAGGACACCACGGTCACGGTCGGGGCCGTCTACCCCGCCGGAGTGCGAACGGGGATCATCCTGCACGGCCGCTATGCGGCGGCGATCGATCCGGCCGTCGCGGCCCGGGCCGCCGCAGCGCAGGCGCAGATGTATCACACCGACCCCGCGGATGCCGCGGCCCGTATCGTGCGCGCCACGCAGCGGCGCCGCGCGCGAACGATGATCGGTCGTGAGGCGCGACTCATCGATCTGCTCGTGCGCGCCAGCCCGACCGGATACTGGGCGGCGATGCGGCGACCGCTCCGTGCGGCGATCGACACGACGACCCCCGCCTCCTGAACCCGTTCGCGGTCGCGTTCAGTCCGACGAAGCGGCGCGCGCCAGGAGAACCCGTTCGGCGGTCGCCCGCCCGGCGGCGAGGTGCCGCGGCACGAGGACGCGCAGGGCATCCACGTCGCGCGCAATCAGCGCATCGAAGATGATGCGGTGCTCGGCAGCCATCGCGACCAGATCGTCGTGCTGCCCGAAGAGCCACTGCAGGCGCGTGATGAACACGCGGATGAGTTCATCGAGCATCTCGTTGCCTGCCAGCTCGGACACGATCTCGTGGAACCGTCCGGCAGCGATTCGCGCTGCTTCCGTATCGCCCGCGTGTGCGGCGCTCTCTTCGCGTTCGAGTGCGGCGCGCAACCGTTCGATTCCGGCGTCATCGTGCCGCTCGGCGGCGAAGACGAAGATCAACGTCTCGACAGACTCTCGAACTTCGCTGAGGTCGTACAGGTCGCGCACGGTGAACTCGCGCACCACCGCCCAACTGCGCGGTCGCGCCACGACGACTCCCTCGCCGACCAGAGCGCGAATCGCCTCTCGCACCGGCAGACGTGACACGTGGAGTTCGGCCGCGATATCCCGCTCGATGAGCTTGGTTCCGGGCAGACGCCGGCCCAGCACGATGTCGTCGCGCAGAATCCGCGTCACCCGCGCAGATTCCAGTTCCCCGACTGCCCCCAGCCCTGTCATGTCTGAATTCTCGCACTGTTCGGAGTTTCGCGTTCGCGTGTGTCTCCCCGCGCGTGAGCGTCGAAAGGGACGGGATGCCACAGCACCCCGTCCCCTTCATGCGGCTGGAACGATCGTCAGGGCAGACGGTTCGCGAGAGCCAGGTTCGCGGTCAGCTCCTCGGCGTTCTGCCTGACCACGTACGCGGGACGATCGCGCTCCACGCGCCACGATTCGCTCAGCGGGCCGACGTTCACGGTGTCGAAGCCGATCTCGTCGTAGAACCGCTCGACGAACTCGGCCGCGTCGTCATGGTCGCTCGAGGTCGCGAGCGCGCGCCGGTTCGGCGACCCGGCCGGGGCGCCGGCCGTCGCGATCTCCGAGGCCAAGATGTGGTTGAACGCCTTCGCCACCTTGGAGGTCGGCAGGTGCTGCTGGAGGAGCTCCGAGGTGGTGGTCTCCCCCTTGTCGAGAGCCTCGATGCGGCCGTCGCGCTCGAAGTAGTAGTTGTTCGTGTCGAGCACGATCTTTCCGGCGAGCGGCTCGACCGGGACCTGGTCGATCGCGTGCAGCGGCACGGTCACAACGACGACATCTCCCGCCGTTCCCGCCTCTGCGGCCGTGGCGGCTCGCGCCTTCGGGCCGAGTTCCGCGACGAGGTCGCCGAGGGTTTCCGGACCGCGGGAGTTCGCGATCACGACGTCGTAGCCGGAGGAGACGGCCGCGCGTGCGACCTGGGCTCCGATGTGTCCTGCACCGATGATTCCGAGAGTTGTCATGTCCGGGCCAACGCCCTCCGCACTGCGGTATTCCCGTCGGTGACGCCGGAAGTCACGAAGGCCGATTCACAGCTCCAGAAGGAGATGTTCTTCCAGCCGACGGTAGCCGAGCTGTTCGTAGAGCGAGACAGCACCGACGTTGAACCCGAACACGTGCAGTCCGATGGAGCCGGCACCGAGACGCTCGGCTTCTCGTTCGGCGGCGTGCATGAGCTCGCGGCCGTACCCCTTCCGCCGCTGATCGGCGGCCACCTCGATATCGAGGATGAAGGCATGCGGATGACCACCCCGTCGGCGCATGCCGATCCAGAGGATGCCCACCTCGACGCCGTCGACCGTCGCGGTGAACAACTCCTGACCCGGTGTCTCCAATCCCTGCGGCAGCTCCTGCAGGAACTGCCGGTGGGACTCCTCCACCGCCTCCTCCATCGTGTATCTGCCCGCATCGACGAGGTCCTGCGCGAAGGCCGCCTCGGATTCGATCTCGTAGCGGGGGTAGCGCTCCGGGGTCATCGGCGCCACCTCCACGTGGGCCGCGATCTGCCGACCCGGTAGCGGCTCGAGCAGCATCTGGATGGACGAGACCTGGAAGCCACGGCCGTCGGCGAACCGATGCCCCGCAGCATCCTGGGGGAACAGCCCCATGCTGACCCTGCGGACGTCATGCTCACGGCCCGTGTCCAGCACCGCGGCGAACACGGCGTCGCACTGCGCATCGCTGGGTTCGGTGCTGAACGCGAGATCGACGATGAACATCGTGGTGCTGTTCAGGCCGAGCCACACCGTGCCGATCTCGCCGTCTGCATCATCGACGATGCGCAGAATGCGCGACGTGGGCGTGTCCGTACCGTCGGGAATCAGGTCGGTGAAGTAGGCGTCGGCCTGGTCGACGGCATCCTGTCCCAGGCGCAAACCCGAGTCCTGCCGCAGCCGGATGAGCCGCGTCCTGGTGACTTCCCGCCACTCGTCGTAGCGGTCGGCATTCAGAGGAAGCAGCTTCAGAGGCATTCGTCCATCATCCTCTGTTGCCGCCGCGACCCGTCAAGCCAGCTTGTGCAGTGCGTCCTCTGCAGCGACCCAGGCCAGCATCGCGCACTTGACGCGCGCGACGTATTTCGATACCCCGCCGAGGGCCGCCGCATCGCCGAGCAGCTCCTCGTCGGGTTCGATCTTCCCGCGTGAGCGCATCGCCTCGCGGAACGCGGCGATCCGGACCTCCACCTCGTCGACGGTGAGCCCTTCGACGAGTTCGGCGAACAGCGAAGCGGATGCCTGCGAGATCGCGCATCCGTGGCCTTCCCACGCGACCGCTTCGATCGTGCCGTCGGCGGCGCGGTGCAACTGAAGGGTGACCTCGTCGCCACAGGTGGGATTCACCTGATGCGACTGCGCCGCGACCTCATCACGCAGCCCGAAACCGTGCGGGGTCCGAGAATGGTCGAGGATGAGCTCCTGGTACAGGTTCTGCAGGTCGCTCATGCGCCCCTCCGGAAGAAGTCGATCGCCGCGGCGACGCCCTCGATGACGGCATCCACCTCGGCCTCAGTCGTGTAGAGGTAGGTGCTCGCCCTCGTGGACGAGGTGACGCCGAGCCGCCGATGCAGCGGCTGGGCGCAGTGATGCCCGACGCGCACGGCGATGCCGCGATCATCGAGGAACTGACCGACGTCGTGGGAGTGGATGCCGGCGACGTCGAAGCTCGCGAGTCCCACCCGCGGCAGGTCGATGCCCGCGCCGAGCACGCGGACACCGTCGATCGCGCTCAGCCCGTCGACGAGCTGCCTGCCGAACGCCGCCTCGTGCGCAGCGATCCGCGGCATCCCGACCGCCGTCAGATAGTCGACGGCCGCGGTGAGCGCGATGGCCTGCGAAACCCGCTGCGTGCCCGCTTCGAAGCGCTGCGGCGGCGGCAGGTACTCGGCGGTCGTCGTCGTGACCGTGGTGATCATCGAGCCCCCGGTGAGGAAGGGCGGCATCGCCTCGAGGAGTTCGCGCCGCCCGTACAGGGCGCCGATCCCGGTGGGTCCGAGCATCTTGTGGCCGGAGAGCACAGCGAAGTCGACGTCGAGCTCTTTCACGTCGAGCGGGAGGTGCGGGGCCGATTGGCAGGCGTCGAGGAGCACGAGCGCGCCGACCTCGCGCGCACGGGCGACGATCTGCGGGACCGGGTTGATCACGCCGAGCACGTTGGAGACGTGCGTGACGGCGACGATCCTGGTGCGCTCGTTGATGATGGTAGCCGCGTCGTCGAGCCGCAGCGCACCGTCGTCGTCGACCGGGATGACCCGCAGCGTCGCGCCGGTGCGGGCGGCGAGCTCCTGCCACGGAATCAGGTTCGCGTGGTGCTCCATCTCGGTGGTGACGATCTCGTCGCCCTCGCGCAGCCGGAGCCGGTCTGCCTCGGCACCGCCGCGTCCGATGGAGGCGTTGGAGAGCGAGTAGGCGACGAGGTTGATCGCCTCGGTGGCGTTGGATGTCCAGACGATCTCGTCATCATCGGCGCCGACGAAACGGGCGAGGGTGCTGCGGGCATCTTCGAACAGCTCCGTCGCCTCGGCGGCGAGCGTGTGGGCGCCGCGGTGCACAGCCGAGTTCATCGTGGACGCGAACTCGCGCTCGGCATCCAGCACGGCGAAAGGACGCTGCGACGTGGCCCCAGAATCGAGGTAGGCGAGCGGATGCCCGTTCACCTGCGTCTGCAGGATCGGGAAGTCCTCGCGGATGCGACGCACCTCCGCCTCGCTCAGCGGGGCAGCCAGGTCGACAACAGGGGAAGTGCTCATCCTTCAAGTTTCCCACCTGCCGCTGGGTGCGGGCCCGGTCGGAGTCGCGTCGGGGGCGAGATTGCGCGCGTGCGAGGTCGAAAACGCACCGGAAACGCACCGTCGCCTCGGTGAGAGGTCAGAAACGCATCGCAAACGCGCGTTGAAGGAGCGTTTCTGACCGCTCGCCGCCCGCGACCGCCAGCCCGCAGCGCGGCCACGCCGCTTCTCACCCCGACGCGATGACCCCGGCGACGGCGATCCGCTCGACGTGCACGGCTCCCCCGCGTCCCTCGATGGCGAGAACCGTTCCCGCCTGCGGGGCGATCAGATCGGTGAGCACGCGGGTGCCTCCGTCGGCGAAGATCTCGATCGACGCGCGGTCCAGCCAGATGACGAGCTCCACCAGGCGTCCGCCCGGGACAGGCATCACCTCGACGCTCGGAAAGCTCTCGGGCAGTCCATCGGCGCCGGGGCGTCGATCGAGAGTGACCCGCCGGTCGCCGCGATCGTAGGCGAGGACGACACCGCCATCGCCGGAAGGGTCGCATCGCAGATGGAGGGCGAACCCCGCCGCATCTCGGGTATCCACGCGCACGGTCATCCGCCCGGCTTCCGGCAGCCGCTCCATCAGCGTGACCCGCTCGTCGACGGATACCGCCTCGACCGCGCTCTCCCTCTCGAGGGGAGCGGACACGGGCTGCTGCCGCAGCCGGATCCGTCCCGCTCGACTGACGAGCGACAGCCGGCGCGGGAGCGTCATCATCGCGTGCCGAAGCAGTCCATCACCGGCGGGCAGTTCCCGCGCGTAGTCCCAATTCGACATCCACGCGATCAGCGTCCGTTCCTCGCGATCCAGACCGTCGAAAGTGACCCCGGCGTAGCAGTCGCGGCCGAAGTCCAGCCAGTCCGCCGGCTCATCCGTCGCCTCGGCATCCGCCGTGAAGGTCACGCCGTCGAAACTCCCGATGACGTACTGGGTGCCCGATCCGCCCGCGACGCCGCCGGGGCTGAGGCTGATGATCAGCACCCAGCGCATCTCTGACGGGTCGCCGTCGACCGCGAGCGGGAACAGGTCCGGGCATTCCCAAACGCCGTCGACGGCCCGATCCGGGCCGAAGCTCGACAGGAACGTCCAGCGTGTGAGGTCATCGGAGCGATACAGCAGCACCTGCCGGTCGACCGCCTCGACGGTGACCATCACCCAATAGCTGCCGGCCGGCCCGTCGTAGCGGAACACCTTCGGGTCGCGGAACTCCCCGGTGCCGCGATCGAGCACCGGGTTGCCCGCGTACTTCGTCCAGGTGAGTCCGTCGTCGATGCTGTAGGCGAGCGCCTGCGCCTGCCGACTCGGGTTCCTCGATGCCTGGGTGTACAACGCGACCAGCGCCGGCGTGTCGGCCGAGCCGAGACCCGACGTGTTGCCGTGATCGATGACGACGGATCCGGAGAAGATCTCCCCGGCCTCATCGTCGCGAATGGCCACAGGATGGTGTTCCCAGCTGACCAGGTCGGTGCTGGATGCGTGCCCCCAGCTGATGTGATCATGCATCGTGCCATCGGGGTTGCACTGGTAGTAGAGGTGGTACTTGCCCCGGTAGAACACCAGCCCGTTCGGGTCGTTCATCCAGTTCCGCTCCGGGGTGAAATGCAAGAGGGGTCGGGGCGTATGGGCGTCGGTCACTACGGCATCCTTCAGATGATCGGGTCGGGTCGAGGGTCGGAGGCGAGTCAGGGCCGCGGGCTACTTGCCGGCACCCGCGGTGAGGCCTTCGCGCAGCGGCTTCTGCCCGAAGATGAACACGAGCAGCGCCGGGATCATCGAGATGATCACACCGGCGAGCACTGTGGCCACGCTTCCGGTGCCGAGGTTGCCCTGCAGTGTCACGAGGCCGAGCGGCAGGGTGAAGTTCTGCTCGCTGATCGTCATGATCAACGGCCTGAAGAACTCATTCCAGTGGTAGTTGAACGCGAGGATGCCGACGATGGCCAGCCCCGGTGCGGCGAGCGGCAGGTAGACGCCGAAGAACACGCGCCAGGGTCCGGCACCATCGATCTCGGCCGCCTCGGCGAGCTCGGGCGGCAGGCTCAGGAAGTACTGTCGCATCAGGAACGTGCCGAACGCCGTCGGCAGTGCCGGAACGATCAGCGCGAGCAGGGTGTCGGCGAGCCCCATGCCCCTGACGAGCATGAACACCGGCACGATCGTGACCTGCATCGGCACCATCATCGTGGCGAGGATCAGCATGAACAGGATCTTCTTACTGCGGAACTCGAACCGCGCGAAGACGTAGCCGGCCATCGCCGCGCTGAGCATCTGCCCGACCACGATCAGCAGCGTCACCAGGGCGCTGTTCCAGGTGTACAACCAGACCGGGATGCGCGCGAAGACGTCGGCGAACGCGCCGCCGCCGAACTCGATGGCGCCGGTGTCGATGTTCTGCGGCGACATCGCCGTGATGAGCGTCCACACGACCGGAGCCAGGGTGAGGAACGCGGCGACGATGAGCAGCGTGTACTTGCCGAGCGAACCCAGTCCGCGCAGCGGAGAGGTCCTCTGGACCGCTTCGATAGTCATGTCAGTTCCTCACCCGTAGAAGACGAAACGCTTGCTGAGCTGGAACTGCACGGCGGTCACCAGCATGATCAGAATGGTCAGCACGATGCCGATCGCCGAGGCGAGGCCGAACTCGAGCTGCTGGAAGGCGGATTCGTAGATGACCATCACCGCGGTGCGGGTCTCATCTCCTGGTCCGCCTCGGGTGAGGACGTAGGGCTGGTCGAAGATCTGCAGGGCGCCGATGATCGCCATCACGCTCGCGACGAGCATCGTCGGGCTGATCAGGGGGATCGTGATCTGGCGGAACTGCCGCCATCCGGTCGCGCCGTCGATCGAGGACGCCTCGTAGACCTCCTTCGGGATGGCGGCGACGCCGCCGATGAAGAGCAGGAACGTGAACCCGAAGTTCTGCCACACGTACACCAGCAGCACGACGACCTTCGCTCCGAAGCCCGTGGTGAGCCAGCCGATCTTGGCGACGCCGAACCAGCCGAGCACCTGATTCACCAGTCCGAACTCCTGATTGAACAGGTAGGCCATCACCAGGGAGACGGATGCCGCGGACAGGATCAGCGGGAAGAAGAGCGCCGAACGGAAGAACGTGCGCAGCCAGTTCGGCATCTTCGATTGGACCAGAACCGCCAGCCCCAGCGCGACGGCGAGCTGCAGGGTCACCGCCACGATCACGAACCCGATCGTGTTCAGGAACGACACCCGCACGGTGGGATTCGCGGCGAGCTGGACGAAGTTGTCGACGCCGACGAATTCCGGAGCCGTGATGATGTCCCAGCGGAAGAACGCCAGAACGATCGACCCGATGATCGGGATGAACGTGAAGATGCCGAGCCCGATCACGGTCGGCGCCAGGAACACCCAGATGAGGAGGCGGTTGCCGCGCTTCTTCTCCGGAGCGGGCTTCGCACCCTTGGGCACGACAGTGGCGCGGGTGGAGAGCGTCGTGGTGGACATCATCGTCCCTTCAATGCGAGTTCGAGGTCACGCTGCATCGTCTCCAGTCCGCGGCGGACGCCGCCCTGACCGTTGGTGATGGTCGTGACGACGTTCTTGATCAGCGCGGACTCGACGGCTGCCTGCTGCGGAGGTGCGGGCATCGGCCCGCTCTCGGGGAACTTGTCCAAGGTGTCGTAGAACACCTGCCAGTGCTTCGGCCCCATGCCTGCGCCGTACAGCTCGTCGTTGATCGAACGGCGAGGGATCGAGGAATCCGGGCGCGGGTGGGCGATGCGGAGACCCTCGTCGGAGATGCAGTACTTCAGCCACTCCCAGGCTTCGTCCTTGCGAGGCGAGGTCTCCATGATGGCGTAGCCGCCGGCCCCGAACTGGTGCCGCTGGCTGCGCATCTTCGGGAAGAAGCTCACGTCGTATTCGTCGTTGGCGACACCGGCATCGTTCAGTCCCTGTACCCAGAACCCGCCAGCGGGGGTCATCCCGACCTTGCCGGTGGAGAACAGTGAGACGAGCTCGTTGCCGCCGCCCTGCGCCGGGTTGGCCGCGAGGCCTTCACTGACCATCTGCTGCAGGACTTCGAAGCTCTCGATCGTGCGCTCGTTGAGGGCGTCGGCGTTCTCCCACAGCGGTCCACCGCCGCGCGGCTTCTCGTTCGGATAGAACCTGTTCCAGAGCCAGTCCCCGCCGGGGGCCTTCTCCTCGGTGAGGAAGCTGGTGTCGTTCACGTACAGCCACGGCACCACTCCGCCCCAGAGGCGGTTGTTCCAGAAATAGGGCAGGAAGTTGCCGTCGGCCGACTTCTTCATCGCGCGGGACACCTGGAAGAAGTCGTCGACCGTCCAGTCGTCACGCGGGCGCTCCAGCCCCGCCCGTTCCAGCGCACCCGTGTTGTAGAACACATTCGGGGCGTTGAAGTTGTCGGGCAGCTGGAAGAGATTGCCCTTGTACATGAACGCCTCGACGAGTGCGGGATTCACGTCGTCGAAGTATTCCTTCAGCTCGTCGCCGTCGCGCTGCACGTATTCGTCGATCGGGTGCGCCATCCGTGAGGCGAACAGCTGAGTGCCCTCGGTGGCCACCGTGACGACATCCGGCGGCGTTCCCGCGGCGACCATGGTGAGGATCTTGGCGAAGTAGTTGCTCCAGTCCTGCCCCTGGATCGCGACGATGCGCACGGCGATTCCCGGATGCTTCCGCTGAAACCCTTCGACGAGCGCCTGCCGCGCTGCGGCATCCTGCGCGGTGCCGAAGAGCGCCACGGTCAGAGCGTCATCGCCTCTGCCGGGGATGTCCCCACCGGTGAGGCGAGGCCATGAGACGGCGGTGCCGATGGCACCGAGTCCGAGCAGGGCGATCATCGCCCTGCGACTGAGTTCAACCACGTTGTCGTTCCCCGCTCGTGAGTTTCGGTCTGAGCCGTCGACGACGACGAACTCAGGTGCTGAATTGATTCAGCAAGAGGAAAGTAGCACCCGATCCCACCCGATGGCAAGAGTTATGCTGAAATGGTTCAGCACTTGTCGGGGAGGCAGATGATGGAGAAGCCGGTCACGCGACGCGTCACACTCGCCGACGTCGCCCGACAGTCCGGCATGTCCAAGGCGGCCGTGAGCATGATCCTCAACGACAAGCCGGGCACCCGCCTTTCCGAGCAGGCGACCGAGCGCGTGCGCGCGGCAGCCGCAGAACTCGGCTATCGCCCCAATCCTGCCGCCCAGAGCCTACGGCTCGGAAAGACCAGGGCGATCGGATTCATCTCCGACCAGGTGACGATCACCCGTTATGCGTCCGGCATGATCAGCGGCGTCCTCGCCGCGGCCAAGGAGTACGGCCACACGGTACTGATCGCAGAAGCCGGCGAGGCCGGCCAATCCGGGATCGCCGACGCGTTCGAGTCGATGATCGACCGACGGGTCGACGGGGTACTGGTGGGTCTCCTGGGGGCGCGCCTGATCGATCTGCCCGAGACCACCGTGCCCGTGGTCGTCGTGAACGGAACGACCACGGCAGATCACCCCAGCATCCTCCCGGATGAGCACACGGCCGGGCTGACGGTGGTACGGCGGCTCACCAGCGCAGGCCACCGACGCATCGGGCTGATCGGCGATGTGCCCCATGCGTTCGGCAACCCCCGTGAGAGCGTGACGATCGATCTGCGCTTCGCCGGAATGGAAGAGGCGTTCGCCGAGGCCGGGGTCATCCCGGTGCGGGTGGCCGTGCCGGATTGGATCCCCCAGGTCGGTTACGCGGAGACGCATCGGATGCTGGATGCTCATCCCGACCTCACCGCGATCCTCGCGTGCAACGACAACGTCGCCTTCGGCGTCTATCAGGCTCTGGCCGAACGTGGAACCCGCGTGCCGCACGACATCTCCGTGATCTCCTACGACGACGAAGAACTCGCCGGCTATCAGCGCCCAGGGCTCACCACCGCCCGGCTGCCGTACGAGGAGATGGCACGACGCGGAGTACGGATGCTCCTGGGCGACAGCGAGCCGGCGCACGAGCTGGTGCCGATGCCGCTCATCGAGCGGGAATCGGTCGGCGCGCCGGCGTGAGCGCCGGCGGCCACCGGGGAGGCGATCACGCCGCCCTTTCGGTCGACGGTCTCAGAGCTCGACGGCCTAGAGCTCGACGGGCGGAGCGGGCTCGGACTCCGCGACCTCCGGGTGGCGTGCGAGGTTCACGATCGCGGCGATGAGGCCGCCCCAGACCGTGACCATGGCGATGATCATCATGACGATCGCTGTCGTGGTCATGCGCGTGCTCCCTTCTCGGACGGTGCCAGTGCATCGATCGTGCCGGTCTCCGGGTCGGCCTCATAGCTCTCGTCGACCAGGAACTCGTCGTACTCAGGGTCATCCTTGGCGTGCGAACGGCCGCTCCACGGGAGGACCGACAGCACGAGCGCGAGAATCACCAGCGAGATGACCATCCCCCAGCCGAAGATCGCGAGGAACCATGCCGGATAGTCGCCGTACGGGGCC
Source organism: Microbacterium sp. LTA6 (assembly GCF_045690355.1). NCBI lineage: Bacteria > Bacillati > Actinomycetota > Actinomycetes > Micrococcales > Microbacteriaceae > Microbacterium > Microbacterium sp. LTA6. Next base: position 642,888 of record NZ_CP147855.1, read on the forward strand.
GAGGTCTTCGCGATGATCTCGCTGACGAGCAGGTAGCCGAGCACGATCGGACCGAGGACGCCGACGCAGATCTTCCAGATGCGGCCGACGCCGAAACTCGAGCGGCGGTTGAGGTGCTCCTGCAGAGCCGGCAGCTTGTGCAGCATCCAGGCCACCACGATGACCGCGACGAGCGCCACGGCCATGATGCCGAAGGCGTTGACGAAGGCGTCGGCGGTGTCGAGCACCGACAGCGCGGTCGTCGTCGAGAACAGCGCCATCGAGACGATCGCGAGCGGGATCGACACCACCATCGTGGTCCGGATGCGCCCCCAGCCGAGCTTGTCCTGGAGGGCGGCGACGATCACCTCGAGGATCGAGATGAGCGAGGTGACCCCGGCGAACACCAGTGCTCCGAAGAACAGCACCCCGATGATCGAGCCGCCGGCGGCGTTGGAGACGATCGTCGGGAAGGCGATGAACGCGAGGCCGATCCCGGACGACGCGACACCCGCGACCTCCGTCCCCTGCGCCTGAGCCATGAATCCGAGGGCGGCGAAGACGCCGATGCCGGCGAGGATCTCGAAGCCCGAGTTGGCGAACGCGACGACGAGACCGGAGCCGGTGAGGTCGGTCTTGCGCTTCAGGTACGACGAGTACGTCACCATGATCCCGAAGGCGACCGACAGCGAGAAGAAGATGTGGCCGTACGCCGATGCCCACACGGCCGGGTCGGCGAGAGCCTCCCAGTTCGGCGTGAAGAAGGCGTTGAGGCCGTCCATCGCCCCGGGGAGGAACAGCGACTGCACGACGAGGATCGCGAACATCACCGTGAGCAACGGCATCAGGATCATGTTCGCCCTGCCGATGCCGCGCTTGACACCCAGCGCCATGATCCCGATGACGACCAGCCAAACGATGATCAGCGGCACCCCGACCTGCGGCACGAATTCAGTGGAGACGCCGACTGCGGCGACATCCGCCGACTTCAGGAAGTCGACGAAGAAGAAGTCGTTCTCGTTGCCCGGCCCCCAGGTGAGCTGCGCCGAGAACCAGGTGTACATCGCCGCCCACGCGATGATGACGGCGTAGTACACCGAGATGACCACGCAGATCAGCACCTGCCACCACCCCAGCGGCTCCGCAGCGCGGTGGATGCGCCGGAACGCGAGCGGCGCCGACCCGCGGAAGCGGTGGCCGATCGCGTAGTCGAAGAACAGCAACGGGATGCCGGCAGTCAGCAACGCGCACAGGTACGGGATGAGGAACGCGCCACCGCCGCCTTCGTAGGCGACGTACGGGAAGCGCCAGATGTTCCCGAGGCCGACCGCCGAGCCGATGGCCGAGAGGATGAACACGTTCCGGGAGCCGAAGGCCTCGCGCTTGGGTGCCTGCGTTGTTGCGTTCGCCATGACCGCGACCCTACCGGAGTGCGTGCCCGCCGTCCGCGAGGCGAGCGGGAGGGTCCGTCCGCGGTACACCCGTCGGCTCGAATTCACACCTGCAGGCCGAAAAACGCGGTTTCCGCCTGCAGGTGTGCTTTCGGACCGACAAAGTGTCCCGACGGACGGCTCACCTGTCCGCCGTGACGCTCCGGAACCCCCGCAGGCGCAGGCTGTTGCCGACGACGAACACGCTGGAGAACGCCATCGCAGCGCCGGCGAGCATCGGGTTGAGCATGCCGAGCGCGGCGATCGGGATCGCGGCCACGTTGTAGGCGAAGGCCCAGAACAGGTTGGTCTTGATCGTGGAGAGGGTGCGGCGCGACAGGCGGATCGCGTCGACCGCACTGCGCAAGTCGCCTCGGACGAGGGTGATGTCGGATGCCTCGATCGCGACGTCGGTGCCCGTGCCCATGGCCAGCCCGAGGTCGGCCTGCGCGAGGGCGGCAGCGTCGTTCACACCGTCGCCGATCATCGCCACGACCTTGCCCTCCTGCTGCAACCGGGTGATGACGTCGACCTTGTCCTGGGGCAGAACTTCGGCGTGCACCTGCTCGATCTCGACTTCGGCGGCGATCCGGCGGGCCACCGCCTCGTTGTCACCGGTGAGCAGAACCGGGGTGAGGCCGAGCTCCTTGAGCTGGGAGATCGCCTCGGCGCTGGTCGGCTTCACCGTGTCGGCGACCACCAGGATGCCGCGGGCCCTGCCGTCCCAGCCAATCGCGACGACCGTCTTGCCGTCGCCCTCGGCATCCGCTTTCGCACTCGCGACCTCGGGGCTCAGGTGCAGCGCCCAGTCGGCGAGCAGGGTGTCGCGGCCGACGACGACCGCCACACCGTCGACGACGCCCTGCACGCCCTTGCCCTCGATGTTCGCGAAGTCCTCGGGAACGGGCAGCGTGCCGACCTCCTGCGTCGCGCCCTTCGCGATGGCCTGTGCGATCGGGTGCTCGGATGCGTCCTCGAGCGCGCCGGCGAAACGGAGCAGCTCGGCACGATCAACACCGGACTCGGTGACGACGTCGACGAGGGTCATCCGTCCGCTGGTGACGGTGCCGGTCTTGTCGAGCACCACGGTGTCGACCCGGCGGGTCGATTCCAGAACTTCCGGGCCCTTGATCAGGATGCCCATCTGCGCGCCGCGGCCGGTGCCGACGAGCAGCGCCGTCGGCGTAGCCAGTCCCAGGGCGCAGGGGCAGGCGATCACGAGGACGGCTACGGCCGCCGTGAACGCCGCGGTGACGGGGAACCCGGCCCCCAGCCACGCCCCGAGGGCAGCCACGGCGATGGCGATGACGATCGGCACGAACACCCCGGAGACGCGATCGGCCAATCGTTGCACCTCGGCCTTGCCGGTCTGCGCCTCCTCGACGAGCCGGGCCATCTGCGCCAGCTGCGTGTCGGAGCCGACCCGGGTGGCCCGCACCACCAGACGACCGCCGGCGTTGACGGTGGCGCCGGTGACGGCATCCCCCTCGCCGACCTCGACGGGCACGGATTCGCCGGTGAGCATCGAGGCGTCGATCGCCGATGTGCCGGAGACGACGACCCCGTCGGTCGCGATCTTCTCCCCCGGTCGCACGATGAATTCGTCACCAGCAGCGAGCTCCGCGGTGGGGATCTTCACCTCGACGCCGCCGCGCAGCACCGAGACCTCCTTGGCACCCAGTTCGAGCAGAGCCCGAAGCGCCGCCCCCGCCTGCTTCTTCGACCGCTTCTCGAAGTAGCGGCCCGCGAGGATGAACATCGTCACCCCCGCGCCGACCTCGAGGTAGATGTTGGCTGCGCCGTCCGATGGAGCAATCGTGAACTCGAAGGGATGCGTCATCCCCGGCGTGCCTGCGGTGCCGAAGAAGAGCGCGTACAGCGACCAGAGGAACGCCGCGGATGTGCCCATCGAGATGAGCGTGTCCATCGTCGCCGTGCCGTGCCGGAGGTTCATCCAGGCGGCACGGTGGAACGGCCATGCCGCCCAGATGATGACGGGAGCGGCGAGCGCGAGCGATGCCCACTGCCAGTAGGTGAACTGCAGCGCGGGAATCATCGCCATCGCGATCACCGGCACGGTCAGCACGATCGAGCCGATCAGCCGGTGCCGCAGAGACGTCAGCTCGGGGTCCTCGGAGTCGCCGGCATCCCTACCCGCGGCGACCGCGGGCTTCGGGAGGTGCGCGGTGTAGCCGGTCTTCTCGACCTCCGCGATCAGCAGTGCGGGATCGTACCCCTCGGGGATGGTGACCTTCGCCTTCTCGGTCGCGTAGTTCACGCTCGCCTCGACGCCGTCGAGCTTGTTCAGCTTCTTCTCGATCCGCATCGCGCAGGAGGCGCAGGTCATGCCGCCGATCTCCAGTTCGATGCCCGGTCCTCGCACAGGCACTGCCGATGTGCTCATCGTCGTTCCCTCTCTTCTCGCACCTTGATCCGGAGGATCAGTGCGAATCGTCGTGCGTGTCGGGTTGTTCTCCGTGAGGCGCCTGTGTCGCTTCGACGACGAACTCCGCACTGTGCAGTATGCCGTCGACCTGGAAGTCGAGGTACAGCAGGTATCGTCCCGCGGTCGGCGCTTCGGCCATGAACCCGATCTCGGGCCCGGATGTCTCTCCTGCCTCGGGGTCGTCTCCCTCGGCGTGCACGTGCAGGTAGGCCAGGTCGCCCTCGCGGAGGGCGACGAGGTGCCCGAAAGCGCCGAGATACGGCTGCAGGGACGTCACCGGTTCGCCGTCGCGGGTCACCGTGATCGTGAGTTCGCCGGACGCTCCGGCCGCGAGGTCACCCTCGAGCGAGACCGTGTAGCCGTCGACGTCGTCGACTTTCGACAGCGCCGGCTGCGTCGGGGCGAAGGATCCGGCGACCTGCACAGTGCGCGTCAGGGTGAGCCCGACCGCCTCCTTGCCGCTCGGAGTGAAGTCCGCGTAGACGCGGTAGCTTCCAGCATCCGCCCACGTCCAGGGGAGCGACCAGATGCCGGTGCTCGTGTCGAGTTCCGGGTGCACGTGGCGGAACAGCATCCCGTCGGAACGCACCACGATCAGGTGGAGCTCCTTGTCGTGAGCGGTGGCGTACGACGTCACGGGTTCCCCCGCTTCGTCGAGGATGCGGAAGCTCAGCTCCCCGCTCTCTCCGACGGCGCCCGGCGCCTCGACGGGCGACAACGTGAACCCACCGGCGCTCAGGGACAGACCCTTCAGCGCGTCGGCCGTCGTGTGTTCCGACGCACCGTGCGCCGCGGTTCCTGCCTCTTCTGTGTGACCGTTCATCTCATCCTTCTTCACCCATGTCGCAGCGATGTCGCCGGGGACGACCGCGCCCGCGACGGCGAAGGCCGCACCGAATGCGACCACCAATCCTGCCCCGTAGAGCGCGAGTCGTCCGCCGGCGTTCATCAGACGCGCACTGCCGAATAGCCGGCCTCGCCGACCGCAGCCAGAACCTGGGCGTCGTCGAGGTCGTCCGCGCCGGTGACGACGAGCTGGCCCGTCTTCGCGCTCACCTGGATGCTCTCGACGCCGGAGATCTGCTCGACCTCTTCGCGCACCGACATCTCGCAGTGTCCGCACGTCATGCCGGTCACCTGGTACTCAGTCGTGGTCATGATGTTCCTCTCCGTCTGGGACGCTTTCGGTCCGATACTGAAGTCAACCCTATACCCCCTAGGGGTATTCCCGAGCGCGTCGGACCAAATGAATGTCGACGTTCCGCGTAATGATCCGACTCGAACTCCGTCTTCTGTACGAGGGGTCATGTCGCCCCTCGTCGCGCTCTGGGAATAGCGCATCCGCCACTGGGGAATTCGGGTAATCACATGGAAATGAACATTCAGCGTCCGGCAACGAAGCCGCACCACACGCAGGGCGAAGGAGTCTCGCGTCGGTCCGTCGCCAAGGGCCTCGCCTGGTCGGCACCGGCCATTGCGTTGGCGGTTGCAACACCGCTCGCAGCCGCTTCGACCAACGGGCCGGGCTGCGGCTGCCTCACCACCGGCTCGCTGGGCGCGTTCACCGCGCAGTCGCTCACCGTGCTCAACCTCGGCACCGTGACAGGCAGCATCGTCTTCAACCTCAACAGCGGTGGTTGCGATGTCGGCTTCTTCAAGCCCGGATACACGGTCATCGGAGTAGGCGGGAGCATCTCCTTCAGCGATGGCACCAGTCACAACTACACCGTCGGCGGAACGACCGGTGTCGGCACGATCGGACAGATCAGCGCCTTCACCTCCACCTTCTCGGTGCTGGGCAACGTGAACATGCCCAACGACATCTTCCCGCCCTACGGCCCGAAGATCCCGACCAGACTCTGCATGACCTTCACGGCGATCTTCATCCCGCTCCTCCCGATCCCGCAGGTCGAGTGCACGTACAGCCTCTGCTTCGACATCACTAACCCGTCGAGCCTCGGCGCTGTGGTTGCCGGCACGGGAACCGTGAACTGGACCGACCTCACGCCGAGCAACCCCGTGCTCACGGCTTTGTAAACCGACGGGGATGCATACTCATGGAACTGTCATGAGCGCCCGCCCGGCCTCCTTGGCCTCGCAGGTCCGCAGGCGTCGTCGGCGCCGACGCATGGAGCGCTACTACCGCTCGATCAGCCCGGCGATGGAGCGCATGAAGACGATCGGCACCACCGTCCTGGTCGTCGGCGGCGTCGGCTTCCTCGTCTGGGTGTTCGCCTTCTATCGGTGAGGACTCAGCTTCTGTCGGTGAGCGCACGGCGACTGAGCGCCGCGGCGTGCGGCGGCGTCTGGCCCGCCCGCACGCCGCGGCTCGAGATCAGGCCTTGCACCGCGGAGGACATCGACACGATGTGGGGGTGGCGCCGGCTTCCGGAGGTGAGCCAGTGGCTGAGCGCGGCTCCGGATACGCTCGGCGCCTTTCGCGCGTACTTTCGGGCGCCCGACCGGCTCGCGTCGACGTTCATCATCGATCTGCACGCTGAGCGCGAGGATGAGCCCCGCACACCGATCGGTGACGTCACGGTGCGCTGCATCGACGGCGGGGCCGACGAAGAGGTGGCCGGCGATGCGCGGGGCGTCGAAGCGGAGCTCGGCTGGGCACTCGACCCCGCCCACGAAGGAAACGGATATGCCACCGAGGCGGTCCGCGCGGTGATCGACACCTGCTTCGGGTCACTTGGTATGAGACGAGTCCACGCCGGATGCTTCGCCGACGACGAGCGTTCATGGCGCCTGATGGAACACCTCGGGATGCGACGTGAGGGGGTCAGTCGCAAGAGCACCCTCCATCACTCAGGCACCTGGCTCGACTGGATGAGCTACGGCCTCCTCGCCGAGGAGTGGCCCGTGATCGAGCTGGTGCGGGGATCGATTCCGGCTGACGTCGAGAGATGCGTCAGCCTGTGGACCGAGGTCGCCTCCGCTCGCGAAGGATCCGCCGAGATGCGCGGAACGGACGACCGGCTCAGGGAGCTCTTCGACGGACCGGTCGCGCGGTTCACCGCGGCGGGAGAGCCGCTGGCCGGGTTCGTGCTCGTGGTTCCCAAAGCAGGAGACGACGGCACGCTCGTCCTCGAGAGACTGGCGGTGCGGCCGACGGCCGCGGGCCGGGGAATCGATCGCGCGCTTCTCACCGACGTGATCTCGTGGTCGGAATCGAACGAGTTCGAGGCGATCGAACTGGCTGTGGGCGCCGGTGACGGAACGACCCCCCTGTACGAGGCAGCTGGCTTCCGCCCAGTCGTGGGGCCGATCCCTCGCGCCCTCAGCGACGATGCGCTGGCCACCTTCCGCCTCCCCCTCCCGGCGAGCGCGCGTAAACATGGGGATTAACTTCCGAGGCCGCCGTTCAAGACCGACGGCCCGGAGCATCACGCCCCGGGCCGTCGTCCTCACCGGTCAGTGACCGGACCTGTTCGTCAGAGCGCTCCGGCTCGGACGTGGTTGATCACCCAGGCGCCGACCGGCTTGAGGGTGGAACCGGTCCACGGGCCGTTCGTGTCGCAGGTGCCGACCTTGAACGCGGCGCCGCTGAGCGGGTCATCCGAGAAGTTCCACTTCACCCAGCTGATGTCCTTCTCCTCCATGAGGTCGAGGTACCGCTCGGCCATGGGGAGATCGAGCGCTCCGCCGCCGGTGTACTCCTCGGCGCCCCACTCCGTCACGAAGGTGGGCAGCACGTCAGAGGTGTTGTCGAGTGCCGTGAGGTACTCGTCGCGGTGCGAGGTCGCGTAGAAGTGGAACACGTACATGATGTTCGTCGCGTTCACCGGGTTGGCGATGATCGGCGCAGGTCCGTGGTCACCGGACACCCCGAAGGATGACCAGTCGGGCGTGCCGACGAGGATCACGGCGTCAGGGTCGATCGCGCGGATCACCGGGATGATCTTCTCGGCGTAGCTCTTGATCGTGCTCCACTGCACGCCGCTCGGCTCGTTGGCGATCTCGTAGAGAACGGTGCCCTTGCTGCCGTGGCGCGTGGCGATCGCCTTGAAGAACTTCTTGGCGTTCTCGAGGTTGACGTTGGGGTCACCCTTCTCGAGGATGTGCCAGTCGGCGATCGAGTACATGCCGCGGTCGTGGGTCTCCTGGATCAGATCACCCGCGAGGTTCGTGAAGTGCGTCGGGTTGCTGACGTAGCCGTCGTCTTCCACATACGTGGACAGGCGCACCACATCGGCGCTCCAGTCGTCGGCCAGGGCGTCGAACGCGGAGTCGGTCATGCAGTCGCTGTGCCACTGCAGCCCGTGCGTGCTCATGCCGCGCAGCTGCACGGGGACGCCGTCTTCGCTGCAGAGCTTGAGGCCGCAGACCTCCAGAGTGCCAGCCTTCTCGACCGGGGTTCCCGTGGTGGGACCGCCCGAACCATCGCCGGGAGTGCCGTAGACCTTGAGCTCCCACAGGGAGTAGCCCCACGCCGTGCCGCGGACGGTGTTGTAGATGCGCAGGTAGCGCCCCGTTCCCGAGCCGGTCCAGCTGTCGGTGCCGCCGTTGCCTGCGGTCTCGGTCTTGAGAGTCGTCCAGGTGCTGCCGTCTGCCGACATCTGGATCTTGTAGCCCTTGGCGTAGGCCGCCTCCCAGTTGAGGTCGACCTTCGACACGGTGGCTCCGGCTCCGAGGTCGACGCTGATCCACTGCGCAGCCGAGCCCTCTTCGCTCGCCCAGCGCGTCGTGGAGCTGCCGTCGACGGCCTTGCCTGCGCCGAACGTCGAGTCCTCGATCGAGGATGCCGTGGCCGGGCGCCCCTGAGAGATCAGGGTGTCGGCAAGTGTGCCGACAGGGTCTGCGGCAGCCGCCGTGGGCATGATCATCGCTGCGGTCACGAGCACCGCGGCCAGCCCGGCGAGGCTGCTCCTCATCATGGCTTTCTTCATCGGTCATCCTTTCGTGGGATCACATCGTCGTATCCCCGTGGCGGTATGGCGCTGCATCCCGTTAGGAAATGTTGTTTATGAATGCCTTGCGGTTGAGAGTGTAGCCGTCACCGAGCGTCACGACCAGCCCCCTGCACCGACCGTCCGATGAGCGTCGCGACCGACGGGAGGGGGCCGCCGGCGTGACGGATGCTGTCGGGTGGCGCGCCCGCGAGTGAGGACGACAGCGGAACACGCCTCGACGCCCGCACGAAGTCGGGCCGCGCTTACAACCGAAATCGCGTGGTCACGCGGACTCTCCGAGCATCTGCGCGTAACCCTCCCGGAACGACGGGAAACGCAGCGACCCGAGGAAGTCCACCAGCAGCTGTCCGTCCAGCACGGTCCCGCCGCCGACCTCCGGTACGACTCGCGGTGGAGGCTCCACGCCCAGGCGATCCGCGATGAAGGTCACCACTTCACCCAGCAGGACCGGCTCTCGATCGACCGCATGGATGAGTGCCGGCGGGGTCTCCGCCCAGAGCATCGCGTGGAGCAGCCCGACGAGATCGTCCTCGTGGATGCGGTTCGTCCGTCGTGAGTAGTCGACGGGCGCATGCTCTCGGACACGACGGATCAGCGAGTCCCGCCCTGGCCCGTAGATTCCTGCCGGCCTGACGGTGACGGCGCAGAGCAGCTCAGCAGCCAGGACCTCTCCCTCCAGAAGCGACCGCGCGCGTGCCCCGGCCGGGGCCGCCGCATCCGACTCGGTGAGAGGAGCGGCACCCGCACACCCCTCGAGCACCCGTGTCGATGAGACGAACACGACGCGCGAAGGGAGTGACGGCAGGGCGTCCGCAAGGTTGGTCAGCGCGGCCGAATAGATGTCCGCCTCAGCTCGCGCCTCGGCATCCGGCGGCAGAGTGATCACAACCGAATCGCACGCAGGGAGAGCACGCCTCCGGGCAACGCGAAGGTCGTCGGTGATCACCGAGAACCCGGCAGGAAGCTCCGCGCTTGAGCGGCGCATCGCGAACACCTCGACGCCGTCAGCGATGAGCCGCTCGCCAAGCTTGATCCCCAGCTTTCCGCAGCCCACGAGCAGGGTCCTCCCGGGGAACCTTCGTCCCCGGCCCCACTCCTGCGGCGGCGTGTTCATATGCGCTCCATGGTTGCGGCGCCGGCGTGAGCTCGCGGGCGGGCGTTCACGCTCACCGGAGATGCGCCCGAACAGGATGCGGCGCTCGATTCCTCGACCCGGGACTCCGACGAGCGGGCGACTGTTCCGATGCTCTGATCAGGATTTTTTCTGCGGAGACGAGGGGATTTGAACCCCTGGACCCCGTAAGAGGTCTCCACCTTAGCAGGGTGGTGCACTAGGCCGGACTATGCGACGTCTCCAGGCATCCGACCCGAAAGCACGGATGCACGTAGTAATCATAACTGCTCCCGCGGGCGGGCACGAACCGGCGCCCTTCCGCGGCTGGCCGCTACTCGCGGACGTTGCCGTTCGAGCAGGTCTGCTGGGCCGCGGAGTTGCCCTTGATGGAGTCCGGCAGCGCCACCACGGGCTGCGACGGATCCGGAGTCGTGGCCGGATCTGTCTCGCCAGGAGGCGGGTCCGTCACGACGACGCCGTCCCTGTCGGTGTTCACGTGGGTGATCTGCAACTGCGAATTGGCGTTGATCGCGTCCCACATGGCCGCCGCGGCTTCCTCGTCCGGGATGACCTTGTTGGGGTCGTCGTAGTCCGTGACGTTCGGGTACTGCAGGAAGACGATGTCCTGGAACGGCACATTCTTCACCGCGAGCGCGATCTGCACGATCTTCATCGGATCGGCGAGCGATTGACTCGGCTCGAGGTTCTTCACGCCGGTGGTCGCGAGCTTGAGCATCACCGGGATGTTGCCGAGCGTCTCGCCGCTGATCATCTTGCGCGCCAGGCTCGTCATGTACTGCTGCTGGTTGCCGATGCGACCGAGGTCGCTGCCGTCGCCGACGCCGTGGCGGGTGCGGAGGAACTGCAGCGCCTCGATCCCCTGGATCGTGTGGTTTCCGGCCGCCATGTCGAGGCCGGTGTGATCGTCCTGGATGGGGTTGGCGAGGCACACGTCGACGCCGCCGATCGCGTTCGTGATCTCGATCACGCCACCGAACGTGACGGATGCCGCGAACTGGATCTCCTGGCCCGTGAGCGCGGAGATCGTCTTCACGACGCAGTTGAGGCCACCGTCGGTGTACGCCGTGTTCAGGGGCTGCTTGCTCATCCCGGAGCGGACGTCGCCGTCGGCATCCACGCACTCCGGGATCGGGATCATCAGGTCGCGCGGGAAGCTGACGGCCGTGATGCGGCGGGGTTCCTCGGAGACGTGGATCAGCAGGTTCACATCGTTGAGGGTGCCTTCCGAATCCGGACCCGAGCAACGCTCGCCGAAGTACTGCTTGTACGCCTCTTCACAGGTATCGACGCCGGTGAGGAGCAGGTTGAATCCACCCTTGTACGCACCGATGTCCGGCGGGAGCTCCTCCTGGCCCTCGAGCTCGACGGCGTTCGCCGTGACCGTGCTGGCGAGGTCGTAGAACACATACGCCGCGACGCCGATGCCGCTGACCAGCACCACCGCCATCGCGATGCCGATGAGCTTGAGCAGCTGAGAGGCCGTGCTGGGCGTACGCAACTGACCATGCCGCGCGATGGTGCGACGGCGTCGGGTGTTCTCGCTCAATCGGGGACCTTTCGGCTCTGCATGCGGTGCGTTGGGGGCTTACACCGTGCTCAATTCTGCGGAGGGTAAGGGATTCGAACCCTTGAGACATCTCTGCCCACTGGTTTTCAAGACCAGCTCCATCGGCCGCTCGGACAACCCTCCCGATAGATGCATCTACCGACAAGGCGTGAGTCTAGCCGAGTTCCATTCTCTCGCGCCGACCTGGGCGGGTCCTGGATGTGCATGTCTCAGCCGCTCGACTCCCGTACGACGAGTTGCGGCTGGAAGCGGACGGAGCGGTCATGATCACGCGGCTCTTCGGATGTCTCCTTGAGGAGCAGGTCCACCGCGGTCCATCCCAGCATGCGCGCCGGCTGGCTCACCGAGGTGAGCGGGACGACCGTGGCGGCAGCGAAGTCGATGTCGTCGTAGCCGACCAGCGCGATGTCCTCCGGGACGCGGATGCCGCCACCGAGAGCGAAGGCTTGAAGCAGTCCGACCGCGAGCAGGTCGTTGGCGGCGAACACGGCGTCCGGGCGGTCCGCCGGCACGCGCGCGACGATGTCCTCCCCCGCTGCGCGTCCGTTCAGCACGGTCAGCCCTCCGCGCTCGATCACCTCGAGCGTCGCCCCACCGACAGCATCCACGGCTGCGCGCGCGCCCTGAAGACGATGTGCGACCTGCGGGATCGACGTCGGCCCGGCGAGGAAGGCGATCCGCCGGCGCCCGCGGTCGAGCAGGTGCGCGACCGCGAGGCGCCCACCCTCGACATCGTCGACCGCGACCGACGCGAACTCCTGATCCGGGTCCTCACGGTCGACGAAGACCACGGGCACACCGGCCTCCTTCAGCGCGCGCAGTGCGGTCAGGTCGTCGGAGACGGGTGTGACCAGCAGACCGTTCACCCGCTGCTCGCGGAACAGCTCGAGATGAGCGGCCTGTCGCGTCGGGTTCTCGTCGCTGTTGCCGAGGAGGACGGTGAGTCCGGCTTCGGCCGCTCTGTCCTCGGCTCCGCGTGCCACCTCGGCGAAGAACGGGTTGCCGACATCGGGGACGACGAGGCCGATGCTGCGACTGCGGCCGGCCCGGAGCTGCCTGGCCGCATCGTTGCGGACGAACCCGAGCTCGCGGATGACCCGAAGCACCCGTTCCGCCGTGGCGGGCGCGACCCGATCGGGCTGGTTCAGCACGTTCGAGACGGTGCCGACCGATACGCCGGCGGTTGCCGCGACATCCTTGACGCTCACCGACATGGTCACCTCTGCCCTTCTCGCATCGCCGTCCAGTGTGACACGCGACTCAGCGTTTCCGTTCGCCGACCGCCACCACCGCGAACACGAGGCAGCCGACGCCCGGAACGATCAAGGGGAGCAACTGCCAGGTGACGACCGCGGTGAGCACGATCGCCGCGGCGAGGTACGCCGATCCCATGGCATCCGCTCCGATCCTGGCGGGCACGGCGCGAACCGCGGCGAGCCATCCGCTCGTCGGCGACCAGCCGGCGGCGGCCGTCAGGGTGGCGAGTGCGACGAAGAGCAGACCGAACACGCCGACCACACCGACCACTGGCCCGCCGGGCAGCACTCCCCCGCTCGCGAGCAGTACATCCCAGACCAGCAACGCGGTCGCCGCGACCGCGACCGCCCCGACGCCCAGTCCACCGAGGAGCGCCCCCTGCACGTCCCGCAGGAAGAGCCCGACGCCGGATGCCTCCGCCCGCAGGTGACGACGCAGATGACGGATGCCGGCGGCGAGCGCGGCCGGCATCGTCACGATCGGCAACGAGCACGCGACCACCAGGATACCGACCCACATGACCTCCGCGAACAGGGCGTATCGGTTCACCGCGCCCGGCCAGCGCAGCACGCTGCCGTCGATCTCCGGCCTGCGGGTCCGCGCCCGCGGCATGCGCCGTGTCATCAGCCCTTCAACCCCTGCGTCGCGACGCCCTCGACGAGGAAGCGTTGGAAGATCATGAAGAACGCCAGCACGGGCAGCAGCGCCAGCACGGAGACCGCGATGGTCGCACCGAGATCCGAGGTGGAGGTCTGGTCGTTGAAGATCCGCAGCGCGAGCGGCACCGGCTGCTTGCTCGGTGAATTGAGGTACAGCAGCGGCCCGAGGAAGTCGTTCCAGCTCCAGATGAACGCGAAGATCGACGACGTGATCAGCGCGGGCTTGATGAGGGGCAACGTGATCGAGAAGAACACCCGCGGGTGACCTGCCCCGTCGATCCGCGCCGCCTCATCGAGCTCGCGCGGCAGACCGCGGATGAACTGCACCATGAGGAAGACGAAGAATGCCTCTGTGGCCAAGAACTTCCCGATCAGCAGCGGCACGAAGGTGTCGACCAGCCCCAGATTCCGGAACAGCATGTACTGCGGAATGATCAGCACGTGGAACGGCAGCAGCAGCGTTCCGATCATCACCGTGAAGAAGACCGCCCGACCCCGGAAGTCGATCCGGGCGAAGGCATACGCGGCCATCGACGAAGAGATGACGACGCCGATCACCGATCCGACCGCGAGCAGCAGCGAGTTCAGGAAGAACTGCCACAGCGGCACGCCGCCCACGCCGCCGAGCACCGTGAGGTAGTTGTCGAAGGTCGGGTTCTGCGGCAGCAGCCCCTGGTTGGCTCCGAACTCGGAGTGCGGCTTGAAGGACGCCGCGAACATCCAGATGAGCGGGTAGAGCACGATCGCGGCGAGGGCGATCGCGATGATCCCCCAGATGATGGCGATGGTCCGCGACCGCGTGCGAGACCGGCCGACCGGAGCCGCGCGGGCGATCCGGTTCTTGTCGACCGTGAGCAGGGTTCTCGTCTCGCTCATCGCGAGTCACCTCCGTAGTGCACCCAGCTTCTCGAGGTGCGGAACATCAGGAACGCGATGATTCCGACGACGATCAGGAGCACCCAGGCCATCGCCGAGGCGTAACCGAGTTGCCCGTCGCGGAACGCACGCGTGTACAGGTAGACCGTGTAGTAGTTCGTCGCGCCGGCAGGTCCCCCGGTACCGGAGCCGATGATGTACGCCGACGCGAAGATCTGGAAGGCATTGATCATCTCCAGCAACAGGTTGAAGAAGATGACGGGGGACAGCATGGGCAGGGTGACGTTGAAGAATTTGCGCCAGGGGCCTGCGCCGTCGACGGATGCCGCTTCGTACAGCTCGGCCGGCACCCCTTTGAGACCGGCCAGGAAGATGACCATGGGGGCCCCGAACTGCCAGACCGCGAGCAGGATCATCATCGGCAGCACGAGCGCCGGGATGCCGACCCATCCGCCCATCTCGATACCGAACAGGCTCAGCGTGCCGTCGACCGGACCATCCGTGGCGAACATCGCACGCCAGACGATCGCGATCGAGACGCTGGCGCCGATCAGCGACGGCGCATAGAAGGCCGACCGGAAGAAGCCGGAGCCGCGGGAGCGTGCGTTGAGCAGCATCGCGACGCCGAGCGCCGCGGCCAGTTTGATCGGTGTGCCGATGAGGACGTACCCGAGCGTGATCTGGACGGAGCCCCAGAACTTCTGGTCTCCCATCATCCGCTCGAAGTTCGCAAGTCCCGTCCATTGCGGCGAACTGAAGATGTCGTACGTCGTGAACGCCAGATACAGCGAGAACAACATCGGCCCGGCCGTGAGACCGATGAAGCCGAGCAGCCACGGCGAGAGGAAGACGTAACCGGCGACGGTATCCCGGCGGGAACCGCGCCGCCGGGATACCGCCCCTCGGCCATCGACCGAGGGGCGGTCACCGGAATCGGCGACGCGTGAAGCACTCGGCGCGATCGCCGATTCGGTGGACATCGCAGTGATCCTTTCCGGGTCAGCCCGCGAGGATGACTTCGGCCTCATCGAAGAACTGGGTCACCGCGTCGTCGACGCTGATCGCCCCCAGACCGATCGACTTGCCGAGGTCCCAGAACGTCTGCTCGATCGAGCCGTATCCCTTCACCGGAACCGGAGGCGCGTCTCCGATGCGGTCGGCGACGGACTCGAGGTAGTCGGCGACCTGCTTGTCAGCGCCTTCGAGCTTCGCTCCGTCGAGCTTGCTCGAGGAAGCCGGGAATCCGAGTGTGGTGCCGAAGATCTCGCCGGACTCGGGCGAATTGACCAGGAAGTCGAGGAAGATCGCGGCGGCCTCCGGGTGCTCGGTGTTGGCCGAGACCGCGACCTGCAGTCCGGCCTGGCGGTAGAGGTCCTTGGCGTCGTCGTCGCTGGTCGGCGGTGCCACCATCGACAGCGCGGAGTCGCCCGTCTCGGCGAGATATCCGCCGAGGAAGTTCGACCAGCTCATCTCGCTCGCGGTCAGCTTGGCGCCGAGTCCCGAGGTCGGGGTGATCTCCTCGAGCCGGGACTGCGGAATGCCGACGCCGTCGCGCACCTGCGCGCCGGACTCCCAGAAGTCGCGCAACTGGTCCTCGTCGAAGCCGAGGGCGCCGTCGTCAGTGAACAGGTTTCCGCCGTCCTGACGGAGCAGGAGCTCGAGGTTCTGGATGCGCTGCGTGTAGTCGGTGCCGCCGTAGACGCTGCCGGCGGAGGCCTCGGTGACGCTCGCCATCCATTCATCGTGGTCCTCGTACGAGGTGCCGCCTTCGTACGGCTCGACACCGACCTGGCTGAGCAGGTCGTCGTTCTGGAAGACCGCCCAGGCGCTGTAGCCGGTCGGCAGCGAGAACTGCTTGCCGTCGAGCTGCCCGGTGCCGAGCAGCGCTTCATCGAACGTCGAGGTGTCGACGAAGTCCTTGTACGTGCCGAGGTCGAGCAGCAGGCCCGACTCCCCGTACTGACGCAGATACGAGTCGGAGAACTGCCAGACATCGGGGAGACCGTTGCCAGCTGCCTCGGTCTGGCGCTTCTCCCAGTAGCTGGGGAAGTCGGTGAAGCTGCCCTCGATCGTGATGTTCGGGTACTCCTCGTTGAACGCCTCGATGAGTGCTTCGTAACGGCTGGCTCGGTCGTCGTTGCCCCACCAGGTGAAGGTGAGCGTGACCTTCTCGTCGGCGTCGTAGACCGGCTTCGCATCGGGTGCTGCGCCTCCGGCGCAGCCGGCGAGCGCGAGTGCCGCACCCGCGACGAGGGCGGTCGCCGCCGCGATTCGCTTCGTAATGAACATCGTTGTCCTCTCTTGGTGAACTTCTTCGTCGACCGGTGGGGGCCGGGCGCCGCTGACCGGTCATTGCTGTGGTTTCGCGCTAACAGGAAAGCGCTTCCCGGCAATCTACTCGGGATTGAAACGTTTCGCAATAGCTCATTCTCATCATCATCGATCGTATGGTAAACGTTGTAATGAACACGCCCATAGTTCCGCCCTCCAGGCCGCCTGTCGATACATCCCCTTCGGTCGGGAAGCGCTTTCCCATATGCTGGAGGAGAATGTGATGCAGCATCCGCTCCCCGACCGAAGGATTCCCGCGATGGCCACAGACGTGCTGCTCGTCGGAGCCCACGGTTTCGGCGCCGACCACCTGCGCAACCTGGAACGTCTCGGTGATCGTGTGCGCGTGGTGGCGTTGGCGGATCCGAACGGTGGACCCAGCGAGGGCTACGGCTCCGACGCACCCGCCTTCGCCGGGCTCGCCGAGGCCTTCGACGCGGGCATCCGCCCCGACGTGGTGATCATCGCGACGCCGACCGGCACGCATTTCGCACTTGCCTCGCTCGCGCTCGAGCGTGGCTGCGATCTCTACCTCGAGAAACCGCCGCTCGCGACCATCGAGCAGTTCGAAGCACTGCTGGCCCTTCAGAAGCGCTCAGGTCGAGCGGTGCAGGTCGGGTTTCAGAGCTTCGGCTCGCACGCGTTCGACCGCCTCGCAGAACTGGGCGAACCGACATCGGTCGCAACCTGGGGCGCCTGGGCGAGGGATGCCGCCTACTGGTCGCGCTCTGCATGGGCGGGCAGACGCACCCTCGACGGCCACCCCGTCGTGGACGGTGTCGTGACAAACCCGCTCTCGCACGCCGTCGCCACTGCTCTGCGCATCGCCGGCGCCCGGCGCCGTGACGACGTCGCGCGAGTAGAGCTCGAGCTCTACCGCGCGAACGACATCGAGGCAGACGACACCTCCAGCGTCCGGATCACGCTCACCGACGGGCGAATCGTCTCCGCGGCGCTGACCCTCGCCGCCCCCGAGCATTCCGACCCGCTCATCGAGGTGCGCACGCCCGAGGCCGACGTGATCTTCTCCTACACGACCGACCGGCTCATCCACCCGGACGGCAGCGAGGTCGACACCGGACGCACCGAGCTCTTCGAGGAGCTGCTCGATCATCGCGACCACGGCGTCCCCCTGCACGCTCCCCTGGTCGAGACCGGAGCGTTCATGGCCGTGATGGAGGCGGTGCGCACCGCGCCCGACCCCATACCGGTAGAGGATGCTGCGATCACGCTCCTCACCGACCGACCGTCACCCCTCACGACCATCGACGGCATCGTGGAGTGGGTCGAGCGCACCGCGAGATCCGGCGCCCTGTTCAGCGAGCTGCATGCCCCCTTCGCTGCGGCGCCACTGGCCGGCCGCACGCACGAGCTCCGTGTCGGCGCGGCCGTCGTCGCCGTGCATGATGACGGATCGGCAGTCGCCCACACGTCGGGATCGCGGCCCTTCCTGCACCCCGTGCGCACGCCGTCCGGCGTCGTCGTCTCCGCCGCACACCCCGCCGATCACCATTGGCACCTCGGTGTCTCGATCGCGCTTCAGCATGTGAACAGCGTGAACTTCTGGGGTGGCCCCACCTACACACGCGACCTCGGATATCGCTGGCTGAGCGACCACGGCCGCATCCGGACGACGTCGTTCGCCCTCGACGATGACGGCTTCTCCTCGACCGCCGACTGGATCGCGCCCGGCGGCGCCGTGCTGTTGAGCGAATCCACGCGGTGGCAGCTGCGAGAGTCATCCGATCCGCGTGCATGGCTGTTCCGGACGACGACGACGCTGCGGGCGGAGAGCACTCCGGTCGAACTCGGCAGCCCAGCCAGCAACGGACGCATCGGCGGCGGCTACGGCGGCTTCACCTGGCGGTTCCCCTCGGCATCCGATGTCGACGTGCGAACCGGACGAGCGGCAGGCGAAGACGCCGTGCACGGCACCGTCGCGCCGTGGCTGGCGTTCAGCGCGCTTTTCGGTGACGGCGAGGCCACCGTCGCACTCGCCGGCGATGACGACCGCACGTGTGAGGACCCCTGGTTCGTGCGCGTCGACGCCTATCCCGGCGTGGGCTCGGCGCTCGCCTGGGAGGACGCGCTCCGACTCGACGTCGGCGCGAGCATCACCGTGTCGTTCCGCGGAGCCGTCGCTGACGGACGCCTCACGAATGACGAGATCGCCGGCCTGCTCGACGAGTGACCCGGCCGGTCCCACGACCGTTCTTGCACATCTCATCCGTCACCCTCTAGACTTGCATGAAACGATTCAATGACGATCCTCCGAAATGTGAGCCCATGACCCGCCACTGCTTCCGGCTTCAGGTCCGCCCTGAGCTGCTGGACGAGTACCTCGCTCGCCATTCCCCGGTGTGGCCCGAGATGCTCGCCGAGATCGCGGCCGCCGGTCGCCGCAACTACTCCCTCTTCCACGACGAGAACGGCACCCTCGTCGGCTACTACGAGACCGACGACGACGCGGCAGCGCAGGCGTACCTCGCCGCCTCCGAGGTCGCTTCCCGATGGGAGGCCGAGATGGGTCGCTTCTTCATCGGCCTCGACGGTCGTCCCGATCAGGCGGCCATCCCGCTGTCCGAGGTGTTCCATCTCGAAGACCAGCTCGTCGCAGCCGGCGAGCCCGATACATCCGACGAAGACGACGAAGGCAGCGCCCCATGAGCATCCTCTCCCCCGACACCCTGGCCGCCCTCGAGCAGCAGGCCATCGAGCTCCCCTCCTGGGCGTTCGGCAACTCCGGCACGCGCTTCAAGGTGTTCGGCACACCGGGCACACCACGCGACCCGTTCGAGAAGATCTCCGACGCCGCTCAGGTGCACAAGTACACGGCGCTCGCGCCGAGCGTGGCGCTGCACATCCCCTGGGACATGTGCGACTTCGCCGCTCTCCGCACGCACGCCGAGGACCTCGGCGTGGCCCTGGGCACCATCAACTCGAACACCTTCCAGGACGACGACTACAAGTACGGGGCCCTCACCCACGAGGATTCCGCGATCCGCCGGAAGGCGATCGACCACCACCTCGCCTGCATCGACGTCATGGATGCGACCGGGAGCCGTGACCTGAAGATCTGGCTCGCCGAGGGCTCGAACTACCCCGGCCAAGCCGACCTGCGCGGACGCCAGGACCGCCTGCAGGAATCGCTGCAGACGATCTACGCGCGCCTGGGAGATGACCAGCGCCTGGTGCTGGAGTACAAGTTCTTCGAGCCGGCTTTCTACCACACCGACGTTCCCGACTGGGGTACGTCGTACGCACAGGTCGCATCCCTCGGCGACAAGGCGATGGTCTGCCTCGACACCGGCCATCATGCACCGGGCACCAACATCGAATTCATCGTGATGCAGCTGCTGCGCCTCGGAAAGCTCGGCTCGTTCGACTTCAACTCGCGCTTCTACGCCGACGACGACCTGATCGTCGGCGCGGCCGACCCGTTCCAGCTGTTCCGCATCCTCTTCGAGGTCGTCAGGGGTGGCGGGCTGAACAACCCAGACGTGGCGTTCATGCTCGACCAGTGCCACAACGTCGAAGACAAGATCCCCGGCCAGATCCGCTCGGTGCTCAACGTGCAGGAGATGACGGCTCGCGCGCTGCTCGTCGATCGCGACGCTCTCACCCAGGCGCAGAAATCCGGCGATGTGCTCGCCGCCAACGCCGTGTTCATGGATGCCTTCTACACCGACGTCCGTCCTGCCCTGGCCGAGTGGCGCGAGTCTCGCGGTCTCGCAGCGGACCCGATGAAGGCGTTCGCCGAGTCCGGCCACCTGGCGCGGATCGCGGCCGACCGCGTCGGCGGCGTGCAGGCCGGCTGGGGCGCCTGAGTCGATGACCACTCCCGTCGAGGTCGCCGACCGGATTCTGAACGGACCGCACGGGCCGCTCCGCGTGCGCGTCTACTCGCCCTCATCCCCCCGCACGCACGGCCTGGTCTGGGCGCACGGCGGCGGGTTCGCCGCCGGCGAGCTCGAAATGCCCGAGGCCGACTGGGTCAGCCACGCGTTCGCCGAGCGCGGCGTCACGGTCGTCAGCGTGGAGTACCGCTTGGCGCCGTTGCCCGCGGATGGCGGCGAATCGCCGGACGCCCGGGCGCTCGGAGGCGCTCATTACCCCGTCGCGCACGAGGAGATGGTCTTCGCATTCCAGTGGGCCACGGAATCAGGTCCGGCGACCGGGCCGTGGGCGATCGGCGGCGCGAGCGCGGGCGGCAACCTGGCCGCCGGTGCGGCACTTCGTCTCGCGCACGAGAGCGATGTCGTCCCCGCGCTGGCTGTGCTCGCCTATCCGACGCTGCAGGCCGTGCAGGATGCTCCGGATGCCGCGCTGCGCGCGCTGCTCGACGCGGATCCCGACGCCGACCGATTCGGCCCGGAGATCGTGCTCGGCATGTACGAGAACTACCTCGGCGGGGCTGTCGACGGCGCCGATGTCTACGCCATCCCCGGCACCGCGACGACAGCGCAGCTCGCCGGTTTCCCCGCCACGATCATGATCAACGGCGAGGCCGACGAACTCCGGGTCTCCGGCGAAGCATTCGCCCTGGCACTCGCAGAAGCGGGAGTCGAGATCGACGTGTCGACAGAGCCGGACACCACCCACGGGCACCTCAACCGTCCAGAGGAGGCCGCGGCCACGGCATCCGTCGAGCGATTCGCCGCACGCATCCACCGCGTGGACCTGTCACACCCGCCTCGACGCATGACGCGCTCGCACGTCGAGTCGACCCGAACTGCACCGACCCAAGAAGGCTGACATGACCAACCCCACCGCCGCCGCTCTCCTCGCGCGCAGCAATCGCCTGGGCGCCGACCCCAAGAACACGAACTACGCCGGCGGCAACACCTCCGCCCAGGGCGCCGAGATCGACCCCGTGACGGGACAGCCGGTCGAACTGCTCTGGGTGAAAGGCTCCGGCGGCGACCTCGGCACGCTGACCGAGCCGGGCCTGGCCGTGCTGCGCCTCGATCGCATGCGCGCGCTCGTCGACGTCTACCCCGGCATCGACCGGGAAGACGAGATGGTCGCCGCCTTCGACTACTGCCTGCACGGCAAGGGAGGAGCCGCTCCCTCGATCGACACGGCCATGCACGGGCTCGTGGATGCCGCTCACGTCGACCACCTGCATCCCGACTCCGGCATCGCGATCGCGACGGCTGCAGACGGCGAGGAACTCACCGCGAAGATCTTCGGCGACGGCGCAGGTGGACAGAAGGTCGTCTGGGTGCCCTGGCGGCGTCCCGGCTTCCAGCTCGGTCTCGACATCGCCGCCATCAAGGCGAAGAACCCGCAGGCAATCGGCTGCATCCTCGGCGGGCATGGCATCACCGCGTGGGGCGACACGTCCGAGGAGTCCGAGGCGAACTCCCTCTGGATCATCGACACCGCTGCCGCCTACATCGCCGAGCACGGCAAGGCCGACCCGTTCGGCGGCACCCGCGCCGGCTTCGAGGCCCTTCCCGATCCCGATCGCCGTGAACGCGCCGCTGCCCTCGCCGGCACGATCCGCGGCATCGCCTCGACCGACAGGCCGATGGTCGGGCACTTCACCGATGCTGATGTCGTGCTCGACTTCCTCGCGTCCGAGCGCGCCCCGGAACTCGCGGCTCTCGGCACGAGCTGCCCCGACCATTTCCTGCGCACCAAGGTGAAGCCGCTCATTCTCGACCTGCCTGGTTCGGCATCCGCCGAGGAACAGATCGCGCGCCTCCACGAGTTGCAAGCCGAATACCGCGCCGACTATCAGTCGTACTACGACGCGCATGCGACAGCCGAGTCCCCCGCGATCCGCGGCGCCGACCCGCTCATCGTGCTCGTGCCGGGCGTCGGCATGTTCTCCTACGGAGCGAACAAGCAGACCGCTCGGGTCGCCGGCGAGTTCTACGTCAACGCGATCAACGTGATGCGCGGCGCCGAGGCGCTGTCGACGTACTCCCCCATCTCCGATGCCGAGAAGTTCCGCATCGAATACTGGGCGCTGGAAGAGGCGAAGCTGCAGCGGATGCCGAAGCCGAAGTCCCACCAGGGACGCATCGCGTTCGTCACGGGAGCAGCCTCCGGCATCGGCAAGGCCATCGCCACCCGGCTCGCGGCCGAGGGCGCCTGTGTCGTCATCGCCGACCTCGACCTCGAGAAGGCGCAGGCTGCGGCAGCGGAACTCGGAAGCACCGATGTCGCGATCGGCGTCGCCGCGAACGTCGCCGACGCCGCCGCCGTACAGGCCGCGCTCGACGAGGCGGTCCTAGCCTTCGGAGGCGTCGACCTCGTGGTCAACAACGCCGGACTTTCGCTCTCGAAGCCGCTGCTGGAGACGACCGAGAAGGACTGGGACCTGCAGCACGATGTGATGGCGAAGGGCTCGTTCCTGGTGTCGAAGGCGGCAGCGAAGGTGCTCATCGACCAGAAGCTCGGCGGTGACATCATCTACATCTCGTCGAAGAACTCCGTCTTCGCCGGCCCGAACAACGTCGCGTACTCCGCGACGAAGGCCGACCAGGCGCACCAGGTACGCCTGCTCGCCGTCGAGCTCGGTGAGTTCGGCATCCGCGTCAACGGCATCAACCCCGACGGTGTGGTCCGAGGCTCCGGCATCTTCGCCTCGGGCTGGGGCGCGAACCGCGCCGCGACCTACGGCGTCGCGGAAGAGGACCTCGGCCAGTTCTACGCGAACCGCACGATCCTCAAGCGCGAGGTCGTACCGGAGAATGTGGCGGATGCCGTCTATGTGCTCACCGGCCCGGAGCTGAGCCGCACCACCGGCCTGCACATCCCCGTCGACTCCGGCGTCGCGGCCGCGTTCCTGCGATGACCCTTCGGCAGCGTTTCGTCTCGCTTCGCTCGCTCAACGCCCGGGGATCGTCATCGATCGTTGAGCCGGGCCCACGCCCCCGAGGCTCCGGGCAGCGCGAAGCGCTGGTCGGAGAGGGGTGGGGAGGAGCGCCAGCGACGAGACGAAACGCGTCGATCCGTCCGCACGACCGAGCGGCGGCCAGGAGATGACCGTGCGCGCGGTCGCAGCGGTGGACCTCGGCGCCACCAGCGGACGGGTGATGATCGGCCGCGTCGGCGACGGATCGCTCGAGCTCGAACTCATCTCGCGGTTCCCGAACGGACCGGTCGAGCGCGAAGACGGCCTGCACTGGGACTTCGATGCCCTGTACGAGAACATCCTCGACGGCCTCGCCGAGGCTGTCCGCCGCGAGCCGGCGATCGAGAGCATCGGCGTCGACTCGTGGGCGGTCGACTACGGCCTGCTGCGCGACGGCGAACTGCTCGATCAGCCGTTCCACTACCGTGACGGGCGCACCGAAAGGGGTGTCCTAGACGTCCACCATGTCGCCCCCTTCGACGAGCTCTACGAGCGCAACGGCCTGCAGTTCCTGCCGTTCAACACGCTGTACCAGTACCGGGCCGACAAGAGTCTGCCCGACGCGGACACTGCGCTGCTCATCCCCGACCTCATCGCGTTCCTGCTCACCGGAGCCCGCGTCGCCGAACGGACGAACGCGTCGACGACAGGACTGCTCTGCATCCGCACCGGTGAGTGGGATCTCGAGCTCGCCGAGCGCATCGGCATCCCGGAGCGGCTGCTCCCTGGCCTCGTCGACCCGGGAATGCTGCTCGGAACGCTGCGTCCTGACGTCGCCGGCCGCGTCGGCAAGACCCTGCCGGTCATCGCCGTGGGGTCGCACGACACGGCATCCGCCGTCGCCGCTGCCCCCCTCTCCTCTCCGCGCTCCGCCTACATCTCCTGCGGCACCTGGGGACTCGTCGGCGTCGAGCTGGCAGAGCCGGTGCTGTCGGATGCCGCGCGAGACGCGAACTTCACCAATGAGCGCGGCGTCGACGGGCGCATCCGCTTCCTGCATAACGTCACCGGACTCTGGCTCCTCAGCGAGAGCGTGCGCGCCTGGGCAGCGGAGGACGGCGCGCCGATCGACCTGCCTGTACTGCTGGTGGCGGCAGCAGAGGTCGCCGGAGACATTCCGCTGTTCGATGCGAACGACGCAACACTCAGCCTGCCAGGGGATATGCCGGCCCGGATCGCCGTCCTGCTCCGGGCATCCGGCGAAGGGGTCCCGGCCACGCGAGCCGCGTTCGTGCGCAGCATCGTCGAGAGCATCGCCGACGCTTTCGCCGACGCGATCCGCACCGCTGGCACGCTGTCAGGGCGCGAGATCGACGCCATCCATCTCGTCGGCGGCGGATCCCTGAATCGGCTGCTCTGCCAGGCGACGGCCGACCGCTCCGGTCTTCCCGTGCTGGCGGGTCCGGTCGAGGCGACCGCTCTGGGTAACGTCCTCGTACAGGCACGCGCGCTGGGTGCCGCGCCGTCAGCGCTGGAGGAACTGCGTGCGCTCGTGGCGGCGACTCACCCGCCCGCCCGATTCGACCCTCGAGGCTGATACGGCGGCCGCACCACGTTCAGTCCTTGCCGACGGAGTCCAGAACGATGTCCGCTTCCGAACCGTAGAACGAGTCGCCTACGAACGACGCGAGCGTGATCGTTCCACCGAGGTGATTCGAGTACACGTACGCCCCGCCGGAGTCGGTTCCCTGATAGTTCCACGCATAGACGGTGTCGCCCGCGTGGGCCGCTATCGGCGTCCCGCACGCGATCGCCAATGCGATCGCGCCAGCGGCCACTGCCCCTCGGACCTTGAAACCCATGACGTCATCCTCTCGACCCTGTTTCACCGGGGCGAGCCAACCTCGGCGGCATCATCGTCGTGTCGACGATCGTGCGCCTTCAGATTCGCACCCGACGAGACAGGCCGACATCCGTAGAATCACGGAAGTCCACTCGCATGCACGTCTCGCGCCGGGGCGGGTTCCTCAGGTCGTCGAGCCCCATTCGGGCTCGAACCAGAGCGCTACTCGCCCGCGCC
Source organism: Microbacterium sp. LTA6 (assembly GCF_045690355.1). Taxonomy (NCBI): domain Bacteria; kingdom Bacillati; phylum Actinomycetota; class Actinomycetes; order Micrococcales; family Microbacteriaceae; genus Microbacterium; species Microbacterium sp. LTA6. The sequence goes on from NZ_CP147855.1 coordinate 668,372, forward strand.
GACCTCGACGGCCGCAGGAAGCGTGTTCAACGCCGTCGCGAGCCCGCCATCGGCCACATCTCCGGTGATCTCCCCCGCGGCGTCCTTCACGACATCCGGAGCCTGCCCCATCGCCACCGCCCGGCCACCGACGCCGAGCGCCCAGCCGAACATGCCGATGTCGTTGCGGCCGTCACCGGCGACGAGCACCTGCTGGCCGTCGATACCCAGCCGCGCGCGCACGCGTTCCATGGCCGTGCCCTTGTCGACGCCCTGCGGAGCGATGTCCAGCCAGGCGGTCCAGCCGATCGCGTAGGAGACCTCGTTGAGCCCGGCATCCGCGACGAGACGGTGGAAGTCCTCCTCGTCATGCCCAGGCGAGACCACGACGATGCGCGAGACCGGCGCGGCGCCGAGTTCTTCGAACAGCACCTGACGCCCACCGTCGAGGGTCCAGTCGTCGAGCTGCGCGGTGTACAGCCGCTGCCCCGACCCGAGTTCGACCATGTAGCGCGCATCCGGCAGACGCTCGCGCAGCAGCGAGAGCACCGTCGAGGGATCGAACGTCTCCACATGCCAGCGCTCCCACGCGTTGCCTGTGCGTCGCATGGTGACCGCGCCGTTCGAGCACACCACGTACTCCGGAGTCAGACCGAGCTCCTCGACGTAGCGCTGCGTGCCCATCCAGCTGCGACCGGTCGCGATCGTGACCACGTGGCCCAGGTCTCTGAGCCGCGCGACGGCCTCGGGCACGCCGGGACTCATCGTCTCGTCCTGAAGCAGGATGGTGCCGTCGACGTCGAGTCCGACGAGCCAGGGGGTCCCCGAGCCGGGCGAAGCGTCGGTCACGCCTCCGGCTCCAGTACGGCGAGGCCGCCGAGATACGGCTGCAGCACCTCGGGCACGAGCACGGAGCCGTCGGCGCGCTGGTGCGTCTCCAGCAGTGCAACGATCCAGCGCGTGGTGGCGAGGGTGCCGTTCAGGGTCGCGACGTGCTGTGTCTTGGCGGACTTCCCGTCCTCCGCAGCCGGACGGTGCCGGATGTCGAGGCGACGAGCCTGGAACGCGGTGCAGTTCGAGGTCGACGTGAGTTCGCGGAACGCCCCCTGCGTGGGCACCCAGGCCTCGATGTCGTACTTGCGCGCGGCACTCGAGCCCAGATCTCCTGCGGCGACGTCGATCACCCGGTATGCGAGCCCGAGGGCTGTCAGCATCTCTTCCTGCAGGGCGACGAGGCGCAGGTGCTCGGCCTCGGCATCCTCCGCCGTCGTGTAGACGAACATCTCCAGCTTGTTGAACTGGTGCACGCGGATGATTCCGCGGGTGTCCTTGCCGTGCGAACCGGCCTCGCGGCGGTAGCAGGTCGACCAGCCGGCGTAGCGCAGCGCGCCCTTGGACAGGTCGACGATCTCGTCCTTGTGGTACCCGGCGAGCGCGACCTCGCTGGTGCCGACGAGGTACAGGTCGTCGTCCTTGTCGAGGTGGTACACCTCGTCGGCGTGCTCGCCGAGGAAGCCGGTGCCCTGCATGATCTCCGGCCGCACGAGGGTGGGCGTGATCAGCGGCACGAAGCCGTTCTGCAGCGCCTTGTCGAGCGCCAGGTTCATCAGCGCGATCTCGAGGCGGGCGCCGATTCCGCGGAGGAAGTAGAACCGCGCACCCGAGACCTTCGCGCCGCGTTCCATGTCGATCGCGCCGAGGATCTCGCCGAGCTCCAGGTGGTCGCGCGGCTCGAAGTCGAACGCGGGAACCTCGCCGACCCTGCGCAGCTCGACGAAGTCTGCCTCGCCACCGGCCGGAACGCCGTCGATGACGACGTTCTCGATGCGCGCGAGGGCAGCGGATGCGGCGTCGGCCGCCTCGTTCGCGACGACCTGCGCCTGCTTGACACGGTCTGCGAGGTCCTTGACCTGCGCGACGAGCGCGGCCTTCTCCTCCTTGGGCGCCTTCGCGACCTGCTTGCCGAACACGTTCTGCTCGGCCCGCAGCTCTTCGAACGTGGCGAGCGCGGCACGACGCGATCGATCGGCCTCGAGCGCTGCGTCGACGGTTCCCTGGTCGTTGCCACGCGCGGCCTGCGAGCGGCGGACGATCTCAGGCTGGTCGCGGAGAAGAGCGAGGTCGATCATCCCTCAAGTCTAGGGCGCGCGCGGGAACGACCCGGATGGCGGGATTAGAGTAGCGCCATGACGAAGCCCGCCGCAGCCCCGCGCCAGGCGGCACTCGTCTACAACCCGATCAAGGTCGACGAGAAGCGGCTGCGCGCCTTGCTGCGCGACCTTTCGAAGGACGCGGGGTGGGCCCACCCCGCGTTCTATCCGACGACGATCCAGGATGCCGGCCAGGGAGCAACCGCGCAGGCGCTCGCCCGCGGCATCGATGTGGTGCTCGTCGCCGGCGGCGACGGAACCGTGCGCGCCGTGGCGGAGGCGATCGCCGGCACCGGTGTGCCCCTGGCGATCCTGCCGAGCGGCACCGGCAACCTCCTCGCCCGCAACCTCGGCCTCCCGCTCAGCGACCCGGCCGAGATGATCCGGGCAGCACTCGGCGACTTCACGCACCCGATCGACATCTGCTGGGCAGCGCTCACCCGCACCGACGGCGAGACGTCGGAACATGCGTTCGTGGTGCTCGCCGGCATCGGACTGGATGCCGACATGATCGCGAACACGCGATCCGACCTGAAGAAGTCGGTCGGCTGGATCGCGTACGTCGACGGCGCTGCACGCTCCCTCGCCGGCGCGAAGCCGTTCCGTGCGATGTATCAGATCGACGACGGCCGACTGCACTCGACCAAGGTGCACAGCATCCTGTTCGCGAACTGCGGCACCCTCCCTGCGGGGATCGCGCTCATCCCCGATGCCTCGATCGCCGACGGCATCCTGGATATCGCCGTCATCCAGCCCACCGGCATGCTCGGCTGGCTCGGCGTCTGGCGCAAGATCTGGTGGGACAACTCCGTGCTCCGTCGCTTCCGTGCCGGCCGGCTCGTGCTGCAGCGGCGCGGCAGGGATGCATCCGTGCACTATCTGCGCGGGCTGAGCGCGGAGGTGGCCGGAAGCGGCCCCACACCGATCGAGTTGGATGGCGACGAGTTCGGACTGGCCGTCCGCATCCGCTGCCGCGTCGAGCCGAAGGCGCTGCTCCTGGCACTTCCCGCCGGGCACCCCGTCGACGCGCTCTGACCGCCCCGGGGTCAGTCGCCGAGGACGCTCACAGTGCCGTCGAGGTTCCCGCCGACGAGCGTCAACGTGAAGCCGTCCTCCTCGACGGAATCGTCACCGAAGCTGAGCAGGGTGCCCCGCGGCGCCATGTCCATCGTGCACATCTGCTCGTCGTCGGTGGTGAACGTCACCGTGCCCGCATTGCCCGCACCCTCGACCGACTCGACGACCGGCGGGCAGCTCGACGAACCCCAGGTGAGCAGCACGAGACCGCCGTCACCGATCCAGCCGGCCGACGGCAGGTAGTCCGTCGACGATCCGGGAACACCCGTGAATGCCGGATCACCGTCGAGATCCACGTCATCGACGAGGTCGCCGTACGTGACGTTCAGCGTCAGTTCCTTGGTCGGGTCGACCCCCTCCGGCAGCGCCCCGATGCTCGCACGCGGCGCCATGTCTCTCGTGCAGACTTCGTCGGCTTCGTTGTCCTTCACTGTGACCGTGACGTTCTGCCCGTCCGCCTCGACGGAGTCGACGACCGGCACGCAGGTGGACGACCCCCACGTGACGACGGCGAACATGCGCCCGCCGTCCAGCAGTGTGCCCTCGATGTCTGCGTAGTCGTCATCCGGCGCACTCGACGGCGGCGCAGAACCGGTGCTCGTCGGCGTCACGGCGCCCGGCGTCGAAGTGCACCCGGCGATGAGCAGGACAGAGGCGGCGACCGCGGACAACGCGGCGACAAGGCGCATGGGGGAGGTCATGGCCCCCAGGGTACCCGCCGTCACTGCAGAGCGGAGGTGAGTCGTGCGAGATTGTCGAGAACCGTGGAGCGCAGCGGCTGCTGCATCCACTCCTCCAGGGTCAGCTCGCGGCTCAGCGCGCGGTACCGGTCCTCGACGGCGCGCATCCCGGCGACGAACTCCGCACCGCGCACCAACATCGACACCTCGAGGTTCAGACCGAACGAGCGCATGTCCATGTTGCTGGACCCGATGACGGCGGTCTCGTCGTCGATGGTGAGGCTCTTGGTGTGCAGAATGTACGGCTGGCGGTACATCCAGATGCGCACGCCCGCCTTCAGCAGCGCCTCGTAGTAGCTGCGCTGGGCGTGATAGACGACCGCCTGGTCGCCCTCTTCCGAGACGAACAGCTCGACGGCCACGCCACGGTCGCATGCGGCCGAGACCGCGATCAGCAGCGCTTCGTCGGGCACGAAGTACGGGCTCACGATCATGATCTTGCGCTTAGCGGCGTAGAGCAGGCCCAGGAAGAGGCGCAGATTGTTCTCGGTCTCGAATCCCGGCCCCGACGGCACGACCTGGCAGTCCAGGTCTCCGGTGCCGGTCTCGACCTTGGTGATGTCGAGGTCGCTGAGCACCTCTCCGGTCTCGCTGTACCAATCGGCGAGGAAGACGGCGTTCACGCTCGCGACGACAGGGCCGTCGACGCGCACCATCAGGTCGACCCAGTGCAGGCCGCGCTTGATGTTCTTCGGCAGGTTGTACGTCGAATCGGTGACGTTCTGCGACCCCAGGAACCCCACTCGTCCGTCGACCACGAGGAGCTTGCGGTGGTTGCGCAGATCGGGCCGCTGCATCCGCCCCTTGAGGGGCTGCACCGGGAGCATCAGATGCCATTCGGCACCCATCGCATCCAGGCGAGCGATGGTCTTCTTGTAGCGCGGCTTCCAGCGGTTCGCCCAGTGATCGAGCAGCACGCGCACCGAGACGCCTCTGGCCGCGACCTCTTCGAGCGCGCGGAAGAAGTTGTCGGTGGCGGCATCCGACTGCAGGATGTAGAACTCCACATGGACGTAGGTCTCGGCTCTGCGGATGGCGTCGGCCATCGCATCCAGAGACTCCTGGTATTCGGAGATCAGCCGGGCCCCGTTGTCGCCCGACAACGGCAGCGCCCCCATGTTCTGGTTCATCTGCACCAGGGCGTCGAACCACTCCGGCGCATTCGGCCGCAGCGTGCCGAAGTGCAGATTCTCACTGGTCTCTTTGATGTACTCGTTGATCTGGTCCTGCTTGCGACGGCGGGCACGGGGCAGTCGCGGATTTCCGATCAGCAGGAACAGGAACACCCCGACGAACGGGATGAAGAAGATCGCGAGCAGCCAGGCCATCGCGGACGTGGGCCGCCGATTGCGCGGGATGATGATGATCGCGGTGATGCGGATGGCGATATCGAGGACCAGTAGGAAGCCGACGACCCACCACGGCCAGGCCTCCGGAATCATCGCGTCCCCTCGACCTCTCCTCGCCACGACGGCGTTCGCCGCAGCGCCGCGCCATGGGCGAGGCTTCGCTTCACAGTAGCGGAAGCCTGCACGTCAGGGGCGGGGCGGCATGCCTCGCGCAGCGCGCTCCTCGGCCTCGATCTGCGCGTGCACCTTGCGTTCGGTGCGGTCGAAACGCAGGATGCCGCGGATCACGATGAAGAAGACGATGCTCACACCGACGGTCGGCAGAAGGGACCATGCCGCTGCGAGCCAGAAATTCTCCATGCCTCCATGGTACGCGGACCGGCTGTGGCCTCGACTCCTCCTGCACAATCGCCGATCTCGGAGAATCCGTCCACATCGGACCGTTCGGCCCCCACGGGGCGACCCGCCCGAGCACACTCGCGTGATGACCACAGTTCTCCACGCATCCGGCTCCGCCGATTTCCTCGGCCTCGTCCCCGCCCTCGCCGGCTTCACGCCGCGCGAGAGCATCGTCCTGCTCCCCTTCCGCGGCAAGCGCGCCTACGGTGCGATGCGCGTCGATCTCCCCTCCGACGATGTCGACCTCGACGAGTACGTCGAGACGGCCATCGCGCTCATCTCGCGTGTGACGGGGACGGATGCTGTCGCGATCGTCGTCTACACCGACGAGTCTGCACTGCCGACGCGCGACGGACTCGTGCTCCCCGTGGCGGTGGCCGTCGACGGTCTCCTCGACAGTGCGGAGGATGTCGGTCTGCGCATCGTCGATGCGCTCTGCGTCACCCCGGACGGGTGGGCGAGCTACCTGGAGGAGGAGCCGAATCTCGCTCCGCTCGCCGATATCCCTGCCGCGCCGGTCGCTCCGGGCGTCGGCGACGTCGCCGGCGATCAGCTCGCCGGCACCGCGCTGCCTCATATCGACCTCGCGGAGAAGGAGCGCGTGGGTACGGCCCTCCACGATCTCGAAGAGGTGCTCGCCCATGACGCCACCGGTCGGCTGACCGGAGGCGAGAATCCGCAGGCGCTCGCCGCCGTCGTGCTTCTCGACGACATTCCGGCCTTCTTCGAGATGCTCCTCGACGAGCCCGAGAATCTGCCTCCGTTCGCGACTGCGGCGTTGCTGTGGTGCCTGGGTCGACCGATCTTCCGCGATGTGGCGCTGACCCAGTGGGCGACCGATGCCGCTCGTGGCATCCGCGTGCTCGACGCCCAGCTCGCCTATTCGCACAACGGCGAGACGATCCCCGACGACCTCGGCGCCGTCTTCCTCGGGCGCGGTCCGAAGCCCGATCCCGACCGGCTGCGGCTGGCCCTCGCCATCGTCCGGGGCGCTGCCGCACGAGCACCGCGCGCTTCTCGACCCGGGCCTCTGACGGTCGCGGCGTGGCTGTCGTGGGCGCTCGGACGCTCCAGTCACGCCGCGCACTACATCGATCTGGTGCGCGAGATCGATCCCGAGTACGGGCTCGCCGCTCTCCTGGGCTCGATGATCAGCGCCGCGATGCTGCCCGAGTGGGCCTTCCAGCGGGGCTGAGGCGCTACTTGACGAGCGGGAACAGGATGGTCTCGCGGATGCCGAGCCCGGTGATCGCCATCAGCAGCCGGTCGATGCCCATGCCCATGCCGCCGGACGGCGGCATGCCGTGCTCGAGCGCGCGGAGGAACTCATCATCGACCGGCATCGCCTCGACGTCACCGCGCGCGGCGAGCTTCGCCTGCTCGACGAAGCGCTCGCGCTGGATGACCGGGTCGACGAGCTCGGAGTATCCGGTTGCGAGTTCGAAACCGCGGATGTACAGGTCCCACTTCTCGACGACGCCGGCGATCGAGCGGTGTTCACGCACCAGCGGCGAGGTGTCGACCGGAAAGTCCATCACGAACGTCGGACGCACGAGGTCGCCCTTCACGAAGTGCTCCCAGAGCTCTTCGACGAGCTTTCCGTGCGTCGCCTGCGGCGGCAGGTCGACACCGGACGCTTCGGCGAACGCGATGAGGTCGTCGACATCGTCCTGCGGAGTGACGGTGCGACCGGATGCGGCAGACAGCGACTCGTACATCGAGATGCGGTCCCACTCGCCACCGAGGTCGTACTCGGTGCCGTCGGCCCAGATCACTGTCGTCGAGCCGCTGACCGCGATGGCCGCCTGCTGCACGAGCTCCTGAGTGAGCCCCGCCATCTGGTTGTAGTCGCCGTAGGCCTGGTACGCCTCGAGCATCGCGAACTCGGGGCTGTGCGTGGAGTCGGCCCCCTCGTTGCGGAAGTTGCGGTTGATCTCGTACACCCGCTCGATGCCGCCGACGACCGCGCGCTTGAGGTAGAGCTCCGGCGCGATGCGCAGGTAGAGGTCGGTGTCGAACGCGTTCGAGTGGGTGATGAACGGACGAGCGGATGCTCCGCCGTGCTGCACCTGCAGCATCGGCGTCTCCACCTCGAGGTAGTCATGGCTTCCGAAAGTGGCGCGCAGACTGGCGTTCACCGCGGCGCGGGCGCGAACGGTCGTCCGGGCCTGCTCGCGCACGATGAGGTCGAGGTAGCGGCTGCGCACTCGACCCTCGTCGCTGAGCTCGGAGTAGGCGTTCGGCAGCGGGAGGATCGCCTTCGACGCGATCGTCCAGGCATCGGCCATGATCGACAGCTCGCCGCGGCGGCTGGAGATGACCTCACCGTGCACGAAGACGTGGTCGCCCAGGTCGACGAGAGCCTTCCAGTCGGCGAGGGACTCCTCGCCGACGTTCGCGAGGGAGATCATCGCCTGGATGCGCGAGCCGTCACCGGCCTGCAGCGTCGCGAAGCAGAGCTTGCCCGTGTTGCGGCTGAAGACGATCCGCCCTGCCACGCCGACGATCAGGCCCGTCGCGGTGTCGGCCTCGATCTCGCCGTACTCCGCGCGCAGCGCCGGAATGGTGTGCGTCACCGGAACGGCGACGGGGAACGCACCGCCACCGGCATCCGACCGCTCTGCGATCAGGCGCTCGCGCTTCGCCAGGCGCACCGCCTTCTGCTCGAAGACGTCGTCTTCGAGGGTGTCGGCGGGGGTTGCAGCGGGCGCGGCAGACGCGTCAGTCATTCGGGGCTCCTTGGAAGTCGGTCCCAGTTTACCGGGGCGATTTCTGCCGACGATGGCGACAGCTGGGTAGCCTCGGAGAATGGCCGTCAACCGGATGCTCCCCGTTCTTACCGCGGTCGCCATAGCGGGCGCGGGACTGCTCGCCCCCGCCGCCGCCGCGGCATCCGTCGTCGACGCAGATCGGCAGGCATCGGCGGTCTCGGCCGACGTCGATGACTTCTCTTATGCGTCCTGGGATGCCCGATACGAGGTCAGCCTGGATGACGACGGCCGGTCGCACATGCTCGTCACCGAAACACTCGTCGCCCGCTTCCCCGATTTCGACCAGAACCGGGGCATCGTCCGCGGGCTCCCGGTCACGTACGACAACGCGCATCTGGACACCCGTGTGATCTCCGTCACCGACGAGACCGGCGCGGCAGTACCGTTCGAGACCGGTGAGGACGACGGCCTCATCCTCGTCCTCACCGGAGACGACGACTACGTCCAGGGACTCAACACCTACGTCATCGAGTACGAGATGACCGACGTGATCCTGCACCGCGACGACGGCCAGGCCGATGAGTTCTACTGGGATCTTCTCCCTCTGGACAGCAGTCAGGCGATCGAGTCGTTCCACGCTGAGATCGTCTTCGATGCGGCGATGAGTGCGCAGCTCACCGGCTCGGCGCGGTGCTACACCGGCTACGCGGGTTCCACCGACGAGTGCGCGATCCAGGGGCCGTCCGCCGATGGCGACGCGGCCTCGTTCCGCGTCGAGTCCGGTGAGCGCGCCGCCGGTGATGGTGTGACCGTCGCGATCGGGTTCGAGCCGAACACGGCCACGCAACCCTCCGCCCGCACGCCCAACACGGTGACCGACACCGTGCCGGCGCTGGCTGCCCTCGGAGCGTTCGGGCTCTCTGCGGGCGGATGTGCGGCAGTGGCCGTGCTCAAACGCCGGCGCCGCACCGCCACCGGCGTCGTCATCGCGCAGTACGACGTGCCCGATTCGATGCCGCCGCTGCTCGCGGCCGCGATCGTGCCTGGTGCGAAGGATCCGATCCCCGCCGAGATCGTGCACCTCGCGGTTCGGGGCACTCTTCGCATCGAGGAAGCAGGGGACAGCGAAGGCGCCACCGGACAGCCCCGGTTGCGGAGAACGCCAGGAGGCCGGATCCCCGACCAGCTGGATGTCGAGGCACTCGATGCGCTGTTCCTCGGCGCGGATGCCGAGGGCGTCGTGAGCCTCCCGTTGACCGACGAGTCCTTCGCCGGGCGCATGAACGGCCTCCTGCAGAGCGGGAAGACGGCGGCCGCATCGCGTGGACTCACTACGAGGGTCCGCAGCCGTGGGGCGATGGTCCTGCAGTGGTGTGCGATCGCCGTCGTCGCCGTCGGGCTCGGCCTGAGCCTGTGGGGGGCGATCTCCGGCCGGGTGACCGGCATCCCGGCTCTCGTCGCGATCTCCTTCGGCGGGTTCGCCGTCTTGATGTCGAGCCTGTTCACGTTCTCGAAGCACACGGTCCTCACGCCGGAGGGTGCTCTCGCCCACGAGTACCTGCTCGGCGTGCGCGAGTTCATCCGCGTGGCCGAAGCCGACCGGCTGCAGATGCTGCAGTCGTACACCGGTGCCGAGCGTCGCCAGGACGGCAGCGTGAACGTCATCGAGCTCTACGAGCTTCTGCTGCCGTACGCGATGCTGTTCGGGCAGGAAGACCAATGGGGCGGTGTGCTCGAAGCCGCGTACGCGCAAGCGCAACGCGGACCGGGGTGGATCGGCGACCCGACTTCCCCGTATCTCCGCAGTCATCTCGCGGCATTCGCCGTGTCGTCGCACGCCGCGGCCACGTATTCAGAGAGTTCCTCGAGTGCGGGCGGCTCGTCGGGAGGCGGATTCTCCGGCGGAGGGGGCAGCGGCGGCTCGTCGGGAGGGCGCTGAGCGCGCCGCATCCGCTCTCCCCTGCGTCAGGGAGTCGCCGCGACACCCCCTCTCGCGTGGCCCCCGTCTCGCGTGGCCGCGCTTCTCGCCTCTTGCCCCGCGTCGCCTCATCTGACACCGCGGGCCGCAATCCCGGTGGTGTAGCGACCCGAGGTGTCAGATGAAAGTGGCGCCGGAGTCAGGCAGAGTGTCGATGGGGCCGGATGCTTCGCGCAGCGCCCGTTCGACGGTGGATTGCACGAGCGCGGAGAGGTAGCTCCCGGGGTTGTCCACACCGATCTCTCGCAGCCGGCTCGTCGACTGGCCGATGATCGAGCGGGAGAACTCGGTCGCGGTCTGGATCGCGTCGGCGTACGCCGTCCGATCCGCCTCTGCGATGACCACGGGTTCGCAGCCCATCTCGACGGCGAGCGCCTGACCGATCGGCAGGACGGCCGCAGGTGCCGTCACCGCGGCGAAACCCGCCTGCAACTGGCGCAGGTCGATCGACGTTCCAGTGAAAGTGATCGCCGGATGAACCGCCAGGGGAATCGCGCCGCGCTCGGCAGCGGGACGCAGCACCTCGATGCCGTAAGCGGGATCGGTGTGCAGCACGAGCTGGCCGATCTGCCATCCGCCGATCTCAGCGATGCCGGCGACGAGCGACGGGAGCTGGTCATGGGGGACGGCGATCACGACGAGCTCGCTGCGGCGAACGATCTCCAGTGCGTCCAGTACGGGCACGTCGGGGAGCACGGCCGAGGCTCGATCGTCATCGGACCCCGTGGTGATCCCGATGATCGCGTGGCCTGCCCCGGCGAGCGCCGCACCGATCACGGGACCGACCCGGCCCGCGCCGATGATGCCGACGCCGAGGCGCCCGTCACGAGGCATCGCTACTCCCCCGGCTGCGTCGCTGTGGGCGGTACCGGCGGCGCGGCTGGCGGAACCGGCGCGGCTGGCAGAACCGGCGGAGCGGGCGGCGTTGCGGCCGGAGGAGCGGGCGGCGGCGGCGCGGGCGCGAACGTCGGGGGCGCGGGGGGCTGCGCCACCGGCGGCTGCCCGTACCCCGCAGGTGGTGCAGGCGGAGCAGGCGCGAATCCTGGCATCGGCGGAGCAACCGGAGCACCGGGGAAGGGCTGCCCGACGATCCCCGCCGAGGGCACCTGCTCGGGCGCCCACGACACCGCCGGCGCCTGTGGTGCGTACTCGCCCCAGCGGTGCGTGTGGTCCCGATGCGCCGCTTCCGCCGCGGCACGACCCACCCCGTCGAGCAGGGCGAGCGCGTCGTCGCGTTCCAGGCCGGAGAGGTACCCCTGGATGGGCCCGGGAACCGTGTGCACCTGTGCGCCGGAAACGCGCTGTGCGCGGTCGATCGGCCCCTGCGAGAGCGAGACGCCCTGCAGTCGCGCGAGCGGGAAGACGGCGAGCTTGCGCCACACGATGCCGCGGCGCAGCACGAGGCCGAACTCGGTGAGCACGTATCCGTGACGCTTCCACGACAGCGGGCGACGCCACCATGCTCTCGCTGGCATCGTGCGATAGGGATCGCCTTCCACCGGACCCAGGATGCCGTGCTCCCACACCAGCGGGATGTCGGAGACCGGAGCATCCGGCAGCATCAGCGCGAGCACGCGCTCGACATCGGCGCGCTTGCCGACCGGAAGCACGATGTTGAACTGCTGCGCACTCCCGGACGACTGCTGCGCGACGCTCTTGCCGCTCATCCGGTTGATCTTGACCGTCCACCAGCCGAACGGGCGCCAGAGCAGCGACTGCGAGACCTCGACCGCGAAGATGCGCCCGGGCGGGAGCGTCTCGGTCACCGTGGTCAGCAGACCGTACGTGATCCGCACGCCGTCAGGGGTCGGGGCGATGGAGTATCGCAGCGACTTCGAGATCTGCGCCCAGGTGATACCGACGGCGGCGATGATCAGCGGGATGCCCATGCCCAGCCCGATGGCGAGCACGACGATCCCGGTCTCCCCGTCGTCTTCGGCGAGGGTCCCGACGACGGCACTGCCCATCGCGACCGCGAAGATCACCCCGAAGAAGAACAGCCAGAGCACGCCGGCGATCACCTGCGACCCGATCAGACGACCGGTGGGGATCTTGACGACGCTCTCGGGGGCGACATCGGCGAGGTCCACGCCCTCGATGAGGCCGGTCACGCCGGCATTCACCGAACCGACGAGCTGCGCCCGCGCCGTGCCGGGAACACTGGGAGCGCCAGGAACACTGCTTGCTGCGCCTTCGCCGCTCGCCGCATCCACCGCCGCGTGGCGTGCCGCGCGCGCTCCCGAGGCGAGGCGCAGGATGTCTGCGCGCACGGACTCCGCCCGCGCCGTCGCCAGATACTCGAGCGGCACGTTCGCATCGGTGCCGGCACCGACGACCTCGAGCTTGGCGAGTCCGATGATGCGCGCAGGGAACGGACGCGTGAGGTTGACGCCCTGCACGCGGTCGAGAGGTGCGCGGCGATGCGATCGGAAGATGATCCCCTTGCGCACCTCGACATGGTCGCCGGTGATGCGGAACTGCTGGAAGCGCCAGACGAGCCAGAACGCGCCGACGAGCACGACGACCAGGACCAGTACGCCCAGCAGCACGATCAGGATCAGGTTGTTCTCGAGAACCCAGTCGACGGGGTCTCCGCCGTTCTGCCCGTAATGCGCCTCTTCCGGCGCGAACAGGTTGACGACCCACGCGATGACGCGATCGCGCATGTTCGCGATCAGGACGCCGCCGATGATGAGGAGAGCAAGCCCACCCTTGAACAGCGGGGTGAGCGGATGCATCCGGTGCCACTCGCCGTCGGCGAGCGACGTCGAGTCATCCGCCGGTGGCGCGACAGGCGCGACCGCGGGCGGCGGGAACTGCGGCTCGCTCACAGGCCGGTCCGGCGCGTCTCGGCGACCTGGATGAGGGTGTCGCGGAGAGCCTCCGCCGCGCCCTGCGTGAGACCCGGGATCTGCACTCCGGTCGTCGCCGCGGCGGTGACCATCTTCAGCTGACTCACTCCGAAGGCACGATCCAACGGGCCCTGCGTGATGTCGACCAGCTGCATCCGCCCGTACGGGACGGCGATCATGCGCTGCCAGAGGATGCCCTTGCGGAAGACGATGTCGTCGGCGCGGAGCATGTACCCGATCGCCTTCGCCTGCCTGGGCAGGATGATCAGGGTGATCAGCGTGACCAGGACGATCACTGCCGCGGGGATCCAGGCCCAGGTCTGCTCGAATCCCAGTGCCATGACGGATGCCGCGATCGCGACGACCACGATGAAGATCACGTTCTGCACGATCTGCGACACCACGTAGCGCGGCGAGATCTGGTGCCAGGCGCCGTCGAGCTCGAGTCGATTCTCGTTGCGCGCTGTGCGCAGCTGTCCGTAGGTGCCCTGGTCGAGGGCTGCGCGGTCAGTGCCCTCCGTAGGGTTCAGGGGCGCGGTCTCTGGGTTCTGAGTCATCAGGATCCTTCGGCAGGGTGCAGAACTGTTCGGCGATGAGGCCGGCGATCACGAGGGCGATCGCGCTCCCCATCAGCGCCAGCATGGCCACAGTCGACCCTACCGGGGGATCGATCGGACGGGTCAGCAGGAACACGAGGAGCCCCGCTCCGATTCCGGCCATGATCGCGCCGAGCAGGCTGGACGCGCGAGCGAGAGTTGCCGCCCGCAATGCGCGGAACGGGTCGATCCGTCCGGCGCCCCGCACGCTCCGGCGCACCGGCCACGCCACCCCGAGCGACGCGGCGGCGACGAGCAGCAGGAGGACCGGAAGCAGAAGCGACGGGGTGAACGTCGCGCGGCCCGTCGCGGTGAGGAGCTGATCGAGCAGGAAACCGGCTCCGACGCCGAGGAGCGCGAGCAGCGCCAGGAGACCTGCCGAGGTGCGTTTCATACCGCGTCCTGTGCGCGCAGCCTCGTCGCGAGGTCGGCCACCCGACCGTGCCCGACGAGCTCGGCCTCCGGGTCGAGCGTCAGCCACGGCTCGAGCACGAACAGCCGTTCGGCAGCGCGCGGATGCGGCAGCTGGAGGCGCTCGTCGACGGACGTGACATCGCCGTAGGCGATCAGGTCGAGGTCGAGGGTGCGATCGCCCCAGCGCTCGTGTCGCACCCTGCCGTTCTCGTCCTCGATGGCGTGCAGCATCCCCAGGAGGATCTCGGGGGCGAGCTGCGTGGTCACGAGTGCCACGGCATTCACGTACCCCGGAGCATCCGGATCAGGACCGTCGAGGCGCAGCGCGACGGTCTCGAAGAGCTCGGACAGCCGCACCTCGCTCACCAGCGGCAGACGCCCGATGCGCTCGGCGGCATGACGGATCGTCGCCTGCCGATCGCCGAGGTTGGCGCCGAAGGCGACGACCGCGACAGCATCCTCTCGTCCTGGGCGGACGGGGGGTGCCGGCGGCGGGTTGGTGAGGTTGCGGCTCATGCCGGCCACTCCGACGAGGAGGCGCCGTCCGACGTGCGACCGCGGTGCAGGGTCACCGCGACGTCGGCGAAGGTGAGCGGGATCGGGGCATGCGGCTTGTGCACGGTGACGGCGGCATGCTGCACCCGCGGGTCTTCGAGGACGACGTCGGCGATCCGCGCCGCGAGCGTCTCGATGAGGTTCACCGGCTCGCCGGCGACGACCGCTGCGACTTTCTCGGCGAGTTCGCCGTAGTGCACGGTGTCGGTGACGTCATCGGACTCGGCCGCTCGTGCCAGCGACATCGACAGGCGCAGATCGATGGTGAACTCCTGGCCGTCCTCGCGCTCGTGGTCGTAGACGCCGTGACGTCCGAACACGGTGAGGCCGGTGAGGACGATGTGGTCGAGCTCGAACATGAGGATTACCCTTCCCAGGCGTGAGCGATGGCGAGGGCGTCGCGGGTTGCGGCCACATCGTGCACGCGTACGGCCCACACGCCCGCGCGCAGGGCGAGGGCGCTCGTGACGGCGGTCGCGAGATCGCGACGCGCCTCGGAGACGGATGCCTCGGCATCCGCCTGCAGCGTCTCCGCCAGGAAACGCTTCCGGGAGGTGCCGATGAGCACCCGTGGGCCGAGGGCGACGATCTCGTCGAGGCCCCGCAGCACGTCCCAGTTCTGGGCGCCGGCCTTCGCGAAGCCGATGCCCGGGTCGACGATGAGACGCGAAGGGGCGATGCCGGCCGCAGCCGCCTCGCCGATGCGCTCCTGCAGCTCGCCGGCGACCTCACGTGCGACGCGGCGATAATCCGCGTGGGCGTACATGTCTGCGGACGGACCCCGCCAGTGCCCGATCGCGAAGTCTGCCCCGGACTCGGCGACCACCGCGCGCATCTCCGGGTCGGCCAGACCGCCCGAGACGTCATTGACGATGCGCGCGCCCGCATGAACGGCTGCGGCCGCAGTGGCAGCGTTGAGCGTGTCGATGCTCACCGGCACACCCGACTCGGCGAGGCGTTCGATCACCGGGATGACGCGCTGCTGCTCGATGTCGGCACCGATGCGCTCGGCGCCGGGGCGGGTCGATTCGCCGCCGATGTCGAGGATGGTCGCTCCCTGTTCGCGCAGCAGCAGGCCGTGGGCGACCGCGTGCTCGACGTCGAGGTAGCGTCCGCCGTCGCTGAACGAATCCGGCGTGACATTGAGGATGCCCCAGATCGCCGTCACAACGCGGGTCCCGTACCGCTCGATGAGCGCCCGGATGGGCTGCCGATCAGCGTGATCAGTTCGGCGCGTGCGATCGGCTCGGTGTACACGCCGCGGGCTGCGATCGTGAGCGTGGATGCCTCGGGCTGACGGCCGCCGCGCATCGTGACGCACCCGTGGCTGGCATCGAGGACGACGAGCACGCCACGCGTGTCGAGGTGCTCGGCGATCGTGTCGGCGATCTGTTCGCCGAGACGCTCCTGCACCTGCGGTCGCGCGGCGAGCGTCTCCACGACGCGCACGAGCGCCCCCAGGCCGACCACCTGCTCGCCGGGAAGATAGGCGAGGTGAGCGTGACCGGCGAAGGGGAGCAGGTGATGCTCGCAGACGGAGCGGAAGCGGATGTCGCGCAGCAGTACGGCGCCGGACGGAAGCGTGTCCGGAGCCGGACCACGGGCCACGCTGATCGTGTGTGCGAGCGGTGCCGCCGCATCCTGACCGACACCGGCGAAGTACTCCGAGTACAGCTCAGCCATCCGTGCGGGCGTCTGCTTCAGACCGGGGCGATCCGGGTCCTCGCCGATCGCCTCGAGCAGCTCACGAGTGAGTCGCTCGACACGCGCCCTGTCGACGGCCACGGTCACGCCGTCGCTGGTCGGCTGTGACCCGTCGCGTTCGCTGATCCGGCCTGACTGCGCGTCGTCACGGCATCCGCTGGCGCCTCAACGGAGGCAGCCAGCGAGACATCGCGCTTGGGAACCTCGATCGGAGGCCGCTGCGAGACCGGGCGGTCTTCGCTGCTCAACCACAGCGGGCGCTCGGGGAGCTTCTGCACCTCGGTGAAGATCTCGGCGATCTGGTTGTGGTCGAGGGTCTCCTGCTCGAGCAGGGCCAGCGCGAGTCGGTCGAGGATGTCACGGTTCTGGCTGATCACCTGATAGGCCTCGTTGTGCGCCTGCTCGATGAGGGCGCGCACCTCGGCATCGACACGCTCGGCGACGCTCTCGGAGTACTCACGGCCGCGTCCGACGTCGCGGGCGACGAACATGTCGCCGCCTTCGTGTCCGAGCTTGACCGGGCCGACCTCGGTGGTCATGCCGTACTCGATGACCATCTTGCGGGCGATCGACGTCGCCTTCTCGATGTCGTTCGATGCACCGGTGGTCGGGTCGTGGAAGACGATCTCCTCGGCGACGCGGCCGCCCATGGCGTAGGCGAGCTGATCCTGCAGCTCGTTGCGGGTGACCGAGTACTTGTCGTCGAGCGGCAGCACCATCGTGTAGCCGAGGGCCTTGCCTCGAGGGAGGATCGTGATCTTCGTGACCGGATCGGTGTAGTTCATCGCCGCCGCCGCGAGCGCGTGTCCGCCCTCGTGGTACGCCGTGATGAGCTTCTCCTTGTCCTTCATCACGCGGGTGCGGCGTTGCGGGCCGCCGATCACGCGGTCGATGGCCTCGTCGAGCGCGCGGTTGTCGACGAGCTGCGCGTTGGAGCGAGCAGTCAGCAGAGCCGCCTCGTTGAGGACGTTGGCGAGGTCCGCACCGGTGAAGCCCGGCGTCTTGCGCGCGACGATCTCGAGGTCGACGCTCTTGGCCAGCGGCTTGCCCTTCGAGTGCACCTCGAGGATCTTCTGGCGGCCCTTGAGGTCAGGGGCGTCCACGCCGATCTGCCGGTCGAAACGGCCGGGGCGCAGCAGCGCAGGGTCGAGGATGTCGGGGCGGTTCGTCGCCGCGATCACGATGACGTTCGCGTTCGGGTCGAAACCGTCCATCTCGACGAGCATCTGGTTGAGGGTCTGCTCGCGCTCGTCGTTGCCGCCGCCCATGCCAGCACCGCGGTGACGGCCGACGGCGTCGATCTCATCGATGAAGATGATCGCGGGTGCCGCTTCCTTCGCCTGGTTGAACAGGTCGCGGACGCGGGATGCTCCCACACCGACGAACATCTCGACGAAGTCCGATCCGGAGATGGAGTAGAACGGCGCTCCGGCCTCACCGGCGACAGCGCGGGCGAGGAGGGTCTTACCGGTTCCGGGAGGGCCGTACAGCAGCACGCCCTTCGGGATACGCGCTCCGATGGCCTGGAACTTCGCGGGGTCCTGCAGGAACTCCTTGATCTCGTGGAGTTCCTCGATCGCCTCGTCAGCCCCGGCGACGTCGGCGAAGGTGACCGTCGGGGTCTCCTTGTTCACCAGTTTCGCCTTGGACTTGCCGAACTGCATGACCTTGCTGCCACCGCCCTGCATGGACGAGAGCAGCCACCAGAACAGCAGACCGAGCAGCACCAGCGGGAGCAGCAGCGAGAGGAAGCCGTCGAACCAGGTCGCACGCGGCACGGCGTCGTTGAAGCCGTCCTTGGGCTCGGCTTCGTTGATCGCGGTGACGACTTCGTCGGCCCGGGCAGTCACGTAGTAGAACTGCACGTTCTCGGCGCCCTCGAACGGTTTCGACAGGGTCATGTCGACGCGCTGATCGCCGTCGGTGTTCACCACCTCGGTGACGGAGCTGCCGGCGAGCAGCTTCAGGCCCTCCTGCGTGGAAATCTGCTTGGGGGCTCCGAGGTTCGAGATCAGCAGGAAGCCGCCGAACAGGAGCAGTCCGATCAGCGCCACGTAGATCAGCGGATTCCGGGTGATCTTCTTCACGTCCATGATCCGATCAGCGTATCGCGCCGCACTTTACGGTCGGCTGTGATTCGCCCACGGCGTACGCGCGCGCGGGCGCGAGCGTTAGGAGTAGACGTGCGGTGCGAGCACCGCGACATCGCGAAGATTGCGGTAGCGCTCGTTGTAGTCGAGGCCGTAGCCGACGACGAAGTCGGTGGGAATGTCGAAGCCGACGTAGCGGCAGTCGATCTCGACCTTCGCTGCCTCCGGCTTGCGCAGCAGTGCCAGCACCTCGATCGACTCGGCGCCGCGGGACTCGAAGTTCTCCAGCAGCCAGCTGAGGGTGAGGCCGGAATCGATGATGTCCTCGACGATCAGCACGTGCTTGCCGTTGATGTCGACGTCGAGGTCCTTGCGGATCTGCACGACGCCGCTGGACTTCGTGCTCGCGCCATAGCTGGAGACCGCCATCCAGTCCATCGGAGCGTGGAACGGCAGCGCACGAGCGAAGTCGGCCATCACCATGATCGCGCCCTTGAGCACGCCGATCAGGATCAGGTCCTTGCCCGCGTAGTCCGCGGCGACGCGGGCGGCGAGCTCCTCGAGCTTGGCGAGGATCTCCTCCTCTGTGACGAGGATTTGAGCAAGGTCATCCTGGATTTCCGCGGCGCGCATGGATCGATTTTAGGTGACGCGATCGGATGCTCGGGCACAGCTCTTGCGATCGAACACTGCCAACCCTCCTCAGCAGGCCGCATCCGCACTACTGTGAGCGGGAGAAGAGGGGCGGACGCCCACTGACGGAAGGATTCACCCATGGCTCTTGACGACATCCTCAAGCAGGTGCCGATCGACGACATCGCGAAGAAGCTGGGCGTCTCCCCCGACGTCGCCAAGCAGGCGGTCGAGCAGGGCGGCGCCGTGCTGCTCAGCGGTCTCGCGAAGAACGCCGAGACCTCAGAGGGGTCCGCAGCGATCGAGAACGCGCTCAAGAAGCACAAGGGTGCGAAGGGTGCGGCGACCGTCGACGACATCGATCAGGCCGACGGCGGCAAGATCGTCTCGCACATCCTCGGCGCGAAGGAGAAGGAGGTCACCGCAACTCTCACCGAGTCCAAGGAGACCGCCGGCATCGACTTCGGCAAGCTTCTGCCGATCCTCGCCCCGATCGTGATGGGCCTGATCGCGAACGCGACGAAGGGCAAGACCGGCACGACGGAGGCAGCGACGGAGCAGTCCGGCGGCGGGATCGGCGACCTCATCGGGGGCCTCCTCGGCGGCGGCAACGGTTCCGGTGGCAGCAGCGGCGGCGGCGGAATCGGCGACCTGCTCGGCGGTCTCCTGGGCGGCGGCTCCGGCGGCAACACGGGCGGCGGCGGAATCGGCGATCTCCTGGGCGGCCTCCTCGGCGGCAAGAAGTAGCAGCACCGAACGCATCGACGGGCTCAGGTGATCCCTGAGCCCGTCGAACTGTTTCCGGATGCCGGATGCCGGATGCTCAGCGCACCCGGCATCCGGTGGGTGTCACTGCCGGAGGTCCGCCGTATCGAGGACGAGCGGTTCCGACGTGTTGCCGGCGTAATCCGTCACGACGATGGAGATCTTCTCGGCATCGGGATACGGCCGCGTGATCAACAGCTCGCGGTTCGCGTCGGTGGCGCCGCGGGTCGCCGTGAACTGCTCCACGCCGTCGTACGCGACGGTCAGCGTGTGCCAGTCCCACGTACTCGGCGGTGTCAGCCGCCATCCGTCGGCATCCGACACGACGTCCGCCGGCAGATACGAAGCCGCGAGCGAATCGTGGGTGTTCCCGCGGTACGAGACCGGCATGACGCCTCGCGGCTTCCCGGCCGGGTTCAGCGGCACCACAGATACGTCGTAGCGGCGCCCCTCAGGATCGGCCACCGGAACGACAGCCGTTCGGGCATCCGCACCCACGCGCACCTCGATCTTCTCCGCACCGGCGACGTCCTGCGCAGTGAGCTCTACCAGATACCCGCCGACCCTCGCGGGCGAGGCGGGCGCCTGCCATGACACCTGCACGGAACCTGCCTCTGCCGCCTGCGTGCGGAAGCCACGAGCATCCGTGGTCTCCGCGACGCTGATCGCCGAGACGGACTTGTCCAGTCCGATGAGCTGGGTCGCCGGCTCGGATCGCACGCCGTCCTTGCCCACCGCGACGACCTCGATGGCGAGGTCGCCGTGTCCCGGCTCCATGTCGAGGTTCTGCACATGCAGCGTGCCGTCGTAGGTGCCGCCGAGCCAGACCCGCTCGCCGTCGCCGCGAGTGGCGTAGACCTCGTAGGAATCGACCTCGTCGAACGACTGCAGGTCCCACGACAGCACCGCCTCGCCCGATGCGTAGAGGGCATCGACGCTGAGCGCGCTCGGCGCAGCCGGTGCAGACTCGTCCGCGCCGACCTGGATGCCGCCGAGATTGACCTGCACTCCGTCCGACTGTCCTGCCAGCGTCAGACCGAGCGTGGCGATGCGCCGGCCGGACTGCTCGCCCAGGTCGACCGTTTCGGTCGCCCAGTCCGCCCCGCTGTGCGATAGCGGGTAGTTCACGACGGTGTCCGGCTGGTCGGCGTAGACCACAGCGAGCTGCGCGCCGACGCCTGCACCGGACGGCACCGCGTAGGTGACATCGACCTCGGTGGCGGATTCGACGGCGAGATCGGTCTTGAAGAGGCGCATCGTGGTGTCTTCGGCCAGGCCGCCGTAGATCGCCAGCGACGAACCGCCCCGGAACGCCCCGATCGGCGCGAACGGCGTCGCGGTCTCCACCCCCTGGGTGTCCTTACGAGCGAGGTCGGTGCCGTAGTCGAAATCGGCGTGCAGGTCGGATGCCGCACCCGATGCCGTCTCGAACCACCACTGCCACGACGGCAGCAGCGACTGGATACTGATGTTCGTCCACTCCTGCGCAGAAGAGTGACGCCCGTCATCCCACCATCCGACGCCGTGCCCCGTGTTGAACCAGCTGGCGAACTCGGTACCGCCGGCGACCGATCGCTCGGGCGTGAAGTCGGCGACGCCGGTCCACGCGTCGGCATCGGCGACGCCGACATCCGGACGGGCGTAGCCGGCTTCGGCGCCTGTTCGGGTGACGTCTTCGCGAACGCCGGAGAAGAACATCCGCTCGCGTTCGGTGACCATCCACTGGTACGCGTCGGTCTGCATCAGCGGGAGCGGCTCGGTCTTCTGCAGATCCGCGCCGAGGTCGTCGTCGAGCGATCGCTGGTAGAAGTCGGACGGGGTGAAGAGCGCGACCGAGGTGCGCGGATTCTTCGTGCCCGGCTCGTAGATGCTCGGGAACTCGGTGGTCGTCGGGTGCCCGCCGCCGAGCTTGCCCTGGTTGGCCTCCACACCGAGGAAGAACTCGTCATAGAGTTCAGGCCCGTACGCGTCTCGGATGCGATCCCATTCGGTGGCATCCGGCGCCCACTCGGGCCACCCGTAGTTCACGAAGACCGAGTCATGGATCTGCCCGTGCTCCTCGTCCTTCAGCCAGGCGACCTTGTCGTCGTCGATCGAGCTGTTCACGTCGTAGTAGTTCGTGTACATGCCGTTCGCCGTGAGGTACGCCATGAACTTCTTGAACGTGGCATCGGGGTGCGGGCTGTGCTCCTCCTTGTTGAAGAAGTACCCGTCGTAGCCGAAGTATTCGGCCATCTCGATGAGCTTGTCCGCGACGGGGAAGGACCCGTCCTCGCGCTGATCGAGCAGCAGTTCGTCGACGCTGACGCCGGGGCGGAAGTACGGGTCGAAATAGATCGTCGCGATCGACAGAGCGCCGTTGCGATGCGCCGCGTTGGTGTACGCGGGGTTGGGGATGTTGACCGATCCGAATTCGAAGCCGCGGTTGCGCCAATCGGACGTCGCGGGGTCGTACAGCGCGGAGGGAGTGGCCCTGGTGGCGGCGCCGTGCCACGGGGCGAAGATGTCGGTGTACTGCCAGAAGTTGAGCGTGTGTTCGGAGAACTCGTCGTTGTACGGCGTGCTGCCGAAGAACGAGTTGCCGTAGTCGCCCTGCATCAGCAGCACCTGCGCGTCGCCGGTGAGGTCGGGATTGGCCTGGGTCGGGGCGAAAGGCTCGATCCGCGGCTGCAGCGGGATGCGGGCACGCAGCATCTCGGCGTCGGGGTCGGTCTCGGGAGACCAGTTCAGGATGTCGCGGACGCGATAGCCCGGGAATGACGGCTGCGCAGCGTCGACGGCGGCCTCTCCAGCGGGCGGATGCGAATCGGCAGCGTGGGCGGGCACGAGGCCGGCCACGACGAGGGCTGCACCGAGCGTCGTACCGACGAGCGCTCTGCGACGGTTTCGGTGGGGGCGCGTATGCGCGGGGACGGTGTTCAACGCAGATCTCCTCCGATGAGCGGAGCGACGGATGCTGGGGGCACCACTAAATCGCTTTAGTTGACGCGCCCGACATTACCGCGCCCGAACGCGGTCCACAAGATCCGCACCCGGAAGCGTTGCCGTCAGCGGGCGGTGAACACGATCCGTCCGCCGTGACGCTGCGCTGAGCATCCCGGCAGGTCGATCGGCCCCTGGCCGGACCAGTCCGTGACGAGGCGCGCGACCTCCAGCGTCTGCGTGCGCGTCAGGCTCACCCCGAACTCGCTGTCGACGACGAGGCGGATGATGCGGTTGCGCAGCGCGGCGGGGTTCGCGGCGAGCGCGGCGACGCTGACCGAGATGCCGGCCTCGGCGTGCTCGACGATGTCTTCGATGGTCTCGTGGATCATCTCGTCGAAGGCCTCGGCGTCTTCGCGCAGCTGCTCCGCCGTGCGCGCGAGGGCTTCGGCGATCCCGGGGCCGAGCTCGGCTTCCAGCACCGGCAGCACCTGCGCGCGCACGCGCACCCGGGCGAAACGTTCGTCGACGTTGTGCGGGTCATCCCAGAACTCGAGATCGGATGCCGCGCAGAAGGCCCGGGTCGTCTCACGTCGCACGCCCAGCAGCGGGCGCATCCAGCGGATGCCGTCCTCATCCTCGCGGACCGGAGCCATCCCCTGCAGGCTGGCTGCGCCCGAGCCTCGGGCGAGGCCCAGCAGTACCGTCTCGGCCTGGTCGTCGAGGGTATGCCCCAGCAGCACTGCGGCCGCGCGCACGTCGAGAGCCGCATCGCGAAGCACCCCGTAGCGCACCTCACGCGCGGCGTTCTCGGGACCGCCCTCGGTACCGACCTTCACCTTCACGATCAGCGGGTCGACGCCGAGGCGGGCGGCGGCCCGACCGGCTTGGGCTGCGACCGCATCCGACCCCGGCTGCAAGCCGTGATCCACTGTCAGTGACGCGACCCGCAGGCCCCGCTTCGGCGCCTCGAAACCGACAGCCGCGGCGAGCGCGAGCGAGTCGGCGCCTCCCGAGAGGGCGACGAGCACGGTGGCTCCGTCGGGCACGGCGGCGAGTGCGGTGCGCACCGCAAGGCGGATCTCGGCGATGGCCGGCGACAGGGAAGGCACAGCACAACGGTAGTACTACCGCGCGGCCCAGCCGCCGTCCATCGTGTAGCTGGCACCGGTCACCATCGCGGATTCGTCGCCGGCGAGCCACGCCACCAGCGCGGCCACCTCCTCCGGCTCGATGAGCCGCTTGATGGCGCTCTCGGTGAGCATGATCCTTGCCAGCACCTCCGTCTCGGGGATGCCGTGGACCCGTGCCTGGTCCGCGATCTGCTTCTCCACCAGCGGGGTCCTGACATAGCCGGGGTTGACGCAGTTGCTGGTCACGCCGTACTCGCCGCCTTCGAGCGCGGTGACCTTGGAGAGCCCCTCGAGACCGTGCTTGGCTGTGACGTAGGCCGATTTGAAGGGCGAAGCGCGCAGTCCGTGCACAGACGAGACGTTGATGATCCGGCCGAAGCCCCGCGCGTACATCCCAGGGAGCACCGCCCGGATCAGGAGGAACGGGACCTCGAGCATGAGCGACATGATCCGGCGGAAGTCCTGAGGGTCGAAATCCTGGATCGGGCTGATGTGCTGGATGCCAGCATTGTTCACGAGGATGTCCACCCCGGCCAGCGCGTCCGACAACCGCTGGTCGGTGAGAGCGGCGGGGTCCAGCAGGTCGACGGCCCAGCTCGATCCTCCGACCGCCGCCGCCAATGCCTCAGCACCGGCCCGGTCCTTGTCCGCGACGATGACGTGCGCACCCCGGGCCGCCAGCGCACGCACCGCGGCCGCGCCGATCCCGCTGGCGCCGCCGGTGACCAACGCCTGTCTTCCGGAGAGCGGCTCCGCTGCGGGGCTCAACTGCGCACCCGCGCCGTGTTCAGACCGTGCTTGCGGGCGTCGGCGTCGTCGATGTCGTGCAGGGAGATGCCCCTGGTCTCCTTCAGGGTGATCACCGCGACCGCTGTGACGGCACAGGCGGCCGCCACGTATACGGCCACCGGCAGCCAGGAACCGAAGTCCTGCAGCAATGCCGTCGCGATGATCGGCGCCAGCGAGCCGGCGACGATCGAGGTGACCTGGTAGCCGAGGGAGACACCGGAGTAGCGCATGCGGGTGGGGAACATCTCGGCCATGATGGCCGGTTGTCCGGCGTACATCAGGGCGTGGAAGCACAGGCCGATGGCGACAGCCGCCGTGATGATGAACGGGTTCAGGGTGTCGAACATCGGGAAGGCGAAGAACGCCCAGGATGCTCCGAGCACCACGCCGGCCAGGTAGACCGGTTTGCGGCCGAAGGCGTCGGAGAGCCGGCCGACCTGCGGAATCACGATGAAGTGGATGACGTGGGCCACCAGCAGCGCCAGCAGCAGCTGGCTCGTGTCGTACGCGTGCACGGTCTTCAGATACACGATGGTGAAGGACACGATGATGTAGTACAGGATGTTCTCGGCGAAGCGCAGGCCCATCGCTCCGAAGATGCCCCGCGGGTACTTCTTCACGACCTCCAGCACGCCGTAGCTGACGGCCTTCTCGGCTTCCGCCTGTGCGCGGGCCTCGAGGAAGATCGGCGCCTCGCTGACGTGGGTGCGGATGTAGTAGCCGATGATGACGACGATGGCCGACACCCAGAAGGCCACACGCCAGCCCCAGCTCAGGAACTGGTCCGAGGGAAGGATCCAGGACATGCCCAGCAGCACCAGCGTCGCCAGCAGGTTCCCCACCGGAACGGCGGCCTGCGGCCAGCTGGACCAGAAGCCACGTGACTTGTCCGGGCTGTGCTCGGCCACCAGCAGGACGGCCCCGCCCCACTCGCCGCCCACGGCGAACCCCTGCACGAAACGAAGGATCACCAGCAGCGCCGGCGCCCAGTAGCCGATCGAGGTGAAACCGGGCAGACAGCCCATCAGGAAGGTGGCGACGCCCACCAGGATGATGGTGACCTGCAGCGTGTGCTTGCGGCCGAGCTTGTCGCCGATCTGGCCGAACACGATGCCGCCGAGCGGGCGGGCCACGAAGCCCACCGCGTAGGTCAGGAATGCCGCGATGATGCCATCCAGCTCGGTACCGGCATTCGGGAAGAAGAACGTGCCGAACACCAGCGAGGCGGCGGTCGCGTACAGGAAGAACTCGTACCACTCCACCACCGTGCCCACCATCGAGGCGGCCACGATCTTCTTGAGTCCCGAGGTCTTCGTCTCGGGGACGATGGTCGTCTTATCGGCGCTCACGCTCACTCCTTCGTGTTGTGCCGACGTCCGCGTTGACCTCGGCGTGCGGCGCCCGGGCTCTCACGGGCAGGGCGGCCTCAGCAAGTATGGGCACGCGCGGCAGTGTGCATCAATGACCAGTCGAGCAGAGATCGTGTGCACAATTGCAGATATGAATATCCCGACTCGTGGCACCGTCGCCGCGAACCCCGACGACCTCCTGATCCTTCTCGCCGTGGCGCGCACCGGACGGTTCACCACCGCGGCCGAGAGCCTGGGTCTGAACCACACCACCGTGTCGCGCCGGATCGCCGCGCTGGAGATGTCGCTCGGCGGACGCACGCTGGCGCGCACCCCCGGCGGTTGGGAGCTGACCGACCTCGGCCGCCGCGCCGTTCGCGCCGCCGAAGACGTCGAGACCGCGGTCGCCACCATCCACGAGGGCGATGACGAGGCCGATCAGATCGCCGGCGTCGTGCGCATCTCCGCCACCGACGGGTTCAGCGCGTTCATCGTCGCACCGGCGGTGGCGCACCTGCGACGGAGGCACCCGAGGCTCAGCGTCGAGATCGTCAACGTCACCCGGCGCGCCCTGCAGCACCGCTCTGGGCTTGATCTGGAGGTCGTGGTCGGCGAGCCGCAGGTGCACAGAGCCGAGGCGATCCGGCTCGGCGATTACACGCTGGGGATGTACGCCTCGCGCGACTACCTCGACGAATTCGGCACTCCGGCCGGCATCGCGGATCTGAGCACGCACCCCCTGGTGTACTTCGTCGATTCCATGCTGCAGGTCGACGACCTCGACGCGCCGCGGCGACTGGTTCCCGGGATGCTGGATTCGCTCAGCTCGACGAATGTCTTCGTCCATGTCGAAGCCACCCGCGCCGGAGCAGGCATCGGCTTCCTGCCGTGCTTCATGGCGGGCCGACACCCTGATCTGGTGCGGCTGCTGCCCGAAGACTTCGCCGAACGCCTGCCCTACTGGATGGTGTTGCGACCCGACTCGCTGCGTCAACCCGCCGTCGCCGCGGTGGCAGACGCACTGCGTCGCCGCACGGCCGCCGTGCACGACGCGCTGCTGGGCCTCGCGCCTCTTGAGTACTGAAGGCGCCGTGCACTCCTCCGGGGTGGCGCGTTTCGCATCCGCCGTCATACTCTGAGCGCGTGACCGACGAGAGAACGCCCCATCCGCTCAAAGCCGAGCGGTTCAAGGCGTTCGTCGACGCGGTGGTCGCGATCGCGATGACGCTGCTCATCCTGCCGCTGCTGGAATCGGTGTCCGAAGCGGCGAACGAAGGACTCGGCACGGCGGAATTCCTCGCTGAGCACAGCGGGCAGCTGCTGAGCTTCGGATTGAGCTTCGTCCTCATCGCCGCGTTCTGGATGGAGCACCACCGCATGTACTCGCGCGTCGAGGGCATGACCGGTCCGCTGCTGTGGATCAACGCCGGCTGGATGCTGACGATCGTGTGGCTTCCGGTGCCGACGGCGATGCTCGGTCAGATGGAGGGCGACGCCCTGCAGACCGTGCTCTACATCGGCACGCTGATCCTGACCCAGGTCACGACGCTCGCGGCGAAGCTCTATCTGCTGCGGCATCCGGAGCTTCATGACTTCCCCGCCGGCGAGCTGCGTCACGGCGCACTCGGAGACGTCGCGGCGATCATCCTGTTCGCCATCGCCATGCCGATCGCCGCCTGGGTGCATCCGATCGGGTACTACGCCCTCCTGCTGATCGCACTGACCGGACCCGTCACCAGGATTCTGACGCGGCTGCCCAGGTAGGCTGGTCGGCGGCATCCAACCGTCTTTCTGAGGAGCACACGCATGGGCGCACACGACGCCGTCATCGAGATCCCGCGCGGCAGCCGCGTGAAGTACGAGGTCGACCACGAGACCGGACGAGTCCACCTCGACCGTGTGCTCTACACGACCTTCGGCTACCCCGCCGACTACGGCTACTTCGACAACACCCTCGGCGAGGACGGCGACCCGCTCGACGTGCTGGTGCTGCTCGACCACGCCATCTACCCGGGCGTCGTCGTCGAGGTCCGCCCCGTCGCCGTGCTGAAGATGAGCGACGAGGCCGGCGGAGACGACAAGCTCGTGGCCGTGCTGTCCAAGGATCCGCGCTGGGCGCACATCCAGGACATCGGCGACGTCGCCGAGTTCACCAAGAAGGAGATCGAGCACTTCTTCGAGCACTACAAGGACCTCGAGCCCAACAAGTGGGTCAAGGTCGACGCGTGGGGCGACGCCGCTGAGGCGCAGCGCATCCTCGACGAGGCGATCGTGCGGTTCGGCGAGCAGGGTCACTGACCCTTCGCGACAGAAGAAGACCCCCGGTCCGCTCAGCGGCCGGGGGTCTTTCTTTCGGAATTCTTCGGGCGGATGCTCAGAAGTAGACGCCGCGGTCGCCCATGAACCACTCGGGGTTGTTGGGGTAGCCGTCGATGTAGACCTCGAAGTGCAGGTGGCATCCGAAGGAACCACCGGTGTTGCCGGCGTACGCGATGACCTGCCCGGCCTCCACCCACTGCCCGTAGCCCACGGCGAACTCGTTGATGTGCGCGTACCCGGTGGCGATGCCGCCGCCGTGCTGGATCCGTATGTAGCGGCCGTAGCCGTCGTTCCAGAAGGCCGCATCGACCGTGCCGGAGTATGCCGCGTAGATGGGGGCGCCACAGCCGTTGGCCAGGTCGACACCTCGGTGGAAGCTCGACGAGCACCCGTTCGACCCGCACTGCGACTCACGGGGACCGTACCCGGAGGACTTCCCTCCGCCATGCGGGCGAACCCAGCCGCTGGAGGAAGGAGTGCCTCCGCCTCCGCCGCCTCCACCGTTTCCGCCGCCACCGCCGGCCGCAGCCTCCGCGGCCTCGCGCTCTCGACGCTGTCGTTCTTCCTCTTCACGCGCCGCGACACCGGCCTGGTAGCCGGCGACCGTGGTGGCCGTGGCATCCTTCAGCGCAGCGAGCTGCCCCTGCAGGGTGTTGAGGTTCGCGGCCTGCTCGTCGAGCGCGGCCTGAGCAGCCTGAGCCGCCTGCTGGGCCGCGACCATCTTCTGCTCGGCGATCTGTTGCAGGCGGTCACGCTCGGTGCGCGCGACGACGGCCTGGTCGCTGAGCGACTGCGCCGAGTTGCGTGCGGCAACAGCGTCGTCGTAGATGGACTGGTTGTACTGCAGCAGCTTGTCCATCGTGCCGAGGCGCGTGAGCAGTTCGTCGGCGTTCGCGGCAGAGCCGGCGAAGAAGAGTTCGAGCGACGTGTCGTCGCCGCCGTTGCGGTAGAGCTGAGCCGCGACCTGGCCGGCCTTGCGGGCGGAATCATCGGCGATGCCGGCCTGCTCGTCGGCCTTCGACTGCAGTTCTTCGGCATCGGTGACGGCCTGGAAGAACGCCTGCTGTGCGGCGTAGAACTCCTCGCCTGCGAGCTTCGCGGCTGCCTGGGCGTCCGCGACCTTCTGCGTCAGGGACTGGATCAGGCCTTCGATGCGGGTGATCTCGGCAGCCTTGGCTCCCTCGTTCTGCATGGCCGCCTGCACGTCGTCCCAGCTGGGGTACGACGCAGCGTTGGCGGCGGACACACCGGACGAGACGCCGAACGCGCTGAGCGCGACGACGCTGAGAGCACCGAGGCCAAGAACGCCGCGGCGGCTGATCGAGCCGCGGTTCCAGAACGCTTTGCGCTCCACGGATGTCGGCGCGCACCCGCATTCAGAGGATGCCGCAGCAGCAGCATCCAGCGTGGTCTTGTCGTTCACGCGGCCCCTTTCGCCGGATTCACACATGTCACACTAACAACAACAACCACATCCACACCAGGGCTGCATGTTAGAGAGTTGGCACGGTGACGGTTCCATCGTCCTCCGTTTCATGGCTCTCCGGGGGCAGGCTCGCCCTCGATTCGCGTTTTGCCTCGATCGTCGTTTATGCTTGAGCGTCGGCAAGGAGTGCTCCCCCGGGAAGCACAACGGCCCCATCGTTTAGCGGCCTAGGACGCCGCCCTTTCACGGCGGTAGCACGGGTTCGAATCCCGTTGGGGTCACTCATCCGATATAATTGAATACAAGTATGGCCCTGTAGCGCAGTTGGTTAGCGTGCCGCCCTGTCACGGCGGAGGTCGCGGGTTCAAGTCCCGTCAGGGTCGCTCCACGCGTTGAGCCTTCTTTCGAGGAGGCTCTTCGTCTAGGACGCGACAGGTTCGCCGGTCGCGCGGCTCTGTAGCTCAGTTGGTAGAGCGTTCGACTGAAAATCGAGAGGTCACGGGATCGACGCCCGTCGGAGCCACAGGGTGATCATTACAATCACCTTAGAAACCCTCGCCTAGCTTCTACATGGCGGGGGTTTTGCTTTTCCCTGGACCGGCCACAGAGAATCGAG
This sequence comes from Microbacterium sp. LTA6, assembly GCF_045690355.1. Taxonomy (NCBI): domain Bacteria; kingdom Bacillati; phylum Actinomycetota; class Actinomycetes; order Micrococcales; family Microbacteriaceae; genus Microbacterium; species Microbacterium sp. LTA6. Next base: position 698,918 of record NZ_CP147855.1, read on the forward strand.
TCACCCATGAGCGCTGACGCCCTTCTCTCCTCTCGCCGCATCGAGCTGACTCTCGTCAAGCCCTGGTTCGCGCTGTACGCCGGGGTCCGGCCGACCCTCGTCATCGAGGGGCGCGGTCAGCCGACGCAATGGGGCCTTGGCACCTGGCAGGTTCCGTCCGACCGAACAGTCACTCTGGGCGTGTTCCTCTTCAACCGCCTCTGGCGCTTCGGCGAGGCCGAATTCGCACTCGAACCCCATGACGCGCCGGCCCTCGTATATCGGGCGCCGGCCCTGCCCTTCTTGCGCGGGCGAATCCGCCTGCATTCCGATCACACCGCTGACAGCTGACGCAGCCGGTCTCAGGCTTCGCCGGTGTACCGTCTGGTCATGACGAGAACGACTTTCAAGCCCGGCGACGAGGTCTTCACAACCCGCTCTCGCGGGATCATCATCGACATCTGCGCCACGCCTTCTGGGCAGTTCATCTTCGGGGTCGAGGACGCCGACGGCGAAGTGATCTACTACACGCCCAAGGCGCTGCGGCACGTATAGGTTCACTCAGAGCAGGTCGAACATGCCGCCGAACGGGAAAGCATCGTCTCCGTCGTCGTCGGTATCGAACTGAACGGTCTCGACGGAGATCACCACTTGACTGCCCGCCGAGATGAGCACGCTCACGACACGATTGCCCATGACGGTGAAGTCGACGAATCTTCCGCCGGTACGAACGGCTTCCTCGATCAGCCCTTTGAGCTCGTCGACGTTCTGCCCCTGCGCGAGGAAGAAGCTGCCACCGTTGACGGCGACCTGGGTTCGCACCATCGTCTGCACCTCGTCCATCTGGCGAACGCTACCCCTGGAGGCTTGAGGAAGTAAGGGGGGTTGCATCTTTGACAGGCAAGTGTCAGACCCGATGAGACGGGAACGGCACGGAGGACTTACGGTTCTCTCATGGGCAGACTCAAGTACGACGGCACGTCGGATCCGATCCTCATCGAGGACGCGACGCTGGCACATCTCAAGATCATCATCGCCACGAAGCTTCGACGCCAGGAGAGCTTCATGATGACGTGGCGCCCGATCGGCCAAGGACCCGACGCTCGAGCGACCGTGTGGATCCACCCGGCTATCCCGCTGCAGTTCGGATTCGATGACGCCGAGGCCCCGCCCATCGATGCGCACCGCATCACCGAGATGATGGGTGCGCTCAATGCGACCGGAGAACTGGTCCTCGACCACTTCACCTCGCAGTGAAGCCGCCAGTCGCCCGGGCACGGAATAGGTCCGCAACGACTCCGGTTGCAGTCGAAGGCACAACGGCCACCGAGGTGAGGACCATATGAGAATTCTGCTGATCGGCGCAAGTGGACACGTCGGCGCCGCCGCGACACGCGCTCTCGAGGCCCGTCACACCGTCATCCCGGTCGGGCGCTCCACCTCACCGCGCGTGGACGTCACGGATGCCGCCTCGATCACGGCGCTGTTCGAAGCCGTCGGCGAGGTCGATGCCGTCGTCGTCGCCGCGGGGTCAGTCCCCTTCGAGCCGCTCGCGGAACTGGGACCCGACGACTACCGGAGCGCCTTCGAGGGCAAGGTCCTCTCCCAGATCGACGTCGTCCGGATCGGAACGCCCTACGTCGCCGACGGCGGTTCTTTCACGCTCACCACCGGCATCCTGGCACGCGAACCCATCGCCACCGGCGCTGCCGCCTCGATGGCGAACGGCGCCGTGGAATCGTTCGTGCTCGCCGCGGCGACGGAACTGCCCCGTGGCATCCGCGTCAACGCCGTCAGCCCCACGGTTCTCGAGGAATCCACCGGTTACCACGCTGCCTTCCCCGGATTCATCCCGGTCTCCTCCGTCGCCGTCGGCCAGGCGTTCACGAAGTCGGTCGACGGAGTGCAGACCGGTCAGGTCTTCCGACTCGACTGATCAGCCGAGCCGCGGCGCCGAAAGTGTGAGCGGCAGATTCCGCATGACGACGACGCTGTCGAACACCGCCGCACCAGGCGGCAACGCGTCGAAGAACGACGAGCGCAGGCTGCGCATTCTGGCCCCTTCCACGGACCACTCCTCGGATGCGAGCACCACCGGCTCCAGGGTCACACCGTCCTGCCGGCGCGACCACCCGATGCGTCCGGCGCGGTAGAACTCCGAGGCGTCGTCGACGGTATCGAAGAAGTCACTGCGCCATTCGCCTCCGACTTCGACGTCGGCAGCGAGGCTCTCCCCTTTCGCATCCATCGTCAGCGCATACCTGTCGCCGGACTCGTCGATCGTGAATCGCGCCTTTCGGTGCACACCGGGAAACAGGCGGCCCCCGAACAGCACGGGACTCCACGCGGAACTGTGCCGTTCGAAGATGTAGACACCGCGATGAGTCTCGCCGGCGTCGTCCCACTCGACGGCCATGCGGTGCGCGGCGTTCTCCGAGCGCAGGCCCCACCGTCCGCGAAGCCATGTCGGGCGGACGTCCTCGATTCCCAGTACGCAGACCCCGGCGAGCGCATATCCCTTGATGAGCTGCGGGCGGAACCGCGCGGGGAGGAGGCTGCGAGCCACTTCCGGGTCGAGTCGGTAACTGAGGAGGAGTCGCCGACGAAGGTGCGCCCGTACCTCTCGCAGAACAGTCATTCGATCGCCTCACCCTTCGCGGCATTCGCCGAACGTCTCTTGCGCACTTCGCGCACCACGACCTGTTCCGGGCACACGGTGGAGAGGAAGTCTCCGACCGTGAGGGCGAGGCGTCCGCTGACGAGCGAGTACAGGATGCGATTGGCGTCGCGCCGCTCGCTGATCAGTCCTGCACCTCGAAGAACGCGAAGGTGACGAGAGATGGTGGGCCCCGTCGCGTGGAACTGCGCGGCGATCTGGCCAGCGGCCAGCTCGCCGTCTTTCAAGTCCTGGAGGATCTGCCGTCGGGTCGGATGCGCCAGCGCCTCGAAGACTGTGGTCGCTTCGTCTTCCATATTTGCAATATAGCACTAGTGCGAAATAGCTTCGCCCTCCGCTTCCCGGAGCCGGACCTCGATCCAAGACTCCATCCCCGAATCACAGCACGCAAAGATAAGCTGAGTGCGCGGCGCATGTCTCTCCGGCTTCCGGAAGGGCATTGTGGCGGCGTTCCCCACGACATCCCCTTGGCCCCGCGAAATCGCTCCGCCCCTGCCGCATGATCCGGGCGGACCGAGTTCGGCGGATGCGCCACCCCAGAAAGGCCTGAGCACATGAGCGACTCCCCCGGCACCGGCGATCGCGGAGACGACTTCTTCGACCAGCTGGTTCAGAGCAACCCCCGTGAGCAGTCCGCGTTCACCGTGGGCTTCCGCGGATACGACAAGGGCGAGGTCGATACAGCGCTCTCGGGCCTGCGGCACCAGCTGCAGCAGGTCACCGCCGATCTGAACGACATCAACGAACGCCACACTTCGGAGCTCGAAGCCGTGCGCGCCGAGGAGAGCGCCGTTCGAGAAGCTCTCGAGTCGCAGATCGCCGCCGCCAAGGCCCAGGCTGCCGAGGCCGAGCAGCAGGTCAGCACGCTCACCTCCGAGCTCGTCGACGCTCCCCGCCCGGAAGGCAAGGAAGCGCCGTCGCGCCAGCAGTTCGAGGCGATCCTGCGGGTTGCCGAGGAGCAGGCCAACGTGCTCATCCAGAACGCGGCTGTGCAGGCCGACCGTCTGATGGCGGCCGCTCGTGAAGAAGTCGCCGCACAGCGCGCCGAGGCCGACGCCGACGCCACCCGGATCACCGCGCAGGCGCAGCGCGATGCCGACCAGGTGCGTCTGAAGATGGACACCGAGTACACCGCGCACGAGGCGCGGATCGAACGCGAAGCCGCGCACGCAGACGAGAAGGTCGCCCAGGCCGCTCAGGAAGCGACTGCGATCCGCACCGAGGCCGAGAAGGGTGCAGCCGCACTGCGCTCGCTGGTGACCCGCGAGACGACACAACTGCGGGCGGATGCCGAGCGCGAGGTCCGCGAGATGAACGCCCGCGTTCTCGAGTTCGAGGAGACGCTCACCCGCCGCCAGGACGACGCGCAGCAGGAGTTCCTGGTGCTGCACAACCAGGCGGTCGCGCACGCCGAGCGCATCACCACCGACGCGAACGAGCAGGTTGCCGCCTCCCTGGAGCACGCCCAGCGGATCTCCGGCAAGGCCGACGACTACGAGCGCCTGATGCGCGCGCAGGCCGCGACGATCGAGGCCGATACTCATGTGCGCGCCCGCGACACCCTCGACCGCGCTCGCGTGAAGTCGCAGAAGATCGTCGACACTGTCATGGAGCACGCCACGACCGTGCTGCGCGACGCCGAGGACCGGACCCGCCAGCTGCGCTGGCAGCAGCAGCAGTTGTCGAGCTTCATGTCCGAGGTGCGCGAGCTGATCCGCCCCGACGGCATCCTTGCCGCCGAGCCGACCACTGCCGACTCCGCGGCGGTGGCCGTCAACACCAAGAGCACCAAGAACGCCAAGGGCACCAAGAACGCGATCGATTCCGAGTCGGAGCTGGTGACCGAGGCCGAAGTGGAAGACGCCGCAGACGCCGCGCCGGAGGCGCCCGTCGGCGACGAGTCTTTCCTCGGCGATGAGGCGCTCGACGACGAACTGATCGACGACGAGTCCATCGTCGCCAACAAGATCACCATCGAGGTCGTCGAGGCCGACGAGGAGCACGCAGGACGCTGATCACCGTCCTCTCGAACTGAGGCGCGAACGGATTTCCGTTCGCGCCTCAGTCGTTTCCGATGCTCGGGGTCCACCGATCGGTGGACCCCGGAATCCGCCTCCTCACCGCTACCGCGTCGCCGCGGCTCCAGCCACGCTGGAGTCATGACAGACAACGTGATCGAGGTGCGTGACCTCCGCAAGGAGTACGGGGGCTTCACGGCTGTCGACGGCATCAGCTTCGAGATCCACCGCGGTGAGACTTTCGCGCTCCTCGGACCGAACGGCGCGGGCAAGTCCACCACGATCGAGATCCTCGAGGGCTATCGGCATCGCACCTCCGGCGACGTGCGCGTGCTCGGTGTCGACCCGCAGCGCGGCGGGCTGGACTGGAAGGCTCGCCTCGGCATCGTTCTACAGTCCACCGGAGAAGCGGGCACCTTCACGGTCCGCGAGCTGCTGACCGAGTTCGCCGGTTACTTCCCTCACCCCCGTGACGTCGACGAGGTCATCGCCGCCGTCGGGCTCGACGAGAAGCAGCGCACACGGGCGGCGAAGCTCTCCGGCGGGCAGCAGCGTCGACTCGACGTCGCGCTCGGAATCATCGGCCGCCCCGAGCTCCTCTTCCTCGACGAGCCGACGACGGGGTTCGACCCCGCGGCGCGGCGCCAGTTCTGGGATCTCATCCGCTCGCTGAAACGGGAGGGCACCAGCATCCTCCTCACCACCCACTACCTCGATGAAGCAGCGCAACTCGGCGACCGCGCGGCCGTGATCACCGGCGGCACCATCACCGCGATCGGGCGCATCGACGAGATCGGCGGACCGGACGCGCGCACCCCCGTGGTGCGCTGGATCGATCCCGCAGGCACGGCCCACAGTGAGAAGACCGTCGCACCCGGCGCACTCGTGGCCGAGCTCTACCGCCGCGACGGCGAGCCGCGAGGTCTGGAGATCGTCCGGCCGACGTTGGAAGACGTCTACCTGGAGTTGATCCGAGCATCCGCTGTTCATGACCCCGCAGAAACCGTCCACCCGCTGCGCGCCACCCCTGAGGACACGCTGGCCCCCTTCGCTCCGGTCGCGATTCTTGAGGAGTTGTGAACATGACCATCACCGCCCCCACCGCCGCATCCCCGAACTTCGGCCTGCCACGTACGATTCGCCTCGGTGCCCGCCGCATCCGCTTCGAGCTGCGCCAATACTTCCGTGCCGGCGACCAGGTCTTCTTCACGTTCCTGTTCCCGACGGTGATGTACCTCATCTTCGCGACCATCTTCACCGGCGACATCGGCGAGGGGGCGGATGCCGTGAGCATGGCGACCTACTACCTTCCCGGCCTGATCGCCGGTGGCATCCTGCTCTCCGGGGTGCAGGGGCTGTCGATCGAGATCGCCGTCGAGAAGAGCGACGGCACCCTGAAGCGCCTCGGAGGCATGCCGCTCTCACCGGTCACGTACTTCATCGGCAAGATCGGCGAGGTGTTCGTCACCGCCATCCTGCAGATCGCACTGCTGATCGCCGTCGCGGTCGTCGTCTATCGCGTCGAACTGCCCACCGCCCCGGAAGCGTGGGCTCGGTTCGCCTGGGTGTTCGTGCTCGGCCTCCTCACCTGCACCCTGCTCGGCATCGCCCTCTCCTCAGTGCCCCGGTCCGGCAAGACGTCCTCGGCGGTGGTCATCCCGATCGTGCTCCTCCTGCAGTTCATCTCCGGTGTGTACATCGCGTTCACGATGCTGCCGGAATGGCTGCAGAATGTCGCAGGGGTGTTCCCCTTGAAGTGGATCGCGCAGGGCATGCGTGCGTCGCTGCTGCCGGATTCCTTCAAAGCGGGTGAGGCGGGCGGGCAGTGGGATCTCGGGATGATCGTGATCATGCTCGGCGTGTGGCTGGTGATCGGCCTGCTGCTCAGCCGGTTCACGTTCCGTTGGATCCGCCGCGACGGATGACGGATGCCGTGCATCGCCGGAGCGCACCGGCACCGGAGGGTGGAAGAGTAGTTCCCATGAGCAGCACCATCAGGAAGGAACGCCTGGGCTGGGACATCGCCACTGCCGCCCTCTTCGCGGTGATCACGCTGCTCGCTTTCGCCATGCTGCCTGCCCGCTTCCCCGGATCGCCGTGGCTGCTATTCACCGTCGCGTGCGGCATCGTCCTGGTCTATGCCCTCGGTGCCCGTCGCTTCGTCAGCATTCGCGAGTCTCCCCTGCCGACGCCGATGACCTCCATCGTGCTGCAGGCAGCCCTCGTCATCCTGCTCGCGCTCGGAGTCTCGCTCGAACCGAACATGCTCCTGTTGCAGACTCTGGTGCTGCCTCTGATCTGGATGACCTCGCGTTCAACGCTCCAGTCCGTCATCGTGACAGTGCTGAACGCGCTCATCCTCGGCACCGCATACTCGGTCTGGGGCGGTTTCGCCCCGGAACTGGTCATCGCCGGATTCCTGACTTCCGGGCTGTCCGGCGCATTCAGTCTCGCGCTGGGACTCTGGATCACGCGGATCGCGGAGTGGGGCTCCGAACGTCAGCGGCTGCTCGCCGAGCTCACCGCCGCGCAGACCCGTCTCGAGGCGGCGAGCCACGAGGCGGGCGCGACGGCCGAACGAACACGCTTGGCGAGAGACGTGCACGACACGATCGCCCAGAGCCTGACCAGCATCGTCATGCTCGCGGAGCGCGCCCGTCACGACGGCTCGGCTGACACGGTCCTGCTCATCGAGGAGGCGGCGCGCAACGCCCTGCGTGAGGCACGCGCTCTCGTCGTCGTCGAGTCGCCGGCGACAGACCCGTCCGGTTCCCTCGCGCAGGCGCTGCATCGGCTCGGTGAGCGCTTCGGCCGGGAGACCGGCGTGCCGGTATCCGTGAAAGCCTCCGCCGAGGTCGTGCCCCGCGATGTGCAGGTCGTGCTGCTGCGGTGCGCGCAGGAAGGACTCGCGAACGTCCGCAAGCATGCGGCGGCCCACGCGGCATCCCTGACCTTGGAGATCGGCGATGAGGCGGTGCTCACGGTGAGCGATGACGGCCGCGGCATCGGCGACACGCAGATCGACGACGGCCGCGGGTTCGGGCTGTCGGGCATGCGAGACCGCGTCGCTCTCGTCGGCGGCGCGTTGCAGGTGCAGGATGCCGAAGAGTCAGGGGCCACGCTCACGGTGCGCATCCCGCTGACGCGGCTGCCGCTGTCGGGCAGTTCGACTGATGCCGCGGCGAGGACAGCATGATCCGCGTCATCGTCGCAGACGACCATCCGATCGTGCGTTCCGGCATCGTCGGCCTCCTCGCTCTCGATGACGGCCTGGAGGTCGTCGGCGAGGCATCCGACGGTCTCGAAGCCGTCGAACTCGTCCGCACTCTGCGCCCCGACGTCGTTCTCATGGACCTGCGGATGCCGCGCCTCAGCGGCGCCGAGGCCACCGCACGGATCACCGAGGAGCTTCCCGGCGTGCGGGTGCTCGTCCTGACGACCTATGAAAGCGATGACGACATCCTCGGTGCGATCGAAGCCGGCGCCAGCGGCTACCTGCTGAAGGCCGCGCCGCAGGAGGAGATCGTCGCCGGCATCCGCTCCGTGGCGGAGGGCCACACCGTTCTGGCTCCCTCGATCGCCGCGACCCTGGTGACGCGGATGCGGACCGACAGGGTTGAGCGCCCTCAGTTGAGCCCCCGCGAACTCGATGTGCTGCGCCTGGTCGCGCTGGGGCGCAGCAATCCTGAGATCGCCAGGGAACTGTTCATCGGCGAGGCCACGGTGAAGACGCACCTGTTGCACGCATTCGAGAAGCTCGAGGTGTCGGACCGCACCCGTGCGGTCACCCTCGCTCTCGAGCTCGGGCTGCTGTAGCGCCTCCCCAACGCACGAATGGCCCGATCTCCGGAGAGATCGAGCCATTCAGCGATTCGAGGAGCGGACTACGCCCGGCGCATCTGTCCGGCTGCGGGGCAGTCGAACGGGTCGCTGCCCGCGGCGAGTCCCACGCGGTTCAGGTACTCGATGACGATCTTGTACGACTGGATGACAGTCGTCTCGGTGTACGGCACGTTGTTCGCGGCGCAGTAGTCACGGACGATCTCGCGCGCCTTCGACAGATGCGGGCGCGGCATGTTCGGGAAGAGGTGGTGTTCGACCTGGTAGTTCAGGCCGCCCATCAGCCAAGTGGTGGGCCATCCACCGGAGACATTCCGGGAGGTGCGCACCTGCTTGGAGAAGAAGTCGAGTCGGGCGCTCGGATCGATGATCGGCATGCCCTTGTGGTTCGGTGCGAACGCGGCGCCCATGTATACGCCGAAGACGGCGAACTGAACTCCCATGAAGGCGAACGCCATTCCGAGCGGGAGCATCATGAACACCGGAACGAGGATGAGCACGAAGCGTGCGGCGATGATGCTGAGCTCGATCCAGCGCCCCTTGACGTTCTTGGTCGTGAACAGGTATTTCAGGCCGAGGTAATGGAGGTTCAGCCCCTCGAGGGTGAGCAGCGGGAAGAAGAACCAGCCCTGCTTGCGGGTGATCAGCTTGATCAGGCCCTTGGCCTTCGCGGCATCCTCTTCGAGGAACGAGATCGTGTCGACTTCGATGTCGGGGTCCTTGCCGACCTGGTTCGGGTTGCCGTGGTGCTTGGTGTGCTTCGAGTCCCACCAGGAGTAGCTCATGCCGATGCTGGCGATCACGATGCGGGCGAGCTTGAAGTTCGCCGGCCCCGAGGTCAGGATCTGACGGTGCGCGGCCTCGTGTCCGAGGAATGCGATCTGCGTCAGGACGATGCCGAGTCCGGCGGCGATGAGCAGCTGGAACCAGCTGTCGCCGAGCAGGATGAAGCCGGTGATCAAACCGCCGAGGGCGACGGCGATACCGGAGGCTACGGCGATGTAGAACCAGGTCGCTCGGCGCAGAAGGCCGGTCTCACGGACAACTTGCGAGACCTGCTTGAAGGCCTGAGCCATCGGCGGGATCTCGGCTGACCCGGCGTACGTCTGGCGTACGGGGCCAAGGGTGTTCGAGGTCGATTCGACCTTGGTGATGGAGATGATGCTCTCCTGCCAGTTGGGAGCCCTGGAGCTGCAGGAGCCGAAGGCGGATGCCGAAGGCTTCACCTCAGGCTACGCCCCTGCGTATGCACCACCGGGCATACGCAGGTGTGATCCTTCTGATACTCAGGGCTGAGATCCTGGCGCCTCTTCGCCCACCGGCGGCCGCAGCACGAGGATCACCACGACGACCACCAGCACGATGGCCGTGAACACCACCGGAGTCGGCAGCAACGGGTCCAGCAGCACCAGCACCGCCGCGAGCGGGATCGCCGTGTTGACGACCCGATCCGCGTTCTCGCGGATCGCGATCCACCAGATGCCGAGCAGGAACACCGCGATCGGAACGGTGACCGTGAAGGATGCCTGGACCGCATCGAGTTTTGAGTGATGCGTCAGGCGATCGATCTCGACCTCGATACCGGCGGAGAATGCCGCTGCGGCCGCGAAAACGAAGAAGTGGGTATAGCCGTAGCGGATGGAGCTTGCCAGGGTGGTGATGGCGCGGTGGTGCGGCGGCCAGAAGTAGATCCACCACAGCGAGGCGGTGACGACGAGCGCGAGCACCGCGATGGAGATGAGCGGTCCGAGCGACTCGACCTCGTCGAGGGCTTCGATGATCGCGTTGGACGAGGCCAGCAGACTCTCGCCGAGGACGATCAGCGTGAACAGGCTGTAACGCTCAGTGATGTGGTGCGGATGCCACGGCGTCTGCCCCTGGCGTTCGGCGATGACCGGCACCGCGAGCTCGAAGACCACGAACAGGAGGAAGACCGCGATCTTCGCCTCGGCGGGGACGAACAGGAATGCGACCCAGCAGAGCTGAACGATCGTGATGCCTGCCGCATAGAACAGCGTCGCCCTGCGCGCGCTGCCTGCCGAACGAGAGGCGCGCAGCCACTGCACGATCATCGCGACGCGCATCACGATGTAGGCGATGACCGGCACGGTGAAGTCGCCATGGAACGCGGCCGGGATTCCCGCCGCGAGCACGAGAACCCCACCCATCTGCACAAAGGTGAGGATGCGGTAGAGCCAGTCGTCGGTCGAGAACGAGTTCGCGAACCAGGTGAAGTTCATCCACGCCCACCAGATGGCGAAGAACATGAACCCGTACGATACGAGCCCGTTCTCGACATGTCCCGCCGACAGCTCGTGGTGCAGCTGGGCCGAAGCCGTGCTCACCGCGACGACGAACACCAGGTCGAAGAAGAGCTCGAGCGGCGTCGCCGCGCGGTGTCCCTGATGGGGGTCGCGCGGGTGCATGCGGGTCAGCCGGAAGCGCGGGGCCGTTGCGATGTCAGTCACCGGGACAGAATAATGCCTGCCCATTCACACGGTGGCGTCTACAGCTCTCCCGGCCGCATCGCCTCGGCATCGATCGCGCGGATGATCCGCTGCGTCGCGGTGTCGACCGGCGGTTCAGCCGCGGCACCGGCCGGTCGACGGCCGCGGGGCGCGTAGACGACGAGGGAGTGGAACAGGAACCGCGCGAAGAACGCGACGATGAGGGATATCCCTGTGGCGACCACGCTCGAGATGTGCCAGGACTCGACCATCAGTGCCATCAACGGGATGCGCAGCGCTGCCTCGATGCCGTTGAACGTGACGGAGGTGGCGAACCGGATGCCGAGGCCTCGGGCGCCGGTGCGCATGTCGGCGAAGACGAACCGCTCCTGCAGGATGAAGTTGCCGATGATGGTCGTCCCGGCGCCGATGATCGCGGCCCAGATGTAGTCCATACCGGCCGTGGTGAGCAGCCACATGATGCCGAGGTTCACGATCGCCCCGACGAGACCGATCAGGGCGAACAGCGACATCTTTCCGAAGCGCAGGCGGGTGAGGTGGGCGACGAACGTCATCCCCTGACGCAGACTCGCCTTGGACGTTCCGTGCCGGCGCTCGCCGAACTCCATCGGGATCTCGGCGGTCCGCAGGTCGGAGCGGGCCAGGATCTCGAGCAGGATCTTGAAGCCCTGCGGACGCAGAGCGGGGAGATCGACGCGGCTGCGGTCGACGAGGAAGAACCCCGTCATCGGGTCGGTGCTCCGGGCCAGTCGCAGCGGGAACATCGCCTTCGTCAGCCAGGTCGCCGCCCGCGAAACCCCGAAGCGCAGCGCCGTGCCGAGTCCGCCGGAGTCCCCGCCGCCGACGTAGCGCGAGGCGCCGACGACATCGGCGTCGCCCTGCGCGTGTCGCGCCAGTAACTGAGGCAGCAGTTCCGGCGGATGCTGCAGGTCGCCGTCCATCACGATGCAGATGTCGGATGCCGCCGCGGCCAGCCCCACGGCGACCGCGCCGCCGAGCCCACCGGTGTTCTCCGCGCGATGGATGACGCGCACCGACAGGGGCGCGTCTGCGGCGACGCGCTCGACCTCGGCCGTGGTGCCATCGGCGCTGTCGTCGACGAAGAGGATCTCGGCATCCCACCCGCGCAACGCCGTCGCCGTGCGCTCGACGAGCTCGGCCACGTTGTCACGCTCGTTGAAGGTCGGCACGATGACCGTGACCGCTGTCTTCACGTGCACCCTTCCCGTCGGATGATATTCGGCTCCATCGTTCCATGTCTGGCCGCGCCGTGCTTTCTCTCAGCGCTTGCTCTGCTGAACGGCCCTACCCTTGATACATGACTTCTCCTGCTTCTGACACCATCACGATGTTCGGCGCCGAGTGGTGCGGCGACTGCCGCCGCACCAAGAAGCAGCTCGACGGACTGGGAATCGAGTACACGTACGTCGATCTCGCCGCTGACCCTGCTGCCGCAGACATCGCGAAGGACATCTCCGGTCGCATGAACATCCCGGTCGTCGTCTACCCGGACTCCTCGCACCACGTCGAGCCGTCGAACGCCGACGTCGAAGCGAAACTGCGCGAACTCGCGCTGATCTGAGGCCCGCGCCGCGACGTCGCCTGTGACATGCGCGCCGATACACTGGCGCGATGAGCTCAGACGCTCGACCGGAGCGCGCATCCGTCCGCCTCTCTCCCCGCACGATCGTGCTGTACGCGGTCGGCTCGCTGGGCACCGGAGGCTACGCCACCCTGCCGGGGCTGGTGCTGACGTACTTCCTCACCGACAACCTCGGTGTCGCCGCTCTCGCCGCGGGACTCATCGTGACCGCCGCGAAGATCTGGGACGTCATCATCGACCCCCTCATCGGCGCGGCATCCGATCGCCAGCTGGCGCGCACCGGCTCGCGCCGCGGATTCATGATGACCGGCGCGCTCACACTCCCGCTGTTCTTCGCGCTCACCTTCGCCGTCCCGCCGTCGTGGGGTCCGGCAGCCGGCGCGACCTGCGTGCTGCTGGCATTCCTCGCGACGGCGACGGCGTTCAGCCTCTTCCAGGTGCCGTACGTCGCGCTTCCCGCCGAACTGACCGGCAGCTACGACGAACGCAGCCGGCTGCTCGGCTGGCGCGTGGTCGTGCTCACCGCGGCGATCCTGATGTTCGGAGCGGGCGGCCCTGCCCTGCGCAGGGCGGGATCTGATCCGGTCGCGGGCTATCTCTTGATGGGTGTCGTCGCCGGCGTGGTCATCGGGGCGGGAATGTTCATCGCCGCACGCACCGCGGTCGCCGGCGCGAAGGGCGCTTCTCGTACTGCGGCTCCCCCGGCCGGAATCCGCGAGCAGTATCTCGCCGGGTTCCGCGCGCTGGGACGCAGCATCCCGTTCCGCGCGCTGCTCGGCACGTTCTTGCTGCAGGCGCTCGCCACCGGCACGATGCTCGCCGGCGCACAATACGTTGCGACCTGGGTGCTGCGATCCGAGGACGCCGTGACCTTCGTGTTCATCGCCCTGGTCGGGCCGGCGCTGCTCGCTGCGCCCGGATGGACGACCTTCGCCCGACGCCTCGGCAAAGAGCGGGCCTTCATGATCGCCAGCGTGCTGTTCACACTGGCCGCGGCATCCACCACCGCCGCCGTCTGGGCGCCCGGACCGTGGATCTATGCCTCGGTGGCGGTCGCGGGAGTCGCCTATGCGGGGCTGCAGGCCCTGCCGATGGCGATGCTCCCCGATGTGATCTCGCACGACGAACGCACGCACGGTGCAGGCCAGGCCGGCACGTTCACCGGCGTCTGGACGGCCGGCGAGACGGTCGGCTTCGCTCTCGGCGCGTCTGCGGTCTCGCTCACGCTGGCCGCGACCGGCTACGTCTCCACCGTCGCCGGGGCCTCGGTGGAGCAGCCGGATGCCGCGATCACGGGCATCGTGCTCAGCTTCAGCATCCTTCCCGCCGTGTTGATGGCGGCGAGCCTGCTGACGCTGCGGGGATACCGGCTGCGCCGCGCGGACATCGACGAGGCTCCCGCTCGCATCCGCGATCCGCACGCATAAGCTGGGACCCCGCCCGAAGGAGACGTCGATGACTTCTACGACCACGTCCGCCCCTGCTGACCTCGACGACGCGGAGCGCGCACGTCTCGACCAGGACGTGGCCGCGCTCCAGACCGGCACCCGCACCTGGTCGAGCCTCACGGTCGGCCAGCGGGCAACGCTGCTTCGAGCGGTACGCGCCGGTGTGGCGGCGACCGCCGAGGACTGGGCGACGACAGCGGCGGCATCCAAGGGCCTTGACGCGAAGCATCCGCTGCGCGGCGAGGAGTGGCTCAGTGGCCCGTACAGCGTGCTCGGCGCGCTCGACGCCTACATCGAGACCCTCTCCCGTCTCGCCCAGGGCGTCAACCCGCTCGACGGCGTGCGACTCGACCGGGCACCGGGCGGCCGTACGCGCGTGCACGCGTTCCCCCTCACCGGGATCGACAAGTTCCTGCTCTCGGGGTACACCGGAGAAGTCTGGCTGGAGCCCGGCATCACCCCGAACGCCGCACGCGCCGCGGCCGGCCTCGCCCAGCGCACACCCACCGAGTCCGGGGGCGTCGGCCTGGTGCTCGGCGCCGGCAATATCACCTCCATCCCGGTGCTCGACGTGCTCTACGAGCTGCTCGCCCACAACCGCACCGCCCTCCTCAAGGTCAACCCGACGCAGGACTCGCTCGTGCCGGTGTACAAGCGCGCGTTCGCCGCTCTCATCGAGCCGGGGTTCCTCCGGATCGTCCGAGGCGGGCCGGCGGTCGGGGCGCACCTGACCGGCCACCCTGACCTGATCCACGTGCACATCACGGGGTCCGCGGCGACGTTCGATGCGATCGTGTGGGGCCAGGGCGCGGCGGCCAAGCGGCGCCGGCGCGAGAACCGTCCGCAACTGAAGAAGCCGATCACGGCTGAGCTGGGCGGTGTCTCGCCGATCATCGTCGTGCCAGGCGAATGGACCGATGCCGACATCACGTTCCAGGCGGAGCACATTGCGACGATGCGTCTGCAGAACAGCGGACACAACTGCATCGCCGGCCAGGTCGTGATCCTCTCATCCGACTGGGCGCAGGCCGATGCCTTCCGTGCCGCTCTGCGCCGCGCCTACGCGAACGCCCCGGAGCGGCCGACCTGGTACCCCGGCTCACCATCGCGGATGCAGTCGGCAGCGGATGCCTACCCCGATGCCCTCGTGCTCGGCGACCGCGTGCTCGTGGAGATCGAGAACGGTCAGGATGCCGCGCCCCTCGAGCACACCGAGTACTTCGCTCCGGTGCTCGGCGTCGTCACCGTACCGGGTCACGGCCAGGACTTCCTCGATGCGGCCGTCGCGCACGCGAACAACGAGTTGCAGGGCACGCTCGGCGCGAACCTGCTGATCGACCCGGCGACCGAGAAGGCTCTCGGCTCCGGCTTCGAGCGGGCGATCACCGCCCTCCGCTACGGATCGATCGCGATCAACGGCTGGACGGCGTTCGGCTTCATCACCCCGACCCTCACCTGGGGCGCTTTCCCCGGCAGCACGATCGACGATGTGGGCAGCGGGATCGGCGTGGTGCACAACGCGCTGCTGCTGGACGGTGTCGAACGTTCGGTCGTCCGCGGACCGTTCCGGCCGTTCCCGCGGTCACTCCCCCTGTTGAACGGCGGCGGGCGCCTGAGCATCCTGCCGAAGCCGCCGTGGTTCGTATCGTCTCGCACCGGCGCCGTGGTGAGCGAGGGCCTGACCCGCTTCCGCGTGACCGGCAGCGTCCCCGGACTCGTACGAACCCTGCTCCAGGCGCTTCGCGCCTGACGGCACCCGTCAGCTCGGTCGTTGAGCGAGCGCCCTTCGTCTCGTCGCTTCGCTCCTCGCTCAGGAGCCTGTCGAAACGCGTCATCCAGCGTTCGAGGTCGGATCGATGCGTTTCGTCTCGGTCGCTGCGCTCCCTCGCTCAACGACCAGCGAGAACTGGGCCGCTCAGAGGGCGAGCAGATCCGTCGCGTCGCGCAGCGCCTGCTGGATCGCGGGCTCGGATGCCGAGTGCCCGGCCTCGACGATGACGAATTCCGCTTCCGGCCATGCACGATGCAGATCCCAGGCCGTCATCACCGGGGTGCAGACGTCGTACCGCCCCTGCACGATGATCGCCGGGATATGGCGGATCGCATCGATGCCGGCGAGCAGCTGACCCTCGCTCCACCATCCGCGGTTCACGAAGAAGTGGTTCTCGATGCGGGCGAACGCCACCGCGCGCTCCGGATTCGCCATCTCGGCGATGTGCTCCGGGTCCGGACGCATCGTCACGGTCGACGCCTCCCATGTGGTCCAGGCGACCGCCGCGGGAATGTGCACCGCAGGATCCGGATCGAAGAGGCGACGGTGGTACGCCTCGATCATCCGTGAGCGCTCGAGGATCGGGATCGGTGCGATGAAGTCCTCCCACAGATCGGGGAAGAGCGCGGCCGCGCCGCCCTCGTAGAACCATTCGAGCTCTTCACGGCGCAGCGTGAAGATGCCCCGGAGCACGAGGCCGGTGACGGCGTCCGGATGCGCCTGCGCGTAGGCCAGGGCGAGGCTGCTGCCCCAGGAGCCGCCGAACACCTGCCAGGCCTCGATCCCGAGGTTCTTGCGCAGCAGCTCCATGTCGGCGATCAGGTGCGCCGTGGTGACGAAGCGCAGGTCCGCGCCGGGCTCGGCGGCGTGCGGGGTGCTCTTGCCGCAACCGCGCTGATCGAAGAGCACGATCCGGTACTTCTCCGGGTCGAAGAAGCGGCGCTGCCAGGGCGAGGTGCCACTGCCCGGTCCGCCGTGCAGGAAGACCACGGGCTTGCCCTCGGGGTTGCCGCTGACCTCCCAATGGATGCGGTGCCCGTCACCGACGAGCAGTTGCCCCTCATCGTACGGCTCGATCGATGGATACAGTGCATCCAGGTTCATCATCATTGGTCCCCCGACCCGGTGAAAAGAAGTTCAACCTTCCACGCTAGCCGAGGGATGACGACCTCCTGGTATTACAGGTCGCCCTCGGCGACAGTGAAGGTGTCGCAGACGCCCAGGCCGTTCTGGTATCCGTTCGCGAACCAGTACTGGCGCTGATCGCTGGAGCCGTGCGTGAAGCTCTCCGGGTTCACGAAACCGGACTGCTCCTGGATGTGGTCGTCACCGACCGTGACCGCCGCATTGATGGCGTCGTTCAACTGCGCCTCGGTGGGCTCCAGCAGATACGGGTCGCCGTCGGCATCCTTCTGCTTGGTCATCTGCCCGATCCAGGCGCCCGCGTAGCAGTCGGCCTGCAACTCCATGCGCACACCGTTGCTGCCGGGACCGGTGCCGTTGTTCGGGTACTGCTCCATGTAGCCGGTGATGTTCTGGATGTGGTGACCCCACTCGTGCCCGACGATGTACAGCTGCGCGAGGTTGCCGGCGGATGCTCCGAACTGCTGCCGCATGAGATCGAAGAACGTCGGATCGAGGTACACACCTTCTTCGGGCGGGCAGTAGAACGGCCCGACGGCGTTGGATGCGGTACCGCACTGCGTCGGAGTCTGCCCGTCGACGACGGTGAGCTGCGGGGCTCGATAGCCCTCGATGTTCTCCGCCCAGAACTCGTCGAGTGCGACCTGCGCGCCTGCCATCCGGCAGTCGACATCCGCGTTGGCGTCAGCGCCGGTCTTGCAGTCCTCGATGACTGAACCGCCGGCAGGCTCCGTACCGCCGCCCGTCGCGCCGCCACCGAGAAGGCCGGTGAGATCCACACCGAGGAGCGGTCCGACCAGGAGAGCGATGATGCCGAGGACACCCACGCCACCGCCGGCGATCGCCGCGTTGCGTCCGCGGCGTCGCGTGGTGTTGCCCGAGATGTCGGCGTCGGGGTTGAAGGTCATGAATCGAGGGTACTCCCGTGCCGATCAGACGTAGGCTCGGAATCATGACGACGACCATCACCATCACCGGCGCGGGCGGGCAGATCGGTTACGCGCTGCTGTTTCGAATCGCGGCCGGCGACATGCTCGGATCGGACGAGAAGGTGCGGCTGCGGTTGCTGGAGATCCCCCAGGGGCTCGGCGCCGCGGAGGGTGCGGCGCTCGAACTGCAGGACGGTGCGTTCGGCCTGCTCGAGCACGTCGAGGTGACGGATGACCCGGCCGTCGGGTTCGACGGCTGCGATCTCGCGTTGCTCGTCGGCGCCCGGCCACGAGGCCCTGGCATGGAGCGTGCCGACCTGCTCGCTGCGAACGCCGGGATCTTCGGCCCGCAAGGCGAGGCGATCGCCGCCAACGCGGCATCCGGGGTGCGGGTGACGGTCGTCGGCAACCCGGCGAACACGAACGCGCTGATCGCGGCAGCATCCGCTGACGGAGTTCCGGCCGAGCGCTTCACCGCACTCACCCGCCTCGACGAGAACCGCGCCAAGGCGCAGCTTGCGCAGGCCCTCGGGGCTCGCGTCGGGAGCATCGGTCGGGTGCCGATCTGGGGCAACCATTCGGCGACGCAGTTCCCTGACGTGTCGCACGCGACCGTCGACGGGCGACCGGTCACCGAGGCTCTGGCCGCGATCGTCGGCGATGTACCGGCGTGGTTGGAGAGGACCTTCATCCCCCGGGTGGCGAAGCGCGGCGCCGAGATCATCGAGGTGCGCGGTTCGTCATCGGTGGCGTCGGCCGCGAGCGCGACGATCGACCACGTGCGGGACTGGGTGCACGGCACCGAGGACTGGACCAGCGCCGGTGTCGTCTCGCACGGCGAGTACGGAGTTCCGGAGGGGCTGATCTCCTCGTTCCCGGTACGTTCCGTTGCGGGCGAGTGGCAGGTCGTCGAGGGGCTGGAGCTGAGTGAGTGGGCACGCGCGCGGGTCGACGCCTCCGTGACCGAACTGGTCGAGGAGCGCGAGGCCGTACGGGCGCTCGGGATGCTCTGAATCGGTCGCCATCCGGCTACGCAGCAAGGCAGAATGGATGCTGGAGGTGCGCCGATGAGCGATTCAACTGAGCTGACGACCGGGAACGTGCATATTGACGACCCGCGGACCAGTCCGGTACACCTGCCCCATGCTGCGGCCGAGTGCCCGAAGTGCTTCACCGAGTTGCAGCAGAACCGCAATTTCTGGTCGGCGCGACCCGATGGTTCACGTCTGGTCGGGCTCGTCGTCGCCCGCGAGGGGATGCCATCGGTCGTGCAGCAGCGCGATGACCTCACCCGCTTCGGCGTGCCCATCGAGGGCTTCCGCCACCCGGCGCCCGACATCCTGGAGAGCTGGAGTGAGCGGCTGGGCCGGCTCATCGCGACCTTGAAGCCCGGTGACGTTCTCGTGGTCGCCAACCTCAACGCGCTCGGCCGGGACACCGATGAGGGCACGCGCGCCGTGGCCGAGCTGCGCCGCCGCGGCATCATGGTGAAGGTTCTCAGCCACGACTCCCGGCACCTGGCCGACGCCGGCGCCTGAGCCACAGCATCAGCTCGCCTTGGCTCCTCCGGCGAGCAACTGGTCGCGCAGCGATTCGGGCTTCTCGTCGCTGAAGTAGGCGACCGCGACGAACTCGTCGAACAGCGCGCACATCACGTTCTCCAGCTCACCCAACGGGGTGGAGAAACGCACCATCAGAATCCGCTTCGTGTCGGGCACGGGGATCCAGTAGTCAGCGATCAACCGCATGACTCCGTCCGACTCCGCACCTTCCTCGACCAGCTCGACACGGTGCGTACGCAGCGCGGGGACCCCAGGACCGCGCACCTCGACCATCGACGCGAACGCCGCAGGATCGATCTGCTTCAACCCCTCGGCCATGACCTTCAGCACCTTCTGCGGCGCAGTGCCGACCGCGGGACTCATCCGAAGATCGGCCGGCTCGAATACGAGCAGCGTCACCGGCAACGGGGTGCCCGGTGCGATCTCGGTCGAGAACATGATGGCGCGGACCTCGCCCTGCGCGCCCGCTGCCACCGCCTCGTGCAGCTGGTTGCGCACGGTAGCGCGCTCGACGGCACGATCGTCGGCAGGGCCGATCGCATCTCGTGCGATGCGTCTGATGGAGGAGTTCGTCGCCTCCTCGGCGGACAGATCCACCGAGAACCAGCGCCCCGGAAGGCGGAACCGCAGGCCGCGGCCGCTCACTCGGGTGCCGCCCACTCTCCGTAGCGGGCGTTCATATCGGTCAGGCTGACGCCGCCCGTGCCCGCCTCCGTGACGCCCAGGGGGTCGAGTTCCGCTGCGGCAGACCTGAGATCGACGACCTCGTGGCCCTGCGCCGTGTCGGCGCCGGCCGTGATTTTGATCGTGTTCGGCTCCCACGGCAGAGCACCCCAAATGGCTTCGACCACGGCATCCAGCTCGCTGGCGGTGAGCGGCTCGGCGGAGTCGACCTCGAGCCCGAGACTGATCCGATGGCCGAACCCGTTGGCCGAACGAGCGAGGTCTCGCACGCCCACGATCCTCGGCTCGGCCGCCGTCACGGCATCCGCCACGTCACCGTAGTCCACTGTCGTTCCTTCCGTCTGTTCCGTTCCGGGCGTCGCGATCGCGCAACCCGACAGTGCACCGCTCAGCAACGAACCCGCGAGCGTCACGGCGAGGAGACGGCGCGTCCCGATGTGTCGTCGCTTCATGTTCATTCATTCCAGTGGTAGTAGGAGGTGTCGGTATACCCATCTTCGTTGAAGAAGTTCCCCAGGTCGGGATGGTTCGCCTGCACCTCGGCGAGATGCTCCTGATAGGTCTGCGAGTACTTGTCGGCGTTGTGGGCACCGGCGTCCACGCCGAGGACCGGATTCGGATTCGGCGGGTCGACGTTGATGGTCGTCCAGTTCGGTCCGTGCTCGGTGCCGAGATCCCCGGCGACGATGTCGAGGTTCGGGACCGGGTCGCCGTTGTGCTGCACCGAGACCACGTCCACCGAATCCGGGATGGGCATGTGATCGATGGGCGCTCCCGAGACGACGACGGCCTGCCAGTTGTAGTCGGAGTTGTACGCCGCGAGATGCCCCGCCATGATGCCGCCCTGGCTGAAGCCGACGAGCATGACCGGGTCGTTCTCGCCGATGCCGGCCTGCTCCATGGCCTCGAGCACGGCCCGCTCGTACTGCGTCTGCAGGGCCGGCGTCAGCATCAAGGCCAGGTTGCTGTCGAGGTCGTTCACGGCCCCCTGGTCGCCGAAGCGCGACAGCCACTCCTGTGTGCTCGGCAGCGTGACGGTGTAGTACCAGCCGTCGGGCCCGAGCACCTTGGTGATCTTGACGACGGAGTCGGTCTCCCCGCCGAGCTCATCCACCTCCCCGGTGCCGTTGAGCACCGTGGCCAGGCTCGGATCCGCCGGAACGTCCTCCGGCAGCACATCGGCGTACGGGTCCGTCTCGCTCACCTTGGGCGTGTCCTTGAGCACGTCGGAGAGGATGCTGGCGATGAGGAACGCGGCGAGTACTCCTGCAATGATGGCCGCGATGATGAGCCCGATCGTGCCGAACAACATCCCCACCGCGATGATGAGGAGCAGTATCACCAGCACGCCCAGGATCGCGACGATCGTGTTCGCGATCCTCTTCAACAGATCGACGACGTCTTGCAGGAAGTCGCCGATCCATTCCCCGATCCCCTCGAGGAAGTCGCCGATGTCGGAGAAGAAGTCCCCGACCTTGTCCCAGAATCCTTCATTCGTCGAATCGATCGCCGCGTCGATCTTGCGGATCGCTGCCTCTGCGGCCTCATTCATGGCCTCTCGCGCCGCGTCGATCCGTCCGCTGGCGGATCCGACGGCCGCCTGGGCGTCATCAGCGGCCCGCTGAGCGCCAGGCACCTGCCCCGTCAGCGAGGGAGCTGCGTCGTCAGCGGCATCCACTCTGTCGTTGAGGTCTTCGAGCGCACTGTCGGCGCGGCTCTGCGCGAGAAGCGCATTGTCGAGGTCGTCCTGCGCTCGCTCTGCATCGGCGTGGGCCTCGGTGAGGGCGACGGCGTACTCGGTGATCGCGTCAGCGGTGCCTTTGTAGCGGGGCTGGATGCGATCCAGATCCGAGGCGATCTGCTCGTTCTGCTCGTGAAGAGCCTGAACGGCCTTGCCCTCGTCGTCGTCGACGATGCCACGCAGTTCGCGGATCACATCGAGGATCACTTCTGCCGAGGAGGCGAGGTCTGCGGCGCGCGATGTCAGTTCAGCGGGCCGCCCGGGAAGAACGCTCATGGACTATTTCTCCCCATCCTGTGCCATCTTGTCGTCGAGGTCACGGAACGTGTCGACGATCGCCTGCATGAAATCGGCCTGCGACCGCAGGTTGTCGCGCAGCTTCTCGCGCGCGATGTCCCATTTGCCACCGAAGTCGTCGATCTTGCCGCTGAGTCCACCGTGTCCGGTGAGCCCGCCGAGATCGTCTGCGAGAGCTTCGGCCTCATCGAAGGTCGTGGCGAGCCCCTTGGCCGTGTGTGCGGTGGACTGCAGCCGCGCGAGGTCCATCTTGACGTCGCTCATCGCTCTCCCCCGTCGTCGTGCCGGTCGCGCTGCGCGAGGCGCTCGGTCGTCGCCGTGCGCAACCACGCGCCCAGGGCGGCGTCGGCTGCTCGCACTTCGGCGCGCAGGTCCGCGGCATCCGCGGCGGATACGGGCACGCGAACCCGCAATCCCTGCAGTGCCGCCGCCAGAGACTCGTCCGACATCGTGCGCCCCCCTTGTTGCGTGAATACGCCTACCGCGCGAACCCCTCCGGCCCGATACCCACACCCTACGGAACCGCGGACGACGCTGTCGATGGGCACAACTGCCCATCACACTCGAACACGGATCCGACGCGTCGTCGAATCCACGTCAGAAGGCGCCGCCCGGGTACACGCTCTCCGGCAAGGTGAAGCACGCCGAACCCGAATCAATTCGGATCGTGTTTGAAACGCCCTGACCGAAGATGTAGTTCTCCGCTGTTTCCGGCGACATAAGCTGCACTTCATACTTGTCAGAGATGTTCAGGCGTGTCCTGATTTCGAAGCGATCATCATCTAGAAAATGTGCTTCCATCGCCTTCACGATCGACTCAATCTCCGTCCCCGGCGCCAGAGTGACTGTCGTCGCTCCGTTCCAGCTGTGCTGCGTCTCATTGCACGCGAACAGCGACCCCGTCGGGTTCTGCTCGACGCTAACGATGACCTCCGGCGGGATCAGCTCAGCCACCTCAAGCTCCACCTCTTGCGAAGTCCGCTTGGCCTCCTCCCAGGTAAAACCGCTGTCATCCACTGGCTCCTCCTTCGAGGGCATACAGCCAGTCAGCGACGTCACGAGCACCGCGACAAGCACTACCTTGGCCACGTGCGCCCGCCTCATTGATTGACCATTTCAAGCATGTCCCTCAAAGCCCGTTTGTTGTCGTCGCTGTTGCTTGCGATGAGGTTGTGGTTCTCCACAAGCACACTCCCGTAGTCCGGCGGCACGTAGATCGACGGATACTCACCGACCATCCCGACCGACACCTGGTCGAGCACGTCATCGTCAGGTCCTCGATAGTAGTCGTCGTGATCGAATGCGGGATGTTCGCGGGGATTGTTCCCGCCCCACACCAGGTCCATCGACTGCGCCTCCTGGAGAGCATCCTGGTACGACAGATCCACATACAGCGTGTCCGGGTCCGCTTCCCACTCCGGCAGCATCCCGGCACCCGACAGCGAGATCACCTTGTCATAGTCCACGCCCGCGACCTCAGCGCTTGTCACGTTGGCCAGGCCCCAACTGTGCCCGAACGCATCATGCTCCGCGCCAGCGAACTGCGGGTCCGTTCGCATCCCGAGCTCGAACCGCGCGAGCTGCTCCCCCGAACCTCGCGCGGTGTCCGGATCGTTCGCTTCGGTGATGCGAATGAAGTTGACGCCGCCCTTCTCGCTGTCCTCACCCGGAAAGGGGCCGTCCTTGTACACGAACGCGACGGTCCCCGGAACGTTGTCGAACATGAACTGTCCGATCTCCTGCACCTCGGCCCTGTAGAAGTCGTTGAGGTTCGTGAACGTCCCCGGCACGCCGAGCTGTCAAGGGCGATGGGGACTACTCCCCATCGTCCTCCGACTCCCCGTGCCACGACACGACAGAGGGGGCCGACCGTCATGGTCGACCCCCTCCAGAAGATGCCGTGGTTCAGCCGCCGGCGAGCTGCGTGTCCAGGTCCTGGATCGCACGCATCATGCCGAGCAGCGACTCGGACATGTCGTTGATGCCGTCCACCGCGGTCTTCAGACCCGTGGTCAGCTCGCCATAACCCTCACCGAACTTGCCCGAAGCGTGCTGCGTCTTGAAGTCCTCACCCAGCAGGGTGTCGACCTGACCCTTCAGGGTGTCCAACTGCCCCTGAATGTCATCACGAGCCTGCGACAGCGACGACGCCACCTGCTCCATCTCCGAATAAGATGCACCGAAATCAGCCATCGTCAACTCCCTCGACTCAAAATTCCTCGAACCCCTCCGGCCCGATACCTACACCCTACGAAACCTCGCACGACACTGTCGATGGGGACAACTCCCCATCCGACCCGTCTGCCTCTCTGGCGATGCGACGACACGACAGAGGGGGCCGACCTTCATGGTCGACCCCCTCCAGAAGATGCCGTGGTTCAGCCGCCGGCGAGCTGCGTGTCCAGGTCCTGGATCGCACGCATCATGCCGAGCAGCGACTCGGACATGTCGTTGATGCCGTCCACCGCGGTCTTCAGACCCGTGGTCAGCTCGCCATAACCCTCACCGAACTTGCCCGAAGCGTGCTGCGTCTTGAAGTCCTCACCCAGCAGGGTGTCGACCTGACCCTTCAGGGTGTCCAACTGCCCCTGAATGTCATCACGAGCCTGCGACAGCGACGACGCCACCTGCTCCATCTCCGAATAAGATGCACCGAAATCAGCCATCGTCAACTCCCTCGACTCAAAATTCCTCGAACCCCTCCGGCCCGATACCTACACCCTACGGAACAGAAGACGAACACGTCGATGGGGACAACTCCCCATCCTCCGAACCCGACGAGGTCAGGCCAGCTGCGCTGTCAACGCCGCGGCGACGATGCCGAACACCGCGGGGATCAGGCATCCGATCACGAAGGCCCTGCCGGACGGGGGTGCCGCGAACAGCGCCGCGCGCTCCTTGCTGCGTTCCTCCCAGCCCGTCCGCGTCGCATCGTCGACGGACGCCGAGCGCACCAGCACTGATCCGACGAGCACGGCGAGATCTTCGACCCAGCGCCAGAATGCGGTGTCGGTGAGCGCGAGCTCGCGGCGGGCGATGATGTACACGCGTCCACCGATCACCTCGATGTCGCAGCTCGACGCGAGCTGCAGCAGGGCGTCCCTGACGGGCGCCGTGAGCGCCTCGCGCACCGCGGCCTCGTCCTGCGGTTCGCAGGACACCGTGACGTGCTTGTCGAACTCGACGTCGATTGGCTGCTCGCGCTGAGTCGGCGGCGGGACCGCAGGCTGACCCCACACGTCACCCAGACGGGTGATCAGCGTCATGGGCGGCAGGCCCGAAGGAGCATCGAACGCGACGAAGCAGGCGGTGTGCTGCATCCGCGTGCGCGCCGACATCCTCTCGTACCCGTAGTTCGCGACCTGGAACCCTCCGACGGCGCCGGATGCGAGGCCGTCGCGGATGGCCCGGGCCCCTCCCCGGCGGAACAGCGAAGCCGGCAGGTCGGGATTCTCGCGGAATGCCTCGTACGAAAGGGAGTTCGACGCGGCGAAGCGGGCGAGCCGGTACCAGCGCTCCTCCTCGTCTCGTCTGGTCCTGAGTTCCGTCCTGATCTGCGAGACGGCCAGCGGGATGACCATGACTGCGGCGATGAGCCAGGTGTAGACGTTGGCTCCTGAGCCGCCGAAGATCATCTGCACGACGAGGGCGAAGAGAGAAGCCAGGAGGCCGAACCCGACCACCAGGACGATGAAGCGGACGACGATCCGGGCGACAAGAGCAGACCTGCCGTTCTCGCCGGCGATCTCGCGTACGCGCTTCTCCGCCTCGGAGTGCGCCGTAGCCGCATCGAGCGGTTCTCGGAGCGCCGTCGTGTCGAACGCGAGGGGCGTCACGCCTGCCACTCGTCGCCCTTCTTCACGACAGCGGACACCAGCTCGGCGACGCGCTCCTCGCTGGGCAGCGGGGTGAAGCCATCCACCCTCATGCCGTTGAGGACACCCTCGGCCAGAGGCTCGACCACCGCCAGCAGATACGGCGGCACCGGGCCGAGAACGGCCCCGATGGTCATGCCGCTGCCGAAGAACAGCCACCGCCTGGTGCCGAAGTCCTCGCCGTTCTCGCGCTGCGCGAGGGTCGCGGAGAACCCCACCCCGAGGTGCTCGGTCTCGACGCGCAACGGTGCAGGCGGAAGGATGGCAGTCGGCGACCACAGGAACTCCGCCTGCTCCTGGCGGGAGAACTCGCTCTGCGCGACGACGATCGTCAGTGTGGCGAGTGCGGCGGCATCCGGGCCCACGAGCAGGAAGAGCCGAGCGTCCGGAGTGGCCCGCGTCGCAAGCGTCTCGAGAGCACGCTCGACCCGCGCGTGCAGCTCTTCCGGGACCTCGACTGCCGCGGTGTACTCGGACCGCGCGCCGGCCGCCCATTCGGCGGGGCTCTGCGGCCCGTTCTCGCCGATCGAGATCGGGATGGCGTCGGCGCGCTCGTAATCGAAGAAGATGTCCATCATTCCTGCCAGGTGAACGTCGACACGTGAGCGTCGAACAGGGATATCCACAGCGCGATCACCGGGTCGTCCTCCGGGAGATCCGCCTCATGAGGAACGGTGACTGTCCACTGGACGGCTTCCGTGAGCTTGGAGCCGGGGATCGGGATGAGGTAGTTGATCATGAAGGACACGGCGCTCACATCGTCCATCGAAACCGGCCGCCGCTCTGTCCAGCGGACGATCCGGTGCCCCTCGCCGACGGCGACACCACCGTGATTGGTGATCATGCTCTCGACGACGCGACTCAGCGGCGCTTCCGGTGTGGCTGCCCGCTTGATGCCGATCATGCTCGCCGTGCCGAGCGCCCAGGTCGGCGAACTCTCGCCGGCGAACGCGTACGCGAAGCCGTTCTGCCCTCGCACAGAGGCGAGCGCGTCATGCACCTGCCGGGAGAGCTTGAGCGTGAGCGCCTCGCTCGCCTGCGCCGCCCTGAGCCGAGCGGTCGCGCGATCCGTCAGCTGCTTCTCGGTCTGCTCGCTCAGGTCGTACGCCTCCCACCCCGGAGGCAGCAGCATCCGATACGGGGGGACGACGGCGCCGCGGCGCCCGAGCAGCTCAGCACGAAGATCGCTCATGGAATCAGTCTGTCATCTCTCTCAACGCGCACACGGGCTCAGCCGACTCCCGAGGGCGCAGGGCTCAGCTGAACGGGTTCTGATCCGCGTCGAACGTGCCGGACCATGCGCCGCCCGCCGAGTCCTTGATCGCGCCGGCGATGGCGAACTGCGACGACCAGATGTTGCCGACCATCTCCAGGGTCTGCACCCCGGTCGCCGTGCCATCCGTCAACCGTCCGAAGTCATCGATGGAGTGGCCGCCGAACAGGCGCGCACTGAAGTCCGCGAATCCCGTCACCGGGTTGGTCTTCGTCGCCCACGCGCTCCACCCGGCGCTCGGCGTCATGCGTCCGAAGAAGCCGAGCGCATTGTCTGCAGCGGCGAACGACTTGAGGCCGCGGGCGGCGGGGCCGATGAAGGGGATCACGCCGATCACGCCGAAGGCGACGTCGACCCAGCTGCCCTCACCCCGTATCGCTCTCGTGAGAGCGACCGCGAGGGTCAGAACCGCGACGATGCCGGCGAGGATCGCGATGAGGGGTCCGCCGACGATGATGGCGAGGACCGCGAGGATGATGCCCGCGACCGCGAGCACGTCGGACATGAACTGCAGGAAACCGCCGAAGTCGTCGTTCCACGAGTCTTCGATCTTGCCCGCCATGTCGTCGCGGATGCCCTTGGCGGCGTTCGAGAATGCCGTGTGCCAGGAGTCCCACTCCGTGTCGTAGTCCTTGGCCCTGTCGTCCCAGGCGCCCTTGGCGTTGGTCGCGAGCGTGTTCGCGGATCCTGCCGCGGTGTCTCTGGCCTTCTCGGCCTCCTCGCGGAGGGTCTCGTCATCGGCGTCTTCACCGGTCGGGTAGTCGGGGCGCTCGTTGCGTGCCGCGTCTGCGGCTTCCAGCTTGCGGTTGTACTCGTCCCAGAGATCGAAGAGGTCCTCGATGATCGTCGTCATCGTCTTCTGGGAGTCCTCGAGCTCCTGCCCGTAGGTCTTGATGTAGGGCGCCACCGCGCTGTACAGGTCGCCGCCCTTTTTGAGGTCTCCGTGGACCTTCTCCGACAGCTCCTTGAGCTTGTCGATGGCGTCACCGCGCATGTCGGCGCCGTTCTCCACGAGCCGCTGCAGCAGGAGGGCGGAGTTCTTCATGTCGGTCGCCAGATCACTGATCTGCGTGCCGCGTTCCTTGATCTCGGCCGGGTCGCCGGTGACCACCTGGATGTGGTGGCCGCCCGGTGACGTCTGAGGCATCATCACGTGCATGGTCAGTTGCCTCCGCTGTTGTCGGACTTCTTCGCGGCCTCGACATCGAAGTCCTTGAAGCCCTTGATGACGCCTTCGAGATGCTCTGCGACCTTCTTGCAGTTATCCATCAGCGTCTTGCGCTTGTCGTCCCAGCGACCTTCGAAGTCGTCGGCGGCGTCCTGCAGGTCGTCCTCGCCGTACGGCCGTCCCACGGCCCGGGACAGGTCCTTGCGGCGGCTTCCCGCTGCCTCGAACTCGTCGATGATGTTCTTCAGCTCGGTCTGCAGTTCATCCAGATCGTCGTACTTGAGCTTGACCCCGTCGCCCACGCTCTTCTCCTCCGGTAGAAGTCAAGTGAAGGGGGCCGGTCTCGCAACCGACCCCCGGATAATTCTTGTGCCGTGGCTCAGCCGCCGGCGAGCTGCGTGTCCAGGTCCTGGATCGCACGCATCATGCCCAGCAGCGACTCGGACATGTCGTTGATGCCATCCACGGCAGTCTTCAGACCCGTGGTCAGCTCGCCATAACCCTCACCGAACTTGCCCGAAGCGTGCTGCGTCTTGAAGTCCTCACCCAGCAGGGTGTCGACCTGACCCTTCAGGGTGTCCAACTGCCCCTGAATGTCATCACGAGCCTGCGACAGCGACGACGCCACCTGCTCCATCTCCGAATAAGATGCACCGAAATCAGCCATCGTCAACTCCCTCGACTCAAAATTCCTCGAACCCCTCCGGCCCGATACCTACACCCTACGAAACCTCGCACGACACTGTCGATGGGGACAACTCCCCATCCCGGATCAGACGAGTCGATCCCCGTCCACCAGGGGCAGCTGCACCGTGACCTGCCGGCCGGCCTGCACGAAGATGCCTCGGCCGTCCGGGAAGTCGGTGCGCTTGACCTTCGGGAACGGCACCTTGAACACGGCGTCGCCGTCGAACGCATCCGGCTTGATGATGATGCCCTTGCGACCGGCCTTGAAGTCGCCGATGAAGCCGAACCCGCTCGTGACCTGGGTCACATCCGCGTCGCCGATCAGCAGGTGGTCGCTGCGGTTGACCGCCTGGAACAGAGCCTTCATCTCGCGCTCCGCTGGTCCGTCGGCGAACTGCGGCACATCCTCGACGACGATGAGCATCCGCACCGGCAGCGTCTCGTCGGCGGCGATCTCGGCGATCTCCTTGGCGAGCTCCTTCGCATCCTCCGGCGTGACCGCGCTGCGGGTCCAGTCGGCGTAGCCCTTGAGCTGTGCGCGACGGCCGCCGAAGTGGAAGAGCTTGATCTCGGGGTCGAAACGGCGCATCGATCCGATGATCGCCTTGAGCGCGTTCGTCTTGCCCGACAGCGGAGGACCGGCGACCACGAAGGTGCCGACGGGGTCGAACTCCCGAGGCGCGAGCGTGTCCTCGGCGACACCGAGAACCGGGAACTCGCCGATCCGATCCGGCAGGTCCCGCGCGGACAGCCGCGTCGGCAGCGCGCCGATCTCGGCCACCTCGCGGGCGCCGGCCGCACGCAGGTCGGCGGCCAGCTTGTCCAGCAGCTTCGTCTGCTCAGCGACGTTCGGAGTACCGCCGAGCGTGGCGATCTGCGTCTCCAGACCGTCGACGATCGCGCGGCCAGGGGCGGAGCGCTCGTCGAGGACGTCCTTCGGTGCGTTCAGCATCGCGTAGCTGGATTCGTCGGCCAGACGCAGCACCACACGTCGTGAGACGTTTGCGCTCACCGCGGTCGGCACCGAGCCGGAGCGGTCGGCGCTCGCGACGACGTGCACTCCGAGCGGGCGCCCCTCGCCGAGGATCCGCATGAACGTCTGATAGAACGGCATCCGTGCCGTCGTCGACTCCCACTCGCTTCGGAACTGCGGGAAGCCGTCGATGAGCAGCAGGATGCGCGACTCGGCCTTGCCGGTGATCTCGCGATACTCCGTGAGGCTGGCCGCGTTCGCCGCGCTGAACCGCTTCCCGCGGTCATCGAGCACGCGAGCGAGGGAACGCAGGATGCGCTGGACGCGCTCGGCGTCATCACCGGCGATGATCGATCCGACGTGCGGCAGCACCTCGAGGCTCCGCAGGGACCCGGATCCGAAGTCGATTCCGTACACCTCGGCATTGGACGTTCCGGCGTGGAAGCCGGAGGCGATCGCCAGCGTGCGCAGCACGGTCGATTTTCCCGACCCGCTGGTGCCATAGACGAGCAGCGAGCCGTCCTTGTCGGGGTGGAAGTAGGCGGGCTCCTGCAACTGACGCTGCGGAACGTCCATCTTGCCGAGAAGGATCTGGCTGTCACCGAGCACCGGCAGGTCGCGGATGTCGACCGCGCGCTCGAGGTCGTCGAGCCACGGCCGGCGAGGCGCCGGGATGCCGGCTGCCGCCGCAGCCTTCACCAGGCTGGCGACGATGCGCTTCTGGTCGTTCGGCCCGAGGTCCTCGTCGTGCGAGTCGGACTCCGGCGCCTGGTCGGCCTCCCAGGTCTGGATCGACCCGAAGCGGAGTTCGGCGACCTTGACCTCTGCCGCCTGCACCTCGTCGGTCGTCCATCCACCGGCATAAGCCGACTGGAACGACACGAGACGGCCGGGGCCGGTCTTGGCGATACCGCGGCCGGGGATCGAGGGTGGGAAGCTGGCGGCTACCGGATCGTCGACGACGTCCTTCGAATCCGACTCATCGGCCATGCGCAGCGCGACGCGCAGGTTGGTGTTCGCTCGCAGGTTGTCCTTGATGACGCCGGCGGGTCGCTGGGTCGCCATGATCAGGTGGATGCCGAGCGATCGGCCTCGCTGAGCCACGTCGACGACGCCGTCGACGAACTCGGGGACTTCGCCGGCGAGCGCGGCGAACTCGTCGATGACGAGAACGAGCGCGGGCGGCGTCTCCGGGTCGCGGCGCTTCTCGAGCTCGAGGAGGTCTTTCGCCTTCTTGCGGTTGAACAGGTGCTCACGATGGTGCAGCTCGGCTCGCAGGCTGGTCAGCGCTCGGCGCACCAGGTGCGGGCTGAGATCGGTGACCAGACCGACTGTGTGCGGCAGGTCGACGCAGTCGGCGAACGCCGAGCCGCCCTTGTAGTCGACGAACAGGAAGGTGACCCGATCGGGGCTGTGCGCAGCGGCCATGCCGAGTACCCAGGCCTGCAGGAACTCGCTCTTTCCGGCACCGGTGGTGCCGCCGACGAGGGCGTGCGGGCCCTGCGTCCGCAGGTCGAGGGTCATCGCGTCGGTCTGGGACTGTCCGATGATCGCGCGCAGGTTTCCGGCCTTCTTCAGACGGGACTGCGGGGCACCGGAGCGATCGAGGATCGTGTTGTTCTGCCGCCACCGGTCGATCACGGCATTCGGGTCCGCCGCGATGTCGGCGCCGACGAGGGAGAGGAACATGACCGAGTTGGGGATGTCCGAAGCATCCTCGATCACCGTGCTGGAATCCACCACGGGTGCGAGCCGCTTGGCGAACATGGTCATGTACGCGTGCGAGACGCCCTCGACCTGCGCGTCGCGATACGCGACGCCACTGCGGACCGTTCCGACGGTGGCGTGGTCGAGACCGCCGCTCACGTCGATGAAGGTACGGCAGGCGGCGGGCAACGCCTCGACGACGGGCGCCACGAAGAGCCCGTAGACGCCGACATCGGCACCCCGCTCGAGGATCTGCGTAAGCCGGGCACGGTCGACGGGCGCATCGTTCGTGACGATGACGACGATCGCCGCCTGGCCGGGGAACGTCGCGTCCTCTGCAGCGCGCTTGACGTCGGTGCCGTAGACCATCGGATCCCAGTCGTCGCCGTAGGGCGGGCGCTGCGACTTCGCCTCGCGGGCACGGCGCAGCACGATCTCCTCCAGCCCGCTGAGCAGGGCGGCACCCGTGGATGCCGAGTCGGCCAGCGCCACATCCTTGAACGGGTTCCGCTCGCTGGAAGTGTGCGGCAGCCACTTGAGCCAGTCGAGCTCATTCGCCCAGCCCGGCTCGGTGAGGGCGACCGTGACGAGCTCATTGGGCGAGTGCATGCCGAAGAGCTGCACGGCGACGCCTCGCAGTGCGTCGCTCGCGAGAGACGTGGGTCCGGCGACACCGATCGACCCGACGCTCTGCAGCGACTCGAGGATCGGCACGTCGGCGATCATCTTGTAGCGCTCTTCGAGGCGGTTCACGCGTTCGACGTACTCGGCGAGCGCCTCCGGCGTCTCGGTGCGCTTGATCTTGGTGCGCGATTCGCTCTCGCACACGCCTAGCCGCAGGGCAAGGAAGTTCCAATGCTCCGGTCGGCGCGTCCACAGCAGCGGCCCCAGGCGCATGGCCTCGTCGAAGACGACCGCGACGGCAGGCACCTCGTTCTGGCGCACCTCGCGTTCGCGGGGATGCGCGTGGTAGAGCTTCTCCTCGAGCCGCTCGATCTGCTCCTCGAAGGTCTCGACCTCCTTGCCCAGACGCTGACCGACGTTGGTCTTCTGGGAGATGAAGTTTCCGAACATCATCATCGGCGACGCCGCCGCCATGAGCAGTGAGAGCATGCGGCCGGTGACCGCCCACATCGTCACGGCGAGCAGGATCGGCGCAACGAGCATCGGCCACGGGAACAGTCGTGACGGCGCCTCGCGCGGGTATCGCGGCTCGTCGAGATCCTCGCCCTTGAATCGCTCCTCGACCCGCGGGCTGCGGTTGAACATCAGGGCGCCGCCGCGCTCCAGCACCGGGTCGCCGTCGGCCGAGCCGTCGAAATCGCTGACCATGTGCACGACGAACTCGCCGTCTCCGAGCACGAACTTCTGGCCGGGGATGACCCGCAGACGCTGCACGAGGCCGCCGTCGACGAGGATGCCGTTCGCGGAGTTCAGGTCGACGAGTTCGACGAAGGTCGCTGCGACTTCGATTCGCGCGTGCCGCTTGGACACCAGCGGATCGGCGATGGTGACGTTGTTGGAGGCATCCCGACCGATCAGGAAGTGCCCGATGGGAAGCGGGAACTCCTGCCCCGCCGCGGGCCCGGAGACCACCGAGAGCAGCGCGGCCGGGCGCGCTCCGACGCTCCCGACCGCCGCCCGGTTCGGACCGACGTTGACGACCTCGGCGAGGAATCCCGACCCGATCGGCGCATCGCCGATGAGGAGATCAGGCGTGAGCATCACCGGGCTGTCGCTGGTCGGCGGCGAGACCGACAGCGTCAGCACGTCGGCAGGGCTCGCTGGGATGCTGCGCAGCGGATCCGTGGCGGCGATCTGCCGCGCGACGTCGGCCACGGTCGCCGTGGAGTCGGCCATCACGACGATGTCCGTCAGGGGAGCCGCAGGGCGCCGCAGTGTCAGCTTGACTCTCATCGGTTGGCCTCCTGGCGCCGGGCGCCCATCTCACGAATCCTGCTCATACCCATTCCACCTGCAGCGTCCGGTCACCGAATCGCACGGTGTCGCCACGCTGCACCTCTGCGGGGTGCCCCGCGACGAGAGCCGTCTCCGACCCGTTCCGCACGACGGCGCTTCCGTTGG
The DNA here is from genome assembly GCF_045690355.1 of Microbacterium sp. LTA6. Classification (NCBI taxonomy): domain Bacteria; kingdom Bacillati; phylum Actinomycetota; class Actinomycetes; order Micrococcales; family Microbacteriaceae; genus Microbacterium; species Microbacterium sp. LTA6. The sequence goes on from NZ_CP147855.1 coordinate 732,846, forward strand.
TCGACGCGCGGTCGACGACGAACACACCGCGTCGCGCGGGGATCACGGCGATGTGGGTCTTCGACACCGAACGCGTGTCATCATGGACCCGCACCAAGTGCGCCTCGCCCTCTCCGGCGGCGGCGCTGGGCGACCGGCCGAAGATGGTCGTGCCGCGCACCTCGATGCGATCGCCGTTGTCCAGCACGAGCACCGCCCGTACGCCGGCGGCTGCCGGTTCGACATCGGATGCCGGAGGCTCGGGCGCTGCGGGCGGAGACGCGGCGACGACCGGTGCGGGCTGAGGGGCGGCGGCGACCGGAGCGGCCAGAGGGGCCGCGGCGACCGGAGCGGGTTGCGACACCGGCGCCGGAACAGGCGCCTGCGGTGCAGGTGCCGCCGGAGCAGGAGCCGCCGGAGCAGGAGCCGCCGCTGGCGGCGCGTACTGCGACGGCCCGGGCGCGCCCGTCGCGAGCGAGGGGGGAACCGCGGACACCATCGAGTCCGCTGCCGGCGCCTCGGTCTGCGCCGCCGGCGACGTGCTCCGGTGCGCTCCGATCACGCCGCCGGACAGGCGCGCGCTCGGGACGTATTCCGCCACGGCATCCCGTGCCATCGGAGTGGCCAACGAGGGAAGCGGGGCCTTCTCCTCGTGCTCCGGCGTGTTCACGCGCTTGCGCGCGATGCGCATCCGCTTCTGGTCGTAGGGGTTCAGCCCCTTGCGCACATCGACGAACCAGGTCGCGGCGGCGAGATCCAGCCACCCCCTGTTGCGGCGCTCGATGTCGAACAGCGGCGAAAGGACGACGACGAGCAGCGGACCGATGAGCGGGATGACCAGCGACACGTACGCGACCAGATAGCGCACGACAGCGCCCCGCCAGAATCGGGGGCGCTCGAGGGTTCTGACGTTCACCGAGCGGATCCCGCAGATCCCCTTGCCGAGGGTGACGCCCTTGCGTCCGTGCAGCACGAGCTGCACGATGATGTACACCGTCATCAGCCCTTGCGAGACTGCCAGGGCGACGATGATCCAGACGAGGTCGCCGCGAGCGAAGAACTTCTCGCCATCGAATCCGCCGGCGGCCACCTGCGTCAGCAACGGCACCAGGACGATGATCGCCGGAATCATGATCAGCCCGGCGACGAACCACTCCAGCAGCGCCGCCAGAACGCGGCGACCACGAGGAGCGGGCACCAGTCCGAGCGATGCCGCGTATGCGGGATCGGGCCGTCCGTGCGCGTCGAGTCCCTCGATCACGGGTGCGCGATCGTCGATCTCCCAGATCACTCCGACTCCCCTTCACCTTCGGCGTCGGCGGGAAGGGGAACGTCGAGCAGTGCGAGATCTTCTCGGCTGACCAGACGCGACGCGATCACGTGCTCGACGAGACGGGCACGGCGGTTCGTGGCGAAGGTGCGCTGACCGCCGCGCATGCCGGGCACACCGATGCGATCGAACTTGTCGCAGACGTTGTCGAGCTTTCGGTTGAACCGGGTGACCGTCCAGCCGAGCCGTTCGGCCGCCTTCGCAGATGTGGGGATCTCGCTCATGCCGGTGCCGTCCCTGCGCAGCTGGGGTTCGGCGAGGGCAAGGATCAGCAGTCTCTGGCTGAGGGTCAGCGGAACCGCACCGATTGTGGATGCTCCACCGTCATCGTGTTCGCGCTTCGTCGCCCGGAACGTCGGCTCCGCCGCATGCAGGGTGAGTTCGTAGGTCGTCGGGCCCGCACTGAACACGACGGTCGTCGTCTCGAATACCAGAGGCAGTCGTGCCCCTGGTGCCAACCAGGCCTGCACACCGCCCACCGAGTCGGTCACCGTCGCGGTGAGCCGCGTTCCGACGTTCGCCAGCCACCAGAGACCGTCGTCGTCGCTGATCTCCAGGAAATGCCGGTGCAGGAACAGATTCTCGTCGAGTTCGAGATCTCCCTCTCGCCCGACGATGAATCGACCGCCGGCCTCGATCGGGAAGTACTCACCGGCGAACTCCACCGTCACGCCTGCTGTGCCGCTCATTCCACGCACCCCCGAACCGCTTCCGACGCCCGGCCGTCATCACGACGCAGCAGCACATCGATGCATACCTTGCCCGCGGCCGGCGGCACGAACTGCGCCTTCGGTTCGGGCGCCTGCTGCGGATCCACCACACCGGTTACGTCGACGACCGACCAGATGAAGCTGTCGCCCTCGCGCGGATCCGGATTCGTCCAGGTGAATGTCACCTGTTCCCCATCGCGCGTGCCGGTGAGCTCGGCCACCTTCGGCACCGCATCCGACGTCACGTCCTGCGGGACGACGTCGTCGTCGGTGGCGATCGGTTCCGGTGTCAATCCGGACACGAGGAAGTTCAGTCCGATGATCGCACCGACGATGATCGCCACGCCGGCGATGCCGAGGGTGACCCACAGCCCGGTGCGGCTGCGGGCTGGAGCGTGCGCAGCAGCGCCCACCGGCCGGTCCGCCACCGGTGCCGGCGTCATCGTCGGCGCCGGAGCTGTCGCGGCGCCCTCGGGCGCCACGACCATCGGCGCCCTCAGAATCGTGCGCTCGTCGGCGCTGGCCGCTGTCACGGGAGCAGGTGCCACCGGCATCCGGAGTTGGGTCTCGTCGATCGCCGAATCCGCCGGCGCCGGCGAGTCGAAGCGCGGCATGTCGGGCTGGACAACCGACGGGTTCTTCCGCTGCGTCGTGGCCGACGGGCGGGTGAACGCGGCGACGTCAGGGTCGATGCTGACGATCTCGCGCACACGTGTGAGTCCGTCGCCGTCATCCTCGAGTTCTTCCGGGGACGGATGATCGTCGACGATGTCGATCGGCGTCACCGAGTGCGAGAGCTCGATCTGCACCTTCTGCAGGGCGCGGCCGAACGCGACCGCGCTGGGGAACCGGTCGTCCGGGTTCTTCGCCATCGAACGTTCCAGGAGCCGCTGCAGGCTCGCCGGCGAGTCCGGGCGGCCCAGCTGCGGCAGGGCGCCGCGCTCGATCCGCTCGATGAGATCGGCGCTCGAGTTGCGCTCGCCCGGACGCTCGAAGGGCGAACGGCCGGCTAACAGCGTGTAGAGCGTCGCCCCGAGAGCCCAGACGTCGGTACGCGGTCCGCTCTGCGGCGGCTCGGCGAACGACTCGGGCGGCGACCACGGGATGGACATTCCGGATGCTTCACCGGTCGCACCGGTCGTCGAGGCGATGCCGAAGTCGGTCAGCGCCGGCCGGTTGTACTCGGTGACGAGGATGTTCGCCGGCTTGATGTCGCGGTGCAGGACGCCCGCCCGGTGAGCGGTCTCGACGGCCCCGGACACCTGGATGCCGACGCGCAGCGCTTCGGCCACCGAGAACGGCTCCTTGCGTGCGCGGAGCTGGAGGTTCGGACGCGGGCAGTACTCCATCACCAGATACGGACGACCGTCTCCGGCGACGTCGGACTGGTAGATCGTGACGATCGCGGGGTGCGTGGACAGCATCGCCATCACGTTCGCCTCATCGGCGAACTCGCGTGCGGCACCGCTGGAGATCCGGTCGGCCAGCAGCACCTTCACGGCCACGCGCCTGCGCGGCATCTGTTGCTCGTACAGGAACACATCTGCGAAGCCACCGGTGCCGAGCGGCTCCAGATAGGTGAAGCCGGGCAGCTCAGGCGGCGGCGAAGGACGACGACTCATGGGAGATCCTCGAATGCGACGGTGACGCCGTCGCCAAGATCCACCACATCTCCGGAGAGGACGAGCGTCTGCTCGCCGGGATGCAGACGCAGTGGATCGGCGCCGGGCCGGAGCAACGTGGATCCGTTCGTCGTGTGCAGATCGATCACGACAACCGTGTCGCCCTCTGGCCGGATCTCCAGATGGCTGCGGGAGATGTCCTGCTGCGGGCTCTCGACAGCGACGAGGTGCGGCATGTTCGCGCCGCTCGCCCGCGTGGACCGAGGGCGCCGTCCGATGATCACGGTGCGGTCGAGCGCGATGACCTGGCCGGTGGACATCCGGATGCGACCGCCCTGCGCCGCCGCGACCGGAATCACGGCTGTCGCCACCTCGTCGGCCACGGCCGGCGGCTGCTGACGGAGCGCCCGCAACTCAGCAGCAGAGATCGTGGCACCGTCGTGGTCACCCGTCGCATCGACGGGTGACGCCTTCGTACCGGGCTGATCGGAGACTGCGGACACGGAGTGCACCGTCTCGCCCCAGAGCTGGTCGAAGTCGTCGTCGGCGGACGGCGCGAGCGTCACCTCGGTCGGGAACAGCGTCACGCCGTCGATCACGGGCACGACGGGCTCGTCCGCCTCATCTGCGGAGACCACGTCGGACGCGTCATCCGCGGAGCTCTCGACCGACTCGACGTCACCCTCTCCGTCGCCCTCCGAGATCGGCGCAACGGGCAGCGCTTCGGTCGGCGCCGCGTCGATCGGAGTCTCCGCGTCGGCGGGAACGTCCGAGGGCGCCGGTTCGGCGACGGAGCCGACACTCGCCAAGACCGAGGCGACGGGCTCCGGTGACTCGGCGGCATCGTCCACGGCCGCGACGAGCGGCTCCGCAGCCGACTCGACGGGCTCGGGCGGGCCAGCCTCGATGACGGGCCCGACGGAAGCGTCGCGCTCCGTCGGTTCCGACGCAGAGCCCGAGACACCCGGAACGGGGAAGGCAGCGAGAAGCGGAGCCGGCGCACCGGCCAGGGCAGCCGCGGAGACGCCCATCGAGGCGGAGACCACGACCGGGGTCGGACCCAACGCACTCGTGAGCTGCTCGGCGTCGTCCGGTTCGAGATCGGCGCTCACCGCAGCCGCGAGCACGAGCCCGCTGTTCACCGTGAGGACGGACCCGGAACCGGTCTCCTCCACGGTGATCTCCACCCTGGTCGCACCGGCAACGAAACGCTCGCTCCAGGTCGTGACCTCGGCACCCGAGAATTCCACGGCATCGGTCGCAGAGCTGACCCGTGCGACGACGCGTCCGCGCAGCGCGATCCTCAGGTCGGCACCTTCAGCCACCGCTGCCACGAACGGCGGAAGCGCCGTGAACGAACCACCGGCGTGCGATGTCAGCACGTCGACGACCGTCGCGAGGGTCTTCGTGCCCGGCAGCCGCTCCCACAGTCCCGCGAGGATCTCCCCGGGCACGTCGGGCGGCAATGCGACGAGTGCACCCGGAATCACCATCAGGTACCACTGTCCCGGTCGGTAGATCGTCTGCATCAGCGTGTCCCTCCTGCAGCTGTACGCGGCCGTGTGTCCATGTCGAAGTCATCGGCTTCAATCGGCGTCCCCGGCCGGGTCACCACCGAGACGGCATCCAGGATCACCACGGTGATGTTGTCCCGTCCGCCCGCCTGCACTGCCTCTTCGACCAGTACGTCGGCCGCTGTCTGCGGATCCGGGGTCGTCAGCAGGATGTCACGGATCCGCGCATCCGTCACCTCCGAGGTGAGTCCGTCGGAGCAGACCATGATCCGGTCCCCGAGTTCCGCCGGGAACAGCCAGTAGTCGGCATCTCCGGTGCTGCTCGCACCGATCGCCCTCGTGATGATGTTGCGGCGTCGATCCGTGGCTGCATCCTCGATGGTGAGCTCACCGGCCTCGATGAGTTCCTGCACCACGGAATGATCGACCGTGATCTGCTCCAGGTCGCCGTCGGCCAACCGATACGTGCGGGAATCGCCGATGTTCATCGCCAGCCAGTAGCCGACGCCGTCGACCGAGGCGATCACGACGCCGCTGAGCGTCGTGCCCGCGCGGCCGTTGCCCGACGTCGAGAGTTCTTCCACCGCATCCCTGGCTCGCGCCAGGGCGCCGCGGACATCGTCCAGCGCGAGGGCGGACCGGCCGACGAAGAGCGAGAATTCGGCGATCACCGCGGCACTGGCGCGTTCGCCGGCCTCGTGCCCGCCCATTCCGTCGGCGACGAGGAAGACCGGGGCGCTGGCCAGGAGCGCGTCTTCGTTGAGCGCGCGCCGGAGGCCGGGATGCGTCGCGAACCCCGTCGACACGCTGACTGCGGAACTCACGCGTAACCACCGATCGTCACGATGCGGTCACCGATCTCGATGGCATCGCCGAGGCGTACCGGGACGCGTTGCCCTGCCGGGCACGCGATTCGCTGACCGTCGCGCACGATGGTCATGCCGTTGGTCGAGTGACGGTCGAGGACCCAGCCGCCCGACGTCTCCGCTGCGGCCTCGAAATGCGTCTTCGAGAGGGAAAGGGTCTCATCGCGCACCGAGACGAGAGTTGCGCCGTCTTCCGGTGCGGGATTGCGTCCGAAAACGGTGCGGCGCGAGACCGAGACGCGCGTGCCGTCGTCCCACGTGAAGATCAGCCGATGCCCGGGAACGCTGATCCGCGTGTCCTCGAGTTCGGCATCGTCCACGGATTCCGGGGCAGGCGGGGCCGCGGGAGCGGATGCAGGCGCGGGGGGCGTGTAGGTCGGCGCCGGGGGTGCGTATGTCGGTGCGGGCTGGATATCGACCGCAGGTTCCGGGGTCGCAGCGGGGGCGACGCGCGGCGGCTGTGCATCCTGCGTCACACCGGGGACAAACGCGATGAGCGCCCCCGGTTCGGCCACCGGCGCGGCCGGGACGACGGGTCGGCGTGCGGAAGCCGGCAAGACTGGAGCGGCCGGCGCGACGGGAGCGGGGGCAGCCGCCGAGGCGAGACCGGTGGGGAAGGCGGGAGGTCCGGATGCTGCGGCGGGCGCCGGGAAGCCAGGCAGCGCGGCGGAGGGCGCAGGGTCCGACGCGCGCGTCGGCCGCTGCGGAACCACGGCAGGCCCCGTCATCCACACGCTCGGCGAACCCGTGGCCCGCGCGTCCAGCATCAGCGAGTTCGCGACCTTGTCATGCCAGCCCTGATAGCGGCCGGAGCCGTCGAACAGGGGTGTGAAGTAGCCGACGACGATCGAGGCAGCGAGGCCGAAGATGACGTTTCGCAGCAATGCACGCCCGAACCCGAGCGGGGCGCCATCGACGGCACTGGCCAGCCGGAGTCCCTGCGCACGCATGCCGATCGACCCGTTCTTCGACTGCATCAGGGTGTACACGATGAACCAGCCGAGCAGGATCAGGCTGACGATGGGTCCGCCGATCAGGAGCGTCGTGAGCGTTCCTTCGATAGAACCAGTGAGGGAGGCGGCGATCATCAGGCCGCCGCCGAGCACGATGGTGAGGCCGGTGGCGATCGCTGCGTCGATGACGTAGGCCACCGCGCGCCGAGAGATCGGGGCGACCTGTCCGAACGCAAGCTGGGTCATGGGGTCTCACTCTCGGGTGACGGTGAAGTAGTGGTCTTGATCGTGCCAGGTTCACGCCGGACGCGCGCCGCCGCGGCATCCTTCAGGCTCTGCAGCTGCTGCGAGACCGCCGAGTCGCCCATCAGTGACCGAAGGTTGAGTCGCGCCTTGGTGCGCTTCCAGAAGCCGGCCTCGCTGTGGAGACCGCCGACGATCTCATCGACCTCGCTCCAGAAGGCATCCACGTCCTCCGGGGTGGGCTCCGCCGGACCGAAGACCTCGGCATCCGCGCGCTCGGCGAGGGCGGTGACGGTGGGAACGGGGAGGGAGCTGGCCACCGCGGTGGCCTCCTCGATGCGAGTTCCGCCGGGAGCGAGGCGTGCTCCGTAGTCGACGGCGCGGTCGGTGAGTTCGTCCCAGCCACCGCTGATCCGGTCGGCGGTGCGGGCCGCCGAACGGCGAGTGCGACGCTTGGCCGCCTTCCACGCGCCGATCACGATGAACGGCGACATCAGCAGCGCGATGATGCCGAGCGAGATCCCGCCGATGACGAGGATCGCCGCGAGGATGCCGGCGAGGTTGAGGTTCTCGTCCTCGGACTCACGGTCATCGGGAAGCGTCGGCGGCAGGTCGACCGGCTCCTGGGGCGGGGGCGGCGGCTGCAGGACCTGCGGCTTCGGATCGACCCGCGGCTTCGTGTTCTGGTCGTTGGGGACCTTGTCCTCCGGCGGGGTCGGGTTGAACGTGAGCCAGCCGAGCCCGTCGAAGTTGATCTCCACCCAGGCGTGCACGTTGTCACCGGTGGCCTCGAACAGCGGCGCGCCGTCCTGCTCCTCCTCGGGGTAGAACCCCATCACGACACGAGCGGGGATGCCGGCCTCGCGTGCGAGCAACGCCATCGCCACCGCGTACTGCTCGTCGTCGCCGATCATCTGATCGCCGCCGATGAGCGTCGAGATGCGCTCGGCGGTGTGGCCGGCGCGTGAGAGCACTTCGCCCTCGAGGCCGTGGCTGAAGAATCCGCCCTCGGCGAGGAAGGTCTCCAGCGCCCTGACCTGCTCGATCGGCGACTCGGCGCCGGCAACGGTGTCGGATGCGAGCGAGGTGAGTTCCTCGGGAACGTTGCTCTGCTTGGGCATCGGCACCGTGCCGAATTCGACATCGGCCAACTGCTCGTCATCGAACTCGGCGGGGATGACGGTGTCGACCGTGTACGAGTCGCCCGCCTTCAGCTTCGGTGTGGCGACAGCGGTTCCGGTCGAGCCGTTGTAGTACGTGCCGCGCTGGAGTTCCTCGGCGCGGTCGCCGGCGAACTCGATCGCGGAGACCTCGCCGGTCTCCGGCACCCATACGCCGCGGTACTCGTCGATCTCGACCTGCAGGGTGACCGGGACGCCTTCGGCATCCGGGGACATGTTGGAACGCAGCGGCGCGAACGCACTGGACGACTCCGGCCCGCCGTTGGTGACGTTGTAGACCATTCCGTCGTACTGGTCCATGGTCGCGATCCGGATGCGGGAGCCCTTGGGCAGCCCGCGCACCGTGAAGAGCGTGTCGTTCAGGTCGTCGCGCACGATCTTGCGGAAGGACTGCAATGCGCTCGGATAGTCCCGGATGTTGAACGGCGGGATGATCACGTCGCGGAAGATGTGGCGCGGCGCGACCGGAGCGGCGACCGCGCTGGTGGCGATGCCCGCACCACCGGCGATGGCGAGCACGGCGACGCCCGCGAGGAGTCTGCGCATCCGCATGTGGGCGGCCCGCGACGGATCCACCTCGCTGACCGAGATGGCCGCGTTCTGCGGCGCCCAGAGCTGGCGCAGCGCGAGCCAGGCGACGGTGAGCGCGGCGAACACGAAACCCTGCACGACGGGGAAAGCCGGTTCCGGTGTTCCCAGCGCGATCACGAGGATGAGCATGAACCCCGCGGGGAGCAGGGCCCAGGCCACCTGGCGCAGACGCAGCGCGAGGGATGCCGTGAGCACGGTGATCACCAGGGTGAGCAGGAACGGCACGAGGAGGTGTCCGTCGACGGCGGCGACCGGAGCCACCGTCGTCAGCAGCTGCTTCCACGAGGTGACGGCGCCGAGCGCCAGCTGCCGCAACGTCTCGAGCGTCGGAACGAACCCGAAGATCGTCGTATGCGGCAGCGCGAGCGCGCCACCGAATACGAAGTAGACGACGATCGTGAGGCCGCTGACGATGAGGATGCCCCAGTGGCGCCACGTCGCGAGAGCGGCAATACCGAGCCCCAGCAGAAGAGCGCCGATGGCGGCGAGCAGGTAGGACGGACCGGCGAAGGTCGGCCAGAAGCCGACGATAGAGACGCCGACGACGAGTGCCGTCGCGACCAGGTCGAGGATCCAGCGGCGCGGCGGAAGTGCCGAGGACGCGGGCGAGGTCATGCGAGCACCTTCCGCAGAGCGAGGGGAACCTGTTCGAGGGCACCGATGGTCATCACGTCGGCATCGCCGATCCGCTGCAGGGCCGGGGAGGACACCGTGCCGTCGGCGACGATGGCGAGCACCCGGGCGCCGAACGGCAGCCGGGCGCATGCCAGTCGAAGACTGTCGGTCGACACCTTGGACCCGCACACGAGAACCACGACGCTGGCGAGGGGCATGTGTGCGGCGACGACCCCCGCGAGTTCGGCGATGCCGCCGTCGCGCGGCTTGCTGTGCTCCACTGCTGACAGGGAGTCGAGCAGCTGCTTGCCGGTGCCGGCGGGAAGGTCCCTGCCCTGCACGCGCACGTCGACGCGCTGCGAGTCCCTGATCGCGCGCAGGCCGACGGACCCGGCAGCGGAGATCGCCAGCTCGAAGTCCTCGTTCGTCGCGTAATCACCGGACGAGCGGGAGAGGCCGATCACGAAGTGCGACCGCCGGGTCTCCTCGTACTGACGCACCATCATCACCCCGGTGCGTGCCGTGGACTTCCAGTGCACGTGCCGGAGGTCGTCACCCGGCTGATACTCGTTCAGCGCATGGAAGGACACGTCATCACGCGAGAGGTCAGCGGCAGGCAGACCCTCGAGGTCGCGCAGGTATCCGAGCGATTGACCGTCGAACAGCACGGTGCGCGGGTGCACGTAGAGGTCGACCGGGTCGTCGCGACGGTGTGCCCGTTCGAACAGGCCGAGCGGGTCGCCGCGGACCACGCTCACCGGTCCGACCTTGACCACACCGCGCTTCTGCGTGGGAATCGCGAAGAGCTCCTCCGCCTCCTCCCCCGGAGCAAGGCGCTGGATGCCGAACTCACCGCGGCCGGAGCCGACCGGGAGCACGACGCGCGAGGGCAGGATCGCCCTCGTGCCGCGGTTCGCCAGAGTCAGCGCGCCGACGGCGCGTTCGCCGACCACGACGCGGGTGCGTGCGAGATCGAGCGAGACGTCATACGCGGTGCGGCCGATCAGGAACAGCGCACACAGCGCGACCGTGATGGCGACGACGACCGCGGCAACGGTGAACTCGGACCAGCCGGCCACCTGGCCGAGAATCCAGAAGCCGACGGTGGTCGCCATCAGCACCCAGGCCAGCGGACGGATGGATGCGGTGATCTTCCGGAGACGAGCCAGGATGCGCGCGCCGATGACCGCCGCGATGTCTTGCCAGCCGGCGTCGCGGTCGGTCGGCACCGGCGGCGCCTGAAGCGTCTCCGCGGTCATCAGGCCGCCGTTCGTGCCTGCGGCGCTGCCACCGCATCCAGGACGCGGGAGATGACCACGTCGCTGCTCGTGCCCGCGAATTCCGCTTCGGCGTCGAGCAGCAGACGGTGCTGCCACACCGGACGGGCGAGCATCTTGATGTCGTCGGGGAGCACGAAGTGGCGGCCGTGCGCTGCCGCCCACACCTTGGCCATGCGGATCATCGAGATCGCACCGCGCACCGAGACGCCCAGACGGATCGCCGAGTCGTTGCGGGTCGCTTCGACGAGTTCGGCGACGTAGCGCAGCACCGCCGGCTCGACGTGCACGGATGCACCGAGGTCGGCCATGTCGGCGACTGCGCTCGTCGTGATGATCGCGCTGAGGCCGGCCGAGGGGTTGCGGTCGGAGGCTCCGGCGAGGATGCTCTCGGTGATCGCGAGGTCGGGGTAGCCGATCGAGGTCTTGATCAGGAAGCGGTCCAGCTGCGCCTCGGGGAGCTTGTAGGTACCGGCCTGCTCGATCGGGTTCTGCGTCGCGATGACGAGGAACGGACGTCCGGCCTCGTGCGTGACGCCGTCGATGGTGACCCGCGACTCCTCCATCACCTCGAGCAGGGCGGACTGCGTCTTCGGCGAGGCGCGGTTGATCTCGTCGGCGAGCACGATCGACGCGAAGATCGGTCCCTTGTGGAACTCGAACTTGTGCGACTGCTGGTCGTAGATGGTGACACCGGTGACGTCGGACGGCAGCAGGTCGGGCGTGAACTGGATGCGGGAGCTGGTGCCCTGCACCGTCGCCGCGAGCGCCTTCGCGAGGCTGGTCTTGCCGGTGCCGGGTGCGTCCTCTAGGAGGACATGTCCCTCGGCGAGCATGGCGGAGAGCACGAGGCTGACGACCTCGCGCTTGCCCTGCACGGCCTTGTCGATGTTGTCGACGAGGCGGTGGAACGTGCCCTGGAACCAGGCGGCCTGTTCGGGTGTCATTGTCATGAGGATTCCATTCGTTCTCGGTTCTTCGAAGTTGTCGTCGCGCCGGCCGTCACCAGGTGACGGATCCGGATTCCTTGTTGTACCCGGGTCCTTCGATCCACACGGAGACGCGCTCACCCGGATACCCGAAGTAGCAACTGGTCCGGGTGGCTCCGTTGGCTGGGAGCGACATGGTCCGCGGGCTCGTTCCGCCGATACGGCTTCCGTTCTCGAGACAGGTCACGGTGAAATTGCCCGCCGTGAAGTTCTCGGTGTTCACCACGATCCAGCGGCACGGGTCGGTGCTGCAGCCGGGTTCACCCTTCGCGGAAACGCCCTTGCTCGCCCACGCCTTCGGCGCCGGCGGATCGCTGGTGACGGCGGATGCCGAGGCGACCGGTGTCCACTGATTTGCGGTGTCTCGCGCTCTGACCTCGATGGTGTAGCGCTGCTGATAACCGTTGCCCGGCGTCCGCGATCCCGTCTGCGGCACGTCCTGCCAGCCGCCGTTGTTCACGTTGATCTGCGTGAGCTCGATCGGCCGGCCATTGGCGGACCCCCTCGAGTCCCAGGTGAGCTCGACGCTGGTGCCGAGGTTCCTGGCGTTGGCCTCCGGCGCGCGCGGTGCCCCGTACGGGATCTCGGCGATCGCATTCGACGGACTGCCTACGTAGGTGCTGCCGTCGACGTTGGCGACAGCGCGCACCTCGACCCGGTAGGAATCACCGTTGCGCAGCCCCCCAATGGTCCCCAGGAGCGGCGGGTCGAAGCCCGCATCGCGGGTCACGCTGCCGAAGTCGGCCCATCCGCCACCGTTCAACTGGTACTGGTACCTCAACTCGTCGGAGCGGGCGCCGTTGCGCGCCGGTTCCGAGAAGTGGGCGAAGAGTGCTCCGTCGCGGGGGGTCACGCTCCCGAGGCGCGGCGCGCCGGGTGCGATCACGCCGCGGCGTGGCGCGGACGCGGCGCTCGGCTCACCCCACCCGGCCTTGTTGTGAGCCAGGATGCGGTACGTGTACGCGGTCTCCGACGTCGGCACGACGACCGCGAAGCTCGTCGCGCCGGCAGCGGGCTGGTGCGTGCGCACCAGGCTCGAGCCCTCGTAGACCTCCAGCGTGTAACTGTCGATCACATCACCGTTGTTGTTCGGCGCGATCCAGTTCACCTGCATCTGCGCCTGGTCACCGACCGGCGCCAGTTCCGTCGTCGTCGGAGCCCCTGCCGCGAACGGCGGACCGGCCGGAACCTCAGATGTCGACCAGTTGCTCCAGCTCGACGGCTCCGGCGCTCGGTTATGCGCCTGCACCTTCACCTGATAATTGGCGCCGTTCTCCAGACCCTCCCAGGTCATCGAGTTTCCGGTGACTTCCTTCTGTGTGATCCCAGACGGCGGCGCTGGCGAAATCTCCAACGTGTAGCGCTCCACGGGGGAACCGGGGGTGGTCGGCGTCGTCCACGCCACCTGCAACGACTTGTCCCCGAACTTCAGCGTCGGCGGATTCGGAGTGTCAGGACGCGCATCCGGACGCGCGATCTGCGATGCTCCGGACGGCTCCGACTCGCCCACACGGTTCGTCGCCGTCACCTGGAAGGTGTACTCGACGTTGTTCGTCAGGCCGTCGAGGGTGCACGTCGTCGACTGGCACTCCTTCGAATACGCGCTGCCCTGCACCGACTTGACGGTGTACTTCGTGATCTCCGCGCCGTTGTTCGACGGCGCACCATACGACACCACCACGGTGCGGTCCTGCACGCTCGTGACCGTCGGGGCGCCCGGTGCCGCCGGAACGCCCTGCACCGTCACGACGACCTGTCCCGAGGCTTCCCGGTCGGGGTCTTCCGTCGCATCCTGGATGCGATAGCGCACCACGAGCGTGCCGACGAACTCCTTGGACGGTGTGACGACGAGTTTGTCCCCGTCTTTCTCCACCGAACCGCTGCCCGTCTCGACGACGAATGAGGTCAGCTTCAGAGGGGTTTCGGGGAATGGGTTGAAGTCATTCGCGAGCACCGGCACCGTGATCGGCTTACCCTGATCCGCCTCGGAGATCGTGTCGGTGTTCGCCGCCGGCATCGCCCGGTTCGATGCGGTGACCTGCACCAGCACCGTGCCCTCGACGGGTTCGGTCTCACCGTCGTCCACGCGCAGGGTCAGCGTCGCGACGGTGCCCTTCTTGGCATTCGACGAGGCCTCGACGGAGAGCTTCCCACCGCGAACCTGAGCCGTGATGCCCTTGCCCTCGCCACCGGTGAGCGTGTACTTGTGCTTGCCCGCGTCTTCCGGGTCCGGATCGACGGTCAGCGGTACCAGGTCGAGTACCTCGGCCTTCTCGCCCGGGGAGACGTTGATCTCTCCGCGGATGAACGTGGGCTGTTGATTCTCCGGTGGGAGCACATTGATCGGGATGCTGAGCGTCGCCTTGCGGCCCTCAGGGTCATCCGGGCCCGTGCCATCCGTCACCTCGAACGTGAGGGAGTCCTGACCGAAGTAGCCCGGCGCCGAGGTGTAGACCAGGGTCCGCTCGTCCTTGACGAGGTTCGAACCGTCAGACTTCGCTGCCGCGACCTTTGCGTGCTCGGTGATCACGACATCGCCGCCGCCGGCGACGGTGACGTACTCGGAGAGCGGGAGCTCCTTCGTCTCACCGCTGATGACTTCCAGCGGCTTCGTCGACGTGAGGGTCGGGCGCAGCCCGTCCACCGACGGCACGAAGATGAACGCCGAAGCCGCCAGACCATCCTGATCGGTGAGCGTGTAACGAATCAGCTGCAGCTCGTCGGTGACGGTGACTCTGATCTTGCCGTTCTCCAGCGGCGTACCACCGTCGCCGACCTCCAGGTCAAGACGTTCGACGGTTCCATCGGGATCCTCGTCGTTCTCGAGGATGTCGAGGTCTGCGGTCAGACTTCCCTTCTCAAGGTCGACCGGACGCAGCCGATCGTCACGAGCGACCGGCGCCACGAGCGGCACTTCCTCGTCGACGGTGATCTGCAGCACGGCCGATGCGGTCGCACCGCGTGTGTCGCTGATGGAGTACTGCAGCGAGGTCTCCAACGACTTGTCGGGAGCCTGGACCAGGACGCGGTCGCCGGACACTCGTGCCGACAATCCACCGATGTCGGGCACTTCGAGGCCGTCCTTGACGAGCGCCACCTTCTCGCCCTCAGGATCGGAATCGTTCACCAGCACGGGGACCGCGATCTCGCGCCCCGGACGCACCACCACGGCATCCTTCACCGCATACGGGGCCTGGTTCACCTGCTCCGCTGGAGCGATACCGACACGGATCGTCGCCGTGCCCTCTTTACCGAGGCGATCACGCACCCGGTACTTGAACGTGTCCACGCCGGTGGAGTCGTCGAACGCCTCGTAGGTGAAGTAGTTCTGCGCGACCTCGATGATGCGGCCCTTGGTCGGGGACGAAGCGATGTCGAGGAGTTCGACGGAGTCGCCGTCGCCGTCGATGCCGTCCAGCGGCACGGCGATGTTCACCTCGGTGCCGCTGAGTGCGCGCGCGACGAGATCCCGGGGGCGCGGGGCAGCATTCGTCTCTTCGTCGATCGGCAGGATCTGCACGGTCACGTACCCGGCAGACTTCTGCTGGCGAGAATCCACCGCCTCGTAGGTGAAGTAGACCGTCTTCGCCTCGGCACCGGCCTTGAACCGGACTGCGTCCTGGGAGACGAACGCCTCACCGTCCTCCGGATCGACGAACGGCTCGATGAGTTCGGGGGCGACGTGCAGGGCATCGTCGCTGGGGTGGGTGTCGTTGTCGAGGACCGGGATGGTGACGACATCTCCGGCACGCACATAGACGGTGTCCGGGTTCGCGATCGGCTGCAGGATCTTCTCGGGCGCCGGGATGGGCACCACCACGACCTCACCGTCGGCGGACTTCGATCCGTTCGAGATGCGATAGCTGATCCGGACGGTCTCCTCCAGGGTTCCCTGGTCGGTGATGCGCAAGGTCTCGTGATTGAGCACCGACACGGAGATGCCGGTGCTCGGCTCCATCGTCACGGACTGCACGACGAGGATGCCGCCGGACGGATCGGTGTCATTGTTGAGCACGCCGATGAGCGCATCGCCACCGGTGGGCAACAGCGCGACATCACGGACGGCGACCGGAGGCAGATCGACCTCGGCCCCCTCGGTCACGTCGATGCGCACGAGCCCTTCGCCGTTCTCGGGGCCCGCGGTCGCGAGGTACTGCACGTAATAGACACCGGCGGTCGGCGCCGAGAACGTGAACGTCTTGTTCGTGAAGTCAGGCAGGATCGTCGCACCCGGCGACTCGTCGACACGGCCCAGTCGCAGCGGCTCGCGGCCGGAGCTGGTGTCGTTCGCGAGGGGCGCGACGGTGATCTGCTCACCGACGCGGGTGACCACGTGATCGGCGTTCGTCTTCGGCTTCGTGGTGCCCTGCGGGCGCACATCGAGGGTGATCGTCGCCGTCGAGGTCTCGCCGGAGCCGTCGGCGACCGTGACCTGCACGTCTTTACGACCCTGCTGGCTCGCCGTCGCCTTGTATGTCAGTTGACCATCGGTGCTGAAATCGACTTCATCGCCCGGAGCCGCCACGACTGCCTTGAGGTAGATGTCATCGCCGTCGGGATCGATCCAGTCCGGGAGAATGTTGTAAGAGACCGTGCCACCGGCCTCGACCGTCAGCGACGTCTTGCGCTTGGGTGATGGCGCCGCGTTGACGTCCCACCCGTGCACCGACAGCGACACCGTCGCGGTGTCCTTGCCGCCTCGGCCGTCGTCGACCTCGTACGTGAACGATCCCGAGCCGGATGCGTCCTCCGGCACGGCAATCTGCAGAGACGCCCCGTTGTAGATCGGCTGCACGGTGCCGATGGCGGGCTGCTGCTCGGCGATCGCCGCAACCAGCACATCACCATCCGGGTCGTTGTCGTTGTCGATCACCGGGAGCAGAGCCGATGCCCCAGGACGCACGCCGAAGGAATCATCCTCCGCGATCGGCGGGGTGTTCACCTCGCTGCGCTCCGGCAGGGTCGTCTCCACCGTCTCCTCGGTGGAGTCCTCCTGGTTCTCCGTCTCGCCCTCCGGCGGGGTCAGGTCGTTCCAGTTGTCGACGCGCTGCAGACTCTCGTTCGCCATCCACGCGGCACCGCCGACGGCGTCGTTGAGGATGATCACATCGCGGTTCACCCGGAACGTGAGGGTCTTCGAATCCTTCGCATCCTTGATCGACGCCGCCACGTCATTGCTGTCGCCGGGGCACTCGCGAACGAACCTCGCGGCCCCCGCCCACGCGCCGTACGTACAGCCCTTCAAGAACACCGGCGCCGCCGGAGCACCCTCGCCCCCGGCATCCGTCACAACAGGCTCGCTGCCATCCAGCGGCACCTGCACCAACGCCGACGCAGTTGCGACAGCAACCGCATCCGTCTCCGCCGACGCCTGCTGCAGCACCGCGCCATCCGCATTCGGGATCTCAGTACGGAACCCGCCCGGCGTCAGTACGACACCAGACACCGCATCCAGCACCACCGGGGTGCGGCCCACGACGGTGATCGTTGCCTCCGCCGGATCGATCTCGCCGAGCGAGGCCGTCGAGGACTCCAGCGGCTCTCCCTCGTTGTCGACCGAGACCGTGACGACCTCGCCGCGCGTGCTGGACAGGCCGAAGACTGTGCCGTCCTGCGCGACGGCGACATCGGCGTCCTTGCCGAGCTCTGCAGCCGGCTCCTTGGACTCGATCTCGAAGGAGGCGATCCCCTTCACCGGCACGACCCACAGGTCGCCCGACTTCTGGTCGAGGATCGCCGCGGTCTGATTCCCGAGCGCCACCTTGGCGGATCCGGGGATGCCGGTGGAATCGCCCAGCGACACCCTGGCCGGGTCCACCGAGCTGACGGTCGACGATCCTTCGTCGACGACGAGCACACTGGTGGCGTCCTGCAGAATGTCGTAGTTCTCGCCCGTGGTCCGCAGACCCCCGTCGAGCACCGTGGATTCGTGGTTGAAATGCCCGACGAGCAGACTCGACGTCTTCGTGATCCAGACGCCGCCGTCGTTCAGATCGACCTTCGTCGTCGGAAAACCTTCATACGTCAGGGCCATCGTGGTGAGTGCGACGACGCCGGCGGTCACGCCTGCTGCCGAGGCCAGAACCTTCGGCCGCGCGCGAATCCACGACAACGCCTTCATACTCATTTCCCCCTGGTGGCACGATTCGGCTCTGAGTCGGTCGCTCGAAAGCGCCGCAGATACCCGGTAATCCTAACCGGCTCCGTCGACGCACCTGATGGGGAGTATTCCCCATCAGGTGCGCCCAGGGCCGTGATGGCGGCTTAGAAGTAGCCTTCCCTCGCTTGGGCCGGATTGCCACCGATGATGTTCAAGCCCTTCGTGGTTTCGTAGCCGTTCCAGCAGTTGATGATGATCGATCCGTTCGCGGGGATGCTGACCGAGTATCCGTCGTTGTTCGCGAACACCACACCGCCAGCCGTGCACTCGATCTTGTACGACCCTGCGGCGAAGTTCGAGGTGTTCAGCCGGAGGTTGTAGCACGGACCGCCGTTCACGCTCGTGCAGCCGTTGGTCTTCGCATCGCCTCGCGTCACCCAGGCATCGGGTTGCGGACGATCGCCCGACTGCGCCGACGCCGCGGCTTCCGCGGTCCACTGGTTCGCTTCGTCTTGGGCCCTGACCCGAATGCTGTGCGGCTCGCTGTAGCCGTTGCCGACGACGACCGAGCCCGATATTGCCACGTTCTGCCAGCCGCCACCGTCGATGCTGACCTGCACGACCTTGATGTTGCGACCGTTGGGTGAGCCAGTGGCGTTCCAGGACAATTCGACCTGGGTCGGCAGCTGTCGCGCCGATGCCAAGGGCGTGTGCGGGGGCCCGAACGGTCTCGCCGTCGACGCGTTCGATGTCGCACCGGCATACGTCGTTCCGTCCACGTTGGCGACGGCACGCAGCTCTACCGTGTAGTCCGTGCCGTTCGAGAGGCCGCCGATGGTGTTGTTTCCGGGGAGACCGGCCCAGCCACCGCCGTTGAGGCGGTACTGGTACGAGATTTCGCCGGAACGGGCGCCGTTACGCGACCCCTCCGAATAAGCGACAGTGATCGCCTGGTCCGCCGGGGACGCGACGACTCCGGTCGGCGCGCCGGGCGCGATCACGCCGCGGCGTGGTGCGGACGCGGCGCTCGGCTCGCCCCAGCCGGCCTTGTTATGCGCCAGGATCCGATACGTGTACGCGGTCTCCGACGTCGGCACCACGACCGCGAAGCTCGTCGCACCGGCACTGGGCGTGTGCGTGCGCACCAGGCTCGAGCCCTCGTAGACCTCGAGCCGGTAGCTGTCGATCGCGTCTCCGTTGCTGTTCGGAGCGACCCAGTTCACCTGCATCTGCGCCTGGTCGCCGACCGGCGTCAACTCCGTCGTCGTCGGAGCCCCCGCCGCGAACGGCGGACCAGCCGGAACCTCAGACGTCGACCAGTTGCTCCAGCTCGACGGCTCCGGCGCCCGGTTATGCGCCTGCACCTTCACCTGGTAGTTGCCACCGTTCTCCAGACCCTCCCAGGTCATCGAGTTCCCCGTGACTTCCTTCTGCGTGATCCCAGACGGCGGCGCCGGCGAGATCTCGAGCGTGTACCGCTCGACCGGCGAGCCCGGCGTCGTCGGCGTCGTCCAACTGACCTGCAACGACTTGTCGCCGAACTTCAACGTCGGCGGATTCGGGGTATCCGGACGGGCATCCGGGCGCGCCACGGCCGACGTGCCCGAAGGCTCGGACTCGCCCACCCGGTTCGTTGCCGTCACCTGGAACGCATACTCGACGTTGTTGGTCAGCCCGGTCAGCGTGCAGGTCGTCGACTCGCAATCCTTCGAATAGGCACTGCCACTCACGGACTTGACGGTGTACTTCGTGATCTCCGCGCCGTTGTTCGACGGCGCGCCATACGACACGACCACGGTGCGATCCTGCACACTCGTCACCGTCGGCGTTCCGGGCGCCGCCGGCACACCCTGTACCGTCACCACGACCTGACCGGTCACCTCTCGGTCCACGTCTTCTGTCGCATCCTGGATGCGATAAGCGACGACCAGCGTGCCGACGAACTCTTTGGACGGTGTGACGACGAGTTTGTCCCCGTCTTTCTCCACCAAACCGCTGCCCGTCTCGACGACCCATGAGGTCAGCTTCAAGGGGGTTTCGGGGAAGGGGTTGAAGTCGTTGGCGAGCACCGGCACCGTGATCGGTTTGCCCTGATCCGCCTGTGCGATCGTGTCGGTGTTCGCCGCCGGCATCGCCCGATTGGATGCGGTGACCAGCACCTGTACGGTGCCCTCGACGGGTTCGGTCACACCGTCATCGATGCGCAGAGTCAGCGTCAGCGCCGTCCCCTTCTTCGCGTTCGACGATGCCTCTACCAGCAACCGGTCCTTGTCGACCTTCGCCGTGATGCCCTTGCCCTCACCGCCGACGAGCGTGTACTTGTGCTTGCCTGCATCCTCCGGATCTGCATCCGTCGTCAACGCCGCAAGGTCCAATGCCTGCGCGGTCTCCCCCGGCGCGACGTTCACCTCACCACGGATGAACTTCGGCTGCTGATTCTCCGGCGGGAGCACATTGATCGAGATGCTCAGCGTCGCCTTGCGCCCCTCAGGGTCATCCGGCCCCGTGCCATCCGTCACCTCGAACGTGAGGGAGTCCTGACCGAAATAGCCCGGCGCCGACGTGTAGACCAACGTCCGCTCATCCTTGACCAGGTTCGAACCGTCACCCTTCGCCGCACTCACCTTCGCGTGCTCGGTGATCACGACATCGCCACCGCCGGCGACCGTGACGTACTCCGACAGCGGGAGCTCCTTCGTCTCACCACTGATGACCTCCAGCGGCTTCGTCGACGTCAACGTCGGGCGCAGACCATCCACCGACGGCACGAAGATGAACGCCGAAGCCGCCAGACCATCCTGATCCGTGAGCGTGTAACGGATCAGCTGCAGCTCGTCAGTGACGGTGACCCGAATCTTGCCGTTCTCCAGCGGCGTACCACCCGCACCGACCTCCAGGTCCAGGCGATCGACGGTTCCGTCGGGGTCCTCGTCATTGCTGAGAATGTCGATGTCGGCCGTCAGAGTCCCGTCCTTGAGGTCGACCGGGCGCAGGCGGTCATCGCGCGCGACCGGCGCCTGCAGCGGCACTTCCTCGTCGACCGTGACTTGCAGCACCGCGGATGCCGTGGCTCCGCGCGCGTCACTGACCGTGTACTGCAACGAGGTCTCCACCGAACGGTCGGGCGCCTGGACGAGCACGCGGTCGCCGGACACTCGTGCGGACAGACCATCGATGTCCGGCAGCTCGAGGCCATCCTTGACGAGGGCGAGCTTGTCACCCTCCGGATCGGAGTCGTTGCCCAACACCGGCACTGCGATCTCGCGCCCAGGACGCACCACCACGGCATCCTTCACCGCGTAGGGCGCCTGATTCACCTGCTCCGCCGGAGCGATACCGACGCGGATGGTCGCCGTGCCCTCTTTACCGAGGCGATCACGCACCCGGTACTTGAACGTGTCTACCCCGGTCGAACCGTCGAACGCCTCATAGGAGAAATAGTTCTGCGCGACCTCAGTGATACGCCCCTTCGTAGGAGACGAGGCGATGTCGAGGAGCTCGACGGAGTCGCCGTCGCCATCGATGCCGTCCAGAGGCACCGCGATGTTCACTTCGGTGCCGCTGAGAGCCCGGGCGATGAGGTCGCGGGGGCGCGGAGCCGCGTTGGTCTCTTCGTCGATCGGCAGGATCTGGACCGTGACGTATCCGGCCGCCTTCTGCTGCCGGGAATCCACCGCCTCATAGGTGATGTAGACCGTCTTGGCCTCGGCGCCGGCCTTGAACCGCACGACATCCTGGGAGACGAAAGCCTCACCATCCTCCGGATCGACCAGCGGCTCGACCAGCTCCGGCGACAGATGCAGCGCGTCGTCACTGGGATGCGTGTCGTTATCCAGCACCGGAATCGTCACGACATCTCCGGCGCGGACGTAGACGGTGTCCGGATTCGCAACAGGCTGCAGGATCTTCTCCGGAGCCGGAATCGGCACCACCACGACCTCACCGTCGGCGGATTGCTCGCCGTTCGAGATGCGGTACGAGATCCGGACCTGCTCGTCCAGCGCACCCTGATCGGTGATGCGCAGGGTTTCATGGTTGAGCACAGAAACCGACACTCCGGTACTCGGCTCCATCGTCACGGACTGCACGACGAGGATGCCGCCGGAAGGATCGGTGTCGTTGTTGAGCACGCCGATGAGCACGTCGCCGCCGGTGGGCAGCAGCGCGACATCGCGGACGGCGACCGGAGGCAGATCGACCTCAGTTCCCTCGGTCACGTCGATGCGCACGAGGCCTTCACCGTTCTCTGGCCCTGCCGTCGCGAGGTACTGCACGTAATAGACACCGGCAGTCGGCGCCGAGAACGTGAACGTCTTGTTCGTGAAGTCAGGCAGGATCGTCGCACCCGGCGACTCGTCGACACGGCCCAGTCGCAGCGGCTCGCGGCCGGAGCTCGTGTCGTTCGCCAACGGAGCGACCGTGATCTGCTCACCGACGCGGGTGACCACGTGATCGGCGTTCGTCTTCGGCTTCGTGGTGCCCTGCGGGCGCACATCGAGGGAGATCGTCGCCGTCGACGTCTCGCCGGAACCGTCCGCGACCGTGACCTGCACGTCTTTACGACCCTGCTGGCTCGCCGTCGCCTTGTATGTCAGTTGACCATCGGTGCTGAAATCGACCTCGTCACCGGGGGCGGCGATGACGTCCTTGAGATAGATGTCATCACCGTCCGGATCGATCCAGTCGGGAAGGATGTTGTACGAGACCGTGCCGCCGGCCTCGACCGTGAGCGACGTCTTGCGTTTCGGAGCCGGAGCTCCGTTGACGCCCCAATCGTGGACGGAGAGAGTGACCGTCGCGGTGTCTTTGCCGCCGCGTCCGTCATCGACCTCGTACAGGAAGGAGGTCGAACCCGACGCCTTCTTGTCGACGGCGATCTGCAACGAAGCACCGTTGTAGATCGGCTGCACGGTGCCGATAGATGGCTGCTGCTCGGCGATCGCCGCGACCAGCACATCACCATCCGGATCGTTGTCGTTGTCGATCACCGGAAGCAGGGCCGACGCCCCGGGGCGCACGCCGAAGGAATCATCCTCCGCGATCGGCGGGGTGTTCACCTCGCTGCGCTCCGGCAGAGTGGTCTCTACCGTTTCCTCGGTGGAATCCTCCTGGTTCTCCGTCTCGCCCTCCGGCGGAGTCAGATCGTTCCAGTTGTCGACGCGCTGCAGGCTCTCGTTCGCCATCCACGCCGCACCGCCGACAGCGTCGTTGAGGATGATCACATCGCGGTTGACGCGGAAGGTGAGGCTCTTCGAATCCGCCGCATCCTTGATCGACGCCGCCACGTCATTGCTGTCGCCAGGACACTCCCGAACGAACCGCGCAGCACCCGCCCAGGCACCGTACGTACAGCCCTTCAAGAACACCGGCGCCGCCGGAGCGCCGTCTCCTCCGGCATCCGTCACGATCGGCTCGCTGCCATCCAGAGGAATCTGCACCAACGCCGACTTGGTCGCGACGGCAACCGCGTTCGTCTCCGCCGACGCGTGCTGCAGCACCGCCCCATCGGCGTTCGGCAATTCGGTACGGAAGCCACCCGGGGTCATCACCACGCCCGCTGCAGGATCCAGCACCACCGGCGTCCGGCCGACCGCCGCGATCGTCGGCGTCGCTTCGGATGCATCGATCTCACCGACGGAGGCCGACGACGACTCCAGCGCCTGCCCCTCGTTGTCGACCGAGACCGTGACGACCTCGCCGCGCACACTCGACAGGCCGAAGACCGTTCCATCGTCGGCGACGGCGACATCGGCGTCCTCGCCGAGCTCTGCGACCGGATCGGCGGACTCGATCTCGAACGACGCGATCCCCTTCACCGGCACGACCCACAGGTCGCCCGACTTCTGGTCGAGGATCGCCGCCGTCTGATTTCCCAGCGCCACCTTCGAGGCGCTCGGAATGCTGGCAGAATCCCCCAGCGACACGCGCGCCGGGTCGACCGAGCTGACCGTGGAGGCACTCTCGTCGACGACGAGCACGTTCGTGGCATCCTGCAGGATGTCGAAATCTTCACCTGTGGTGCGCACGCCGCCGTCGAGCACCGTGGACTCGTGGTTGAAATGCCCGACGAGCAGACTCGACGTCTTCGTGATCCAGACGCCGCCGTCGTTCAGATCGACCTTCGTCGTCGGAAAGCCCTCATAGGTCAGTGCCATTGTCGTGAGCGCGACGACGCCGGCGGTCACACCCGCGGCTGACGCCAGCGTTTTGGGCCGCGCGCGGATCCACGACAACACCTTCATACCCGGTCCCCCCAGGAAACTCACCCGCGGCATCTGATGGCCCGCAGTGTAACCATTTCATCCTAGTTGCGTCATCTGAATGCGATGGCGGGGAGAAATACCCATCGACCAGCGTGCGTCGAAGGGGGCGTCAGGCCCGCCAGCACCCCGCAACATGGTCATCCACCATGCCGGCCGACTGCATGAGCGCGTACATCGTGGTGGGACCGACGAAACGAAATCCGCGCCGACGCAGCTCTTTGCTCATCGCGGTGGACTCCACCGTGACCGCCGGCACATCGGCCATCGACGCCGGTCGGGACGCGGATGCCGCGGGCGCGAACGACCACATCAGAGCATCCAGTTCGCCCTCGGCCATCTCGAGCACCAGGCGGGCGTTGCCGATCGTCGCCTCGATCTTCGCCCGGTTGCGGATGATGCCGGCATCGGCCATCAGCTTCTCGATCTCAGCCTCGCCGAATGCGGCGACCACCGCCGGCTCGAACCCCTCGAACACCTCACGGAAGCGCGGTCGCTTGCGCAGGATCGTGATCCAGCTCAGCCCCGCCTGGAACCCCTCCAGCGCCATCTTCTCGAAGAGAGCGCGGTCGCCGCGCAGCGGGGTGCCCCATTCTTCATCGTGATAGCGGCGGTATTCCGCGTCGTCACCGACCCAGGCACAGCGTTGACGTTCATCGGGGCCGAGCACGGTGTCCATTTCCTCAGGCTATCGACCGGCCCGGACACGCTGTGCCCTCGGAAGGGTTAGAGGTAGCGTGATGGGCACGACTCTGGAGGGAAGTCCCATGCGCAGCTCTTCCACACTCGCCCGCGTGCTCACGGTCGTGATCGCCGTCCTCGTCACGCCGATCGCCACGGGAGTCCTCTCCGCCGGCGGGTACCCCTGGCTGATCGAATTCTCGAGCTACGGCGTTCCCGGCATCAGTCGGCTCATTCTGCCTGCCCTGCTCCAGCTGCTCGCGATCGCCCTCCTGGTCGGGGTCGTGCTCACCGGGTTGTGGAGTTCGGCGGGTCTGATCGCGGTCGGCGCACTCTCCGTCGTTCCTCTTGTCTACGCGCTCTTCCCCGCGCTGCTGCTCGAGACGTACCGACTGCTCGCGCGGGTGCTGCCCCGAGAGTGGATCGACGGTCTGAGCTTCGGCATCCCGCTCGCCGTCTTCCCCGTGCTGGGCATGATGGGCGTCGTTCTCGCGATCGTCCGGCGACGCCCGGAGTCGACCGGAGCGGGATGGTCCGTCGCCGGGCTGATCGGCGCGCCAGCGCTGCTCGCCGTGGGCGCCATCCTGCTGAGCTGGGGCATCGGCCGGGGCCAGCTGATCGCGCTGCAGCAGTTCCGGTTCGATTTCGCCCCCGATGCAGCGGCTGCCGTGATCGGTGGCCTCGTGTTCGTACTCGCCAGCATCGGCGCCACCCGATGGTCCTCATTCGCTCTGGTGCTGCCGGCACTGGCGCTCCTGCTGGTGAGCCTGCTGTTCGTCGTACCGGCGACCTCTCATGTGCTCTTCTCCGCGCTGCCGATCGAGATGAGCCGCGCGGCCTCGACTCTGCTGCTGATCGGAGCGGGCACGGCCGTCGCATTCCTCTATCTCGCGTTCACCGCCGTGCTGCTGCGGGTACGAGCACAGTCCCGCCGGTGGTCGCCGGCGACTCAGCCCGATGCGTCAGCGGCTCAGCCGTACCCGCCGGCGCCGCATGTGACGCCGTACCCGCCGGCCGCGCCGCCGTATCCGCCCGCGGCGCCGCCGGCGAGCTAGCGCGCTGCGCCTTCCTCAGCGCCTTCTCCTGGGGTCAGGCGGCGATGGTCGATGCGTCGATCACGAACCGGTAGCGGACATCGGAGGCGAGCACGCGCTCGTAGGCGTCGTTGATCGCGGATGCCGGGATGACCTCGATCCCGGGGAGGATGCCGTGCTCCGCGCAGAAGTCGAGCATCTCCTGCGTCTCGCGGATGCCGCCGATGTTGGACCCGGCGAGCGTCTTGTTGCCGCCGATCAGCGACATCACGCCGAGGGACAGCGGTTCGCCCGGTGCGCCGACGCAGACCATCGCGCCTCCCACGTCGAGAAGGCCGAGGTAGGCCCGCAGATCGACGACGGCGCTGACGGTGTTGAGGATCACATCGAAAGACCCGCGCAGCTCCTTGAACGTCGCGGGATCGCCGGTCGCGCGGTAGTGGTCGGCTCCGAGCCGAAGACCGTCGTCCTTCTTGTTCAGAGTCTGCGACAGCACGGTCACTTCGGCGCCGAGGGCGTGCGCGAACTGCACTCCCATGTGGCCGAGCCCGCCGAGCCCGACGACGGCGACGCGGGTACCCGGTCCGACTTTCCATCGGCGCAGCGGGGAGAAGGTAGTGATGCCGGCGCAGAGCAGCGGTGCCGCCGCATCGAGCGGGATCGCGTCGGGGATGCGGACGACGAACGA
Organism: Microbacterium sp. LTA6; assembly: GCF_045690355.1. Classification (NCBI taxonomy): domain Bacteria; kingdom Bacillati; phylum Actinomycetota; class Actinomycetes; order Micrococcales; family Microbacteriaceae; genus Microbacterium; species Microbacterium sp. LTA6. The sequence continues at coordinate 759,479 of NZ_CP147855.1, forward strand.
CTCCGTCACCACGACGTGCTCGGAGTAGCCGCCCTGGGTGACGGTGCCGTCGCGGTCGGTGCTTCCGTAGGTGAACACGGCGCCTTCGGCGCAGAACTGCTCTTCGCCTCGAACACAGCTCGGGCACTCGCCGCAGGAATTCACCAGGCAGCCGACGCCGACCCGGTCGCCGACGGCGTGCTTCGTCACCTCGGTACCGACGGCCGCGACGACGCCAGCGATCTCGTGGCCTGGCGCGAGCGGGTACTGCTGCGGCCCCCAGTCGCCCCGGACAGTGTGAATGTCGGAGTGGCAGATACCCGCGAAGGCGATGTCGATCAGCACATCGTGCGGGCCGAGGTCACGGCGCTCGATGACGGTACGCGCGAGGGGCGCTGCTTCATTCGGGGCTGCATAGGCGTGGGTGCTGGGCATGGTTGCTCCTTCGTTCTGCGCGGTGCAGTCCGACGATAGCCGACCCGATCGTGCAGACCCCTGGGGCATGCTGCTCATCCCCGTGCGACGCGCCTGCAGGGTGAAGCTCTGGGCCGCGATCAAACGCGCGTGAGTGGAAAGTGCGGTGTCGGCGGTAGCTCGACGTCGATCGTGTCTCCGGCGGCCACAGGTCCGCCGCGGGAGACAATACCCATGACCCCGGCGAGTCGGACGACGTGGCCCTCATCATCGGTCTTGATCACTTGCTTGAGCAGGCCGGATTGAAAATCGTTGATCTGCTGGCACGGGTTGCGGAGGCCTGTGATCGTCACCACCGCGTCGCCGAAGTGCAGGCGAGCGCCAACGGGAAGTGCCAGCAGGTCGACATCCCGAGTGGTGATGTTCTCGCCGAGTTCACCGGGTACGACGCCGTGACCGCTCGCGCGCAGTTCGTCGAATAGCTCTCCATGGATCAGGTGCACCTGTCGCAGGTTCGGCTGTGAGGGGTCTGCGGCTACCCGTGAGCGGTGCTGCACGGTCGCGCCACAGTGCGCATCCCCTTCCACCCCGAGCCCCTCGAGGAGCGTGATCGACTCACGCGTCAGCTTGCTGAAGGTGTGCGAGGCGTGGGAATGAACAGCGACAACCCGAGGAGCCATGCCTCGATCGTTCCACGAAACATCGGGACTCTCGACCGGCCCGCCTTCAGCAAGCCGCCCTAGCGCTTCGCCTTCTTCAGCGCCTTCTCCTGCACCGGGGCGTTCCCCGAGGCGACGAGATCGGCGTAATAGGCGCGTGCTTCGTCCTGACGCTCGGCCTCGGCCCCCGAAGCGATCGGCGCCCGCACGTGCTCGGGCTCGTAACCGAAGGCGTTGACGAGGTCGAGCGCGTAAGGCCGCAGCCGTGCACACAGGCGATCGATGTAGCTCGACACGGCGGCGGCACGCTGCGTCGACAGTCGTCCGTTGATGAGGTGCCAGGCGAGGTGCTTCTCGACGAGCTGCAGGCCGAAGAGGTCGCGCAGCCAGGTGAGCACCTTCTTCGTCTCGGCATCCTCGATGCTGTGCACGGCGTCGGTGAACGCCTCCCACTGCAAGAGCTCGCCGTGCGCACGAGCCGCCTCGATGAGCTCGGCCTGGTTCTCATTGAAGAGGCGGGCACCGAGCGCCTTGTCCTTGGCGCCGGGGCGCAGGCGTCCGGCGATGTCGGCCACCATCTGCTGCACGCGGTCGGCGAGCAGCTCGTGCTGCTGCTCCTCGCGGAGACCCTTCTCGACCGAGCGCGCGGTCGAGCCGAGGTCGGCGACGGCCTGCCCGAACTGACGGAGGCCCGCGCCGTGGAACACCTTGCCGGCGGTCTGCTCGACCGCGAACTTCGCCAGGGCGGCGGCATCCTTGCCCTGGAACTGCTTCGCGTAGTCGGTGAGCAGGCGCTTGCCGACGAGCTGCAGGAGAATGTTGTTGTCTCCCTCGAAGGTCACATAGATGTCGAGGTCCTGACGGAGCCCGACCAGGCGGTTCTCGAACATGAAGCCGGCCCCGCCGCACGCCTCGCGCGCTTCCTGCAAGGTGTCGAGCGCATGCCAGGTCGACAGCGGCTTGAGAGCGGCAGCAAGCGTCTCGAGATCCTCACGGTCATCCGGGGTGTCGGTGCGTCCGGAGAAGACGCCGTCGAACTTCTGCAGGAACTCGTCGTGCGCGAAGATCTGAGCGTAGGTGGTCGCCAGACGCGGCAGCAGCCGGCGCTGGTGCTTGCCGTAGTCGAGCAGGACGACCTCCTGCCCGTCGACGCCGTCGAACTGACGGCGCTGCGACGCGTAGGTGATCGCGATGTGCAGACCGAGGGCGGATGCCCAGCAGGCCGCACCGTCGAGGGAGACGCGCCCCTGCACCAGGGTGCCGAGCATCGTGAAGAATCGGCGGCCGGGGCTGTCGATCGCGCTCGAGTAGGTGCCATCGGCGGTGACATCGCCGTAGCGGTTCAGCAGGTTCGTGCGCGGGATGCGGACGTGGTCGAAGGTCAGACGGCCGTTATCGATGCCGTTCAGCCCTCCCTTGAGCCCGTCGTCCTCGCGGGTGATCCCGGGAAGGTCGTTCCCGTCCTCCCCACGGAGCGGTACGTAGAAGCAGTGCACACCGTGGCTCACGCCGTTCGTGATCAGCTGCGCGAACACGGTCGCGGCGATGCCGTGCAATGCGGCGTTGCCGAGGTACTCCTTCGTCGCGCCGCGGAACGGCGTGTGGATGACGAATTCCTCGGTCGCCGGGTCGTAGGTCGCGGTCGTGCCGGCCGACGCCACGTCGGAGCCGTGCCCGATCTCGGTCATGGCGAAGGCGCCAGGGATCGAGAGATCCATCACACCGGGAAGCCACTTCTCGTGGTGCTCCTTCGTGCCGAGCTGCAGGATGGCCGAGCCGAACAGGCCCCACTGCACGCCGGACTTGATCTGAAGGCTCGGATCGGCGACGACGAGCTCTTCGAAGCCGGCGATGTTCGCGCCGTTGTTCTCCTCGCCGCCCAGCGACTTCGGGAACGCGCGGTGCACGGTCTTGTTCTCGACGAGCAGGTGCAGCTGGCTGAGCACACGCTCGCGGTGCTCGTCCATGCCGAGCTCGTCCTTGCGCCAGAACGCCGGGTCCTTGATCATCTCGCGCGCCTGCCGACGAGTGTCGGCCCAGGTGCCCAGCAGGAGTTCGTTGACGGCATCGACGTCGATCTGCGGAGTGTTCTCCGCGTCGTTCGTCAGGCTGGGGGTCGTCGTAGGACGGACGGCGGCGTCGACCATGAGCATTCCTCTCAAGGAGAAGTAGGGATGCTCATATCGTAGGTCTGCGACAACATCAGGGGAACTCCACTGTGAGCATCCTCCAACGCGATGCCGGGGCTGCTCCGGTTCCGGTTGTCGGCTCGCGACAGCAACGCGCGCTCGGGAGATCAGGACGAGCGGATGCTCAGGGCGCGAGCGCTGCCGCCACGATCGCTGCGTAGGCCTGCTGCCCTGCCGCGTTCGGATGGAAACCGCGGTCCACCGTCGGCTTTCCGGAGACGAGGCCGCTGATCCAGCGATCCCCCGTGTCGCACAGCGCGTGTCCGGTGAAGCCCTGAGTGACATCGACATACCGGACCCCTGGATCGCCGGTCTGGCCGACGTATCCGGCGACGCCCGTCTGCACTGCGGTGTTCACACCCATCAGCCCCGCGTTGACCCCCGCTGCCTGCGCCGCGGTGAACTTCACCGAGACACCCTGGTAGTTCCCCACGCTGCAGGAGTCGGCGAACGCACCGAAGAGCATCGGGTAACCGGTGACCACGATCAGGGCGTTCGGAGCGAGCGTGCGCACAGCGACCAGCACTTGTGCGATGCCCAGCGGCACACCCTGCAGAGCGACGCCCGCGGCGCTCATCGCCGCCCCGCACGCCGCAGCAGTGCCGGCACTGCTGCACGCAGTGAGCACCCCCTGCCAGTCGAGATCGTTGACTCCGGCGGTGAGGGTCACGAGTTGTGTTGCCGGGCCGAGGTCTCCGAGCTGCTGCGCCACGACGTCCTGGGTGCTGGCGCCGGCACAGGCGCTCGATGCCACCGGTACCCCCGCCATGCCGGCCAGGAGCATCGGGTAGGACTTCTTCGAACGCAGGCACTCCTGGTCGACGTACGGAAGGTTGCCGGTGCCCGCGGCCTCGGAGTCGCCGATGGCGACGTAGGTCGCCCCGCCCGGATCATCCGCCAGGGCCGGAGATGCTCCTCCGATGAGGGCTGCTCCGCCCAGAGTCAGTGCTGCGAGCATGGCGATGAGGCGTCGCTTCATGGTGGTCCCCTTGATCTCGCCGGTTCCCCAGAACCGGTTCGTCGACACCGTCGTCGGCGAGATGGGGCCAACACTAGACCTGTCCTATTGCGCGCACCAGGGCATCTTCCATCGCTGCGAAAGGCGCCGGCGATCGAGGCGCGGTGCGAGGTCAGGAATGCATCTCCCACGGCAACGGCGGGTGCTATTTCGACCCGCACCGCGACGGATCGGGCAGAGCAGCGCGGCCTGCTCAGGACGCGGCGGCGATCACCGCGATGACGGCCTCACCATAGGCCTCGCGCTTCTTCTCGCCGATCCCGGTGATGCCGTCGAGGCCGGAGAGCGAGCTCGGGCGGTGTTCGGCCAGTGCCCGCAGCGTCGCATCGCCGAACACGATGTACGCGGGCATGCCCTGCTCCTTCGCGGTCTCCGCTCGCCAGGCGCGCAGCGCCTCGAAGAGGGGCCGGTCACCGGCATCCAGCGCATCGGCCGCCGACGCCTTGCGTGCGCGTGTCGTGGTGACGCGCCCGATGGTGTCTTTGCGCAACGGCACCGGCAGCTCGCCGCGTAGCACGCCAGCCCCCTGCTCACCCGGTGCGAGGGTGCCGTAGTCACCCTGGGCGACGAGGATGCCGCGGGCGAGGAGCTGGCGGACGACGCTGCGCCAGTCCTGATCGGAGAGGTCGGCGCCGATGCCGAAGGTCGAGAGGCGCTCGTGCCCCTGCTGCCGCATCCGCTCAGTGGATGCGCCGCGGAGGATGTCGATGAGGTGCCCGGCGCCGAAGGACTGACCGCGCTCGCGCTGCAGGCGCACGATCGTCGACAGCAGCTTCTGCGCGGGGATGAGTCCGTCGAACGTCTCCGGCGACTCCAGGCAGGTGTCGCAGTTGCCGCACGGTTGGGAGTCCTGCCCGAAGTAGCCGAGCAGGTTCTGCCTGCGGCATTCGACTGTCTCGCACAGCGCGAGCATCGCGTCGAGATGCTGCCCGAGCCGCATCTTGAAGGTGCGATCGCCGGGGCTCTGATCGATGAGCCGGCGCTGCTGCACGACGTCGCCGAGTCCGTACGCCATCCAGGCGACGGCGGGCTCGCCGTCGCGGCCGGCTCGACCGGTCTCCTGGTAGTAGCCCTCGACCGACTTCGGCAGGTCGATGTGCGCGACGAATCGGACATCCGGCTTGTCGATACCCATGCCGAACGCGATGGTCGCGACCATCACGACGCCGTCGTCACGGAGAAAGCGCGACTGGTTCGCCGCGCGCACCTCGGCCGGGAGGCCCGCGTGATACGGCAAGGCGTCGAGACCCTGGGCTGCGAGATAGGTCGCCGTCTGCTCGACTGACTTGCGGCTGAGTGCGTAGACGATGCCCGCAGCGCCCTCGGTCTGGGACTTGATGAACGCCACCAGCTGCTTGCGCGGGTCGATCTTGGGAACGATCCGGTACTGGATGTTCGGTCGGTCGAAGCTCGCCACGAAGTGCTTCGCCGTCGGCAGCTGCAGCCGCTCGGTGAGCTCCTTGTGCGTCTCGCGCGTGGCCGTCGCGGTGAGCGCCATCCGCGGCACACCGGGGAACCGTTCGGCCAGGTCGCCGAGGGCGAGATAGTCCGGGCGGAAATCATGCCCCCACTGCGACACGCAGTGGGCCTCGTCGATCGCGATGACGCTGAGCGTGCCGCGCTGCAGCAGAGCGGTCGTCTGCGCGCTCGACAGCCGCTCGGGCGCGACGTAGATGAGGTCGAGCTCGCCGGCGAGGTACTCGCGCTCGACCCTGGCGCGCTCCTGAGGGGCTTGCGTCGAGTTGAGGTACGCCGCCCGCACACCGTTGGCGCGGAGCGCGTCGACCTGATCGTGCATGAGCGCGATCAGCGGGCTGATCACCAGACCCGTGCCCTCGCGCACGAGCGCCGGCACCTGATAGGTGACGCTCTTGCCGCCACCTGTCGGCATGAGCACGACGGCGTCACCGCCGGCGATGACGTGCTCGACGATCGCCGCCTGATCGCCTCGGAACGCGTCATAGCCGAAGACCGCGTGCAGCGCTTCGCCCGGGGTCGCGTACTGGCTCGGCGTGGCCTTGCGAGCGGTCGGGGCGGATGCCGCCGCCACCGGCGTCACGGGACCCGGCCCCCAGTCGAGGGGAGGCTCGTAGTCCGCCCCCTGCGGCACCCAGTCCATCTCCTCCGGCGGGGTGTCGTCCCACGGCTCGTCCGCGTACGGCAGATCCTCGTACGGGTCACGGGGAGTCTGCGGCATCCGTCCAGCCTAACGACCGGCGCCGACGTCGGCTGGCGTCATCCACAGGCCGACACATGGACTTCGGGGAACCGGGGCCGGGCCTGCCTGACGGCCTTAGGTTGGAGACACACGCCCGAAGGAGCATTCGATGACCGACACGACCGCCACCTCCGTCGTCACCCGCAACGACGAGCTCTCCCGCTATGAGATCCGCACCGACGGCACCCTCGCCGGATTCGCGGAGTTCGATCGACGACCGGGAGAGATCCGTTTCACCCACACCGAGGTCGATCCCGCCTTCCAGGGCCAAGGGCTCGCCGGGCGGCTCGCGGCAGACGCACTGGCGGATGCCGCGGCATCCGGTGACGTCATCGTGCCGTTCTGCCCCTACATCGCCAAGTACCTGCAGACGCACGAGATCGATGGCGCGAAGATCCGCTGGCCCGAGCGTCGAGGAGCCTGACTGCGCGGGGCTACTGGAGGCAGGTCCCCTTGTAGTACCCGTCGAGGGCGCTACCCGCCGCCGCCACCTCACGGTCGTACGCGGCGAGCAGCGCGGCAGGATCGACGTCGATGGTCTCGGCCGCGCTGTTCAGATATCCGATCCATACCTCCAGGTCGTCGGCCAGCTCCGATGTCGGTTCGAGCTTCTCGACGAGGGAAAGACGCGTCTGCGCTGTCTCTGCGTCGTCCGCACCGGGGATCAACGGGGTGAACGCCACGGCTGCGGTCTCGTTGGCGTCATGCAGCGGACCGCAGAAACCCGCATCGCCGCCGGAGGCGCAGCCGGCTGCAGCGAGAGTTGCGGCGAGCGCAAGTGACATCAGGATCGGGCGTCGAGCGAGCATGCGGCCGAGTCTACGCAGCCCTCCGGTAGGGCTGACGGCATTAGTTTGGACGTACCCACGTGAAGGAGCAACCGATGAGCGACCTCGCAGACGGCGCACGCGTCGACGGGCCCGGCACGCCGGGAGACGGTCGAACGATCGGACAGCGCCGGATCATTCTGGAGCCGCGCGAGGTGCCGCTCGGCGGCGTGCGCGGGATGAACGTGCTGCGCGCTCTCCCGCACCGCAACCTGCCGACGATCGGAGCCTGGTGCTTCCTCGACCGGTTCGGTCCGGCCCAGACCCGGATGCGGGTGGAGCCGCACCCGCACATCGGGCTGCAGACGGTGACCTGGCCTCTCGTCGGCGAGATCCGCCACCGCGACTCCCTCGGCAGCGATGCGGACCTGCGCCGCGGCCAGCTGAATCTGATGACGGCCGGGAACGGCATCTCGCACTCGGAGTATTCGATCGGAGACGCCCCGATCCCCCTGGATGCGCTGCAGCTCTGGGTCGTGCTGCCGGAGACGGCACGGCACGGCGACGGCGGGTTCGAGCGGCACACGTCGTTGCCCACGCTCGATCTGCCGGCGATCGCAGGGACGGATGCCACTGCCACCGTTGTACTCGGCGAGTTCGCCGGGACCCGATCGCCGGCGACGGTGCACACCCCGATCGTCGGCGCGGAGATCAGAGTGCCTGCCGGGACCCGGCTGACGCTGCCACTGCGCGCGGATTGGGAGCACGCCGTGATGCTCGTCGACGGCGCGGTGTCGGTCGCATCGCACTCGATGGCACTCAACGACCTGCTGTACCTCGGCGATTCACGGGACGGTGTGGAGGTGTCGTCCGCCGAGGGCGCGCTGCTGTTCCTCATCGGCGGCGAACCGTTCGAGGAGGACCTCGTGATGTGGTGGAACTTCGCCGCCCGCACGCACGACGAGATCGCCTCCGCTCGGGAGGACTGGGAGGCGGCATCCGCACGCTTCGGCGTGGTCCCCGGCCACGATGAGCGCATTCCGGCTCCGCCGCTCCCGCCGGTGCGCCTGCTGCCACGGACCCGCACGATCTGAGGCCCGCTCACACGAGCCCCGACGCCACCAGCGGTCGGATGCCGCGAATCAGCCGCGCTCCGGCGTATGCACCCGCGCAAGGAACCGGTCGGTGCGAGGCGACGGTGCCCGCGGATCGAGCAGGGACACGACGATCGTGACGACCGCGGCGAGGGGAATCGTCCACGCGGCCGGCTGCGCGAGGTACGGTGCCGCCACTCCGACTCCCCCGATCGCCGCATGCACGAGCAGCGCGAGTCCGGCCGCGAGACCCCCGGACAGCATCCCCGCCACCGCACCGCGGGCGGTGAGCCCGCGCCACCACACCCCCAACAGCACGACAGGTGACAGCGTCGACGCCGCCACGACGAAGACGACACCGACGCTGGACCCCAGTCCGGCCGGCGCCGTGAGCAACGCGACCGCGAGCGGCACCAACGCGCACAGGACGGCGGACAGGCGGAACGAGCGCACCGACCCGGAGAACACGTCCTGGCTGATCACGCCGGCGAGCGACACCACGATCCCCGCCGAAGTCGCGAGGAACGCGGCGAATGCTCCGGCCACGATGAGCGCCGTGAGCAGTTCGCCGAGCAGGCTGGGGAAGACGCGCGAGGGGAGCTGCAGCACGACGGTGTCGGCGAGACCGGGGACTGCGAGGTCGGGAGCGGCGATACGCGCCAGCAGGCCCATCGTGCTCGAAACCGCGTAGAACGCGCTCACCATGGCGATGACGATCACGGTCGTCCGTCGCGCCGACACTCCGTTCGGGCTCGTGTAGAACCGCACCAGAACGTGCGGCAGGCCCATGGTTCCGAGCAGCAGCGCGAGCAGGAGGGATGCCGTCTCATAGGCGTCGAAACCCGAGGGACCGGCCTCGGCGGGGAAGACCAGCGCAGGATCGAACTCATGCGGCCCGCCGCTCAGCGCGAAGGCGATGAAGGCGACCGGCACGAGCAGCGCCGTGAGCTTGAGCCAGTACTGGAACGCCTGCACATAGGTGATCGCGCGCATGCCGCCGGCGGCCACCGCCGCCGCCACGAGTACGGCCACCGTGACCGCTCCGACCCACTCGGGTACCCCTGCCACGACGAGCAGGGTGATCCCGGCCCCGTGCAGCTGCGGCACGATGTACAACCAGCCGATGATGAGCACAGCGATGCTCGTCACCCGTCGAGCCGCAGTCGACTCCAGTCGCGCCTCGATGAAATCGGGGATCGTATAGGCGCCGCTGCGACGAAGCGGCGCGGCGACGAACGCGAGCACCAGCAGATACCCGGCTGCATAGCCGATCGGGAACCAGAACCCCCTGGCGCCGTCGAGCAGCACGAGCCCCGACAGGCCGAGGAACGTACCGGCCGAGAGATACTCCCCACTGATCGCCGACGCGTTCCAGACCGGCCGCACGGTGCGCGACGCCACGAAGAAGTCGCTCGTCGTTCGCGAGATGCGCAGTCCGTACACCCCGATGAGCAGCGTCGCCGCGACGACGAGCGCGACGCCCACCAGGTCCATGGCCGCGTTCATTCGCGAGCCAGCAGCGCGCGATAGCGCCGCTCATTGCGAGCCGCGGTGCGCAGGTAGAGCACCGCGAACACGAGGATGATCGGATAGAACGCATACGCCTGGAGCAGCCACGACAGGGGAAGACCCCACACCAGGATCTGCCCGATCTCGGGAATCAAGGCGATCGTCAGCGTCAGCGCCACCACCACGAGCACGAAGCCGGCGATCGTGCCGAGCGCGAGGCGGAGCTGGCTGCGCATGAGCGCTCGAGCGTAGACGGCATCCGCCTCGTCCACCGGCGAACCGGGCAGCGCGATGCCGCGGGTCGATGCCGCCGCACGCCGAGCGGGGAGGTCGGCAGTCACCCGCACGCGCTTGGGCTTCTCCGTCATCCCGCCCCCTCGCCGCGCACGAGGGCATCACGCACCGTCGGCACCAGACGACGACTGACGGGGAGCGAGAGGTCACCGATCGACACCACGGGCTCCGCCCCGGAAAGGCGCGCCTCGGTCACCGCCAGGGTGCGCACGAGCGAGGAGCGATGGATGCGGATGAACCCGGCATCCGCCCACCGGGACTCGAGCTCAGAGATCGGGATGCGCACGAGATGCCCGGCACCGTCTCCGGTGTGCAGACGCGAGTAGTCGCCCTGCGCCTGCACCCAGCGCACGTCGCTGCGCCGCACGAACCGCACGGCGGTGCCGACCGTGACGGGCACCATCTCATCGTCGCCGGCACTCGCCGCGTCGCCGATCTCGAGGACGCGATCGACGGCACCACGCAGGCGCTCCGCGCGGACCGGTTTGAGCAGGTAGTCCACGGCGCGCAACTCGAACGCCTCCACGGCTCGGGCCTCGTCAGCCGTCACGAACACCACGGCCGGTGGCCTGGACAGAGCGAGCAGTGCACGCGCGAGCGCGGTACCGAGCAACCCGGGCATGTGGATGTCGAGGAAGGCGATCTGCACGGCCCGCTCGGAGAGCTGGCGAAGCGCGTCCGCACCGTTTGCGGCAGTGAGGATCTCGCCGATGCGGTCGTCCGTGCGCAGCAGGTGGACGAGTTCATCGAGTGCCGGCTTCTCGTCGTCGGCGACGAGGACGTCGATCATGCGCACCTCAGTCGTTGTCCGGGTCGTGCAGCGGTTGCGATTTCGGCACCCGCATGCGCACCAGGGTACCCGCGCCGGTGTTGGTCTCGACGATCAGTCCGCTCTCAGCCCCGTAGAGCTGACGGAGGCGCGTGTCGACGTTTCGGAGTCCGACGTGCAGACCGTCATCGGCGGCGGTGAGCGTGGCGCGCAGTCCCTCCGGGTCCATGCCGACGCCGTCGTCCTCCACCGAGATCTCGGTGTGCGTGCCGTCGTCACGAGACGCGATGCGGATCTCTCCTCCGCCCTCTCCCGGCTCCAGCCCGTGCCGGACGGCGTTCTCGACCAGCGGCTGCACCGAGAGGAAGGGATCACCGTCGCGAGGGTCTCCGGGGCGATCTGCAGAGTGACCTTCAGCCGGTCGCCGAAGCGCGCGCTTTCGAGTTCGAGATAGGAGTGGATGCTGCCCAGTTCCTCGGCGAGGGTGGTGAACTCGCCCTGCCGCCGGAAGGAGTAGCGCGTGAAGTCGGCGAACTCGAGAACCAGTTCGCGAGCACGGGCGGGGTCGCTGAGGATGAATGATGCGATGGCCGTCAGCGCGTTGTAGATGAAATGCGGCGAGATCTGCGCCCGCAGTGATCGCAACTCCGCCTCGGCCAGCTGGGTGCGCGAAGCTTCCAGATCACCGAGCTCGACCTGTGCTGCGCACCAGTCGGCGACCTCTTCGGCCGCCCGGACGAGCGCGGCCCGCACCGGTGCCGCGAACGCGACGACGGCCCCGACTGCCCGACCTTCGACGAGGATCGGCGCACCGACGGCCTCGAGATCGTCGTCCGCCCCCGGCGAGGGGAACACCTGCCGCCGACCCGAAGCGGTGACCTGCCCGGCGATCCGGACGGCAGCCGACTCCAGCCCGTCGGAGGGCCCGTCGAATGACACGGTGCCATCGGCGCTCACGATGGCCACCGCCGCGCTGCCGAGCAGCACGCGCAGGTGACGGGCGGCCTTGACGACGGCCGGCGCTGCGAGACCCGCGCGCAGGTGGGGAGCGGCGAGGCTCGCGTGGTGCAGCGCGTCGAGTGCGGCCTGCTCGGCATCGCTGCCGAGATCGGCCGCACCGCGCGCCAGGCGACGGGCGAGCAGCAGCAGGACTGTCAGGACGATCCCGCCGAGCACGCCGAGCACCGCAGCGAGAACGACGTCGGTCATGCCCTCAGCCTAGGCACCGCGGCATCCTGCGCCGTCACGAGCCTCGCCGTCAGCAGCAGCGCGCACCGGGATTGCGATCCTGGTCATCCATCCGCTGCCGCCAGAACTGCCGCTCCGTCATCGGTTCCTCGTCAGGATGCTGGCGCCGATGATGGGCGACGTACGTCGCATAGGCCGTGTCGCCCATCAGCGTGGTCATGTACCAGCGGATGCCGCGGCCGACCCGCCCTGCAGCACGCGCGAGCGTGCGCAGAGGGGTGGTCGCGGCATCCGTGTGGTTCGTCATCGCGTGCTCATCAGTGGGTCGTCGCCTTGCGTTCCTCGGCGAGCAGCGGTTCCCACTGCTTCTCGAGCTCGCGCTCGGCCGCGTTCGGCAGGAAGCCGGCCGGAGCGAAGCGTCGCGAGGCCACCGGGGTCTCCTCGGTGTTCTCGCCGCCGCCGTTGCGGATGGCCCTGATCGTCACGATGACGGCGGCCACCATCACGATGATCGCGAGCGTCACGAAGATGATCGACAGCGTGCCCTGCACCGCCGTGTTGCGGATGACCGCGTCGAGCACCTCGGGAGCGCCCAGCGACGTGTCGCCGCTGTCGCGGGCCTCGACGTACCGGAAGTGGTTCGCCCAGTATCCGATCGCCGGTACCGGGGAGGCGATCTTGTACAGCGACGCCGTGATGGTCACGACGGCGGTGAACGCGAGCGGCAACCCGATGATCCACAGCCACTTGACATAGCTCCGGCCGCGCTTCGCGACGATCGCCAGCACCACGGCGAGCGCGATCGCTGCGAGCAGCTGGTTCGCGATGCCGAACAGCGGGAAGAACGTGTTGATGCCGCCGAGGGGATCGGTCACGCCGAGGATGAGGATCGCTCCCCAGCCCGCCACCATGATCGCGGTGCAGATCCAGACGCCGGGGCGCCATGACACGTCGCGGAAATTCGGGAACCAGGCGCCGATCGAGTCCTGCAGCATGAAGCGGGCGACACGGGTGCCGGCATCCACCGCGGTGAGGATGAACAGGGCCTCGAACATGATCGCGAAGTGGTACCAGAACGCCATCAGCGCCTGCCCGCCGAGGGCCTGCTGCATGATGTGCGCGAGGCCGAGCGCGAGCGTCGGAGCCCCACCCGTACGGGAGACGATCGATTCCTCGCCGACTGCCTCGGCGGTGCCCGTCAGCATCTCCGGCGTCAGGTTCACCCCGGTCAACCCGAGGGAGTTCACGAACGCGACCGCGCCTTCCACCGTGCCCTGCGTCACCGCCGCCGGCGCGTTCATGGCGAAGTAGATGCCCTGGTCGATCGAGATCGCGGCGACCAGCGCCATGATCGCGACGAAGGACTCCATGAGCATGCCGCCGTAGCCGATGAAGCGCGACTGACGCTCCTTCTCGATGAGCTTCGGTGTCGTACCCGAGGCGATCAGAGCATGGAAACCCGACAATGCTCCGCACGCGATCGTCACGAACAGGAAGGGGAAGAGCGGACCGGCGAACACCGGCCCCATGCCGTTCTCGCCGAAGATGCTGACGGCCGGGACGGTGATCTCCGGACGCACCAGGATGATGGCGCCGGCGAGCATCACGATCACGCCGATCTTCATGAAGGTCGACAGGTAGTCGCGCGGGGCGAGCAGCAGCCAGACCGGGAGCACTGCGGCGATGAAGCCGTAGATGATGATGCCCCAGGCGATCGTGGTGCGGTCGAGGTGGAAGATCGCCTGACCCCAGTCGGTGCCGGCGACCCATCCGCCGCCGATGATGGCCGCCATCAGCAGCACGAACCCGATGATCGAGACCTCGGTGACCTTGCCGGGGCGCAGGAACCGCAGGTAGACGCCCATGAAGATCGCGATCGGGATGGTCATCGCCACCGAGAAGACACCCCAGGGGCTCTCTCCCAGTGCGTTGACGACCACGAGCGCGAGGATCGCGACGATGATCAGCATGATCAGGAGGGATGCCACGATCGCGGCCGTTCCGCCGATCCTGCCGAGCTCCTGCCTGGCCATCTGGCCGATCGTGCGACCACCGCGGCGCATGGAGAAGAACAGGACCGTGTAGTCCTGCACCGCACCGGCGAGCACGACGCCGACGATGATCCAGATCGTGCCAGGGAGGTAGCCCATCTGGGCGGCGAGCACCGGACCCACGAGCGGACCGGCGCCGGCGATGGCGGCGAAGTGGTGACCGTAGAGCACGCGGCGATCGGTGGGGACGTAGTCCTTGCCATCCTGCTTGACCTCGGCCGGGGTGGCCCGGCGGTCGTCGGGTCGGGTGATGTACTTCTCGATCACCTTGGAGTAGAAGCGGTAGCCGATCAGGTACGTGCAGACGGCCGCGAACACGAACCAGATCGCGTTGACCGTCTCGCCGCGGACGATCGCCAGCATCGTCCAGGCCACCGCACCTAGCAGCGCGATCGCCGACCAGATGAGAATCTTGGGCCAGGTCCAGCGATTCGCCTTCTCGTGGTGCTCGTCGGTCAGGGCGACCGGGGGAAGATTCGGGTCGGTGGCGACAGGAGGTTCGTCATCGACGATCGCGGTGCCGTCGCGGCGGCCCGATGAAGGTGCAGTCATGGAGATCTCCTCGGTGTGCGCATCGTTGCGTCTCCCCACGCTAGAAAGCTCAGCCGCCACGGGTGAGCGCTCGAGCGGATGCTGCGACGAGCGGCATCGATCGCGCGATGAGCGGGCACGCGCAGCACAGCGCCCCGCGGTCCGTGGACCGCGGGGCGCTGTGCGAGGGGCTACTCGGCGGCGACCGTCACGACGGTGCGCACCTCGGAGTCGCCGTACTGCACGACGCCGAGGTAGTCGGTGCCGGCGGTGAGGCCGGTCCAACTCAGCTCGTAGCTCGTCTTCTCACCGCGGACGGCCGGAATCGGATTCGGCGTCGCGGTGAACGCGCCCTCTCCGCCCGGGACGACGTTGGCGTAGGACATATCCCACGTCATCGGCCCGGTCGTCGAGTACACGTTCGCGACCACCAGATACGTTCCCGCGGTCGGTGCGACGACGGTGACCTGCTCGTCCGCCGAGCCGGTCGCCGACGCCCAGCGCTGGTGGTAGCGCAGGTCATCCGGCGACACGACCCGGAAGACCGTGAGGTCGAGATCGCTGCCTTCGTCATCCGAGGAATCGAGGTCGAACCGCGACAGCGCGGTGCCCTCCGGCACCGTCACGATCCACGACACGTCCTTATTCTCGTCGCCCGAGTTCTCGTTGCCCGAGTGCCCCTCGACGGGGTTGGCCTCGTCGACGAGCAGTTCGAACGGCGTCAGACCGGACAGGTTGAGCGGCAGGTCGCCGTCCACACCCGGCGTGATCTCGACCTCGGTCGAACCGTCGACGCCGGTGCCCGCGACCTCGGCCGGAGCATCCGCCGTCACCGGGAACACCGCGATCGGAGAACGCACCGTGTTCGAATCGCTCGACCAGGTGAGCGAGCCGGTCGCCCACTGCTCGACCGGGGCGCTCTTGTTGTCGAAGGTGACGTTGAACGTCGCCGTCTCGCCCACGGCGCCGAACTCGAGCGTGGCCGGCTCGACGGTCACGTCGACACCGGGAACGTCGACGGATGCCGTGAACGTGCCCGCCTCGGTCGAGGTGACTGTGCGGGTCACCGTCTGCGCACTCGCCAGCGAACCGATCGAGATCGACGCGATGTTGAGGTCGCTGCCGTCGATCGGCTCGACGCCGTCGAACTCCGCGAGATCCTTGCCCTCGATGAACGCCGCCCAGTCGGCGATGCCGTTGAGGTACAGCAGACCCGGCTCGAAGTAGCGCGTCGGGTCGACGTGACCTGCGCCCTGCTCGAAGGGGTTCGTGTTCGCCGAACCATCGGCCAGCACGGTGTCGTACGCGGTGGTCATCATCGCCGACTTCACCTCTGCAGGCGTCGCGTTCGGACGCTCGCCGAGGTACAGGGCGCCGAGGCCCGCGACGTGCGGCGACGACATCGAGGTTCCGGAGAGGATCTCGAACGTCGGATCCGCACCTGCGACATTGTGCCCGGCCGCGAGGATCGCGACACCGGGGGCGGTGACGTCCGGCTTCATGATGTCGCTGCCGTCGGCGAGCATCGGACCACGACTGGAGAAGCCGGCGATCTGCGGAACCGGAGTGGTCTCGCCGGTGGTGTTCTCGCCGACGAGCGTGATCGGACGGTCTGCTCCACCCTGCACGTACGCGAGCACGGCTTCGTGGTGCACCGAGGAGAGGTGCACCGTCGGCACGGCGTGGAAGTCGTTGTCGAGCGAATCCGCACCACCCGGCACGTTCACCAGCACGACACCGATGCCGCCGGCATCCTTCACGACCTGCGACTTCTCAGCGCGCGCGTTGCCACCGCGGTCGCAGACGACGATGTGGCCGGTGACCTTCGCCGGATCGAGTGTTCCGGGGAGGCACAGCTGTGCGTCGACGGCATCTGCCACCGCCGCGTCCCCTGCGTAGACCGAGGGGCCCTGCACGGTGCTGCCGAAGGGCACGCTCACCGAGGCGCCGGCCTCTTCGAAGCCCTCGAACTGGACGGTTCCCTCCCAGGTCGGGATCGTGGATGCCGCCACCGTGGTGTACCACGGCGACGCATGATCGGCCGTCGCCGAGTCCGGACCGTCGTTGCCGGCGCTGACGGCGACGAACACGCCGGCGGCCGCCGCGTTCAGGAACGCGATGTCTTCGGGAGCGAGCACCGTCGAGGCTGCTCCGCCGCCGATCGAGTAGTTGATCACATCGACGCCGTCGGCGACGGCTTTGTCGATGGCGCCGACGAGATCGCTCAGCGCGCAGATGTCGTCGGTGGTGACCGTGGTGTCGGGGCCGACGTAGCACGCCTTGTATGCGGCCACCTTCGCGCCGGGGGCGACGCCGGAGACCTTGCCGAAGTCGACACCGCCGACGGACGCGTTCACCTTGAAGTTGCCCGCTGCGGTGCTGGCGGTGTGCGAACCGTGGCCATCGCCGTCGCGGGGAGACAGATAGTCGTACTGGAAGTCGAAGCCCGCCGCCGCAGCTCCTGCGGAGAAGTACTGGGCGCCGATGAGCTTGGTCGAGTAGTCGCCCTTGTCCCAGTCCTGGGCCTCGAGCATCTCGGCCTGGAACTGGCCGCCGTCGGACTTGTCGAAATAGACGTAGGTGCCGTCGGTATAGGGCTGGTTGCCCTTGTGACGGTTCTGCTGCTTCTTCTGCTTCTTCAGCTTCTTGCCGTCGAAGGAGGGATGCTCCGGCGCGATGCCGGTGTCGATGACGCCGACCACGACGCCCTCGCCTGCCTTGCCGACCCCGCCGGTGTCCTCCCAGACGCCGCCGCGGCCCTTCTTGTCATCGCCGAGTCCGAGGAAATCGGTCGACGTCTGGGCATCCGGGTGACGGATCTCGTCGGGGAAGACGCCGAACACATCCTTCGAGGTGCGCAGCTTGTCGACCTGTTCGCCGGTGAGCTCGGCGCTGAAGCCGTTGAGCACGACCTGGTAGGTGGTGTCCGGAGTGACCCCGATCTCCTCGGCGAGGCTCTTCTGCTCACCCTTCAGGTGCTTCACGTAGCGCTGAGCGTCGTCGGACTGCGCCTCGAGCTGAGCGCCGGCATCCGGCTTGGTCGCCTTGAGTCCGTTCACGTCGCCCGTGTAGCTGGCCAACGGGTCGGACTTCATCACCACGATGTAGTGCCCCGGCGTGCCGGCGACCGGAACAGGATCTGTCACCTCCTCCACGCCTGCGTATCCTGCGGTTGCCGTCGAAGCGATGAACAGCGCAGCCAGGGTTGTGGCTGCTGCCATCCGGAGTGGGATTGAACCCATGTACTGCTCCCGGTGGTCATGATGCGGCCGGGTTGCCACATTGTCGATCAACCTAGTGCGACTCCCGGTCTCACACCAGGTGCGCCGCAGTGTCATAGACGAACGTCCAGCCCCCGTGACTTTCGTCGCCAGTAGGCTGAGAAAGTGACCCGCACCTCCACCCTGTCGACGCGAGTGCTGCTCGTCTGTGCGGCGATCGGAGTCGCGACCGGAATCCTCGGCGGGATCGCCGGTTGGCTGACGATCCCCGTCCTGCTGGGACCGTTCTTCCTCTACGGCCTGGTGCTCGGTTCGCACGTGCTGCCGGGGATCATCGCGCAGGAGGTGCTCCGCCAGCCGTTCGTGGCGATCGTCACGCATGTCGTCGCAGCTCTCATCGCGAGCGCGTTCAACCCGGCGTGGACGCTGCGCTTCCTCGGCACCGCGCTCCTGTTCGGCGCCATCCAGGAGGGTGTCGCCGCCCTCACCCGGTACCGATCCTGGGGTCCGTGGCGGTTCTTCATCTCCGCGGCCGTGATCGGCGTGCTCGTCGCCGTCGTCGTCTACTTCGCCGCGCACCTCGCCGTGATGGCGCCGTGGGCGCAGATCCTGTACCTGACGATCTCGGTCCTCGGTCCGATCGCCTGGACGGCCGTCGGCCTGGGGATCGGCTCGGCGCTGCGCCGCGCCGGCGTGGCACGGCGCTGACGAACGCGGAGCGGTGAACGCCGGCATCCACCGCCGGATGGCGAATCAGGTAAGGCTAGGCTAAGTTAAGAGGGTATTCGACCCGCCTACCCGAGGTTCCGCCGTGCGCTCATCCGCGCCTCTGCTTCGCGTGCGTGACCTCACCCTCACTCACGTGGATGCGGCGTTCCCCTCCCCCCGTGAGGTGAACCTCGACATCCACCCTGGCGAGGTCGTCCTGCTGCTCGGCCCATCCGGCTCGGGCAAATCGACATTCACGCTCGCGCTGAACGGACTCATCCCGCACGCGCTGCCGACGAGCATGTCCGGCACGGTCGAGGCCGGCGGGCTCGACACCACGACCACACCGACGGCGATGCTCAGCACCCGGGTCAGCATGGTCTTCCAGGACCCCGACGCGCAGATCGTCACCGGAAGCGTCTACGACGAGGTGGCCTTCGGCCCGGAGAACCTGCTGCTGCCGGTCGCAGAGGTGCATCGGCGATCCGAGGAGGCCCTGCGCCGGGTGGGGCTCTGGGATCGTCGCGCGGACAACCCCGACCGGCTCTCCGGCGGTGGCCGCCAACGCCTCGCGATCGCCTGCGCACTCGCTCTGGGTTCGCCGTTGATCGTGCTCGACGAGCCGACGGCCAACCTCGACACGCAGGGCATCGACGACGTCTACGCCGCTCTCGCCGACGTCGTGGCCGAGGGCGATCGGGCCATCCTGCTCGTCGAGCACAACCTGGATGCGGCGATGGAGCTCGTCACCCGGACGATCGTTCTCGATCGCACGGGCCGCGTCGCGTTCGACGGCCCCGCGGCCGAGATCATCCGCGCGCACACCGACGAGTTGATCGAGATGGGTGTGTGGCTCCCGGCCGCGACCCTCGCCGCGCGGCGGCTGGAAGCGGACGGCATCCGCCTCGACCCGCTCCCGGTCACGCCGGAACAGCTGGCCGAGGCGCTGGGCACGGTACAGATGCATGCCCAAAGCACGGATGCAGGTCGAAACGCGCCCGAATCGACCGACATCCGTACTTTCGCCCGACAGGTGCACCCCGGCGATGCGGGCGAGGGCGACTCGATCGTCCGAGCCCGCGGTCTCACCGTTCGACGGCACCGCACCGAGATCCTCCACGGCATCGATCTCGACATCCCCACCGGCAGCCTCACCGCGATCGTCGGTGCGAACGGCGCAGGCAAGACGACGCTGATCCAGGCGCTGGCCGGCGTCGTCCCGCCGCCGAGGCATCAGGTCGTCGTCGACGGTCTCGACGCCGGCTCCGCCTCCCCGCGGGATCTCGCCGCCCGCATCGGCTTCGCCTTCCAGAATCCCGAACATCAGTTCATCGCGCACACGGTGTTCGACGAGCTCGCCCACGGCCTGCGGCTGCGGCACACGCCGGATGCCGAGGTCGCAGAGCGCGTCCACGAGATGCTCGAGCGCTTCGGACTCGAAGCCAAGACCGACGTGCATCCGTTCCTGCTGTCCGGCGGCGAGAAGCGCCGACTCTCGGTGGGCACGGCCCTGATCGCTCGGCCGCGTGTGCTCGCCCTCGACGAGCCGACCTTCGGCCAGGACAGGGCCCGCGCATCCGAAATGCTCACGCTGCTGGAGTCCCTGCGCGAATCGGGCACGACGATCGTGCTCGTCACCCATGACCTGCAGCTCGTCGCCGACCACACGACGCACACCGTCGTGCTCGCCGAGGGGCGCGTGCACGCGGCAGGCTCGACGGGAGATCTCTTCCGCGACGAGGCGTTGTTCGCCGACGCGGGTCTTCGCCTGCCCGCGCTGCACCGGATGCTGCCGCCCGCGCTGCGCGGAAGGATCCGCGAGACATGACGACCACGACCGTCATCGACCCGTACGCCGCCGCGGCGCCCGCATCACGCCGGCAGTTCCTGCACGGCCTGAATCCGCTCTCGAAGGTCATCGGCGTCGCGCCGGCCATGGTGGCGCTGGTCTTCGTCCGCGACATGACCACCCCGACCGCGTTCCTCGTGTTCTCCTACGCTCTGATCCTGATCGGCGCCCGGCTCACTCGGCGCACCGCGGCGCTGCTGCTTCTCGCGCTGCCGGTCGGCGTGGCGGCCATCGGCATCGGATTCTCGCTGTGGGTGGATGCGGCACGCGTCGACGACACCGCCCCCGTCCTGCAGCTCGGCGGTTGGACCCTGTTCGCCGGCGCGCTCGACATCGGCTTCGCGACCGGTCTGCGGCTCGGCGCGATCCTCGCGCTCGCCCTCATCGGCGGCCTCACCACGACCGGCCCCGACCTGGTGCGCGCGAGCGTGCAGCAACTGCGCGTGCCGTACCGGATCGGATACACCGCACTGGCGGCGTTCCGGTTCGTCCCCCGCTTCGGTCACGAGCTCGCGGTGATCCGTGCCGCGCATCGCGTGCGCGGCCATCACGGTGGGAGCGGCCCCTTCTCGCGCATCGCCCGCGGCTGGGGCTACATCGTGCCGCTGCTGGCCGGCGCGATCCGGCACGCGGAGCGCGTCGCGCTCGCCATGGACTCCCGGGCGTTCGGAGCCCACCCCACCCGCACCGAGCGCCACCTCGTGCCGTTCCGCACACGCGATTGGATCTTCATCGCACTGTGCCTGGCGGCATCCGCCGTCATCTTCATCATCACCTTCAGCTTTTGAGAGAAAGGCGCCCCATGGCGTTCAGCAAGCTCGTCAAGCCCGAGTCGTCGGAGCTCATCCACCTCACCGTGCTGCGCTCGGAACGACTTTCACCGCACTGGATGAGAATCACGTTCGGCGAGGGCGAGATCGCGAAGTTCCGCCCGATGGGCTTCGACCAGTGGTTCCGGCTGTTCCTGCCGATCGCCGGAGAAGCAGGGCTCGAGCGGGTTCCGGCGAAGGCCAACAAGATGTTCGGATACTTGAAGTTCCTGCGCATCCCGGATGACGAACGCCCGGTGATGCGCAACTACACCGTGCGCGCCTACCGTCCTGCCGTGGGCGAGCAGGGCGCGGAGATCGACGTCGACTTCGTGCTGCACGGTTCCGCTGCCGACGGCACTGCCGGCCCGGCATCGCGCTGGGCCGAGACCTGCCAGCCGGGAGAGCACGTGCTGATCATCGACGAGGGCCTGACGTTCAATCCGCAGCGCGGCACGGAGCGGGTTGTACTCGTGGGTGATGAGACCGCACTGCCGGCCATCGCATCCATCTGCGCCTCCCTTCCCGCCGACGCCACCGGAACGGCGATCATCGAGGTGCCGTCCGACGACGACGCGCTCGAATTCCCGCATCCCTCCGGAGTCGAGGTGAGCTGGGTCGTGCGCGCTGGCGATTCGACCCCTGGCGTCCTCGCGCTGGGGCGCCTGCGCGAGCTGGCGCTGCCGGAAGCACCGTTCCACACTTACGGTGCCGGTGAGCAGGCTCTCGCCTCCGGCGTGCGCAAGCATCTCGTCGGCGAGCGCGACGTCGACAAGAACCTGGTCAGCTTCTGCGGGTACTGGAAGATCGGGGCCGCATCCCCGGCATCCAAGGCCGCACGCGAGGCCGCAGCGGAGCCCCTGGCATGAGCGGGACGGATGCGGGGAATGCAACGGCCGACCGCGCTGCGGCATCCGAGACGAATCCCTATGTCGGTGCGAGGTCAGAAACGCATCCGGCAGACCCGTCCGGGGTGCCTTCTCGACCTCGCACGGGAGCAGCGCGCCGATTCCGCCTGCCGACGGCGATCCTGCTGACCTGCGCAGCGCTCGGGGTGGCCGGCGCGCTGCTGCTCGCCCCGGCTAACTGGATCTCGACCCTGATGTTCGCCGGGTTGCCGTTCGTGAGCGTCGCGCTGGCCGGGCTCTGGCTGCTGCCGTCGGTGATCGCCCTCCGGCTGCTCAAGCGCCCGCTGGTCGGACTGCTCGTCGGCCTTCTCGCCGGGCTCATCATCGTGCCGTTCTCCCTCTACGGCTTCAACAGCGTGCTCACGAACCTGTGGTGGGCGGCGTTCACCGAGCTGCCGTTCCTGTTCGTGATCTGGCGCTACTGGGGCACGTGGCTGCACTACCTCGGTGCGGTCATCGTCGGCATCGTCTATCCGGTGCTGGCCTGGGCGTCGTTCGACCTCGGCTCGATGAGCACCGGCGTGCAGGTGGCGTTCTTCGCCCTCACGCTGGCGAGCTGCGTCGGCGCCACTGCCCTCGGCATCCTCGTCGCCGATCGCCTGCGCAAGGCCGGAGTCGGCGGGCGCGCTCGGCGAGCCTGAGTCACCCGCCAGGCCTGGCCACGCCCTGGTGGGTCCTCGCCCGCGCACACCTTCGGGGAGTCTCGGCGACACGCCGCACAGCGGCATCCCCCACTGGGGTGTCGCGAGGGGACTCCGAAGCTGTGCACGCATCGAAGGGACGACTCAGAAGTCGTTCACCACGGCGAAACGCACGAGGGCCCCGGATGCGGCATCCGGGGCCCTCGTGAAACGTGACGTCAGCGCTTGCCGACGATCTGGCGACCGACGAGGTCGCGCATGATCTCGTTGGTGCCGCCGTAGATGCGGTGCACGCGGGCATCGGTGAAGGCCCGCGCGATCGGGTACTCCATGATGTAGCCGTAGCCGCCGTGCAGCTGCACGCCGGTGTCGAGCACCTCCCACTCGCGCTCCGTCGCCCAGAACTTGACCTTCGCCGCGTCTTCCGCGGTGAGCTTCTTGTCCTTGTACGCGAGCAGTGCGCGGTCGATGTAGGCCCACATCGCGTCAGTGGTCGCCGACATGTCAGCGAGCCGGAAGCGCGTGTTCTGGAAGTCGGCGATGCGCTCGCCGAACGCCTCGCGGTCCTTCGTGTAGGCCACGGTCCAGTCCAGGGCCGCCTGCGCGGCCGCCGCTGCGGCGACGCCGATCGACAGGCGCTCAAGGGGCAGGTTCAGCATCAGCTGGATGAAACCCTGACCCTCCTTGCCGCTGATCAGGTTCTCGTCGGGGACGAACACGTCGGTGAAGCTGAGCTCGGCGGTGTCCCAGCCGTGGAAGCCCATCTTGCTGAGCTTCTTGCCCTGGTCGAAGCCCTCCATGCCCTTCTCGACGAGCAGCAGGCTGAACGCGTCGGGGCGGTTGCCCTCTCCGGTCTTCACGAAGGTCACGACCACGTCGGCCGTCGTGCCAGACGAGATGAACGTCTTCGCGCCGTTGAGGATGTAGCCGCCGTCGACCTTCTTCGCGTTGGTCTTGATGCCGCGGAGGTCGGAACCGGCACCCGGATCGGTCATGGCGAGTGCGCCGAGCACCTCACCGGTCGCCATGCGGGGCAGCCACTTCTCCTTCTGCTCCTGCGTGCCCATGTGCACGAGGTAGGGAACGGCCAGGTCGTCCTGGATGCCGAAGGCCCCCGCGAGCGAGCCGGCGCCGGCCGCGATGACCTCCTCCATCACGATCGTGCGGAAGCGGTAATCCTGCAGCATTCCCGCGCCGCCGAACTCCTCCGGAACGGAGAGTCCGATCAGGCCGGCTTCGCCGGCTGCGAGCATGGTCGCGCGGTCGATCTCACCCGCGGCATCCCACTTCTCGATCGCCGCGTTGTTCACGTGGCGCTTGACGAAATCCTTGACGAGGTCGCGAAAAGCCTCGTGGTCCTCTTCATAGATGTCGCGTTCCATGCCGTCCTCCTGAACGTTCGTGCGTCATTGCTCCGGCGATTCTATGTCGGTACGCCGCAGGGAAGACAGCCATTGTGAGAATGCATCCCACAATTCATGAGACTGGGTACCGCGATTGTGGGAAGCCGCCAGCCGCGATCATCGAGCGCCGTATCGCGACTCAGTGCGGGTAGTCGGGAGCAGCCGGCAGGCCGAAGAACTCCTCGAGCGTGTGGAAGCCGCCGTCGTGATAGGCGGCCGCGAGGTCCACCCCGATGTAGCGGATATGCCAGGGCTCGGGCTCGTAGCCCGTCACCCCGGTGCCGACCGTCTCGTACCGGACGATGAATCCGTGTTCCCAGCCGTGCGCCGCCACCCAGTCGCTCTGCGGGGTACCACCGAAACCGTCGATCCCTCCGCAGCCGCCTCCACAGGCGACGACATCGAGCGCGAGTCCGGTCTGGTGCTCACTGTGTCCGGGGCGAGCCGATCCGGCATCCGCCTCGGCCTGCCCCAGGTCCTCCACGTATGACTCGTACGTGGCCACCTGCAGCCCGTAGGAGCGGTATCCGTTGTTCGCCCCGAGCTGCCCCACTCCGGCAGCATCCGCGGCCTGGGCCAGCTCACCCGCGGCCGCAGCCACTTCTGGCCGCACCTGATTCGCACTCGTCGTCGTCTGCATCGGCAGCGGCGCCAGCACCGGCGGGGCGTAATCCATCGGCACGAGAGGTCGCGCCTTGTTCACGACGACCCAGCTGTGCGCAGGATCGTCGAGGGCGATGCACGGCGCGTTGCCGGCGACCACAGCGGCGCGGAAGCTCTCGCCGCCGCCGAATCCTGCGACCGTCGCCGCGTCGTCTCCCGCCGCCAGTGCCTGCTGGACCGCCGCGTCCGCGCACGGATCGACCGCCGGTGTCGCCCCGACGTCGACCGCCGGCACCTCCAGCACGGCCAAGGGCTCCGGTTGCACGGCCGCAGACGTCGACGCATCGGAAGCCCCGGCCAAGGAGAGCAGCACGCCGAGCGCGGTGATCGCGAGACCGATGGGCAGAGCAGGTCCGTGGATCGGGGATCGCGACTCCGCATGCTGTGGCTGCGGGGCGGCGTACATCCCTCCATTGTCCCCCATCCTCACTGATCGAACATAAATCCCCTTTCGGCTTGACACTCATTCGTTCATATGTTCGCATAGAGTATGCGCTGGCAGGGACAGAAGGTCGGAGATGTGGATGCCGCCGCCCTGCCAGGAATGGAAGATCGCTCCAGCGTCCTCCGCTCGGTGACCACGCCCGAGTTCGCCGGGATGACGTTCCACGAGGTGCTCAGCAAGTCGGCGCTCAACCGCGTGCCCGGTGCCTCGCGGATGCCGTTCAGCTGGACGATCAATCCCTATCGTGGGTGCAGTCATGCGTGCGTTTATTGCTTCGCCCGCGGCACGCACGAGTACCTCGACCTCGACGGCGGCGGGGACTTCGATTCGCAGATCGTCGTGAAGGTCAACGTCGCCGAAGTGTTGGAGAAGGAGCTCCGTCGCGGCAGCTGGGATCATGAGCTGGTCGCCCTGGGGACGAACACCGACCCATATCAGCGCGCTGAGGGCCGTTACAAGCTGATGCCCGGGATCATCGAGACGCTCGCTGCCTCGGGCACGCCGTTCTCGGTGTTGACCAAGGGCACCTTGATCCGGCGCGACATCCCCTTGCTCGTAAAGGCCGCGCAGCGCGTACCCGTCGACGTGCAGATGTCCATCGCCATGTACGACGATGAGCTCCAGAAGGCGATCGAGCCCGGCACGCCCAGCACCCAGGCGCGTCTGGACACCGTGCGGGCACTCGCGGACGCCGGGTTCCGGGTCGGGGTCTTCCTGATGCCGATCCTGCCGCACCTCACCGACTCGGTCGCGGCGATCGACGAGGCGCTCCAGCGCATCAAGGCATCCGGCGCCGCCTACGTCATCTACGGCGCCCTCCACCTGCGTCCAGGCGTGAAGCCCTGGTTCATCCAGTGGCTGGGCGAGTTCCGTCCTGACCTCCTCTCGTCCTACCGGGCGCTCTACCCGGGTACAGCATCCGTCGCCCCGAAGGCGTACCGGCAGTGGCTCGCGAAACGCACCCGCCCTCTCATCCGCGCGCATGGCCTGGACGGTCGTGACGAGGATGACGTCACTCCACCGCGACGGATGTCGGCTCGCCCCGCGCCGGTCGCGGCACCCGCTCCTGCGCCGGCGATGCTGTTCTGACGGCTGTGGATTCGCGGAGAGCAGTGAGCGCGTAGGCTCGACGGTTATGGCCATCGGCGCAATGATCCACACCTTCACCGTGCAACTCGCCGATATGGACCGCGGCGTCTACGACGACTTCACGCTCCGCGTGGCACGGCATCCCTCCGAGACGGATGCGTACATGCTCACTCGTGTGCTGGCCTACTGCCTGGAGTACGGCGAGGGGATCACCTTCGGCGACGGCATCTCGTCCACCGAGGAGCCCGCCGTGCTGGTGCGTGATCTCACCGGCCGGATCCTCACCTGGATCGAGGTCGGAGCCCCGGATGCCGAACGGCTGCACTACGGCAGCAAACTCGCCGAGCGCACCACCGTCTACACCCACCGTGATCCGGCGAAGGTGATGGCACCGTGGGTCGGGAAGCGCATCCATCAGTCTGAAGCGCTCACCCTGCACAGTTTCGACCCGGGCTTCATCGACTCCGCCGTCGGCGTGCTCGAGCGGCGCAACACCCTCACGCTCTCGGTCACGGAACGAGAGCTGTACCTCGACCTGAACGGGACGACGCTGACCTCTGCGGTCCACGAGCACCGACTCGACTAGAGCGCGGCGACAGGCGCCTTCGGCTCAGCGAGCGACGTCCGCATCCGGAACCAGGTACTGCCGCTGCAGCCAGGCCCCGAACTTTCGCACGTTCAGGCAGCTTTCGGCCGTCGAGCACTTCAACACGGAGTCGTACGAGGCGTACGCTGCGAAGGCTTCGAGCTTGCGTTGCAGCTCATCGCCCCCGAGGTTCACCCCGTTCCACTCGCTGGGGTAACCGACGGCGTACTGCACCTTCGCGCTCTCGACCACACCCCGATCGACGAGGTTCGCGACCAGGGTGCCGGTGGCGGAGTGGTCGGGGTGATCGCCCTGCGCCAGCGGAGACACGGCGGGCATGTGGGCGAGCACTGCCTGCGGCGCATACGCGGTCACCACTTCGGCGACGGTGGCTTCCAGCGCCGCGAGCGTGACCTGCTGGCCGGTGTCGATCGTCGTTATCGCTTCGATGGCCCCGGAGAGGAGCTGGGGCAGCGCCTGGTTGCCGGTGGCGCTGAAACCACTCGAGTCCAGGCCTCCGTCCGGCAGCCGCACGAACAGCAACGCGACGCGAGCATCACCGACGGGCGAGGTCGTGGTGATCGTCAGACCGCTGCGCAGCCCGACCGTCATGTCGGCCCACTCGCCCTCGGCGCCGCGGATGACGTCGTACGCCGCCCGGATGCCCCGTTCTCGGTTCGCTGCGTACTCCGGGCCCTTTCCGGCGTCGGAGCCCGTGATGAAGAGCGTCCGGATGCACTGGCCTGCGGCCAGCGCGTTCGGGATCGTCGGGCTGCCGAAGATCAGGTCATCGTCGTAGTGCGCCCACACGGTGACCGTCGCCGCGGAGGCACAGGGTGCCGTGTACTGCAGGGGTGAGACGAAGGTCGCCGGCTGCGCAGGAGCCTGCGTGACCAGCGCGATCAGGCCGCACTGCGCCGTGGCGGCCATGAAATCGATGGCGTTCGCCGCGGACTCGGGGAGTTCGCTCAGCACGTCGGCGGCGACCGTCGCGGGGCACTGCTGCTCGGTGATCTCGGCGATGCGCGCCGCGGTCAAGGAGTTCGCGGGCGGCGTGGGCGTCGGCGTGGACGTCGCAGTCGATGTCGGTTCCGCCGTCGGCGGCGCAACACACGCAGCGAGCAGCGAGGCGAGGACTGCGGTGATCAGAACGGCTCCGGCAGCGCGCTTCCGCGCGCGTGCACTCGGTCGAAACACGATCATTCATAACCCCCCGGTCGACTGTCACTGCGCACATGATCGACGACGCACGGGAAGGCGATCAACGTTCTGGGGGCAGCCTTCGGCCACCCCCAGAACTCCTAGCCATATTCTTAGCAGATCAGCGCGTCCTGAGAGGTCACGCCGTGAGGTCGGCCGCGCTCGGCGCCCGACCGGTGATCTCCTCGAGGATGTCGTCATCGATGCGCGCGTTCTCGAACGGCGCGTCGATCTCTGCACGATCGAGCAGTTCCGTCATCCGGCGCTGACGCTGGCGCGTGATCAGCGTGACCACTCGGCCGGAGCGGCCAGCGCGGCCAGTACGGCCGGAGCGGTGCAGGTACGTCTTGTACTCGTCCGGAGCATCCGCCTGCACGACCAGGTCGATGTCGTCGACGTGGATGCCGCGAGCCGCGACGTCGGTCGCCACCAGCACATTCACGCGACCCGAGGTGAGACGCTCGAGGTTGCGCGTGCGCTTGGCCTGGTTGAGGTCTCCGTGCAGCGAAACCGCGGGAATCCCCGCGTCGTCGAACTGCTCGGCGAGCATGTCGGCGTAGGCGCGAGTACGGGCGAAGACCAGCGTCTTGCCTGCACGGTCGACGAGCGAGGTGAGGATCTCGGCCTTGTCGCGGTGCTCGATCACGAGCACGCGGTGCTCGATCGTGCTGGAGTCCTGGTCCTCACCGGCGACCTCGAAGACGGCCGGGTCCACCAGGAATTCGTCGACGAGAGCTGCGACCTCACGGTCGAGCGTCGCCGAGAAGAGCAGCTTCTGGCTGCCCTCGGCGGTGTGCCGGAGGATGCGCTGCACAGGCTCGACGAAGCCGAGCTCGCACATGTGGTCGGCCTCGTCGAGCACCGCGATGCGGCAGTCCGAGAGGTCGAGCTTGCCCTGGTTGATGAGGTCTTCGACGCGACCGGGGGTGCCGATGATGATGTCGACGCCCTTCTTCAGCGCGCCCACCTGACGGCCCTGCGGCACGCCGCCGTAGATCTGCGTGGTGAACAGACCGACGCTGCGGGCGATCGGCTGAATGGTGCGGTCGATCTGCAGAGCGAGCTCACGCGTCGGAGCGAGGATGATCGCGCGCGGGGAGCGACCGAACTCGCGGCGCTTACCAGCCTGCGACTTCAAGACGTTCTCGACGAGCGGCGCACCGAACGCGATGGTCTTGCCCGAGCCGGTGCGGCCACGGGCGAGCACGTCACGGCCCTCGAGGACCGCGGGGATGCTGGCGGCCTGGATCGCGAACGGCGAGGCGGCGCCCATGTTGTTCAGCGTCTCGACGATGTTCGAGCCGAGGCCGAGGTCTCCGAAGCTCACGCCGTCGACGGCGACAGCCTCGATGGACTGCGCCTCGAGACGCTCGTGCACGACGTCCTCGGTCTGCTCGGTCTTCGCCTTGGACGACTTGTCCCAGTTGTCGCGGGTGGGACGGTCCTCGCGGCGCGGGCGGTCGTTGGAGTCGCGACGCGGGCGGTCGCTCGCGTCACGACGCGGGCGGTCGTCACGGTCGAAGCGCGGGCGCTCGGCGGAGGTGCGATCGAACCGCGGGCGGTCAGAGCCGCGATCGTCGCGGCGCGGACGCTCGTCACGATCGAAGCGCGGACGCTCGCTCGCGTCGCGGCGCGGACGCTCGTCGCGATCGAAACGCGGACGGTCGGTGCGGTAGGCGCCGCCCGTCGACGGGCGGGTGCGCTCGCCACCGCGGTCATCGCGGTTCGGGCGGGCATCGCGGTCGAAGCGCGGACGGCCTGCGGCGTCGCGGTGTGCTCCGGACCCGGTCGACGGGCGGGGACGCTCGTCGCGGCTGTCGTCGAAGGAACGGTTCAGTCGATCGCGATCGAAGGCGCGACGTGCGCGATCGCCGTCGAAGGAACGGTTCGGACGCTCGTCACGATCGGACCGCGGACGCTCGGACGCGTTCCGGTCGAAACGGGGGCGATCGGAGCCGCCGCCGCGGTAGTTCCCGGTTCCGGTCGACGGGCGCTGCCCGCGGTCCTGGCCGGCACGGTCATCGCGGTAGGTGCCTGCACCGGTCGGACGCTCGGTCGAGTTCCGCTCGTAACGCTGGCGGGCATCGCCACTACTGCGGTACGAACCCGCGCCGCGGTCGTCACGGCGGGGGCGGTCGTCGAAACGACGGGCCGACCCGGCGGCCGGACGGTCGGTGTAACGCGGACGGTCGGCGCCGCCGGACGTGCGCGGACGCTCATCGCGGTGATGCGGGGCCTCGCGGCGTCCCGACTCGGCGCGATTGCGGATGCCGCGTGCCTCGTCGCGGCCGGCGCGCTCCTGCGCGCTCCAGCGCTGCTTCGGCGCACCCGACTCCGCCTCGACGGGGCGGTGTCCACGGTGGCCGGCGCTGCGGCTGCCCGGACGGCGGTCGTAGCCGCCGGCTGCGGGAGAGGAGCGGCGTTCGGTGGAATCCGCTCGGCCTCCACGCTCGCCGTCCGACGACGGTGCGCCGTGGTGACGGTCGTGGAAGGAAGTCTTCTTCGCGGCGAAACGCGGCTCGAAGTTACGGGCGGGCCGGCCGCCCTGGGGCTTCTTGTTCTTGGGCATTGATGCAGTCCTTCTGGGTTCTCGCACGAGAACAGCGCTGCGCGCACGCGCGAGCACCCAGCGCCTCATCAAAGATCAAGACAAAAGCTCGGGGTCCGGACTGTCAGCGGCCGGGGCCATTCATGTGATGGTTGATTTGCGTCGATCGACGCTCACCATCGGCCCCTGGACTCACACTTCTTACACAAAAACGTCCGCGCTCTGCGCGGGTGTCCGAAGCCGACCGCACAAGTTTAGCGGATGCGCCTGAGAAACCTCCCCGTACGATGACTTGGTGACCACGTACTCCCCCACCGGCACCCAGGTGCACCTCCGTCGCGGCGACGTCACCGCGCAGATCTCGCAGGTCGGAGCATCCCTGCGCTCCCTGGCCATCGGCACCGTCGACCTCGTGCCGCCGTACCCCGCCGACGCGCCGACGCCGGCCTGCTCCGGAGTCGTGCTGACGCCCTGGCCGAACCGTGTGCGCGACGGTCGATGGAACGACGGCGACACCGTGCGGCAGCTCGCCATCACCGAACCGGCGAAGAACAATGCCAGCCACGGCCTGCTCCGCTTCAGCGCCTACGAGATCGACCAGACGGATGCCGCGGCCACCCTGACGGCGACGATCGTGCCGCAGACCGGCTACCCCTACCTGGTCGAGACCTCGGTCACCTATCTGCTGACCGACGCCGGCATCGAGGTCATCCATGTCCTCGTGAACCGGTCGGCCGAATCCGCGCCGGTCGCGCTCGGGACGCACCCGTTCGTCACGATCGGCGGTGTCGATCCGCATGACCTCGTGCTGCGGGTACCCGCGGAGACGGCATTCGACACCGACGAGCGGATGCTGCCCATCGGCACCCGGCCCGCCGATGCGGCGCTCCGCGAGGGGGTCAGGCTCGGCGATGTGACGCTCGACACCGGCTTCACCGACCTGAGTCGCGACGCGGACGGCCGCGTACGGCATTCGCTCACCGCTCCCGACGGCCGTCGCGTCACCCTGTGGCAGGGCGAGGGCTTCGACTACGTGCAGGTCTACACGACCACCGGCTATCCCGGTCAGGAGCTCGCGGTCGCCATCGAGCCGATGACCGCTCCCGCCGACGCGTTCAACAGCGGCCTCGGCATCCGCCACCTCGCACCCGGCGAGAGCTGGACCCTGCACTGGGGCATCGAGCTCGGCTGACGCTCGCCGCGGATCGGTTCACAATTCAGGAAGAACCGACCCATCGAGGGCTATGCGCAGATTCCATCCGCGAAGTTCCGCGACCGCTCGCCCGCCCGGGCTCCGGATTTCCTGAGTTATGAACCACTGGATCGCGGGCCGATCGGCCCGCGATCAGCGGCCAGCTACTCCGACGGGTGCTCGCGGAGCTCCCGACGGGTCAGCGGATGCGCGTGCGGCAGCACGGACTCGGATGCCGCGGCATCCGTCCCTGACTCCGAAGCATCGCCGGAACCGCTGCCGACATCACCGGTACCGGCCCGCTTCGCCCGCCGACGCTCACGCGCGCCCTCGACGAGGTTGTACAGCGTCGGCAGCACGATGAGCGTCAGGACGGTCGACGAGATGAGCCCGCCGATCACGACGATCGCGAGCGGCTGCGAGATGAACCCGCCGTGCCCGGTGATGCCGAGCGCCATCGGCGTGAGCGCGAAGATCGTCGCCAGTGCGGTCATCAGAATCGGACGCAGACGCTTCTCTCCACCGGCCATCACCGCGTCGGCGGTCGACAGGCCCTTCTCGCGGTACTGGTTGACCAGGTCGATGAGCACGATCGCGTTCGTCACCACGATACCGATGAGCATCAGCACCCCGATGAGAGAAGCGACACCGAGCGGCACACCGGTGACGATCTGCAGCAGGATCGCACCGGTCGCCGCGAACGGCACAGAGACGAGCAGCAGCAGCGGCTGACGCAACGACTTGAACGTCGCGACCATCACCACGTAGACGATCAGGATCGCGGCGAGCATGGCCAGCCCCAGCTGTGAGAACGAGTCGGCCTGCTGAGTCGCGACGCCGCCGACGGCGGCAGACGCTCCATCCGGCAGCTCGACAGCGGCGAGCGCCTCGTTGACCGAAGCGGTGGCGACGGCGAGGTTGTCGGAGGCCGGCGGCACCGTGACCGTCGCCGTGCGGCGCCCCTGCTCCGTGGAGATGGAGGTGGGCCCGTTGCGCTCCTCGACGGTGGCGATGTCCTGCAGCTGCACGAGGCCGAGCGGAGTCGGGATCGTGAGCGCACGCAGCGCATCCGCCGTCGCCGGCGGCTCGGATGCGGCGAGGTAGACGGTCAGCGCCGTGTCACCGATCTCGATCGAGCCGAGCTGTTCCGGACGCATCGTGTTCGACACGATGGAGCCGACCGCGACCTCGGAGAGGCCGCGTTCCGCTGCCGCCGCGCGATCGACGACGACCGCGATGTACGGCAACGACGCCGCAAGGTTGTCGGTGACCTGACCGACGCCGTCTCGTCCCTCGAGCTCGTCGACGACCGCTGACGTCGCGGTCTGCAGATCCTCGGAATTCGAAGCGGTGACGGTGATCTCGATATCACTGGATCCGAAGCCGGAGCTCGCCGCGACGGCGATCTCGCCGACATCCGACAGCGAATCGATCGCATCCTGCACGTCGGCGCGCAGCGCCTCCTGGTCGGCGTCGCCATCGGTCAGGACCGAGTAGGTCACACCGGCGCTTCCGGAGAACGCGTCGCGCAGCGCCGACCCGCTCGAGCCGATCGAGGCCTGCACGTGCTCGACACCGTCGACGCCGAGCAGCGCCTCCTCG
Source organism: Microbacterium sp. LTA6 (assembly GCF_045690355.1). Taxonomy (NCBI): domain Bacteria; kingdom Bacillati; phylum Actinomycetota; class Actinomycetes; order Micrococcales; family Microbacteriaceae; genus Microbacterium; species Microbacterium sp. LTA6. Next base: position 793,023 of record NZ_CP147855.1, read on the forward strand.
ACGGCGATCGCCGCGTCGGACTTCGCCTCCAGGCTCGCGGTCGGACCGAGATCCTGCGTGACGCGCATCGTGTTCTGACCGGAGTCGCTGAGGAAGTTCACCTTCATCAACGGCGCTGCCGCGAGGGTGGCACCGAGCACGACGACGGCGAGGATCACCGTGACCGCCGAGTGCTTCAGAGTCCAGCCGAGGATCGGGCGGTACATGCGCTGCAGCGGCGTCGGCGGGGCGTCCGGATGCTCCGGATCGATGGCCTTGCCGTTCTCGTCGAGCAGCTCCTTGCCCGGCCGGAGGAACCAGTAGGCGAGCACCGGGACGATCGTCAGCGAGACCAGCAGCGAGGCGATCATCGCGATCGACACCGTCACCGCGAACGGACGGAAGAGCTCGCCGACCATGTCGCCGACGAACACGATCGGCAGGAACACGGCGACCGTGGTGATCGTGGAGGAGGTGACCGCCATGGCGACCTCGCGCACGGCGAGCCGGATCGCGTCCCCCTTGTCGGCGTCTCCGACGTAGTGCCGCTTGATGTTCTCGATGACGACGATCGAGTCATCCACGACGCGACCGATCGCGATCGTCAGCGCACCGAGCGTGAGGATGTTCAACGAATAGCCGAACGCCTGCAGACCGATGAACGTGATCAGCACCGACGTCGGGATGGAGATCGCCGTCACCAGCGTCGATCGGATCGACAGCAGGAAGACGAGGATGATGATCACCGCGAAAGCGAGCCCGAGCAGACCCTCGGTGGCGAGCGTCTCGATCGACTGCACGATGAACGGCGCCTGATCGAAGATCACCGTGAACTCGGCATCCGGGAACGCCTTGCCGATCTCGTCGAGTGCCGCGAGCACGCCCTGGGAGACCTCGACGGTGTTCGCCGCCGGGAGCTTGGTGATCGAGATCGAAAGCGCGTCCTCGCCGTCGACCCGGGAGATGGACGAGACCGGGTCGGATTCCTGCGCGACCGTCGCGACGTCGCCGATCGTCGCCGCGGAGCCGACCAGCGGGAGCGCCGCGAGTTCTTCGACGGAGGTGATCTTCGCACCCGTCTGCACGGTGAGCGTCTGGCCGTTCTCGGTGATGTCACCGCCGGGGAAGAGCGTGCCGTTCTGCTGCAGCGCCTGACTGATCGCCTGCGTGCTGAGGCGCTGTTCCGCGAGGGCTGCGGCGTCAGGGGTGATGGTGATCCGCTGGCCGATGCCGCCGACGATCTGTGCGGCGTTGACGCCGTCGACGTCTTCGAGGTCGGGGATCGCGACGCGCTCGAGTTCGGCCTGGGCGTTCTCGGCGTCGTCGAAGCCGGTGACGGCGACCTGGATGACCGGGAAGTCATCGATCGCCACGGCGAGCACCTGCGGGCTCACATCGTCGGGAAGCTGCTGCCCGACCCGGTTGATCGCCTGCTGGATCTTCTGCTCGGCCGTCGCGAGATTCGTGCCGTACGCGAATGTCGCCTGCACGATCGAGGCGTTCGTCGTGCTCGTCGCCGTCGTCGATTCGAGTCCTGGCACGCCCTGGATCGCCGACTCGATGGGCGTGGACACGTCGTTCTCGACGACCTCGGGCGAGGCACCGGGATACGTGGTCATCACGATCAGGTTGGGCAGCTCCAGCGACGGGATGAGCTCCTGCTTGAGGTTCGTCAGCGCGAGGCCGCCGAACACCGCGGCGACGATCGTGATGAGTGCGATGAGCGCGCGGTTCTTGAGGCTCAGGACGGCGAGGTTCGACACGGCTGTTCTCTCTCGGTCGGATCAGGCGGATGCAGGTGCGGATGCGGTGGGTGCGGATGTGAGGATGCCGGCGAGGGCGTCGCGGATGAGGCTCTCGTCTAGCGGCTCGTCGTGGATCTGTGCGTGCCAGAGTACGCCGTCGATGAAGACGGCGGCCGCCCTGGCACGGTCGGTTCCGTGAACGGGAGCGATGAAGGCGACGACCTCGTCCGACCAGTGCCTGGCGAGCTCGCGCACGCGAGGATCGTGCACGGCTGCGGTGACGACGGCACGGTCCGCCTGGACGGCACGCGCGTCTTCGAGCCCCCCGTGGATGAGACGCGCGAGCCCTGCCGGTGTGACGCCGTCGGCGATCACGGCCTGCCGCGTGATGTCGATACGCAGCTCGACTTCGGCGGCGAGCGCATGCAGAGCGGCGTCGCGGAGGTCGTCGAGCGTGGCGAAGTACTGGGTCGTGGCGCCGAGCGGCACCCCAGCGCGGGCGGCGACCTTGCGGTGCGTGATCGCGTCGACGCCGATCTCGACGATCAGCTCGGAGGCGGCGGCGACGATCTCGCGTCGGCGCGCCTCAGGGTCGCGTCTCCTGCGCGTCACCGCATCCGGCATCACCCACCCCCTTCTGTACATTTGTACATTCACTGCGCTTGGAGAACGCTGAGAGGCGAAGTTCACGCCTTTCGACCGCCCCGCTCAGGACATTCGTCTCTGTCTCCGCGACACCGTCCTCCGGAGAATGGGAAGGCATGGTCTCGTTCCCCCCAGGAGGCCGGTTCCCGGAGGTCCCCCATGGTCGCAAGGCCTCGTTTCCCGTTCGCACTTCTCGCAGCCGCCATCGTGTTCACCGCGGCGCTGGCAGGGGCCGCACCCGCCGCGAGCGGCACGACCGGCTCGACGGCGCCGGCGGTCAGCATTCTGGATGACGATCCGACGATGATCCTCGGGTGGGCGTCGCACGACCTGCCCACGATGGCCACGGAAGAAACCGCCTTCGGCAGGAGCAACGGGATGCTCTCCACCTACGTCGATTTCGTGCAGTCTCCTGGATTCCCGCACGACGACGTCGATGCTGCCGAGGCCCGCGGCTCGGCCCTGCTGATCGCCTGGGAACCATGGGACTGGAATCGGCCCGCCGATCAGCAACCTGAGTTCGCCCCGCGCCGGATCGCCGCCGGCGAGTTCGACACCCAGCTGACGGCGTGGCTGACCCAGGCCGCGCAGCGCACCGCCGACGCGGAGATCATCGTGCGCTTCGCTCCCGAGATGGACGACTCGAGCCGCCCCTGGTCGAGCGGCACGGCCGCCGGGAGCAGCACACCGGCGGAGTACATCGCGATGTGGCGTCACGTGTACGCGATCAAGCAGGCGGTCGCGCCCGAGGTGGTCTTCCTCTGGAATCCTCTGAACTACGGAGCCGGGCCGCATCCCTTCGAGTCGTACTTCCCCGGATCTGCGCATGTCGACGCTCTCGCGCTCGACGGCTTCAACTGGGGCTACGTCCGGACGGGCTCGGCCGGGTGGCAGAGCCCGGAGGACGTCTTCGGGTTCTCGACTCCGAACGGCCCGGTGCCGAGGCTCAAAGCGCTGGCCGGCGCGAAGCCCTGGGGCATCGCCGAAGTGGCATCCGCCCCCGACGACCCCGCCGATTTCCAACTGGGAGGCCCCGGTTACGGGGCCTGGGGCACGTGGGTGCACCAATGGCCCGCGAACCCGCCGTACGAACAGACGCCACAGGATTGGATCACCCAGGAAGGCTGGTCGCGGATGCTGATCGAGCGGGCGAGCGACGCCGGGGCCTCCTTCGTCGGCTTCTTCCACACTGTGAAGGAGACCGACTGGCGCCTCACGGACACTCTCGTCGGCCGCGACGTGTTCGACGACGCCTCGTAGCCGCGCTCCTTTCGCCCGGCGCCATAGAATTACGCAGGGCCACGACGGCTTCCGAGAGGGTGGACATGGTCAATCTCAACCAGCTCGAAGTGCTCGTCACGGTGGTCGAGGCGGGCGGTTTCTCCGGGGCCGCGAAGAAGCTGTACATGAGTCAGCCGTCGGTCTCGACCCACGTGCGAAACCTGGAGACGTCGCTCGGCGTGCCTCTCGTCGAACGCACGACGCAGGGCGCACGCGCGACAGCCGCCGGCACGGTCGTCGTCGATCACGCCCGCCGGATCTTCGCCCTGCTCGCGGCGCTGGAACAAGACGTCGCCGCATTTCAGGGGCCGGACGCGGGGCGCCTCACCGTCGCCGGCACGACGACCCTCGGCACGTACCTGCTGCCGCGCCTGGTCGCACAGTTCAGCGCTCGCGCACCGCGCGTCGATTGCCAGATCCGGGTGGGCAACGAGGATGCCGTCGAGGGATGGGTCATCCGCGGCGACGTGGCTCTCGGCCTCTCGATCGGCCTGCCGCGCGAACAGCTTGAGGCTGAGCCGCTACTCACCGAGGAGATGGTGCTCGTCGCCGCCTCCGGTTCACCGCTGGCAGGGCGCACGCTGCAGGCGATCGAGCTCTCAGGGCAGCGTTTCCTCGTGCGAGAGCAGGGATCAGCGACCCGTCGACAACAGGAGGAGATCCTGCGCACCTGGGGCCTCGAGACCGCAGCGCGCTGGGAGATGTGGGGCCCCGATACCCTCAAGGAAGCCGCGTCCGCCGGCCTTGGCGTCGCGCTGCTCTCGGAGCACGCGACAGCACGTGAGCGCGCGATTGGAGACCTCGTCGCCCTTGACATCACCCCGGCACCGCCCGGGCGAACGGTGTCGCTGATCCGGCGGGCCGATCGGGTACTGACCCCGCCGGAGGAGGCCTTCGTCACGCTTCTTCGCAGCATGGCGCACTGGCCGACCTGAAGACTCGATCCGATCGCCGGATCGTTTGCGATGCAGGAGGTGCATCCGCGAGCTTCCTCACGGATGCACCGTTGCGCGGAATAGATCAGTATCGGATGCAGGCCGAGCGCAGATCCGTGTAGAACTGCCAAACCTCCGGTGAGCACTCGGGCGCTCCGAGCTGAGAAGCCTTGGCACCCATGTGAGGCAGATGCGAGTATGCACCGACACCAGGACGGTTCACGTGCAGCATCCCGGCCTGGAACTCCTGCAGCGCCTGGAAGATGCGCGATGGGTCCTGCGTGAAGATCGTTCCGGACATGCCGTACTTGACGGAGTTGCTGATGCGCATCGCGTCGTCGTAGCCGTCGCACGTGATCACGGAGAGTACCGGCCCGAAGACCTCCTCCTGTGCGAGCTCGGAGTCCCAGGCGACATCGTCGAGAATGGTCGGCTTGATGAAGAATCCCGGAGTGTCGAGCTCCGCGGCCTCTCCACCGGCGACGACCTTCGCGCCGTCTGTGATGGCGCGCTCGATGGCGGTGATGCAGGCCTGGTGACGCTCCTCGTTGACCACAGGGCCGATGTCGGACCAGCTCTGATCCCCGCGGCCGATCTTCATGGCCCGCACGCGCGGCGCGAGACGCTCCAGAAGAGCGTCGTGCACCTTCGCGTCGACGATCACGCGGCTCGTGGCGCTGCAGCGCTGCCCGCTCTGGCCGAACGCGCCATGGATGATCGCCTCGACGGCGGCGTCGAGGTCGGCATCATCGAGGACGAGGAGGGCGTTCTTGCCGCCGAGTTCGAGCTGGGTGCGCATGAGGCGGTCGGCGCCGGCGCGGTTGATCGCCTGACCGACCGGTAGCGAGCCGGTGAACGAGATGCCGGCGACGCGGGGGTCGTTGACGATCGCCTCCCCCGCTTCGCGGTCGCCCTGGATCAGGTTCAGCACGCCGGCCGGAACGCCCGCGTCGTGGAAGGCTTGCACGAGCAAGGCCGAGGTCCACGGGGTCAGCGGAGACGGCTTCAGCACCGCGCCACAGCCCGCGATCAACGCGGGAGCGATCTTCCACATCGGGATCGCGACGGGGAAGTTCCACGGCGTGATCAGGCCGACGACGCCGAGCGGGCGGCGGAATGTCATCACGATGGTGCGCGGCTCCTCAGCAGGAGTCGTGACACCGTTGATGCGTCGCGCCTCGCCGATGGTGAAGTCGAGGATCGCCAGGGAGCGGGTAACCTCGCCGCGAGCCTCGTTGAGACGCTTGCCCTGCTCGCGGGTGATCGCCGCAGCCAGGATGTCGATCCGGTCCTCGATGATACGGGCGGCGCGGGTGAGCACCTTCGCTCGTTCGATGGGGCCGATCGCATCCCACTCGATGCGAGCGCGTTCGGCGGCGTCGACCGCCGTTGTCACATCGGCGGTGACCGACTCGGTGAACTCGCCGATGACGTCGTTCAGGTCCGCCGGGTTGATGTTGCGTCGGGTGTCGCCGCTGACGCTGGCGCGCCACTGTCCGTCGATGTAATTGAGGAGGTGGTCGGGATCGGGGCTATGCGTCACGGCATATCCGACCACGGTCGAAGGTTTCGGATCGATACTCACGTCAGTCACTTCAAGCTCCTGAGTTCGGGGGTCAGTTCGGGCGGACGGCGATGCGCGGAGCGACGGCGGTGCGTGCGACGGCGACGGCTTCGTCGATCTCGTTCAGCGGAAAGGCGTCGGGGATGAGATCGGAGAACAGGTGCTGCACAGAGGTGCGCTGCAGAAAATCGACGGCCTCGACGAGGTCGTCGATCCGGTAATTGTGGCTGCCCACAACGGTGGTCAGGTTCTTCACGAAACCACTCGGCTCGAAGATGATCTCCGGGGCGGGCGACACAGAGCCGACCATCGCGATGCGGCCGCCCATGGCGACCACCTGGAACGCAGACTGCACGGCACGACTGTTGCCGGAGAGCTCGAAGATCACGTCAGCGCCCAGGCGCCCGGTCGTCTCCGCGAGGTCCTCGGGCGCGACGGTGGCGGTCGCACCGAACTGCGCGGCCAGCTCGCGTCGGGCGGGATCGACGTCGACAGCGATGACGGTCTCGACGCCGCGATCCTTCGCATAGGCGACGGCTGTCAGCCCGAGCATCCCGCATCCGAGCACGACGACGACATCGGAGGCGTCGAGCTCGACCCGGCGTGCGGCGCAGGTCACTGTCGCCGTGGCGCAGTTCGCGGGAGCGGCCAGCTCCGCGGGAAGGTCTTCGGGCACCGGAACCAGACCGGTGCCAGCGATGAGGTGGCAGTGCGAGGCAAAGCCGCCATTGAGCTTCCAGTGGTCATCCATCGCCTCGTGGCCGTACTTTCGGACGCTCTCGCACTTCTGCGGGATGCCGCGCAGGCATCGGCGGCACTCGCCGCACGAGGTGCCGATGGTCCAGGTGACTCGAGTTCCGATGGCGAGGGCCGCCCCATCAGGACCCGAAGCGCTGCCGCCGGTGGCGACGATGCGTCCGACGGCCTCGTGACCGAGAACGGTGGGCAGCGGAGTCGGGCGATCTCCCCCGATGGTGTGCAGGTCGCTGCCGCAGATGGTCGCGAGTTCAATCTCGACCAGCACCTCACCGGGACGGAGTACGGGCAACGGCTGGCTGTCGACCGAGAAACCCTCGTCGACTCCGGACCAGACTGCGGCTGCGGCCGTGGGCGTCGCCTCTCGGGTGTCCGTGGCCTGTTCAGTGACGTCTTCGTCGGTGTTCATCGCTGCTCCTCAGCGCTCTCTTCGAGCGATCGTACGCTTGCGTTCATGGAGTGCGGGCCCCGGGACGGAATGCTCCCGGGACCCGCAGTTGTCATCGCCGGATCGTCGCCGCCACGAGGGCACTGCAGGTACAGGCGACAGCGACGATCGGGAAGATCAGGCCTGCGTCTCCGCCGTTGTGGTCCATGATCGCCCCGATGATCGGCTCTGCGGCACCTGCGAACAGGTAGGCGAAGAAGTTCACTGCACCGATCGCGGTGCCCGCCATCACCTTGCCGGCGAGATCGGGGCAGAGGGCCCAGAACGAAGACTGAGGACCATAGATGAAGAACCCGCAGAGGAAGAGCAGGACGATGCCGAGCAGCGGGCCGGGGTTCAGCAGCCACATCGCCAGAGCCGAAACGGCGCCGAGAGCCATGAAGAGCATGATCGGACGGTCGCGGCGAGAGCCGAAGAGGCGGTCGGACAGCTGACCGTTGACCAGAGCGCCGACGGCCATGCCGACCGGCAGCGACAGCGAGATCCACAGACCGCCCGGGGTCGATTTCCATTCGTCGCCGAGGAAGAACACCGGCACCCAGATGAGCATGCCGTAGCGAGCGGCGTTCTGGAACCCGATCGCGACACCGGTGAGCCAGATCTTGGGGATGCCGAGCACGGTCTTGTAGCGGGTGAGTGAGGTCAGCGTCTCTGCCGGCACCTCGACGGTCGCGTGCGACGACGTCGTCGTCAGAAGGGGCTTCTCGGCCTCATCGGCGTCCTTGGTGAAGCGCTCAGGCGGAATGACGCCCGCCTGCTTCGGGGTGTCGCGGGCGACGAAGTAGAAGGTGATTCCACCCACGAGCATGAGCAGCACCGGCAGGCGGAACAGCCACTGCCAGTCGAGCTGGAACGTCGACACCACGAGCGTCGAGGTACTGAAGACGAGCACCGACGAGCATCCGGCAGCCAGCGTGTAGAACCCGAAGGTCTTGCCGCGTTCGGAGTGGCTCCACCAGTTGGAGATCACCCGCCCGCCTGCAGACCAGCCCATCGCCTGGACGAAGCCATTCGCCCCGAGCACCGTCGCCATCGCGGCGGGCGAGCCCATGAAGCTGGCGATCACGCAAAAGATGGTCGAGCTGATCGAGCCGACGGTCGCGAGCCTGCGACCCCCGAACTTGTCGGCCAGGTTGCCGTTGACCATCTGACCGACGGCGTAGGCCCAGAGCGCCACGCCGCTGATCATTCCGACGGTGGCCTTGGTCCAGCCGAACTCCTCCTGGATGCCGGGGATCGCGAAGCCGAAAGCCTGGCGGCCCGTGTAGAAGAACAGATACATGAACATCGCCGCGAGCAGCATCTGCCACGCCTTCTTGCGGAAGGAGTGCTCATCGAGCTGCTTACCGGGCGCCATTGCCCGGTCGGTCATAGTCGACATTGTCTAGCCAATCTCCGAGTCGCCTGCGCCCTTCGTCGGACGCAGACTGGGGTAGGGGTTTTCTTAGGCGACGGCGAGTTCAGCCGCGTTTTCGTTCTGGGTCACCAGGGTGGTGGCGACCCAATACGCGTCGTAGTTGTGGATGTAGGCGGTGCGACCCCACGGCTCGTCGAGTTCGGCGGGACGCGGCAGCTCGCGGTTGATGATGAACGGGATCTGGAGTTCGCCGAGTGCACCGTGCGAGCGCAGCGGGGCGTCGAGACCAGTGAGGTCGTGCCAAGCGGCGTAGCGGCCGACGGCGGTTCCCTCCTCGCCGAGGACGATGATGTCGCCGATACGGTCGGCAGGCATCGAGAACGTCGACGCGGCCTCTTCGCGGGTGACGGCGACCTGCACACCGGGGATCTGGCGGAGCGCTTCGATGGTGGAGTCGCGGTCAGCGCCCTCAGGAAGGTAGACCGAGGCGAACGAACCCAGCGCGCCGTGGTGCACTGTGTACGGGTCGGTGATGGGGAGGATGACCCGCAGCCCGTCGGAGCCCGGCTCGGCACCGGTGGTGCCGAGGATCCTGCGGACCTCGTCTTCGACGAAGAGCACGTTCGGCTTGCCGGCCGCGTCGGTCTTCGCGCTCATACCGTGATCGGCAGTGAGAACGACGATCGCGCCGAGCGCCTCGAGTTCGGCGGCGTAGCGGTCGATCTCGGCGTAGAGGTCATTCGCCGCCTCGGTGCCAGGGGCGTTCTTGTGCTGGATGTAGTCAGTCAGAGACAGGTACATGATGTCGGCGCCGCGGGTGCGCAGGATCTCGACGCCTGCGGCGAGCGCGAAGATCGACAGGTCTGCCGAGTAGACGCTGGCCAACGGAAGTCCGACGAGCTCGAGCACGTTGTCGATGCCGTTGTCTTCGATCGTGGCCTGGTCGGCCTTCTCGGCGGAGAAGCAGATGCCCCTGCGGCTCGGCTCGACGAATTCCCCGCTGCCCTCGAGACTGGGGCCCGCCTCGACGACGCCGGCGCCCAGCAGGCGACGCAGCTTGTCCTTGGCGGTGACGATGACCACGTCGAGCCCGGCTTCGTTCGCCGCACCGAAGATGGTGGGGACGCGGAGGAACTTCTTGTCATTCATCAGCACCTCTTCGCCGGTGGAGGTGTCGAAGATGTAGTTTCCGCTGATTCCGTGCACTGCCGGCGGGTGACCGGTCGCGATCGAGATGTTGTTCGGGTTGGTGAGCGCGGGCATCGCGCAGTGCGCCTCCCACGAGCTCGCGTTCTTTTCGAGAACGCTGGCGAGCCACGGCATCCGACCGGCCTTGATGGCCTCGATGTGGTAGTCGGGCTCGCTGCCGTCGATGCAGATGACGACGACCGGAGCCGAAGGCTTGGTGTACGTGCGGTCGTTGACGGTGAACGTCTCAGCAGTCACGGGTGGCTCCTCAGATTCAGGTGATTCGGATGTCACCCACTCTGCGCTCACCGCAGCAGGCCCGGAACCCCGAACGGGGCTATGGGAGCGATAGCCACAACGGTGCTACCTCTGCGCGACGTCGGTCCCCTGACCCGCGAAACGACGCGCAGCCCCGATACTCGCGGACGCGCGCACGCCCGAGTTACGCGACCTGCCCCCGCGCGAAGTACTCGACCAGCTCGGGATCGAGCGACGGAACGTCGATCGCGGAGCCGTCAGAGCGCAGTGACTGCGTCGCGAGAATTCCGGCCGCCACCGCTTCCCGCGCCGCAACCGGCGAGGTCTCGGTGAGCCCGCCGTCACGGACGAACCGGAGGAATTCAGCGACCAGCAGAGCGTCGGCACCATCGTGCCCCGCGTCCGGGACCTCGGGCACGATGAAGGTCTCGTCGGCCTCGGCCGCGCCACGGTGACGGCGGTTCCAGAGCTTGACCTCGCTCCCCGCGGTGTCGCCGAAGTTCTCGATGCGCCCCGCGGTGCCGATGACGGTGTAGTTGCGCCAGTAGTCCGGCGTGAAGTGGCATTGCTGATACGAGGCCATGATCCCGCCGGTCAGCCGCATGTTCACCATCGAGATGTCCTCGACGTCGATCACCGGGTGCAGACCCGTGAGCGAGGTGGGCGGCCAGTTGTCGACACTGAACCAGTCCGGCATCCGCTCGCCGGTGCGCTCGCGACGATCGGTGATGTCTCCGTAGACGCTGAGCTCACCCATCGCGGCGACCTGCTCGGTGTAGGCGCCGGCCAGCCAATGGATGATGTCGATGTCGTGCGCGCCCTTCTGCAGGAGCAACCCGGTGGTGCGGCGACGGTCGGCGTGCCAGTCCTTGAAGTAGAAGTCCCCGCCGTGGCCGACGAAATGACGCACCCAGACGGCCTTGACGTCACCGATGCGCCCGTCCTGGATGAGGTCGCGCATCAGCGTGATCACGGGCATGTGCCGCATGTTGTGACCGATGTACAACCGACTGCCTGTGCGGCGGGCAGTCTCGAGCATCGCGTCGGCGTCGGCGAGATGGATCGCGAGCGGCTTCTCGCAGAAGACGGCGACGCCCGCTTCGAGGGCGCGGATGCTGAGGGCTGCGTGCGTGTCGTCCGGCGTGAGCACCATCACGGCGTCCACCCCTGAGGCGAGCAGTTCGTCGAGTGAATCCGTGACGAGTGCGTCCGGCACGAGGCGACGTGCATCGTCACGGGCGCGCTCTGAGGGGTCGCAGATCGCAGTGATGCGCGATCCCTCGCCCGGTCGCTGCACCTCCTCTCGGAGAGAGGCGCGCGCGCCGAAGCCGATGATGCCGATCTTGAGATCCACGATGGTCCTTCTGGGAGTCGATTGTGAGGGAAAGGGCGAGACCGTCACCGGGAGCGGGACGGGGGTGCGTCGAGATCTGTCGACGCACCGGGGAAGAGCGACCACTCGAACTCGTGAAGCTGTCCGCGCGGCGGGTCCTTCGCGAGAGCGCAGTCGACGAGGATGCGCGCGTGACGCTCATAGAAGTCGGTGGGGCCGACGGTGGTGAGCGTCGGCGCGATGAGACGGGCATCCGGGGTGTTGCCCACACCGATCACCGCGACGTCATGCGGCACGCGCAGGCCGAGCATGTGCGCCGCGTTGATCGCAGCGATCGCGGCGAAGTCGGTGGTGGCGTAGATCGCGGACGGCCGGTTCTCGCCCGTGAGCAAGCGAACCGCGGCGGCGAAGGCGCTCGCCTGCGTCTCCGTGTAGGTCTCCGTCCACGACGGAGCCGGGTCGATGCCGGCATCCCCCATCCGCTGCACATAGGCCGAGTACCGCGTGCGCTGGGTCGCCGAGAGCGTGACGGCGGCCTCGGCGGCGAGGCATCCGATCGCGGTATGCCGCTCGAGAAGGTGATCCATGGCGATCTCGCACCCGGGAAGGGCATCGGAGCGGACGACATCGAACCCCTCGGGTTCGAGGTGCTCAGAGAAGACGACGAGGCGCTGGCCGCGTTTGACCAGATCGTTGATCCTCGTGCGGGTCTGCTCGTCGGATCCGATGGCGTCGAGAAAGGCGACATCGCTTTCGAGACGGTCGAGGGCCGTGTACCAGTCGCCGTCGGCGAGGATGAGAGTGGTCAGGCCGTGCCGGTTCGCCTCGGCGTTCACGGCGTCAGCCACCGCCAGAGACCACGGGTCGCTGAGCATGTGCAGCGAGAGCTGCACGGTGCCGCTGCGACCGGTCCGGATGGTGCGCGCGGCACTGTTCGGGCGGTAGTTGAGCGCTTCTGCCGATGCGAGGACACGCGCCGCCGTCGCCTCGGCGACGCCCGGACCCGCGGCGCCCGCACGTCCCGAGAGAACGTACGACACCGTCGCCGTCGACACCCCGGCATGCTCGGCGACCATCCGAAGCGTCGGACGACGCGATTCCTGTTGTCTCCGCCCCGCCACGGTCAGCCCTTCGATCCGCTGAACGCGATGCCCTGGATGAACTGTCGCTGCAGGATCATGAACGTCACCAGCATCGGCAGGGTCGCCAGCAGTGCGCCCGCCATCAGCACCGGGTAGTCGGTGCCGTGGATCCCGACGATCTGCGAGAGCCCGACCGAGAGCGGCATCTTGGCGGGGTCGGTCGTCACGATCAACGGCCAGAGCAAGTCGTTCCACGACCAGAGCACAGTGAACACCACGAGAGCGATGATGCCAGGCTTCGCCAGCGGAACCATGATCTGCCAGAACGTCTGCCACGGATTCGCTCCGTCGATGCGCGCCGCCTCTTCGAGTTCGGCAGGCATCGACATGAAGAACTGACGCATCAGGAACGTCCCGAAGGCGCTGAAGATACCGGGCACGATCAGAGCTTGCAGCGTGTTCAGCCAGCCGAGCGCCTGGATGATCTCGTACTGCGGCAGCAAGTACAGCTGTGACGGCACCATGAGCACCGACAGGAACACGACGAACAGCGCGTTGCGTCCGGGGAACGGAATGCGCGCGAAGGCATAGCCCGCCATCGTGCAGAGCACGACCTGGCCGATCGTGCGGCCGACGGTGAGCAGCACCGAGTTCGCGAACATCTGCGCGAACGGCATCGACTCGAACACTTCCGCGAAGTTCGTGAAGACCCATTCGCGGGGCAGGAAGCTCGGGGGCACCTGAACCGAGTCGGACAGCGTCTTGAACGAGGTCAGCAGCTGCCAGATGAAGGGGAAGACCATCAGCACCGCCCCGACGGCGAGTACGACGTGCACGATCCAGATCGCGCGGTTCTTCGGCTTTCCCGCGCGGCGATCCTCGCCGGCGGGGGAGGCGCCGACCACGGCGCGCGTGTCGAGCGAGACGTCACTCATAGTGCACCCACTTCTTCTGCAGGCGGAACTGCACGACCGTGAGCAGCAGGATGATCACGAGCAGCAAGAAGGCGACGGCGGCCGCGTACCCGCGGTCGTTGTCGAGGAAACCCGCTTCGTAGAACAGATAGACCACCGTGCGGGTGTTCGGCATCGCAGGGTTGCTGCGGCCGAGCATCATGTAGATGAGGTCGAACACCTGCAGGGCGCCGATCACGCTGATGACGCTCACGAAGAAGATCGACGGCGACAGGAGCGGAATCGTGATGGAGATGAACTTGCGCACGGGGCCAGCGCCATCCAGGTCCGCGGCCTCCATGATCGTGTCGGGAATGCCCTGGAGTCCGGCGAGGAAGATGACGATGTTCGTGCCGAGCCCCGCCCAGATGCCGACGACGGCGATCGCGATCAGTGCCGTGTTCGGGTCGGTGAGCCAGCTGCGCCCGTCGATCCCGATGGCGCCGAGTCCGGCGTTGAGCACGCCGTAGTCGCCGTTGTAGATCATTCGCCACACCAGCGCGATCGCGGCGGGCATCGTGACGACGGGGATGAAGTAGAGCGTCCGGTATGCGCTTCGCCCCTGGAGTCCTGTGGTGTTCAGAAGCGCGGCGATCGCGACGGCGAGCGGGATGCCGATCAACGCGATCACCGTGTACAGAGCGGTGTTGCGGAGGGCCCCGATCAGCTCGGGGTCCTGGAAGAGCCGCGCGTAGTTCTCGATCCCCACCCATTCGGCGCCGCCGAACGGTCCGGATTTCGTGAAGGAGATGATGAGGGTGCGCACGGTCGGCCAGAGGTAGAAGACCGCGATACCCAGCGCTGTGGGGCCGATGAACACCAGTGCCCACCATGGGGAGGCTCCGGGGCTGCGCCGGCGGCGGCGGATGCCGGGGCTGGGGGCCTCCGGCATCCGCTCTGCCGACGTGCCGGCGCGAGACGCGACGACGCTCATATGTCGTTACTCCTGCTCCGCGTCCAGCGCGGCCTGCATCTTCTCGGCGAGGTCCTTGAGTCCGGCCTCAGGGGTGACCGCACCCGACCAGACCTGCGAGAGGATCTCGCTTTCGAGGCTCGTCCACGCCGAGGTGTTCTTCGAGACCGGGTACGGGACGGCCGTCTCGAGCGCGTCGATGTAGACCTGCAGGTCGTACTGCGGCAGCGCGTCGACCCAGCCCTGCTGAGTGCCATTGAAAGCGGGGATCACCGTACCGGTCTCGGCCTGGATCTTCGCCGCTTCCTCACCGCTCGCGAACGCCGCGAACGCCTTCGCCTCGGCCAAGTGCGGGCTCTTCGCGTTGGCGACGTTGCCCACGCCGTGGATCACGCTCTGGTTTCCCTCGGCGCCAGCGGGAAGGGGAGCCACATCGACCTTGTCGGCGATGTCGGCGTTATCACCGTAGGCGATCGCCGCCCACGAGCCGTTCTGGAACATGGCCACCTTGCCCGAGAGGAAGAAGTCCTCCGGGTTCGTGTCGGTCATCTGCTGCGCCGTCGGCGACGATCCGGCCGCGATGAGGTCGGTCCACAGCTCGATGCCGGCGAGAGCCTCCGGCGTGCCGTAGCCCGTCTCGGTGCCATCCGCCGAGACGACCTCGCCGCCGGCCTGGGCGATCGAGTTGTAGAAGTTCTCCTGCCCGTACTGGCTGGCAGCGATGCCGAACTGGCCCTTCGCCGGGTCGGTGAGCTTGCCCGCCGCGGCGGTGAAGTCATCCCAGGTCCAGCCCGCGGTCGGGTACTCGACACCGGCCGCGTCGAAGAGTTCCTTGTTGTACCAGAGGGCGACGGTGTCGAAGTCCTTGGGAGCGCCGAAGAGCTTGCCGTCGTACGTGTAGAGGTCGACCAGACCCTCGGGGTAATCGGCGGTGTCGACTCCGGCGTCGTCGAGAGGCGCGAGCTGGCCGTTCGACGCGTACAGCTGGAAGTTCGGGCCGTTCATCCAGAAGACGTCGGCGGCCGATCCACCGGTGGCCGCGGTCTGCAGCTTGGTGAAGTACTCCTTGTACGGCGTGACCTGGATGTCGATCGTGACGTTCGGGTTCTCCTTGGTGAATGCGGCCGCGATCTCCTCCATCGCAGGCTTCTGGTTCTCATCCCAGATCGCATAGCTGAGGGTGACGTCGCCGCCCCCGGAGGATCCTTCGCCCCCGGTCGAGGACGAGCATGCGCTGAGCGCGAGGACGGCTGCCACTGAGGCTGCGAAGGCGCCGAGGGTGCGGCGGGAAAGGCGGGCCATGGGTGTCTCCTTTGACGGTGCTACGGGTGCGAGGGGGGATCACTCGGGTCTGTGATCGATCGTGTTAAACGATTAGCAAGGAGAGTAGCCCGCGCGGGCGACCTGCGCAAGGGCGGGTTCAGATCAGGGAACCGAGAGCGAGGCCGAGGCCCGCCCCGAGAAGCCCGAGCGCGAGCATCCCCACCGCGTTGAAGGCGGATGCCGGTCGCTCGCCGTCGCGCCAGAGTGCGACCGTGTCGAGCATCGCCGTGCTGAACGTCGTGTAGCCGCCGAGCAGGCCGGCGCCGAGGAGAAATGCCTGGTCAGGGAGAACAGCGGTGATGAGACCGAGCGCGAAAGAGCCGGTGATGTTCACCAGCAGAATCCCCCAGGGGAAGCGCCGCCCCGCCACCTTCCCGACGCCGAGATCGACGAGGTAGCGAAGTGTCGCACCGAGGCCTCCGGCGAGCGCGGCGCCGACGAACAGCAGCGGACTCATGACGTCGCCTCTGCACGAGGACGTCCGAGTCGGAGCCCGCCTGCCGCCGCAGCGAGGCCGAGCACGAGGGTGCCTCCGGCATAGGCGATCGCGATGAGCGGAGCATCCGCCCACAGCGCCACCGTCCCCGTCATGAACGCGCTATAGGTCGTGAACCCGCCGAGCAGACCGGTGCCGAGGAAGAGCCGCAGTCCGGTCGTGGCGGGAAGCCGAGCAGTGAGGATGCCGATCAGCAGGGCCCCGATGAGGTTCGCCATGAGCACCGCGACCGGGAAACCGCCGGCGTCCGGTACCGCGAGACCCAGCCCGAGTCGGGCCGCCGTTCCCACCGTGCCACCCGCGGCGACGAGCAGGACGCGAACGAGGGGGGCAATGTTCACGCCCGCCACTCTAGCCCGCCGGCCGATCTCGGTACGCCCTGGGTGCGTTCGCCACAGCCTCGAGCGTTCGCCAGATCGATGTCCGCTCCACGCCGGACACGCACACGAGATACTCGGTGACGGTGACCACCGGATCGCTCAGGTCGAGCATCACCAGGCGCGGGTCGTCGAGCATCTCATCTTCTGCGACGATGCCGATGCCCAATCCGGCCGCGACAGCGGCGAGGACGGCCTCTCGCGTATCGGCGACCATGCCGTACGACAGCTCGACCCCTGCGTCCGCGGCTGCTTCCTCCAGCGAGGCCCGTGTGACGCTGCCGCGTTCGCGTCCGATCAGCCGTTCCCCGGCGAGGTCGGCGAGCGCGAGCTTCTTCCCACCGGCCCTCGGGTGATCCGTGCGCACGACAGCCACGAGATCCTGCGCGCGGAGCGCAATGCGGTGCAGCGCCGGATCGTCCGGCACATCGGCCGCGACGCCCGCATCGGCACGACGGCTGCGCACGGCGTCGATCACCGCGGTCGAGTTCCCCGCAGTGACCTCGAACCTGGCGCCCGGATGATCGTGGCGCGCTTCGGCGAGCAACGGCATCAGGTACCCCGGCGCGTCAGCGGCGATCCGGAAGACCTCACCTCCGAGGTGGGCGGCATCCGCGAGGTGGCGCTCCGCGACGTCGGCGAGTTCGAAAAGCGGCCGAGTGATCTCGTGCAGAGCGGCGCCGACCTCGGTGGGAGCGCCCGTACGGCGATCGATGAGCTGCACGTCGCGAGCGCGTTCGAGCGCCGCCAGTTGCGCCGAGACGGCCGGCTGGGTGATACCGAGGAACCGCGCAGCGGCCGTGATGCTCCCGGACGCGACGATGGCCTCGAAGACTCGGAGCTGCGCGAGCGACATAAACAAATCTTATGTGCACATAACCTCACCCCGTGGAGTTCTCCGTCGTCGAGTCCTAGTCTGAGCGCATGACGACGATGGGCGGGCACGAGATGACGGCACGGCGGAACCACGTCCTGATCGTCGGGTGGGACGGCGTCCGCGATGACATCCTCCGCGCGGCGCGCACTCCGCATCTCGACGAGATCGCCGCTGACGGATTCCTCGCCACCGTGCGCGTGCACGAGAAGAACCCGACGATCTCCGGGCCGGTGTGGTCGACGATGGCCACGGGTGTCTACCGCGATCTCCACGGAGTGCACGACAACGACTTCCACGCGAACGCCTTCGACCGGTATCCCGACGTGCTCACCCAGGTCCGCGCCGCGCAGCCCGGCGCCACGACGTTCGCCGCCGGCGCCTGGGCGCCGCTCGTAGAAGAAGCATCGGGCGGACCGCTCTTCGCCGGAGGCGGGTACCGACCAGGGCTGCCCGAGCGATCCGAGGACGGCCCCCTCGAGACTGTCGCGGCCATGGACGAGGCCGTCATCTCGCGAGTCGCGCGGGAACTGCGCCACCGCGACCACTCCGTCGTCTTCGCCTACGCGGCACTCCCGGACATCGTCGGCCATACCGAGGGTGTGACGGAGCGCTACCGCGTCTCGGTCGAGACCTGCGACGAGCAGCTCGGCGTGCTCATGGCAGCGATCGACGCGCGGCCGACTCGCGGACAGGAGAACTGGACGATCATCGTCCTCACCGATCATGGGCACCGCGACGAGGGCGACCACGGCGGCGACAGCGACGAGGAGCGCCTGGCATGGATCGCCGCGCGCGGACCCGGAATCGACAGGGCACCCGTCGGAGTCGATCACGCCGACGTGGCGCCGCACGTGCTCCAGTCCCTCGGGCTGGGCGTGCGTGAAGACCTTCCCGGGCGGCCGTTCGGTGCACGTCCGGCATGAGCACGGTCGTGCTCGTCGCCCTGCTCGGCTCGGCGGTCATGCACGCGACATGGAACGCGATGGCGAAGGCGATCACGGATCGGCTCGTCTCGTCCTCGCTGATCGGATGCGTGTACTTCGTGATCGGCGCCATCGGCGTGCTCGTGCTTCCCGCGCCGCACGCCGCAGCCTGGCCGGCCCTGATCGTCTCGGCGCTCCTGCAGACCGCGTACCTCATCCTGCTCACCGCGGTGTACTCGCACCTCGACCTGGGCGTCGCCTACCCGTTCACGCGTGGACTGGCCGTTCTCGGCGTGACGGTGCTTTCGGTGCTGGTGCTCGGGGAACGGCTGAGCACCGTGCAGTACGCGGGCGTCGCGATCGTCATCACCGCTCTGTTCGCGCTGACGCTCGGCCGACGACGACGCTGGCCACGCAGCGGATTGCTCCTGGCCATCGCGGTGGGCGCGTGCGTGACCGCGTACTCGTTCGTCGACGGCGTCGGCGTGCGCGCCTCCGGAACACCGCTGGGCTACGCGGCCTGGCTTTTCCTGCTGCAGGGCGCCGCCGTTCCGTTGTGCGCCCTGGCGCTGTCACGCGACCGACGGAGGCATCTCGTCGCACTCGGCGAGAACGCGCGGATCGGGATCGTCAGCGGGATACTGTCTCTCGCCGCCTACACGATCGTCCTCTGGGCCCAGGCCGAGGCTCCCCTCGCACTCGTCTCTGCGCTGCGCGAGACCGGGGTGATCGCCGCAGCCCTCATCGGCATACTCGTGTTCAAGGAAAGGCCCGGCCCCATCGGCATCGCCGCGGCCGTGGCAGCGACGGCCGGGATCATCGCCGTTCGCGTCGGATCGTAGGTTCTGCACGTATCAGGTCCGGCCGCGCGCTGCCCACGAGGACCGATCGCAGCGCACGGCCGCGTTTCGTCTCGTCGCTGCGCTCGTCGCTCAACGACCGGGTGCCGACAGCCCCCGGTCGTTGAGCGAGCGAAGCGAGACGAAACGTCCCGCCGACTACAGGTTGGCCTCCGCGTAGATGCGGAGCGCGTCACGGACGAACTCGGCACCCTGGGTGCCGCCGTCCGCCGTCGCGTAGTTCGCGCCGAAGCGCGGATCGGCGACGTATATCTCGCCGAGACCGATCACGTACGCCTTCGCGTCGCCTCCGGGCACGGCGGCCGGGGTGCCGGGGATACCTGTGAGCCACTCGACGTGGCGACGTGCGACGTCCTGGGCGTCGGCGGATGCCGGATCGATGCCGCTCTCCGCGGCGGCGATCCAGTCGCGTCCGAGGTCGGACACGCGCTGCTGCCATGCGGTGCGCTCGGCATCCGTCATCCCGCGCCACCAGCGGTCGCTGTCGGCGTAGGCCTTCTTGCCCCAGCGCTCTTCGACCTCGTCCTTGTACTGGGTGTGGTCGAAACCGTCGAACATGTTCTCTGCCATGAGGGTTTCACCTCCTTTCAATGCGTTGATTGTGGATTCGACCGACACGATCTGCCGCGTCAGCCGGTTCTGCTCCTCGCGCAGGAGCGCGAGGTGGGTCTCGAGCGCGGATGCCTCACTGCGCTCCTTCTCGAGCACTTCGCGCACCTGCGGCAGACCCAGGCCGAGTTCGCGCAGCAGCAGAATCCTCTGCAGCCGCACGAGGGCATGTTCGTCGTAGTGCCGATACCCGTTGCGCGCGATCCGCGACGGCGCGAGCAGCCCGATGTCGTCGTAGTGACGCAGCGTGCGGCTCGTGGTGCCCGCGAGGCGGGCGATCTCCTGGATCGACCAGTCGCGCCTGTCCATGGCATCCTCCTTCCGTGTCGATATCTCCACCGTAGAAGTTGCCGCTACGTCAATGTCAAGCGCGAACTCTTCACGACTTGTTGATGCGCGCGATACACCCGCTCGCTACCGTCGATACGTGCCAGAGAACCGCGATGCCACCCACCCGCTCGCCCTTGCCCCCGTCACCGCTCCACCGAGCACGGTGGACGGGTTCGTGCAGGAGTTCCTGCGCAACCTCAACTTCCACTGCGGGGTCGCCCTCTCGGCATCCAGCCCGAACGATCGCTATCTCGCGCTTGCCTACACCGTCCGCGACTACCTGATGGCGCGCTGGCTCGAAGACCTGCGCCGCCAGAAGGAGGCACCGTCCAAGAGCGTCTGCTATCTCTCCGCCGAGTACCTCCTGGGGCGCCAGCTCGACAACAATCTGCTGGCGAGCGGTCTGACCGAGATCGCGGCAGAGGCGCTCGCCGCCTGCGGGATCGAGCTCGACGACCTGCGCGCGCAGGAGGTCGAGCCCGGCCTCGGCAACGGCGGCCTCGGTCGTCTTGCCGCGTGCTTCATCGACTCCCTCGCGACCATGGGCGTGCCGAACATCGGCTACGGCATCCGCTACGAGTACGGCATCTTCCGACAGACCTTCATCGACGGTCAGCAGGTCGAGCAGCCGGATGCCTGGCTGACGATGGGCTCCCCCTGGGAGTTCCCGCACCCGGAGGCCGCGCAGACCATCTCGTTCGGCGGTCGCACGGAGCAGTTCGACGACGGCGGCGTGATGCGCAGTCGGTGGATCCCGGCGTGGAACGTGCAGGCGGTGCCCTACAACTACATGGTTCCCGGATTCCAGAACGGGCGCGTGAACACGCTGCGACTCTGGAGCGCGGTCGCCACGGATGCCTTCGACCTGCGCATCTTCAACTCCGGCGACTACGAGGAGGCCGTGCGCGCGCAGACGTACGCCGCGAACATCTCGAAAGTGCTGTACCCCGAGGACTCGACCCCGCAGGGGAAGGAGCTGCGGCTGCAGCAGCAGTACTTCTTCGTCGCAGCATCCATCCACGACTTCCTCGACACCATGATCGCCGACGATTTCGACCTGAACGAGCTGCCTGGGCGGGTGATCTTCCAGCTCAACGACACCCATCCCGTCATCGCGGTGCCCGAGTTCATGCGGGTGCTCGTCGACGAGAAAGGAATGGCGTGGGATGCCGCATGGCAGATCACCCGGCAGTGCTTCGCCTACACCTGTCACACACTGCTGCCGGAGGCGCTCGAGGTGTGGTCGGTCGAGCTGCTGGGCCGGCTGCTCCCCCGCCACCTGGAGATCATCTACCGCATCAACGAGGAGTTCCTCGCGGCGGTGCGCGAGCGCTTCGGTGACGACGAGATGCGCATCCGCAACATGTCGATCATCGCCGAGCATCCCGAGCGCTCGGTGCGGATGGCGTATCTCGCGACGGTCGCCGGTGCGCAGGTCAACGGCGTCGCCGAACTGCACTCCCAGCTGCTGCGCGACAACGTGCTGACCGACTTCAACGAGTTCTATCCCGGCAAGTTCACCAACGTCACGAACGGAGTCACCCCGCGACGGTTCCTGCGGCTGGCGAACCCTGAGCTCTCCGACCTCATCACTGCAGCGATCGGCGACGGCTGGGTCACCGACCTCGAGCGGCTCCGCGACCTCGAGCCGTTCGCAGCGGATGCCGAGTTCCGCACTGCGTTCGCCGGGGTGAAGGCGGCGAACAAACGCCGCCTGAGCGAAGTGCTTCTGGAACGGGACGGCTTCGAGGTCAGCGACGGGCACATGCTCGACGTGATGGTGAAGCGGTTGCACGAGTACAAGCGGCAGATGCTCAAGGTGCTGCACATCGTCAGCGCCTACGAGGGCGTCGTGTCGGGGCGGGTGGCCGTCGACGAGATTCAGCCGCGCACGTTCATCTTCGGCGCGAAGGCCGCCCCTGGCTACGCGATGGCGAAGCGGATCATCCACCTCATCAATGCGGTCGGCGCTGTCGTCAACACCGATCCTCGCCTCGAGGGGCGGCTGAAGGTGATCTTCCCGCCCAACTACAACGTCACCCTCGCCGAGCGGGTCATCCCCGCCGCCGACCTCTCCGAGCAGATCTCGCTCGCCGGCAAGGAGGCCTCCGGAACCGGAAACATGAAGTTCGCGCTCAACGGGGCTCTCACGATCGGCACCGACGACGGCGCGAACGTCGAGATCCGCGAGCTCGTCGGCGACGAGAACTTCTTCCTGTTCGGGATGAGTGAGCCAGAGGTGGAGGCGCTCGCCGTGCGCGGGTACCGCCCCAGCGAGTTCTACCAGGCCGATGAGGGGCTGCGCCGGGCCATCGACCTGATCGCCTCCGGCACGTTCTCCAGCGGCGATCGGTCGGTCTTCGAGCCGATCGTGTCGAATCTGCTCTACGACGACCGGTTCATGGTGCTCGCCGACTACTCCGCGTACATCGCGGCGCAGGCCAGGGTGGATGCCGCCTACGCCGACCAGGATGCCTGGACGCGCTCGGCCATCCTCAACGTCGCCCGCTGCGGCTATTTCTCCTCCGACCGATCGATCCGCGACTACATCGACCGCATCTGGCACACGCCGCCCGCGTTCTGAGGCGCGCTCCCCTCAGCGTTCAAAGAGCGCAAACGGCTGCATTTCGCCCGCGGATGCAGCCGTTTGCGCTCTTTGAACGGAACAGGGCTTGACAGACTCGCGATATATCGTGTTACTGTGATGACACGCGATATATCGCGAATCCCCAGACACAGGAGAAGGACATGACCGAGAAGTGGCTCATCGCCCCCGGCGAAGAACGCGTCATCGACATCGAATCCGTGACGCGCCTCAAGGTGGGCCTCGTCGGCGGACAGATCGACATCATCGCCCACGACGAGCCGGGCATCCGCATCGAGGTGCACGGCGTCACCATCAAGGACCTCCGCGTGGAGTCCCACGGCGGCGAGGTCGAGATCGACCACCCGCAGCTGGGCTGGGACAACTTCCTCGAGGTCTTCCGCAACTTCGGCTCGGGCGGACCGCGCGCCGAGGTGAGCGTCGCCGTTCCGCGCGCGATCGCCCTCAACCTGGGCGTCGTCAGCGCGGGGGCGCTCGTCTCCGGCATCAGCAACGACGCCCGCCTCAGCACCGTCTCCGGCGACATCATCGTCGACACGCTCATCGGCGATCTGACGGTGAACTCGGTCTCCGGCGACGTGCAGGTGCGCGGCCTCACCGGCTCGCTCAGCGCCAACAGCGTCTCCGGCGATGTGGCTGTCACCGGCGCCGTGCGCAAGGCGACGATCGACACCGTCTCCGGCGCCGCCCTGGTGGACGCCATGGGAGACGTGAACACGATCAACCTGAACACGGTCGCCGGATCCAGCACCGTCCGCCTCGACGAGACGCTGCCCGCGAATTACGTCGCGCGCTCGATGAGCGGCCGGATCCTGATCGACGGGATCGAGCGCAACTCCTCCGGTCCGAGCAACTACACGGGCTCGACCGGAGAACTCGCCGGACGCTTCGTCGACGTGCGCGCCAATTCGGTGTCGGGTTCCATCACCGTACTGCGCCGCGCCACGGCATCCGTCGCCGACGACGCGGAGTGGGAATCATGAGCCCCGCAGTCTTCTCGCACGGCGATCTGCGCCTGTACCTGCTGTCGCTGCTCGCCGAGGCGCCGCAGCACGGGTACGGCATCATCCAGGCTCTCACCGATCGCACCGGCGGCACCTACACGCCCAGCGCCGGCACCATCTATCCGCGGCTCGCGAAGCTCGAGGAAGAGGGCCTGGTGACGAAGACCGTCGACGGCCGCACCACGATCTATGCGATCACGGAAGCCGGTCGCGCAGAGCTCGCCTCCCGCGAAGGGGACCTGGCCGGCATCGAGTCCGGCCTCGCGGACTCGGTGCGGCTGATCGCCAATGAGGTGCGCCAGAGCGTGCAGGACGCGATGAAGAGCCTCCGCGCCGACCTCGCATCGGCCGAGCGCGACGAGCGGAGCGCGGCGAAGGCCCGCCCGCGGACACCGGCGGGCGACGCCCGGGTTTCCAGTCGCGAAGAGCTGCACCGGGCGGATGCTCTGATCAATGCCTTCCGTGCACAGGTGCGCACCGACCTGCGCACGCATGTCGCTCGGGGCGGCGAACTGCCGGCATCCATCGTCACCGACCTCGAGGGCGCCCTGGATACCGCTGCCCGCGGCATCACCGTCGGGCTCAACTCACTGGGCCGCTGACCGCGCAACCCGAACCCCTGGTCGTTGAGCGAGGAGCGCAGCGACGAGACGAAACGCGTCGATCCCGCGTCATACGCTGGACGGCGCGTTTCGTCTCGCTGCGCTCAACGACCGGGGCGAGCCCGGCTTAGGACTCCGGCCAGATCTCCTTCTGGTCGTCCGGCACGGATTCGCCGAGCGGGACCACAAGAATCGAACGATGCTGCCGATGCGCGAGGCGCGCCGCGACGGACCCGGTGAAGAACTCTCTGATCGATTCACCGATACCGCGCTTGCGCGTGCCCACGACGATCAACTGGGCATCGACCTTACCCGCGAGCTGCTTGATCGCCAGCGCCGGGTCACCGACGAGTTGCCGCGCCGTCCAGGTGAGGCCGGTGCGGTCGAGGATCTCCCCCGCTTCGGCCTGCACAGCGTCGAACTCGGCCTCACCCGCATCGAGGTTGAGATCGATGGGCGCGGAGTGCACGTAGCCGTCTGGATCCTCGTAGGTGACGAAACGGGTGACGTCGACGTGGACGACGATGAGCGGCGCGTTCAGCAATCGGGCATAGCGGGCGGCCTCATCAAGCACATGCCGGGCCTGGCCCGGTTGCATCCCGACGATCACCGCTTTCTGCAATGCGACGTTCTGTGCGGCTTCGTCGGATGGAGTGGAGGTGTTGTCTGACATGAGAATCGTTCCCTTCACCTGCCTGGCAGCGGCCAGAGGCCCTTACGCGCGTGCTATTCTGAATGCTACTCTTACCGGCCGCACGCCGGTGCCGTGAATGCGTCGGGCCCGAGTTTGCCCGCACCTCAACTCGTGAAGGGGGTCGCGCATGGGCCGTGGCCGTCAGAAGGCGAAACACACCAAGATCGCCCGCGAACTCAAGTCGTACAGTCCGTCGGTGAACTACTCGGCGCTGGAGCGCGAGCTTGCGCATCCGAGCGACGAGAACGAGTACGTCGACAAGTGGGCAGATCAATACGAAGACGAAGACGAGGACGAACTCGAGAAGGCGTAACCGCCGACTCATTCCTCGGTCTCCCCCGCGCTTTGCGCGGGGGATTCTTCGTATCAGCCGGTCACCAGCGACCGTGCCGGCGTTCCCACTCGTCCTCGATCGTGCGACGGCGCCCGGCGATATAGCCGGCCGGCAGCGAGACGATGAGCACTCCGGCCATCACGATCAACGGCACCTGCCACCCACCGGTGACCTCGTGCAGCATGCCGATCAGCAGCGGGAAGACCGCCGCGATCGCGTAGCCGATGCTCTGCACGAACCCGCTCAGTGCGACAGCACTCTCCGGGGTGCGCGCGCGGATGCTCAGCAGCACCAGACTCAACGGGAACATGATCGCCGACAGTCCGTAGATCATCACCCACACAGCGAGCGCCAGGGTCGGCACGAAGAGCAGACCCGCGAGACCGACGAGTCCCGCGCCGGCCGCGAAGAAGAAGAGCGGCCGCGTCGCCTGGAAGCGCACCACCAGGATCGGCACGACCATCGAGCACGGAAGGGCGACCAGCGCGAACAACGAGAGCAGGAACCCGGCCGTCGCCGGGGTCACGCCGCCGACGTCGACCAGCAGGGTCGGCAACCATGCGAACGACACGTACGCGGTCGTGGAGGAGGCGCCGAAGACGATGGCGAGCGCCCACGCCAGCGGTAGCCGCCAGAGCCGTCCGAAGATCCGCGGGTTCGCCGGCGAGACGGCAATCGGTCCGGTGGCGACCTCGACGGCATCCGGCGCGAAGGGGCGCGCGATCTGGTCCGGCTCCTCGACGACGGGCGCGGCGACCACCACGTCGGCCTTTCCTTGCACCAGCAGCGTCAGCCACGGGATCAGGGCGAGCGCGGCGCAGACGCCCCACATCCCCAGTGATACCCGCCAGCCCAGCGTGTCGGCCACCGGGACCGCGAGCATCGGCGGCAGGAAGGTGGAGACGGCCATCGTGGTGGAGTACAGCGTCATCATGACGCCGAGCCTGTCGGGGAAGTACTTCTTGACCAGCGGCGGCAGCAGCACGTTGCCCGACCCGACTCCCGCGAACACGACCACCGTCGCACCGAGCAGGGTGGTGGCATCGACCGCGAAGCCGCGCAGCAGGAGACCTGCGGCCATCACGGCGATGGCCGCGACGGCGACCCGTTCCAGTCCGAAGCGACGCTCGAGCAGCGGGGTGATCAGCCCGAAGATCGCGAAGCACACCGGCGGTGCCGCACCGATCAGCCCGATGACGACCGACGAAAGCGCGAAGTCACGATCGATGTGATCGACCACGGGCGACAACGAGGCGACGGCCGACCGCAGCGAGAACGCGACCAGCAGGATGCCCAGCAGCGCGAGCGCCCGGCCCTGCCACAGCGGCCGAGTGCTCGACGTCATGACGTCTGCGACCCCTCGACCCACGCCAGATACTCGTCGGTGACGGTGCCGGTGACATAGTGACCGTCGAAGCAACTCATGTCGAGCTCGGTCACCGCCGACCCCTCGGTGATCGCGGCCTTCAGGTCGTCGACCTCCTGGTAGACGAGGTGGTCGCAGCCGAGTTCCTCGGCGATCTCCGGGATGGTGCGCCCATGCGCGATGAGTTCGTGACGCGACGGCATGTTGATGCCGTAGACGTGCGGATGCCGCACCGGCGGCGCCGCCGAAGCGAAGGTCACCGAGATCGCCCCGGCATCCCGTGCCATCTGGATGATCTGCTTGCTCGTCGTGCCGCGCACGATCGAGTCGTCGATGAGCAGCACGTTCTTGCCCTGGAACTCCGTCGACATCGCATTGAGCTTCTGACGGACGCTCTTCTTGCGCACTGCCTGGCCGGGCATGATGAAGGTTCGTCCGACGTAGCGGTTCTTGTAGAAGCCTTCGCGGTACTCGATGCCGAGCTTGCGCGCGACCTCCATCGCCGCGGGGCGCGACGAGTCGGGGATCGGCATGACGACGTCGATCTTGTCCATCGGCACATGCTTGGCGATCGTGTCGGCGAGCCGGTCGCCCATCCGCAGCCGCGACTCGTAGACCGAGATGCCGTTCATCACCGAGTCGGGGCGGGCGAGGTAGACGTACTCGAACGCGCAGGGCGTGAGTCGCGGATCCGTCGCGCACTGTTTGCTGTGCAGCTCGCCCTCGCTGGTGATGAACACCGCTTCGCCGGGCTCGATCTCGCGGACGACCTCGTAGTCGGCGTTCTCCAGCACGAGCGACTCACTCGCGACGACCCACTCGTCGCCCTTCGGGTTGCCGTCCTGGTCGCGTCCGATGCGGTGACCGAGGATGAGCGGGCGGATGCCGAAGGGATCGCGGAACGCGAGCAGGCCGTATCCGGCGATCACCGCGATCACCGCGTAGGCGCCTTCGATGCGCTCCTGCGTGCGCGCCACGGCTTCGAAGACGCGCTCGGGCTCGAGGTCGACGGCCGAGGTCGTCGACTGCAGTTCGCCGGCCAGGACGTTCAGCAGCAGCTCGGTGTCGCTCGACGAGTTCAGATGGCGACGGTCGCGCTGTGCCATGTCGGCGGTGAGCTCACGGGTGTTGGTGAGGTTGCCGTTGTGGATGAGGATGATGCCGTACGGCGCGTTCACGTAGAACGGCTGCATCTCCTCTTCGCTCGAGGCGGTTCCCTTGGTGGCGTAGCGCACATGGCCCAGGCCCACATTGCCGAGAAGCGCACGCATGTCGCGGGTGCGGAACGCCTCCCGCACCATCCCCTGCGCTTTGGCGTTGTGCATGATGCCGTTCGGCTCTGCCGTGGCGATGCCCGTCGCATCCTGGCCGCGATGCTGCAGCAACAGGAGTGCGTCGTAGATGTCCTGATTGACCGGGGCTGTCCCCACCATTCCGACGATGCCGCACATGGGGTGTTATTTCGCTCCGTCCGCGTACGCGCCGACAAGGCGCACCGCTCCGCCGTCGACGCCCTTGGCGCCCTGTTCGAATTCTCCTGCCGGCCGCGCGCCGAAGCCCACGGTTCCGACCTGCCACGCAGGCATGCCCTCTGCGGACAGCGCCGCGATCGCGGCATCCTTCTTGTCTGCGGCGATGACCGCGAGGAAGCCGATGCCGAGGTTCCAGGTGCCCTCGGCCGACTCGAGAGTGGAGCCGGCGATGTCACTGAGCACCCGGAACACCGGGCTCGGCGACCAGGAGTTGCGGTCGACCTCGGCCCAGCTGCCCTGCGGGAGCACGCGCGCGAGGTTCGCCGCGATTCCGCCGCCGGTGACGTGGCTGAGAGCGTGGACGCCGCCGCCGAGCGTCTCGATCAGGCGCAGCAGGGGAAGCGTGTAGAGGCGCGTGGGCTCGAGAAGCGCCTCGCCCCAGGTCGTGCCGAGATCGGCAGCGTTGTCGCCGTAGCCGATACCTGCGCGCGTGACGATGTGGCGCACGAGGGAGAAGCCGTTGGAGTGCAGACCGCTGGAGGCGACCGCGATGACGGCGTCGCCGTCGCGCACACGATCCGCGCCGAGGATGGCGTCGGCCTCGACCACGCCCGTCGCAGCTCCCGCCACGTCGTAGTCACGCGGCCCGAGGAGGCCGGGGTGCTCGGCGGTCTCACCACCGACGAGGGCGGTTCCCGTCGCCGAGCAGGCCTGCGCGATGCCGCGGACGATGTCGGCGATGCGTTCTGGCACGACCTTGCCGCAGGCGATGTAGTCGGTCATGAACAGGGGCTTCGCACCCACCACGACGATGTCATCGACGACCATGCCGACCAGATCCTGGCCGATGGTGTCGTGCTTGTCGATGGCCTGCGCGATCGCGACCTTCGTGCCGACGCCGTCGGTGCTGCTGGCGAGCAACGGGCGCCGATAGCCGAGAAGCGCACTGGCGTCGAAGAGTCCGGCGAATCCGCCGACGCCTCCGAGCACTTCGGGGCCGTGCGTCGCGCGCACGGACGACTTCATCAGCTCGACGGCCAGATCGCCTGCAGCGGTGTCGACACCTGCTGCGGCGTACGTGTTAGTGGGGGAGTCTGCCACCCGTCAAGCCTACCGCCCGCACGGGGGGCGGCACTCCGCCGAAAGATCCTCGAACGCCAGGTCCGGACGCGCCTACGATGGGGCCATGGCCGACAAGCCGCAGTGGCTGATCCGAGAGGACGCGAGCGTCCCTGTGCTCCTCGCGCTCGCACTCCGGCAGACGCTCGGCGTGCGCCTTCCGGAAGATCTGCCCAGTCTTCGTGAGCTGCCGGTCCGCGCGCCGGACGCGGCGGATGCCTCACCTGAAGTCGAGGCCCAATGGCGCGAGTACTGGGACATGACGGTCGAACCGCGCGCGCATCCCTCCGGCGTGCCGCTCGAACTCGTCGACGGTTTCGAGACGCTGGTCGCCCTGCCCGCGACGGGCGCAGAGGAGCTCCGGGCGGCGATCGCGCCGCATGCGGCATCCGCTCTGCAGTTCGCACGAGGAGCGCACGACCGCTACGTGCGTTCGATTCGGAGCACGACGAGCGGCAGAGCCGGCATCAGTCATCCCGGCGGCGACTCGTACCGTGCCTACGCGAGTGCGATCGCCGAATTCGAACGCGACATCGGGCGCCGTGCCCACTCGTTCGAACTGAACGTGCAGGTGCTGCCGTTCTCGCAACGCGGCATCTGGTGGATCGGTGCGCTCACCGTGGCCGTCACCGACGGCATGCGTCGCGACATCGTCGCCTTCGACGCGGCGATCCGTCCGATCATCGCCGAGCTGGCGTGAGTCCGATCAGTCGGACTCGGTGATCGTCTCGCGGTCGACCAGGGCGACGCGATCATGGCGGCGAGCCACTCGCTCGAGGATCAGCGCGACCACCCCGCCGAGGGCGAGGCCGATCGGGACCGTCCACAGCAGGGCGAACCCGAACACCTGGCTCGGCGGGTAGACGACATCGAGGGCGACGGACTGCTCGTAACTCCCCGTCAGGGTGATGATGCCGGCTGCGATGATGCCGAGCACGACGCCGATTCCCATGAACACGCCGTACCGCGGCACACGGCGCACCGTCACTTCGACGGTCTGGTGAGAATCGGTGGGAGCCATGGAACCATTGTCCCACCGTTCGCCGGTAACGGTACCTCGGCGTGCGCTCGCGCGGGATCACACTGTCGGCTCGAAGTGCGGAATGTCGGCGAGATCGGCCGATCGGAGCCGGCATCCATGATCCCGAGCCGACAAACTGGTCGGACGGCGGCGGGCGGATGGCGCGGCGGGGCGAATCCCGGGACTACGGCCGCAGCGGCAGCACGTCGCTGAGGTCGGCGCGGATGCCGGAGGCGCTGATGCGCCCCGAGGCTGCGGCGTCGACCCAGGGCTCGGAGCCTGTCGCGACGGCGATCCAGGTCGCGGCATCCATCTCCACCACGTTCGGCGGCGTGCCGCGCGTGTGCCGGGGACCCTGGATGACCTGCACCGCGCCGAACGGAGGAACGCGCACCTCGACGCTGTTGCCCGGGGCCTTCTCGTCGAGCAGCTGCAGAAGATAGCGGACGGCGGTCGCGAGCGCCGCTCGCGGTGGCTTCGCTCCTGAAGCATCCGCGAGGTGCACCGTTTCGAGCGCCGCTCGTCCCTCGCCGGTGTCGATCCTCTTGGCCATCGGTCGGTCGTCCCTTCCCGCGTGCTGCGTCCCGTCGATCCGCCGAGCCTACCTCCGGCATCCTGATCCGCCACCGGACCAGTCCATCCCCGCGCGGATTAGGCTCGGACCATGAGCACGCCGCATCCCGAGGGGGCCCGCGCCCAGTTGCTCGCCGCGACCTCGGACTACGACTGGACGGGCCGGTTTCCGCAGCTCGCTGACACGGATGCCGCCAACGACGCGGCCGTGCTCATCCTGTTCGGCGTGCTGGACGGCATCCCGGCCCCGCACTCCGACACCGCGGTGGCAAAAGATCTCGATGTGCTGCTGCAGCGCCGTGCCTCGACCCTGTCCTCGCACCCGGGACAGGTGTCGTTCCCTGGTGGGCGCCGCGATCCGGGCGATGCCGACGCGATCGCCACCGCCCTGCGCGAGGCTCAGGAGGAGACCGGGCTCGACCCGGCCGGTGTCGAGGTGCTCACGCCGCTTCCGGTGATCCCGCTCGCGGTCAGCAACCACCGGGTGACGCCCGTGCTCGCATGGTGGCGCATGCCCTCCCGTGTCGCAGCCGTCGATCACGCCGAAACCGTCGACGTGTTCCGGGTGCCGGTGGCCCAGCTGCTCGACCCGGCGACGCGGCACACCTCGGTACGACAGCACGGCGACCTCACCTTTCGCGCCCCGGCCTTCGACGTCGACGGCACGATCGTCTGGGGCTTCACGGCGATGGTGCTCGATGGCATCTTCGAGGCCGCGGGATGGACCGTGCCCTGGGACGTCGCGGATGAGCGTCCGATCTGAGGCGTGACGCGTTCACAACTCAGGAAGAACCTGGCCGACACAACGCAGCGCGGCCCGGATGGGGCTCGAATGCCCGAAGTTTCCTGAATTGCGAACCGGTGACCGGCGGCCGCGCGTGCCACAACTCCGGAGAAACACCGCGCGGCGGGCGCCTTGGCCCCGAATCCGGGTCATATGCCGCCCGTTCTCCGGAGTTATGGACGGAAACCCCGGCTGACCCCCTCGGTAGGCTGTACAGGTGAAGATCCTTGTCCTCGGTTCCGGTGCCCGTGAGCACGCGATCATCCTCGCCCTGCGAGCAGAGCAGGCTGAGCACGACATTCTCGTCTCGCCCGGCAATGCCGGCATCGCGCAGGATGCCACCCCCGTCAACGTCGACCCGCTCGACGGCGGCGCGGTGACCGCGTTCGCGAACGAGCACGCCGTCGACCTTGTGGTGATCGGTCCCGAAGCGCCTCTCGTGGCGGGCGTCGCCGACGCGCTGCGCGCCCACGGCATCCCGGTCTTCGGTCCGGGCAAGGCCGCCGCGCAGCTGGAGGGCTCGAAGTCCTTCGCGAAGCGGGTGATGGATGCTGCCGGCGTGCCGACCGGACGCGCCGTGCGCGCCGCCACCGCGTCAGAAGTCGAGGCTGCATTCGATGACCTCGGCGCCCCCTACGTCGTGAAGGCCGACGGACTCGCCGCCGGCAAGGGCGTCATCGTCACCTCCGACCGCGCCGAAGCGCTCGCGCATGCCGCGCATTATCTGCCGGCCGGGCCCCTGCTCATCGAGGAGTTCCTCTCCGGCCCCGAGGTGTCGCTCTTCTTCCTCAGCGACGGCGACACCGTACGGGCGCTCAGCCCGGCGCAGGACTTCAAGCGAGCGCTCGACGGCGACGCCGGTCCCAACACCGGCGGCATGGGCGCATACTCCCCCCTGCCCTGGCTGGCCGAGCAGTTCGGCAGCGAGCAGGAGTTCGTCGACGAGATCACGCGCGATGTCGCGCTTCCGGTCATCCGCCAATTGGACGCCGAGGGCACGCCGTTCATCGGTCTGCTGTACGCCGGACTGATCCTCACCCCTGCCGGGGTGCGGGTCATCGAGTTCAACGCGCGCTTCGGCGATCCCGAGACGCAGGTGGTGCTTCCCCGCCTGGTCACACCCCTGTCAGAGCTGCTGTTCGCCGCGGCATCCGGCACCCTCGAAGACCAGCCCGACCCCGTCTTCAGCGACGACGTCGCGATCACCGTGGTTCTCGCCAGCGAGGGATACCCCGAGGCGCCGCAGACCGGCCGCCCGATCGAAGGGCTGGCGGATGCCGCTGCCGTCGACGGCGTCCGCATCGTGCATGCCGCGACCGCGGGCCCCGATGCTCCTGGCGGCTCGCTCGTCGCGACCGGCGGTCGTGTGCTGAACGTCGTCGCCGTGGCATCCGACTTCCGCACCGCGCGCGAACGCGCCTACGACGCGATCGGCCGTATCGAGCTCGAGGGCTCGCACTTCCGCACCGACATCGCCGCCCGCGTCGCCGAGTAGCCCGGAGCAGTCCCGCGGCTCAGAGCACCTTGGAGAGGAAGTCCTTCAGGCGCTCGTTCTTCGGGGCACCGAACAACTCGGCTGGCGTGGCCTCTTCGACCACGACCCCGCCGTCCATGAACACGGTCCGACCTGAGACCTCGCGGGCGAAACCCATCTCGTGCGTCACCAGAACCATGGTCATGCCGCCGGACGCGAGGTCGCGGATCACCTGCAGCACCTCGCCGACCATCTCGGGGTCGAGCGCGCTCGTCGCCTCGTCGAAGAGCATGATCTCGGGATCCATCGCCAGGGCACGGGCGATCGCCACACGCTGCTTCTGGCCACCGGAGAGGGATGCCGGCTTCGCGTCCGCCTTCTCCTCGAGACCGACACGGGCGAGCAGCGTGAGGGCGCGCTCGCGGGCCTCGGCCTTGGAGAGCTTTCCGAGCTCGATGGGCGCGAGGGTGATGTTCTCGAGCACCGTCATGTGCGGGAACAGGTTGAAGTGCTGGAAGACCATGCCGATGCGCTGACGCACCTCGTCGAGCTTCACGCTCCGGTCGGTGAGGTCGACGCCGTCGATGATGACGTGCCCGGAGCTGGGCTCCTCGAGCTTGTTGAGGCAGCGCAGCAGGGTGGATTTGCCCGATCCTGACGGCCCGATGACGGCGACGACCTCACCGTCTTCGACCGTGAGGTCGATGCCCTTGAGCACGTGGTTGTCGCCGAAGGACTTGTGCAGGTCTGTGACCTTGATCTTGCTCATGCGTTGAACTTCCTCTCCAGGCGGTTCGCGAGCAGCGTGAGAAGCGTGATCACGACGAAGTAGATGATGGCGACGATCGTCAGCACCTGCGCTGACAGGTACGTCGAGGCGATGATCTGGCGGGACACGAACGTCAGCTCCGCGAGCCCGATCACACTGATCAGCGACGTGTCCTTGAGGGTGATGATGCCCTGGTTCACGAACGACGGGATCATGATGCGGAACGCCTGCGGCAGCACGACCTTCTGCATCGTCTTCCAGTGCCCGAGCCCGAGCGAGCGCGACGCCTCCGCCTGGCCGGGATCGACGGCCTGGATGCCGCCGCGGATGATCTCGGTCATGTAGGCACCGGTGTTCAGCGAGAGCGTGATCGCGCCCGCGACGAACGGGTTGAACGTGAGCCCAGGGAACAACTGCGGGATGGCGAAGAACACGAAGAACGCCTGCACGAGGATCGGTGTGCCGCGGAAGACGAAGACATAGGCGGTCGCGAGCCAACGGAAGGGGGCGAACTTCGAGATGCGGCCGAAGCCGAACACCAGTCCGAGGATGAAGGCGGCGACGAGGGCGACGAGCGTCGCGAGGATCGTCAGCCAGAGACCCTGCATGAGAGCGGGCCAGTACTGCACGGCGACCGAGATGATGTCGGTCGCCTGCGTCGACTTCTCCCCGCCCGCGAGATACGTGTCGACGATCTCGTCGTACTCGCCGGACTCCTGCAGGTTCGCGAGGCCCGCGTTGAACATCTCGACCAGCTCGGGGTTCATCCCCTTGTTGACCGCGAAGCCGTACTCGCCGCCGAGCTCTGGTTCGCCGACCAGGCGGAACCCGGAGCCCTGCTGGATGCCATAGGCCAGCACCGGGAAGTCCTCGAAGTAGCCAACCGCCTGGCCGGCCTTCACGGCATCCACCATGTCGGTCGTGTCGGAGTAGGGGGTGACCTTGAAGCCGTACTCGTCCTGGTTCTCCTCCGCGAAGGTCTGCCCCTGCGTGCCCGTCTTGACTGCGACCGCCTCGCCGTCGAGGTCGTCGAGCGACTGGATGTCGCTGGACTCGAGCACTCCGAGCTGGATACCGCTGGTGAAATACGGCTCGCTGAAGTCGAAGGTCTTCTCACGCTCGTCGGTGATCGACATGCCCGCCATGACAGCATCGACCTGGTTCGCCTGGAGCGCCTGCACCGCGGCGTCGAAGCCGAGCTGACGGATCTCGACCTCGAAACCCTGATCCTTGGCGATCGCGCGGAGCAGGTCCATGTCGATGCCGACGAGGTCGCCGTTCTCGTCGGTGAACTCGAACGGCGCGAACGTCGTGTCGGTGCCGATGACATAGGTCTCGGTGCCATCGGCCGCGGCGGCGGCAGATGCCCCGCCGAGCAGCGCACCGACAGCGACGAACGCGCTGAGCGCCATCGCTCCGGCGGTGCGTCCGAGCGCGCGCAGACGCGCGGACACGGGAGAGGGATTACGGATCACGACGGATGCTCCTCGGATCGGATGGGCGACAGATGCTGTCACCGCGATGGTCGTCGACCATCAACCCTAACCGGCGACGGCGTGTCGCCCGCGTCGGGGAGCGTGTGAGCGCGTTTCCGCTACAGCTCGATCCAGTACCGACGCAGCAGCGCGTGCCCGCGCGCCGATTGGTCGGTGACGTCCTGCAGAACGCCGCCGGCACGCTCGATGGTGCGAGAGGAACCGACGTTGTCGTCATCGCACGTCAGCAGCACGCGCTCGAGGCCGACCTCCCTGGC
Organism: Microbacterium sp. LTA6; assembly: GCF_045690355.1. NCBI lineage: Bacteria > Bacillati > Actinomycetota > Actinomycetes > Micrococcales > Microbacteriaceae > Microbacterium > Microbacterium sp. LTA6. The sequence continues at coordinate 828,825 of NZ_CP147855.1, forward strand.
ACGGTCGAGGCTCAGCGCAAGCGCCGCGGATGCGTACCCCCGGCGACGACGGGATTCCCGGACGGCGTAGCCGATGTGGCCGCCGACCTCGCTGAGATAGTCGTTCAGTGCGTGCCGGAACGACAGCGTGCCGATGACCTCGTGGTCATCGACGATCCAGTACATGTCGTCGCGCACGAACCCCTCAGGCAACTCCGCGTCCGGGTCGGCGAACAGTGCGGCCTTGGCGATGAGCGCGTCGAGTGTCGCCCGGTCCGGCGTCACCGGAGCCGTCAGCCCCGAGCCGTCGATGTGCGATTCGCCGAACTCGGCCATGGCCGAAGACCAGCTGTCGAACAGTTCGGTGGTGGGGCGCATGAGTGCGATCGTCATCGGTCCAGCCCAGCAGACGGATGCGGCGAACGCAAAACGACGCGGGCGTCTAGCGGAGGTCGACCGCGGAAGACGGTTTGCCGCGCAGGAAGAGCACCGCGACGACCCCGAACAGGATGAGCACCGCCGGCATGAGCATCGTCTGCGCCATCGCATCGGCGAACGGCGCGGCGACCGCGGGCGGCAGCGACCCGCCACCCATGCCACCCGGCGCATCTCCGGCGCCCGGAAGGTTCGCCTCGATGCGGCTCTGCATGAACGCGGCGATCGCGGCGGAGCCGAGCACCGAGCCGACGGTCCTGGTGGTGTTGTAGATGCCGGCGCCGGCACCGGCCTGGAGCCGAGGCAGGTTGCGTGTCGCCGTGGTGGCCAGCGGCCCCCACATTCCGGCGTTCCCGATCCCGAGGATCGCCGACGGCACGAGCAGCCACGCGGTATCGACCTCGGTGTTCATCAGGAAGGCGAACAGGAACAGCGCGGCGGAGACGAGCAGCAGTCCGGGCACGAGCATGATGCGAGGGTCGATCCGATCGAGCACCTTCCCGGCGAACGGCGAGAGCACGCCGGCGGCCACGGCCATCGGGATCATCAGCAGCGCCGCCTCGGTGGGCGTGAGCCCCCGGGCCAGTTGCAGGAAGAACATCAACGGCAGCGACATGCTCGTCACGGTGAAGCCGACGGTCGCGATGGCGACGTTCGACCAGGAGAAGTTGCGGTCGCGGAACAGCGCCATCGGCACCAGCGGTTCGTTCTTGGTGCGCGCCTGGTACCAGAGGAAGAACGTGAGCACCACGACACCCGCCGCGATGAGACCCCACACCGAGATCGGCCCCCAGATCATGCCCCAGTCGTGAGCCTCGCCCTCCTGCAGCCCGAAGACGATGAGGAACAGCGCGACCGCACTGAGAAAGACCCCGGGAATGTCGAAGCGGTGCGGATGCGTCTCGAGCTTCGGCACCAGCAACAGTGCGAGCACGAAACCGAGGATGCCGATGGGGAGGTTCACGAAGAAGATCGCCTCCCACCCGAATGCGTCGACCAGCAATCCACCGGCCAGCGGCCCGACGAGCATCGCCACGCCGGATGTGCCGCCCCACAGTCCCATCGCTGCGCCTCGGCGGTCGGGCGGGAACGTGCGGGTGATCACGGCCATCGTCTGCGGAGTCATGCAGGCCGCACCAAGCCCCTGCGCCGCGCGCGCGATGATGAGGCCCTCGAGCGTCGTCGACAGCCCGCACCACAGCGACGCGAGCGTGAAGACGGCGAGGCCGATCAGGTAGATGTTCTTCGGCCCGAAGCGGTCGCCGAGCCGCCCGGTGATCAGCAGCGGCACCGCGTAGGCGAGCAGATAGGCGCTGGTAACCCAGACGACGTTGTCGAGATTGTTCGTGTCCGGATCGAGTGCGGCCTTGATCGCCGGATTCGCCACCGACACGATCGTCGTGTCGACGAGGATCATGAAGAAGCCGATCACCATAGCCCAGAGCGCCGGCCAGGGGCTGCGCGGTTGCAGGATCGAACCGGTCGTGGTGCGCTCAGGGGAAGTCACGGCGCAACGCTACACCCGGGATCCGACATGCGGACGGCATCCCTCCCCCGCGTGCGCAGGTGATATCGAGACCCACACCTGCCGCCGAGACCCACGCTCACAGACGGGGGTCTCGGCGCCGAGTGTGGGTCTCGGCGAACCGCACGACGACATCCAGGGATCGCTCCCGCACCGGGTCGCTACCGGAGCGTCGCGGCGAGCTGCTCCGCGGTCAGATCCCGGTCGGCGTAGACGAGCCGCATCACCGAAGGGTCATGGTTCCCTGCATCCGGCCCGCGGTGCACCAGACGCAGCCCGAGCTTCTCGGCCACTCGAGCGGAGGCGTGATTGTGCTCGACGAGGAAGGCGATCACCGGGCGGTCGGGATCAATTGCCCGTGCGCGCTCGATGGCGGCGCCGGCGACCTCGGTCGCATAGCCGTGACCGTGATGATCGGCCGCGATCCGGTAGCCCACGTTCCATACTTCGCCGCCCAGCAGCGTGCACCCGCCGTTTCCGATCACGTCGCCGGTACTCCGCAGCCGCACCACCGACGATCCCAGCCCGGCCTCGTTCCAGCTGCGCTCCCAGCGCTCCATCATCGCCACGGTCGTGGCGAGCTCCCTGTGCCGCAGGCTCGGGAAGTGCGTCCACACTCTGGAGTCCGCGTTGATCGCGTGAACGGCATCCAGATCCGCGGGGCTCGGGCGAGACAAGCGCAGGCGCGGGGTGAGCAGGTCGTCGGACACCGTTCCAGGGTAGGCAACCCCGACGACATCCGGATGCTCGTCGACGCAGTCCGCACCCGCTATCCGCCCTACCGCAGAGCGACACCGGCCGAACCGCGATAATGGCAGGGTGAGCACTCCTTCTGAAGGCACGGCACAGAGCATCCCCGGCTGGCGGCACATCTACTCCGGCAAGGTCCGCGACCTGTTCGCGTCGGCGGATGCTGCGGACACCCGCATCCTCGTCGTCGCCAGCGATCGGGTGAGCGCCTTCGATTTCGTACTCTCTCCGGGTATCCCGGAGAAGGGCGCGCTGCTCACGCGGCTCAGCCGCTGGTGGTTCGCCCAGCTCGCCGACGTGCCCAATCACCTCGCCGAGGGCGAGATCCCGGCGTCCGTGGCCGACCGGGCCATGCTCGCGCAGTCGCTCGAAATGCTGCCCATCGAATGCGTGGTGCGCGGGTACATCACCGGCTCAGGGTGGGCCGAGTATCAGGAGAGCGGCACCGTGTGCGGCATTCCGCTGCCGGCGGGGCTGCAGAACGGCGACCGACTGCCGGAACCGCTGTTCACCCCGGCGTACAAGGCCCCGATGGGCGAGCACGACGAGAACATCACCTTCGAGCAGACGGTCGAGCTGGTCGGCGCCGAACGCGCTGCCGAGCTGCGCGATACGTCGCTGGCGATCTACGCGCGGGCCGCAGCCATCGCCGAGGAGAAGGGTCTGATCCTCGCCGACACGAAGTTCGAGTTCGGCACGGATGCCGACGGCACGCTGCGCCTCGCCGACGAGGTGCTCACGAGCGACTCGTCCCGGTACTGGGATGCCGAATCCTGGCGTGCGGGCTCGACTCCGAACGAGCGCATGGCGAGCTTCGACAAGCAGATCGTCCGCGACTGGCTGGCGGCCAACTGGGACAAGCAGGGCGAGCCGCCGCTGCTTCCGAAGGACATCGTCGCCCGCACCGCAGACCGATACCGCGAGCTGATCGACCGCCTGGGGGCCTGACGCTTCTCCGACAGGATCGGCGCTGCCTCTTGCGCATGCCGCGGAACACGCGTTGCATGGGAGGTCCACAGGCCGTCAAGGAGGATCGCCATGTCCGTTGCACGCGTTACCACCATCACCGCCCGCTCGACGGAGAGCTTCGAGGATGCCGTCCGGCTCGGGATCGCGAGGTCGAGCGAGACTCTTCGCAACGTCAGCGGCGCCTGGGTCAAAGAGCACAAGGTCGGCGTCAGCGACGGCGCGATCACCGAGTGGCAGGTGACGCTCGAGGTCACCTTCGTCCTCGACTGACGTCCGGCGTCGGGCCCCGTCCGCACGTGCGATCGGGCGCACGAGCTCATCGACGGCGAGCCGATAGTGTTTCCCCAGTTCTACCCTGACCCTGAGGAGCACGCATGCCGCTGTGGAACCTGCACGGAGACGGTCGCACCGTCGAACCCGGTGCCGTCGTCCGACCCGATGAGCGTCTGAACTGGCCCGCCACGATCGCGATCGGCGTGCAGCACGTCGTCGCGATGTTCGGCGCGACCTTCCTGGTTCCGATCCTCACCGGGTTCCCCGTCTCGACGACACTGCTGTTCTCCGGCCTGGGGACCTTGCTGTTCCTGCTGCTGACCCGCAACCGTCTGCCCAGCTACCTCGGCTCCTCTTTCGCCTTCATCGCCCCGATCACGGCGCTCAATGCAGGTCAGGCCCTCGAGTCGGCCGAACAGATCACGCAGGCGCTCCTCGGTGTCGTCGCCGCCGGTGTGCTGCTCGCACTCGTCGGATTCCTCGTACAGGCGGTCGGCACCGGCTGGATCGACCGGCTCATGCCGCCGGTGGTGGCCGGGTCCATCGTCGCTCTGATCGGCTTCAACCTCGCTCCGGCCGCATGGAACAACTTCCAGCAGCAGCCGGAGCTCGCGACCGTGACGCTGGCAGCCGTGGTTCTCTTCAGCGTGCTGTTCCGCGGGTTCCTCGGGCGCATCTCGATCTTCCTCGGCGTCATCGTCGGGTACATCGTCGCGCTCTTCACCGGTCAGGTGAAGTTCGACGGCGTCGCCGAGGCGGCCTGGGTCGGACTGCCCGACTTCCACCTCGCCGCGGTCGGCGATCCGGTCGCCTGGGGTCTGGTGCCGATGTTCCTGCCCGTCGTGCTGGTGCTCATCGCCGAGAACGTCGGCCACGTGCGCGGCGTCGCGACCATGACGAACGACCCGTCGATCAACAAGCACACCGGCCGCGCCCTCCTCGCCGACGGCCTGGCGACCACTCTCGCGGGTGGCTTCGGCGGGTCGGGAACGACCACCTACGGCGAGAACATCGGCGTGATGGCGGCGACTCGCGTCTACTCGACCGCCGCGTACTGGGTCGCCGGCGTCGTCGCGATCCTGCTCGCGTTCTCGCCGAAGGTCGGCGTCATCTTCAACACGATCCCCGCCGGTGTTCTCGGTGGCGTCACGACAGCGCTCTACGGCCTGATCGGCGTCATCGGCATCAAGATCTGGGTCGACAACCGCGTCGACTTCTCGCGCCCGGTGAACCAGTACACGGTGGCCGTGTCGTTCGTCATCGCGATCGCCGGCTTCGCGATGAGCTGGGGCAGCTTCCAGCTCGGCGCGATCGTGCTCGGCACGGTCGCGGCTCTGCTCATCTACCACCTGGGCAACGCGATCGCCCGGTGGCGCAAGAGCGGCGCCGATGACGGCGGCCCGATTCCGGCTGTCGGTCCGCTGGGCGGCGACCCCGCTTAACGGGAGCAGCTGTGGGATCCGGATGCGTCGTCAGGAGCATCCGGATCCACTCGTTCCAATCTCCGAACTTCCGCAACGCACGCACTGCCGTATAGATTTATCGCTGAATGCTCATTCAGCCTATGAAGAGCACCGGACCCCCCTTCAGGAGCGCCCATGCACCCCTCTGCCCGCGTCGACCTCAACGACCTCGGCTCGATCATCGGCTGGCTCATCGGACAGTGGTGGGTCTGGGCGATCGTCGGCGTCGTCGTGCTGTTCTTCCTCGTGGTGTGGATCATGCCGGACGCCAAGGTGAAGGCATCCGAGCAGTACTCCACGACCGACACCGAGGCCAACGAGATCGCGCTCGGATTCCTGCAGATCACCAACATGCCATCCGGTCCGTGGAACGATCCGACGGCCTCCGACCTCGGCGACCGCGAGAAAGCGGCCCTCGTCGCCCAGTGGGGCGTGGCCACCCGCGAGGACTGGCTGGAGAACATCGAGCGCTTGACGACGGTGCGCCGCCGCCGCGAGATGTGGACCCTCTACCTCGCCGTGCGCGCGACGGCGGCCGAGCGACTGGGACGCACGCCGAAGGCGAAGGAATGGCTCGCCGCCATCGTCGAGGAGGGCGGCGACAAGCGCGACGCCCGCGCCTTCGTCACGGCGATCGAGTACATCGAGCAGGAAGTGCGCAAGCGCGTCGGGAAGGACATCGTCACCCCCGGCCTCTTCGTGAAGACCCTCGACGGCTACGCCATCGGGCAAGCCGTCGCGATGACCACCTGGGGAGTCGCCCTCGGTCACGGTGACGTCGCCGAGGCGCGGTCGATCATCCACCGCATCAACAGCGAGTCCCGAGGAGCCTTCTCGTCGTGGGCGGACTTCGGCCTCAGCTACATCGCCGGCCGTGTCATGCACTGGAGCGACGGAGATGTCGACGAGAAGTCGTTCGAGAAGTTCGGCGACGGCTGGTCGGACTTCAAGGCGGCCGGCACCGAGAAGCGCAACGGTCCGTGGGCGACGCTGTCGTGGAGCCGGTAGCCGTCGATCTGGACCCGCTGCGACGCAGCGCCGGATTCCGCGACATCCTCGCGTACGAGCGCATCTGCGGCACGCCGCTGTACCGGCGCTTCGTCGTCATCCTCATCGCGGTGCTGCTGTTCGCAGCGGCCATGCTCGCCGGGCTCTGGTGGCTCGGTCGCAACGATGTGCTCGCCGTCGCCCCGGTCCTCGGGGCATTCGTCGTCGTCTACCCGCTTCTCGCCGCCGTCGGCTTCATCTGGTACGCCATCGACCTGAGCCGCCGGGTGAAGGTCGCCGCCTTCGCGTGGCAGAACGGCTGGGCCTATGCCGACAGCCTCGAGCGCACTCGACGCCCCGGCGCCGCGTTCGCTCGCGTCGCACGCGGGCGGGAACGAGCGGTCGTGGCGTGCGAAGATCCGCGGATGCCGTTCGAGCTCGGCAGGCACTTCTCGATCGCGCGCGGCCAGGAAGCCGCGACGATTCAGCGACCGTTCGCCTTCATCGAGCTGCCGCTCCCTACCGCGGTCCCGCACATCGTGCTGGCGAATCGGAAGCGCAGCATCATCCCGACGCTGGGCCTCGGCCGAGGAGCCGCGCGAATGGAACTCGAGGGGGAGTTCGCGAAGATCTTCCGCCTCATCGTCCCGCAGGGGTATCAACAGGACGCGCTCTACATCTTCACCCCTGATCTGATGGCCCGGGTGCTCGACCTCGGCTCGGCCACCGAGATCGAACTCGTCTCCGATCGGCTCTACGTGTATCTGCCGAACAGCACGAGATTCGATCGCCCCGAAACGATGACGGCCGCGCTCGTCCTCGCCGAAGAATTCCACCGGCGCTTCGCCGCCCGTACCGAGCTGTACCGCGACGACAGCGCGGGTGCACTCGCGGCCCGTGCGGGGGTCTCGGTCGGACTGCGCGGTCAGCGACTCGCCGGTCGCGGCATCTCTGCGATCGCGATCGCCGGCACCGCGGGAGTGCTCCTGCTCTCCGCAGGGATGACCGCGTTCACGTTCTTCGGCGGCGATGTGCTGCGGATGCTGGGCGGCGGCTGACGCGCGGCGCCGGGCGCGGATTCAGAGGATGACGGCGAGCAGTCCATCAGCCATGACCGCGGAACCGACATCGGCGCGCGCCGACAGAGTGCCGGCTCGATGGGCGGCGACCGTGGTCTCCATCTTCATCGCGTCGATCACGGCGACGGGGGTTCCCTCGGCGACTTCCGCCCCCTCCTCGACGAGCCAGCGCACGATCGTTCCGGGTGCCGGGGCGCGCAGCTCGCGCAGATCCGGGCCGGGGGCATCCGATCCGACCGTCGCGCCCTGCCCGAACCCCGCCAGCAGCGTGAGCGGCAGGCCGAGCATCACCCGTCGACCGTCGATCTCGACCGGGAAACGCTGCAGCGCGGCATCCGCCAACGGAGCGGGCCGCAGCTGAGGCTCGAGCCGGGGCAGCAGCGTGCTCTCGATCCACTGAGTGTGCACGGCGAAGGTCGCCGTCGCGAACGCCTCTTCGTCGAGTGCGAGCCTGTCGAACGGGATGACGGTCGACGGACCCTCGACCATGAGCTCCCGCAGCGCCCTGCGAGCGCGCACGAGGGCGTCGTCGCGCGTGCCGGCGTGCACGATGAGCTTCGCGATCATCGAGTCGAAGGCGGGCTGGACGACATCGCCCGCCTCGATGCCGCTGTCCCAGCGCACGCCGGGGCCGCCGGGTACGCGCAGCGTCTCGACGAGGCCGGGACTCGGCAGGAACCCGCGACCAGGGTCCTCGGCGTTGATGCGGAACTCGAAGGCGTGCCCGACGGGCGCCGGAGTCGCGGAGATCGACATCCCCTCGCCGAACGCGATGCGGAACTGCTCGCGCACGAGGTCGACGCCGGTGACCTCTTCGGTGACCGGATGCTCCACCTGGAGCCGGGTGTTCACCTCGAGGAAGGAGATCGTGCCATCCGCGGCGAGGAGGAACTCGACGGTCCCCGCCCCGCGGTACTGCACCTCGGCGCAGATCTCCCGCGACGCCTGATGGATCAGAGAACGCTGCTCTTCGGTGAGGCCGGGCGCCGGGGCCTCTTCGATGAGCTTCTGATTGCGGCGCTGCATCGAGCAGTCCCGGTCGCCCACGACGACCACCGTGCCGCGACCGTCGCCGAGCACCTGCACCTCGATGTGACGCGGACTCTCCAGGAACCGCTCCACGAAGCACTCGCCCCGGCCGAACGCGGCGATCGCCTCACGGGTCGCCGCGTCGAAGGCATCGGCGACCTCTGCCAGCTCGCGGACGACCTTCAGCCCGCGCCCGCCGCCACCGAACGCGGCCTTGATCGCGATCGGGAGTCCGTGCTGCTCGGCGAAGGCGACCGCCTCAGCCGGGCCGGCGAGCGGCTGATCGGTGCCGGCTGCGAGCGGCGCTCCGACGCGCTGCGCGATGCGGCGCGCCGTCATCTTGTCACCCAGAGCCTCGATGCTCGCCGGCGCCGGGCCGATCCAGACGAGTCCGGCGTCCTCGACCGCCCGAGCGAACTCGGCGCTCTCGGAGAGGAAGCCGTAGCCGGGGTGCACGGCATCCGCTCCCGTCCGCTTCGCGGCGTCCAGCAGCGCGTCGATGGAGAGGTAGGTGGTGGCGGCCGTCGTGCCGCCGAGTCCTGCGGCTTCGTCGGCCAGACGCACGTGCATCGCGTCGGCATCCTGATCGGCGTACACCGCGATCGAGTGGTGACCCGCCTCAGCACACGCCCGGATGACACGGACGGCGATCTCGCCGCGGTTGGCGATCAGGATCTTCTTCATGATGTTCCTTCTGCGGAGTGTGCGACGGGTTCGACACCGGTCGCAGCGACGAATCGAATGCGGACGCCCGGCGGCAGTTGCCCGGCGAGGTCGAGACTGCGATCGGTGAGTGCGCCGATGATCGGATAGCCGCCGGTGAGCGGGTGGTCGGGCAGGAACAGCACCGGCTGACCGTCCGGGGGCACCTGGATCGCGCCGGTGACAGCGCCTTCGCTGGGCAGTTCGCCCGCGATGGCCCGCTCCAGCGGGACTTCTCCCTGCAGCCGGATCCCGACACGATCGGAGCGCGGAGTGACCTCCCAGTCCTGGCCGAGGAGCGCATCGAGGGCGGGCTCAGTGAACCAGTCGTCGCGCGGACCGAGCGTGATCTCGAGTTCGACCGTCTCCCCCGACGCGGGCAGACGACGCGGGATCGGATGCGGGGAGACCGCGTGCGGTGCCGTACGGGGGTCGCCCAGGGCGACGACGTCACCGACCGCCAACGGTTCCGGGCCGAGGCCGGCGAGAGTGTCGGTGGACACACTGCCGAGGGCGGACGGGGCGACGATCCCGCCGCGCACCGCGATCACGAAGCGCAGGCCACGGTCGGGATGCCCGAGCTGGAGTTCGTCGCCGTCGGCGAGCGCGAACGGCACGCCGTGCGGGATGCTGCGGCGCACATCGTCACGGTCGATGAGGGTGATCTCCCCCACCGCCCCGGTGACGGCGGCGACGTCCGCACCGTGGAAGCGGAGCACCGCACCGCCCACGCTTTCCAGGACGCCGGCCCCTGGGGCGTTTCCCACCGCGCGATTCGCGTCGCGGACCGCGGTGCGGTCGGCCGCGCCGGATGCCGAGACGCCGAGGGCCGCGTGCCCCGGGCGGCCGAGGTCCTGCACGAGCAGCTGCAGCGAGGCGCGGACGATCTCGATGCGCGGGGCTGACGTCGCGCTCGGAGAGGCGCGTTTCGACTCGCTTCGCTCGCTCAACGACCGCGGGTTGTCATTCTGGTCGTTGAGCGAGGGAGCGGAGCGACCGAGACGAAACGCAGTCTCCGGCGTTCGACTCCCCGTCACGACGGCTTCCCGGTCAGCCCGCTCGAAGCGCACCGACGTGCCCGGCGAGAGGAGCGCCGGCGGATCGCGGTCGATGTCCCACATCGCCGCATCCGTGTGTCCGATCAGCTGCCAGCCACCCGGACTCTCCCTCGGGTACACGCCGGTGAAGTGCCCCGCGAGTGCGACGGAGCCCGCGGGAACCCGCATGCGGGGCGAGGAACGTCGGGGCACGTCGAACAGCGGATCCGACGAGACCGCGTATCCGAATCCGGGCGCGAAGCCGGAGAACGCGACCTGCCATTCGGCCGCGAGGTGCCGGCCGATCACCGCCTCGACGGACACACCGAGCAGAGTCGACACGTCCTCCAGGTCTTCACCGTCGTAGCGCACCGGGATGGTCACTTCCCGGACGTGCGGCACGTGGGCGGCGTCGATGCGCGCGGCCCTGAGAACTGTCGCGAGCTCGGATGCCGAGATCCGCAGCGGGTCGAACCGCACCAGGACAGTGCGGGCAGCGGGGATGAGCTCGTCGATCCCCGCAACGTCCGCCCAGGCGAGATTGAGCCGCATGGCCTCGTCGAGGTCGGCCGCCTCGACGAGAAGAGCCCGATCGGATGCCGTGAGGATGCGCATCAGCCGCGGCGCTCCGCATCGTGAGGGCCTGTGATGGACGGGAGCGTCATCTCAGACTCCGGCGAACGGCGCGATGGCGATGCCGGCGCTTTCGAGCAGGCGCCGCGTCTCCGCCGCCATCGCCACGGATCCGCGGCTGTCGCCGTGCACGCAGATCGATTGCGCTTCCACCCGCACGTCGGTCCCGTCGATCGCGCGGACGACCCCCTCTTGCGCCAGTCGCAGCATCCGCTCGGCGACGGCGGACGCATCGTGCAGCACCGCGCCCTCCTGCGTTCGCGAGACCAGCTGACCGTCCGGCAGATAGGCCCGGTCGGCGAAGGCCTCGGCCGCGACGGCGAGACCCGCACGTCGGGCGACGTCGAGAACGACTCCGCCGGCGAGACCCAGCAGCACGAGCCCTGGATTCACGGCACGGATCGCCGCGACGACATCCTTCGCCTGACGTTCGTCGCGGGCGATGGTGTTGTAGAGCGCGCCATGGGGCTTGACGTAGGCGACGGTGCCGCCGACCGAGCGGGTGAGGCCTTCCAGCGCGCCGAGCTGGTACTCGACGTGCGCCTGCAGCGTCGCGGAGTCGATGTCGACATTCGTGCGACCGAAGTTCTCGTAGTCACGGTAACCCGGGTGCGCGCCGATCGTGACGCCGTTGCGCACCGCGGCGGCGACGGTCGCCCGGATCCCCTCCGGGCTACCGGCGTGGAAGCCGCAGGAGACGTTGGCGCTGGTGACGATTGCGAGCATCGCGTCGTCGTCGCTCACGATCCGGTCGGGAACGTTCTCCCCGAGGTCCGAGTTCAGATCGATGGTCGTCATCAGATCACGCTCCGGTTCCCAGCAGCGCGAAGATGGGGACGATCGAGACGGCGCCCATGTACCAGGTGAGCGCGGTGGCCAGGGTCCCGGCGACCAGGAGCCAGATCGGGTACTTCTTGGCGCCGAGCAGGTCGCGACGGAACCAGCCGATGTAGATGAAGACGGTGAGTCCGATCGGGAGGATGAGCCCGTTGAATCCGCCGACGAAGACCAGGATCGCTGCCGGGGCGGTGCCGATCGACACGTAGACGATGAACGACACCACGATGAAGGCGACGGTCGCCAACTGCAACGGCCATCCGCCGGCGAGCTTCTTGTTGAACGTGGAGAGGAAGGTCGCCGAGGTGTATGCCGCACCGATGACCGAGCTGATCGCGGCCGCCCAGAAGATCGCTCCGAAGATGCGGATGCCGCCATCGCCCAGAGCCGCGCCGAAGGCCTGCCCCGCGGGGTTGGCAGCGTTGGTGGTGAGGTCGAGGGTCACGCCGGAGGCCACGACCCCGAGGATCGCGAGGAAGAGCACGTAACGCATCAGGCCGGTGACCAGGATGCCGTTGGCTGCGGCCTTCATCACCGGCCCGGCGTACGCAGGTCCGGTGTGCCCGGAGTCGAGGTAGCGGTGCGCGCCGGAGTACGTGATGTACCCGCCGACGGTGCCGCCGACGATCGTGGTGATCGTGGCGAAGTTCAGCTGGTCAGGCAGGAAGGTCTGCCGAAGCGCATCGCCGACGGGCGGATTGGTGATGAAGGCGACGATCACGGTCATGATGATCATGCCGACGCCGAGGATCAGCACGACGATGTCCATGACCTTGCCGGCGCGCTTCACCAGGAACAGCGCGATCGCGATGCCGCCGGTGATCATGCCGCCGAGCTTCGCGTCGATGCCGAGCAGGGCGTTCAGCCCCAGCCCGCCGCCGGCGATGTTACCGATGTTGAAGGCGAGGCCGCCGATGACCACGAGCACGGCGATCACATGACCGGAGAACGGGATCGCGGAGTTCGCCAGCTCGCCGGCGCGCTTGCCTGACGAGGTGATCATCCGCCAGATGTTCAGCTGCACCGCGATGTCGACCAGGATCGAGATCAGGATCGCGAACGCGAACGCGGCGCCCATCGTCGCGGTGAACGTGGCGGTCTGGGTGATGAACCCCGGGCCGATGGCGGAGGTCGCCATGAGGAAGATCGCGCCGATGACGGCGCTGCGGCCCACACGCTTCTTCGCGGCGGCCAGTCGCGCATCGTCTTCGGGGGTGGAAGTGGCGGGAGGGGCGGCAGCAGGAGTCTGCTCGGACATGAGGTTCCCATCGTCATTGGCGGGTGCGGGTCAAGTGCGGGTTTCCAAGAGTGTAGAACATTCCCGGCAAGATTGTTCAACAATTTTCAACGTAGAGCGGAGGATGCAGCCGGGAACTGCCCTACGCTGATGCCGTGGCACAACAGGCAGTGCTGGCCGACGTCCTTCGCCAGCAGATCATCGACGGCGAGTTCTCACCGGGCGCACGCCTCTCTGAAACGGTTCTCGCCGAGCGCTTCGAGGTCTCCCGGAACACACTCCGCGAGGCTTTCCGCGTCCTCGAGGAACAGGGGCTGATCGAACACATCCCCCATCGCGGGGTCTCGGTGGCCTCTCCCACGATCGCCGACGTGGTCGACATCTACCGCGCTCGCCGGGTCATCGAATGCACCGCACTGCGGCACTCCGAGCCCGAACATCCTGCCGTCCAGCGCATGCGCGATGCCGTCGAGGCCGCCGAGGCCGGGATCTCCCGCGCCACCCCGCGCGATGAGGCAGCGTGGCGTGAGGTCGGAAGCGCGAACATGGCGTTCCACGTGGCCATCGTCGACCTCGCCGACAGCCCCCGCCTGGCTCGCACCTACCGCGACGTCGCAGCCGAGCTGCGTCTCGCCTTCCTCGAGATCGACGATCCGCGTTCGTTGCACGAGCCCTTCGTACGCAGGAACCGCGCCGTGCTCACGGCCTTTCTCGAACACGGGGCGGATGCGGGTGCTGAGGAATTGGAGCGGTATCTCGTCCAGTCCGAACGCACGGTGCTCGGCGCCTTCGCGCGCATGGGCAAGGGCTGAGCGACACCGAGGCTAGTCGGTGACGGCGCCGGCCGCCCGCGGCCGGTGCTCACCGTCGCCTGATCCGGGCGCCAGTGGGAGAGGCTCGGCCGGGGCGGGGAGATCGTAGATCCGGTAGACCCACCGCCGCGCGGCTTCCAGCGGATATGTGGCGCCGTACACCCCGTACTTCACGACGATGCCCTCGAGCGTCGTGCGCAGCATGATCTCTTCGACAGCGGGGTCATCGGCGCCCCGCTCCCGGAACATGTCTCGAACCGCGTCCTCCGCGGCGATGACAGCCGCAGCATGCCGCTCTTCCGCCTCGGCGAACAGCCGGTGCGTCGACGGCTGCTGCTGCATGGCGAGCACAGCGCGCTGCAACGGTAGGGCGAAGGCTGTCGCCATCAACGCCGAATCGATCACGCCAGCCAGTCGCGCATCGGCGTCGCCCTGCGCGCGGGCGAGACCGAAGAGCATGTCGAACCAGCGGTCGATCACGGCAGCGACGAGTTGCTCCTTGCCGCCGAAATAGTAATTGACCAGCCCCTGGGCGACGCGCGCGCGACCGGTGATCTCGGCAATGCTCGCTCCGGCGACGCCGCGTTCGCTGAAAAGCTCGACGGCCGCCTGCAGGATGCTCTCGCGCGAGCGTTCGCGGGCGATTCGGTTCTGCTCCTCGGAGCGGGCCATGCGGCATCCTCCTCCCGTGACCACCGGATTTTCCTCACGGGCTCTCTGCCGTATAGATTACTCGTTGAATGCTCATTCAACTTAAGTGATCGAGCATCCTCGTTGCCGCTGCCGTTCGCGCGCAGCCAGCACAGACCACGAGCGCGGGCCCGTTCAGGGGGAGCAGCGGGCCCGCGCCCGTGTGTTGCTCAGCGGCGGATACCCGAGGCCCCGCCCGGCATCGCGGCGCATGAGGGGACGCAGATGGTCACCATTCGGCGACGGATGCGACCACCAGCGCCCCCTCCCCACCGGGTGGGGACGCAGATGGCCGCCAAATGGTCGTGGATGCGGCCACGGACGACCCCTGGCTGGGCGCCCCTGGCCGGGCAACCCCTGAACCGAGCAACCTACGCCGAGGCGCGCACCACGAGTTCGGTCGACAGGATCGTCGCGTGCGCGGGCTCGAGGCCCGCGAGCACGTCGAGCAGGACCGAAGCCATCGTCTCGCCCTGCGCGTACATGGGCTGACGGATCGTGGTGAGCGGCGGATCCACCGCGACCGCGACCTGCGAGTCGTCGAAGCCGATGACGGCGACGTCGTCCGGAACCCGGACCCCTGCGCCGCGGAGCACCTGCAGCACACCACGCGCCATCAGGTCGCTGGCCACGAATATGGCATCGGGCAGGGCTGACCCGGATGCCAGCAGCCGGCGCGCGGCCTCGGCAGCGCCCTCCTCACTGAACCCGCCGTCGATCTCGGCGACCGGCTCGAGACCCGCCCCGGCGAGCGCCTCCCGGAACCCATGAAGACGGTCGACGGCTGCGGGCATCGTCAGTGATCCCGTCACGGTGGCGATCCGACGGTGCCCGCGGTCGATCAGGTACTGGGCTGCGTCGCGGCCGCCCAGCACATTGTCGACGTCGACCATGTAGTCGTTGGGCCGCGCCGTGATCGGCCGGCCGCCGAACACGACCGGAACCGACTCGGCGATGCGGTCCACGAAGGAGTCGCTGGTGTGGTGCGACACGATGATCGCCCCGTCGACGCCCCCGTTGCGCACGAAGCTCGTCGTCTTCTCCCCTGGATCGTCGCTGGCGATCAGAAGGTTCAAGATGTAGTCCGACCGGATCATCCGCGCGCTGATGCCGGCGACGATGGCCGCGAAGAACGGGTCGCCGAAGAATCGCGTGGTGTCTTCGGGAACGATCAGCGCGATGGCGTGCGTCTGCCGACTGGCGAGGGTTCGCGCCGCACGGTTCGGCACGTAGTTCAGACGCTGGATCGCATCCTGCACCGCGGTGAGTGCTTCCGCGCTCACCGCCGTCGAGCCGTTGACGACCCGCGAAACCGTGGAGCGCGACACTCCGGCGGTCGCGGCGACCTCTTCGATCGTCGCCCTCGTCATCGGCATCCTCCTGTGACGCAACGTTCCCGGCCGGCCCGCCGAGATCGATTCACGGAAGGCTGATCGACCGTGGTCACACGGCGCGCGCTGCGATGATTCGAGCGTACTCCCGGCCGCTGTCCTTGAGGATCCGCTCCTGGGTGTCGTACTCGACGCGGACGATGCCGAAGCGCTTCTCGTAGCCCCACGCCCACTCGTAATTGTCGAGCAGCGACCAGTAGAAGTAGCCGCGCACGTCGATGCCGGCGTCGATCGCATCCACGATCGCCTTGACATGCTCGACGAGGAATGTACGGCGCTCGGCATCCGGAACCGTGTCGCCTTCGCGCACGTCATCGTAGGCGGCGCCGTTCTCGGTGACGTACAGCGGAATGCCGTCGGCGTACTCGTCGGAGACGCGTCGCAGCAGACGGGTCAGCCCTTCCGGCTGCACCTCCCACCCCATGGCGGTGCGCGGCAGCCCGCGCTCGACCCAGTGGATGCCGTCGGTCGACGGGAACGGGGAGGCCGTCTTCCGCTCCGTCGGCGCATCGCCGCCTGGCGCCGCCTGCTCCGGAACACTTCCGGCCACCATCTCGCCGTGGTAGTAGTTCACGCCCAGGGCGTCGAGCGGAGTGGAGATCGCATCGAGATCGCCAGGCAGCACCGCCTGTTCCCAACGGGAGACTGCGTCGCTGTCGACCTTGCGGAAGTCGCGGATGACGTCGTCGGGGTAGTTCCCGCGGAAGATCGGGTCGAGGAACCAGCGGTTGAACTGTCCGTCGATGCGACGGGCGGCGTCGATGTCGGCGGGAGCATCCGGATCAGCGGGATCCGCGACGGTGAGGTTCAGGGTGATGCCGAGCTCGAGCTTCGGGTCGCGCGTACGCAGCTCCTGCACGGTCTTGCCGTGGGCCAGGAGGAGATGATGCGCGGCGAGCATCCCGTCGCCGACGTCCATGCGCCCTGGGGCATGGACCCCCGCGGTGTAGGAGAGGAACGATGAGCACCACGGCTCGTTGAGCGTCGTCCAGTAGTGCACCCGATCACCCAGGGCGTCGTGCATGGTGTCCGCGTACTCCAAGAAACGGCTCACGGTGTCGCGGTTCGTCCAGCCGCCGTGCAGCTCCAGCGCCTGCGGCATGTCCCAGTGGTAAAGGGTCAGCCACGGCACGATGTCCTTGCCGAGCAGCTCGTCGACGAGCCGCTTGTAGAAGTCGACGCCCTTCGCGTTGACGGCTCCGCCGTCAGGACGAACCCGCGACCACGAGGTCGAGAAGCGGTACGTCTGCAGCCCCAGTTCCTTCATCAGCGCGACGTCCTGCGGGTACCGGTGGTAGTGGTCGCAGGCCACGTCGCCGTTGTCGGCGTTGATCACCGCGCCAGGCACGCGGGCGAACGCATCCCAGATCGACGCCGTGCGACCGTCTTCGAACGCCGCACCTTCGATCTGGTACGCGGCCGTCGCGGCACCGAAGAGGAAGTTCTCTGGGAAGGGTCGGGTCATGGAGGTCATCCTTTCACTGCGCCCTGCATGATGCCACTGACCAGCTGACGGCCAGCCACGACGAAGAGCAGGAGCAGCGGAATGGTCGAGAGCAGCACCCCGGCGAGCACGATCGAGTAGTCGACGAAGTGGTTCGACTGGAGCAGGGAGAGGGCGACGGGGAGCGTCGGGTCCTGGCGATCGAGCACGATGAAGGGCCAGAAGAAGTTGTTCCAGGCCGAGACGAATGTGAAGAGCCCGAGCATCGCTGCTGCGGGCCGCGCCGCCGGTACGCCGATCGTCCAGAAGGTGCGGAACGAGGATGCACCATCCATGCGCGCCGCCTCGATGAGCTCGTCCGGCACCGCCTGCCCCAGGTACTGCGTCATCCAGAAGACGCCGAACGCGCTCGTCAGCGCCGGGATGATGATCGCGCCGGTGCTGCCCGTCCAGCCGAGTTCGCTGAACAGCACGTAGAGCGGCACGACGCCGAGCTGGGTCGGCACCGCCATCGTTCCGACGACGAACGCCAGCAGCCAGCCGCGTCCCTTGAACTTCAGTTTCGCGAACGCCCAACCCGCGAGCGTGGAGAAGAACACGACGGATGCCGCGATCAGCGCCGACGTGTAGATCGAGTTCCACAGCGCACGCCAGAAGTTCACCGCCGGATCATTCATGACAGCCAGAGCGTTCTGCCAGAAGTTCCCGCCAGGGATCCACGACATGTTCGGATCGCGGAGGGTATAGGCGTCGCCCGAG
This sequence comes from Microbacterium sp. LTA6, assembly GCF_045690355.1. Taxonomy (NCBI): domain Bacteria; kingdom Bacillati; phylum Actinomycetota; class Actinomycetes; order Micrococcales; family Microbacteriaceae; genus Microbacterium; species Microbacterium sp. LTA6. Next base: position 846,856 of record NZ_CP147855.1, read on the forward strand.
CCGATGAGGAAGGACCAGTAGAAGGGGAACACACTGCCGAGCAGCACGATGCCGAGCGTCGCGTAGACGATCCACCCAGGACGCGAGCCCCGCACATGGCGGGTCCTCCGACTGCGACCCCCCGTCGAACCGCCCAGGGCCCTCCGACCAGTACGCGGACTCGTCTCTTCCACGGCGTCCGTCTTGTCGATCACGCTCATGACGGCATCCGTCCCTTTTTCTTGATCGGTGTGCGGACCGAGTTCGCGGCATCGCCACGGACGAGTGCCCGCGTGACGAGAAGGTTGATCATGCCGATCACCAGCACGATGACGAAGAGGATCCACGCGAGCGCCGCGGCGCGGCCGAAGTTCCACTCCCCCCAGCCGATGTTGTAGAGGTACAGCGTGATCGTCAGCCACTGGCTGTTCGCGCCGCCGGTGCCGTACTGGTCGTACATGCGGGGCTCGTCGAAGATCTGCAGGCCGCCGATCGTCGACGTGATGATCACGAAGATGAGCGTCGGCCGCAGGCTCGGCAGCGTGATCGCGAAGAACTGGCGCACCTTGCCGGCGCCGTCGACGGTGGCCGCCTCGTAGTAGTCCCGCGGGATGGCCTGCATCGCCGCGAGCAGGATGAGCGTGTTGTACCCGGTCCAGCGGAAGTTCACCATGGTCGCGATCGCGATGTGACTCGCGAAGGCGTTGGAATGCCAGGGGATCGCACCGATGCCGATGTCGGCCAGCAGCGAGTTCACGATGCCGTACTTGTCGCCGAACATGTTGCTGAAGATGAGGGCCACCGCGACGGGCGCCATCACGTACGGCACCAGGACGCCCATCCGCCAGAAGGTCTTCCCCCGGATGTTCTGATCGAGCACGGCGGCGATCGCGACGGCCGCGATCAGCTGGGGGATGCTGGAGAGCAGGAAGATACTGAATGTATTGCGCAGCGCCACCCAGAACTTCGGCTGGCCGAGGATGTAGGCGTACTGCTCGAAGCCGATGAACTCGCCGTTCCCGCGGACCTGGTCCCAGTCCATGAACGAGATGACGGCGGTATAGGCGATCGGGAACATCCCGACCACGAGGAAGAGCAGGAAGAACGGCGAGATGTAGAGGTACGGCGAAAGCTTCAGATCCCAGCGCGCACGGCGCTGACTGAAGCCGACTCGCCTCGGCGGTGCGGCGGATGCGACGGTCATGAGGTTCCTTGGGTTCGTCGATGGCTCGACCGGTTCCGGTCGTTGAGCGAGGGAGCGCAGCGACCGAGACGAAACGCGGTGATTGCGTGGCCGCGTTTCGTCTCGCTCCGCTCGCTCAACGACCGGAGGGCGCTTGCTACTTGATGGCCTCGACTTCGGAGACCCACTGGTCCCAGCTCGTCGTGGCATCCTGCGTGCCGTCCTCGACGCGGGTGAGCGCCTTCTGCATGGCGTCGTTGATCTGGAAGTAGAACTCGCCCTTGAACGGTGCGACCGTCACGGCCTTCGCGCGCTCGGAGAGGATCTGACCGACCGGCGCCCCGCCGAAGTACTCGTTGGTGCTGTCGAGCAGCGTCGAGTCGGTGAGAGCGTCGTTCTGGCTCGGGAAGGTTCCCGCATTCGCGAATGCCTTGACCTGCTGCTCGGGTGCGGTCAGCCAGTCTGCGAGCTCCTGGGCAGCGGCCACGTTCTTGCCGGTGGACGGGACGGTCAGGTACGAGCCGCCCCAGTTGCCGCCGCCGTTCGGGAAGACGTCGGCGATGTCCCAGGTGGTGACGTCCTTCGCGTTGCCCTCGATGACACCGAGCATCCAGCCGGGGCAGAGCATGGTCGCGAACGCGCCGTTGGAGACGCCGGCGAACCAGTCGTCGGACCACTGGCCGAGGTGCGCCGACTGGCTCTTGCTGGCCGCGAGCAGCTGGTCGTAGATGTCCTTGACCTCGCCGTTCTCGGTGGCGACGATGTCACCGGACTTCGGGTCCTCGTAGGCGGCCTCGATCTGGTTGATCATGCCCTGGTAGGTGCCGCCCGCCGAATCGAAGAAGGCCTTGCCCGTGGCATCCGTGTACTTCTGGCCGACCTCGAAGTACTTCGCCCAGTCCCCCTCGAGGAGAGCGGCGACTTCCTCGCGGTCGGTCGGCAGGCCGGCCGCGGCGAACAGGTCGGTGCGGTAGCAGACGCCCTCGGGGCCGATGTCGGTGCCGTAGCCGATGAGGTTGCCCTCGGCATCCGTCGCCGCCTCGGTCTTCCAGTCCAGCCAGCGGTCCTTGAGGTCGTCGCCGACCGGAGCGAGCAGGTCGGAGTACTTCATGACCTCGGGGAGCCAGTCGACCTCGATGGCCTCGATGTCGGCGAGACCGGTCTTGCCGAGCTTCTGGAAGTAGTTCTCGCGTGCGTCGTTGCTGGTCGCGGCGCGGTTGTGCACGATCTTCACGTTAGGGTGCTCGTCCATGTACTCCTGGAGGAGCTCGTCGGTGTAGCCGAAGTCGTTGAACGTGGCGACGGTCAGCGTCACCTCGTCGTTCGGGTCGCTGCTGCCGCCCTCCGCGCCGGATGCGCAGCCGGCGAGGGCGAGAGCAGAGATGGAGGCGACGGCGGCCGTCGTGAGGATCCGCCGTTGGGCGCGTGTATTCACAGGTCACTCCTTTGTGTGTGGATGGGATGCAGTGGTGCAGGTCGTGGGCGCACGGCGTTGATCTTCAATACCGTGGGAGCGCTCCCACGAGGTGTCAGCCACTGTATGGGAGCGCTCCCACGAAAGTCAAGCGACACCGATCGACAGGGCTCGCGGACCCTCAGCGGGGTAACCTTGCCCGGTGCCTCCCGCCGAACTGTCGCCTTCCCTCGTCCGCGCCGAAACGCTGATCCGCTCTGTGCCGGACTACCCGCAGCCGGGCATCGTGTTCCGCGACATCACGCCGTTGCTGGCGGATGCCGAGGCACTGCGCGTCACGATCGAGGCCATCATCGAGCCGTTCGCCGGCCAGTTCGATGTGGTCGCCGGCGTCGAGGCGCGCGGGTTCATCCTGGCCGGAGCCGCCGCGATCGCCGCCGGAGTCGGGTTCATCCCGATCCGCAAGGCGGGCAAACTGCCCCGGCCGGCGGCATCCGTCGACTACGCCCTCGAGTACGGCACCGCGACGATCGAGATGCACGATGATCTGCCGGCGGGGTCACGCGTTCTGCTCATCGACGACGTGCTCGCCACCGGCGGCACTCTCGCGGCCGGTCGCCAGATCCTCGAGCGCCTCGGCTGCCAGGTCGCCGGCATCTCGGTGCTCTTCGAGATCCAGGGCCTCGGCGGCCGCGACGTCATCGGCGACGTGCACACGGTCTTCCGCTCCTGACCGCCGCGTGGGGGGATGCCGCGGGCCGGTAGACTGAGGCGGCCAGCCTTCCCGCGACTTCTGGAGCCGTTCATGCCCATCATCGTCGTCGACGTCATGCCCAAGCCCGAACTGCTCGACCCGCAGGGGAAGGCCGTCTCCGGAGCGTTCGCACGCCTGGGCGTCGAGGGCTTCACCGATGTCCGCATCGGAAAACGCTTCGAACTCACCGTCGAGGGCGAGGTCACCGACGAGATTCTCGCCGAGGCCAAGCGCATCGCAGACGAGGTGCTCTCCAACTCCGTGATCGAAGACGTCGTCGGCATCGAGGTCGCCGAGTGACCGTCCGCATCGGTGTCATCACCTTCCCCGGCTCGCTCGACGACCGCGACGCGCAGCGCGCCGTCCGCATCGCGGGGGCCGAGCCCGTCGCGCTCTGGCACGGTTCGCACGACCTCGACGGTGTCGACGCCCTCGTGCTTCCCGGTGGCTTCAGCTACGGCGACTACCTGCGAGCCGGCGCGATCGCCGCTCTCTCGCCGATCATGGCCGAGGTGAAGGATGCCGCAGCCAAGGGCATGCCCGTCCTCGGCATCTGCAACGGCTTCCAGATGCTCGTCGAGGCGCACCTGCTGCCCGGCGGCCTGATCCGCAACGGCCACCAGCACTTCGTGCGCCGCGACCAGAGGCTGACGGTCGAGAACTCCGACACCGCGTGGACGAACACCTTCCGCGCGGGTCAGGAGATCGTGATCCCGCTCAAGAACGCCGACGGCGGCTACATCGCCGACGAACAGACACTCGACCGCATCGAAGGCGAGGGCCTCGTCGCCTTCCGCTACGCCGGGGTGAACCCGAACGGCTCGCTCCGCGACATCGCCGGCCTCACGAACGAGGCTGGGAACGTCGTCGGTCTGATGCCGCATCCGGAGCACGCGACCGAGGCCGGCTTCGGCCCCGACACGGCAGCGGCGATGCGATCCGGCATCGACGGCATCGGCTTCTTCGCGAGCGCGATCGCCGCGGTCGCCCGCGTCGCAGCTTAAGGCATCGCGGAAACATCCGTCCGTCCGCGGCATCCGTCCGTCCGCGGCATCCGTCCGTCGCGGCATCCGTCCGTCGCGTTCCACTTGCAGGACGAACGTACGGATGCAGGACCGATCAGCGGCGTTTCATCCTGCATCCGTGATTCGGCCCTGCACCTGGCACAGCAGGCGGGACGGATGCTCGGCGCTACCCGAGGGCCGGCGGCCACACCCCGATCAGCACGGCCATCACGAGGACCGTGACGAGTTCGTGTGCGATGTTCATCGTGGTCAGCGCCGTCGGGCGCCCTTCGAACGCGTCGTGCGTGATGAAACGCGCCGCGGTGAACCCGGCCCACAGCGTGACCGCGGTGATGACGGCCGCACCGAAGAATGACCCCTCGTAGAAGTGCCAGGCGATCGCCGTCGCACCGGCGAGCACCCATGCGGTGATGAAGCTCACGATCACGGTCGTGATGATGGCCATCGTCGCACTCGCCGCGGGCTTGTCCATGTCGACGTTCGCCAGTTTCGACCAGCGCGTGCCGAAGACCTTCGGCGCGTACCAGATCGATCCGACGAGCATGCTCGACGCCGTCGCCAGCAGCACCGCCCAGTAGTTGATCTCAGGAACCATGATGTCTCCTCGCCGTCAGGACGGATCCGGAAGACCCGTCTTGCGCTGAGCGTAGCCCTGCGCCTGCAAGCGCGGCAGAGGCACGCAGGCGCAAGACCTCACCGAACCGATTCGATCCCGCATCTACCAAGACTGTAAGCGTTTGCACTATTCTGATCGCATGGCACAGCTTGAGCAGATCGCAGCCCCCGGTTCCGAGTGGTGGCGCAGCGCAGTCATCTACCAGATCTACCCCCGCTCCTTCGCGGACGCGTCCGGCGACGGCATCGGCGATCTTCCCGGTATCACCTCGCGCCTCGATGACCTCCAGGAGTTGGGCATCGACGCGATCTGGCTGAGCCCGTTCATGACCAGCCCGCAGAAGGATGCGGGTTACGACGTCGCCGACTACCGCGACGTCGACCCGATCTTCGGCACGCTCGCCGACTTCGACGAGATGCTCGCGCAGGCGCACGCCCGCAGCATCCGCGTCATCGTCGACCTCGTCCCCAACCACTCCTCGGACCAGCACGTCTGGTTCCAGGAGGCCCTGAAGGCCGCCCCCGGCAGCCGCGAGCGCGGGCGCTACGTGTTCCGCGACGGTCGCGGCAAGAACGGCGAGCTTCCTCCGAACAACTGGGAATCCGTGTTCGGCGGCGGGATGTGGGAGCGCGTGGTCGAGGCCGATGGCACTCCCGGCCAGTGGTACCTGCACATCTTCGACCCCAGCCAGCCGGATTTCGACTGGACCAACGCCGAGGTCCGCGAGGAGTTCCGCTCGATCCTGCGCTTCTGGCTCGACCGCGGAGTCGACGGCTTCCGCGTCGACGTCGCGCACGGCATGGTCAAGGAGGCGGGTCTTCCCGACTACGCACCGGTCGCGGATGCCGACTCGATGGGCGGCGGCGAGGAGAACGTCCCGTACTGGGGCCAGGACGAAGTGCACGACATCTACCGGGACTGGCATCAGCTGCTCGCGGAGTACGACGGCGATCGCGCGCTGTGCGGCGAGGCCTGGCTGCCGACTCTGAAGAAGACGGCGCTCTGGGTGCGTCCCGATGAGATGCACCAGACGTTCAACTTCCCGTACCTGATGACCGCCTGGGACGCTGAGGCTCTCGGCGCGGTGATCCGCGAATCGCTGGACGAGTTCGGCAAGGTCGGCGCGCCCAGCACCTGGGTGCTCTCGAATCACGATGTCGTGCGGCACGCCTCGCGTCTTGCCCTGACGGCCGAGAACCCGCAGGGCGAGGGCATCGGACCGGAGACTCCCGACAAGCCGGACACCGCCATCGGGCTGGCCCGCGCCCGCGCGGCGACCACGCTGATGCTCGCCCTCCCCGGCTCGTCGTACCTGTATCAGGGCGAAGAACTCGGCCTGCCCGAGGCGATGGAGATCCCCGACGAGTTCCGACAGGACCCGACCTGGTTCCGCACGAACGGTGAGCGCTACGGCCGCGACGGCTGCCGCGTTCCGCTGCCGTGGGAGGCGGATGCTCCGGCCTTCGGCTTCAACGACACCGGCGACTCCTGGCTCCCGCAGCCGGCCGAGTGGACGCAGTACGCGCGCGACACCGAGAGCGCGGACCCCACCTCGACCCTGTCCCTGTACAAGGAGCTGCTGGCCGAGCGCCGCGCGCGCGGCCTCGGCACCGGCTCACTGATCTGGGAGGACGCCGGAGCGGATGCTGTGGCCTTCCGCCGTGGCGACATCCACGTCGCGGCGAACCTGGGCACCGAGCCGCTCGAGCTCGGCGAGGATGTCACGTTCGTGCTGCAGAGCCAGCCGTTCGATGGCACGGCACTGCCCGTCGACACCGCCGCCTGGTACACCAAGGGCTGAACGCCTGTCATGGCGAGCATCGATGAGGTCGCGCGACTTGCCGGAGTCTCCACGGCGACGGTGTCGCGCGCCCTCAGCGGACGCGGGCACGTCTCCGAATCGTCTCGGGAACGAGTGCGCGCCGCGGCTCACGAGCTCGGCTACGTCGTCTCATCACGGGCATCGAGCCTGGCCTCCGGGCGCACGAAGAACATCGGCGTGGTCGTCCCGTTCCTGGATCGGTGGTTCTTCAGCGCGGTACTGTCGGGGGTTTCCAGCGCTCTGATGCGTCAGGGCTACGACATCACGCTGTACAACATCACCGCCGACCGCGACGTCCGCAGCGAGGTGTTCGACACCTTCCTGCGGCGTCAGCGGGTGGATGCCGTCATCGCGGTGTCGATCGAGCTCGACGAGAACGAGACACGTCAACTGATCGACCTCGGACTCCCCGTCATCGCGATCGGCGGTCCGAATCCGAACCTCGACACCCTGACGGTCGACGATGTGGCCGTGGCGCAACTCGCCACCGAGCATCTGATCGGGCTCGGCCACCGCGACATCGCGCACATCGGCGCGAACCCGGAGTTCGACCTGGACTTCCACATCCCGACGAACCGGCGTCTCGGATTCGAGAAGGGGTTGGCCACGGCCGGCATCCCGTTGAATCCGGCCTTCCTGGAGCCGGCCGACTTCACCGTCGGCGGTGGCTATCGCGCGGCCAAGCAACTGCTCGGTCGCCCCGGCCCCCGGCCGACGGCGGTGTTCGCAGCATCCGACGAGATGGCGATCGGCGCGATCCTCGCCGCACGGGACCTGGGCTTCCGGGTGCCGGAGGACCTCTCGATCGTCGGCATCGACGGGCACGAGCTCGGGGAGTTCTTCCAGCTCACGACGGTCGACCAGTTTCCCCTCGGGCAGGGCGAACGGGCCGCGGACGCCGTCCTCGCCAAGCTCGAGGATGGCACCGCCGCTCCGGCGAGGAAGCACGCCGATCTCCCGTTCGAGCTCATCGTTCGAGGAACCACTTCGCGCGTCTGAGCTCCGGCCAGGGGTGGACACCGTCCAGGTACCGGGCATACTGGGGCGATGGACGCAAAGGGAGCGGGACCGTGAACTCTGCCGTCGACCTCTCCCGCCTGCGCAAGCAGTACGGGCGCCACACCGCTGTCGACTCGCTGACCCTGTCCATCGAACCCGGCACCGTCTTCGGCCTCATCGGTCCGAACGGCGCCGGCAAGACCACCACCCTGCGAATGATCCTCGACATCATCCGCCCGACATCCGGAACAGTGCGCGTTCTCGGTGAGGACCCGCGCACCGGGGGTGCGGCGTTGCGCCGCCGCATCGGATTCATTCCGGGGGAGCTCCGCCTCGACGGGCGGATGACCGGCCGCCGCATGCTCGACTTCTACGCGGAGGTTTCCGGGCCGGTACCGTCCGGCACCATCGACCGGCTCTCCTCCCGCCTCGGCCTCGATCTGACCCGCCCTGTGCGCACGCTGTCGAAGGGGAACAAGCAGAAGCTCGGCATCGTGCAGGCCTTCATGCACGAACCGGAACTGCTCGTGCTCGACGAGCCGACGAGCGGGCTGGACCCGCTGGTTCAGCGAGAGTTCCTCCAGCTCGTCCGCGAAGCGCGCGGCCGAGGGCAGACGGTGCTGCTGAGCTCTCATGTGCTCAGCGAGATCCAGCAGACGGCGGATGCCGTGGCCGTGCTGAGTGCGGGCCGTATCGTCGCGGAGGGCGATGTGGCATCTCTTCGGCTCGGCGCCATCCGCCGGGTGCGGGCCGGGTTCGCCGAGGTCGACGCGGACGAGCTGCGTGCGGAGCTCAGTCGCATCCCGCACGTCGCAGAGGTGGAGATCCAGAACACAGACGGATCGGTACGACTCGCCGCCACCGTGGAGGGCGACATCGATCCGTTCGTCAAGGCGATCGCCCGCCACCGCATCGTCGACCTCGCAGTCGAGGAGCCGGATCTCGAGGAGTCCGTCCTGCGGCTCTACGGAAGCCCGGCCGCGACGACGGAGGCCGACGATGTCTAAGCCGCTTCCCGTCTTCCGTCGCGCGCTGCGCGAATCCTGGCGCGGCCTGCTGGGATGGACCGTCGGCATCGCCGCCATCCTGTTCCTTTATCTGCCCCTGTTCCCGAGCATCGGCGGCAACGGCGAGATGACGCAGATCATCGAGAGCCTGCCGCCCGAGTTGGTGAACGCTCTCGGCTACAACCAGATCGGAACGGGCGCCGGATACACGCAGGCCACCTTCTACGGACTCATCGGATTCCTTCTGGTCACGATCGCCGCAGTCAGCTGGGGCGCCGACGCCATCGGCGGCGCGGAGGAGTCCGGGCGCCTGGAGCTGGATCTCTCTCACGGCGTCGGCAGGGCGGCCTACGCGATGCAGGCAGCCTCGGCGATGCTGATCAGGGTGGTCTGGCTCGGCGTCTTCGCCGCGATCATCATCTTCGCCCTGAACGGTTCCGCTTCGCTCGACATCGAGCCGTGGCGCATCGTCGACGCGACAGTCGTGTTCGTCGGGGTCACGATGCTGTCCGGCACCGTCTCCCTCTTCGTCGGCGCGCTGACCGGCCGTCGCAGTCGAGGCGTCGCGGCGGGCGCGGGGATCGCCGTGGTCGGATACGCGTTCAACGCGATCTCGAATCAGGCTCCGGATGCCGAATGGCTGCGCATCCTCTCCCCGTACTCCTGGGCATTCCACCAGCCACCGCTCGTGGAGGGTCTGGCTCCAGCCGGATGCATCGCGTTGTGGGGCGCGACCGCGATACTGATCGCGGGCAGCGTGTGGGCCTTGCGGCGGCGCGACATCGTCGGTTGACCGCTTGTACGAGCAGTGCGGCAAGGCGGTGGAGATCCGCGATCTCAACGACACCGCGGCGGCTCTCCACCAGCGGCTGACCGGCAACCTCGGCGGAGGCCACTGAGCACGCAGCGAGTTTTCGTGGAGTAGTGTGCTTGCTCGTGGCTTCACACACTTCCGTCCGCGGTCGGCTCGCGAAGAGCCGCCCTCTGGCGCCCGCTCAGACGATCGCCGTCGGGTTCGGGGTGGCGATCCTCGTGGGGGCGGTCATCCTGATGCTGCCTGCCTCCTCGGCCGCGGGCACCTGGACGGGACCGATCGAAGCCCTGTTCACGTCGACATCGGCGGTGTGCGTCACCGGACTGATCGTGGTCGACACAGCTGTGCACTGGAGCCCGTTCGGGAAGATCGTGATCCTGGCGCTGATCCAACTCGGCGGTCTCGGCATCATGCTCTTCGCCGCATTGGTGGGCCTGGCGTTGGCCCGCCGGTTCACGGTGCGCTCGCGCTTGATCACCAGTACCGAGACCAAGACTGCCGGCGCCGGAGACCTGAAGAGGATCGCCACCGGCATCCTCGTCACGACTGTTGCGATCGAGGTGATGGTGGCTCTGGTGCTCTTCGTCAGATTCACCACGGGATACGGATACGACGTCGGCCGTGCAACCTGGCATGCTGTCTTCCACTCCGTGTCCTCGTTCAACAACGCCGGCTTCGCGCTCTACACCGACAGCCTGATGGGATTCGTCTCGGACCCCTGGATCTGCCTGCCGATCTGCATCGCGATCATCCTGGGAGGTCTCGGTTTCCCCGTGCTTCGCCAGCTGCGCCGAGAGTTCCGACGCCCGCTGCACTGGACGATGAACACGCGGATCGTTCTCGCCACGACGGGTGCCCTCCTCGCACTCAGCACCGCCTATGTGCTGCTCATGGAGTGGAACAACCCGGGCACGCTGGGCACGCTCACACCGGGTTCTCGAGTGCTCGCCGGCTTCTTCCACGCCGTGCAGGCGCGGACGGCCGGCTTCAACTCGGTCGACGTCGCGCAGATGCACGACGAGACATGGCTGGGCACGGACGTCTTGATGTTCATCGGCGGCGGTCCCGCCGGTACCGCCGGCGGCATCAAGGTGACGACATTCGCGGTGCTGTTCTTCATCATGTGGACAGAGTTGCGCGGAGGCACCGCCGTGAACATCTTCGGCAAGCGGCTCTCTCGCGCCGTGCACCGAGAGGCCATCACCGTCGTCATCGTCGCACTGGGAGCGATCATGGCAGCGGTGATCGCCATCCTCGCGATGACCGACCTCGACCTCGATCAGGTGCTGTTCGAAGTCGTCTCTGCCTTCGGCACGGTCGGCATGTCCACCGGAATCACCGCACAGCTGCCGCAGGCCGCGCAGATCATCCTCATCCTGCTCATGTTCCTCGGCCGACTCGGCCCGCTCACCCTCGGGTCGGCGCTCGCTCTCCGGGAGCGCAGGACTGCCTACGAACTCCCCAAGGAGCGGCCCGCGATCGGCTGAAGGCCCCGACGCCGAGCATCTCTCACCCCTCGAAAGGACTCACGTGCCCAAGTTTCTCTCGTTCGGCCAGGACGCCCGGCGGATCGCCGAAGCCGACTCGGTCGCCGTCATCGGCCTCGGCCGGTTCGGCACCTCGCTCGCGCTCGAGCTGATGGCATCCGGCACCGAGGTGCTCGGAATCGACGCCGACGAAGACATCGTCCAGGCGTTGAATGGCGAACTCACCCAGGTCGTCCGCGCCGATACGACGCGTCTCGACGTTCTGGAACAGCTCGCGATCGGTGAGTTCGACCGGGTCGTGGTGTCCATCGGCTCCGACATCACCGCATCGATCCTCACGGCCTCACTCCTTCTGCAGCTCAAGGTGCCCGTGATCTGGGCGAAGGCCGTTGACGAACGCCACGGCGCGGTGCTCGAGCAGCTCGGCGTGCACAAGGTCGTGTATCCGGAAAAGGACATGGGCCGCCGGGTGGCGCACCTCGTGCGCGGCGCAGCGGCCGACTACCTCGAGATCGACAAGGGCTACGCGATCGTGAAGACCGTCGCACCCCAGCATCTGCACGGCATCACCCTCACCGAGGGACAGGTGCGCGGCACCCATGGCGTCACGATCGCCGCGTACCGTTCATCGACCCACGGAGAGTGGCGAAACGCTCAGGCCGACACCATCCTCCGCGACGGCGACACGGTGCTCGTGGTGGGACCGACGATCGACGTCGAGAAGTTCGCGCAGCTGCGCTGAGGTCAGACGGAGCGGAGCGCGTCGGCGGCGGCATCCAGCGCGCCCTCGGTGAGCGCGAAATAGGCCCACTTGCCGCGCTGCTCGCGCGTGACGAAGCCGGCGTCGGCGAGCAGTTTCATGTGATGGGAGACGGTGCCCTGCGACAGGCCGACCGGATCGATGAGGTCGCAGATGCAGGCCTCGCCGCCATCGGCCGCGGCGATGAGCGAGAGCAACCGGATGCGCGTCGGATCGCCCAGCGCCTTGAAGACGTGCGCGATGCGCTCGGCGTCTTCCGCAGTGAGCGAAGACGTGATCGGCGGCACGCAGCACGACGGCGCTTCGATGGTCATTGGCAGGCTCACCCCTCCAGTCTGCCACGTATTGACATTCTTCGATAGATGCGTAACAGTCATCATATTGAAGAATCTCGATTTGAGGAGATGTGATGTCTGAGCTTCCTGTCGTCGTCATCGGAGCAGGCCCGCAGGGCCTCGCCGCCGCAGCGCACCTCGTCGAACGCGGCCTCGACGTCGTCGTCGTCGAACGCGGGGATGGGCCTGCGGCCGCGGTTTCGGACTGGGGACATGTGCGCCTCTTCTCCGCGTGGGCCGAACTCACCGACACGGCGGGAAGGCGGCTACTCGAACCGACCGGATGGAGCGCGCCCGCATCAGGCTTCCCGACCGGCGCTGAGTGGGTGAGCGAATACCTCGCTCCCCTCGCGGATGCCCTCGGTGAGCGCATCCGGTATGCGACCACGGTGACCGGCGTATCCCGCCAGGGCCGAGACAAGGTCGTCGAAGCCGGTCGCAAGAGCCAGCCCTTCGTGGTGCACACCGTCGATGCGAACGGCAACGATGCCCGGCTCCTCGCCCGAGCGGTCATCGACGCGAGCGGCACCTGGTCACTCCCCAATCCCGCCGGCGCCGACGGCTTCCCGGCACTCGGCGAGGCCAGCGCCGCTGAACGGATCTCCTATCGCATCCCGAATGATGTCGCCGCTCTCGCTGGCCAGCACGTCGTCGTCGTGGGCGCCGGGCACTCCGCCACGCACGCCGTCCTGCGGCTGAGCGAGCTCGCACGCCGCTCGCCGGGAACGCGTGTGACCTGGCTGCTGCGCCGAGGCAGCGCGGCGAATGTCTTCGGCGGAGGTGCGGGAGACGATCTTCCGGAACGCGCAGCACTGGGGTCGCGCGCGCGCAAGGTGATCGAATCCGGTGTCGTCGACCTGGTGACCGGATTCCGCGTCGCCGAGCTCCAGACGGATGCCGATGCCCTCACAGTCATCGCCGAGGACGGCAGGGAGATCACCGACGTCGCGCATGTCTACGCCCTCACCGGATTCCGGCCGGACACCGGCATCCTGCGCGAACTGCGCATCGATCTGGATCCGGTGCTCGACGCCGTCGCCGGAATCGCAGCCGACATCGACCCCAACATCCACTCCTGCGGCTCGGTGTCGGCGACGGGCGCACGCCAGCTCGCTCAACCCGAACCCGGCCTCTTCATCGTCGGCGTGAAGTCCTACGGGCGCGCGCCGACCTTCCTCGCCCTGACCGGGTACGAGCAGGTGCGCAGTGTGGTCGCCCATCTCGCCGGCGATCATGAGGCGGCGGCGCGCAACGAGCTCGCCCTTCCGGAGACCGGGGTCTGCGGCGGCTCCGGCGACTTCGATGAGGCGGCGGCGGGCGGATGCTGCGCCGCTCCGGCTGTGCTGCAGATCGGCCGGCCGGTGGGAGCATCCGTCTGACGTGATTCGCGGAGCCGGGGCGGCGCGTGTCGGCGGTCCCGGCTCCGGTACTCAGGTGTGGGCGTCCTCGAGCTCTTCGAGCACCTCGAACGGTGATTCGACGTCGCCGCGCCACGCCTCGATGCCCTCACGGATCGCGAGGACAGCCACGACCAGCGCGGCGGCCGAATCCGCCCACCACCAGCCGAGCAGGCTGTTCAGGAGGAGACCGACGAAAACGGCGCCGGAGAGATAGACGCACAGGATGAGTTGCTTCGCATCTGCGACAACGCTCTTCGAGTCCAGCTCGCGACCGGTACGCACCTCGAGCCATGCCAGCAGCGGCATGACGATGAGGCTGAGCGCCGTGATCCCCAATCCGAGCGGAGTATGCGTTGGACCTTCTTGTTCGATCAGGGCCAGTACCGCGTCGATCGTGACGTAGGCGGCGAGGAGGAAGAAGGCGAGGCCGATGACGCGGACGGTGCCCTTCTCCCAGCGCTCGGGGTTCTTCCGGGTGAACTGCCACGCGATCGCGGCAGCCGAGAGCACCTCTACTGCCGAATCAAGGCCGAACCCGATCAGTGCCGCCGACGAGGCGAGGACTCCGGCCCACACCGCGATGATGCCCTCGAACACGTTGTAGGTGATCGTGAAGGCGACGATGAACCGGACCCGTCGGTGCAGCCGGGCGCGCCTTTCCACGGTGGGCTCGGTCACGCGCCGGCATCCGTTCCGCAGCATCCGGGCACCGCGCAGGCGGCATCCATGCAGGGGGCGTTCTCATCGACCGCGAGGGTCACGTCCACGAGCGCCGTCAGCGCCGCGGCGAGGTGCGGGTCGGCGATCTCATACCGAGTCTGACGGCCCTCCGGCTCCGCGATCACGATGCCGCAGTCCCGGAGGCACGTCAGGTGGTTCGAGACGTTCGAGCGGGAGAGATCGAGAGTGCGCGACAGCACCGCAGGGTAGCTGGGCCCCCCGATGAGCGTCATCAGGATGCGAGATCTCGTCGGATCAGCCATCGCACGGCCGAGCCGGTTCATCACGTCGAGCCGTGAGGCAATAGTCAGCATGCAATGACTATACAGTTCCCACTGACTAATCGAATGGTGTCGGAATCCTCTTAGGTCAAGTGCGTCTCTGCTGCCAGGAGCCGTCTCTACGCCACGAAGAGCAGGACGAACGACAGCACCAGTCCCGCTCCCCCGGCGCTGGCAAGGGCGATCGCAACGACCTGGATCGCGTGGAGGGCAGGTCGCCGGGGTTCGAAACTCATCACGCGCGGGTGCTTCTCGCTGATGAAGGCCGGGGCTTCTTCGCGCCCCCGCCAGTGCTCTGCTTCGGATGCGCGGAGGGGGCGTTCCCAGAAGTCACCGGCGGTGTACCAGCGGGCGCGCGCCCGCTCAGCTTCCTCCAGGATGACGACCTCGATGGGATGCCACCGGCCGTCGTGAGCCCTGCCGATGGCGACGACCAGGAGCAGCGGGATCCCGATGCCGAGCCCGATCCACGCGATGATGTCGGCGATACTGCCGAGAACGTCCAGCGCGTCCATGGTCTTCCTGTCTGATGAGAGCATTCCAACCACCGCGGCTGTCGCTCATATACAGAGGAGAGTATCGGCCTCCCGTGCGAGGCGAGCGCGGGAGCAGGAAGAACCCCGGCTTCGAGCCGCCAGATGACCAGCAAGTGAACTCTTCCAGGGCAGCTTGCGGCTTGAATTGATATCCGTCAATATAGATACATATCGATTCACGCTGCTCGCCTTCTGGCGCTCACCACCGCCCCGTTCACTGGTGAAAGGATCACGTCATGAACGCGACATCCATGGCTGCAGACATCTGCAGTCCCGTCGCCACCCATGCGATCGGGCAGGATGCCGCCGCATCCGTCGCCACGACGCTCAAGGCGCTCGCCGATCCGTTGCGACTGCGGATGCTGTCGGCCATCGCCTCCGACCCTCGCGGCGAGTCCTGCGTCTGCGACCTGGCGGAGCTCGCAGAGGTCGCTCAGCCCACCGTCTCGCACCACCTCAAGGTCCTCAAGGATGTCGGCGTCCTGACATCCGAGCGGCGCGGCACCTGGGTCTGGTACCGCATCAATCCGGACCGCCGCCGTGCCGTCACCGCGCTCCTGGATTCGTTCGCGCCCGCCACGGTCGCCGCTCCATGGCGCAACGACTCAGTAGACGATGGGCTGCGGCCGGACTTCGACGCGCGCGTCACGCGCCTCGCCGGTGAACTCGCCGCTGAGGTGCCGCAACTCGACGCGGGCGTCGTGTTCGCGATCGTGCGCGAGTCGTACACCGGCCTCGCCCGCACGGCACGGGTCAGCTCGGCGCTGATCCCCCTCACTGAGCGCTTCGCCCGTCAGCGCCTGAGCGACCTCACCCGCGACCGCGATACGGGCGTGCCTCAGGTGCTGTTCGTCTGCGTCGCCAACGCCGGCCGGTCGCAGCTCGCCGCGGCCCTCGTGAACCAGATGGCCGGCGGCAAGGTCGTCGCCCGCTCGGCCGGCTCCAGCCCGGCCGACGTCATCCACCCGCACGTGCGGTCGCTCCTTGCGGAGATCGAGGGGGACGCGGCATCCGAACGCTTCCCGAAGCCGCTCACCGACGACGCCGTCCGCGCCGCCGACGTCGTCGTCACGATGGGATGCGGCGACGTCTGCCCCATCATCCCCGGCGTCCGCTACGAGGACTGGGCCGTGGGTGACCCGGCCCTCGCCTCTGCAGAGGGCGTCGAAGCCATCCGTGACGACATCGCCGCCCGCGTCCGCATCCTCGTCGACGACGTTCTCAACTGACCACTCACTCTGGAGACACCATGACTGACACCACCACCAAGCCCTCTGTTCTCTTCGTCTGCGTGCACAACGCCGGCCGCTCGCAGATGGCCGCAGGATTCCTCCGCGACATCGCCGGCGACCGCGTCAAGGTGCGCTCTGCCGGTTCCATGCCAGCCGACCAGATCAACCCGATCGCCGTCGAGGCGATGGCCGAGCTCGGAATCGACATCACCGCCGAGGCTCCGAAGGTGCTGACGACCGAGGCCGTGCAGGCATCCGACGTCGTCATCACGATGGGCTGCGGCGACGCCTGCCCGTTCTTCCCCGGGAAGCGCTACGAAGACTGGAAGCTCGATGACCCGGCAGGCCAGGGCATCGACTCCGTGCGTCCGATCCGCGACGAGATCCGCAGCCGCATCGAGACGCTCGTGGGCGAACTGCTGGGCTGATCAGGAGAGCGTCACGCCGATGGCGGCGGCATGTAGCTGAGCCTGTCGAAGCACAGCCGGATATCGGTGATTCGCCCATCCTCCACACGGAAGAGTTCACTGGCCAGCGTGGTGTCGGTGACGGCGGTTTGCGGGAAGTACCAGAGCGCCACCCGGTCGCCGTCTGTCATCCGAGTGAGTTCGGGAGCCCCGGTGAGCATGGGGACGAATCTGGAGAGGTACTCCCGCCAGTGGGCCTTCGTCGTGATCGCGGGATCCGGCGCTGCACATACGACGGAGTCCGACAGGTACGTCAGCGCGAGCTCGACGTCTCCTCCGGTCCAGGCTCGGTGATACGCCTCCACGGTGGCAACAGGCGTCGGTACGTTCGTCATCTCGTGCACTCCTTCGGTATCGGTCATTGCGACGGCGTCCAGGTGTCAGGCGGAAGCCGCTGCCCGGTGGCGGCGAGGGCGAGCCGGGCAACGAAGTGGTCCCATCCGTCGACGTGTCCTGGCACCGCGCTCTCCGGCAGGTCTGTGTGCACGACCTCGACTCGCGTGCCGCCGTCGGTCGCACTCAGCTCGAACGACACCGTCGACGATCCGGGTGGCAGCTCCTCGCTCCCCTCGAAACCCCAGGACACCGTCACCCGACGCGGCCGGTCGACTTCGAGGAAGATCCCCCGGGCGCCGTACCCGGCGATGTTCACGGAGAACTCTCCGCCCGGAGTCGGCTCGACCTGAGCCCAGTCGCCCATCCATGCCGTGATCCCCTCCGCGGTCACCAGGTACTCGAAGACCCGCTCCGGGGGCGCGGCGATGTCGACGCTCGAGCGGTGCTCAGCCATCGTCCTCACCCACCCCGGCTCCCTCGATCGCATTCTTGAGTCGCGTCAGCCGCTCCGGCCAGAAGTCATCGAAGAACGCCTTGCCCACCGCAAGACCCTCCACCCGGACTGCGTACAGGTGCCGGGTGCCCGATCGTGTGCCCGACACCAGGCCCGCTTCGCGAAGCACCTTCAGGTGATGCGACACGATCTGCTGCGACAGGCCGAGCTCGCTCGCGATCTCGCCGACCGGTCGATGACCGGTGCGCACCAGCGCGAGGATGGCCCGACGGTTGCCGTCCGACAGGGCATGAAACGCGTGGTCAAGACTCAGAGCTTCCATGAGCACCTCCGCGCTCATTATGCTCCACAAACATACACTTGTACAAGCGTCTGTTTGTGCCGATCCCGCGCCGAATCAGCGCGCGGCGATGAGTCCGCGCGTCGCCGCCTGCGCCTTGGTGAACCGCTCCTGCACGTCGGCCCAGTTCACGATCTCCCAGAACGCCTTGACGTAATCGACGCGCACGTTGCGGTAGTCCAGGTAGTACGCGTGCTCCCAGACGTCGAGCTGCAGCAGCGGGATCACGCCGAGCGGCGCGTTCCCCTGCTGATCGAACAGCTGGAAGATCACGGGCCTGGCCCCGATGCTGTCCCAGGCGAGCACAGCCCACCCGGAGCCCTGCACACCGAGCGCAGTGGCGGTGAAGTGCGCACGGAACGCGTCGATCGATCCGAACGAGTCGGCGAGCGCAGCGGCGAGCTCGCCCTCGGGCACCCCATCGCCGTTCGGCGAGAGGTTCTGCCAGAACACCGAGTGGTTGATGTGACCCCCCAGATTGAAGGCGAGATCCTTCTCGAGCTTGTTCACGTTCGAGAGATCCCCCGCATCTCGCGCGGCCGCGAGCTGCTCCAGAGCCGTGTTGGCACCGGTGACGTAGGCCTGGTGGTGCTTGGTGTGGTGCAGCTCCATGATCGTGCCGGAGATGTGCGGTTCGAGGGCGGAGAAGTCGTACGGCAGTTCGGGAAGCGTGTACAGGGCAGACATGGGAGTTCCTTTCGAGCGTGGTTCAGGGTGGTTCAGGTCAGAGTGCGACGAGTGGCGCAGGGTGCGCGAGCGAGTGGAACCCCCGGTCCAGGTACACGACCGGGCGACCCTGCGGGCCGTGGAGCACGTCGAGCACTTCGGCGATGACGACCGTCGACGAGCCGACGGCCACCGTGTGCAGCGACCGGCAGCGCAGTGCGGCCCGCGCGGAAGCGAGAAACGGTTCGCCGGTCTCGAGTGCCGTCCAGCCCTGTTCCGGGGTGAAGCGATCGGCGCCGCTCGTCGCGAAGCTCTGAGCGAGGGCGGCGTGCTCATCGTCGATGAGATGCACGACGAAGGTGTCGGCACCGAGGATCGCGCCGGCGGAGCCCGTCGCCCGCGTCACCGAGAAGACGATCGCGGCCGGGTCGACGGCGACGGAGGCGACGCTCGATGCTGTGAGGCCGACCGGGCCGTCGTCGGTCATCGCGGTGATGATGGCGACGCCGGCCGGATGGGTGCGGAAGGCCGCCTTGAGTCCTTCGCCGACGGGCGTCGGAACGGGATTCGCCGTCATCGGACAACCTCACCGATCGGGAGCGCATGGCCGAGCATCTCGTCTCTGGCCACGAGCTTGGTCCGCTCGCGACCGCGCTCGGCGCCTGCGCGGCGTTCTGCGTCGTCGATGCGCAGCCAGCCGGCGAAGTCGACGGCACCGGCGAGCGCGTCGAGCGGATCGGCCGCACGCTGAGCGGGCCCCTCGGCCAGATCACCGAGGTCATCGAGCACGTGCCGCACGGTCTGGGCGGCGTCCGACTTGGTCGAACCGATGAGCCCGACCGGTCCTCTCTTGATCCAGCCGGTGGCGTACAGGCGGGGGATGCGGGCGCCGTCGGCGTCGGTGACACGTCCCTCGACGTGCGGCACCACACCGCGCTCGGCATCGAACGGCATGCCGGGAACCGGAGTGGATCGGTATCCGATCGCGCGGTAGACGGCCGCGACGTCGTAGCGGAGCATCTCGCCGGTGCCGACCATCCGCCCGAGTTCGTCGGAGGCGGTCCGCTCCATCTCGATCGCGGTCACGGCCGCTGTGCCGAGCAACCGCACCGGTCGCTGCCGCAGGTGCAGGTGGATACGACGCGACGCGGTCTTCGTCGACGGAGTGCGACTCGCCCACTCGGTGAGTGTGCGAACGATGATCCTGCGCTGCGAGAACTGTTCGATCATCCGCTCGGCATGCGCGTCGAGCACCAGCTCATCCGGGTCCACGATGACGTCGACATCGTGCTGATCGGCGAGCTCGCGCAGCTCGAGCGCCGAGAAGCGCACGTCGGCGGGGCCACGCCGCGCGAACAGATGCACATCGCGCACGGGGCTGGCCGCGAGCTGCTCGAGGACGATGTCGGGAGTATCGGTGTGCGCGAGCGCTGCGGCGTGCTTGGCGAGGATCCGGGTGACGTCGAGCGCGACGTTGCCCGCTCCGAGCACGGCGACGGACTCGGCGGTGAGCGGCCAGCTGCGCGGCGCATCGGGATGCCCGTCGTACCAGGCGACGAAGTCGGCGGCTCCGAAGGAACCGGGCAGATCGATGCCGGGGATGTCGAGCGGCACGTCGAGGTCGGCGCCGGTCGCGACGATCACGCCGTCGTAGGCGGCTCGGAGCTCGGCGATGCCGATGTCGGCACCGACTTCGACATTGCAGCGCAGCCGGATCCGCGGGTTCGTGAGCACCTCGTGCAGGGCGTCGGTGATCTTCCGGATCCGCGGGTGATCAGGGGCGACCCCGTATCGCACCAGACCGTAAGGGGCGGGGAGCTTCTCGAACAGGTCGACGGTTGCGGTGGGCGAGAGCCCGAGCAGGATGTCGGCGGCGTAGATGCCGGCGGGGCCGGCTCCGACGATGGCGACTCGCGGTTCAGCGACGTTCATTCGGGTTCTTGTCACGTTCTCCACGGTAAAACCTCAAGTAGGCTTGAGGTCAAATCGAGCAGCGGGAGGGCCCGGATTGACGCCTGAAGACATCACGGACGCACCGCCGCACGCGCCGGACGAATTGCTCAGCATCGGTGAGATGAGCCGACGGACAGGCGTGGCCGTGTCGGCACTGCACTTCTACGAGAAGCTCGGCTTGATCGCATCGACGCGCACTCCGGGCAATCAGCGCCGATACGCGCGCCACATGCTGCGCCGGGTCTCCCTCATCACCGTGGCCAAGCGGCTCGGCATTCCGCTCGCGGACGTGCAGGATGCCTTCGCCGACGTCCCGCTCGCCGTCACCCCCAGCCATGAGGACTGGCAGCGCGCGTCGCGTCGCTGGAAGCGCGCGCTGGAACGACGCCGAGAAGGCATCGAACGCCTGGAGAAGGAGCTGACCGGATGCATCGGCTGCGGCTGTCTGTCCATGAAGGCGTGCGGCCTGCTCAACCCTGACGACGCACTCGCCAGCCGAGGTGCGGGGCCACAGCGATTGCAAGGTTCGGATGACCCCGCACCCCGCCACTGACCCCGGACGTCGCCTGGCCACTGATGCGATATGGCGGCGCACTAGGGTGATGGCATGACGATCGACCTCGAGGCCCTGTACATCGACCTGCACCAGCATCCGGAGCTGTCCTTCCAGGAGACGCGCACGGCCGGCGTCGCCGCCGGGCACCTGCGCGACCTGGGGCTCGAGGTGGAGGAGGGCGTCGGGATCACCGGCGTCATCGGGTTGCTGCGCAACGGCGGCGGGCCTGTCGTCTGGCTCCGTGCCGACATGGATGGTCTCCCCGTCGAGGAGCAGACCGGGCTCGCGTATGCGAGCACGGCGAAGGGCATCGACCCGACGGGAACCGCCGTCCCCGTCATGCACGCCTGCGGCCACGACATGCATGTCACCGCCATGATCGGCGCCGTCGAGAAGCTCGTCGCCGAACGCGACGACTGGTCGGGAACGCTGGTCGTCATCATCCAGCCCGCTGAGGAATACGGAGCAGGCGCACGAGCGATGCTCGACGACGGCATCCTGGCCCGCTACCCGAAGCCGGACATCGTGCTCGGTCAGCATGTCACCCCGCTGCCTGCCGGCATCATCGGAGTGCGCAGCGGCACCCAGATGGCCGCATCCGACGGCCTCACCGTGACCCTGCACGGTCGCGGCGGACACGGTTCGCGCCCGCACGCCACGATCGACCCCGTCGTGATGGCGGCGGCGACCGTAATGCGCCTGCAGACCATCACCTCTCGGGAGATCGATCCGCAGGGCGTCGCCGTCGTGACGGTCGGTTCGATCCACGCCGGGCTGAAGAACAACATCATCCCCGCCGAGGCCAAGCTCGAGCTCAGCCTCCGGTACCCGAACGACGAGATGCGCGACAAGGTGCTCGCGAGCGTCGAGCGCATCGTGCGGGCCGAGGCCGCGGCATCCGGCGCAGAGCGCGAACCCGAGATCCGCACCGACCACACTCTGCCGGCCACCATCAACGACGAAGACGCCACGGCACGGGTCACCGGTGCGCTGCAGCGCGCCCTCGGTGAAGCATCCGTCATGGACCCCGGCATGTTCACCGGCAGCGAGGACGTGTCCTGGTTCGCCCGCGATGCCGGTGCTCCCCTGGTGTTCTGGTTCTGGGGCGGAGCGGATCCGGTGAAGTTCGCCGAGGCGACGGCAGCGGGCCGGCAGGCCGAGGACATCCCGACCAACCACTCGCCGTACTACGCGCCGGAGATCCACCCCACCATCGAGGTCGGCGTCACGGCGCTGTCTGCGGCGGCGCGGGAGTTCCTCGACTGAGTCGCGGCTGCCGAGCTCCGTTCACAACTCAGGAAGATCCGCTCCGGTACTCACCGTCCGCGCCCGAATAGGCCCGGTCGCTGGAATTCTTCCTGAGTTGTGAACCGCGAAGCACCAGCCTGAACGGCCGATTACACCGCGATCACACGTGGCGGAGCGAGCTCGCGCGGCCGCACGCCGTGCGCCTCGCGGTGCAGCCGCTCCATGCGCACGTCGAGCTCGCTCGCTGCATCGGCCGCATCGGTGAGGCTGTCGACGAGGTGGCCGGGAACCTGGCCCTGGAACTTGTAGTGGATCTTGTGCTCGAGGCTGGCCCAGAAGTCCATCGCGATGGTGCGGAACTGCACCTCGACCGGCACCGCGATCGGGCCGGTCGAGAGGAACACGGGAACCTCGATGATCGTGTGCAGGCTCTTGTAGCCGTTCGGCTTCGGGTCGGCGATGTAGTCCTTGACCAGACGGATGCTGACGTCGTCCTGCTGGGTGAGCAGATCGAAGAGGCGGTACACGTCGGCGACGAAACTGCAGGTCACCCGGATGCCCGCGATGTCGGTGATCTCCGCACGGATGGTGTCGAAGTCGGGCTCGATCCCCTTGCGGGCAACCTTCTCGACGATGCTGTCCGGCGTCTTGATCCGGCTCTTGACGTGCTCGATCGGGTTGTACGCGTGGTTGTGCGTGAATTCGTCGCGGAGGATCGAGATCTTGGTCTCGACCTCCCGCATCCCGAACTCGTACTCCCGGAGGAACCGCTGGAACTGATCGCGGAGATCCTTCGCCTCGGCGATGGCCTGCTCGTCGACGGAAACCGTGCTCATGATCCTGACGTTACGCATCCGTGATCGGAATCGCCTGGGTGTTCGCCCGCAGCGGATGCCCTCACACGCCGATCGTCAGTGCGGCCATGTATCCCTGAGAGACGCCGCCGGTCATGGTCGCGATCTGGTGGATGCCGTCGTCGTCGCCGAAGACGTTGTCACCGGCCAGCGTCACCCTGGATGCGTTGGTCACGCTCTTCTCGTAGCCACCGGTCGCGTACACCGCCGCGTTGCTCTCCTCGGGGAGGGCGATCTGCGATGTCTTCACGATCGGGCCGGTCGCGACTGCCGATGCGACATCCCCGTAGACCTCGAAGTGGATATGCGGCCAGCGGCCGTCGTAGCAGGCCGGGTAGATCGAGGTGAATCGCACAGTGCCGGTGTCGTCGGCCTCCTGGACTCCGCGGAGATAGTTCTCGTCTTTCGCAGCATCCGAGTACAGCGAGTAGTTCCCGTCCCGGTCGCAGTGCCAGAGGTAGACGCCGGCCCCGACCAGGGCGCTGCCAGTCGCGGCGTCGCGCACCGTGAGCACGATCTCCAGCGGGACGCCCTCGGCGGTCGTCGTCGAGGATCCGAAGCTGGAGCGGATGTCCCGGCGCACGATCCCGGAATCATCGAGGACGTTCACGCCGTTCGATCCGTCGGCGGGGTAAGGCCCGGCCGTCTCGTCCGGCACTTCGCCTTCCACCGTCACACCGTCGCCCTCCGCCTCGGGCGCTCCGCCGGGTCCGCCGGATCCGCTCGGCGCCGCGGAACCGCTGGGCTCTCCGGACGAGTTCCCTGCCGAGGACGCCACCGGCGCGCACGCGGCGAGCAGCGCCGTCGCGGCCACTCCACCGAAGATGCCCAGAGCCCGCCGCCGGTTCACCAGCGTGCGGATGTCGTAGACCAGCCCGCGGTGGTCCTCGTCGATCTCGTTGCCATCCTTATCGATCCATCGCGGATCGGTCGTCGTCTCGCTCATGATCTCTCCCGTCGTCTGGATCCAGAGAATCAAGGCACGCTATGCGAACGATAGGTCGGGGCGGAGCGGATGCTATGTCGCAACGATGCGAATCCTATGAGCGCAGATCCAGAGAACCCGTCCCGAGGACCGGCGTCGCCGAAGCGTAAGAATTCCGTAAGGGCGTCCGCACACCCCGTAGGGATTCCGTAAGGATGTCGTGAGGATCGCCCCCGCAGGCGTATCGTCGCCGCTCGTGGCAAATGAATCCCGGAGCCTGCCGGACACCCCGCAGCTCGCGAAGCGCATCCTCATCGGGGATCCGCTGACCAACGAGCACCTCGAGGGTCAGCTGCTGCCGAAGCGCATGGCGCTGCCGATCTTCGCCTCCGACGCGCTGAGCTCCGTGGCCTACGCCCCGCAGGAACTGGTGATGATCCTGCTGATCGGCGGACTCACCTTTCTGTCCTTCACGCCGATCGTGGCCGTATGCGTCATCGTGCTGCTGCTCGTGGTCGTGCTCAGCTATCGCCAGCTCATCAAGGCGTACCCATCCGGCGGCGGCGACTACGAGGTGGCGTCGAAGAATCTCGGCGAGATCCCCGGCGTCGTCGTGGCGGCGGCCCTCCTCGTGGATTACGTACTGACGGTCGCCGTGTCGGTGGCATCCGGCGTCGACAACATCATCTCGGCCGTTCCTGCGCTCGACCCGTTCCGGGTATGGCTCGCCGTCGGCTTCGTCATCCTGATCATCGTCGTGAATCTGCGCGGTGTGCGTGAGGCGTCCCTCGTGTTCGCGATCCCGACCTACGTCTTCATCGCCTCGGTCGGCTTCATGATCGTCACCGGTCTGGTCCGCACGTTCCTCGGCGATGCGCCGGTCGCTTCCAGCGCCGAGTTCGCCGTGCACGCCGAAGACCTCAGCCAGGCGGCAGTGATCCTGCTCGTTCTGCGGGCCTTCTCGAGCGGATGCTCCGCCCTCACCGGCGTCGAAGCCGTCTCCAACGGCGTTCCCGCCTTCCGCGCGCCCAAGGTGCGAAACGCGCAGTCCACCCTCGTGCTGATGGGCACGATCGCGATCGGCCTGTTCGCGGGTCTGACCGCGCTCGCCCTGATCACCGGCGTCCACTACGCCGAGAATCCCTGCGACCTGATCGGCTTCGACTGCACGAACCCGCAGCCGAGCCTGATGGCACAGGTGGCGAGCGCCACCTTCGGTGGCGGCAGCATCCTCTTCTTCATCGTGCAGGCGGCGACCGCCTGCGTGCTGCTGCTCGCCGCGAACACCGCGTTCAACGGCTTCCCGCTGCTCGGCTCGGTGCTCGCCCGCGACGGCTATGCCCCGAAGGCCCTGAACACCCGCGGCGACCGGCTCGTCTTCTCGAACGGCATGATCGCCCTGGGCATCGTCGCGATGATCGTGCTCATCGTGTTCCAGGCGAAGCTGACCACGCTCATCCAGCTGTACATCATCGGCGTCTTCGTGTCGTTCTCGCTCGGCCAGCTGGGCATGGTGCGGCACTGGCGACGCATCCTGCGCCGGCCGGCCGAAGGAAGCACCGGCGTGCAGGCCACAGCATCCGATCGCCGCTCTGCGCGCGTCGGCCTGATCATCAACTCCGTCGGTGCGAGCCTCACGATCCTCGTGCTCGTCATCGTCACGATCACGAAGTTCACCCACGGCGCGTATCTGGTGTTCTTCGCCATCCCGGTGCTCGCGTTCCTGATGATGGGCGTGAAGCGGTACTACCGCGATGTCGAGCACGAGATCGCGATCGATGACGTCACGCATTTCGGCGCCAACGGAGACCTCGCCCTCGTGCTGGTCAATCGGCTGCAGAAGCCGGTCGTGAAGGCCGTCGAGTATGCCGTCGCGGCGAAGCACGGCAAGACTCTCGCTGTGCACGTGGGGGTTGCCGCCGATGACGCCACCGAACTGCAGCAGCAGTGGGCGGACCATCTGATGCCCGTCCCCCTGGTGATCATCGAATCGCCGTACCGGTCGTTCGCGCAGCCGGTGGCGCAGTTCATCAACCAGTACCGCGAGAAGCACGGCTCGTCGGTCGTGACGGTCTACCTTCCGCAGTACATCGTCGGGCACTGGTGGGAGACGTTCCTGCACAACCGACGCGCCCGCCGGTTGGCGAACCAGCTGATGCTCGTGCACGGCGTCTCGATCACGCTCGTGCCGTGGCTGCTGGATTCTTCCGAGCTCATCTACGGACGTCGCTCCCGCCCGCTGCCGGGCCAGGAGCGTGCCGGCCGCCCCGTCGTCGTGAACGGCCGGCGTGCGCACCGGCCTGCCGGTCCGCCGCAGAGCTGACGCCGAGCATCACCCGGCGACGAGGGCGAGCACCAGAGTGGCTGCGACGACCGTCGGCACCGCGACGACGAGCCCCCACAGCATGAAGCGCGGCCAACTGATCGTCACGCCGAGGGCGACGATCCGGTGATGCCACAACAGCGTCGCGAGTGATGCCCACGGAGTGACGAGCGGGCCGAGGTTCACACCGATCAGCAGTGCCATCAGCGCCACCGGGTCTCCCGCGGCGGGCTCCAGGATCAGATATGCCGGGAGGTTGTTCACACCGTTGGCGGCGAGGGCGCCGATTCCCGCGAGCTGCAGGAGCGCCGCCGGCCCGTGATCGTCGGGGGCCAGCGTCGTCAGGAAATCGAGGAAGCCATTGGCATGCGCCGTCTCGACCAGCACGAACAGAGCGGTGGCGAGTCCGACCGCGGACCACGGAACCAGTCCGAGCCGCAGCACATGTCGACGCCGCACAGCGAACAGCACGACCAGGAGCAGGGCGGCGGCCGTGGCGGGGATCCACACGTCGTGCGTCACCGTGAGCAACGGAAGCAGCGCGATCAGCACCGCGGCTGCGCCCCAGAAGAGCACACGGTCAGAGGGTGTCCCCGGCGGCGGCACGCGGTAGCCGCCGAACAGAGTGCGCCGGTGCACGATGGTGAGGATCGCGACAGGGATGAGCACGCCGATCAGCGTCGGCGCCCAGCTGAGCGCGATGAACGCCGCCGGGTCACTGCCGACCGCTGGCGCGGCGAGCAGGTTCGTGAGGTTCGAGACCGGCAGCGCGAGGGATGCCGTGTTCGCCAGCCACACCGTCGCGAGCGTGAACGGGAGCGGTGAGACGCCGATGCTCTGCGCCAGCACCACGACGACCGGGGTCACGATCACGGCCGTCGTGTCGAGTGACAGGAAGACCGTGCTGACGACCGCGAGCGCGACGACCGATGCCCAGAGCGCCAGAACCTGCCCCCGCCCCCAGCGGGCGAGCCTCTGCGCGAGCACATCGAAGACACCGGCGTCGCGGGCGAGTTCGGCGACGATCGTGATCGCGACCACGAATCCCAGCACGGGCACGATGCGGAGCCCGAGCGCACCGGCATCCGGTGCAGGAAGGATGCCGGTGACGACGACGACCGCGGCGACGCCAGCCAGCACGAGGACGATGATCGACCCCCTGCTGAGCGTTCGTCGTGCCGCAGTCACTCCGAGAGCATACGACGGCTTCCCCTTGGACACCCGCCGTGAGCAAGCCGCATGCGTCACGGCGAAGGGCGTAGGGGAACCGTGAGGATCGTCGTCGACACGCGTCAGCCGGAGTTGTATCGACTCCGTGCTCGACATCCTCTACCTCGCGCTGACTCTCGCGCTCTTCGCCCTCGTCTCGCTGACCGCAAAGGGGGTGGAGCGGCTGTGATCGTCTTCGAGATCATCGCTGCAGCTCTCGCACTCGCAGCGATCGCCTACCTCGTGGTCGCCCTCGTCGCCCCGGAGAAGTTCTGATGGGCGCGGGCATCTGGTTCGGCATCCTGCAGGCGGCGACGCTCATCATCGCGCTCGTGCTCCTGTACCGGCCCCTCGGCGACTACATCGCCCACGTGTACACCTCGGCACGCGATCTGCGCGTCGAACGCGGCTTCTACCGCCTCATCGGCGTGGACCCTTCGTCCGAGCAGACCTGGCGCGCGTACGCCCGCAGCGTGCTCGTGTTCTCCGCGGCCGGGCTCCTCCTCGTCTACGGCCTGCAGCGGCTCCAGGCGTTCCTTCCGGAATCCCTGGGCCTCCCGGCCGTCCCCGAAGGCCTCGCATTCAACACCGCGGCTTCCTTCGTCGCCAACACGAACTGGCAGTCCTACTCCCCCGAGCAGACGATGGGCTACACGGTGCAGCTCGCCGGCCTCACCGTGCAGAACTTCGCCTCCGCCGCCGTCGGCCTCACCGTCGCCATCGCACTGACCCGTGGGCTCGCCCGCCGGGGCTCGGCGACGATCGGCAACTTCTGGGTCGACCTGATCCGCGGGCTCGGTCGGCTGCTGCTGCCGATCGCGTTCATCGGTGCGATCGCGCTCATCATCGGCGGCGTCGTGCAGAACTTCGCCGGCTTCACCGAGGTGCAGGCCATCGGCGGCACGGCGCAGTCGATTCCGGGCGGACCGGTCGCGTCGCAGGAGGCGATCAAGCTGCTCGGCACGAACGGCGGCGGCTTCTTCAACGCCAACTCGGCGCACCCGTTCGAGAACCCGACCGGGTGGACGAACCTGCTGGAGATCCTGCTCATCCTCGCCATCCCGTTCGCGCTCCCCCGCGCCTTCGGACGCATGATCGGCGACAACCGCCAGGGATACGCGATCGCCGCCGTCATGGGCACGATCTTCCTGGTCTCGACCTTCGCGCTCTCGGCACTCGAACTGGCAGGACGCGGCTCGGCTCCGGAACTCGCCGGAGCGGCGATGGAGGGCAAGGAACAGCGTTTCGGCATCCTGGGATCCACCCTCTTCGGCAGCGCGAGCACGCTCACCTCGACCGGAGCGGTCAACTCGATGCACGACTCGTACACCGCTCTCGGTGGCATGATGCCGATGCTGAACATGATGCTCGGAGAGGTCGCTCCCGGCGGTGTGGGCTCCGGCCTGTACGGGATGCTCGTACTCGCGATCATCGCCGTCTTCGTGGGCGGGCTGCTCGTCGGACGCTCCCCGGAATACCTCGGCAAGCGGATCGGCCCGCGCGAGATCAAGCTCGCGAGCCTCTACATCCTCGTCGTCCCCGCGCTCGTGCTCGGCGGTACCGCCCTGAGCTTCGCGATTCCCGGGATCCGGGAAGACGTCGAGTCGACCAGCATCCTGAACCCGGGCGTCCATGGGATGAGCGAGGTGCTCTATGCGTTCACCTCGGCGGCGAACAACAACGGCTCGGCCTTCGCCGGACTCACGGCGAACACCCCGTGGTTCAACACGGCGCTGGGCGTGGCGATGCTGCTCGGGCGATTCCTCCCGATCGTGCTCGTGCTCGCACTGGCCGGTTCGTTCGCCGCGCAGGAGCGAGTACCGGCCACCGCGGGCACCCTCCCCACCCATCGGCCGCAGTTCGTCGGCCTCCTCCTCGCCGTGACGGTCATCGTCACCGCACTCACCTATTTCCCGGTCCTCACTCTGGGGCCGCTCGCTGAAGGACTCGTCTGACATGACCATCGTCACCTCCACCCCCGAGATGCAGGATGCCGCGGCATCCGCCTCCGCTTCATCCGAGACCGCGAAGCCTCGCGCGTTCGGCTGGGCGCAACTCGTCCAGGCCCTGCCCGGCGCCCTGCGCAAGCTCGATCCCCGAGCCCTCGTGCGCAACCCCGTCATGCTTCTCGTCTGGGCCGGCGCCGTGTTCACGACCGTTCTCGCGATCGCCGAACCCTTCCTCGGCGGCCCCGGGGAATCCGGCGGCACCGCCGTGCCGCCGATGTTCACCTGGGGCATCGCGGTCTGGCTGTGGTTGACCGTGCTCTTCGCGAACGTCGCCGAGTCCGTGGCCGAGGGCCGCGGCAAGGCGCAGGCGGCAAGTCTGCGCGAGACGCGCACCAGCACCCTCGCCCGTCGGGTCACCGGCTACGACGCGGCGCAGGACGCCGCCGCCGTACGCACCGAGACGGAGCAGGTCTCCTCGGCCGACCTGCAGCGCGACGACATCGTGATCGTGGAGGCCGGCGAACTGATCCCCGGTGACGGCGACATCGTCTCCGGTATCGCGACCGTCGACGAATCGGCGATCACGGGCGAGAGCGCCCCCGTCATCCGCGAGTCCGGCGGCGACCGCAGCGCCGTCACCGGCGGCACCCGCGTGCTGTCCGACCGGATCGTGATGCGCATCACGTCGAAACCGGGCGAGACCTTCGTCGACCGGATGATCGCCCTCGTCGAGGGCGCGAGCCGCCAGCGCACGCCGAACGAGATCGCCCTCAACATCCTGCTGGCGAGCCTGTCCATCGTGTTCCTGATCGTGGTCCTCGCCCTCAACCCGATCGCCGCCTACGCCGCGTCACCCGTGAGCATCCCGGTGCTCATCGCGCTTCTCGTCTGCTTGATCCCGACCACGATCGGCGCCCTGCTGTCGGCCATCGGCATCGCCGGCATGGACCGACTGGTGCAGCGCAACGTGCTGGCGATGTCCGGGCGCGCGGTCGAGGCCGCCGGCGACGTGACGACGCTTCTGCTCGACAAGACCGGAACCATCACCTACGGAAACCGCCGCGCACACGAGGTGCTGCCGCTTCCGGGCGTCGACGCCGACGAGCTGCTCCGCACGGCCGCTCTCTCCTCGCTGGCAGACCCGACACCGGAGGGCGCATCGATCGTCGAACTGGCTGCGGCACGCGGCATCCGGGTCGCGGAACCGGCGGATGCGATCGTCGTGCCGTTCACCGCGCAGACCCGGATGAGCGGACTGGACCTCGCCGACGGCACCCAGATCCGCAAGGGCGCCGGATCCGCGGTTCGCGCCTGGCTCGAGATCACCGGAGACGACGTCGAGCTGACGAGCCGCACCGATGCCGTCGCGCAGAGCGGCGGCACGCCCCTCGTCGTCGCCGTGAAAGCGCCTGCAGGCGCCGGCCGCGTGCTCGGCGTCGTCCACCTCAAGGACATCGTGAAGGAGGGCCTGAGGGAGCGCTTCGAGGAACTGCGCAGCATGGGAATCCGCACGGTCATGATCACCGGCGACAACCCGCTCACGGCGAAGGCGATCGCCGCCGAGGCCGGCGTCGACGACTTCCTCGCGGAGGCCACTCCGGAGGACAAGCTCGCGCTCATCCGCCGGGAGCAGGACGGCGGCCGGCTCGTCGCGATGACCGGCGACGGCACCAACGATGCCCCGGCCCTCGCCCAGGCGGACGTCGGGGTGGCGATGAACACCGGCACCTCCGCCGCGAAGGAGGCCGGCAACATGGTCGACCTCGATTCCGATCCCACGAAGCTCATCGACATCGTGCGCATCGGCAAGCAGCTGCTGATCACCAGGGGAGCTCTCACCACCTTCTCCCTGGCGAACGACATCGCGAAGTACTTCGCGATCATCCCGGCGATGTTCATGGGGGTCTTCCCCGGACTCGCGGCGCTCAACATCATGCAGCTGCACTCGCCGGCATCCGCCGTGACGAGCGCGATCATCTTCAACGCGATCGTGATCGTCTTCCTCATCCCGCTCGCCCTGCGCGGCGTGAAGTACCGGCCGGCGAGCGCCTCGCAGATCCTGCAGCGCAACCTGCTCATCTACGGCCTGGGCGGTGTGATCGCGCCGTTCATCGGGATCAAGCTCATCGACGTCGTCGTCAGCCTCATCCCCGGCTTCTGACCCTCCCCGATCCGACAAGGAAGAGACATGTCCTCATTCCGCAGCACCGTTCGCACCACCGGCGTCGCACTCCGCGCGATGCTCGTCCTCACGCTGGTCCTCGGCGTCGGCTACACCCTCCTCGTCACGGGCATCGGACAGGTGCTCCTGCCCTGGCAGGCGAATGGCTCTCCCCTCGCCGACGGAAAGGGCACCGTGGTCGGCAGTGCGCTGATCGGCCAGTCCTTCACCGATGCCGACGGCGAGGCGCTGCCGGAGTACTTCCAGTCACGACCGTCGGCGGCCGGCGACGGCTATGACGGCGCCAGCTCCAGCGGCAGCAACCTCGGGCCGGAGAACCCCGATCTCGTCGCCGCGATCGAGGAGCGTCGCACGACGATCGCCGAGCGCGAAGGCGTCGCGCCCACGCAGGTTCCGGCGGATGCCGTCACCGCATCCGCATCCGGACTCGACCCGCACATCAGCGTCGCCTATGCACTGCTCCAGGCCCCCAGGGTGGCAGCGGAGCGAGGCCTCTCCGAAGCAGAGGTGCTCTCGCTCGTGGAGTCTAGGATTCAAGGGCGGGATCTGGGATTCCTCGGCGAAGAGCGCGTCAACGTCGCAGAACTCAATCTCGCTCTTGACGAGCGGGAGGGCGCATGACCGGAGAGCGGATGCAGCGACGTGGTCGCCTCCGCGTGCTGCTCGGTGCAGCCCCTGGGGTCGGGAAGACCTACGAGATGCTCGCCGAGGGCCGTCGACTTCACGACGAGGGCCGGGATGTCGTCATCGCGATCGTCGAGACCCATGAGCGCGAGGCGACGCTGGCGCAGACCGTCGGCCTGCCCGAGGTGCCCCGACGGATCGACAGCCACCGCGGCGTCGAGCTCTCCGAACTCGACCTCGATGCGGTCATCGCCCGCGCCCCGGAGATCGCCCTCGTCGACGAGCTCGCGCACACGAACATCCCCGGTTCGCAGCATTCGAAGCGCTGGCAGGACGTCGAAGTGCTGCTGGATGCCGGCATCGACGTCATCACGACGGTCAACGTCCAGCACATCGAGTCGCTGAACGCGGTCGTGGAGAAGATCACCGGCATCGCCCAGCAGGAGACGATCCCCGATGCCGTCGTCCGTGCCGCCGACGAGGTCGAAGTCGTGGACCTCGCCCCGCAGTCACTGCGGGACAGGCTCTCGGCGGGGCTCGTCTACCCGGCCGAGCGCATCGATGCGGCGCTGTCGAACTACTTCCGTCTCGGCAACCTGACCGCACTCCGCGAGCTCGCCCTGCTGTGGCTGGCCGACGAAGTCGACAGTGCCCTGCGCAGCTATCGGGCCGACCACGGCATCGAGGGCACGTGGCAGGCCAGGGAACGCGTGGTCGTCGCATTGACCGGTGGCCCGGAGGGCGAGACCCTGCTTCGCCGCGGTGCCAGGATCGCTGCCCGATCCGCGGGCGGGGTGCTCCTCGCCGTGCACGTGTCGGCGCAGGACGGGTTGCGAAACGACTCACCCGGGGCGTTGACGGCCCAGCGCACCCTGGTCGAGTCGCTCGGTGGCAGCTATCACCAGATCGTCGGCAACGACATCCCGGAGACCCTGGTGGAGTTCGCCCAGTCCGTCGATGCCACGCAGGTGGTGATCGGCGTGAGCCGACGCGGTCGTCTGATGACAGCGCTGACGGGCCCGGGGATCGGTGCGGAGATCATCCGTCACTCCGGCGACATCGACGTGCACATCGTCACCCACGCGGCAGCCGGCGGACGCGCCTCGCTCCCGAAGATCACGGGTGGGGCGCTCGGATGGCGCCGCCAGGTGCTCGGATTCGCCGTCGCGCTCGCCTTCGGGCCGCTGCTGTCCTGGCTGATGTTCACGTTCCGCAGCCCCGAGTCGATCACCGCCGAGGTTCTCGCGTATCAGCTGCTCGTCGTGGTGGTCGCGCTCATCGGAGGGCTGCGCCCTGCGGTGTTCGCCGCCGTGCTCTCCGGCATCACCCTGGACTTCCTCTTCGTCGCGCCGCAGTTCACGATCACGATCGCCCATCCCCTGCATGTGCTCGCGCTCGCCCTGTACGTCACGATCGCGATCCTGGTGAGCATCATCGTCGATCAGGCCGCGCGTCGGGCTCGCACCGCCAAGCGCGCCACGGCTGAGGCCGAGTTGCTGGCCGCGGTCGCGGGCAACGTGCTCCGCGGTGACAACGCCGTGCTCGCGCTCGTGAGTCGTACCCGTGAGGCGTTCGGGCTGAGCGGGGTGCGCCTGCTCGACGCCGACGGCGAGGTGCTCGCGCGCGACGGGGAGCCACTGCGGGACGGAAGAGCGATCACGGTGCCGGTCGGATCCGGCGATGCCCCGCGCGCGATGCTCGAACTGCATGGCGGGCCGCTGGACGGTCCGGCCCGGCGACTGCTCGACGCGATCGTCGCCCAGCTGTCGGCAGCGATCGAGCACACCGACCTCCGTGCGACGGCGCGCGAGGCGGTCACCCTCGCCGAGACCGATCAGGTGCGAAGCGCCCTGCTCTCGGCGCTGAGTCACGACCTCCGCCGCCCGCTCGCATCAGCGGTCGCCGCCATCGGCGGTCTGCGAGGGGCCGGTGCACTGTCCGCCGCCGATCGGGACGAGCTCCTCGCCACCGCTGATGAAAGCCTGGGCACGCTGTCGACGCTCATCACCGATCTGCTCGACGTGAGTCGAGTGCAGGCGGGTGTGCTCGCCGTGTCCGCGACGCGGATGGATGCCGCCGGCAGTATCCTCGCCGCCATCGACGAGCTGTCTTTCGGCCCGTCCGATGTCGAACTCGCGCTCGACCCCTCGCTGCCGCCGCTGCAGGCCGATCCGGTGCTGCTGCAGCGGGTGCTGGTGAACGTCCTCGCCAACGCGCACCGGCATTCCCCGGATGGGCGGCAGGTGATCGTGTCGACGAGCCGGCTCGGTGCGCGCGCGGAGATCCGGATCATCGACCGTGGAGAGGGCGTGCCCGCGAACAGGCGCGACAGCATGTTCCAGCCGTTCCAACGCTATGGCGACACTGACAACACCACCGGACTCGGTCTGGGACTCGCGCTGTCCCGCGGGTTCACCGAGGGCATGGGCGGTAGCCTGACTCCGGAGGACACGCCGGGAGGCGGCCTCACCATGGTCATCTCTCTGCCCCTGGCCGCAGAACAGTCCGACACGGAGGAAGCGCAGCAGTGAAGCTCCTCATCGCCGACGACGACCCCCAGATGGTGCGGGCCCTGCGCATCACCCTGGCGGCGCACGGCTACGACGTGATCACCGCCGCCGACGGCGCCGCCGCAATCACCACCGCGGCGCAGACGCATCCGGACATCATCCTGCTCGATCTGGGGATGCCGAAGATGAACGGCATCGAGGTCATCCAGGCTCTGCGCGGCTGGACGAGCGCACCGATCATCGTCGTCTCCGGCCGCACCGGCTCTGCCGACAAGGTCGATGCGCTGGATGCCGGAGCCGACGACTTCGTCACCAAGCCCTTCCAGGTCGACGAGCTGCTCGCGCGGCTGCGCGCGCTCGCCCGACGCACGGCTCCCGCAGCCGGAGAGTCGACGGTGAGCTTCGGCGACGTCGTCGTCGACCTGTCAGCGAAGGCGGTGACCCGAGCGGGCGCGCGCGTACACCTGACTCCGACGGAGTGGCGGATGCTGGAGCATCTGTGCCGGCATCCGGGCGCCCTCGTCACGCGGCAGGACCTGCTGAAGGAGATCTGGGGCAGCGAACAGGTGTCCGACTCCGGCTATCTGCGCCTGTACATGTCTCAGCTGCGCAAGAAGCTCGAGCTCTCGCCCGCCGCACCCGTGCACCTGCTGACCGAATCCGGGATGGGCTACCGCCTCGTGCTGTGAGCACGCTCGTGCGCCTCAGATCTGCGGCGGCGGTGCCGCCAGCGCCCTAAGCGGCAACAGGCGCCGGGATCTCCGCTGGAGCGGGAACCTGCGACCAGCGGAAACGGTCGACCAGACCGGACACCTGAGGAACGCGCGACAGGATCAGCAGCAGACCGTAGCCCAGCATCCCTCCCGCGATGTTGGAGAGGAGGTCATTGACGTCTGCGATGTGCCCTCCGGCGAAGAATTTCTGCGCCGCCAACTGAGCCACCTCGATGCCGAGGCTGGTTCCGGCCACGGCGATGAGGACCTTCCACCAGGATGGCTTCGCCAGCAGCAGCGCACTGAGGATGCCGAGCGGCACGAACACCAGGATGTTCGTCACCGCGTCGCCCCACTCGTAGTCGGCGAAGGGGATGATCGCCAGCCCGGGAATCCAGTTGGCGCCGCCGGTGATGGGGTTGAGGTAGATCGGGAAGATCGTGTTCCCCACGATGCCGGCGGCGTACACGGCGAGAGCTGCGGCCACCATGGCGCGCGGAACGGAGAAGATCCGCTCGGCGTTGAGGCGCCAGAGCAGCAGCGCGAAGATCACGGCGCCGAGAGGAATGACCACCGGCAGCACCGGGATCTGCTGAAAGGGGTCGTTCATAGGGAAACAGGTTACCGAGCGCTGTTATGGATGCTCTGCACCAGCGCGGCGTCGATGAGCACCTCGGCGGCCGCCCTGGCCTGCGCGGCGACCTGCGGGTCGGCGGAGATCGCCGCGGTGCTCTGCGCCCCCTCGGCGAGGATGGACAGCTGCGCGGCAAGGGCCGCGGGCGCGCCCGACTCTGCGGCGAGCGAGGCCATGTACTTCTGGAACGACGCCTTGTGTTCGCGCACGATCTGCGCGACCTCGGGGTTGGTGCCGCCGAGCTCGCCGAACGCGTTGATGAAGGCGCAGCCGCGGAAGCCGTCCGTGCAGAACCATCCCTCGAGGTATCGATAGACCGCGAGCAGTCGGGTGCGCGGGTCGGTGCCGGCATCCGCCACCGCGGCCGTGAGCGACGTCTCCCACTCGTGGTGCTTGCGTTGCAGGACTGCGGCGACGATGTCGGTCTTGGCGGGGAACAGCGCATACAGCCGGCGCAGTGACACGCCGGCCGCCGTGCGCAGCTCATCCATCCCGACGGCCGCGTATCCCTTGCGGTAGTAGAGCTCCTCGGCGGCGGCGAGGATGCGCTCACGAGCCTCTTCTTCGGTCATACCAAGAGTTTACTTGACAAGAGAACGTTCGTTCTCTAGATTGATGACATCAAGCGAGAACGATCGTTCTCGCAGAAAGAGAGGAAACGATCATGGGTTACATCACCGTCGGCACGGAGAACAGCACGTCCATCGAGCTCTACTACGAGGACCAGGGCGCCGGCCAGCCCGTCGTGCTGATCCACGGCTACCCGCTGAACGGCCACAGCTGGGAGCGCCAGACCCGCGAACTCCTCGACCAGGGCTACCGCGTCATCACCTACGACCGTCGCGGCTTCGGCCAGTCGTCGAAGGTGGGCACCGGCTATGACTACGACACCTTCGCCGCCGATCTGAACACCGTGCTCGAGACCCTGGATC
This sequence comes from Microbacterium sp. LTA6, assembly GCF_045690355.1. NCBI lineage: Bacteria > Bacillati > Actinomycetota > Actinomycetes > Micrococcales > Microbacteriaceae > Microbacterium > Microbacterium sp. LTA6. The sequence goes on from NZ_CP147855.1 coordinate 884,095, forward strand.
TGCGCGATGTCGTCCTCGTCGGCTTCTCGATGGGCACCGGCGAACTCGCCCGCTACGTCGCCCGCTACGGACACGAGCGTGTCGCGAAGCTGGCGTTCCTCGCCTCGCTCGAGCCCTTCCTCGTGCAGCGCGATGACAACCCCGAAGGCGTTCCGCAGGAGGTCTTCGACGGGATCGCCGCGGCCGCGAAGGGCGATCGCTACGCCTGGTTCACGCAGTTCTACAACGACTTCTACAACCTCGACGAAAACCTCGGCTCGCGCATCAGCCAGGAGGTCGTCACCGCCAACTGGAACCTCTCCGTCACCAGCGCTCCGGTCGCGGCCTACGCCGTCGTGCCGGCCTGGATCGAGGACTTCCGCGGCGACGTCGAGGCGGTGCGCGCGGCGGGCAAGCCCACGCTGATCCTGCACGGCACGAAGGACAACATCCTCCCCATCGACGCCACCGCCCGCCGCTTCCACCAGGCCGTTCCTGAGGCCGACTACGTCGAGGTCGAGGGTGCGCCGCACGGCCTGCTCTGGACCCACGCCGACGAGGTCAATGCCGCACTGAAGGAGTTCCTCACGAAGTAGCGCCTCGCCGCGGCATCCGCTCCTCCAGATCTGGGGAGCGGATGCCGCGTCATCCGGCGTCCCGAGATCAGGAGGACCGCCCGAGATCAGGAGAATCCCGCGAAGATTCTCCTGATCTCGGGCGGTCCTCCTGTTTTCGGCGATGGCGCCGCCGCAGCAATGAGACGGCGGCCGGTGCGCCTACGCGTCGCGCGAGCGCCAGAGCAGCCAGACGAAGTACGGCGCTCCGAGCAGTGCCACGATGAGCCCGGCAGGCAGCTGGGCCGGCTGGATGACCGTGCGTCCGAGGGTGTCGGCGAGGGCGACGAGCACTGCCCCGAGCAGCACGGATACCGGGATCACGCGCGCGTGCCGTGAGCCGACCAGCGCGCGGGCGGCATGCGGGGCGACCAGTCCGACGAAGCCGATCACGCCGACAGCCGCGACGCTGAACGATGCCAGCACGGCGGCAAGGAGCAGCAGGCCGAGCCGGGTGCGCTCCAGGCTGATGCCGACCAGGCGCGGGGTGTCCTCATCGAGAGACATCACATCGAGTTCTCGCCGGGCCATGAAGACCAGCGGCAGGGCGATGGCGAGCACGACGGCGACCGGCACGACCTGCTCCCAGATCCGCCCGTACGTCGTGCCGGAGAGCCAGGTGTAGACCTTCGGGGTGTCCCACGGATTCGCGCGCAGGAGGAAGAAGGTCGTCAATGCGGTCGTGCCGTAGGACACCCCGATGCCGATGAGGATGAACCGGTCGGCGTTCAGCCCGCGCCGCCAGGCCAGGCCGTAGACGAGGGCGAACGCGAGGAGCGAACCGACCAGCGCAGCGGCGATCATGCCGGCGGTCGAGGCGACGGCGCTGGTCACCACCAGGACCGCGCCGAGACCGGCGCCGCCGGTGACACCGAGGATGCCGGGATCGGCCAGCGGATTGCGGCTGACGGCCTGGAAGATGCCGCCCGACAGTGCGAGTGCTCCCCCGGCAACGACCGCGGCGATCACCCGCGGCGCGCGCTCGTCGAGCGAGAACGAGATCAGCGGCGGAGCCTCGCCGCGCAGCCACAGGGCGATGTCTCCGGTGAGCAGCCAGGTGCTCCCTGCCAGCAGGCCGAGCAGCACAGCCCCGATCACCGCGGCCACCGTCACGACGAGAACAAGGCGGAACCGCCGCGTGCTGCGGACACCGAAGCGCACTTTCGGCGGCTCGCGCGTCGGTCCGGAGTCGCGCAGTCGGCGCGCCATCACGACGAGCACGACGGCGCCGAGCAGCGTCGTGGCGACACCGGTGGGCACCGCGATCGCCGCCTCCGCGCCGATGATGGCCCGCAGCAGCGCGTCGGAGAGGATCACCACGATCGCACCGAGCAATCCGGAGACCGGGATGAGCAGCACGTGACGGTGCAGGATCGGCACGACGCGGGCGAGCAGTCGCGCGAGTACCGGGGCGCACAGTCCGACGAATCCCATCGGGCCGGCGAGCGTGACCGATACAGCGATCAGCACGACGGCGAGCAGGATGCCGACGACCCGGGTCGACCGGATCGGAACCCCGAGCGACGACGCCGTGTCATCGCCGAGAGCGAGAACGTCGAAGCGTCGGGAGAGCAGGAGCGCCAGAATCGTGGCCACCACGACGACGGGCGCTGCTTGCAGGAACGCATCCAACCCGAGCTGCGACAGACTGCCACTGCCCCAGGCGAACAGCCCCTCGGTCTCCTCGTCGAAGAGCACCAGCAGCGTCGATGTGCACGCCTGGAAGGCGAGCGCGAGGGCGGAGCCGGCGAGGATGAGGCGGGTCGTCGAAGAGCCTGCGCCCCCGGCGAGGCCCAGGACGATACCGGCGGCGATGATACCGCCGGCGAACGCGACGGCACCCGATGCCCACACCGGGATCGCGATGCCGAACGCGGCGACGGCTGTCACGGCCAGGTAGGAACCAGCGGTGACACCCAGGGTGTCTGGTGAGGCCAGCGCGTTACGCGCGAGGGACTGCAGGATGAGGCCGGCGACGCCGAGCGCGATGCCGACCGCAGCCCCCGCGGCGAGGCGCGGAAGGCGCGATCCGACGAGGATCGCCCCATCCGTGAACGAGGCGTCGCTGGTTCCCTGCGTGAGGTGCCAGAACCCCACCGCGGAGAGCGCGACCACGAGAGCGCCGAGAACGACGATCCCCCGGACGACGCTCGATCCGCCGGTCCGGGCGTCTCCAGCCCCGTCCGTGCCGGGCGAGACGACCGACGACCCGGACGACGCGTGTGCGACGCCTGACCCGGAGGCCGTCTGTTCATCCGACGCGGACGGGAGCTGGATGCGGGTCACTTCGAGAGGACCTCAAGGTAGGCGTCGATGATCTGCTCGGTCGAGCGCGGTCCGCCGAACATCCACACACCCGCCGGGAACGCGTGGATGCGCTTGTCCTGCACTGCGGGCAGCGACTTCCAGACCGCGTTGTCGGCGACGGCATCGATGAAGATGCTGCCGTCGGTCTCCCTGGTGCCTGCGTAGAAGAGGCTCGCGTCACCCGCTGCCGTCATGCCTTCGATGTCGGTCTGGCCGAGACCGTACGCTGCATCGACCTCACCAGTCCATGCGTTGGTCAGGCCGAGCGCCTCGCCGACCTCACCGACCAGCGAGCCCTGACCGTAGGGGCGCAGTCGCACGTTGCTGCCATCGACCCAGCCGTCGAAGAAGACGAACTCGTCGGTGTCGGCAACGCGGTCGGCGACCTTCGCCTTCGCGGAGGCCAGGTGTGCTTCGAACTCGTCGGTCACGACCGCAGCCCGATCTTCGCGACCGGTCGCCTGGGCGATCAGGTCGAACGTGGTGAGCATCTGGGCGAGCGGGTCGGCGGTGTCGGCACCGAGGGTCGCGAGTACCGGGATGCCGTATGCCTCGAGCTGAGCGATGATCGCGTCATCGCGCACGAAGGCCTCGACGATGACGAGGTCGGGATCCGCGGCGACCAGCGCATCGAGGTTCGGCTCCTGCCGGGTGCCGACATCCTTCACATCTGCCGGGAGTTCCTCCGCCTTGACCCACGTGTTGTATCCCTCGACGTCTGCGACGGCGACCGGGGTGACGCAGAGCGTGAGAGCGTCCTCGATCTGCTGCCACTCGAGCACCGCGATCCGCTCGGCGGGCTTGTCGAGCTCGATCTTGCGGTCGAACGCATCGGTGAGCGTCACCGCACCGGTCGAGGTCTCCGTGGAGTCGGCGGAGCAGTCCTCGCTGGACGCGGAGACCGGCTTGTCCGTGCCGGCCGAAGTCGGCTGAGTCGTACCGCACGCGGTGAGCGCGAGTAGCAGGGCGCTGCCGAGAGCGAGCGCGGTCAAGGGAGTCTTCTTCATGGTTCCTCTATCGGGGTCGGGGACGAGGGAGATCTATCGGGATGCCGCCACGGCACGGTGCCGCTCGTGGTGACGGCCACGGGGGATGACGCGGACGAGGCCGGTCTCGGCATCCACCACGGTGTCGATGCGCAGCCCGTACACGAGGGAGAGGTTCTCGCCGGTCAGTACGTCGGCGGGGAGCCCGGACGCGTGCACTCGGCCCTGGTGCAGCAGCACGATCTCATCGGCGACCGATGCGGCATGGTCGAGGTCGTGCAGCACAACGCCGAGGGCCGTGCCGTGGTTGTCAGCGAGGTCGCGCACCAGGTCGAGCGTTTCGATCTGGTAGCGCAGATCGAGGTGGTTGGTCGGCTCGTCCAGAAGCAGCACTCCGGTGTCCTGCGCCAGCGCCGTGGCGAGCCACACCCGCTGCAGCTCGCCGCCGGAGAGCTGATCGACGGCGCGATGCGCCATTTCGCTCAACCCGGTGAGAGCGAGCGCGTGCGCGATGGCCGCCCGGTCAGCGTCGGTCGTTCCGGAGAACCGTCCGCGGTGCGGGTGGCGGCCGTACGCGACGACGTCTGCGACCTCGATGCCCGACGGATGCGGACGCGACTGCGAGAGCATCGCGACAGTGCGAGCGAACTCCTTCGCGGAGAGCGTCGACACGTCGCGCGCATCTGCTCCTTCTCCGACCTGCACCGTTCCGCCGCCGATGCGATGCAGGCGGGCGAGGGCACGGAGCGCCGTCGACTTGCCACTGCCGTTCGGACCGATCAGGGCCGTCACGCGCCCCGGCGTGAGTCGCAGCGACACGTCGTGCACGACACGGGTTCGTCCGTAACTCAGCGCGAGCGCATCGCCACGCAGAGCGGCGGATGCCGGGAGCTCGTTGGTGGTCACGTTAGGAGAGCCTAACCTATTACGCTGCCGCCCGTGAAGCCCTGTGCAGCAGGTACTCGCGCTCCGAGGGGCGCGGATCGGGCGGAGCAAGCCAGGAGAGCGTGCGTACGAGCACCGTCATCCACCCCAGTCCCAGCCCGACGACGATCACCTCCAGCACGGTGAGCGAGTACACCCGCAACGGATCACGGAGCACGACCGCGACGACGAGCAGCACGCAGACGCCGATGGTGAAGAGGACCAGCATGCGCGGCGGTCCGGGCATGACCGCCGTCGTCAGCGCCGCTGCGGCGAGGAACAAGACCAGGGTGCTGATCGTCGCGACGTTGTGCGCGATCTCGCCGCGATGCACCGGGAGAACGCCCACGGCGGCGAGCGCGACGCCGGTGGACGACCACAGCACGACCACAGCGCCGATCCGGCCGAGCGCGCTGTCGCCCCGCAACCTGTGCAGATCGCGTCCGATGTACGCTCCGACGGTCGCGACCAGAAGACCCGCCACCACGAGTGTGCCGTTGAACGCCCAGGAACCCGCGCCGACGCCGAGCTGCGAGAAGTTCAGTTCCCACCACCGCGGGTCGGTGGCCGTGAGCATGGCGAGAAGAGTGCCGATCACGACGTATCCGAGCAGCAGGGTTGCGAGATCGGAGGTGCGCAACCCCGCCACGGCGTCGAATGCCAGGCGCCCGCCGACTGCGCTCGCGATGCCGATCACGATCCCGCCCCCGAAGGGCGGCAGCTCGAGCCCTTTCAGCGCGACGCCGAGGATCTCGCTCGCCAGAAGCACGCCGAGAGCCGTGACCCCGGCGAACGCGACGGTGAGGGCCGCGGCCGACCCCGCCGAGATGATCCGCTGCCACCGCGGCATCACCGCCTGCTCGACACGTCGACGCAGCAACGTGCCGAGGATGAAGGTCGCGGCTGCGATGACACCGGCGACCACCGCAGCCGGGATGCCGACAGAGCCGGCGCCGGCGACCGGGCGCGGGTTGCCCCAGAGCACGAGAGTGCCCACGCCGATTCCGACGAGGAAGCAGATCGCCGTCGCCCGGATCGCGCGGAACTCCTGCCTCAGCTGTCGGCTCTGGTCCACGCATCCATCGAACCATGAACCGACCACGCCTCTTGGCGCCAGAGACAGGAGCGAGCTCCCACCACCGGTCAGGAAACGGCCTGTCGGCATCCGCGAAGGGGGGAGGCCCTACCCATGCGAGGGACTTCGGGGCGCCCTCAGCCGCCGATCGTGGAGACCAGCACGCCGCCCTCGGCCGGCAACACCCGCCAGACGCTGCCTTTGCCCTCGACCCGGAGCTCGCCATGGCCCACGATCAGGGCGGTGCGCTCGTCGATGCCGAGCCCGCCCTGGACCAGCCCGGACTCGACCGCGGCGACCAGTCGGGAAAGCATGCCGCGCTGAGCCACATGTACCTCGATGGCCACGTCGACGAGGCCGATGCCGGTCTCGATCTCCAACTCGTCGCCCGCTTCGTCGGGGTCCTCGGGTGAGACGACCACGCCACCGATGCGCGAGCCGCTTCCGAGCGAGCCCTCCGCCGCGATCATCGCTCCGGCCGAGACGCCGAGGTAGGGCACACCCTCGGCAACCAGCCGGCGCAACTCGCCGAACACCGGCTCGAGCCCCGCGCGCACATCCTCGACGACGCCGCCCCCCACCGCGATGCCGTCGACGTCGGCGATCGCGCCGAGCCCGATCGGCTCGCCGGGTCGCCCCGCGGTGAGGTGCATCTCGATCGCGGTACCCGTTGCGGACTCGACGAGTAGCTCGCCCAGCGCCGCCGCCTTCTCCTCGGCCTCGGGGTGCAGTGAGATCACGGCGATGCGCGGCCGCGCGTGGCCCGCTCGCAGCGCCGCTTCGGCGACGAACGGCGCGTAGAGCGCGGCATCCGCAGCCGTTGTCGCGCCGCCCCCGATGAGGTGGACGCTCATGCGACACCGTCCCCCGCTGCGACGGCACGCGATGGTGCCGCCTCACGGAACTGGTCCCCGGTGAGGATCTCGCGGCGCATTCCGTCGATGCGGGTGTCCGCATCGCTCGCATCGAACGTCATCCGAAGAGCCTACTGGGCGTCAAGGCGGCCCCTCAGCCCCGCATCGCGACGCCGCGGCGCCAGTAGCCCATGAACGCGACCTGTGACCGGTCGATACCGAGATCCTTGACGAGGTGGCGACGCAGCGTTGTCACGACTCCGCTCTCTCCGGCGATCCAGAAGTAGCGCTCGGCCGGGCCATCGCCGGAGGCGATCTCCTCACCGAGGCCGGAGTAGTCCGGCGTCTCCCACACCAGATCTTCACCTTCGATGTCCTTCACGGTGATCTCGGCGCTGGCATCGGAATCGCCGAGATAGTCGAGCACCGTCGGGATCAGCCGCAGCCCGTGCAGCGCGTCGCCGCGGGGCAACCAGTGCACCTCGACGCCAGCCGGGGCATCGATCTGCAGGATGTCCTCGGCCAGCGGCACCTCGATGAACGCGATGCCGCGAAGATCTCGTGGGGCATCCTCCAGGACGCGGGCGATCGCGGGAGCGGCCGTCTCATCGCCGGCGAGCACGACGGACCGCGCGGCGCCGGGGTCGTACTCGATGCCGCCTCGGTCCTCGCGTCCGCGCCGCGGGCCGACGATCATCAGCGCGTCGCCCACGGCCGCGGTGCTCGCCCAGCTCGATGCCGGACCGGTGAGCCCGGGCTGCAGGTGCAGCACGAAATCGACGACCACCTCGGTGCCGGCGTCCGAGACTCGCAGTTCCCGCACGGAATACGTGCGCATCGACCCGCGCTCGTCCTCCGGCACTGCCAGATACGCGCCCCACCAATCGTCGTCCGTGCGGTCGAGCGGCGGGAGGATGCCGGATGCCGGCGGGAAGATGATCTTGATCCTGACGTCGAACATCTCCCCCGGCATGCCGAACTCGTGGAGCTCATCGCCGCCGAACGTGATCCGCACGAAGTTCGGCGAGACCCGCTCGACGGCGCGCACCTCGGCGCGAGCGAGGATGTACGACGGACGCGTGCGCGTGGTTGCCTCAGCGGACATGGTGCCTCCCGATTGGTGTGACCAGCGGCTTTCCGGAAACCGGGTCTGTGGTGATCTGATTCGCCAGGCCGAAGACCTCTTCGACGAGCGCACTGGTGAGGACGTCGTGTGGTGCGCCGACCGCGTGGACCCGGCCGTCCTTCATCGCGACGAGCTCGTCCGCGTATCGCGCGGCGAGATTGAGGTCGTGCAGCACCATGACGATCGTGGTGCCGCGCGAGACGCTGAGATCGGTGAGCAGGTCGAGCACCTCGACCTGATGCGCGACATCGAGAAAGGTGGTCGGCTCGTCGAGCAGGAGAATATCGGTCTCCTGCGCCAGGGCCATCGCGATCCAGACGCGCTGGCGCTGTCCGCCGGAGAGCTCGTCGACACTGCGGTCGGCGAGGTCGGCGGTGCCGGTGGCCGCGAGCGCGTCGGCCACGATCTCGTAGTCGTGCATGCTCCAGCGCGAGAGCACCTTCTGGTGCGGATGCCGCCCCCGGCCGACCAGATCGGCGACGGCGATGCCCTCGGGCGCGATCGGCGATTGCGGTAGGAGACCTAGGATCCTGGCGACTTCCTTCGACGGGCGGGCGTGCACGGACTTGCCGTCGAGAATCACGTGACCCGCGCTCGGCGACTGCAGGCGCGCCAGCGATCGCAGCAGCGTCGACTTGCCGCATCCGTTCGCTCCGACGATCGTGGTGATCTTGCCCGGCGCGATCGCCAGGTCGAGCGCGTCGATGACGGTCCGATCGCCATAGGCGAGGGTGACCCCCTCGGCGGAGAGTGTGTGCGGCTGCGTCATAGCGAGCCTCCCGAGCGGTTGGTGCGGATGAGGAGGTAGATGAGATACGGGGCGCCGAGGACGCCGGTGATGACGCCGACGGGGTAGCGCGCGTCGAACAGGTTCTGACCGATCAGATCGCCGGCGAGCACCAGGGCGGCACCGACGAGCGCCGACGGCAGCAGGAGGTTCGCACCCGGTCCCGTGATGCGCGCTGCAATGGGTCCGGCCATGAACGCGACGAACGCGATCGGGCCGGTCGCCGCCGTCGCGAAGGCGAGGAGCGCGACGGCGCCCAAGATGAACAGCAGTCGAGTGCCGTTCACCCGCAGACCGAGCCCGGCAGCGGAATCGTCGCCGAGTTGCAGCATCCCCAGCGCCCTCCCCTGGGAGAACATCAACGGCAGGATCACCAGGCACGCGATGGCGAGCGGGGCGATGCGATCCCAGGAAGCACTGTTGAGGCTGCCGGTCAACCACAGCATCGCCGTCTGAATGTCCCATTGGGCGGCGCGCGAGAGCACGTACGAGACGATGCTCTGCAGCATCGCCGCGACGCCGATCCCGATGAGGATCAGCCTGGTGCCCGCGAACCCGCCCTTGTTGGAGAGCAGGTAGATCGCGATCGCCGTGAGGAGGGCACCGGCCAGTGCCATCACCGACACGAGCGGGCCGCTGACCGAGAGCACCACGATGCCGACCACCGCCGCGGCGCTGGCGCCTTCGGCGATGCCGATGATGTCGGGGGATGCCAGCGGATTGCGCAGCAGGGTCTGGAACGCGACGCCCGCGATGCCGAAGCAGGCGCCCGCGAGCACGGCGAGCACAGTGCGCGGAAGGCGCAGTTCACCGACGGAGTAGGAAGCTCCAGGCACCGTCTCGCCGAGGATGACACGGATCACTTCGCCAGGCCCGTAGAACGTGTTGCCGACCATGAGCGCCACCGCTGCGAGGACGAGAAGCAGTGTGCCGAGCACCACGCTGGCAGTGGCGTGGCGGCGGTGGCGGGCACGGCGCCCGGCGATGATCGCGGCGGTCACAGCTCGCGCACCTTCTGGCGCCGGACGATCCAGATGAAGAACGGAGCGCCGATCACCGCGGTGATGATGCCGACCTGGATCTCTTCGGAGGAAGGAGCGATGACGCGTCCGATGACATCGCTGGCGACGAGCAGCGCCGAGCCGGCGAGAGCGGAGAAGGGCAGCAACCACCGGTGGTCGGTGCCGATGAGCATCCGGCAGATGTGCGGAACGACCAGGCCGACGAAGCCGATGGGTCCGGCGATGGCCGTCGCGGCTCCGGCGAGGATCACCGCGCCGAGGGCGGAGACGAGGCGGGTGCGGAAGACGTGCTCACCGAGGCCGGCGGCGAGGTCGTCACCGAGGGCGAGCGAGTTCATGCCGCGTGCACACGCGAAGCAGATGAGAGCACCGAGGGCGAGCACGGGCGCGGTGATGGCGAGGCGTGTCCAGTCCGCGCCGCCGACGCCGCCGATCTGCCAGGACTGGAACACCTGAAGCAGATCGACCCGCGGGAGCATGATGGCGCTGATGAGCGAACCGAGGGCGGCGGATGTCGCCGCCCCGGCGAGAGCCAGCTTGAGAGGCGTCGCCCCGCCGCGGCCGAGGGCGCCGACCGCGTAGACGAAGGTCGCCGCGATGGCCGCGCCGACGATCGCCACGATCATGTAGCCGTACTGGCTCGAGAGTCCGAAGAACGCGATGCCGATGACGACGGCGAGAGAGGCGCCGTTGGAGACACCGAGGATGCCGGGGTCGGCGATCGGGTTGCGGGTGACGGCCTGCATGGTCGCCCCGGAGAGCGCGAGCGCCGCCCCGATCGCGATGGCCAGGACCGTGCGCGGGATCCGTTTGATGACCGCCGCCTGCGCGACGGTGTCGTCATGACCCGTCAGCGCGGCGGCGATGTCACCGGCGCTCACGGATCGCGTCCCGAAGGAGATGGAGAGGATGCTGAGGACGAGGATGACTCCGACCCCGGCGAGCAGCCAGAGGGTACGCACCAGCGCCGGGCGCCGCAGTGCAGCGGCGCCCGGCGTGAGGATCCGAGTCGCGGTGGTCACTCCGCCGCGAGGAGAGGTGCCTCGAGGACGGCGAAGTAGTCGTCAAGGCCCCACGGGATCGACAGCGGCGACGGGTTGGCCGACGCGGCGAGCGGTGTGGCGTCGCCGAGCACGGCGATGCGCCCTTCAGCGATCGCGGGGATCTTCGACAGCAGCGGGTCGGCCTGCAGCAAAGGGATGATCGACTCGTCGCCGTAGGTGACGAACACGTCGACATCGTCGAACAGCTCGGCTTCTTCGGAGCTGACCGTCAGGTAGAACTGGTCGCTGTCAGCGTTGACCTCGACGATCGAGGGCATCGGGAAGCCGATTCCGTGCAGGTAGCCGGGGCGCGTGTCGATCGCGGTGTAGTAGCCGATCTGGCTGAGGTCGGTCGGATCGATGTAGGAGAACAGGAGCTTCTTGTCCTTCAAGCCGCTGTGCGCGTCGATCGCCGCTTCCGCGTCGGCGTGCAGCTGCTCGATGAGTGCCGCGCCCTCGTCGGCGAGGCCGATCGCTTCGGAGTTCATCGTGATCATGTCATCGACCGAGGTGCCCCAGGCGACCTCGGGGTAGGCGACGACCGGCGCGATCTTCGTGAGCTGGTCGTACTCCTCCTGCGTCAGGCCGGAGTAGGAGGCGAGGATGACGTCGGGCTGGGTGTCGGCGATCGCCTCGTAGTCGAGACCGTCGTCGTTGTTGAACAGGACGGGGGTCTCGGCACCCAGCTCTTCGAGCTTGTCTTCGACCCAGGGCAGAACGCCGTCACCGTCGTCATCGCCCCACGTGGCCTCGGCCATTCCGACCGGCACGACGCCGAGCGCCAGTGGCACCTCGTGGTTCGCCCATGCGATGGTCGCGATGCGTTCGGGCTTCTCGGCGATGGTGGTCTCACCGTAGACATGCTCGATGGTCACGGGGAAAGCACCGGCGGACGCCGGGTTGCCGGAGCCTGCAGCAGAGTCGCTGGTCGGTGCGGTCGCGCAGGCCGCGAGGCCGAGAGAGAGGACCACGGCGGAGCCGAGGCCGATGAGTCGAGAAGTGCGCACGGGCATTCCCTTCGAGTATGGAACGGGGGGAGGCGCGAATGCGCGGAGGCTTTGGTAAGCCTGTCCTAACTTATCAGATGGTTAGGGTTGCCTCAGTTCCCGCCCGCCATGCCGCGAGCCCGCGCCCGGACATGCGAAAAGCCGGCCGCGCCCGAAGGCAGCGACCGGCTTGAAGCGCTCAGAGATCAAACTCGGAGCGGTTCTCGCATTCAGAGCGGGCGAATGTTCGCAGCCTGCATGCCCTTGGGGCCACGCTCAGCGTCGAATTCGACCTTCTGGTTCTCGCGAAGCTCCTTGAAGCCAGAGCCGGAGATAGCCGAGAAGTGGGCGAAAAGATCGTCCGAGCCGTCATCGGGAGCGATGAAGCCGAAGCCCTTTTCCGAGTTGAACCATTTCACAGTGCCAGTGGCCATGTGTTTCTTCTTTCTGTTGATCGGGCCGTTTGCACGGCCTTGAGCGCCGCGCCGGAACCTCCGGCGGGCACGTGCGGGGACGCTCTCATGAAGAGAGGCCACGGAATGGGGGGCGCTGAGGACGTGTCCTTCAGCGCCGGCGGGACGGGCTGCGACGAGCCCGATGATGGCGGATGCCGCGACGGCGGCCTCGGCGTCGTGCGCCGAGTCGTGATGACCGAGGTCCTGGCCGCGCGCGCCGAAAGCGGCGGCGCCGTCGAATTCAACGACGACGTAGCCGGCGTATTCGCCGGCACTGGTGGCCACTCGGACGTCGACGTCGGCGTCGCGCCAGTGGAGTTCTTGGCTGGGTGCGCATGCACCGCAGCCGACTGCGTTTGACAAGTGAAGAAGCTTTCGGTGGGATCCGTGCCGAACCGATCGGGGCACAGAGATTCGGATCCTGGTATTAGGGCCACACACGTCGCACAATGCGTTCGCGGGCCGGTGATGAATGATGCCTCCGGTAGGAGGGACGTTCCCACCGTACCATGCCCACCCGGAATTGGACCTGGCAGTTCTCCCCACGGTCAACGGGCCACCAGTTCGACCGCGTCGATCTGCCGCGCGGCCAGCGCCGCTTCGGTGCGCGTACTGACTCCGAGTTTGCGAAGCACAGCCGACACATGCACGCTGACGGTCTTCACACTGATGTAAAGACGTTCGCCGATCTGCCGGTTGCTGAGCCCCTCGGCGACGAGCGCGAGCACCTGACGCTCCCTCGCCGTGAGGTGCTCTGCCTCCCCGGAGTCGCCGCCGGCACTGGCATCCGCGCGCAGTCCGGCGGCATCGGCGAAGGTGCTGACGGCGGTCTGGAGCTGCACGTGGCCGAGCTTCTCGGCGACGGTCAACGCTTCGGCGAGCAAGACGGCGGCAGCCGCGCGGTCGCCGCTGTCGACCAGCATCCGTCCCAGCTCCAACCGGGTGATCACCCGGAAAGTGACGGGCATGTCGTCGCCATCGGCGACGGACACCGCGTGCTGCAGGGCGGGAACGGTCGGCGCGAGCAACGCGTCGAGAATCGACCACCATGCCCCGGCGCGCAACTGCTCGGGCTGAGCCTGCCAGGCCGCACGGACCGCGTCGACGGCGGGAGCGACGACACCGCCGTCGGCACGCAGCGCGGCGATGATCCATCCGGCTTGGAGCAGCAACCGTCGCTGGTGCAGAAGGACCGGGCCCTCGTCGTTCAGCATCGCGAGAATCGCGTCGAGAGCGCCGGTGAGGTCACCACTGCTCTCGGCCACCGCCACCTTCATGACCACACCGTCGTACCAGATCTGACGCTCCACCTGTCCGGTCTCCTCGAACGCCGGCATCAGTCCCCGCAGCAGTTCGGCGGCTTCCTCGGACCGCCCCCGCCAGGCGAGCAATCGCACCTGCGACATAGTCGTGTACAGGCGGAACACCCGCAGCGTGCTCTTCTCCAGATCACGTGCGAGAAGCTGCTCCGCCCTCTCGATGTATCCGAGTTCGAGAAGCGGCGACACCATGTTCTGCGTGAGGATCGACCCCGACGTGCGCTCGACACCGAGCGAGCGCGCGCGCCCGAACCCCTCTTCCGCGACCTGCACCGCCTCGCGATAGCGACCGAGCAGGGTCAGCGTGTCCGAGAAGTTCACCCGGTAGCGCAGCTCGGCGTTCGACTCCACGGCGCGCACCCGCGCGGTCTCGTAGGCGGTGAAGCCACCGACGAGGTCGCCGAGATGCACCAGGCTCCCCCCGCGAACGTTGGCCGCAACGGAGATCTCGGTGTCGGAACCGGCGCGCTCGGCGAATTCCTGTGCGCGCGCCGCGAAATCGATCGCCTTCTGCCGGTGACCTGCGACCATGTGCCGGCTGGCGAGGTAGTTCAGGATCGAGGCGCGCAGGCGATCGTCATCGACTCCGGCATCGAGCACGTCGAGGGCTTCGCTCAACAACTCGATCGGCCCAGGGCGGCCCAGATTGGTCAGGTACAGCGCCTTGTCGCGCAGCAGGCGCACATGGGTCCGGGGGTCGACCACGGCCGGATCGATCTCGCCGAGGGCGACGTTCACCACCGCCAGCGCACGCTCGCCGTCGCCGGCGTTGCGCAGCACGGAGCCGAGCAGCGCGAGCAACGGGATGCGTTCGATGCCGGCCGCATCCGCCGCATCTGAAACCCGCGGCCAGAGTTCGAGCGCCAACTCGCCGAAACGGGCAGCGCTCGCGAAGGCATAGCGGGTCTTGGCGTGCAGCATCGCGGCGACGGATGCCGTGAGCGTCCGCCGATCGTCCTGCGCGAGTTGCCAGTGATACGCGAGCGCGGCCGCATCGCCGCTGCCGGTTCCCGCGCAGTTCTCTTCGAGCATCTCCGCATACGCGCGGTGCAGCCGAGCACGCTCACCGGGGAGAAGATCGCCGTGCACGGCCTCGCGCAGCAGCGCATGCCGGAAGCGGTAGCCGTCGTCGACGACGATGAGAATGCCGCTGCGCGCAGCCTCGCGCAGCGCATCGTCGAGCTGAGTCTCGGAGATGTCGACCAGCCGCGAGAGCAGCGAATGCGACAGCGGCCGCTCGGAGCCCGACGTCACCTGGACCACACGCCGGGCATCGGCTCCGAGTCGGTCGAAGCGGCCGAGCAGAAGGTCGCGAAGCCCCTCGGGCAACGGACCGGACGCGCAGCAGGCGATCTCCTCGATGAAGAACGGCACGCCCTCGGCGCGCTCCTGCATCCGCTCCAGCGCACCCTCGGTGAGCGGCCGTCCGACGAGCTGCTCCGCGAGCTGGCGCACCGCGCCCTCATCGAGACGCTTCAATGCGATGCGTTCCAGCAGTCGCGCTCTGCTCGCCTCGCCGATGAAGCCGCTCACGGCGTCGCCGCGGCGCACGTCATCGCTGCGGCAGCTGATCACCAGCAGGATGCGCCCGCGGGTGAGCGTGCGCAGGAGGAACGACAGCATCGCCAGGGTCGAATCATCCGCCCAGTGCACGTCCTCGACGATCAGTACCTGCGGCGCACGCTCTGCCGCCACTTCGATGAGGGTGGCGATCGCATCACGCAGCCGCTCCGGGCTGGTGTGCGCACGGTCGGTGGGAACGTCGACGAGTTCGGGCAACAGCATCCCGAGTGCCTCGGCTCCGACGCCGACCGCCGCCCGCGTCTGCTCGATGCCCAGCAGAGCGACGAGCGAGCGCAGGATGCCGGTGAGGGGGCCGTACGGCGTGCGCGCCGATCCCAGATCGAGGCACCAGCCGACGTGCACGTCGGCGCGGGTGGCGATCTCTTCGCCGAACTCGCGCAGCAGCCGGGACTTGCCGATGCCCGCCTCGCCCTCGACGAGCACGGCGGCGGGCGTTCCCTCGGTGGTGCGCTCGAACATCCCGCGCAGCAGGGCGAGGTCGGCGTCGCGGCCGACCATCGCCGCGATCGGGACGGATGGGAGCATGAAGACATCGTCCCACTCTCCACGGACATCAGGGGCGTCCGGGGCTGCTGTCTTCATGGCATTCACCGTCACCGCAGGGATCACCGGGCCGCAGCGGGCTCGCACGGCACCGCGGCACGGCGCGATGCGGATGCGGATGCGGAATCCGACGCCACCCGGCGGGAGGCGACATCCGGGGCCGTCCGCGTCGTCGCCGATACGGGCGCCGCGGTCGCCCGCGGTGCCCGGCCCACCATGCGGCGGAACGCCCGACGCAGGACGCCCTCAGGACGGAGGACGACCTGGTCGGCGTGCTCCTTGATGAAGCGACGGCGTGCGAGCGCCCGCTCCAGCTGCTCGAGTTCGAGCTCGGTCGCACGTTGGCTGAGATAGGGGTGTTCGAACATGAGGTTCTCCTGACGGTTTGCTGTACCCCTACATTCCGCTCTGAGGCCCCCTGCCGACATCGGACGGATGCCCTATCTTCGGCGCGGATCTGAGGCGGCATCCGTCTAGGGTGGCCTCATGCCCGTCAGTCGCAGCCGCCGTGCCCGCGTGGATCGTCGGCGACGCCGGCGGGTGGCGGCAGCCGACAACGACCTGACGCCGGCGGAATGGGACGCGCTGCGGCGGGAGTGGGGCGGATGCGCGTATTGCGGCATCGGCGACGTTCCGCTGCAGAAGGATTGCGTGCAGCCGATCTCACGCGGCGGCCGCTACACGGTGACGAACGTGGTCCCCGCGTGCGGCTCCTGCAACGCCAGCAAGTCGAACGGCGAGGTGACGAGCTGGCTGCGGCGCCGCGGGCTCGATGAGAGCGCGTTCCTGCTGCGCCACCATGCCGTGCAGCTGTCCTTCGTGACGGACGACCAGCCGGACTGAGCCGCGGGCCGGTCAGGCGCGCAGGAGCGTGGCGCGCAGCGACGGCCGAGATTCCGGCGGGACGACGATGGCGAGCATCCGCACGAGTGTCGTCATCCACACCAGGCCGAGCCCGATCACGATCGCTTCCAATGCCGTGACCGAGTAGAGCCCGAAGAACACCCACAGCAGCACCGCGAGCACGACGAGGGCGACCACCCCGATCGTGGTCACCACGAGAGCACGCGGCGGCTTCGAGATCACGAACGTGGTGGATGCAGCGGCTGCCCCGAACAGCACCAGCGCGCCGAACGCGACGATGTTGTGCACGACGGGCGCCGCGTGCAGCGGGAACAGCCCGACCGCGGCGAGCGCGACCCCGGTCGCCGCCCAGAGCGCGACCACTCCGCCGATGCGGGGCAGTGGAGCATCACCGCGCAGCCGATGCAGGTCGCGTCCGATGTACGAGCCGACCGTCGCCACCAGGAGCCCGGCGACGACGAGCGTGCCGTTGAAGGCCCAGGAGCCGGTCCCGAGGCCGAGCTGCGAGAAGTTGCGCTCCCACCAGCGCGGGTCGGTGGCGGTGAGCATCGCGAAGAGCGTGCCGATGATGAGGAATCCGAACAGGAGTCCGGCGAGGTCTCCGGTGCGCAGGGTGATCCCGGCGTCGAACGCGAATCGGCCGGCGAACGCACTCGCCGTACCGGTGAGCAGACCGCCGCCGAGAGCGGAGAGCTCCAGCCCCTGCAGACCGACGCCGAGGATCTCGCCGGCGAGGAGCACCCCCATCGCGGCGACGGCGCCGAACGCGATGGTGAGCGCGATCGCAGAGACGTCGGAGATCACCGCCTGCCAGCGCGGCATCGGCGCGGTCTCACCGCGTCGGTGCAGAACGGTGCTGGCCACGAACGCGGTCGCCGCACAGATCGCGGCGACGCCGGCCGCGGGGAACACGACGGAGCCGTCCCCGGCCAGCGGACGCGGAACCCCCTGAAGCAGCAGCATCCCCGCGCCGGTGCCAACGACGAAGCACAGCACCATGGCCCAGATCGCCTGGGTCTCCTGCTGAAGCCGCCGCGCCGTGTCCATGACTCCATCGAAGCACGGGTCGCCGACGCGGCGTCCAACCCCGCCGAGATCGCGCCGGTCACCCCCGCAGCCATCGCTGCCGGAGCCATGCTCCGATCACGAATCGCGTGTCGTCGGCATCGATGTCGACACCGATCGATGCAGCGGCGCGACGCAGGCGATAGTGCACGGTCGCCCGATGCACACCGAGTTGATCTGCCACCTCGGCGATCCGGCCGCCGTGCGTCACGTACGCCTCGAACAGCTCGATCGTCTCGGCTGGGGCCCCGGCCAGACGACGAAGCGGCTCCGGGAGCAGGTGCTCCGGCGGCTCGTCCGCCAGGAGGGTCGCAATCGACGCGGCGATCGGGTCGGCGCTCCAGGATGCCGATCGGCTGCCCCGCGACCGCGCGACGCGCACCGCGATCAGCGCCTGCTCGTACGACTCCCACGACGCGACCAGTTCGTCGACCGGCGCCCCGATGCCGAGGACGGCGCCGAGCGGCTCCTGCGCGTCGGAGGCGTCCGTCTCGCGAATGATCGCAGCAACGACACTGCCGATCGCTTCCGGAGTCGGCTCATTCCGGAAACCGATCAGGATGAACGTCTCCGGCATGGTCGGCACGAAGCTGTAGGCGTCGATCATCGGGGTGGTGATCGCACGCAGCAGCGCGTGCGAGATCACCTCGCGTGGGGGTGGCCCTCCCCACGGCGCCCACTCGGCATTCAGCGAGAGGCAGAGCGCCACGAATCGACGCGATCGCGTGAACATGCCGAGCTCGATGAGCTCGTTCGCTGCATTTTCTCTGCTCGGTGCATCAGAGGTGAGCAGACCGAGCATCTCGGATTCGACCTCGGCGTTCACCGCTTCGATCGACTGTGAGATGTTCACCAGCACGGCGCGCAGCGTCTCGACCGTCTCCGTGATGAGGACGACCTCGCCGGGGGTGAGCGGCTCGACGAGAGTGACCCACAGAAACCCGAGCACGCCGTAGCGCGAGCGCAGCGTGATCGAGAGTCGCGCGTACTCGATCCCGAAAGCGGGATCGGGCTCGATCACACGGGGCGCGCGTTGTGCGTGCAGCCGTCGGTTGCGCAGCTCGGCGGCGAGGGCATCCGTCGGGCGCCGCTCCGACAACGTCTGCAGCCGCGCCGGGTCGAGATCGCCGTAGTGAGCGCTACTGGCGAGCAGCACGAACTCGGCATCTTCGAGCACCACGGACCGGCGCAGCGACATCGCGAGCCGATCGACGGTCTCCTGCACGGTGTCAAACATCGGGCCTCCGCTACCTGACCGGCGAGACGCCTCTGATCCTACGCCGCGGACCGCACGAGGACCCGTCACACGACGAGCTCTCCACCCTTCACGACTGCCGAAACATCGCAGAAACGCTCGATCGCATCAAGGTGCGCTCCACGGACCGCAACGAGGTCGGCGTACCGCCCGGGAGCGATCGCTCCGATATCGGCCGATCGCCCGAGGCAGTCGGCCGCGACGGTCGTCGCCGATTGCAGCGCCTGCATGGGAGTCATTCCCCACTCGACGAACTCCCCCAACTGGCCGGCGTTCCGGCCATGGGGGAACACGATCGCGTCGGTGCCGTACGCGATGCGCACGCCGGCCTCGATGGCGAGCCGCACGGCGGCACGCGCCGAGGCACCCACCGCAGCCGTCTTCGCCCGGACGCCGGCCGGATGGTTCTCCCGCTCGGCGTGCTCCTCGACCCACTGCAGCAGATAGGTGGTCGGTACGTAATAGGTGCCGTGCTCGATCATCGCCGACATGGCGGCCTCGCCGAGCAGGGTGCCGTGCTCGATGGTCCGGGCACCGGCGCGGATCGCCCGCAGCGCGCCCTCTTCACCGTGCGCGTGGGCCGCGACGTAGAGACCGTAGAGAGCCGCCTCTTCGACACAGGCCCGCAGCTCGGCCTCGGTGTACTCGGGCGCGCCGGGGTTCGTGCCCGAGGCGTAGACGGCCCCGGTGGTGATGACCTTGATCACATCTGCCCCGCGGTGCGCGATCCGACGCACCGCCGAGCGCACCTCGTCGACCGAATCGGCCACGCCGAAGCGGTAGGACTTCGGCAGTTCGATGTCGACGGCGAGGTCGGTGATCTCTCCTCCGCCGGACGAGCAGGTGACGTAGGCGCCGGCGCACACCATGCGCGGACCTTCGCAGATGCCGGAGTCGATGGCGTCACGCAAGTCGCAGTCGACGAAGGCGCGGAAGCTGCCGACGTCACGAACGGTCGTGAATCCTGCTCTCAGGGTCGCACGCGCGTGACGTACTCCCAGGAGCGCGTCTCGGGCTGGCGAGCCGGTCAGGAATGGACTGTAGCTGCCTCGTTCGAGCTCGCCGATGAGGTGCGTGTGCAGATCAATCAGCCCGGGGGCGACGAGGTGCTCGCTCAGGTCGAGCACGTCATCACCGCCGTGCCGCGAGATGGACCATGGCTCGACGGCGGCGATGCGCTCACCCTCGAGAACGATGGCATGGTCGGTCAGCACCTCTCCGGTGAGCACATCGGCGATTGCTCCGGCACGGATGGTCCTGACGGTGTTCGTTGCAGTGGTCATCGAACGATCTCTCTTTCCTCGGTGGTGACCAGGCGTCTACCGACGACGACCCGCACGATGATCATGGCGACGGCGACGACAGCGCCGACGATGGCGAAGCCGGCGAAATAGCCGGTCTCGTTCTCTCCCGGGATGAACCCTTCGCCGGCGACGCCGGCCGCGGCGATGCCGATCGCGACGGAGAGGTAGTGCACCGAGAGCATGCGCGTCTCGAATCCCTCGGGAGCGACGGCTGTGGCAAGGGAAATACCGGATGGCGAGACGACGACGTCGGAGGCGCCGAAGACGAACACGATGAAGACGAGCACGATGATCGGAGTGAGTCCGCCGAGTCCGGAGGCCGCGGCGAGCCACCCCATCCCGAGCGCGCATCCGGCGAACGCGACGGCGAACTTCACAGGCAGCGACGGCTGCCGCTCCCCCAGCGCTCCCCAGACTGCTGCGAGGATCGGCGCGACGATGATCGTGCACAGCGGCGCGATGCCGAGCACCATCGACGGCGGGAGTTCGACACCGAAGATGACCCGGTCGGTGCTCGCCTCGGAGTGGATCGCCACGGTCGTGTACAGCTGCTGATAGAGCATCGCGAATACACCCGTCGCGCAGAAGAAAGGCAGATAGCGCAGCACCCGTCGCTTGTGCTCGCGGTCGAGGTCGTGTCGGGTGAGCAGCTTGGCCAGCACCCCGACGGCGACGACGAGCGCTCCGATACCGACGAACGTCGCCGGGTTCCAGCCGGCTGACACCGTGCCGATGACAATCGCAACAGCCATGACGACGCCGAGGATCGGCCAGGCGAGCGCCCAGCCGTGAACGCCGCGGCCCACGAGGACGGGGGCTGTGGCCTCGGTCCCGCGGCGGAACGGCAAGTACACGAGCAGACCGACCAGGATCGCGATCGCGGACGTGAGGAACCCGATCCGGAAGCCGTACTCCGTCTGCAGCACGCCGGTGAGAGTGATGCCGACCATGGCGCCGCCCGCGCTTCCGAGGTAGTAGATGGTGAAGCCCGACTCGCGCTTGGACTCGTGCGTGTTGAGCGTTCCTCCCAGCAACGTGCCCTCGCTGACCCACATCGACGCGGCCCCGAATGCGATCGCGAGGAGCCCGATCGTCAGACCGATATGACCCGGTACGAGCGCGAGCACGAGGTAGCCGATGAACGCGAGCACCGCGCCCCATCGCAACCCACGGCCGGCACCGAGCACATTGTCGGCCAACCAGCCGGCGAAGATCGTTGCGAGGAAGGTCGCGGCGCTGTACGTCGACACGATCGCGATCGCCACCGAGGGGGACAATTCGAGTCCACCCTCACTGCTGGCGAAGTACACGTAGTACACGAGGATCGTCTGCATGCCGTAGTAGGCGAGGGCATCGAATCCCGCAAAGCCGGCCACGGGATACATCGTCCGGGGCAGGCCGAAGAACGTACGCGCTGCCGGTGGAGCGCTGGTCGAGCTGCTGACGGTCATTGCGCCTCCATTGGTGCACGGGGTGCCGCGATGCGGCTTCGGGTTGTCGAGAGTCAATCCGATCGCGGACTCCGGCGGTTTCGACAGCGGTGGAAATCTGAGACGAGAAATGCGACGAGTGTCGCAGACGCGATCCTCGTCGGAGCGGTGACGATGGTCGAGTGAGCAACGACGCAGATCTCCCCTTCTCCCGCGACGAGTACGCCGACCGACTTCGACGCATGCGACGAGCGATGGCAGACGCCGACGTCACGGTCGCCATCCTCACCGCCCCCGACACGATGGCGTGGCTGACCGGCTATCGCGTCCGCTGGTATCGCCAGCACACGTCGACGTCGATGCCTCCGGCGCAGTGCATCGTCGTGCACGTCGAGGAGGGAAGCCCGTTCATCATCGATGCCGGCTACCACGAGGAGCTCGCTCGCACCGGGACTGTGCTCGACGACGTCCGCACGCTCCCCACGTCCTCGGAGATGCACGAGGCATCACTCGCCGACTATGTCGCCTTCCTCGCCGACCAGATACGCCCATGGGCGGGCACGCGGGTGGGGATGGAACGGTGGAGCTGCATCCCGAGCCCCGCCGTCGCCGACGTCGTCGACGCCATGCTCGAGGGTCTCGGATGCCGCATCGTCGATGTCACGCTGCCGTTCCGCGGCATCCGGCGCCTGAAGAGCTCCGCCGAGATCGGCAAGATCGAACAGGCGCAGGCGGCGACGGATGCCGGCATCCGCGCGATCCTGGCAGAGGCCACTCCCCAGACGACCGAGCTCGAGGCGTGGGGCATCTATTCACTGGGCATGGTGCGCGCGGGCGGGGAGCCGGCGGCGCTGCACGAGACGGTGGCCGCAGGCGCCACAGTCTCCGCCTTGCACCGACTCAGCGGGCGTACAGCCCTCGGCTCCGGCCCGGTCGTGCATCCTGACATGGCCTCGTCTGTCGACGGATACCACGCCAGGGCCACCCGACCACTGATGTTCGACGGGGTCCCCGATGAGAGCCGCCGGCAGGTCGCCATCGCCGCCGGGGCATACGACCTGGTCCTGCAGTACGGGAAGGTCGGCGCACCATGGGGACAGCTGATCGGCGCCCTTCGCTCCTACTTCGCGGACAGCGGGGCGCCAGGTGCCGGCTCGGCCGCGTACGAACTCGGGCTCTCCGTCGCACCCACCGACTTCGTCGGTGAATTCACCTGGGGGATGGACGACGAAAGAGACGACGTCATCGAAGCGGGACTCGTGACGAACTTCGAGTCGTGGACGTCGCTGATCCTCGTCGACACCGTCGTCTTCGAAGAGGCCGGCCCTCGATTCCTCTCGTCGCTGCCGCGCGACGTCCTGGAGTTCGCATGACCGCGGCGCCCTGGAATCAGCAGTTCGTGCTGCACACCTCGGCAGGTTCGATCCGCGTGCGCGAATGGGGTGATCCCGCTGGCCCTCTCGTCGTCTTCCACCACGGCACGCCCAGCAGTTCGATCGCCGTTCCGGGCGGCTGGGACGGTCCCTCTGCGGCCGACGTCAGACTGTGCTCGTACGATCGGCCAGGCTATGGCGGCTCACCTTCGACACCAGGGCGAACGGTCGCCGATGCTGCGGAGTGGAGCGCACGCATCGCAGACGCTTGCGGTGCGGACCTTTTCGCGGTGATGGGCACATCGGGTGGGGGGCCGCACGCCGTCGCAGCCGCCGCGCTTCTGCCGGAGCGGGTGACTGCGCTCTGCGTCGACGTGGGTCTCGGCCCCGCGCGACTCGGCTTCGACGCCGCGAGCCGGATGGTGGACGAGACCGTCGCCGAGATCGATGCCGCGCGCCGAGGCGAGAACGCGCTGCGCGAGCATCTGGGATCGCTCGGCCCCGGCACGGATGCCTTGAACGACTGGATGGCTCGACTGCCCGAGAGCGATCGCGAGGTGCTCGGCCGTGCCGATGTGCAACACGAGGAAGCGGTCGAGGCGACGGAGTGGGCCGTGCACGGCATCGACGGCTGGGTGGAGGACGACCTCGCATTGTTCAGCAGGGAGTGGGCATTCGACACAGACGACGTGCGGATGCCGACAAGGCTCATCTACGGCGGTGCCGATGTGCTCGTTCCTGCGTCGCACGGCGAAGCCTGGCTCGAGTTGATCCCGCACGCGGAGATGCACCTCGTGCCCGGCGGCGGGCACTGGCTGCGCGACCACGAGGTGGAAGCGCTCCGCTGGTGCCGCGGTAAGGCCCGGGCTGCCGCGCGGTCATCCGGTCACGTGCGCCACTGACACGACGGCGTTCGTCCGCCGCGCTTCCTCGGCGAGCCAGACGACCCGGTGGGTCGCGAGGCTCTCCTCCGGACCGGACAACAGGACCGATCGGTCCCCGGTTCGCACCGCGTGCAGGAACGCCTGGACAAGCGCGTCATCCGCACCGCCATGGCCGTCGGCGGCACTGGCGTTGCCCCGTGACTCGGGAACGACCTCGTACTTGCGGTCCTCCACGAAGTCATGGACCACCAGCGTGCGCCCATCCCCCTCGATGCTCCCGGCCGTTCCGAACAGACGGGTCTTGCGGAAGTCCAGCTCCGTGAATGCGGTGACGGTGAAGGATGCGGTGACGCCGCCCTGGTACTCGATGTTCACGACTTGATGATCGACGACATCGTTCTGTCCGTCGAAGACGCAGCGGCCGTACGGCCCGTCCCGAAGAGCGCGATCGATGCCGGATGCCGTGACATCGGTGGTGAGCACGGCGAGTGGCCAGCGCTCGAACGTCTCATCGCCGAGGAAGCCTCGGTAGATCTTCGTCGCGGAGTAGGCGCAGGTGTTCTGCAGCGGACAATCCAGGCAGCGTGCCGTCGCGTTGGCCGGCTTGCTCTCCGGCCGGAAGTGCAGGAGGCTCCCGAAGGACGACACCCGCTCGACGGGAAGCCCCACGACGTACGACAGCCAGTCGATGTCGTGGCTGCTCTTGGTGAGCAGCATCGGACCGGAGTCCTCCTCGCGAGCCCAGTTGCCCCGCACGTACGAGTGGGCGAAATGCCACCAGCCGATCGGCTCGAGGTGCTCGACCGAGACCAGACGGCCGATCGCCCCCTCATCGAGCAGCTTCTTGAGGGTCTGCGAGTAGCTCGAATACCGCATCACATGGCAGACCGCGAGCATCACTCCGGCCTCCTCAGCCGCCGCCACGATGCGCGCCGATTCCTCCTCCGTCGGAGCCATCGGCTTCTCCAGCAGCAGGTGGTATCCGGCGTGAGCGAGGCCGATCCCCGGCTCGGCGTGGAGCCGGTCGGGAGTCGAGATGACGACCGCGTCCGCGATCCTCGCCGGCAGCGCGGCGATCTCCTGCCACGTGTCGTAGACGATCACGGGCTGCGCGGAGAGCTCCGCGAGGAATGCCCGCAGCCGCGCTTCGTCCGGTTCGACGACGGCGGTGATCAGCGCACCCTCGGCGACCGCGCGTCGCGCATAACCGGTTCCTCGTGAGCCCGCGCCGATGATGGCGAGACGGGTGGGGACGGCGGCGGTCATTTGAGAGCTCCTTGAACGAGCCCAGCGACGAATTTGCGCTGGAAGATGAAGTAGAGGACGACGATCGGCAGGATGACGATGAGGGTTCCGGCGGCCAGCAGCGGGATGTTCTCGCCGTACTGCTGGACGAAGGTGCCCAGGCCCGACGGCGCGGTGCGGCGGGCAGGATCGCGGATCAGGATGAGCGCGAGCAGGAACTGGTTCCAGGCCCACATGAACGTCAGCAAGGCGTACGTGATGATGGCCGGCCGCGCACCCGGGATGAGGATCTGCACGAGCGTGCGGAAGCGGCCGGCGCCGTCGAGCTGCGCAGCCTCGATGATCTCGGCAGGCACGGACTCGAAGTGCGTCCGCATCCAGAAGATCCCGAACGGCATGAACGCGCCGACCAGAGGCAGGATGACCGCCCAATAGGTGTCGATGAGTCCGGTCGACCTCATCGCGAAGTACAGCGGGATCACGATCGCTTCGTAGGGCAGGGTGAGACCGGCGATGAAGAAGGCGAAGAGCGCCCCCTTCGCGGGCATCCGCATCGTCCCCATCGCGTAGCCGGCGAGCGTGGAGCAGATCACCGCGATCGGCACGACCACCACGGCGATGATCGCGCTGGATGCGAGGAGGGATCCGAAGCCGGCCATGCTCCACGCCGTGAGGAAGTTTCCCCACTGCGGGTCGGTGGGCCAGGTCAGCCGCGGGACCAGAGTGTCGGCGGGCTGCAGAGCGGCCGAGACCAGCGCGAGGAAAGGGAGCACGACGCTGAGTGCCGCGACCAGGAGGAACGCCGCGGAAAGGATGCGGGAGGCGGGGGATCTCATGCGTTGCGCCTTCCGGCTCGGCCGATGAGCGCGACGAAGACGAGGATGATCGCGCTGAGGACGGTGGCCAGCGCGCACGCGAGACCGACCTCGTTGGACGTGAAGACGAGCTTGTAGATGAGCACCCCAGGGACGATGGTCTGGTATCCGGGACCTCCACCGGTGGTGACGTAGACGATGTCGAAACTCGCGAGCGCAGAGATGAGGGTGACCGTGGCCGCGACGACGATCTCGGCCCGCACGCCTGGCACGGTCACGTGCCAGAACTGCCGGATCGGCCCGCAGCGATCCAGGCGCGCGGCTTCGTAGAGCGAGGGATCGATCTTCTGGATGCCGGCGAGCAGAAGCATCATGCAGAGCCCGGTCGTCACCCAGGTGCCGATCACGCCGACGGCGGGATAGGCCCAGGTGAAGTCGCCGAGCCACGCACGCGCCACGTCGCCGAGGCCGATCGCGGTGAGGCCCTGGTTGATGGGCCCGTCGGCTGCATAGAGATACCGCCAGATGACGCCGACGGCGACGAGCGGAAGGATCTGCGGAAGGAAGAGGATGGTCCGCACCAGTCCCGATCCGCGCCGAGGGCGGGCGGCGATCACCGCGGCGATGATCAGGCCCAGGATGACGGGGAACACCGTGTAGAACACGATGAACCCGAGGCCGTTGCGGAGCGCGGTGAGCAGGCGCTCGTCGGTGACGACCTTGACGTAGTTCTCGACACCGGCCCATGTGGCCGCGCCGATGCCGTCCCAGTTCCAGAACGAGAGCCAGATGCTCTGCACCCAGGGCGCGACGATGAAAGTTCCGTAGAACACGAACGCCGGAAGGATGTAGAGGAGTGCGCTCCAGCCGCGGCGGGGGCGGCGAGGGGAGCCGGCGATGTGCGCCGACTCCCCCCGCGTGCGGGACAACGATGTCGTCATGGTCAGCCCGCGTGCGCCTTCGCCCAGTCATTCTGGATCGATGCCAGGAAGTCGTCCACCGAGAGCTGCCCGGCGATGAGCTCCTGGGTGCCCGCCTTCAGCGTGTCATTCATCGTGGCCGTGGCGTTGTTGTTGAACGCGACCAGTCCGTCTGCCTCGGCGACCTTCGCCCAGGAGGCGACGATGTCGCCCTGGAGGGTCCCCTCCTCGGCGACGGCGACGGTCGGGTCGTTCGGCATGAACCCCTGAGCGAACTGCTGCTCGCTCGCCTCTGAGGATCGCAGGAAGTCGAGGAACGCGGCCGCTTCATTCGGGTGCTCGCTCTGCGCCGAGATGGCGTAGGCGACCGACGTGCCGATTCCGGTGACGTTCGCGCCGGGGAAGGGCAGGAAGCCCGCACTTTCACCCAGCCCGTCGCCGATCTTGCCCGCATCCCAGATGCCGTCGACGAGGAACAGCCCCTTACCCGCGATGAAGTTGTCCACCGCACCCTGCAGATCCGTGCCGTTGGCTGTCGTGGCATCGCCGAGGTACCCGGCCTTCTGCCAAGCGGCGAGCGTCTCGGCGGCGGTGCGGTTGGCCGCCGTGTCGAAGGTCTCCCCCTCGTGACCGAAGGCCCAGGCGTTGGCGTCGTCGGCGCCTGCTTCACCCTGCCCGAGGAGTTGGACGATGAAGGCCGCATGTCCCTCGGCATTGCCGAGCTGGACGGGCAGCGCACCGGCGCTGCTCGCCTTCTCCAGAGAGGCCTCGAGCTCCGCCAGCGACGTCGGCGCCGTGATGCCGAGCTGTGCGGCGAGAGCCTTGTTGTAGTAGACGCCGACGAGCGAGAAGCCCGCCGGCGCTGCGACGAGAGCGCCGCCATCGCCGAGGGTTGATCCGTCGTCGGCCACGCGCCACTGGTTGAGCTGGTTGGCGGGGAAGAAGTCGTCCCAACCGTAAAGGCCGGCGTAGTCGTCGAGGGGCAGCACGAGCTTGTTCTTGACGGTGTTGGCGACGGCGTTGAGCAGCACGATGTCCGGGGACTGATCGCCGGACAGGTTCAGGTTGACGCTCTGGTTGTAGTCGTCGTAGTTCGTCTGCGAGTACTCGATGGCGATGTTCGGGTGTTCGGCTTCGAAAGCCGCGATCGTCGCCTCGGTGGCTCCGCCGGACTCGGGTGTGGACATCAGGGTGAGGGTGATCTCGTCGGTAGTCAGCTCGGTGCTGGCCTCGATGTCGGCTGCGCTGTCGTTGGTCGTCGCGCCGGGAGCGCAGGCAGTGAGAGCGATGCCGAGAAGCGTGCTCGCCGCGAGGGGCGCGAGCACGAGTCGGGTGCGTCGTTGCATGTGATTGTCGCTTTCCAGGTGAGGGGAGTCTTTATTTTGCAACTCTCCGTGGTAATTCCCCAAGATAGGTCACCACCTGCAGGCTGTCAAGCCGCATGACGCGCGGATGTGATAGTCAGGAGACGTGACATCCCCCGCGCTCGGAACCGACCTCGCAGCAATGCGGCGCCTCAACGACCAGGCCGTGCTGACCACGCTCTGGGACACGACCGAACCGATGACGGCCACCCACCTGGCCGCATCGACAGGACTCTCCCGCACCACCGTCGAGGCCGTGCTCTCCGGGATGCTCGAGAACGAGCTGATCCGCGCCGAGCAGCTGCGACCGACACGCGCCGGCCGTCCGGCACGCGGATATCGGCTCGCCGCTGATCGCGGCATCGTCATCGGGATCGACATCGGCCCCCACGGCATCGCCGGCATCGCCGGCGATCTGCGCGGCACGGTCTGCGCTCCCCACCGCCGCATCGAACAGGACCTCTCCGGCGGCGAAGACGCGGTGACTGCGATCCTCGGGGTCGTGGACGCACTGCTCGCTGAAGCGGGAAAGTCGGCCGACGATCTCGCCGCACTCACCGTCGGCATCCCGGGCATCGTCGACGCCAACGGCCACCCAGTGAAGACGACCGTCGTTCCGGATTGGCTCGTGATCGACATCGATGCGCACCTCCGGCGGGCCTACCCGCAGACGACGATCTTCTTCGACAACGACACCAAGCTCGCCGCGCTCGCCGAGATCGAGAACGGCACGATCGGCTCCGACGAGACCGCCGTGGTTCTGCGTATCGGCAATCGGATCTCGGCCGCGTCCGTCGTGGACGGGCGAGTCGCACGTGGCGCGCACGGCGCGGCCGGCGAGATCGGCGCTCTCGGTCGCGTGGCGTGGCCGCAGGCTCAGGAACGACTTTCCGCCCGAGCCGAGGGAGGCATCGAGACCCTGTTCACCGGCGGCAACGATGACGCCGTGGCCGAGTTCGCCGCCGGGATCGCCGACGGCCTCGGCGCGCTCGTGCTCGCGATAGACCCCCATGCGGTCGTGGTCAGCAGCAGTATCCCCGAAGGGTCCGGTCGGATCGCCGACGCCCTGCGGGTCGAGCTCTCGGAGCGCGCCCTGTTCATCCCCGAGCTCCGCGCGTCGACGCTCGGGGCAGCGGCGCCGTGCCTCGGAGCTCTCGCAGTGAGCAGTGCCTCCGGTCGCGAGCAGCTCTTCGCACACACGTCTTGACAATTACGTAAGAGTCCGGGTTAATTGTCCTCGTCGGACCGGCGCACCCCCGCGACCCTCCGATCTATCGATCAAAGTCGATCCTTGAGGAGCAAGATGATCCGCCGAACATTCCCCCGCAGACTCGTGGCGGCTGCCGTCGCCGCGACCGCCCTGACCGCCCTCGTGCTCGCCGCCCCGCCGGCATGGGCCGCCGATACGCCCCCGAATCCGGTCGACAAGCCGGGCTACACCCTGGACTTCAGCGAAGAGTTCAGCGGGACGACGCTGGACACCGACAAGTGGCTGCCCAATTACCTCCCGCACTGGGTACCGGCCTCCGACATCGCCGACACAGCGGCGCGGTACACGATCTCGAACGGCACCATCAAACTCCGCGTCGATCAGGATCAGCCGCCGTGGAACCCCGACCAGGACGGCACCGTCGTGTCTTCGGCGATTCAGACGTACAACCAGAACAACTGGCATCCGTTCAACGGCAGTGCCGTGAACCGGAACAACCTTCCCACCTTCAACGGCTACTCGACCAAGTACGGGTACTTCGAGGTCAGGGCAAAGAAGTCGAACGCGGGCGGCGGCGGCCATCAGGCCGTGTGGCTCGTCGGCACCAACACGACGGGCGGCCAGGCCGAGATCGACTTCATCGAGACGTTCTTCAGCACCCCGACCAATTGGCGCATCGCGGCCTACGGTTGGGGCGACCCGAACTTCCTGAGCTCATGGCACCTGTCCAACGTCCCGGTCTCCGGCTCGCCCACGACCGAGTTCCACATCTACTCGATGGACTGGACGCCCACCGAACTGAAGTTCTACTACGACGGCCAGCTGGTGAAGACGATCAACGACGCCCCGAACACGGCCATGGGCATCGTCATGAACATCTACACCGGCGCCGGCTCCGGCCAGCCGAACGACGTCTGGCCGAAGCAGTGGGAAGTCGACTACCTGCGCGTCTACAAGGACAACGCCGGGTACACCGAGGCAGTGTCTCCCACCTGGAAACTCATCAACAACCGGCACAGGGCAGGAGCCGTCAACGTCGAGCCGAACGACGGCCTCGTCCGGTTCGGTGAAGTGCCCAGCACCTACTGGAGCGCACAGTGGGTACCGGAGACGACGGCATCAGGTGCGATCAAGTACCGCAACCGATGGACGAACCAGTACCTCTACGTGAACGGCACGACCGTGCGTCACGGCACCGCCGCAACGGCGGGAACGGCGGCCGAGTGGTCGGCACCGTCTGCGGGCAGCGGCTACGTCCGCATCCAGAATGCGTCCGGCGCCCTGCACGTCGAGAACGGCAACGGCAAAGTCGAGTTCGGCAGCGTGCCCAGCACGTGGTGGTCCTCCCACTGGCAGCTGAACGCCGCACCCGCCAACTGACGATCCGCGAACCGGGAGGAGGGCTGACGGCCCTCCTCCCGTGAGGAGCACATCATGAAGAGCATCCGTTCGAGCAGACTCGTCTCGATCGCCATCGCCCTCGCGGTCGCCTCGGTCAGCGCCGCAGGACTGTCGGGGTGCACCGATACGCCGCCGGCAGCATCCCCCCAGGCCGACACGAGTCCCACCCCGCGATTCGACCCCGACGCCACGCTGTGGACCATCGCATCGACGGGGGAGCAGCTGGACCTCGAGGATGCCGACGTGCAGGCGTTGCAGAAGGTCGTCGCGCTCCACTCCGGAGCATCCGACAATCGGTCGCCGGATACCGCCACCGCGTCGGTCGCGGCAGAGACGTCGTACTTCACCCCCGCGTTCGCCGAGAGGCTCTCCGCCCAGGGATACAACGACGCCGTCGTCACGCTGTACGTCGACAACGATCTGACGATCGAGCAGACAGGGGTCGCGTGGATGCCATCGAGCATCGATGCCGACCGCGAACACGCGACGGTCGGATTCGAGTCCCTCTTCCAGATCGTCGACGCATCGGAGGGCTATCTTCATGAGCTCGACGTCGCCTCCGGCACCCAGCTCGCCCAGCCGCGCGAGTACTCGCTGACGAAGGTCGACGGGCAATGGCTCATCGACGACATCGCGAAGGGGCCTCTTCGAAAGACGACGGGCGCGCCCTAGCGATCCCGGGGGATGCAGCATGCACGGCTAGCGTTATAGGCATGCGCATCCCTGCCACGATCCGCGCTGCGAAGCGGGCCCCGCTGCTGCAGGTCGTGAAGTCCGCCGCGGCGACGATCGCCGCGTGGTTGCTGGCGGGCTGGGCGTTTCCCGGGCAGCTTCCGGTCTTCGCCGCGATCGCGGCGCTGCTGGTCGTGCAGCCGAGCGTGAACCAGTCGCTGTCGAAGGCACTCGAGCGCAGCATCGGTGTCATCGTGGGCGTCGTCATCGCCGTCGCCCTCGGTCTGCTCCTCGGATCCCCGAGCTGGATCGTGCTCCTGGCGATCGTCGTCGCGATGCTCGTCGCGTGGGTGCTCAGAGCGACTCCTGGAACCGGCAACCAGGTGGCGATCTCGGCGATGCTCGTCCTCGCCCTGGGGTCATCCAGTCCGGAGTACGCCATCGCGCGCATCGCGGAGACGCTCATCGGCGTCG
Organism: Microbacterium sp. LTA6; assembly: GCF_045690355.1. Taxonomy (NCBI): domain Bacteria; kingdom Bacillati; phylum Actinomycetota; class Actinomycetes; order Micrococcales; family Microbacteriaceae; genus Microbacterium; species Microbacterium sp. LTA6. Next base: position 915,975 of record NZ_CP147855.1, read on the forward strand.
TCATCGGCATCGTCGTCAATGCGCTCATCGTCCCGCCCGTACTCATCGCGCCCGCCCGGCGCGACCTCGGGCTTCTCGGCGCCGAGCTCGCCGCAAGCCTCGACCGCCTCGCCGATGCCCTGCCGGAACCGCAGGCGCCGGCGGCTCTGCAGGAGCTGATGCTGGAGGTGCGTCTTCTGCGGCCGATGAAGGATGCCGCCGAAGCATCCATCGCCGCCGGCGAGGAGTCCCTGACGCTGAACCCGCGCCGCTCCACGCACCGCGCCGACCTGCAGGAGATGCGCGCTCTTCTGGAGAAGATGTCACCGATCGTCACCCAGGTGATCGGGATGACGCGCGCCTACTTCGATCACTACGACGATGCGCTCGGCGAGGAGCCGGCCGTCGCGGCGATCGCGGAACAGCTGCGGCGCGCGGGGCACGATGTGCGCCTCGCCGTGCAGATCGCCGAGGTGTCGCCCGACCCCGAGACTCTGACCTCGTCGATCCCCGCGCTGACCGCGCCGCTCGTCATCCGCCCACCATCATCGGCGCACTGGATTCTCGTCGGCTCGCTGATGGAGGATCTCCGGCGCATCCGCGGGCAGCTCGTCGGGGAGGACTGAACTCGAGTTCAGAGAGCGCGAACGGCTGGATCTCAGCCCGAAATGGAGCCGTTTGCGCTCTGCGAACGCCGGCGACCTGTCGTCAGAGGAGCGGATCGGCGTCGTTGCGCTTGTCGTCGTACATCGCCTGATCGGCGCGGATCAGGGCGGTGTCGACGGTGTCACCGGGGTTCATCTGCGCGACTCCCCACGACCACGGATGCGTCGCGAACTCGCGGAGCCGATGCATCAGCAACCTGGCCTCTTCGGCGTCCGTCTCCGGCAGCAGCATCGCGAACTCGTCACCGCCGAGTCGGCCCACGATGTCGGACGAGCGCGAGAGCGACATCCACTGCGCGGAGAGCGATTTGAGCACGAAATCCCCTGCCGCATGCCCGGCCCCGTCGTTGACCGACTTGAACTTGTCGAGATCGAGGACGGCGATGCTGACCGGGCGATCATGACGGGCGGCACGCCGGAACTCCATCCCGGATTTCGCCACGAAGCCGCGACGATTGAGCGCGCCGGTGAGCTCGTCGGTGTGCGATTCGAGCCGGATGCGGTGGCGGACGAAAAGCCCCGCTTCCAGGCAGAGCCAGGTGAACAGGGCCGCACCGAAGAGATTCACCGGCCCCAGCAGGGCATTGGTCCCTTCGACGGCTGTCGTGTACGGCCCGTAGACGATCGCGCCACCGACGAATGCAAGGATCGCGAGTTCGCCGAGCCGCGCGATACGGGCGCCGTAGAACCACGAGAAGTACATCGCCATGAGCGGAAGCTCCTGCAGCGCGGCGATGGCGTTCTGCCGTTCGTCGGAGAACCCGAGGTAATAGGCCGAGACGACCGCGTGCGCGACGACGAGGGCGATTCCGGTCCAACGCGCGAGTTCCACCCCGAAGAAGGCGACCATCACGACGAGAGCAAGACAGATGCCGAGAATACCGATCGAGAGCACCTGCTCGAACAGGGTGAGATCTTTCTCGAACAACTCGAAAGCGCCCAGGGCGGCGAACAAGAGGGCGATGGCGGCTGTCACCACGGAATAGGTCGACGTGCGCTCGCGCACATGCCGCAACCATCCCGTCCGCAGCCAGCGGAGATCCTCCGCGTCAGCAGCGCGGATGTCCTGGACGACCATGTTCCTACTCCCCCCGGCGCGTTCTGACACCGTCCCGACATCCAGGCTAGACGCTCCTCCGGTGAAGACGCTGTCCGGAGCTACACTGAACCGTGCCAAACCACGCCAGCCTCGACGCCGAGGGTGCCACGACGCGCATGACGATCGTTTTCCAGCCGATCGTCGACCTCCATCTCTGGCGCGTCGTCGGTTTCGAAGCACTCGCCCGCTTCGCAGACGGCGCTCCGCCGCCCGCCCACCTCGCCAGGGCAGAGGCCGCCGGTTCCCGGGAGGACCTGGAGCTCGACCTGATCCGCAACGCCGTGAGCGCTGCGGTCGCCTTGCCCTCTGACGCGTTCGTCACCCTCAACGCCTCCGGCTCCACCATCCTTCGGCCAGAGATGGCCGAGATCCTCGAACCCTGTGCGCGCCCCTGGGGACTCGAGATCTATGAGGGGGCGACCACCGCGAGCCTCACCGCCGTGCGGGAGCGGGTCACCGGTCTCGGCGGACAACTCCTCGTCGATGACGCCGGTGCAGCCAGCGCCGACGAGGCGAGGATCACGACGCTGCGCCCCGACGTCGTCAAGATCGATCGCGCCCTGTTCTGGCAGGTCGCCGACGACGACACAGCGCGGGGCGTGCTCGAAGGCCTGCTCGCCGCGGCGCGCGAAAGCGGCGCGAAGATCCTCGTCGAAGGCGTCTCCGACGATGACGAGGTCGAACGGGCGCGCGCTCTCGGCTCGGATCTCGCGCAGGGCTTCCATCTCGGGGTCCCCACCCCGGCCGAAGACGTCGCCGAGATGCTCGCCGAGCTACACCGGCGCGTCGGGGTGGATGCTCCGGGTCTCTGACCGTCGGCTCGCGCCGCGGTGGCGACGCAGCCGCACCTTCGGGAAGATCTTGATGCTGCCGAGCACCACGTAGATCACCGTGTTGATCGCGACGAACGTCGCCAGTACGCCGAACCAGTCGGAATACAGAACCGACTCCGGCAGCAGGAATCCGGCGGGTGCGATCATGCGACGACCGCCTTCTCGGCTCCGTGGTCGACGTGCTTCCAGGTGGCGCTTCGCCCGAAGGCGATCTCGAACACGCCCCGGAGGAAGGCGAGGTTCAGGAAGCAGTCGTACACGAGCTCGGGGAACACGAGCATCGCGATGATCCTCGCCCGCCACCCTCCGCGCCAGACCGTGACGGTGCGCTCGATCGAGAAGAGCACTCCGATGCCGATCCAGAACGGGAACCACACCCATGTGTCCATCGCGACGATCATCAGGATGATCAGCGCGAAGTACGTGAACAGCGCGAGCACGCCGTAGCCGATGCCGATCTGCTGCGCCCAGTAGCGGAGGGTCTGCGGTGTCACTCCGTAGGCTCCGAGGTTCTCGAGGGCGCCGCGCTGCCAGCGCAGACGCTGCGCCCACAGCATCCGCCAACTGGGCATTAGCTCGGTCACCACCGAGCAGGCGGTCGGTGAGATGGTGAGGCCGCCGAGCGACTTGATCGCGATCGTGAGCTCGTTGTCCTCGGTGAGGGCGAAGGTGTCGTAGACCTCGCCGTGAGTGCCGGGCAACTCTGTGCCTCGGGCGTCCGCGACGGCGCGCAGCGCTGCCGAGCGGAACACGGATGCCGTGCCGGTGAGCACGAAGACGCGACCATCCCGGCGGCGGATCTCGCGCTGGTAGCGGGTGTACTCGTTGCGCTGGAACTGACCGAGGAGGCCGTGGCCTTCCTCCCCTTCGAAGAGGCCCCCGACAGCCATCAGGGCACGATCGTCGCTGAAGCGGCGCATCGCCTCGGCGAGGAAGTCATCGCCGATCTGGCTGTCGGCATCCATCACCATCACGGTGTCGTTGTCACCCAGATCCGGCAGCAGATCCTGCAGCGCCTGATTGAGGGCGCCGCCCTTCTTGTGCGTGTTCCCGACGGTCTCGAAGACCTCGGCACCGTGCTCTCTGGCGACGGCGACGGTGCGATCCGTGCAGTTGTCGGCGACCACGACGACTCGGGCAGGGGGCGACGTCTGCTGCTGCAGCGACCGGAGCGTGAGCGGCAGCGAGGCCTCTTCGTTGTGCGCGGGGATCAGCACCGTCACCGTCACATCGCCGGCGAACACCCCGCGGGTGCGTTCCATCACCGCGCGCGGCGCGAGCGGGAGCCCGGTCACCTCGGTGTCGGCACGGCGATAGCGGCCGGCGACCACCCGTTCGCTGATCACGACGAAGAGCACGAGCAGCAGGGCGATACCGACAGCAGTGGCCAGCACGCCGAGGTGAGGCAGCTCGGTGCTGTAGAGGATCTTCCACGCACCGGCGAGGGTCAGCTGCGCCGGCTCCCAGAGGACGGGCGGATCGGTCACCGCGATCCCCCACCACAGCAGCCCGGCGGCGAGCAGCACGATCACGATCACCGCCAGACCGACGGTTCGTTGGAAGAACCTGTTCACGACGTCACCCCTCACTGTGAGCGCGAGCGCTCACCCTCCCCCCGCCACGATGTCATGGACGGACGCCGCCTGCCAGTCGACGGATGCTGTTACCGCGATCATTCGTCGTTGACTCTCCGGCGCCGCCGCGCACACAATGAGGATCATGACTTCCCCGGCGTCGACGACGACCATGACCGACGACCCCAAGCTGCTCGACTACAACGCCTGGCTCTTCCAGTCTCAGGCGACAGACGAGCAGCGCGCCGGCCAGGCAGAGCGCCAGGCGGCGATCCTGGCCGCGGCCGAGGGCACGATCGCCTCGGAATGTTTCATCTCGGAGCTGGCCATGGTGCAACCCACCCGGTTCCGCCTCGGCGACCGCAGCTATATCGCAGCCCACGCCTATGTCACCGGCAGCATCGCCATCGGCGCGGACTGCACCGTCAACGCCTTCACCGTGGTGCGCGGAACCGTGACGCTCGGTGACGGCGTGCGGATCGGCGCCCACACCTCGATCCTGGGCTTCAATCATTCGATGGCCCCTGACCGGCCAGTGCACAAGCAGCCGGGAACCGAGATCGGCATCACGATCGGAGACGACGTCTGGATCGGCTCCAATGCGGTCATCGTCGACGGTGTGACGATCGGGAGTCACGCCGTGATCGGTGCCGGATCCGTGGTGACCAAGGACGTCGCGGATTGGGCCGTCGTCGCGGGCAACCCGGCGCGGTTCATCCGGGATCGTCGCCAGACGAAGCCCGCCCGGGGCGCAGCGCGCGCGGAGACGGCTGCTCTCCTGGCCGAGTTCTCGGCCCGGGCGCGAGATCAGCGCGAGCAGGTGCTCGACCACTATTGGCAACCCGAGGCGCTGGCTCCCGACGGAACCCCGACCGGTCGCTTCTTCGACCCGCAGACGGGTCAGCCGACTCTTCGGGCGCATGCGGATGCTGTCGAGATCTCCTTCCTGCTGAGCGATGAACCTCCCGCTCAGCTCAGCGCGCACGACCACGTCGAGCGCCTCCGGCAGAACCAGGATCCGCTGACCGGGCTCATCCCGCTGCTCGCGAGCGACGGTCTGCATGGCCCCGCTCCGACCGGATGGGAGCTGGGCGAAACGCACTATCACGTGCTCAGCCAGGGCTACGCGCTCGATCTGCTCGGCGCCCGATTCGAGCATCCGATCCGCGCGATCGAGACGATGAGCACGACCGACCTGATCGATTCCTTGAACGCCCTGCCGTGGCGCGATCACGGGTGGAGCGCCGGAGCCACGGTCGATGCCCTGGGCACCGCGATGCTGCGCAACTTCCTCGCCGAAGGCGAGCGCTCGACCCGGTCCACGGCCCACTTCGATGCGCTGATCGGTTGGCTGGTCACACACGCGCACCGCGAAACGGGCATGTGGTCGCGCCCCCGGCAATCCGACGGGATGCTGCAGCCGGTCAATGGTTATTACCGGGCCACCCGGGGCACGTTCGCACAGTTCGGCATCCCGGTGCCACATCCCGACCGGGCCATCGATGCGGTCCTCGAGCACGCCGGAGACCGCCGTCACTTCGGTCCCGGCCGGACCACTGCCTGCAACGTGCTCGACGTGGCGCATCCGCTCTGGCTGACCAGCCGCCAGTCGGGGTATCGCCGCACCGAGATCGAGGCCTGGGCCCTGGGCCAGATCGGCATGGTCATCGACCAGTGGCGCAACGGGCGGGGATTCTCGTTCGCCCATGCACCGACGAGCGGCCCGACTCGGGCATCGCACCGACCGGGACTACAGGGGACGGAGATGTGGCTGGCCACGCTCTGGTACCTCGCCGACCTGTGCGATCTGGCGGAATCCCTGGATTATCGCCCCCGCGGCGTGCACCGCCCGGAGCCGGCCATCGACCTCTACACCTGAGGCGTTCCCGGCCGACCATCACCTTCGGCCCGGCCGACCATCCGCTTCAAAGAGCGCAAAGGGCTGCATCTGCGGCCCAGATCGAGCCCTTTGCGCTCTGCGAACCGGCCTACCCTGGTCCCATGGCCGAAATGACCCTGCCGAAGGCCCTCGCCGAACTCGCCGCCCTCGAAGACCCGAAGATGCGCGCCGCGAACGAGAAGCGCGGCGACGATCATGGCATCAACCTCAGCAGGATGCGTGCGCTCGCGAAGCGCGTCAAGATCGATCAGCCGCTTGCCTACGAGTTGTGGGCGACCGGTGAGACCCCGGCCCGACTGCTGGCCCTCCTGATCTGCAAGCCCCGCGAATTCACCGCCGACGAACTCGACGCGATGCTCCGCGAGACGGCGGCCCCGAAGGTGAACGACTGGTTCGTGAACTACGTCGCGAAGAAGACGCCGCTCGCCGAGGAGCTGCGACGGCGCTGGTTCGAGGACGCCGACCCGACTGTCGCCGCTGCCGCATGGTCGCTCACCACCGACCGCGTCGTCAAGAAACCCGAAGGGCTCGACCTCGAGCGTCTGCTCGACCTCATCGAACGCGATCTGAAGGACGCGCCTGCCCGCCTGCAGTGGTCGATGAACGAGTCCCTTGCCCAGATCGGCATCCACCATCCGGAGCACCGCGCCCGGGCGCTCGAGATCGGTGAGCGCCTGCAGGTACTGGCCGACTACCCCACTCCGCCCGGATGCACATCTCCGTTCGCCCCGCTCTGGATCAACGAGATGGTGCGCCGCCAGGAGCGCTGAGTTCCGGCATCCGCGCGGGTCTTGGCCCGGAGACCCACCGTGCTTCGGCCTTTCACGGCCCCGGTGCGCCGTCCCGCTGCGTCCCGTCGGCGTTCCACAGAGACCACAGGACGTCTTCGCACCTTCGGCGCCCGCGTGGTTGCGATAACAGTAAGCCACATTCACGATTGATTTCCCGGCTCCGTAGCCTTGTTTTCGCAAACATTTCCTGCAACGATCAGTGACGATCCGACTTCCGGATGCTGATTCGAAGGAGAGCCAGTGATGAATCCCCCGAACCGCCCGAGGCGGCGACTGACCGGAATCGGAGTGGGCTGCGCGCTCGTCGCCGCCGGCCTCTCGCCGTTCGCCGCGTCCCCGGCCTGGAGCGCGGAGGCCTCGGCCGATCTCGTGCTCCGCACGGGCACCCTGGAAGTACGTGCGTCCAGCGGCTTCCCCCAGGTGATCACCTACACCGACCGCGACAGCGGAGCCGTGATGAACGGCAACGACACCGCGCTCACCTCACTCGAGATCAACGGCACCGCACACGCGGTCGAGGTCACATCGGAGAAGACGAGCAAGAACAGTGCGCGGTACCAGATCACTCCCGGTGACCTGCCGGGTGTCCGGCTCACCGCCGAACTCAGCGTGAAGAAGAACGTCGTCACGCTCGCGATCACCGAGATCATCGATCCCGACGGCGTGGTCAAGAGCCTGCGCATCCCGGGGCACAACCTCGTCACCGTCTCGTCCGCCGAGCCGGGAGCCGCCGTCGCCGCGGCCAATCTCTCCGTCGACCGCAACGCCTCCGGCGACGTCTTCCTGCCGGTCACGGCCGAGACACCGCTCGATGCCGCACCGAAGTCGTCGAACACGATCATCGCGAACACCGGACAGCTGGCCGCCGCCTTCACCACGAACGCCCTGTACGACACCTCCTCCGGCCCTTCGCAGAAGGACTCGGGGAACTTCTGGCGCCAGGCCACGGCGGCCGACGGCCAGGTCGAGGTCGGAATCTCCAGCGGACAGTGGCTCTATCGCGCCGCAGAGTCCGAAGCGACGGAGGAGCTTCCCTGGGTCAAGGTCGCCATCACCCCCGACGCCAACTCCGACGATGTCGTGGACTGGCAGGACGGCGCCATCGCGCTGCGCGGCATCCGCACAGCTCCGAACAAGGGCGACCAGACGCCGGACAACGTCATCACGCACATCCCGTTCAACTTCGCCTCGCAGGCGACCCACCCGTTCCTGCGCACGCTCGACGACGTGAAGCGGATCTCGCTGGCGACCGACGGCCTCGGGCAGGTCGCGATGCTGAAGGGCTACACCAGCGAGGGCCACGACTCGGCCAACACCGACTACGGCGACAACTTCAACGAGCGCGCCGGTGGACTGGCCGAGCTCAACGAGGCCGTCGCGACCGGCAAGAAGTGGAACGCCTCCTTCGGCGTGCACATCAACGCCACCGAGATCTACCCGGAGGCGAACTCGTTCAGCGACGCGCTCGCAGACGAGGGCGCGAAGGGCTGGAACTGGCTGGATCAGTCGTACTACATGGACCAGCGTCACGACGTCGTCTCCGGCCAGCTCGATGAGCGCATCGGCGAACTCGCCGACGCGACCCACGACAACCTCGACTTCGTCTATGTCGACGTGTACTACCAGTTCGGATGGCTCGCACAGACCCTGCAGAACTCGCTCGTCGACCACGGCTTCCGCGTCGGGTCCGAGTGGGCCGACAAGCTCTCCGAGAACAACACCTGGTCCCACTGGGCCAATGACGAGAAGTACGGCGGATCGAGCAACAAGGGCGTCAACTCCCAGATCCTCCGATTCGTCAACAACACGCAGTCGGACGTCTGGAACCCGGACGCACGGCTCGGCACGAGCCACATCATCGAGTTCGAGGGCTGGACGGGCCAGAACGACTACAACGCGTTCACGAAGAACGTGTGGGAGGCGAACCTGCCGACCAAGTACCTCCAGCACCACGAGATCACCCGGTGGACGGACGAGGCGATCGAGTTCGAGGACGCCGTGCGCGTCACCGGGACCACCGCCGCCGATCGCTCGATCACCGACGGGGGCGCCGAGGTGCTTCGAGGCGACACGTACCTGCTGCCGTGGTCGTCGAAAGACAAGGACACCCGCGACAAGCTCTACCATTACAACCCGAGCGGCGGCAGCACCACCTGGCAGCTGACCTCGGAGTTCAGCGGCAACAGCTCGCTGCAGCTTTTCGCCCTGGGCGACAACGGCCGCACCAAGGTGGCCGATCTGCCGGTCACCGGCGGCGCTGTCACGATCGACGCGCAGCCCGGGCAGCCGTACGTGCTCGCGCCCGGAACGAAGACGGATGCCGCGAGCGCGCTTCCGCAGACCGCGAAGTTCGGGCAGCACACGCCGGTGCAGGACCCCGGCTTCAATGAGACCGACCTCGCCTCGTGGAACCCGCAGGGCGCGGCATCCGTCGAGCTCGATGGCCTCGGCCGACGTTCGGCCCTGCTCGGAGCCGGTGAGGCCGCGATCAGCCAGAAGCTGCGCGCACTCGATGCCGGTACCTACACCGTGAGCGCGTGGGTCGGCATCGACCCGGGTGCAACGCGCCCCACCACGCTCAGCGTGAAGGTGCCTGGGGGTGAGAACGGATCGGTGACCGTCGATGCTTCGACGATCACGAACACGGTGGCCGCCGACGAGTGGCACAGCACGAACCTGCAGCGCCTGAAGACCACGGTCACGATCCCGGAGGACGGCACGAAGCCGACGGTCACGATCGCGGCCGGCGCTGGCGACGCTTCGGTGCGCATCGACAACGTGCGCGTGATCAAGACCACGGGTTCCGAGCTCGGTGACGGTGTGGTCGTCTCCGAGGACTTCGAGAACGTGGATGCCGGTTGGGGTCCGTTCTTCAAGGGAGATGCCGGCGGTGTCACCGACCCGCGCACGCACATCTCCGAGCGGAACGAGCCGTACACGCAAGCCGGGTGGAACGATCGTCCCATCGACACGATCCTGAACGGCGACTGGTCGCTGATGGCGCACGAGGAGAACTCCGGGCTCGTCTACCGGACGTCCGACTACACCGTGCCCTTCGAGCAGGGCCACCGTTACCGGGTGAGCTTCGACTACCAGTCGACCCTCGCCGACGAATACGCCTGGGTGAACGGCTACGACTCGACGACCGGGCCGGTGGTGACGCAGACGACGCCGTTCGACACCGTGCGCGAGACGACTCGCTTCGAGCAGATCATCGACGCGAGCCCCTGTGGCGCGACGTTCGTCGGTCTGCAGCGGACGGGAGGCGGCGTCGCCGACCTGATCCTCGACGACTTCGTCGTGGAGGACTTGGGCCCGGCCGACTCCGTCCCCGCATGCGCCCAGTTGAGCGGCGACCTCGGACCGGACGTCGTGCAGCAGGGCGTTCCGCAGGAGTTCGTCACGACGTTCACCTCCGACGAGCCCGCTCCCATCTCGGATGTGGCGGTGACGCTGGAGCTGCCTGAGGGCTGGACGGCAGAGGCGAGGACCGCCGCTACCGCGGCCGAGCTCGCTCCGACCGAACGACTCGTCACGACCTGGAGCATCACCGCTCCGGCATCCGCTGACGGGGCGTATCCGGTGATCGCGAACGCGTCGTACCGCACGACGGTCGATCCGATCGGTGAGCGGAGCATCAGCGCGACCACCACCGTGCGCACCCTGCCCAAGCCGCCGCAGAGCGACGTGTTCGCGAGCGATCACGACTGGGTGCGGGCGACGAACGGGTGGGGTCCGGTCGAACCCGACCTCTCCAACGGAGAGCAGGGCGCCGGCGACGGCTCGCCGCTCACACTCAACGGGGTCGTCTACGAGAAGGGTCTCGGAGCACATGCGGCGAGCACCGTCCGGTACTACCTCGGCGGCTACTGCACGGCGTTCACCAGCTCCGTCGGCATCGATGACAAGCAGGCGACGCGCGGATCCGTGACCTTCTCGGTGATCGCCGACGGCCGCACCGTCGTCACCTCCCCGGTGATGAAGGCGACCAGCACGACCTTCGAGCTCAGCGCCGACATCACGGGCGCGCAGTTCGTCGACCTCGTGCTGGGCGATGCGGGCGATGGCGTCGGCAACGACCATGGCGACTGGGCCGATGCGAAGTTCCGCTGCTCGGACACCCCCGTCGACGGCGGAGATCCAGTCGCACCGAAGGGCACGGCGTTCGTCAGCGACCTCCCCTTCCTGAGCGAGACCAACGGGTGGGGGCCGATCGAACGGGACCTGTCGAACGGCGAGAACGCGGCCGGCGACGGCACGGCCCTCACCATCGGCGGAGTCGCTTTCGCCAAGGGGCTCGGCACGCACGCCGATTCCTCGGTGAAGGTCTACCTCGGCGGGGCATGCACGACCTTCACCGCCGTGCTCGGACTCGACGACTCGAAGGACGAGAAGGGAGAGGGCAACGTGATCTACAAGGTCTCGGGCGATGACGCTCTCCTGCATCAGTCGGCGGCCGTGCTGTGGAGCGATCCCGGCACGCCGATCGAGATCGACGTCACCGGCGTCGACGTGCTCGAGCTCGCCGTGGACCGCAACGGCGTGGACTTCAGGGACCACGCGAACTGGGCGGACGCGAAGGTGGTCTGCGCGCCGTAGTCGCGGAGCAGACGGAAGGGCGGATGCTTCGGCATCCGCCCTTCTTCGTGCCGTGAGCAACCAGCGCTCACGCGACGCGGGCGACCGTCCCGCATATGAGAACCGCCCCGAGGCTTCGACCTCGGGGCGGTTCGCTGTATCGCCTGCGCTCAGGAGCCGATGAACTCCTCGACCTCGCCGAAGCCCGGCTGCTCCCGGATCTCGACGACATCGCCGAGGCGATCCGTGTCGAGCACATGAATCTCATTCCGGCCCTCGCGCCACAGGGGCGCCGGGGCGTACAGCGTCTCCTGCGGGCCGATCTCCCAGTAGCGGCCGAGGAGGAAGCCGTTCAGCCACACCATCCCCTTCGCCCCGCCGGGGAACGCGAGCCAGGCGTCGGCGGGCTCGGCGATGTCGAACATCGCCGTTGCGACACCGGTGACCGACGCCGCTCCGGACGTCGACGGCGCATCCTGCGGGAGGATGCGGTGCGTCCAACCGTGCACGAAGCGGCGGCCGATCATCACGCCGTTCATGATGCCCTTGCCCTCGCCAGTGCGGGGTCCGTAGTTGATGCGGCCAAGGCTCTCGACGACGATGGTCAGCCGTCCGCTGCCACCCGCGGCCGGGAGGGCGAGCGAGGTCGAGCCATCGCGCTCGAGCACACCGAGTCGCTGCTCGTCGAGGAACACGATCGCACGGTCGTGCATCACGGGGACGCTGAGCGTCGCGTCGACGTCGAAGGTGCAGTCGGCCTGATACGCGACGAACCCGTCCTCCGCTCCGATCCGATCGAACGTGAGCGGTGCGGGCGCTTCGACGACGACGGATGCCGCGCCGACCGCATCCAGAAGCGAGGCCCGGGCGACCAGAGCGGCACGAGCCGCGGCCTGCCGACGGGGCGGCTCCGGGATCGCCGGGAGCGGCTCGGTGTGGAACGGCGCGAACGCCGCACGCAGCGCATGGAACTTCGCGTTCAGCGAGCCGTCCTCGCCGATGGGGGCGTCCGAGTCGTAGCTGGTGACGGTGGGCTGGAGGATGCCGTCGTGGTTCGCGCCGTTCCACAGACCGAAGTTCGTGCCGCCGTGAGCCATGTAGAGGCTCACGGAACCCCCGGCGTCCAGCAGCTCGTCCACGGTGCCAATCATGCTGTCGGCCGAACGAACGTGGTGACGCTCACCCCAGTGATCGAACCAGCCGCCCCAGAGTTCGCTGCACATGAGTGCGACATCGTCGGGCTTCAGCTCCTGGGCCTGGGCGACTCCGGTTCCGAACGTGAACGTGGGCATGGCACCTGCGACGCTGCCGTTGCGGACCATGTCCGCGGTGATCCCGTCTGCCGTGGTCAGCAGCTCGACAATGCCGCGCGCACGCAGTCCATCGCGCAGGTGCGTCAGGTAGGCGGCATCGCTCCCGAAGGATCCGTACTCGTTCTCGACCTGCACGGCGACGATCGGCCCCCCGTGAGCGGCCTGGAGCGGCACGAGCCGCGGCAGCAGCTCGTCGTACCAGGCGTCGACGCCGGCGAGGAAGATCGGATCGCTTGTCCGGACGGCCGGCGTCTGACCGCTGAGCCAGAACGGGATGCCGCCGTTCGACCATTCGGCGCAGATGTAGGGGCTCGGCCGGACGAAGACGTCGAGCCCGACCTCGCCGGCGATGCGGATGAACCGCTCGATATCGCGCCAGCCATCGAAGCGGACATCACCCTGGGTGCGCTCGTGGAAGTTCCAGGCGATGTAGGTGTCGACGGTGTTCGCCCCCATCGCGGCAAGCCGGCGCAGCCGGTCCTCCCACTGGTCGGGGTGCACACGGAAGTAGTGGATCGCTCCGGAGAGGATGCGATGCGGACGTCCGTCACGCAGCATCTCCCCGTCGCGCCACGTCAGCGTCGACGTGGTGCGGGCGGCCGCGTGTGCGGCCGGCATGAGGGTGTCGGTCATGAAGCTCCTGAGGCAGTGTTTGCGTTCACATTATCGCACCGCTGTCGCTCCAGCATCCCGTCTCTGCGCCGAATGATCGCTACCATGGGCCCATGTCTCCGCGCCGCGCCCCTGAGGATCGTGCCCCCAGCCAGGTGGATGTCGCCCGCCTGGCCGGAGTCTCGGCCCAGACCGTCTCCCGGGTGATGTCGGGACTGGACAACGTCCGTCCTGACACGGCCCGCCGCGTGCATTCCGCTGTCGAGCAGCTCGGCTACCGCGTGCACGCCGCAGCAGCCTCGCTCGCGTCCGGGCGCACCCGCATCCTCGGTGTGATCGTCGTCTCGACCGATCGGTATTCTTCGGCGGCCCTCGGCGTCGGCATCGAGCAGGCCGCGGCCGCGAACGGCTATACCGTCACCACAGCGGCCGTCGCCGATCACGCATCCGGCGATGCCTTCCTCGACGCCTTCGACCGCTTGGAACGCCAGGGCGCCGAAGGCATCGTGCTCGGCGTACCCGTCGAACTCGACAGCCCCTCGATGAGAACGCGAACACAGCGCACCCCGGCGACCCGCACCGATCGCGTCACCCTGGAGACCGGCGCGCCGCTGGCCGTGGACCAGAACGAGATCGCCCGGCTCGCCGTCGAGCACCTCCTCGATCTCGGACATCAGACGGTGTGGCACGTCTCCGGCGACGAGTACTGGGCCGAGACCGTACAGCGCCGCCAGGTCTGGGAGCAGGTGCTCACCGAGCGCGGCATCACGCCGCCGCCGGTCATCCCCGGCGATTGGACACCGGAATCCGGCTATCGCGCCGGCCGGACGATCGCCGCGATCCCCGGGGCGACCGCCGTGTTCGTCAGCAGCGACGAGATGGCTTTCGGCGTCATCCGGGCCCTGCACGAGGCCGGCCGGAACGTGCCGGAGGAGGTCTCCGTGGTCAGCGTCGACGACATCGCCCTCGCCGCCTACGCCTCCCCGGCGCTCACCACGGTGCGTCAGCCCTTCGAGGCGCTCGGCCGGGCCGCCGCGCTGCGTCTGATCGCCGAGATCGAGGGCACGGATCCGGTCGGCGACATCCCGCCGATCACCCCCACGCTCGTCGTGCGGTCATCGACGGCGCCGCCGCCCGCCTGAGCATCCGCCCGCCCCGCGGAACACGTGCATGCCCAAAACACAGATGCAGGTCGAAACCGTGCTTCTCGACCTGCATCCGAGATCTGAGCAGACAGGTGTACCGTCGCCGTCCTACGGGGATGTCGCCGACCGCGTGCGGTCGCGGCAGCGCCATCACGCCGGTGCAGCATCCGCCCTCACTACGCTGATCACATGAGCACCCACATCGCCGCAGAGCCCGGCCAGATCGCTCCCATCGTGCTGTTCCCCGGCGACCCGCTGCGGGCGAAGTGGATCGCGGAGACGTTCCTCGAGGACGCCGAGCTGTACTCGCAGACCCGCGGCATGCTCGGATTCACCGGAACGTGGGAGGGCCACCGCGTCTCGGTGCAGGGTTCCGGCATGGGGCAGCCGTCGATGGCGATCTACGTGAACGAGCTGTTCGACTCGTACGACGTGCAGACCGTGGTCCGCGTGGGCTCATGCGGCGCACTCACCGAGCGCCTGGCGGTGCGCGACATCATCATCGCCAACGGCGCCTGCACCGACTCCGGGATCAACCGGGTGCGCTTCCACGGATTGGACTACGCGCCGGTTGCCGACTTCGGCCTGCTGCGCGCTGCCGTCGAGGCGAGCGAGCAGATGACCCTCGACAGCGCGGTGCACGTCGGCCTGCTGCTCTCGAGCGATCAGTTCTACAGCACCCGCCCCGAGCTCAACGATCCGTTCGTGAAGCATGGGGTACTCGGAGTCGAGATGGAGACGAGTGGGCTGTACACACTGGCCGCGTACTACGGTCGGCGTGCACTCAGCATCTGCACCGTCTCCGATCACATCGTCACCGGCGAGGAGACGACGGCGCAGGAGCGCGAGCAGACGTTCGGCGACATGATCCGCATCGCGCTGCGTGCGGCGACCTCGGTCTGAGCGTCAGCCCGTCCATAACTCCGGAGAATCTGCCCCGTAAGGCCCCGAAACGGCTGTGTGATCGTCACCACAGGCGATTCTTCCTGAGTTATGGACACCAGCAGTAGGGGATGATCGAAGGACCATGACTTCCCCTTCGCGGCTCGATCCCGCCGCCGTTCCCGATGCCGCCGACCCGGATGCCGTCTACCTGGCCTTCGCGGAGTGGGTCGAGTCGACCGGCATCAGCATGTACCCGGCACAGGACGAGGCGGTCATCGAGATCGTGTCGGGGAACAACCTGATCCTCAGCACACCGACCGGCACCGGCAAGTCGCTCGTCGCGGTCGGCGCGCACTTCGCGGCCCTCGCGGCCGGACGCCGCAGCTACTACACCGCCCCCATCAAGGCCCTGGTGAGCGAAAAGTTCTTCGCCCTGGTCGACGTCTTCGGTGCAGAGAACGTCGGCATGGTGACGGGCGACTCGGCCGTCAATGCCGATGCGCCGATCATCTGCTGCACGGCAGAGATCCTCGCGAACCTCGCTCTGCGTCAGGGGCCGACGGCGAACGTCGGCCAGGTCGTCATGGACGAGTTCCACTTCTACGCCGACCCCGATCGCGGCTGGGCATGGCAGGTGCCGCTGCTGACGCTTCCGCAGGCGCAGTTCATCCTGATGTCGGCGACGCTCGGCGATGTGACCGTGCTGGCGGAGGATCTGACCCGGCGCACCGGCCGTGAGACAGCCACGGTCACCGGCGTGGAGCGTCCGGTGCCGCTGCACTTCTTCTATGAGATGACACCGATCCACGAGACGATCGACGACCTGCTGAACACCGGCCAGGCGCCGATCTACATCGTGCACTTCTCGCAGGCCGCGGCGATGGAGCGCGCCCAGTCCCTGTCCAGCACAAAGATCGCCACCCGGGAGCAACGCGACGTGATCGCTGAGTTGATCGGCGGATTCCGGTTCACCACGGCATTCGGCAAAACGCTGTCGCGGTTCCTGCGCGCCGGCATCGGCGTGCACCACGCCGGCATGCTGCCGAAGTACCGCCGCCTCGTCGAACAGCTCGCCCAGCGCGGCCTGCTGCGCGTGATCTGCGGCACCGACACCCTCGGCGTCGGCATCAACGTGCCGATCCGCACCGTGCTGCTCACCGCACTCACGAAGTTCGACGGCACCCGGATGCGCCAGCTCAACGCCCGCGAGTTCCACCAGATCGCCGGCCGCGCCGGACGCGCCGGGTACGACACCGCCGGCACCGTCGTCGCCGAGGCGCCCGATCATGAGACGGAGAACGCGGCTGCGATCCGCAAGGCGGGCGACGATCCGAAGAAGAAGCGCAAGCTCATCCGCAAGAAGGCACCGGACGGATTCGTGTCGTGGGGCGAGCCGTCGTTCCGCAAGCTGATCGACGCCACCCCCGAAACGCTCACCTCGCACATGCAGATCACGAGCAGCATGATGCTGAATGTGATCGGCCGCGGCGGCGACGTGTTCGCCAATATGCGCTCACTGGTATACGACAACCACGAGCCGCGTTCCCGCCAGCGCGAGCTCGCCATCCGTGCCATCGGCATCTACCGCACGCTCCGCGAATCGGGCATCGTCGAACGCACCGCCGACGGGGAGATCCGTCTCACCGTCGACCTGCAGCCGAACTTCGCCCTGAACCAGCCACTGTCGCCGTTCGCCCTGGCGGCGTTCGAGCTGCTCGACCCGGAGGCGCCCGGCTTCGCGCTGGACATGGTCTCGATCGTGGAGTCGACGCTCGATGACCCGCGTGCCGTGCTGAGCCAGCAGGAGTTCCTCGCTCGCGGCGAGGCCGTCGCCACGATGAAGCGCGAGGGCATCGAGTACGACGAGCGGATGGAACTGCTCGAGGAGATCAGCTATCCGAAGCCCCTCGACGAACTGCTCACCGCCGCCTTCGAGACGTTCAGCGCCGCGCAGCCGTGGATCCGCGACTTCGAACTGCATCCGAAGGCCGTGGTCCGCGACATGTACGAACGAGCCATGTCGTTCGGGGAATATGTCGCCTACTACAAGGTTGCCCGCTCCGAGGGTGTGGTGCTGCGCTACCTCTCCGATGCGTACCGTGCGGCATCGCAGACCATCCCGGAGGAACTGAAGACCGAGGATCTGCGCGATCTCATCGAGTGGCTCGGCGAACTGGTGCGCCAGGTCGACTCCAGCCTGCTCGACGAGTGGGAGGAGCTGATCGCCGGGCACATCCCGCCGCACGGCTCCGACGAACCGATCGTCCCGCCCGCGCCGAAGCGCCTCACCAGCAACACACGCGCCTTCCGCATCCTGGTGCGCAACGAGCTGTTCCGTCGCGTGCAGCTGGCCGCACGCGAAGACGTCGATGCGCTGGCCGAGTTGGACTCCGACTTCGGTGCGTCCGGATGGGATACCGCCCTCGACGCCTACTTCGCCGAGCACGACGAGATCCTCACCGGCGCGGATGCCCGCAGCTCCAAGCTGCTGCTGCTCGACGAGGGCACGACCGTGTGGACCGCGCATCAGATCATCGACGACCCGGCCGGCGATCATGACTGGCGCATCACCGCGACCGTCGACCTCGCGGCATCCGATGAGGCCGGCGAAGCCGTCGTCACCGTGACCGCGGTCGATCGGCTCTAGCTCGACGGGCGGGTGCGGCCGTCCGCCGCACCCGCCCTCCGGTTCCGAATCACGCGAAAGCGTCGGGGTACAGCGCCTGCGCGATCTGGCGGACAACGGAGATGTTCCCGAGCGTGCCGGGGAATGTGTCTGCGGTGGAGATGGCGATCAGGCGACCGTCGCGAACCGCTGGCATGTCGGGGAACGTGGCCGTGAGGTACGCACGGGTGGCGGCCTCGTGCGCCGGATCCGTCACGGCGAACACGAGAGCGTCAGGCGATTCCGCCGCGAGCGATTCCGGGGTGATCTCTGCGGCGAAGAAGTCGCCGAACGCGGCATCCTCCGGGCTGAACACGTTGTCGGCGCCGGCCCGTCGAAGAATGTCGTACTCGATTCCCGCGCCGACCGCCGTCAGCGACGTTCCGTCGACGTAGATCTGCGCCACACGCAGCTTGTCGTCGACCTGCTCCACGGCGGCGTCGACCACGGCGAGGTCGGCCTTCGATTCCTCGATGAGAGACTCCGCCTTGTCTTCGACGTCGAAGATCGTCCCGAGGTTCTCGAGGTCGATGAAGAGATCGTCGACCGTTCCTTCCATGCGTCGCTCGAAGCATCCACCGGTGGCGACGTACGCGGCGACGCCGGCCTCCTGCAGCTGTTCGATGCTGGCGAAGCCCTGCTCGGCGGTGAACTCGTAGGTCGTCGGCGAGTAGACGAAATCGGGTTCGACGGCGAGGAGCGCTTCGCGGTTCGGCGGCGAGTCCGCCCCGAGCACGGGGACATCGGCTGCCAGTGCGGCGACGTCGGCTGGAAGCGCCTGCGCTGTGGCCTGCGCCTGACCGACGAGCCGGTCGGCGAGCCCCAGGCGCAGCAGCAGCTCGGTCTGCGAGGGGTGCAGGCCGACCACGGCGGTCGGTGCCTCGGGCACCACGACAGTGCGGCCGCAGTTCTCGATCGTGACCGAGCCCGCCGATGAGGAGGGCGGCTGGGCGGAGGCGACTCCCGCCCCGCATCCGGTCAGACCGAGGATGCTCAACCCTCCCAGTGCAGTCATCAGGATGCTGGCGGATCGCGTGCGGGGTTTCATTCGGTTCTCCTTGGTGATGAGGGCGGGGGGTTCCCGCCCGAGGGGGTGAGAGGGTGGAAAGTCATCGCCCGGGCGCCCGTGCCCTCTTCCACCGCGACGCGTGCCGTCACGCGGAACACGTCGCTCACACGCGCCGGTGTGAGCACCACGTCGGGTCGCCCGAAGGCCACCAGGTTCCCGGCGTCGAGAACGGCGATGTCGTCGCAGAATGACGCCGCGATGTTCAGGTCGTGGAGAGCGGCGATGACGGTCTTGCCGAGACCGGTGACGACGCGCATCAGGTCGAGTTGATGAGAGATGTCGAGGTGGTTGGTGGGTTCGTCGAGCACGAGGATCTCGCCGTCCTGCGCGAGAGCTCGGGCCAGCATCACGCGCTGCCGCTGTCCGCCGGAGAGCTGACGCATCAGGCGATCTCCGAGATCGGCGACGTCGGCGGCGCGCAGCGACTCGTCGACGATCCGCAGATCCTCCGGAGAGTCTCGCGTGAAGGGCGGCCGGTGCGGCGCGCGGCCGACGAGCACCGTCTCCCGCACTGTGAGATCGAAATCGGACGGCGCATCCTGTAGCATCACCGACACTGTCCGTGCGAGCACCCGAGGTGCGAGTTCTGCGACGTCATCGCCGTCGACGCAGACCCGGCCCCGGAGAGGCCGACGGCCGGTGAACAAGGTGCGCAGGAGGGTCGATTTGCCGCTGCCGTTCGGACCGACGAGTCCGACGATCCGGCCGCGGCCGATCGTCAGATCGATTCCGCGGAGTACGACGCGACCGCCGAGCGCGACGTCGACGCCTTCGAAGGAGATGGTCATCTGTCGATTCCCGCTTTCTCGCCGCCCCGGCGCATCAGCCAGAGGAAGAACGGGGCCCCGACGAAGGCGGTGAGGATGCCGAGGGGGATCTCGGATGGAGCGGCGACCGTGCGCGCGAGCAGGTCGGCGACCATCAGGAAGAGTGTGCCGGCGAGCACGGTGATGGGGAGCATCCGCCGGTGATCGGAGCCGACGAAGATGCGCGCGACATGGGGGATCACGAGCCCGACGAAACCGATGCCTCCGCTGACGGCGACGATCGCCCCGGTGAGGAGCGACGCGATGACGAGGAGCGCCCCGCGCAGTCGCGTCGTACGCACCCCGACGGCGAGCGCGGATTCATCGCCGGCGAGCAGTGCGTTCATCGGCCTGGCGAGACCGAACACGGCGACGGACGCGATCAGGAGAGCCACCGCCGGGATGAGAAGCGACGACATCGTCGCCGCTGACACGCTTCCCAGCAGGAAGAACATCACGCTCACGACGTTCTGAGCGTCTGTCGTGATCGTGAGATAGCTCGTGACCGCACTCAGCAGTGATCCCAGCGCCACACCGGCGAGGATCATCCTGGTCGGCGACAGCTCACCGCGGCGCCGTGCGAGAAGCGCCACCAGGATGCAGGCGATCACGGCGCCGGCGAAGGCCGCGCCGCTCATCGTGAGTCCGGCGAACGCCGCCCCACCCGAGACGATCACGAGCACCGCTCCGACGCTCGCTCCCGAGGAGACGCCGAGGATGTACGGCTCGGCGAGCGGATTGCGAACGACGACCTGCATAATCGCCCCCGCGAGAGCGAGGCCGGCTCCGGAGAGCCCGGCGAGGAGCGCGCGCGGCAGCCGGAACTGCCACACCGCCTGGTCCTGCAGCGTCGACAGGCTGCCGTCCGACATCCACGGCATGTCGGCCACCAGATGAC
Source organism: Microbacterium sp. LTA6 (assembly GCF_045690355.1). NCBI lineage: Bacteria > Bacillati > Actinomycetota > Actinomycetes > Micrococcales > Microbacteriaceae > Microbacterium > Microbacterium sp. LTA6. Next base: position 936,787 of record NZ_CP147855.1, read on the forward strand.
CGATCACGATCTTCGCGGCGTCGATCCCACTGACCTCGACCTGCCCCGTTGCTCCGGATACGACGAGCACGGCGAGAATCGACACGATCAGCGCAGAGATCGGGATCGCCAGGGAGAGCCTGCGCCGGCTTCCTCGTTCTCGGCCTTTCTTGTGGATGGTCGGCTGTGCCGCGCCGATCATTCGCTGTGCTCCATCGTGAGGCGGGCGGCGAAGTCCAGCACGGTCAGTCCCAGTTCGTGGAGACTCGTCAGATCATTGGAACCGTGCCCCGCGGCCGGAGCTGTCCACATGCGCGCGGAGCCCCCCGCCCGCAGCAGCGCCTCCACGGTGCGCACGGTGTCCCGAGCGATGACGCGCGTGTCCTTCTCCAGCACGATTCCGAGAAACTCCGGGGTCGCGGACCCACGCGGCAACGCCTCCGCCTGCGCGAGCGGTGAGATCCGTCGCACCCGCTCGCGCCCTTCCGGAGTGCCGTCATCGCCGAACTCCGACTTCCAGAGCCTTCCCAAAGGGTGTTCACCAAGGCCGAGGAGATCGAGCGGAGCTCCGGTCGTCACCACCCCGGCGCACAGGCCGGGATGCTCGAGCGCGCAGCTCGCGACGATGACGCCGCCGAGCGATGCCCCCACCAGGACGAGCAGCTCGGGTCGGGTGATCCCCCGATCGACAAGGGCTCGTGCCACGGCGGCCAGATCTGCGATCGTGCGGTGCTTGTTCGACCCGCTCCCGGCATCCCGCCACTGCACGCCGTGCTCGCCACCCCCTCGGAGCTGCGCTGTCGCGTACGCGCCGCCGTGTGCGAGCCATGCCAGGATCGTCGGCTCGAATGCGGGCAGGTACGCAACACCGAACCCGCCGTAGCAGGTGAGGATGAGGGGCCTCGGGCTGGAGGAATCCGGATCGGACGTGACGTGCACCACGAGATCCGCTCCGTCATCGGTGCGGATCTCGTGCCGAACCGTGGTCGCCCCGGAGGGCGCCGGCGCCGGGCGTCGATCCAGGGTCGCGATCCTGTCGCACTCGACGATCTGCGGCGGAGTCAGTGGTCCTTCCACGGCGACGTGGAGTACTCCGGCGTCCACGCTGATCCCGGTCGCCGACACGGCGTCGTGGCCGGCGGTCAGTTCTTGTGTGCACACGATCTGCCCGGCGCGGAGCGTGACGATGACGCTCCGCCCGCCCCGCACCATCAGCACGACGACCTGCTCGCCCTGCACAGCGACGTCGATGATCTGCTCGGTGGAGTCCCATCTCCACCGGATGCCGCCGTCGATGTCGACGGCGTCCAGGCCCGCATCGCGCCAGACGAGGATGCCGTCTGCGAGGGGCATCGCCCGGAACAGCGCGGCGAACGTACCCAGGCAGGTGTCCGACGCGCGGTCGATGAGCACCGTGCCCCCGTCTGTCGCACGTCGAGCCAGCAGCCCGCCGCGACCGCCGCGGAAGAAACGTACGCGGGTGCCCTGGTCGGTGACGGTCGCCTCCCACTCGCCGCTCTCGACGTCGAGGCTGACGATCTGGTCGTCCCTGCTCGCGACGACCTCGAGCCGCCGCGAATCCGCCTTCCAGAGGACCGTGTCGTAACGAAGACGGATGTCCGGATGCACGCGCATCTCTCCGGTATGCACGTCGATGATGGCGAGTACGGCGTTCTCGTCGGCAGCCGCGGCCCATTCGGCAGCGATCAGTCGACCGTCCGGCGACGGCGCGATCCGGTGGAGGTGCCCTTCGGGCTCAGTGACGCACCGCCCGTCGCTCCGGTACACACCGCGGCGGATCCGCCCCGCCTTGCGCCCGAGCGCGAATCCCGCGTTCGGAAGGCCGGGACGCCCGTACTGCTCCCCCTGCGAGAGCGCGGCCGAGAGCGAATCCGTGAGCGCGCTCATCGGCCGACCAGGTCGTTCAGCGGTCGGTCGGATGCCGCCCAGAAAAGGTGTCCGCCCTCGTTCAGCGGCGTGGGGAACTCCACGATCTCGGTATCGCCGCCGCGGATGAGGAGGAGGCGGGAATCGCCACCGCTGGTCACCGCGATCGTGTCACCGGACGGGTCGAGAGCGATCGACCGGCGCTGCGCGGGCATGCCGTCGACGGAATCCCACGGCAGATGACCGGGACGCGGCGGGTGCGTCATCGCCGGGATCGGGAGGTGCTGCGCCACGCGATCGTCGCCCCTGTCGACGGTGACCACGGCATCGCCGTCGGGGTGGATGACCGCTACGGCAGCCGTTCCAGCGCCGAGCGCGAAGCGGAAGGCGAGACCCGACGGCAACGGCACCGAACGCGTGGCACCGGTGTCGAGATCGATGTCGACGAAGGTGTTGGTCCACTGTGCCCAGGCGCCGGCCGCAGGAGGACCGCCTCGAACGATGCCCGTCGCATGCCCGCTGTCCGGGTCGAGCCGTAGGTAGTACGGCCTGCCGTCTCCCGGCCAGGGGATCACTCCGAGAGCGCGGGGCTCACCGCGATCGACGACGAATCGTTCGAGTCCGCGACCGGTCGCCACGGCCATGATCCCCGACTGCGGATGCACGACATCACCGTGACCGTCTGCCGCGAGGTCATCCAGGATCCGTCCCCGAAGCACCGGCACATGCGGGCCGACTTCGAGGGCCGACCCCAGCGGCACCGCTTCGATCGCGCCGGGTTCGCGGTGGCGCAGCAGGATCGTCGGCTCCCCCGTGGTCTGATCCGCGGCGACGACCACGCCGGGCTCACCGGTTCTCGCCCGGAAGCGCACGGAACTCTCGCGCACCAGGTCGACGACGGTGACGACATCGCTCCACGGAGCCTCATTCATCCCCATGCCCGAGGTGACGACCACGTGTCGACCGTCGTGGTCGCAGGCGATGTGCTCGGCGGGGATCGCGATCGGGATCCGCCGCACCGAGGAGTCGTCACCGACCACGAGCGCGCCGTCGGCGTCATCCGCGAACGCCCAGCGACCGCTCGCGCCCTTCGGCAGCGCGAGGAATCCGGCGTGCTCGGCGAGCGTCGCCTCGACGACGACACGCGGGAGCGAACCGTCGACCGCGTAAACGACATCTGCGCGGTAATCGGCGACCAGGAGAGGGTGCGAAGAGGGCATGCCTGAAACATTAGTGGATATTGAGAATCATTATCATTTAGAGTCGAAGCCGTTCACCTCGTGAACCCGCTCGGCGAGACCGCCGAGCGGAATTCCCCACAGAAGGAGCAACTCATGGACAAGCAGATCCTCTCCGAGATCGAAGAGACCGAGCAGCTGGCCCACCTCTCGGCGACGCACTCCAACGCGCTGGTCGAGAACCCCTTCGACTGATCACCGTGCTGTCCCACGTCGTCTGACGTGACCACCCCCGGCCGGGCGCCACGCGCGTCCGGCCGGGCTATTAAGGAAGAGTCGAATGAGTCGAGAACGCCGGGTCATCCCCCTCGCCGGCCACGGGGCGCACCTCATCGCGAGCGATGACGGTCGAAGCGTCGTCCGGATGCGCACCGGTCGTTATGCCGTTCTGAGCGCGCAGCCCGAAGGCCTTGAGGATGCTCTCACCCGGGCGCCCGAGCGGGCTCGAGAGCTCCAGCGCGCCTACCTCGAACGCCTATCCGCGGAACTCGGTGCACGAGACGCCGCCGACGACGCCACGAGGTGGCCCCCGCATCGCCGCTCCGTCTGCCTGCTCGGCGAAGGCCGAGTCCTCGATGATCTGACGATCGCGCTCGACGCGTGGGGCATCCGCACGACCCGACTGGGAGCCGACGAAGGTCCACCCCGCGATGCGACTCTCGTGCTCGCCTACGCCGACCACGGTGGCGAACGCTCCCGCTGGACGCGGTTCGATGCGCTGCCCGGCCGCGGCGTCGCCTGGCTCCGCGTGTACCGCGAGGGAGAGTGCGTGCTCATCGACCCCCTCGCCATGACAGCAGGCGACGCCACGTCGGAGCAGGTCTCTCGACGGCGGGTCGCCGCGAGCCTCGTTCCGGACGAGGTCGATGCCTGGCAGCGCAACGTCGCCGACGCCGGCACGCCCATCGACGCCGCAGCCTCAGCTCTCGCCGTCGCCCGGGTCTTGCAGATCCTGCTTGCCTGGGCGCAGGGCAGTGATGCCCTCGAACCGTTCCGCCGCACCCTGTGGAAGCTCGTCCCGGCGACCGGGACCGTGACCGAGCACACCGTCGTCGCTTACCCCGAAGCACCCCGATCGGTCCTGGCGTGACGCCGCCCCGGGGCGCGCACCCCCACCATTGCCTGGCCGAGGACGGCACAACGCTGCGCGGGTGGCGCTGGGATCCGCCCTCGATCCGCGGCGTCGTCCTCATCCGGACGCCCTACGGCGCCTGGCGCCATGCCGAGGCGGCGCTCGCCTGGACTCGTCGAGGTTTCCGCTGCATCATCCAGGACGTCCGCGGCCGGCATTCCTCCGACGGCTCGTGGAACCCCTACCTCACCGAACGACGCGACGGCTGCGCGACGGCGGATGCTGTCGCCGCCGAGAACCCCGGGCTCCCCCTCGTCTTCTCGGGCGGATCGTACGCCGCGCACACCGCCCTCGAAGCAGCGCACTCCGGGCACGCCCAGGCCCTCGCGCTCCAGGTCCCGGCGCTCGGCCTCGCCGAGACCGCGTGGGACGAGCAGGGCGAGCCGCAGCTCTGGCACCGCATCGGCTGGTGGCATCAGCATGCGCGCGGACCGCGCTCCCTGCCCGCACTCTCCGCCGCCGAACTCGCCGACCGGGTCGAACGCGCGGCCACGATCGGCGCGCAGAAGGCCGCCGAGGAATGGGGCTGGCCCGACGGCACTCTCGCCGGATGGCGGCGACTCTGGTCGGCCTCGCGCCTCGATCTGCGCCACGAATACGGCTCTGTCTCTGTTCCTCTGATGCTGGTCCGCGGTGACGACGACTTCTTCTTCTCGGATGCCGGGCTCCTGGCGAGTGCATGGCAAGGACCGGTGCACGTCGTCGATGGGCCATGGGGGCATCGCCTGAGCGCCGGCATCACCGACGAAACGCTCCGCGCTCGGCTGAAGGCGGCCGGCGGGCTCGGCGGTGTTCTCGACGCGTGGCTGGCGAAGAACGGACTCGTCGCCGGCGACATCGCGGATGCCGTCATCGATCTCCCCGACAGTCGACGATCGCGTTCGGTGTTCGACACCGATCTCGGCGACTGGCGCCACGAAAGGACACCATGATGCCGCGCATTGACGCACCACCGCCACCGACAGCGCTGCTGTCTGCAGAGTCGCTCGTCGACGCCGAATGCGGAATCATCCGTTCGGTGCGCGCCGTGGAGCACCCCGAGGGCGCCCCGCACGCCTATCTCGCGTTGACCGCGTCGGTGTCGGATGCGCGGCGCCTGGGTGAATGGCCGGCCGACCGGGTCTCGCTCGGCACATCATTCGGCGATGTCGCCCAGGCGCGCATCGCCGCCATCGGCGAAGGCGTCGAGCGGTACTGCGGAAACTGGCTTCCCGCCGACCTCCCCCCGACGGAGCTGCGCGTGGGCACCTCGGCCGACCTGACCGCCGACGGTCTGCCCTGCGCGACAGCCGAAGATCTCCCCCGGTTCTCGTCCTGGCAGCTCGCGCGACCGAGGTTTCCTTATGAGCCCCTGCGGGCGGATACACCGACGCTCTGGTCCCGGTGCGTGGATCTCGATGGCGAGCCCCTGTGGCTCCCGGCATCCCTCGTGTACCTGAACTGGCGGCAGTCGAGGTTCCGTTCGCTCCCGCGCACGCACCATCTCAACTACGCCGGCATCGCCACCGGGGCGGGGGTCGACGATGCACGCGACCGGGGTGTGCTCGAGATCATCGAACGCGACGCCCTCGAAGTGTGGTGGCACCTGGACGGCCCCACGTTCGGCATCGATCCGGCGACCGTTCCCGGTCTCGTGGACGACCTCCGCGGAAGTGACCTGCAGGTGTGGCTGGTGGCGATGCCCTCCGAGTTCGCGCCGGCCGTCGCCGCGTTGGTCTACGACGAGAAGAGAGGAATCTACGCTGCGGGGTTCTCGTCGGCTCTCGATCCCGAGCGGGCGGCCCGCAAGGCCGTGCTGGAAGCGGTGCACACCTGGATCTACACACAGGGATGCACGAGCGCCGACGGCTGGGTCTTCCGCGCGGTCGCCGAGGGTCTGATGGCGAAGGGACTCACCCTCGACTTCCGACCGGACGCCGACTACGCCGCAGCCGCCGGGCCGCAGTTCGAGAAGGTCATCGATCTGGGCGCGCACGTGCAGGTCTGGCTCGACCCGGCGACCCATCAGGAGGCGCGCCGATTCCGATCGCCGAGTCTCGGCATCCGTCCACTGACTGCTCTGCGACCGGCGACGATGGCCGACGTCTACGAGCGGCTTCGACTTCGTGGCCATCGAGTCCTGACCCGTGACCTCACCACCTCGGATGTGCGTCGGACCGCTCTGCGCGTCGTGCGCACCTTCATCACCGGGCTCGTCCCCAATGCTCCTGCCGCGTTCTCCTACCTGGGGATGCCGCGGTTCCGCGAGGCCGCGGAAGAGCGCGGCTGGCGCTCGTCGTGGACCGGAGGGCCCGACGATTTCACGCTCGTTCCCCCTCCCCACATGTGAGCGCCCGATGCACATCTCTCCACACGGAACGATGAACGGCGATCACCTGCCCCCGCCGCTCGACGCGGCGTTCTCCGGCGCCGTCCCCGGAACGGCGCTGCCTCCTGGCCCGCGCATGAACGCCTGGGCTGCGGCCGGCGCCGTGCAGGAGCAGGTTCACGGACCACTCGGAGGTTTGCTCCCGGCGCTCTGGCGTGCCGGTGAGCTCCATCGGAACACCGACGGAACACCCACGAAGATTCGTCGGCGCCCGGTACCGTCGGCCGGCGCCTGCTACGGCGTGCAGACCCACATCGTTTCGGCCGATGGCACGCGGCGCATCTTCGACACGGAGAGCGTCACGCTGTGGCGACGAGACGCGGCGCGCGATCTCGCGGCCGGGTGGCCGGTCGGCACGGACACGAATGCGAACGATCATCTGGTGTTCACCGTGCTGCCAGGGCGCACCTTCGGCCGCTACCGTCACCGCGCCTGGCCGCTGTGGATCGCTGATGTCGCCTACGCCGTCGCGGCGGTGAGATTTCTGCGGACCGGTCGGGCCGGCGCCGAACACTTCGGTCCATCCACGCGCCTGCGCGCCCTTCTCGGTGTGCCTCCTGCCGCCGATACCGAGGCCTGGATGCGCCGCGGGCTCGTTCCGGAGATTCCGCTCGCGGCCGTGGAGCTCAGTGGTGAGCCCGAGGTGCATCCGGAGCGTGTGCGGGCGCTGCGGGCGCGCCGTTCCCCCTCTCTCATTGAGTTCCTCGAGCGCGCCGAGCTCGCACCGCCACCCGCTGCTGTCGAGACTGTGGCACGAGCATCCGGCCAGACATGGGTGCGGGGCGCATCTTCGGTGCGGTCGTGGTCGATCCCGCGCACCGCGTCGACATCAGAGATCGGGACCGCCCTGTGGAGCGCCCACCTCTCCGCCGCCGGCCAGTGCTACACGGCCGCGCTCTCCGGGACTCTCCGCACCCGTCCTGTCTCAGGATTCACCCCCGTTCGCGATCGCTGGATCCTGCACGCCCTCGCCACCATCCCGACCTCCGGAGGCCACCCATGATGATCGTGCCCGAACTGTGGCGAGAAGCCCGCGCCTTCCCGCGTGAGCTCACGATGAGCGTCGTCCTGCTCCTGCTCGTCTTCGGCACTCACCTGCTGCAGGCTTGGGCGCTCGCCTGGTCGCTGGCCGCATTCGTCGACGGCGATATGACCGATGCTCTTGTCGGAATCGGTGCGATCCTCGGCATCGGAGTGTCGCGAGTCCTGCTGTCGCTCGCTCAGGCGAGTGCCGCCGCCGCGCTCGGCGGGAGAGTGCGCGAGGGGCTGCGCCGGCGAGCCGTCACCGCCGCGCTCGACCCCGCGCGCCTGCACGATGCTTCGCTGCGTGATGGCTCAGTGCAGGCGACGCTCGGAGATGGGATCGACGGCACCGACGCCTACGTCTCGAGGTACATCCCCGCCGTCATGCAACTCGCCGTCGGCAGTCTTGTCGCCGTCGTTCTGCTGGGGTCGATCTCACAAGTCGCCGCGCTCTGCGTGGGGGTGGGAGTGCTCCTGGCAATCGTCGGCCCCCTGGCATGGAAGCGGATGCTCGCGCGGCGCGGCTTCGAGCACTGGGACAGTTACGAGGCGCTCAGCGGCGACATGCTGGAATCGCTCCGGGGCATGGCGACGCTGCGGGTGCTGGGCGATGTCGCCGGAACCCGGGCGCTGCTGCACTCGAGGTCGGAGGCGCTGCGCCGCGCGACGGAGCGCGTGATGCGTTCGTCTTTGGCCGAGACCGCCGTGACCGACTTCGCCGTCCAGGCGGGATACGTCTCGGCCGCCTTCATCGCCGTCATCGATGTCGTGACGGGCGCGCCGCCGCGCGTCGAGGTGTACGCGATTCTGCTCCTCTCGTCCGAGGTGTTCCGCCCCGTGCGTGAGCTCTCGCGGCACTGGCATGCCGGGTTCCTCGGCTTGACCGCGGTGCCGGGTCTCGCCGCGCTCGGTGCCTTCCGCATTCCCGAAGCCGGTCCCGAGGCAGGCATCGCAGCCGGTACCGAGGCGATCCGCGACGCCTCGATCCCTTCTGCCGGCGGCGAGGTGTTGCGGGTCTCGGGCCTCACCTATCGATACCCCGGTGCGTCTGAAGACGTCCTCCGTGGTGTCGATCTCCGCGCGGAGAAGGGCACCGTGCACGCGATCGTCGGGGCATCCGGATCCGGAAAGTCGACGCTGTTCGACATCCTCCTCGGGTTCCTCACGCCGACAGCGGGCACGATCGAGATCGACGGTCGCGCCCTCCGCGCCGCCGACATCGCCGTCGTGTCGCAGTGCCCCGTGCTCTTCGCCGGCACGATCCGCGACAACGTCGACCTCTTCGGAGCCGACGACCTCGATGTCGAAGCCGCGTGCGCAGCCGCAGGCATCTTGGACGAGATCCGAGCGATTCCGGGCGGATTCGACGCGGCCGTGAGCGAAGCCGGCACGAGCTTGTCGGGCGGGCAGCGTCAACGGCTCGCCCTCGCCCGTGCGCTTCTCGCGCGCCGGCCGGTGCTGCTCGTCGATGAACCGACGAGCGCGCTCGATGACCGCAGCGCGCTGACCGTCGCCGACACCCTGGAACGGGTCGCTGCGGAGCGCATCGTCATCATGATCAGCCACCGGCCAGAGGCGCTGGAGCGCGTGACCGACGTGCGACTTCTCGATCAGGGCGTCCTCGTGAAGGCGGCATCATGACCGAGGCCACGACCGCGACCGTGTTCGCACGCCTGCTCCCGCCGCTGAGACCGGAGTGGCGGGGGATCATCTGGAGCTACCTGATCGGCACGACGAGCACCCTCGCACTGACCGCGATCGCGGTGCTCGCCGCACTCGGCGTCGGACGCGCGGTCGTGCACGGCGATTGGCCGCCCGCCGCGTGGTGGGTCAGCCTTTCGGCCCTCGTGCTGTTGCGCGCGGTCCTCACCTGGCGGGAGATGGATGTCTCCCACGCGCTCGCCTACCGGGTGCTCGCACGCCTGCGGGTCACCCTCTTCGACGCCTACTCGCGCAGTGTTCCCGGTCGCAGGCGGGAGCACTCCGGCCGTGCGGCCGCCGTGGTGATGACCGATATCGAGAAGCTCGAGTTCTTCTATGCGCACACGCTTGCGCAGATCGGCGCATCCGTCACTCTCTTCCTGCTGTCCCTGATCGGAGCGGCGGTGATCATGCCGGCGGCCGCCCTGGTCGTGCTCTTCGGTGGCGCCGTCGTCGCCCTCACTGCGCTTCTCGGGGCTGCGCCCGCGCGACGGATCGGTGCGCAGGAGCAGCGGGAGCGCGAGGACCAGTCGGAGAAGCTCGTCGACGCTCTCGGTGCGATGCGGGAGATCCTCGCGTACGGACTGCAGGACAGGATCGTACGGGAAGCCGTGGACGGCACCCGGCGCGCGGCGCGCACCTCACGACGGCGCGCTCTGATCGCCGAAGCCGTCAACGGCACGCGCGAGCTCATCCTGACCGCGGTCGTCATCAGCATCATCCTGCTCGCACTCGTCACGTCCGGTCCCGGCGGGATCGGAGCGCAGGGAGGCGGGGTGGCCGCGCTGCTTCCCGCCCTCGTCACGCTGTCCGTCGCCGGGGTGGCCGCGATCGCTGAGGCCAGCCACACCGTCACGGAACTCCATCCCCTCGCGGCGAGCGCACGGCGCGTCGGCGCGGCGATCTCTCGCCCGGCGGTGGTGGCCGATGTCGCCGATCCGATCGACCTCCCCCAAGGCCCGCTCGGCGTTCGCTTCGACGACGTCTCGTTCTCGTACGACGATCAGACTCGGGCGCTGCACAGATGGTCGATGGAGATCGCGCCGCGGGAGCACGTCGGCCTCGCCGGAGCATCCGGCGCCGGTAAGAGCACGGTCATCGCGTTGGCCGCGCGGCTCTGGGATCCGGAGCACGGCACCATCGCGCTGGTGGACGACGCAGGCAGGGTCTACCCACTCGATGCCATCGCGGAAGAAGACCTCCGCACCGCGGTCGCCGTGGTCGAGCAGGATGCCCGCCTGTTCCATGGCACCGTGCGTGAGAACCTCCTGCGCGGAGCATCGCCTCGTGACGATGGCGCCCTCCACGCTGTGCTCAAGCGTGTCGGCGCCGACACCTGGATCACGCTCGATGATCAGATCGGCGAACACGGCGTCCGACTCTCAGGAGGTCAACGGGCCCGGCTGGCGCTGGCCCGCGCCCTCGTGCGGGAGCCGCGGGTGCTCATCGTCGACGAGATCACCGCGAGTCTCGACCCGGCGACCGAGCGCCACATCTCCGACGTGCTCGCGGGCTTCGACGGCACGGTGGTCGCCGCCTCGCATCGCCGGGAGACACTCGAACGCCTCGATCGCGTGATCCGCATCGCGCCCGAAGCAGCCTCGCCCTACATCCCTGGCGAACTGAAAACCGCGGTTCTGCACGATCTCATCGAATGACTCAGAGTCACGCGGCCGAGCGACTCCGGTGCATCGCGCGCTCGTTCATGCGGATGAATAGCCTGTTCTTCTTCGTGTTCTGGAATGCGGCGCATCGCCAACCGTCGGCCGTCCGCACCAGCGTGAAGGTCTGCATCTTGTCGTGCGGGATGCGAGCTCGTGTTCCGATTCCACCTTCCGTCAGCACCACGGCGACGTCGTGCGCGATCAGACGCCGATCGAGGACTCGCATCGACATCTGACTGCCGCGCTGCCACTTCGTCAGCACCGGCTCGTGATCTCGAGCGATCGCCTTTCGACCGAGGGAGGCGATGCCGACGAAAATGACGTACACGGCGTCCTCGGTGAACATCGACGCGTACCGGTCGGCGTCGCCGCTCGCCCACGCGTCGCGCATCTCTGCGAGGAATGCATCGATCTCTTGCGCATCGTTCGTCGTCATGGATCGGGTCAGTGCGTTGTCGCGCATGACAATCCTTCCTGGTAATCTTATTTGTATTGACGCAATAGTTGCATGGATGCAGCTATTCGTCAAGACCACATGAGGAGACCGCATGACCGAGAACGACGCCGCGCAGCTCAGCGCGACCTACCGCCGCTACCTCGCCTCCGTGGTGCTGTTCCACCTCGCAGCCGCGGATGAGGTAGGGCTCACCGGCAGTGACTACCAGGCGAACAGCATCCTCGATCTGGACGGCCCCGTCACCAGCGGCGAGCTCGCGCGCCGACTCGGACTCAGCACCGGAGCCACGACTCGACTCATCGACCGTCTGATCGCCGGCGGATTCGCGAGGCGCGTCGCCGACCCCGCAGACCGGCGCCGAGTGCTCGTAACTCACACGGGAAAGACGCCAGAACGACTCGACGCCATCCTCGCCGACGTGCGCGATCCCATCGGCGAGATCATCGGCGGCATGACCAAGAGCGAGCTCGGAGCCCTGGCGCGCTACTTCACCGGAGCGGCCGAGGCGTACCGTGCGGGGCTGGATGGATTGGGACGCTGACGCCGGCACCCACCAGGGTTCTCCGCGAGACGAAGCCCCTCAGGCCGACCGCATCCGCTCCCACTGCTCGCGGGTCAGGAACGCCAGCTGGCCGGTCTTATCGGGAAGCTCGACCTCTGGGCCGAAGGTGAATCCTGATCTCCGGATCCTGTCGACGGCGCGCTCGTTGCGGATGTCGGGTTCGACCACGATGCGATCGACCTCGGGACGCGCGAACAGGAACTCGGCGATCACGCCCCCGACCCGCGCGGTGTAACCGGGAACCCGCTCCCCTCGACCACCGAGGAGGAAGTGGATGCCCGCGTCACCGGGTTGCACGTCGTAGACCTCGCCGAGCGGGTCGTGCTCGGGCTCGTAGGTCTGGAGCAGCACGATCGGCACCCCATCACGCCGCACGAGGAACGCGTGGTGACTGGGCAGCCCGTCGACGAAGAGGTACAGATCACGCAGGTCCTCGCGGGACAGCTCGGCCAGACCCCAGAACCGGGAATCGGGGCGAGTCACCCATTCGTGGATCACGTCGAGATCGGCCACCGGGTCGAGCACCGTGAAGGTGATGCTCCCCAGCACCGGGGAATCCGTGGTGTAGACGGTGGTGCCGGCCGGGCCGGACGCCAGCCGGGCGCTTCGTGTGGCGGTCATGCTGCTCCCGTTGATCGATCGAGTCGGAGGATGCTCCAGTCGGTGACGACCCGCGTCGGGCGGACGCCGACCCAGGGATCGAACTGGTCGCTGAAGTGCGGTGAGTCGGGGGCTCCGGAGGCGCCGAAGGGCACACTCCAGAGGCTCGCGTCGCGGTCGGCGAGGTCCCACGCCCACCGGGCGACGGATCCGCGCCAACTGCGGTCGGTGAGGCCGGGCGTCGAGCCGGTGCATCGCACGGCGTCTCCGTCTCCGGAGAGTTCGGCATCGAAGGATGGCCCCGACGACGTCACACCGGGGACGTCCGCAAGGACGTGCAGGGGGAGCATCCGATGCCTGGCACCCCACGCGGATGCCGATGCTGCTCGGGTCAGTGCGGCCGCGGCCAGCTCCTCGGCATCCGCCTGCAGCAGCGGGTGGCGCAGCAGTCGCGGAAGCGCCGCGGCCACCTGCCCCTCGATGCGCAACCAGGGATCGAAGACCGCCCCGAACCCGTGCGCTGCGTGCAGCGGGGCGAGAGCCGGATGCGCCGCGACCGCCTGCACCAGCGCGCTGCGCCAGGCGGCGAAGATCCCGGCAGCGAGGGATCCGGCGTCCATGCGCCCGTCCCAGCCGGCGAGCAGATCGCGAGCCGCAGCGACCGGTGCCGCGAACTCTCCCGCAGGCAGGAAGGTACGCAGCGCCGACCACGAACCGCTCACGGTGTCGCCCCAGATCTCGGGGAACTCGGTCGCTCGGCGCGGACGCACCGCGTCGAGCAGCAGCGTGATCCGCTCGGCGCGATGCGCAGAGGGATACGCCCAGCCCAGGTCGATCTGCTCGGCCGACGGACGTTCGTTGGCGTCGACGGTGACATCGGTGACCGCGACGGCAGCGGGCATCGTCCGGTCGGGAGCGGATGCGGCGACCACCGCATCCAGTGCCAGACGACGCTCATTCCTCCCCCGCTGCGGCACGGTGCCCACCGTCGCCGACAGCACCGTCCCCTCACGGTCGGCGGCGAGGAGGCGGTTGACGGGATCGACCCACGACGCGAACGCGGCAACCACGTCGCCCGCAGTGCGGGCGCGCAACAGCGGAAGCAGCGCGTCGACTCCGAGGTCGGCGTTCGTCCGAGCCGGGTGTCGGATGCTCCATGCCCGCAGTTCGTCACCGTGCGGGCGCAGGTCGGTGACGACGCATCCGCGCGCCGTCTCCAGCGCCTCGACCTCGACGTCGGCGCCGCCGCGCACCCGGACCACGGATCGCTGCACGTCGACCGCGTCCCAGCCGTCGGGCCCGAGCGCCTCGTACCCGTCGCCGCGCACGCGGATCCGCTCCTGGAAGATGTCGACGCTGTGCGCGATCGCATTCGTGATGCCCCAGGCCGCCGATCCGGTGTGGCCGAAGTGCGGCACGCCCGGCACGCCGGGAAAAGCCAGGCCGATCACGTCGAACTCGTCGCAGGCGAGGCGGATCTGCTGATAGACGCCGGGGAGCTCGAAGATCCGATGCGGGTCGCCGGCGAGCAGCGGCATCCGGCTTTCCGTGCGCGAACCGTGCAGTGCCCACGCGTTGCTCCCCGACGCGGGAGTGGTCTCGTCGGCGGCATCGCCGGCGAAGACATCGACCCAGTCATCGCCCAGAGCCGCGGCGACGTGCTCGCGCCACAGCACCGTCGGGAATGTCGAGAACAGCACGTGCGCGACGTGCAGCACCCCAAGCGGATCGTGGTCGTTCCACGGTGTCAGCGGGCGAGCGTCGCCGAACGCCTCATCCAGGTCGCAGAACTCGGCAGCATGCTGCCCGACGGCCTCCATGCCGCGCCGAACCCCCGTCGTGTAGTCGCCGATGAACCGCCGCGTCTCCCCGTCGAGCCGGTCGAAGGCGCGGCGCGCGGTGTCATCCAGCCGAGCCCGGCGCGCGAAGACGTCCCACGGGACGGCCGCCGCGCCGATGAGCTCGGAGAGCTGCCCCGAAGATCGCAGCCGATCGACCTCGATCTGCCATCCGCGGTCACGAGCCGTGACCTCCCCCTGCGCGACGGCGAGGTCACGCAGGTCGGTCGCGCGGATGTGCGGGATGCCGAGTTCATCGCGGTAGACCTCTGCCATCCCGTCAGCTTCCCACGGGCGCGAGCTGCGGGGTCCGTGCCCGCCCGATCGGGTTCGCCAGGGTGCCGGCGTACATCAGCGATGCCGACTGGTCCGCGAGGTCGACCATCCGCAGAGTGTTGCGCAGCTGGAGCCGGTTGAGGCACGAGTGCGCGAAGGAATCCGCCCGCAGGTCGACGAGGGAGTCCAGCCCGGGATGCTCAGCGGCGTGCTCGTCGACGGTCTCGGCCACGATCCGCCAGAACTCCGTCTCGGGCAGCGTCCCGTCGATGTGCAGGATGCCGGCGAGGTGGCGCAGCACGCCGTCGAAGACGTCGGTGAAGATCGCGAGCGCCTTCTCCTGATCGTCGACCGGCGACACGGTGCGGCGGATGTCCTCCGGAACGTCGCGCTCGGCGAGCAGGGCGATCTCCTCGCCGATGTCCTTCATGAAGACGCCGGTCGGCACATGGTTCTCGAGGATGAGGATGAGGTTCTCGCCGTGGGGCATGAATGCGAGGTCGTGCGCGAGCAGGCAGTGCACGATCGGGCGCAGGTACGCCCGCAGGTAGGCGCGCACCCACTCGGAGGCAGAGCGACCGGATGCGCGGATGAGAGACGTGGACACCGACGCACCGTCGTGATCACGGTGCAGCAGCGACGCCATCGTGGCGAGCTGCTGGGATCCGGTGATCAGCGGCATCGGGCTCTCCCGCCAGAGCGCCGCGAGCATCTTGCGGTGCGCCGACGGCTCAGGGGTGCGGTGGTACGCGTCGCCCGTGTACCCGATCGATGCGCGTTCCCGCAGCACGCGGAACCCGGCGTCGCGCAGCGTCGCATCCCCCGCGACGAGGTCGGCGACCCAGTCGTTGATCGCCGGCGTGACGCGCATGTAGGCCGGCGAGAGGCCACGGAGGAACCCCATGTTCTGCACCGCCAGCGCGGTCTTCACGTAGTGCCGCTGCGGATGCGAGACGTTGAACATCGTCCGCACCGACTGCTGGGCGCGGTACTCGTCGTCGCTCTCGCCGATCAGCACCAGATCGCGGCGAGCCAGGTCGGGGGCGAAGGTGATCGCCACCCGGTTCTCCCACTGCCACGGATGCACCGGCAGCAGGTGGAAGTCGGCGGGATCCTCGCCGACGTCGGCGAGTCGAGAGGCGAAGCGCTCGCGCTCGGCGGGGTTCAGTTCGCCGGCGAGCAGCGTCTCCTCGTCGAGCCCGGCGCCGAGCGCCAGATGCGAGGCCGATCGCCGAGCGGCCACCCAGACGAGACGGAAGGGACGGCCGGCCTCCGGTGCGAAGGCGGCATGGTCCGCGACGCCGAAGCCGATGCGTCCGTTGTTGGCGACGAACCCGGGATGCCCCTCGGTCATCGCCGCCTCGATCGTCTGGAAGTCTGCGTCAGCGAGAGCATCCGCGGTCGGCCCGCCCTGCGCGATCTTGAACATCGCCCCGGCCAGGGTGGAGGCGATCTCCTCCAGGTAGAGCGGCAACAACTCGTCCGACAGGCCGAGCAGCGGCTGCAGTTCGAGGATGAGCGCCTGCGCATCGAGGGGCGCCGTGCGTCCGTCGACGAAGCGATGGATGCTGTCCTCGTCGATGATCCAGTGCTCCAGCGCCGTGCGAACGGCGTCGAACCGGTACTCGGCGTCGCCGGACGGAACCGCGAGGCGCCATCCTCCGTCGGCGAGCGGCTCGGGGGTGATGAGTCGCTCGTGGCTGAACTCTGCGATCGCCTTGGCGACGAGGTGGCGCTGAGCGCGCTCGAGCGCGACGGGGGTCAGGTGGGTGGCGGGGGCGGTCATGCGCGTCCTCCTCGGACGGGATCGTGCGTCTCAGCGAGTTCGGATGCCGCGAACGCGGCGCGCGTGCACACCGACAGCATCGCGGTCTTGGTGTGGCCGCCATCGTCGACGGCGACTTCGCGCAGCTCTGTGAAGCCGGCACGCACGTTCTTCGTGCGGATGCGATCGTTGCGCGTATCGGGTTCGACGACGACCCGCTGCGCGCCGAGTCCCTCGAAGCACCAGGCCATCACGGCGCCGAAGACGGCGTCGGTGAGTCCGTGCCTGGGCTCGCCGATCGGCGGTGAGATCAGCACGTGCATGCCGAGGTCGCCGGGGATCGCGTCGTGGATGCCGGTCAGCAGCACGCGAGACGGGTCGTAGGTCTCGGCGTAGAAGGTGGGGATACCGTCGACCAGGCCGAGCCAGGCGTCCTGTGCCGGATGCGCCAGGATGCCGTCGAGATAGGCCACGACGCCGGCCGTGTCCACGTCGCCCATGCCCCAGAACGCCGCGTGCCGATCGGCGAGCCATGCCCGCAGCACGGCCGCGTCGCGTTGCGGATCGGCGGCGATGAGCCCGATGGCGAGGCCGGTGGCGATGGTCATCGGACCGCCTCCGTCTCCGGCTGCTCCGCACGCGCGGCGCCCTGCGGCACCCCGAACTCCTGGAATGCGATGCGGCGCTCGATGGGGTAGACCTCGCGGCCGAGGATCGACGCGAGGATCGACGAGTTGCGCCAGGCCCCGAAGCCGAGGTCCGGAGCGGTCAGACCGTGGGTGTGCTCCTCGCCGTTCTGCACGAAGATCCGGCCACGGCCGCCGTCGACGCTGTAATCGCGGGCGACGTCGAGCCTGCCGAGTGCATCCCAGTCGAGTCGGTCGGCGACGCCGGCAAGGAACGGCGGCGTCTCGGCGGCGTACCCGGTGGCGAGGATCAGCGATGCGGTCTCGCGCTCGTGGTCCTGGCCGAGTTGCCCGTGCCGCAGTCCGAGCCGGTAGGTGCTGCCGTCCCGCTCGGCCGAGGTCACCTCGGTGTCGGTCAGCAGCGTTGTGCGCACCGGGCCGTCGGCGCTGAGCCGGTAGAGGGTGTCGTAGATGTCGTCGATGAGGTCGGCGGAGATGCCCTTGTACAGGCTCCGCTGCTCGCGGCCGAGGTGCTGGCGCTGGCCGATCGGAAGCGCATGGAAGTGGTCGGTGTACTCGGGAGAGGTCATCTCGAGAGTGAGCTTGGTGTACTCCATCGGGAAGAACCGCGGCGATCGCGTGATCCAGTCGAGGCGGTATCCGCCGTCGCGGGCGCCGTCGAGGAGGTCGCGGTAGATCTCCGCCGCCGACTGCCCGCTGCCGACGACGGTGATCGAATCCGTCGCGCGCAGCTCGTCACGGCGCTCCATGTACTCCGAGCTGTGCACGGCCTGGCCGGCGACGTCGCGCAGTTCGCGGGGCACGGACGGGCGGGTGCCGACGCCGACGACGACATGACGCGCGCGGATCTCGCGCTCCTCGCCGGTGTCGGTGCGCATCGCCCGCACCGTGTACACGCCTTCGGCTTCGTCGTGTTCGATCGAGACGACTTCGTGATTCCACCGCAGGTTGGGGAGCCGGCTCGCCGCCCAGCGGCAGTAGGCGTCGTATTCGGCACGCAGCGCGTAGAAGCTCTCCCGGATGTAGAAGGGGTAGAGCCGGCCGGTGTGCTTCAGCCAGCTGAGGAACGAGAACTCCGAGGTCGGATCGGCCATCGTCACGAGATCGGCGAGGAACGGCACCTGGATGGTCGCGCCCTCGATCATCATGCCGTGGTGCCAACGGAATCCGTCTTCGCGATCGAGGAACACCGCATCGAGCCCGGTCGGATGCGCGAGGCACGCGAGCCCCAGATTGAACGGCCCGATTCCGACGCCGACGAGGTCGTGGATGTGGCCGCTGTCGTGCACGTGGCCGCTCATGCGTCGACCCCGACCAGTTCGAGTTCGTCATCGATGCTGGCCAGCGTCGAGGCGGCACCCTTCACCATCGCGAGAATCTCGCGCACGTCATCGAGCGTCGTCTCGGGGTTGAGCAGCGTGAGCTTGAGGCACGGCCGCCCCGCGATGACCGTCTTCGCGACGAGTGCGCGACCCGACTCGAAGAGCACGCGGCGCACCCCGGCGACGAGCGCGTCCTGCTCCGCGGGAGAGGCGCCGTCCGGACGCACACGGAACAGCACGGTGCTGAGCTGGGTGCGGCCGACGAGTTCGAGTTCCGGGTCGTCGTCGACGACGTCGCCGACCTCGACGGCCAGGTCGATCACGGCGTCGAACATCTCACCGATGCGGTCGGCTCCGATCGCCCGCAGCGAGACCCACAGCTTCAGAGCGTCGAAGCGACGAGTCGTCTGCAGCGACTTGTCGACCTGGTTCGGCTCGTCGTTCTCGAGCGGGTTGAGGTAGTCGGCGTGCCACGCTCCGGCCGCGAGGTCGCGGCGCTCGCGCACCAGGATCGCGCTCGACGAGACCGGCTGGAAGAAGCTCTTGTGGAAGTCGACCGTCACCGACCTCGCCCGCTCGATGCCCGTCAGCAGGTGCCGGCGACGGCGCGACACCAGGAGCCCGCACCCGTAGGCGGCATCGACGTGCAGCCAGACGCCATGCGCGTCGCACACGTCTGCGATCCGCATGATCGGGTCGATCACGCCGCGGTCGGTCGTGCCGCCGGTGGCGACGACCGCCATCGGCACGCGCCCTTCTGCGGCGGCCGCGTCGAGCGCCGCGTCGAGTGCGGAGGGCAGCATCCGCCCCTCGCCGTCGTCGGCGACCTCGATGACCGCGTCGTCGGCGAGGCCGAGCAGCAGCGCCGACTTCCCCACGCTGAAGTGACTCGACGCCGTCGCGAACACGACCATGCGCGAGAGCGCGATCGATCGCGGCTCCTCGATCGTCGGCACGGCCGCCTCCCTGGCGAGGAACAGGGCGTGGAAGTTCGACTGCGTGCCCCCGGAGGTGAAGACACCGTCGCCCGAGCCGAATCCGACCCATCCGGTCGCCGTCTCGATGAGCCGGCGCTCCATCAGGGTGCCCACCGTGGACTGGTCATAGGTGTCGACCGAGGTGTTCACCGCGGCGAGGATGCTCTCCGCGGCGACAGCGGGAATCACGACCGGGCAGTTGAGATGCGCGGCGTATCCCGGGTGGTGGAACCACACGGCGTTGGCGAGGAAGAGCTCGTCGATCTCGCGGATGGCCGCCGACCCGCCGACGCCCGATCCGGCGAGATCGACGCCGTCGACGAGCCGCTGCAGCTCGGCGCGCGATGCGCCGGACGAAGGTTGGGTCACCTCGGCGAAGCGCACGGCGACCCGAGCAGAGCTCTCATCGACCAACGAGCGATAGTCATCCGTCGTGGACGCGGTCAGCAGCTCAGACATTCAACCAGACTCCTCAAGTTAGGTATGCCTACCCTACATAGCGAGAAGTTCCGGCGCGAAACCGAGCGTCATGTTTCAGTGCCCTCCCGGTCGTTACGCGGGTCTCCGCGAGACGAAACGGGTCGATCTGACCGCCCACGCCAGAACAACGCGTTTCGTCTCAGTCGCTGCGCTCCCTCGCTCAACGACCGGGGGAGAGCTCGTTCAACGAACGACGGGGGTGAGTGCCGGCACCACGGCACTGTGCACCAGGCGCGCGACGAGCTCGGGATAGGCGACCCCCGCAGCCTGGAACATCCGCGGGACCTGCGACGCCGCGGTCATGCCCGGCATGGTGTTGACCTCGTTCAGCACCGGCCCGTCTTCGGTGAGGAAGAAGTCCATCCGGGCGACGCCTGCGCACCCGAGCGCGTCGAACATGGTCAGCGCAGCCTCCGTCAGCGCGCGCCGATCCACGTCGCTCAGCTCCGCCGGCACCGTGAAACGTGCAGAGCCGTCGTACTTCGCCGCGGTGTCGAACAGGCCTTCGGCGTGGATCTCCAGCGGCGGCGGCGCCCAGACGGTCCCGTCTGCATCGCGCATCACGGCCACATCGATCTCGCGGCCGCGCATCACCCGCTCGACGAGGATGCGGCGGTCGTACTCCGCCGCGGTGCGCAGCGCCGAACGCAGCTGCGCGGCGTCGCGCACCAGTGTCACGCCATAGCTGGATCCGGCCGAGACCGGCTTGACCACCACGTCCTCATCGAACTCGAGGTCGTCGATCTCGTCGACGGAGATGGCGATTCCCGGCGCGGTGCGGATGCCGACCGCATCCGCCACGAGCTTCGTCACCCACTTGTCCATACCGATCGCCCCGGCACCCGACCCGGACCCGACCACCGGCGTATGCGCGAGAGCGCACAGCGCGGCGAGCGCACCGTCTTCGCCGAGTGCACCGTGCACCGCCGGGAACACCACGTCGACCCGGTCGATCAGCGCGACCGCGGCCGCGAGCGATCCTGCCGCACCCGCACCCAGCGCGACGCCCTCCTGGATCCACGTGCCGTCCCGCGCGATCGTCACGGCGGTGACGGCGAAACCGCCCGATCGCAGCGCGCTCCCGACGGCAGCGGCGGACGCCAGAGAGACCTCGTGCTCGGCGTTCTGACCGCCGCCGATGACCAGGACGTTCGTGCTCATGTGGTGCTCCTCTTCACTCGCGGCCCGATGCCGGCGACGATCGTATGCGGGATGGTTGCGGCCCAGTCGGCCCATTCATGGATGCTCGGAACGGCTCCCCCGTCGGGACCGAACACGGTCGCGGTGGTGCCGTGCGGGAAGGCCTCGGCACCGGTGTCGATCACGATCTGGTCCATCGACACGCGGCCGACGATGCGATGCCGCCGGCCGCCGATCTCGACGGCGGCGTTCGCCGACAGCCCGCGCGGGATGCCGTCGGCGTAGCCGAGTCCGATCACGCTCAGGTGCGTGTCGCGGTCGGTGACGTGCATCCCGCCGTAGCCGACGGGCGTACCCCTCGGCGTTCGGGCGGTGTGCACGATCGGCGCGGTCAGCCGCGAGGCGCCGTTCAGGGCGATGGTGCCGGACGGATCGATGCCGACGAGCCCTGCACCGATCCTGACCATGTCGAAGTGCGTCGCGCGATCGGTCAGCGCACCCGACGTCGCGGCGAGATGGACGAGCAGCCGTCCGAGTCCTGAGGTGTGTGCCGCGGCGACCGCTGCTTCCATCCGTAGGACGGCGGCGGCGTTCTGCGCGGGATCGGCGTAGTCGGCCAGTGGCAGATGCCCCATGAGGGCCACGACGTCGATCCTGCCGAGGCCGTGGCCCGCACGCGCCAGGCGGAAGAGCTCCTCCCAGTGCTCACTCGGGCATCCGCCGCGAGCCATCCCGGTGTCGACGTTCAGGTGCACACGGATCGCGGGGTCGCCCAGCGGCCCGGCATCCACGATCAACTGCCGCAGCTCGTCGACCGAGGCCACCGCGACGTCGATCCGGTCGGCGGCCGCGCGAGCGGCGTCGATGCCGGAAGGATGCAGCCAGGCGAGGATCGGCACGGTCAGCCCTGCCGCCCGCAGCACGGATCCCTCGGCGATATCGGTGACACCGAGCTGCTCGGCGCCGGCCGCGACCGCCGCCTGGGCCACCGCGATCGCCCCGTGCCCGTAACCGTCGGCCTTCACGACGGCCATGATCCGCGCGTCGGTCCGCGCCTGCACGCGGCGGACGTTGGCAGCCACTGCTACCGGAAGCACCTGCAGCGTGGGGCCCTGCAGGTGCGGCCCTGCTGAGGTCATCGTGGCGGCAGACCGGAAGAGCGTCATCGGGTCATCCGCGGGTCGACGCTGGCATCGCTGTACATCTCCGGACAACCGTCGTCGATCGCCTCCGGACGCAGTTCGTAGTGCCAGGACTCATTGGCGTAGATCTGGCAGAGGCCGTACTGCGCGCCGTTCTGCATCAGCCAGTCGAGCGCGGTGAGCGGCCCCAGATCGACCGCTTGGCCGCTCACGTGCGCCGATGCCGTGGGCGGCGCCACCCAGCGCGACGCCTCTTCGATCGAGCCGTAGTCGGCGACGGCATCCGTCAGCAGCTTCTCCTGCAGCGCCGTCGAACGCCACCCGCCGTTGACCTCGAACTCGACGCCGTCGACAGCGGCATCCGTCGCCGCACGCCGCAGAGCCTCGAGGAGTGCGGGATCGAGCTTGCTCACCGCGGGAAGGTGATCGTCGAACACCGAGGGCCGAGCATCGTCGCGGATCACGCCGTCGGCTTCGCTCGGGGCGAGGCTGGTGCCAGCGGGGGCATGACCAGGATCGCCGGACGTCGCGGTGGAAGTCGGTGTGTTGGCGGATGCCGCCTCCAGCGCCTGCTGGGTGACGATCACTCCAGCGGCGACGAGGCCGATCGCGATGCCGGCCGCGGCGAGGCGCCGGCCGAGGAAGCGGGGAGCAGAGGTGTCGTTCATGTTCCCCAGTCAAGGAGGCCGCGTGTTGCCCTGCCGTATGCACATTTGCATATGCTCGCGATATGTCGGGGTGCGTAGGATCTGAGCCATGCGTGTGCTGATCGTCGAGGACGAGCTCTATCTCGCCGAGGCCATCCGCGACGGTCTGCGGCTCGAGGCGATCGCGTCCGACATCGCCGGCGACGGCGACACCGCCCTCGAGCAGTTGAGCATCAACGCGTATGACATCGCCGTGCTCGATCGCGACATCCCCGGCCCCTCCGGCGATGAGGTGGCGCAGTGGATCGTGGCGTCGGGCAGCGGCATCCCGATCCTGATGCTCACGGCTGCCGACCGTCTCGACGACAAGGCGACGGGGTTCGAGCTGGGCGCCGACGACTACCTCACCAAGCCCTTCGAGATGCGCGAGCTCGTACTGCGACTGCGCGCTCTCGACCGTCGGCGCGTGCGTACGCGGCCACCCGTGCACGAGATCGCGGGGCTCCGCCTGGATCCGTTCCGGCGCGAGGTGTTCCGAGACGGTCGCTATGTCGCGCTGACCCGCAAGCAGTTCGCCGTGCTCGAGGTGCTCGTCGATGCGGCCGGCGGTGTCGTCAGCGCCGAGGAGCTGCTCGAACGCGCATGGGATGAGAACGCCGACCCGTTCACGAACGCCGTGCGGATCACGGTGTCGTCTCTGCGAAAGCGGCTGGGCGAGCCCTGGCTGATCCTCACGGTTCCCGGGGTGGGCTACCGGATCGAGACGGAAGCGGATGCCGAAGGGGCGGATGCCGGTGCCTAGGCGTCGGGGGATGAGCGCCCGCCTCAAACTCACGCTGAGCTACGCTCTCATCGTCGTGCTGGCCGGAGCCGCGCTCCTCACTGTCGTCGGAGTTTTTCTTCTCCGGTACGTGCCTGATGTGCAGATTCCGCAGATGCTCCCCGGTGAATTCATCCCCAACCGCTCCGATCTGCTGCGCGCCTTCACGCCGGTCGCGATCCTGGTGATGCTCTTCCTGATCGTGGGCGGGTTCGTGGGCGGATGGGTCCTCGCGGGACGCATGCTCGCCCCTCTTGGCCGAATCGGCGAGGCGGCGAGGCTGGCCGCGCAGGGTTCGCTGTCGCATCGCGTGGCGCTCGAGGGTCCGAGAGACGAGTTCCGAGACCTGGCCGACGTGTTCGACTCGATGCTCGAGCAGCTCGAGGCGCATGTCGCAGAGCAGCAGCGCTTCGCCGCGAACGCCTCGCACGAACTCCGAACCCCGCTGGCGATCTCCCAGGCCCTGCTGGAGGTCGCACGGTCTGATCCGGGACGCGATGTGGATGCGCTCATCGATCGCCTGCAGGAGGTCAACACCAGGGCGATCGATCTGACCGAGGCGTTGCTGCTGCTGAGCCGTGCCGACGGTCGCGCATTCGTCCGTGAGGTCGTCGATCTCTCGCTCTCCTCCGAAGAGGCGGTCGAGACGCTGGCCCCGCTCGCCGATCGGCGCCGTGTCTCCCTGGACGTCGGCGGCGACGCCGCCCGCGCCCTCGGATCGCCGGCGCTCCTGCAGCAGCTGGTCACGAACCTCGTGCACAACGCCATCGTGCACAACCTTGCCGAGGGCGGCACCGTGACGGTGCGCACCTATGCGCGCCCCGAGGCGATCGCGCTCGTCGTGGAGAACACCGGAGCCGTGCTTCCGCCGCACCTGGTCGCGATCCTCGCCGAGCCGTTCCAGCGCGGCGCCTCGCGCACCCGTGGCGACGATCATGCCGGCATCGGGCTGGGCCTCGCCATCGCGCAGCGGATCACCGAGGCCCACGACGGCTCCCTGCACCTCACTCCCCGCGTCGGCGGCGGGTTGAACGTGACGGTGTGGCTGCCGCATCCGTATCCCGGGCCCCTGGTCTGACCTTCCGGCATCCGCGTTCGAGGCCCTTTCGGGGTCTCGCGTGTGCCATCTGTCGGACGAAGTTGCACCTGCAGGACGATCCGGTGGGATCGGTCCGACAACTGCAACATGGTCCGCCAAGTGGCATCCGATCGGGTCTCGTGATCTACTCGGCCACCCCGGCAGCCCGGGTGAACCTCGCCGCCATGTCGACGAGAGCACGGCGGACATCCTCTCCGTCCAGCAGCTCGAACTCGATCCCGGACATCCCGAGGTACAAGGCGAACTCCTCGGGTGAGCGCGAGCCGGCGGTGAGGATGCTGGTGCCGCCGCCCTCGTCGACGACCTCCGCGACCGTGACATCGAAGTGGCGGGAGACGACAGCAGCCGGTGCCTTCATCCGCAGTCGGGCGCGGTACGGATAGGGCGCGGTGGTGATGCTCCGCGTCGTGAACTGACGGAGGGCGTCGTCGGGGATGTCACGCTCCGGGAACTCGTCGCGCAGGATGAGCGGATGCCGCATCCGATCGACCCGCAGAGTGCGCCAGCCTTCGCGCTCCGGATCCCAGGCGACGAGATACCAGCGCTCCGCCGTGTGCACGATGCGGTGCGGTTCGACCGCTCGCCGCACCTCGACGCCGTCGTGGCGGGTGTAGTCGATCTGCATCCGCCGTCGCTCGGCGATCGCGGATGCGACGGTTGTGACCACATCGAGGTCGACTTCGTCACGGCGCGACGACAGTGACACCATCGCCCGTTCGACGTCGATGATCTGGCGGCGGGTCGCCGGCGACAGTGATTGCTCGAGCTTCGCCAGTGCGCGCGCCGAGGCGTCTTCGATGCCGGTGACGACGCTCGTCGCGGCGGCGCGCAGCCCGACGGCGATCGCGACGGACTCGTCGGCGGAGAGGGTCAGTGGAGGGACAGCCGCTCCAGCGCCGAGCCGGTAGCCGCCATGGCGACCTCGGGTCGCCTCGATCCCGTAGCCGAGCTCACGCAGATCGTCGATGTCGCGCCGGAGGGTGCGCCCGCTCACTTCGAGGCGGTCGCGCAGTTCCGCCCCGCTCCATTCCCGTCGTGCCTGCAGAAGCGAGAGCAGTTCGAGAGTGCGTCCGGTCGTCCGTGTCATGCTCCGAGTCTCTTTCGCTATCAGGACATATTATGGCCGGTTATGGCGAGATTCTGGAGACATGAACACGAACCAGACCGACAGCCGCATCCGCCCCTTCCACATCGAGATCCCCGAGACGGGGGTCGACGACCTCCGCTCGCGGCTGCAGAACGCGCGCTTCGCCGACCCGCTCCCGGTGGATAACGGGAGCACCGGTATCCCCTCCACCGAACTGCGTGACCTCGTGACTCGATGGGCGCAGCACGACTGGCGCGCGACCGAGGAGCGGCTGAACGCGCTGCCGCAGATCATCACGAACATCGACGGCCAGAACATCCACGCCGTACACGTGAAATCTCCGCACCCCGATGCGACACCCCTGCTGCTGATGCACGGCTGGCCGGGATCCTTCCTGGAGTTCGAAGGACTCATCGGCCCGCTCACCGATCCGGTCGCCCATGGCGCAGACGCCTCCGACGCCTTCGACGTCGTGATCCCGTCGCATCCGGGGTTCGGGTTCTCGATGCCCCTGGTCGGCACGGACTGGGGGCGCGGCGACATCGCCGTCGTGATGCTCGAGCTGATGACCAGACTCGGATACGAGCGCTTCGCGGTGCAGGGCGGCGACGTGGGTGCGGGTGTCGCTCCGGAGATGGCGCGCCTCGCTCCGGAACGGGTGATCGGGGTGCACGCGAACGGCTCGCTCGGAACGTTCCTGGGCGAACTCGACGAGGAGACCGCCGCATCGCTGAAGCCCGTGGAACACGACCGCCTGCGCCGGGTCTCCGAGTTCATGCAGAAGGAGTTCGGCTACATCGCGATCCAGTCGACGCGCCCTGGCCTGATCGGCGCGATGCTCGCCGACAGTCCGGTCGCGCAGTTCGCCTGGATTCTCGACAAGTTCCAGGAGTGGACGCATCCGGCCGAGAAGCCCGCGGCCGAGATCGTCGGCGAGCGCTTCCTGTTCGAGAACGCCTCGCTGTACTGGTTCACATCCTCAGGCGGCACGTCCGCCTATGTCGGCTATGCGCAGGATGCCGAGTGGGGCGCGCAGCCCGAGAGCTCGGGTGTCCCCACCGCCGTCATCGTCTTCGCGCACGACGTCGGTCTGCGCTTCGCCGAGGAGAAGACGAACAACATCGTCCGCTGGACCGACGTCGAAGGGCGCGGCGGACACTTCGCCGCTCTCGAGGAGCCCGAGATGCTCGTGTCCGACGTGCGAGCGTTTATTCGCGAACTCCGCTGAGCCTCGCCGACACAGTGATCTGCGCCACTTGTCGGACCACGTTGCACCTGCAGGACGATTCGTCGAGATCGGTCCGACAATCGCAACATGGTCCGACAAGTGGCACGAGATCATCAGCCGACCAGCGGGAGCAGGATCTCTGTGACCGAGTCATTCGGAGCGGTCACAGCCGGGTCGGTGAGGTACGCCTCGAACACCGGATGATCGCGAGGCTCTTCGCCCGATGCGGGCAGCCACTGACCGTACAGCCAGAGGTAGGCCCGGTGCATCGACGCGTACGGCCCGACATAGCGCATGACCGCGTGGCGCCCGGCCGGGATCGTCCTTCGTTCCAAGGGCGCCGGAACTGCGGCATCCTCGGCGAGGACGACTCCCGCCGCCGAACGCAGTGCGGAGACGGGAACGGCCTCGGGATCATCCTCGTAGATCGCGATCATCCGTCGACTGTCACCCATCCGGTCCCGCACGCGCGCGAACGCCTGGCCGATGTCGATGTACGCCCCTCGATGCGGGGAGACGGCGAGAACGAGCTCCTCCGTCTCGCGGATCTCCACCGGATGCGCATCGAGGCGCTCCGCCTGGGCTGTCCGGAAGACCGCGTGCGCACCGTCTTCGCGAAAGCGACCGGGCGGCATGCCGTAACCGCGCGACAGCGCACGGGTGAACGTCTCCACCCCCGAGAAGCCGGCCCGACGGGCGATCCGCGGGATCGACAGGTCCGTCTCGACCAGCATTGAGGCTGCGCGTTCGAGCCGAAGCCGGTGCACGGCTTGAGCCGCGGTCTCTCCGCGCACCGAACGGTAGACGCGATGCCAGTGATACGGCGAGAACCTCGCCACCTGGGCGAGGATCTCGAGGTCCAGATCGTCATCGAGATGCTCGTAGATGTACGCGGTCACCTCATCGAGTTGCTGGTGGTACTGCGCGGCTCTCACGATGCCGAGCGTAGACCCAGCGAGATCTCGATGCCGCCATCCGCCGCGTACCGCTCGAAGTCGGCGAGATAGCTGAGATCCAGGTCTTCTCGTGCCCAGATCCGTTGCCATGCCTCGCCGACGAGGTCGGGGCGGCCTGCTTCCAGCTCGACGACCTCGCGTTCGGATCGCGGCACGACCACGGAGGTCAACCCCTCCGGAACGGCGGCCCCATCGGCGACACGGTGGCCGATGATGAGCGTGTAGTCCCCGAGGTTGTCGACACCCGCATGCTCGTGATCGGCGTACACGGCGTAGACGTCTCCTCCGGCATCCATCCTGCCCGCGACGTCCGCCTGCACAAATGCCGCCCAGTGCGGCGGGATCGTCGCCGCAGCCTCCCGGTTGTTCGTGCGCAGGGGAAGGCCGACGACGGTGAACTGCTCCTGTGTGATTGTCATGGCTTCAGCCTGCCCGCCCCGGTTTGACGATTCTTGCGGTGTTCGCCGACGAATCGCGCCCGAAGCAGCGACACTCACCAGGGACTGGGCTCGTAGTCCTTCAGGAACACGCCGTGGATGTCTTCGCCGGCCTCGCCGCGCACGATCGGGTCGTACACCCGAGCGGCGCCGTCGACGAGGTCGAGCGGGGCGTGGAAACCCTCCTCAGCGAGGCGGACCTTCGTGTAGTGCGGACGCTCGTCGGTGATCCAGCCCGTGTCGACGGCGGTCATCAGGATGCCGTCAGTCTCGAGCATCTCGCCGGCGCTGGTGCGGGTGAGCATGTTCAGCGCGGCCTTCGCCATGTTCGTGTGCGGATGCCCCGGGCCCTTGTACCGGCGGGAGAACTGCCCCTCCATCGCCGAGACGTTGACCACGTACTTCCGGTGCGCAGCGGATGCCGCCATCGAGGGCCGCAGTCGGCTGATCAGCAGGAACGGCGCCGTCGTGTTGCAGAGCTGCACCTCGAGCATCTCAAGTGGATCGACCTGGTCGATCGACTGCACCCAGCTGTTCACGCGGTTCACGTCGGGAACGAGTCCGCCCGCGTCGATCGCCGTGCCGTCCGCGTGCTTCGCCAGCGACGACGATCCAGGAGCCATCGCGAGCCGCGCGAGGTCCTCGGCGGTGAGCGACTGGCCGCCCTGCTCGGCGACGGTGCCGCCGAGGGCCGCGACAGACAGCAGCGGATGCGCATCCACGGACGCCTGCAGCGCCTGAGGATGCTGATCGTTCGTGTGCCCGAAGGTCTCCATCTCGGGCAGGGGACCGTCGGGCAGCGGCTGCAGCTCGGCATCCGCCAGCAGCGAGTACGAACCCGGCGAGCGCCGCACGGTCTGCGCCGCGTTGTTGATGAGGATGTCGAGCGGCCCCTGGGCGGCGACGGAGTCGGCCAGGCCGATCACCTGAGCGGGATCGCGCAGGTCGATGCCCACGACGCGCAGGCGGTGCAGCCACTCGCCCGAATCGGGCAGGGCCGAGAAGCGGCGGACGGCGTCGCGGGGGAAGCGCGTCGTGATCGTGGTGTGCGCGCCGTCGCGGAGCAGCCGCAGCGCGATGTGCATGCCGATCTTCGCGCGGCCGCCGGTGAGCAGCGCGCGCTTGCCGGTCAGGTCGGCGTGGGCGTTGCGCTTGCCGTGGCTGAAGCGCGCGCAATCGGGGCACAGCTGGTGGTAGAAGGCGTCGACGAGCGTGTACGGCTGCTTGCAGATGTAGCAGTTGCGGGGCTTCAGCAGCTCGCCGGCGATCGGTGCGTCGATGACACTGGTCGCGAGGTCGTTGCCGCGCGTCTCGTCGTCGATGCGGTCCGGAGCGCCGGTCGCGGTGCGCGCGACCACGGCCTTGTCGGCCTCAGCGATGGCATCCCGGATCTGCTTGCGCCGGACGCGCTTGACGGCCTTGAACATCGCGGCTGTCGCGCGGCGCATGGTGACGAAGTCCGGATGCTCCTCGTCGAGCTGGTCCATCTGCGTGAGGACGCGCAACGCGGTGGCGAGGTCTTCGGGGTCGATGCCGGCGCCGTCGTCAGCGGGAGCAGTCGGGGCGTCGGTCATTGTGCCGATTTTACGCGACTGAGCTGGGCGTTCGGTCCGTCCGAGAGCGCCGCCTGCCAGCGCGGATCTCGGAGATCAGCAGCTTCTTCGCACGATGTGGCCGAATTCGTCCGAAGAACGTGCAGACCTGCGAAGAACGCGCAGCGCGCCGCGGGCCCGCTCAGCCCAGCGCGCGCTGCCGACGAAGCGCGGTGAGGACGGTCCCGTTCACGCCGGCCCACTCCCCGAGGGATGCCGGGATGATCGGCGGCACGCGGTGGAACGTCGCACGCTCCGCGACGTAGCGTTCCGCGAGCGTGACCAAGTGGTGCGGCGCCTGAGCGAGACCGCCGCCGATGACGATGCCTCCCGGGTCCACGAGAGCGCACAGCGTGAGGATCGCCTCGGCGAGCGCCGACGAGGCATGCTGAACGATCGTCGTCGCGGCCGTGTCACCCGCACCGAACGCGGCGAAGAGCGACTCCGTTCCGCCCGAGCCGCCGGCTGCCGTCCAGGCGGCATGCAGCGCCGGCGCACCGATGATCGTCTCCAGGCAGCCGAGCCTTCCGCACGAGCACATGCTTCCGGCCGGGTCGATCGTGATGTGCCCGAGTTCGCCGGCTGACCCGTGAGCACCGGGCACGACCCGGCCGTCGACCACGTGCGCACCGGCGATACCGGTGCCGAGCGCGAGCACGAAGATGTCCTCGACGCCCTTCCCCGCACCCCATGACGCTTCGGCGATGGCGGCGGCGTGGCCGTCGTTGATGACATCCACCGGAATTCCGAGTTCTGCTCCGAGCCGCTCGCCGAGGGCGCAGCCGTCGAGAGCGGGGATGTTCGTGGAGCGCACCACGACGCCGTTGCGTTCGTCGACGATCCCGGGGATCGAGAGGACGAGCCGGGTCAGCGTCCGTTCGCCTCGCACCGCCTCGGCGATCGCGGCGAGCCCGTCCACCGGCGCCCGCTTCGGCGTCGCGTTCCGTCCACGGGCCAGCGGTACGGGTGGCTCGGCGATCGAAGCATCCGCCCTGGCGAGCATATGCTTGACGCTCGATCCGCCGACGTCGATGCCGAGAACCACGGACCCGCCGTGCTCTGCGGCCGTTCGTCCCTCCGGGCCCTTCGTCGCGTCGGTGGCAGCGCCGATCACGACGCCATCGCCCGGGCTGCGGCCCGGGCCTCCCGCCGCAGCGCCTGTTTGTCCGGGTCGGGAACGGGAACGGATGCCAGCAGTCGACGACTGTACGGATGCTGCGGCGCGAGGAGCACGTCGTCGGCAGAGCCGGTCTCGACGATCTCTCCCTTCAGCATCACGGCGACGCGATCGGAGATCTCGTGCACGACGGCGAGGTCATGGCTGATGAAGAGGCAGGCGAAGTGCATCTTCTCCTGCAGCGTGCGCAGGACCTCGAGCACCGCCGCCTGCACGGAGACGTCGAGGGCCGAGGTCGGTTCGTCGGCGATGATGAGCTCCGGCTCCAGCGCGATCGCCCTGGCGAGGCCGATGCGCTGACGCTGGCCGCCGGAGAGTTCATGCGGGTACCGGGTCGCGTAGTTCGTCGGCAGCTCGACCGCGTCGAGCAGCTCGGCCACCCGGATTCGGCGCTGCGCGGCCGTCGTGGGGAACTTCCGTCGCTGCACCAGCATCGGCTCCGCGATCGCTTCGCCGACGGTCATCCGCGGGTCCAGGCTCGAACCGGGGTCCTGGAAGATCGCACCGACGCGTCCGCGGAGCTCGCGCTCGCGGCGACGCGATGCTCCGCCGCGGCCGACCTTCTCGCCGAACAGCGTGATCTCGCCACCGGACAGCGGCAGCAGGCCGAGGGCAGCGCGTCCGAGCGTCGATTTACCGGACCCGGATTCACCGACGAGTCCGAGGATCTCTCCCGGTTGGATGCGCAGGCTCACGCCGTCGAGCGCGAGGAACGGGCGTCCGGCGCGGCGATACGTCACGCTCGCGTCGACCAGCTCGAGCACGGCCGCCGTCTGGGGGACTTCGACGCTCCGCTCGACGACGGAGGCGAGATCGGGAAGCGACGGCACGGCGCTCAACAGCTTCTTCGTGTACTCCTCGCGTGGCGCAGTGAGGACAGTGCGGGTGTCGCCCACCTCGACCATCGTGCCGCGGAACATCACGGCGACGCGATCGGCGATGTCGGCGACGACGCCCATGTTGTGCGTGACGAGCAGGAACGCCGTTCCCGATTCCGCCGCGAGGCGCCGGATGAGGTCGAGGATCTCGGCCTGCACGGTGACGTCGAGCGCGGTCGTCGGTTCGTCGGCGATGATCAACTGGGGCTCGCACGCGAGGGCGATCGCGATGACGACGCGCTGACGCTGTCCCCCGGACAGCTCATGCGGGTAGCTCTTGGCCCGACGGACCGGCTCGGGGATTCCGACCCGCTGCAGGAGCTCGACGGCGCTCTCCCACGCGGCGGCCTTCGAGACGGGACTGTGGTTGAGGATCGCCTCGGTGATCTGGTCACCGATCCGCATGCTGGGATTCAGCGCGGTCATCGGCTCCTGGAACACCATCGAGATCTCGGCGCCGCGCACGGCGTTCATCTCGGACTCGCCGAGAGGCAGCAGTTCGCGCCCGCCGAGGCGGATCGAACCGGTGACGGTGGCCGAGCGCGGCAGCAGCTTCAGCACCGCCATGGCCGTGACCGACTTGCCGGAACCCGACTCGCCGACGAGAGCGAGGACCTCGCCCGGATGAACCTCGAGGTCGATCCCCTTCACGGCCTGGACGGGACCGTCCTCAGTGCGGAAGGTGACCTCGAGGTCGGTGATCGACAGCAGTGCGTCGCTCATGCGGCACGCCCCTTCACGTCGAAGAAGTCACGGAGCCCGTCACCGATGCTGTTGAACGCGCACACGGTGAGGACGATGCAGAAACCGGCGGGGAAGATCAGCCACCACGCGCCGGCGTAGGTGTACGTGATGCCGCTGGTGAGCATGGCACCCCAGTCGGTGGCCGGCTTCTGCAGGCCCATGCCGAGGAACGAGATGTACGCGACGAGCAGGATGGCGTCGGCGACCTGGAACGTCGCATTGACGACGATCGTGCCGACCGTGTTCGGCACGATGTGCTTGAGAACCGCACGGGGGTGGGTGCCGCCCATCGCGCGCAAGGCCAGCACGTACTCCCGCGACTTCAGCGAGATCGACTCTGCACGCACGAGGCGCGCAGGCACGAGCCAGGAGACGAGTCCGATGACGCAGATCATCAGCGGCACGCTCGGCCGCAGGATCGCGGAGAGGATGAGCAGCAGAAACGTCGCCGGGATCGCGATGCCGGCGTCGACGACGCGCATCATCACGGTGTCGACCGCACCGCCGACGTATCCGGCGATGGCTCCCCACAGCGTTCCGATGACCGTGGCGAGCACACCGGCGGCGAGACCGATGAGGATCGACACCTGCCCGCCCATCATCAGGCGACCGAGCACGTCGTAGCCGACATCGTCGGTGCCCAGCGGGTGACCGGCCGTTCCGGGAGGAAGCATCGTGCTGCGCAGGTCCGTGTGGATCTGATCGGTCGGGTGCACGAGCGGGCCCAGGAAGCAGAAGAGCAGGAACAGCACGATGGTCACGATGCCGAAGACCGCGAGCTTGTTCTGCAGGAAGCGCCGCATGCCGCGCTGACGCGGGGTCAGCGTGCGGGTCAGGATGGTCGTCGTGCTCACGAGAGCTCCTCACGGGTGCGCGGGTCGAGCAGCGCCTGGATGATGTCGGCGAGCAGCGAGCCGATGACCGTCGCGAGCGCGATGACCAGGATGCAGCCGAGCAGGACGGGGTAGTCGGATGTCTGGGCCGATGTCCAGAACAGCAGACCCATGCCGGGGTAGTTGAAGAGCGACTCGACGACGATCATGCCGCCGAACATCACGGGCAGGTAATAGCCCAGCATCGCGATCACCGGCGTCAGCGAGTTGCGGACGACGTGACGGGTGATCACGACGCGCACCGAGGTGCCCTTCGCCCGCGCTGTGCGGACGTAGTCCTCGGAGAGGTTGTCGATCGTGGCCGATCGCATGTACCGCGAGAACGTGGCGATGATGCCGAGCGCGGCGGTGAGCACCGGAAGCACCAGACCGGCCGGATTCGCCAGCACGTCGCCGATGGTCTCTCCCTGCGGCGCCTGCGCGGGCACGAGCCGCAGCCACTGCGCGAACACGATCACGAGGATCAACCCGAGGAAGAACGACGGCGTCGAGTAGACGATGAAGTTCCAGGTCGTCAGCACGTAGTCCGCGGTCTTGCCGCGGCGAACCGCCTGGAAGATGCCCATCGGGATCGCGACGATGAGCGCGACCAGCATCGAGATGAGGGCGAGGATCAGCGTCTTCGGGAGCCGCTGGCCGATGGCATCCGCCACCGGGCGATTGAGCTTGAACGAATCGCCGAGATCGCCCTGGACCAGCTGCCCGAGGAAGTTGAAGTACTGCTGCCAGAGAGGCAGGTCGAACCCGTTCTCACGATTGAACGCGTCGATCTGCTCCTGCGACGCCTGCATCCCGAGGATGCCGGCCGCAGGCCCTTGCGGCATGGCGAGGTGGAGCAGCGCGAACACAATCAGCGTCACGATGAGGATGACGATCCCGCCCTGGCCGACCCGTCGCAACAGGTACCACCAGAACCGAGAGCCGCCGGCCCTCTCCTTCTTCTGCGCGCTCGGCGCTGCTTCCACCACGCTCATGTCACCTACCTGTTACTTGGTCCAGGACCAGCGCTGCGGCAGGAACGACGCACCCGGGTCCTGGTGGGCGATGTCGAGTCCGTCGCGGACGACCGAGACCTGGTAGACCGGGTTCGGCATCCACATGACCGGAAGGTCGGTGGCGAGGAACTCCGAGTACTTCTTGGCGATCTCGGGGTCGGTCGAGAACGCCATCGCCTGGACGAGCTCCTCGGCCTCGGCGTTGTCGTACTGTCCCGCGTTCCACTTGGTGTCCTTCGCGAAGACGCGCTCACCAGTGGCGTAGGGCGGGAAGTACCAGCTGCCTGCCGTGCCGAAGAAGACGAGCTCCCACGTGCAGGTGGTGCCGGTCTTGCACTCCTGGGCCTGGGTGAGAACGCTGTCCAGCGGCTTCGAGTCGATCGTCATCTTGACGCCGACCTTGCCGAGCGAGGACTGGATCTCCGCCATCATGTTGTCGGTCTCCTGCGAGCCGCTCTGGGTGGTGACGACGATCTCCGCCTTCTCACCGGCAGCGATGCCCTCGCCGCACTGTCCGGCGCCGGCTCCGGCATCCACGCACTCGAGGGTGCCTTCGGAGTTCTTCTTCCAGCCGTTGTCCGTGAAGAGCTTCGCGGCCGCCTTCACATCGAAGGGGTACGGGTTGTTCTTCTGCACGTCGGACAGACCGATGGAGTCCGCCGTCTGCGGGATGGGACCGTAGTCGGGGGTGGCCGCACCGTGCCACACGACCTCGGAGATGGTCTCCTGGTCGATGGCCTGCTGCAGCGCCTGACGCACGTAGAGCTGCTTGTAGAAGGCGCCCTTGGTCGGGTTGGCGAAGTTGTACGGCATGTACGTGATCGACCAACCGGCCCACGGCTCGATGCTGTAACCCAGGTCTGTGAACTGCTTCTCGTTCGTCAGCTGCGAGCTGGTGACGTAGCCGTAGTCGACATCGCCGGAACGCACGACGTTCATCTCGGCGTCTGCCGAGGTGAACGGCAGGAACTCCACGTTCTCGATGCTGGGCTTGTCTTCACCCGTGTACTTCTTGTTCGCGGTGAGCTCGACGAGGCCGGAGTCCGACCAGCTCTTCACCGTGTAGGGGCCGGCGACGGTCTTCCACAGCTCGTTGGTGGCGTAGGTCTTCATGTCCTCGGCCTCGGAGAAGAGGTAGTCGAGCACCTGCGTCGAACCGGCGGCGTCGCGGTCGTGGTCACCGATCTCGCCGTCGGCGCTCGTCTTGTCCCAGACGTGCTGCGGCATCGGGTAGATGAGGCTGAGCTGGTTGCCGAGGAGGAACTCCTCGTTGTAGACCTTGTCCATCGTCAGCGAGAAGGTCTTCTCGTCGATGGTCGTGAACGCGACGATGTTGTCAGGCATGAGACCGGCCGAGTAACCGCCGGTCCGCTCGCCGTTGAAGCGCACGAGGTTGTACCAGAACTCCACGTCACGAGAGGTGACGGGCTCGCCGTCAGACCAGTCGAGGTCGTTGAGCGTGATGGTGATGGTCTTCTGGTCCTCGGAGAACTCGTAGGACTTCGCGGCGGAGGCGAGCTCGTCCCAGCCCATCTCTCCGTCGACGCCGTTGTATTCGAACAGGCGCGGCCACATCGTCGCCTTGATGGCGCTGTTGTGCGTGGCCATCTTGTCGGGCGACGAGATCGGCAGGATCCAGTTCGGTCCGGTGCCCACCTGGAGCGCGAAGCTGACCGAGTCCTTCTCGGACTCTGCTCCGTTGCCGCCCTGCGTGCCCGCCTGACAGGCGGTCAGGGCGAGGGTCGCGACGGCAAGCGCGCCCAGCGGGGCGAGCAACCGGCGACGCAGCGACTGAGTTCGCATAGAAACCTCCTTGTTCAACGCCTCACCGGGGAGACGTTCGTCCGAAATGTGACGTACTTTGCATCATGCCCGAAGTAAGTACGGGAAAATGGTCAGCCTTGTTACGTTTGAGTAACTTACTTAGTTCGCAATCGAAGAAACTCGACGGCTTCGCTCAGCGAACGATCTCGGCCTTCAGGTCCGGAGACTCCGCGAAAGCATCGAAGGGGTGCATCGGCCGCTCGATCCGGTGATGACCGAGTCGATCCAGATCCTGATCGACGCCACCGGGGGTGAGCGCCAGCGTCCAGCCGCGCATGATGGCGTAGAGCTCGGGCTCGAGGTAGCCGATCTTCGTCACCACGATCTGCGCGGATGCCGGGTCGAGTCCGATCGACGTGAAGTCCGAGACGTCGTGGTACGCCTTGCGGAACTCCGTCACGATCACGTGGAGGCCGCCCACCCGGATCACGGCGATGCCACCGGCATCCACGTCCCCCTCCTGCAGACTGTGCAGGATCCCGTCGACGACCACGGGACCATGCGGCCCGCTGTCGATGCGCGCGCCGACTTCGACCGAGACCCGATCCCCGATCCCATGGGCGCGCAGGACGTCGATGGCGCCCTTGTCGAACACCGATGCGCAGAGCGTCACCGGCGCATCGTCAGAGGTGAGCTCCGGCTTCTGCAGCAGCTGCGCGAGCGTCCAGGTGACGTCGCCGGTGCCGCCGGCGCCGGGGTTGTCGCCCGAGTCGCTGATGAAGTACGGAGTGTCGGATGCCGCCAGCCCCGCGGCCACTCCCTCATCGAGGGTTCCCGGAGGGCCGACGAACTCGAAGTCGTCGCGTACATCCCAGAACGCCCGCCCGAGTTCCTCGGCAGCACTCGCGGTCGCCGCCTCGTCGTCGCCGGTGACCACCACGGTGGCGTGGCAGCGCGGCTCGTCCGCCCAGGCGTAGCCGATCCAGATCGCGGCATCCGTGATGCCGGGACGCGCCTCGATCTCCGGGATGCGGGCGTACAGGCTCTTGGCCGGCTCGACGCGAGTGCTGGTCTTCTCGCCGGGAAGCAGGATCGGCACACGCACCCAGGCTCGGTGCGGCGTGACGCCGTCCTCCAGAGCGTGGACGAGGTTTCGGATCGCGCGGTCGCGGGTCTCCCAGGTGTCCTCATGCGGGGCGAGGCGGTAGCAGGTGATGATGTCGACGTTCTCGACGAGGGTCCGCGAAACATTGCCGTGCAGGTCCATCGATGCGGAGACGACGACGTCGGGTCCGATCACCGCGCGGATGGCGCTGATGAGGTCGCCCTCGGCGTCATCCATCCCGACGACGCTCATCGCGCCGTGGATGTCGAAGAACAATCCGTCGAGCGTCGCACCGTCGGCGACGAGTTCGGCAAGACCGTCGCAGATCCGCGCCTTGATGCTGTCGTAGACCTCGCGGAGCACCGCACCGCCGGGAATCGATCGCGCGTAGTAGACGGGCAGCCAATCGGCACGGTCCGTGAGCTCACCGTCGCGCAGGGCGTCGTAGCGATTCACCAGATCGTCGCCCTCGACGCGCTGGAAGTCCCGTTCGCCGGCTCGATGCGGCGAGAAGGTGCTGGACTCGATCGCCATGCCGGCGATCGCGATGCGGGGGCGCGAGGGGGTTTCCGTCATGCCTACGAGTTTAGGGCTCCACTCGAAGCCAAACGCAATACTTGATCCGAATCCGCGAAAACTTAGATCGATTGCCGCACTTTATGCCGGTGTGCGCAGTTCCTCATCGATTCGCGCCGGGTCGAGCATCCGCTCCAACAGCTCCCAGCCGACGCCGCGCGCGCCGGCAAGTGCACCGGCTCGGCTCACGCCGATCTCGAGCGAATCGGTCGACATCGGCAGGCAGAGCGTGAACAGCGCCTGCCGGACTCCCGCGACGAAGGCGTCGGCCGTGGCGAGCCGTCCGCCGAGCGCCAGCGCCTGCGGGTTGAAGAAGTTGATAATGGTGGCGAGCACCTCGCCCGTTCGAGCGCCGGCCTCTCGCAGCAGCGACGTGGCCTTGGGGTGCGCGTCCTGCGCGAGGGCGAGGACGTCGTCGAGCGTCTCCACCGACACGCCCGCTTCCTTCAACGCATCGACGATCGCCGCTCCGCTCGCGACCACGTCGAGGCAGCCCACCCGACCGCAGGAGCAGATGATCGGTGGGGCGTTGTGCAACGCCACGTGGCTGATGTCGCCGGCGACCCCGCGGAACCCCCGGTACACCGCGCCATCGAGAATGATCCCGCAGCCGATTCCGCTGCCGGCTTTGACGAAGACCAGCTGCTTCTCGTCGCCGCCCCGCTCGATGTACTCGCCGACGGCCATGGCGTTGGCGTCGTTGTCGATGAGGTACGGCAGACCGGTGACGGATCCGAGGACCTCGCCCACGTCGACACCGTTCCAACCCGGCATCCGGGTGGGGGCGAGCAGCCGCGAGGTGCGCGAATCCACGGGACCGGGCAGGCTCATCGCGATCCCCTCGATGCGCAGGCCATCGTGCTCCGCCGCCAACTGCTGCGCGAACTCCCAGACCTGGCTGACGACGCTCTCGACACCGTCGAACAGCGAGACCTGCACGACGGTGGATGCGACGATGTCCGCCCGGCGGTCGAGGAGTGCGATCGTCGCGTGGCGCTCACCGAGGTCGACGCCGGCGACGACGCTGCCGCCGCCCTTCACTGCCAGCACTCGCGGACGACGCCCTCCCCGGGATTCGCCCTGGCCGTTCTCCTCGATGAAGCCGTGGGAGATGAGCTCCTCGACCCGGAGCGCGACCGTCGACGCCGACAGTCCGGTCAGGCGCGCCAGATCAGCGCGGGATTGGGCACGGCCGGTGCGCACCAGCCGAAAGAGCTCGCCCTCGGAATGCAGGGTCTGTGTCGCCGGGGTCACGGTGTCCTCGAATCATCTTGTTCCGTTGATCAAACAAAGATACTCATAAGACTGGAGTAATGTCACGGATCCGGCCCGCCCGCGCATCCCCACCGCATCCGCCGCGCCCCGCTCCGGTCGCCCTTGACGTCGCCCGGCCGGCCGCACACCCGCACGAACTGCGACGGGAACGAGCACGGGAATGGTCGCTAGGCGATCCCGCCGCCGTCGACGACCAGAGCCGATCCGGTGACGTACGAGGACTCGTCGCTCGCGAGCCAGACCACGGCCTGGGCGACCTCGCCCGGCTCGCCCATCCGGCGCAGCGGACGGTCGGCGGCCTCGGCGAGGAATGAGGTCGGGTCCTGCCCCAGCTGACGGGCCTCCTCACTGAGCATTCCGGTGTTCACATCGCCGGGGTTGACCGAGTTGACGCGGATGCCGGCCGGACCGTGGTCGATCGCCAGGGCGCGGGTCATGTTCACGACGGCGCCCTTGGATGCGCAGTACGAGATCGCCTGGCCGCCGCCCTTGAGCCCCCATCCGGAACCCGTGTTGATGATCGAGCCGCCGCCCGCAGCCTCCATGATCGGCACGATGTGCTTGCACATCAGGAAGATCGAGCGCACGTTGACGCCGAACACGCGGTCCCACTCCTCGACGGTGGTCTCGACCGCGGTGGTGCGACGGATGATGCCGGCGTTGTTGAAGACGACGTTCACGCCGCCCAACTCGGCGACGGAGGCGGCCACGACGCGCTCGATGTCGGCCTCGCTGGAGACGTCGGCGGCAATGGCGATCGCCGTTCCGCCTGCGGCGCGGATCTCGGCCGCAACGGCCTCGGCGGCCTCGGCATTGAGATCGACGACGGCGACGGATGCGCCCTCCGCGGCGAGCGCGAGACAGGTGGCGCGACCGATGCCGCCGGCTCCGCCGGTGACGATGGCCTTCTTGTTCTCCAGACGCATGATGGTTCCTTTCAGGGGTTCAGTGGTTCAGCGCGGATGCCGCGAGTTGCAGCTCCGGCGCGATGACGGGGTACAGACTGCTGGTGCCGACGCCCGTGACGATGCGGATGTGTCCGGACAGCCGCGCATCGAGGTCGAGGTCGCCGGTGTCGACGATGAGAGGCCGACCGTGCAGGTCGATGAGCTTCTGCTCGGGTGCGACCACGACAAGCGGGTCATCGCCGAGCCGGGAGAGCACGGATGCCGAGAGCTGCTGGTTGCCTCGGCCGAGGAGGAAGCCCTGGCCGCCGATGACCGTGATCACGGCCTGCGCCGGCCCCCGAGCGATCTCGTCGAGGAGCTCGTTCTCACTGGCGCCCGCACAGACGATCACGCCGTCGAGGACCACGTCCACGCCGAGCGGGGTGCCCTCGATGCCGAGCTGTCTGGCGACCTCGGCGGTGGTGCCGCCGGGGCCGAGCAGGTAACGGATGCCCGGTCGCATCAGTCCGACGACTCCGCGGGCGGCCGCCGCCACGGAGGCGGCTTCGCTCGTGGGAGTCGCGGCCTTGCGTGCCTGTGTGCGACCGCTGCGGAACGGTACCCGGAGCATCCCGTGCAGAACGGGTTCGACCCGGGCACGACGCATCGCCGCCTCGTCGATGTCGAGCACCTCCTGATCGGCGGTGGGCAGGCCGCCCTGCGAGACCCAATCGGCCGCGATCGCTCCGGCCGCCGAGGGGCTGACAGCGAACACCGGCGAGTACATCTTCACCCCGGCAGGGATGCCGAGGACCGCCGGCGCGACGATACCGGTCGCCGGGACGATACCGGCCGCCGGGACGATCCCGGTCGCCGCCGGCATCCCGGCCTCCTGTGCCACTTGCAGGACGGATGCACGGATGTCGGACGATCCTTCGGCGTTTCGTCCTGCATCTGTTCTTTCGTCCTGCACGTGGTACACGTCGGAAGGCGACGGATCGGCGTCCGACGCTGAATGACGCGTTTCGTCTCGGTCGCCGAGGGCTCCCTCGCTCAACGACCAGGAAAAGGCTTCCGTTGCCGGGTGTTCATGACTCCGGAAAGACGTGCCGGAATCGGCCGAATCAGCCCGAGAACGGTCCAGCTCGGGCGATTCTTCCTGAGTTATGAA
Source organism: Microbacterium sp. LTA6 (assembly GCF_045690355.1). Taxonomy (NCBI): domain Bacteria; kingdom Bacillati; phylum Actinomycetota; class Actinomycetes; order Micrococcales; family Microbacteriaceae; genus Microbacterium; species Microbacterium sp. LTA6. Next base: position 978,316 of record NZ_CP147855.1, read on the forward strand.
CGGGGCGGCCGTCGCATCCGCACCCGAAAGCCGCGGCCGGACGAGTGCTGCCGCGGCATCGCGCAGCGTCCCATCGCCACCGACGACGAGCACCAGGTCGGCCCCGGAGGCGGCGACGGCGGCGACCGCAGCCGTCGTGTCGGCAGCATCGGTCGGCAGGGCGGCTGCGCCCGCGGTCGTAGAGCCTGCCGCGTACACGACCCGCGGCACGAGGCCGGCAGCGCGCACGGCATCCGCCCCCATCGCGCCGGCGGCCGTCAGGATGACGAGCCCGGGATGCTGCGCCCGAAGAACCGCCAGCGCCGTGGCCGTCCGCTCCTGCGCGCGCGAATGCGCACCTCGCGTTGCCGCAAGGCGCTGCACATCCGCGCCGTCGGAGCCGGCGAGGCCCGCAGGCCCGCCGACTCCGGCGACAGGATTGACGACCAGTCCGATCACGCGACGCCGACGCCCTCGGGGATCGGCTGCACCACGGCATCCGCCCGCACTTCGCCGAAGTACTTGCGACGGTAGGCGCGCCAGGTGACCGCCCATCGTTCCGGGTCGTCGAGATCGTCGTGATGGGTGTGATGCACGGTCTGGTTGTGCGGGGCCGTGCGCACGAGCTCCGGGTTCTCCCGCGCTTCCTGGGCGACGCGGGCGAGGGCGGCGACGTACTCGTCCATCTCCGCCTTCGAGTAGCACTCGGTGGGCTCCAGGGTGAACGGCTGCGGCACGACGTAGGGGTGGTGGCTCGTCCAGTAGTGGAAGCCGTAGTCGGCCATGCGGATGCCGATTTCCTCCGACGTGATGCCGGTGTCCTCGAACAGCTCCTGCCATGAGTAGCGAACCTGCTCGATGCGGCGGCGTCCGGTCGCGTACGGCGCGGATGCACCCGGGATCTCGAGCACCTTCTTCAGCAGGTAGTTGTTGTTCAGGACGGCGATCTGCGAGGCGGTCAGCATGCCCTCCGCGCCGAGCGCCATGATCCAGGCGTAGGCACGCACCACATGCAGGATGACGCCGTGCGCCGGAGCGACGTGCCCGATCGACAGGTCGCCGGGCTCGCGGACCACGAAGCGGCCGTCGACCTGCTCGACGCGCGGGCCGGGCAGGAAGGGCGCGAGTTCTGCCGTGACGGCGTTGGCCGCCGCACCCGGTCCACCGCTTCCGTGCGGCGCCGAGAACGTCTTGTGCAGGTTGAACTGGCACACGTCGAAGCCCGCGTCGCGGGCGCGGGTGATGCCGAGGATACCGGCGGCGTTGGCCTGGTCGTAGGAGGCGAGAGCTCCGACGGCATGCGCGGCGTCGACCCATTCGGTGATGGCCGGGTTGTAGATGCCGGTGTCCTCGGGGTTGGTCACCATGATCGCCGCGGTGCGCTCGGACAGGGCGGCCTTCAGCGCGTCCAGATCGGGGTAGCCGTCGGCGTCGGGGTAGATCGTGATGATCTTGTACCCCGCCACCTTCGCGGCCGCCGCATTGGACGGGTGGCTGAAGATCGTCGTGATGACCTCGTCGCGCTGATCGCCTTCGCCGCGCGACTCGTGGTACGCGCGGATCATCGCGATGTTGGTCCAGATCCCGGCCGACCCGCCGGGGGAGGCCAGTGAGACGGCATCCATCCCGGAGATCTCCGCCATCAACCGCTCAAGGCGCCAGATCATCTCCAGCGCGCCCTGGGTGTCGGCGGGGTCCTGCTCCGGATGCAGCGCACGCAGCTGCGGCACCTCAATGAGCTGATCGTTGATCTTCGGGGAGTACTTGATGGTGCAGGTGCCCTGGCCGATGTCGACGTTCAGGTCGGACCCGAGGTTCTCCTGCGACAGACGCAGGTAGTGCTTGAGCACCCGCATCTGCGCGATCTCGGGCAGCGCGGGCGGCGCCGGGCGGCGCATCCCTTCGGGCAGGGATGCCACGACATCACCGACCGCGTCGCGCACGGCGGATTCCACAGGCGTGATCGCGATGCCGCGCTCGCCGGGGGTGGACAGCTCGAACACGATCGGCTCGTCCCAGCTGGCCTGCTGGAATCGGCGCGGGCTGGTTTTGGGTGCGACGGGAAGGCTCATGCGCCGTGCTCCTTCGAGGTGTCAGTGGTGCCGTGGGTATCGAGCGCGTCCGTGAGTGCTGCCGCGAGGCGATCGATGTCGGCGGCAGAGGTCGCGTCGGTCACGCACACGAGCAGCGTCTGCTCGTCGACGACGACGCCCGGTTCGATGCCCTGCGCCCGCAGCGCGGTGACGATGTCGGCGGCGCGAACGCCGCCGAACCGCACCGTGAACTCGCGCAGGTGCAGCGCGGTGTCGCCGAGCGTCACACCGGGGATCGCGGCGAGCTTCTGCTGCGCGTAGCGGGTGCGCGCCAGAAGCAGCTCACCGAGCTCGGCCATGCCGGCGGGGCCCATCAGCGCGAGGTACACGCCGGTGGCGATCCCCCACAGCGCCGCTGCGGTGCCGACCCATTCCTTGCCCTCCTCGCGCTGGGCGAACGAGGTGCGCTCGTAGGCGACGTCGCCGAAGCCGTACTCACCCGGCACGTCAGTGGATTCCAAACCGAACAGTCGTGACGGCATCTCCATCACGAAACGCGGGTCGTCGTGCACGGCGATGAATCCGGCGTGAGCGCCGCCGAACCATTGGTGCAGGCCGAGGGACTGGATGTCGCCGGTGACGATGTCGGCACCCTGCATCGCGGGCGGGGTCAGCACGCCGTACCCGATCGGGTCGGTGCCGACGACGACGATCGCGCCCACCGCATGCGCGGCCTCCGCGATCACACTCAGCTGCGTCTCGACGGCGCCGGTCGCGCTCGGCGTCTCGATCCAGACGGCGGCGACCTCGTCATCCAGACGGCTCCGCAGCGCCACGAGGTCGGCGGTGCCGTCTGCCGTGGGGATCAGTTCGATGTCGAGACCCGTGCGGGTGTAGTCGTGCGCCTTCGAGAGCTTCTCCGGCAGCACGTCGCTGAGCGCGAGCACCCGGCGGCGGCCGGTCAGCCGGCCGGCCATCGCGAGTCCGGTGGCGGTGGCCTGATAGCCGTCGTACGTCGGCACGTTCACGACATCCATCGCGAGCAGCTCAGCCATCAGCGACTGGTATTCGAAGAGCGCTTGGAATCGCCCGTGGTCTTCATACGGCTCGCCCGCGTATGCGGTCAGGAACTCGCTCCGCCGAATCACCTCGTCGACCACGGCGGGCACGTAGTGGTTGTACGTCCCCGCGCCGAGGAAGCTCAGTCGCTCCTCGGTCGAGCGGTTCTTCGCGAGGATGCCGCGCACATGACGTGCGAGATCCTGCTCGGCCGGCAGCGGAGCCGGCACGTCGAGCAGCCGCCGCAGACGCAGCTTCTCCGGGACGTCGGCGTAGAAGTCCTCGACGGATGCCGCACCCACGGCGTCGAGCATCGCCTGCTTGACGTCGGGGGCGGTGTTGGGGATGTACGGATGCACGAAAGCTTCAGTCGTCATGCGTCCTCCTTCACGGGTGTGCGGATGAGGGTCGGAAAGGGGATGGCCGCGGAGCGCGGCGCGGCGAGCACGACGACGCCGAAGCGGCCGAGCTCGAGACGGTCCTCATGACGGATGCCTGTGAGCAGGTCGGTGCCGGGCATGTCGAGGTGGAACGTCACCGGGTTGCGTCCGTGGTTCAGGACGAACGTGTAGTCGGTGGTGTCGTCGGCACGGGTGACGACTTCGATGTCCACGTCGGTCGCATCACGGGCCGGGATGCCGGCGGTGCGCAGCACGTCGCGGAAGAGCGGGAGCATCCCGTCCGGGTCGACCATCGCGCTGAGGTACCAGGCAGAGCCGTTCCCCACCGGGCGTCGGGTCACCGCGGGGAGGCCGTCCAGCTCGCCGCTCGTGTAGCGACCGCGCACCTCGACGTCGGCATCCGCCTCGATCCACTCGCTCCAGCTCGGAACGGTGAGGGTCTCGCCGGCGTAGTCGATCTGCTCGGTGAGGCCGTCGGCGATCGGCCACTGCTCGTCGACCTCGATGCCGAGAAGATCGCGCAGCAGACCGGGAGCACCACCGTCGTGCACCTTCTCGGTGGCGTCCGCCACGCCCGAGAACGGACCGACCACGAGGTGCCCGCCGCGTTCGACGAAGGCGCGGAGCGCATCGGCCTGCGGCTGCTCGACGATGTAGAGGTTCGGCACCACGACCACGTCGTAGGCGTCGAACGGGCCGACGGCACGGACAGCATCCACCGGCTGCCCGAGCGTGTAGAGCGCCCGGTGCCACTCCCTCGCCTGGCGCGCCCACTGCAACCGCTGCGAGGGCAGCGACTCGGTGGCACTGGAGCCCCACCACGAGTCCCAGTCGACCACGAGCGCGACGCGGGAGCGCACCCGGGTGCCGCGGACGGGCTCCAGCAGCTTCAACTCGGCGCCCAGCGCCTTGGTCTCCTGGAAACTGCGGGACTTCTCGCCGCGGTGGCCGAGCATCGAGGAGTGGAACTTCTCCTGGCCGTACTTGGCCTGGCGCCACTGGAAGAACATCACGGCGTCCGACCCGTGCGCGACGGCCTGCAGGCTCTCGACGCGGATCTTGCCCGGCGCCTTCGGAACGTTGACATCGCGCCAACTCGTCGCGCTCGCCGAGGACTCCAGCAGCAGCCACGGCTGCCCGCCCTTGAGCGAGCGCATCAGGCCGTAGTTGAGGGCGGCGCCGACGTGCGAGGTCGGGTCGGCGGGTTCGGGGTAGGCGTCGTCGGTGACGACGTCTTCGACGGCGGCGAAGTCCCAGTAGTCCAGGTCGCGGAACATGCTCATGAAGTTCGTGGTGACGGCGATGTCGGGGGTGACTTCGCGCAGCCCGTCGATCTCGATCTGGAACAGCTCGAGCAGAGCATCCGAGCTGAACCGTTCGAAGTCGAGCAGCTGGGTGGGGTTGATCGGCCCCGGCGCCTTCTTCGGCGTCTCGATGTGCTCCCACGAGGTGTATCGCTGACCCCATACGTTCACGCCCCAGGCTTCGTTGAGCCCGTCGAGGTCGCCGTAACGGTTCTCCAGCCAGCGGCGGAAGTGCTTCGCCGTTTCGGGGCACCAGCAGCGGGAGGTGTGGTCGCCGTACTCGTTCGAGATGTGCCACATGGCAAGTCCCGGATGCTTGCCGTAGCGCTCGGCCATGGCCCGCGTCATGCGGGCGACGTTCTCGCGCCAGATCGGCGACGAGGGGCAGTAGGTCTGGCGCGAGCCGAACTCCAGTCGGTGCCCGTCGGCATCCCAGGGCGCCATTTCCGGGTGCGCCCGAAGCAGCCAGGACGGCGGCGTGGCGGTGGCCGTGGCGAGGTCGATCGCGATTCCGGCATCCCAGAGCAGATCGATGATGCGGTCGAGCCACTCCCAGTCGTAGACGCCGGGCTCGGGCTCGAGCTGCGGCCAGCTGAAGATCGGCAGGCTCACCATGTTGACGCCGGCTTCGCGCATCAGACGGATGTCTTCGTGCCAGGTCTCCTCCGACCACTGGTCGGGGTTGTAGTCACCGCCGTAGGCAAGAGCGTTCAGTCGCACGCGCCGGATCGACTGGTCACCGCTGGGTTCGGCCACGACGGCTCCTCTCTGAGTCTTTCGCCGCTCCGACATTGCTCTGGCGCATTCGTCGAGGCCGCTGTATTCTGTATACACCACACTAGATCGTCACCCCAGGGTCGTCAACCCATAGGCTGACGGCAGGCATGACGCAGAAGGGATGCCATGGCCATCGAACGCAAGAACCTGCGCTCGCAGGTTCGCGAAGAGCTCTTGGCCCGCATGAGGTCGGGGCTCGTCCAGCCGGGCGAGGGCATCAACGAGGTCCAGCTCGCCACGGAGCTCGGTGTCAGCCGCACCCCTCTGCGTGAAGCGCTCATCGCTCTGGAGTCCGAAGGACAGATCGAGAGCGAGAACGGCAAGGGCTTCCGCTTCGTACCGCTGAGCGCCTCGGAGTTCCAAGACCTCGCGCCGGTGATGGCTGCGCTGGAGAGCCTCGCCCTCGAGCTCACCCCACCCGACGACCTGCGCCGGATCGGGAAGCAGCTGGAAGAGCTCGCTGCCTCATTCGCCGACGAACTCGTCGAGCATCAGCTCGTGATCACCAAGGACGACGAGTGGCACTCGGTCATGCTCTCGGCCTGCCCGAACTCACGATTGCTCGCGGTGATCGAGAGCGTGCGCAGCTCGTTCCATCGTTATGAGTCGCTGCTCGTGCCGGAAGACGTCAAGGTCGAGCGCGTCGCCGCCGAGCACGCCGCGATCGCGAAGCACCTCGCCGCCGGCGACGTTCCGGCCGCCGTGGAGGCGCTGAAGGTGAACTGGATGCACGGCATGAAGCGCATCCTCGACAACGCCACGAGCTCCTACTTCACGGCGTAGTTCGCACCGACGCGCTGAGCGGGCTCACGCCCCGCCCCCGAGGAAGACTCAGACCGACGCGCCGAGCGGACTGACCTCACGAGCATCGGCCCGCGCCACGGACCGGACGCTGATCAGGTGCAGCACCAGGGTCAGCGCGACGATTCCGGCCGACAGCAGCGGGAGCCTGTCGGCGGCGACTCCGACGGTCAGCGCCAGCCCGCCCAGGGCACTGCCCAATGCGCTGCCCATCGACATCGCGCTGCCGTTGAGAGCGAGCACGAAGGCCGCCGATTCGGGCGCCATCGCGCCCAGGCGCGCCTGCAGCGGCACCCCGGATCCGCCGTTGAAGAACGCGCAGGCGACGAACCACAGCACCGCGGCGGTCGCTCCGAGCACACCCGGGAGGAGGAGTCCGGCCGCGCCCAGGAGCGCCGCGACGATGAGCGAGCCGATGATCAGGGTGATCACGCGGGTCGGCGAGATGCGGTCGGTGAGGTGTCCCGAGATGATGTTGCCGGCCAGGCTCACGATCCCGTACCCGAACATCACGGCGATCATCCCGAATCCGTCTCCCACCCGGGGGACGAAGATCAGCGTCGCGTAGGTGAAGCAGAAGTAGCTCGCGCACATGAGGCCAGCCGGAATCAGCAGGGCGAAGAGAATGTTCCCCTGCGTCAACGGCCGAAGGGATTCCCGCAACTTCAGCGGCGGAAGGTGCAGGCGCGGCACTCTCAGGATGATCCCGACGAGTGCTGCGGTTCCGGCACCCACGACCATGAACAATGGAACGCGCCAGTCCTGCTGGCCGACCACGAGCCCGATCGGCACACCCAGCGCGGTCGCCGCCAGCCATCCGCCCATGACGAGCGACAACGCGCGCCCGCGGCGCTCGGGCCGCGCCTTCGCGATCACGTAGGCGGCGATCACGGCGTTCAGCAGCCCGCCGCCCAGGGCGGAGATCACGCGACCGGTCATCGCCCACGCGTAGGAAGGCGCGAGGGCGACGATGAGGTTGCCGACGACGAACACGGCCAGCGAACCGATGATGGTGGCCTTGCGCTCCCAGCGCCCGGTCAGCGCGCCGAGCAGAGGTCCGGCGACGGCACCGGTGAACGCGAACACCGTCATGAGCTGCCCGGCAGCCGCCTCGGTGACCTCGAAGTCGTCGGCGATCTGCGGCAGGAGCCCGGCGAGCACATACCCGTCGATCCCCATCGAGAAGGTCGCCACGGCCAACCACAGCAACGCCCCGACACCCGCGCTCCGGGTCTCATCCATCTTCTGCACCCGATCATCTAAGCAGAGGCCTGGGACCCGAGGGCCCGTTTTAGTAAATCGTCCTGCTATATATAGGCATCCCGGACTCTGCCCCGGCATCCGTCTCGGCATCCGCCCCGTTCACAGAGCGCAAAGGGTTCGATTCCGGACCAAAATCGAGCCCTTTGCGCTCTGTGAACGCGGGAGAGGGGCTACCGCGACAGCCCCACCGCGAGGTCGATGAACAGCGCGGCCGACCAGCCGAAGGCGGTGGTCGCACGGTCGGCCTTCTGGCCGGTGCGCGGATTGAAGTACTCGTGCGGACCGCCGCCGTGGACGACGAGCGCCACGGTCTGCTCGCGCAGCTCGCGGGCCCGCTCGGGGTACCCGGATGCCTCCAGCCCCTCGGCGATCAGGGTGTTGGTGTTCACCCAGATCGGGCCGCGCCACATGCGCTCGGCCGAGAAGTCCGGATCGGATGCTGCGACCGTCGGCAGCCCCCACTCCAGCGCGTACCGGGATGGGTCGTCGACGGCCGCACGCAATGCGGAAGCGATCGTGGCCGGCAGCGTCCCGGTGAGCAGCGGCATCAGTCCCACGATCGTGTCGCTGAGCTGCGCCTCCCCACCGCCGTAGGCGAGGAATCGCCCCTGATCGGAAGACCACATCTGCAGCAGCAGGTCCTGCGTGACGGCGGCGCGCTCGCGGAAACGAGTCCCGTCGACACCGGGTTCGTACCGCTCCAGGAGCGCGGCGATCTCCAGATCCTGACGCACCAGGTAGGCACCGAGGTCGGGCGCAGCGGTCGGAAGCGGACCGTCGAAGATCGGACTGTCGTCGAGACCCGAGGAGTACGGATGCCCGTACTCCGGCATCCCGTCGTGATCGAGGTCACTGCCTGCGAACCACCATTCCTGCGAGCGGATGACGCGGGCGAGCTGCTCGCGCGCCCAGTCCGGAGCATCCTCGGCCTCGAGCACCTTGCGCAGCGCCCAGGCGGCGAGCGGCGGTTTGGTCAGCGGCACCGGGGCGCTCGGATCGGCGATCTGCGAGCCGGCCCGACGCAGGTTGGCGCGATCGCTCTCCGGCAGGTCGTCGCTCGTGGCCAGCACGCCGAGTTCGTGCACGACGTCGGGCAGCTGCCCATCCGCGCCGGGGAACCGGAACGCGATCTCGAGCTGCTCGCGGGCGAGCTCGGGGTCGCCGTGGCGAAGCCCGACGGCGATGAAGTAGGCGTCCCACTGCCAGAGACCGACGTACCCGATCTTCGACGGGACGATGGCCCGCGCGTCGCCCAGCGACGGGAGTTCGACGATGTTCGCGCCGAGCACCCACCAGCAGAACGCGGCCATCTCCTGAAGGTCGTCACGCACCAGCGGGCACTTCGCGAACCAGTCGCTCCAGATCCGGTCGGTGGCGGCGAGCGCCGCGGTGTGGTCGCCCAGTTGGACAGACACAGAACGGTCGGCGGCGACGTGCAGCCGGATGCCGCGCTCGAGCGGATGCTCCTCGACCCGCCCATCCGGATGCTGCAGCCGCACCCGCGACCCGGAGGGGCCGCCGAGGCTCAGCGTCGAAGGATCGGCGAAGGTCAGCGTCACCTCCGCCTCGGACGTCGACGGCGGATCCACGCGTTTCGTCTCGTCGCTGCGCTCCTCGCTCAACGACCGGGAATCCCCACTGGTCGTTGAGCGAGCGAAGCGAGACGAATCGCACCCTTCCGTCCGGCCGAACGTCACCTTCCCCGGCAGCACGTCGGCCACCGGCAGCTCCTCGCCCTCGGCATCCAGCACAACCAGCGCGTCGAGCACCCGGCAATCCGAGAGCCGGCGTTCGTACTCCGAAGTGTGCACCCGCACACCGTCCTCGGAGCGGAACACCAGCACGCGCGAGCGCGGAAGCGTGAACGGCGCCGAGATCAGGTCGAGGTGGCGCCCGGCGAGCGTGGCGAGCGCAGCAGCATCCGTCACCGTCAACGCCCTCCCAGCCCCGAGGCGGCCATGCTGTTCAGGATCTTGCGCTGCCCGATCACGAACACGATCAGCATCGGAACGGTCGCGATCGCGGATGCCGCCATCACCAGGCCGTAGTTGATCGACCCGAACTGGCCCTGGAACGAGGTCAGCAGCAGCGGCACCGTGAACAGGTCGGGCGAGTTCAGCAGTACGAGCGGGAACAGGAAGGCGTTCCAGACGCCGAGTGCTGTGATGATCGACAGCGCGGCGAGGCCGGGCTTGAGGTTGGGCAGGACGATGCTCCAGAAGATCCGCCAGCGTCCGGCCCCGTCGACGATCGCCGCCTCCTCGAGTTCCTTCGGCAGCGACAGCACGAACTGCCGCATCAGGAACACCGCGAACGGGTTCGCGATCATGCCGGGCACGATTAGCGCGAGATGCGAGTCCACCCAGCCGAGGTTCGACATCAGCAGGTAGAACGGGATCAGCGTCACCTGCGCCGGGATCATCTGCGTCGCCAGGAACACGATGAACAGCACCCTGCTGCCGCGGAAGCGGATGCGCGCGAACGCGTAGCCCGCCATCGAGGCCGTGATCAGGGTGCCGACCACGACGAGCACCGCGATGTACGCGCTGTTCAGGTACGCCTGGGCGAACGGCACCGCGGTCCATGCCTCGGTGTAGTTCTCGACGGTCCACGGGTTCGGCAGGAACTCGAGCGGGTTCTTCAGCAGCTGCGGCAGCGTCTTGAACGATGTCAGCAGCATCCAGATGAAGGGGAACACCATCGAGATGCCGGCGATGATCAGCAGGACGTGCAGCAGCGTTGCGGTCGCCCGGCGACCACGGCGGCCGGGTCCGTTGCGTCCGCGCTGCCGATACCCGGGGGCCACGATGGCGACGGTCGAGTCGGTCGCCGGACCGGCGGGCTGGGTCAGGGAAGGGGTCTGGAGGCTCATGCCGGGTCATCCTCGTAGTGGACGAACTTCTTCTGCGCGACGAACTGGATCGCGGTGATGACGAGCGTGAGCGCGAGCAGGATGATGCTCGCCGCGCTCGACGGCCCGAACTCGAAGCGCCCGAAGCCCAGATCGTAGATGTGGTAGACGATCGTGCGCGTCGCGTTGTCTGGTCCGCCGCCGGATACCAGCACGTAGACGATGTCGAAGGTCTGCAGCGAGGAGATGAACGCGATCACCGAGGAGAAGAAGATGATCGGCGACACCAGCGGCAGGCGGATGCTGGTGAACAGGCGCACCGCGCCGGCACCGTCGATGCGTGCGGCCTCGATGACCGAGGGCGGCACGTTCTGCAGACCGGCGAGGAAGATCACGACGTTCAGACCCATCGACGACCAGATCGTCACGATGCAGACGGCCAGGAGCGCCAGCTTGGGGTCCTGCAGCCAGTCCGGCGGGGTGATGCCGAAGATCTTGCCGATCGTGGTGGAGAGGAGCCCGTCGGCACGGAACATCTGCTGCCAGATCATCGCCACGGCGATCGTCGAGGTGACCACCGGCGAGAAGAACAGGATGAGGTAGAGCGCCCTGGTCTTCAGCTTCTCCAGAGCGACAGCGACGATCACCGAGAGGGTGAGGCCGATCGGTACCGTGATGACGGCGATCAGCATCGTGTTGATGATCGCGCGGCCGAGCAGCGGGTCCTGAAGCTGATCGACGAAGTTCGCGAGGCCGACCCAGCTGAGCTCACCCAGCCCGTCCCAGTCCGCGAACGCCAGTACGAGGCTGGCCGCGAACGGCAGGACCACGAAGAGCCCCATCCCGATCAGCTGCGGGGCTACGAAGATGTATCCCCACAGCCGGTCGCGGCGACGCCACGCGGCTTCCTTGCGAAGGGGCGGAGCGGATGCCGCAGGCTCGGCCTGCGGCATCCGCTCGTGCTCGGTGAGAGTGGTCACTCCTACTTCTCCGACCGTTCCTTGACCACGTCCGCGATGGCATCGAGCGCAGCCTGAGCATCCACCTTGCCCTCGTAGAGCTTCTGGAACTCCTCCGCGATCGCAACCGGCAGACCGGGGACGCGCGCCTCGGCGGGGTAGTCCTCGAAGCCGATGTCGCGCATGTCGAGGAAGGTCTGCGCGTTCACCGGGTAGTCGCCCTCGAGCACGACGTCGTCGGCGCCCTTGATCGACGGGACGGCGTTTCCGCCGCCTTCCAGGCGGAACGTCTGCCCCTCGGCCGAGAGGAACTCGGTCCAGAAGGTGAACGCCGCGTCCTTCACCTTGGTCTTGCCGTTGATGGCGAGGAACGAGGTCGCGACTCCGGTCGGGGCCTCGACGCCGTCCGGCGTCGGCCAGCGCACGATGTCGTAGCTGTCCTGCTCGCCGGTCGCGCTGACGGTGCCGATCGTGTACCGGCCCTGCGCGAAGAAGCCCGCCTTGTGCGTGACGAACACGCTGTCCGCGCCCGCGCCGTCGGGCAGCGTGTCCGCCACGACGAAGGTGCCGTCCTGGAAGAGATCGCCGAACTCCTGCACGGCAGCGACGGTGTCGGCATCCTTGTTGGCGACGAACTCGCCGGACTCGTCGTACGGCGCGTCGAGGCCCTGCGACGAGAGCCAGCTCCAGTGCGTGGCCCAGTAGTTCCAGTACATCGTTCCGGCGAGGCCCGCGTCCTGCAGTTTCGCGTTCATCTCGAGGAACTTGTCGGTCGTCCACTCGCCGGCCTCAGCGAGAGCGGCCGGGTCTTCGGTGATGCCCGCCGCGGCGAGCGCCTGCTTGTCGTACCAGAGCGCATCAGGGTTCGAGTCGTTCGGAGCGGCGTAGATCTCGTCGTCGGCTTCGGCGGCGCCGAACAGACCGGGGAAGAAGTCATCCGGCTTGGTCTTACTGTCCTTGGACTCCATCAGCTCGGTGAGCGGCATCAGGCGCTTCGAGTCGACGAACTGACCGATCATGTCGTCGCCGACGTAGAACACGTCAGGGGCGGTGTTGCTGGTCAGCTGGGCGAGCAGCTTGGAGTGGTAGTCGCCGTAACCGGCGACCGGCTGGAGCTTCACCTTGATGTCGGGGTGACGCTCCATGAAGTCCTTGTTGAACTCGTTGAAGCGGGTCAGCTCGTCGGCTGTGCCCCACGTCGACCAGACCACCGTCGCCGTGCCGTCGTCGGCCACTCCGCCGCCACCGCCGCCGCCGCTGCATCCGGCCAGCCCCAGCACCAGGGCACCGGCAGCGCCCAGAGCCAGATACCGCGTCGCGTTCGCACGTACCATCTCGCTACCTCTTTCGTCTTTGGAAGAGCCTGTTCGGGCAGAACTCTCATCCGTTTCAGGATGTACTCGTATTCTGTATACAAAACGCAGAGGTTGTCAAGAGGTGACTCGTTGGCTCACCCACCGACGCTGGCTCAGAATGTCTCCATGAGCGCATCCGACCCGCACCTGATCGGCCCCGGCCTGCTTCCGACCCCCTTCACCGCCGCCCAGATCCGCGACGCCACCGGCGCCGGAAAGACGATCAGACTGCGTGTCGAACTGCCGGACGGATCAGATTTCGAGCGGGTGAATCGGTTCCGGGAGACGGATGCCGAGGGCGCGACGCTCGACCGCTGGAGCAGCGATGCGCCGGATGACGTCGCCTCGGGGCGCGTCACATGGGTCGAGCTCCAGGGCCACGCCGCTTTCCCTGCCGAACGCACCACCCTGTCGACCGAGACCCTGGAGCTGCCGATCGGACGAGTGGAGTGCCTGCGCTACGTCACGCGCGATGCGCCGGACGCTGAGCCGGAGACGTTCTGGTTCTCGATCGCCCACCCGGGGATGCCGGTGCGCTACGAGGCGCCGGCCGATGGCGGCGTGATCCGCACCACCGTCGTGAGCATCGAGCGGGACTGACGACGGTCCACCCGGGCGCGCAAGAGGGCGGGCCCGGTTCCCCGGCGCCCGCCCTCTCGATTCAGCGTCGGCCTCAGTGACCGGCGCCGCCGACCACGACGAACTCGTTCGGCACGACGTCCAGATCGGCCGTGGCCACGGACTCACCGGTGTGCAGATCGATCGCGTGGATCTTCTTCGCCGCCGGCTCGGTCACGTACGCGATGTCGCCGACCACGCGCAGACCGGGGTGCGGCTGCTGCCACTCCTCCGGGCCCTCCCACGGCTCGATGACGCTCCACGAATCCTGTACCGCCCCGGTTTCATCGAGCAGGTACAGCGAACCATCCGCGCCCAGCACGACGATGTTGTCGTGGCCGTCGCGGCCGACACCGCGCCAGGTGTACTCGACTCCCTCGGGCAGCTCGACGACGGACAGCGCGTTCGCCTTCGTGTCGACGATGGCGAGTTCGGAGAGCAGGTACCCCTCCTGGTCGGGATCGGACTTGTAGTCGCCGACCGCGATGGAGCTCGTCCCGGTGACGTAGGCGTTGCCGGTGCGGCCGAACTCATCGGGCGCGTCGACCTTCGTGAACGCGCCGTCGGCGAAGAGCAGCACGCCGTCCTCGCAGCCGAACATGATGACCTCCCCCTTCAGCGCACCTTCGCCGTGCACGGACGGGCACTGCTCGTTGCGGGAGAGTTCGGAGCCGTCGGCGGCGAGGTGGCGCACACCGCTGCGGGTATCGGGCGTCCCGATCGTCGAGAGCGCGGTGCCGTCGGCGAGCTCGATCGCGACACCGTGGTGCGCGGCTTCCGAGGAGAGCGTGTCGATCTCGGGCAGCATGCCGCCGCCGATGTCGTCGGTGTCGAAGATGCGCACCTCGCCGGTGCCGTCGTCGAAGAGCGCCGTGCGCCCGGCGTGCGGAACGACGTGGCCGGCCGCGATGGCATCGAACACCTCTCCGGTGAACGCCACCTCTCCGGAGGCGAGGCCGGTGCCGAGAACATGGAAACCGTCCTCCGCCGTGACGAAGACGTGTCCGTCGTGGTCGCCGGCACTGTTGACGCGAAGGAATCCGTCGCGTTCGACGCCGCCGACGGTTTCGAGGGTCTCGCCGTCGAGCACGAGGATGCCGCCGTCATAGGAGACCGCGACGCGGGTGTCGCCTTCGTGCTGGTGCTCGGCGGAGGCGTCGGGATCGCCGGATGCCGATGGCGCCGGAGTCGCACATCCGGCGAGCGCGACGACGGCGAAGGCCGCGACGGCCCCGGCCGCGAAGCGGGTGCGGGCAGGTCGGAACATGGTGTTCTCTCTTTCTTCTGTGGTGTGGGGGCGCGGCGCTTCAGCCGACCTGCTGGAGGAACCAGGGCTGCAGGTCGGTGAAGGTGCGGGTGACGACCGCGCCGTCGCGGTGATCGATCTCATGGACCGCTCCGGCAGCGGGGTCGGTGAGGTAGGCGTGGTCGGCATCGACGATCAGTCGCACGCGTTCGCGAAGGGCGGGGTCGCTGACGGATGCGGCGACCAGCGGTTCGGTGCGGGCGAGCACGGCGCCGTCGGCGGCGAGCACGCGTACGCGTCCGCCGGCGTCGACCACGACCGTCCGATCGGCGTCGTCGCCGATGGCCACGGCGCGCAGCAGAGGTTCGTCGGAGGGAAGCAGCGTCCAGGTGCGCTGCCGCACGCCCAGGAGCCAGGCGCCTTGCGCACCGGCGACGCCGGCGAGATCGGGCCGATCGGGGCGGCCGGACAGCTCGGCGACCGGGGTCGCCCCCTCGGGATACGGGATGGCTTCAGCGACGACCTCGCCACCGGTCTCGCGAGTGAAGAGCACGGCGCCGGTGGTGCAGGCGAAGACCGCGCCCACCCGGGTGGTGTCGGCATCCGTCACTCCCGGGCACGGCATCCCCCGATCCCGCTGGACGGCACCGGAGTCGTCGACGACCTCGACCGTGTCGGAATCGGATGCCACGAGCAGATGTCCGGCGAAGGGAAGAACCGGGCCAGCGAGCGCGAGCGGGGCGGCGCTGCGCGGCGGGTCGACGAGATCACCATCGAGGTCGTCGTGGGTGAGATCGACGAGGTCTCCGTCTTCGCCGAACAACGCGACGATACGGCGGTCCCCCATGCCGACGGTGACCGCGCCGGCGCCGTCGATCGCCCCGACGATGCGCGCCTCAGTCTGGAACGAATGCGAGTGGTCTCCGTGGGGCATGGTCCAGCGACCGGTGTCGACGACGTCGACGGCAGTGCGCGCGCCGTGCAGGCGGGTGACGGCAATGAAGCGCCCATCGCCCTGGAAGCTCGCGACGCCTGCTCGAGCCTTCGCGAGCACCGAACGCTCCTCAGTCGCCAGGTCGATGAGAGTCAGTTCACCGTTCTCGTCGCCGACGACCAGGGCGCGAGCCGGCTCTGCGATCTCGCCGACCCCTTCGATGTCGCTGGTGCGCGGAGTGACGTCGGGCGTCGCCACGACAGATGGCGCGCACGCCGAGACGGCGAGCGCCGTGAGGAGCGCGGCGGGCAGGAGAACGAGGCGGCGGTGAGCGGTGCGATGCATAGAATGCCCACCTTATTGAGAAGGGTTATCAATATCAATTCGGCGAGGGTGGCGTCGTCGCTTTCGATCGCCGACCCGACGACTCGCGGATGACCGAGCGGAGAAGTCGGAGGCCCGGCGTAGGGTCGGAGCATGAGCAGCTCAGCATCTGCAGAACGTCACGGGGTCGTCCCGTCCTACCTGCTCGCGCGTCTCGCCGAATCAGGCCGGTTCCCCCGCGCCGCCGCCGCAGCGCGACAGACGCTGACCAGCGGACGCCCTCCTTTCCGGGCACGCATCGACCTGTCGATCGACGAGAACGGCGACCTCGTCGCACAACTCTCCGACGCCCCGAACCGCACGATCAGCGATGCCGGCAACACGCAGCAGCTTCCGGGCGCCGTGGTGCGCAACGAAGACGATCCGCCGGTGGCCGACACCTCCGTGAACGAGGCGTTCGATGGCCTCGGTGCGACCTTCGAGCTGTTGCTGTCGGCCTTCGGCCGCAACTCGCTCAACGACGCCGGAGCCCCTCTCGATGCCACGGTGCACTACGGCGTCGACTACGACAACGCCTTCTGGGACGGCGAGCGCATGGTCTTCGGCGATGGCGACGGCGAGGTGTTCCGCGGGTTCACCGGTTCAATCACGGTCATCGGGCACGAGCTGGCGCACGGCGTCATCCAGCACACCGCGAACCTCGAGTATCAGGGCCAGCCCGGCGCTCTCAACGAGTCGATCGCCGACGTCCTCGGCGCGCTGACCGAGCAGTTCCTCCTCGACCAGACGGCTGATGCGGCGACATGGCTGATCGGCGCCGAGATCTTCACCGACGCCGTCGAGGGCAAGGCACTGCGTTCCATGCTCGAGCCGGGCACCGCCTACGACGACGATGAGCTCGGCAAGGATCCGCAGCCGGCGCATATGAGCGACTTCGTGCAGACCACCGAAGACAACGGCGGCGTGCACATCAACTCCGGCATCCCAAATCGCGCCTTCGCCCTGTTCGCGCGCGACCTCGGCGGCAACGCCTGGGAGCGGGCCGGAACCGTCTGGTACCGCGCGTTGACCGGAGGATTGTCGAGCACGGCGACCTTCACGGAGTTCGCCGACGCCACGGTCGCGGCCGCCTCCGCGCTCGATTCTGCGCACGGGAGCGATCCCGCCGGACGGGCGAAGACCGCGGATGCCGCTCGACGCGCGTGGCGCGCCGTGGGAGTCTATGAGGATGAGCGAGTCCCCTCCACTCGGTGAGGAGCGCGAGCCGACTGCGGAGCGCGAGCCCGCAGAGGAGCGCCAGCCCGCAGCGGAGCGGGAACCGGACGACCTCGGACCGGCACGCGGACGGAAGCCCTCCGGCCAGGGCGGCACGGTCGTCATCGCGGTCGTGCGCATGGGCGGCATCGCGGGCATCTCTCGTCGTTGGCAGGTCGAAGCCGAGCCCGCCGAGGCCCCCCAGTGGATCGCGCTCATCGACCAGTGCCCCTGGGATCAGACCTTGAACGACCAGCCCGGCGCCGACCGATTCGTCTGGAGCATCCGCGCCAGGACGCCGTCAGAGCGCAGGGAGCAGGACGTCCCGGATTCGGAGCTCTCCGGCCCGTGGCGCGAGCTCGTCGATGCGGTGCGCAAGGCGAAGGGCTGAGCGGCCTACGCTGTTCCTGGAATCCGTGACGGACCAGGAAAGAGAGATCGAATGCTCACCGCCGACGAAGCCACCCGCCTCCTGCAGCATGCGACAGACGCCCGCACCCGAGGCGATCTGCTCCTCCATCTGCAGGTCGAGGTCAGCCGCCTCACCGGCGAGGCGTCGTCGTGGGGTTCCGCCCAGAATGCCCTCGCGAGCAACGAGAGCATCGGCTACTTCCTCAGCCAGGTCGAGGGGATCGGCTGGCGTCTCGAGCACACCGGATACACCTTCGTCGAAGCAGGAGCCACGACCTCGGCCCGGATGCTGAGCACCGGAACGGGTGTCGTCAACCACGGCGCTGTGGCGGGCTACTTCACCTTCCGCCGGGTCTGACGACACCGTCGCCGACGCCGGCGCTGCGGCCGAGTCCGCGCACGTAGACATTTCGGTTAATGATCAGTAATCTAAATTCCGTCCGATCATTGCCGATGGAGGGTCACCGTGCCGAACGCGTCTGCCTACCGTGAGCTCGTCGACGAGCTCCGCGAACGGACGGCCACGGCCCGCCTCGGCGGGCCCGCGAAGTCCCGCGAGAAGCATGTCGCCCGCGGCAAACTGCTCGCGCGCGACCGCGTCGACCAACTGCTCGACGTCGGCAGCCCCTTCCTCGAAGTCGCCCCGCTCGCCGGGTACGAGCTCTACGGTGGCGACTGCCCGTCCGGCGGCGTGGTCGCCGGCGTCGGACTGATCCACGGCCGGCACGTGATGGTCGTCGCCAACGACGCCACGGTGAAGGGCGGCACCTACTACCCGATCACGGTCAAGAAGCACCTGCGCGCGCAGGAGATCGCCGCCGAGAACCGGCTCCCCTGCGTCTACCTGGTCGATTCCGGCGGCGCCTTCCTGCCGATGCAGGACGAGGTGTTCCCCGACCGCGATCACTTCGGGCGCATCTTCTACAACCAGGCACGGATGTCGCGCGACGGCATCCCGCAGATCGCGGCCGTCCTCGGCTCGAGCACCGCCGGCGGCGCCTACGTCCCCGCGATGAGCGACGAGACGGTGATCGTCCGCGGCCAGGGCACGATCTTCCTCGGCGGGCCGCCCCTGGTGAAGGCCGCGACCGGTGAGGTCGTCACCGCGGAAGAACTCGGCGGAGGCGAGGTGCACACCCGCGTCTCCGGCGTCGCCGATCACCTCGCCGAGAACGACGCCCATGCGCTGCAGATCGTCCGCGACATTGTCGCGACGCTCCCGCCGTCGCCCGCCTACGTCGTCGCCCCCGAAGAAGAGGTCGCCGCACCGGCATCCGTCGACCTGCTCGATGTGGTCCCGGTCGAGCTGACCGTGCCCTATGACGCCCGCGAGATCATCCGCGCGGTCGTCGACGGCGGCGAGTTCGCCGAGTTCAAGCGCGAATACGGCACGACCCTGATCACCGCGTTCGCGCGGATCCACGGGCACCGGGTCGGCATCATCGCGAACAACGGCGTGCTCTTCGGCGAATCGGCCGAGAAGGGCGCGCACTTCATCCAGCTGTGCGACCAGCGACGCACCCCGCTGGTGTTCCTGCAGAACATCACCGGCTTCATGGTCGGCCGCGAGTACGAGGCCGGCGGCATCGCCAAGCACGGCGCCAAGATGGTCAACGCCGTCGCCTGCGCCACCGTGCCGAAGCTCACCGTCGTCGTGGGCGGATCCTTCGGTGCCGGCACGTACTCGATGTGCGGCCGCGCCTACTCGCCGCGCTTCCTCTGGCTCTGGCCAGGCGCGCGCGTCTCGGTGATGGGCGGACCGCAGGCGGCATCCGTGCTGTCGACCGTCCGTCGCGACCAGATCGAAGCCGCCGGCGGCACCTGGTCGGCCGAGGACGAGGCTGACTTCCAGGCTCCGATCCGCGCCGCCTACGACACGCAGGGCAGCCCGTACTACTCCACCGCTCGCCTGTGGGATGACGGCATCATCGAGCCGGACCAGACCAGAGACGTGCTCGGCCTCGCGCTCGACGTCATCATGCGGGCTCCCTTCGACCAGCCGGGCTACGGCGTCTTCAGGATGTGAGTGAAGTGTTCGATACCGTCCTCATCGCCAATCGCGGCGAGATCGCCTGCCGCATCATCGCGACGCTGCGCCGTCTCGGCATCCGCTCGGTCGCCGTCTACAGCGATGCGGATGCCGGCGCTCGCCATGTCGCGCTGGCCGACGTCGCCATCCGGATCGGTCCGGCGCCTGCGGCGCAGAGCTACCTGAGCATCGACGCCGTGATCGCCGCCGCCCGCGAGACCGGGGCGCAGGCGATCCATCCTGGCTACGGCTTCCTCGCCGAGAACGCCGAGTTCGCGCAGTCGTGCGCCGATGCCGGCATCGTCTTCATCGGGCCGACGCCCGAGGCGATCCGCACAATGGGCGACAAGATCACCGCGAAGAACACGGTCTCCGCCCGCGATGTGCCGACCGTTCCCGGCATCGCGCGCGTCGGGCTAGCGGACGCCGATCTCACCGACGCGGCGCCGGGCATCGGCTACCCGCTGCTCATCAAGCCTTCGGCCGGCGGTGGCGGCAAGGGCATGCACGTCGTCTCCGAAGCCGGAGAACTGGCGGCGGCGATCGCCGCCGCGCGTCGTGAGGCACAGGCCAGCTTCGGCGACGACTCGCTGTTCCTGGAGCGTTACCTCACGACACCCCGGCACATCGAGGTGCAGGTGCTCGCCGACCGCCACGGCAATGTGATCCACCTCGGCGAGCGCGAGTGCTCGCTGCAGCGGCGCCATCAGAAGGTCATCGAAGAGGCGCCGTCGCCGCTGCTCGACGAGACGACCCGCGCCGCGATCGGCCTCGCCGCCTGCGAGACCGCCCGCAGTGTCGCCTACGAGGGCGCCGGCACGGTGGAGTTCATCGTCGAGGCGACCCGGCCGGACGAGTTCTTCTTCATGGAGATGAACACCCGGCTGCAGGTGGAGCATCCGGTCACCGAGCAGATCACCGGCATCGATCTCGTCGAGCAGCAGCTGCGCATCGCGGCGGGCGAGGTCCTGGCCATCGCCCAGGACGATGTCGTGCTGAACGGCCACAGCATCGAGGCGCGCGTCTACGCGGAGGACCCGACGGCGGGCTTCCTGCCCACCGGCGGTCACGTCGACCTGGTCTCGCATCCGGCCGGGCCCGGCATCCGGGTGGACACCGCCATCGACACCGGACTCGACGTCTCGATCGACTACGACCCGATGCTCGCCAAGGTCATCGCATGGGGCGCGACCCGCGATGAGGCCCGTCGTCGCCTGGTGCGCGCGCTCGATGAGACCGCTGTCTTCGGGTTCCCGGTGAACGTGGAGTTCATGCGCCTGCTGCTCGAGCTGCCCGAGGTGGTCGCCGGCGATCTCGACACCGGCCTGATCGCCCGACGGCTCGACGACATCGCGTTCACCGAAGCCGACGACCGGGTCTTCGCCGAGGCGGCACTGCTGCTCGACTCTGCGGCACCCGTCGGCGGTGACCCGTGGCGACGGCATGACGGCTGGCGCCTGGGGGATGCAGCGCCGCGGCGCTATGCGCTGCACTCCGGCGTGCACCGTCGCGTGGCCTTCGTGTCCGGATCGGGTACCGGACTCTCGGTGCGGGTCGAGCAAGTCGGCGACGAGCCTGCGGAGGACGCCGCCCCTGTCGCGGCCTCCGTCCGCCCCCGCGGCGACCACCGGTACACGATCGACATCGCCGGCGAGGCGCGCACGATCTCGGCGATGACGTCGACCGGTCGCGTCGCCGTCGCGCACGGCGGCGCGGTCTTCGACGTCGCCGTCGAGCGCCTCGCACACGGTGCCGGCGACGATGCGGCCAGCGGCCCCCAGCTCGATTCACCGATGCCGGGCACCGTCGTGCTGGTGTCGGTCGAGAACGGCGCGCACGTCGAGGAGGGCGACCAAGTGATCGTCGTCGAGGCCATGAAGATGGAGCACGTGCTGCGCGCCGGAGTCTCCGGCACCGTGTCGTTGCGCGCCGCTCAGGGCGATACCGTGTCGCGAGGGCAGACGCTCGCCGTCATCACCCCCGCGGCATCCGCCGATGCCGGTGACGCCGACGACAGTGACGAGAGGGAGCAGCGATGAGTGGCCAGCGCATCGAGCAGCGCGGACTCTACTTCGAGGAGTTCGAAGAGGGTTCGGTGTACCTGCACCGCCCTGGCCGCACGGTCACCGAGGCCGACAACGTTCTCTTCACGACGCTCACGATGAACACGCAGGCGCTGCATCTGGATGCCGCGTGGAGCGCCGGCACCGAGTTCGGCGAGCGCCTGGTGAACAGCATGTTCACCCTGGCGACCCTGGTCGGGCTCTCGGTGTCGCAGCTGACCATGGGCACGATCGTCGCGAACCTCGGCTTCAGCGACGTGTCGTTCCCCGCGCCCGTCCGCGTCGGCGACACCCTGTACGCCGAGACGCTAATCGTGTCGAAGCGGCGCTCGTCGTCGCGGCCCACCCAGGGCATCGTGCAGTTTGCGCACACCATGCGCAACCAGGACGGCACGGTCGTCGCCGTCGCGACCAGGTCGACGCTGATGCAGTGCCTGCCCGCGGCATCCGAGGCCGAGCCGGCATCCGAGGAGTCCTGATGAACGGTCCCGCTCTCCTGTTCTGCCCCGGCGACCGCGGCGACCGGTACGAGAAGGCGCTCGCAGCGGCCGACTCGGTCATCCTCGACCTCGAAGACGCCGTGGCGCCCGACGACAAGCCCGCCGCGCGGGAGCAGGTGGCGGCATCCGCTCTCGATCCCGCCCGTGTGATCGTGCGGGTGAATCCGGCGACCACCGCCGAGCATCCGCTCGACCTCGAGGCGCTGGCCCGCACCGAGTACCGCACCGTGATGCTCGCCAAGACCGAGAGCACGACCGACCTCGATGCTCTGCACGCCGGCGGCTACCGGGTGCTCGCGCTCTGCGAGACGGCGACCGGCGTCGAGCGCGCGGGCGAAATCGCAGCGCACCCGGCCGTGATCGGCCTGATGTGGGGCGCGGAAGACCTGATCGCGAGCATGGGCGGGCGCTCGAGCCGCTACGACGACGGCCGCTACCGCGATGTCGCCCGCTACGCGCGTTCACGGGTGCTCATCGCCGCGAAGGCCGCAGGGAAGCTCGCCTTCGACGCAGTCCACGTCGACATCGCGGACACCGCTGGTCTTCAAGACGAGGTGTCGGATGCCGCCGCCAGCGGCTTCGACGCCACGGCCTGCATCCACCCGTCGCAGGCCGCCGTCATCCGCGCCGGATTCGCCGCGACGCCGGAAGAGGCCGCATGGGCCGAACGCGTGCTCGCCGAGGCCGCTGTGCAGCCCGGGGTGTTCCGCTTCGAGGGGAAGATGGTCGACGAGCCCGTGCTGCGCCAGGCCCGCGCCATCCTCGGGCGTTAGTCCCGCGCTCACCTGCCTGCCTGCAATCTCGCAGAACAGCAGCAATCTCGCAGGCATCCGCCGAATCTCTGCGAAGTTCGCGCAGATCTGCGAAGTTCGTGTCGCGCCGAGCCAACAGGGGACGCAGATTGTCGCTTCCCATCGGACGACGCGGCAATGTGCGACCCCTCCCGCGCGATGAGCGCCGCCCGAAGCCAGCAGGGGACGCAGATTGCCGCTTCCGGTCGCGTGAGGCGGCAATGCGCGGCCCCTCCCGAGGAGAGAGAGCCCAGAGACCTCAGGACGCGGCGAGCACCCGGAGCGCCGACGACGCGAGGATGTCACGCACGTCGTCAGACTCGGCGTTGTCGGGGTTGTGCGAGGTCGAGTTGAGCAGGCCGAAGACCGCGTGCATGACGATCTGCAGGTGCGCGGTCGGTACGGCGGGGCGGATGCGGCTGACGACGTCGACCCAGAGGTTGAGGTACTGGCGCTGCAGCATCCGCACGCGCCGGTTCGCCTCGTCGGGAAGAGTGCCGAGCTCGCGATCCTGCACGCGGATGATGTCGCGATGCGCGAGCGCGAACTCGAGGTGGAAGTCGACCAGGTCGCGCAGCAGCGCCTCGTCGGAGTCGTGCGGCTTCTCGACGATGTCTTTGCCCCCTTGCAGGAGGTACTCGCTGATGCCGAGCAGGATCTCCTCGAGCATCGCCTCCTTGCTCGGGAAGTGCCGGTAGAGCGCCGGTCCGCTGACGCCGATCGCCGCCCCGAGTTCACCGATGGAGACGGCGTGGAATCCGCGCTCGGCGAAGAGCCGCGCGGCGGCATCGAGGAACCGCCGACGCGTCCGCGCCTTCCCCGTTGCTCGCGCCGTTGCCATCACGTCCTGATGCTACCGCCCCCTGGACATTCCGGTAAACGATCGATAACCTATATTTCAGTTATCGATCGTTTACCAAGCGCGCCCGAGGGAAAGTGGGTCCCCATGTCCGAGTCGCTGCAGTCCGAGCTTCCCGACGAGTACCGCCAGCTGTCGGCCGCCGTGCGCGACTTCACGAACGAGGTCGTCGCTCCCGTCTCTGCGAAGCACGACCGGGAGCACTCATTCCCCTACGAGGTGGTGGCCGGGATGGCCGAGATGGGCCTGTTCGGTCTGCCGTTCCCCGAGGAGTACGGCGGCATGGGTGGCGATTACTTCGCCCTCTGCCTCGCCCTCGAAGAGATCGCGAAGGTCGACCAGAGCGTGGCGATCACCCTCGAGGCCGGCGTCTCGCTCGGTGCGATGCCGGTGTACCGCTTCGGCACCGAGGAGCAGAAGCAGCAATGGCTCCCCCAGCTCGCCTCGGGTGAGGCGCTCGGCGCCTTCGGTCTGACCGAACCGGATGCCGGCAGCGACGCCAGCGGCACCCGCACCACCGCGAAGGAAGACGGCGACGAGTGGGTGATCAACGGCAGCAAGCAGTTCATCACGAACTCCGGCACCGACATCACCTCTCTCATCACACTCACCGCGGTCACCGGCGAGACGGCCAAGGGCAAGGAGATCTCCACGTTCCTGGTTCCCGCCGGCACCCCGGGGCTGACGGTCGCGCCGCCCTACGACAAGGTCGGCTGGAACGCCTCCGACACGCACGGCCTCGCCTTCGACGACCTGCGGATCCCGAGCGAGAACCTCCTCGGCGAGCGCGGCCGCGGCTACGCGAACTTCCTGCGCATCCTCGACGAGGGGCGCATCGCGATCGCCGCGCTCGCGGTCGGGGCGGCACAGGGATGCGTCGACGAGAGCGTCCGCTATGCGAAGGAGCGCCACGCCTTCGGCACGAACATCGGCAGCCACCAGGCGATCGCCTTCAAGATCGCTCGGATGGAGGCGCGCGCCCACGTCGCCCGTCGTGCCTACTACCAGGCGGCTGCTCTGCTGCTGGCCGGCAAGCCGTTCAAGCAGGAGGCGGCGATCGCGAAGCTCGTCGCGAGCGAGGCCGCGATGGACAACTCCCGCGACGCGACGCAGATCTTCGGCGGCAACGGCTTCATGAACGAGTACCCGGTCGCTCGGCACTACCGCGACTCGAAGATCCTCGAGATCGGCGAGGGCACGACCGAGGTCCAGCTGATGCTGATCGCGCGCGGCCTCGGACTCTGAACGGGCGAGTAGGCTCGCCCCCATGAGCACGAATGACGCGGTCATCGTCGCCGCGAAACGTACCGCGGTCGGCGTCGGCAAGCCCGAGAAGGGCGCCCTGTCCGGCATCCATTCGGTCGATCTCTCCACCTACCCGATCCGCGCGGTCCTCGCCGAGACCGGGATCGATCCGGCACTGATCGACGACGTCGTCTGGGGGTGCGTGTCGCAGGTCGGCGAGCAGTCCTTCAACGTCGGGCGCAACGCCGTGCTCGCGGCCGGGCTTCCGGAGTCGGTGCCGGGCCGAACGGTCGATCGACAGTGCGGATCCTCACAGCAGGCGATCCAGGATGCCGCGGCATCGCTCATCGCCGGGTACGCCGACGTCGTGATCGCCGGCGGCGTCGAGGTGATGTCTCGTACGCCGATGTTCTCCAGCACCGGCGGCCTCGACCCCTTCGGCACGCTCATGCACGAGCGGTACCCGAACCTGGGGAATCAGGGCGTCGGCGCCGAGCTGATCGCCGCGAAGTGGGGGCTCAGCCGCACCGATCTCGACAGCATCGCGGTCGAGTCGCATGCGCGGGCGGCGGATGCCGTGCAGCGCGGACTCTTCGCAGAGGAGATCGTTCCGGTCGGTGACGTGGTGACGGATCAGGGCATCCGCCCCGGCAGCACGCTCGAGAAACTGGCGACGCTGCCGAGCCCCTTCATCGAGAATGGTCTCGTGACGGCGGGCAACGCCTCGCAGATCTCCGACGGCGCGGCGGCCGTGCTCATGATGACGAGCGCGAAGGCCGCGTCTCTGGGGCTGACGCCGATCGCCCGGGTGCACAGCGTCGCCGTGGTCGGGTCGGACCCGATCATGATGCTGACCGGTCCGATCGCGGCGACCGCGAAGGTGCTGCAACGGGCCGGGCTCTCGGTCGACGACATCGGAGCGTTCGAGGTGAACGAGGCGTTCGCGTCCGTGCTCGGCGCGTGGCTGCAGGAAACCGGCGCGGACCCGGCGAAGGTCAATCCGCGCGGCGGGGCGATCGCGCTGGGGCATCCGCTCGGAGCATCCGGGGCACGACTCACCACGACGCTGCTGCACCACATGCGCGCGAACGGCATCCGCTACGGACTGCAAACGATGTGCGAGGGCGGCGGCATGGCCAACGCCACCATCTACGAACTGCTCTGAGTCAGCGGCCGGCGCAGCGACGGTCGCAGATGGTCGTCTCTCGGCGAATGATGCGACCAAGTACGTCCTCTCCCGGTGCGCTTCCTCCATGCGCGGGTCGCAGATGGTCGCCTCTCGACCGCCGACGCGACCAAGTACGTCCCCTCACGGCGCGCACCCTCCACACGAGGGTCGCAGATGGTCACCACTGGGCGAACGATGCGACCAGGTGCGTCCCCTGACGGTGCCGGCGCGGGAGTTCGGCCCCGCAAAGTCGCCGACGGCGCACAATGGACTCATGGGACTGTTCCAGAACCGACCGGAAGAACAAGAGAATGTGTGGGCCGGCCTGCCCGCGGAGCCGCGCGGCGACGAGGACCAGGTCGACACGCTCTCGACCTCGTCGGTCGACCCTCTGACCGTGGGGCTCGGCGCCTCGGTCAGCTCGATCGTGTTCCCCGTCGCGCCGCCAGCGCCGGAGGCGGTCGTGATCGAGGATGCCGAGCCGAAGGACCCCGAGGCCTGAGCCCAAGGCTCGCTCCCGCGACGCGCCGGAGCACCCACCCGGCCACCGTTACGGTGGAGGGATGACGATCACCGCCGCCGCAGACGGCTCCGCCCTGGGCAATCCGGGCCCTAACGGCTGGGCCTGGTACATCGACGACGCGAACTGGGCGGCCGGCGGATCGCCGCACGGCACGAACAATCAGGGCGAGCTGCAGGCCGTCCTCGAACTGCTGCGGGCGACGGCGGGCAGCGATGAGAAGCTCGTGATCGAGTGCGACAGCCGCTACGTGATCGACTCGGTGACCAAATGGATGCCGGGCTGGAAGCGTCGCGGATGGCGCAAGGCCGATGGCGGCCCGGTGCTCAACCGCGAGCTGATCGAGGGTATCGACGAGGCGATGCGCGGGCGCGACATCCGTTTCGAGTGGGTGAAGGGGCATGCCGGGCACCCGCTGAACGAGGCCGCCGATGAGCGGGCGAACGCCGCCGCGAAGGCGTATCAGCAGAAGCAGGAGCCGCGCCGTGGACCCGGGTTCGTCGGCGCCGGAGGCGCGGGTGCTGCGGTCGCGGCATCGGCACCCGTCGCAGCCGGGGCAGCCACCGCACGAGCGGATGCCGAGACTTCGGCCGATCGCGGCGCCGCCTCCGGGCAGCACCCCGCAGCATCCGCATCGGTTGCGGCAGCAGCACCGCTCTGGGCGGAGATGTCCGATCTCCTCGACGGCCTCGATGCCCCCCTGGCGGATCCGATCGAGTTGCGCCTCACACTTTCCGGCCCCGAGCACGCCCGCCTGCAGGATCGCGCTGCCGCCCAGGGCGTCTCCCTCGAAGAGGCACTGCGCCGCCTGATCTGAGCCTCGGGTTCACCCCGAGCACACCCTCGTCACCACGGGCACCGTCGGCGACCCCTTCGGCGCGCCCGGAAAGCCGACGGCATCCGATGGGCAGGCGCCCCTTCTTGACAAGATAACTGAGTTGACTCATAATTGAGTTCACTCGTTATCTTGAGAGAACCCGCATCCGCGGAGCCGAAGGAGCATCAGTCATGAGAGCGTTCATCCTCTCGAAGTACAAGACCCCACTGCGTGAGGCGGATGTGCCGGAACCCGTCGTCGGCGAGCACGACATTCTCGTTCGAGTGCAGGCCGCCGGGCTCAACCCGCTCGACGAGAAGATCCGCCTGGGTGAGTTCACGGCGATCCTGCCCTACCGGCTTCCGATCACTCTCGGCCATGATGTGGCCGGCGTCGTCATTCGAGTGGGTGCCGCCGTCCGCCGGTTCACGCCCGGCGACGAGGTCTATGCGAGGCCCCGCGACGGGCGCATCGGAGGCTTCGCCGAACGGATCGCCATCCACGAAGACGATGCCGCGCTCAAGCCGGCATCGATCACCATGGACGAGGCCGGCTCACTGCCCCTGGTCGCACTCACCGCATGGCAGGCGCTGGTCGAGCTCGGCGACGTGCACGCCGGCCAGAAGGTGCTCGTGCATGCCGGGGCGGGCGGCGTCGGCTCCATCGCGATCCAGCTCGCGAAGCATCTGGGTGCGTACGTGGCGACCACGGCCAGCGCGTCGAACGCGTCGTTCGTCCGGGAACTCGGCGCCGACCGGGTCATCGACTATCGCAGTGAGGACTTCGAGCAGGCACTCAGCGGCTATGACCTCGTCATCGACAGCCTCGGCGGCGAGAACCTCGAGAAGTCGCTCCGCGTCCTGCGCGCAGGCGGAAAAGCCATCAGCATCGCCGGACCGCCCACCCCCGAGTTCGCCAGAGCATCCGGACTCAACCCGGTGCTGCGGATCGCCGTCGCCGGATTGAGCAGCAAGATCCGGAAGCAGGCGAAGCGACTCGGCATCAGCTATCAGTTCCTGTTCATGCGCGCGAGCGGCGATCAACTGCGCGAGATCACGGCACTCATCGACGGCGGCGTCATCCGTCCCGTCGTCGGACGCGTCTTCCCCTTCGACGAGACCGTCCAGGGCCTCGAGTCCTTGACGGCCGGCGGCATCCGCGGCAAGGCCGTGATCAGCAACCCCTGATCGCGCGCTCGTCTGCTGTGCCCGCACCCGCACCATCCCACGAACAAGGAGCACCATCATGAACAGCACCTCGAACGAACCCGTCATCACGTCGTACGCGCAGGCTCCGGCGAAGACCATCACCGCCGGAGGCGTCACCTACGCCTACCGCGAGCTCGGCCCGAAGGGCGGCATCCCCGTCGTGTTCTTCGTCCACCTCGCCGCGACCCTCGACAACTGGGATCCCCGGATCATCGACCCCATCGCCGCACACCGGCACGTCATCACCTTCGACCAGCGCGGCGTCGGCGCCTCGAGCGGCACGGTGCCGAGCACGCTGGAGGCGGTAGCCGACGATGCCTACGCGTTCATCACGGCGTTGGGCTACGACACGATCGACGTGTTCTCGTTCTCGATGGGCGGCATGATCGCTCAGGATCTCGTCATCAAGCATCCGAATCTGGTGCGAAGGCTGATCCTGACCGGCACCGGCCCTCGGGGTGGCAAGGACATGGACAAGGTCGTCCGCACAACGTACGGGGATATCGTCCGGGCGACGCTGACCCGCTCGGATCCGAAGGAGTTCCTCTTCTTCAACCGCGATACCGCGGGCAAGCGTGCCGGCAAGGCGTTCGTCCAGCGTCTCTCCGAGCGCGCGGTGGATCGGGATGCGGCGATCGGCACGAAGGCATTCCAGACTCAGCTCAAGGCGATCCAGCGTTTCGGTCGCTCGGCTCCCTCCGATCTGTCGCGGATCACGCAGCCGACGCTCATCGCCAACGGCGACAACGACCGGATGGTCCCCTCGGTGCTGTCCGAGGATCTGCACCGGCGCATCGCCGGTTCCGAACTCGTCATCTATCCGAATTCCGGCCACGGCGGCATCTTCCAGTACCACGAGCAGTTCGCGCCGACCGCGGTCGAGTTCCTCACACGCTGACTTGCCGAGCCCACGGCCGAGAGCCGAGTTCGGCCTGCCCGACTGCCGTGGGAGAATCGTCAGACGCCATCGATATCGTTCTTGAGGACACCAATGACTGTCGACACTCCCGCACTGGGTCGGCGCGAGCGCAACAAGCTCGACAAGCTCGAGCGCATTACCGCGGCGGCGAGCGAACTCTTCGCGGACCGCGGGGTCGACGATGTCACGACGCAGGAGATCGCCGACCGGGCCGACATCGGCACCGGAACACTCTTCCTCTACGCGAAGACGAAGGGCGAGCTCCTGCTGCTCGTGCAGAACTCGATGTACGCCGCGGCGCTCGAGCAGGGTCGCACCGATGCCGCGGCCACGCAGACCGTGCATGACGGCGCCCTGGCCGTCATCCGTCCGGTCGTCGAGTGCAACCGCAAGCAGATCGACAATGGACGCACCTACCTCCGCGAGATGATCTTCGGCGATCCGGAGGAACCGCACCACAGCCAGGCGCTCGACCTCACGAAACAGACCGAGGAGCTCCTCGCCGAGGTCATCGCGCGCGATGGACAGGTGACCCCCGAAGCGGCTCGCACCCTCGCCCATATCGTCTCGGCGATCATGTTCGTCAGCATGGCTGCGACTGTCAACGCCGAG
Organism: Microbacterium sp. LTA6; assembly: GCF_045690355.1. Lineage (NCBI taxonomy): Bacteria > Bacillati > Actinomycetota > Actinomycetes > Micrococcales > Microbacteriaceae > Microbacterium > Microbacterium sp. LTA6. Next base: position 1,008,616 of record NZ_CP147855.1, read on the forward strand.
CGTTCGGTCGACGAGATCGTCGAAGAGATCGCGGTGCAGATCCGCGAGATCCTGCCGGGTTGACAGAATCCGGCCGGCCGCGCGAACCGCTCGACCTCAGCGCTGCGGCAGGGTCGCGACCACGGACCAGACTCCCTCGGCGGCGCCGGCATGGAAGCTCCCCCCGAGGAGCGCCGCACGTTCCCTGAGTCGCGCGAGCCCGAACCCGGACGACGAGAGGGAGGACGTACCCGGGCGATGCGGACTGTTCACGACGCGCAACGTCACGGCGTCGCGGGGGAACGTCAGCAGCAGCGCGACGGTGCGCGGCGACGCCGAGTGCTTGACGATGTTCAGGACTGCCTCCCGCGCCACCCGCGCCAGTGCTGCGTCGATGCTCTTCGCGAGCGCGGGTCCATCGGTGATCTCGACCACGACGTCGTCGCCGAGGGCGCGCAGCTCTCCTTCCAGTTCCCCGAGAACCGTGCGGATATCGGCCGTCGCGGCGCGGGAGGGTTCCGGGACATCGGTACTGCCGTGGATCAGATGGAGGATGCGCCTGGTGTCGGCGAGGGCCTGCCCTGCGGCATCCGAGATCGCCCGCTGCGAGGCGGAACGCACCGAAGCGTCGTCCGAGCGCTCGAGCACCCGGGCGTGCATGGCGACGATGGCGATGTCGTGAGCGATCACGTCGTGCAGTTCGTCAGCGATGCGATTCCGCTCGGCCTGCAGTTCGAGAGCGAGCCGCTCGGTCTGCGAGTCGAGCTCCCGTCGCAGGGAGTAGTTGCGGTCGACGACCATCCGGATACCCCGGCCGATAACCGCCGACGACAGGGCGATGACGAACACCGTGAGCACGCCACCCGTGCGGAGCCCTGGGGGTATCACTGCGACGGCGACGATCCAGGCAAGACCTGTCGCGCAGAACGCGAACGAGAGTCCGACGCTGCAGGTGAAGAGAACGAGTCCGACGCCTGCTGAGAGCGCCGTGAGATAGCTCCCGCCTTCCCCCGCTGCCACGGCCACGAAGCCAGAGAAGAGAAGGGCAGCTGCCGAGACCGGCGGACACCACGCCATCAGCAGCAGACTGAATGTGACCAGCAACGACGACGTGAACGACAGCGCTCCTCCGCCCAGCTCCCCCGACGCGCGCAGCAACGCCTCGATCGCCGCAGTCACCGCGACGAGGATGACCAGCACGACCCGCACCGAGCGTGCCAGCGGGACGAACCTCCAGAAGTCGACGCGGAGCGCCGTTCCCGGTCGCAACAGCGCGACCGGGCGGTCTTCGCTCAGTAGCAGATCCGCAGCCACTGGCAGATGACTGGCCACATCTGGTTCTTGGCGGGGACGATGAAGATCACGGTACGCTCCTTCGGGTGTTCCGATAGCCGACCGGTCCGGTCCGCCATGCATGATCCTGGCATGGAGCCGGCGCCGCCCGATTCATCCTTTCGACGCATTCTCGCCCGCAACCGGTCCACTGCGGCGCCCGGTCGGCCCCTGGGGACTTCTCCCCATGTGTTCTCGTCAACCCGTTGCCTAAACTGTGCACGTGCGTGACGTCCGTGTACTCATCGTCGATGACGAAGCTCTCGTCCGTCGCGCGCTCACGATCTTCGTCGACACTGCCCCGAGCATGCACGTGGTCGGCGAGGCGCAGGACGGACCGTCCGCCGTCGCCCGGTGCCTCGAACTGCAGCCGGATGTGGTGCTGATGGACCTCCGGATGCCGGGAGGAGACGGCTTGACCGCTATCCGGCAGCTCGGCGAGCAGGTACCGGGGACACGGGTGATCGCCGTGACCACGTACAGCTCGGATGACGCGGTGATCGAGGCGCTGAACGCCGGCGCCGTCGGTTTCCTCGTCAAGGACACCGAGCCCGATCAGATCGTGTCGGCGATCCGGAACGCCCAAGAGGGTGGCTACGTGCTCTCGCCCTCTGTCGCGCAGGAGCTGGTTCGCTCCGTATCGAAGCACGCCGCGGTGCGGGCGTCGCTTCCACTGAGCGCCTCGGAAACGGTCTCGCAGCGCGAGCAGAATGTCATCCAGCTGCTCGCAGACGGCATGTCCAACGCCGAGATCGCCCAGCAGCTCTTCCTGTCGGAGGCGACGGTCAAGTCGCACCTGCGTCGCATCATGACGAAATGGAACGTGCGCGATCGCGTGCAGGTGCTCGTCAAGGCCGCCAAAGCCGGCCTCGTCGACATCTCCTGACGTCGCCGCTCATTCCTTTGCGCCGACCAGCGCGTCGATCTCGCTCAGCGCCTCCCGCCGTGCAGCGGCGTTCTCGCGGGCCCGGCGGATGCGCTCCGCGCGCTGCTCGCGATCGCCGAGTCGGTTCTGCAGCGCGTCGATCTCCTGCTCGGAGAACCACACGCTCCCGCGCTGACGGGCCTCTCCCGCGTAGTAGTGCACGGTGACGTATCGGGTGCGTCCGCCGAAGACCGTGCTGTTGACGAGATGAATGGCGAGCGCATCGAGGTAGGTCTCGCGGTCCACGATGAACAACGCCCGCAGCGCGACCGTGCCGCGGGATGTGTCGTAATCGAGCCGCGTGACGAGAGGTCTCGCGAAGACGACGAGAACGGCCCAGCCGATCAGACCCGCGACGATCGCGAGCCCGAGAGCCACGCCGGTGCTGTGCAGCCACCAGCCGAGAGCAGACGCGAGAGCAGTGACGACTGCGAACACGAGTGCGGGCAGCAGAGGCAGTCGGCGACGAGTGGCAAGGTTGCTCTCCGGCACCCGGTCGCCGAACCCGGCGGCGAGGATACGCGCGACGGTGGCGCGGGGCAGCGAGGGCAGCAGGAGATTCGCGCCGAACTGCTGACTGGTGTCGGTGGTGAGCAGAGCCAACCGGACCCGGCCGAGGAGCATCTCGAGAATGTTCCGCTGCAGCACGACTCCGGTGATGGCGGCGGTATCGATGACGCGTTCGTGCGTCTCGACGAGTCCGTACGTGACGATGATGGCGCCATCGGAGACACGACGTACCTCCAGGCGTGCGTAGCGGACGACGCTGGCGGTGATGCCGATCCCGATGATCACGAGTGCCACGAACACCGCGAATCCGATCGCTCCACCACCCTGGAAGAACGTCAGGATGCCCAGGAGGCCGAACCTTTCGAGTTGCTCGTAGAGAGCGAAGGCGATCGCGACGCCGATGAGGGCGAAGCGGCCGAAGAGGATGCTGGCGACCACGAGATCGAGGAGCGTCGCCCGGTAGAGCACGGTGTCTGAGGTGCCGGTGGCGATCGCGGGCCGACGCGTCGCTTCGTCGCGAACCGTTCGAGAGGCGGCAGGGGTGTTCAGGGCAGCAGCGGCGTTCTGCGCGGAGAACTCGCGTTCCGGCCGATCATTGTCGGCATCCGCTTCGGGTTCGACGGCGCCGGTGTCAGGCACAGGCGAATACTCGAGGATCGTGTCACGCAGTTCGCGGGTGATTCCGGCGAGCGTGACCTGGGTGCTGAGATCGCCACCCTGCGCGATACGCACCCGCACGAGGCTGAAGAGGCGGTGCGCCCACGGCGCTGTGCTCTCGACCGTGCGGACCGCGTGCCAAGGAATGCTGCGAGTGCGGCGGTTGATCAAGCCGTTCGTCACGGTCAGTTCGTCCGCCGACAGGCGAATGCGGGTCGTGCCCCACTCGTAGATGGGGTCGATCATCCGGAACAGGAAGATGGCGCCGAAGACGGCGATGGCCCACTGCCCCGGCCAGATATCCGGGTTCAGGAGGAACACGGTGATGGCGACGACCGTGCCGATCGTGGTGACGGCATGAGCGAGATACGAAGCGCCGAGGTAGGACAGCGGCAGCCGCTCGGACGCCTCGGTCGGGGCGGAAGGTCGCTCAGACACGGTCGGTGCCGTTCTGCGAAGCGAGGATGGTGTCTCGGATCTCGCGGGCGGCGTCTTCGGTGACACCGGTGATGCCCTCGACATCGGCGATGCAGGTGAAGCGCACCTTGACGAGGTCGAACGCCCGCAGCAGCGGCCCCTGCACGATCTCGACGTTGAGGATCTGTGCGGTGGAGAGGGTGGTGGTGCGGCGCACGAGGAGTCCGCGGCGGATGAAGACAACCTCTGGTGTGACCGTGTATGAGGTGTTGCGCACTTCCCACCTGTTCACGAACGGGATGTCGATCACGAGTCCGACGACGGTGAAGAAGCCCAGACCGATGAGGATCCACAGGCGCCAGGTGAGGTCGGGGATGAGCAGCGTGGCGGCCGCGAGAAGCGGGGTGCCGACGGCGGCGAGGATGATGTCGGACGTGTTCTGGTAGCGCAATGCTGCGGGTGCGAGGCGGTGCGTGCCGTGGCTCTGCGGTCCAGGAATGCGGTGGCGCACCGCGGCATCCGCGTCTGTCATCCGGTCCGTCGTCATGAGTACCATCATTCGTCCTAGCTCGTCCTGGTTCTACCGTCGTAAGGATGATTCGGTGCGGCCGGTGAGCTGCACCGGCCGCACCGAGTCGACATGCTCAGCCGAACAGGCGGCGGTAGATCTCGCCGGCGATCCAGGCGATCGTCGAGCCGCGCTCAAGCCACTTGTAGATGGTGCCCTTGTTGTCCCAGACCCAGGCGATCATCTTCTTGGTCTTGGCAGCGCCCCACGAACCGACCTTGCCACCGATGTACTTGACCAGCTCGTAGATCTTCTTCGCCCATTTGAGCCAACCCATGTGAATCTCCGATCGTTGGTTTCGCGGACCGTCTTTGGTGCCGCGACTCGAAGCTACGAATCGGCGAGGGGGCCGGACTTCCGGCGTGAGATGGAACCCGGTCGCCCCAGGGCGGCACCGTCGGCTCTGAAGATGCACGGGTTTGGGATCGCTCGAGGGCGCGGTTGCGTCTTTCGGCGGAAGCGGCGCCAAGCGGATCCGGGCAGGGTGCACTCCGGGTCCTCACGAATCTGGCGGTAGACGCAGAAATCCGGCCGATTCCCGAGGGAACCGGCCGGATTCTGAGGAGTTGTGAACGGTCAGACCGTGAGCAGCTCCCGCTCGAGGCGAGCGTACGAGGCCTCCATGCCGTCGGCCATGCCGGTGGCGAGGATCATGTCGCGCGTCTCCTTGTCGGGGTACTCGATGAGGGCGGTGATGAGCGTCGCGCCGTCCTCCTCGTAGAGGTTGAGGTCGTTCAGCGTCTCGGGGCTCGCCATGCCCTGCATCCGCTCGGTGGTGACGGCCCGGCGCGGGGCGTCGATGAGCAGTACTTCGCCTTCGAACCCGAAGGGCTGCCCCTCGGTGTCGCCCACGGGTGCCCAAGAATTGCGGTAGCTCTGGCCCGGTTCGGTGCCGATGACGCACTCGGTCATCTCCCATCCGTCCGGCCCGAGCATCCACCGGCGCATCAGCTCCTCCTCGTTGAACGCGCGCCAGACCAACTCGCGCGGACCGTCGACGAGACGCGTGATGCGCACGTGGGTGTCGTCGAGCAGCTCGACCCGGGTGCCCTTGCCCTGCGCGTAGTCGCGGAGGTCCTGCAGGACGGTGTCGAGCTGGGCCATCGACATCTTCAGACCCTCGACCATGCCCATACCGACGAGCTGTTCGATCGCTTCGACAGAGGGGAAGTGGCTCGTCGAGACCATGCGGGTGCCCTCGGCAGTCGGCTCGAAATCGAACGTCATGCGCGTTGCGGGGAAGTCCGCGAGCGGCTTGCCGTCTTCATCGGCGAAGGTGTCGATCACCTCGAATCGACTCGGCGCCTCGATCGCGAGGAACTCCCACGACGCAGAGGAGCGCTCGCCCCGCGGCCCGTTCATCGTGTAGTTCGCGCGGCCGCCGACCGTGTGGTCCCAGGAGGTGAACGTCGCCGGCCATCCGGGAGGACCCCAGAAGCGCTCGAGCTGGCGCGGGTCGCTGTAGGCGCTCCAGACCCGCTCGACGGGTGCTGCGAAATCCGCGGTGACCGTCATGGTCAGGTTCTCGGTGTCGGTGGTGACATCGGTGACAGGCATTTCACTCTCCTTGTTCGGTTCGTGCGGTGGGGGATGCCGGCGGTTCGGCCAGCAGATCGTCGAGGCGGGCGATGCGTGCCCGCCAGAGCTCTTCGTAGCGGGCGAGGAGCGCTTTGGCGCGGGCGATCATCTCGGGATTCGCGCGGACGAGCCGCTCGCGTCCTTCGGCGCGCTTGACGATGAGGTTCGCGGCTTCGAGCACGGCCACGTGCTTCTGCACCGCTGCGAACGACATCTCGTAATCGACCGCGAGGGTCGACACCGACTGCTCTCGCTCGATCGTCCGGCGGAGGATGTCCCGTCGGGTCGAGGCCGCCAATGCGTGGAACACACGGTCGATCTCCGCTTCGCTGAGTTCTCTTTGTACAACCATTTGGTTGTAGGTTACGGCGGGGCGGATGCCGTGTCAAGAGGTTCTTTGGCGGCGCGAGGACTCCGGATGACCTGCATTCCGAAGGCGTCACTGCGCTGGACGCGCGCGAACGCCCACACGGCGCTAAACGATCGGAAACCTGGAGCACCACCAGCCCGGGTGGCGCCATCACGGACACGCCGCACAGTGCGGCTCCGCCCTCGACTGGAATGCGGACATCGAGTCGATGCGCTCACCGCTGAGGCCGGGTACGGCTCGCCGTCGATTCGATCAACCCCGACGCGTCACGCGCGAGAGCCCGTCGCCGTCGATCCTTCGAGCAGCCCCTGAAGCCACACGGAGCTACTGGATCACACCGCCCCAGGGTCGGCCCTGAGCCCTCGGATCGCATGGTTGATGATCGAGTTCACGGCCCTGTCATCGACGCTCGCATGCCCGACGAGGGTGCGATAAACGAGGGGACCGAAGAACAGATCGATCACCTCGTCGATATCAGCATCGGCTCGAAAATACCCTGACTCGACGCAGCGCTCGACCAACGTGGCGAACCCCTTGCGACGCTCGTCCAAGAAGAAAGTGCGAAAGTACGCCGCGGTCGTCGGATCGTTCGCGCACGCACCGACCAGCTCGGCGAAGGTGACGCCCAGCGGCCCGCGGTAGAAGGCGCCGATATCCACGAGATAGGAGACGAGATCGGCGGGCGGATCGTCCGTCTTCGGCACCACGAGGTGCTCTCTCATGAGTTGACCGAAGGCTTCGGCGGCGATGGCCTGACGGGACGGCCAGTGCCGATACAACGTGACCTTGCTTACCCCGGAAACGTCCGAGACCGCCTCGACCGTCGCCGCCTTCAAACCGCCGGAGACGAGCAGATCGGCAGCTGCGTTCAATGCCTTCTGGTGGACGGCGGCACTCCGAGCCCCCTGGGGAAGGCGTGAAACTTCAGCCCTGACATCGGCGGGAGTCTGATGCCCCATGGATTCTCCTCGTGCTTGGTGCCCTCGTGGGCCTCGAGTCAAGTATCGCCGACCGCCGGCTCATGGCGAGGCGACCCCCGGTTTGTATGTGAACACTACGTACAGTACAGTTAAAGCCAGACATCGACAAAAGGAGGCGAGAAATGACGAGCCTTGAGGGCAAGACCATACTCATCACCGGGGGAAACAAGGGCATAGGCCAGGAGATCGCTCGCGCATCGGCCGCCCGCGGCGCCAGGACGCTGATCGCATTCGGCGGAGATCATGCAGCAGCGGCATCCACGTTGGGCGAATTGGAGGCGCTGACCCCGGGCGCGGCGGCGTTCCAGGCCGATCTCGCCACCGAGGAAGGCGTGCACGACCTGTTCGATCGAGTAACGACGCATGTCGGCACGATCGACGCGCTCGTCAACTCAGCCGGGGTCTTCGCGACCGCTCCGCTCGAGGAGGTCACCGACGATTCATTCGCGTACCACTTCGCGCTCAACGTCTTCGGTTTGACGCACGCGATCAGAGAGGCGGTCGCGATCTTCTCCACGGCTGGTGCGAGTGTCGTCAACATCGGGTCGAGCGTCTCCTCCTTCACTCCCGCCGGCTCGGTGGTCTACAACGCGAGTAAGGGAGCTGTGGACGCGATCACACGCACCCTCGCCAACGAACTCGGCCCCCGCGGGATCCGGGTCAATTCGATCAATCCCGGACTCACTTCGACCCCCGGCATGCGGCGAAGCGAGTTCTCCGCCGAGGCGTTCACGCGCGAGATCGAAGCGCGGACCCCACTCGGCCGCATCGGCGTTCCTGCCGATCTGGCCGGCGCGGCCTGCTTCCTGATTTCCGACGAGTCGTCCTGGCTCACCGGGGAGACCATCGTCATCGGCGGCGGCCTTCATTAGCGGTCATCATCCCGGGAGGGTCTCCGCCCCCCGAAACCATCCAGCCCCACTAGCCACTTCTCTCTTCACAACAGCAAGGAAACAGACAAATGAGAATCTCTGACAACACGATCTTCATCGCCGGCGGAACCTCCGGAATCGGACTCGAACTGGCGATTCGCCTCTCGGCCGAAGGCAACAAGGTCATCGTCGGCGGCCGCCGACGCGACCGCCTCGATGAGATCACAGCAGCACATCCCGAGCTCGGAGCGGTCGAAATCGATGTCGACGACATGGCATCCATCACGCGTGCATTCGAGAAGGTCACGTCGTCATACCCGGAGCTCAACGTGCTCGTGACGATGTCCGGCATCATGTACCCGGAGGACCTGAAGTCGGCGGACTCTCTGCAGGTCGCCGAGCGAACGGTGACGACGAACATCCTGGGCACCATCCGACTCGCTTCGCAGTTCATTCCGTTCCTGAGCGAGAAGGAATCCGCCACCATCGTGACGGTCACATCGGCACTGGCCTTCGTCCCGCTTCCGATGACCCCGACGTACAACGCGTCGAAGGCGGCGATTCACTCCTTCACGGAGAGCATGCGGGTGCAGCTGGCAGACACCTCGATCCAGGTCATCGAAATCGCTCCTCCCGGGGTCCGTACGTCGCTGATGGGCCAGGAGAACTCGGAGGCCGCTATGCCTCTGGATGCCTTCGTCGATGAGGTCATCGCTCTGCTGAAGGCGAACCCGCAGGCCAAGGAGATCATCGTCGAGGCCGCTTCGGGGTTGCGGAACGCGGAGGCGAACGGCAACTACGACGAGATGCTCGCGATGCTCAGCTGACGCGTGGCGTCAACCACGCGGGCGCGAGCTCGCGACTCTCGGACGAGGTCGGTGCATCATGCACCGGCCTCGTCCGTTTGCGTGACGCGTTCCGGCACGCGGACGCTCTCACAGGTCTCGGCGCCCAAGACCTCGCTGCCGGGTCGTGAGAAGGAGGCCGCTGATGAGGGTCACTGCCGCCAATACGAGCATGCTCGCTTCCACAACCAGCCACGAGCCGGTCTGCATGCGCACGAGGCCGGCGACAAAGGGGAAGACCGCGGCGATTGTGTAGCCAAGGCTCTGGGCTCGCCCCGACAAAGCGACCGTCGCGTGGGCGGATCCGGCAGCGATGCTGAAGATCACGATGCTGAGAGAAAACGCCGCGGTCACCCCGACGGCCAGCACGACGGCTCCGCCGAGCGCGACGAATCCGGTTCCGCAGAACACGCCCGTCGCGCCGACGATCTGGAGAGTCGAGACGACGAGGATCATCCCCCGCAGCCCCACCTTCCCGAGCGCCAACGAGGGCGCGACGAGGCATGTGAGGACTCCGGCGAAGCTGAACGCGCCGACCCCGAAGGTCGCCTGCTCGATGCGATTCGACTTCTCCATGAGCAGCGGGAGCAGCCACGAGGCCGCAAGGTAGAAGAACGACGCCTGCGCGCCGAAGAATGCACCTGCCATCACCACGGTGCTCGCGTCCGCCTTCGTCTTCGTCGATGAAGAAGGAAGGTGTATACGAGGCCTGCCGGCCTCGTATACGCGCAGGACAGGCATCAGCCAGGCGACCGCAGCGACGGCCGCGGTCGCGGCGGTGATGGCGAGCGCCACTCGCCATCCGGCCCGAAGCCCATCAGCGAGGGGAAGCGCAAGCGCGACGCCTGCGCCACCACCGGCCGAGATCAACGCCGTGCAGATGCCCGTCACACGGCCGACGCGGTGAGGGAAGAACGCTCGTGCTGCCACTGGAAGGAGGACGTTCCCGACGCACAACCCGGCAGCGATGAGAGCTGTGCCCCCGTAGAGAAGCGCAGCACCGGGTGCCACGCGAAGCAGGCTCCCCACCACCACAGCCGACATCGCCACAGTCAGCGCCGTGGTGATCCGCACCCGATGCAGCAGCGCGGGGACCATCGAGGAGAACATCGCGAAGACGATGAGGGGAACCGATCCCAGGAAGCCCAGTTGCGCCACGGACAGTTCCCCGCCGGCCAGCATCGCCGGCGTCAGCGCACCGATCGCGGTCAGCGAGGGGCGGAGCGCCAGAGACGTGACCCCGAGCGCAATGAGCGCGGATGACTTCGATCGCCCGGAATGGATCGGGCCGATCGGGGATCCGTCGGATGGGGGTGCCGAATCATTGCCGGTCATGTGATTACTCCAGGGAAGGCACACGAAGAGCAGGGAGCCGTCAAGTTGTCATGGCTCCCTGCTCGGGCGCGGCGCCCAACCGTGGGTTTAGGTGGAGGGCGGTGTCGACGTCGCGACGGTGATGGACTTCAGCTGGGTGTACTCGTTCAGCGTCTCGAAACAGAACTCACGACCGAGGCCGCTGTCCTTGAATCCGCCGAAGGGTACGCCGCCGGAGAGGTTGAAGTACTGATTGATCCATACGCTTCCGGCTTCGAGTCGGTCAGCGGTGTCCATCGCGTTCTTCAGGTTCGAGGTGTAGATCCCCGATGCCAATCCGTAGGGCGTGTCATTGGCCTCCGAGATCATCGTCTCGTAGTCATCCCACTTGATGACGCAGAGAACCGGTCCGAAGATCTCCTCCCGCGCGACTGTCATGGAATTCGTAACCTCAAGGATGGTGGGCTCGATGAAATTGCCGCTCTCGTAGCCGGCCACATGGGCGCGGTGCCCGCCCGTCACGAGCCTGGCCCCTTCTTCGATTCCCGCCTCGATCATCGACATGACCTTGTCCGCATGCGCGGCGTGGATCATGCCGCTCAGGTCGGTGTCTTCGTCGAGGGGCGGTCCCACCCGCAGTGACTGGAAACGTGCGACGAGCTTCTCCATGAAGCGGTCATAGATCTCCGCGTGGACGAAGAGCCGCGTTCCCGCGAGGCAGGACTGACCGTTGCACATGAGAACACCGAAGGTCGCGTTCGCCACGACAGCATCGATGTCCTCAATGTCGGGGAATACGATGCTCGGGCTCTTCCCACCCAGTTCCAGAATCGACGAGACGAGCCGTGACGACCCGGCCTTGGCCACCGTTCGACCGGTCTCGGTGCTACCGGTGAAGGCGAGCTTGCGGACCTTCGGATGCGCCGTCAGCGCCGACCCGACCTCGGTCCCGTACCCGGGGACGACGTTGAGGACACCAGGAGGGAAGATCTCCGCGGCGAGGCGGGTGATCTCCATCACCGACACCGACGCATTGCGATCCGGCTTCAGGACCACCGTGTTGCCTGCCGCGAGAGCGGGGGCGATCTTGAACGCCATCATGACCGCGGGGTCGTTCCAGGGGATGATCTGTCCACACACGCCCAGCGGAACGCGCTTTGCCACAAGGTATCCCGACGCGAGCTGACGCCCGAATCCCTCGTGCGCAAGAACGACTGACGCGAAGTAGCGCAGTTGCGTCACGGTCGCAGCATAGTCTTCGCGCATCTCGCGGATATGGCGCCCCGTGTCGACCGATTCGAGGCGTGCAAGCCGCTCCGCGTTCGCCTCGACTGCCGCTGCGAACTCCATGAGCAGGCCCGCTCGATGCTCTGCGGGGAAGGCGGCCCATGCCGGGAAAGCTCGGTCGGCGGCCTCGACAGCATCGTCAACCTCCGATGGACCGGAGCGTGTCAAGCGCGCGAGCAACTGGCCCGTCGCCGCTTCGCGAGCCTCGAACCACACCGGGCCGAGCGCGCGGAACTCACCATCGATGAATGCGCCGTACTCCCGGACTCGTTGATCTGTCATGGCAACTCCTTCAGTAGTCCTGGCCTAGTGTACTGTACGTAGCGTTTCGTTACAACCGATGGTCTCCACCCGTCATCCCACCTACTGGTCTCGAACGTCCACTTCACCCCCGAAGCCGGTGCGCTGGGCGTTCGCAAGCGGACTCCACCCCGCGCCACCCAATTCACAATCCTGCAAAGGTTGCGACGGGCGGGCGCTCGGTTTCTCAGCTCGCCGACGTACCCGGTCGAGACGAACCTATGCGGCGCACCACCCCGACCGATCATCGGCACAACCTCGCCGGCTCGGACGAAGCGTGCCGTTCAACGAGGATTGAGAAGGCGACTCCTCCACGAAGCACGGACTGAGTCGTCGACGAATGCAGCCTCGACACTGTCTGCATCCAATCGATCGAGCGCGACGGCATCGAATCCGAGTTCGTCGCGCAGGACAGCTCGCTCGGCGGACAGCGGGGACTGGGTCTGCCGGGGGTTGTCATCTCCGAGGACGAGCGCGACTCCCGCCTCACGGAATTCGGGGGCGGGATGCTGGCGGCGTGTCGAGATGGCGCCGGTGTAGAGGTTCGATGTCGGGCAGATCTCGATGTAGATGCCTTGGTCCGCTATCCGCCGCAACGCCGAAGGATCGTCGGCGAGGTGCGCGCCATGGCCGATCCTGGTGACGCCGAAGAGATCGACCGCGTCGAGCGCTGCGTGGGCGGGCGCGGCTTCCGCGGCGTGGCAGGTGAGCCCGAGCCCTGCGGCGCGGGCGATGGCGAACGCGTTGACGTAGGGCTCGAGGTCCGGGAAGCGGAGCTCGTCACCGGCGAGGTCGAATCCGACGACACCGCGTCCGGCAAACCGAGCGGATGCGGTGGCGACCTGTTCATTGCGCTCGGCGCCGTGCAGGCGGAGCGCGGCGACGACGACGCCGGCTGGCATACCGCTGTTCTTCGTTCCTTGGGAGACGCCTTCGCAGACCGCGGCAATGACCTCGTCGAGGGAGAGCTTCGGGTTCACATGCGTGGCGGGACCGAAGCGCAGTTCGAGGTAGTGCTGGCCATCAGCGGCCGCGTCCTCGACGGCCTCGCAGGCGATCCGAGCCAATGACTCGTAGTCTGCGAAGAACGGGTACGTCGAGGACACCTTCTCGAGGTACGCGGTCAGGTCGGCCGGGGCGTCGAGCTGCAGTGCGTGTTCCCAGTCGCGGTCGACGCCCGGGAGCTTGAGCGTGCGCGCGAGTTCGAAAGCGGTCGCGGGGCGCACGCGTCCCTCGAGGTGGGTGTGCAGGTTGATCAGCATTCTGCAGCCTCCGTACGTGGCGCCCCGACGGTGACCGTATCGATGAGGTGAGCCCCGAGCGGGCGATCGGTGGCGAGGACGACACGGGTCCGGGCTGTCGGATGATCGACCGGTCCCAGCCGCTGGTTCCGGAGGTCCGCGATCACCTGGCCACGACCCGGCCCTCCACTCGTGTCGACGGTGATCGGAACGCGGGGCGCCCGTGTGGGCGTCACGCCGCCCACGGCTACGGCGGCTGCGAGGGGGTCGTGCAGCGCGCAGCTGCGCTTGCCGTAGAGGGGCAGGTAGAACTCGAAGTAGTGATCGAGCATCTCCCCGAGTGCTCGCGCGGCCGGGTTCTCGGCTTCGAGGAGTCGGACCCGATCGTCCTCGTCCAGGGTGTTCTCGAGCGTGACGTCGAGCGGCACGAGGGTGATGTCCCAGTCCGCCGCGAATACCTCGGCCGCTGCCTCGGGGTCGTTCCAGATGTTCGCTTCCGCCACGGGCGTGACGTTCCCCGACACGAGCGCCGCGCCGCCCATGGCCGTGAGGCTGTGCACCCGCTGCGGAAGGGTCGGATCCTGTCGCAGCGCGAGGGCGACGTTCGTCAGTGGCCCGACGGTGACGATGCGGAGTTCGCCGCGATGGTCGTGGGACAGCCGGATGAGCAGGTCTGCCGCGCTGTCGGCTCCCGGCTCGCGGAGCGACCGCGGAAGCGCGACGCCCCCGATCCCGTTCGCGCCGTGGATCTCAGGCACACCGCCGTCGAACGCCTTGGCGAGGTGATCGCGAGCGCCGAGGCTCACCTGCACGTCGGTCGCGCCGATCAGCCCGAGCAGATCGAGGGAGTTCCGCGCCGCCTGCTCGGCACTCGTGTTGCCGCTGACGGTCCCGATTCCGACGAGTCGGACGGCCGGAGAAGTCGCGAGGTAGGTGAGCGCGAGGGCGTCGTCGATGCCGGTGTCGCAGTCCAGGTAGACGGGGATGCGGTCGGACTCGGCGGTTTCGATGGTCATGTTGTGTCCTCTCACATCCGCTGCCCGGGGCGGGCAGCGATCAGCAGGCTGGCGATCAGGGCGAGGGCGACGATGCCTGCCGAGATCCACAGCGCGGTGGCGAATCCGGCGGTCGTGATCTGCGTGACGAACGGAGCCACGATGCCGATGCCAAGGCCGGCACCGATGCCGAACGCGGCGCCGTTGAGGCCCGGCAGAGCAGCCGGTGCATCCTCGGGCGAGAGAAGCACGCCCAAGCCGTTGACCGTGGTGAGGACCAGACCGTTGTAGGTGATGCCGAGAATCGCGATCGCTGTGATCACGACCCCCATGTTCTGCGGGAACAGGGCGATCAGAGCCACGGCCGCGAGACTGACCACGAGGCCGACGCGCAGCAGCAGTATCCAGCCGAGCTTCCCGGCCAGCCAGCCGGACAGCGGCGCAGCCGCGACGCCGATGAGGGCCGGCGGAACGAGGAACAGCGCTGCCGCAGTGGGGGCGTCGAGCCCGAACCCGATCTCAGGTGTCTGGCTCAGCACGACCACCGTGAAGTTGATGACGGCGAAGACGCTCGAGAGGGTGAGCACGGTCGTGGCGATGACCGGCCACACCTGACGGGACTTGAGGTGGTGCACGGCGATGAGCGGCGAACGACGCCGCTTCTCGACAAACCAGAACACGACGAATGCGACGATCGCGCCTGCAAGGTACGCCAGGGCGAGCGGGTCCAGCCATCCGACGCTTCCCCCCTGGGAGACGAAGTAGGTGAGGCAGATGAGAGCGATGGACAGAGCAGCGGCTCCCCACCAGTCCATCTTTCCCGTGGTCACCACCGGGCCATCCTTCGGGACGGTGACGATCACGCAGAAGATTGCGAGGATGCCTACGACGAAGATGACCGCGAAGATCGACCGGTATCCGAAGTTCTCGACAAGCAGCCCACCGATGTAGCCGTCGACACCGCCGACACCGCCGTTCACGGCGGTGATGATGCCGAGGGTCATACCGAACACCTTGGCGCTCAACGACTCGCTGAGGATGATGTACGCGAGCTGGAACGCCGCACTCGATGCGCCCTGAAGCGCGCGGCCGACCAGGAGGAGCGGCAGGTTGGGAGCGAAGAGGCACAGCAGAGTGCCGACGGCCAGGATTCCGAGCACGATGAACAGCGCGCGTCGGCGGCCGATGTAGTCACTCCACCGTGACAGCACGATTCCGCCGATCGCGCCGGCGAGGAAGAACAGCGAGGAGACCTGGGAGATGGCGCCGACATCGACGCCGAGTTCTGTCGCCATGTGCGGGAGCGCCGGCGTAAGCATGCTGGCGTTCAACTGGTAGGACAGCACGCCAAGGACGAGCGTCACAACAAGTGCGACCGCGCGGCCACCCCGCACGAGAGTGATGTCAGCGCCGGGTTCCGTTCGGATCGCGGCGGTGGGGGGTTGTGCGTGCACGGTAAGACTCCTTCGTCGTAGCACTACGTTGAATCAGGTTGTATGAAGTTATACCTCTTAGGTAGAACATGTGCAAGACTGACATCTGCGCGATGATGGAGCAAACGCCTCGCGAGCAAAGGAGCATCCGCCTTGAGCACGATCGAACAGTTCTTCGCCCACCAGTTGACGACGGCCGTCGGGCAGCCGTTGCGCGTCGCCGTGTACTCCCGACTGGCGGAAGGGATCCGTTCGAACGTCTTCCCGCTGGGTCAGGCCCTCCCGCGGGAGACGGAGCTCGCGACTGCGATCGGCGTGAGCCGCACCGTCGTTCGTGAGGCGCTGATGCTGCTCGAGGAGGACGGACTCATCGTCACCCGTCGAGGCGTCGGGCGCTTCGTCGTCGACAAACTCCCGCACATCGGCCTGGAAGAGCTGCAGCCGCTCGAGCACGCGCTCACCGAATCGGGCCGGAGCATCGAGGTGCGCCAACTCGAGTTCGGCATCCAGTCGACCACTGACTTCACCTCCAACAAGCTCTCCCTCGACGCCGCCGCGAACACCTGGTTCCGCGAGGCGGTCATACTCAGCGACGGAACACCGATCGCCATCGCCCAGGAGCATCTGCCCGCAGGCAAGTACCTGAGCGACATCCACCCTGGGATCGCCACAAGCCTCGAATCATTGGCCGGTGAGTCGAAGACCCTGCTCGCCGCCATCATCGACCGGTTCGGTCCCGTCTTCAGCAGTGGGGTCTGCACTCTGGCGGCCAACGTCGCGGGCGAGACGCGAGCCGGCCACCTCGACCTGAAGCCGTCGACACCCGTCCTCGTGCTCACGCAGACCGCAGAATACGAGGGCACCCCTCTCTACCTCGCGAAGTTCATCGTTTCCCCCGAGGTAGGCAGTCTGTCCATCGTCCAGTCCACCGCCAGTTGAGAAGGCTCCCAATGACCACCCAGACCTCGCCCCGGATCACCGTCGTCGGAAGCATCAACATCGACATCACCAGTCGTGTCGAAAGGCTCCCCTCCCCCGGCGAGACCATCGCGGGTGGCACCCTCAGCCGCGAGATCGGCGGCAAGGGCGCGAACCAGGCAGCCGCCGCAGCGAAGCTCGGCGCCGCCGTCCGCATGATCGGAGCGGTCGGAGAGGACGCGGACGGACGGTGGCTTCGCGACCAGCTCACCGCAGCCGGAGTCGACACATCAGAAGTGAAGGAAGTCCCCGACCCCAGCGGCACCGCACTCATTGTCGTGGACAAGCATGCCGAGAACCAGATCGTCGTCTGCCCCGGTGCGAATGCTCACGTTCAGGCCGATGACCTATCCCTCGAACCCGACGAGGTGATCCTCGCGCAACTGGAGATCTCCCTCGCCGTCGTTGAACGCCTCGCTGCATCGTCATCGAACTACTTGGCGATCAACGCGGCACCCGCCCAGCCCCTGCCCGCCGGCCTCATCGAACGCGTCGACCTGTTCATTGTTAACGAGAGCGAATACGCTCTCATGCCAGAACTCGACAACGCGCGCCTGGTCGCTGTCACCTATGGCGCGGACGGCGCTGCGTTGCTCACGCGCGGCGAGGAGATCTCCCGCGCGCCGGGCGTCGCAACGACCGCCGTCAACACCGTCGGCGCCGGCGACGCCTTCTGCGCCGCCCTCGTCATCGCAATCCACTCAGGCATGACGCCGACCGCCGCACTCCAATCCGCATGCTCGGTCGGCGCGGCAGCCGTTGCGCATCCTGCATCGCAGCCTCCGCTCAAGCGGCTCTCGGAGTACGTCACTCGTTGATCCGGCTCGAAGGCACCGAATGGTGAACGGTCGCCACGACGGCGACACCCATGCGTGACGATTCAGGAAAGTGTCACGACAAGCGAGGCGGAACCCGCTGATCAGACACCTGGGGAGTGACATTCAGTGTCACCTCTGCGAGAGGAACCTGAGTCAAACGTGCCGTGGGTCGACCAACCCGATGAATTGATGCGATCCTCCCTGCACATCGTGCCGGCCACCATCCGGTAGAACGACTTCTGCATGCATCAGCTCCGGTAGGGAAACGTCGACGAACATCTGGTCGCCTTCGACACGCCAAGAGCAGGACACTTCCCCACGGGGTGTGCGGTAAGAGGTCTCGGCCCAGTTGATCCCAGGTCCCGGCTGAGGCTGGATGCGCACCGACGCGTACCCAGGAGACGCCGGGCGGATGCCGCCGACTACCTGGTACACCCAGTCGACGACTGCACCCAGCGCGTAGTGGTTGAAGCTCGTCATCTCGCCCGTGTTGATCGTCCCGTCGGGGAGCATGGAGTCCCAGCGCTCCCAGACCGTAGTGGCTCCCATCGCGACGGGATACATCCACGACGGACTCTGCCGCTCGAGTAGCAGACGGTAGGCATCCTCCAGGTGGCCGGTCTCGGACAGCGCCCATGTGACGAACGGTGTGCCCGCGAAGCCGGTCGTCACGCGGTACCCCGATGCCCGAACCAGTTCGGCAAGACGACGTCCCGCCGCATCGCGGAGGTCGCCGCTCAGCACCCCGAACGAGATCGCGAGGGCGTAGACCGTGGCGCAGTCGGATCGGACGATGCCTTCGGCATCGACGTAGTGCTCGACGAAGGCCGCCCGGGTGCGCTCAGCCATTGCACGCCAGCGCTCCGCATCATTGTGCTTGCCGAGCACGTCGGCGGCGTCCGCCGCGAAGGATGCGGAGCGATACAGGCAGGAGGTCGCGACGACCGAGGGGTCAGCCTTCGCCGCAGCCGGGTCCTCCGGCGGAGCATCCGGATCGAGCCAATCCCCGAGCTGGTTGCCACGATCCCACAGCCCGGTCTCCGATACGTCCTGCTCGACGGAGTCAAGGTGCATGACGATGGCCGGATAGTAGTCCGCAAGTCGTTCCGCGTCGCCGTACGACCACCAGAGCGCTTGCGGAACCCAGACCGCCGAATCACCCCACACAGCGGTCGCGCGGTCCCAGGGCAGCGAGAACCCTTCCGGGAAATGCGCATGCTTCAACACCTCCGGAACGATGAGCGGGACGACCTGACCGGTGGCATGACGCGTCTCCTCCAGCAGGTCCCGCAGCCATCCGTCGAGGAAGTCCGCGGTGTCGAACTGGAAGTTCGCCGATGCGGCGTAGGCCGAGATGTCCCCGGTCCACCCGAGTCGCTCGTCGCGCTGCGGGCAGTCGGTCGGAACGCTCAGGAAGTTCCCCTTCTGGCTCCAGACGGAGTTGTGGACGAGTTGATTCACGAGCGGGTCCGAGCAGGTGAAGTACCCGGTCCGCTCCATCTCGGAGTGCACGACAATGGCCTCGAGACCGTCCAGCTCGAGGTCACCCGGCCACCCCTCGACCTCGATGTAGCGGAAGCCGTGGAAGGTGAACGTCGGCTCGAAGTAGTCGACCTCGCCCGACAGGATGAACTCGTCCGTCGCCTCCGCCGCACGCAGCGCGCGGACACCGAGTTCTCCGTCCTCCAGGACCTCGGCATGACGGATGCGGATGCGGATGCCTCGTTCGCCGACGACTGAGAATCGCACCCAGCCGACCAGGTTCTGACCGAAATCCACGAGCCTGCGACCCGAAGGCGATGTCGAGATCACTATCGGGGCGACGGACTCGTTCCGAATGATCAGCGGGGAGCTCTGCGGTATCAGGGCTGCGCGGTCCACATCGACCGTATGCACGTCGAGCGTGTCACCGCTGCCCCGGAGCCGCGCATCGATCGTCTGGCCGTTGTAGAGCGAATTTCGCGTGATGTCCGATGCCTCGGCGACCCAGTCATCCGAGGTGACGATCCGCTGCGTCGATCCGTCTGCGTACCGGACTTCCAGAACGGCAGCGACGCTGATCTCTTCTCCATAGTTCGCGTCCGCGTTGGCGAACCCGAGACGCCCGCGATACCACCCGTTGCCCAGCAACAGGTCGAGACGGACGCTTCCGGAGCCTCGGCCGATCAGTTCCGTGACGTCGTACTCCTGATACGCGAGACGCCACTCGTACGATGTCCATCCGGGGTTCAGCACCGAAGCGGTGACGCCGACGCCGTCCACGGATGCCTCGTACACGCCGTGCGCCGTGGCGAGGAGCCGGGCTCCGATCACCTCACTTCGCGGGTGTTCCAGCGCGACCTCGAGACTGAAGCGCGGAGCCACCCCCTCCGGAGCGACCGCTGCGATGAATGCCGCGCCCTCAAGAGGGTCCTGGGATGTGGTCACCATGCCGTCCGTCGTCTTTGTGGCTCCTGCAGTCGTCATACCGCTCGCTCTGCTGTGATGGCGCAGTCGCGTGCGAGACGAGCCCGAGCGCTGTACCCGGTTTCGCCCGCGATGTAGTCGGCGAAGAGCCGCCGCACAGGGGAGAACGCCTCCGCGAAGTCATCCGTGGTGATGGTCAATGAGTTCTCCTCGTCGAGCGGACCGCAGACGGCCAGCCCATGCAGGCCACCGATCGAATCCGCGGCGGCAACTGCGCTGCGGCGTGCAACGAAACCATATTGGCGGCCATTGAATGGTTTCACAAGGTACCGTCAGTCATCGATTCTTCAATGCACGCCTTCCTAGACGTCGTCGATGTCACGACCCTCGTCTCCTTATCGAGACCTCCACGGAACGGCGCACCCGATAGCGCAGGTGAAGCACCCGGTTGCCCTGGACAACTACGCCTGGGTCTTCCAGCAGGTGCTGAGAGTCGACGGAGCCGAAGTAGCGCTTGCCGAACCCGAGCACGACGGGTACGACGTCCATGCGTACCTCGTTGATCAGGCCTGCTGCGAGCAACTGGCCACCGACGTCGCCGGCAGCGACCACAGCGTTCACCCCGAGGCCAGGGCACTCCTTCAGGAGAACCTGGATCAGGAAACCCACACCAGCGAGGAGCTGTACACGAAGCTCCGCGAGATCGTCGGCTAACGCTCAGGCTGACGCGGCTCTATTCTAGCGCTAGAATAGCCGACATGACCCTGACCCCGACCGAACTGACGATCCTCGGCCTCATCGCCGAGCAGCCGCGGCACGGCTACGACCTCGAACAGGTGATCGAACAGCGCGGGATCCGCCGCTGGGCCGAGATCGGCTTCTCGTCGATCTACTACGTGCTCACGAAGCTCGAAGGTCGCGGACTCATCGCGTCCGACGACACACAGACCAGCGCCAAGTCCAAGAGGGTGTTCCACGCCACCGCCGCCGGGCTGCAGGCCGCCGAAGAAGGCGCCGTCGCCTGCATCGCCGACCAGCGGACCGTCGCGCATCCCATGCTCGTCGGGCTCGCCAACCTGCCGTTGATCTCCGACGCGGACTACCTCGACGCAATGCAACGACGCCTCACGTGGATCGATGCGAGGATCAGCGCCGTCACCGCCGCCGAGCGCTCCCAAGCCCCGCTCCCTCACCCCGCCCGCGAAGTCTTCTCGTATTCACTGAGCCTCCTCCAGGCAGAAAGGGCGTGGCTCGCGACGCGAGTCCTGGTGCCTCATGAATGAATCAGCGCCTCGAACGAGCAGTGCCAGGCAGGTCATCGACGGCGTCCCCACCACCGGCGGATTGCACTGCGAGACGACGGCACTCGGCGTTCTCCTGACGCACGCCGGACTCTCGCTGTCCGAGCCGATGCTGTTCGGTCTGGGCTCAGGACTGTCGTTCATCTATTGGGATTCCAAGCAGCAGGACCTTCCGTTCCTCGGCGGTCGAGTCAAGCCGTTCGCGCTCGCGCAGGCCCTGACATCCCGCCTGGGAGTGACCTTGCGTGCGGAGGAGACGACCTCGGCCCGGAAGGCATGGGATCAGCTGCGCACAACGATCGACGGCGGGACCCCCGTCGGCCTGCAGCTCGACAGCCACGATCTGGAGTACTTCGGCTCCCGCGTGCATTTTGCCGGCCACGTCGTCGCCATGTACGGGTACGACGATGAGCGGGCATACCTCGTCGACACGGCTCAGCAGGGCGGCGAGGTCTCGACGAGCCTGGAGAGCCTGGCGCGAGCTCGAGCAGCACGTGGGCCGATGTCAGCGCACCACCGCGCCTTCACCGTTGACGTGCCCGTCGCAGCGACGCGGCCTGAGCGGATCCGCGAATCGATCGCTCCTGCGATCTCTGCGTGCGCGAAGGAGTTTCTCGCACCGCCGATCGCCAACATCGGGAACCGGGGCATCCTCACGACAGCGAAGCGCATTCCGCTCTGGTTCGAGCGGGTCGCTGACCCCGCTCGCGATCTCGCGGTCATCGCGATGCTGATGGAGCGGGCGGGCACAGGAGGGGCGCTGTTCCGCAATCTGTATCAGGACTTCCTGACCGAGAGCGCGGAACTCGTCGAACGCAGATCCCACGCGGACATCATCGGTGAGGGCGCAGCCCGGTTCGCGGAATCCGCACTGCTCTGGACGCGCGTCTCAGAATTGATCGCCCGCGCCGGCAGCACGGGGGATGCAGACCACCTGACTGAGGCGGCCGAAGTGCTCCGAGACATCGAAGCGATCGAGACGGCCGCGATGACGTCGCTCGCCTCGCTGGAGAAAGCGTGACGTTCGTCGAGGCGGGATGACACCTTCGGCCAGCCCGCACCTCACACAATTCTGACCTGAGTGCAGAAAGTGCTCGGCGCGCCACGAGGAGTCTTGACCTCGCCGAAGCGCCGCCAATACCGTGAGCGAGCTTGGACGCGTCGATGAGGCAAAGAAGCCGATCCCGACCTTCCACGGCCTGCTCGCCGACCAGACGAGCAGAATCGCTCAGATCGAAAAGGATCACTGTATGCGACTCACGAGAAAACTCGCGCTCGCCGCCACTGCGGCAGCCGTACTCACCCTCGGCGCGGTCATCCCCGCTGCCGGCGCGACCTCGGTCGATGACGACTCCGACGTTCCCTCCTTCCAGGAGTTCGCGGCGTCGACCTACCGGGACATCGACGGCAGCTACATCGTCAACGGCGACGAAGTCCTCTCGGATCGGGGGGAGTTGCGGGAGTTCTACGACCTTCTCATCGGCCCCGAGACACCGACCGACGGCCTCATCGTCAACACGGTGGGCGGCATCGACGACAAGTGGTCGGCCTCGCAGGTGAGCAATCTCACCTATTGCGTCAGTACGAAATTCGGCACGCGTCACGCCGATGTCGTGAGCGCGATGGCCAGCGGTGCAGCGCTCTGGGAGTCCGCATCCCCGAAGATCAACTTCGTGTACGTCGGCAGCGCTGACGGCAACTGCACCACGCGCAACAAGTCGGTCCTGTTCTCGGTCGAGCCGGTGCAGACGTCGCAGTACATCGCTCGCGCGTTCTTCCCGAGCACCGCGGACCGTCAGCAGAACGTGCTCATCGACGACTCGATCTGGTCCTCCGGATCGTGGACGCCGACGAACATCCTCGGCCACGAGCTCGGCCACGTTCTCGGCTTCCGCCACGAGCACACCCGCCCCGAATCGGGCACGTGCTTCGAGGACACCAACTGGCGTCCGCTGACGCCGTACGACTCGTCGTCGATCATGCACTACCCGCAGTGCAACGGCACGTCCGACGACCTGTCGATGACGAGCGCCGACCGCACCGGCGTCGTCAGCCTCTACGGCGGCTGACACGACTCACCGCAGAAACCGCTGGGCCCGGTCGTTCTCGACCGGGCCCAGCGTTCGTTTCAGGGCGCCGTCAGGTTCTGCTCCTCCAGCGACCACACCCGCTCGATCGGGAGAAAACCGACCTCTCCATCCGGCCCGTAAAAGCCCTCGACGAAGCGCCCGATGTCCTTCTGCCAGGCGGCGTTCGCCGGTGCGGACTCGACGACGCTCATCGCCCGATCGAAATCCGCGCAGTCGACCACGTGGAAGAGGTTCCTGCCTGATCGCCAGATGGTCCAATCGTGGATACCGGCCTCGGCGAACAGAACGCGCAGATCGTCGGGGATCCGGGCATGACGCGCGCGGTACTGGTCGATGGATCCATCCACGATGACGGAGTGCAGGGCGATCCGCATTCTCTCCTCCTAGGAAGCAGGCGGTGGTGACAGTGTGACGTGACCCGCATTCTCCAGCGCGATCCACAACTCTTCCGGGAGCGACGCGGCCATCCGTGAAGCCGCTTCCTCCGCCTGCTGAGCGCCGCGCATTCCGACGACCACGGAAACGACCTGCGGCCAGCGCAACGCGAACTGCAGCGCCGCGGCCGGAAGGGGGACACCATGTTCGCGGCAGATGCGATCGAGGTCGCGAGCCCTGCGCAGAATTTCCGGCGAAGCTTCGGCGTAGTCGTAGCTCGCATCGTCTGGCACGCTCTCGCGGCTGAGGAGTCCCGAGTTGTAGACGGCAGCGGCGACGACGGCCACTCCGCGCTCGTGCGCGAGCGCGAGCATCCTGTTCGCGCTCTGCTGCTCGAGGAGCGTGAATCGTCCTGCGCACATGACGATGTCGACGTCGGTCTGGTCGATGAAGTCCGCGAGCATCTCCGCCTGATTCATCCCGGCTCCGAAGCCGCCGATCACTCCTTCATCCCGAAGCCCGGCCAATGTCCGTGCCCCGGTCGTCGACGCACTCTCCCAGTGCTCATCCGGATCATGCATGAAGACGACGTCGATGCGATCCATTCCGAGCCGTTCCAGACTCGCCTCGAGCGAGCGCAGTACGCCGTCACGACTCAGGTCGTACACCCGTCGTTGGTCGGCGGGCACATCGAAGAAGTTCGCGGCATCCCGCTCGTGCGCGGTCTCCGGGCTCGGGACGAGCACACGCCCGACCTTCGTCGACACGGTGTACTCGTCGCGAGGATAGGCGGCGAGCGCGCGACCGAGGCGGCGTTCCGAGAGTCCCAGCCCATAGTGCGGGGCGGTGTCGAAGTACCGGATGCCGGCATCCCACGCGGCGCGGATCGTCTCCTCGGCCTCCTCGTCAGAGACCGCGTGCCACAGGTTTCCGATCTGGGCGCATCCCATGCCGAGCGCGCCGAGTTCACGCATTCGGTGGTTCCGCATCGCGTTCATCGGGCGACGGCAGAACCGTGGATGTGCGCCATGACCTCGGCACTCATCGTTGAGTAGTCGTGCGTGTTCTCCACGGCGCCGCGGACGATGAACTGATCCATGACGACGATCCGGTCGGCGAGCGTGACCATCTCGGCGAGGTCGCTCGAGATCAGCAGGATGGCCATCCCGTCGTCCGCGAGACGCCACAACAGCTCGTAGAACGCCCGTTTCGTGCGCACGTCGATGCCGACCGTCGGCTCGTCGACGATGAGGACGCGTGTGCGGGCGGCGAGCCACTTCGCGAGCGACACCTTCTGCTGATTGCCCCCGGACAGCTGACCGGCGAGCTGATCCTGTGACGAGATCTTGATGTCGAGAGCATCCACATAGTCGCTCACGGCCTCGCGCTCACGGCGTCCGGACACGAATCCGAGAACCTTCGAGAGATCGGACCAGATCGTGACCGCGATGTTGCGGGTGATGGACTGCAGGAGGAAAACGCCCTCCTCCTTGCGGTTCTCGGTGACGTACCCGATGCGGAAGCGCCTGAGCGCATCGCGCACCGAGCGGATCCGCACCGTCTTGCCGTCCACGCGCACCTCACCGCCAGTGACCCGGTCGAGACCGAGGATGGCGCGGGCGAGTTCGGTGCGTCCGGCGCCGACGAGTCCGTACATGCCGAGCACCTCTCCGGGATGCACGGCGAGCGAGATCTTCCGATGCCCGGCGGCCGTGCTCACCTCGCGGAGTTCGAGCGCGGGGGTCGCAGTGCGGTCCACCGGGCGCGCGTCGACCTCAAGGTTCGCGAGCGTGCGACCGACCATCTTCGCCACGACATCGTCGTGGGATGTCGTGGCGATCGGCTGCGACGGCATCACCGTGCTTCCATCGCGGAGCACGGTGATCGCGTCGCAATGCGCGAACACCTCGTCGAGTTTGTGGCTCACGAGCACGATCGCGGTGCCCTCGGAACTGAGCTGTCCGACGACGCGGTAGAGGCGTTCCGCCTCGTCATTGCTGAGCGACGCCGTCGGTTCGTCGAGCAGAAGCACCTTCGCGCTGCGATAGAGCCCCCGGGCGATCTCGACGAGTTGGATCTGCGCGGCGGACAGCTCTCGCATCGGCGTGCGCGGATCGATCTCGAGGTCGAGCATGTCCAGGCAGCGCTTCGCTTCTCGCCAGACCCGGCGCCAGTCGACGATTCCGCCTCGACGCGGCATCGCGGAGAGTGCGATGTTCTCTCCGACGGTGAATTCCCGCACGACGTTGCGCTCCTGGTGCACCACGCCGATGCCGGCGGACAGGGCTTCCAGCGGGTTCGCGAACGACACCGGCTCCCCGCCGAGGAGAAGCTCCCCGGAGTCGGCGCCCTGCACGCCCGTGACGATCTTGATGAGCGTGGACTTCCCGGCGCCGTTCTCCCCCATCAACGCGTGCACCGAACCGGCCTCGACGACGAGATTCGCATCGGCGAGCGCCGTGACGCCGGGGAACGTCTTACGCAGGTTCTTGATCTCCAGTGCGATGCTCATCGCTTCACCTCCGCGAAAGGGGTTTCCGCCAGCGCCGCCTCAGCGCGCAACGATCTGATCCGGCTGGCGTGCCGTGACGCCTGCACCTCGCGCAGCTTGCCGAGCGCGACCGTGCCGAGGACGACTGCTCCGACGACGAAGTTGACGACCTCGGCATCGAAGCGGAAGATCGGGCTCGCGGCATCCACGAGCCGGACGACCATCGCCGCCAGCACGGTGCCGAGCACGGCGACCGTGCCGCCCGCCAGCGCGACCCCGCCGATGATGGGGGCCGCGAAGCTCGGCAGCAGCCAGTCGCCACCGACGGTGGTGTTGACACCGGGCAGGAACGAGATGCTGACCAGCGCAGCGACTCCGCACAGAAGGCCGGACAGGGTGTGGGCGACGACGACAGCGCGGTCGGCCGATATCCCCGCAAGCTGCGCGGCGGACGCATTGCCGCCGCTCGCGAGCAGAGTGCGCCCCGACACGGTCTGCGCGAAGTACAGGGCCACGATGACCGCGACGAGAAGGGTGAGGAGGAAGATCGTCGGAATGCCCAGGATGTCGGAGCGACCGAACGCGGCGAGCTCCGGCCAGGCGTCACGTCCGATGGTGCGGGTGCCCACGAGGGCGTACTGCAATCCGATCAGGATCTGCGACATGGCGAGAGTGACGATGAAGCCGTTGATGCGGGTTCCGACCACGATCAGGCCGTTCGCCAACCCGAGGAGCGCACCAGCGAGCACCGCGACGAGGGCGCCTACCCACGGGGGCACGCCCCACGAGGTGACGATGACCCCGGTCACGCACGCGGACACTCCGCCGATGGCGCCGACGGCGAGATTGAGCTGACCCACGCAGAGCGTGATCATCTGCGCCAGTCCGATCAGGATCGGAACGCTGACGAAGCGGAAGAAGCTCGTCATCGACACCGGGCCGAAGAACTGCCCCGAGGTCGCGATCCCGAGGATCGCGGCTCCCGCAACGACGATGCCGACCAGCAGCAGGTTGTTCGCACTGATGACGCGTTTCATCGGATGGCCTCCGCCTCGTCCAGTTCGACGGCCAGCGTCGCGACCGATTCGTTCTTCGTGGATGGACGACGCCGGGCGAAGATCAGGCGCAGTCGGTCCGTCGCGAGCGCGGCCAGCAGGATGCAGCCCAGAAGCACGTTGAGGGTCTCAAGACCGACGCCGTAGAGCTCGAGGCCCTTGCGGATGACGGAGGTGAGCGTGATGCCGAGCGCTGTTCCGACGATCGAGACCAGGCCGCCGGCGAGCAACGTGCCGCCGAGGATCGGTCCCAGGAACGAGGAGAGCATGAACTCCCCGCCGATCGCCGGGGTGAACGAGCCGGTGCTGGCTGCGAGCAGGATGCCGGCGATCGCGGCCAGCAGGCCGGAGAGCGCATGGACCAGGATCATCCGACGCGCGGTCGGCACGCCGGAGAGCTCCGCCGCCCGCAGGCTGCTCCCGGTCATCAGCACCTCGCGACCGCCCTGGGTGCAGGTGTAGAAGTACCAGATCGCGGCCATGCAGACCAGCGCAGGAAGGATCATGAGCGGAATGGCCTCGGATCCGCAGTATCCGAGAAGGCAGACGTCGGCGAACGTCCCGCGACCGACCGCCTGGAAGGCGTCGGGGAGCGTGGTGAAGGCCTGTCCAGTGCTCCAACGCTCATACAGGGTGGGGATCAGCCCGAGCAGTGTGAAGCTCATCGCGAGCGTCACGATGAAGGAGTTCACACCGGTCTTGGCGATGATCCATCCGGCGAGACCTCCGAGCACAGTGCTCGCCAGCGCCCCGACGGCCAGGCCTGCGAGCAGCGGCATCCCCAGGTTCTCGAGGCATGCACCGGCGACCAGCGCTCCGACCCCCGCCAGCTGGCCCACAGCCAGGTTCATGTGTCCGACGGAGAGCACGACCATCTGTGAGAGCCCCACCACGGTGAAGATCGCGATCGATGTGAGAAGAGGCGCGATGACGAACGGGCCGTTGAGGAAGGCGGGCTTCAGCGAGGCGAAGGCGACGAAGAGCACCACGATGAGCACCAGCAGCAGCGCACGCGGCGAGCGCAACTCGGCGCGGACGGCGGCGCGGAGACGCGACATCAGAGCACAGTCCTGTCATCCATCGCGTTACGGTCCCAGTCGATGCCGAGGCCGACGACCTCCGGTGCCAGCGCACGACCGTCTTCGATGGTCATGCCGGTCCTGGTGATCGCACGCAGCTGCGGGATGTGTTCGACGTAGCGGCCGTTCGGGATCGCGGCCACCAGGCTCACGTGCAGCTCCATGAGGAAGTGCGGGCAGACGTGCACGTTGAACGCCTCGGCGAGGTGCGCCACCTTGAGCCAGGGCGTGATGCCACCAATGCGCGCCACGTCGACCTGGACGATGCCGGCGGCTCCTCGATCGAGGTACTCACGGAACTGCGCGATCGAGTACATGGACTCGCCGACCGCGATCGGCGTGGACGTCGCGGCCGCGAGCCGTGCATGACCCTCGATGTCATCGGCCGGCAGCGGCTCTTCGATCCACCCGAGGTCGAGACCATCGAAGAGGCGGGCGCGACGGATCGCCTCGGCGCTCGTCATCGACTGGTTGGCGTCGACCATGATGTCGAAATGCGATCCGACGGCCTCCCGCACGGCGATGAGGCGCTCGCGATCCTCCTGGCCGTTCGGCTTGCCGATCTTCACCTTGACACCCTTGAGCCCGGCGCGCTGCGAGGCGAGCGCCCCCTCCACGAGCTCGTCGACGCCGAGGTGCAGCCATCCGCCCTCGGTGTCGTAGAGCGGGATGTCCTGACGGAACCCCCCTGCCAGGCGCCACAGCGGCAACGATGCGCGGCGTGCGGCGATGTCCCACAGCGCCGTGTCGACGGCCGCGAGCGCCAGCGACGTGATCGCTCCGGTCGTCGTCGCGCGAGTGGAGGCGAACAAGCGATACCAGACGGCCTCGATGCGGTCAGCCTCCTGGCCGACAAGGATCGGCAGCAGGTGGTCGCGCAGCATCGAGAGCACTGCGCGACCTCCTGTGCCGATCGTGTAGGAGTACCCGAGGCCGTGCAGGCCGTCGCTCGTCGCGAGTTCGACGAAGATCGTCTCCTGGGAGACGAAGCTCTGCACCGCATCCGTGCGTTCGGTCTCGACGGCGACGTCGACGAGGAACGCGCGGGCATCGGTGATTGTGCTGGCCATCGGTATCTCCAGGTCTGTGTCAGCAGATCACTTGCAGGTGAGCAGTTCGTCTTCGAACTTCTTCTGCACCTTGTCGGCGAACGCCTTCTGCTCGTCACCGTAGGTCTCCACGTTGTCCTTCGTGACGACGAACGATCCGGAGTCCACCACGACGCCGGGGTCTGCCATCTCACAGGCTCCGCTCGCGAGCTGGGCGAGGACCCAACTGCCGACATATGCCTGTCCGGTGGGGTTCTGCGCGACTGTTCCGTAGATCGAGCCGTCGCGGATGCCGTCGAGAATCGTGGCGTCATCGTCGATCGCGACGAGCTGGATGTCGAGGCCGGATTCCGAGATCGCCTCGGCGCTCGCGACAGCAGGGTTGTACGCGGTCGTGACGATCGCGTTGATCTTGGAGCCGCTGGCGGCGAGGAGGTCGGATGCCGCCTTCTGCGCCGTCGCGAGGTCGGTGTCGACGTCGGTGATGTTCTGCAGGAGCGTCACCGCGCCGTCGGTCTCTTCGATGGCGCGTTCGACACCGGCGATGCGCCGCTGAGTGTTGGAATCGACGTTGTTTCCGGTCATGTGCACGATCGCACCCGAGCCGCCGATCGCCTCGATGGCGGCGACCGTCGCCTGGTAGGCGGCTTCCTCGGTGTCCGTCGACAGACAGAATGCAGCAAGGTTCTCGTCGCCGGCCGGACACGAGGCGATCGACCCGACCGCGATGCCTGCATCTGCCAGCTTCTTGAAGGTGGAGTTGATGTCAGTCGGGGAGACACCGAAGATCCCGAACGCGTTGTAGCCGTTGGCGACGAGCGAGTTGATGACGTCGTTCTGCTTGGTCTGGTCCCACTCCGCCGTCTCGTTGAAGGTGACCTCGCCCAGGCCGAAGTCCTCTGCGGCCTTCTCGCCGGCCGCGATCCATGGCTGGAAGTACGGGTGCGCGCCACCCGGGACCAGGGCGACGCGAACGTCTGCCATGTCGCTCGCGCCGTCTCCGCCGCCAGCGGACGAGTCGGAATTCTGCGGGGTGCAGGCCGCGAGAGCGAGAGTGAGTGCCGCGGCCGCCGCGACGGCGGCGCCGAGCCGCAGGTGCTGTGTGGTGCGCATCTTTGAGCCTCCAGGGAAGAATTAAATGTAAAAGATCGTATTTGATCTTTCAAAGGATAGGATGCGGGGAGAGTCGCCACTTTGTCAAGCAGGAGGTCGGATGTCTGCGCTGGATCAGTTACCCGCCTTCAGCGTGGGAGCCCGGACCATGCTGGGCGACGAGGTGTATTTCGCACTGCAGCAATCGATCCTCGACGGCACGGTCCCGCCGGATGCGCGCATCAACGCCGGAGAGCTCGCTCGACGATTCGACGTCTCCCCCACGCCCGTGCGCGAAGCCCTCGCCCGACTCGAGTCGGACGGACTCGTGGAGAAGCTCCCGCTGCGCGGATATCGGACAACGGATCTCTTGGACAGACGGCAACTCGGCGAGCTCTTCGAGTTGCGTCTGCTGCTCGAGCCCGAGACCGCAGCCAGCGCCGCCGCACGACGCTCCGCGGCCGAGGCCGAAGGCCTCGAGCAGGAAGTCGAGGCGGGGCGCATCGCCATCGATGAGGATGACGCGTACCGCCTGCTGTCCCAGCACGACGTCCGCCTGCACGATCTCGTGTTCCGCGCGGCACACAACGAGACTGTCCGGCAGGCGTATGCGCGCACGCACTGCCACCTGCACACGTTCCGTCTCGCCTACACCGGGTCGTACGTCGCCGACACTGTCGCGGAGCATTCCGCCGTGGTCGCGGCCATCATTGCTGGCGACACCAAGAAAGCGTCCACGTCGATGCGGACACACATCGAACGCTCACGCGATCGGCTCATGAGCGGCCTGGACTGAGCCAACGGCTCACCGCAGAACACGCTGGGCCGGTCGTTCTCGACCGGCCCAGCGTGTGTCTCTGATGATCCCGGCTACGCCCGAGCCACCTTCCGGCGAGCGACCACCAGCGCAGCGGCACCGGCGGTGAGCAGAAGCACACCGATCCCCCCGGTGAACGCATCCATTTCGACACCCGTCGCGGCGAGCTCCGACCCCGGCACGGTGTCATCGATCGGAGTCGTGTCCCCGATCAGCGGACTCTCGGCCATCGCCGCCCCCGTGAGGCAGCGCTTGAGCTCGGTGAGCTTGACCCAGTGCGAGCGGTCGGCGACCGGACGGCAGCCCTCGGCGAAAGCGATCTCGCGCTCGTTGTAGAGCATCCGCACGAGCGGGGCGAAGGCGGTCCCCGTCGCCGGATCGATACCCTCGCGGGCCACGACATCCCACTGCACGTTCGCTCCCATCGGCGTCACCTCGGCACCGCGCCACGGGTTCGTCGCGTAGTCGTAGATGTCGGCGGCGGAAGCCGGTGCGGCATTGTCGGGCGCGGCGACGGTCGAGCCGGGCAGCCCCAGCAGGGCAGCGAAGGGAACGATCGTCTCGGCATGTGCGAAGCGGAAGGTCGCGGCCACGTCGCCACCTGCGACGCGCGCGTCGATCGTCGCGAAGAAGTCGTCGAGCAGCGGCTGGGCGATGGCGAAGGTCTCGGTGTGGCCGGCGAGGCTCGGACCCTTCGCGTAGAAGTCCTCGGAGTCGAGGAGATAGGCGAACCATTCTGCATCCGCCTCGTGGCCCTCGAAGTAGGCGTTGAAGTCGAAAGTGTGGGGCTCGACGTTCTCCTCGGCCATGTCGACGGCGATGATGTACAGGTTGTACAGCGTCATCGCCGCGTCGACGGTGCTCTCGATCGACTTCTCCGGGTCGCCGCAGGCGTCGGGGTCGGCCGCCGGGTCCGCGCCGGGCGCGCAGGCGATGTCACCGTGTTCGGTGCCGTCCACGGTGTTGAACCAGATGTGCGCGTCATCCGTGCCGATCGCGGCGATGAACTCGGGCGTGAAGATTCCGGACAGCAGGTCTTCGGCGACCTCCACCGAGCGCGGCAGGTCTTCGATGTAGTCCGTCGCAGCGGCGATGGTGCCGCCGTCATCGGTCTGGGCTTCGATGTACGCCTCGTACGCCTCCGCGCGCTCGCGCTCGGGGCTGCCCTCCGCCTTGTCCGTGCCGTCGGGGTTCTCGACCTTGTGGAAGTAGAGCAGGTCGGGGCGCGGTTCCAGCGGCACGGCGAGGTCAGGGGCGGATGCTCCGGCATCCGTCACCGCGTCGCCGAAGCCGAGCAGGAAGTTCTCGCCCGACTCGGTCGCCCGCGCTTCGCCCGAGGTCTCGGCGATGATGCGATCACCGCCGGCCGCGGCATCCGCGAAGAGACCCGTGTTGCGCTCGAAGGCGCGCGCGCCGATGCCCTGGTGCTGCGTCTCCCCCTGACCGGTCAGCATGCCGTAGCCGTTCTCGACGTTCGCGGCGGTGATGGCGTCGAGGTTGGCGACGAACTGCGCGCCGATCTCGGGCGTGAGGAACCCGTTCTCCGCCTGCGCGGTCGCAGCGACGAGGTGCAGGAGGGCGTCGTACTTGTAGCCGGAGAGTCCGCGCGATCCGTGCCGGGCGACGGATTCCGTGGCGATCGGCGCGTACCCGGCGGGAGCGGCCTGATAGGCGTCGATGTCGGCCTGCGTCGGGGCGATGTAGGGCTGCTTGCTGCTGTAGAAGCCGTCGTCGGAGGGCTGCTCCTCGGCGTGCGCGGGAACGGCGAGGGCGAGCGCGGCGACGACACCGAGTGCGACGGCCGCGGGGGCGATCGTTCGTGAGCGGGGCGGGTGGGACTGTGGAATCACGGCGATCTCCGATGAGCAGGGCCGCGGACGTTCGGGCCGAGGGATAGAGATACCGGGCGTGAATGAACGGAATGTGGCGCGCAGGCGACCGATCGTCATCTCACGCCGCGAGCATCCGCCCGATTCGCGTCACTCTGTAACCGAGCGCACCACCCGGGCCGGCGACCCGACGGCGATCGACCCGGCGGGAACGTCCTTGGTCACGACGGATGCCGCTCCGATGACCGCGTCATCGCCGATCGTCACACCCGGGAGAATCGTGGCATTGGAGCCGACCCAGACATTGCGACCGATCACCACCGGACGCGGATGCATGTCGCCACGTCTGTTCGGCGCGAGGTCGTGGTTGAGCGTGGCGATCACGACGTTGTGGCCGATCAGGGAGTCATCACCGATCGTCACGCCGCCCTGATCCTGGAAGGTGCAGCCCGCATTGATGAAGATGCGCCTGCCGAAGGCGATGTTCTTGCCGAAGTCGGCCGTGAACGGCGGGAACACGGTGACTGTCTCGTCGACCGGGCGCCCCGTCAGCTCGGAAAGCAGTTCGCGCACGCGAGCGGGCTCGTGGTAGCCGCTGTTCAGCTCACCCGTGATGCGCATCGCATTCTGACTCGACTGGAGCATCACCGCATGCAGAGGCGAATCGCCCAGGATGGACTCGCCCGCGTTCAGCGCGTCGAGAAGATCTCGGAGTTCCATGGGGGCCTCTCATCCGTCAACCGTCCGGTCAGACTACGCGAGCGGATCGCTCCCGTGGGAAGCGGATGACTGTCGACGCGAGCATCCGCCCCTCAGCGCCGCCCGATGCTGGCGAACATCGCGTACAGCAGCGGCACGGCGGATGCCGCGATGAGCACCGTACCGAGGACAGGATTGGGTGTGAGCAGAACGCCGCCACCGACCAGCATCCCGGCGAAGAGTACGGCCGCAACAGCACGGCGTCCGATGCGCACGAGCGAATCCAGCCGTCGTTCGAGCCGCGACGTGTCGAACGTGACCGTGCCGTCGTCGATGCGCGTGATGACATCGTCGATCCGCTTCGGGAGGCGCATCGTGACGGCGACGGTCTCCATCGCTTGTTGCGCGAGCGTCATGGCCAGGTTGCCGCTCTCGTCGCGCAGCAGTCGCCCGGCGTACGGCTCGGCCGCATCCCAGACGTTGAACGCCGGATTGAGGCCGCTGCACATGCCCGATGTCAGCGACACCGCACGGATGAGCAGCAGCATGTTCTCCGGAAGCTGCAGCGGGAGCGAGCGCACCATGTCGCCGAACTCGTCGGCGAAGTCGCTGAACTCGCGCGGATCCACCTTGCTCAGCTCGGCGAATCCCATGCCGCCGAAGCGGGCGAACAGGGCGGTGAGGGCGCGCTCGAGTTCGACGGTGTCGGCCGACGGCAGCAGCACGCCGATCTCGCGAGCGGCCACGACGAGCCCCTTGCTGTCGCGGCCCGCCACCGCGATGAGGAGCGTGCGCAGGCCGTCGCGCAGGTTCGGTGCGACCTCGGCCATCATGCCGAAATCGATGAACGTCAGTCGGAAGTTCTGGGCGCCCGGGGCGGCCTCGGGAACCGGTGTCACGAAGATGTTCCCCGGGTGCGGATCGGCGTGCACGAAGCTGTGTGTGAACACCTGATCGAACATGACCTCGGCGAACACGTCGGCCACCTCGGACGGGTCGATGCCGGCCGCCCGCAGTGCCGTCTTGTCGTTGATCTTGATCGCGGTGACATCCGACAGCGTGAGCACGCGGCGGGTGATCCGCTCCCAGACGAGCTGGGGAGTGTCGACGCGCGGATCGTCGGCGAAGTTCGCAGCGAACCGCTCGGCGTTGGCCGCCTCGTGCAGGTAGTCGATCTCTTCGCGGCTCGTCTGCGCGAACTCCTCGACGAGGGCGGG
This sequence comes from Microbacterium sp. LTA6, assembly GCF_045690355.1. NCBI lineage: Bacteria > Bacillati > Actinomycetota > Actinomycetes > Micrococcales > Microbacteriaceae > Microbacterium > Microbacterium sp. LTA6. Next base: position 1,043,515 of record NZ_CP147855.1, read on the forward strand.
GGCGTCGACCCGGTCGGCGACGATGCGCACCCGTCGCAGCCAGCCGGCCACCCGGCGGAGCGCCGCGAGGTCGACCGCAACGATCTCGTCGATGCCGGGGCGCTGCACCTTCACGACGACGTTCCCGAGCCCGGTGTCGGCGGCGTCGAGGGCGGAGAGCCGGGCGCGGTGCACCTGGCCGAGGGATGCCGCAGCGACCGGCACCTCATCGAACCAGGCGTAGGCGCGCTCCAATGGCACGCCCAGCTCGGCCTCGGCGAGCTGCTTGATGGCCGCAAACGGCACCGCGGGCACCTCGTCCTGCAGACCCTCGAGCTCGGCGGTGATCTCCGGCGGGAGCACATCGAGCCGGGAGGACATGAACTGCCCGACCTTGATCATCAGGCCGCCGAGACTCACGGCGAGCGTGTGGAAGCGCCGCGCAAAGCGCTGCATCCGCGCCGGGCGGGTGCGCTCCGACACCGAGCTCAGGCCGAAGCGCGGCAGCACGAGCTCGAACCACCAGATCTTGATGAACTCGCGGGCCGCGAATGAGAGGATGCGGCGGTAGCGGGCGCGGTGGGCGGATGCCGGTGGCAGCGAGCCGGCGGCAGAGCGGCGAGGCGCCGGCATACCGGGAATCGAACGAGGCGGATCGGCGGCCGCCGGGGCCGGACGCGCCTCCCCTGCCGGAAGCCGGGTGTCATCCCGGCCGCCGGGGACCTGCTCGCTCAGCGACTGGGAAGGCTCTGGCATGCCTGCGGCATCCGTCATCGACCCACCCCCTGCTCGCCGGTCCTCAATGCGGGAACCTGACTCCGCCACCCCGATCAGTCCTGAGCGAGGATCGAGTACAGCCTACGGCGAGCCTCGTCGAGCACCTCGATGGCCTGCTGCACCTGCTCCGGGCTTCCGCTTCGGCCAATCTGCGCGGCGGCAGCGGCGAGATCGACGCCGGCCTTGGGCAGCGCGCTGAAGCGAGCGCTGTCGCGCCCGCCGTCCTTCTCCGCCGACGACACCCAAGGTGCCGGGGTGTCGGCCGACTCGTCCGCGACCGCACGTCCGGCTTCGGTGAGCGAGTAGGTCTTGCGGCCGTTCTGCTCCTCGGCCTCGATGAGGCCCTCGTCGGCGAGCAGCTGCAGCGTCGGATAGACCGAGCCGGCGCTGGGCTTCCACGATCCACCGCTGCGCTCGGCGATCTCGTTGATGATCTGGTAGCCGTGCATCGGCTTCTCGGCGAGGAGCGTGAGCACGGCCGTGCGCACGTCGCCGCGCGCCATGCGGGAGCCGCCGCCTGGCCGCTGATCGAATGTCTTCCGCAGCTGGTCCATGGCTTCGAAGAGAGCGGATGCCGGACCGCCGGCGCCGCCGAATCCCGACCCGCCGAAGGGGTTCGAGGGGAATGAGTTGTTCATGGTGACCTCCCGTGAGTGGTTCGAACGATACTCAACGATATATCGCTCAGCCTGGGGGTGGGCTTTGAATCTCCGCGGTCGATCGGGAGGGGAGGTCACACGGCCGCGTGCGCCTGCCTCGGAGAAGTACGCCTGCCTCGGCCAGAATCCAGAAATACGGCCGAGCCAAGCGCACAAGGCCGAGCCAGGCGCACGGCTCGGCTGGCGGCGGATGCTGCCGGCTACCGCCCCGCCAGCAGCTCCTGCATCCGTTCAGCCTCGGCCGCCGGCATTCCGTACCCGTGCTCCGGCGCCGGGTACACGCGTTCGCGCACCTCGGCGGTGTACTGCTCGACGCCGGCGATCGCGGCGGTGCGCAGGTCGGCGTATCGCTTCACAAAGCGAGCCGCTCCGCCGTCGTAGATGCCGAGCAGGTCGTGGAACACGAGCACCTGGCCGTCGGTGGCGGTACCGGCGCCGATCCCGATCACCGGGATCTCCATGAGCGGCATGATCGCCGCGGTCACGTCACTCGGAATCGCCTCGAGGACGATCGCGGAGCATCCGGCTTCCTGCAGCGCGACGGCGCTGTCACGCAGGCGAAGCGCCTCCTCGGCCGTGCGGCCCTGTGCGCGATAGCCGCCGAGCGAGGTGGCGGTCTGCGGCGTCAGGCCGACGTGCCCCACCACCGGGATGCCGGCCGCGACGATCGCCCTGGCCCGATCGACCGAGGTGCCGCCGCGCTCGATCTTGACCAGGTCGCAGCCGGTCTCCTTGACGAAGCGCTGGGCCGTCGCGACGGCGATGGCATCAGAGGCCTCGTACGAGCCGAAGGGCAGATCCGCGATGAGCAACGGCGCCTGCAAGCCGCGCCGCACCGCGGCGGTCAGCATGATCATCTCGTCGACCGTGACCGGCACGGTGCTGTCGTATCCGAGAACGGTCATCGCGGCCGAGTCGCCGACGAGCACGACGTCGACGCCGGCGGCATCGACGATCTGCGCACCCGGGTAGTCGTAGGCAGTGACCATCACGATCGGCTCGCCCGCGGCCTTCTTCGCCGCGAGGTCGCCGAGGGTGATGCGCTTCTTGGGAGCGGCGTGGGCGCTCATGCCCGGCCGGCCGTCAGGAGCTGATCGACCGCGGCGTCGACCTGGATGATCGCGTTGCCGCGGTCCACGTGCACGACGACGGGCTCATAGGTCTCGAGATCTTCCGGCGAGTAGTCGCCGTAGGAGACGACGATGATCGTGTCGCCGGAGTGCACGAGCCGGGCCGCGGCACCGTTGACCTGCATCACGCCCGAGCCGCGCGCGCCGGCGATCGTGTACGTCTCGAAGCGGGCACCGTTGTCGACGTCGAGCACATGGACCTGCTCGTGCTCGAGGATGTCGGCGGCCTCGAGCAGGTCGGGGTCGATCGTGATCGAGCCGACGTAGTTCAGGTCGCTGCCGGTGATCGTGGCGCGGTGGATCTTCGACTTCAGCATGACGCGACGCATCAGGCGTCCCCTCTCAGGATGTGGTTGTCGATCAGTCGTGCGGCGCCGACGCGCGCGGCGACGGCGAGCAGGGCATCGTTCTCGACACGGGTGATCTCGTGCAGATCGTCGGCGTCGCGCAGCTCGATGTACTCGGGGGCGATGCCTGCTTCCGCGAGCACGCGGCGTACGGCATCCAGAATCGGCTCGCTCTGGCGCTCGCCGTGCTGGTGCAGAGCGGATGCCGCATCGAGCGCCCGATTGAGTGCTGCCGCCTGCTGCCGCGCGGCCGGGTCGAGGTAGACGTTGCGCGAGCTCATGGCGAGCCCGTCGGCCTCGCGCACGATCGGGCACGCCTCGATGCGCACGTCGAGGTCGAGGTCACGCACGACGCGGCGCACGACGAGCACTTGCTGGGCATCCTTCTGTCCGAAGTAGGCGACGTCGGGCCGCACGATGCCGAACAGCTTCGTCACGACCGTGGCGACACCGTCGAAGTGGTGCGTTCCGCGGCTGGCCCCGTCGAGCACCTCGGTCAGGCCTGCGACATGGATCGTGGTGGCGAAGCCGTCGGGGTAGATCTCTTCGACAGCCGGGGCGAAGAGGATGTCGGCGCCCTCTGCCTCAGCGAGGGCGGCGTCGCCTGCTTCGTCGCGCGGGTAGGCGCCGAGGTCTTCGTTGGCGCCGAACTGGGTGGGGTTCACGAAGAGCGAGACGACGACGAGATCGGATGCTGCGCGCGCACGCCGGATGAGCGACAGGTGCCCCTCATGGAAGGCCCCCATCGTGGGAACCAGTCCGACGGATGCGCCGGTGTCGCGTGCGGCGCGGACGGCGTCGCGCACCTCGGCGATCGTGCGGATGATCCTCATGCCCGGTGCTCCTCTTTGCGGACGGCGTCGTCGTCGCGGCTGGCGGCGATGACGCGAGTGCGGTCACACAGTTCGTCGAACAGTGCGAGCAGGTCGGGCTGCGTCTCGGCGATGGCGGCGCGCTGACGTTCCACGGTCGCTTCGTCGCCCCGGGCGATCGGGCCGGTGAGCGCACCCGCTGCACCGGCATCGGCCCAGTTCTCGATGCTCCGGCGGACGAGCGGAGCGAGCAGCATCCTGGCGTCGCTCGCCGGGATGCCGGATGCGTTCGCAACCTGCTCGGCGGCGTCGAGCACGGCGAGCACGAGGTTCGAGGCGAGAGACGCGGAGGCGTGGTAGCCCGCACGTCCGGTGTCTTCGATGCGGAACGGATGGGCGCCGAGCGTCTCGGCAAGGGCCGTGGCGGTGGCGAGCACGTCCTCGGTGCGCGCGTCGACAGCACAGCCGATGCCGCGGAACACGTCCGGCGTCTCGGCGCCGGTGAAGGTCTGCAGCGGGTGCAGGCTGAAGTCCACGCCGTCGAGCGGCGTCGCTCCGGAGACATGGCCGATGAGACGGGCGTGCGGCCGCGCCGCGAGAGCGGCGTCGGCGATCGCCGAGTCAGGGACACAGAGCAAGGCGATGTCGACGTCGGGGATCGACTCCTCGCGCCGGATCGGCCCGAGGACCTCGATGCCCGCCGTACGGAGAGCCCGCGCGAGTACGCCGCCGAGGCGACCGGCACCGAGGACGGCGACGGTCGTTGCAGGCGCGAGGGAGGGGGCGAGTGTGCTCATCGGTGTGCGACGAGTATCCAGCCGAGCGGGGTCGTGAGCCAAATCAGATGAAGAAGTGCCCAGTCACATTTCGACTTATCTTGCGGAAATGCTCAATATATGACGATGACACAGAGCATCCTGCATTTCCTGCGCGCGCAGCCCCTACAGCCCTTCCGCGATCTCCTTGATCGCGGCGAGACGGCGATCCCAGTCGCGACCGATCATGTCGAGCTTCTGCGCGGTCGCACTGAGTTCGGCGCCGATCACGCGGAACCGCACCTCCCGGCCGACGCGCACGGGCTCGACCAGACCGACTTCCTGCAGCACTGCGAGGTGCTTCGCGATGGCCTGGCGGGTGACCGGGAGACGCCCGGCAAGGGCGGATGCCGAGGCATCCCCCTCGCCGAGCGCCGCCAGGATGCTCCACCGGGTCTCGTCGCCGAGTGCCGCGAACATCGGAACCAGGGTGCCTGTGGTCACGAGGCACCTTCGAGCAGGGCGACGAGCTTGTCAAGCTCTTCATCCCATCCGGTGCGGTGGCTCTCGAGGTTCGCGATCGGGTCGGAGGTGCGGTCGAAGCCGGTCTCGACGACGGTGAGCTGCGTGCCGCCCTCGACCGCTTCGAGCGTGAAGGTGAAGACGGTCGAGCCGCCCTCGAGGTCGGCGGTCGGGCCGCCGAGTGCATCGTCGTTGCCCCAGCGGTAGGCGATGAGGTTCGGCTCTTCGCGGGCCTCGATCCGCAGCGGGATCGAACCGTACTCGGGGAACGTCAGCGTGCCGGTGGCACCGACGCCGGCACCGTCGAGCACGGCCTGGCCGAACCAGCGGGAGATGTACTCCGGCTCGGTCACGGCCTGCCATACCTTGTCGGGGGTGGCGGCGATGCGGATCGTCCGGCGCACCGAGAAGGTGTTCTCATCGACGACGGATGCCTCGTTTTCAGTCATGTTCACCATGATGGGTCCTTTCGAGCGTTACGTGCGAGTGTTTGACGGCCGGTCGACCATCTGCAACTCCAGAGTTGCACAGCATCTCTCTTATTGCAACCAGTAAGTTGCACAGGCTTGCGGCTCCCGTACCCGCAAGCACGCCTATCCGCAAGGGACCTGGCGCGGGAGAAGATCCCTCGTACGCTCGGGGCATGACCGAGCTCACACAGCCCACCGGCCACGAACCCGCCCTTCGCGCTGCACCCCGACCAGACGGATCCGCTCCGCGCGCACTCGTGCTGGGCGCGACCGGCTACATCGGCGGGCGGCTCACGCCCCGCCTGCTGGCTGCCGGATACCGCGTGCGGGTGCTCGCGCGAGACGCGGCGCGCGTGGCGTCGTTCCCGTGGGGCGCCGAGTGCGAGGTGGTCGAGGGAGAGGCGGCCGATGCGGATGCTGTCGCGACAGCCATGGCCGATGTCGACGTCGTCTTCTATCTGATCCACTCGATGAGCGCCGGCAAGGGGTTCGAGGAGGCCGACGATCTCGCCGCGCATACGATCGCGACGGCGGCGGCCGAGGCGGGCGTGGGCCGGATCGTGTACCTCGGCGGCCTGCATCCCGACGACGTGAAGCTGTCGCCGCACCTACAGTCACGCGTGCGCGTGGGCGAGATCTTCCTCGAGTCGGGAGTGCCGACGCTCGTGCTCCAGGCCGGCGTCGTGATCGGGTCTGGGTCGGCGTCGTTCGAGATGATCCGGCACCTCACCGATGTGCTGCCGTACATGCCGGCGCCGAAATGGGTGCGCAACCGCATCCAGCCGATCGCCGTGCGCGACGTGCTGCGCTATCTGCTCGGCGCCGCCCGCGTCGCCCCCGAGGTGAATCGCGCCGTCGACATCGGTGGGCCCGACGTGCTGCGCTACGGCCAGATGATGAACGGCTATGCCGTCGAGGCCGGGCTCCCCCAGCGCGCCATCGCCGCGCTGCCCGTACTGACGCCGGGGCTCGCCTCGCACTGGGTGAACCTGGTGACGCCGGTGCCGCGGTCGATCGCCCGCCCGCTCGTGGCGTCGCTGCAGAACGAGTGCGTCGTGAAGGATCGCGCCGTCGACGAGCTGATCCCGCCACCGTCCGGGGGCCTCACCCCGTACCGGCGGGCGGTGTCGCTCGCGCTCGGACGCGTGGGCGCCGACAGCGTGGAGACGAGCTGGCAGGATTCCGAGGTCTCCGGCGCTCCAAGCGATCCGCTGCCGAGCGATCCGGATTGGGCAGGGCGCACGGTCTTCACCGATGTGCGGTCGGTGAAGACGGAGGCATCCGTCGCGGATCTGTGGCGGGTGATCGTCGGGATCGGCGGCGAGAACGGCTGGTACTCATCGCCGCTGCTGTGGGCGGTGCGCGGCTGGATGGACCGGCTCGTCGGCGGGGTCGGATTGCAGCGCGGACGCCGCAGCCGGGCGATGGCGCGGGTCGGCGATGCGATCGACTTCTGGCGGGTCGAAGCCGTGGAGGTTCCGGGAACCGGAACGACGGCCGAAGAGCGACGCGGCGGGCTGCTGCGGTTGCGCGCCGAGATGAAGGTGCCCGGATCGGCATGGCTCGAGCTGCGCGCGGTGCCCGATGGTGGCGGCGCTCGGTATGAGCAGCGCGCGGTCTTCTTTCCGCGCGGGTTGGGCGGCCGCCTCTACTGGCTCGCGGTACTGCCGTTCCACGGGTTCATCTTCGCGGGGATGGCGGCGCGGATCGTGGGGGCGGCGGAGGGTGCGAATCGGCCAGAGGAGGTCACAGCTGGGGAGAGCCGTGGATGACTCCCCAGGTCTTCGTCGACTCGTTCAGCAGCACGGGCACCGCTGAGTCCGGGGCGGTGCGCGCGGCGGCGACGCACGCGGGGTGGCCACAGGCGTGCGTGACGAACTCTTCAGACGGCATCCGCAGTTGGAGTTGGTAGCGGATGCTCTCATCGGTCGTCTCATGCGCCGCGACCACGGGCAACGAGACCGTGGTTCCGCCCTCTTTGAGCTTCGCGGCCGCCACGGCGTTGACGTCTGCGTTGAGCCAGAGACCGACGCCAAGCGCCACGATGATCAGGCAGCCGAGCAACACCAGCACGACCTCCCACCAGTCGAAGATCATCCGGACAGTCAGTGCGAACCCGCCGATGCCCAACAGCGCCACGAGGATCGCAGTCACGCGCTGCGCCGTCACCTCGCTGCGCCGGGCCAGGTCGACCTGCGTCCATTCGAGCGTCGCGGCACGGTTCATGGCACACACTCTAGGCGCGGGTGCGGCCGAAAGGGAGAGCTGATTGCTTATCGCCCGAGACGCTTCGCAAGATCGAGTCGGGCCGCGTGGCCACGCCCGCGTTCTCGACGGTCGCGGCGATCGCCGGAGTGCTGGGCCTCTCGCTCGATGACGTGTGGGCGGAGATCGGGACGGATGCCGCCAGCGCGGTGCGCCGCGACCGCATCGCCTCCTGACGCAGTAGTCGCCCGCAATCAGGGGAGCGCGGAAAGGACGAGTTCGTGGTCCCACTCGTCCCTGAGAACGGACCGCAGCCGGTCGTCAACGCTGTCAACGCAGTACGGCGTTTGGTCTGGATCGAGCACGCTGAGTTTTACAGGCGCGGCCAGAAGACCCCACGGCTCGATGGTGTTGGCCAAGAGGCCCTCGATAACAAGATCCTTGTACTCCGCCGACCACCACGTGTCGAAGACGCGTGGAAGGTCGTCGGGGTTGATGGCGACCCAGACGCCATAGGTGATCGTGTGACCACCGGTCAGGTGGACAGGCAGCAAGGCGCGCACGAATGCCCCGATGTGGTTCACCTGCATCATGACTGAGGCGTTGGCATCGGTGTCAGTCATCCAGACATCAGACGCCGGGATATCCCCAGCGTCCAGAACCGGATCGGGCTTGGCGAACCGCACGTGACGATCGTGGAGGTCAACTGCGTTCCCGCATAGCTCGCACCCGTCGGCGTTCGTCATACAGAGAGACTAGCGAGCGCCAGGTCGTCGGCGCGGAGCGCCGCGACCGCATCGCCTCCTGACGCCGGCTCCGAGAGACCCGGGTCAGGCCCGCTTGCGGCTCGCGATCCTGTCGGTGAGCAGCTGCACCTCGGCCGGATCCGCGTCGCGGGCAAGGGCGACGTAGTGGTCCATGACGGCCGGCCGGTAGCGCACGGGCATCGTCTGTCCTGGGGCGAGTCGGGTGAGCTCGGTGATCGTGAAGGCTTCGTCCGCGATACCGCGGAACGAGAGGCCGTCGGCGGTCTCGACGTCGAGCATCAGGACCAGGCGTGGGTTGCTGTTGACCTCTCGCCAGTCGACGAGAACGCCGAGCGCAAGCGTCCCCACGCGCAGTTCGGCATTGCGCGCGCGTGCAACGCTGCTCATGACGGGATTCGGGGTGACGCCCGGAAAGTCGGGCCCGACGCCGAGTGAGTCCCGACTCAGGTCAGGCCTGAGCTGCTCCATCAGGTCCCTGTCGTTGTTCACCGAGTCGAACAACTTGTCGAACTTCCCGCCGAACATCTTGCCGATCATCCTGCCGATCATCCTGACCCCTCCCTCAGCGCTCGGGCCGGATCCCGGCCTAGCGCCCGCCGTTTCCGCGATTGTATGTCACGGCATTTCCGACCCGTCTTCGTCGAACTCGCGGAGCTGCGCCGTCATGTCGCCGCCGGCATCGCCGGTGTTGACGGTGCCCTTCGGCTCGAAAAGGATCGCGTGCACTTCTTCGGCCGCCTTCGGGCAGTGCTCGACGCCCTTCGGAACGACGAAGATGTCGTTCGGACCGAGCACAACGTCGCGATCACGCAGCTGGATCGTCAGCTCGCCGCGGATCACCATGAACAGTTCGTCGGTGTCGGGGTGGGTGTGCCAGACGAACTCTCCCTGCAGTTTCACCACCTTGACGTCGTAGTCGTTGACGCTGGTGAGGCGGTGCGGCTGCCAGTGCTCGGAGATCGTGGACAGGGCGGTCTCTACATTGCGGACGTCATCGCTCATGTCTCGAGCCTAGGAGAGCCTGCGCGGTCAGCGGCTCTCGATCGCAAGGCGGCCCGCGAGAAGGACGTAGGTCGCAGCGAAGGTGCGACGAAGCCACGTCATCACCTTGGGGCGGCTGATGACCTGGGCGCGCATCGTCGCGGCGAACACTCCGTAGATCGCGAACACGATGAAGGTGAGCGCCATGAACACGAGGCTGAGCCCGACCATCTGCCAGGTTCCGTTCGCGGCACCGGCCGGCACGAACTGGGGCAGGAACGCGAAGAAGAAGATCGTCAGCTTCGGGTTCAGCAGGTTGATGAGCACAGCGGTGCGGATGACTCGCCAGAACGAGACCGGAGCAGCGTCCTCGTCGACCTGGATGGCCGACTTGTCGCGAAGCGTCTGCCAGGCGAGGAACAGCAGGTACGCGACGCCGAGCCACTTGATGGTCTCGAACGCGACGGCGGATGCGTTCAGGATCGCGGCGAGTCCCGTGATGGCGGCGACCATGTGCGGGATCACTCCGAGCGTGCAGCCGAATGCAGCAACGATGCCCGCCTTCGTGCCGCGCGAGAGACCCGCGGCGATCGAATAGACGGCGCCCGTGCCGGGAGTGGCGACGACCACGAGAGTGGTGATCAGGAATGCAATGCTCATGAACCCACCTTCAGAGTCGTTGCTTCCGCACAGTACCGGGGCGCACCGACAGGCGTCCAGTAGACACCGAAACGAAGACGCGGGGCCCCGGCGTGATGCCGAGACCCCGCGTCGAGTTCTGCCGGTTGGCTCACGCCATCCGACTCAGACCCACTGCACGAGCTGGATCAGCACGCCGTTCGGGTCGAGCACCTGGAAGTAGCGCTCGCCCCACGGCTCCGTCTCGATCGGAGTCGCGACGGGCACGAGATGCTGCAGGCGCTCCCACTCGGCGTCGATGTCGTCGACGACGAACACGACGAGCAGGCCGGCGCCCGCAGCGGCGGCGTGCGTCTCGGGCTTGAAGGTCGCGAGCCCGGTGCGCAGATAGATGACATTGAACCCGGCGTCGTCGCGCCGCAGCGAGACGAAACCGTCGGCTGCCATGGCGATCTCGAAGCCGAAGTGCTCGGTCAGGAAGGCGCCGGACGCCTCCGGGTCGGCGACATTGAGGGAGATTGCGGATTCGGTGATGTTCATGGGAAGCATCCTCTCATATATTTACGTACGCTGTACGCAATTAGGTACAATGAGAACATGACCGAAGATATTCCCGGCTTGATCGCCCTGCTCTGGCGGCATGAGCGCACGGCATCGCCGAGACGAGGGCCGAAGCCCCGGTTCACGGTCGACAGCCTGGTTTCGGCCGCGATCGAACTCGCGGATGCCGAGGGGGCGGATGCCGTCTCGATGCGCGGCTTGGCGACGGCGCTGGGGAGTTCGGCAATGTCGCTCTACTCCTACGTCCCCGACAAGTCCACGCTGATCGCGCTCATGGCGGATCAGGTCACTGCGGCGATGCGCCACGGTGATTACAGCGACCCGGATTGGCGGGTTCGGCTCGATCGCCTTGCCCACGACAACCTCGATCTGCATCTCGCCCATCCCTGGCTCGGCACGATCCGCGCCGAGACGCCGCCGCTCGGCCCGGGCATCATCGGCAAGTACGAACGAGAGCTCGCGGCGATCATGCCGCTGGGCCTCTCTGCGGTCGACACCGATGCGAGCCTCAGCCTCATCATCGGGTTCGCTCGCTCATCCGCGGCCGACCTCGCGGCGGCCGTGGCGCCGGATCCCGAATGGTGGCAGGTCGCCGGCCCCGCCCTCGCCGAACACGTGACGCCGCAGCGCTTCCCGCTTGCCGACGCGATCGGCAGCGCGGCCGGCGCTGAGCACAACGCCGCCTATGACGCCCGGCACGCATGGCGGTTCGGTCTCGACCGCATCCTCGACGGCATCGCCAGCATGACCGGCGCCGGGATGGCGTGAACGGCCGGCGAGAGCATCCTCGCCGGCCGTTCTCTGCTTACTTGTTGGCGGCGATGGTCTCGGTGATCCAACTGCCGAAAGCGGTCACGTCGGTGTACAGACCGGGGCCCTTCTCGCACGAAGGGCTCTGCGCGCCGGGCCCGGAGGTGACGCCGATCAGCTCCCAGCGGCCGGCGCTGCCGCGCTGAATCTGCGGGCCACCGGAGTCACCGTTGCAGGCCATCGCGTCGGGGGTCTGGCTCAGCGTGCACAGGCGGGTATCTCCCGCGTAGCCGGGCCCGCAGTCGGCGACGTCGCCGCGGACGGTGTCGAGCTCACGGAGCTTCTTCGACATCTTCCACTTCCCGGGATCCTCGTTCGTCTTGGTGATGCCGAAGCCGAGGATGCGCGTGTCGGTTCCCGGAGCGCCTGCGGCCTCGGCGATCGCGATCGGCTTGTTCTTGACCGGGCGGTCGAGCCTGACCAGCGCGATGTCGTTCTGGTTGGGCTGGCCCTGCGCGTAGTCCGGCGACATGAACACCTGAGCGATGTCTCGGACGGTTCCCCCGGAGGTGCGCTTGTCGCTTCCGATGCGGACGGTTCCCTCGGCGAACGATCCGATCTCACCGTCGAGGCAGTGCGCAGCGGTCACGACCCATTCGGCGTCGATCAGGGCCGCACCGCAGTTTCCGTCCTTGAGGCCGGCGAGCGGAGCTTCAATGGGGATGCTCGCCATGAATGGATACTTCTCGGTGGGCTGGGAGCCGTTGATGATCGATTTGACGCCGCCACGGTCGGCGCTCACACCGCCGGGGAGGCTGGCGGCGGTGAGGGCGAGGCAACAGGCCGCGCCAGCGATGGCGGCGACCGTCGAGCGAGCGACGATGCGGCGAACTGAGGTGATTCCAGACAAGGGTGAGTCCTTCTTTTGGTGCATGTGCAACGGGCAGGTGAGGCGAGTTCGAATCGATGAGTCCGGCTTCATCGGCGGGTTTCTCGACCTGCACGCGGGGGTGCTCTGCTCATAGTTCGACGCTACGAACTGGGGGGAGGCTGCCCCAGACTGCTGGCTACCGGGTTGGGGGTGGGGCTGGCTATATGGAGGCGTCGACTGAATACCGCACCGCCGCTATCGCCTCGGCTCTTCGTATCCGTCATGATCGGACCATGCAAGAAGCGTTGGCGCACCAACTCGACCACCGCGCGGTGCGCGATGATCGCATCTCAGTCCGCAGCCTGACCGTCACAAACACATTTGTGAATTGCACAGCTCAACGAGCCGCGGAGGCGCCGTCGTCATGATTAGTCGGCCACCTATCGCTGTCGTCGGTGCGGTGATAATCCGCGATGGAAGCGTTCTTGCGGCGCAACGCGCATCCGGCCGGCATCTCGCGGGCCACTGGGAGTTCCCCGGCGGAAAGATCGAGAGCGGTGAATCCGCGAGTGATGCTTTACGTCGCGAGATTGTTGAAGAGCTCGGTTGCCAAATCGACGTCGGGGTCGAGATCGTGACGACGCCTCACGCGTATGAAACGGTCTCGATTGAGTTGACGACCTTCTACGTGACCATCCGCTCGGGACAACCACACGCTTCGGAGCACGCTGAACTCCGATGGGTGCCCTTCCGAGACCTCAGCCATTTGGCTTGGGCTCCTGCGGACGTGCCAACGGTCGAAGCAATCCTTCTACAACACGGCGACTAACTACGCGGCAAACAACGCATATTTCTGCGCCAGCCTGTCCTTGGACGGATGCTCAGCTTTGCGCTTCGGCAGCATCAGAGACCGCCCATGCATGTCTTGCAGTCCGTGACGGAGCATCGGTCCGTCGACCTCCTCAAGAAGATCGCGGTCGATCCGTACTTCGTAGTCAGGAGTGATACCTAACAGGTTCTGGTCGTAGGAAGCATGATGAATCTTGCACAAGGCGAGCCCGTTCGTCACCTCTGCGACCCCCTCCAGATTGGAGTCGGGGATGATGTGTGCAGCATCGAGGAGCTCTGCATGCTTGAGTTCGCAGATCGCACACGCCGTTTCGTACGCACGAAGTACGCGGGCACGGAACATCGGTTGGTGCAGCCGCGCTTTGACCAGTCTCTCGGCATACCGCCGTTCGGTCTCTTTGAGGTTCAGCGGATCATCGAAGAACCGAAGTGACTCATCCAACGCAACGTGCACCTCGCGTCGAGAAGGGTCGTCGTGCACGATGTAGGCCGGATAGAAGGCGACAAAGTAGCCTGCCCGCACCCCAAGAAAATAGACCAGGGGATCGGCATCGTTGTAGGCATTTCGCAGCTTCACGTTGTCGCCACCGTCACGCGACTGATACGAATAGCGAACGAGTCCTTCGGGGCTGATGCCGTCCGAGTATTCTGTCTTCTTCGAACTCGTCATGATGGTGAGAGTCGAATCAAAGTCGGCCGGATTTCGAATGCCGCGGCCGGTGTCGAGCAGCGGGATGCGCTCGCCGTTGAATGAGTAGTTGATCAGCTCGGCGCGGCTGAACTCGTACGCGCCCGCATTCCGTCGCAGGTCAAGCCAGCGGAAAATGTCTTCACGGATAGCTTGTTGTTCCGAGCGCGCGCGGGTCATGAGCTCAAGGTATCGCCTGGGGCAGACGCAATGGCGTGGGCCTCAAGCACCCTGAACGGGGATGAGGTCATTCTTTGATTTCACCACGCCATCCGAGCCGCCATCAGGCCCCACGTCGTTACTTCGAGTTCGGAAGGGGGTCCTGATCGTTCGCTGGGCGTTGAGGACCTTCGTTCCGCTCCGAGTGTTCTCCCTGATCGTGACGTCACTCGTCGCTGCTAACGTCACTCACATGCCGTCTCCCACAACTCTCGCCGCCCTCCGCGCCTTCGTCGCCGAGCGGGACTGGGACCAGTTTCACTCGCCGGAGAACCTGGCGAAGAGCATCTCGATCGAGGCATCCGAACTCCTTGAGTGCTTCCAGTGGTCGCCCAATTTCGACCAGCAGCGAGTCGAGGAAGAGTTGGCGGACGTCGTCACTTACTGCATCCACCTGGCGAACAAGATCGGGGTCGATCTCGACGAGATCGTCATGCGCAAGCTTGAGTCCACCGACAAGAAGTACCCCGTCAACCTGGCCAAGGGACGCATGACGAAGTACACGGAACTCGTCGAGGACCAGGAGTGACTGGTTTCAGCATTCACCGCCTACCCTTCCGGCGCGGGCACGTCGACGAATGGGCGAAGACGAATCCGCAGCACAGCGACTGGCCCGTCGTGTACGTCATCGATGGCGCTGCGCGCTCCAAGGCGCCTCGGCTCTATGTCGGTGAAACTACGAGCGCGCAGAAGCGCATGCGTCAGCATCTCGCTGGTTCGAAGAAGAACGAGGGCCTCGAGTCCGTCCGGGTCGTCATTGACCAGAAATTCAACAAGTCGGTCTGCCTCGACCTCGAGGCCCATCTCATCCGCTGGTTCCACGGGGACGGTCGGTACGAGATCCTCAACGGGAATGACGGGCTCAGCAACGCGCAGTACTACGAGCGCGACCTCTACCGCGAATCGTTCCGTGACGTCTTCGAGGCGCTCCGCGCGGAGGGGCTCTTTTCGCGCAGCATCCCACAGATCGAGAACTCCGATCTGTTCAAGCTCTCGCCCTTCAAAGCGCTGACCGACGACCAAGCAGTTGCGATCACCGACATCGTGGAGGGCCTACTCGAGGACCTGCAGCATCCGGACGCGAGATCGACGCTTGTCGTCCAGGGCAATCCGGGAACGGGCAAGACGATCATCGCGATCTTCCTCATGAAGCTGCTCGCCGACATCCGCGACTACCAGGATCACGATGACGTCGAACCAGACTCGATGTTCTCGGAGTTCTTCGTGCCCGAGAACCGCGAGTTATTGAAGAACCTGCGGATGGCTCTGGTCATTCCGCAGCAATCGCTGCGTGAGTCGGTGCGGAAGGTATTCCGGAAGACCCCGAAGCTGGACCCGAAGATGGTGCTCACGCCGTTCCAGATCGGTGAGTCTTCTGAGACGTTCGACTTGGTCCTCGTCGATGAGACCCACCGGCTCGGACAGCGCGCGAACCAGGCGTCGGGTGTGCAGAACAAGAAGTTCCGCGACATCAACACCGCGCTCTATGGAGCGGATGATCAGCGCTACACCCAGCTCGACTGGATCAAGGCGCGTTCCAAGCATCAGCTGTTGCTCGTCGACGGTGAGCAGAGTGTGCGTCCGCATGACCTGTCGCCGACGCTGCTCGCCGCCGAACTACGGGCGGCGAAGGATGCTCATCGCCACTATCGCCTGACCACGCAGATGCGAGTACAGGCCGGCGCGGACTACGTGGAGTTCGTTCGCGCCTTGCTCCGGGGCGAGGACGCCGCTCGGCCTGATCTCGGCGAGTATGACCTGCGCTTCTTCGACGACCTGGGCGAGATGCGAGCGGCGATCCGTGAGAAGGATGCCGAGGTCGGGCTTTCACGGCTCGTCGCCGGGTATGCGTGGGATTGGGTATCTCGACGAGACCCCGCGGCGTTCGACATCGAGCTCGACGGTGAGCAGATGCGCTGGAACAGCACGGACAAGGACTGGATCAACTCTCCCGGGGCGCTGGAGGAGGTCGGTTCAATCCACACCGTGCAGGGGTACGACCTGAACTACGCGGGTGTGATCGTCGGCGCGGATTTGCGCGTGGATCCCTCGTCCGGACTGATAGTTGCTGATTGGGAGAACTACCGCGACAAGAAGGGTAAGGAGAATACCGGGCACCTCAAGGGCGCATTCTCCGACGAAGACCTGCTCATTTTCATCCGGAACATCTACGGGGTGCTGCTGACGCGCGGGATGCTCGGAACCTACGTGTACGTGTGCGATCAGGGGTTGCGTGAACGGTTGCGTACGCTCCTGAGCTGAGCGCGTCGCAGCTGTTGGGTCCATTTCTGAAGACTCGCGCTTGTCAGGGGACACTCGAAGCGATAGACACAGCAGAGGCGTACTGCCGCGCTTGCGATTCGTCGCCTCGACCCGAGAGGTGCACCACATGTCCCAGCCGCCTGCCGCCTGGCATCCCGATCCGCAGAATCCGGGCCAGTTGCGGTGGTGGGACGGCACTCAGTGGACGAGCACAACGGCACCGGCACCAGCTGTCGCCGTGTCTTCGCCGCTCCAGCAGGCCGCGCCAGAAGTACCTACGAAGCCTCGAACCGGCTGGCGCACCGCCGGAATCATCGTCGGATCGCTCGTCGTCGGAGGGCTCCTCGCACGCTTGTCTCCGGTCGCGATCGGGCTCGCAGCCATCGCGGTTATCGGCGTCGCCTTGTTCGTACTGTTTTCACGACCAGTGCCAGCACTTGGGCTTCGATCTCGAGCATCAGGCCTTGCTGCGCTAGGAGTTGCGGCGTTGCTCGTCACGGGCGGTGGCATCGCCAGCGCCAACACCGGCAGTACCGACGGGCCAACCGCATCCGATCCTCAGACCTTCGTGAGCGTTCCGACATCGACCTCGAAGCCCACTCCGACGCCGACTCCCACGACATTCGGGGTGGCAACCGAGGAAGTGCCCCTGCCGTTCGAATTGACGACCGTCGATGACCCTCTGCTTGACCAGGGTACGAACGCTCTGGTCACTGCCGGAGTGAACGGCCTCAAAGTCATCACCTATCGAGTGACGATGGTCGACGGCATCGAAATCTCCCGCGAAGTCATCAAAGAGGTCGTGCAAACGGCGCCAGTGAACGAAGTGACCGCCATCGGCAGCAAGGCACCCGTCGCGGCGCCCGTGCCATTCGCGCAACAGGGCGGCGGAGACTGCGATTCAAACTACGCGGACGCGTGTGTTCCAATATCCAGCGACGTGGACTGCGCTGGTGGCAGCGGCAACGGCCCCGATTACGTTCAGGGCCCGGTTCGCATCGTCGGCAGCGACATCTATGATCTCGACCGGGATGGAGATGGCATCGCCTGCGACTGACCGGTACGGCCCTGTGGGAGGCAGTCAGCGAGAGTCGTTCGGACGGCGATCACGCGCCTCGAAAGCACGGCGTCCAAAGCGCCACGGAGACGGAGGCGCTGAAATGCTGCCATCGATTGGCGTGCATTTGTTCACGAAACGAGAACGTCAGAACGTAGATGTTGATTGCTCCGCCCAAAGCCAAGGCCGGCCCTCGCGAGTGGTCGCCGGGGCTCCGGCGCTAGCCGATCGTTATCGCGGCGAGCGCAGCGCCGCCCTCGACCAGTCCGCCGCTCGTGACGCCGACGAAGATCTGCTGGACCAGGCCCCGCCAACCGCGCTTTCGCTCGGACGTCGATGCCTCCGCCGCTGCCTGAAATGCAACACGGAGGCGCTCGACTGCGGCCGTGTAATCAAACGTTCGGCCCGCGACGTCGTCGTCAAGCGCATACCTGATCTCAGCGATCAGTCGCCGAAGGTACGACATCAATGCCGAATCCATCTCGGTGTCACCCGTGAGCAAGACGTCAGCTTGATCCATGAGGCTCCGTAGCGACGGAATCCGCGAATCATCGAAAGCAAGTACCTTGTCATCGAGGAACGAGCTGAGGCTTTCGAGTTGGTCAAGTGCGGCCTCAGCCAGCACATGGTCGGGATGACTCACTTGGGTACCCCAACCAAACTGCAGCATCAGCGGAACCCGCGCCCAGACCCTCAGGTGACGTTGATGCACCGCGACGCGGTAGTTCCGACTGGCCAAGAAGCGCAGTTGTCCAGACAGGATCTCGATCAGGGCGAATGCCCTACGGATCTCCTCGATCCCCTCGTCGGCGGGGGCGAGAACGGCAGACATTGTCACTCCGGGCTGCTCAGCAACCCTTTGCCTCCAGGATGAAAACAGCGTGTGCAGTTCCTCGGCGGCGTTGCTCATTCGCACATGCTATCGGCCTCCTGCCGTCCGTGACCGCGTCCAGGTGACGCACAATCGAGGTGAACCATGGGCCAAGGTCGACTGGTCGAAGCTGACGTACGTGTGCGCGCGCTTCAACTCATCGGTTCAGGGCATCAAGGGCGAGGACATCGCGCAAGATCGCTGACCACTCGCTCGACGGCGGACGCTACGGCGTCACCTGCACCGAGAGCATCTGGCGCAGGTACTCCATGCTCGCCGCATAGAGGGAACAACCGAGGCTGTCGCCACAACTCGGCCCCTTCATCCGAACACCGGGTCTGCTGCATTATGCATAGCCAGCGGCATCCAGTTCAGCGACGCCGCAGCGCCGCCCCCATAGCCGCAACCGCCTCTTCCAGAATCGGCCGCGGCGTAGCGAACACGACTCTCACATAGTCCTCATACCCGCGCCCGAGCAGCCGCCCTTCGGTGAGCACGACCCCCGCCCGCTCGCGGAAGAACTCCGCCGGCGGGCCATCGATCCCCAGCGCCTTCGTATCGATCCACCCGATATAGGTCGCCTCCGGCGCCCGATACACCGCACCCGGCAGATGCTCGGCAACAAGCGATCCGAGCAGCGACCGCGATCCATCCAGGTACGCGAGAACCCCGTCGAGCCACGGCTTGCCCAGCCGGTAGGCGGCGGTCGACGCCACCACGCCCAGCGTCGCCGCGCCGTGCTGCACCGAGAACCCGAACCCGCGATACAGCTCCTGGTCGGCGTCGTTCGAGGTAATGAGCTGCGCGGTCTTGAGCCCCGGGATGTTCCACGCCTTCGACGCGCTCGTTCCCGTCACGGTGTGCGCGGCTGTCGCATCCGACACCGAGGCATACGGGATGAACGGCCGCCCATCGAAACGCAGCGGCGCGTGGATCTCGTCGGCGAACACCCGGCCGCCATGCTTTTCGACAATCTCGGCGATGGCTTCCAGCTCGGCCCGTGAAGCAACGGTGCCGGTGGGGTTGTGCGGGTTGCACAGCACGAGCGTGCGCGCACCAGCGGCGAACGCCTCATCGATGCGCTGCAGGTCGTGCTGCCAGCGTCCGTCGACCTCGACACCGGGAACCTCGATCACCGGATGCCCGATCGCGGGCAGGTACGAGAGGAACGGCATGTACGCCGGCGTCGGCACGATCACCGGCGACCCGGCCGGAGCATACTCCTCGACGGCCACGCGCAGCACCGCCATCACATCGGAGACGGGATGCACACGCTCGGGATCGACCGTCCAGTCGTACTCGTCGCGCATCCAGTCCGACGTCACGACACCGAGCTCCGCCGCCACCGGAGGCGAAAGGTAGCCGAGGTTCTCCTCGTCGATCGCGCGATGCATGGCCCCGGCGATCTCGGGGGCGACGCCGAAGTCCATCTCCGCCACCCAGGCGCCGATACGTCCGGGGTGCAGACTCCACTTGCGGCTCTCCGGGCGGTCGAGGTGGAACCGGGTCCGGGAGTCGAATGGATGCTGGGCTGTGCGCGTGCCGTCGTCGATCATGGCGGGCGGCTCTCAGCTCACTCGCCGACATCGAAGAGCGGCGCTCACTCGAGAGGAGCCGGCCTCCGTGCGCTGGCCGAGACATGACGAGCGACGCGGCTGATCGCCGGCGGTCGTGGTCTGGATCTCGGGCACGGGGCACTCCTTCGTCGCGGAACCCCCAATCTAGGGACGCCTCCGCGCCGCCGCACCTCTCATTTCCGTCCGTGACGTTGGCCGGGCTTGGAGTCGAGGCCGATTCCCGGGGAGCCTACAATCGCGTGATGACAGTCGTACACGGAACGCACAGCGAAGGAACACCGCGAGTCGGCGTTTCGTGTCTTTACGAAGATGACGTTGTACGGGCGGTAATGGGGCACCTGGAATCAGAGGGATGGACCATCGATTCGTTCGCCCTAAGCCACCAGCACGGGGATGACATCGTGGCTAGCCGCGGTGTTGACCGTCTCATCATCGAAGCGAAGGGTGACGGCAGCTCGAAGAGCACAACGGCTCGGTTTGGTAAACCATTCACCCGAAACCAGGTCAAGACCCACGTAGCTGTCGCGGTGATTCGCGCCATGCGAGTTGTGTCTGCGGGGATAGGTCGTGCAGCGCTTGCTCTGCCGGGGTCCGAGTTTCATCGCGCCGAAATTGAGCGCATTGCACCCGCACTTCATCGGTTGGGAATTCAGGTCTTCTGGGTTGAGCCAGACCGGTCGGTTGACTTGCAGCCGTAGACGAGCAGGCTCCGTCTCGGGACATGATGCGGAAGCAAGGCAAGGATGAAGCGACGGCATTACTACCGCTGCTCATCCAGACAGACACTAGTTGTGGCCAGACACCAACCTCCAGAAGCCACTGCGGTGCCCCCAGAGGAGCACGCCTCTAAGCTGGCCGCATGCAAATCGAGGATGTCTTCACCGCTGTGGCCATCGGTTTCGAGGCGCTGGGCGCAGGTGCCATCGTGGTCGGGTTCGCGATCGCCTTGGTGCTTGGCGTTCGCTCGCTTCGGCGCGGCGAGAGCGGCCGGAAGGCGTTCGCGGTGGTGCGCAACGCCCTGGGCTCAGCGATCCTGCTCGGACTGGAGATCCTCGTCGCCGCTGACCTCATCCGCACGATCACGTCGAAGCCATCCATCGATAGTGCGCTGGTCCTCGGCCTGATCGTCCTGATCCGGACCGTCCTGTCGATCTCCATCCAGATCGAGATCGAAGGCGTCGTCCCGTGGCGACGTGCACTGCTGCGCAGCGGGGGGAGCATGCTCGCCGACGCCATCGATCGCGACCGGCAGGCTACGGACCAACACGCTGAAGACTCTCCGAAATGAGGCCGACCGCATCGTCTGATGCGAGAGCCGAGCCTGTCCTCGAGTAGGCGGCGAGTCAGGGTCACCGCAGCACTGATGGGAAGATGGTGACATGACCCCGTCGAGGATGCCTGCCGTTCTGCGCGGCTTCTCGGCGGCGTCGCTGGCGACATTCGCCGCACTGGCGGGTCACGTGACGGGTGGCGGGCAGATGCCTGGCCCGTTGGGCATCGTGGTGCCCTGGATCTTCTCGTTCATGGTGTGCGTGCTGCTCGCGGGGCGGAAGCTCTCCGTCATCCGCTTGAGCATCTCCGTCGCAATCAGCCAGCTCCTGTTTCACGTCCTGTTCGTTCTCGGCACGATCGAGCCCTCCGGAACCGCAGTCGGTCACGTGCACGGCGCTCCCATCGTTCTGCCCGCCGGTGCCGGCATGACGGAGGCCGTTGTCGCGGACGGCACGATGTGGTTCGGGCACCTGCTGGCTGCGATCGCCACTGTTGCCATCGCGCATCGTGGGGAGCGGATGCTGCTCGCTCTTCGTGAGCTCGCCGTCCAGGCCGTTCTCTGGGTGCGCCGTCGCGTGGATGCTGTGCTGGGCTCGCCCGAGCTCCTCGACGTGCGCGATCTCGGCCTGGCGCTGGACAATACGCGCCCTCTCGAGTCGCGGATACTGGCGACTCTTCGGGGTCGCGCCCCGCCGGCGGCTCACGCGATCTGATCCGCACCGGTTCTCGTCTGACACCGGTGTGTTCCCGCCCGGGCGCTCTGCTGCCCTGGGCTTCTGAACAACCGTTGGCGTCGCCTGTCGGCGCCCGACGAGAGGCTTTCTCATGTCCTTATTGCGCCGAATCGGTGCCGGGCTGGCGGTGGTCCTGATCGCCGTGCTGGCGACTGCGGTACCGGCATCCGCCCACGACCAATTGGCCTCCAGCACGCCGGCAGAAGGCGAAGCGTTGGAGACCGCTCCAGACGAGGTCGTGATGACGTTCACGGGCGATCTCATCGTCCTCGATGCGTCGATGACGGGGGCGGTGGTCATGGTCGTCGATGCATCAGGACGCGACTGGGTCTCGGGAGAGATCGTCGTCGATGGACGCACGGTGACCGCGCAGCTCGAAGCCGGCATGCCGGTCGCGGGCTATCAGGTGCGGTGGCAGGTCGTCTCTGAAGACGGGCATCCCATCTCGGGGGCGATCCCGTTCACGATCGGCGACGCTGCTCCGATGGTCACAGCCGG
Source organism: Microbacterium sp. LTA6 (assembly GCF_045690355.1). Lineage (NCBI taxonomy): Bacteria > Bacillati > Actinomycetota > Actinomycetes > Micrococcales > Microbacteriaceae > Microbacterium > Microbacterium sp. LTA6. The sequence goes on from NZ_CP147855.1 coordinate 1,065,767, forward strand.
GAACAGCGACAGCGCGACGAACAGTGACGCCGCCGCAACAGATCAGATCGCAGACGAATCGAGCAGCGTCGTTCGGATGCTGCTCGTCGGGGCAGGCGGCGCAGTGATCGCTGCAGCCGGCTTCGCCCTCTATCGATTCCTCCGTCGCCGGAAGGCGACAGCCGCACCGCCGGAGTCCGGCGATGACGCGGCAGAACATATCTGAAAGGCATTACACGATGAACACTTCCCAGACCCTCCCTCGCGCCGCGGCACTGCTGGCCGTCTCATTGCTCGCTCTGGCCGGCTGCGCCACAACGGCTGCGCCGGCATCCGAAGAATCGAAACCTGCCGGTGATGTCGTGACGATCGAGGACGCGTGGGTGAAGTCCGCCCCTGACGGCATGTCCGCTGCCTTCGGGGTGCTCGAGAACACCGGAGACGAGGATGTGACGGTCGTCTCCGTCGAATCCGACTCGTCGTCGATGATCGAGTTGCATGAGACGGTCGAGAACGAGGCCGGAGAGATGGTGATGCGAGAGATCGAGGGGGGCTTCGTCATTCCTGCCGGGGGTGAGTTGGCCCTCGAGCCAGGTGCGAACCACATCATGTTGATGGGCCTCGCGTACCCGCTCGTCGCGGGCGACGAGGCCACCTTCACTCTGACGTTCTCAGACGACTCGACCTACGAATTCACCGCTCCGGTGAAGGACTACTCGGGTGCCAACGAGAACTACGAGGAGAGCGACGACCACGAAGGCATGGATCACTGATGCCTGCGCCCGCTGAGGGCGCGCCCACCGGTCCCGGTCGGTCGACCCGGCGACAGTTCCTCCTCGGAGGGGCTGTCGCCGGGATCGGCGCGGCCGCGGCGATCGGTGTGGACTTCGCGCTCAACCGTCCAGACACGAACGAGAGCACAGCGCCCTCGACACCCATGAACGGTGATGAGAAGGTCCCCTTCTTCGGAACGCACCAGGCTGGCGTCGACACCGCCGCCCAGGCTCACGGGGTCTTCGTCGGGCTGGATCTGAACGAGGGCGTCGACGCGGCGTCGCTCGTCCGTCTGATGCGGATCCTCACCGACGATGCGGCACGGCTCACCCAGGGGACACCGGCGTTGGCCGACTCAGAGCCCGAACTCGCGCTGTCGCCCGCGCGTCTGACGGTCACCTTCGGGTTCGGCCCCGGGTTCGTCGCCCGGGCTGCCGTTCCGGGGCCGGGCTGGCTCGCGCCCCTTCCGGCGTTCGGCATCGACCGGCTACAGCCGGAGTTCTCCGATGGCGATCTTCTGCTGCAGGTGAACGGGGATGACCCGCTCACAGTGGCGCACGCGATGCGTATGCTCCTGAAGGACGCGCGCGGGTTCGCGACGATCCGTTGGACCCAGCACGGATTCCGGCGGGCATACGGCACCGAGCGACCCGGGACGACGATGCGCAACCTCTTCGGCCAGGTCGACGGCACGACCAACCCGCAACCGGGGACGAAGGAGTTCGACCAGGTCGTCTGGGCTGAGGATGGCTGGCTCGCCGGCGGCACCGGGGTAGTGATCCGACGCATCCGGATGGACCTGGACAAGTGGGACCGCCTCGACCGGAGCGGACGCGACGCGTCCGTGGGAAGGAGCATCGCGAATGGGGCGCCACTGACGGGGACGGACGAGTTCGACGAGCCGGACTTCGAAGCGAAGACCGCCATCGGGTTCCCGGTGATCCCGCAATTCGCCCACATCCGCCGGGCACGCGGTGACGACGGCGAGCGCATCTTCCGCCGCGGTTACAACTACGACGAACGCCCCCTCGGAGCAGAGGTCTCCGAATCAGGGCTCATCTTCGTCTCCTACCAGGCCGACATCGAAAGCCAGTTCATCCCGATGCAGCGACGACTCGATGAGCTCGACCTGCTCAACGAGTGGACCGTGCCCATCGGCTCCGCCGTCTTCGCGATCCCGCCCGGATGCGCCGAAGACGGCTTCATCGGAGACTCCCTTCTCTCCTGAGAGGGCCACGCTGATTCGCACGACAAACCGAAGCGGCCCCACACTCATCCGCAGCCGCGAGGAGTCGCGCGTTCTGCGCTCTGGCTTGGCCTCGGGCCTATGGTGACGGAAGGAGATAGGCACCACCCGCCGTTGGAAGGACAGTCATGGAGGTCAAGCGATACACACTGCTCGCGGCGGTGGCACTAGCAGTGGGTCTGCTCACCGGGTGCGCCGCCGTGGATCCCCGCGGGATAGCCGAAGAAAGACTGAGTGACAGCGTGGCGACGTCCGTTGCAGCCATGGCGGAAGTTGTCGCGACCGCATCCGACGACGCGGCCCTCGTCGCGACGGACTACACAACCGTCGCCAGTAGCCAACTCCTGTCGGGTCTCACGGAGCAGCCCGAAGGCGGGGCGACAGACACTCTGTACTGCTTGGACCGCGTCGACGACGAGATCACGGCGTGCGTTTTCTACCCCATGGATGTCGACATACCCTCCGGGCTCGATGGCTTCTATGCGAGTGTCTACGGATGCGCCGAACTGTCAGGCATCCCGGGTAGCCGCGATATCACGGTGAAGGACACGGAGTGCCCGCAGGAGCTGGTCAATTGGTTCTCCGAACGGTCCTCCGTCGAGGTTCCCGACGCAGTATCCATCGCGGCCTTCGACGACTGACCTCGCACCGTCGTCTACGCCGGTCGCGTCATCGCCGGCCCTGGAGCATCCAGGCCAAAAGGACCCGATACTCCGGTCAAACACTCGACACAGAGATTTCATCGACAAACCGATTGTCTTGTCCCAAGCGAGTTGACAAACTGGGGGCTTGCGCCGATTCCGTCGGGATTCTCCCGGCCGGGTGGCAGGCGCCGATACCTGAAATGGGGATCCATGGGCCTCTTCGATCGCATGAAGGACAAAGCCACCGGCGGGCAGGACTGGGCCGCGCAGGCTGCGGCGGCGCAGGAACTCGCCAATCAGCATCTGCGCGACGCCGGCTACACCGACGGTTCTCCCGTCACCATGGCGAACGCCGGAAGCGTCGGCGCCGACTTGTATGCCGACCGCGAGGTACTCACCGCCTACGGCAATGAACTGAACCGGATCATCGCCATCGGCCACAGCGGCACCTCGGTCATTCGCTCAGCTGTCGACACCGGTGAACGCATTTCGGGCAACCCGTGGTTCCAGCTCGAGGTGGAAGTGACCCTCGCCGGTGGCGCGCCGTACGTCGTGTCGAAGCGCGAGATGGTGGCACCGATGTTCATCGCCAACTACGCGGTGGGAAGCACGCACGACGTCAAGGTCGATCCGGCCGACGCCCAGAACATCGCCTTCACGAGCTGAGCATGGGCATCTTCGGCGACATCGGTCGTTTGATGAAGGCCGGTGCGAAGCAGACCATGAACACCGACTATGCGGCGAACCTCAAGCATTCGGCCGACCTCGCCGAGCAGTACACGGCCTACGACCCGAACGCCCCGCACGGCACGCACGGAGCCGCCACGGCCAATCCCTTCGCGAACATGGCCGCGTTTGAGACCATGCTTCGAGGCTCCGGCACGGTGGTGAGCCTTGCGCCCACCGGCGCTGTTGTCGAGACCACGCCGATCTATGCCGTGGAGCTCGATCTCAAGCTCGAGGGCCAGGACGCCTACCGCACGAGCTACCAGACGCTGATCGCCGACGGCGCTCTGTCGAACTGGCAGCCGGGGTCGGTTCTGCCCTTTCGCGTTTCACCCACGGATCCGCATTCGTTGATGCTCGGCTGATCCTCACAGGTGCAGTAGTTCAGGCGGGATGCTGCGGTGCCGTCCGAGGAGGACGCCGCTACGTTGGCCGCATGCAGCGCGATCCTCCCGGTCTACAGATGGGTCCCAGATCGCTCTTGGGCAGGGGTTCCTCCCCTTCATGTGTCTCTAGACGACGTGTATCCGCTCCGCGTAGTCCCTCACCGAGTCGCTGTTCGGGCACGCCGGAGGGCACCCGTCATGTTGATCCGCCAAGAGATCATGTCCTGACTCACTCCGAACTGCGCGGCGATGGCATCGTGAGGCTTGCCCCTTCGGAGGGCCGCTACGAGCCCCCTCTCATGGACGAGGAGCGCGCCAGCCATCCACTGGGCTTGGTCCTCCATGACCTGATCCCAATCTCGGCACCCCGATCCGTCCAACGCGGGAGCTGCTTCATGGAGGAGTAGTCCGTGGCCGAGTTCGTGGCAGATGTTGCTTGCCTGGCGGGCGGGCGAATGGGAGTCATTGTGGATCACCACCCGGGCAGACCCCGCGAACACTGTGACTGCTGAAAAGGCAGACTGCTCGCTGACCAGAAAGAGGTCCGTGGCCGTCGGGGCGGCATTGCGGAGGTCGGACAGCGGCCACACCGGGATCGCGAGGTGCTCAGCGAGTACCAGCGGATCGAGTCGATCCCACGGCCGCAGCCCAAGTTCCTCCCGTGTGGCATACGCCAGATCGGTGACATGCTTCTTGACGAAACCGGCGTCCGTTCCCATTTCGAATCCCTCGCGCCTGGGTGCCTATTTGGAGCGCAGCTGCCGATATGAGGCCGCGATGATGCTCTCAAGAGCCTGCGCTGCGTCAGCAGACAGGTTCTTGTCGGACCTGAGGTAGGTGGAGATCATCGCCATCGTCTCCGGTTTTTCTCCCGCCTCGCCGGTCCGCAAAACGAAGTCATCGGCCTTCAAGTTGCTCCAGCTGATGAGTGCCGCAAGCCCGTCCACGTCAGGCCGCTTGCCCTGCGCCATCCGAGTCAGTGTTGACGCGCTAACTCCCGCTGCCTCTGCAACCTGTTTCCACGTCAGACCTCGCCCCTCTCGCGTCTGATTTAGCGCCGCGTAGAAGGCGCCCGCATCAAAAGATCCCCTGGCCATCGACACTCCTTAATTTGACTCTCGCAACCGTGTGCTAAAATTGCATTTGACTCTCGCAATCGCACTGAGTCGAAACTATAGCAAGGAGCAGCGATGAAAACCCTCACCCCCACGGAAGATGCCAAGATTCGCACCGTCGAGATCACCGTAAACCGCCGCCCTGTCGCGCTGGATGACAAGCACGTCACCGGTCTCGAGATCAAGCAGGCCGCCATCGCGCAGGGCGTGCCGATCGAGCTTTCATTCCAGCTGTCCGAGAAGAAGGGCAAGCACCTCAAGCCCGTCGCCGATACCGACACCGTTGCCGTCAAGACCGGGGACGAGTTCCGCGCGGTTGCTGGCGACGACAACTCCTGAGATGGCCGTTACTCCAGAGGTGCAAGAGGCCTTCGAGGAGCTGACTGCCTCCTTTCCGGACGCGACCATAACTCACCACGAGGATGGGCAGGGCGGAGCGTTCGTGCGCGTAGACCCGCTACCGCTGGGGAAGGGCTACTCTGTCCCGTCCTCGTGGATGGGGTTTCACCTGACCATGAATTACCCGGAGGCGCAGGTCTACCCCCACTACTGCGTGCCGGGCCTCACCCGCAGCAATGGAACTCCGTTGCTGCCGGACGAGGGCTTCCAACAGACCGAGTGGACTCCGACCGGGAAGGAAGAGCACAAGGAGCCCGCTACTCAGATCTCCCGTAGCAGCAACCGGTGGGATCCCGCTCACGATTCTGCTGCGTCGAAGCTGCACCGCGTGCTCGAATGGCTACAGTCATGACCCAGACATGGTCGGTACGGATGACCTCGCAGGACTGGAGAGCGCTACACGCTCATCTCTTCCCCGGCGACCGTGACGAGCACGCTGCCATCCTGCGCTGCGGCATTGCCCGCACGCCTCGAGGTACGCGGCTGCTGGTGCACGATATCGTCTATGCCCGAGACGGAGTCGACTACATTCCCGGCGACCGCGGATATCGCAAGCTCACTCCGCGCTTCGTAGCCGAAACTGCTGAATCGTGCGCCGACGACGAGCTGATCTACCTCGCCGTGCACTGCCACGGCGGCACCACCGAGGTCTCCTTCTCGGAGATAGACCTTGCCTCCCATGCCCGCGGCTATCCAGCACTGATTGACATCACACAGCAACCCGTCGGCGCCCTCGTGTTCGCCGATCGAGCCGTCGCCGGCGACATCTGGCTGCCCTCCGGAGAGCAAGTAGCAATCGACCACCTGCAAGTCGTCGGACGACCCCAGATTCGTCTCCGCGACGCACCAGACCCAATGGTGACGGCCGACTCTGGATACGACCGGCAAGCGCGCATCTTCGGGGACAGGGGCCAAGATACCCTCGCGGGCCAGCGAGTGGCGATCATCGGACTGGGCGGTGCGGGATCGCTCATCAACGAGTACCTTGCGCGATTGGGTGTCGGAGAACTCATCCTCGTCGATCCTGACCGTGTAGACGCCACCAACTTGCCCCGCCTCGTCGGGGCTCGCCGCGCGGACGCTATGACGTGGCTCACGGCCGACCGCTGCCCCGGGTGGTTGCGAGCTCTCGGGAAGAGGCTGTCGACTCCAAAGGTCAAGATCGCCGCCCGTGTTGCACGCCAGGCATCAGCAAAGGTGTCCATCACTTCGTTCTTCGACGACGTTCTCGAGCCCCATATCGGCGAGCTACTCACCGGATGCGATCACATTTTCCTAGCTGCCGACTCCCACTCCGCGAGACGGCTGGTCGATGTGCTCACTCATCAGTACTTCATCCCATCCACTCAAGTCGGGGCGAAGGTGACTCTCGACAAGGCCAACGGCGCGGTTGTCGACGTTTTTTCGGCGGTAAGGGCCAGCGTTCCCGGAGCGGGATGTCTTCGATGTAACCAACTCATTAGCCCACTCCTCTTGCAGGAAGAAGGCAAGAGCCCGACTGAGCGCCGGCGGCAGCGATACCTCGATGACGACGACGTACCGGCACCGAGCGTCATCACGCTCAACGCCGTCAGTGCTGCCCACGCCGTCAACGACTGGATGATGAGCCTCACGAGTCTTACGTACGACACCGTGTCGCCGGAACACTGGGAGACGTTCCATCCCCTCGACGACGAACATCTGGTCTATGCCCAGCGGCGAGACCCCGAGTGCACCAACTGCGGTCCCAGCCGCTATGGCCGGGGAGACGCAAAGCGCCTTCCCATCAAGGTTCGCGGCTGAGGAGGGGGCTTCAGACATCACCGAAGCCGTCGGGAACCGTTCGCGACACTCTCCGCCGACTTCATGAGAATCCGACCGGTTTTCATGAGATCAGACAAGCCGGCGATCGTCCAGCAGGTCACCCTCGCCGAGAACGGACGAGGGTGACCACGCTCGACTGCATCGGACGTCGCCGAGTCAAGGGATCACGATGACCTTGCCCGAGATCCGCCCCTGCGCCGCCTCGGCGTGGAGCGCCCTCAGTTCGGTCAGCGGAATCCGACGCGTGACCTCCACGCGCAGATCGCCGCTGTCGACGAGCGACACCAGCTCGGCGAGCTTCTCGGCGTCGCTGCGCACGTAGACCACGACCGAGCGCACGTTGCGCTCGGCGTCGTCGGGAGCAGGCATCCACGCGGTGGTGCTCACGACGACTCCCCCGGATCGCACGAGACTCACCAAGGCGGTGAACTCGGCCGGCTCGATGGGCGCGAGGTTGAGCAGGAGATCCACGGGTTCGGCGACCGCGTCGAGCACGTCGGTCTCGGTGTGGTCGATGATCTCGTCGGCACCTGCTGCGCGGACGGCATCTGCACTCCGGGGACTCGCTGTGGCGATGACATACGCGCCCGCACGCTTGGCCAGAGCGATCGCGTACTTGCCGACGACACCACCGGCGCCGACGATGAGCACGCGCTGGCCGGCCTCGAGGCGGCCGTCGTCGAACAGCGCCTGCCGGGCGGTCAGCGCGACGGACGGGAACGCGGCGGCATCCGCGAGCGGGACGCGGGTGGGCGCCGGCACGAGTGCGTCCACCGGTGCGAGCACATACTCTGCCGCACCGCCGTCTTCGCCCATCGGCAGGAAACCGATCACGGCGTCACCCAGCGCAAAGCCCTCGACGCCCTCGCCGATCGCGTCGACAGTGCCGGACACGTCGTACCCCGGCACGTGCGGCAGCGTCAGAGGAATCGGCAGGAACCCTGCGCGCATGCCGTTGTCGGCGGCACTGAATGCGGATGCTGCGACGCGCACTCGCACCTGCCCTGACGCCGGGACCGGTTGCTCGATCTCCTCGAACTGGAGCACCTCGGGGCCGCCCACTTCGTGGAACCGTACTGCCTTCATGACTTGTCCTCTCATCGGGTGCTTCGAATTCGAAGCAATAGTCCGAATGTAGCACTGCTTCGAATTTGAAGCAACACGTATACTGGACTCATGACGACACCCGCCCCGCAGCTCACCCCGCAGGAGCTCGCCGCCTACTTCGCGTTCACCGAGGTGAGCAGCCTGCTGCGGCACGCGGTCGAGACGCAGCTGCGCGAGGTCGGAAAGCTCAGCTACGTGCAGTTCCAACTGCTCGCGCGACTCGGCGACGCCGCGGATGGCAGCCAGCGGATGACCGACCTGGCGGACGGCGTCGTCTACAGCCGCAGCGGCTTGACGTACCAGGCGCAGCTGCTCGAGGGGCGCGGGCTGATCACGCGCGCACCCTCGCCCGACGACGAACGCAGCACCATCGTGACGATCACCGACGAAGGCCGCGCGGTTCTGGCAGCTGTGTTCCCTGGACACATCGAGGTCGTCAGCAGCATGCTCTTCGCGTCACTGGAGGAGGGCGATGTCGACACCCTCGCGCGGGTGATGACACAGGTGAGCGGGCATCTGCGCGCCAACCCGCCGCGATCCGCGGCGCCGAGGCGCACGAAGAAGGGCTGAGTCCGCCGGCGCCGAGGCCCTCGCTTCTGTTGGTTGCCGCGTTGCTTACCAACACTTATGGCACTAAGTGTTGGTAAGGAGTTCGCTTCAGCGAACTGGATCGAAGACAGGGTGCGGTGCCGAACAAGGCGCGGCTCAGCCCACCGACATCCGCCCCATCGCCACCCGCACCATCGCCGCGTTGTCGGAGGCGATCCGGCCATCGGGCAGGGTCAGGGTGTCCTCGAGCCCGATCCGCGTGTCCAGACCCAGCTCGACGGCGAGGTCGAATGCCGGCCAAGTCGAGCGCTCCTCGCCGTGCAGCAGGATCGGAATGCTCGGCTCCTCGCCGACGACATGTGCGATCAGCCCTTCGGCGTGGTCACGCACCGTCTTCGCCGACTCATCCGGCAGCTCGACCAGCACGCGCAGGCATTCGCCGCGCACGGGCGAGCGACGCCAGGCCTCCAGCCCTGCGCCACCCCAGATCCCCGCCTCGATGCGGACGCCTCGGCTGAGCAGCAACGCCGCCACCTCGTCGGCCTTGGTTTCGTGCCAGTTGACCGACGCGTAGTCGGGAAGTTCCGTCCACCCGGCGATCGCCGCCAGTCGACGCTCGACGTCGGGTTCGGCCCAGGCTCCGGTCGTCACGCCGACCCGCACGCCGGGGCATGCCGCTCGCATCGCGCGCACCCACCGTGCGACATCGTCGCCGGCGAGACTGTCGCGGGCCGCGGCATCCTTCGGGTGCACATGGATCTCCTGCGCACCCAGCCCGATCGCCCGCGCGGCATCGTCGGCGACGACCGTCGCGTCTGCACTCAGCCACGGATGCTGCACCGCATCACGCGCGCCGTTGACACAGACCTGCAGCATCCTGTTCCGATCCGCGCCGGAGCCCATCAGCCGATCAGGCGTCATCGGCCTCACGCGCCGCGCCCCGCCCGACCAGCATCCGCACCACCGTTCCCACGACCCCGATCACGAGCGCGACCGCCGTCGGCAACCAGATCTCCTGCAGCACCAACGGGAACACCTCCATCGACGCCTTCGCCATCTCGACGACATCGCCCTTCAGCACACGCATCCCGAGTCCGTACTGGATCGCCGTGAACAGCGCCGGCACGACCCACAGCGCCAGCAGCGCCACGGCCCACACGATGATCCGCCAGAGCGGACGCACGCCGCACCACACGAGCGCCGCCCCGACGATCACGGCCGGCAGCCAGTAGACCAGGGTCGACAGGAACTCCGGTGGACTGACCTCACCGGTGAACGCGACGACCCACCGGGCGACCCAGCTCGCGAACGGCACCGCGGCGAGCGCGACGCCGAGCGAGACCACGCCCACCGAACGCCTCGACGTCATCACGAACCCCAGCTGCGCCATGAGCATGGCGGCGATGCTGCCGGCGAGCATCCCGGCGAAGTAGAGCCACGCCCGCGCATCCCCGCCGTCGGCGATCCCCAGGCCCTCAGCGAGAACCCCGAAGGACTGCACGACGGCGATCAGATGCACCAGCAACACTCCCAGCGCGCCCGGCCACGCCGCGAGCCCTCGTCCCCGCGCCAGGAAATGCACCGCGAGTCCGGAGAACACCCCGCCGAGCAGCACGAGCGAGAACAGCAGGGTCGCGTAGTACTGACTGAGCGGCAGCAGGGCGAATGGCATGTCTTCGGGCAGCGTCGCCGTCGCCCAGAGGTTCTGCAACGGCAGCTGTCCGCCGCCGACCAGCCATGGCAGCAGGCCCAGGATGCCGCCGGCGATACCGATCACGAACGACAGGATGCCCGGGCGGCGCTTCGTGGCCACGACAGCGGATTCGTCAGTCATGGGGACACCGTGTCACAGGATGCCGGATGCCGCCGGTTGGCGCGGCGGAGAGCCCGTTCCGCGGTCAGGCGTCCACGCCGCCGAACCTCTCGGCCGACGCGACCTGCTGCGCCACGCGCCGGAGGGCCAGCAGCAGCGGCTCGACGAGCACCGAGCCGAGCACCACGTACCGCACCGCGGCCTCGGCCGACTCGGTCGGCACGCCAGCGACCTCCGCGTCGGCGATCTGGCGGATGCTCTTCAGGTGCACCGGCATCACGTCGACCGGCACCTCGAACCCGGCGCGCTCGAGCGCCTGCAGCGCACGAGCGACGGCATACAGCACGGCGTCGTCGCACATCCCCGGCTTCCACCCCAGCCCGGCCACCAGCCGCTGCGTCTCGGTGAGATCCAGGCTCTCGTCGACGGGCGGAGTGATGGCGGCGTGGGCCGTGCCCAGCAGATCGTGCGCGTTCGCCGGCGGGTTGTCGAGAGCATCCAGCACCCGTCGGGTCTCGGCGATGCTCACTCCGGAATCGAGCAGTGCGCGGATGACGCGCAGCCGCTGCGCGTGCACCTCGCCATACGCGGCTTGCGTGGGCGCGCTCCGCTCGCCTTCGGGGAGCAACCCCTCGCGCAGGTAGTACTTGATCGTCGGCACGGTCACACCGGTCTGCGCCGACAGTTCGGAAATTCTCATCGCCACCTCTTGACATCGATAGTAGCGCTATCCATTATGGATAGTGGAACTATCCATTGAGAGAAGGATCCCATGTCCCGAGTCATCACCGGACGCATGACCCATCGCTACGACGGCGAGCTGGTCGTGTTCCACATCGGAATGCAGATCAACCGCTGGTGGCGTCCGGATCTGTGGATGCCCGCATTCCTTGCCATGCCCCGGATGCTCCGCGAGCTCGCCACCGACAAGGAGTCAGGCTTCCTCGGCTACGAGCTGCTGCTCGGTGGCGGCGGGCCGTACGTCGTGCAGTACTGGTCATCGATCGACAAGCTCTACGCCTACGCATCAAGCCCATCCCAGGAGCACCGCCCGGCATGGACGCGCTTCAACAAGGCGGCCCGCAAGGCCCCTGGCGCCGTCGGCATCTGGCACGAGACGTTTCTCGTCGAGCGCGCCGAGAGCATCTACGTCTCGACGAAGCAGATGGGTCTGCCCAAGGCGACCGAGCTCGTCGAGGTCGGTCGCAAGCAGGATCGTGCGCGGGCCCGCTTCGACAGTGGACGCACGGCGGTTACACCTCGGGAACCCGTCGCGCGCCAGGCATCCGTCTCTCCGTAGGGCCCGCACGCCCCGCTCGGACTTGTGCGCTTCCCTCGGCCATATTTCGGGAATCTGACCGAGGGAAGCGCACTTGGCCGAGCCAAGCGCACGCCCGACCAGGCCGCGATCCAGCGCAGGCGGCGGATGCTACGCCGCGGCGATCCCGCGCAGCAGCACGTCGACGGTGGCATCGACCCGCTCCGCCGTGAACGGCCGACCGAGGAGCGCAGCGTACGACGCCATCGCGACGAACTGGTCGGCGATGACCTCGGCATCCGCATCCGCCCGCACGTCACCCGCCACCTTCGCGCGCTCGATGCGCTCGACGATCCAGGCGATGATCGGGCCGGCGAGCCGCTGGTTCAGCGCCTCGCCCAGCTGCGGATCGGTCGCCGTAATCGCGATCAGCGCCCGCGCGAGCGCCGTGTTCTCGGCACTGCCCACGTGGGTCGTCATCTGCTTCACCCAGGCACGCAGGTCGCGGGCCAGGTCATCCGTCGTCGGCAGCGAGACGTCAGCCCCCGGCAGCTCGCCCTCGAGCAGCGCCTCACCGAGGATCGCCGCCTTCGACGGCCACCACCGGTAGATGGTCTGCTTCGAGACATCCGCCTCCGCCGCGAGCCCCTCGATCGTCACCGCGTCGTACCCTTCGGCACTGAGCGCGCGCCGCATCGCCGCCAGCACCGACTGGCGCGCTTTCTCACTGCGAGGACGAGGCACCCTCTGAGCGTATCGAGGCGTACACTCGAACATAAGTAGACGCACCGTTGCGAAATGCCAGAAGGAGAGATCATGGCCCTCACTGCACAGTCCACCATCGGCGAATGGCTCGACGACGAGGTCGGCGGACCGATCGTCCGCGCCCTCTTCGCGCAGACCGGCGCCGACCCCGAACTCCTCACGCCGGTTCTCGGACTGCCGCTGCAGCAGCTCGTGGTCCTGAGCCAGGGCGCCATGCCGCAGTCGGTCGTCGACGACCTCGTGCGCGCCGCGAACGGCGGCGAGATTCCCACCGAATCCGGCACGACCGGTTGGGCCGAGCAGATCACGCCAGGGCGCTTCACCGGCAAGACGGTCATCGTCACCGGTGCTGCCTCCGGAATCGGCAGGGCCACGGCATCGCGCATCGCCCGCGAAGGCGGACGTGTGATCGCCGCAGACATCTCGGCCGAGAAGCTCGATGCCCTGAAGGCAGAGCTCCCCCAGATCACCGTTGTCGCCGGAGACCTCACCAAGCAGGACGCGATCGATGCGGTCGTCGCCACCGCGGGCGGGCGGATCGATGCCCTCGCGAACGTCGCCGGCATCAACGACGACTTCTCACCCGCCGGCGAGACCCCGGATGCCGTGTGGGACCGTGTCATCGCGATCAACCTCACGGCGCCGTTCAAGCTCATGCGGGCTGTGCTCCCGATCATGGAAGCAGCGGGTCGCGGGGCGATCCTCAACGTCTCCAGCGAGGCAGGTCTGCGCGGCAATGCCTCCGGCAACGCCTACACGGCCAGCAAGCACGGCATCGTCGGCGTCACGAAGTCCGCCGCATTCATGTACGGCCCCCGAGGCATCCGCGTGAACTCCGTCGCCCCCGGCGGCGTCGCCACCGGCATCCCGATGCCGCCGAACATGTCGGAGTACGGCTCCGGCCGTCTCGCCCCGTTCCAGCAGGCGATTCCGAGCGTCGCGACGGCCGAGCACCTGGCCGCATCGATCACGTTCCTGTTGTCGGATGACGCCGTGAACATCAACGGCGCGATCCTTGCCTCAGACGGCGGCTGGTCGGTGCAGTAGACGCACCGCGAGCCGCTCTCCACTCAACCGAGCTCGACGTCGAGCATCGACTCGGCCACGGAGCGGATGAGAGTCACGACCTCGTCGCGGGTCTTGGTGCCGGCGAGGATGTCCATCACGAGTCCGTCCTCGAGCGCGACGAGCGCCCAGGCCACCGCGTTGACGTCGAGCCGCGGTCGGAACACGCCGGTCGCCGCGCCGTCATCGAGGATCTGCCGGTAGATCTCGACCTGACGGCGGTCGAGCGCGTGATCGGCGTCGTTCAGAGCCGGGTCACGCAGACCGTACGACCAGAACTCGTAGAGGATCCGTGACTCGTCGCCGGCCAGGCCGCCCGTCGATCCCGCCTCGATCGCGGCGACGAGTCGCGCCGCCGGGTCGACGGCCGTCGCCACCGCCGTGCGGATCGTCTCGATGAACCGGTCGCTCGCCGCGAACACCAACTCGCGCACGAGGTCGTCGAGTCCGTCGAAGTAATAGAGCACCCCGGACGGCTCCATACCGGCAGCGGTCGCGATCGCGCGCAGCGTCGTGCCGGCAGCACCCTCGTGGACGGCGACGCCGCGCGCCGCGTCGAGGATCGCGAGACGTCGCTCGGCGCTGCGGTTGGGTCGGGCCATCCGCCCATTCTGCCTGACCGGTCGCCGTCCACGACGCCGGTCGGGCAAATCTGAACGCAATTCAAAGAAACCCTTGACGCGGCTCGGTTGAGTTGTTTGAATGCAGTTCAAGAAACTGCATCCGTCAAGGGAGACTCGATGAACCCGAACTCTGTCCGCACCGGCGAATCCGCCGGGCGCCTTTCGCACCCACCCGACAAAGGCCTCCGGCCGAACGCCCTCGGGCTCGGCCGAATCGTGGCCCTCGGGCTCGCCGCCGTCGCCCCCGCCTACAGCCTGGCCGTCACCCTCGGCTACGTCGTCGATGCCGTCGGCGTGCACACGCCCTCCGCCTTCCTCCTCGGCTTCGTGCCGATCCTCTTCACGGCCTTCGCATTCCGCGACCTGAATCGCGCCATGCCCGACTGCGGTGGTGTCTTCGTGTGGATATCCCGGGCCCTCGGGCCCACCGCCGGCTGGTTCTTCGGTGGGTGGGTGCCGCAGGTGGCCACCTTCATCGCGACCGCCGCCCTCGCGCAGGTCGCCGCCACGTATCTCCTCATCGCCGTCGGGCTCGACGCACTCGCTCAGAATCCGGTCGTCGTGGTCTCCCTCGCCGTGGGCTTCATCGCGCTGAGCGCCGCCGTGGCCGTACGCGGCATCGAGTTGGCGGCCTGGGTGCAGTACGCGCTCATCGCCCTGCAGATCGTCGCGATCGGCGGATTCTGCATCGGCGCAGTCAGCGCCATCACCGCCGGCACCGCCCCGTCGACGGGCCCCGCCCCCAGCCTCGACTGGTTGAACCCCTTCGCCCTCGGCGACCCCTCCGGACTCGTCGCCGGCGTGATCCTCTGCCTCTTCATCTACTGGGGCTGGGATGCTCTGATCTCGGTGAACGAAGAGACGACCGATCGCTCCAAGACGCCGGGCCGCGCCGTCGTGATCTCCACCGTCATCCTCCTGGTTCTGTACTGCGGCGCCTCGATCGCGGCGATCGGCTACGGCGGAGTCGACCTCATCACCTCCGATGCCGCCATCGACGACACCCTCTCGGTGCTCGGGACGCAGGCGACGGGAGAGGTGTTCGGCCGGGTGATCACCGTAGCGATCGGACTGTCGGCTCTTGCCGCGCTGTTCACCGTCGCGGTGAGCACGCCGCGCGGATGGCTCAGCATGGCGACCTATAAGGCCCTGCCGCCATCGATCGCCAAGGTGCACCCGACGCACCGGACCCCGAACACCGCCACGTGGTGGTGGGCGGGAATCAGCGCGGCCGCCGTCGTCGTGCTCACCCTCATCTCGGCCGATTTCATCGGGCTGGCGATCCTCGCCATCGGCGTGCTCGTCGCCGCGTACTACGCGGTCACCGCGATCGCCGCCGTGGTCTACTTCGCGCCCGAGCTTCGCCGCAACCCGCGTCGCCTCGTCGTCGCGGGCATCCTGCCGCTTCTCGGCGCCCTCCTCATGATCGTCGCCCTCGTCGCGAGCGCCATCGACATGGCAAGACCCGAGTACGTCGGAGAGCAGATCCTCGGAGTCGGCACGGTGTTCTGGATCGGCGTCGGAGCGCTCGTACTCGGCGTCGTCGTCACCCTTGCCGTGCGACCGCTCTTCCGCGAGTTCTTCAGCCGCCACACCATCCCGGTCGGCACCGTCCTGAGCGACGATTTCGTCGTCGCCGATCCTGCGGCATCCACCGTCCACCCCGAATCGAAGGAGCACTGACCGTGCGCACCCTGTCCATCGCCGCCATCCAGACCGCCGCCATCCACGGCGACCTCGACGCCACCTGGACGAGATTCGAGGCCCAGGTGCGCAAGGTGGTCGAGATCAGAGCCCATGTCGACCTCATCGTCGTTCCGGAGCTGCTGCTCGCCGCGCCGGGGCCGCTGCTGGTCGACGATCCCGAGTTCGATGAGCGCGCCGCGACCGCGATTCCCGGGCCCGTGACCGATCGGATCTGCGGGCTCGCCCGCGAACTCGGCGTGTGGTTGGTGCCCGGGTCGCTGGTGGAGCGAGGCGACGATGACCGGCTCTACAACACCGCGATCGCCGTCTCGCCCGAAGGCGACATCGTGGCGCGCTATCGCAAGCTCTTCCCGTGGCGTCCGTACGAGGAGCTCACGCCGGGACGGGACTTCACGACCTTCGACATCCCCGGTGTCGGCACGGTCGGACTCGCGATCTGCTTCGACGGCAGCTTTCCGGAGGTGGCGCGCCAGCTCGCCTGGCTCGGCGCCGAGGTGATCATCCAGCCGACGCTCACCACCACACGGGACCGCGAGATGGAGGTCGTGATGTCACGCGCGAACGCCTTCGCCAACCAGGTCTACGTCGTCAACGTGAACGGTGCCGCCCCCTCGGGCGTCGGCGAGAGCGTGTTCGTCGACCCCGAAGGCACCATCCTGCAGCGGGCATCGGGCGGCGACGAGGTGCTCTTCGCGGTGCTCGACCTCGACCGCGTCACCCAGGTGCGCGAGTACGGCACCTTCGGCCTCAACCGGCCATGGGCGCAACTCGCCGACCAGTGCGCTCTCGTCGAGTACCCGATGTTCGGCGGCGCGAAGTTCGTCGCTCCCGCGTGGGCCGAACCGATGGAGTGAGGGCGAAACCCATCCCTCGAAGCGGGGCATGGCGTGGCCGGTAGACTGGTCATGCCCCGCTCGGCCCCTTCCTTTGGAGTGCGCGTGACCACCGCCCCCGCAGCATCTGCCCACAAGCACGTCCCCGACTCCGTTTCGAACGCTGTCGCGACGCCCGAGAAGGAGCAGCCGTACGGCGCCCTCGGACTCAAGGACGACGAGTACGCCCGCATCAAGGAGATCCTCGGTCGCCGCCCCACGTCGGGTGAGCTGGCGATGTACTCGGTGATGTGGAGCGAGCACTGCTCCTACAAGTCGTCGAAGAACTACCTGCGCCGCTTCGGCCAGAAGGTCTCCGACGAGATGAAGGAACGCCTGATGGTGGGCATGGGCCAGAACGCGGGCGTCATCGACGTCGGCGAGGGCTGGGCCGTCACGTTCAAGGCCGAGTCGCACAACCACCCCTCCTTCATCGAGCCGTTCCAGGGCGCGGCCACCGGCGTCGGCGGCATCGTCCGCGACATCATCTCGATGGGCGCACGCCCGGTCGCCGTGATGGATGCTCTCCGCTTCGGCGCGATCGACCACCCCGACACCGCCCGCGTCGTGCACGGCGTCACCAGCGGCATCAGCTTCTACGGCAACTGCCTGGGCCTGCCGAACATCGGCGGCGAGACCGTCTTCGACTCGGTCTACCAGGCCAACCCGCTCGTCAACGCGCTCGCGGTCGGCGTGCTCCGCCACGAAGACCTCAAGCTCGCGAACGCCACGGGCGTCGGCAACAAGGTCGTGCTCTTCGGCGCCCGCACCGGCGGCGACGGCATCGGCGGCGCCAGCATCCTGGCATCCGACTCCTTCGACGACGGCGGCCCGACCAAGCGCCCCGCCGTGCAGGTCGGCGACCCCTTCGCCGAGAAGGTGCTCATCGAGTGCTGCCTCGAGCTCTACAAGGCCGAGCTCGTCGAGGCCATCCAGGACCTCGGTGCCGCCGGCATCTCCTGCGCGACCAGCGAGCTCGCCGCCAACGGCAACAGCGGCATGAAGGTCTCGCTCGACAACGTGCTGCTGCGCGATCCCTCGCTCACGGCCGAGGAGATCCTCATGTCGGAGTCGCAGGAGCGCATGATGGCGATCGTGGCGCCCGAGAAGCTCGACGCGTTCTTCGAGGTCGTGAACAAGTGGGAGGTTGAGACCTCCGTGCTCGGCGAGGTCACCGGAGACGGCCGCCTCATCATCGACTGGCAGGGCGAGCGCATCGTCGACGTCGACCCCTCGACCGTCGCGGTCGACGGCCCGGTCTACGACCGTCCGGTCGCCTACCCGACGTGGATCGATGCACTCCAGGCGGATGCTGCCGAGAACCTGCCCCGCTCGAACGACCCGGCTGAGCTGCGGACGCAGTTCCTGAACCTCGTCGCCTCGCCGAACCTCGCCGACACGTCGTGGATCACCAACCAGTACGACTACTTCGTGCTCGGCAACACGGCCCTCGCCTTCCCCGATGACGCCGGCATGATCCGCGTCGACGAGGAGTCCGGCCTCGGCTTCGCGATCTCCACCGACGCCAACGGCCGCTACTGCCAGCTCGACCCGTACGCGGGTGCACAGCTGGCCCTCGCCGAGGCGTACCGCAACGTCGCCGTCACCGGCGCCACCCCGACGGCGATCACCGACTGCCTGAACTTCGGCTCGCCGGAGAACCCCGAGGTCATGTGGCAGTTCGGGCAGACGGTCGACGGCCTCGCCGACGGATGCTTCGAACTGGGCACCCCGGTCACCGGCGGCAACGTCTCGTTCTACAACCAGACCGGCGACGTGCCGATCCACCCGACCCCGCTGGTCGGCGTGCTCGGCATCATCGACGACGTCTCGCGCCGCATCCCCTCCGGATGGCAGGACGAGGGCCAGAACATCTACCTCCTCGGCACCACCGCCACCGAACTCTCGGGTTCGGCATGGGCCGACGTCGTGCACAACCACCTCGGCGGACTCCCGCCGAAGGTCGACCTCCCCGGAGAGAAGCGCCTCGCCGGCCTGCTCGCCGCCGCCCGCGACGAGTGGCTGATCTCGTCGGCCCACGATGTCTCCGAGGGCGGCCTTGCGCAGACCCTCGCCGAGGGCGTCATGCGCTTCGGCGTCGGCGCACGCGTCTGGCTGAACGAGATCATCGAGCGCGACGGAGTGGATGCCGCATCCGCTCTGTTCTCCGAGTCGACCGGCCGCGTGATCGTGACCGTGCCCCGCGAAGACGACGTGAAGTTCCAGGGCCTCTGCGCCGGTCGCAACTACCCGGTGCTGCGCATCGGTGTGACCGACAACCACCCGGACGGCGCCTCGCTCGAGGTGCAGGACGTCTTCACGGTGCCGGTCGCCGAGCTGCGCGAGCGTTCGCGCGCGACGCTGCCGTCGTACTTCGGGCCGACGGTGTCGGAGCCGGTCGAGGCATGAGCGATCTCAGCACGCAGGACCGGGGCGAGGACTACGGCGATCTCGGCGAGCGCCGCAACCGCCGCATCCGCATCGTCGCGTGGACGACGATCATCGCGCTGATCCTCGGCGGCGGCGGCGCGACCGTGCTGACGCTGCTGTTCGGCTGAGCCACCGCCACCCGAGACCGCTCAGAGCACCTCGGCTCCCTCGAACATCGAGAAGTCGAGTTCGCGCGGGGGCTTCTCGCCGAAGGTGCGCTGCCACAGCATCGCGATGCGGTCTTCTCCTTCACGGAAGTTCGCCGGAAGGATGCCGCCGCCACGGAGCAGAGCGGCCGCGGACTCGCGGTCGCCGACCTCCAGTTCCGCCTCGACCAGAGCAAGGCGCACGCGAGCGGTGACCGATCCGGTCAGCACTTCGTCGCCGAGTGCCGTGATCGCCAAGCTCCGAACCTGTTCGAAGTCCCCCGCGCGCCGCAGGACGTCGAGCGTTTCCAGGATCAGTGCCGCCCGTTCCGGTGAACCAGCAGAGGTGAGGGCGATCGCATCGCGGAGGCGCCGCGCAGCATCCGCCGCGTCCCCCTGCTGCAGAGCGACGAAACCGAGCGCACGCGTCGCGGCCGCTGACGGCGCTGCGGCGTTCGAGGCCCGCAGATGCGCCCGAGCCGTCTCGGCATCGCCGGCGACGTGCGCGAAGACGCCGAGGTGGTACTGCGCGAAGGCGTCGGCATCGGCCCCAGGGATGCTCCGGAGGTGGCGCTCCCACCGGTCGCCGCGGACGTGGGATCCCACGAGCGCGGTCGGCGGAATCACCCCGTGCACGACCAGGTCGTTCCACGGCGCAGAGTCGTCGCCCTCGACCACGGGGAACGGCGTGGGCGTCTCGTCGATCCATTGGTCGGCGCGACGCAGCGCCCGCTCGACGGCGCCCCAGCCCGACCCGCGATTCAGGATGCTCAGCGGGGCACGCCGCGCGAAGTCGGAGAGCTCGCCGTGGAGGGCGTCGATGTCGTGCGTGGAAAGCCGCGTCTGCACGTCTCGGTCGGCTGCCTGGATCGCGTCCGGGGTGGCGTGCTCGGGCCCGGCGCCGTCGACCCGAACCTTCCCGAAGACCTCGGTCCAGCTCCACTCCGCGCGTGCGGGCATCTCGAGGTACTCGAACTGTGTGGGCGCGAGCCCCGCCTGGATCTCGGCGTAGCGCCCGCCCTCCGGCGAGAGCCACTCCTGCCAGCGACGCGCGCCCTGGCCGTTGCCCCAGCAGAACAGCTTCCTGCCCACGAGTCGTGCGGTCGACGCGTGCAGAAGCCCGGTGCCGTCTTCGCCGATGGCGGTGATCCAGGGAACGTCGATCCCGGTGCCGTCGAAGAAGTAGTCGGCGGCGCCTGGATGCTGTCCCGGCAGGGTGATGTCGATGTCGCCACGGTAAGGTGCATCGATCCCGACGAGCCGGCCGCTGTAGTCCGAGGCGTAGGTCGTGCGAGATGCCGCGATCACACGAGTGCCGTCTGTCTCAGGGACCGCGATGTTCGTCCACCAGTACATCGATGCCGGGGCGGTGTCCGGATTCACCACCCGCACGTGCACGGCCAGCAGATCGGAGTCGTGCGCGAGGTGCACGTCGATCGCGAAGACCAGTCCGCGAGCCCGCTCGAACTCCCACATGCGTAGGCCGGGCGCGCCGCCGGGACCGTCCACGACAGCCGCATGGAGCGGGTCGCAGGTGGTGGGCGAGTGCCCGCGCATGCCGATGTTGAACTCGACCCCTCCGGCGAACCACGCGTCGCGGAGTGCCAGGTTCGCCGGCTGGAAGGCCTTGTTGGCAGAGAGCAGCTCGGCGCCGCTGGCCACATCGACGAGCGACCAGATGCGCCCGCCGAGGCTCGGCACGATCGTCGCCCGGAGGTGCTCGTTCTCGAGCACGACGACGTCGATGTCGCGCGTGCGCCGTTCCCGGTCGTACTCCGACTGCGGGTGGTAGGGGAACGACCACGGCGGCGGCGCTGCAGCCACGCGCGCGGCGATGTCGTCGGGCACGCTCGTGGCGTCGGCGCGCAAGCGAGTGACGGCCTCCGCTTCGAGCGGCGGGAACGGCCCCGGTCGGCCGATCTCGCCCGCAGACAGGGTGAGTACGGACTGTCGGATCGTGGTGGTCATCTCGCAGCTTCCGGGGTCGTTTCTTCGGTGAAATCCTCGACGGCGTCAGCCGGGATCGGGGAGTCTGCGGACGCGCATTCTGCGAAACAATACACCGATGCCGCCGCGCCGCAGAAGGGGCGCCGAACCTCTCGTCGGGGGTCGCGAGTAGCATCCCTGCCATGACCATCAGACTTGAGAACATCGGCATCGCCGTCCGCGACCTCGAAGAGACGATCTCGTTCTTCTCCGACCTCGGTCTCACCGTGCTCGGGCGTGACGAAGTCAGCGGAGAATGGGCAGACACCGCCGTCGGTCTCGACGGCAACCACGCCAAGATCGCGGTGCTCCAGACGCCCGACGGCCAGGGACAGATCGAGCTCTTCGAGTACATCCACCCCGAGGCGATCGAGACCGATCCGACGCTGCCGAACGAGATCGGGATGCACCGCATCGCCTTCTCCGTCGACGACATCGACGCTTCTCTGGCCATTGCGGCGCGGCACGGGTATCACCCGCTCCGCGGGGTCGCGAGCTACCAGGACGTCTACACGCTCACCTATCTTCGCGGTCCCAGCGGCATCCTCGTGATGTTCGCGCAGGATCTCACGAAGAGCTGACGAGCGCGCGGATCGCGTCGTCCGGCATCCGTTCACCTGGCCGCCATCCACCGGCCATCACGGTGTCACTGCGGCGGCGCGCGCCACCGATTGACTCGTCGATATGAGAAGAGTCTCCCGCGCCATCGCCGCCGCGACCGTCGCCGCGACCGCAGTCACCTTGCTCCTCGCCGCTCCGGCGCAGGCATCGAATCAGACCACTCCGACCTCGAAGATGCACGCGTTCGAGCCGACGCTCGTCGCGTGGGCCGAGCTCTCGGCCGACTTCCTCGCCGAAGGCCCCGCATCCGGTGCGCAGGCATCGCCGGGCAACGGCCGGCAGGGGCCCTGGGACGGCCAGGTGATCCCCGGCTTCTCGGCGGTGATCGACAACGGCGACGGCACCTTCTGGGCGCAGCCCGACAACGGCTTCGGCGCGAAAGGCAACTCGGCCGACTTCCTGCTGCGCAGCTACCTCGTGCGTCCCGACTGGCAGACCGCCGAGGGCGGGGCCGGCGAGATCGCCGTCGAGCGCTTCATCTCGTACAACGACCGCAACGGGGTGCTCGACTTCCCGATCGTGAACGACGGCACCGCGGAGCGCCTGCTCACCGGTGCCGACTTCGATATCGAGTCGGTCGTCCGGGCGAAGGACGGCAGCTTCTGGGTCGGCGAGGAGTTCGGTCCGTTCCTGCTGCACTTCGACGCCGAGGGCACCCTCCTTGAGACGCCCTTCTCGATCGACGGTGCGAAGTCGCCGCAGAACCCGTACCTGCAGCCCGGCGAGACCCCGCGGGTGCGCGCGAGCCGCGGGTTCGAAGCGCTCGCCAGCTCGGTCAACGGACGCTACCTCTACCCGATCGTCGAAGGTTCGTACGCCGACGACACCGACCTCCGCCGCCGCGAGATCCTCGAGTTCGACACGAAGAAGGGCGCCTACACCGGGCGCACCTGGAGCTACCAGACCGACCAGGAGCCGAACGTCATCGGCGACGCCTTCACGGTCAAGAACAACGTGCTGCTCGTCGTCGAGCGCGATGACTTCGAAGGCGATCAGGCGGTGACCAAGCGCATCTACGAGATCAACCTGAAGAAGACCGATGCCGACGGCTACCTCGAGAAGACCCTGGTGCTCGATGCCCTTCGCATCGCCAATCCCGACGGCCTCAGCGCCGGCAACGGCTACGGCAGCGGCGAGGTGTTCTCGATGCCCGTGCAGTCGCTCGAGACGATCGTGCAGCTGCGCGACGGCCGCCTGCTGATCGCCAACGACAACAACTACCCCGGCAACGACGCCCGTGTGCCCGGCACCCCCGACGACACCGAGTTCGCCGTCATCGACCTCGAGCGCACGAAGGTCGAGCCCGAGCTCGTCACCGTCATCGGCCACCGGGGCGCGAGCGGCTACCGCCCGGAGCACACCCTCGCCGCCTACGAGCAGGCGATCGTGCAATGCGCCGACTACATCGAGCCCGACGTGGTCTCGACCAAGGACGGCGTTCTCGTCGCCCGCCACGAGAACGAGATCAGCGGCACCACCGATGTCTCGGCCCGGCCCGAGTTCGCCGACCGCAAGACGACGAAGATCATCGACGGGGCGAGCATCACCGGCTGGTTCACCGAGGACTTCACCTTCGCCGAGCTGCGCACACTTCGGGCGAAGGAGCGGCTGCCGCAGGTGCGCCCCGGAAACACCGCCTTCGACGGGCTGTACCTCATTCCGACCCTCGACGAGGTCATCGACCTCGCGCGCCACTCGGTCAGCTGCGACGGCCGCCAGATCGGCGTCTACCCCGAGACGAAGCATCCGTCCTACTTCGACTCGATCGGCCTCTCACTCGAGGAGCCTCTCGTCGACGCCCTCGAGAGCAACGGAGTCAACGACGCGGATGCGCCCGTGATCGTGCAGAGCTTCGAGGTGTCGAATCTGCAGGACCTCGACGGGCAGACCGACGTGCGACTGGCTCAGCTGGTGAGCTCGTCTGGGCGCCCGTACGACTTCACGCTCGCGGGCGACCCGCGCACGTACGCCGACCTGGTGACGCCGACCGGCCTCGCCGAGATCGCCGGCTATGCCGACGGGGTGGGCGTCGAGAAGTCGGTGCTGATTCCGCGCACGCCGGCGGGCACTCTCGCCGCGCCGTCACCCGTGATCGCGGATGCGCACGCGGCCGGGCTATCGGTGCACGGCTGGACCTTCCGCCTCGAGAACCAGTACCTGCCCGCCGAGTTCCGCTCCTCGAGCGACCCGTTCGCCGCGGGTGACCTCGCCGGCGAGATCCAGGTCTTCCTCGATGCGGGAATGGACGGCATCTTCAGCGACCAGCCCGACATCGCGGCGACCGTCGGCTAGCCCGAGCATCCGCTCGCATTGATGCCCCGGCCCTGGTGCCGGGGCATCGCTGTGAACGGCAGTGGGGGTTCATCTCCGGCGCCCGCAGGCGTATCGTCTGGCGGAGAACGGAGGACGCCCATGACCATCCAGCCTTTCGACGTGGGCCTCGACGAGAACATCGAGGGATACCTGATCGGGTCGCCGGTGAGCATCATCCGCGAGTTCGCCTCGGCTCCCGGAACAGGGCCGCGCCTGCACCGGCATCCGTACGTCGAGACGTTCGTCATCCACCGCGGCCGGGCACTGTTCACCGTCGGCGACGAGCAGGTCATCGGCGCGGGCGGTCAGATCCTCGTCGTGCCGGCGCTCGTCTCGCACCGCTTCGAGGTGCTCGACGGCGGCACGTACGAGGCGACGCATGTGCACGCGAACGATCGCTTCGTGACGGAGTGGCTCGAGTAGCGGTCCTCCTTGGCCGAGGGGCTCACCCCGCCCGGCCACTTTGTCGGCCCGGAGTCACGAACGTCGGCCGAATCCGCCGTTCTCCGCCGACAAACGTGACTTCGAGCCGACGGATTGATCGCCGTGAGTGGCCGGGCACGCCGCTCAGAGGTAGCGGTGCGGCGCGGGATCAACTCGCCGGGTCGTATCCGAACTCGCGGAGTTCCTGCGCGCATCGGCAGGCTGCCGCGATCTTCCCTGCCCACTCGATCGCGTCCTCCCGGGTCGGCAACTCGAGCACGGTGAACCCGCCGGTGAGCTCGGAGCCGGGATGGATCTCGGTGCTCACCGAGCCGCTGGCGGAGACCAGCACCGGACCGACCTCCTCGTTGATGCCGCCGCCGAACACGTAGACACCGGCGGCCTTCGCCTCCTCGATCACGGCGTGCGACTCGGCGACGACGATCGGGAACTCCTCGGGGGTGAGCACCATGGCTTCGCTCGGAAACGAGATGAGGTACTTGGTCATGGCTCGATGGTACGACTGCGCCTCGAGTGAGGGAATGCCGTGCTGAGTCCCCGACCCAGCCCTGTGCGGATGCGAGGATGAGGCATGCGTGCTGTTGAGGGGACCAACCGGACCGCACTGCGCGTTGTCCGCTTCGTGTTGGTCGCGGCCGGCTCTCTTCTGTTGTTCCGCTGGCTGTGGCTTGCCTGCGCGAGCGCATACAACGAGGCGTACGAAGAGGGCCAACGGATGCCCGGGTCGATGGACGGATTCGGATTCTTGTTCGGGGTCGTTCCCGTGATCGCCCTGTCCGTCGTGGTCGTCGCCGCTTTCACGTGGACGCTGTTCGGCCGAGTCGGGTTCTTCCGCTCAGACGCGTGGGCGATCCTGGTCGGGTTCCTGCGCGCTGCGGCATTGGCGCTTCTCTTCGCCGCTTTGGCATGCGGGGCGGCGTTCCTCTTCGTCGAGGCGGAACTCGGGGGCCAGATATTCGACCCGGTCAGTTACCGAGAGGCGTACGTGCCGTGATCCACTCGTCTCGACGCGGCGCGGAGGTGCGAGGGACTGTCCACCCACCCGGCCGAACCGCCCTGCATGTCGTCCTCTTCACCGTGACCGCCGTCAGTTCCGTGCTGTTGTTCATGAAGGGCTGGGACGAGTGCGCGACGAAGTACCGGCGGGAATTCGATGAGTACGAGCCCGTGGCGGGGTTCGGTTTCACGTTCGGGATCATCCCCCTGATCGTGATGCTCGTCTTCGTCGCCGCCGCCCTCACCTGGACGCTGCTCGCCCTGCTCGACGTCCGCCGCGCAGCGGGGCTCGCACTTCTCACCGCGGCGCTGACGTGCGGCGCGGCGCTCCTCATCGTTCACGCACAATACGGCGGCTCGATCTTCGACCCCGCGACGTACGTCGTCCGCCCACTGGCTTCGATCGGTCTGTGAGGCGCCCGGTCTGTCAGCGGCTCAAGCTCGATTCCAGGGCGGCGTCGGGAACTCGCTCGGGGGCTCCGGCCACCCGATGGTCAGAACGCAGAGCACCACGACGCCGATGATGCTGACCGCCGTGAGGACCGCCGACGTCACGCGCACCCCACGTGACGGCCGCTGCTGACCACCACGCATCACAGCGAATGAGCCGCCCAGCAGGCCGAGCCAGACGATCAGGGAGAAGATCGCGAAACCGACGCCGATCCCGCTCTCCGATTCGTCCCAGTAGACGCGCTTGATGAAGCCGCCGTCCCAGCCGACGCCGGCGAGCCCGAACCAGCCTGCGCCGAAGACGCCGCTCACCGCCGCGACGAGCCACAGCAGGATCCCCGTCACCTGCCTCATCGACGCCCATGCCACTCGGTCATTCGGTCACTGTAGCGGCTGACCGGCCGCGTCCTCGCTGCATCACCAGTGTCAGACGGTCCACCTAGGGTGAGGGGATGCCTCAGGATGCGCGAGCGCGACTGGACGAACTGCGAGCGGATGCCGCAGCCAGGGTCACCGCTGTCGCAGACGCGCTCGACGCGCTCACGCACGACCGGAGCAGCCTGAACGATGATGACGAACATGACCCGGAAGGTGTCCCGCTGTCGGCGGAGTGGTCACGGCTGCAGGGCCTCGCCGAGGCGGCCCGATCCGAACTGACCCAGGTCGACGGCGCGCTGGCGCGCCTCGACGACGGCACCTACGGCATCTGCACCCGATGCGGTCAGCCGATTCCTGCGGCCCGCCTCGAGGTACGGCCGTTCGCCGAACTGTGCGTGCCGTGCGCCGAGAAGCAGCGCTGAGACAGGCGCGTCTGGCGCCTCAGGGCTGAGGCGTGCGCAGTTCTCCGCCGACGGGCCAGCGCCCGTTCAACCGATGGAACTCGATGTGCGCGAGCAACGGCGACACGTCGTAGGCCGCAAGGTTGACGCTGAACTTCGTCCCTGTCGAGGACTTCACGAACAGCATCCGCTGTCCTCCTCGGTCGACCATCCGATAGTCGGCGATGTCGCTGTAGCGGATCACCTTGGCGACGCCGAAGATGGTCCCGAACGCGATCTCGTCGCGGCCAGGGGCGATGTACCAGTTGTTGTACATCAGCAGGAACAGCAGCCCGCCGGCGACCATCACCACCGAGGCGATGCGGAACGGAACCGGGTCGCGCATGTTGCCGCTGCCGAACGCCAGCAGCGACATGAACAACCCCAGGCCGAGCAGCACCCAGGCGGTGATCAGGACGAACTTCGGCATCCGGATGCGGTCCGGCTGGCTCTTCGCACGATTCGGCTTCTTGAACGCCCGGCGCACGAGGACCACCACCAGGATCAGCGCCGCCGCGAAGAGCAGGAACTTCAGCACGACGGCGGTGATCATCTACTGACGGTACCAAGGGTTGCCCCGTCGCTCGCGCCCATCCCCGGTCGTTGAGCGAGGGAGCGCGCGACCAGGAGATATCAGCGCCGCGTCTTTCGTCCCGTGCGAGCCGGCGTTGTCACGTCGAACAGCTCCGGATGACGCGCCCGCACCGCCTCGAGGTCGTCGAAGACGAAGCGGAGATGCTCGCGCAGCGCGCCGATGGCGGCATCCGCATCGCCTGCGGCGAGCGCGTCGAGCACCCGCTCATGGTCGTCGACGTAGTCCTGCACGGCGCGGGTGGCACTCATGCCCACGTAGCGGGCACGGTCGAGATGGCCCTTCGCCGCACTGACCGCCGCCCAGGCGTTGGCGTGTCCGGCGAGCCCCAGCAGCGCGCGATGGAACTCTTCATCCAGCGGGTAGAACGCGTCCCGATCGGATGCGGAGCGCTGACGCGCGATGATGTCGCGCAGCATCCGCTCGTCGTCCTCCGACGGTGCAGAGCATGCCGCGAGGGAGGCGAGCTCGATGGCCTCGCGGATGAACTGCGCCTCGCGCACCCGGTCGGGATCGATGCGGGTGACGTAGGTGCCGCTCTGCGGCCGCACCTCGACGAGCCCCTCCTGCGCGATGAGCAGCAGCGCCTCGCGGACCGGCTGCCGACTGAGGCCGAGAGCCGCAGCGAGCTCGTTCTCGGACAGCAGCGCCCCGGGGGCGAAAACGCCGTGGACGATGTCGTCGCGGATCCGGCCGTAGGCGAGCGCACGCGCGGTGGGGCGGATCACGGGCTCGGGCATACGGTCACGATAGCTTGACGCACTGGTATGGCAGTGACACGATAGTGATTGCCATACCAGTTTCGCGGCGATTGCGTCGCGTCGAGCGCAGGAGCAAAGATGCCCATCGACAAGGCCGAAGTCATCGTCACGAGCCCCGATCGCAACTTCGTCACCCTCAAGATCACGACCGCCGACGGAGTGAGCGGGCTCGGCGATGCGACCCTGAATGGCCGCGAACTCGCCGTCGTCGCCTACCTCACCGAGCACGTCGTCCCGCTGCTGATCGGCGCCGACGAGGACCGCATCGAAGACACCTGGCAGTTCCTCTACCGCAGCTGCTACTGGCGCCGCGGACCCGTGACGATGGCCGCCATCGCCGCCGTCGACATGGCCCTCTGGGACATCAAGGGCAAGAAGGCCGGCATGCCCGTCTACCAGCTGCTCGGCGGAGCATCCCGCACCGGACTCCTCGCCTACGGCCACGCGTCCGGCAAGGAGATCCCCGAGCTCTTCGACTCGGTGCGCTCGCACCTCGAGCAGGGCTACCGTGCGATCCGCATCCAGACCGGCGTGCCGGGGCTGAAGGCCATCTACGGCATCGCCTCGCAGTCGGCGGATGCCGGGGGCGGCGAGTCCCGCTACGACCACGAGCCCGCCCGGCGCGGCGCGAAGCCGGTCGAGGAGGACTGGGACACCCGCTCGTACCTGCACCACCTGCCCGGCGTCTTCGAAGCCGTGCGCAACGAGTTCGGACCCGACATCCCGCTGCTGCACGACGGCCACCACCGGATGACGCCGATCCAGGCCGCGAAGCTCGGCAAGTCGCTCGAGCCCTACGACCTGTTCTGGCTCGAGGACTGCACCCCGGCCGAGAACCAGGAGGCGCTGCGGCTCGTCCGCCAGCACACCACCACTCCGCTCGCGATCGGCGAGATCTTCAACACGGTCTGGGACTTCAAGGACATCATCCGCGACCAGCTCATCGACTACGTGCGCGGCGCCGTCACCCACATGGGCGGCATCACGGCCCTCAAGAAGACCCTCGACTACGCCGCGATGTACCAGATCAAGTCGGGCATGCACGGCCCGACCGACATCTCGCCCGTCGGCATGGCCGCGGCGATGCACCTGGGCCTCGCGATCCACAACTTCGGCATCCAGGAGTACATGCAGCACGGCAGCCGCACGAACGAGGTGTTCCAGCAGTCGTTCACCTGGCAGAACGGCCTGCTGCACCCGGGCGACAACCCGGGTCTCGGCGTCGAACTCGAACTCGACGAGGCGGGCAAGTACCCGTACGAGCAGGCCTACCTGCCGTACAACCGCCTCGCCGACGGCACCGTTCACGATTGGTGAGAGTGGCGAACCGTCTGGGCGGGGGTTCTGCGTAGGCTGACGCCATGAGCGAGACGATGAGGTCCGACCGCATCCGCCAGGTGATCGTCGCCGTCACGGTGCTGGCGGCCGTGGTGCTCGCGTTCGTGGGATCCGGTGTGCTCGGAGGCACACCCATCAAGGATGCCGCGGGCGGCGCGTTCGCCTCGGATGCGACCGTGCTCGCGCCCACCGGGGCCGCGTTCGGAATCTGGTCGGTCATCTACCTCGGCCTGTTCGGCTACGCGGTCTGGCAGGCGTTCCCGGCGCAGGCGGCCAAGCCCGTCCATCGCGCGGTCGGCTACGGGGTCGCCGCATCATCGCTGCTCAACGCGGTGTGGATCGCCTGCGTGCAGGCGTCGCGCATCGCGGAATCGACGGTGATCATCGTCGTGCTGCTCGTGGTGCTGCTGGCGACGTTCGCCCGGCTGCGCCGTCGGCCCCGCCGCGGGACCGTCGCCGAGATCGTCCTCGTCGACGGCACCGTCGGGCTCTACCTCGGATGGGTTACCGTCGCGGCGGCGGCGAACCTCGCCGCCTGGCTCACGGCGATCGGCGTCGACGGATGGGCGAAGGCACCGGCGTGGCCGGCCATCGTCGCGCTCTGCGTCGTCGGCCTGCTGGCGATCGCCACCGCGTGGAGCGGCGGACGCTGGGCCCCCGCCGTCGCGACCTACTGGGGGCTCGCCTGGATCGCCGTCGAGCGCTGGACCGGCGCCCCCGCGGAACCCACCGTCGCCTGGACGGCGATCATCCTCGCGGTCGTGGTTCTCGGCGTCAGCGCCTGGTCGTTCTTCCGCCGAATCCGCAGAACCTGAGGACCGACGCGCGAAGTAGGCTGAGGCCATCATGCAACCCCTCTTCGACTTTCTCGGGCAGTACTGGTGGCTGGCGTTCCCGTTCCTCGGGATGGCCGGCGGTGCCGCGAAGGCATGGGAACAGGGCGCGAAGCGCCGGCACGAGCGTCGCATCGAGACGCTTCGCGTGAAGGCACAGCTGAAGACGGCTGAATTCGAAGCCCGCGCACTCACTCAGCAGCAGAAGCGCGGCGGACCGCAGATCGTCGACACCACGGCATCCGTCGCCCCGAACGAACTCCTCGGCAGGCTCTTCACCGAGCACGACGAGATCACCGCCCGTTGGCTGGACTACGAGCTCGACGTGGCCAAGCTCATCGCCTTCCCGGCGATGAGCGACGGACGTCAGCCACTGACGGCCGCGTTCCTGCGGGCCAAGAAGACGGCGGATGCTCTGCGCCCGACGTCCGCCGACGCCAAGGTGACGGAGCAGCGGGTCTCCGAGTATCTCGATGCCGTCGGCAACTACGCCGTCGCGTTCGAGATCGCCGAGAAGGACGCCCGGCGCCTGCGCGACTCGACCTTCACCGCACCCGAGCGCAAGCGCCTCGAGCGCGCGCAGCAGCTGCTCAAGGTCGCCATCGATGATTCGGCCACGCAGGCCGAGCGCAACGTCGCGTACAAGCGCGTGCGTGAAGAGCTCGACGGCCTGATCCTGCTCTCCGACGAAGCCGTCACCGTGCTGGAGAAGCAGGTCGCCCGGGAGATCGCGGCACCGACCCCGAAACCGGCGCCCGAGCCCGAGCGGATGCCGCAGGCCGACCCCCGGCGCCTTCCCGATGCGAACGGCTGATCGGTGACCGATCCGATGGAAGAGGCTCCTCCGCTGCGCGTGGGAATCGTCGGTGCCGGCGGCATCGCGCCACCGCACATCACGGCACTCCTCGCTCTCGGCGTTCAGGTCAGCATCCTCGCCCGCAGCGGCGCTCGCGCACTCGCCGACCGGCACGGCCTCGCTCTCTTCGACTCCCTCGACGACCTGATCGAGCACGTCGACGTCATCGACATCCTCACGCCGACGACCACGCATGCCGAGATCGCGCTGCGCGCGATCGCCCGCGGAAGGCATGTCATCTGCGAGAAGCCGCTCGCCGCAGACGCCGACGAGGCGGCCGGCCTGGTGCGTGCGGCTGCGGAAGCCGGCACCCGGCTGTTCCCCGCTCATGTCGTGCGGTACTTCAGCGACTACGCCTGGGCGAAGCAGGAGATCGACGCGGGGCGCATCGGCGACCTCGTCGAGCAGAATCTGCTGCGCAGGGTCGCCGCACCTCCCAGCGGATGGTTCTTCGACGAGGATGCCGGGGGCGGACTGATCCGCGATCTGATGATCCACGACCTCGACCAGGCCGTCTGGGTCGCCGGCCCTGCGACGACGGTGTCGGCCACCCAGGATCCTCCGTCGGGCGCTGGCCGAGTCACTCCGCCGGTGCGTGCCGAGGTCGTGCTCACGCACCGCAACGGCGTCGTCAGCCGGGTCCGCGCCGAGTGGGCCGAGCCGGGGACGCCGTTCCGCACCCGAGCCGAGTTCGTCGGCACGGGTGGAGTGCTGCGGATCGGGAACGACGACGACTCCGAAGATTCGGCACCCCTGCTGCATGTGCCACCGGCATCCGACACCGACCCCTACCTCGCCCAGCTCGCCGACTTCGTCGAGGCGCTCCGCGAGCGACGCGATGCCCGAGTATCTCCGGCGGACGGCGTCGCGGCCGTGGCGTTGGTGGATGCGGCGTATGCGTCCCTCGCATCCGGGCAGCCCGTCTCGCTCGCACCGTGAGCGGAGGCTCGCGGCGATCAGCGGCGACGGGGCGAACATCCTCGCGGTCGCGGTTCTCGGCGTCAGAGCCTGGTCATCTTTCCGCCGAATCCGCAGCTCAACCCCAGCCGGCGCGTTACACGAAGAGCCGGGTACCCGAATCTTCGGGTACCCGGCTCTTCGCGGTCTGACGAGCGTCAGTCCTGGATCAGCTTGCGACGACGCATAATCATCAGCATGATGCCTGCCGCAACAAGGAGCAGGGCACCGGCTGACGCGCTGAGCGGCACCAGCATGTCGCCACCTGTCACGGCGAGGCCGCCGTCACCGGTTCCGCCGTTGCCACCCGTTCCGGGACGCGGAGTCGGAGTCGGGGTCGGGGTCGGGGTCGTTCCGGCGGCAGTGACCTCGAGCTCCGCGCTCACGACCGTCGTCGAGGTGTCATCCTTGACGACAACCTGGTGTGTGCCCAAAGCGGCACCAGCGGGAATGAGCAACTGCGTCTCCAGCGTGCCCTCAGCGTTGATGACCGCGTCGGCCAACTTCTCATCATCCAGCCAGATCGACACGGCCACACCCGGACCGAATCCGCTCAGCGCCGCGTCCAGCGACCCTCCCGCCTCGACGGACGTCGCACTCAGCGTCAGCTTCGGATCAACGACCGGCTGACAGCCAGCCTGATTCAACTGCGTCACTTGAGCCTGGCTCAGAGCACGGTCGAATACACAAACGTCATCCAGCAGTCCGTTGTAAGCCTCTCCCCATGGAGCAGCTCCCAGCATCATTTTGGTCGTCGTGTCAGGAAGCGGCCCGAGATTCGTTGCATCGCTTGCCACCAGGTCACCGTCGACATAGACCTTCATACCCAACGTGTGATCATAGGAAGCCACATAGTGGTGCCAACTGTCGTCTGCGTAGGGCCATGGGAACACCAGCGACTTGGCACTGGACGAGCCATTGAGCCAATAGGCCACCTGAGCTTTACCTCCGCCAATAAACTGCAGTGGCGTGAAACGCTGATCGTGACGGACAACGCCGACGTAGCCTGTTGACGCCTGTGAAGTCTTGAACCACAGCGACACGGTCTCGTCTCCTCTGGGAGTCAGAGTTGCCGAAGGGCTGACCTCGACCCGTGAGCCGCCGTTGAAGGCGAGCGCACCATCGTACTTGCCCGAATCGGTCCACGTCGGGTTGCCGATCAGTGCTCCGGCATTGTCCTTACCTGAGGAATCGCCGACGATTTCGCCGGAGCCTTCATCGAACTTCCAGTGCGCCACCAATTCGGCGGACTTCGTCGTTACGCGAATGCTTGTCGTCAGGGCAACGCCGTTCGGATTGTCGACTCCGATCGGCATCGTTGCAACGCCCGTAACCATAAAAGTCTGCGGGGTCGTAGCAGTCGGGTCGTAGCTGGCACCACTAGGGTCCCAATTCACAAACGCGTCCACGTCACCGGAGGACGTTGCAAGCGATACCTTGCCGGGCAGATCAAGAGCTTCTGGTGTCTTCGCTGCTCCGATATGCGCTACCGCATCTGCCGACGGATTGATGCCGACAAGGCTCGCAGTGGGCTGAGGGTCGCCGGCGTACAGTCGGACACCAACCGCATACTCCCCCACGGACAAATTCGCATCTTGAATATTCGAGGCGGTACGCCCATCGATGACCAGATTGTGGATCTGCACACCGTCGACGGTATGGGTCGAATCAATTCCGGTGATCAGTGAAGGTTCTTCGTTCGGCCCGGTTGTGTAATAAATATCCTGGAAGGTCAAATTTCTAATATTGCCGCTCGTCGAGTTCCATGGCGCAAATGGTGTGACCTTGAACAGACTTCCCATGGAGTTACGTTCCACAACAATGTTCTTGAAGACCATGTTCCTCATGAGCCCCTCTTGCCCCGCGGCAACTCCGATCACACCGTTCTGCACTACTTCCGCTTCGTAGTGATTGATGATGTAGATGTTGGTGGCGGAGAAATCATCGAGCGGCGTTCCATAGAGGTTGCCGACGCCGGTCATCATGCTGTGCGCCTTCTGGCCGAAGATCACGACGTTGTCCCATGAAATGTGATCGTTCGAAGCATCGCTGACGAGAGCGTCATCGGAAGTCCTGAGATAGGAGTTCTTGACGGTCACGTAACTGTTGCCGCCGGTGCTGACGATGCCATCTCCCTCCAGCATCGCGGTGAACCCCTTGAAGTTATCGACCGTTACATGGGTTGATTTGTGGATGTTGATCTGCTGTCTTTCCGGGTTGACCACTACGACGCCCTCAACGGTGACATTGTCCGAGTTGAAGATCACGATGCCAGGCATCTCAGGGTTTCTCGAGCGATCCGCGTTGGTGAAATCGCCGCACCACCTTGAAACATCGATCACACCCCGGCCCCTGATCGTGATGTCGGTCGTTCGCGGCGCCTGCTCCCAGCCCGGCTGGGTACCGAAAGGGTTGGTCTTGATCTGAGCCTGCACGACTGCACCACCTTGGAGATAGACAGTCGTTCCGCTAGGCACGTAGATGACATCCTGAGTAGCTGTACCGCCTCCGTAGTGCGTAGGGAGGGTCTCCCGTGTGATCCTCGGATCGTTGCCGTACGCATGAAGACCCGCCTCGAAGAACATCACATTCGGATCATCCCGAGAAGGGATGTCGGTTTCGATCGGGTTAGCGAAGACCTGCAGCGCTTCATACATATCGCCGTTGACTTCCAGCACGACGTTCATCGGCTCGGTGAGCGAGATCGTGATCACGTTGCCGTCGATTGAGGGCTCGATACCGTAGGACTGGGGCCAGACCTTTGCCGAATCGACGGGTCCGCTGGTGTAGGTGATCTGCAATTCCACAGGCCCCGAGCAGTCGAACATGACAAACCCGACAGGTGTTGTCACATCGGATTCTCCGCTCTTCATCACCCGGGCAGAGTACGGGAATAGGTTCGAGAACGCCCCATCAGGAGCTCGCACGCGTGCTGTGAAATTCGAAACACTTGGCGTTCCCTCAGGCGGGTCGGGATAGGTGACAAGTTCGCTTGCGGCGCTGGCTTCGCTTGCAGTACGCGCATCACTTGCAGCACTACCTTCGCTCGCTTGAAGCACGAGAGCACCAGACAGAATCGACGCACTGATCATCACACTGAGCATTGTTCTCAGAACGGTTCTTGCTTTTTTCGTGTTGGGCATGTTCACGCCTCCTTGCGTGTTTTGGATTGCGGTGCGCTTCAGCGTTAGCGCGACGGCGAACTCCGCCCGCGTGGTCAGGATCGTCGAACCTGATTTATGAAGCGGGTTTTTATTATCTCGATCTGAACCTATCTGATGCCTGCATTTGGGTCAAGCACAGTCTGGGACCTGCTCAGTCTCCGCCGTGCAGGAAATTTAAAAACTTAGACACAAAACGGTGATCATCGGCGTGCTCACACTCGCGGACAGACGGAGCTTCTTTGGGGGGACGCCCTTGGGTCTAGTCGTGCCTGCGGTCGGTGTTCGTAGGCAGCGCGGCGGCGATCCGCGCCAGGAGACCACCATCGACACGAAGCTCTGCACCGGTGACGAAGCTGGCGGCATCGCTGGCGAGGAACGAGACCGCGGTGCCGATCTCGCTCGGCCGGGCGACTCTTCCGAGTGCGTGGGCGGCGCCCCAGTCCGCAATCGTCTGCTCGACCCCTTGCCCGGTTCCGTCGGACCACATCGCCGCCGCGGAGCGGAGCATCGGCGTGTCGACCGAACCTGGGGCGACCGAGTTGACTCGCACGCCGTATTTGGCTTCGTCGACAGCCATTGCGCGGCAGAGTGCATTGAGCGCGCCTTTACTGGCTGCGTACGCGACCACGGAGGCCTGCGTCGCCGTTGCCTGAACCGACGAGACGATCGTCACAGTTCCGACGTTCCGTCGAATCTCCAGCAGCGCCGCGCGGGTGGCGAGGAAGACGCCCCGCACATTCACGTCGAACACCTCTCCCCAAGTTTCAAGCGAGGTGGAGATCGTGTCGCCGTACCGCTGGATGCCCGCCGCGGTAACCAGGTGGTCGAGCCGACCGAACGCCTCAAGAGCTGCTCCGACGGCATTCTTCGCCGTCCGCTCCTCTTCGATCGGGCCGAAAGTTCCGAGAGCGGTCCCGCCCACGGCACGGATGTGTTCAACGGTCTCGTCGACGTAGTCCTCGGTGAGCCCGTGCACGACGACGGAGGCGCCTTCACGTGCAAGAGTCTCCGCGATTCCGCGGCCGATGCCCTGAGAGCCTCCGGTTACGAGCACGACCCGTCCTCCGTGCCTGCGAGGAATGAAACCTGTCACAATCTTCACCGCACCTCGTCGATGGCGGATGCCTCGTTCGCTGATACCGCCCTCGACCCCTTGCGCACACCCTTGCGTCGGCTCGAGTCCCGCGCACGGACCTCGCCCCGCATCGAGACAGTGTCGAGATCACCGTCGTTGGTGTCGGTTCCCATTGTGCGCAGGTCCTCCTTTTTCAGGCGGTGGGTTGGCGGGGCGAACGCCGATCGACGCGAAGATCGCAAGGTACTCACGTCCCGCCGCAATCGTGCGTTCGCCCACGAGAGTTGCGCACTGAGCCTGAGACCGGTCGCACCGGATGGATTTCTCAGTGAGGCAAAGAGGCGCTCGGGAACTCCAACCGGAACTCGTATGTTTGATCTTCCTCGAACCACATCCGGTAGTTCGTGCCCCACACGTTGTTGTGGAGCAAGAAGTGGAACCCCTCTCGAAGGTTGCCGTACGCGTTGCCGTAGTGGAGCAGATTCTGTTCGCCGATCGCAACCACAGCCGCGTCGAGGCTGGTGATCATCACGTCTTCCGCCGCGTGCTCGAGCGCTTCCACGGCATGCATCCGACGGTTTCCGTCACGCACGACATCGCTTGGGTCGATGAGCATTCCGAGCTTGCGCATGCGCCAACCTTCTGTCTCGGCGACCGACGGCGCCAATGAGAACCAACTCGCCTCAGGGAGCCGATTCGCATCCTTCTGGCTGACGCGCAGTTCGATCGAAAGCCCCGAGCAGTCGTCTGACGCCCGGTAGTCGATCTCGACGATGCGAGGCGCACCCAGGCGTTCCGCAGCATCCACTGACATCGCGGCGGTCACACGCAACACGTCTGCAGTTCCCTCCCGCCAGGTCCGGGCGTCGAGAACGAAAGGCCGGAACACCTCTCTTCGAGGGGCGGGCGTGCCGGACTCGAAGCCCGGCTTTCCGAAGTCGGCAACCGCCCAACCGGCGTGCAGGTCGAGGCGGCGGCAGTAGTTGTCGAACCACACCTGGTAGTCCTCTGGCGCGAAACTCTCGTAGCGGTACTGCCCGATGGGCTGCTGCGCCGCCCAGTCGTGGCCCGAACGGTCTCGGAGCAGGCTCAACGCGCCGTCCTCGGCGATTGCGACCTCGAACGCGCCGAGCTTCGTGTCTCCGAGAACCGGTACAGAATCCGCGGGCTCAGCCGACCTCACCGGAGGAGCGATCGCCGCCTGAACGGCGGATCGAGCCGCTTCAGGTAGACGCTCAATTGCGTGCTCCAGGAAGTCTCGCTTGTCCTGCCACGACTGTTCATACGCCGAGTACGACCAGCCCTGTTGCGGCCGAACCTTGAGGGCCGCCTCGAGTTGCGGTGCGTAGCGCTCGGGGTTCGCCGAGATGTCGATCTCGTCGCGTTTTCTGGCTGCTTGGAAGGCCGACTTCTCGTAGTTCACGAAGTCCGGCAGGAACACCTGTCCGGATTCTCCCCACGTGTGCTCGGCGACAAGCAGCAGTCCCTCGCCGAGATCTGCCATCTGATCGGCGGAGAGTGGTGCGGGGGACCCGTGTGTCCATGCATCGTGTGCGCGTGACAGACGACGGTATCGCGACAGCACCTGCGGGTCGCTCGCGACGCCGTGGATCCAGGTGTCGCCGATCTCGCTTTCGATGCAGGGCAGGTCATCGCGGAACTCGTTGATCGCCACTGCGAACTGGTCGAGCGTGGAACTGATGATCTCGGCGTCCGGGTAGTTGGTCCGGAGTTCGTCATAGACAGCCATGACCGACGACTCCGTCGGAGGACCATAGTTGTCGTTCGTGAAGGCAATGTAGAGCGCTTGATCCCCGACCATCGTGAGTTTCTCGGGGTCGATGCGGGAGGTTCCATAGTCCCCCTCATAGATGACGACGATCTCCGATCCGTCAGGTGCTCGCCAGCGGAATGCGTCCGGAACGTCAGGTACCGCACTGACCGGGTTCACGCCGAGATGCAGGAGTTCCACGCCCCCTGCACGGAGCAGCGGAACCACGCCGACGGTGTGGCCTGGCACGTCCGTCATCTTCGCCGCCACCGTCGAGCGCCCATATATGCGATCAAGCTCCTGCGAGATGCCGAGACCGAACTCGAAGAGGCTGCGATCGGTGAGCTCGCTCTGGATCGTCATCGGCATTGCGTGCCATGCGATCTTGCCTTCCCGGATGGCTCGGTCGACGTTGCTGCGTTGCTGCTCGGTTCCGTTGCGCAGCGCGTGACTGACAAGCCACGAACCGGTTGTCCAGGTGAATTGCTCTTGACTGCCCCCCTCGGCGAGACGGTCTGCAAGGGCGATCGCTGCCGGAATGAACTCGTCGACATATCGTGCGATCACGGTCGCCGGATAATCCGTGTATCCGATGTCGAGGTGGGTCTTCTGCAGAACGTGGATGGTGCGAGGCGAAGCCACGGACAGTCCTTTCGATGGTGTGGCGGGGGCGGAGACAGCGATGTTCATTCCTTGACGGCTCCCTGCAGG
This sequence comes from Microbacterium sp. LTA6, assembly GCF_045690355.1. Taxonomy (NCBI): domain Bacteria; kingdom Bacillati; phylum Actinomycetota; class Actinomycetes; order Micrococcales; family Microbacteriaceae; genus Microbacterium; species Microbacterium sp. LTA6. Next base: position 1,104,860 of record NZ_CP147855.1, read on the forward strand.
AACCCGCGGATCAGTTGGCGCTGGAAGATGAGGAACACGATGAGCACCGGGATCATGACGATGATCGTTCCGGCCGCCAGAAGCGGGACATCCTTGCCGTGCTGCGTGATGAACTGCCCGAGTCCGGCAGGCGCGGTGCGATGGCTCGCGTCCTGGATGAGGATCAGTGCCAGCAGATACTGGTTCCAGCTCCACAGGAAGAAGAGGAGCGCGAGCGTTCCAATTGCTGGGCGCGCGGTCGGCATCAGGATGCGCCAGAACACCTGCCAATGGTTCGCTCCGTCGATCTCGCCGGCCTCCAGCAGTGATTTCGGCACGGAGTCGAAGTGCGTGCGCATCCAGAAGACGCCGAAGGGCATGAAAAGTCCGAGGAGCGGCAAGATCAGTGCGAAGTAGGTGTCGAGGATCCCGAGCGGCCGGAACATGTAGAACAGCGGCACGACGACGACCTCGTACGGGAGGGTAAGCCCGGCGAGAAACACGGCGAGCACCGCCGCCCGGCCCCGGAAAGTCATGGTTCCCATGGCGTATCCCGCGAGGCTCGCCATGATCACGCCGATAATCACCACGGCGACCGCAACGATGGCACTCGACATGAAGAGGCTGAGGAACCCACCGTCGGTCCACGCCCTCGCAAAGTTCCCCCACGCCGGTTGGGCAGGCCAGCTCACTCCCCGAACGATGGAGCCTGCAGGTTGCAGCGCCGCCGCGAAGATCGCGACGAACGGCACCATGATGGCTGCGGCGACGGCGATCAGGAAGGCCGGCGCAATGACGACCTCGAGACGTGAGCGGATCATTTCTTCTCCCGTACCAGGCCGTTGATAAGGATGACGACGAGGTAGACCAACAGGCTCAACACGATGGCAAGGGCGGATGCCTGCCCCACACGGCCGTTCGTGAACGCCTGGTTGTAGATCTCGACGCCGGGAACCATCGTCTGCGTTCCCGGGCCACCCCGAGTCATGATGTAGACGACGTCAAAACTCGCCAGGGCGGAGATCACCGTTAGCGTCGCCGCTACCGCGATCTCGCCGCGGAGCTGCGGCAGGGTCACCGTGAAGAACTCCGTGATGGCGCCGCCACCGTCGAGTCGGACCGCTTCATACAGGCCCGGGTCGATCTTCTGGATCCCCGAGAGCAGCAGCACGAGGCAGAGCCCAGTGCTGACCCACGTGCCGACGAGGCCGACGGCGGGGAACGCCCAGGTGTAGTCGCCCAGCCAGGCCCGGGCGAACACGCCGAGTCCGACCGTTTCGAGGGCCTGATTCAACAGCCCATCCTCGGAGTAGATCCAGCGCCACGCCACTCCGACTGCGACGAGCGGGACGATCTGCGGGAGGAACACGATCGCCCGGACTGCACCCCAGCTGTGGCGGCGCCGTGCGAAGACCGCCGCCAGGATCAGCGCGAAGGTGATCGGCAACACCGTGAAGAAGAAGATGAGGAGCACGGCGTTGAGGAGTGCGGCGAACTGCTCAGGCTCCGTAAAGACCCTGACGTAGTTCTCGAGGCCGACCCAGGTCGCCAGGCCGACACCGTTCCATTCAAAGAACGAGTACCAGAGGCTGTTGACATAGGGGTAGATGACGAACGCGAGGTAGAAGGCGGCCGCCGGGGCGAGGTAGAGCCATGCGACTCCACCTCGCGTCCGCCGCCCGGATCGGGGCAAGGACATGTTTTATCCGTGCACCGAGTCCCAGTCCTGTTGGACTGCCTCGATCAGTTCACTTGCCGTGGTCCGCCCCGCGATGAGATCCTGGGTTTCACGAATGAACGTGTCGTTCATGCTCACGGTCGCTCCGGCGAATGCTGTGACGGAGCCGTCCGCCGCGCTCGTGGCAGCAAAGCTGTTCACGATGTCGTCAATGACGCCAGCCTTCGGGCTGAGCTTGCTCGTATCCTGCGGGAGGAACCCCGCGGCGAAGATCGCTGCAGAGGCTTCAGAAGAGTGGAAGAAATCCAGGAATGCCGCAGCCGCATTCTTGTGCTTGCTCTTCTCGGAGATCGCATAGGCGATGCTGCCGCCCGCGCCGGTCGGTTTGGTGCCCGGGAAGCTGAAGAAGCCGGCGTTCTCTCCCATCGCGTCGTCGATAGCAGCGGAGTCCCAGTTCCCGTCGATGAAGAACATTCCCTCACCGGCAGTGAACTTACCGACCGCTTCGCCGAGGTCGGTCCCATTCACCTCCGTCGAAGAGGGGAAGTAGCCGCTCTCATTCCACTCGACAAGCTTGTCGACGGCCGTGCGGTTGGCGGGTGTGTCGAACGTGTTGCCGGGCTTTCCCCACACCCAATCGCGCCATTCGGAAGCGCCGCCTGTGGACTGCCCGATCTCCTGGATCGTGAATCCGGCGTGCCCCTGTGCATTGCCGAACTGGATCGGGAGGACGCCAGCATTCTTCGCCTTCGCAAGAGCCGCTTCGAATTCTTCGAGCGACTGCGGGAGTTCGGTGACGCCAGCCTTCGCGAGGAGTTCCTTGTTGTAATACACGCCGACGTGGAAGAACCCCGTGGGCAATGCGATCTGGTTGGCGCCACCGGCGCTCACGAGGTCCTCGCCGACCGCGTAGTCCCCCAGCTGGCCCGCGGAGTACACGTCATCCCAGCCGTATGCATCTACGTAGTCGTTCAAGTTGAGGATCAGGCCGTCCTTCGCCAGATTCCCGGTGATGTTGACGAGCACGATGTCGGGTGAGCTGTTCGACGCGAGCTGCAGCGGAAGCTGCTTGTTGTACTCGTCGAAAGTGGTCTCCTGGTGCTCGACCGTGATGTTCGGGTACTTCTCGTTGAACGCCTCGATGATCGCGGGCAGCGGTGCACCGGACTCGGGCGTGGAGACGATCTTAATCGTGACTTTCTCGGAGCCGACATCGGTCGAAACCGCCTGCGCCTCGCTCGCACTCTGGCCGCCTGAGCCGGGTGCGCAGCCGACGAGTGTGAGTCCGAGCGCAAGCGCGATTGCGCTGGCGGCGGCCGCCGTGTGCTGTGCCTTCATGGGAGATCCCTTCGTGATCTTGGAGCAACTTCGTCGTTGTCGCATCGCGGCGAGGAGCCTGATATCTGGATGCGCCCGCACTCTGGTCGCTGGTGCAGCCAGAGAACGGTTCACGGATCAATATACACAAATATGAATCCGACTTCCATTATTTCTAGCTCGACCGCTCACACCGGGAAAACCGTGTATCTGCGGGTTCAGAAGTCGGCGACCAGCCCGAGCACGCGAGACTCGACGTGGTCAAGCGCGAGGCGCGCAGCACCTACCGCTACTGCTCGGTCACCGAGCTCCGAGATCTCGACACGCGGGTGAAGGACGGCCGCATGCACAGCGAGCCGGCGCCTGATAGCAGCTGCCAGGGACGGACCGGCCTTGGAGATACCACCACCGACAACGATGAGTTCTGGGTCGATTGCGAGAGACAACGCGGCGAGACCCACCGCGACCGCATTCGCATAGCGCTCAACCGCGGCGATCGCTCCGGGATTACCGTCACGCGCGGCCTCGAACACTTCGAGCGCCGTCCCCTCCTGAGCGCCGGTCGCCGCGGCGTAGTCGGAGATCAAGCGCGCGAAGGAGTCCGCCCACTCGAGGATCCTCATCTCACCGACGGCACCGGCGGCACCGGACGTCCCTCTGTGAATACGACCTCCGATTACTGACCCGGCTGCTGTTCGGAAGCCTGCGAGCAGATACACGAAATCATTCGTTCCCCTGCCTGCGCCGTATCGGAACTCGCCGAGGGTGGCGACCAACGTGTCGCTCTCGACAAGGACCTCGCAATTCAGCATCCTGCTGACCTGCGGACCGAGATCGATCCCCTCCCATTCCGGGAGCGCGGGCGAGAACGTGATCCGCCCGGAGGCATCGCTGAGGCCCGGCGCGCCGAGGCCAACAGCGAGCAACTTCGCATGATGGCCGTTCGCATCGACCGCCTGGGCAATCGCATCGACGACGGCCCTGACTCTCACCGATCCTGTCAGACTCGCCGAGGTCTCGACTCGTTGCTCACCCACCGTTTCGCCGTTGAGATCTTGCAACAGCACGACGATCTTGTGCACACCGATGTCCACCCCGGCGATCACGGCAGCGTCCGCAGCGAATCCGAAGCGCACGGCTGGCCGCCCAGCCCCCATGGGAACTGCTGGGCTCAATCGCTTGACCAAGCCGTGGCGCTCCAGATCCGTCGCCGCCGCCAGCACTGTCGGACGCGACAAGCCGGTCAACCCCGCTATCTCGGAAACCGTCAGCGATTCACGCCCACGCAGGGCGGCGAGCGTTGCGACCGACAAAGGGTCTGTCACAGGGGCAATCTGAGGCCGCTTATGCATCGAGTCCCTCCAAATTTTTGAATGTCATTTCACATTATCCCGGCAAGCTCGACGGTTAGGCATTTCTCCTCAACTGTCGGGTGATCGACCGGACGGCGAGGACCACAACTGCCGCGACGTCGTGGAAGCCTGAATTGACACCTACCGCGGCGAATCCGGCCTCCGAGCCATCACACTCTGGCTCGAGCAGCGAGGAGACAACGCGCCAGGGCCGAAGCCCTGGTGGGTCAGTATTCCTGGAATGCCGGCGCCTGCGCGCGCTGCGTGGCGGCCGCCTGACGGTTCAGTCCCTCGCACCAGCTCGGATACAGACGGAATCCGCGCTTGCCCGGGCCTCGCACCGACGTGACGCCCAGCTCCGCAAGATGCGCGGCGGTGAACCGGAACACTCCGCGCCCGCCTCCCTGCTCCACGAAGACGAGTAGGCCTGCGGCGGGATCGCTGCTGCCGAACGGCACCGTCTTCCCGTCACCGTCCCGACGCCAGAACGCCACGAACGCCCCCGGCTTGGTCGGCGTGTTCCGCGCGGTGCGGATGTGCCACACGGTGCCGTCGATCTCGATCCGGCCCGATTCGTAGTCGCTGTCCTGCGGCTCAGGGACGACCGACGCTGAGATCCCCTTACCGGCCGCGTAGGTCTCGAATGCGCTGAAGATCATCCGAGCCACGCTACAGCGACGCGCCTCCCGCGGTCGTCAAGTCCCGCTCGATGCGGTCCGCCGCGGTGTCACCCACATCGTGATGTCGGCGTGCACCACGACCGCGCCACCGGGATCGGTGACATCGACGGAGACGATCACGTCACGCGCCTCATCCGCGGCCAGCGTCTCCAGTCCCTCGATCGTGCCGACCGCGGTGAGCGTGCCCTTCGCCTTCAGGAGGTACCCGACGTTCATGCCCTTCGGGATCCAGCGGTGCGTCTCCGGCAGCGAGAAGTCGATGGTGGTGCCGGCCACGAGCTCGGCCAGGTTGCAGCACGCGATGGCGTGCACGGTGCCGATGTGGTTGTGCACTCCCCACCGATCGCGGATGCGCGCCTCGCCGCGCCCCGGCTCGAGCGAGACGATCATGGGGCGGATGGTGCGGAAGTAGGGAGCCTTCATGCTCACGATCGCGCTGAAGATCCGCATACCGAGCGGGCGGGTACGCAATGCCTCATACGTCTTCTTGATGGGGGAGGTCGTCATGGTTCTCCTTGTCGCGGCCTCCCGGCATCCTGGCATCCTGCGCTCGATTCGCAGGAGTAAGCTGTCGACTCGGGCCAAAGGCCCCCGAGAGTCCGAAAGGCGGTGATGGCGATGTCCGACGATAGTTACGGCGCCGCCCTCGCTGCGTCGCGACTCCCTGCGCTTGCGCGTTGAGCATCCGCTCCGCATTCGCACGTCCTTCTCTGCAGCCGTCGGCGGCGTCATCCCCGCACCCCTGACGAAAACTGCGCACTCAGCCTGGAGCTGACGTGCGCCTGCGAGAACGGAAGCGCATCATGGCGCTCATCGACAACGGCGTATACGTCCACGGACGTCGCGTGGAGACCCTCACCAACCTCGACGACACATCGCGCACGCTCGGTGCGCTCGGCGGCATCGCGTGGATCGGCCTGTACCGGCCGAGCCCGCAGGAGGTCACGTCGGTCGCACGCGAATTCGACCTGCATCCGCTCGCCGTGGAGGACGCGCTCTCCGGTCATCAGCGCTCGAAGGTCGAGCGCTACGGCGACACCCTCTTCGCGGTGCTGCGCCCCGCCCGCTACCGCGACGAGCAGGAGTCGATCGAGTTCGGCGAGCTGCACCTGTTCATCGGCCCCGACTTCGTCGTGACGATCCGGCACGCCGAGTCGCCGAATCTCGCGGCAGTGCGCCGACGCATGGAGGCGAACCCCGAGCTCCTCGCGATGGGGCCCGAGGCCGTGCTGTACGCGATCCTCGACGAGGTCGTCGACGAGTACGAGCCGATCGTGGCCGGTCTCGAGAACGACATCGACGAGATCGAGGACCAGCTGTTCGGCGACAGCGACGACGACGCTCTCTCCCGGCGCATCTACCAACTGTCCCGCGAGGTGATCAACTTCCAGCGCGCGGTGCATCCGCTGAGCGGGATGCTCGAGTGGCTGCGCCGAGGATCCGACAAGTACCGCATCGACGAAGAGCTGCAGCGCTCGCTGCGCGATGTGCTCGACCACGTCATCCGGGTCAACGAGCGGGTGGACTCGTTCCGGGCGATCCTGGAGAACGCGCTCACCGTGCATTCCGCCCTGGTCTCGCGCCGTCAGTCCGATGCGAGCCTGGCGCAGAACGACGAGATCAAGAAGATCTCGTCGTGGGCGGCGATCATCTTCGCGCCGACGCTGGTCGGCACCGTGTACGGCATGAACTTCGACGTGATGCCGGAGCTGCACTGGGCGTACGGCTACCCGCTCGCGATCGGTGGGATGGCCGCCTTCGCGGTCGCGCTGTACGGGGTGTTCAAGTACAAGAGATGGCTCTGAGCGGGACGACGGCGGCGCCGCGGTAGGGTGATCACCGACGGAGGGATACCGCGTGATCACTCGGTTCGAGGAACTTGACTGGCAGCAGACCCCGATCGGGGACCTCATGCTGCGGCGCCGCACGGAGCCGGCGGTGGGCCAGGAGATCTACGAGGTCAAGCTCGGTGACGAGTACCTGATGTCGAGCCTGTTCACCGTCGCAGAGGAAGAACTCGCGAACCTCGGCCTCGCCGCCGTCGCCGGCGACGATCTCTCGGTGCTGGTCGGCGGCCTCGGACTCGGGTACACGGCGGTCGCCGCGCTGCGCGACGACCGGGTGCGTGCGCTCACGGTGATCGACCGGCTCGGCGCGGTGATCGGCTGGCACGAACGGATGCTGCTGCCGGCGTCGACCGAACTCGTCGGCGACGCCCGCACGACCCTGGTCGAGGACGATTTCTTCGCCGTCATGCGCGCGGAACCCGCGGAGGGGCATCCGGGTTACTCGGCCATCCTGCTCGACGTGGATCACTCGCCGCGCCATCAGCTGGATCCCACGCACGCCGACCTCTACGACGCTGCCGGTCTGCGCCGACTCGACCGGCACCTCGCTTCTGGCGGCGTCTTCGCCCTGTGGTCGGATGACCCGCCCGACGACGTCTTCATGGTCGAACTCGACGCGGTGTTCGACGACACCGCCGCCCACATCGTCGACTTCGACAACCCCGTCACCGGCGGCGTCTCTTCCAACACGGTCTACGTCGCGCGCAGTCGACGCTGAGACGGGAAGACCTCGAGGGTCGGCGCGGTTGCACGTACAGTCACCCTGATCCGCCTCGAAAGGACGCCATGCGCATCGATCTGACCGGCAAGACCGCCCTCGTCACCGGCTCCACCCAGGGAATCGGGCGCGCGATCGCCGCGACATTGGCGGATGCCGGAGCGCGCGTCGCCGTGAACGGACGAAAGCCCGACGTCGTGGCATCGGTCATCGCCGAGCTCACGGCGGAGTCCGCCGATCGCGAGCTCATCGCCGCTCCGGGTGATGTGACGACCGAGGCCGGCACGACGGCGGTGCTCGAGGCGACGGGCGACGTCGACGTGCTCGTGAACAACCTCGGCATCTTCGGAGCGACACCGGCGCTCGAGATCACCGACGAGGAGTGGCGCCGTTATTTCGAAGTGAACGTGCTCTCTGCGGTGCGCCTGACCCGCGAGACGCTGCCCGGAATGACGCAGCGGGGCTGGGGACGCGTGCTGAACATCGCGAGCGACTCGGCCGTGGTCACCCCGACCGAGATGATCCACTACGGAATGTCGAAGACGGCCCTGCTCGCCGTCTCCCGCGGTTTCGCGAAGGATGCCGCCGGCACCGGCGTCACCGTCAACTCAGTGCTCGCCGGGCCCACACACACCGGCGGCGTAGAGGACTTCGTCTACGAACTCGTCGACCGCTCGCTGCCATGGGACGAAGCACAGCGCGAGTTCATGAAGGTGCATCGCCCGCAGTCGCTGCTGCAGCGGCTCATCGAGCCGGAGGAGATCGCGAACATGGTCGCCTACCTCTCCTCTCCGCTGGCATCGGCCACGACCGGCGCCGCGGTGCGCGTCGACGGCGGCTACATCGACTCGATCGTGCCCTGACGCTCGCTCCGGTCGCGGCGTCGAGGACTCGCTCAGGTCGGCCGCCCGACCAGAAGCACGAGTCCACGGCGTCACGAGTGCGTCGCTGTCTTGGATCTCAGCAGGTTGGATCGTCAGTTCAGCCCTGGTGCCGCGGTCCTGGCGATCTCCGCGGCGCGGATCGTGTTCGAGACGACCATCCGCGCCTGCGACCAAGGAGCCACGACGCGTGCGGACGCGCCGTCAGCGAGCAGCGCGCGGATGAGTCCCTCGAATCCCAACGAGATGTTCGGTTCCTCCGTGTCGAGAGCGACAGAGAGGATGCCGTCGGTCGTGACCAGCTCCACGGCATAGGCATCGGCGCCGGGGACCCCGGTGACAAGCACCTGCACAGGGATGTCCTGAAGACCGCCCCCGAGCCGAAGCACACCGTCGATACCAGCCGCGTCCTCGGACCGCGTCGCCGATACGCCGCCGCCCCTCCGGGTCCATCCCGAACCACCGGTGAGATCCGCGCCGGGAAGAAGGGTGTCAACCATCTCCCAGGCGTGCACACCGACCGTGACGAGGGTTCCACCCCCGAGAACCGGGTCATCCTGCCAGTCACGGCCGGGCTGCTGGAATGCGGCGTTGTCGTGCTGGGCGTACACGCGTACGCCCAGCACATGTTCGGCGACGACCTCGGCGGCGAGGGCCGTGAGCGCAGGAGCGAAGCGAAGGACAGAGCTCGTGCCGACGGGGACCGCTGCGGCGGTGATGGCACGGTCGACGGCGGCGAAATCCCTCATCGACGCCGCGATCACCTTGTTCACGAAGACCGGAGCGGTTGCGCCAACGGCGCCGAGCGCGCGAAGGACTGAAGTCACCTCGTCCGGCCGGGGCGTCGCGATGACGATGTCGGGTTGCAGCCGAGTCAGCCCTTCGACGGAAGGCACATTCGATCCGCCGAAACGTGAAGCGAATGCCAGGCTCGCCCGCGTATCGACGTCGTACACACCGACGATCTCAGCTCCGAGCGAGAGAACGTTTCCCGCATCGGCGTGAGGGTGTGAGTGCGCAAGGCCGGCGAATGCCACACGCAGCGGCGATTCAGTCATGCCATCGACGACAGCTGTGCACGGTCGATCACGTGCGCGAGGGCTGCACCCCCGCAGAACGCGTCGAGCTCGTCGGCGATGATCCGCCCCTGACGCAGCCGGCCCTCGGTCGTTCCGGCCGCCCGATGCGGTGTGAGCAGCACGCCGGGAAGCGAGCGGAAGGGGCTGTCGGCGGCGAACGGCTCCTCATCGAACACGTCGATCGCGGCAGTGAGACGGCCGCTGCGCAGCTCGTCGACGAGTGCGGCCTCGTCGACGAGCCAGGAGCGCGCCGTATTGACCAGGCCGGCGCCGTCGCGCATCAACGCGAGCTCCCGGCTGCCGATCAGATGATGCGTCTCCGGCAATGTCGGTGCATGCACTGCAACGATCTGTGCGCGAATCAGCGCCTCGTCGAGAGAGACGAGTTCGGCGCCCAGCCCAGCCGCGGCGGCCGGGTCGAGTGTCGGATCGACGACGAGCGGGTCGGCGCCGAGAGCGCGAATCAGCTCGAGATAAACGCGTCCGGTGCGCGACGCTCCGATCACGGCGATCGACGCCCCCAGAATCTCGTGCTGCGCTCCGGCGCCAACTGCCTCGTACCACCCTTCGCCCTCGCGCAGCGCGTTGTGCAGTTCGGGCACTCGGTGAAGCAGTGCGAGCGTGAACGCCAGCGACACCTCCGCCACCGAACGCGCCATCCCGGCGCCCGCTTGGGTGACGACGATGCCGCGGTCGAACAGCTCGTCGGTCGCGAACGGCTTGATCGTTGCCCCCGTGTGCGCAATGAGCTGCAGCTTCGGCAGCGACGAGAGCACATGTGCGTCGAAAGGCTCTGCCCCCCAGCTGGTGATGACCACTCGGGCTTCGCCCAGGTCGGCGTCCGGCAGTCGGTCCACCCGCTCGAATGATCCGCCGAGACGCGCGGCGGATCCGCGAAGCCGCGCCTGGTCGGCTGCAGAGAAGAACTCCGCGAACAACTCGGCGTTCACGACGGCGACGACGGTCGGGGCGCTCGTCACGGCAGTCATCGCAACCACGCCTCGAGGTTCTCGGCGATGAATGCGTCGTCATTGAGCTCGGGGTAGGCCTTTCGAACCCGTTCGATCTCGTCCGCCTGACCGGGCGAGAGCCCCTCGGCCGGGTCGAGACACCACACGCCTTCGAGGAGGCCCTGCTGCCGGAGCATCTCATGCACCCCCGCGATGACGCCGTGGAAGTCGTGCTTCGGGTCGAAGACCGCCTGATTGACGTCGACCATGTCTGAGGCGAGGAGTCCGAGCTCGCGGTAGGCGTCAGCATCGCCCTCCATCGCGCGACGCACCCGCTCCAGCAGCGCGACCGCAGCACGAGTGCCGACCGCCCACTGGCCGAGGAGTCCGCCGACGAATCGGAGCGTGCGCCGACCGGACGGGGAGTCCACGTGGAACTCCGAGAGCAGATCGGCGACGATCGCGTCGTCATTGCCCGTGTAGAGCGCGATCTCGTCGGCGCGACCGGAGGCCGCGACACCGCGCACCAGTTCCAGCGTGCGATAACGATCGAAGGGTGCTGCCTTGACGGCCACAACAGCGGGGATGGAGGCGAACTCGCGCCAGAACTCCCGATCGAGCACGGGGCCTCCAATGGCGGTCTGCAGGTAGAACCCGACGACCGGCAGCACCTCCCCCACCGCGCTGGCACGGTCGAGCAGCGCCCGATCGTCTGCGCCGTCCACACGCGGACTGACGAGCACCGCGTCGTATCCGAGATCACGAGCGAGCGTCGCCTCGGCGACCGCCTGCGCCGTGCCCCCGGCAACCCCGGCGATGCGGACGAAGGCGGCCCCGGCGCGCGCATCCATCTCCTCAGCCGCGAGCGCGAGAACCGGCTCGAACAGCGCGTGCTCCGGGTCGCGGATCTCGAACTGGGTCGTGTGCACCCCGACCGCGATGCCGCCGGCGCCGGCGTCGACGTAGTAGCGGGTGAGCGCACGCTGACGACGCTCATCGAGCCGACCGTCTGCGGTGAGGGCCAGCGGGTGTGCAGGGATCACGCTGCCGCGCGCGAGGGTCGTCGCTGCCTCAGGACTCAGCGTGGGCACGGCCATCAGAACTTCCCGTCCCGCACGGACCACTTGGTGGGCTTGGCGGTCATCGGCAGCGCATCCGCGATCCAGTCGGCCTGCATGCGGATGAGTGTCTCGGCCGGCACGGACGGGTAGCCGAACAGCGCCATGCACCGGCGCGCATCGCTGAGAAGCGCGGTGGATTGCGGCTCGTCGATGAGCGTGACCTCGCGGTCGAACAGGGTACCGAAACGGCGGGCGATCGACTCGACGCTCAGCAGTTCAGGGCCGGTGAGGTTGATCGTGAACGGCACGGTCGACGCGTGCACGAGGCTGCGCAGCACCACCTCGTTCGCGTAGCCCTGCCAGATCACGTTGACATTCGCCGTCGCGACCGAGACGGGTTCGCCGGCGTGCACGGCGCTGCCGATGTCGGCGAGCACGCCATAGCGCAGGTCGACGGCGTAGTTCAGACGGATGATCGCCACTTTCGTTCCGCGCTCCTGTGCGCCGAACTCGAATACGCGCTCCCGCCCGAGGCAGGACTGCGCGTATTCCCCGATGGGAGCGGGAGCGAGCTCCTCGGGTGCTCCGCCAGACGATGCGGGCACGAAGGGGTAGATGTTGCCGGTCGAGAGCACCGAGATCGCGCTGTCACGGTAACGGCGGGCCACCCGGTCGGGGAGCGCGGCATTGACCTCCCACGCCCACGAGGCGTTAGTCGCGGCCCCGAACTTCGCACCGACCATGAACACCACGTTCGGAGCATCGGGAAGTGATGTGAAATCGTCGTTCTCGATCAGGTCGAACGACACGACGTTCACGCCCGCCGCCTCCAAGCGCTCTCGGATCGTGACGTCACCGAAGCGGGAGACCGCGTAGACCGCGTCCTCCTGACGGCCTGCGGCATCCATCCCTCGACGGGCGAGCATCGCCAGCGTCGGGCCCATCTTGCCTCCTGCGCCGAGAATGACGACGTCACCCTTTCCCTTGGCGAGGTCATCGATCAGTTCGGCGCTCGGTGTGGCCAGAGCCTCTTCGAGTTCGTCCTCCGAAGAGAAACTGTGCTGAGTCATGCGGTGCTATCCCTTTCTTCTCAGCCTTTGATGCCGGTACCGGCTACACCCTCCTGCACGTACCGCTGAGCGATGAGGTACGCGAGGAAGATGGGCAACAACGCGACGACCGACCCTGCGAGCATGGTGCTCAGCGGAACGTTCTGCTGCTGCAGCGACGAGATGCCGACGGTGAGTGTGAACATCGAGTTGGACTTGGCGATGATGAGCGGCCACAGGAAGTCGTTCCAGTGCCACAGGAACACGAAGATCCCAAGGGTCGCGAGGATCGGCTTGCACAGCGGGAGCACGATCCGCAGGAAGATACGGAACTCGCCGGCGCCGTCGATGCGCGCGGCCTCGAACAGCTCATCAGGAAGCCCCTGGATGAACTGGCGCATCAGGAACACGGCCTGAGCGTTCGCCAGCGACGGCAGGATCAGACCCCAGTAGGTGTCGACGCCGCCGAGGTTCGCCATCAGGATGAAGGTTGGGATGAGGGTGACATGGAACGGCACCATCACCATCGCGAGGAACGACCAGAACATCACTTCTTTGCCACGGAAGCGCTTCTTGGCGAAGGCGTATCCTGCGAGCGCCGAGAGGAACAGAACGGCGACGACCGAGACGAGGGAGTAGATGAGCGTGTTGCCCAGCCACCCGATGATGTTCTGGCCGCTGAGCACCTGTTCATAGGCCTCAAAGGAGATATCGGCCCAGGGCAACAGCGAACCGGGGAGTTCGACGACCATGCCCGGCTTCAGGCTCAGCACGACCATCGCGTAGAACGGGAAGAAGCTGAGAATGCCGGCAAGACTCAGCCACATCCATCGGATGAAGATGCCCCAGCGTGTGGGCTCGAGGGCACGGAACGCGCGACGCTTCTTCGACGTCACCCTCGTCGATGATGGCGTCTGCCCCTGCGTCTGCGTCGACTTCGGCGGCTGCAACAGAGCGGTCATTTCTGTCTTCCGATCACAAGGCGCTGGATGAGGGCGACGGCCAAGGTCATGATGAACAGCGCGACCCCCACGGCGGCCGCGTATCCGTAGTCGAAGTAGCGGAAGCCCTGGTCGTACAGCAAGTAGACGAGCGAGTAGCTGGCGTTGGCAGGGCCGCCTTGGGTCATCACATAAATGACGTCGAAGACCTGGAACGCGGCCGTCGTCTCGATCACTGCGAGGAAGAACACGGTCGGGCGCAGGTGCGGAAGGATGATCCATCGGAAGCGTTGCCAGGCGCTCGCCCCGTCGACCAGCGCCGCCTCCTCCAGCTCTCGAGGCACGTCTTGCAGTGCCGCAATCATGATCATCATGCCGTAGCCGAAACGGGCCCAGACACCGACGACGATGATCGCAGGGATGACGAGGACGGTACTGCCGAGCCAGGATCCGCTCAGGCCCAGGGGCGACATCAGCGCCGACCAGGGGCCGTTCGCAGAGAAGATCCAGACGAAGATCGAGCCGGCGAGCACCAGCGACGTGATTACCGGAAGGAAGAAGATCGAGCGGAAGAAGCGGGCTCCCCTGAAGGCTCGACGCACGCCCAGTGCCATCACCGTCGAGAGCACGAGCGAGATCGGCACGGCGAAGATCGTGTAGGTCACCGTGGTGCCCAGCGCACGCCAGAACAGCGGATCGGCGACGAGGCGCTGGAAGTGGTCGAGGCCCCGCCATGCGATCTCGCCGGTGATGTCGTAGTCGAAGAGACTCAGAGCGACACCGACGATGCTCGGACCGAAACGGAAAGCGATGAAGAGGAGGAACGCGGGGAGCACGAACAGGAAAGCCACACGCGCTTCCCGTCGGGCCAGCACCCGCGCGACCCGCCCCATGGGCTTCTTCGCCGTGATTGCCGTCGTCATTGTCGTTACCTCACGTGGGGAGAGTGGCGGAGGAAGAGGGCGTGCGGTGTACTCCCGCACGCCCTCGATCTTGCTACTTCTTCAGCAGCGGTGCAGCGGCGTTCGCGGCATCCTTGAGCGCGTCCGCCGGGGACTTCTGCCCGAGGAGAGCCGCCTGGATCTCCGGCGACAGAACACCCATCAGCGCACGCGAGCTCGCGTCGAGCTCGCCCACCGTGGTGTCCGGCACGTACTTCTCGACCTCGCCGAGCAGCGGGTCGTCGGCGTAGAGCGGTTCTGTGGTGCTCAGCGCGGAGAAGAAGCCGGCCGCCTTGAGGTACGGCTCGACGATGTCTGCCCCGGTCGCGAACTCCGCGAACTTCGCCGCGGCATCCTGCGCCTTCGAACCCTTGAGCACCGAGAGCGAACCGACGGTGCCGTATGCGATGGATTCCTTCTCGCTGAGCGGCGCCAGGACCATGATGTTCTCCGCGCCCCAGAACGACGAGACTTCGGTGACTGCGTTGTTCCACGTGCAGCCCACCTTGCCCTGTGCGACGGCAGTCTGCTCCAACGGGACGTTGGTCGTCAACGCCTCGGGGTCGAGCGCACCGGACGTTGCGAGATCCGTGAGGAAGGTGAGAGCCTGCTCACCTGCCTTGGAATCGAACCCGACGTCACCGTCCTTCGTATACACCGCACCACCGGCCTGCCAGAGCAATGGATAGAACGTGAGGTTCAGGGTGTTCTCCGCCGACGCCGGATAGTTGAGGGCGTACATGCCCTTCTCCGTGAACTTCGGCGCCATCTCGATGATGTCGTCCCAGGTCTTCGGGTACTCGGCGACACCCGCCGCTTCGAACGCCGCGGCATTGCAGATGAGCGGCATTGCACTCGTGAGGATCGGAGCGCCGAGAATGTCGCCCCCGATGGTGACCGATGTCTTGACGTTCGGGAGCAGGTCGCCTTGTCGTTCTTCGCTGAGCACGTCGTTGAGCGGGGCGATCGACTTCTGGTAGGCCGCGAGCTGATCCGGGATCAGATAGACGACGTCGGGGCCCTTGCCCGCTGCGATCGCAGTCTGGAGCGCCTCGTCGCGGTTCGCCCAAGGGAAGATCTCGTATTTGACGTTGACGTCTTTGTTCTCCTTCTCGAACGCGGCGATCGTCGTGTCCCAGAAGTCCTTGTGCACCGCTTCGTCAGCGATGACGGGGTAGAGCCAGACAGTGATGTTCTTCTCTCCGGATTCGGCGTTTCCGCCGCCGGCCGAACATCCTGCCAACAGCGTCACGGCCGCGATACCCGCGGCGACGCCGGTGAACTTGCTGACGCGCATGGTGCTCCTTTGCTAATGCCGTGCAGGGTTGTTGCATATTATGCCACCTCGAAGGGATAATCCGTCAACCCCCAACTTCCTCCCGCATTTTCCCGCTTATTTCAGGGATATAGATGGCTCTAGCAATCTGAAACATGACTGTGCTAATTTGTTCGCGATCGTCAACGAGGACGGAAGAAGGACTGTGCAATGAAGAGGAAGCTTATTCGCGGCGCGGCCTTTGCCCTGGTCGCCCTCCTGCTGGCAGGAACGAATGTCGCCACGAACTCCCCGTCGGCCAGCGCTTCGACGCCATCGCTCATCACCAACGGCGGGTTCGAAAGCCCGCCACCGGGAAGTTCTCCAGGAAGCATCCCCGGATGGAGCGCGTACTACGGCGTCTCCGGCTCCACCCGCTCAACTTCGGCGGCGCACGATGGGGCATATGGCGTCACGATGGTCGACGCCACGGCGACTGCTTCTGCGGGACTCGAGACCGACCGGTTCACGGTGCAGCAGGGATCGACGTATCGAGTCGCCGCCGACGTGAAGATGACGACCGGCCAGCCGTGGATCTACCTGCTGTTCTACAACGCCGCAGGCACACGAATCGGCGACAAGAATCAGCGTTTCACCACGGTGCCACTCGGATCCTGGACGACGATCGCCCTGGAGGGCGTGGCACCCGCAGGTGCCACCAAGGCCTCAGTACTCCTCTACTCCTCCCTCTCAGGGATCACCACCGCCAATTGGGACGAGATCGCCGTCAGCAAGGTGAGCACCACCTCCTGGGCGCGCGAGGACCTCGGCGTCCAACTCACCCAGGTGACGTCTCTGCGAGCAGCGACGGCGACGCTCGCCGACGGCCGCGAGATCGCCTACATCCCCGTCCAGGGGACGACGTGTTCGCTCAGCGTCTTCGACATCACCAACGACACCGTCCTGGCGAACGTCGCCGGACCGCCCTCGTGCAAGAACGCGTGGGGTGTCGCTGCCGACAGTCTCGGCACGGTGTACATCGGCGCGAATGACGGCCATCTCTACAAGTACACGATCGGCGGCACCGCGTTCGTCGATCTCGGGGTTCCGGTGGCGAACGGCCAGAACATCTGGGGGCTCGACATCGACAGTTCTGGCCGGGTGTTCGGCGGGTCGTACCCGTCGGGCTCGCTGTGGTCCTTCACTCCGAGCACGGGCGCTTTCCGAGACTACGGTCAGGTGTCGCCGGGGTCTGCGTACGTCCGCGATGTCGCCGTCAGCGGCGACAAGGTCTACGCCGGGTTGGGCACGACGGCTGCCAAGTTCGTACAGATCGATATCGCCACCGGGGCCGTGAGCGACATCCCATTGCCTGCGTTCCTCGCCGCCGACAAGCTCATCTACGACGTCGACGCCAGATCGGGCAAGATCTTCGTACGCGGATCGGATACGAAGGCGCTGGCCGCCTACGACATCACGGCAGGAACCTGGACCGGACTCATCGACGGGAGCGTCGGACTCGAGGTCTCACCCACCGATGCCGCCGGCAACATCTACTTCGTAGGGGCCGACTTCGCAGTGAAGCGGTACTCGAGTTCGGGAGTCCTGACGAACCTCAACGTCTTCCCCGGTGCAGCAGTGCGTGCTTCTGCGATCATCGACTACACCGGTGGACCGTTCAGCGGCCCAACCTTGGCACTCACGACGATCCGCGGCAAGATCTGGCTCTATCACCTCGCAAGCGGGGCGGTCGCGGAACTCGCGCCCCCCATCACCGGACAACCCGCGACGATCGCGACCCTCGAACGGGGACCTGATGATCGGATCTACTCGAGTGCGCTTCAATCGGGTGGTCTTTCTGCCTTCGACCCGGCGACGAGTACGACACACGAGTACCCGCAGGGGGTCCTCGGACAGGCAGAGGGGGCGATCGCCGTCGGCGACGAGCTGTATCTGGGCGTCTATCCCGGCGCACATCTGATGGCGTTCGACCCCACCCAGCCGCTCTCCGCGACCAATCCAGGAGAGTTCGCGTCGCTCGAGGGCGACCTGCAGGATCGTCCATTCGCCTGGGCGAGTCAGGGGAATCAGATCATCGCAGGAACCGTCGCCACCTACGGGCACCTCGGAGGGTCGATCGCTGTCATCGACGCGACGTCGAAATCGGTGACGAAGTACGTCAACATCATCGCCGACGAGAGCATCACGGCGCTGACGTACGTCGGCCCGGACCTGGTGCTGGGAGGAACCTCCGTCTACGGGGGCCTCGGATCGACTCCTACCCAATCGGCTGCGTCGCTCTTCCTGTTCAAGCCCAGTACCGGCGCACTGATCTGGTCCGGCAAGCCGTTCGCCGGCGAGAAGGCGATCACCGCTCTCAAGGTCGCATCCGACGGCTCCATCTGGGGCGTGACTGTAGGCAAGCTGCTGCAGTTCGATCTCGACAGCCGAACGGTTCTCCGCACTTTCGACATCGCCACCGTCGACTGGAACGCGCTGGGTCCGGTCTGGAAGTCGGCGAACATCGAGATTTCGTCGACAGGGGAGATGTACATCAGCGCCTGGGGCAACCTCTACGCGTTCGAAACCACGACGTACCGCCTGAAGCACATCGTGGCGGGTGCGAACCACATCGCCGCCGGCGCCGATGGCGAGCTGTACTACTCATTCAACGAGCGCCTCTGGGTGGCGACACCGCAGTAGCCAATTAAGACAGTGCCATGTGATAATTATCACGAGCACCTGTCGCGAGTAGGTAAGCGTCGATAAGAAGACGGATGCAAGAGCTGCGCTGTTATTACGACAGTGGCGTAGGCTATTTTAGCTTTGCTCCACAACGCAATCGAAAGGGGAACTGCACATGGCGGTGCCAAGCCAACTCTCGATCGTCGCCCGCGCCGCCCTGCATCTTCGTGACGTCGGCCCCGCCACAGTGAACGAGCTGTCGCGCGCCCTCGAGCTGTCGCGCACCTCCGTCGAGAACGCCGTGACCGCTCTGAGTGAATCGGGCACCATCGTCGACGCACCCGTCCGTGGAGGTGGAGGCGCCGGCCGCCCGGCCAGGAGCTACTCCTTCCACGCCGTGGCTGGCGCGATCGTCGGCGTGGACATCGGCGTCGCGAGCATCCGCGTCGTTCTCGCCGACCTCGCGGGCCGAGTCATCACCCAGCGCACTTTCCCCGGCGTCGCTGCACAGGGCGATGGAGCATCGAAGCTGGCAGCCGTCATCGACGATGTGCGCCAGACGCTCTCCTCCGCCTCGATCGCGACATCCAAAGTCAGGGCAGTGGGCGTCTCGCTCCCTGGCATCGTCGACGACTCCGGCCGCGTAACGACATCAGTGGTGATCCCCGAATGGTCAGGCATCGACATCGGCGCCCAACTGCGTCAGGCGTTCGGGTGCCCGGTCGCGGTCGACAACGGCGTGCGCCTGGCAGCCGTCGCCGAACACCACCTCGGCGTCGCCCAGCTCGTCGATGACGTCGTCTACCTCTCTGTCGGCAACCGGATCGCGATGGGACTGATTCTCGGCGGTCACCCTCGCCGCGGCATCCACAACGCCGCCGGCGACATCGGGCGCCTTGCTTTCCGTGGGTTGAACACAGGGACCGGTCAGATCACCTGGCGCACCGCACCGACCGCCGCTGAAGTGTTCGCTCTGGCGCGCGAAGGCGACCAGCAGGCGCAGACCGAGCTGGATGCCTTCATCGATGAGCTGGCCCATGGGATTGCGACTTTGATCATGACGGTGGACCCCGCGATGATCGTGATCGGCGGAGGGCTCTCCGCAGCCCACGAGCAGTTGCTCGACCCGCTCCGCGCGGCACTCCCTCGCCACCTCGGCCTACCGTTCCAGGTACCTCTCACCGAGGCACGTCTCGGGGCGGAGGCTGCGGCGCACGGGGCGCTCGTCCACGCGTTCCAGCGGCACGCATCCGCGATCTATGCGATCGACGACATGCCCGTCCCCCCGATCACCCCGATGCCGCATGACGTGGCCGTCACCGACCCCCTCGAGGAGAAGCAGTGAGCACGTTGAAGGTCGGACTCATCGGCGCCGGCGGGATCTCCCGCGTGCATGCAGACGCCTGGCGTGCACTGGGCGTCGCCGGATACGTGACCTCGCTGGCCGGTGCCGAGGAGATCGCCGAGGAGTACGGCTTCGAGCTCGTCGACGACGTCGATACTCTCATCGGACTCGTCGATGTCGTCGACATCGTGACCCCCAGCAGCACCCACGCCGACTTCGCGCTTCAGGCGATCGCGCAGGGCCGCCATGTGATCTGCGAGAAGCCGCTCGCGGCGACGACTGATGCTGCGGCGGCCCTCGCCCGCGCCGCCGAAGAAGCCGGGGTACGACTCTTTCCTGCTCATGTCGTGCGATACATGGGCGAGTATCGACGCATCAAGGAGGGTATCGACTCCGGGCGTATCGGCACCGTAGCAGTGCAGCGATTCAGCCGAGCGGGCTCCGCACCGCAGGCCCCGTGGTTCTTCTCCGAGAGCACCGGTGGCGGACTCATCCGCGACCTGATGATCCACGACATCGACCAGGCCCTCTGGTTCGCTGGACCGGTGGCGTCGGTGTACGCAGTGCAGAACCCGCCGACCGTCGACGACCGAGTGCCCGCGCCCGTTACGTCCCACATCGTGCTCACCCACCGCAACGGTGTGATCAGCCACATCCACGGCAGCTGGGTCACCCCCGGAATGCCGTTCCGCACCAGCGTCGAGGTCGCCGGTTCCGAGGGGCGCCTTCGCTACGACAGTGCCGAGGATCACGCGTCGCGCACCGATACGGTGCTGACGGCCGGCGACACCGACTACCTGCCTCCGATGTCTCCGCAGGAGAGCCCGTACTACGCCGAGATCGCCGACTTCGTCTCGGCACTGCGCCACGACCGAGACGCCCGTGTCACACCGTCACACGGAATCGAGGCTGTCTCTGTGGCCGAGGCGGCCTACGACTCCATCGCCGCGGGTGAGCCCGTCGCCGTGCCCATCTTCGAGCTCGAGGAAGCCACCCGATGACCGCCCCCGCTCCTTTGAGGATCGCCGTCCTGTCGTTCGCACACACCCACGCGCTCAGTTACGTGCAGGCTCTGAAGGCGATGCCAGGGGTCGAGCTCATCGCCGCCGACCCGGACGGCCGAGACGCTCGCGACGATGCTCCGCGCGGGGCCGAGCTCGCCGCTGAGCTCGGCGTCGCCTACGTCGACACCTACGATGAGGCTTTCGCCTGGCGACCGGACGCCGTCGTGGTCGCGGCGGAGAACTCGCGCCATCGAGAACTTGTCGAACGCGCAGCCGCGGCGGGCGTGCACGTGCTGTGCGAGAAGCCGTTGGCGACGACCGTCGACGACGCGATCGCCATGCGCGATGCCTGCGACCAGGCCGGTGTGATCCTCATGGTCGCGTACCCCGTGCGCTTCGCCCCCGCCGTGCGCGACGCCATCGCTGACTTGCGCAGCGGCCGACTCGGACGCGTGCTCGGGGTCACCGGGGTGAACAACGGCAAGCTCCCGCAGGATCGCGCCTGGTTCACCGACCCGGAGCTGGCCGGTGGCGGAGCGCTCGTCGACCACGTCGTGCATTGCGCCGATCTGCTCGACGAGTTGCTGGGTGAGCGCGCGGCCACGGTGCGCGCCGTGTCGAACGGATTCCTGCACGCCGACCGCGAGCTCGCGGTCGAGACCGGCGGGCTCGTGACCATCCAGTACCCGAGCGGTGTCATCGCGACGATCGACTGCTCATGGAGCTGGCCGATGAGCTCGGCCACATGGGGTGGACTCACACTGCAAGTGGTCGCCGAGCGCGGCACCGTCACGGTCAGTCCTTTCGCGAAGGGCATCGCGGGGCACGACGCCCGCGGCGAGACCTGGGATCCGGTCGGCGCAGATCTCGACGTTCTGCTGCTCGAGGAGTTCGTCGCCGCGGTTCGCGGCGACCGTCAGCCGCAGCCGGACGCCGGCGTCGGCATCCGTACCGTCGAGATCGCCAAGGCCGCGCAGGCCTCAGCAGCGCGCGACGGCGAGGTCGTCTCCTTGCGCTGAATCGCACCAGCCCGCTGACGGCAGAGAGGCCAAACATGCAGACCCCGCAGACGAACCACAGTTGGCGAGAGCGCGCACTCGCCATCATGCCGGTCGGATCGAGCACGAACTCCAAGGCGCCGGTACTGCTTCCGGAAGAGCCGGAGGTGATCGTCCGGGGAAGCGGATGCCGGGTCTGGGACGACAGGGGCCGCGAGTTCATCGACTACCGGTGCGCGCTCGGGCCGATCACCCTCGGTTACGCCGATGAACGCGTCGACGCCGCAATCCGCGCGCAACTCGACGACGGCATCCTGTTCGGACATCCGCATCCGCTGGAGACCACGACGGCCGAGCTGTTCTGCTCTCTCGTGCCCGGCGCCGAAACTGCGCGCTTCCTCAAGACCGGCGGTGAAGCGCTGGCTGCGGTGATCCGAATCGCCCGCGCGCACACGGGACGCGATCGGGTGGTGCAGATCGGGTACAACGGCTGGCTCAATTCGCTCGCAGCTGGTGCGCGTGTGCTTCCCGGGGCGACATCGGATGCCGTTCCCGGAGTGCCAGGGGCACTCGCCGAACTGCATCACGCGGTGGACTGGGAGGACCGCGCGGCGCTCGATCAGCTGTTCCTCACGCGCGGCTCTGAGATCGCGCTCATCCTGATCGCCGCGGACTACCCTTCGTTACCGGATTCCGCCGGCTTCTACCGGTACCTCAGGGATCTCGCCGATCGGCATGGGGCGCTGCTGGCGTATGACGAGATGGTCACCGGCTTCCGCGTGGCGCTGGGTGGCATGGCCGAGGAGACGGGCGTCGTCCCCGACCTATCCGTGTTCGGCAAGGGCGTCGCGAACGGAATGCCGCTTGCCGTGTACTGCGGGCGACGCGAGGTGCTCGATGTGCTCGATCGCGGGGAGGTCGTGGTCACGTCGACGTACGGGGGTGAGACGCTGTCGCTCGCGGCCGCCACCGCGACGATGACCGCGTTCCGCGACGACGGGATCATCGCCCGCCTTCATGCGTCGGGCGTCCTGCTGCGAGATGGCATGAACTCACTGTTTGCGGAGGCCGGTGTCGGACTCCGACTCGAAGGGCACCCTGCCTGCCCGCAGTTCGTCGGTGACGATGCGACGCTGCGCATCTTTCTGCGCGCAGCCTTCCAGAACGGGCTGTCCTTCTATCGCGTCGTCTACGTGAGCGACGCGCACACGGATGCCGACATCGACGAGACTTTGAACAGAGTCGCCCACGTTCTGAGCGAGATCACGGGTCCATGAGCGGCATCGACGCGCATACGCATCTGGACGAGGGCCGGTTCGACCCCGAGGTGTTCGTCGCCGGCGAGCGCCTCGGCATCAACCTGTTCCTGTGCAGCAACATCGGCGCGTTCCAGCCGCACCCCGGGCTCGACGAGGTCAAGGAGATGAACAGCGTGCTGGTCGGCGAGCTGGGCCGCCACCCCGACCGCCTCCGCGGATACTGCTACGTCAACCCGCGCTTCGGGAAGGAGAGCCTGGACGACGTGCGACGCAACGTCGAGGAGCACGGCATGATCGGCGTCAAGCTGTGGATCGCGACACTGGCCGACGATCCGCTCTGCGACCCGATCCTGGAGTACGCCGCGGAGCACCGACTCATTGTGCTCGCGCACGCCTGGCGCAAGACCGTCGGGCGCTTCCCGTATGAGTCGACAGCCGACAACATCGCCGCCGCCGCACGCCGCCACCCTGACGTGCGCTTCCTGATGGCGCACCTCGGCGGCCAACCCGAGTCTGCGCTGAATTCAGTCCGCGCGGTGCCGAACATCGCCGTCGACACCTCGGGGACGATCATCGGCGGTGGAGAGGTCGCCCTCGCGGTGGAGCGCCTCGGCATCGACAGGGTGGTCTTCGGCTCCGACCTTCATCACATCGATCTCGCGGCCAACGTCGGGAAGGTGCTCGGTGCGGGACTCGACACCGATGCGGAGGAGCGAGTGCTCGGTGGCACGGTCGCCCGCTGGCTCACGGAGGTGATCGCATGACCGCGCAGGGACGGATGCTGCTCAGCGGATTCGCGGAACTCGGCGCGACCGACACCACCTGCTTTCTCGGCCAGTGGCCGTTTCGGCTGTCGGCCGCCGCTGACGTCGAGAAACTCCGCGAATACGCGGACCGCCTCGGCCTGCGCTCGGTCTGGGTCTCGCACCTGGCCTCGCTGTTCGGCTTCGACACTCGCAGCGGCAACGAAGCCGTGCTCACGGCCTGCGCCGACGACCCGCTGTTCCGCGTCTTCGCGACGATCGATCCGCGTGACGACGACTGGCCGGCCGAGCTGGATTGGGCGGCGGATGCGGGAGCGCAGGGGATCAGAGTTGCGCCGGGCTTCCACCGGTACGACGTCGCGGCCGTCCAACCTGTGCTCGCCGCGTGCGCAGAGCGGGAGTTGCCGCTGCAGCTGATTGCACGGCTAGACGATGCACG
The DNA here is from genome assembly GCF_045690355.1 of Microbacterium sp. LTA6. Lineage (NCBI taxonomy): Bacteria > Bacillati > Actinomycetota > Actinomycetes > Micrococcales > Microbacteriaceae > Microbacterium > Microbacterium sp. LTA6. Next base: position 1,129,082 of record NZ_CP147855.1, read on the forward strand.
GGTTCGGCATCCGCTCTCCCCCGCGGTCGACCTCGAGCTTCACCGGATCGCCGACCTGGTTCGGGATCGTCCCCAGCAACCGTTGCTGATCAGCGGGCTGAACCGTGCGGACTGGATCGAGCTGAACCGCCACCTCGGCGACGATGCGCCCGAGAGCATGGTGCTCGACCTCTGGCATGTCAATGGTCCGACGCACGTGGCCGACCGCCTCGGCGACGACCCGGAGCGCTGGGTGTTCGGCAGCGGCTTCCCGGTGCAGACGCCGGAGGCGACGGCGCTGCAACTCGCGGCATCCGCGCTCTCCACTGACATGCTGCAGGCGATCACGTCCAGGAACGCCGCCTCCCTGATCTACGCCGACCCGATCGGGCCCTGACGCTCGCTCCGGTCGCGGCGTCGAGGACTCGCTCCGGTCGCAGTCACTGACGCTGAGAAGGCCCGCTCTCCGGTCTGTCGATGCGTGAGATGACGTGGAGTGGGGCGTCGATCGGGTTGTCTGGTTCCATGTCCCCTTCACCGACCCGTCGGAAACCGGCCTTCTCGAGCGCCCGCCAGGATGCGACGTTGCCCGCGACGACGCCGACGATGATCGCAGGGCAGTCCGGATAGCTCGACCAGGTATCGGCGACCACGGCCCGGATGATCGCCGAGCCGAGCCCCTGCCCCGTGCGGGACAGATCGGCGATGAGGTAGTCGATCGTCACCGCACCCGGCGGCACCTCGACGATCTCAGTGAACTCCTCGAAGTCTTCCGCGTAGTCGGCGATACGGGATCGCTGCACGAGCGCGGTCGGCTGACCGTCGACGAAGACGAGGAGATCTTCGCCCGCCTCCTCACCACGGGTACCGGGGCCGAAGTCTCTCGCCACCCCTTCCGGCGTGAAGTCGTGATGCCAGTAGCGGTGAACATGAGGCCTCGCGAGCCAGTCGCTGAGCAGCGGGAAGTCCGCCTCCACGACCGTTCTCCACTCGATGGTCGGCGCGCGTTCGTCGTCCCGCATGACCGAAGTCTCGCACGCAGCCGACGCCGTGCGGCGAGGACGATTCTCACCGAGTTGAGCGAAAGAGCCCACTCCGGTCGCAAGAAGTCCCGGTATTCGAGCCGAATTCCGGGACTTTTTGCGACGGGAAGGTCTCGTCACCTCGCGGGACGGAACTGCCGTACCGGCGCGAGCGCCCAGATGCCGATCAGCGCGGCGGCGAGCGTGGCGGCAACCGCTGCCCATGGCACGCTTGCGGCACCTCCCTGCTCGTACGCGACGCCCGCGACGGCGGGCCCGACGAAGGCTCCGAGATTCAGGGCGACGGTCGCATACGCCCCGCCGAGGACAGGAGCACCCGTGCCCTCCCGGACGATGCGTCCGATCAGGGCGGATCCGACGGCGAACGACAGCGCCCCGCAGAGCATCGCGAGGAGCGTCAGCATCACGGGTGACGAGATCAGGACCGCGAATGCCGACCACGCGCCGGCGAGAGCGACCGTTCCGACCGTGATCCAGGACCGCTCTCGCCGTGCCGCCCACCGACCGGTCGCGGCGACGCCGAGGAACGCGCCGACCCCGAACCCGGCGAGGAGCAGGGGAATCAGAGTGGCATCGATGCCGGCATCCGCCCCGATCACTCCGAGGAACGTGAAGACCCCGAAGGTCGCGGCGTTGACGAGAACAGCGAGCACGATCGCACCGAGCACCGGGCGCCGGCGAAGCTCGGCGAGTTCACCGACGAGACGGATGCGCGGTGTCACCGCGTTCTGCGTGAGCGAACGATCCAGGAGCAGCGCGATCAATGCCGGCAGACAGAGCAGCACCACACCCCAGAACGTCGCCCGCCACCCGAACGCGTTCGCGACGAGGGCTCCCGCCGGCACACCGACGATCGTGGCCAGCGTGGTGCCGGCGAGAAGTGTCGCGACGGCCCGGGTCGTCTGACCTGCCGGAACCAGACGGCCCACCGTCGCGAGAGCGATGGCGAGAAAACCGGCGTTCGCGAGAGCGGCGACCACGCGGGTGGTCAGCAGCACCTCGAACGACGGGGCGATCGCCCCGACGACGTGCGCGAGCACGAACACCAGGAGGAACGAGATGAGCGCGCGGCGTGGACTCCAGCGCGCGCCGATCAGTGCCATCGCCGGAGCGCCGACGACCATGCCGATGGCGAAGGCCGAGGTGAGAGTCCCGACGGTCGCGGGCGATACCGCCAGCTCGTCGGAGATCGGAAGGAGAAGGCCGGCGAGCATGAACTCGCTGGTGCCCTGAGCGAAGATCGCCAGAGCAAGGACATAGAGCAAAAAGGGCATGAAGCATCCAGACGTGCGAGGTCGCGTCATCCCGCAGGAGAGCGACTGAGCGAAGAGGGGTCGACAGGATGCGGGGAGCGCACGACGTGCGACTCGACCCGCGACCTAGCGTCTGTCTGCTTCAGGACTCACAACGAGAAGCCTACGCCTCGAAAGCGTTCAGGAAGCGGCGTCGAGCTCTCTGACCTCGACACCATCGACCTCGAGCTCGTCATCGAGCTGGACCAGGATCCGCGAGGTGGGGAACTGCTTCGGCGCGAGGAAGGAGAGCAGCACGGCGTCGGCGAACACGACGACCGAGGTGGCCTCCAGATCGTCGCGCAGGTCGATCTGCTCGATCACCGGCTCGTCATCGACCGCATCCTCGATGTCCTCGGCGACCTCGTCGATCACAGCCCGCCAGCGGGATTCACCCACAGAGAGGATGCGCGAGACGGCCTCGATGAGCGCGTCCTGATCGAGCTCGTCCTCGTCGTCCTCGTCCTGGAGTTCCGGGTCGACGTTGACCGTCACGACGGCGCCGGCGGCGTCGATGCTCGCCCGCCCGTAGATCAACCCGTTCTCGGCGACCGGTTCATCGAGCAGACCGCTTTCGACGATGCGTGCGAGGAGAGAATCGAGCTGAGCGGAAGACATGAGACCAGTCTTTCGCATCCGGCCCCGGCGTGGGGCGCGGCGTTCCCAACTGCGCGAAGTGGGGCCGGATCCCGTCGGATCCGGCCCCACCCCCCGCGCAGTTCGTGCGTTACTGCCGCGAACCGATCTCCTCGACCGGTCGACCCCGCATCGCCGAGCGCGTCGCCACGGCCAGCGCTGCCAGCGCGAGAGCGCACATCGAACCGATCACGATCAGCGACTGCAGGAGCGGCAGCGTCGGGATCGGCCGCCCGCTGATCCCCATGCTCATTCCGATGAGCGGCGGGATCGCGATCGCGACACCGAACACCATCGCGATGAGCGCGAGCATCACCGCCTCGGTGCGCATCATGCCGCGCACCTGGCGCCGGGAGGCGCCGATCAGCTGCAGGAGCGCGAACTCCCGCGACCGCTCACCGGTCGCCATCATCAGTGTGTTCACCACGGCGATCGCGATGTAGCCGAGGATGACGATCAGAGCGACCGCGTTCACCCAGCCCTGCTGCGAGCGCACGTCGGCACCCGCCGCCTGGGCTCCGCTGCCACCGCCGACCACGAATCCGGCGTCCGTCAGCGCGGTGCGCACGTTCTCGACGTCGTCACCCGCGTTGACCAGGGCGAATCCGCTCAGCGCACTGGTGGTGTGCTGTCGAACCACCTCGCCCGACATCGTGATGTCGCCGAATCCCAGTCCACGTCCGTAGATCGCGACCACCTCCGACTCGAAAGGCACCCCGTCGCCGAAGCGTCCGACGAGGGTGTCGCCGACATCGAGACCAAGGGTCTGCCTGGCATCCGTGCTGAGCGCGACCTCACCGGCGCCGGCGAGGGCGTCCAGAGAGCCCTCCTTGACCTGAAGATCCATCGTGCTCTCCGCGGCATCCGTATCGATGCCCTGCAGCACGAGCGCAGTGCGGGTGATCTCCTCTTTTCCGAGTTCGTGATGATCGAGAACGGCTTGACTCACCGTGACCGGGTTGACCGCGACGACTCCGGACTGCTCCTCGATCAGCTGGATGCCCTCATCCGACAGCCCGCCGGGTGCGCTCACCCGCAGCTGGGAGATCACACCCGCCTGGGTCTGGGCGTTGGCCTCGCTGGCGATCATGGCGGGGGCGCCGAGCTGCACGAGCCCCAGCGAGATCCCCAAGGCGATCGGAGTGATCGCACTGGCCAGTCGGCGCGCATTGACCGTGCCGTTCGCAGAAGCGAGGAACCCCGCCGCGGACGTCTTCCGGAGCACCGCTCCGATGAAGCGCACGGTGAAGCTCACCAGCACGGGCCCCAGCAGCGCGAGCGCGATGATCAGGATGATCGATGCTCCCGCCGCCGCACCCGCCGCGCTCTGACCGCGCACGACGAGCGGCACCGTCGAGATCGAGAGGCCCGCAGCCGCGAAGACGATTCCGGTGATCAAGCGTCCGAGGCTGAGCGATGTCGGGCCGGTGGCCGATTCGCGCAGCGCCTCGATCGGGTCGATCTTCGCCGGACGGCTGGCAGCGATCCGAGCCGCACCCCATGCAGCGCCGAGCACGAGCAGCGCCGCGACAGCGGCCGGAATCGGACTCGCGGCGAGCGCGAAGTCGCCGGGGATCACTCCGGCCTGGACGAACGCGCCCTGCAGCACGGTGGCGAGGAAGTATCCGGGAACGATGCCGATCGCCGCGGCGATCGCCGAGACCGTCAGCACCTCTCGTGCGACCAGACGGTGCACCTGTGCGGAGCTCGCCCCGACCGCGCGGAGCAGAGCGAAGTCGCGGCGGCGCGACTGCACCGACAGCGAGAGCGTGCCCGAGACGATGAACATCGCCACGAGAAGGCAGGTGCCGGCGAAGGCGGAGCCGATGGAGACGAGCGATGCCCGCGCCGCCCCGGAATCGAGGAACTCGACATCGCCACGGCCAGCGCCCGTCTGCGCGGTGACCTCGGGGAAGCGTTCGGTGATCGCGTCGGCCAGAGCCTGCGGCGTCGTGCCGTCGGCGGCGAAGACGCCGAGGATCTGGGCGTCGCCGTTTCCGGAGTCGAGCTGCGCGATGCGGGCCTCACTGAGGAACACGTGCCCGATTCGCACCGGTTCGGTCGCGGCATCCGCGATGCCGACGACGCGGTACTCGGCGCGGTCGCCGCCGTGGGACAGGGTCAGCACATCGCCGAGAGCGGCGGTCGATGAGGCGGTGACGACGACCTCGTCACGCCCGGATGGTGCGTTGCCCGAGCTGATCTCGAAGCCGCTCAGAGCGGATGCCGACCACGGATGCGCCTCGATGGGACCTGCATCCGAGGCGAGCGTGACCGTGACGTCGGCGACGACAGCCTCGACACCGGGGAGCGCGGCGATGGCGTCAGCCGCGTCGTCCGGCAGCGATGCCCGCTCGACGAGCGGTACCGGGAGGTCTTCCGGAACATCGACGGCCTGGCTGCCGCCGACGATGACATCGGCGTTCGTGTAGCGCTCGGGGGCGAGTCCGCCGCGCATGCCGGATTCGACGAGAACGCCGAGACCCGTGATGAGGGCCGTGGCCACGAGCACAGACACGGCGACGCCGACGAAGCTGCCCGGGTTGTGGCGCAGATCGGCGCGGACGAGTCGGCCGAAGCCGAGGTGAGTGGTCGCCATCACCACTCCCCGAGCGCGCTCATGCGGTCGGTGATCTGCGCGGGGCTCGCTCCGTCGAGGTGACCGGCGAAGGCGCCGTCGGCGAGGAAGATCACCCGATCGGCGTGCGAGGCGACCACCGGGTCGTGGGTGACGACGACGACCGTCTGATCCAGTTCGCGTGCGGTGTGCGCGAGAAGGTCGAGCACCTGCTTGCCGGAGCGCGAGTCGAGGGCGCCAGTCGGTTCATCGCCGAAGACGACGTAGGGGCGCGTGACGAGCGCGCGGGCGATCGCGACCCGCTGCTGCTGACCGCCGGAGAGCTCGGAGGGCCGACGGTCACGGCGATCGGCGAGGCCGACGGATTCGAGGAGGAAGTCCAGCCATGATCGCTCGACGGAACGGCCGGCGAGCAGCAGCGGCAGTGTGATGTTCTCCTCCACCGACAGCGCCGGAAGAAGGTTGTACGCCTGGAAGACGAAGCCCACGTGGTCCCGTCGGAACGCGGTGAGCGCCTTGCGCCGCATCCCCGAGATCTCGGTTCCGCCGAGACGGACCGTTCCCGTGCTGGGAGTGTCGAGACCGGCCGCGCAGTGCAGCAGCGTGCTCTTGCCGGAGCCGGACGGTCCCATGATCGCGGTGAAGGTGCCGCGCCCGAGAGTGAGGTTGACGCCGCGGAGTGCGGTGACGGCGTTGGCGCCGGAACCGTACTTCTTGACGACGGATTCAAGACGCAGGGCCTCGGTGGATTGCGGCATCGCTGGGGCGGCACCGGGAAGAAGTGAAGTCATGCTTCGACGATAGAAAGGTTCGAACGGCGGCCCCATCCAGCAGAACACCGCATCGATGGTGGTGCTGGCTATACCGTGCGAGGTCGTCCGCTGCGGCAGACTTGCAGGATGGGTGAACGGATGCGGCGCTGGCTGCGCGACTGGCGATTCGTCGCCGTCGAGGCGGGGGCGTCCGTCGTCTCCGTCATCCTGTTCTGCCTCGGCCTCGCGCTGCTGCCGATCATGCTCATCACCGGTGGTGTGCTGTTGATGCCGGAGGCGGTGAAGGCTCTCCGCTGGTGGAGCGACATCGCCCGCGACCGCATCGGCAAACGCCGCGGCGAGCAGATCTTCGGATCCGCCAGTGTGCTGCCGAACAGGTCGACCATCGACGAACGACTGCGCTTCGCGTTCTCGCGCTCAGCCGGCCGCGATGCGCTGTGGCTCACCGTGCATGCGCTGCCGGTGCTGTTCATCACGCTCACGACGGTGCTGATCCCGTTCGGCGTCGTCAACTCGCTCGCCGTCATGTTCTACTGGCAGTTCGCGCCGGCCGATGATCCCATCACAGCGCCGTACCCGGTGACATCGTGGGAGCTCGCGGCGACCATGCCGCTCGTCTCGATCGCCTACGCGGTCGTCTCGTGGTGGCTCATCCCCGCCGTCGCGCGGCTGCTCACCTGGATCTCGGCACGCCTGCTCGCCGCGCCCCCGAAGACGCTCCTCGCCGAACGAGTGGATGCGCTGACCCTCAGCCGCGCCGCGGCCCTCGACGCGCACGCGTCAGAACTGCGTCGCATCGAACGCGACCTGCACGACGGCGCACAGAACCGGCTGGTCAGCGTGGTGATGATGCTGGGCCTCGCGGAGCGCGCACTCGAGACCGGCGCGGGCGACGCCCTCGCTCCGCTCCGACGAGCGCAGGATGCCGCGACCGACGCGCTGGCGGGTCTGCGTCGCACCGTGCACGACATCTACCCCCCGATCCTTGACGAACTGGGGCTCGAAGGAGCATTGGCGTCATTGGCCGGGCGGAGCGTCGTTCCGTGCACCCTCGAGATCGACGATGTGCGTCGGGTACCGGCCGCGGTCGAGTCGGCGAGCTACTTCGTCGTCGCCGAAGCGCTCACCAATGTGAACAAGTACAGTGAGGCCGCCCACGTGGTGGTGCGGGTCTCGCGCGACGACGACCGTCTGCTGATCGACGTCGAAGACGACGGGGGCGGCGGTGCCACCGAGCGCCCCGGTGGGGGGATCGCCGGCATTCGACGGCGCGTCGAGGCCTTCGAGGGCACCCTGACAGTGACGAGTCCGGCCGGCGGCCCGACTCAGATGAGAGCGGAGCTGCTGTGCGGATCGTGATCGCCGAAGACGACACCCTGCTGCGCGAGGGGCTCGCTCTCCTACTGCGCAGCGAAGGTTTCGATGTCATCGCCACCGTCGACAACGGGATCGACTTCCTCACCCACCTCGACGACGCGGATGCCGCGGTGCTCGACGTGCGGATGCCGCCGACCTTCACCAGCGAGGGCTTGAAGGCTGCTGCCGAGGCACGATCGCGTCGCCCCGGGTTCCCCGTGCTGGTGCTCTCGGCCTATGTCGAGGACCGGTACGCCGGTGAGCTGCTCGCGGCCGGAGCCGATGGGCTCGGCTACCTGCTCAAGGAGCGCGTCGGCAAGGTGGCGTCGTTCGTGGATGCGCTGCGCCGCGTGGCCGCCGGCGGCACCGTCATGGACCCCGAGGTGATCTCCCAGCTGATGAGCCGACGCCGCGCCGACGACCCGGTGCAGAGCCTCACCCCGCGTGAACGCGAAGTGCTCGACCTCATGGCCGAAGGCCTCGACAACACCACGATCGCCGGACGCCTCTTCGTCACCGAGACCGCGGTGAGCAAGCACATCGGCAACATCTTCGCGAAGCTCGGCCTTGCCTCCAGCGACAGCGGTCACCGCCGAGTGCTCGCCGTGCTCGCGTATCTGCGCAGCTGACCCTCGCCCCGGCATCCGACGCCTGTCATCAGGCGCGACGAAACGCTCCGCCGGTGTTCCCCCTCCGGCAGAGCGTTCGCCGCGCTCGTCACGCGGTGCGCAGCGCAGCCGTCGGCGACAGCCGCGCGGCACTCACCGCCGGATACAGCCCGGCGATCACGCCGACCGCGAGCGCCACGATCGGTCCGCCGACCAGTACGGCGACCGGAATCGTCGCGACCTGCGACTGGATCGCCGCATAGACGAAGACACCGATCCCCCCGAACAGCACCCCGGCCAGGCCACCGAGGCCCCCCAGCACGATCGCCTCCGCCACGAACTGCCCGGCGATCTGGCCCGACCGCGCACCCAGCGCGCGCCGGAGTCCGATCTCACCCCTCCGCTCCAGCACCGCCACCACCATGGTGTTCGCGATGCCGATGCCACCGACGAGCAGTGCGATCGCTGCGAGGCCGACCGCGAGTCCTGAGAGCGAATCGTTCGCCGTCTCGCGCGCACCGGCGAGGTCACCGAGCCCACTCACCTGAACGTATTCAGAGGAGGGGTTGGCGGCACGGGCGACCGCTTCCCGCACGGCCTCGCTGGTCTTGCCGTCGGCCATGCGCACATAGATGGACGCGATGGTGTCGTCATCCTTGCCGGATACGTGCTCGGCTGCCCAGCGATCGCCGAGGAACGCGCTCGCGTCGATGCTCTCCGCGAGCCCGGCAGCATCGAGGATGCCGATGACGGTGTACCACTGCTCGCCGATCCAGACCCGCACCCCCGGCGCCGTGACGCCCATGCGCGCCGCGGCGGATGCTCCGAGCACTGTCACCGGCAGCGAGCGGTTGGCCTCGTCGAACCAGGAGCCCTTCGCCACGGAACCCTCGACCGACGAGAGGAAGTCCGGGCTGGCTGCGTACGCGGTCAATCCGTTGCCCTGGCTTTCCGGGATGAGGTCGTTGCGGTAGACGCCGGTGCCCTCCGGCACCTTCTCGAGCACCCCGACCTCTTCCACACCGTCGACGCGGCCGATCATTCCCGGAGAGGTGTCCGGCAACGGGACCGGCTTGTTGTCCGGCCCATAGCCCGGCTCGACGACGAGCATGTTGGCTCCGAGCGAGTCGAGTTCGGCGAGCAGTTCGGCCTGGTTGGATGCTGCGATGCCCGTGATCGCGGTGAGCGCGGCGATCCCGACCGCGACTCCGAGCGCCGAGAGCGCCGTCCGCATCTTGCGGCTGCGCGGGCCGATCAGGGCCGTGCGGATGCTGTCGGCGACGCTCAGTCGCGGCATCCGATCACCTCTGCGCCTCATCGTCCGCTCCCCACCAGCTCGACCAGCGCCGTGTCGCTCACCAGTCGTCCGTCGTGGATGTTCAGCTGACGCTGCGTGCGCGACGCGATATGAGAGTCGTGGGTGATGATCACGACAGCCGTGCCCGAGTCCGAGATGGAGGTGAGCAGCTCGAGGATGCGCTCCCCGGTGCTCGAGTCGAGAGCTCCTGTCGGTTCATCGGCGAACAGCACCGACGGTTCTCCGACCACCGCTCTGGCGATCGCCACGCGTTGCTGCTCACCGCCGGACAGTTGTCCTGGCCGGTGCTTCATGCGCGCGCCGAGCCCCACCCGCTCGAGAGCGAGGGCGGCCCGCGAGAGCCGCTCTGCGGCGGGTACGCCCGAGTACAGCAGACCGAGGGCGACGTTCTCCAGCGCGCTGAGCGCCGGCAGCAGGAAGAACTGCTGGAACACGAACCCGATCCGGCGAGCGCGCAGCGCGGCCCGCTCCCGTTCACCGAGTGCGGCGACATCCGTCCCGTCGATCAGCACCGTGCCGCTGGTGGGATCGTCGAGGGTGCCCATGATCGAGAGCATCGTGCTCTTTCCCGAACCCGATGCCCCGACCACCGAGACCAGTTCGCCGCTCCCGATGGCCAGGCTCACGTCGTGCAGCACGCGAAGCGGCGGGCTGCCCGGGTACTCCTTGACCACGTCGATGAGTTGCACCACCGTGTCGGTGTCGACCGTGTCCGACTCGAGGGCGGCCGGAATCACGATGTCCGAGAGCGCCGCCTCCGACATCACCGTGCCCCCGACCGGAGTGGACACGGTGGTACCCGGCATCACTGCGCCACCACCACGGCATCGCCTTCGGCGAGGTCTCCACCGACGATCTGCACCCGGGAGTCGGCGATGAGGCCGACCTCCACGGCCACGCGCTCGACCTTCCCCTTCTTGCGCAGCACGTCCACGGCGTAGCCGCCGTCTGTGGTCGCCACGAGAGCGGTGACCGGAACAACGAGGGCATCCTTCACCTCCGAGGTCGCGAACACGACCTTCACCGCGCGCAGACCGATCCCCTGCCCCGCCGCCGGGTCGGTGAAGTCGACAGTCGCCGTCGGCGGGGTGGTCTCGCCCTCCTTTTCGGTCGGCTGGCCACCGACGTCGACAGCGGTGATCGTCGACGGCACCTCCGTGCCGTCCGGAAGGATGACCGTCACCGGGGTACCAGGCAGGATCTCTCGTGCCTGCGCATCGGTGAGCTTTGCGATCACGCGCAGGCCGGTGCTCGTGTACGTGAGAGGGCTCGAACTCGCCGGATCCCCCAGCTTCGCCTTGACCGCTTCGACGCGCACCGACGCGGCCGTGATGGCCACGATGTCGCCCAGCGCGACGACCCCGGTCTGAGGAAGGCCGAGCGACTTCTGCCACGCTTTGATCGACGCTGTCGTGACCTTCGTGAACTCGTCATCGACGGTGAGATCGGTGCCGAATCCGAGGTCGGCGAGGGCCTGTTCCAGCTGGCGGACATCAGGACCGTCTTCCATATCGGCGCCCAGGTCGCGCCAGAAGGGACGCTCCCCGCGAACGGCGATCACGGGCCTGCCGTCGACTTCGTAGACCGCTTGGCCGACGCCGATGACATCTCCGGCCTTCGGCAGCCTCGTGATCGTTCCGCCACGACCGGGGAGAGGAATGGATGCGCCGTAGCTGAGGCTGCCGTTGAGGCGCAGGTCGGAGGTGAGAGTGGTGAGCTCGGCGAGCGCCGTGACGGGTCCGTCATCACCCTTGTCCGCGGCCTCGGCGGCCGATTGCCACGGCTGCAGCACGGCCAGCGCTATTCCCGCCGCCACCAGCACGAGCGCGATCGGGGAGAGGATCCAGGCTGCTCGGCGACTCATTTCTCACCCTCGGGGATCACGGTCGCCTGCATGAAGCCGCCTTCGAAGAACTCGCCGATCACCGCGAACCAGTCGAAGTCGAGCGATTCGATGCTCTTCTGATCGACGAACGGCGGCATTTCCCCCAACTCGTCCTCGCAGGCCGTGAGCAGCGCGCGGGCTTCGTCTTCGGTGATCCCTGCGGGCAGCTGAAGCATCCCGTCGGCGTCGGGATCGGCGAAGTCGGCGAAGCCGTTCTCGCGTGCACAGCCCGCGAACGCCAGGCTCGCCTTGATCATGCCCTCCGCATCGAACTTGATCGTCTCCGCTGCCTCCGACATGTCGGGTTCGGGCTGTGCGAACTCAGGGACCTTCTCCTCGCAGGTCGTCCACGCTTCGCGCTGACCGCCTTCCTCGGGGTAGCCGTTGGCCGTCGTCGAAGCCATCCAGGTGCCGTCGTCATCTGTGGAGACCATCGTCATGCCCATGTCTTCGCCATCCCCTTCGCCGAACGCGATCGAGCCGCTGTCCAGGGTCCCCAAGGGGCTGTCTTCCGGCGCGTCGGGCATGAGCATGCCGACCTGCCCGCCCTCGAGGATCTTCGCCGTCTGACCTTCGCCGGTCAGGCAGGTCACGAATCGGGCGGCAGCGGCGTCGTTGGCCGCGTCGTCCTTCTTGTCTGCTGCCGGTGCCGCGCAGGCGGCGAGTGCGACGACCGTCAGGATGACGGGGATCGCTGCTAGCGAGCGGCGTGCTTTCACGGTGAACATGTCATTCCCTCTCTCGCGGTCGCAGCTCGTCCGCAACCCTGCAGTCAGTTCTATGGAGGCGGTGGTTTGCTAGCGGTATGAGCCCGCCTAACCGGAAACTAACCGCGGCGCATGCACCCTCGGATGAGGGAGGTGCCATGCGGCTGCTGCTGGTGGAGGACGAGGCCGATCTGGCCGACACGCTGGCCGATGGCCTGCGCCGCGAGGGGTACCTCGTGGATGTCGCACGCGACGGCTCGAGCGCGTTGAGCGCGGCCGCGTCATCCGACATCGACGTGATCGTGCTCGACCGCGATCTGCCTGTGCTGAACGGCGATGCCGTCTGCCGCACGCTCGTCGCGCAGCAGTATCCGGCCCGCATCCTGATGCTCACCGCCGCCGGCACCCTCAACGACCGGGTCGAGGGTCTCGACCTCGGTGCGGATGACTACCTCGCCAAGCCGTTCGCCTATGTGGAGCTGCTCGCCCGGATCCGAGCCCTCAGCCGCCGCAGCAACTCGGCCAGGCCGAACGCGGTCCTCGAATTCGCCGGCGTACGTCTCGACGTGATGAGACGCGTCGTCGAGCGAGACGGCGTGCCGATACGGCTCACCCTCAAGGAGTTCGGTGTGCTGGAGGCGCTGCTCGCGGCCGAGGGCGGCTACGTGAGCTCGGATGACCTGCTCGACGACGTGTGGGACGAACCGCTGGAGCGCACCCGCGGTGTGGTCAAGATCGTGGTGCACACCCTGCGCCGCAAACTCGGGGCACCAGCGGTGATCCAATCCGCCGCCGGCCACGGCTATCGGATGGGGACGACATGAGACGCATGAGTTTTCGCACGCGGCTGGTGATCATCATCACCGGTGTGTTCATCGCGGCCGGAGCCGCTCTGCTCGCCGTGCAGTACCTGGTCGTGCAGGGGTTGTTCGCCTCGGCGATCACGTTCACCGCGCAGAGCTGCGTACCGGCGACCTCGATCTCCGGCACCCCGGGGTTCACCGACATGAACGGTCTCGTCGAGAACACGGCGATCCCGGATGCCTCGGCGATGATCGACGGCACGACGGCGACCGGTTGCACCTACTTCGACACGGTGTCGATCGCAGCGGAGACGGCGGCTCCCCTCGAGGGCGCGCAGATCGACACGGTCGGCGGCGCGGTGCTGCAGCAGTCGACGTTCCTCGCCGACGAGGTCGGCGGCGGACTGCTGCTGTGGTCGATCGTGACGCTCGTGGCCTTCACCGGAGTCGCCGCCGCCATCGCGTTCTGGCTCGCCCAGCGTTCGCTCGATCGCATCGGAGAGGTCACCGCCACCGCGCGCGACATCTCCGAGCGCGATCTGGGCCGTCGCCTCGACCTGCCAGGGCCGGACGACGAGATCAAAGAACTCGGCGACACGATCGACGGCATGCTCGACCGACTGCAGTCGGCCTTCACCGCACAGGACCGATTCGTCGCGAACGCCTCGCACGAGCTGCGCACGCCCCTCACCACGACGCGCACCGCACTCGAGATCCCCCTGGAGCAGGGCAGCGTGCCCGCCGAGCTCGAACCCAACATGCGCCGCGCGCTCCGCGCCACCGAACAGAGCGAGCGCCTCATCACCGCACTCCTCACACTCGCCCGTTCACGGACAGGTCTGGAGAGCACCGAGACCGTCGAACTCGGCGAGGTGATCGAAGCCGAGATCGACGAGCTCGCCCGGCAGGACGTGGTCGTGCACACGGACATCGCACCGATATCGGTCGATGGCGACGGCGTGCTGCTGGCGCGAGCCGTGCGCAATCTTCTCGAGAACGGCGTACGTCACAACGTGCCCGACGGCGAATTGTGGGTGCGGAGCCGCCGTGAGGGCGACCACGCGGTGATCGAGGTGGAGAACACCGGAGCGCCCATCGCCGCATCGACCCTGTCGCTGCTCACCGAGCCGTTCTACCGCGGAGATGCGAGTCGCACCTCCGCGGGGCCGGACGGCACCGGCCTCGGCCTCGCCATCGTGCAGAGCATCGCGACGACCCACGGCGGCGAGGTGCACCTGACCGCTCGGAAGGGCGGCGGACTGATCGCCGCCCTCCACGTACCTGCGGCGACCGTCTGAAGACACCGCCGCAGGCCTCGGCCGCTAGATCAGGACTGCGGCCAGTCCTCGACCTTGACGAGGGTGCGTCCGCGGAGTGTGTAGATGACACCCTCCTCGTCGACGTTGAGGTGCGGGCCGCTGTACCAGCCGCCGTTGATGTCCGCCACGACGACCGTCACCGCGAAAGTCTTCGGATCGATCCGGAACAGGGTCGAGTCAGACACGCCATAGATCACTCCGCGTGCCGCCTTGAGCGCCGCGAAGCCCTTGACCAGCGCGCCGTGGTCGGCGGTGTGCACGATCTTCTGACGCGACCGGTCGATCACGACGAGCCCGCCCTTGATCGTGAGTGCGAAGAGGTGACGGCCGTGGCTCTCCAGCGCGGCGATCCCGTTCGGCAACCCGGTCTCGATGCGCCAGAGCTCGCGGGCCTCCACCGGATCCCACGCCACGACCGTGCCGCGGGGGCCGGTCTTCTGCGCGTTATCGCCGCCGAGATAGGCGACGCCGTCGACAGCGATCACCGCACGCACGAGCTGAACCGCGTCGATCGGATTGACCGCACAGGTGCTGGCGCCGGTCGCCGGGTCGTAGGTCCACAGCGAACCGCCGCCCTCGGTGTCCGCCTGAGCTGCGACGAGGAGCAGTCCGTTGTCCGCATCCCAGTTCGTGTCCAACGGACGGTTCTGCGCCGAGGGGAACGAGGCCGCCCGGTGGAACGGCTCGCCCGAACGCGGGTCGTACGCCCAGATCCCTTGGGAGCTGTACTGACCGGTGTACAGGACGCCATCGAGGACCTCGGCATCCTTCGCCTCACCCGGCACCCGCAGGTTCGTTACGCCGCCGCCGGCAAGGTCATGCCGCGCGATGGTGCCGTTGCCGCCGACGTACGCGAATCCGGCGCCGACCGCGATGCCCATGCACGCCTGCGCGCTGACGGGCGCTCCGGCCTCGCCGAGGTCGATCTGCTCGATGACTGAGCCATCGACGTCGAGGTGGACGACGACACCGTAACCGGAGGTGACGGCGAGGCCGCCCTCCCACGGGTCGACGCCCCAGATCTCGCCGAGGTCGACGCCGGGGGTGACCGCGTCGAGCGAGCCCTGCGCCGGATTCCAGCGGATCAGTCCTGTCTCGTTGGCGCAGAAGACGTCTTCTCCCAGGACCGCGAAGTTCTTCGCCGTCTTGCCCACCGAGGTGGCGACACTGTACGAGGCGTGGTCATCGAGCGAGATCGCGGCGAGCTTGGTCGGCTGCGTGGAGCCCGCCGTAGACACCAGCAGCCGGTCGCCGTCCACGGCGAGTTCGCGGATGCTCGGATCCGGCATCATCTCGGACGGCGTGATGTCGGTGTAGACGCGCGTCGCCCGGTCGTAGGCGTAAAGTGCCGCCCGGCCGGTTGCTCCTCCGCCGCCCAGCGTGCTGCCCGCACCGAAGTACACGGTGGTGTCGGTCGCCGCGACGGCGCGGGCCAGCGTGACCGCCGCGCTGGGGACGCCGAGGCTCGTGACCGCCCCGCTCGCCGGGTCGTACTGCCAGAGCGCGGGCGCACCCGTGCCGCCGCCGCCCACGGCGAACAGCGTGCCGTCAGGGGATACTGCGAGGTCGCGCACATCGCGGTCGCCGATGCGGCCGATCGCGACGGCGGCGGAGTCCGGGGAGTTCAGGTCCCAGCGGTAGAGGTTCGGCTGCGGGCCGCCGGACTTCTGCAGGATGCCGGCGTAGAGCACCCGGCGGACCGGGTCTACGGCGAGCGCCTGCACGCTGTGGCCTGTCTGCAGCGTGGTGGAACGGATGACGCGGCGAGCGGCGACATCGAGCGCGATCAGACCGGTCGGCTCCAGGTTGCGCGAGCCGATGTAGCAGACGCCGTCGAGCATCACGCCGCTCATCAGCGCGTACTGCATGACGCCGGGACCGATGTCGGTGATCCGGGTGGAATGCGCTGTCGCCGGACGCTTCGGCCCGGCAGGGCGCGGCGCGGCCGCGAACGCCGGTGAGACGGTGGCCGCCGTCATACCTGCGGCGAGGATGCCGGACAGCCCGAGCTGCAGCGCGGTGCGGCGGGAGACGTTCTGTGAGGGGGACATGTGAACTCCTTCGGTCTTCATTGAACGGGGATGATTACGGTTCTTCCGGCCTTCAGGCCGTGATGGAGAGGAGACCCGCTTCGACTTCGTATTCGAGCGGCTCTCCGGCGGCGAGGCGGCGGAGCTCGTCGAGCACAGCGCCCGAGAGTCTGCCCAGTTCTCGCCCCAGCGACCCCGCGATGTGCGGAGTCAGCAGGGCGTTGTCGGAGTGGTAGAGCGGATGCTCCGGATCCAGGACCCACGGAACAGTGACGTCGAGGATCGCGAACAGCTCTCCGGCGAGGACCCGGCGGGTGAGCGCATCCTGGTCGAGGAGCTCGCCGCGCGCGGTGTTCACCAGCGTCGAGCCTCGGCGCATCAGGCCGATGCCCCGCGCGTCGACGAGGTTCAGCGTCGACGGCAGGGACGGCGCGTGGATCGAGACGACGTCGCTGGTGGAGAGGAGCTCATCGAGCGAGACGGACGAGACGCCCAGTTCTCCTGCCTCGGCGGCGGAGAGGTAGGGATCGTAGACGACCACCTCGTAGGCGTAGCCGTGGAGCATCTCGATGACGATGCGGCCGATCTTCGACGCACCGACGATCCCGATCCGCAGGCCGTAGTTCCCCATGCCGGGGAACGCGGCCTCCACATCGAACTCCTGCTGCTCGGCCTGGTAGCGCGCCGCGATCGGCAGCACCCGCTTGCCGGCCAGGACGATCATCGCGACGGTGTATTCCGCAACGGGCACGGCGTTCACCGCGGCGGCACTGCTCACGGCGATGCCGCGATCGATGACCTCCGGCCCGAGATAGCCCTTCACCGACCCGGCCGCGTGCAGGATCGCCTCCAGCTTCGGGGCGGCAGCCAGGACATCGGCGTCGACGCGAGGTGCGCCCCACCCGGTGACGAGCACCTCGACGTCCGACAGCACGTCGCGCGCGGCATCCGACCCGAACTCCGTGAGGTACCCGGCGATGTCGGCGACCTGCTCGAAATCGACGATGCGATGCGGGGGGAACACGCGCTGACGGACGGATGCTCCCATCGCGAATGCGATGCGGGGACGACGGCTCACTTGACGCTCCCTGCGGACAGGCCGGAGCGCCAGAAGCGCTGCAGCATCACGAAGGCGAGGATGAGGGGGAGCACCGAGATGAATGATCCGGCGATGACGAGGGTGGAGAACTCGGGGTTCTGCTGCACCTGGCTCTGCCACAGGGCGATGCCGACGCTCGACGGGAACAGATCGCGGTTCTGCAGCATGATCAGCGGCAGCATGAAGTTGTTCCAGATGCCGACGAACTGGAAGAGGGCGATCGTGACGAATCCGGGCATCAGCATCGGCATCCCGACCTGGAGGAAGCTGCGTATCGGCCCCGCACCGTCGACCCGGGCGGCCTCGAGCGTCTCCGCGGGGAGGTATCCGGAGGAGAACACCCGGGCGAGGTACACGCTGAACGGGTTGCACAGCGTCGGGATCAGCACCGCCCAGATCGTGTTGGTCAGTCCGACGGACGCCGCGAGGAGGTACAGCGGGATGACGGTCGCCGTGTTCGGGATGAGCACGCCGATGAGCACGGCGGAGTACAGTCCGCCCTTGCCGCGGAACTCGAATTTGTCGAAGGCATAGCCGGCCATCAGGGAGATGAAGCCGCCGATGATCGCGCCTCCGCCGGCGTAGAGGATGCTGTTGCCGAGCCACCGCAGGAAGATGCCGTCGTCCTGGACGAGCAGCCGCTGGATGTTGACGACGAAGTCGCTGCCGAAGGCGAAGGCATCGCCCGAATAGAGCTCACCCGCGTTCTTGGTCGACGCGAAGACGAGCCACAGCAGCGGCAGCACCATGTAGGCGGAGCCGATGATCAGGAGCGCGTTGACTCCGAAGACGGAGGGCAGGTGCCGAGAACTGCGCGATCGGCGCGGACTCCGCGCTGTGTTCGCGGATGCCGCGGCACGCGTCTTCGGACGGTCGGTCACGGTTGTCATCGCGTCGGCTCCTTCGAGGTGAATCGGGTGACGACCCAGGACAGGACGCCGGCGAGCAGGGCGAGCAAGATGGATGCCGCCGCCGCCTGGGGCAGGTCGTTCCGGTTGAACGCCGCGTCGTAGGCCCACATGTTGGGCACCCAGGTACTGGTGACGGCGGTCGTCGCGGACGACAGGATCTTCGGCTCGGTGAACAGTTGCAGCGAGCCGATGACGGTGAACAGCAGGGCGACGCCGATGGCCGGCCAGACGAGAGGGGTCTTGATCGAGAGCGCGGTACGGATCTCGCCGGCGCCGTCGACCTTCGCGGCCTCGAGCACTTCTCGGGGAACCGCCTGCAGGGCGGTGAACAGGATGATCACGTTGTAGCCGGCCCACTCCCACACCGCGATGTTGACCATCGAGGGGAGGACCAGTTGCACCGAAAGGAAATCGAGGGCGATGCCGCCGGATTCCAGTGCCTTCACGATCGGGCTCACGCCCGGCGTGTACAGGTAGGCCCAGATGAGGGCGGCGATCACGCCGGGTACGGCGTGCGGGAGGAACAGGAGCAGCTGGAAGGCCCGCTTGGCGTAGGCGACGGTCGCGTCGAGCAGCAGGGCGAGCACGAGGGCGACGGCGAGCAGCGAGGGAACGTAGAGGATGCAGTAGATCGCGAGCCGGCCGAAGCCATCCGTGAAGGTGCGGTCGGCGAGGACGTCGAGGTAGTTCCCGATACCGACGAACTCGACGATGGCGCCGCCGAAGCCGAGGCCGCTGCGCTTCTCGGCGAACAGGCTCATCCCGATCGCGTAGATCACCGGGGCGATCATCGTCAGGGCGAACAGGGCGAAGAACGGAATCAGGAAGATCGAGGCGGTGCGCCCTCCCGTGCCCGGGATCGTCTTTCGCATTGTGCGCCGCGGCGCACGGATCTGGCTGGTCATCGTCGATGCCCTTCGATCGGGATCGTGGGGTGGGTGCGTCAAGAGGCCCACCCCACGATCGATCCGGTTACTCCGTGATGTCGAGGCCGAGCTTCTCGAGCCCGTCCACGGTGCTGGTCTGCGTCGCGGCCAGCGCGTCGCTCAGTGTGGCGGCGCTCGTGACGGAGTCCTTGAGCGCGGTGCTGGTGAGGTCGTACTTGGGACCCCAGGCCCACGAGCCGAGGTTCGCGGAGGCCTCGTCGAACACCTCGTAGATGTCGTTCGCGTAGTAGTCGGTCGGGGCGACTGCTGCTGCGGTCTCGTTCAAGCCCGGGTACGCGAGGTACGCGGTGCCGACGGCGCCACGCGCCTCGACCGCATCCTTGGAGGTGGTGAGCCACGTGAGGAACACCGCTGCGGCTGCCTCGTTGTCGGAGTCGGCGGGGATGGCGAAGCCGGTGCCGCCGCTCAGCGCGCCGCTGGGCTTGCCGTCCCAGGTGGGAGGGGCCGCTGCGATCCACTTCCCGGCCTGGCCGGCCGCCTCGGTGCGGGTCTTCAGACCGGAGGCGCTCCAGGAGCCGCCGACCCACGCGTTGACCACGCCGCTGTTGAGGTCAGCGGTCCACTCGTCGCTGAACCCGAGCTGCTTCTTGACGAGGCCCTCGTCGATGAGGCGCTGCCAGTACTCGGCGACCTTGTTCGACTTCTTGTCGTCGATCGCGACGTTCCAGTGATCGCTGTCGACGCCGAACCATTCGGCACCGGCCTGCCACGACATCGGAGCCAGCTGCGGCTCATTGGTGAAGAAGCTGGTGAGGTAGGCGTTCGGGTTCACGGCCTTGACGGCGCGTGCAGCATCCTCGAACTCGTCCCAGGTGGAGGGGACCTCGACGCCGGCGGCTTCGAGGACGTCCTGGCGGTACCAGATGACCATGGGCGGCGCGTCGTACGGCAGCGCGTAGGCCGCGTCACCGAAGGAGACGAGCGAGCGGACCTGCTCGTCGTACTCGCCGAGGATGTCAGACGAGACGAGCTCGTCGACCGACTTCAGCTGCTCCGCCGCGACGAAACCGGGGAGGCGGTCGTACTCGATGCCGACGACGTCGGGGCCGCTGCCGGACTCGATGGCGGCGGAGAGCTTGGTGTAGCCTCCGTTGGCGCCGTTGGGGATCTCCTCGAAGTTGACCGTGATGTCATCCTGACTCGCGTTGAACGCGGCGGCGACATCGGCCATGCCGCTCAGCGAGGACCAGAAGGTCACCTCGCCGGTGGCGGGAGGAGCGCTCTCGGTCTTCTCGGTCTCGACAGGGGTGGCGCTGCCGGCGCAGCCGGCGAGCAGGGCGGAGGCGACCACAAGGGCGCCAGTGGCGGTAAGGGTGCGACGCAGGGACATCGGCGGGTTCTCCTTTGAATCGTTGACCGTGCCCTTCGATCATTCGACACCCGCGGAGATTAACCTAGACGATTGCTAACTTTCTAACAAAACCTAACATTCAGATGGCGCGGACAGTGGATTCCCTGACCACGAGCGAGGGAAGCAAGGCCATGCGCACGATCGTGTGCGGCGTGCCGGCAACCTGCTTCAGACGGTCGACGCAGAGTCGCAGAGCCGCGTGGCCGAGTTCGTGCTTCGGTGGGGCGACGGCCGTCAGCGGCACAGCCGCGAACGCCGAGACCTCGTCGTCGTACGCGATGACCGCGAAGTCCTCTGGCACGCGGAGACCACGCTCCAGCACCAGATCCACGAACGCCATGGCATCGGAGTCACCGAGGAGGATGGCCGCCGTCACACCCTGCTCGACGCACGTGCTGAGAAGAGCGTCCAACTCCGCGATCTCGGCGCTCTCACCGAAGGGCGGTCGCGCCAGGTCATGACGCAGCGCAACGGCGGACTCCTGATCGATCTCGCCCATGGCACGCCGGAATCCCGCGTCGAGGCCCGCGACCGTGGCCGAAGGTCTCGCCGCGAGCGCGATGCCCGTGTGCCCCTGTTCGGCGAGATGCCGAACCGCCACTTCGGCGCCGTGCGCGTGATCCGTGCGCACCCACTCGAGCCGGCCCGCGATGTGTTCATCCACCGACCGCTCGACCATGACGACGGGCACATCGGCCTGTTCGAGTATCCGCTGCAGCGGCGATCGGTCGACGATCACATCATGCGGAGTGATCATGAGCGCGTCGACGCCGCTGGCGATGAGACGCTCGGCCTGGCGGTACTCCTCTTCCGGCGAGTAGTTCGTCGCGCCCACGACGAGGCGGCAGTTCAATTCCCTGGCGGCCTGGCTCGCTCCGCGGATCACTTCGGGGAAGTAGTAGTTCGTCGTCGGGACGATCATGCCGATGGTCGCGACGGGCCGCGCCCTGGCCACCGAGCCCTGCGTATGCGCCGCCTGCTGCTGGGCCACGGCGAGCGAGATCGCTCCGCCGTGCACGCGCGCCAGCAGACCTCGTTCCTCCAGCACGACCAGATCGCGCCAGAGCGTCATGGGCGTGACGCCGAGGCGTGGCGCCAGCGACGAACTCTGCACCGAGCCACGGAGTTCGAGTTCTCGGAGGATCGCATCGTGGCGTGCAGCTGCGGTCATCCGCTCCTCCGTCAGGATCTTTCGATTACAACAGAACCCAACATAGCCCGGTGCGAGTCACCGTGCCTCGCACGTCACCCAGCAGCAGCCCTCAGTCGCTGACGACCCAGTCGAACTGGTCGCCGTGCTCTTCGAGCCACGCGTCGACGGCATCCGCTTCCTTGCCCTCGCCGAACTCGTTGACCACGAGATCCTCGAGCGCACCGTACTGCTCGTCGTCGAGCTTGATCCGCTCGATCAGCTCGGCCGCCTCGGGGAACTCTGCCGCGAAGCCCTTGGCACCGAGGAAGTGCAGCCCCTCGGCCTCGCCCATCGCGCCCTTCGGGTCTTCGAGGTCCTTCACGGGGAAGGCATCGTTGGCCCAGAACGGCCGCCACAGTGTGACGACGATGTCCTCCTGCTTCTCGGTCGCCGCCTTCAGCTCGGTGAGCATGGCCGCGGTCGACGATGTCACCAGGGTGTACTCGCCGTCGAGGCCGTACGCCGAAAGCATTTCGCCTGCCTGCGCCGTCAGCCCGGCCCCCGGTTCGATACCGATGACCTTGCCGCCGACGTCGCCCCCGCGGCCGGCGAGATCCTCGATCGAGTCGATGTCCGAGTACTCCGGAACCGCGATCGTGAGCTTGGCGTTGGCGTAGTACGTGCCAAGATCCTCGATGTCGTCACCGTACTTCTCGATGTACTCGGCATGCGTGAGCTCTGGCCACGCCGAAGGGTAGAGGTCGACGTCGCCCTGTGCCAGGCCCGCATACAGCGGGCCGGCTTCGGTGAGCGTCTTCATCTCGACGTCGTAGCCGAGCTTCTCGAGCTGATCCTGCATCAGGTAGGCCGTGCTGAGACCATCGGTCCAGCTCGGCAGATAGCCCAGGGTGATCGTGCCCTTGTCGCCGGTCGCACCGCTGGTGCCGCCTCCGGTCAGGTCGCTGGTACCGCCCGCCCCGTCGGTCGCGCAGCCGGCGAGAGCGAGGGATGCGACGGCGCCGAGCGCCGCGATGCTCATGAGTCTGTTCTTACGCATTCTGCAGCTCCTTCTCTTCGACGTGCACCGGGGTCGCATCCGCCAGCAGGGCGGATGCCGCGGCCGCGCGCTGCGCCGAGCGACGCCGTGCGAGCATTCCGAGCAGCGACGCCGGGTTCTTGCCCAGCGATCCGAGTGCCGCCGTGACGCGATCGAGGAAGACGGCGATGAGCACGACACCCAGCCCCGCCTCGACGCCCTTGGCGATGTTCACGGTCGAGATCGCCTCGACGACCATCTTCCCGAGGCCGTCGGCGCCGGCCATGCCGGCGATCACGGCCATCGACAGGGCGAGCATGATGACCTGGTTGACGCCGGCGAGGATCGTCGGCATCGCGAGCGGGAGCTGAATGCCCCGCAGGATCTGACCCGGCTTCGCGCCGAACGCCTGACCTGCTTCGACGGTCTCCGAGTCCACTCCGCGGATGCCGAGTTCGGTGAGGCGGACGCCAGGAGGCAGCGCGAAGATGACCGTCGCGACGAGCCCGGGAACCACACCGATGCTGAAGAACACGATCGCGGGAATCAGATACACGAAGGCGGGCATCGTCTGCATGAAGTCGAGGATCGGCTTCAGCACAGTGCGCACCGTCGAATTGCGCGCGGACCAGATGCCGAGCGGTATCGCGATGAGTACCGCGACCACCGCGGCGACGAGCACCAGGGCGAGCGTCTGCATCGCCGGAACCCAGAGGCCCATTGCGACGATCAGCCCGAAGGAGATCACCGTGCCGATGGCGAGCTGCCACGATCGCACCAGCCACGCGATCAGTGCTGCGGCGACGATGACGACGTAGAAGTACGGCAGCAGGAGCAGGAAAGTGAGGCCCTCGACGAGGAAGGTCACGACGAAGGAGATGACGTCGAGCAGGCCGTCGAGGTTGTCCTTGATCCAGTCGACGCCGGATTCGACCCACGTTCCGATGGGGAGATGGAAGTTCATCGCGTCGCCCCCTCGTTCGCGGCCTGGGCCCCGGAGGCGGTCGCCGCCTCGGCAGTCCAGCCGTCATCGAGCACGGCGTCGATCTCGGCCTGCGGCATCGGGAAGAGCGGGAGCGTGAGCTCGCCGGTCGCGCCGGGCCCGGGGCCGAGGGCTGCGAGCAGGGTGACGCGAGGAATGACACCCACCAGGCGCCCATCGGCGTTCGTCACCGCCAGCGGCACGGGCGACTCGACCGACGGGACGAACAGGTTCATCAGCACCTCGTCCTCGTTCACCGCCTGCGGAACAGGCTTGATGATCGATTCGAGCGTCGTCACTCCCTTGCGGACGAGCTTGACGGCATCCCGATCGGTGACGATGCCGACCAGCTGACGGTCGCGATCCACGACGTACGTCGCCGACATGTAGGCGTCCCGCATCTGACGCAGCGCCGTACGCGGGCCGGCGGTCGCGGCGACGACAGGGCGAGGGCGCTCCATGACGTTCGCGGCGGTGAGCACACGGGCACGATCGACGTCCTGCACGAACTGCTCGACGTAGTCGTTCGCCGGGTCGGTCAGGATGTCTTCCGGGGTGCCGATCTGCACGATGCGGCCGTCGCGCATCACGGCGATCCGGTCGCCGAGGAACATCGCCTCGTTGAGGTCGTGCGTGATGAACACGATCGTCTTCTGCAGTTTCTGCTGCAGTTCGAGCAGCTGCTCCTGCATCTCACGACGGATGAGCGGGTCGAGAGCGCTGAACGCCTCGTCCATGAGCAGGATGTCGCTGTCGGCCGCGAGAGCGCGGGCGATGCCGACGCGCTGCTGCATGCCGCCGGAGAGCTCGCTGGGCAGTTTGTCGCCCTGGCCGGCGAGTCCGACGAGAGTCAGGATCTCCTCGGCCTTGGCGAGCCGCTCGGCTCGGGGCGTGCCCTTGAGCTCGAGCGGATAGGCGACGTTGGCTGCCACGGTGCGATGGGGCAGCAGGGCGAAGTGCTGGAAGACCATCGAGATGCGGTCGCGACGGATCTCGCGCAGGCGCGATGTCGGGATGCCGGTGATGGTGTCGCCGTTCACGGTGACGGATCCGTCGGTGGCCTCATGCAGGCCGTTGAGCATGCGGATGATGGTGGACTTACCGGAGCCGGACAGACCCATGATCACGAAGATCTCACCGCGATTCACGGTGAAACTCGCGTCGATGACGGCTGCGGTTCCGGCATCCACGATGTCGGATCGGCTCTCACCGGATTTCAGCCGGCGGACGGCTTGGTTCGGATTCCTCCCGAACACTTTGTACAGATGGCGCGCTTCAAGTGCGGTTTCGGACACGTTTCCCCTGCGGCGCGCAGTGATGCGCGCCTGCTTCGGTCACGCCCGGGTGACGTTCACGTGGCCGTCTCGACATGCTGCACTGACGGCGCGGGCGGCGGATTTCGGATCCACCGCAAAGAACATCGACCGTACGCCCGCGCCTCTTCGTAGTGCAGATTTCGAAGGAAGGACGCGGCCGCGGACTGGTCTCGGGCCTTCCGGCCCGCATTCCAACGTAACTAAATGGCCGATCAGGGGCAAATCCGCATATCGACGGAGTGCCGGGTTTCGTCGGCTGACCGGGGGATTGGACGGATGTGCGAAACGAGGTCACCCCCCGCGCGCCGAGCCGCCCTGACGCCCATGCGCGAATCGTGAGCAGGGGTTTCCTCAGCCGCGAACGCTCCGCGTGACCGTGAACTTCGGAGTGCGGTGCGCCTGCTCGGTCGGGCCGACGATCCTCGTCAGCTCGCCCTTGTATCCGAGGGACGAGTTGTAGACGGTCCAGAGCTCACCACCGGGCCGGAGCAGGCGAGCGGATGCCTCGAACAGGCGGGTCGCTGCGCCGGTGTGCACGCTGTTGCCGAGGTGGAACGGCGGGTTGAGCAGCACGATGTCGGCGCTCGCGTCTGCGAGGTCTGACCCGGCGTCGTCGTGGGTCACCGTGACGCGATCTGCGACTCCGTTCGCGGCGACGGTCGCGCGCGCCGACGCAACGGCCGCGGCAGAGCGGTCGGTCGCGACGACGCGGGCGTCGGGGTGCGCGAGGGCATAGGCCACGGCGAGCGCGCCGGTGCCGCAGCCGAGGTCGATGACGGTCGGCGCGTCCTGTGGGGCGTCCATAACTCCGGAAGAATGCGCCGATCCGGCCGATTCCGGGGTGATTTCGGCCGGATTAGGGTCATTTTTCCGGAGTTGTGAACGCCCGAGCAGGGGCAACTGATCGAGCAGCACCCGGGTGCCGATGTCGAGGCGCGCCCCGGCGAAGGCGCCGCCATGCGCAACGAGGATGAGCCCGTCATGCTCCGCCCGCACCGGGAACGGCGGTTCGGCCGGAACCTCGCGCGGCTCGCTCGCCACGATCAGTCGAGACTTCCGCTCCGCACGCTCGGCCTGTACCCGCGCGAAACTGCGACCGAGCACCTCGTTCTGCGCGAGGGTCATGTGCTTGACGCGCCCGCCGGCGACGAGCACGACGTCGGGCGCAGCCCATCGGGCGACGGCGTCTGCGATCTCCTCGAGTTCGGCGAGCGCCTTCGGCAGCTGCAGCAGCACGAGCCGGGCACCGGCGAGCAGGTCGCGCTCGAGTTCGTGTTCGCGGAAACCGTCGAGGCCCATCTCGCGCGCGTTACGTGCGAGCGCACGCCGACCGGTGGCCAGATCTTGATGCACGCGGATGCCTCGGAATCCGGCATCCGTCAGCGCCAGGGTGATCGCCCCGTACTCGTCGCCGATCACCGCGATCTCCGAGCCGGCGATGTCGCGCTCTTCGGCGAGCGCAAGCGTCCTCGTGACGAGCACCTCATCAGTGGCATCCCATGCCTGCAGATTGTCGGCCTCGACGTCGGGCCAGCGGCGCAAACGGCGGTAGGGGAAGTCCATCCTCCCAGCCTAGGAGTGCGAGTTCGCGACGCGGACCGATCACGTATTCCGTCGCGTGAGCCGACCCGATCCGACTCGCGCGATCGCGCCAGCCGACACCGCTCGCTCGGACTGCCCCTTGCAGAAGAAACACGACCGATACACAATGGTCATCTAATAGATCAAATTGAGCTGTTTGATGGATGCAATGTCGCATCTGAGGGAGATGTCTGTATGACACTGAGAGTTGCCGGACTGCAGCATCACGGGGTACCCGGCGACGTGGACGCGAACCTCGCCATCATCACGGAGGCCGCGCATCACGCCGTCGAGCAGGGGGCCCGCCTTCTCGTGACCCCCGAGATGTTCGTGACCGGGTACAACATCGGCGCCCGCCTCGCGCCCCTCGCCGTCGCCGAGCTGGTCGACCGCGTCGCCCGCATCGCCGTCGAGGCCGACATCGCGATCATCGCCGGCCTGCCCGAGCCGCACCCCGACGGCGGGATCACCAACTCTCTCATCGCGATCGACCGCGACGGCACTGAACTGCTCCGCTACCGCAAGACGCATCTGTTCGGCGACCTCGATCGCAGCCTGTTCGTGCCAGGCGACACCCTCCCGCCGACCTTCGTGCTCGACGACGTGACGCTCTCGGTGCTCATCTGCTACGACGTCGAGTTCCCCGAGGCGGTCCGCGCCGCGGCGCTGGGAGGAGCGGATGCCGTCATCGTGCCCACCGCGCAGATGGTGCCCTACGCGCACATCGCCGAGCGCCTCATCCCCGTGCGCGCCTGGGAGAACCAGCTCTACATCGTGTACGTGAATCGGGTCGGCACCGAAGAGGACCTGACCTACGTCGGGCGCAGCAGCATCGTGTCGCCCGAGGGCGTGAGCCTCGCCGCTCTCGGCCCCACAGAGACCGGACTCATGATCGCCACGATCGATCCCGAAGCCGTCGAACGCGCCCGCCGGAAGAACCCGTATCTGGCAGACCGCCGCACGGACCTGTACTGAACCTCCCTGTCCCGCATCCGGCACCGGATGCTCTGTCGAAAGTGATCTCATGACCGTCTCCCCTCCCACCGAGCCGCATCAGCGTCTCGACGGCCAGCTCGGCACCGGCGCCATCGTCTTCATGGTGATCGCAGCCGCGGCACCGCTCACGGTGATCGGCGGCAACGTCCCGATCGCGATCGGCGCCGGCAACGGCCCTGGCGCACCGATCGGCTTCGCCCTCGCCGCCGTCATCCTGCTCGTCTTCTCGGTCGGTTTCGTCACGATGACGCCGTTCGTGAAGGAGGCCGGTGCGTTCTTCTCGTACGTGACAGCGGGACTCGGCTCTCGACTGGGGCTGGGCTCGGCCTTCACGGCCTTGGTCGCGTATACCGCGATCCAGGTCGGCATCTACGGATACATGGGGTGGGCGGTCGACGACCTCGTGACCTTCTTCGGGGGTCCGAGCCTGCCATGGTGGCTGTACTCGTTCGCGACGATGGCGATCGTCGCGGTGCTCGGCTACCGGCACATCGACCTGAGCGCCAAGGTGCTCGGCATCGCGCTGGCGCTCGAGATCCTGGTGGTTGTCGTGCTCGACGTCGTGATCTTCGCGACGGGCGGGGCGGAAGGCATCGCGCTCGAGACCTTCGATCCGGCCTACGTCTTCTCGGGCGGAATCGGCGTGGCGGTGCTGTTCGCGCTCACCGGATTCATCGGCTTCGAGGCCACCGCCGTGTTCCGCGACGAGGCGCGTTCGCCGGAGCGCACCATCCCGCGGGCGACGTACCTCGCCGTGGTGATCATCGGCGTGTTCTACGCCGTCTCGTGCTGGGCGCTCGTGACGGGCGTCGGCGCCGGCAACGCTGTGGCCGCCGCCCAGCAGACGCTCGCCGGTGAAGGCAATCTACTGCTCGACACCACCACCGAATACCTCGGCCCGATCGTGCGCGACGTCGTGCAGGTCCTCCTCATCACGAGCCTGTTCGCGTGCGTGCTGTCCTTCCACAATGTGATCGCGCGTTACCAGTTCACGCTCGCGCACAAGGCTGTGCTGCCCGCACGGCTCGGTCACCGGCACCCGTCCCACCACTCGCCGGCATTCTCCTCGGTCGTGCAGACGGTCACGGCCGCGATCATCCTCGCCGTCCTCGCTCTGCTCGGTCTCGATCCGCTCGTGGGTGTGTTCGGATCGATGGCGGGCGTGGCCACGGTCGGCATGGTGCTGCTGATGCTCACCACCTCGGTCGCCGTCGTCGTGTTCTTCGCCCGTCGTCCTCAGCTCGCCGCCGGACGCTTTGCGAGAGCCAGGGTGTTTCCGCTGCTCTCGATCGGCGGCCTCGCCTTCGCTCTCTGGCTCGTGCTCTCGAACTTCACACTCGTCACCGGCGGGAGCGCGGCGGTGAGCACAGTGCTCGCGCTCATTCCCGTGATCGCGATGGTGATCGGTATCGTGTGGGGGAAGCGGTTCTCGCTCGACGCGGAACTCGTCGACGACGCCGCCGCATCGGACCACGCGGAGGAGCGCGCGGCACGCTGAGCCGGGGCACCGGGTCGCGGCAGGTGCCCACCTCGAGATGAGACGCACGATGGACCTGACCTCCCCGGCACTCGGTGCCATCCGCCGCACGACCGCCGTCGACACCGTCCGCGCCCGCATCTCGCTGGCCGTCGAGCTCGGCATGCTCTCCCCAGGGCAGCGGCTGCCGGGGACGCTCGACACCGCTCGCGCGTTCGGCGTGAGCGAGATGACCGTACGTCGTGCCTACCGCGCGCTCAGCGAGGAGCACGTCGTGGTGCGGCGACCTGGTCGTGCGGGCGGCACCTTCATCGCCGATTCCCCCGCGGTCGGCACCGTCGCCGAGATCGACGCCTACCGCGCGGACGCCGCCCACGTGCACGCGCTCATCGACCAGCGCGCGGTGCTCGAGGCGGGGCTTGCCGCGACCGCGATCGGATCTGTCGACGATGACGCGCTCGGCCGGCTCGATGCGCTGGTCGACGAGATGCGCGTCGCACCGGACTGGACCGGGTTCCGCACGGCGGACGCCGCGTTCCACAGCGCCCTCGCATCGATGAGCCCGGCCGAGGGCGCCGTGGAGCTGCATCGCCGGGTCACGCACGAGCTGTACACCTACTTCATCCCCTATCGGATCGACTACCTGCGGGCGTCGAACGAGGAACACGCTCGGCTGGTCGACGCGCTTCGCTCCGGAGATGCCGGGGCCGCCAGTCGGCTGGCGTTCGATCACGTCGCCGAGCTGCACACGTCCATGTACGTCGGTCATCCACCCGCCTGAGGCACCGGACCCGCCCCGCGCGCGCCTCCTCCTCGACCTCCCGAGCTACGACGGAGAGCGCGTGGACTCCCGGATCACGAGTCCGGTCGTGAGCACCTGAGAAACAGGCGTGGGCTCGTTCCGCATCATCGCGAGCAGGGCGGCCGCCGCCGCTTCGCCCTTCGCGTCGATGTCCTGACGGACCGTTGTCAGCGCGGGCGAAACGCGGGCGGCCAGCGGGCTGTCATCGAATCCGACGACCGACAGGTCCTCCGGCACACGGATGCCTCTGGCTCTGGCCTGCTCGATCACTTCCAGCGCGGCGAGGTCGGACCATGCCAGGACAGCGGTCGGCGGAGCGTCGAGCATCCGGCCGATCCGCGTCTTCAGGATCTCGTCGATCGCCAGGCCCGGCGTTCCGACGATGCGCGGCACGATGCCGCTCTCCGTCAGCGCCTGAATCCAGCCGCCCAGGCGCTCGGCGGTGGTCGATGTCGCAGAGGCCAGCACGCTCTCGGAGGGCGGCTCGTCGTCGGCATCGACCGTCGGCACGACGAGCGCGATATCGGAATGCCCCAGGTCGATCAGGTGCTGCGCCGCTTCACGGGCGCCCGTGCCGTTGTCGAGCGAGATGCTCGGCATTCCGGGAATCGGCGCACCTTCGACCGTCACGACCGGCAGGCGGCGCTCCGTCAACGCCGTGACGGCCTTGGTCCGCGGCGTGCAGGAGTAGATGATCGCGCCGTCCATCGCGACGTCGCGCGCAGGAACGACACCGTCGTGAGACGAGGAGTGCAGGAGGACGAGCGAGTAGCCCGCATCGGCGAGTGATCCCGCCACTGCGCGGACGAACCCGACCGCGACTTCGTCTGTGAACGCATCGCGAGGCGAGTTCGTCAGCACCATGCCGACGACTCCCGTGCGGCCCGAGGCCAGCGCGCGCGCTGCAGGGTCGGGGCCGGAGTAGCCCAGCGCCTGCGCGGCATCCATGATCCTGGTCCGAAGATCGGCGGACAGTTGATCCGGGCGCGAGAACGCATTCGAAACCGTCATCCGGCTCACACCGACATGCTCGGCTATGGTCTGCAGCGTCACGCGCGCCATCCCGTCCACCTCCGTCATCATTCTGCCCGACCGAGTCCTATGCGCGTTCGGAGACGACGGCGGCGCACCTCGGGCGAGGCGGCTCGATGACCTCGGCGGCACGTCGCAGTCCGCGAGCGAGCGCCTCTCGGACTCGCCGTATCGCGACCGCGCGGCGCTGCGCCGCGTAGTGGCGATCGCGGGCGCTCAATGCCTCCCGTCGCCGCTGATCGTGGGGGTCGAGTGTCCCCGCGATGTGCTCCGCCAAGACAAGTGCGGAGATCGTCGAGTGGTCCATGATGCTTCCTTTCTGTATCGGTACAGAAAGACGTTACTGTACCGGTACAGACGAGTCAAGAGAAACTCGATCTCGAATCGGGTTGACACCCTCCCGGGTTCTATGGTTACTTAGTCGAGTAACTAACCCACTAACCGCGGAGGACACGTGATCGAAGAAGGCAAACCCCTCTTCCTCCAGATCGCCGAGCAGATCGAGGACTCGATCCTCGAGGGTTCGCTCGCCGAGGAGGCCCAGGCGCCCTCGACCAACGAGCTCGCCGCGTTCTACCGCATCAACCCCGCAACCGCAGCGAAAGGAGTCGCCGTGCTCACCGACAAGGGAGTGATCTACAAGCGCCGAGGCATCGGCATGTTCGTCTCCGAGGGAGCACGCGCTCTGCTGCTCGGCGAGCGGCGCGAGGTCTTCGCCGACCGCTACATCGACCCGCTCCTCGCCGAAGCCCGCACGCTCGGCCTCGACGCCTCCGACCTTGCGGCGCTGCTCACCGAGCGCGCCGCCCAGATCACCAACGCAGAAGGGAAGAACCCCGCATGACCACCGTCATCGAGGTGCACAACCTCACCAAGCGCTACAAGAACAAGCGCGCGCTCGACAACGTCTCGCTCACCGTCGAGGGCGGCGCCATCTACGGCCTCCTGGGTCGCAACGGCGCCGGCAAGACGACGCTGATGTCGATCCTCACCGCGCAGAACTTCGCCAGCGAAGGTTCGGTGCGGGTATTCGGCGAGCACCCGTACGAGAACACCCACGTCCTGAGCCGGCTGTGCTTCGTGAGGGAAAGCCAGAAGTACCCCGAGGATGCGACGCCCAAGGTCGCGCTCCGTTCGGCGGCGCTGTTCTTCCCGAACTGGGATCAGGACCTCGCCGACCAGCTCATCGAGGACTTCCAGCTGCCGATGAAGCAGCGGATCAAGAAGCTCTCTCGGGGGCAGCTCTCCGCCGTCGGCGTGATCATCGGCCTCGCTTCCCGCGCCGAGATCACCTTCTTCGACGAGCCCTACCTCGGCCTCGACGCGGTAGCTCGGCAGATCTTCTACGATCGCCTGCTGGCAGATTACTCCGAGCATCCGCGCACGATCATCCTGTCGTCGCATCTGATCGACGAGGTCTCCAACCTCATCGAGAAGGTGATCGTCATCGACAACGGACGCATCATCCTCGACGAGGACACGGATGCCGTGCGCGACCGCGCCGTCACGATCGTCGGCGAGGCCGCGAAGGTCGACGCCTGGACGACCGGGCGCGAGGTGCTGCACCGCGAATCGCTCGGCCGGGTGGCATCCGTCACCATCCTCGGCACGCTGTCGGCCGAAGACCGCGCAGCGCTGAACGCCGAGGGTCTCGATCTCGCACCCGTCTCGCTCCAGCAACTGATCGTGCGCCTGACCCAGAAGGAATCGGGCGCGAACATCCTCGAGGAGGTCCGCTGATGCTTCGCACTCTGAAGGTCATCCGTCTGCAGCTCATCAACAAGCAGACATACATCTGGGTTCCGCTGATGATCGTCGGCGGCTCTCTGCTCATCTCGATCCTCATCTCCGCGATGATCCCGATCGATGAGCCCAAGTACGGTGGCGGCAGCCAGGCTCCGCTGTGGTACTTCCTGTTCGTCGGCATCCAGGCGCTGACGATGACGTTCCCGTTCTCGCAGGCGCTGAGCGTCACGCGCCGGGAGTTCTACCTCGGCACGCTGATCACGGCGGCGCTGACCAGCGCAATCCTGGGCGCGATCTTCATCGTCGGCGGGCTGATCGAGCTGGCGACGAACGGGTGGGGCGTGAACGGGTGGTTCTTCCACCTGCCTTGGGTCTGGGAGGCGGGGCCGCTCGCGGCCGGGTTCGTGTACTTCACGCTCGCGCTGTTCATCTTCATCATCGGATTCACCTGCGCCACGATCTACAAGAGCTGGGGAACGATGGTGCTCACCATCATCGGGCTGGGCCTCGGACTGGTCATGGTCGGCCTGGTCTACCTGGCAACCAGCCTCGAGCTCTGGGGGAATGTCTGGACCGGCATCCTCGACCTCGGTGCCCTCGGCCTCGCGCTGTGGGGGCTCGTCGCCATCGCGATCATGGCCGGGGTCTCGTTCCTCGCCTTCCGGAGGGCGATTCCCTGAGCGCAGGCTCAGCTCGGCCCGGATGCCGCGATCGCACGCTCGTGCGGTCGCGGCATCCTCGTCTGGATTCCCGCGCCGCCCGTCGGTCGCGGTCAGATCCGGTCGTCGGCCGCGAGGAGGTCGAGATCCCAGAAGCGGGCGTCCGGATCGCTGCGGTCATGCGCCTCGGCAGCCTCTTCCATCGCCTCGTTGATCCGCTCGAGCAGGGCGTCGAACTCGGCCACGCTCAGCCGCAGCGTGCGCTGAGTGAACGCGCCGTGCACATCGGTGTCCCGGCCCGAGACATACTCCGGCGTCCAGGCGATGACTCGCTGCATCATCGCGTGATGCTCCTCGGCGAGCGCCCGGATCATGACCCCGCTGAGCTCCTCATCGGGCACGGGGCTCTCCGGGCCCCCGACGTTGAGCGCGAGCTTCTTCGCCGCCCACACCCGGTCGCGTCGGTCGCGGGCGTGCTCCGGGGCCTCTGCGATGAGACCGGCGTCGGCCAGGACGCGCAGATGAAAGCTCACGCTGTTGGCCGGAACCGAGAGGTCGGCGGCGATGTCGGCAGCGCGCAGGTGCTCGCGGCGGCCGAACAACCGGATGATCTGCCGACGGAGCGGGTGACTGTACGCCTTCATCATGGCCGACGTCATCCAGACAGGATCCGGCTTGATTCGCTGCTCCGACATATCGAGAGTGTACCCGCAATGGAAATCGCGCAATAGGAGTTGCGCAATTTCTCTTGCGGATCTACTCTCGAATTATGACGATCGCGCCGCCCCTGCACCGCCTCTCCCGTAACCGGCGCTACCTCGTCTGGCTGATCAGCGACACGAGCAAGGGTTTGGCGGCCTCCCTGTTCGGCTTCGCCATCCCGCTGCTGGCGCTCATCGTGACCGGAGACCCGGCGCAGGCGGGCATCATCGCCGGCGCCGGCATGGTCACCCGCCTGCTCACCACGCTTGCGGGCGGTGTGCTCGCCGACCGGCATCGGCGGATCGCGCTGATGCTGCTCGGATCGCTCATCGGCATCGTTCTCGCTGCGGCCTTCACCGTGCTCGCGCTCGGCGGAGCGCTCACCTTCCTCACGCTGCTGCTCGCCGACGTGCTGCTCGCCGCGCGAAGCGGGCTCTTCGACGTCGCCGGCGAGAGCGCGATCAAGGAGATCGTGCCGGATGCGGCGATGGGGCGTGCGCAGGCGGCCAATCAGGGTCGGGATGCGGCCCTCCAGCTCGCGGGCGGGCCGTTGGGCGGTCTGCTGCTCGGTATCGGCGGGTGGGCGGTCGGAGCCGCGATGACGCTGTGCCACCTCATCGCCGCGGGGACGGCATGGATGCTGCAGCGCGCGATCAGACGCGACCGCAGCGCAGGAGCCGACGACGACGACGCGCGGCCGAGCGCTGAGAAAGACGATGTCACGCCGGTCAGGCCCAGCGCATGGGCCGAGATCCGGGAGGGATTCGGGTGGCTCATCTCGCGCCCGGACCTCGGCGGCGTGCTGCTCATCATCACGATCGTGAACCTCGGGTTCAACGCCGCGACCACCACCGTCGTCTACGCGCTGCAGCAGGCCGGGCACTCGGAAGCACTGATCGGCGCGCTTTCGGCGGTGATCGGTGCAGTGATGCTGGTAGGAGCAGTGATCGCGCCGATGCTCGTTCCGCGCATCGGAGCCGGCACGCTGGCCGTCTTCGGGATCATCGGCATCACCGCCGGCGCCGCCGTGGTCTCGATGGTCACAGAGCCGTGGACGATCGCCGTCGTCCTCGGTGCCGCCGTGTTCCTGCTTCCCGCCTTGAACGCGTCGATGATGGGGTACTTCATGGTCGCCACCCCGACGCACCTGCTGGGTCGGGCGAACAGCGCAGCCGGCATCCTCGGTATGGGGGCGATGCCCCTCGCCCCGCTCATCGCCGGATTCGGTCTCACCTGGCTCGGCCGCGAGATGACGCTTCTGGTGTGTGCGGCACTGTGCGCCGCAGCCGTCGTCCTCGCGGTCTCCAACAAAGCACTGCGCGCCCTTCCCGTCGAGTCACGGTGGGTCGAGCACGCGAAGCAGTACGAGACACTCCCCTAGGGTGGCGTGAGAGCAGATCTCGGGAGGGGCTCGATGCGCAGGTCGAAGTGGTCGAGCACGGTGCTGGAGGTCTTCTGCGCGCTGGTGACGGCGCTCATCCTGACCTGGACCATCGCGCACGTCGTCCCGACGACCGTGCACACGCCTGCGCAGCTGCGCGACGTGGCATTCGGGTGGCCGTTCCCCTGGTATCACCAGGATCTCCGCCGCTATGAGCCCGCCACATTCCCCGACGACATGTACATCGTCGGGGACAGGGTCGATCCGCTTCCCACGACGGTCGACGTGTTCGCCCTGACCGGCGATGTCCTCGTCACGGCGGTCATCCTCTGGCTCGTCGTCGGCGCTCTCATCGCGCTGCTCCGACCGAGGATCACGCGTGCACTCGATGCCAGACGCAAGGCTCATTCACGCGAGACTTGACTCTGACACTGTGGAAGACGGGAGAACTGAGACATGTTGTCAATCGGAGCCTTCGCGGAGATCGGACAGGTCACCCACCGGATGCTCCGACACTGGGACACCGCCGGCCTGCTCGTTCCGGTCCATGTCGACGAGTTCACCGGCTACCGCTCCTACGACCCCTCGCAGCTGGAAAGACTGCACCGGATCGTCGCGCTGCGTCACCTGGGCTTCGGCCTCGACGACATCGCGCTGATCCTCGAGCAGGGGATCGACGCCGACCGGATCGCGGTGCTGCTGCGCGTCCGTCAGGCGGAGGTCGAGGAGGAGCACAGGGTCGCCGCGAACCGGCTCATCGACGTGGAACGCAGGCTCCACCTCATCGAGAAGGAGAAACGCATGTCACCCATCGAGATCATCGAGAAGCCGCTGCCCGCAGTGCGGCTCGCCGCGCACACGGCATCCGTCCCGCAGGCCGAGGTCGGAGACGCGGTCGGCCCGCTGTTCGCAAGCATCGAGGACGTGCTCGGCGACGAGTACGGAGCACTGTCGACCCCGATCGCCCAGTACCGGCTCACCGAGGACGGCATGGAGATCACCGCCGGATACGCCTACAACGGCGACCGTCGCGCGGACTTCGAGTTCGTCGATCTGCCCGCGGTCGAGGTTGCGATCTGCGGCGTGCACCTCGGCGCCATGGACGGCATCCGGGAGAGCTGGGATGCCGTGCACTCCGAGATCCTCGCGCGCGGCTACGTGCCCAACGGCCCGTGCCGCGAGCTCTACGTGCGTGCGGTGTCGGAGGACCAATCCGACTGGGTCACCGAACTGCAGCAACCCGTCGCGCGGCCCTGACCCGGCATCCGCATTTCCGGTGCGACCTGCAGGACCGATGCACACCTGCAGGACGACACGCCGTCGGATGCTCCGACAACCGTGATCTGATCATGCAGGTCGTACGGCCCCGACCGCCTGCGCGCCGCCGGCTACTCCGCGAGCAGCACCTCGTAGCCGGCGGCGCGCAGCGCCGCGACCTCCGCCGCATCCGCTCCGACATCCGTGATCACGGTGGGGAACAGGTCAGCCCCGCCGACCGCCGTGAAGGCCGTGATGCCGAGTTTGCTGCCGTCGGTGACGACCACGGCGCGGCGCGCGCGCTCGGCCATCAGCCGGTTCACCGCGGCTTCGCGCTCGTCCTGCGTGGTCGCTCCGCCTTCGGCATCCAGCCCGTTGACCCCGATGAACGCGATATCGAGCCGCACTCCGCGCAGCAGCTGCTCGACGAACGGGCCGACGAGTTCGTAGCTGCGGGAGTGGATGACGCCGCCGGTGACGACGACCTTGATGTCGGGACGGGTGGCGAGCTGAGCGGCGATGTTCACCGCGTTCGTCACCACGGTGATGCCGCGGACCGCAAGGTCGTCTCTCGCGGCGAGCGCTGCGGCGATCGCCGTGGTGGTCGTGCCTCCGGACAGGCCGACCACGGTGCCTGGCGCGACGAGAGCGGCCGCGGCCTGGGCGATGCTCTCCTTCTCGTGTGTGCGCAAGTGGCTCTTGTACCGGATCGGCAGCTCGTAGGCGACGGTCTGCGCCACCGCTCCGCCATGCGTGCGGGTGAGCAGGCGCTGCTCGGCGAGGCTGTCGAGGTCGCGTCGCGTCGTTGCCGGAGAGGCCCCGAACTGCTCGACGAGGTCGTCCACCGTGACCTCGCCGGCGACCGCCAGCAGGTCGAGGATGCCGTTCAGGCGGGCTGCCCGCTTCATGCCGACGCTCCGCGGAACGGGTGCGCAGCGCGGGTCATGAGCGCACCGCGACGTCTTGCAGCGCGAACAGCTGCAGCATCCGGCTCGCCTCTGCCGCCAAGGCGTCCCGCGCGGGTGCGAGGTACTTGCGCGAGTCGACGAGACGCTCATCGGCCGAGAGCCGTTCTCTGACCGCCCTGGTGAAGAAACCGTTCAGGTGCGTCGACACGTTGATCTTCGTCATTCCGGCGCGCACGGCGTCGGCGATCACGGCATCAGCGACCCCGGAGGAGCCGTGCAGCACCAGGGGCACCACCAACGCGGCATGCAAACGTGCGATGAGCTCGAGGTCGAGAGAGGCCGTCCTCGCCGTCATCGCGTGCGAGGAGCCGACCGCCACGGCGAGGGCATCCACGCCGGTGGCGGCGACGAACGCGCGGGCCTCGTCGGGGTCGGTGCGCACGCCGGGTGCATGTGCGCCGTCCTTGCCGCCGACCTCGCCCAATTCACCCTCGATGTAGACGCCGGCGGCATGCGCTCGCTCGGCGACCGCGGCGGTCAGGGCGACGTTGTCGTCGTACGGCAGGGCTCCGCCGTCGAACATCACCGAACCGAAGCCCAGCGCGATCGCCTCGTCGACGAGGTCGGGCCGCTCTGCATGGTCGAGATGCACCGCCACCGGAGTCGTGGCTCGGCGCGCGACAGCGAGCGTCGCCAGTGCGATCGGCTCGAGTCCGCCGTGATAGTCGGCGCAGTTCTGCGAGATCTGCAGGATCACCGGCAGCTGCGATCGCTCCGATGCCCGCACCAGCCCCTCCGCGGTCTCGAGATGGATGACGTTGAACGCGCCGATCCCGGTGCCGGCGGCGGATGCGGCGGCGATGAGGTCGCGGGCGCTGGCAAGAGTCATTCGGGGTCCTTCGGGTCGTAGTCGTGCGAGGGAGACACGGGCTCGGCAGGCAGCGGACGGATCTCGACCGCGCGCTCCAGGTCGGGCCAGCTGCTGTGGATCTCGCCGGCGAGCGGCATCAGCACGGCCGCCGCCGACCACGCCGTCGCCCGGCGGAGGATCTGCTCGGGGTCGTCCACTCCTGCATCCAGCAGCACCGCACACGCGGCGACGGCGGCGTCGCCGGCTCCGGTCGGATTGCCCGCGAGCGATTCGGGGAGGCGAGCGTGGAGGATATGCAGCGATTCGGCGGCGCCGTCCGCTGATCCGGCCGCGCTGATCGCCAGCATCCCGTCGGCTCCTCGAGACAGCAGCACCAGGGATGCTCCGCGATCCAGCAGCACCCTGGCGCCCTCGATCGGGTCGTCGAGACCAGTGGCCTCAGCGAGTTCGGCGGCATTGGGCTTGAGGACGGATGCTCCGGCATCCGCCGCCTGCAGCAGGGCGGGGCCGGAGGTATCGACGATGACGGGAACGCCGGCATCGCGGCCGATTCCGATCAGGAGGGGCAGCAGGGTGTCAGGGGCACCGGGCGGGAGGCTGCCCGAGATCACGAGCACCCCTGCACCAGGCAGCCCGTCGGCGACCTCGCCGACGAGCATCGCCCACTCGGCGTCCGTGGGGTTGAGTCCGCGCTCGTTGACGACCGTCGTGTCGCCGAGACTCTCGTCCACGAGCGCGATGCTGCGCCTGGTGGAGCCGGCGACCGGTACCAGCCGATGCGGAACGCCACTCGCCTGCAGCTCGGCCGCGAACTCCTCGCCGGTGCGCCCGCCGACGGTGGTGATCGCTCGCGCACCGGCGCCCTGCGCGTGCGCGACCCTGGCGACGTTGAGTCCCTTGCCGCCGGCGCGGGCCACCGCGGCATCCGCACGGTGCGTCTCGGCGACCCGGATGCTGTCGAGGTGCCAGGTGAGATCGAGCGCCGGGTTCGGCGTCACCGTGAGGATCATGCGATCTCCCGTGCGCGGAGGGCGGCTCCGAGGATGCCGGCGTTGCCGGAGAGCTCGGCCGGCACCAGTTCGGGGATGCGATGGAAGCTGAGACGCGCGGCGAGACGGGCCCGCAGTTTGTCGAACAGCGCGCCGCCGGCCCGGGAAAGGCCTCCGCCGATCACGATCGCCTCCGGTGCGACGACCGCCGTGATCTGCGCGAGCGACATCGTGAGGGCATCCAACGCGGAACTCCAGATCTCGGCGGCGACCTCATCACCGGCCGCCGCGCGGGCGATGACGTCCTTCGCACCGTCCGGCGTGACGCCGGTGGCTTCGCGGTAACGCCGCGCGATGGCACCGGCCGACGCGACCGCCTCCAGGCAGCCGCGCGCACCGCATGCGCACAGCGGCCCGTCGGCGATCGGCGAATGCCCGATCTCGCCCGCGTAACCGCCGGCGGTGTACGGCACTCCGCCCACGAGCAGAGCACCCGCGATCCCGGTGCCGATGACGAGGACGACCGAGTTCTGGTACGCACGCGCTCCGCCGAGCCGGTGCTCGGCCCAGCTGGCGGCGCGCACATCGTGATCGAATGCGACCGGGAGTCCGAGCCGCGCTGCGGCCAGGTCACGCAGCGGTGAATCATGCCAGCCGAGATTGCTCGCGAAGACGCCGAGCCCGGCATCCGCATCGACGATGCCCGGAACGACCAGCCCCGCCGCCTGCGGCACCACATTCGGGTACGCGGCGCGCAGCTCGGCCGCGAGCACGCCGAGTCGCTCGATCAGAACCTCGGTGCGGTCGCCCCGAGCCACCGGGGTCGGAGTGCGCCGCAGACCCCACGCGGTGCCATCGGCATCGAACAGCGCCGACTTGATGTCGGTGCCGCCCACGTCGAAGGCCAGCACGGGGGCGCCGGCGCCGAGCGAACGGACCTCGGCGAGGGTCTCGCCGGAGGCGTCGCGCTCGACGTCCGGCACCGCCGCATCCTCAGGCGTGGCCATCACCGATCCGTTCAGGCGTCCAGGATGACGGAACGGCTGAGGTTCCGCGGCTGGTCGGGGTCGAGGCCGCGGGCGACGGCGCGATCGAGTGCGACCCGGTGCAGCCGAACGAGGTCGGCCATCGGGTCGATCGAGCTCTGCTCGAAGCGCGCGCCGGTGGCTTCGACCTGCGCGGCGAGACCCTCGGGCGCCTCTCCGAACTGCCAGGTCACGCGGCCGGGCGCGGCGATCGCGATCGGACCGTGGCGGTACTCCATCGAGGGGTACGACTCGGTCCAGGACTGCGAGGATTCGCGCATCTTCAGCGCGGCCTCGTGCGCGAGACCGACGGTCCAGCCACGGCCGAGGAACGAGTACTGCTCGGCATCGAGGAGCTCGGCATCATCCGTCGAATCCAGAACGGCGCGAGCGTCGGCGATCGCCTGGCTGAGGTCTTCTCCGAGCGAGGCGCGGAAGAGCGCCAGCGCGGTGGTCGCGAACCGCGTCTGCACGACCGATTTCTCGTCGGCGAACGGCAGCAGCACGGCGTCGTCGACGAGCGAGACGAGCGGCGACTCCGGATCTCCGATGACGCCGATCGTCCGGACGCGTCCTCGGAGGCCTTCGACGAGCTCGAGCACCTCGGTCGTCGTGCCGGAGCGGGTGAGTGCGACGACGGCGTCGTAGCCGCGGTCGACGAACGACTCGGATGCTGCGAACGCATCGGTCTCGCCGAAGCCGGCCGTCTCGCGCAGCACCGCGTAGG
The DNA here is from genome assembly GCF_045690355.1 of Microbacterium sp. LTA6. Lineage (NCBI taxonomy): Bacteria > Bacillati > Actinomycetota > Actinomycetes > Micrococcales > Microbacteriaceae > Microbacterium > Microbacterium sp. LTA6. The sequence goes on from NZ_CP147855.1 coordinate 1,170,336, forward strand.
ACTGAGCCATGAACCAGGAGGTGCCGCATCCGACGACCGCGACGCGTGCGCCCTTGGCGGGAAGGGCTTGCTGCCCCTCACGCAGATCGGCGGCCTGCGCCCACATATCGGGCTGCGAAGTGAGCTCTTCACGCATGTGTGCGCCAGGCAGGGAATCGGTCATCGATGGGACCCTTTCATCAAAGATGCATATTTGTGATTGTTTTAAGCCGGTTTCGATCATAGAGTATCGCTCGATGAGAACAACATGGGGTTCGAGATTCGCCGGGCGTCACCGAAAGCGGGCGAGCGTCACGGTGAGCGTCGCGAGCGTTTCGTCCGTCGTCGGCACCCCGCCGGCGCGCAGCGCGAGCACGCCCGCTCCGATGACCCCGTCGACGACCGGACGCAGATCCAGGCCGGCCGCGGCAGCTCCGAGGCGCCTCATGAAAGCATCCCGCACCGCTCCGGGGCGCGACAGCACGCCACCCCCGGCGACGAGCGGCCCCGGTCCGGTCAAGACGGCGATCAGCGAGTCGGCGAGATGCTCGCCCGCTCGGCGCAGAATGCGCTCGGCCACCGGATCGCCTTCGGTCGCGAACGCGAGCGGCGCCAGCGAGGCGAGCTCGATCGGCGGCCGGGCGTACAGGGCGTCGACGATCCGCTCCAGCATGACCGAGCGACCGTCGCCGCGCGTGGGCTCCGAGGGGATTCCGAGATGATCGAGCACCCCGCGCGTCAACGCCGTCTCCGGTCCCGTGGCGTCGAGATCCTGCACTACGGCCCTGGCAATGCGGCGCCCGATCCAGAAGCCGCTGCCGCGGTCGCCGAGCAGCCAGCCGAGGCCGTCGCTCGCCACGTCGATCCGGCCGCCCGAGATGCGAATGACGCTCGCTCCGGTGCCGGACACGATGGCGTACCCGAACTCCTCCGCCGTCCCGCTGAAATACGTCGCCAGCAGGTCAGACTCGAAGGCGAGTTGTCCGGTGAAGCCCGCAGCGGTCAGCCGGTCGCGAAGCCGGTCCGCCCCGGCGCCGGACGCCCGCTGTCCGGCCATGGCCGCGGTGATCACGGCGATGTCGCCCACCGCACAGCCGGCCGACGCGACCGCCCCCTGAACGGCCTCCAGCACGCCGTCCGCCGCCCGCTCAGGACCCGCAGAGATCGGGTTGCCGCGCCCGCCGACGCCGTAGCCGAGACACGCCCCGCTGGCGTTCGTCAGCACCGCCCTGGTCGACGTTCCACCTGCGTCCACGCCCAACATCAACATGTCGTGACCCATTTGTTATGCGTCCTAACTTGACCTTGATGCGCCGTGAGCATAGCTTCAACCCAAGGGAAATCCCGGGGTCGGATTCTGGAGGCAATGGTGCCACGCAGCATGGGCCTCGGCAATGGCGAGGCCGGCAACCCGACGACCTGTCAGTGAAGCAGTTCCAGCAAGGAGACCCGCGATGACCGATGCGTCAGACCTGTTCCGCGAGGCGCAGACCCGACTCGCGGAACTGACCGCTCGAGCCGAATCCGGTGCCTTCGACGGTGCGATCGGACTGCTGGTCGGCGCTCTCGACGGCGGCGGCGTCATCCACGCCTTCGGCACCGGACACTCCGAAGCCTTCGCCATGGAGATCTCCGGGCGCGCAGGCGGACTCATCCCGACCAACCGCTTCGCGCTCCGCGACATCGTGATGCACGGAGATCGCGACGTCGAGGTGCTCACCGGCGCGTTGGAGCGCGAACCGTGGGTCGTCGAGGAGCTCATGGCAACCGTCCCGGTAGGCGAGAACGACATCTTCGTGATCGCCTCGAACTCCGGCGTGAACGGATCCATCGTCGGCGCAGCGCTGTGGGCGAAAGAGCACGGGCACAGCGTGATCGCGGTGACCAGCCTGGAGCACACCGCACGCGTGCAGCCGAAGCATCCGTCCGGCCAGCGTCTCAGCGAGGTCGCCGACATCGTCATCGACAACCTCGCCCCCTACGGCGACACGACTCTCGAGGTCGCCGACGGCATCGGAGCCGGCGCGATCTCGTCGATCACCGCCGCGTACATCGCTCAGCTGCTCACGCTCGGGGTGGCGCGCACGATCGCCGACCGCGGCGAGACGCCCCCGATGTACATCTCCGCCAACATTCCCGGCGGCGACGACCACAACTCAGTCCTCGAAGACCGCTACCGCGGCCGCATCCGACGGGGCGCCTGAGCGCACCCGGCACACCCTCACCGATCACACCACAACGAAAGGTACGAAGATGGAACTCAACAACCAGTCCATCAGCCGCCGCAACCTGCTGCGCGGTGCAGCCGCGACGGCGCTGCTGCTGCCCTTTGGCATGTCCCTCGCATCCTGCGCCGCACCCGGCGGCGGCGGAAGCACCGGACCCAAGGGCGAGGTGACATCCGACAACCCGTTCGGTGTCGCCGCCAACACGACCGTCGACGCGGTCATCTTCAACGGTGGCTACGGCGTCGACTACGTCGAGAACGCCGCGAAGCTGATGGAGAAGAGCAAGGGTCTCGACGGCGTCACCGTCAAGGTCTCGCCCTCGACCAAGATCGCCACCGAACTGCAGCCGCGCTTCGTCGGCGGCAACCCGCCGGACCTCATCGACAACTCCGGCGCGAACTCGATCGGCTGGAACACGATCATCGACCAGCTCGAAGACCTCACCTCGGTGATCGACTCCGAGAACCTCGAGGGCGAGAAGATCCGCGACACGCTGTACGGCGGCGTCGAGGCTCCCGGTACGTTCGACGGCAAGTTCGTCGCACTGAACTACGTCATGACCGTGTACGGCCTGTGGTACTCGTCGAGCCTGTTCGAGGAGAACGGCTGGAAGGTGCCGACGAGCTGGCAGGACCTCAAGGCTCTCGGCGAGGCCGCGAAGGCACAGGGCAAGTTCCTGTTCCTCTGGGGCAAGGAAGCGGCGACCTACTACCAGACGATGGTCGTCGACTCGGCCGTCATCCAGGGTGGCGACGACGTGCGCCTGCCGCTCGAGAACCTCGAAGAGGGATGCTGGTCCAACCCGGTCATCCAGGACATCCTGACGATCTTCCACGACCTGATCGCGTCGGGTTACGTGAAGCCGGGCGGTTCGGGCACGCAGTTCACCGAGGCGCAGGCGCAGTGGAGCAACAAGCAGGAGGCGCTGCTGTACCCGTCGGGCTCGTGGATCGAGAACGAGATGAAGTCGCAGACGAAGGAGGGCTTCGCGATGAAGGGCCTCGCCGAGCTGCCCCTCAACACCAGCCAGACGACCCCGGCCGGCACGATGCGCGCCGAGGCCGGCGAGCCGTTCGTCGTTCCGACCAAGGCGAAGAACCCGGCCGGTGGCAAGGAGCTGCTGCGCACGATGCTCTCGAAGGAGTCGGCGACCGCCTTTGCGAAGGAGAAGCTCGCTCCGACGATCGTCAAGGGCACCGTTCCCGAAGACGGCTTCGGCTCGACCGCACTCGTGTCGCAGTCGGAACTGCTGGCGACCGCCGGTGAGAACGTCTTCACCATCAAGTCGTTCAACCTGTACGGCATGAACAGCGACCAGCTGCCGATCTGGAACTCGTTCCTCGACGGCAAGATGACGGTCGCTGAGATCACGCAGCAGCTGCAGGCCCTCACCGACAAGGTCCGCGACGACGACTCGGTCAACAAGATCGAGATCAAGTGACCTCACTTCCCGGTCTTGACTCGGCGACGAACACCGCCGCAGTCATCACTCCCAAGACGGGGCGGCGCAAGCCGCCCCGTCTTGGGCAGCGCCCGCTGACCTTCGATTACGTCTCCTTCCTGCTGGTGTTCCTCGTCCTGCCGGTGGCGATCTTCCTGATCTTCGTGATCTCGCCGTTCGTGCAGGCCGTGTATTACTCGATGACGAACTGGACCGGCTTCTCGCCGGAGATGGACTTCGTCGGGCTCAAGAACTTCGGTCGACTCTTCTCCGACTCGACGTTCCTCCAGGCCATGGGCAACAACATCCTTCTGGCGATCGCCGTGCCGCTGATCACCCTGTCGATCGCGCTCGTCTTCGCGAGCATGATCACGGTCGGCGGCCCGAGCAGCGGTCAGGTTCGCGGCCTCGGCGGATCGAGTTTCTACCGCGTCGTCTCGTTCTTCCCGTACGTCATTCCCGCGATCGTGATCGGCATCCTCTGGGCGCTGATCTACTCGCCGGAGGGGCTGCTCAACGGCATCCTCGACGCCGCCGGACTGGACGTGAAGGGCTTCGCCTGGCTCGGTGACGAACGCACCGCGATGGGCGCCTCCATCTTCGTGATCGTCTGGGGCATGGTCGGCTTCTACATGGTGCTGTTCATCGCCGCGATCAAGGGCATCCCTGCCGAGACCTATGAGGCCGCCCGCATCGACGGCGCCGGCCGATTCCGCACGACGATCTCGATCACCCTCCCGCTGATCCGCGACAACGTGCAGACCGCGTACATCTACATCGGCATCATGGCACTCGACGCGTTCGTCTACATGGCGGCCCTGAACGCCACCGGCGGCCCCGGTAACACCACTCTCGTGATGTCGCAGTACCTGTACCGCACCGCATTCGAGAAGAGCCAGTTCGGCCTGGCGAGCGCCATGGGCGTCGTGCTCGCGGTGATCACGCTGCTGTTCGCCGCGCTCGTGTTCCTGGTCAACAGACTCACCGGCGGCAAAGACGATGGGGGACGCATATGAGCGACAAGACGCAGACCCTGATCTCGATCGATCCGAAGCGCGCCCGCAAGAATCCGGTTCTGGTCCGCAAGACCAGGACGACGACCGGCGACAAGGTCGTCGGCACCATCTCGCACATCGTGCTGGCCATCTGGTCGATCGTGGTGATCCTGCCGCTGCTGTGGACGCTGTTCAGCTCGTTCAAGTCCACGTCGGAGATCTTCGAATCGCCGTTCACGCTGCCGTCGTCGTGGGACTTCACGAACTACATCAACGCCTGGACGAAGCACAACTTCGGCCAGATGTTCCTGAACACGATCATCGTGGTCGGCGTCTCGCTGGTCCTGGTGATGCTGCTCGGCGCGATGTGCGCCTACGTGCTCGCGCGGTTCTCGGTGCCCGGCAGCAGGGTGATCTACTACCTGATGCTCGCCGGCCTCACCTTCCCGGTGTTCCTCGCGATCGTTCCGCTGTTCTTCGTCCTGCAGGGGATCGGATTGCTCGGCACCCTGCCGGGCCTGATCATCACCTATGTGGCGTTCGCCCTGCCGTTCACGGTGTTCTTCCTCTACTCGTTCTTCAAGTCGTTGCCGTACGAGATCCAGGAAGCGGCCTACGTCGACGGCGCGAGCGAATGGCGCACCTTCTTCCAGGTGATGCTGCCGATGGCCAAGCCCGGCCTGGCCGCGGTCGGCATCCTGAACTTCCTCGGCCTGTGGAATCAGTTCCTGCTGCCCGTCGCGTTGAACCCGAACTCATCGCAGTACGTGCTGTCGCAGGGAATGGCGGCGTTCGCGTCGGCCGCAGGGTACGAGGTCGACCAGGGCGCTCTGTTCGCCGCGGTGATCATCACGATCGTGCCGGTGCTCCTGGTGTACATCTTCTTCCAGCGTCAGCTGCAGGGATCGGTGTCGCAGGGCACCTCGAAGTAGCTTCACATTGAAGGTCCCGGAACGCCGTCGCGTTCCGGGGCCTTCAGCATTCTCAGGCGGATGCCACGACCCGGTAGGTCATTCCGACATGACCGCTCGGGTGCGAGACGACCCGATCCAGGTCGAGGCGGCGCTGGCCGAGCGACGTCGGCGTGAACGAGCGCCCCTCGCCGATGAGCACCGGTACGACGCGGAGGCGCAGCTCATCGACCAGACCAGCCTCGAACAGCGCGTCGGCGAGCTCGAGGCTGCCCCAGACGACGATCCGGCCGTACCGCTCCTTGAGATCGGTGACTGCACGTGTGGCGTCACCTCGGAGAATCTCGATCGCCCCGTCGCCCCAGGGCGCCTCGGTGAGCGTGTTCGAGATGACGAACTTCGGCAGGCGGTTGATCGGTTCGGCGACGACCTCGACGTCGGGGTCGGCCGTCGGCCAGTACCCCGCGAACATCCGGTAGGTGTTCGCGCCCAGCAGGATCGCGTCGACGCCGTGAAGGAACGCGAGCTGGTCGTCGTCATTGGCGTTGCCGACATCGGCGGCATCCATGAAGCCGATGCCGCCGTCGGGCTCTGCGGCGTATCCGTCGACGCTCACGATCTGCTCGACCGTGAGGAGGCCCATCAGGATGCCTCCCCGTCTAGATGCTCGACGAGGATGTCGAACGCCGAGTCCCAGCCGTCGTAGACGAACTCATCGCCCGGTGCACCGTCGAAACCCTGCAGATGGAACGTCATCAGCGTCTCATCGCCGGCATCGCCGTGCGTCGCGAAGTCGACGGTGATGACCGGGGCGGATTCGTCAGGATCGCCCTGAGATCCCCAGGTGAAGACGAGCCGCTCCGGCGGCGTGATCTCGCGGTACACCCCGGCGGTGGGATATTCCGTGCCGTCCGGCGCGATCATCGTGTAGCGGTACCGGCCGCCTGGTCGCGCATCGATCTCGACGCTCTCCCGGGGGAGACTCACGCCTCGCGGATGCCACCAGAAGATGGCCTCCTCGGGATCCGTCCAGGCGCGCCACACCAGGTCGCGGGGCGCGTCGAAGACGCGTGTGATGGTGAACTGCTTCTGGCTCGTCGCCGTCTGCTCAGGCATCGGTCGTTCCTTTCAGCTCCTGGAGTCGCTCACTGAGCGCGTCGAAGCGCGCGTTCCACTCGGCGCGGTGCCGCTCGACCCAGGCCGCAGCCTCGTCGAGGGGTTCCGTGCGGAGCGTGCACCGTCGCCATTGCGCGTCGACGGTCCGCTCGACGAGACCGGCGCGCTCGAGCACCTTGAGGTGCTGCGAGATCGCGGGGCGGCTCATCGCGAACGGCTCGGCCAGTTCTCCGACGGTCGTCGAGCCGCTGCTGAGGCGCGAGATCATCGCACGCCTGGTCGGATCGGCGAGGGCCTGGAAGACGAGGCTGAGTTCATCCGCTGCATCCATGTAAGCAAATCCTTAATTAGTGGATGCCTTAACTATGCGCGCGTGCGAGGGCGCCGTCAAGCCTTCCGTGCGGCATCGGTGATCTCCCCCGAGCGCGGCGGACCCTCGTCAGCGGCCTTCGGCCGCCTCGGTGTGATGGCGGATGACCTCGGCCACGACGAAGTTGAACCACTTCTCGGCGAACTCGGGGTCGAGGTGGGCCTCTTCGGCGAGCGCCCGGAGGCGGGCTGTCTGCTGCTCTTCGCGCCGCGGGTCGGATGCCGGCATCTCATGCTCGGCCTTCAGGTGCCCGACCTGTTGGGTGGCACGGAAACGCTCGGCCAGCATGAAGATGAGGGCGGCATCGATGTTGTCGATCGTGGCACGCAGCCGTAGCAGTTCTTCCCGGGGGTCCATGGCTGCTGTCATGCCCCTACTCTAGGAGGTTCCGCCGCCGTCGATCCCAGCTGTGACACCGATATCGTGAGGGCATGAGCAACGACGAATCGACGACACCCGACGTCATCGACGACACCCCGCCCGTCGAGGTGCCGCCGTCACCCGCTCCCTCCTCCGCATCGGTGCCGCGCGCCGTGGTCATCGAGCCGATGACGCCGAGCCGCTCTTTCTGGACGCGCATCGACCGGCCCTTCGTCTTCGGGTTCCTGGTCACGCTCGGGGGGCTCGCGGCCGTTCTGCTGGGTCTTGCCCTGTCGAACCTCGCGACCGTGCTCATCTATATCGCGTTGGCGCTCTTCGCAGCTCTCGGCCTCGACCCCGCCGTCCGGTTCCTCGAGCGGCGCGGCCTCTCCCGCGCCGTGGCCGTGGCCGTCGTGATCCTCGGCCTCATCGTGGTCGTCGCGCTGATCCTGTGGATGGTGCTTCCGATCGTGATCGAGCAGATCGCCAGCTTCGTCCGCTCGGTGCCGGCGATGATCCAGGAGTTCACCGCTACCGATCTCTACGCCACCCTCGACAGGCAGTTCGGCGACCAGTTCCAGACCCTCGTCGCCGATATCCAGAAGTTCCTCTCCGACCCGGGCAACATCGCCGCGATCGGCGGCGGCGCCCTGCAGGTGGGTGCCTCGATCGCGACGGGCATCTCCGGCGCCATCGTCGTACTCGTGCTCACGATCTATTTCGTCGCCACGCTTCCCGGGATGAAGAAGGGGATGCTCAGCCTCGCCCCGGCCCGCGACCGCGCCCGCACCGCAGACATCACCGATCTGATCACCGATGCGGTCGGCGGCTACGTGATGGGGATGGTCGTACTGGCCTTCTTCAACGCGATGATCGCTCTCGTGCTGTACACAGCGCTCGGCCTGCCCTTCCCGCCGCTGATGGCGACCGTCGCGTTCTGCGTCACCCTGATCCCGCTGGTCGGCTCCGTGATGTTCTGGGTCATCGGCACCGGACTCGCCCTGTTCACCGACCCGGTGGCCGCGCTCATCTTCGGGATCATCTACCTCGTCTACATGCAGGTCGAGGCGTATGTGATCACCCCCCGCGTGATGAACAGGGCGATCTCGATCCCTGGCTCACTCGTGGTGATCGGCGCTCTCGCCGGAGGCACACTGCTCGGGCTCCTCGGCGCGCTGGTGGCCGTGCCGGTTGCGGCATCCATCCTGATCATCATCAAGCAGGTGTGGGTGCCGCGTCAGGACGCCAGGGTCTAGAGCTCCTGATCGACGATGCCGACGAATCGGCTTCCGACGCCCTCGAACTGGCCGCGATGGTGCCCATCAGCCGGCTTCGGAAGTTCGCCGAGTGCGTGGTGGCGGCAACTGACGTACGTGAACTCCGGCCACCACTTCTTGGGCCTGGTCGTCTCGGTGTAGCCGCACACTTCGCAGGTCAGGGTGACCCACACGGGGCGGGCGCCCTTCTTGCGGTTCGACCGCGACTGGACGAGCCACGCGGGCGGATCCTGTTCGAGCGCCACGAGCTCGGATTCGCTCGCCCCGTCGCCGAATCCGTGGCGGTCGGCCATCTCCAGGGAGATGTCGAGCCGTTGGGCGAGATCTCGCTTCGAGATCATGCCGATCTATCCGTTGCCATGGACTCCATTGTCTCAGGCCGCACGCCCGCATGCAGAGGGGGCCTTCCGATGGTCATCGGAAGGCCCCCTGTCTGTCCGGTCAGAGCAGGCCGTTCTTCTCCAGCCAGGACTTCGCGATGTCGGCCGCCGACTTCTGGTCGACCGTGCTCTGCACGTTGAGGCCCACCAGTTCCTCGGCGGTGAGCTTCGCGCTGATGGCGTTGATGACGTCGGCGATCTCGTCGGCGACGTCGGTCGAGGCGATCGGCACGACGTTCGAGGCCAGGATGATGTTCTCCGGGTCTTCGAGTGCGACGATCTCCTCCGTCTGGAAAGCCGGGTCTGCCGAGTAGATGTCGGCGACCTGGATCTCGCCGGCCAGCAGCGACTCCAGCGTGGTCGGCCCGGTCGCGGAGAACGCCAGGTCGACGCCGTAGACCTCCTTGGCCGCAGCCGGCCCATACGGACGCTCCTCGAACTCGGGAGCGGCGCCGATCGTGACCGGGGTGGTGACCTTCGACAGGTCGGAGATGCTCGTCAGCTTGTTCGCGTCGGCGAAGCTCTTCAGCACCGTGTAGGTGTCCTGATCGGATGCCTCGGCGTACTCGAGTGCGGTGAGGCCGTCGGGCAGTGCATCCTGCAGAGCCGCATACACGTCGTCGGGGCTGGTCGCGGTGGCGCTGTCGTCGAGATACTCGAGCAGGTTGCCCGTGTACTCGGGGAACAGGTCGATCGCGCCGGACTCCACGTCGGGCATGTACACGTCGCGCTGGCCGATGGTGAACTGGCGGTCGACCGTGAAGTCGGCCGCCTCGAGGGCCTGGGCGTAGATCTCGGCGATGATCTCGTTCGAGTAGTACGCCTGCGATCCGATGACGATGGTGTCGTCACCGCCGCCGCCTGCGCCGGTCTCCTCGGACGGCGCGTCGAGCGGGTTGCTGCTCGCACAGCCGGCGAGAACGAGGGATGCGGCAAGGGCGAGGCCCCCCGCGAGAGCGAGTCGAGACTTACGTGCTGTGAACATGGGGCTTCTCTTTCTCTGGAGCTTTCTGGGGTCTTGAGGTCGGGGACGCATGCGGTCAGGCGGGCGCCGGTGAGGCGTGGGCAGATGAGGATCGCGCGCGGCGGCGCTCCCGCGCGGGCACCGCGCGCACCCCCGCCGGGACAGCGGCGTGCTGGGCGAGGGCGAGCAGCAGGTCGACGAGCAGAGCGAGCAGCGCGACGAGGATCGCACCGCCGAGGACCTGGTCGAACTTCTGCAGCGGAATGCCCTGGATGATCGGCCAGCCGAGGCCGCCCAGGTTCACGTAGGCGGCGATGGTGACCGTAGCGATGACCTGGAGCAGCGCCGACCGCAGCCCGCCGACCAGCAGCGGCAACCCCAGTGGCACCTCCACTTTCCAGAACACCTGCCACTCGGTCATCCCCATCGCCCGTGCGGCATCCAGCACGCGGCGATCGATCGCCTCCAACCCGGTGTAGGCGCCCGCGAGGAGTGACGGGATGGCGAGGAGCACGAAGGTGATGATCGCGGCCTCCGGCACGCGCAGCACGCCCAGCAGCAGGACCATCAGCACCATCAGGCCGAACGACGGGATCGCCCTGGCGGCCCCCGAGATCGCGACGGCGATCTCTCGACCGCGACCGGTGTGCCCGATGAGCCATCCCGCGGGCAGGGCGATGAGCGCGGCGATCAGGACCGAGATGAGCGTGTAGGCGATGTGCTGGCCGAACAGGACCGGAAGAGCGTAGGTGCCCTGCCACCGATCAGGCGAGAACAGCCAGGCGAAAGCATCGGCGAAAAGGTTCATGCGGCCGCCCTCATCGTCGCCGCCGGGCTCGGCGCGGTCTTCGCGGTCTTCGCCACTGCACGAGTCCAGGGCATCAGCGCCCGCCCCGCGAGCAGCAGCAGGAAGTCGACGATCAGCGCGATCACCACGACGGCGATCACTCCGGCGAGGACCTCCGCGATGATGCGGCGCTGCAGACCGTCGGTGAACAGGTATCCGAGGTTTCGGACGCCGATCAGGATGCCCACCGTGGCGAGGGAGATCGTGCTGACGGCGGTCACCCGGAGACCCGCGAGGATCACGGGCCCGGCGAGCGGGAACTCGACCGCCCAGAATCGCCGGAACGGCGCGAAACCGGTGGCGGTGGCGGCCTGGCGCACACCGTCGTCCACCGAATCGAGCCCGTCTGCGACGGCCCGCACCAGGATCGCGACGGCGTAGATCGTCAGCGCGATGATGAGGTTGGCCTCGCTCCTCGCCGAATAGCCGACGACGGAGGGCAGGAGGATCAGCAGCGCCAACGAGGGGATCGTGTACAGCAGCCCGGTGAGCGCGATGATCGGACCGCGGACGAGGCGGTAGCGCCACGCCACCCATCCGAGCGGCAGCGACAGCAGGAAGCCGAGCACGATCGGCACGACGCTCTGCCGGAGGTGCGCCGCGGTCAGCTCGAGGATGAGCCCGAGGTTGTCGAGGACCCAGGTCACAGCGAGCCGTCCTGCGCACGACTTCCGGCGACGGCATCCGCCGTGTCGGCGACTTCGGCCTGCTCGACGATCGCGCCCTGCGTGCGCCCCTCTGAGTCGACGACGACGGTGCCGCGTGGCGTCTGCTTGAGGTGCAGTGCGCGTCGGCCGCGCTCGACGCCGATGAACGCCGAGACGAAATCATTCGCCGGATTCTCGATGATCTCGCTCGGGCTGCCCACCTGCACGATGCGCGCGCCCTTGTCGAGGATCACGACCTGGTCGCCGAGCAGGAATGCCTCGTCGATGTCGTGGGTCACGAAGACGACCGTCTTGTCGAGCTCGTGCTGCAGCCGGATGGTCTCCTGCTGCAGATCGGCGCGGACGATCGGATCGACGGCTCCGAACGGCTCGTCCATGAGCAGGATGTTCGGGTCGGCGGCGAGTCCGCGGGCGACGCCGACGCGCTGCTGCTGTCCGCCGGACAGCTGACTCGGGTACCGATCGGCGAGACTCTGGGCGAGGCCCACGGTGTCGAGAAGTTCCCGTGCCCGCTGATGCGCGGCCGACCGGCTCACCCCGTTCAGCCGCAGCACGGTCGCCACGTTGTCGATCACCGTGAAGTGCGGCATGAGTCCGGAGTTCTGCATGACGTAACCGATGCTCCGGCGAAGCGCGACCGGATCGCCGCCGAGCACGCTCTCGCCGTCGATCTCGACGTCACCGGACGTCGGCTCGACCATGCGGTTGATCATCCGCAGGAGCGTGGTCTTGCCGCATCCCGATGACCCGACGAACACGGTCGTCTTTCGCGAGGGCAGCACGAGGCTGAAATCGTCGACGGCCACGGTGCCATCGGGGAACTGCTTCGTGACGGAACGGAACTCGATCATGGGCTGGTCTCCAGACGGTCGATCGACTCGATTTCGAGCGTATAAGAGGTCACGGACATCCTGGGCAGGGTTGTGCCGACCGGGTTCGATGTGCACACAGATGCACCGCTGACCCGGACGCGCGGCCTACCGCGGAGATCCTTGGTCTGTTCGGAGCCGAAGCACGGACGGATTGGACCGTGCACCGCGCTCGGAGGTGCGAGGTGAGCGAGTCACGCGGAGTCCCGTCCGTACGCCTCGAGCAGCCGGAGCCAGACCTCGCTCATCGTCGGATACGCGGGGACCGCATGCCAGAGGCGGGAGATCGGCACTTCGCCGACGACGGCGACGGTGGCCGCCTGAAGGAGCTCGGCGACGCCGGGGCCGACGAACGTCGCCCCGAGGATCACGTCGCGCTCGGTGTCGACGACGAGTCGCGCCTGGCCTTCGAAGCCGTCCTCGTACAGTCGCGCGCCGTCCACGTGCCCCAGGTCGTAGTCGACAACCCGCACGGCGTTTCCCGCTTCCCGCGCGGCATGCTCGGTGAGTCCGACCGATGCGACCTCCGGCTCCGAGAACGTGACCTGAGGCACGGCCGCGTGGTCGGCGGTGGCGGCATGACGGCCCCATCCTGCGGCATCCACGGTCTCCCCCTTGGCCCTCGCCGCGATGACATCGCCGGCGGCCCGCGCCTGGTACTTGCCCTGGTGGGTGAGCAGCGCACGGCCGTTGACGTCGCCGACCGCGTAGAGCCAATCCATCCCGGGTACGCGCAGCGTGTCATCCGTCTGGATCCATCGGCCGGGGGTGAGGCCGACGGTCTCCAGGCCGATGTCGTCACTGCGGGCCCGACGCCCGGTCGCGACCAGCACCTCGTTCGCCGTGATCTCGCTGCCGTCGTCGAGCGCGATGGTCACTCCGGATGGGTCTCGACGCACCGATGTCGTGCCGGTGCTGGTACGGAGGTCGACGCCGAGCCCGCGAAGGCCTGCGGCGACCCGCTCCCCTGCGAACGGCTCCATCGATCCGAGCAGCTCCCCGCGGGCGATCAGCGTCACCGTCGAGCCGAGGCTCGCGTAGGCGGTCGCCATCTCCACCGCGACAACGCCACCCCCGATGATCGCGAGCGCGTCGGGCACCTCCTGGGCGCTCGTCGCCTCTCGGCTCGTCCAGGGCGACGCGTCACGCAATCCATCGATCGGCGGGATGACCGCATCCGATCCGGTGCTGATCGCGACCGCGTGCCGCGCCTTCAGCACCCGGGTCGCCCCGTCCGCGTCGGTGACGGTGACTTCGCGTTCCCCGGTGAGACGGCCGTGCCCGCGCGCGAGATCGATGCCGGCGGAGTTCAGCCACTGCACCTGTCCGTCATCCGACCAGTTGCTGGCGAACCCGTCGCGGCGGGCGAGCACCGCGCGCACGTCGAGCGCTCCGGTCACGGCCTCGGCCGCACCACCGACGCGTTGAGCCGCGCGGAGCGCCTGCGCCGGACGCAGCAGAGCCTTCGACGGCATGCACGCCCAGTAGGAGCATTCGCCGCCCACGAGTTCGCTCTCCACGATGATCGCGCTGAGCCCGGCCTGCACGGCGCGATCGGCGACGTTCTCACCGACCGGTCCTCCGCCCAGGATGATCAGGTCATACTCTTCGGTCGCCATCGTCGCCTCTTCCTCCGGGTCTGGCCGCAGAGCCCAGTCTCACCGAAGTGCAACGTCGAGTCACGGACTTTGTTCCGCATCCGACGCGCTCAGGGAATCAGCACGACCTTTCCGCGCTGGCGACGCTCCTCGATGGCCGCGTGCGCGGCGCCGGCATCCTCCAGCGGGAACTCGTCGACCGGAGGCGCCGTTCGCCCCTCCGCGACCGCATCGAGCGCACGGCGCTCCAGCACGCGCAGCTGGGTGACGGGGCGCCCGAGCGGAACCGTGACCGTGAGGGAGCGTTCGACGATGTCGTCGGTGTCGAGCCGCACGGCCGCACCGCTCGACCATCCGATGATCACGATGCGCGCGCCGCGCCCGAGTGTCTCGACAGCCGCCCTGCCGATCGCGCCGCCGACGCCGTCGAGCAGCAGCGACGGCGTCCTCTCGCCGAGTGCCGCGATCATGCGTTCGGGCCATGTCTCGTCCGTGGCATCCAGTGGCAGAAAACGACCGCGATCAGCCGCAGACACGGAATCGAGCCGCTCGACGACGGCCCGCTTCGCCTCGCCCCCGAAGAGGGCGACCACCGTGGACCCCGCCGACAGCGCCAGCTGGACGAGCTGGCTGCCGAGCCCGCCGGATGCTCCGGGGACGATGACGACGTCGCCCTCCTGCATCCCCGCGTGCTCGAGCACGAGCTGCGCCGTGCGCCCCGTGCCGATCGCGGCGACCGCTTGGGCAAAGGGCACGGACTCCGGGATGACGTGAAGGGCGGTCGCCGGAGCGAGTGCGAACTCGGCGTACCCGCCGTTCAGGAATCCGACGTGTGCGACGACGCGCGCGCCGAGGAGATTCTCGTCGACGTCTGCCGCCACGGCATCCACGATGCCTGCGACTTCACGGCCGGGCGTCATCGGAAGAAGCGTCTGCGGCATCGACGCGGGGCCTTCGCCGCGGCGGATGTCGGTGTCCACGGCGTGCACCCCCGCCGCGCCGACCCGGATGCGCACCTGCCCCTCGCCGGGCTCCGGCATCGGCACGTCTTCAACGGTGAGCACGTCCGGCCAGCCGAGTTCACGCTGGACGACCGCTCTCATGGTTCCCGCTCTCCCGATATCCGTGGTCATGCTCTCGCCTCCGTGCTCGTCGAGGCGCTGCTGATGCCCGCCCGCACCCTGGGCGCCAGGACGGCGGCGGCGACGGCGAGCGCACCGGCGAGGGCGAAGACGGCCGTGAAGGGATCTCCGCTGGTCGCCACAGCGGCGAACAACGCCCCGGTGATGGCGAGAGCCAGAGCGCTCCCGAAGGAGTCGGCGACCGTCATCGCCGCGCTGTTGAACCCCTGGGTCTCCGGGGTCGACATGCCGAGCGTCAGCGCACTCGACCTCGGGCTCATCAGCCCCATCCCGGTGCCCGCGATGATCCACGCGACGGCGATCGTCGCGGCATCCCAGCGGAACGCCGCCGTCAGCACCGTCAGAAGGATGCCCGCCAGCACGAGCAGGGTGCCGACCCGCACCGCCGTCACGCTGGACAGGCGTGCACCCATCCGCCCCTGCACCGTCGCAGCCGTGGACCATGCCAGCGCACCACCGGTCAGCGCGAGCCCCGCGAGCGTGGGTGACAGGGCGTACCGATCGGTCAGCAGATACGGCAGGTAGACCTGCGTGCCGAAGAAGGCGGCGGCACCGAGTCCGCGGACCAGGATGACCGCCGGAAGACCGCGGCGCGCGCGCAGGGTTCCCGGCGGAACCAGTGCCCGCACCGCGACGAGGGCGATGATCACCGCGCCGATCGCGAGTACGGGCCCGAGGCCGGGCACATCGCTCAGGAGGTCGAGTGCGAGCACGGCCAGCGCCGCGAGCACCGACCAGCCGAGGCGGCCGTATGCCCACGGCGTCGACGGGTCGCCGGCGTCATCGGACAGTCCTCGGAGCGCGGGGATCACCATGAGCAGTGCCGCCAAGACGAGGATGACGACGCCGAGGAACACCCAGTGCCAGCTCCAGAGCTCCGTCACCGCGCCAGCGAGCGTCGGTCCGATCAACGAGGGCACGACCCAGGCGGCTGCGAACCCAGCGAAGATCGCCGGATGGAGGTCGGGCGGGTACACCCGGGCGACGACGACATACAGGGCCACCATCAGCGCTCCGCTTCCCAGACCCTGGGCGAAGCGTCCCGCGACCAGGACCTCCATGCTGGGCGCGAGTCCGGCGATCAGCAGACCGACGACGAAGACGGTGACAGCCGTGTACAGCGGCCCCTTCGGCCCGCGCCGATCCGCCCAGTTGCCCGCTGCGACCATACCGATCACGCCGGTGGCGAGCGGGCCTGCGAACGCCAGCGCGTACAGGCTCTCGCCGTTCAGATCGGCACTCACAACGGGCATCACGGTGGTCACGGCCAGGGATTCGAATGCGCCGAGGAACACGAGCGCGCACGCGCCGATGGTGATCCAGAGATACCCGCTGCTCATGATCCCCGGCGCGGAGGTCTTCGCCGTCCGCACTTCTTCGGTGTTCGTTGTCATGAGGACGACGCTAAGACTTCAACTATGGTTGAGGTCAAGTGACCGGCGTGGCGAGGAGAAGAGCATGCCCCAATTGGTCGGCGACAAGAACCGTCAGCTCACGATCGGCGAGCTCTCCGCCCGCAGCGGGGTGGCCGCATCCGCCCTTCATTTCTACGAACGAAACGGCCTGATCTTCTCCGAGCGCACCGCGGGCAACCAGCGCCGCTACGGCCGCGACACCCTGCGTCGCGTCGCGTTCATCAGGGTCTCGCAGCGCGTCGGCATCCCGCTCAAGGACATCCGTACGGCGCTCGAATCCCTTCCCGAAGGCCGCACACCCACCAAGCGGGATTGGGCGCGACTCTCGCAGCGCTGGCGCGACGAGCTCGACGCGCGCATCCGACAGTTGGAGCACCTGCGGCGCGACCTCGACGGATGCATCGGGTGCGGTTGCCTGAGCCTGAACTCCTGCGCGCTGCAGAACCCCGGCGATGTGCTCGGACGCAACGGTGCCGGCCCGATCCGCTGGCTCGCGAAGGGCGGACACCCCGTCGCGGAGTGACGGCTCCCGCCGCCGACTGTTCACAATTCAGGAAGAACGGCAGCGACACCCGGTGCACCCGGGCGTTCCAGACTGATTCGCCGCACTTTTCCTGAGTTGTGAACGTACCGAGCGGGTGACGGGCTCGGGTGAGAGGGCGGGAGGGGCGCCTCAGCGCACCGGCAGGAAGTGCGTCGGCGTCGGGGCGGGTGCCTGATGGCGGATGCCCAGGGGCGCGCCCGTGCGCTCGTCGAGGTCGAGCAGGCTGATCGTGTCGGACCGCTGCCCTGCGACGAGCAGCTTGCCCTCGTGCACGAGGTGGTGCCGCGGCCAGTCCACGCCGGAGTCGGCGAGGGCGATCGGTTCCAGGGCCGCACCGCCGTCACGGACTCGAAGCGCCGCGATCGTGTTGCTGCCGCGCAGCGCCGTGTAGAGGAAGGCGCCATCGCGAGTGCGGGCGAGCTCGGCGGGGAAGTCGAATCCGACCTGGGCGATGGGGGCCGACAGCGTCGACGAGACCACACCCCACTGGCCTTCGCGGGACGCCGCGAGCGTGAACACCTCGCACGAGTACTCGGTGACGACGTGCAGGTGTCCGCTCGGATGCACCACCATGTGACGGGGCCCCGTGCCCTGCGGCAGCACGACCTCGTGATCGAGGATGAGCCCGCTCGCTGAGGCACGCCAGATGCGCACCAGATCGAAGCCGAGGTCGGTGGTCGCGATGCGGCCGTCCGGGAGGAACGCGGCGGCGTGCGCGTGCGATTCGCGTTCCATGCCGCTTTCGGCATACGGGTCGGATGCGGCGACGCCTGTGCCCGCGGGGGCGGCGTCATCCGGGTCGGGCTCGCCGAAGAATGCGGCACGCAGCGCGGCCGCACGGTTGTCGGTATCCGGGATCAGCCGGCCGGCGGCGTCGACACCGATGCGCACCACTCGGCCGTCGCCGTAGCAGCTGGCGATCAGCGAGGAGCCGCTCGGCGAGATGGCGACGTGGCAGACGTACTTCCCGACCGGCACCGGCTCTCCGAGTGGCGACAGCGATGACTCGCCGGTACGAGCGAAGGCCTGCACCGCGGCGTCACCCTCCAACGCCGCGTAGACGACGTCGAGGGTCGGATGCTGCGCCAGCCACGACGGCGACGGCGTATCGGTGACCGCACCGCGATAGGCGAGCGACGTGGCCTCACGCCCTTCGTCTCCCGCCAGCATCCCGATGCCCGCGGCCGAACCATCCATGCCGGGGCCGTAGCCGCCGATCCAGAAACGTGTCACGAGTGCGAGGCTCAGTCGACCAGGTCGTGACGGACGATGACCTGATCGCGCTCGGGCCCGACGCCGATCACCGAGATGCGGGTGCCGCTCATCGCCTCGAGTGCCAGAACGTAGTCCTGCGCGTTCTTCGGCATGTCCTCGAACGTGCGCGCGGTCGAGATGTCCTCGCTCCAGCCCGGGTAGTACTCCAGGATCGGCTTCGCGTGGTGGAAGTCGGTCTGGTTCACCGGCACCTCGTCGAAGCGCACGCCGTCGACGTCGTAGGCGACGCAGACCGGGATCTGCTCAAGGCCGGTGAGGATGTCGAGCTTGGTGAGCACAAGATCCGTGATGCCGTTCACCCTGGTCGCGTAGCGCGTGATCGGGGCGTCGTACCAGCCCACCCGGCGGGGACGCCCGGTGGTGGTGCCGAACTCGAAGCCGCGCGAACGCAGCCATTCGCCCTGCTCATCGAAGAGCTCGGTGGGGAAGGGACCGGAGCCGACGCGGGTCGTGTACGCCTTCACGATCCCGACGATGCGGTCGAGGCTGCCGGGGCCGACACCCGATCCGGTCGAGGCGCCACCGGCGGTCGCGGACGACGAGGTCACGAACGGGTAGGTGCCATGGTCGACGTCGAGCATGGTCGCCTGGCCGCCTTCGAAGACGACGACCTCATTGCGATCGAGGGCCTCGGCGAGGAGGTAGCCGGTGTCGGCGACCATCGGACGCAGCCGCTCGGCGTAGGAGAGCAGGTCTTCGACGACCTCGTCGGCGGTGATCGCGCGACGGTTGAAGATCTTCACCAGCAGGTGGTTCTTCTGGTCGAGTGCGCCCTCCACCTTCTGGCGCAGGATGTTCTCGTCGAAGAGATCCTGCACGCGGATGCCGACGCGGTTGATCTTGTCGGCGTAGGCCGGGCCGATGCCGCGGCCGGTGGTGCCGATCATGCGCTTGCCGAGGAAGCGCTCGGTGACCTTGTCGAGCGTGCGGTGGTACTGCGTGATGATGTGCGCGTTCGCGCTGACGCGCAGCCGGGAGACGTCGATGCCACGGGCCGAGAGCGCTTCGAGCTCGAAGAAGAGCACTTCGAGGTCGATGACCACGCCGTTGCCGATCACCGGGGTCACTCCGGGCGAGAGGATGCCGGAGGGCAGCAGGTGCAGCGCGTACTTCTCGTCGCCGACGACGACGGTGTGCCCGGCGTTGTTGCCGCCGTTGAACTTCACCACCCAGTCGGTGCGCTCACCGAGCAGATCGGTGGCCTTGCCTTTTCCTTCGTCGCCCCACTGCACGCCGATGATCACGATTCCTGGCATGGGTAACCCCCCTGCTTTCGCCGGGCTTGCACCGGCCGATGAGCTGGCCCTATTCGGGCGGTCCCCATCCTACCGAAGGGCTGTACAGATGCCGTTGGGCCGGTGCCTCACGCCGAAACGAGGGTTCCCGCATGAGACGGAGTCAGCCTCACTCTGCTTCATGCCGGAAAGGCTGGTTCGGCAGAGCTGGCGGGAAATGGACGACGGATGGCGTTCCAGCCGGTCGCCCGATGTCGGTGGCCGCTGGGAGTATCGGAAGATGCCAGAAGTCACCGGCCGCACCCCGGCCCTGTCGAGCACCGCCGTCGACAAGTCGCGCGCCCCGCTCGTTCTCGTCGCCGCGCTCGTCACGGTCGTGCTGTGGGCGTCGGCATTCATCGGCATCCGCGGTGCCGGTCCGCACTACGACCCTGGCGCCTTGGCGCTGCTGCGGATGGCCGTCGGCTCCGTCGCGCTGGGGATCATCGCCCTGCGGCACGGCATCCGCATGCCCGAGCGCCGCCACTGGCTGCTCGTGGTCGTCTGGGGCGTCGGATGGTTCTGCGTCTACAACCTGGCGCTCAACAGCGCAGAGCTCACGCTCGATGCCGGCACCGCGGCGATGGTCGTGAATCTCGCGCCTCTCATGGTCGTCGTCTTCAGTGGCCTGTTCCTGCGCGAGGGCTTCCCCAAGCCGCTGCTGATCGGGGCGCCGATCGCCTTCCTCGGTGTGGTGCTGATCGGCATGAACTCCTCGACGAGCGCCGGTCTCGACATCACCGGTCTGCTGCTCGCCCTGCTCGCGGCCGTGATGTACGCGGGCTGCACGCTGGTGCAGAAGCATCTGCTCACCTCGGGGGTCGACGCGACGACGCTGACGTGGCTCGGAGCGATCGTCGGCACCATCGCACTGCTCCCGTGGGTGGGCCGCCTCGTCAGCGACCTGCAGACGGCGCCGCTCGATGCCACCCTGTGGGTCGTCTACCTGGGTATCTTCCCCACCGCGATCGCCTTCACGACCTGGGCCTATGTTCTGCAGCGCAGCACCGCGGGGCAGACCTCGGCGACGACGTATGTGGTGCCCGCGATCGCGATCCTGATGTCGTGGATGATCCTCGGCGAAGTCCCCACGCTGATGATGTTCATCGGCGGAGCGCTCTGCCTGCTGGGCGTTCTCGTCACGCGGATGCGACGGCGCGCTCGAACCTGACCGCGCGCGGCGTTCAGCGCGAGGAGAGCGTGTTCGCCGAGACCCCGGAGCGCGCCAGAGCCTCCTCCGCCTGCGACCGCTTCAGTTCGAGCGACGCCCCGATCTCCGCGGCGAGCCGTGGTCGCACGCGCACGAGGTCGTCCACGACGGCGAGTGGCAGCACCAGTACCGTGAGGATCTCGCTCGCGGTCGTCACGACCCTGGTGCGCTCGCGGGTGAGCGCACTCTGACCGATGAGCTCGCCGGGCTCGCTGACGCCGACATCGATGCGTGCGTCGCCGATCTCCACGCGCAGTGACGCACGTCCCGAGACGATGATCCGCACCTCGTCGGGAACGACTCCCGACGGCAGCACGACCTCCGCGACGCCGTAGCGCTCGAGCCTGGCCCCCTCGAGAACCCCCTCGCGATCCTCGTCACGCAGGTGCAGCGTGGGACCGACGGCATCCAGAGCCTGGGCCAGTCGAGCCGGATCGGCGACCGGGTCGGTGGCATCCCCATCCAGGGCGAGCCCCCGGCGCCGCGCCGCGTACCAGAGCCAGGAGAGGTACACGGTCATCGCCTGTGAAGCGTCGGGCGGTGCGGTGACCGGAACGGAGACCGTGTATGCCGCAGCACCCGAGTACTCGACGCTGGCCCGCTCGCCGACCGCTCGCATCGGCAGCCCGTCGGCGAGTTCGACCAGCAGCGACATCACCTCGTGCGGAGGGTCATCCGTGGAGAACTTCAACGACGCCGTCGCCCAGTACGGTCCTGCCGGTTCGCTCATGTTCGTGAACGAGGCACCGGACAGGGTCGCGTTGGGCACGATCTGGATGCCGCCACCGGTCTCGATGTGCACGGCGCGCCAGTTCACCTCGACCACCCGGCCTTTGACACCGCCGGTGTCGAGCCAGTCCCCGATCTTGAAAGGCTGTTCGAACAGGAGGAGGAGCCCGGAGATCACACCGCCGACGGCATTCTGAAGCGCCAGACCGATGACGAGCGACCCGACGCCGAGGGCGGCGAAGAGGCCTCCGACGTCGGCACCCCAGACCCAGGAGAACAGGATGGCGAGACCCACCACGACGAGGATGAGGCGGGCGATCTCGACGAAGATCGTCGGAATGCGCTGCCGCCAGGTGCCCACTCGCGCGTTGGCGAAGAGGGCGACGTTGAAGGATGACAGCACGAGCAGGATCACCAGGAACCCGAACACCGTCGCGACGACCCTGACCCAGACGGCGTCGGCCGGGGACTGGATCGCGAAGGCGAGCAGCGCGAAGAGGGCGCCGACCGGGACCACCCAGTTGCGCATGAGCGTCAGCGGACCTGCGAGCGGATGCTGACGACGACTGAGGAATCCGATCAGCTCGGTCAGGACGACGAGCAGGGCCGGAACCCCCACGGCGAGTGCGATCACCCACCAGCCCCAGCCGTCCGCGAACGCCTCCTCGAGCATCTCAGGCCACCTTCCAGACGGTCTCGGTGCGTCCCTGAGACTCGACGGTCCCCGCCTCGACGTAGGTGTAGCCCTCGCGGGTGCGGTCGTACACGGTCTGACTGACGTAGACCCCCGGCTCACCGGTCACCGATCTGACCCGGTAGGCCAGGCTCACGGCATCCCCCCACAGGTCGTAGGCGAGACTCGTGCGGCCGACGAGGCCGCTGGTGACGGTGCCGGTGTCGACGCCGGCGCGCAATCCGATCGACGTGCCGTTCTGCGCGTTGAACCGCTCGATCACGTCGACCAGGCTTCTCGCGAACTCCACGCTGCGGCGCACGTTGTCGACGCGCGGAACGGAAAGACCCGAGGACGCCAGGTAGCCGCCGCGGAGGGTGCGGACTTTCTCGACGCCGGTCTTCTGCGCTGCTTCATCGAATCCGCGCATGAGCGCGTTCAAGTAGCCGATCTCCTCTTCGCCGTTGAGATTGCTGGCGAGTTCGTCGAATCCGGTGAGCTCTGCGAAGACGACCGATACGTTCTCGTGCGCCTCGGCGATGGCCTCGTCGCCCTGCTTGTACCGTGCGGCGACGCTCTCGGGCATCAGGGTGTGCAGCAGCTTCTCGTTCTCGATGCGCTGCTCGTCGATGAGTTCTTGTTTGATCCGCAGGCTCGACGCCATGTCGTTGAAGGCGTTGCCGAGGTCGCCGAACTCGTCTCGTGACCCCTGCGGAACCTGCACCGCGAGATCACCGGCGGCCACGCGACGCACCGCCTCGACGAGTCGGTGGATCGGCCTCGTGAACACCTGGGCGAGCACCAGCGAGAGCAGCGAGACTCCGAGGAGGATGCCGAGCAGGGACAGCAGCACATTGCGGGTGAAATCGGCGACCGGCGCGAACGCCTCAGCGGTGTCGATGCGCGCGATGATCACCCAGTCGAGGCCTTCGATCTCCAGCGGGGCATAGGCGGTGACGCTGTCGCCGCCGATGTAATCGCGCCCCACGATCGTTCCGCTGCGTCCGGCCTGGGCCTCCTGCACCGCCGTCGTCTGCACGGGCTGCAGAAGAACCGTCCCCTTGACCTCGCCGATGCGCTCCGCGATCGTCGGGGCGATCCCGCCGGCGATGAGCCGTTTGACG
This sequence comes from Microbacterium sp. LTA6, assembly GCF_045690355.1. Classification (NCBI taxonomy): domain Bacteria; kingdom Bacillati; phylum Actinomycetota; class Actinomycetes; order Micrococcales; family Microbacteriaceae; genus Microbacterium; species Microbacterium sp. LTA6. The sequence goes on from NZ_CP147855.1 coordinate 1,193,725, forward strand.
TAGGCCTCCGGGTCTTCCTCGAGGCGGCGGGAGGTGCTGCGCATGAGATCGTCACGACCGACCAGGTAGACCTCTCCGGTGTCGCCGAGTCCCTGGCTCTTCCACCCCTCGTTGCCGGTCATCACGTTGTTGACGGCATCGAGGGAGACCTGGAAGGCGATGGCACCCGTGATGCCGCTGTCGTTGCCGACCGGGGAGATCACCCACATCGTGGGCATGTTCATGGAGGGGATCCACCGCATGAAGTCGGTGATGCCGAGCGCGTCGACCGAGTTCGTCGCGATGGTGTCGCGATAGGTCTGGGCGAAGGCGGTGTCGCGGTACGGACCGGTGTTGAGATTCGTGCCGAGGTCGACGCCCTTGTACGCCGAGAAGACGACGTCTCCCTCGAGGTTGAGCAGCAGAGCATCTTCGTAACCGGCCTCCTCGATCAACCGTGAGAAGTAGTCGCCGTAGCGCTCGGCCCCCGCGGAATAGGACGATCCGTCGCCGGAGTCATTCGCGCGCAGCAGGGTGTCGTAGTCCGCGTCGAAGTCGAGGTTGCGCGTCGTGTACTGGAGCTGGAGGTAGCGGCCGGCATTCGACTCGGGGATGAATGCCTCGGTCCCGTACTCTTCGCCGGTGCGATCCTCGAGCGCGGGAACGAAGGTGTTCGAGTAGTACGCCTCGAGCTGGTCCTGCTGCTCATCGGTGATCACCGTCTGCTGCAGCTCGTCGAAGGCCGCGTTCAACGTCGTCGAAAGCGTCTGTGCGCTGAGGTTTCGCGAGTGCAGCGATGCCGCCTCTTTGGCGTCATCGACTGCCTCGAGCACTTCGGAGGCGCGCATGGACCGGATCGTGATGAGCTGGTCGATGGCCGCGTCATGCAGCGCCTGACGCCCGTTGACGAAGCCGACGGCGCCGATGACGATCGACGACAGCAGGCTCACCGCAAGCAGCATGATGAGGAGCTTCGACTGGATGCTGAGCCCGCCGCGCCGGCGCCGCACCCTGTCTCCGATGCCTGTGCCGATCATTCCCGTGCCGGTGTCGCTCATGTACCCTCCGCTGTGCCTGACCCGCCCGATGTCTCCCCGCCCCGGCCCCCAGGTCAGACACTAGCCACATATCGGCGTGCCAGCCACGAAACGGGGCGGATCGGCCCTGCCCCCGGCCTCCAACCCGCCGAAGCCGCGCGGCTCGGCAGAGCGGTCGGTATTCTGACGCGCGGAGGAAACATGACGACCTGGTGGCCCTACGCACGATTCGCAGCATCCGCACTCGCACTCGCCGCGATCATCGCGCAGCTGTCCCGCTCACTTCAGAACGCCCTCGCTGCAACGACCGACTGGGGTGGGCATCTGCTCACCGTCGGCACGAACTTCCTCAGTTTCTTCACGATCGAGTCGAACCTCCTGGCGGCGATCGTGCTGGCCATCGGCGGCATCTGGGCGCTGCGCCATCGAGGCGACACGGATTCCGAGCCGCAGTGGTTCGCGGTGCTGCTCGTCTGTGTGAGCACGTACATGATCGTGACCGGCATCGTCTACAACCTGCTGCTCAGGAATGTGGAACTGCCCCAGGGCGTGACCGTCGTCTGGGCGAACGAGGTGCTGCACGTCGTCATCCCGCTGTTCCTGCTCGCCGATGTGCTGTTCGCGCCGCGGCGCCGCATGGTCGGCTGGAGCACGGTGCTCGTCGCCGCGATCTATCCGATCGTTTGGGTCGTGTACACACTCGTCCGCGCGAACCTCATCGTCGCTCCGGCGACGGGAGAAGTCTGGTGGTATCCGTATCCGTTCCTGAATCCGCACTCCGTCCCGGGAGGGTACCTGGGTGTCAGCGGCTACGTCGTCGGCATCGCGGCAGCCATCATCGCCGTCGCCTGCTTCGTGGTGTGGGTGGGACGACGTCGCGATCGACGAAATCCACGATCGTCCGGGTGAACAGCTCCGGGTCCTGGATGCTCCAGACGTGCGGCATCCGCGGAGCGATCCAGGTGCGCGTCTGCGGCATCGCCGCCGCGAGTGCGGGGAACGCCGCCCGCACACTCTTCGGCTCCCGTTCCCCGGCGATCGCGAGCATCGGCCCGGTGTAGTCGAACCTCCCCGCCGGCATCGATCCGGCGAAGACCTCGCCGTACATGCCGTGCGCCGTCTCCTTGCTCACGCCGGTCCCTGCCGCGATGAACCGCTCTCGGGAGTCCGCCGGAATGCGGAACATCGCGGCCTGCATCCGCCAGAACCAACGCCGTTCCCAGACGGCCAGCTGCAGTTCGGCGACGCGACGCTCGATCCCGCCGAGGCCGAGCATCATCGCCCCGGTCACCATGCAGGAGCGCACGACGTCAGGGTGACGGGCCGCAAGATGCACGCCGATCACTCCGCCCATCGAGAGTCCGACGACGTGCGCGCGTCCGCCGACGGCGCGCTCACGGATGATCGCCGCGATGTCGTCGGCCGCCCCGCCGAGTCCTGGCCAGCGCTCCGCGGCGCGCGTGTCGAAGCCGATCACGTCGGGGGTGATCAGATGCCGGCCTCTGAGGGCCTCGACCTGCGGCTCCCACATCCAGCTGCCGACGTTCCCGCCGTGCAGCAGGATGATCGACTCCCCCGACCGCGGCCCGTGCTCGATCGGGTACTCGGCGTTCATCGGGCCACCTGCGCTTCCAGCATCCGCCGGGTCGAGCGGAGCCAGTCGAGCTCTGCCTCTCCCTGCTGCAGTCCCGAGTCGAGCGTCGCGACACGGAGCAGGGCTTCGAGATCGCCGCTCGGCCGGGGCAGCGCTCGCAGCTGATCGAGTCCGGCGCGCACCATCGTCTCTCGTTCATCGAGGAGCGCGAGGATGCCGTCGACGCCGAGAGGGGCGGCGAAGAAGAGCCGCGCGAGGAACGGCTCCTTGGGCTGCAGGTCCTCCAGCGGAGCGCGAAGCCATCCCGCCAGCTCTGCTCTCCCCGTCTCTGTCAGCGCGTGCACCCGACGATCGGGCCTGCCCTGCTGCGGAATCGTACGGGTGGTGATCGCCCCGTCCGCCTCGAGGCGGTCGAGCGTGCGATAGATCTGCGATTGGTCGGCGTGCCAGAAGTGCGCGACGGAGCGCTCGAAGGCGCGACCGAGGTCGTACCCGCTCTGCGGGGCGAGATCGAGGAGCCCGAGGATGGCATGACGGAGCTGCATGTTTATAGGATTACACATATATAGGACAATGCAAGTATTAAGTGGCTCGTCAGCCCCTCGCAGATGGGGATTTGTGCCCACGGTCGGATGGTTCTCGCACAAACGCCAGCGGTTACGCTGTCTGTCTGGGGGAGATGACTGCATCGCGCCTCCCCTGCGTCAGCGAGGAGACAAATCATGATCGATCCATACCCCGCAGCAGGTGCGGCCTCCGCTCCTCCGCCTCCGCCCGCGCCACCGGCGCCACCGGCACCGCCGACTCCCGCCCCCTCGGTCGCTGCGGGAGCCAAGGCAGCCCCCACGGACTCTGAGATCGCGCGTGCCGGCGACATCCTCAAAATCATCTCCGACGCGTACTCGGCGAAGATGGTGGGTCAGGAACGTCTGCGGATGAGCTTGCTCGTCGCTCTCATCGCCGGCGGCCACATCCTGCTCGAGAGCGTCCCCGGGCTTGCCAAGACGACAGCCGCGAGCACCCTCGCCGACACCGTGAAGGCACAGTTCAAGCGCATCCAGTGCACACCGGACCTGCTGCCCAGCGACATCACCGGAAACCAGATCTACGACGCCGCCACCGGGTCGTTCCGCACGGTCCTCGGCCCCGTGCACGCGAACTTCGTGCTGCTCGATGAGATCAACCGCTCCAGCGCGAAGACGCAGAGCGCGATGCTCGAAGCGATGCAGGAGCACCAGACCACCATCGGCGGTGAGGTGCACCACCTGCCCAAGCCGTTCCTCGTGATCGCCACGCAGAACCCGATCGAGCAAGAGGGCACGTACGAGCTGCCCGAGGCGCAGATGGACCGTTTCCTGCTCAAGGAGATCGTCGAGTACCCGAGCCCGGCTGACGAGCTCGAGATCCTCACCCGCATCGACTCCGGCGTGCTCGACCCCGAGCGGCATGTGACGAGCGCCGTCACCCTCGACGATGTGCACCTGCTGCAGGATGTCGCCAGCCGCATCTACGTCGATCCGGCGATCCGCAACTACATCGTGTCGATCGCGTACGTCACCAGGAACCCCGCGCCGTACATCGGCGAAGAGCGCGCCCGCTACATCAAGTACGGCGCCAGCCCCCGCGCGAGCATCGCGTTCCTGCAGGCGTCCCGCGCTCTTGCTCTGTTGAACGGCCGTGCACACGTGCTCCCCGAGGACATCAGGGAGCTGCGGCACCTCATCCTCCGGCACCGCGTACTCCTCACCTTCGAGGCCGACGCCGAAGGCATCCGCAGCGAGGAGATCATCGACCAGATCTTCGCGGCCGTACCGACCCCCTGACCCTGAGACCCATGGCCAGCCTGATCACCCAGGTGAAGAGCAAGCTCTTCATCCACTCCTCGCGCAAGTCGATGCATGCGTTGGACGGCGCCTATGCGTCGCTGCTGCACGGCCGCAGCCTCGACTTCGAGGATCTGCGCAAGTACGAGTACGGCGATCAGGTGCGCGACATCGACTGGCGGGCGACGGCCAAGCAGGGCACGCCCCTGGTGAAGCGTCATCGAGCGTTGCGGATGCACACGGTGCTGTTCATCGTGGACACCGGCCGTTCCATGCAGGCGTTGGCATATGACGAGAAACCCATGAAGGACCTCGCCATCATCGCGACCGGCGCCCTGGGCGTGCTGGCCCTCCGACATGGCGACGACTTCACCGTGGTCTACGGCGATGCCGGTGGGGTACGGCGGCGCGCTCCCGGGCGCAGCGAGGGTGCACTCGAACATGCCCTGCGCACGATCGACACCGCGATCCGCGAGAGCGCGGCACCCAGCGCCCGAGACGACCTGCTCTCGTTCGTGACCCGCACGATCTCCCGGCGGATGATCGTGGTCGTAGTGACGGACGAAGCACCGATCACGGATGAGACGGAGCGCACGCTTCGCCGGATGCGCGTGCAGCACGACGTGCTGTGGCTCACGCTCCGTGACGCCGACCCGGTTCTCGACCATGCCACCGGACGCATACGTTCCGATGTGGACAGCCGTTGGGAGGTTCCCGACTTCGTGCAGGGCGACCTCGACATCGTGCGGGAGCTCACCGCGCAGAGCGAGGCGGATGCTGCGCGCCTGGTTGAGGTGCTGAAACGTCTCGAGATCAGCCATGCCTCCCTGGACGGGCAGGACGACGCCGTGCCGCAGTTGCTGCGGCTGCTGGCATCGCGATCAGGATCCGTGCGGGGTGCCAATGCCCGGCTCTGACGAGTTCTACCCTCCCGGCCAGTACGGCTGGGGATGGATGCTGCTCGCGATCGGCGTCCTCGCGCTGCTGGTTCTCGCCGCCTGGCTGGTGATCTTCCTCACTCGGCCGCGCCGCAGCGTCACGATCGCCGGGGCCACCGATACTCCTCCGCTGCTGACGGTCGACGTCCTCTCCCAGCTGCGCGTCGAGTACTTCGATCGCATCCAGCGGATCGAGACCGACTATCGCGAGGGACGCCTGTCGGCGCGGCACGCGAATCTCGAACTCAGTCGAGTGGTGCGCACCTTCGTGAACGAGTACAGCGGCCTCGAAGCACCGGTGCTCGCCCTCGACGACCTCATCGCCCGCGGCGTGCACCCCGCACTCATCGACGCGATGGGCCGGCACTACTACCCGAGCATCTTCCGCCAGGGCCCGGCAATCGATCCCCTCGCCGGCGCCGAGGCGGCACGGACGGTGGTGCGCACATGGCACTAGCGAACTTCTGGATGATCATCGTCGCGATCGCGGTCATCGTCGTGGCCATCGCGATCGGACTCGTGCTCGGCCTGCGCCGCGGTTCGCGTGGTGGCACCGAGGAGACGGCCCGGATCGCCCGCGCGGAGCGACTGCGCGCGCTGCCGACCTATCGGCAGGCGCTCCGCCGCCGCGTGCTCGCGCTCTCGGGGATCCTGATCCTCGGCACGATCGCAACGGTCGCCGCCGGGGTCGTGGCCGCGCGCCCCATGTCGTCGCAGACGATCCAGCCCGTGAACACCAGCCGCGACATCATGCTCTGCCTCGACGTCTCCGGCTCGATGAGCGAGGTCGACGTCGAGGTGCTCTCCGTCTTCGAAGAGCTGCTCGCGGACTTCGAGGGCGAGCGCATCGGACTCACGATCTTCAACAGCTCGCCGGTGCAGATCTTCCCCCTCACCGACGACTACGACTTCATCCGTGATCACCTCGCAGACATCCGCGAGAGCTTCGACTACATCGACGAAGTGCCGGAGCACTGGGTCGGCACGCTCAACGGTGCCGGAGCTTCCCTCATCGGCGACGGCCTCGCCGCGTGCGCGCTGGGCTTCGACCACCCCGACCAGGAGCGCTCGCGCTCGGTCATCCTGGCCACCGATAACGAGGTGAACGGAGCTTCCATCGTCACCCTCGAAGAAGCGGCTGCGTACGCCAAGTCGAAAGGCGTGCGGGTCTTCGGCCTGAATCCGGTGCAGGGAAAGGATGCCGAAGTCAGCGCTCAATTGACGGAGGCCGCCGAGATGACGGGCGGCACCGCGTACGGGCTGCGCGACACGACGACCGTCGCCGACATCGTCGCTCAGGTGCAGGAGCAGGAGGCGACCGAGCTGCGCGGTCAGGCCCAGGTGGTGTGGACCGACACCCCGAACCTCTGGATCGTGGTGCTCATGATCGCTGCGCTGTCGTTCATCGTGATGCTGTGGAGGGTGCGACTGTGATCTTCCAGCCTGTTCTGCATCCGCTGCTGCTCCTGCTGCTGTGCGCCCCTGTCGCCGCTGTCGCGGTGATGGCCATGGTGCGTTCCAAGGACAAGGCTCTCTGGGCGCTGCGTCTCGTGCTGCTGCTCGCCTGCTTCGTGATGTTCCTGCGCCCAGGGATCCCGGGCGGCGCGACCCAGACTCTCGCCACCGACACCGACATCGTGCTGGTCGTCGACACCACGGCGAGCATCGTCGCCGAGGACTGGAATGGCGAAGAGCCGCGCCTGGACGGCGTGCGCGACGACATCCAGGCGATCGTCGACGAGTACCCCGGTGCGCGCTTCGCCCTGATCACCTTCGATGCGTCGGCGCAGCTGCGGTTGCCGTTGACCACCGACACCACGGCGCTCATCTCGTCGCTGGAGGTTCTCCGGCCGGAGGTTACCAGTCAGTCCCGCGGCAGCTCGATCGGCATCGCCAATCGGCTCCTCGCCGACACGCTGAAGGGGGCATCCGAACGCGCGTCCGACCGGTCGCGGATGGTGTTCTACTTCGGCGACGGCGAGCAGACGGCCAACTCCTCTCCCGAATCCTTCCGGTCCAGCGCGAAGTATGCCGATGCCGGCATGGTCTTCGGCTACGGCACCACCGAGGGCGGACCGATGAGATTGACCACCGGTTCGGTCGGCGACGGCGACGCGGAGTACATCGAGTACCAGGGCGAGCCCGCGATGTCGGTCATCGACGAGCAGACCCTGCAGACCCTCGCCGGCGAACTGGGGCTCGAGTACCAGCACCGCACGGCGGATGCCGAGCCGGAGCTGCCAGAGGCACCGACGACCACGACCAGCTACTCCGAGTCCGGCTCGGTCGGCAACGTCATCGAGCTGTACTGGATCGCCGCCCTTGCCGTCGTCGCCCTCCTCGGCTTCGAGTTGGCACGCGCGACGATGCTGATCGCCCGGCTCCGGCAGCAGGGCGCGCCGGCGTCGACGTCAGATGCGGGCGTTTCGTCTCGCTCCGCTCGCTCGACGACCAGCGAGTCCACCCCCCGGTCGTTGAGCGACGAGCGCAGCGAGGAGACGAAACGCGCCTCTCCGGCGTCGACGCCGAATGAGGGAGGTGCCTCATGACCGGGACCTCCCACGCCGAGGCGGCATCCGCCCTCCTGGCATCGAATCGCCGGCGCCGGCGCATCCGGTTCTGGATCGCGATCGGCACCCTCCCGCTCACGCTCGCCGCCCTGCTGTTCGTCGGCAAGCTGCTGAGCATGTACGCATTCGCGCACCAGTCGATCACCTCCTATGTGGTCGGCGACTATTCGTCGTCGGAGTCCGCTGCCCGCGGCCAGGAGTTCCTGAACTGGTTCGAGCCGTACAAGGCTCCGTACAACGTCGGGACCGCGCTCGGCGCCGCCGAACAGTTGCCGCAGGCGCAGGTGAAGCTCGAGGAGGCACTCCGACTCGCGCAGGGCCTCGAAGTGTGCGCGGTCCGCATCAACCTGGCGCTGGTCGTCGAGCGGAGAGGCGACGCGGCCAGAGCGGAGGGCGACGGTGTCTCGGCGGCCGAGTTCTACGGCGAGGCGCTGACGGTGACGCTGGAGACTCCGGAGGAGTGCAACAGCGAGGACGCGCAGAACCAGTCGCCGGATCCGAATCGCGACATGAGCGAGTCTCTCGAGCAGCTCAAGGATCGTCTGCAGCAGAAGCAGCAGGAGCAGCAGTCACCCGAGGAGCAGGAGCAGCCCGAGGAGCAGCAACCGGAACCGCAGCCCTCGGAGGAGAAACTCGAGGACCTGCAGGAGAAACTGGAGCAGGGCACCGAGGAGCGCGACCAGCAGCAGAACGGCGACGACCCCGGGGGATCGGGAACGGACAGGCCATGGTGACGGATCACGAGAAGCAGCGCGCCCGGTACGTGGCGGGTACCGAGGGCGCTCCGCCGCTGCCTCCGCCCGGCGGCTATGCCGGTGCGCGGCGAGCGCAGCCTCCGTCATGGCCTCTCCCTGCGACACCCGCGCAGCCGACGGTGGTGACCGCCGAGTCCACCACGCAGCCGTCGAGCGCCCTCGGCTGGATCGCCCTGGTCAGTGGCATCCTCTTCGCGCTCATCCTGCTCGGCACCCTCGTCGCCGGCGGCACCGACCTGCTGTACGGCGTGACGATGCTCGCGCTGCAACTCGTCGTCGTGGCCGTCATCATCGCCGCGCTGGTGACGAAGAGAGGACGGATGCTGGGCGCCGTCGCGCTGGCGATCACGCTGGTGCTGAATGTCGCGACTGTCGGCGCGATGAGTGCGGTGCAGACCTCCGCCTCCGGCAACTACGACGGAATGAAGTCCGACGAGCAGAAGCACGAGGAGGCGTACCCGGGGATCAAGGACACCGACCCGGGGGACATCCTCGGTCAGTCCTCGCTGGAAGAGGTGCGCGCCGCGTCGGAGAGCCTCCTCACCGATATCCGCGAGCGCCTCAGTGAGGAGTTCGGGTACACCTGGGTCGAGGCGGGTGCCGAGGATCTCCGTCCCGAACGCAACGGTTACGGTGGCGAATCCATGCTGGTCGAGTTCACCTCCCCCGGCTGGGCGACGAACGAGCCGATCCAGGACTACGACGAGAAGCTCGAGGTGATGGCCGTCATCAACGAGGTCGTCACCGCGCACGGGCTGTGGGAGCTGTACTCGTTCAACGACCCGTCCTCGGGTCTCGAGGCTTCGATGCTCGCGAAGCTCTACGGCACCGACGACCCGCGCACGCAGCACACCTGGGAGTACTACACCGAGAACTACCCGGAGCCGCTGCGGTTCTACGCGAATGTCTATGACCTCTCGAACGACTCCACCGGAGACTTCCTGAAGACCCGTGAGGCTCAGAACACCCGCACCGGCGAGCCCCTCGAGGGATTGCAGATCGCCGTCTTGGCCAGTCAACTGCTCAGCGAGTCCGATCGTGCGGAGTTCGAGAAGAAGCTCGGCGAGTATCCCGGGTTCTGATCGCCGAATGTCGTCGATGGACATTCGGTCGGACATCCCGCACTTCTGAGCCGTCCGAGAGAGCGTGCCCGGCCTCGGAATACCGCTGATTCACAGGCATCTGACGCCCGAGACAACTTCGGACAACGGCCGCCGATCCGGCTCGCGCCGCGGCCCCGGTTGTCTTACGCTGTCATTCGATCAGCCGCCTGCCCCGATTGCGTTCGGGGCCGCAGACGAGAGAATCACGCCGATGCCGCACTCCCCTCACCAGCGGGCCGCACTCCGATGAGCGCGCTCGACCTTCTCGCGATGGATGCGGGGCAGACCGGCACCAAGGTGCGTCTGCGCTGGGACGACGGGACCTCCCGTGACGACCTGCTCCCCGGGGTGCTGACCGATCGCCCGCTGCTGCCGCAGCTGGCCGACATCGCCGAGCGGATCGCGCACGTCGCGGGCGATGCCCCCTCGACACTGGCGATCGGTGTCTCCGGCGTGACCGACGTCCACGCGGAAGCCGAAGGGCTGATCCGTCGGCCTGGCCTCGCCGGCGTGCAGCGGGTGATCGTCGCCCACGACTCGGTGACCTCGTTCCTCGGCGTCCTCGGCGATCGGCACGGAGCGGTTCTCGCCGTCGGCACCGGTGTGGTGACGCTAGGCGTCGGCCCTCGGTCGGCTGTCCGCGTGGACGGCTGGGGCAACATCATGGGCGACGCCGGCAGTGGGTACTGGATCGGACGCGAAGCTCTGGATGCGGTGATGCGCGCGCATGACGGGCGTGGGGCCGCGACCGCTCTCACCGCCGTGGTGCAGGAGCGCTGGCCCGACCTGGAGGCGGCGTACACCCAGTTGCAGGCGGCCCCCGATCGGGTGCGGCTCGTGGCCTCGTTCGCGGCGCCGACTGCCGAGCTCGCGGCGAACGGCGACGCGGTGGCCCTGGCGATCTGCCGCGCCGCCGCGGAGGAGCTGGCGCTCTCGGTCACGTCGGCGCTGCGGTCGACGGATGCTCCCGCGGATGCTCCGGTCGGCGCCATCGGAGGCGTGCTGCAGTCGGATCTCATCCGCGAGGCTTTCGAAGTGAATGTGCGCGCCGTGCGCCCGGAGGTGCGCTTCGTGCCACCGCTGGGCACCGGGCTCGACGGGGCAGCCGCGCTCGCAGACCTCGCGCCGCGGCATCCGCTGCGCGAGCAGTTGGCGCAGGCGGTTCGGACGTCGAGCGAGGTGGCCGCATGAGCGCACTGTTCTGGGAGATCGACAACACGCCCCGCGACTACGCCTGGGGCCAGATCGACGGAGTCGCGCGCGTGCGCGGCACCGCAGGGCATGGGAACCGCGAGGCCGAGCTCTGGCTCGGCGCGCACCCGTCGGCCCCGAGCGTCTTCGTCGGGGGTGCGCCATGGCCGGCGCTCGACGAGTGGGAGCGGGCCAGTGGTGGCCGCCTGCCGTTCCTGCTGAAGATCCTGTGCGCGGCCGAGCCGCTGTCGCTGCAGGCGCATCCCAGCACAGCGCAGGCCCAGGAGGGCTTCGCGCGGGAGAACGAACGCGGCATCCCGCTGGATGCCGCGCATCGCAACTACCGTGACCCGCACGCCAAGCCGGAACTGATCGTGGCATTGCACGACGGCTTCGAGGCGCTGTGCGGATTCCGCGCGGTGGCCGACGTGCAGTCGGATCTTGACGCACTGGCCGCGCTGACCGCATCGGACGAACTGCCGGGGCTGCAGATCTGGCGCGACCTGCTCACGGGGGAAGACGGCATCCGCCGCGCGTTCCTCTGGCTGCTCTCCGGTGACGATGCGATCCCGCCGCTGGTATCGGCTGCGGTTTCCGCCGGTGCGCACGACGCGCGGTTCACCGTGCTCACACCCATCGCCACGGCTCACCCTGGCGACCCGGGCATCCTCGGCGCGCTGATGCTGCAGCACGTGACGCTGCGGGCCGGCGAGGCGCTCTGGCTGCCCGCGGGCAACATCCACGCGTACCTGCTCGGCGCGGGGATCGAGTTGATGGGCCCGAGCGACAACGTTCTGCGCGGCGGTCTCACGCCGAAGCACATCGACACCGAAGAGCTCGGGCGGGTGCTGGATGCCCGCGAGGGCGGCGACCCACGGCTCGTTCCGGAGGAACGGGGTGACGGCGTGCGCCGGTTCTACCCCGGTGGAGATGAGGGCAATCCCGGGTTCGAGCTCTATGCGAGCGAGGGTTCCGGTGAGATCAGCATCCCCGGTCCGGGCATCGCGCTGGTGACGGATGGTTCCTTCACCCTCGAATCCGAAGGGGAGCACATCGAGGTTCCTCGTGGTCGAGCCGTGTTCATCGCGCGCAGTGCGGCGATCCGCGTCGAGGGTGCAGGCCGGCTGTTCCTCGCGACCGGGGCCTGAGGCCGGATAACTGAGCGGTTGCTCGAGTCGGACACCTGGGAGCGGGCGCCGGGCCAAGCACCCGCGCCGAACCGACCGAGCCGTTGAGACGCTGCGACGCTGCGACGCTGCGACACTGCGACGCTGCGACGACACTGCGACGAGTCAATCAACCGCGTCGCTCGACGACCGCCGCGCATGACATCCGCGGTCGGTCACGCGCCGCGACGAGATCACCGAGATGTCATCGCTGAGACTCGGAGCGGCGTCCGTGTGGAGCGCGGGGTGCGCCACGCCCGGTCGGGGTCCCACCACGCGGGTCCACGGATCTGGGGCACACCGTTCGCCATGCGGATCTCCCACCCGGAGTGGTCGAGAGATCGGTGATGCCACCAGCACAACGGGACGCCGTTGTCGGTGTGCGTCGGGCCACCGCGGGCGTGTTCGGTCACGTGGTGGATCTCGCACCAGGATGCGGAAACATGGCATCCCGGGATGAGGCACTCCTTGTCACGGGCGATGATCGCGCGCCGCTGATGGACGGTGAAAACCCGGTCGATGACGGTGATCCCGATGATGCGGCCTTCGTCGAACAGCACCCGCTGGATGGTGCCGGTGCAACCCGTGTGCGCGGCGACGCTGAGCGGAACGGAGGTGTCGCCGCCGGGGATGGTGGCCCATCCGGTGCCGGCGGCGTAGTCCTTGGCGTCGACGTGCACGACGAGCGTCGGGGCAGCACCGGCCAGCGTCGGCATGTCGTGGTGGCGAGCGGCGATCCCGAGCGCTGCGGCGAGCGCGTCGTGGCGCTTCTGCCCGGCCGTACGAGGTTCGATGACGTTCCGCGGGTCGGCATTGAACGGATCCTCGTCGGCGTCGTCGCCGAGCGCCTCCTCGGTGGGCCGGAACGCGACACCAGGTGCGGGTGCCCCACCCACCTTCGGATTGCTCTGCGCGTCCATGATCAATTGCAGTTGCGCGGCGGTATCGGGAAGGATGTCCCCGCGGAGCGGGTGCACCCCGTTGCGGATACGACCGATGGTCAGATACCTCTGGTGCTGGGCGTCGCGGTCGGTGGGCTCGGCCCCATCGGGGTCGAGCACCATCGCAAGGTACTGCGAGGCCTGCCGGAGATCGTCAGGTGTGGCCGGCGGTGCCAGGTCCTGTGGTTCGGAACCCGCGTCAGACGCTTCTGCGCTGAAACCCCGGGCGTACCCGGCGAGGTGCGTGTCGGCGCGAAGCCTGTCCTCTACCCCGATCCGATCGGCTGCCTGATCGAGTGCCCCGGTCGCGGCCAGCAACCCCGCGACACCGATTCCGCCGTCCAGCATCGCATCGCGCAGCGCGGGCCACCGAGCCGGCAGACGCTCACCGGACACAAGGCTGATCTCGCGCTCCACCGCCCTTGCAGCCTTCACGACGCGGCTCGCTCCCGAGGCATCGGTGAGGAGCGCACGCTGGAGAAGCTCGTTCATGCTGCGGCATCCGAATGCGTCTTCGAACCCGGGTTCGACCGACGACACCGTCTCCACGACCACCGCTTCCAGGAGCCGCAGCGCCTCGCCGGCTCTGCGGAGAACGGCCAGCTTCTCGGCATCCGACAGCCCCACGATGGAGTCCGCGCGCACCAGCCCGCTGAGGTCGGAGACGACCTCTTCCAGGACTTCGTCTGGGCTGTTCATACCTCCCATTCAACACGGGGCCACCGACATTCCGACCTCGCTTTCAGGCTGATGAGAGAAGGATTTTGAGCGATCACGAACCCCGGCGAAGACGCGCGGCGGCAGGGTCGCAACTACGCTGAAAACCATGTCGACGCACCCAGTCATCGTGATCGGCGCTGGAATCCTGGGCGCATCGATCACCTATCACCTTGCCGCCCGCGGCGCGGATGTCACCCTCGTCGATGCAGGCCTGCCGGGCGCCGGCGCAACGAGACATTCCTTCGGCTGGATCGGCCGCGCGCCCGGCGATCTCAGCGCTGCAGGGGAATTGCGCGCGCTCGGTCGTCTTCATTGGGAACGCCTCGCACGAGAAGTTCCCGGTCTCGATGTCCATTGGTCAGGCGCCCTCGTCTGGGGCGACCATTTCGCCAGTGCGGCAACCCGGGATGGCCCGGCGGCGATGCGCGAGCCCCACCTGACGGCACCGCCGGCGCTCTCGGAGTTTCGTCCGGACGACGGGTGGCTGAATCCCACCCGCGCCACTGAGGCGTTGATCAGTGCCGCACAGGCGAATGGCGCTTCTGTGAGGTTCGGCACTCCCGTCACTCGACTGGTCAGCTCTCGAGGTGGCGTGATCGACGGTATCGAGCTTGGCTCGGAGAAGCTGAATGCTTCAACGGTGGTCGTGGCGGCAGGCATCGGGTCATCGGCCCTCTGCGCGACAGCCGGACTGGAGCTGCCGATGGTCTCGAGCCCCGCCATCATGGTGAGACTCCGGGCTCCCTCGGGCATCGTCCGGGGCATCGTCGCCAACGACCTGTTCGAAGCGCGCCAGGACGTCGACGGGACCGTGCTCATGCCACTCGACTACAACAAGGAGTCTTCGACGGAAGAGCTGATGCAGGCTGGCGAGGACGCGCGCCGTCTGTTCGGGGAGTCGTTCACAGGCGCACAGGAAGCGGCCCTGCTGAGCGCGGAGATCGGGTGGCGACCGATGACCGCGGACGGCGAGCCAAGAGTCGGCTACGCCGGAACGCCCGGCGTGTACGTCGCCGTGGCGCATCCCGGGATCACGCTCGCCTCCGTCATCGGAGATGCGGCGGCCGAGGAGATTCTGACGCGGACCGCCCGAGACGAGTTGGCTCGCTACCGACCCACCTGATCAATCCTCGGTGGTGCGCAGGCCCTCCACTCATCCGCTCTCGCGCGCCACCAGCCTCCGTTCGATCCGAAGGACGTTGTCCCGCGTCCGTTGGATGGCTTCCGTCGTGAACTGCATCAGCGGCGTGTGGACGACAGCGGTGGCCGCCTCCTTGTCCCCGTGAAGCAGGAGTTCCACCGCAGCCGCGGCCTCATCGACGGTGGCCGCGTTCGTGACGAGACGTGCGATCTCTTCGAGCACGCCGGCACTCTCGACGAGCGCCTTCTGGCGGCGGTGGTTCTGGCGGAGGTCCTCGGCCTCTTCAGCCGGCGTGCGGGCGCGCGAACGGAATCGCGTTCTGTGCTGATCGATCTGTTCCTGAGTGAGCTCGAGCGGCAGGGGTGTGGTCGTCGCGACGGGCAACATCGCGAGCATCGCGTGCAGTTCGTAGCGACCAGGTTGAAGCGGGCGCCACTGCGACTCGTTGATGCTGACGTGGACTCGCGCGTATTCACCCGGGTCCAGCGGAACGGCCGGGTTCTGCCCTCCGAAGAAACCGAAGCTCGTAACCGTGTCTTCGGTTCCGGGTGCTCTGACGTCGCCGATGACGAGGAAAGGATCGCCGTCCGGCCTCCATCTCGCCTCGCCCGTGTTCACGATGTCGATCACGAACACGCCGTTGGCTGCTTCGTCCTGGCTGAGCGGCGCCCACCGGAGAACGAGTCCCCGCGCACGCTCCACCCGGCTTCGACGGACTGGGAGCGATTCGGGGTAGACGCTCACGGGGGGAGCTGGTGCCCCGAACTGGTCGACGCCGATCTGCGCCACACGCCAGGTTGCCGCCGAGGCCCCCTCGGGCGCACCTATCACCACGCCGCCGGAATCCTGCCGGCGGAGCACACGCCATCCGTCAGCGGGCACGTCGTCACGGGAACCGTCTGCGAACTCCACGCCGAGCTGTTCGAGCAGCGATACAAGGCTCTCACCGGTGCCGAGGAGGGCCACGGAATCGACATCGAGCGAACCGATTTGGGGATCGTCAGCGTTCGGACTCACCCCTTGATCGTGACATACGAGGGTGGGATGCACAGCCGGTATCTGCCTTGCAGGTTCTCCAGCCGACGGGGATGCCCGCGGAACGTATCCCGCGGGCATCCCCAGATCGTCTACCTCACCACGCAGGAACGCGAGTTCTCCCAGCCCCAGCCGTCACCATCCGGGTCGGATGCTGCGCTCACGCAGTACGGATATCCGTTGGGAGCCGTGCCCCCGCTTGCGCGCACCACGCAGGAACGCGAGTCCTCCCAGCCCCAGCCGTCGCCGTCGGGGTCGGATGCCGCGCTCACGCAATACGGGTAGCCGTTCGGAGCGGTGCCACCACCCGTGCCACCACCCGTGCCGAACACACTGGCGACCTGCGGCGAGCGCGCCTTCAAGCCGTCGGCGCCGTTGATGAAGCGCTCGCCCCATGGTGTCAGCGACGATGCGTTGAAGCCGTTCGCCATGTCGAGGTACTCGACCCCGCCGCTGTTGCCCGACCACGACCACCCGAGCATTCCGATGCCCGTGCTGCGGGTGTAACTCATGATGGTCGCCTCGTCGGGGTTGCCGTCGGAGTGATCGATGCCGAACTCGCCGACCATGAGGGGCAGCCCGCGGCTGCGGAACGAGTCGATGTACGCGCGCACCTCGGCCGCGGTGTCGAAGACGCCGTACATGTGCACGCTGAACACCGTGTTGCCGTCGGCCGCGGCGACCGTCGCCGCGTTGTCGCGCATCGTGAACGACCAGTCCTGACCCCAGTTCGGGGCATCGGCGATGAGCATGTGCGTGAGACCGGCCGTGCGCAGCGTCTGGATCGCCGAGATCGTCGCCGACGTCCAGTTCTGATAGCCCGCGTTGCCGAAGGGCTCATTGCCGAGGTTGATCATCACGTACTTCTCCTGGCCGATCAGCGCCTGCTTGACGCTGGTCCAGTACTGCGCCGCCGCGGCGAGCGTTCCGGCGGCGGCATCCTCTCCGTAGCCGGTGGTGTCGTGGTTCTCCAAGATGCAGACGAGCTGGTTCTCCTTGCACTGGGAGATGACGCTGGTCACCTCCGCGGCCGATGTGGTTCCGTAACGGCCGCCACTGATGACGACGCGAACGGAATTGGCTCCCGCGGCGCGGATCGCCGCGAACGAGCCGGTCTGGCTCGGATACCAGACGTGCGCGTGATTGATCCCCTGCGGGACGAACTCCGTGCCGTTGGCGTCGAGGATGCGGCCGCCGCTCACCGAGAATCCGGTGGTTGCAGCGGTGGCCGCGGCGGGGGCGGTGCACAGCGCTGCGAGCGCGATCACCGCGCCGATCAGCAGTGCGAACAGGCGTTTCATCATTGATCTCCTTCGCTGCGAGCGTCGGTGCTCGCGTTGTGGGGTGCAGCAACTGCGGCCGCGTGATGAGGCAGCCGCAGCCCGGTCAGCGGGGGGCTGACGAGGTCGACAGACGCCGCTCCGGTGTGGTGCGGGGTCAGAAACGCATCCCGTTCGGCGTTCTGCGATGTCTTTTCGACCTCGCGTCAGGGGGCGGGACAGGGCGGAGGGGGCGGGATGCGGTCAGCGACGAGTCTTGGCCAGGTACCTCTCGCGCAGGTACCGGCCAGCGGGCTTGCCGTAGGGGCAGTAGTCGTCATTGGCGTCGGCATCACCCTGCGCATAGAGCGCGGGCGGCCAGTCCCACAGCATGAAACCGCGCATCCATGGCCGCGCATCGCACGCGTCGAACATGGCCCGGTAGTAGCGCAATTGCTCTTCGCCCGAGGGAGCACCGACGAGGTTCCAGTCGTTCGGCTTCTCCGGTGAGCCGACGCGCGACGGGCAGCCGGCCTCCATGAAGAAGAACGGCTTGCCGGATGCCGCGACGACCGATTCGATGCGGTCGAGCTCGGCCTCCCAGCTGTCGATCGGGTAGTACCCGCTCGAGGTGATCACGTCGACGGCATCCCACCACGTGACGTGGTCCTCCTGGTACTTGTCGCAGTTGTAGGTGACGATGCCGGAGTACACCTCGCGCACGGCCGCGATCAGTGCCCGCCACTCGCTCTCACGGGCGTCTGCCCGCACCATCTCGCAGCCGATGCAGAGCATCTCGCAGCCCTCGGCCTCGGCGATCTCGGCCGCGTGCAGGATGAACTCCGTGTACGAGGCGAACCAGGCGCTCCAACTCGGCTCACCGGGGACATCCCAGTCGAAGAACCCGATGTAGGCGCGCCAGGTGCCGTCGCTGACGTTCACGACCGGCTTCAAGCACACCTTCAGCCCGCGCGCCTTGGCTTCGCGAATGGCACCGACGATCTCCTTCTCGGTGACCGTGGGAGCCTGGTCCCAGGGCATCTCGGTCGACTGCGCCGTGGCCTGTTCGACCGCGTACGCGATGGCGGTCCAGTTCACTCCGTGGTCCACCATCGCCGCCATCGATGCGGATGCTGCGGGAGCGGCCCACGTGCCGCGGATGCCGGTCCATCCCCACGTCATCCCCGCGACGTAGGGCGCGAGGGGCTCGTCAGCGCGTTTCGTCTCGCGGAGACCTGCACTGAGCGAGCGCCAGCGAGTCGAAGTGTCGCTCAACGCACGGGGATCGGCATTCATCGAGCGACCAGCTCATTCGCGGTCCGGACCACGCGCTCGGACGTGAACTCGTCGGCGCGGGCCTCGGCGGGATGCCGCACCAGGAACGTCGCCGTCTCGCCGGGCAGCAGCGTCACGAGTCCCTGCTCGGTGTAGGCCGCCGGATCGACCTTGTCGACGAGCAGCGAGAGATCACGCACCAGGGTGGCGGCGCTCACCCGCACCTCGGTGCCGCCCTCGACCGGTGTCGTCTGGAACGACAGCGAAGCCGCGGCGAGCGCGGAGTCGCGCGGCTCGGCGTAGAACCAGAACCCGCGCTCACCGGCATCGACCACCAATACCTCGGCGGCGGCATCCGACGGCGTCGTCACCGAGGCATCGAGAGAGATCGTCACCGCGCCCCACGCCTCGACGGCGAACGGCACGTCGACGCTCGCCAGTGCGGCGCCGTCGAACGTCAGCCGCCGCACCGACAGCACTCCCGACCACTCGTCAGCCGTGTCATTGCTCAGCACGGCAGCGAGCCCCTCGCCTCGCGGCTGCACCGAAACCACCCGCGGCGCGAACGCGATCTTGAGCGCATGCCAGAGGGGCTTCAAGCGCTCATCGCCGTCGATCGCGGCCCACGACGTGACCGGCCAGCAGTCGTTGAGCTGCCAGACGACGGCACCCATCGTGTGCGGCGCCCACGAGCGGAAGTGCTCCAGAGCGAAGCGCACCGCATTTGCCTGATTCAGCTGCATGGCCCAGTGCCAGCTCTCCATGTCGGCGGGCATCCGGAAGTGCGGGAGCAACCCGTGGGTCAGCTTGACGTTGCCCTCCATCGCCTTCTGATGCACGATCATGCCCGGCGATTCGGGAGTGAGCGGTGCGTCACTGACGGAGCGCACCAGGGTCGACCACGCCGGCGGCCCCTGCCAGCCGAACTCGGCCACGAATCTCGGGCGCTGGTCGCGGTAGGTCGGGTAGTCGAGGCGATTCCACTGCTCCCAGAGGTGCATGGTGCCATGCGGTTCGGCGTTCGGATGCTCTCCGCCAGGACTGAACGGGCTACCGGGGCTGTACGGCACGTGCGGGGCGAGTTCAGCGACGAGGTTCGGGAAGAGCTCGTGGTAGTAGTAGGCGCCCCAGGTCTTGCCGTCGAGAGAGGTCTTCCACCCCCAGTCCTCGAACCCCCACAGGTTCTCGTTGTTGCCGGTGAGCAGCACCAGCGAGGGGTGCACCGCGAGCCGCGGGATCTGCTGGCGTGCCTCCGCCTCGATCTCGCTGCGCAGCGGCTCTTCCTCCGGGTACGCCGCGCAGGCGAACAGGAAGTCCTGCCAGGTCAGCAGTCCCAGCTCGTCGCAGAGTTCATAGAAGTCCTCGGATTCATAGATGCCGCCGCCCCACACCCGCACGAGGTTGAGGTTCGCGGCGACAGCCTGACGCAGTCGGCGCTCGTACCGAGCGCGATCGACCCGCACGGGCAGCGCGTCGTCGGGAATCCAGTTGACGCCCTTCACGAAGATCGGTCGGCCGTTCACGACCAGTGTGAACGGGGTGCCCTCGGCATCCGGCGTCGTGTTCCATTCGACCGTGCGGAAGCCGACCCGTCGGGTCGTCTCGTCGCGCACGCCGTCGTCGCTGCGAAGCGAGACGGATGCCTCGTACAGCGGCTGATCGCCGTGACCGACCGGCCACCAGCGCTCGACGTCGGCGGCCTCGACCGCGACCGAGGCCGTGTCACCGACGACCTGCGCCGAGACACTCGATCCGCCGAGCGACGCCACGACCGTGAGCGGCGTGGTGGCCGCATCCGCCCGCTCGATGTCGATGTCGATGTCGACCCGACCTCCGGCTGACGTGGGAGCGGCCGCGAACCGGGCCTCCGCGATGCGCGCGACAGACCAGGATTCCAGGCGCACCGGGCGCCAGATGCCGGAGGTGTAGGTCGCGATGCCCCAGTCCCAACCGAAGTTCGACGCGGATTTGCGGATCGCCTCGTACGGCAGCGGATACGGGCGGGGGCGGGCGCCGAGCTCGAGACTCTGCGCATTCGCGTACCGGATCGGCGAGCGGAAGGCGACCTCGAGCGTGTTCGCGCCCTCGACCAGCAGCGCGCGCACGTCGACGCGGAAGGAGCGGTGCTGGTTCGCCGACTCGAGCACGACCTGCCCGTTCAGGCGGACCGTCGCCACGGTGTCGAGGCCGTCGAACACCAGGTCGTGCCGCTCGTGAGCATCGGGTGCCCAGTCGAAGCTCGTCGCGTACGTCCAGTCGACCAGCCCGATCCAGGCGAGGAGCGCCTCGTTGTCATCGAGGTACGGGTCGGGGATGAGGCCGGCGGTGAGCAGGTCGGTGTGCACGCAGCCCGGCACCGCGGCCGGTACGGCATCGGGGAGCGCGAACGTCTCGGGCACCGGCCCGGATGCGGCCGTCAGGCTCCACCCGGTGTGGAGGTCCCGGCGGATCGGGGCGGTGAGCGTGGCGGGGATGTCGAGGGTCATTTGACTGCTCCGGAGGTGAGGCCCTTGTAGATCCACCGCTGCAGGAGGAGGAACGCGATGAGGGTCGGGACGATGACGATGAGTGCGCCGGCGGAGATGATCTCCCACTGCGAGCCGAACGGGCCCTTGAACCGGAACAACGAGGTCGAGATGAGATCTTCTGAGGGGAGATAGAGGAACGGTGAGTAGAACTCGTTGTACACCGCGATGCCCTTGATGATCACGACGGTGGCGATCGCCGGCTTGAGCAGCGGCAGGACGATGCGCCAGTAGATCGTCCACCTGTTCGCGCCGTCGATCATCGCCGCCTCGTCGAGCGAGACGGGGATCGACGCCATGAACTGGATGAACAGGTAGATCGCGATGATGTCGGTGCCCATGAAGAGCAGGATCAGCGCGGCCTTGGTGTCGTAGAGCCCCAGGCCGTTGATCACCTGGAAGGTCGCCACCTGACTCGTCACGCTCGGAATGAGCGTCGCCACCAGGAACAGGCCCATCACGAGCTTGCGCCCACGGAACTCGAATCGGTCGAGCGCATACGCCGTCATGGTGCCCAGGATGATCGTGCCGACCAGGGACACCCCGAGCACGATCAGCGTGTTCACGAAGCCCATGAACATGTCGCCCCGGGTGAACGCGGTGACGAAGTTGTCGAAGTTGAACCAGTTCTGCGGCGGTTCGAGCGCGCCCGTGGCGCCGTACTCCTGCGCCGTCTTGAGGCTGGCGAACACCACGGAGACGAGGGGCAGCAGGGTGCACAACGCGGCGATGATCAGGCTGAGGTACTTCGCCGTGCTCGCGGAGATGCCTCGTGCGCGGATGGCGACCAGGTCGGGTCCGCGGCGCGTGCGACCCCGCGGATTGACGGCGGGGTTCGTGGTCGTGGCGGTCATGTCAGATCCACCTTCTCGTCGGGGAAGAGCCTGCGCTGGATCCAGGTGACCGCCAGCACGATGAGGAGCAGGACCACGGCCATCGCGGAAGCGAGACCGACCTGGCGGAAGTTGAATGCGGACTGGATCGTCTGGATCACGAAGGTCGAAGTGCCGTTCGCGCCGCCGGTCATGATGAACGGGATCTCGAAGACGCTGAGGGAGCCGGCGACCGCGAGGATGAACGAGAGCCCGATCACACGGCGGATGCCGGGGAACACGATCGCCCAGAACTGCTGCCACTTGCTCGCGCCGTCGAGTTCCGCCGCCTCGTACAGTTCGCTGGGCAGCGATTGGATCGCACCGAGGAACAGCACGAAGTTCATGCCCATGTAGCGCCAGACGCTGGTGCCCGCGAGCGACCAGTTCGCGATGTCGGGGTCGCCCAGCCACTGCGGGGGCTCGGCGACGCCGAACCACGACAGCATCGTGTCGAGCGTGCCGCCCGGCTGGAAGAGGTAGAGGAAGACGAAGCCGATCGCGACGCCGTTGATCAGGTAGGGGAAGAACAGGATTCCGCGGAAGAGGTTCTGGAATCGTGTCGAGAAGCTGAGGATCGTGGCGAAGTAGAGAGCGAGGCCCATCTGCACGAACGAGGCGGCGAAGTAGTACAGGCTGACCCCGAACACCTGGAGGATGCGCGGGTCGGTGAACACCTGGACGTAGTTGTCGAACCCGATGAAGTTCTTCTCGAGATCGAGCCCGTCCCAGTCGGTGAAGCTGTACCAGATCAGGTTCACGGCGGGCCAATAGGTCAGCAGCAGCAGCAGGCCGACGGCCACGGCGATGAACAGGTACGGCGTGAGCCGCCGCATCATCTTTCCGCGCGCCGCCCGGCTCGAAGCGGGCCCGGAGGGCCGCTCGATGCGGCCCTCCGGTGCGCTGCCGACGACCGTCTCCGGTGTCGTTATCGCCATGTCACACTCTCCGTCGCGTCGATTCAGTCCGTCAGCCGGCGAGGGTTTCGACCGAGGTCGCCCAGCGCTCGTTGAGCTCGGCGAAGTAGCTCTCCTTGTCGCCGTCGGCAGCGCCGCGGGCGACGTCGACGAGCTTCTGCCGGTAGATCTGACCCCACAGGTCGATCTGGGAGTCGTTGGACACGTCGCTGAGCAGGCTCTCCTCGCCGGCCGGTGCCGGGTTGGTCTCCATGAGCTCGACCTTCTCCACGGTGAAGTCGCCCAGGTTGGCCGGGAGCTCCTTCTCGGTGACGGTCGAGATCATGCCCTGGGTCTCGGTGAAGCCCGAGTCCTCGATGAGCCACTGGATGAACGCCCAGGCGGCCGCCTTGTTCTTCGAGTGCTTGCTGACACCGAGGTTGTAGTCGCCGCCGATGATGGAGTACTGCGTGCCGTCGACGCTCGTGGGGAATGCCATGTAGCCGATGTCGTCGGCTGACGCCCCGTTGTCCTCCGCAGCAGCCTGCATCTGCGAGATCGCCCACGAGCCGAGCGTCATCGCAGCGATCTTGCCGGTGCCGATGTCGATCTTGGACTGCTCCCAGTTGGTCGTCAGCGGGTCGGGCTCGGTGAGTCCGGCCTCGACGGCGTCGTAGAGGAGGGAGTCGATCGCGTAGATGTCGGTGCCCTCCGTCCACGGAGCGTCGTCCTTGGCCATGTGGATGCCGGCGTCGGGGTCGTTCGTGATGGAGCCGAGGTTGCTGAACGCCTGCGACAGCGGCCATCCGTCCTTGTAGTTGGTGTACAGCGGAATCGCGTCGGTGCCGTCCTTGACCTTCTTCAGAGCGTCGAGGAACTCGTCGGGCGTCTTGGGGAGTTCGGCGACTCCGGCCGCTTCGAAGACCTTCTTGTTGTAGAGCACGCCCTGCGCGTTCCCGCCGATGGCGAGGCCGTACTGGGTGCCGTCGTAGGTGTGCGTGTTCAGGAACCGGTAGGTCTCTGCGAATTCGCTCGTCTCGCCGAGCGGCTCGAGGAACTGCTCGAACTGAC
The DNA here is from genome assembly GCF_045690355.1 of Microbacterium sp. LTA6. NCBI lineage: Bacteria > Bacillati > Actinomycetota > Actinomycetes > Micrococcales > Microbacteriaceae > Microbacterium > Microbacterium sp. LTA6. The sequence goes on from NZ_CP147855.1 coordinate 1,217,616, forward strand.
TGGGCTGCATGGTCGGGATGCCGATCACGTCGCCGTAGTTCTTCGTGGAGAGACGCGTCTTCATCTCCCCCTCGTAGTCGGTGATGCCCTCGAACGTGAGCTTCACGTCGGGGTACTCCTTGTTGAACTCCTCGGCGTACGCCTCGAACGTGCCGTCTTCGACGAGGTCGGTGCGCCAGGTCACGACCTTGACGTCTCCCTTCACCTCGCCGTCGATCGTGTTGTCGGGATTGCTCGACGCGCCTGCCGAGCACCCGCTCAATGCGATCGCCGCCACGGCGAGCGCTGCTGCTGCCACCACTGTCTTCTTTGCCATGTGAGGACTCCTTGTCAGGTTCACCCTTGAACTGGGGCCGCCCCGGTGTGCGGTGGGGCTGCTCGGGACAGATTAGGCCGCTGAGCACGCGATCTGCAACTAAATGTCAGCGCTGTCTAGCATCATTTCTTTGCAATTTTGGCCGGTCTAAATCGCTTTGAACTGGGCTTTCTTGGGATGCCTCATCGACGGAGAATGAACTAATGTCTCATAAATGTCCTTCGATAGACACGGTCAGGGGTGTTTGCTAGGCTCTCCCTGCCGATCGGTGTCGCGAAGGAGCAGAAGATGGCAGTGCAGCCCAGGGCGACACTTGACGACGTCGCCCGCCTCGCCGGGGTCAGTTCGAAGACCGTCTCCCGCGTCTACGCCGATCGTGAGTTGGTCTCGCCCGAGACCGTCGAGCGCGTGCTCAGCGCCGCGAAACGGCTGCGCTTCCGCCCGAACACGCTGGCACGCAGCCTTCGCCGCGGAGGCGCCACGAACGCGATCGGCTTCATCATGGGCGATCTCGGCAACCCCTTCTATTACAAGGTGGCCTCCGGCATCGAGGAAGAGCTGCGCAGCAGCGGCCACGCCCTGATCGTCGCGACGACCGATGACACCCCTGATGGCGAGGAACGGGTGGCCGACGCCCTGCTCGCCCAGCGCATCGGCGCTCTCCTGCTCATTCCGGTGGCCGACGACCAGTCGTATCTCGAAGGAGAGCGGCAACTGGGCACGCCGGTCATCGCGCTCGATCGCCCCGCCCGCAATCTCGTCGCCGACTCGATCGTGCTGGAGAACCGACGTGGCGCCCATGGCGCGACCGTGAAGCTGCTCGAGCGAGGTCATCGGAAGATCGCGTACGTCTGCAATCCGGCCGATGTCTACACCCAGGCCGAGCGACTGCGCGGCTATCGCGAGGCCATGGCCGCGTACGGCGTGCACGACACCGCCGCACTCGAGCGGCTGGTCGATGACCGTGCGATCGGCGGCGAGGAGATCGTCGGCGCGCTCCTCGACGAATCCGATCCTCCGACCGCGATCATCACCGGCAACAACCGGATGACGGTCGGCGCCCTACGTGCTCTGCGTGCACGACCCGACCGGGCAGAACCAGCGCTCATCGGCTTCGACGACTTCGACACGGCCGACGTGCTCGGCGTCACCGTGGTGTCATATGATCCCGTCGAGCTCGGCCGTCAGGCCGCGAAGCTCGCCATCGCACGCATGGCCGAGCCGACCGGGTTCACGAGCCAGATCGAGCTGCCGACCTGGCTGATCGAGCGCGGTTCGGGCGAACGTCCCCCCATCGTCGAAGGAGAATCCCGTTGACCGCTCCGCTCGTGCACCTCGAATCTCACGGTACGTCCGTCATCATCGACCTCTCGACGGTCGGCCTTCCCAGCGTGCTGCACTGGGGAGCGCCGCTCCGCACCGGACTCGAAGGTCACGATGACGCCCTCCGGGCAGCGCTATCGCGCCAGAGCGTGCCCCGCACACTCGACGCGCCGTGGCAGGTATCGCTCTCTCCGCAGGAGGCCGACGCATGGAGCGGCCGACCCGGCCTGCAGCTGCGTTCCGAAGGTGTCCTGCTGCACCCGCGATGGCAGGTGAGCTCGACGGATGCCACGCCGGACCGCTGCGCCTTCACGGCCAGGGACGAAGCCGGCGGCGTGGAGCTGACGATCGAGCTCGCGATCGAGGCGGGCGGCGGCGTGCGCGTCGACCAGCGACTGCGGCACATCGGCGTCACCGGCTCGCCGTCGGTCGAGGTGGATTGGCTGGAGAGCATCCTCCCCGTGCCGACGACCACGGACCACCTGCTCACCTTCGATGGGCGGTGGGCGCGGGAGAAGCGCCCCGTCGTGACGGCGATGCCGGTCGGATCCACCGTGCGGCAGTCGCGGCGCGGACGCCCCGGCCACGATTCGCCCACCCTGCTGGTGGCGTCGGAGGGTGCGCCTCGGTGGAACGAAGGAAGGCTGTGGGCCACCCACGTCGCCTGGTCGTCGGACGCCACCTATCGCATCGACCGGATCACCGACTCGGTGACGCAGTTCGGCGGAGGCGAGGTCCTGCGCCCGGGAGAGATCGTGCTCGCGCCCGGTGATGAACTGGCCGCACCCTCGGTGCTCTTCGCGCACTCCGAGGAGGGGCTCGACGGCATCGCAGCCGCCTTCCACTCCCTTCTGCGTGCCCGCCGACAGCATCCGTCCTCTCCCCGGCCGTTCGTGCTCAACACCTGGGAAGCCGTGTACTTCGATCACGACCCCGAGAAGGTCGCCGCGCTCGCCGAGCGTGCGGCCGCGGTCGGCGTGGAGCGGTTCGTTCTCGACGACGGCTGGTTCGCCGGCAGACGCGACGACACCACGAGTCTCGGCGACTGGATCGTGGACCGCCGTGTCTGGCCGGATGGACTCGGCCCGCTGGCCGCGCGCGTCCATGAGCTCGGAATGGAGTTCGGGCTGTGGTTCGAACCCGAAATGGTGAGCCTCGACTCCGACGTCGCGCGGGCGCATCCTGATTGGCTGCTGCACGACCCCCGCCATCTCGATCACGACCCGTCTCTGTCCTGGCGCACGCAGTTCGTTCTCGACCTCGCGAACCCCGGCGCGTACGCGCACGTGTACGGCCAGATCGACGCCCTCGTCGCCGAGCTCGGCATCGACTTCATCAAATGGGACCACAACCGCGATCTCGTCGACAGCGTCCACGACGGCCGCCCCGGCGAGCACGCGCAGACCCTCGCGGTCTATCGCATGTTCGATGAGCTGAAGGCCGCACATCCCGGCCTCGAGATCGAGTCGTGCTCGTCCGGCGGGGCGCGCACCGACCTCGGTATGCTCGCCCACGCCGACCGCGTCTGGGCGAGCGACTCCAACGATCCGGTCGAGCGTCAGGACATCCAGCGCTGGACCGGGATGCTGCTGCCACCGGAACTCGTCGGCGCCCACGTCGGACCGGCAGAGACGCACAGCAACGGTCGGGTCACGCCCCTGTCCTACCGGATGGCGACGAGCCTGATGGGATCGTCCGGGCTGGAGTGGGACATCCTCGGCTGCTCACCGGAGGAGACGGAGGCCATCTCCCGCTTCGCCGCGCTCTACAAGGAGCTGCGCCCCATCGTCCACGGCGGCCGCACCGTGCATCCGGACCTGCGGGATCCGGCGTGGCGCGTCACGGGATTCGTCACGGATGCCGCGGCCGTCTACGTCGTCGCGACCGTCGCGAGCCTGGAAGACGCCAGAGCCGAGCGCCTGCGGTTCGCCGGCCTCGACCCGACGCGCCGCTACCGGGTGCGGGTGCGCCGGGAGATCGGCGAGGCCCGCTGCGGGTGGGTCGCTCCGGAATGGTTCACCGGGGAGGGGATCGAACTCCCGGGCGGCGTACTCACCGAGGTGGGAATCCAGCTGCCGACGCTGTGGCCGGTGCAGGCTTTCGTGCTGCACGCAGAAGCGGTCTAGGGTACGACGGTGGGAACCAGCGCGCACGCGAAGCAGACGGTGACGATCGCCGAGATCGCCGAGCGCGCCGGTGTGTCTCCCGGTGCGGTTTCCTTCGCTCTCAACGGACGCAAGGGGGTCTCGGAGAGCACCAGGGCGCGGATCCTCCTGGTGGCCGATGAGCTGGGCTGGGCGCCGGGTGCCGCGGCCAAGGCGCTGACGGCGAAGAAGACGAACAGCTTCGGCCTGGTGCTGGCACGTGACCCGCGAAGCCTCGGCGCCGAATCGTTCTTCATGCAGTTCCTCGCGGGGATGGAGAGCGAGCTGTCGCCACGCGGATACGGCCTGCTGCTGCAAGTGGCGCCGGATTCCGCGAGTGAGCTGAAGACGCTTCGTCGCTGGCGCACGACCAGGCGCGTCGACGGGGTGCTCCTCGTCGATCTGCATGTCGACGATCCGCGCGCCGAGTACTTCGCCAAGCATCCGGAGTTCCCGGCTGTCGCCGTCGCGGATCCTTCCGCGGCGCCGGGACTCACCACGGTGTGGACCGACGACGCCGAGGCGATGCGCGAGGCGGTCAGGGCCCTCGCCGGGCTCGGGCACCGCCGGATCGCGCGCATCGCCGGTCTCTCCGACCTCGCCCACACGCAGATCCGCAATGCGGCGTTCGATGACGAGATCCATGCCCTCGGGTGCGAGGGCATGCTGCTGCGCACCGACTACTCCCCGGAAGAGGGCGCGCGTGCGACGGAGCAGGCGCTGGCGTCTGAGCATCCGCCGACCGCCTTCGTGTACGACAACGACATCATGGCGATCGCCTCGCTCGCGGTCTTCTCCCGCGCCGGCCTGCGCGTACCCGAGGACGCCTCGGTCATCGCCTGGGATGACTCTCTGATCTGCCGGTACATGGCACCGGCGCTCACGACGCTGAGCCACGACGTGGTCGCCTTTGGCGCGCACGCCACCCGGCGGCTGTTCGACGTGCTCGGCGGTGCTGCGCCGAACGCCTTCCTCGATTCGACACCGCGGTTGGAGACGCGCGGGTCGACCGGGGCCGCCATCGGGATGTGAGCAGGACTCAGCCGGCGAGCGTCCGCGGCAGCATCGGTCTCAGGTGAGATCTCCCGGCACGAAGAAGCAGCCAGAGGCATCGGTGCGGGTGTGCGCGATGAGGTCATCGTCTTCGTCGAGCCGTCGCTGGGTCGCGATGAAGGTCTGCGGATCAGCCAGGTAGGCGATGAACAGCAGCCCCGCGCCCTCGGCCGGATCGAAGCTGTAGCTGCGTCGAAGCATCAACGCGCGACCGAGGTTCGCCGGATGGGCGCGACGGGCATGGCTGGTGCGCGGCGTCAGCGGATGCCCATCAGCCGCCTTGCTGAACAGATCGACGTCGTCGAGCGGTCCCCCGCCGGACAGCGGTGCGCCGGTGTCCTTGCGTCGCCCGATCGCGCGCTCCTGATCGGCATCCGAGAGCGCGATGAAGGAGGGGACGATCCGCATGCGCCGCAGCACCAGATGGGTGTCGCGGTGCTTCGCATCGGTCCAGACGCCCGCCGCGAGCAGCTCGGCGGTTCTCGGGTTCACGATCCCGTCCACGAATCCGGTCGATGTCCGGGCCGTGCCGTGCGGAGTCGGTGCGTCCCGATACCCGCTCCGCTCCCACTCGAGGACGTGATCGCCCAGCATTCTGCGGATGCCGACGACGATCTGCGTGACCGCCGCCGCCGTCTCCGCACAGACCTGCAGCGCGAGATCTCCGCCGGTGGCGACGCTCTCTTCATCGTGGGCGAAGGCCGGCAGCTCGATCATGGCCGAGGCCCGTTCGCCCCAGAGCGACCGGGCCACCGCAGGAGCGAACCCGACCGTGACGGTGGGCTCGCCCGCGTCCTCGGGGAGCGCAGGCAACTCCTGCGAAACGCGGATCGCGAGCTCGCGAATCGCCGATGCGTCCCGGCCCGGGACACTCACGACGCCGACCCAGACGTACCGCTGGGGAATCGCCGGCCAGGTGATTCCTGGACGCCGCTCCGCCGACGGCAGGGGGCTCGCCGATGGAGACGCCGCCGCACCGCCCGGTTGCTCTCCCGGCTGGGTGTCGGCGGGTGCATCGGATTCGCCGGCCCGGCCCAGCGCCCATCCGGCGGCTCCGGCGACCAGCGCGGTTCCGGCGGCGGCGAACAGTCCCCGCCGGGTGGGCGGCGCGGGGCTGGATGCCTCCTCCGGGGTGGCGGCATCCGCTTCGTCTGAACCGTTCACCCGTTCCCCTCGGCGAGCAGGTCGACGGCGGGTGGGACGATTCCGGAAAGGTCGGGAAGCTCGACACGATCCGGCAGGGAGCGCGGCTCCTCTGTCATGTCTTTCAGGCCGGTGCGCTCGGGAGGCAGTGGCACGTCCGAGAACACCACACCGTCCGGGGCCGGCGGCTGCCGGAAGACGCCGGCGGGGAGAGGATCCGCACACCCGGCTGAGGTGAGCTCAGCCGGATCGGCTGTCGCTCCTGCCCCCAGTTCGAAGCAGTTGTTCGAGCCGAGGGCGGCCGCGGCGGGCGTGAATGCCGCATCAAGGGCGTTGCCGCCCCAGGCGTTCCCCGACACGCGAGTGCCCATCGGCGCGAAATCCTCTGACGAGGTGACCCAGATCCCCACCGAAGCATTGCCGGAGATCGTGTTCGCGCGCACCTCCGCGTCGACGGTGCCCGCGAGTCCGACGCCGATGCCGAACGCGCCGCCGGCATGCACCGGCGTCTCGTGCTCGTTGTTGTCCGCGATGAGATTGCCAACGATCTGCACCGACGCCGTGGGACCGTGCGCCTCCAGATAATTGCTCAGGACGCTGATGCCGATGCGATTGCCGACGATGCGGTTGCCCTGCACGACGACCTGCGAAGCGTTCGCCAGCTCGAGGCCGGCGGCGTTGGAGACGAGCACGTTGTCCTGCACCAGCGCGTTGCAGTCTTCGCACTGCCCGACATAGATGCCGGAATCGGAGCCGCCACTGGCCAGATTGTCGCGGATGACCCCGCCGGTGCGGTTGAACGCATAGATCCCGTACAACCCGTTGTTCTGCGCCGTCACGGCCTGCACGAGATACCCCGGCACCGGAGGCGGGGTATCGCCCGGCAGGTATCCGTCGGGGCCGCGTGCGACGCCCGCGCCGCTTTCGTCTGTGACTCCCGTGATCAGCACGCCGTTCTGCAGGAAGTTGCGCACCGTGAGGTTCTCGACGGTCACCCGCTCTCCGGTGCCGACCACGCCGTTGCTGCGTGTGAGTTCACCGTCGAGAACAACGCCATTCCGATCGAGCCCTCGAACCGTCACGTCGTCGGCGTGGACCTCGAGCGAGTCGGTGTACGTTCCGGGCGAGATCAGGATGATCCCCCCATCGGCGATGAGGGTGCCCGCCTCGCCCAGCGTCGCGTCCTCGGGAACGCGCACGAGATCACGGGCAGCAGGCTCGGGGGCGCTCGCGGCGCAGCCGACCAGGGATGCCGCGATCACCGCCACGGTAGCCACCACCGAGGAGCGAATGAATCGTGTTCTCACGCTGCCAACCTTTGTCCCTGAATCGATCGGTCAATCATCGCAGAGCTCATCACCGCCCTCAGCGGCGCTGCCGCCTCTCGAGGACGGCGCTTCGAGGGATACGGGCTGGAGACGCGAACAAGACAGGCGGGCCGGCCATCGCATGATGACCGGCCCACCTGTCTACTGGGCCTTACTGGGCCGACGTTGCCGTCTGGCGCCGACGGAGCGCCACGAGCCCACCACCGATGAGGAGGAGCATCAGGCCGGCGACGATGGAGATCGTCATGGGCCCACCACCGGTGATAGCCAGCGGCGGCTGAGCCTTGACCACACCGGCATCGATCGTCAGATCCTCCTGGTTCTCGGGGGTGACCTCGAACTCCGGGGTCACACCGATCAGCGGGTTCCCCGTCGTCGGCGTCGGGTTCGAGTCGACAGTGTCGTCGTCGCCCGCATTCGGCGGCGTGAAGGTGTTGCCCTCAGGAAGCGTGAACCGCACCCGGTAGGTGCCGCACTCGACGCCCTCGAACAGGTACGAACCATCCGCACCCGTTGTCACAGTGGCGACGACGTCGCCGTCTGCGTTCAGGAGCTCGACCTTGACACCCGCGATGCCGGCCTCGCCCGCATCTTGGATCCCATCCCTGTCCTCGTCCAACCAGACGAAGTCACCGATGGTGCACACCGGCGCCTCGGGAACCACGCCGGCGTCGATCGTGAGATCCTCCGGGTCCACCGGGGTGACCTCGAACTCCGGGGTCACCCCGATCAGCGGGTTCTCCTGCGTCGGAACCGGGTTCGAGTCCACCGAAGTGTCATCACCCGCATCCGGCGTCGTGAACGTGTGGCCCTCAGGAAGCGTGAACCGCACCCGGTAGGTGCCGCACTCGACATCCTCGAACAGGTACGCACCTGCAGCATCGGTCGTCACGGTGGCGACCACTGCACCTTCGGCGTTCAGCAGCTCGACGGTGACGCCGGCAATACCGACTTCACTTTCGTCCTGGATGCCATCAGCATCCACATCGACCCAGACGAAGTTGCCGATGGTGCAGAGAACCGGAACGATACCGGCGTCGATCGTCAGATCCTCCGGGTTCTCCGGCGTGACCTCGAACTCCGGAGTCACACCGACCAGCGGGTTCTCGTCCGACGGCGTCGGGTTCGAGTCGACAGTGGTGTCATTCCCGGCGTCCGGCGTCGTGAACTCGTAACCGGCGGGGATGGTGAACTGCACACGGTAGGTCGCGCACTCCACACCCTCGAACAGGTACCCACCGTTCGCATCGGTCGTGGTCGTCGCGACGACCTCGCCCTCGGCGTCGAGCAGCTCCACGGTGGCACCCGCGACCGGGGCCTCGCCCGCGTCCTGGATTCCGTCGCGATCCGCGTCGACCCAGACGAAGTCACCCACGGTGCACACGGGCACCTCGGGAACCACACCGGCGTCGATCGTGAGATCCTCCGGGTCGACCGGGGTGACCTCGAACTCCGGAGTCACCCCGATCAGCGGGTTCTCCTGCGTCGGAACCGGGTTCGAGTCCACCGCAGTGTCATCACCCGCATCCGGCGTCGTGAACGTGTTGCCCTCAGGAAGGGTGAACCGCACCCGGTAGGTGCCGCACTCGACGTCCTCGAACAGGTACGAACCATCCGCACCCGTCGTGGCCGTCTCGACGACGTTGCCTTCAGCATCGAGCAGCTCGACGGTGACACCGGCGATACCCACTTCACTTTCGTCCTGGATGCCATCAGCATCCACATCGACCCAGACGAAGTTGCCGATGGTGCAGAGAACCGGAACGATACCGGCATCGATCGTGAGATCCTCCGGGTTCTCCGGGGTGACCTCGAACTCCGGAGTCACACCGACCAGCGGGTTCTCGTCCGACGGCGTCGGGTTCGAGTCCACCTCGGTGTCGTCGCCCGCCGTCGGCGTGGTGAAGGTGTTGCCCTCGGGGATCGTGAACCGCACCCGGTAGGTGCCGCACTCGATGTCGTCGAACAGGTACGCGCCTGCAGCATCGGTCGTCACAGTGGCGACCACTGCACCCTCAGCGTTCAGCAGCTCGACCGTGACACCGGCGACCGGGGCTTCGCCCTGGTCCTGAATGCCGTCGCGATCCGCATCGAGCCAGACGAAGTCACCCACGGTGCACAGCACCTCGGGGACGATGCCCGCATCGATCGTGAGGTCCTCGTTGTTCTCCTCGGTGACGGTGAACTCCGGGGTCAGGCCCACGAGCGGGTTCTCCTGCGTCGGCGTCGGGTTCGAGTCCACCTCGGTGTCGTCGCCCGCCGTCGGCGTGGTGAAGGTGTTGCCCTCGGGGATCGTGAACCGCACCCGGTAGGTGCCGCACTCGATGTCGTCGAACAGGTACCCGCCGTTGGCGTCGGTCGTGGCCGTCTCGACGACGTCACCCTCAGCGTTCAGCAGCTCGACCGTGACACCGGCAACGCCAGCCTCAGCGGCATCCTGCACGCCATCGCGATCCGCATCGACCCACACGAAGTCACCCACGGTGCACAGCACGTCAGGGACCGGGACGATACCGGCGTCGATCGTCAGATCCTCCGGGTTCTCCGGGGTGACCTCGAACTCCGGAGTCACACCGATCAGCGGGTTCTCCTGCGTCGGCGTCGGGTTCGAGTCCACCGCAGTGTCATCACCCGCATCCGGCGTCGTGAAGGTGTTGCCCTCAGGGATCGTGAACCGCACCCGGTAGGTCGCGCACTCCACACCGGAGAACACGTATCCGCCGTTCGCGTCCGTCTGGACGGTCGCGACGACGTCGCCTTCTGCGTTCAGCAGCTCGACGGTGACACCGGCAACGCCAGCCTCCCCGGCATCCTGCACGCCATCAGCATCCGTGTCGACCCAGACGAAGTCGCCCACGGTGCACAACGGCGCCTCCGGGACCACACCGGCGTCGATGGTCAGGTCTTCGCGGTTCTGCGGGGTGACCTCGAACTGCGGAGTCACGCCGATGAGCGGATTCTCCTGTGTGTGGGTGGGGTTCGAGTCGACAGCACGGTCATCGCCGGTCGCGGTCGAGGTGAACGTGTGGCCCTCGGGGATCGTGAAGCGCACGCTGTAGGTCGTGCACTCGACGTCCTCGAAGAGGTAAGCGCCTGCAGCGTCGGTCGTGGTGGTGTCCACAACGTTGCCTTCAGCATCCAGCAGCTCGACGGTCGCACCCTCGACACCGGCCTCACCGGCATCCTGGATTCCGTTCTCGTTCGCATCGACCCAGACGAAGTCGCCCACGGTGCAGAGCTCAGATTCCGGGACGATACCCGCGTCGATCGTCAGATCCTCCGGGCTCTCCGGGGTGACCTCGAACTCCGGAGTCACACCGACCAGCGGGTTCTCGTCCGACGGCGTCGGGTTCGAGTCCACGGCAGTGTCCGCACCCGCCCCAGGCGTCGTGAACGTGTTGCCCTCGGAGATCGTGAACCGCACCCGGTAGGTGCCGCAGTCGATGCCCTCGAAGAGATAGGCGCCATTGGCGTCTGTCGTCGTCGTGTCCACGACATTGCCCTCGGCGTCAAGCAGCTCCACGGTCGCACCGGCGACGCCGGCCTCGCCCTGGTCCTGAAGGCCGTTCTCGTTCGCGTCGACCCAGACGAAGTCACCCACGGTGCACTCCGTCGGCGGGACGATCAGGCCGGCGTCGATCGTGTGATCGTTGTGGCCGGGGCCACCCACCGTGACCGGAGCGCGTCCGTTCGCCGGGTCCACGTTGGAGTCGATCTCCCGCGTGGCGGCAGCGGCGTCGTCACCACGGCCGGTCCAGGACAGCTGCGACGGTTCGGTGACACCGAACTCCGCAAGGCCTGAAACGTCGGCGGTCGAGGAGTCGAACGCCACCGTGTAGGTGAGGTCGGGCGCGATGTCGGAGAAGTAGTACTCGCCGTTCGCATCGGTCACGACCGGGTCGACGCCGGCGACCGGCTGGCCGCCCTCGTCGAGCAGGGTCACGGTGACACCGGGGACGGCCGGCTCGCCGGCATCCTGGATGCCGTCACGGTCGGCGTCGAACCACACGCGGTTGCCGATCTCGACCGGTGCCGCATTCACGAGCGCCTGCAGGTCACCGAGACCGCCCGACTTCTCGAAGCTGCCCTCGTGACCCGACTGGGTCACCTGGTAGCCGTTGGAGTTGCTGCCGTCGGTCGCGCTGCTCCAGCGGATGCCGGTGCGCGATGCACCCTCGGTCGGGTCCATGGCCGTCGTCACGACGTCCTCGAAACCGGCGATGGAAGCCAGGCCGCCGAGCGTGATCTCGTTGTGCTGGCGCTGGTCGTTGCTCGCGTTGATGAAGGAGTCGTCGATGAACTCGCGCCCGCCGGGGCCCTGGTTCGGGAGCGTGCCCGAGGTTTCCAGGTCTCCGACGACGCCGTCGTTCTCGAGCACGTACGAACCGTCACCCTGCACACCGGCGACGAGCGTGTCGCCGGCCGAGACGCCCTGTGTGAGATCGGTCTGGCCGTCCAGCGGGCCGTAGTTCTCGTTGCCGAGCTGCCATCCGGAGCGGTCTGCCAGGCCGAGAACAAGGTTGCCCTCGCTCGTGAACGTGAGGTCGGTGAGCATGGCCTGCGACCAGTTCATCATCGGCGCAGGGTCGCTGAGGTTCGCGAAGGAGTACAGGTCGCGGTCGTAGTCGGCCGCGGTCGTCCAGCTCTTCCAAGTGAAGAAGCGCGAGTCGATGCCGTCTGATCCGGGCGAGCCCTTGACGTAGTCGAGCCCGGTCGCGAAGATCTGCGATCCGGCGGTGCCGAGCGGCGTGAGATCGGCATCGGATGCCGCACGCACGAACAGCTGCTGGTCCGTCACCGCGGCGTTCCCGTTGCCCTCGCCGGTCTGCACGTAGCCGATGTAGACCTGACCGTGATGCACCTCGATGGCCCACGGACGCTCGCCCTCGACGAGGTTCAGCGGAATGCGGGTGGCCTCGGTCGGGTTCGCGATGTCGATCGCGTAGAGGTTCTTGTCGAACAGGTTGACGAAGTACAGCGTCTTCTGGTCAGAGCTGACCTCGATGTCGCCGATGCCGATCTTGCCGATCGCGTCATAGGCCTGCGTGTCGTGAGCCGGGTTCGTCGGGCCGTTCAGGCCACGGGCGTCCCAGTCGATCGTGCTCTCGCCGAGGTCGACGGTGCCGCCGCCCGCGATGGGCAGGCCCTGCACGTCGAGCCATTCCTCGACGGCTCCGGGCGTGCCGAGGGTGCCGCCTTCGTTCAGGGCGTTCGGGACGAGGTAGATGCCGCCGAGGCCGAGGGGACCGAGGTCGGAGTGACGCTGCAGCGTCGCCGAGCTGAAGAGGTCGCCCGTGGTGCGCCGGTAGGCAGTACCCCACAGCGATCCGGTCTCGCTGTACTCGGCGAGGGTGGTGCGCTGGTCGTACTCGCCGTTGCCGTTGAGAGTCGCATCCCACGGCACGCTCACGATGGAGGGGCGCTCGGCGGTGGAGAAACCATCACGCAGACCCGTCCAGCGGATCGGCAGAGCGAGCGGCACGCTGCCGCCCTGCGAGTAGTCGTCGGGCGCGTTGACGCCGTAGTCGATGTCGGTGGCGCCGATGGTGACGAACTGCACGCTGGTGCCGTTTCCGGCTCCGTGCGAAGCGGGCTCGTACCCTGCCGGCACACCGGTGAACTGGACGCGCACGTCATCCGTCGCGGCGTCCACGACGTCAAGGGTGTAGGTGCCGTCGGCTGCGGACTGCGCCGTTCCGACTGCCGCCCCCGCGGAGTCGTACGCCGTGACCGTCACTCCGGCCAGCGGCTGGTCGGCGAGAGGGTCGGAATCGAACACCCCGTTGCTCGCCAGGTCTCGGAAGACCATGCCGGTGACCGTCCCGGATGCTGCACTCGCTGGTGCGCTCATGAACAGGATGCTGCTGGCGGCAAGCGCGACAGTGGCTATTCCCGCGGTGGCCGCGCGCAACGGTGTGCGCGCGTGTGGACTGAATCTCTCGAACATGGGGCTCCCCATCCCAGGGTGAGCAGGTCCGACCGACGGTCTCCCCTGCCCACGACAACCAACGGGCCGCAGCGCGGCCCGTTCTTCGTTTCGAAAATTACCGAGAAGGCGGGAAGCGCCACAACGTGGGAAAAAACGATGCGTCAGGAGAAAATGTTCGGCTCCGCTTCGTCCATGATGCGGCTAGTACGATCGGGGCGTGCGGTGTCGCAGATCGACTTCATTCCGCGTCATCCTCGCCTCGGTTCTGCTGCTGGGCTCGATGGCCGGCTGTGCGGCGACGCCATCGGAGCCTGACCCGCAGCCGCTGAGCGTGGAGGAAGCGGAGCTCTTCGCGGTCACGCGCTTCCACAACTTCGATCTCGGAACGCGGTCGTTCACCTTGTCATCTCCGGATGCTGCGGGCGAGGTTGCCGTGAGCGGCTACGTCGACTTTCCCGATGGCCTCGTCTACGGGGCCGTCACCCAAGACGGCACGCCCGTCGGCCTATTGAAGGCATCGGCCCAGACGCTATCGATCCGCGAGCAACCGACGACGAGCGAGCCCATCCTGCCGATCCCGGAAGATGGGTGGCTGAGTCAGGAGTTCGATCCGTCGGACTCCGCCCTTGCGGGGGCCATCGCGGTACTGGTCTCCCTCGGGTCCGACCGACCCGAGAACCCGCAGCTGCTGCGGCAGTCCGATGCGGTCTCGCTCGGCACAGAAGACATTCGCACCGAATCCGGGAGCGTCACCGCGCAGGTGCTGGTCGGTCCGAGCGCCTCAGGCGGGTCTGCGCAGCCGATCGAGGATCGCGCGCACTACTGGGTGCTGAGCGATGGCACGCTCCTCCGCGTCGAGCTTCCCCGCGGCGACGATGCGTCACCGGTCGTCATCGAGTTCGCCGACGCCGAGGGCGTCGATCTCGGAGAAGGTCTCACTTCGGACTAGCGTTCCCGCTCACAATTGGCAAACGGTTGCCAACCTTCCATTTCGGGTGTTAGCCTGTGCCGGAAAGCCTGGGGATGGCTGGAAAAACTGCACGTTCGGCGAGCACTCGATGCATCGTCAGCGCAGAGTTCCGATGGAGGTGCTCGTGTACTCGGTTGAGACGCTGACCACGCGCGACCCCTCGCAGCGGATCCAGGGTGAGTGGTGGATGAGTCAGGTGTCGTCGCTCCTCGCGCCGCATCGGGTCGATCTCTCCACGGACTGCTCCGCCGACGTCGTGCGCCAGCGATCCACCCGGTATCAGGTCGTCGGATGGCGTGAGGAGTGCCCGGGAGTGGCGCGTTCACCGCACCAGCCCCATCACGTTCCGCCCGAGGTGGCGTCCTTCTACATTCCCTTCGTCAACGACACCGGAGCTCTATCGGTCAGCGGCGCTCGCGATTCGGGGAGGCCTTGGGGCGCCCTGGTCTGTGCGGATTCCGAGCTTCTCGAGCTTCGCGACGGAAATGGCTTCGCCTATATGGCACTGATCATCCATCGCGACCGGGTCCGGATGCCTCCACCGGACAACGCCGGAGATCCCGCCCCCCTCCACCTCGATCTCAGTCGAGGCATCGGGCGAATCCTGAAGGACCAGCTCCGGCTCGTCCATCAGGAACGCGATCATCTGGATGTCACCTCATTCGACCTCATGCTCGACCACGTCGTCGACCTCCTGGTGATGCTCGCCAATCCCGCGTCGACGGAGCCCCCCACAGAGTTGTCCTGGGCGCTGCTCGCGTCGCTCCGGCAGATCATCCGGGAACGCGCCCATGACCCCGCGCTCGACGGCTTCGCGCTGGCCGCGCGCCTCGGGTGGTCCTTGCGACACGTGCAGACGCAACTTCGCCTGCACGGAACCACGCCATCCGACCTCATCCGGGAGGAGCGTCTCAAGGTCGCTCGGCGCCTCCTGAAGGACCCCGAGTCACGAGCACTGAGCATCGGGCAGATCTCAACCGCATCCGGGTTCCGCGACCTGAGCACCTTCAGTAACTCCTATCAACGACGCTATGGCGAACGGCCATCGGCCACGCGCGTGCGGCGGATCACCACTCCGGTACCGACGCGCGCGATCGCCGAGAAGTCGGAACCCTTGTCGATTCTCTCGATCCCGGCCCCATGACGAAAACTGCACTGGCACCGGCACCTGTCGGCCGACTCGGCGCCGACCGGTGCCGCGACAGCGAAGTGAGCAGGCTTCAGCCGGCGAGCGTCAACAGCATCCGTGCGAGCGCGTAGCGGGTGTGCCCGCGGGAAGTGCGCGGGTCGTACCCCAGGGTCTCCACGAGAGAGGCCAGGCGTTCTTGCACGCTGGAATGATGCCTTCCCAGACGGATGGCGGCCGCCCGCACACTGTGCTCGTCGATGACAGCATCCAGCAGTTCGAGACTGCGCTCATCCAGGCGGGCCAGGGCAGTCACGTCGGGATGCGGGGGTTCGCCGTCCGCCGCCTGGGCGACGATGAGCCCGAGACCGAGCTCATCGGCGTGGATCACCCGCTCCGCCGGACTGGAAAGTCGCGCGGCGACCAGAGCAGCCGACCAGGATGCCGGGATCTGTGCGCCGGAGACGGCAAGTCCCACGCCGAGACGCAGGCCTGAGGCGTCACCCCACGCCTGCAGCGCGTCACTGGCGGCATCCACAATCGTCGCGCGGGTGAGGCCGTGGCGGGTCGCGACCACGGCGGACGGATGCTGCGGCAGCGGTGCCGGCTCCGGCGGCGAGGCGACGACACGCACCGGACCGGCGGGCAAGCGAAGCCTCGACACGGCCGCTGCCCGCTCCTCCGTGTTCGCGTACGTGCTGATCGCGAGCTCGACGGCGCTCTCCGCCCCGACGGAGCGACGCGCGCGGATGATGCCGAGCGCCAGCGCGAGCCGCTCGAGGATCATCGCGTCGTTCGTGTGGGGCGCGCCCTCGCGCTCGATCCAGGCGACGGCATCCGTTCCGACTTCCCGCAGCGTCCAGGCATCGCCGGGATCGACGGGATCGATGCGCACGCCGTCGGCCCGGATTCGGACGAGCTGCCGGCCGTCGCGCTGCCCGACCGTGGCTCCGCTGAGCACGGCCGCCCCCCGCAGCATGCTCTCGACGCCGACGGAGTGCTGGACGAGCGCATCGAAGTAGGAGACGACTTTGAGCGTCTCGCTCGCATCCGGGTCGAGGGCGGTGAGCCGCCCCAGCAGATCTTGCATGTCGGGCTCCATCGCGCGGGAGTTCCACCCTATGGGGTCGCGCACCGCGACCCCACAGGGTGCGAGTTCAACCGAGCAGGCGGTTCACCCAGTTGTCGCGCGCGGCGGCGGTCGCCTGCGACACGGCGGCGTGGGGTGCGAACATGTCGAACCCGTGGAAACCGCCGGCCCAGACGTGCAGTTCGGCCTGGACCCCGTCTTTCCAGAGCTTCGTCGCGTAGGCCACATCCTCATCGCGGAAGACCTCGGCGCTGCCGCAGTCGATGAACGCAGGTGGAAGCCCGGAGAGATCGGTGGCCCTCGCCGGCGAGGCGTACACCGAGACGTCGGCGGAGCCGCGGCGGTCTCCGAGCAGTGCGGTCCAGCCCGTGAGATTCGACCCTCGGTCCCAGACACCGATGCCGTCGATCTGCTGCGCCGATACTGTCGAGTCGCGGTCGTCGAGCATCGGGCAGATGAGCAGCTGCCCGATCAGCGCCGGCCCCTTCCGGTCCCGAGCGAGCAGGGCCGTGCCGGCGGCCAGCCCACCGCCCGCGCTTGCGCCGCCGATCAGCAACCGGTTCGGATCGACTCCCAGCTCCTGCGCGTTCTCCGCGGTCCAGACCAATCCGGCATAGCAGTCCTCGACCGGGTAGGGATCGGGGAACTCCGGTGCGAGCCGGTACTCGACCGTCACGATCGCCCCGTTGTACCGCTCCGCCCAATCGAGGAAGCCGACGACTCCGAGCCAACGGTTGCCGATGATCATGCCGCCGCCGTGCGTGTGGAAGAAGCCGGGACCGGTCCCCGTGCGCCCCTCCTTCTCGATCACCGTGACGATGATCTCTCCACCCTCATGACCGGCGATGGTGACATCGCGCCAGGTGAAGCCGCGATCGGCGAGCACCTGCAGCGTCTCGTCCGAACCGCCGACGGGCGCCTGCCGGAGCAGCGGGATCATCTCCGCCGTCAGGGTGGGAGGGATCTGGTCGCCGATGAGCGCGAGAGCCGCCTCGAGTTCGGGATCGAAGGGCGGGCGAAGAGTGACGTCAGTCATCAGAACTCCTTTGTTCTCGGCCGCCAGCGCAGCGGCGCTCCGCCAGCCTCCTGCACGTCGCACACGAGCGTAACCCGCCGAGCGCGGCCGATCCGTCGACGATCGACCGCCGAGTGGCGGGTCCTGGGCCTGCTCGAGTCGCCTTCTCTCCGTACGCCGTTCAATCGATCGGGACGCGATGGATGCCGAGGTCGGTGCGACCGGGAAGCAGATCCGCTCGGAGTGCTCGGGTGCCGTGGTACTCGCCGTCGCGGAGCCGGCGAAACGGGGCGCTCGGCGACTCTTCGCGGATCCCGGAGAGCCGTTCGACCAGCCGCGCGCTCTCGTGATCGACCCCCGTCGACTCCAACCCGTCGGCGTCGTGGACGACGTGCAGGTCGAGCGGCTCGATCCCCGTGTACCAGAGGGTGCCATGGGTGAGCGGGAACAGCAACGAGTCCACGTCGCCGCTCACGCCCCGCTCTCCGAGGGAACGGTCGTCCTCACCGGCGGTCACGATCACGAGGGCACGGCGCCCGGCGAGCAGGCCGTCGCCGTAGCGCAGAGGCAGACCGGTGTGCGGGTCGAGCGGACCGTAGGCGAACCCGTTGGTCAGCACGCGATCGAACCACCCTTTGAGGATCGCCGGGGGTCCGTACCACCACAGCGGGAACTGGAGCACGACGAGATCGGCTGCCTGGAGCTTGCGCTGCTCCTCGCTCACATCGGACGGCACCTGCCCCTCGGCATACGCCTCGCCCATGAGGTCGACGACGTTGCCTTCCCTCCCCTGCGGGTCGCCCAGATCCGGGGCCGCGAGCACAGGGTCGAACTGCTGGCGATAGAGGTCGGTCGTCTGCACGTCGTAGTCGCGCGACAGCGCCTCCCGCCCGTCACGGAACAGCCGGGCGTTGAACGAGTTCTCCTGGGGGTGCGCGTAGATCCAGTGGACGGTCGGGCGCGTTGCGGACACGGGCGGCCTTTCTTCAGCGGGATTCGCGGACAGAGGGCTTGGGCGCGCGCCTCCAGAGCGGCAGGAGCGCTGCGGCGACGACCATCCCGGTCGCAAGGAGGAGCGCGACGATGAAGCCGCGATGCCCGACGATCGAGGCGATCGTGCCGAGCACGGCGATTCCGAGGCCGCCGCCGAGGGCGAAGCCGACCTCCTGGATCGCCCCGACCTGGCCGGCGTCGTCGTCGGTCGTCACGTCGAAGAGGGTCGTCGCGGCGAGCGTGGCCGCGATCCCGAACCCCACCCCGACCAGCACGAGCGGGATCGCAACGAGATCGACCCCTGTCGCGAGCCAGGCGAGTCCCGCCCCCTGCACCATGAGCGCCAGCACTGTCAGCGCTGGTGACGTCAGCCATCGGAGGAACAAGGGTGCGAGCACCCCGCCGAGCGCGATCGCCACCGCCTGCGGAAGGATCGCGATCCCGGCTTCGGCCGCGCTGTACCCCCTGGCATCCTGCAGGTGCAGACTCACCAGGAGCACGGATGCCGTCGACACACCGCCGCTCGCCACGATGCGCACGATGGCAGGGCTGAACCCGGGCACTCGGAAGAGTCGCATGTCGATGAGGGGTTCGCGCAGGGTGCGCTGGCGGCGGATGAAGAACACGAGCGTCACGACCGCGACGAGTCCTGCGATGCCCGCGGCGAGCGGAGCCGCGAGCACCTCGTGCAGGGCGAAGACGAGAGCCCCGAGGGCGACGATCGACGACACGATGCTGAGGATGTCCCACGACGGTGGCCGCGAGCTGCGGGAATCAGGAACGAGCCAGATCGCGAGCACGCCGGCGACGACCGCGAGCGGCACGCTGCCCAGCAATAGCCAGCGCCACCCTGGGCCCTCCGTGACGAGTCCGCCGAGCACCGGACCCAGAGCGCTGCCTGCGCCGAAGGTCGCGGTCCACAGCCCGTATGCCAGCACGCGCTGGCGTGCGTGATAGTGCGCTCCGATCGTGGCCACGACGCCGGCCACGACGAAGGCCTCGGCGACGCCGAGCAGAGCCCGCACCACGACCAGCAGCATCCCGTCCTGGGCGAACCCGCCCACGGCATTGAGCACTGCGAAGCCGGCGAGCCCGAGGAGCACGATCCGTTTGCGCCCGAACGCGTCGCCGATCCGCGCGGCGATGATCAGCGTCGCGGCGAGAGAGAGCGCATAGACGTCGACGAGCCAGAGAGCGCCGCTGTCACTGAGGGTGAGGTCGCCTCGGATCGCCGGAAGCGCTGTCGACATGCTGCTGATCGCGAGCGCGCCGATCAGGATGCCGAGAAACAGCGGGATCATGGCGAGCCACGGGTGGAGGGCCGAGCGGGGGCGAGCGGCTATTACGGGTGTCGGGAAGGTCACCATCTCAGTCTCAGGGGCGAGTACACTTCTGACAAGTACGGTCATTGAGGGTACATAGTGACCTTTTGGATACTATGGCGCGAATGGAAGGCAGACCGATGAGGGAGAAAACGGAGCGCATCATCCGGGACTGGGCAGACGCGTGCGACGCCGAGGTCTCGATCGCGGTGCTCGGCGGGGCCTGGAAGCCCAGCATCCTCAGCCTTCTCGGCCAGCACGAGGTGCTGCGGTTCGGCGAGCTCAGCAGGCTGCTCGACGAGCCGACCGCTCGCGTGCTGACCCGACAGTTGCGCGAGCTGGAAGACGACGGGCTCGTCATCCGCACTGTCTATCGGCAGGTCCCACCCAAGGTCGAGTACCGGCTGAGCGACCTCGGCCGGGGGGCGATGCCGCTCGTCGACGCGCTGACGAGCTGGGGCGGTCGCTACGCCGCGCACCAGCGACGCGAGCTGGCACGGACGGCAGCCGAGCCCGAGCTGCTCGTCGAACTCGAGGCCGCCGACGCGCGCTGACCTCGAGGGTCCTGTTGCGGGTCGGCGGCGGAATGCTCGTCGCCCGCCGAAACAGCCGACAGCCCGCCGATAGACTGGGAACCATGTCCAAGGTCCTCCAGTCCCTGCCCGTCGGCGAGCGCGTCGGCATCGCTTTCTCGGGGGGCCTCGACACCTCCGTGGCCGTCGCGTGGATGCGCGAGAAGGGCGCGGTGCCCTTCACCTATACGGGCGACCTCGGCCAGCCCGACGAGGGCGACATCGAATCGATCCCCGGTCGTGCGCTCGAGTACGGCGCCGAGGCCGCGCGCCTGATCGACTGCAAGACCGCTCTGGTCGAGGAGGGCTTCGTCGCCCTCGCCTGCGGCGCCTTCCACATCCGCTCCGGCGGCAAGACGTACTTCAACACGACGCCCCTCGGCCGCGCGGTCACCGGCACGCTGCTGGTGCGCGCGATGAAGGAGGACGGCGTCGACATCTGGGGCGACGGCTCGACTTACAAGGGCAACGACATCGAGCGGTTCTACCGCTACGGACTGCTCGCGAACCCGCGTCTGCGCATCTACAAGCCGTGGCTCGACGCCGACTTCGTCACCGAACTCGGCGGCCGCAAGGAGATGAGCGACTGGCTCGTCGCCCACGACTTCCCGTACCGCGACTCCGCCGAGAAGGCGTACTCCACCGACGCGAACATCTGGGGCGCGACGCACGAGGCGAAGACGCTCGAGCACCTCGACGTCTCGCTCGAGACGGTCGACCCGATCATGGGCGTGAAGTTCTGGGACCCCTCCGTCGCGATCGAGACCGAAGACGTCACCGTCACCTTCGAGAAGGGGCGCCCGGTCGCGCTCAACGGCGTCGAGTACTCCGACCCGGTCGCGCTGGTGCTGGAGGCGAACACGATCGGCGGCCGCCACGGCCTCGGCATGAGCGACCAGATCGAGAACCGCATCATCGAGGCGAAGTCTCGCGGCATCTACGAGGCGCCCGCGATGGCACTGCTGTTCATCGCCTACGAGCGCCTGGTCAACGGCATCCTCAACGAAGACACCCTCGCCACGTACCACGAGCAGGGACGCCGTCTCGGGCGCCTGATGTACGAAGGCCGCTGGCTCGAGCCGCAGTCGCTGATGCTGCGCGAGTCGATCCAGCGCTGGGTCGGGTCCACGATCTCCGGCACCGTCACGATCCGCCTGCGTCGCGGTGACGACTGGACCATCCTCGACACGGTCTCCCCGAACCTTTCGTACGGCCCGGAGAAGCTCTCGATGGAGCGGGTCGGCGACGCCGCGTTCGGCCCGGTGGACCGCATCGGACAGCTCACGATGCGCAACCTCGACATCGCGGACTCGCGTGCCCGCCTCGAGCAGTACGCGGGGCTGGGTCTCGTGGGCGGTGCGACCGCCGAACTGGTCGGCCGCGTGACCGCCGGCGAATCCGGCGAGATCACGGAAGCCGTTCACGGCTCGATCTCCGAGGCCGACGAGTCGCTCGCGGATGCGGTGGACACGGCATCCGAGGGCGCGGCCTTCGACTCCGGCACCGACTGACGCTTCTCCTCGATGGGGGCGGATGCTGCGGCATCCGTCCCCATCGTCGTTTCTGCGCTCTCGCTGTGAGTCCGCCGAACTATCTTGCACATGACTGTGCATGTTAGCTACGATGGACGCATGTCCACCCGTGCACCCCGCAGCGATGCCAGAGCGAATCGCGCCGGTATCCTCGCCGCCGCGAGCGAGACGCTCGCCCACGACCCCCATGCTTCGGTCGATGTGATCGCCCGCAGCGCCGGTCTCTCGCGCCGCACCCTGTACGGACACTTCGACGACCGCGACGCTCTCATCCGAGAGCTCATCGCCAACGGAGCCCAGCGCTTCAACGCCATCGCCGAGTCCGTCACCGACGCCGACTCCCGACTCGCCCTCGCGCGCCTCGCCGCACGCCTCTGGCAGGAGGCCGCGCACGTGCAGGTCGCCGCCGCGCTCGCACTCGACGAGGCCCATGTCGAGCACACCGCCGCGGCGCTCGCCCCGCTGCGGCGCGCCGTCGCCGCTCTGGTCACCCGTGGGCAGGGTGACGGCAGCTTCCGCACCGACCTGGCCGCCCCGACGCTCGCACGGCTCATCGAAGAGATGGCCCGCACCGTCGTCGCTCGCACCGATGCGGCGAGCGCGGGCGCCGCAAGCCTCGCCGTCCGCGTCGTGCTCTCGATCGCCGGGCTGTCCTGGCACGAGGCCGACGAGCTCCTCGCCGCACACCCCGACATCAGCGTCGACGCATGATGTCGCCGATCGACGGCCACATGCCCAACGCCTGGAGCGTCTTCCGGCGCGACGTGCGCCGACTGGCCCGCGTGAGCAAGGCGTGGATCATCATCATCGGCGTCATCGTGACGCCCTCCCTCTACGCGTGGTTCAACATCGTCGCCTTCTGGGACCCGTACGCGAACACCCAGAACGTCAGCGTCGCGATCGTGAACCAGGACGACGGAGCGACATCGGATCTGACCGGTGACATCGACGTGGGCGGCGAACTCGTCAGCCAGCTCAAGGAGAACGACCAGCTCGGCTGGGAGTTCATGGACGAGGACGAAGCGATGGACGCCGTCCGGAGCGGGCGGAGCTACGCGGCGATCGTCATCCCCGAGGATTTCAGCCGCGACTTCATCAGCATCACGAGCGGCGAGTTCACGCGCCCCGTCCTGCGGTACTTCGTCAACGAGAAGGCGAACGCCATCGCCCCGAAGATCACCGATGTCGGCGCCTCGACGCTCGACACTCAGATCAACAGCACCTTCGTGTCCGTGGTCGCCGAGGCCGTCACCGGGCAGCTGAAGGATGCCGGTGAAGACGCCGAAGGCCGACTGGGCGACGCCCGCGACACCACCGTCACGGCCCTCGATGACGCCGTCGGCAAGGTCAGCACCGCACGCCAGGGCATCACCACGCTGCAGACCGGGCTCACCGATGCGCAGACCAGGCTCGACGACGCCGTGTCGACGCTGGGCGAGGTCGACAACACGCTCGGCGAGGTGCAGAGCGCCGTCGCCCAGGCCCAGACCATCGCCGCCGAGGCGCAGCAGGAACTGCTCACCTTCACCGACAAGGTGACATCCGCCTACGTCTCGGGGGCCACCCTGCTCGCCGACGCGTCCTCGAAGATGAACGCCTCGATCGCGACCCTGTCGACCAGCCTGCGACAGGCGAACGTCGCGGTGGGTTCTGCCATCGATGACCTCTCCGCCGTGATCAAGGCCAACGGCACCGCGCTCGGCGAGCTGCAGGCCGTCCTCGACAAGACCGATCCCGGCTCCGCGGCAGCCCAACAGCTCAGCAAGGCGATCGACGACCTGAAGGAGCGCAACGCCGCCGACCAGCAGGTGCTCGACCAGCTGAAGCAGCTGAACAGCGACGTCTCGAGCACAATCGATTCGGTCAAGGCGGCCGCGAACACGGTCAATTCCGCCGTGGGCACCGCCGCGACCTCGGCGGGCACCATCCGCGATGCGCTCATGCAGAGCGTCCCCGAACTCAACCGTGCGATGTCGGCGCTGTCCTCCAGTGCGGATGCGTTCTCGTCGGCCCTGGGCGCACAGCGCACCCAGGTGACGCAGGCACAGAACCTGCTGACCGGCATGAGGACTCAGCTCGCGGCGACCGCCGAGGCACTCACCGCGCTCGACGGCAACCTCGTCACCGCGCAGTCCGGACTGGGCGGTGTGCGCACCGATGTGCTGGCGCTCAGCGCCGCCGACATCTGGAATCGGCTCAGCACGATCGGCGGATTGGATGCCGAACAGATCGCCCAGTTCATGGCCTCGCCTGTCGAGGTGCACGAGAACGTCCTGTTCCCCACGAAGGCCTACGGCTCGGCGATGGCCGCCCTGTTCACCAACCTGTCGCTGTGGATCGGCGCGTTCGTGCTGATGGTCATCATGCGTCTCGAGGTCGACACCGAGGGTGTGGAAGGCGTCTCCGTGCGGCAGGCATATTTGGGACGCTGGATGCTGCTGGCATCGATCGCCGTGTTCCAGGCCGTGCTCGTCTGCGTGGGCAACCTGGTCATCGGCGTCCAGACGGCGAACCCGTTCGCGTTCGTCGGGACCGGTGTGCTCATCGGCCTGGCCTATCTCAGCATCATCTACGCGCTGTCGGTGTGCTTCGGCTACGTCGGCAAGGGTCTCTGCATCCTGCTGGTGATCTTCCAGATCCCGGGAGCATCCGGGCTCTACCCGATCGAGATGATGCCGGACTTCTTCCGCGGGCTGTACCCGTTCCTGCCGTTCACCTACGGCATCGACGCACTCCGTGAGACCATCAGCGGCTTCTACGACGGCCACTACTGGCAGTTCATGGGAGCGCTCGCCGTCTTCGTCGTGCTGGCATTCACACTCGGGCTGTTCCTGCGTCGACGGCTGGGGAACTTCGCGCTTCTGTTCAACAGTCGGCTGGCGGAGAGCCAACTGCTGGTGAGCGAGGACGTGCAGATCACCGGTCGCCGCCGGACGCCGGAGATCATCCGCGCACTGACCGACGGCGACGGCTACCGCGCCGAGGTCGCCCAACGCGTTCGACGGTTCTCCGACCGGTACCCGACCCTGCTGCGGCTCACCCTGATCGTGGGGGTCGCCGTCATGGCGCTGCTCGGCCTCGTCGCCTGGCTGCTCCCGGAAGCGAAGGTGACGATGCTCGGCCTGTGGGCACTGTGGTGCCTGATCCTCATCGCCGTCCTGGTCACGCTCGAGTACGTCAAGCAGAGCATCCAGCAAGCCGCCGAAGTGGGGGAGATGCCGGAGGCCGATCTGCGCGATGCGCTGGCCGTCGAGATCGGGCGTGATGCGCTTCTTCTCCCCGTGTCTCACGACGCAACCGACGCCGAGACCTCGACCGCGCGCACCGCCGTGCTCGAGCGGCCGCACGTGGTCGCCGACGACACCGCCGTTCTGGAAGATCTCTTCGCGGACGATCCCGACCCGACACCGGACAAGGACGACGCCGAGGAGCTTGCGACCCAACCGGTCGCGGAACAGGCGGAGTCGGATACCGGGCTCCCCGGCGAATCCACCGACGATGGGCCCTCCGGACGTGGGGGCGCCGATCTCGACGACACGGAAGACGACACGAAGCGGCCGGACGACGGCCCCGATCAGGAACGGCAGGAGCGCGAATGAAGAACATCCTGCAGGTGTTCCGGCACGACCTGCGCCGGGCGACGAGCAACGTCATGGCCGTCATCGTGCTGTTCGGACTGGTCATCATCCCTTCGCTGTTCACCTGGTTCAACGTCATGGCCAGCTGGAATCCGTTCGAGAACACCAAGAACCTGACCGTCGCGGTCGCCAACACCGACGAGGGATATCAGAGCGATCTTGTTCCGATCCGCCTGAACGTCGGCGAGCAGGTGCAGTCGGCGCTGCGCGCGAACGACGATCTGCACTGGGTGTTCACCTCGAAGGAAGAGGCGATCGACGGCACGAAATCCGGCGAGTACTACGCCGCGATCGTGCTTCCGCCGACCTTCAGCGCCGACATGATGGCCTTCTACTCGAACGGCGCCGAGCGCACCGAGATCGAGTACTACACCAACGAGAAGAAGAACGCCCTCGCTCCGAAGATCACCGAGCAGGGTGCAGGCGAGGTCTCCACCACGATCAACGAGGTGTTCACGGAGAAGCTCAGCGAGGCCGGCCTGAACATCATCACCTCACTGTCCACGTATCTCGACGACGCCGACACGCAGGCGACGCTGTCGCGTCTGCAGGCACACGTCAGCGAAGTGGCCGCGCAACTGCGCGCCGGCTCGGCGACGGCCGACATGTTCACGTCTCTGATCGCCTCGAGCAGACCCCTGGTCGACAGTGCCTCCGAGCTCGCAACGGCGTCCGGCGATGCGCTGCGCGGCGCCACCGGCGCACTGGGCAACGGGAAAGATGCCGCCCAGTCGCTGAAGGACATTCTCGCCTCGACGGCGGCGACGCTCGGCGGCGCCCTGTCCGGCACGGCCGACAGCTATCAGGCCGTCGCCGACAGCGTCGACGACGTGTTCTCGTCGATGAGCGCTCAGTCGCAGAGCTCGGCGGACACGATCCGAGCCGTGGCGGCCCGGGTGCAGACGCAGATCGACCAGCAGCAGGAGCTGCGCGACACCCTGGTGAACGACGTTCGCCCGCTCCTGCCCGAGTCGGCGCTGGACTCGTTCGATCGGGCCGTGTCGCGGATCGATGGCGCGATCGCGCGACAGCAGGAGCTGCACGATCGCCTCGACGAAGCAGCGACGCACATCACCGACACCGATGCCGACGTTCAGGCCACGCACGCCGAGATCACCGGCCTGATCGCCGAGGCGAAGGCTGCCGTGAATGATGCTCAGAACGCCTACACCGGCAGCCTGCAGCCGAAACTCGATGCGCTCGCCGAGACTCTCGCCGTCATCGGCGGCAACATCGACTCGATCGGCAGCGATCTCTCTTCCGTGGCGGAGTCGCTCTCCGGATCCGACTCCCTGAGCACGGCCCTGGCGGGCGCCGAGTCCCTGACGACCGACATCTCGGGCTCGCTCACCGAGACAGCAGATCGTTTCGATGCCCTCGCGGCCGCGCTGACGAAGGCCATCGATACCGGTGACCTCAGCGAACTCACGAAGGTCATCGGTGCGGATCCGCGGGCGCTGGCAACCCATCTCGCGGAACCCGTGTCCCTCGAGCGGGTCCCGGTCTTCTCGGTCGTCAGCTTCGGCGCGGCGATGACTCCGCTCTACACCGTGCTCGCGCTCTGGGTGGGAGCACTCCTGATCTCGGTGTCGATCCGCGTCGACCCTCCGCAGGGCGCGGCCACCGAACTTCCTCTCCTCTCCCCCACTCAGACGTACCTCGGCAGGTTCGGCATCTTCGCGCTCGTCGGGTTCCTGCAGAGCACGCTCGTGTGTCTCGGCAGCGTGCTGTTCACCCAGGTGCAGCCGGAGCATCCGTTCCTGCTCATCCTGACCGGGTGGGTGATGTCGCTGGTGTTCACGCTGATCATCTACACGTTCGTGGTGACCTTCGGAAACGCCGGAAAGGCGTTGGCCGTGCTGATGCTCGTCGTGCAGATCTCCAGTTCCGGTGGCGCCTACCCGCTGCAGGTGCTTCCGCAGTGGTTCCAGAACGTCAGCCCGTTCCTGCCTGCCACACACGCGGTCAACGCGATGCGCTCCGCGATCGCCGGCATCTACAACAACGACTTCTGGGTCTCGCTGGGCTTGCTGTCCGCGTTCATCGTGCCCGCCCTGCTGCTCGGCCTGGTGCTGCGCCTGCCGCTCATCGGCTTCAACAAGAAGCTGCTGCGCGCCCTGGCGTCCACGAAACTCATGTGACGCGCGTGCCGTCGCCGCCTCGGTAGGTATGATTCGAGGGCGCGCCACCTGAAACGCGCACCGGGGCTTGTTGGTACTGGGTCCCAGCACGCTACCCGAAAGAGCTCTCAACGATGACGACTGATTCGCAGGCGACAGCTGCACCCTCCCGACCCTCGCTAGGGGTGCGCGTCGGCCGCATCGCGTTCCTCGTGATCGCATCCATCGTCGTGCTCGCCGTCGGTGCCGCGTTCTTCGTCACCTGGACCATCCAGCGCTCGTTCCCGCAGACCGCCGGCGAGGTCGCGCTCGAAGGGCTGAAGGCCGAGGTCACCGTCCAGCGCGACGAACGTGGTGTGCCGACCATCACCGCCGACTCGACCGATGATCTGTTCTACGCCCAGGGATTCGTGCACGCGCAGGACCGCTTCTTCGAGATGGACTTCCGCCGCCACGTGACCAGCGGGCGCGTCGCCGAGATGTTCGGCGAATCGCAGGCGGGAACGGATGCCTTCCTCCGCACGCTCGGCTGGCGAGACGTCGCCGAGCAGGAGGTCGAGGCGATGGACGAGACGACCCTCAGCTACTACGAGTCCTATGCAGACGGCGTGAATGCGTACCTCTCCTCCCGCTCGGGTGCCGAGCTCTCACTGGAATATGCCGTCATCGGCATGCAGAACCCGGACTATGCCCCTGAGCCGTGGGAACCCGCGGATTCCGTGGCCTGGCTGAAGGCGATGGCCTGGGACCTCCGAGGCAACGTCGAAGACGAGACCGATCGTGCGCTGCTCGCCGCGACGCTCGACGAGGACACGGCGCAGGCCACTCTCGAGCAGCTCTACCCGGCGTACCCGTTCGGCGAAAACCCGGTGATCGTCCCCAAGATCTCCACGCTGCCGGTTCTCGACACCGGCGCCGAGGCGGCCTCCACCGGCCCGATGGGCGACGGAGAACTGCAGCAGGCGTCGACGACGGTCCAGTGGCAGGAGACGTCAGGCGTCATCGAGGCGGCGAGCGTGCTGGTGGGCGATATCGGAGAAGGAATCGGCTCCAACTCGTGGGTCGTCTCCGGCGCACTCACCGAGACCGGGTTGCCGCTCCTCGCGAACGACCCGCACCTCGGCGCATCCCTGCCTTCGGTCTGGTACCAGGTGCAGCTCAAGTGCTCCGAAGTGAACGAGGCCTGCCCGTTCGATGCCGGCGGCTTCTCGTTCTCCGGACTCCCGGGCATCGTCATCGGCCACAACGCGCAGATCGCCTGGGGGTTCACGAACCTCACCACCGATGTCACCGACCTCTACGTCGAGCGGATCGAGGGCGACCAGTACTGGCGCGACGGCGCTCTCGTCCCGCTCGAGGAGCGGACCGAGACCATCAAGGTCGCTGGCGGCGACGACATCGAGCTCACCATCCGCTCCACCGTGCACGGTCCGATCATCTCGGGTCTCGCGGATGACTTCACGGCGATCGCCGACGACCCCGTACCCGCTCTCGGAACCGCCGGAGCGACTCCCCCGGCGGGCGGGGACGACGCGGAGTACGCGGTGAGTCTTCGCTGGACCGCGCTCGACCCCGGCACGGCATCGACCGCCGTCTTCGCACTCTCCACGGCGCAGAACTTCGACGACTTCCGCCGCGCGGCGTCGCTGTTCGACGTGCCGGCCCAGAACCTGATCTACGCCGACTCCGAGGGGAACATCGGTTATCAGACACCAGGGCGCCTGCCGATCCGCGGGGCGGGAGACGGATGGATGCCGCAGCCCGGCTGGGACAGCAGCTACGACTGGACCGGATTCATCCCGTTCGACGAACTGCCGGTGTCGTACAACCCGAGCTCGGGATACGTCGTCACCGCGAACAACGCGATCGTGACAGACGACTACGACTACTTCCTCTCCCGGGACTGGGACTACGGTTACCGAGCGGCCCGGATCGCGCATCTGATCGAGCGTCGCGCAGCGACCGCCCCTCTGACCGCTCAGGACATGCGCGCCATCCAGATGGACAACGAGATGTGGGTCGGCAAGCAGCTGGCCATCGCGATGTCGGATGTCGACGTCGACGGCGCGGGTACCGCAGCAGCCGTGGACCTGCTCCTCACCTGGGATGCCCAGAACTCGGCGTCGTCGGCGGCCGCGGCCTATGCGAACGTCCTGTGGTCGAACCTCGCGCAGAACCTGTTCGCCGAGCGGGAGACCGCCCTGCCCCTCGGAGACCAGGGGCGCATGTCCACCGTGCTCGCCGCGCTCCTCGACGATCCGTCGGACCCGCTCTGGACCAACCAGAAGATCGGGGTGAAGGGCATGGAAGAGATGCTCGCCCTCTCCGCCGAGGAGGCATACCGGGAACTCGTCACCCTGCAGGGCGATGCGATGACGCGATGGAACTGGGGTGATCTGCACGCGATCACCCTCACCAGCGACACGCTCGGGTCGTCCGGCATCGCACCCATCGAGGCCCTCTTCAACCGCGGTCCGTTCCCGGTGAGCGGAGGCTCGTCGATCGTGAACGCGACCGGTTGGGAGCTGGGTACGTCCTACGCCACGACCACGGTGCCGTCGATGCGCATGGTGGTCGACCTGTCCGACTTCGACGCCTCCACCTGGAACCATTTCACCGGTGCCTCCGGGCACGCGTTCCACGCGAACTACACCGATCAGACCACGGACTGGGCAGCCGGCATCCAGAACCCCTGGCCGTTCACGGCGAAGGCCGTGGCCAAGGCGACCGTCGAAACCCTGGTGCTGACTCCGGCCGGTTAGATCGCGGATCCAACCGGGGATGCCGCGGTGGCCCGTCGGGCGATGAGCCAGATGCCGACGGCCGCGGCGAGGAAGATCCCGCCGAGGATGACCCAGCCGATGAGGCCGAGGCTGATCGCGGTGGCGTTCACGATGATCGGAGCGGCCAGCGCACCGAGCGAGAAGCCCATGCCGAACACACCCTGGTAGGCGCCGGCGCGCACCGGGTCGGCGAGTTCGAAGCTCAGGCCCCACGACCCGGCCTGCGACAGGATCTCGGCGAAGGTGTGGGCGACGGCGGCGGCGAGGATCACGGCGATCGCGAACCACGTCGGCAGCCCCGCGGCGAGCGCGTACACGACGCAGGCGACGAGCATCAGCCATCCCGCGATCAGCGTGACCTTGCCGGCGACTCTCAGATCGTGGGTGCCGCGCGAGGCCGGCACCTGGAAGATCACGACGAGCGTCGTGTTCACGATCAGGATCACCGAGACGAGCACCTCCGGCGCGGTGGTGCTCTGCGTGATCCACAGCGGCACTCCGAGCTCGGCGACACCGAACTGCATCCCGAAGATCGCCGAGAGGGCGCACATGAGCAGGTACCGCTGATCGCGCCACGGCGAGCGCCGACGCCAGTCGCTGTGCTCCGCCGCTGCCGAGGCGGCCGCCTCGACGTCGATCGAGCCGGTCTCCGTGCGCACCGGCGCGAGGCGGGAGCGCGACGGCGCGTCGACCGCTGCGGTCAGCCGGAGCAGCGGCAACGACCCGAAAGCGCACAGCAGTCCTGCTGCCGCGATCACCAGGCGATACGCCTCCGCGGTGCCGAGTGCGAGCGCGATCGCCGCGAATCCGGAGCCCACCGCGATCGAGACGTTGGTGACGGTCCGGAGCACGGCACGGGCGTGCACTCGGCGCTCGGAGGCGAATCCGCGCGCGATGATCGCTGCGCGCGCCGAGTATGCGATCGAATCGAAGAAGCCGGACAGGCTGGCGAGCACGAGCGCGGAGACGAAGTCGCCGACGAACGCGTACGCCGCCAGCATCAGTCCGGCCAGCACCTCGAAGCCGAAGGTCAGGCGCCTCGCGCTCCAGTGGTCGGCGAGCCAGCCGCCGAGGAAGGAGGCCACGGCGCCGCACCCGCTCGACACCGCGAGCACCACGGCCGCTTCACCGCCGGAGAGCCCGATGATCTGCGTGAAGAACAGCACGGTGACGGCGAGGAAGACACCTCGGCCGATCCGCGAGACGGCGGTCGCCGATACCAGCGCTCGGAGCACGGGGTCGCTCAGGTCGTCGGCGATCCGGGCGAACAGGCCCTTCTTCGGCTCCACCACCGGGATCTCGTCGGTTGCGGATTCTGAAGAGAGCACCCTTCATCCTCGCACGCGGCGGTCAGCCCGGTCGGATAGCGTGGTCGGATGCCGCAACGCCTGCTCGCGCCTCAGGACGCTCCCGCCTCCGTCGTCGAGTTCGAGCACGGCGGTGGCACGCTGATCGCCGAGACCTTCGGCCGCGGGGAGCACACCTTCATCCTGCTGCACGGCATCGGCATGGGGCGCAGCGTGTATCTCGACGTCGTGCGGAGACTCGACGGCCACGGCCGCGTGATCGCGTTCGACCTTCCGGGCTTCGGCGAGGCCCCGGAGCCGACGCGCACCCTCACCATGGAACGTCACGCCGATCTTGTCGCGGCGTATCTGCGCAGCATCGGCGAAACCGGGATCGTCGTGATCGGACACTCGATGGGCAGCCAGATCGCCGCGGAACTGGCGAACCGGCATCCCGAGCTCGTCGCCGGTGTCGTGCTCGCGGGGCCCACCGTGAACAGTGCCGCGCGCAGCATCCGCGCCCAAGCCTCCTACCTGTTGTGGGACCTGATCGGCGAACGACCGATCGTGCTCTGGCGGGGTGCACGGGAGTACCTCCGCGGCGGACCGCATCTGATCAGGAAGATCCGCGCGACCGTCGTCCACGACGCCAAGCGTGCGTACGGGCGCATCGTGCAGCCGACGCTGGTGCTGCGGGGCGAGACCGATCCGCTCGCGCCGATCGACTGGTGCCGCGACATCGTCTCCGCGATCCCCGAAGCCGAGCTGCGGGAGATCGACGGGCACGGCCACAGCACGCTGATCAGCGACTCCGGGCCTGCGGCAGAGTTCATCCGGCGCT
Source organism: Microbacterium sp. LTA6 (assembly GCF_045690355.1). Lineage (NCBI taxonomy): Bacteria > Bacillati > Actinomycetota > Actinomycetes > Micrococcales > Microbacteriaceae > Microbacterium > Microbacterium sp. LTA6. The sequence goes on from NZ_CP147855.1 coordinate 1,250,140, forward strand.
TCGCAGACCGGATCTGAGGTCGGCCGCCGGCCCCGACCGGTTGCGCCCTGTGCGCCTGTTCATAACTCAGGAATCCTTGGTCGAATCGAAGCCTGAGACGCGGAGGCGACCCCGGCGCGGAGGATTCTTCCTGAGAACTGAACGCGACTGCGGGGAGAAGCGAGGTCCGAGCACCTCGATGATCTGTCGCAGAGCCTCCTGGACCTCGGCTGCGCGATAGAGCACGTCAGAAGCGAGCGGCCGAATCGTCATGTACCCCAGCCGGGCCGCGGCAAGATCTCGATAGCGGTCTTCTTTCTGCTTTCCCCAGCCCTCATGGAACTCTTTGCTGTCGCACTCGATGATCAACCAACCATCCACGAGGAAGTCGACGAAACCGACGCCAGGAATCTCGACCTGGGTCTCGTACGGCACACCCAGCGTGCGCAGCATCAATCGCACGAACGTTTCGGGACCGGAGGCCGCTGACGGATCGATCAGGCGGAGCAGCGCATGAAACCTGGAGGGAAGATCTAAGAAGATCGTCTCGAGCTGCGTCATGGTCACCACACGGTGGTGGACCAGACTGTCCAATGTCGCCAACGACGCTCTGGAGGTCTGGCAGCGCAGCGAATGTCGGATGGCGTCGTTCAGCGGCGTAACGTGCCGAGGTTCCGCAGACGAGGTGAGCCCCCAATGCAGCCTGCAGGTGCCTCCAGTGGGCGCCGTCAGTCGCGAGCTGTTGCGCGGGACGTGCACGTGCGCTTTCGTGACATCCAGGACGAATATCCCGAGAAGTTTGAGCAAAGAAAGGCAAGTGAGACGTCCGCCGATTCTCACTGCTTCGGCGATCTCGAGCGGCACTTCTGGGCGGGCGTAGCGATCCCGGCGGAGCCGCTTCAGCCGACCGCTGCGCACTGCGGTGGTGAGCTGCCGTGGCGAGAATCCGCGGGAGAGAAGATCGTCCCGGCTGAAGACCGTGGGGGCGAACAGCGTTCTGGCAATCTGCTTCGGCGTCAGTTCCATGCCGGACAGGATCTCGCCCACGACGCTGGCGCGGTGTGTGAATCCTCCCGATGTGGACAAGTATCCGGGCTGACACAGATGTGGAGGAAGAGTCGAGACGCACGCACCCGTTCACAACTCAGGAAGTTTGGTCCAACACACGTCGTTGCGGGTCTTCGCGCGCGCGAATGGCCACGTTCTTCCTGAATTGTGAACGCTGAGAGAGACCGACCCCTGCCTACCCCGCGGCGGGCGGGGTGCGCTTCGACTCGGCGAGCTCGTCGACCACGAGGTTTCGCTGCTCGATGGTGCCGTTGCGATAGGCCTGCCGACCGACCATATGGGCGGAGAGCGGGGCGGTGGCGAACTGCATGAGCACAATGGGGGCGACGAGCACGAGCCCGATCAGGATGCCGCCGATGCTGCGCTGCGACAGCGCGACCGCCGCGCAGATCAGCACGAGCCCGAGCACCTGCGGTTTGGTCGCGGCGTGCAGGCGCGACGGCACGTCGCGGAAATGCAGCAGACCCACAGCGGCAGACAGGCAGAGCAGTGCTCCGATGAGGATGAGGACGAGCACCGTCACGTCGACGATGGCGTCGGGGATCTCGAGACCGAAGACGTTCATGAGGTCGTGTTATCCCTTCTCGCCACGAACCGGGCGACCGCGATCGACCCGAAGACGCCGACGGCGGCGATGGTGAGGAGCACCGGGATGGAGCGCGTGTGGCCGTTGATCGCCATCTCGGCACCGAGCACGCACATCACTTCGGTGAGCAGCACGTCGGATGCCACGGCACGGTCGAGAATCGACGGGCCGCGCACGATCCGGATCACGGTGAGGATCGCCGCAAGCCCGAACACGACCATGATCGCCGTCAGCACGATGTTCATCGGACGCCTCCCGTTCGCTCGTCGGCTTTGAGTGCACGGTACTGCGCCGGGTCGCCGAGCGCCCGGACGATCCGCTGCTCCCAGCGCAGCACGCCGGCGCGCTGCTTCTCCACGTCATCGTGACTGCGGACACCGATCACATGCAGGTACAGGATGCGGCGATCGCGATCGGCCTCCACCACGAGCGACCCGGGGATCAGCGACGAGACGACCGCGACGTGCGCCATCATCAGGTCGTCGGCGTATCGCAGCGGGACGGCGATGATCGCGGCCCCCGGCTGACGGCGGAAGTCGAACACCTGCACCGTGACGCTGAGTGCGCCCTGCACGACGGCGAACAGGAACTGGACGACGAACAGTGCGGCGTACCAGAAGTTGATCCGCCCTGACAGCTCGACGGTCGGCAGCCGGAAGACTCGGGTGACGAAGATCGCGACGACCAGCCCGCTGACGAAGGAGAGCACGGTGAACTGCGCCCACAGGAGCATCCAGAGCACGACCAGCCAGGCCAGGAACGGAAGCTGCGCACGGATGCCGTGCAGAACGCTGCGACGGTTGTCCGGAGTCATGACCCCACCTCGTCTTCGAGCTGCACGAGGCTGATCGGTTCGAGAAGCGCGGCGCCGATCCGGTCGCAGAGCGCATAGAGAGGCCCGGCGAAGATCGACAGCGATACGGTGACGGCGACCATGCCGGCCGTCGCGACGGTCATGATCGCGGGGATGCGGCGCCGCTCCTGCTGCTCGTCGGCCGCCGGTGCATTGCCGAGGTGCGAGATGCGTCCCTCGGTCTCGGTGGAGTCCTCTTCCTCGCGCCAGAACGCCAGGTTCCACGCGCGCATCAGCGCGTACAGCGTCAGCAGGGAGGTGAGGATGCCGCCGAAGATGAGCACGATCATCAGGGGGGTGCCGACGGATGCCGCTGCCTCGAACAGCGCGAACTTGCCGATGAAACCGGAGAACGGCGGGAGGCCCCCGAGGTTGATGGCCGGAACGAAGTAGAGCAGGGCGATGACCGGTGCGACCTTCAGCAGGCCTTTCACCCGCAGGATCGAGGTACTGCCCGCCCGACGCTCGATGAGTCCGACGGCGAGGAACAGGGTCGTCTGCACCACGATGTGGTGGACGATGTAGTACACCGTCGCGCCGATGGCCGCGGGGGTCGCGATCGCCAGACCGAAGATCATGTAGCCGACGTGGCTGACGAGCGTGAACGAGAGGATCCTCTTCAGCTCGGCCTGCGCGACAGCGCCGAGCACCCCGACGATCATCGTCGCCAGAGCCACGATGAGCAGGACGGTATCGATGCTGTTCTCGGCGAACAGCTGGGTCTCGGTGCGGATCAGCGCATAGACGCCGACCTTCGTCAGCAATCCGGCGAAGACCGCGGTGACCGGGGCGGGAGCGGTCGGGTAGGAGTCCGGCAACCAGAACGACACCGGGAAGACGGCCGCCTTGATGCCGAACGCGATCACGAGGATGACGTGCAGCACGAGCTGGGTCTCCTGCGGCAGCTCGGCCATCCGTTCGGCGATCTGCGCCATGTTCACGGTGCCGAGCGCGCCGTAGATCATCGCGATCGCGGCGAGGAAGAGGATCGACGACACCAGGGAGACGACGATGTAGACGGCGCCGGCGCGGATGCGGGATTCGGTGCTGCCGAGAGTGATCAGCACGTACGAGGCGACGAGCAGGATCTCGAATCCGACGTAGAGATTGAAGAGGTCACCGGCGATGAAGGCGTCGAACACTCCGGCCGCGAGGATGAGGTACGACGGGTTGAAGATCGAGATCGGCGTCTCGTCTGCGCCGTCCGCGACGCCCTGGCCGATCGAGAACAGCAGCACCGCGAGCAGCACGATGCTGGAGACCAGAACCAGCAGGGCCGAGAGCCGGTCGACGTAGAGCACGATGCCGAACGGCACCGGCCAGCCGCCGACCGAGACGGCCAGTGCCGAGCCGCCGTCGACGGCGATCAGCAGGATCGTGGCGATCACCGAGACGGCGGCGAGGGTGGCCACCGTGACGATGACCTGCAGGCGTGCGTTCCGCCCGAACACGAGGGTGATCGCGGCGCCGAGCAGGGGAAGGGCGACGAGAAGAGGGACGAGCGCGCTCATGGGCGGTCCTCCTCTTCGTCGGTGGATGCCGGGGACTGGACGTCCGGGGTTGGATCGATGCGTTTCGTCTCGCTTCGCTCGCTCGACGACCGGGAAGAAGCGTCCGGCTCGCTCGACGACCGAGAGGGTGCCTCCGACTCGCTCGACGACCGAGAGGACGCGGGCTTCGACCGCTCGACCCGGTCCATGGGTCGGTCCATCGGCGCATCATCGTGGATGGCCGGATGGTCGCGCATGTGCAGGACGGTGATCGGCGATGTCTGCACTCCGACGAAGTCGGTCGTGGCATCCTCGTCGCTCTCGTCGCCCTCGTCCTCCATGACGTCCTCGTCGGCATCGGTACGGGCGCGAAGAGCGATGTCGACCTCGTCGTCCTCGACGGTGTCGGCCTGACCCAGCTGCCAGGAACGATAGATGAGCGCGAGCAGGAATGCCGAGACGGCGAACGTGATCACGATGGCGGTGAGAGTGAGCGCCTGGGGCAGCGGGTCGCTCACACGTCCGTCGGCGCCGTGGAACGGCGCTTCGCCCGGTACGCCCATCACGATCAGCAGCAGCAGATTCGTCGCGTTGCCCAGCAGCAGGAATCCGATCAGCACCCGGGTGAGGCTGCGTTCCAACATCGCGTAGACACCGCAGGCGAAGAGCACCGCCATGATCACGATCAGGGTGAGCGAGACATCCATCAGATGTTCACCCCCCGCGCACGCATGTCCTGCGCCTGCCGGTCGACCTCGGCGCCAAGGCTGCGGAGTACGTCGAGGACCAGTCCGATCACGACGAGATAGACGCCGATGTCGAAGATCGTCGAGGTGACGAACTCCATATGGCCCAGCACCGGGATCTCCCACTCCCAGAACGAACTCGTGAGCGGCGACAGGCCGAAGAAGAGCGGCACGACCGCGGCGCCGACGGCGAGAATGAGGCCGGCTCCGAGGAGGCGACCGGCGTCAGTGGGAGCAGCCGCACCCAACTCCCAGCGGCCACCCGCGATGTAGCGCATCACGAGCGCCATCCCGGCGACGAGCCCGCCGGCGAAGCCGCCGCCCGGCAGATTGTGGCCGGCGAAGAGCAGGAAGATCGACACCACGATGATGGTGTGGAAGAGGATGCGGACGATCACCTCGAGCAGGATCGACCGGTTCTCCGGCTTCATGTTCGGCCCGCCGACAAGCCACGCCCTGGGGCTGCTGCGGTTCTCCGACGTCTGGATGCGAATGCCCCTGGTCGTCTCGACCAGTGGCCGATGGCGTGCTCCTCGGCGACTGCTCTTGGGCAGCGTCTTGGTCGCCGCGAGCAGATCGGCCCGGTGCGTGACGAACACGAGAGAGGCAACACCGGTCGCCGCCAGCACGAGCACCGACAGCTCGCCCATGGTGTCCCAGCCGCGCAGGTCGACGAGCGCGACGTTGACCACGTTCTTGCCATGGCCGAGGTCGTAGGCGAGTTCGGGGAAGGCGAGCGAGATCGGGTCGGCGATGCGGGACTGGGTGGCGACGACCGCGACCAGCGCCATCGTCACTCCGACGCCGACGCCGAGGAGGGCGCGCGGGATGCGCCCGACGGACGCATTGTGCTCGCCCATCCGAGCGGGCAGCCGCCGCAGAACCAGGGCGAACGTCACCATGGTGACCGTCTCGACGAGGATCTGAGTGAGGGCGAGATCGGGGGCACCACTCGTCGCGAACAGCGCGACCATGCCGAGTCCGGTCACCGAGACGAGCACCACGCCGGTGTAGCGCTTCTGTGCGCGCACGGCGAAGACGCCGGCGACGGCCATGATCGGCGCGACGACCAGTTGCGCCGGAGTGTGCCACGCCGACAGCTGGAAGCGATCGACGTCGCTGGCGATGAGCGCTGTCGCCTCCGCCGCGACGAAGACCACGAAGATCGTTCCGACGTACACCGGCAGTGAACCGCGCTGCGTGAACGTGGTGCTGAGCACCGAGAGTCGATCCACCCCGCGCATGACGAGGTAGTAGGCGTCGGCGGCGGTGAAAGGCAGCACTCGAGCCTTGCGATCCCAGCCGCTGCGCCGCGTGAACACGAAGACGCCGATGCCGAGCAGGATGGAGAGGATCGAGATGCCCAGCGCCGGTTCGAACCCGTGCCAGAGCGCGAGATGACCCGGGTCGGATTCCCGGGAGAGCGGGGCTTCGGCGGTGATCGCGTAGCCACGGAGGGCGACGTCGAGCACGGGGGCGCCGATCCCCGCGGCGATCGTCGCTGCGGCCAGCACGATCGGGGCGGAGAGGAAGCCGACCGGCGGATCGGGCCAGGCTGTCTCCGGCACCCGGTCGCCGCGCTCGTCGCGCTTGGTCCAGAAAGCGCCCCACAGGAACCTGGCGCCATATGCCGCAGTGAGCATGGATCCGAGAACGACGCCGATGATGGCGACCAGGCCCCACGGTTCGCCGGCGACAGCGGCATCGAGCAGGGCGGTGAGCGTGGACTCCTTGGCCACGAAACCCACGGTCGGGGCGATTCCGACCATCGAGGCGATGGAGATGAATGCCGCCGTCGCCATGACCGGTGCCTGCCGCCCGACTCCGGAGAGTTCGTCGATGTCGCGCGTCGACAGCTGACGGTCGATGACTCCGACGATGAGGAACAACGCCGACTTGAACAACGCGTGCCCGATCACGAGTGCGAGGCCGGCGAGGGCCGTGGCCTTGCTGCCGTAGCCGACCACGATCGCCAGCAGACCGAGCTGACTGACGGTCCCGAAGGCGAGGATGCGTTTGAGGTCGGTCTCGCGGAGCGCCTGGATGCCGCCGAGCAGCATCGTCAGCACGCCGAGGGAGATGACGATCGGTCGCCAGGGACCGGTGAAGGCGAAGATCGGCGCGAATCGGGCGATGAGGTAGATGCCGGCCTTGACCATCGCGGCCGCGTGCAGATACGCGCTCACCGGGGTGGGCGCTGCCATGGCCCCCGGCAGCCAGAAGTGGAACGGGAACAGCGCCGACTTGCTGATCGCTCCGATGAGAAGCATCACGATCGCGGCATCCACCACCGGGCCGGTCGGCGCGAGCGCGAGGATCTCGGTGATGCTCGTCGTTCCGGCATCCACCACCAGCAGAACCACGCCGACGAACATGATGAGCCCGCCGAGCGTCGTCACCAGCAGCGCCTGTAGGGCGGCACGACGGCTGGCTGCACGTCGCCGATAGTGGCCGATGAGCAGGTAGGAGAGGATGCTCGTGACCTCCCAGAACATCACGAGCATGACCAGGTCGTCGGTGAGCACGAGACCGTACATCGCCCCGGCGAAGCCGAGGAGCACGCCGGCGAACTGACCGAGGCCGGTGGCGTCGTCGTGGAAGTACCAGCGGCAGTAGAGCAGTACGAGGGCGCCGACGCCGGTGACGATCAGGGTGAGCACCCAACCCAGAACGTCCATGTGCATCGAGAGCTCGAGTCCCAGCTGGGGGATCCACGGCACTGTCTCGAACGGCGTGGCCTGCGGATCGAGCACCTGCGGGGTGACCACGAGGGCCTGAACGAAGGCTGCGGCAGGCACGAGTGCGGCGATCGCGAACGCGCGGGCGCCGAGCCAGCGGACGAGAACGGGCATGAGCAGCGATCCGAGGAGGAACGCGGCGAGGAGCATCAGCATCGTGCGACTCCTCGGGGCTCGTCGGCCATACGGCACAGGCGGGCGGATCTGCTTCCAGTTTACGGGGCGCATGTTGCCTCTGGGTTTCGGAGCACTCACCGGAGCGTGCTACGGGCACGGCACAGTTGCAGGGCGGATGCACGGATGCAGGACCACACACGTCTGATTCACCCGGCATCCGTGGTGCGGTCATGCAGGTGGACTGAAACGAACCGGTTGCCGTCCCGTGCGAGAGTTGACGCATGCGCGGGGGATGGATGCGGGAAGCGGCCGGCTGGCTCGGCGCGGTCGCGGTCTCCCTGCTCGTGTCGGCGCAGGTGGCGGCATCCGCCCGTTCGGAGCTGCTGTTCCGCGACGGGGACTCGCTCGTGGTGGCGATGATCGCGCGCGCTCTCGTGGACGGGCAGCCTCTCGACTGGGCGATGTCGAGCGTGTTGTTCCTGCCGGAGACCGCCGTCTTCGCGGCGCTCTCGGTCGTGCTGCCCTTCGACGTGAACGGGGTGCTGGCGGCGAACGGCGTTCTCAACCTCGTCGCTCTCTACGGTGCGCTGCGGCTCGTCGCCGGCCGTCGGCGAGAGGGCGCAGCACCGGCGGCTTGGTCGTTGCTCGCGCTCCTCGTCTTCGGCGTCGTCGCCATGACGGAGGCGTCCGCGTCGCGGGATGCGCTCGAGCTCGCCTCGCTGCAGCTCACGACGACCTATTACTCTGCGACCGTGGTCGCGGTGGTGGCGACGGTCGGCATGCTGCGCCGCGCCCTCGACCGTGAGCGCCTGCACCCGTGGCTGCTGTTCGCGCTGTTCGCGACTGCTGTCGTCTCGACGATCTCGAATCCGCTCTACGCGGTCTGGGCGACGGTGCCGCTCACCCTGGTGCTCGCGATCTTCGCGCTCCGACGACCTGGTCGCGGTCTCATTCTGGTGCTCTCGGCGACATTGATCGTCGGAACGGCCGTGGGCTTCCTCGGCCGTATTCCATTCTCAGCATGGATCGCGAACACCGGTGCTTCGTACGCACAGCCCGCGGAGTGGATGCAGTCGCTGGGATACTACACAGGCCTCGTCGGTGAGCGGCTGACCACACCCGGAGGGTGGCTCGCGGCCCTGGTGCTCCTGGCGCTGATCGCCCTGGCGGCGGGGCTGAGCGCCCGCTCCGTCGCGGAACCCTTCGGCGAGCGCGGTGCACATCTCGTCGCCTTGATCGCCTGGGTGACACCGGTTCTGGTGATCGTGGGCGCGATCGCGCTCGGCACGCACGCGGCCCGGTACCTGCAGCCGCTCGCCTTCGCGCCGGTACTGGCTCTGGTCGCGGCCCCGCGTGCCCTTCGCATCCCGTTCGCGCGCCCTCTGCTCATGCCGCAGGCCGTTCTCGGTTCCGCCGTCGTGCTCCTCCTGATCGGCGGGATGCTCGGGATCCCCCGACTCGCCTCGGCCGCCGCGCGTCCGGACGCGGATCTCGTCTGCGTGACGGACTGGGTGAACGAGGCGGATCGCCCCGGTGCCGGACAGTTCTGGACCGTGCGACTGCCGAAACTGCATCTGGAAGATCCCACGCAGCTCGTGCAGGTCGATCATCGGCTGAACGGGTACGCCTGGTTGGTGAATCGCACCGACTTCGCCGTCTCCGGGGTCTCGTTCCTCATCGAGGACTCGCGCACCGTGCAGTGGGAACTGCCGGTGGCCGCGATCCCCGGCGAGGTCGTGCAGTGCGGGCGCTATTCGATCCTCGACTTCGGTGAGACGAGCCTTCCTCTCGGGACCCCGCACAGCTAGGTTCCGCCCGATCAGGCAACACCTTCCTCGCGCTCGGGACCGAGTGCGGTTCCGCGCGCGAGGAAGGCAGGTAGTGCGAGGAAGGCAGGTATCAGCCGGCCGCGTCGAGTTGCCGGCGCGCTTCGTCGAGCGTCTCGAGGATCGAGATCGTCTCGTCGAGGGTGTGCACCGGCGATTCGGTTCGCCCCTCACCCACGAAGCGGGCGAGTGCCGACGCCTCCCACGACAACCCGGCCATCGATGTCACTCCGGTCGGATCGTTCCACACGAGGGATCCTTGCTCATCGTTGCCCACGACCCGGAAACTCGTCGGCATGTAGAAGGATCCGTCCATCTCGATCCTCGCCTCGGTTCCTGCGATCACCGCGGTTGACGGAGTGCGTACCAGCAGAGTGGTCGTGAGAGTCGACTGCACCATTCCTCCGTGTCCGAGGACGAGTGTCGAGTACGCGTCGACTCCGGTGTCCAGGAGTCCACCGATCGCTGTGACCGAGGTGGGCGCTCCCAGCACCATCGAATCCAGTTGGACCGGGTATATGCCCAGATCGAGGAGTGCTCCGCCGCCGAGATCGCGCCGATGAAGCCGATGCCGCGGGTAGTCGGGAATCGCCTGACCGTGATCGGCGGCCACCCCGCGGATCTCCCCGAGGACGCCGTCATCGAGGAGCGCGCGAACCACAGCGGCCTGCGGGAGGTACCGGCTCCACAGTGCCTCCATCAGCAGAACACCGGCGCTGCGTGCAGCTGCGACGAGAATTCGAGCCTCATCGGGGGTGGTCGCGATCGGCTTCTCGATCAGGGTGTGCTTGCCCGCGGCGATCGCCAGCTGTCCCAGGGCGAGATGCTCGCTCTGCGGGGCGGCGATGTACACGACGTCGACATCGGGATCATCGACGAGTTGCTCGTATGAATCGTAGGAGCGCGCTATCCCGTGCTTGCTGGCGAAAGCGCTGGCACGCTCGGCCGAACGGGATGCCACTGCGACGAATCGCTGGTCGGTGTGCGCATGGGCGGCAGACACGAACAGATCCGCAATCCATCCCGGAGCCAGAAGGCCCCAGCGCAGGCCCGGCGTGTCTACGCCCGGGCTGAACAGGCGGGGCTCGGGGAATGTCGTCGGAAACATCAGAGAGACTCCTTCATCAATGCCGTGACGGCGGGTGAATTCGATGGGGCGGGCGTCGGACGGCGGCCGACGCCCGTGACGCCACATCGACTATACCCAAAACCAGTGCAGGTGCATTGTTTTTATTTCGGATACGCTGTTTCCATGGCGGAGCAGTCCCAGCCCGCACGGCGCGGCCCCTACGCGAAGACCACTCCGCGCAAGGCGGAGATCGTCGCCGCCGCCACCGCGACATTCGCTGCCCACGGGTATCAGAGCGGATCTCTCCGACAGATCGCCAAGCAGCTCGAGCTGAGTCTGGGCGCAGTGATGCACCACTTTCCGACCAAGGTGTCCCTCCTGGCCGCCGTCCTCGAGCAGGAGGACGCGTCCGACCCCGACGTGGCCAAGCGGTCGCGAGCGGACGGTTTCATCCCGACGATTCTCGAGATGGTCGCGCGCAACAAGCGCCGACAGGAGTTGGTCCGGATGTTCTCGATCGTCAGCTCGGAGGCCACCAACTCCGATCATGAGGCGCACGCGTGGCTGGTGCGCCGGTACACGCGCGTCACCGCGATGTACGCCGATCTCATCGACTACGACCGCGAGCTCGGACGCCTCGCGGACGGTCGCGATTCCGAGGTGCTCGCCGCTGTCGTGATCGGCGGATGGGAAGGCATTCAGGTTCGATGGCTGGCCGACAGCAGCGATCCCGTCGAGATGATGCGCGTGTTCCTGGTTGACCTGCTGCACCCCCTCTCCCCCTGACGGGACGAGGGAAACGCCGCGGCACGCGTCAACGAACGGCGGAAGGCGGCGCTGTGGTGGTGCCTGCGCGGAAGCGGCAGGTGAGATTCTGCGTGACCGCAGGCTCGCCGCGCAGCATCCGTGCCACCTGCTCCCCCGCGGCCCGCCCCTTCTCGACGGCCGGCTGCACGCTCGTGGTGAGCGTGTGCGCCCCGAGCCCGTCGACGCTGATGCCGTCGAAACCGGCGACGCTGACATCGCCGGGCACGCTCAGCCCGAGTTCCTCGGCGGCGCGGATGACACCGGCGGCGAGCAGGTCGCTCTGTGCGATCACCGCGGTCGGGCGGCGCAGCGGATCGGCAAGAAGCATGCGGCCGACGAGAAGCCCCTCGTCGATGAAGCTCCCGGCTGCTGAGAAGGCCGGAGCGTTCGGGAACACCTCGCGCGTGCCGAGGAGTCGGTGGATCGTGACGTCGACGGTGGCAGTGGCCAGCCGTTCGGCCGTGACCTGTCCGCGCTCGCGGGCGCTGTCGAGGGGCAGGGTGACCAGGGCGACATTCTCGTGACCGAGCTCGCGCACGTGCCGGGCGACATCGGCGGCCGCGGTGGTGTTGTCCAGGGTGATGCGCGGGATGCCCTCACCGGCATCCCCCTCGATGACGACCACCGGCAACCCACGGCTGCGGACGACCTCCAGCGAATCCCGAGTGCGGCCGGAGCATCCGATCAGCACGACGGCGTCGACGGGGGCGCTCGACAGCGCCGAGCTGCCGCCCTCACCCGGCTCGTCGCGCATCAGCAGGATGCCCGCGCTGAGTTCGGCGAGGCCGTCGGTGAGGCCGTCCATCATCGCCGTGGTGACCGGATCGAGAAAGGCCGTGCGCAGGTGCCCCTCGAGGACGACGCCGACGATTCCGCTGCGCCCGCGCCGCAGTGAGGCCGCGCGGGGATCGGGGCCGGCATAGCCGAGTTCCGCGGCAGCGGCGAGCACGCGCTCCTTCGTGGATGGGGCGACCTTGGCCTTGCCGCTGAAGACGACCGATGCCGTCGAAGTCGCCACTCCCGCTTTACGCGCGACATCGGCGATCGTTGCGCGGCGCGGGCTCTCCAAGCTGCTCATACTCCGAGGATACCCCCGGTTTCGCTGAGGTCGAATCGATTCGATAAGCTTCCGGGATGGATACCGTTCTCACTCGTTCGCAGTTCGTGCGCTGGCGCGCCGCCATCTTCGCCATCTTCCTCGCCAGCGGACTGTCGATCGCGACGTGGGCGTCGCGGGTACCCAGCATCAAGATGGATCTCGGGCTCGACAACGCGCAGGTCGGCATGATCCTCCTCGGCATGGGCATCGCGTCGATCATCGGCATCTCGACGAGCCCCGCCGTGATGGCGCGCACCGGCGCGCGGCGCGGAATGCTCATGGCGATGCTCACCTTCGCCGCGGGCATCGCCCTCATCGGCCTGGGCGCGACGGTCTTCACCTCGGTCCCCATCGTCCTCCTCGGCATGGCACTGTTCGGATTCGGCAACGGCTGCGTCGACGTGATGATGAACGTCGAGGCCACGGCGATCGAGCAGCAGATGGGCAAGACGATCCTGCCGGTGTTCCACGCCTTCTTCAGCTTCGGCACGGTTCTCGGCGCCGGGGCTGGCGCTCTCGCCGCCGGATCGGGCGTCGATGTCGCGACCCACGCGTCGATCATGGCTGCGGCCATCGCCGTCATTGCCGTCGTCTGCTTCTTCCAGGTCCCGGCGCGCGAAGCCGCTCTCGATCCCGAGGGTCACGAAAAGCCGGCGTGGCGCCAGCGGATGCACGTCGCTCTCGAGGCGTGGCGCGAGCCGCGCACCTACCTGCTCGGCATGGTCATGCTCGGCATGTCGTTCGCCGAGGGCGGTGCCAACGACTGGATCGCGCTCGGCGCCGAACAGGGCCACGGCTTCGACGAGGGCACCGGCGCGATCGCGCTGGCGGTGTTCTCGGTCGGTATGACGGTGCTGCGCCTGTTCGGCGGACCGCTCGTCGATCGCTTCGGCCGCGTCGCTGTGCTGCGCGTGCTCGCGGTGGCAGCGGCGTCCGGCATCCTGCTGTTCATCCTCGGCTCCTCCCTGCCGATCGTCCTCGTCGGCGCAGCGCTCTGGGGTGTCGGGGCCTCGCTCGGCTTCCCCCTCGGCATGTCGGCGGCAGCGGATGACCCGGCGAAGGCGGCCGCGCGGGTGAGCGCGGCCGCGACCATCGGCTATGTCGCCTTCCTCGGCGGCCCTCCGGTGCTCGGCGTGATCAGCGAGCACATCGGCCTGCTGAACACCCTGTTCATCCTGGTCGCGCTCGTCGTGGCATCCGGATTGTTCTCCGGAGCCGCACGCCCGCTCCGCGACGACGAGAAGACCTCAGCGAACTGATCGGCGGGACGCTCGTCAGCGATCGCGCTGACGAGCCAGGGCCGCCGCATGCGAGCGACTCCTGGCACCGAGCTTGGCGAGCACGTTCGACACGTGCGTCTTGACCGTCGGCACCGAGATGCCCAGGCGATGCGAGAGCTGGGCGTTCGACCAGCCCCGCAGGATCCCGTCGAGAACCTCCTGCTCCCTGGCCGTGAGGTCGGCGCGGGTCACGCCTTCGCCCGTCGCGTCGACGTCGGTCGCGGAGGGCGGGTTCGATATGGCGGCGAGCGCACGCCGGGTCACCCGCGAGTCGAGCACTCCCTCACCTGCGGCGACGGTCCGCACCGCCTGAACGAGGGTCTGGGCATCCGCCGTCTTGAGCAGGAATCCCGCGGCGCCGGCCCGGATCGCGCCGAACACGAGCTCGTCCTCATCGAAGCTGGTGAGCACGAGCACCTCGCCGAGGCCGCGCTCGACGATCTCCCTGGTTGCAGAGACACCATCGCGCCCCGGCATCCGCAGGTCCATCAGCACGACGTCCGGGCGCAGCGCGGCGGCATTGCGCACGGCGACATCGCCGTCGGCCGCTTCGCCGACCACGGTCAGTCCGTGCGCTTCGAGCATGATGCGCAACGCCTCCCGGATGGCGCCGTGGTCGTCGGCGAGAAGCACGCGCGGCGATGCGGCGGATGTCATGCCCTCACCTCGATGGGGAGCACGGCGCGCACCGACCAGCCGCTGTCCGTGGGTCCGGCACTGAACGTTCCTCCGAGCGCCCGGACCCGCTCGGTGAGCAGGCTCAGACCCCAGCCGCTGCCCGAGTAGTCGTGCTGCGACACCGGCGCCCCTCCTCGCGATGCCACCTCGACCCGCATGGTTTCTCCGCCGTTCGCGACCACCCGCACCTCCACGTCTGCGCCCGACGCATGTCGCACGCAGTTCGCCAAGGCCTCCCGCACGACGCGGACGATCGCCTGTTCGGCCGCGGCCCCGACCGCTCCGTCGCCCTCACGCGCGAGCCGGATGCTCAAGCCGGCACGCCGAGACGCTTCGACGATTCCCTCGAGGTCGTCGAGCCGCAGCATGGGTCGCAGCTCGTCACCGCCCTGCCGGAGCACGGCGATCATCGAGCGGAGCTCGGCGTGGGCGGCGAGCCCGGCATCGCGGACCGCACGGAGAGCAGACCGATCGGCGGCTTCGTCCGGTGGAGTCGAGAGCGCCGCCTCCGAACGGATCGCCATCGCCATCACGTGCCCGGCGACGGCGTCGTGCAGCTCGCGAGCCATCTGCTCGCGTTCGCGTCGCACGGCTTCGGCGCGGTCGCGATCGGCGGCGAGCACCGCATCCTCCGCACGCTGTCGGTGCAGCTCGGTGAGTTCATTCGCCTGCGACACCGCGACCGCCCACCAATAGTCGGTTCCGAGCAACGCACCCATCTGCACCGCCAGCAGGAAGGCGATGGCCGGCGTCGCGACCGTGAAGAGAAGCGCGGCGGCGAAGGTCAGCACCACGGAGACGGCGAGCGCGATCAGCAGCATGCTCCGGGCGCGGGGAGTCGCGAGGAACACTGCCGTCCAGAGCACGTCGAGCAGCACGACCAGCGGGCCGAGCCCGCCGACCGTCATCACGTCGATGAGGAACAGGGCGGATGCGGCGAGCAGTGTGAGCATCGGCGCCCGCCGCTTCACCAGGATCAGCGCCGTGCCGGGAAGGGCCGTCGCCAGCGTCCACCACGAAGACACGTTTTCCGGCATCACCGAGAACACGTCCCACACGCCGTCGAATCCGAACGCCGCGGCAAGAACGCAGAACACCGCGATGCCGGTGGCGGTGAGGCCGTCGCCGTGCCGTCGGCACCACGCGCCCAGACGTGCAGCCGTGTGGTCGTCCATGTCTTCATGCAACCACGCGGATCCCACCGCTGCATCCGACGAAGGGATGAGAGCGGGATCGCGACCTTCGCCCGATCCGGTTCGGAGCGCTGCGCCACACAGTGGAGGAATGGAACTCTTCGCCGGGGCGCCGCTCGCCCTCTCCCTCGTCGTGCTCGCGCTGCTCGACGGACTGAGCGTGGGCACGCTGCTGATCCCCGTCTTCCTCCTGCTGAGCCCCGGGCGGGTCCGAGGAGGGCGGATCGTGCTCTACCTGGCGACGATCGCCGGGTTCTATCTCGTCATCGGCTTGCTGTTCCTCTGGGGACTCGTGAACGTCGTCGATGTCGCGAACGAGTTCCTCAGCTCCCCCACCGGTCTCATCTGCCGGCTCGTCGTCGGCGTCGGTCTGGTGATCGCCGCGTTCGCGGTGCCTTCGTCGAAGCCGAAGGAGCGGGTGGATGCTGCGCCCATGGCACAGCACGGACTCGTGGAGGCATCCGCCGAGTCCCCGACCTCCGCGCGTTCCGCGTCGGCAGCCACGGATACCCCTCCCCGCCCCGGTCGGATCGTTCGGTGGCGGGATCGGATGCTCGATCCGAAGACGTCGCGGGGAATGGTGATGGGCGTCGCGATCGCTGCGGGCGTCGTCGAGGTCGCGACGATGCTCCCCTACATCCTGGCGATGACGATGCTCGCCGACGCCGGCGTCGAGGTGAGCGTGCGGATCCTGGCTCTGGCCGGCTACTGCCTGCTGATGATCCTGCCCGCGCTCGTACTGCTCGTGCTGCGGATCGTCGCCGCTCCCCTCGTGGCCCGCCCGCTGCAGCGATTCGCCGCCTGGATGGAACGCACCGGCGCCGAGAACACGGCCTGGATCATCGGGATCATCGGCTTCCTCGTCGCGCGCACGGCGGCGAGCGAACTCGGCATCTTCGATGCACTGGCGAAGCTCGGCGGCTGAGACGGTTAGGCTCGACGGGTGCGTCTTGTCATCGCCCGCTGCTCCGTCGACTACACAGGTCGACTCAACGCCCATCTGCCGCTCGCCACGCGCCTGCTCGTGCACAAGGGCGACGGGAGTCTGCTCGTGCACTCCGACGGCGGCAGCTACAAGCCGCTGAACTGGATGAGCCCGCCCTGCTCCCTCTCGACCGAGGAACCAGGTGAGGAAGAGGCCATCGCCGGAGTGACCGAGGTGTGGCGCGTCACCCACAAGAAGACCGGCGACGCGCTGCGCGTGCAGATCTACGAGGTCATCCATGACTCCTCGCACGAACTGGGCATCGACCCCGGCCTGCAGAAGGACGGCGTCGAAGCCGACCTGCAGCGGCTCCTCGCCGAACAGGTCGACCTCATCAGCGAGGGCGCGACGCTGGTGCGCCGCGAGTTCCCGACGGCGATCGGTCCGGTCGATCTCATGGTGCGGGATGCCGACGGCATGGCGATCGCCGTTGAGGTGAAGCGCCGCGGCGACATCGACGGGGTCGAACAGCTCACGCGTTACCTCGAACTGCTCGGGCGTGACCCTCACCTCTCTCCCGTGCAGGGCGTGTTCGCCGCGCAGGAGATCAAGCCGCAGGCGCGCGTGCTCGCCGAGGACCGCGGCATCCGCTGCCTGGTCCTCGACTATGACGACATGAAGGGCATCGAGTCCGGAGTACCCCGGCTGTTCTGAGGCTCTGCCTCGCCGCCATAGGCTGGATCCATGCCTCACTCCCCCTATTCCTGCGTGCTGTGGGATGTCGACGGCACGATCGTCGACGCCTCCGTCGGCATCCTCCGTCGGCTGAATATCGCCCTCACCCACTTCGGCCACCCGGCACCGACGCGGGAGGATCTCGTGCACTGGATCGGTCCGCCGATGTTCCAGTCCTTCCAGGACCAGGTGGGAATGACGCCGGCCGAGGCGGCCGAGGGTGTCAAGTTCTACCGCACGCTCGGCAAGGCCGACGGCTACACGACTGACGTCGCCACCTACCCTGGCGTGACCGATCTCATCCACGACCTGCTCGCGGCGGGCGTGCCGCAGGCGACGGCGAGCTCGAAGCCCGAACTGCAGGTCGATGCGCTGGTCGACCACTTCGGGTTGCGGCCGGCGTTCCTGGCGACCGTCGGCTCGACACCCGACGAGGCGACGCTCGCGTCGAAGACCGATATCGTCGCCGAGGCGCTGCGCCGGCTTCGCGAGCGCGGGGCAGACACCTCGCGGCCCGTGTTGATCGGCGATCGGCACCACGACGCCGAGGGCGGCAATGCGAACGGCGTGCCGGTGATCTTCGTCGAGTGGGGGTTCAGCGATCTGCACGAGGGCGATGAGGCGGCGTTCCGCGCGGCCACCGTCGAGGAGCTTCGCGCGCTGCTGTTGACCTGATCCCGATCACCTGTTCGAGGCCGTGACACACCACTGATCCCCGAAAAGCACAGAACTCCCTGCCGGAAGACGCAAGCGTCTCCGGTCAGGGAGTTCTGTATTGCCCGCCCTTAGAGGGGGCGGATGTTCTCTGCCTGCAGGCCCTTGGGGCCCTGCGCGACATCGAACTCGACTCGCTGGTTCTCATCGAGAGACCGGTAGCCGGATGATTCGATGGCGGAGTAGTGCGCGAAAACGTCAGCGCCGCCGTCGTCGGGGGAGATGAAGCCGAAGCCCTTCTCCGAGTTGAACCACTTGACCGTGCCTTGGGTGC
The DNA here is from genome assembly GCF_045690355.1 of Microbacterium sp. LTA6. NCBI lineage: Bacteria > Bacillati > Actinomycetota > Actinomycetes > Micrococcales > Microbacteriaceae > Microbacterium > Microbacterium sp. LTA6. Next base: position 1,268,317 of record NZ_CP147855.1, read on the forward strand.
TCATGTACTGCCTGTTCTGCTGATGAAGAAGCCGACGCAGGTATGCCCCGACATCGCTAACGGTAGTGGAGCGAGGGCCGAGGGCAATAGCCGCTGCCAGAAGGTGATCCAAATGTTGCAAGAGCGGTGTGGCTCCGGCGCGGAGCCGCGTGGAGGATCGGGCGTTTCTCGCCCGGAAAATTGTGTGGCCCTCACCGCGGGGGGAGCGATGAGGGCCGAAGACGACCGGAGGGTGCGTCAGAATCAGCATATCGCACGTTCTGGAGATTTGTCCCCCATATGGGGGACAAAATCGAAAATTCGTGGGAGGATGAACTGGAGCGGCCCCCTCGAATAGTCCATTGGGGATTGAACTACTCGAGTGGGCCCGATCGCATGCACGGATCGTCGGCCATCTGGGGAAGGCCACCCGCCATCTGGGGAACGACGGAGACGATCGAGTCCCCTCGTGCATGCGCCTTCACCATAGGTGCGAAGGATGATCAGGTCCTCGGGGGTTGACAACGCGCAGCGATCGCCAACCCCCAGGGACATGGTCAGCACGACCGCAGGTTTCGGGGATGACGGACGCACAGCACGGGTGATTCACCCGGCGCCCGATGCCCCCGAGACCGCGGTGGTCACCGTCGCGACAGCGTCGTGAGCGTGGCGAGATGGTCGCTTTCGCCGGCGCGCATCGTCGTGGCCGACCCGACGTCGAAGCCGCGCTGGAACACGTGGTCGATCTTGACGAGCGGAAGCGCAGCCGGCCAGCTGAAGCCGGTGGTCCCGATGTTCGGTCGCACGAGATCCAGTTCGGCGCCCAGGAACCGGAGCGCGGGATCAGTGGTCGCCGCGTTGAAGTCTCCCAGAGCGATGACCTGGGGAGACGGATCGTCGCGCACGGTCGCGGCCAGTGCGGCGAGCATGTCATCCCGGGCCGTCTGCGCTCCCGGCCGCAGCGACGCGGCATGGATGAGGTACACGCTCGTGTCCCCGCCAGGGGTCTGCACCGTCACGTGAAGCGCGCGCTTCCATCCGAGCCCGAGGTCCAGCGGCTCCTCCGCCACCAGGGGGTTCATGCTCCAGATGCCGACAGTGCCGACGCCATAGGAGTAGGGATACTTCGCCGCGAAGACGCGATTCGCCGCTTCCCGGCTGGAGTCGTCCAGCTCGGTGAGCGTGATGAGATCCGGGTGGTGGGACAGGATGTCCGTCGCCGATCCCTCGCCGCCGCCGGACTGCGCGCGCACGTTCTGACTCGCGATCGTCAGGGGGGTCGCCGTCGGTGCCCCAGGGAGGGCCGGAAGAGCGGGCGCTATCGCGACGAGCCAGAGGATCACCGCTGCCGAAGCAGGAATGGCCGCGCGACGAAAGATGACGAAGACGGCGAGTGCGACGGCGATCGAGACCACGCCGAGCAGCGGCAGGATGACCGACACCGCCGTGCCGATCGGCCCGGGGATCCATCCGCAGGCGATGATGACGGCGATGACGACGTTGACCCCGACCAGCCTGCGCGCGGTGCGACGACGAGCGGCCTGGCCTGTTCGCCGCATCGTGGTCTTTTCGTCGTTTCGCATGCACCACCATCATGTCCGTATCCTCCTGTGACGTCTCTGGACGGGGCGACTCGCGGTGCCTCAGATCGGTAATCTGGGGAGATGCCGATGCTGAACAAGGACATGACGCTGTGCATCTCGCTGTCAGCTCGGCCGAGCAACAACGGGACGCGCTTCCATAACTTCCTCTACGAAGCGCTCGACCTCAACTGGATCTACAAGGCCTTCGCGCCCACCGACCTCGGTCAGGCCATCGCCGGTGTGCGGGGTCTCGGCATCCGGGGCTGCGCCGTCTCGATGCCGTACAAGGAAGACGTGATCGCCCTCGTCGACCGGATGGATCCCTCCGCGACGGCGATCGAGTCCGTGAACACGATCGTGAACGACGACGGCGTACTCACGGCCTACAACACCGACTACTCGGCGATCGCGCAGCTGATCGAACGAAACCGACTCGACTCCACAGCATCGGTGCTGCTTCGCGGTTCCGGCGGCATGGCGAAGGCGACCGCCGCCGCGTTCCGCGACGCGGGCTTCACGAACGTGACGATCATCGCGCGGAACGAGGGCGCTGGGCGCGCGCTGGCAGATCTGTACGGCTTCGGATGGATGCCGGATGCCGGCGACTCCACCGCCGACATCGTGGTGAACATCACCCCCATCGGCATGGCCGGCGGCCCGGACGAGCACGCCCTGTCGTTCACCGAAGAGGCGATCGCCGCCGCATCCGTGGTGTTCGACGTGGTCGCACTGCCGGCCGAGACCCCGCTGGTCATCGCGGGGCGCGCAGCGGGGAAGACGGTGATCAGCGGCGCCGAGGTCGCCACCCTGCAGGCGCTCGAGCAGTTCGTGCTGTACACCGGCATCCGCCCCAGTACCGAGCAGGTGCGCGCGGCCGAGGAGTTCATGCGGGCGTCCTCGGTCTGACCTCAGGTGATCGCCGCGATCACCGGGCATCGCGGGTGCGTGGGCCCGGTCTCGATCAGCAGGGCAAGAGCGTCTCGCACGCGCTGCAGGTCGACGATCTTCTGATCGAGTTCGACGAGCTTCTCGGCGACCTGGTCGCCGACGTCGCCGAAGGTGATGAGCTCAGGGCTATCGGAGAGGCGGAGCACATCACCCACCTCGCGCAGGGTGAACCCGAGGCGCTGGGCACGGCGGATGAACCGCACGCGCTGCACCGCGTCGGCCGTGTACGAGCGGTAGCCCGCGGCGGATCGTTCGTCGGGCTCGACGAGCCCCTGCCGCTCGTAGAAGCGGACGGTGCTCACCGCCACGCCGGCGGAGCCGGCGAGGCGTCCGATGCTCAGCGCCGGCGCAGGCGCAGCAATCCGCTCAGCTGCAGAACCAGCCACAGGACCTCCCCGATCAGGAACACGACGACGGTCGTGCTCTGCCCATTCAACAGCGCCCAGATCATCCACAGCGAGAATGCCGCCCTGCCGGCGGTGTCGATCGCGATGAACCGCGGCTCAGGGCGGAGCACTCGAGCCAGAGCCCACATCGTCACGGCCGTGCCGAACATGCTCACGAACATGAGCCCAGCGGCGTCGAAGGCCGGGAGCTGAGCGCCCGGGAGGTCGAACGCATCATGGATCCAGCGTGTGGCGTCGAAGAGGAGCGAGGCCGTGAAGGGTGTGGCGAATCCGACGGTCACGATGAGGTCGTAGATCGCTCCGGCGCGGCCCCAGCGCGGTCGGTCGAAGTCGGCGGTCAGGGGGCGTGTGATGGTGCTGGATTGGGTCATGTCGCCATCGTCGACCCTGAACCATGGTGCAGGGTCAAATCCGCGTCGTCGCCGGGCTCGACCTCGGGTAGATCGCAGTCCCCTCACGATCGTGAGCTCACAGCTCGATACCTGGGTACCCTAGGCCCATGACCGCGCCTCGCTCCGCTCGACCGTCCATCGCCCGGCGGATGTCCGGGGTGATCGCCCTGGCGACCGTGGTCGCTCTCTCGCTCGCCGCCTGCACCGGTGGCGATGACCCCGGCGTCACCGAGGGCGGCCAGGGCTTCCCCGACGACGGATGCACACACATCACCGTCGCGACCTCCTCGGAGAAGGTCAACATGCTCGACGAGCTGGCGAAGGCCTTCAAGGACTCGCCGGAGCACAAGGGCCTCGACACCTGCGCGACGGTGCGCCCGACCAACGTGTCGTCCGGCAACGCCACGCGCTTCCTGACCTCCGGCGAGGACTGGCCGAGCGACGACCAGACGCTGTGGCCCACGCTGTGGTCTCCGGCATCCACCGTCTGGACCGATCGCGTCGCCGCCGCGGCATCCCAGAACCTCGTGGGAGACCCGAAGTCGTTCACCCGCACCCCGATCGTCTTCGGGATGCCGGAGCCGATGGCCGAGGCGCTGGGCTGGCCCGGCAAGCCGATCAGCATCACCGACCTCTCCCGCCTGTGCCAGGATCCCGCCGGCTGGGGCGCGGTGGGCAAGGACATCTGGGGCGCCTTCAAGATCTCGAAGACCAACCCCAACACCTCCACCACCGGGCTCTCGACGATCTTGATGCAGTCCTATGAGGCATCGGGCAAGGCCGAGGGACTCACCGCTGCCGACGTCGATGCCTCCGCCGACTTCTCCCGCGTGTTCGAGGAGTGCGTGATCCACTACGGAGACACCACCGGCAACGTGCTCACGACGCTGTACGACGAGACGCAGAACGGCGCGAACGGGTCTGCGTACGTGTCGGCCGTCGCCCTGGAGGAGACGTCGCTGATCAACTACAACACCGGAAACCCCGACTCGCACACGGTGCAGCCGGGCGAGACGCTCACGCCGCCGAAGACGAAGCTGGTCGCGGTGTACCCGGCGGGCGGTTCGTTGTGGTCGGACAACCCGATCACGGTGCTCGGCGCGGACTGGGTGACGGCCGAGCAGCGCACGGCGGGCGAGGCCTTCGCCGCGTTCGTGCAGACCGCGGCGGCGCAGAAGGTGCTGCCGGAGTACGGCTTCCGCCCGCTCGACGAGTCGGTTCCGCTCGGTGACCTGTTCACCGCCGAGTACGGCATCGACCCCGCGCAGCCCGCAGTGACGCTGCCGAAGCCGGATGTCGACGTGATCTCGTCGGCGATCGATCAGTGGACCCAGGTGCGCAAGCCTTCGTCTGTGCTGGAACTGATCGACATCTCGGGGTCGATGGATGACCCGATCGGCGACGGCCGCTCCCGTCTGGATGGCGCGATCCAGGGTGCGCAGAAGACCCTCGACCACTTCCGCCCCACCGATGAGATCGGCGTGTGGGCGTTCACCACGGGCATCACCTCCGACGAGGGCGACGGCATCCAGGTGCTGCGCGACGTCTCGGCGCTCGGCTCCGACGGCGAGAAGCTCGACTCGTCCCTCGAGGACCTGCACTATGCGCAGCGCAACGGCACACCCCTCTACGATTCGGTGCTCCTGGCGTATGAGGACATGCGCGAGCGCGCGGAGCCGGGGCGCATCAACGCGATCGTGGTGCTCTCGGATGGTGAGGACACCGATTCCTCGATCTCACTCGATTCGCTGATCGCGAAGATCGGCAAGAGCACGAAGGAGGGCGGCGACGACGCTCCGGTGCGCATCTTCACGATCGTGTACGGCGAGGGCGCGGACCCCACCGCGCTGCAGCGGATCGCGGATGCCACGGGCGGACAGCTCTTCGATGCGTCGGATGCCGCGCGGATCGACCTCGTGTTCGCCTCCGTGATCAACAACTTCTGAGATGGCAATGTTCATCGCCACGCCTTCGTCGGGATGGGTCGACGACGCCATCGCCGGAATCCAGGCCGGTGACGTGTACGTCGATCCTGCCGTTTCGGGGGCTTCCGATCTGCAGTCCGCGCTGACGGAGGTGATCCCGGGCGACGGCTCGATAGCCGTCGTGGTGCTGCCAGCGGCTGCCGCGATCGAGAACCAGCAATACGACACCTACATCCTCGATCAGCTCACGAAGGCTGCAGATCAGCAGACGGTGATCCTGGCGATCGGTGACGATCTGATGGCAGATTCCGTCGCGATCGACGGGGTCGACGCGCTGCGGATCGCCAACGAGAATCAGACGTCGGCCGCAAGCACCCAGGCGGCGCTCGTCGAAACCGTGCAGGAGATCTCGGCCGAGACACCGACCTCACCCGGTGGCGGCGGAGGCGGAGGCGTCGACCTGTTGCTGCCGGTGGTGATCGGCGGAGTCGTGCTCGTCGCCGCCGCCGGCACCGCGATCGCGCTGATCGCTCGCCGCCGTCGCAAGCCCGCCGTCTCGACAGACCCGGTGCCGGCCGGCATCCGTCTTCGGATGAACCGCCTGCGCGAATTGCGCGCCGACTACGCGGCTCTTCCCGGCAACCCGGTCGCCACCGAGACCGCAGCGGGCATCGACGCCCTCGCCTCGCACGTCGAGCAGCTCTTCGCTCGACTCGACGCCAAGGCGGGCGAGGATCAGACCACCATCGCCGAGGCGGAGTACTCCGACAAACTCGCCAGGCTCGTCGCCGCGCTCGACCGCGACTACCTGCTCGACCTTTTGACGCGCCCTGACCTGTGGGATGACCCCGACGAGCGGGTCGGCGAGGTCCGCGAGGCCCTCTCCGCCGTCTCGACGCAGATCGTCGACAACATCAAGCAGGTGAACGCCCGCAAGGGACTGCTGTTCCAGGTCTCGCTCGACTCGTTGATCGGCCGGTCGGAGCTGCGCGACTGGGAGCGTCAGTTCAAGAAGAACTCGGGGGAATGACCGAGGTCAGACCGCCGGTGCCGCGGTCGAAGCGCGAACGATCAGTTGCGAACCCAGCGTCGCGATGTCGCCGATGACAGCGCCCGACATCGCCTGAAGGAGCAGATCGACCCCGAGTGCGCCGCTGCGCTCGATCGGCATCCGGACGGTCGTGAGCGCTGGGGTCACCGCGCCGGCGAGATCGATGTCGTCGATGCCGACGATGCTGACGTCGGCGGGGCAGCGTCGCCCGAGTTCCAGCATCCCGGCCTCGAGTCCGAGCGCGACGAGGTCGTTGTAGGCGACGACGGCCGTGGCGCCGCTCGCCACGGCCGGAGCAGCGGCAGCGCGCCCGCCCTGGATGGATGCGGCGTGGTGGCTCAGCTGCGTGAGACGGATGCCGTGACGCTCACAGGCCCGGGCAATCGTGTCTGCCCGCCGCACATCGGCCCACGAACCGCGGGGCCCTGCGGCGTACGCGATGTGGGTGTGCCCGAGGGCTGCGAGGTGTTCGATCGCCTGGCCGGGGCCGTGCTCGGTGTCCATCAGCACGCACGGCGCACCGTCGATCTGACGGTTGATCACCACATAGGGAGTGTCACCGACCAGTTCGAGGAGCTCGTCGTCCGGGAGGCGCGGGGAGCACAGCAGCATCCCGTCTAGCTTGCGTGCCTGCTCGATCTGCTCGCGCTCTCGGCGAAGATCTTCATCGGCGTCGAACAGCACGATGCGGTGACGGCCATGCCAGGCCTGCCCCTGAATCGCCTTGAGGAGAGTCGCATACACCGGGTTCGCGACGTCCGGCACGACGACTCCGAACGTGCGGGTGACGGTGGCGGATTGCGGCGTGGCGTAGCCGAGCTCCCCTGCGGCCTCGAGCACGCGCCCGAGAGTGTTCGGCGCGAGACGATCCGGTTCTCCGAAGGCCCGGGAAGCGGTCGCGATCGACACACCTGCACGCCGCGCCACGTCTGTCAGCGTCGCTGCCATGTGCACCTCCCACCCTCGCAGCAATCCTACGATCCTTCCCCTCGATGTAAAACGGGTTGACAATGTTTGTACAACTGATACACACTTGTTTGCATGACGATCATCGCCGATCACCCTGAGTGGTACCCGGCCCACAGCGAAGGAGCTGCCGCGTGAGCAACGAAGCGCAGTCTCTGCACCGCTCCGCCTCCACGACAGTCGCTCCGCTGGTCGCCCCCGCCGAGGCCGGCATCCTGCACCTCGGGCTCGGGAGCTTCCACCGTGCGCACCAGGCGGTCTACACGGCCGCCGCCCTGCAGTCCGCCGGCGGCGACTGGGGCATCATCGGCGTCGCCTCGCGCTCCCGCTCGATCGTCGACGCCCTGCACGCCCAGGACTTCCTCTACTCGGTCGCGACGATCGCTCCCGGCAGCACATCCCTCACCATCCCCGGCGTGCACACTGACGCCTTCGTGGGCGCTGAGCAGCCCGAGCGCGTCGTCGCCCAGATCGCCGACCCCCGCATCCGCATCGTGACCCTCACCGTCACCGAGAACGGCTACAGCTACTCCCCTGCCACGCAGCACCTGGACCTCGACGACGACACGGTGCGCGCCGACCTGCGCGGCGGTGCCGCGCGCTCGACGATCGGGCAGCTCGCCCGCGGACTCCAGGCCCGCGCGGCCGCCGGCGGCGCGCCGATCTCGATCCTCAGCTGCGACAACCTCGCTGCCAACGGTGCCCACACCGAAGGACTCGTCCGCGAGTTCCTCCACGAGCTCCCCGGATCCGAGGGCCTCGACGCCCTCGCGTTCCTCGATCGCGCCGTCTCGTTCCCGTCGAGCATGGTCGACCGCATCGTGCCGTCGACGACCGCCGAACTGCGCGTGCGCGTCAGCGCCCTGCTCGGCGCCCGCGACGAGGTTCCAGTGCCCGCCGAGCCGTTCACCATGTGGGCGATCGAAGATCGTTTCGCCGGCGGTCGCCCCGCCTGGGAAGCGGGCGGCGCGGTCTTCACCGACGAGGTCGGACGCTATGAGCAGATGAAGGTGCGGCTGCTCAACGGCACGCACTCCCTCATCGCCTACCTCGGCGCCCTGAGCGGAGTCGGCACGATCCCCGAGGCGATCGGGCTCGACGGCATCGAGAGCGCCGCCCGCGCGGTTCTGCGTGACGAGTACGAACCGTCCATCGCCGTGCCCACCGGTGTCGACATCCGCGCGTACGAGAGCGAGCTGTTCGAGCGCTGGGCCAACAGCGCCCTCGGTCACCGCACCAGCCAGGTCGGCACCGACGGCTCGGTCAAGCTCCGCCAGCGCATCCCGGAGCCGGCACTTCTCAGCCTCCGCGGCGGCGAGATGCCGCACCTGATCGCCCTGACCGTCGCCGGGTACCTCTCCTGCATCGCTCCACTTCCGGGCTTCGACCCCGGCCCGCACGCCGCGGCGATGACCGATGGCGCACGGGAGCGTCTCGCCGGATACGCAGCGTCGGCGCGCAACGGCCGCGAGCTGGCGCAGCGCGTCATCGGCGAACTCCACCTGTTCGGCGAGGATCTCGGGGCACAGGATGCCTTCATCGCCCGCGTCGGCGAGCTGATCGACACCATCCAGAGGCGGGGCGTCGATCACGCGATCGCCGATGCCGTCTCGGCATCCCGAACCACCACGAAGGAGATGCAGCCATGAAGGCACTCGCCATCCACGGCAAGGAAGACATCCGCTGGGAGGATCGCGATGCTCCGACCCCCGGCGACGGAGAGGTCCGCCTCCGCGTGCACTACGTGGGCATCTGCGGGTCAGACCTGCACTACTACTTCCACGGCGCCAACGGCGAGTACACGATCCGCGAGCCGCTGACCCCCGGCCACGAACTCTCCGGTGTCGTCGACCTCGACCCGTCCGGCCGCCTGGCCCCGGGTACGCCCGTCACCGTGCACCCCGCGCGCTACGGCCCCGTCGTGCCGGGCCTCGAAGATCGCCCGCACCTGCGCCCCGGTGGCGACTACTTCGGCAGCGCGGCGGCGAACCCGCACCGTCAGGGCGGAGCATCCGAGCTGCTGATCGTCGAGGACCACATGGTCCGCGTGCTCCCCGCCTCGCTGCCCCTCGAGCGCGCGGCCCTGGCCGAGCCGCTGGCCGTCGCGATCCACGCCGTCAACCTCGCCGGTGACGTCGCCGGCCGTCGCGTGCTCGTGATCGGCGCCGGCCCGATCGGTCTGCTCGTCGTGGCTGCGGCAGTCAACGCCGGGGCCGCCGTCGTCGGCGCGAGCGACGTGCGCGCCGAACCGCTCGAGCGTGCGCAGTCCCTCGGCGCGACCGAACTGTCGCTCGTCGGCCGCGACACGATCGAGAACGAGTCATACGACATCGTCTTCGAGTGCTCCGGCGTCGGGGTCGCCCTCACGCAGGCCGTGCGCGCTGCGCGCCGGGCCGGAACCATCGTGCAGGTCGGGATGCTCCCCAACACCGACATCGGAGTGAATCTCGCTCCGATGCTCGCGAAGGAGCTGACCATCCGCGGCGCGTTCCGCTTCTCCACCGAGATCGACGACGCGGTCGCGCTGCTGGCCGAGTCCGACGCCCTCGACTCCGTCATCTCCCACGTTCTCCCGGCATCCGACGCCGTCCAGGCGTTCGAGCTCGCTCGCGACTCGTCCGCTTCGGCCAAGGTCCTGCTTTCCCTCTAGCGACACCTCGCTGCCCCGCGCCCCCCCCGCGCACATCACTACAAAGGAGTATTCCGATGAGCAGTTCCTTCGTCCCCGGTGTGGAGGCCCCCGCGGCGCCGCCCACCGCCAAGCGCTCGATGGGCGACCTCGTTCGCGCCGCCGTCTCCGGCTGGCTCGGCACCGCCCTGGAGTTCATGGACTTCCAGCTGTACTCGCTCGCTGCAGCCCTCGTGTTCAGCCAGCTGTTCTTCGCGGGTGAAGACCCCGGCATGGCGGTCGTGCTCGCGATGGCCACGTACGGCGTCGGCTACGTCGCCCGCCCGATCGGCGCATTCGTGTTCGCTCGCATCGGTGATCGCGTCGGCCGCCGCAAGGTGCTTTTCTACACGATCCTCCTCATGGGCGCGGCGACCACCCTGATCGGCTTCCTGCCCACGTACGAGCAGGTCGGCATCCTCGCTCCGATCCTCCTCGTGATCCTGCGTCTCGCTCAGGGCTTCGGCGCCGGTGCCGAGATCTCGGGCGCCGGAGTCATGCTGTCGGAGTACGCGCCGAGCAACCGCCGCGGCGTCATCGCCTCGCTGGTCGCCCTCGGCACCAACTGCGGCACGCTGTTCGCCTCGGCGATCTGGGCGATCCTGCTCGCCGTCATGCTCGAGAGCGATGTCATCGCCTGGGGCTGGCGCATCCCGTTCATCGGCAGCGCCGTCATCATGCTCTTCGCGCTGTGGGTGCGGTTCAACCTCAAGGAGAGCCCGGTCTTCGAGGAGCGCAGCGACGTCGTCGACGGCAAGGCGCTCTCGCGCGACGAGGTCGTCAAGCTCGCCACCGAGACCAACGACATCCGCACGCTGGAGTCGCTCGAACGCAAGCCGCTCAAGGCGATCATCGTCTCGTTCTTCCTGCGCTTCGGCCAGGCCGGCAACTCGGGCATGGTGCAGACGTACCTCATCTCGTTCATCACGATCACCCTCGCGATGTCGAAGGAGGTCGGCCCCGAGGTCGTCATCGTCTCGTCGCTGATCGGCTTCCTCACGATCCCGCTCATGGGCCTTCTCGGCGACAAGTTCGGCCGTCGCCGGATGTACATCATCATGACGTCGCTGTCTCTCGTACTGATCGTGCCCACGCTCCTCATGATCAACACCGCCGAGCTCGTCTGGGTCTTCGTCGGCTACGCGCTGATCCACAACATCTCGGTCCTCGGTCTCGCGTCGATGGAGAACATCTCGATCCCCGAGATCTTCGGCGCCCGCAACCGCTACACGCTCACCGCCATGGTGCGCGAGATCGCGGCCATCATCGCCACCGGCGTCGGCCCGATCGTCGTCGCGGCATGGGTCTCGGCGACCACGGGCAGCATCGTCCCGGTCATGGTCCTGATGGGGGTCTTCACGGCATCCGCTCTTGTGGCCGCCATCTGGGCTCCCGAGTGGACGGGGCGCGATCTCACCGATCCGCGCGCCGCCATGTGACCCACCGCCCCATCTGAGAACCCGGGGTGCGGCCGCCCGAACGGCCGCACCCCCACACCACGAGGAAAACGACATGACCATCGAGCTCGTCGACGTCAACATCACCAGCCCAGGACGCAACTTCGTCACGCTCAAGATCACGACCTCCGACGGGACCGTCGGCTGGGGTGACGCCACACTCAACGGTCGCGAGCTCGCCGTCGCCTCCTACCTCTCCGACCATGTCGCCTCGATGCTCATCGGCCGCGATGAGGACCGGATCGAGGACACCTGGCAGTACCTCTACCGCGGGCCGTACTGGCGTCGCGGCCCGGTCACGATGGCGGCGATCGCCGCGGTCGACATGGCCCTGTGGGACATCAAGGCCAAGAAGGCCGGAATGCCGCTGTACCAGCTGCTGGGCGGGGCCAGCCGCGAGGGCGTCCGCGTCTACGCGCACGCCTCCGGAACCGACTACGCGGCCCTGAAGAACGCGATCACCGGCTACGAGGAGCTCGGCTTCACCGCGGTGCGCGTGCAGACCGGTGTTCCCGGCCTCGGCCAGATCTACGGTGTCTCGGCCGCCGGCCCCGGCGTGCGCTACGACTATGAGCCCGCGAAGCGCTCCGGCGACCGCCCGAGCGAGGAGACGTGGGACACCCGCAATTACCTGACCCACATGCCGGGGGTCTTCGCCAGCATCCGCGAGGACTTCGGCACCGACCTGCGCATCCTGCACGACGGACACCACCGGATGTCGCCGATCGAGGCCGCACGCTTCGCGAAGGACATCGAGCCGTACGACCTGTTCTGGCTCGAGGACTGCACCCCGGGCGAGGATCAGACCGCCCTGCGCCTCGTGCGCCAGCACTCGACGACGCCCCTCGCGATCGGCGAGGTCTTCAACTCGGTCTTCGACTACCAGACCCTCATCACCGAGCGCCTGATCGACTACGTGCGCTCCGCTGTCACCCACACCGGTGGCATCACGGCGATGAAGAAGCTGCTCGACTTCGCAGCGATCTACGGCATCAAGTCCGGCATCCACGGTCCGACCGACATCTCGCCGGTCGGCATGGCCGCGGCGCTGCATCTCGATCTCGCGATCCACAACTTCGGCATCCAGGAGTACATGCCGCACAACGAGAAGACGCTCGAGGTGTTCCAGACCTCGTTCACCTTCGACAAGGGCTTCCTGCACCCCGGTGACCAGCCCGGTCTCGGCGTGGAGCTCGACGAAGAAGCCGCGGCCGGACACGAGTACACGAAGGCCTACCTGCCGGTGAACCGTCTGCTCGACGGGACCGTGCATGACTGGTGAGCGCGGTCGGGTCGCGCTGCCCGATCGCACGGTCACCTCCCGCCTGATCGTCGTGGCGCGCGCACAGCGGGCGACGGACTACGACGCCGTCCTCGATGTGCTCGTCGACGCCGGCATCCGCAGCGTCGAGCTCACGCTCACGACGCCTGGCACATTCGGGCATCTCCCCCGGCTGCTCGAACGATTCGGCGACGCGATCGATCTCGGCGTCGGTACCGTCACGAACTCGGACGACCTGGCGCGCGCGATCGACGCCGGGGCCGATTACATCGTGACGCCGATCACTTCGACCGCGTTCGTCACGCAAGCGAAGGATGCCGGGGTGCCGATCGTGCCGGGCGGGCTGACGCCGACCGAACTGTTCGCCTCGTGGTCCGCCGGGGCGTCTGCGGTCAAAATCTTCCCGGCCGGACAGGTCGGACCCTCTTATCTCAAGGATCTGCGCGGGCCCTTCCCCGACCTCGTCGCCGTGCCTTCCGGAGGCGTCGGCCTTGCCGGCGCCGAGGCCTGGCTTCGCTCCGGCGCGGTCGCGGTGAGCGTCGGCGGCCCGCTGCTCGGCGATGCCTTCAACGGCGGCGATCTGCAGGCTCTGCGCGAGCGTGCCGCCGCGTTCGTCGAGGTCTGCGCTCGGAGCGCGGAGTGATCTCTGCGTCCGTCGTCACCCTCGGCGAGACCATGGCGCTCGTGCGCACGACCGAGATCGGCTCGCTGCGTCACGCGAACTCCCTGGCCTTCGGCATCGGTGGTGCAGAGAGCAACGTCGCGATCGGTCTCGCCCGCCTCGGCGTCGCCACGTCGTGGCTCGGCCGCGTCGGAGACGACTCCCCCGGCGAACGGGTGGCACGGGAGATCCGCGGCGAAGGCGTCGACGTACGAATGATCGTCGATCCGGATGCCGCGACCGGCCTGATGGTGAAGGAGCGCCCCTCGGCCGCATCCACCGCCGTGCACTATTACCGTGCGGGGTCGGCGGGGTCGCGACTGCATCCGGATGATCTTCCGGAGGGGTGGATCGAAGAGGCGTCGCTGCTGCACGTCACCGGCATCACTCCCCTGCTCTCCGACACGGCGCTGGCGACGTTGCACACGGCGATCGACCGCGCGCGAGCCGCCGGCGCGATCGTGAGCTTCGACATCAACTACCGTTCGTCCCTGGCGAGCGCCGACGTCGCCGGACCCCTCCTGCGCGAGCTCGCCGAGCGGGCCGACATCGTCTTCGGCGGCGCCGAGGAGTTCGCGATCCTGTACCCGGGGTCGTCAGCGGCAGATGCCGCTGCAAGGTTGCGGGATGCCGGATGCGCGACGACCGTGCTCAAGCAGGGCGCGGACGGCGCGACGGCGTTCTCGGGTGAGGCCGTCGTCGTGTCACCAGGATCCACGATCGACGTCGTCGACACCGTGGGTGCGGGCGATGCGTTCGTCGCCGGCTACCTGAGCGCGCTGCTCGACGGCCTCGATCTCGATGCGACGCTGCGGCGCGCGAACGCGTGCGGCGCGATGGCCTGCCTGGTGCCCGGTGACTGGGAGGCCGCGCCGACGCTGCGCGAGCTCGAACGATTCCTCGACGGGGTCGGCGACCCCGTCCGGCGCTGATGACGTCGGGGCGGCCCGGCGTCAGTTGATGATCTCGGCGCGATCGTCGGCGTGCAGGGCGGCGAGTCGCTCTCTCCACGCGGCGAGTGCGTCGGGAGTGAGCCGCGTCCAGTCCGTGACCTCGCGCACGACGCGTAACGGCGCGCTGCTGCGGTACGACCGCGTCGGATTTCCGGGGAACTTCTTGTCGGTCACGTTCGGGTCGTTCTCGAACTCGCCGGTCGGCTCGACCTGGTAGACTCGCGGTTCACGGTCGCCGGGTGCGAGTTCGGCCGCGAGCCCCGCTCCATCGGGCAGAGCCGTGAAGTAGATGTGGTTCATCACGATCTCGGGCCGGTAGTTCGACCGGAAGCCGGCCGTCAACAGATCGCCGCGGCCGAGATCCGCCTTCGTGCCGTGAAAGAACGGACCGTCATCCCGTGCATCGCTCACCGGAACAGCCTATGACGATGACGGGCTGAGCCGAAGGGCTGTCCGTCACCGGGTTTCGTCTCTGAGGTCTCGCGGCTCGTCGTCGCTGGTACCCTCCGGTTCGTCGCCCGGAGCGAGATCGCCCTGTCCGTCCTCGCCCAGCTCGGCGTCGAGCGGATCGTCGTCCTGCGTCTCTGGCTGCTGATCGGTCGGGAACGAGTCATCCGTGACGTCGTCGACCGGGGGAATACCCGGCATCTCCGGCGGCAGGCTGTTCGCGAATGCGTCGATGTTCGACATGGTGCGCTCCTTGGGTCGTGATCGAGCGTCCATCGTGCGTCCGATCCGCGGCGAGCGCAGGACGGTTGACAAGGGGGCGATTCATCCCCGTTGCAGACCTCGCCAGAAGATATCGCCCGCGGTGTCGACGAGCACGTCGACCGGCACCCCGTCCAGCAGACCCCCGGATGCGAGCGAGGCGATGCCGTGGAACGCCGAGAACGCGGCGAGCGCGATCCGGTGCGGATCCCCTGGCCCGATCGCTCCCACCTCCTGGGCTGCGACGACCACCCGAATGGTGAGTTCCATCGACGCCTGGCCCGCGGCGAGGAGCTCCGCGCGAGCGTCAGGAGCGTGCTTCATCCCGAACATCAAGGAGAGAAGAGTGGGCTGGGCCAACGCGAAGGCGACATACGCGCGGGCGAGGTCGTCGAACCTGCTGCGAGCTGCGGTCGGGTTCGTCTCATCATTGCGAGTGGCCTCTTCGAGTGCCGCCGCCAGACGGTGGAAGCCGTCTTCGGCGAGCGCGTCGAGCAGCGCCTGCTTGTCGCGGAAGTGCCGGCTCGGCGCGGCATGGCTGACGCCGGCTTCGCGGGCCAGCTGACGCAACGACAGCGCGTCGACACCGTCGTTCTCGATGCTGGATGCAGCGGCCTCAAGAAGGGTCCGGCGCAGATCGCCGTGATGGTAGGGCTGCGGGGGCACCCGACGAGTCTATCTCGATGTTGTCATTGACAACAAGAGTGGATGCCGACACAATGATGTCACTGTCTACATTGCTGAATCGACCGAAGGACTGCACCATGACGCTTGACCTCCGCGGGGGAACCGCACTCATCACCGGCGCGAGCTCAGGGCTCGGCGTCGAGTTCGCTCGACGGTTCGCCGCCCGCGGGTCTGATCTGGTGCTCGTCGCCCGTCGGGTCGACCGCCTCGAGAAGCTCGCCGCCGAACTGCGGGCCGCCGCGCGCGTGAGGGTCGAGGTCGTTCCCGCCGACCTCGGCGTCACCGGTGCCGCCAGCGCCCTGCACGAAGAGCTCGACCGCCGCGGCATCCGCGTCACCTCGCTGGTCAACAACGCGGGGTTCGGCACCCACGGCGCGTTCGATGAGGCCGATCCGGAGCGGATGCTGAGCGAGATCCAGCTGAACGTGGCGACGCTCGTCGAACTGTCGCGTGCATTCATGCCGCAGCTGCTCGAAGGGCACGGGGCGCTCGTCACGGTCGCGAGCACCGCGGCGTACCAGCCGACACCCGGCATGGCCGTGTACGGCGCGACCAAGGCGTTCGTGCTGAGCTTCACCGAGGCGCTGTGGGCCGAGGCGCGAGGAACCGGGCTGCGCGTGCTCGCGGTGAGTCCTGGATCGACGAAGACGGAGTTCTTCGACGTCGTCGGCACCGACGATGCCTCCGTCGGCCGTCAGCAGACTGCGAGTCAGGTCATCGATGCGACATTCCACGAGCTCGACCGCGCGAACGGCGGGCCCAGCGTCATCTCCGGCCGCGTCAACCACCTCACGGCCCTGGGCACGCGGTTGCTCTCGCGTCGCGCGCTGACGCAGACGAGTGCCCGCGTCCTGGGCGAGATCCGGATGTCGAAAAGGTCGCGGCGCGCGGACGCCAAGTAGCCTCGTCGGCGCTGCGCGACGGGGAGCGTCAGTTCAGGAAGAGCTCGGGGGAACGGGGCGCGACTCGTAACTGTTGCGCGCGGCGATGACGATCAGACTGCCAAGCGCCATGCCCACGGTGTTCGCGATGAGGTCGCTCACGTCGGTGACGCGACCGGGCAGGAAGAGCTGAGTCGCCTCGACAGCGACCGACATGGCGAAGCCGATCATGGCGAGCACGAGCCAGCTGGCGTGCCGGAACCAGAGGGCGGCCAGCATCCCGAAGGGCACGAACATCAGCAGGTTGGCGGCGACCTCGAAGTCGAGACTCGGGACGCTCAATGACAGAGAGAGGAAGGGGGAGATGGGCAGGACCGGAAAGGGCACGTTGCCGACGACGCGCTCGATGATCTCCCGGAAGGACCCGACCGCACCCTGCGGGCCGAGGGTGATTGTCGCGACGAGCGCTGTGTAGGCGATGGTCGCGGCCACGAGCGGCACGCGCGAGCGGGGCGGGGCGGTTTCCTGCTCGGTTCTTTCGATCGTGAGAATGCTCATCGTCTCTCCTGGGCTGGTTGAGGTGATTCCTTCCATCTGACCGGGACGCATGTTGCCCTGGCGTCTGCGTTTTTCCATACGTTCCGCATATGTCGATGCCCGCCTTGGCGGCCTTCCCGCACACAGAAAGAGCCCCTGACCGGGAAACCCAGGTCAGGGGCTCTTCTTCTCGCTGTGCGCGAGGGGGGACTTGAACCCCCACGTCCATAAGGACACTGGCACCTGAAGCCAGCGCGTCTACCATTCCGCCACTCGCGCGAGTGTCTCGCTCCGAAGAACTCAACTTCACGACAATATCACGCGATTCCGCGCTCGCCCAACGCGCGCGGACCCCTGACGCGGCGGCGAGACGCACCGTGAATGCTGTTCTCACGGTGTTCACGCCGTCACGAGAGGCGTTCACCCAGGACACCTGGCTACGATGTCCCTACCGGTCGGCATGCCAGAGGAGCCCAGTGGGACTACTTGACAGCTTTGAGAAGGGTCTCGAGCGCGCTGTGAACAGCGCGTTCGCGAAGACCTTCCGCAGCGGCATCCAGCCAGTGGAGATCGCTTCGGCCCTTCGGCGAGAGGCCGACACCAAGGCAGCGGTCGTCAGCCGCGACCGCATCATCGCGCCGAACAACTATGTGGTGCGCCTGAGCAGCGACGACGCCGAACGGATGCGGGGACTCGGCCGCGCCCTGACCGACGAACTGCACGCGCTGCTGAGCACGCACGCCACCTCCCAGGGATACAGTTTCGCCGGCGCTCTCTCGATCAATCTCGAATCCGATGAGAAGGTCGCGACCGGCACCGTCCGCGTGACCTCCGGCACCGTCGAGGGCCGGGTCAGCTGGCAGGCGGTCATCGACGTCGACGGACGCCGCCACTCCCTCAACAAGGCGCGCACCGTGATCGGCCGCGGCACCGACGCGGAGATCACCATCGCCGACGCCGGATCCAGCCGCAAGCACGCCGAAGTCCTCTGGGACGGCGAGCGCGCCATGATGCGCGACCTCGGATCCACCAACGGCACGAAGGTGAACGGACAGAAGGTGCGCGAGGCCGCACTCCCCACCGACACCACCATCACCATCGGCCGCACCGACCTCGTCTTCCGCATCGTCCCGATCGCGTCGCCCTCCCGCCCGATGGATGACTCGACCCGCGCGTTCGGGGTGATGCCGTGAGTACTCCGAGTGAACTGGTCCTCCTCCTGCTGCGCGTGGGTTTCCTCGTGCTCCTCTGGTTCTTCGTGTTCGGCGTCGTCTATTCGCTGCGGGCCGATCTGTTCGGCGTGCGTGTGCGCAAGCTGCCCGCCGACGGCGCCGCGGCTGCACCATCCGCCGCGGCGGCACCCATCTCGAAGCCCGCCGCGACGAAACCGGCATCCGCGAAGCCCAGCACGGGGCCTGCGACCATCGCGACCGCCAAGAGGCTCGTGATCACCTCCGGACCCAAGGCGGGTCTCGAACTCCCCCTCGGTACCGAGGCCATGACGATCGGCCGCTCGAGCGAGTCGGCCCTCGTCATCCGCGACGACTACACCTCGAGCCATCATGCGCGTCTGATGCTGCGCGGCGACGCCTGGGTCATCCAGGACCTCGACTCCACCAACGGCACCTTCTTCGCCGGCAACCGGGTCACCGGTTCGCCCGTCGCGCTCACCCTCGGCACGCCCGTCAAGGTGGGCGCCACGACTTTCGAGCTGCGAGCCTGACGCCGGCATGGTCTTCGAGGGCTCGAGCGCCGCGATCTCCCATACCGGGAAGATCCGCTCCAACAACCAGGACTCCGGTTACGCCGGCGCGAACCTGTTCGTCGTCGCCGACGGCATGGGCGGCCACGCCGGCGGCGATGTCGCCTCGAGCATCGCGATCCACCGCATGGAGCCCCTCGACCAGGGCTACGCGACCACCGACGATGCCCAGGCCTCCCTGCAGGCCGCCGCGACCACCGCTGCCGGGGACCTCATCCGCGCCGCCAGGGAGCGCCCGGAGCTCGCCGGGCTCGGCACCACCCTCAGCGCGATCATCATGGTCGACGAGTACGCGGTCATCGGCCACATCGGCGACTCCCGCATCTATCTCTACCGCGACGACGCGCTGACGCAGATCACCGCCGACCACACCTTCGTGCAGCGCCTCGTCGACTCGGGACGCATCACGCCGGAGGAGGCCAGGTACCACCCGCGCCGCTCGGTGCTGATGCGGGTGCTCAGCGACATGGACTCCGACCCCGAGCTCGACATGTTCGTCATGCCGACGCTGCCGGGCGACCGCTGGCTGCTCTGCTCGGACGGCCTCTCCGGGGTCGTCGACGAGGCCCACATGCTCAAGGCGATGCGCCTCGGGATGGCACCGGGTCGCACGGCCGACAACCTGCTGAAGCAGGCACTCGACGGCGGCGCCCCGGATAACGTCACGATCGTGCTGGTCGACGTCGGCGGGCACCACCCCCTGTCGTCCGGCACACCGACGATCGTCGGCTCGGCGGCGAACCCCTCCGGCCTCATCGCGCCGTCCGCACGGCCGGCGCGCACGAACTGGCTGCATCCGGTGCGCCAGGCCGCCAACGAGCCGAGCCACTTCGAGCCCGCGGCCGAGTACCTCGAGGAGCTCATCGAGGAAGATCGGCGTCGCGCGCGGCGCCGTCGCGTCGGGTGGATCGCCGGACTCCTCGTCGTGCTGGTGATGCTCGGCGTCGCGGCCTTCGCCGCGTACAGCTGGACGCAGACCCGCTACTTCATCGGCGCCGATGACGACAGTGTCGTCATCTTCCAGGGCGTGCAGCAGAACCTCGGCCCGATCGTGCTCTCCACGCCGCTCGACGACACCGACATCCTGCTCGCAGACCTTCCCGAGTATCAGCGCGCCCGGGTGGAGAGCACGATCACGGCGCGCTCGCTCGCCGACGCGATGGCGATCGTCGACCGGCTCCGGGCCGGCGCCGAGGCCAACGTCATCGAAGAGACCCCGCTGCCGACGCCGATGCCGACGACGAGCCCGACCGCAGGCACCCCATGAGCGTCGACGTCACGGCCGACACCAGCGTCATCAAGGCCCTCAAGCGGATTCGGATGCCGCAGACGCAGCGCAACCGGGAGTTCTGGCTGCTGCTGTTCGCCTGCGCCCTCAGCGGTGCCGCGCTCACCCTCGTGCAGCTGGGTGCTCTCGGCCTGATCGACCCGATGATCCTCTTCATAGGCGGCGGGCTCGCGGTGCTGGCGTTCGCGCTGCACGTGGTCCTTCGGCTCGTGGCCCGCGACGCCGATCCGTTCGTGCTGCCGATCGCGACTCTGCTCACCGGCCTCGGTATCGCGATGATCTACCGGATCGACCTGGCGAAGGACCTCACCGGCTGGGACGCGTACTCCGCGAAGCAGCTCGCGTGGACGGCCATCTCGCTCATCGGCGCCATCGTGTTGGTGATCCTGCTCCGCAATTACCGCATCCTCTTCAACTACACCTACATCTTCGGCCTGTCCGGCATCGTGCTGCTGCTCCTGCCGTTCGTCCCCGGACTGCGCATCCCGGACGCGAATGCCGCCGTCTGGGTGTCGCTCGGCGGCATGTTCGCGTTCCAGCCCGGCGAGCTGGCGAAGATCTGCCTGGCGATCTTCTTCGCCGGCTACCTCGTACGCACCCGGGAGAGTCTCACCTCTGTCGGCACGCGCTTCCTCGGAATCACCTGGCCGCGCATGCGCGAACTGGGCCCGGTGATCGTGGTGTGGCTGATCTCGCTGGGGATCATCGTCTTCCAGCGCGACCTCGGCACCGGAACGCTGATCTTCGGCATGTTCGTCGCGATGCTCTACATCGCGACCGGCAAGACCAGCTGGGTGCTCATCGGCCTGACGCTCGTCCTCGCCGGCGTCGCCCTCGCGACACAGATCCTCTCGTACGTGCGCGGCCGTTTCATCAACTGGCTGTTCCTGTTCGATCCCACCCAGGTCGACCCGGACGGAGCCGGCTACCAGCCGATGCAGGGCCTGTTCGGGCTCGCGCAGGGCGGACTCATCGGCACCGGCTGGGGCCAGGGACGGCCCCAGGAAACGCCCCTCGCCCACAGCGACTACATCATCACCAGCCTCGGCGAGGAGCTCGGGCTGATCGGCCTGTTCGCGATCCTCGTGCTGTACATGGTGTTCGTGAGCCGCGGGATGCGGATCGGCCTCGCCGGTCAGGATGACTTCGGCAAGCTGCTCGCGACCGGCCTGTCGTTCACCATCGCCTTGCAGGTCTTCATCATGGTCGGCGGCGTGACGCGCGTCATCCCCCTCACCGGCCTCACCACTCCGTTCCTCGCCGCCGGCGGGTCATCGCTGATCGCGAACTGGCTCATCGTCGCGATTCTGCTGCGGATCTCCGACGCCGTCCGCTCTCAGCCCCGGGTGGTGATCGGATGACGAAAGAAATCCGCCGTCTCAGCATCGTGATGCTGTTCATGTTCCTGTCGCTGTTCGCAGCAACGAGCTGGATCCAGGTCGTCGACGCCGAGACCCTCGCACAGAACAGCCACAACCGCCGCACGCAGCTCGACAGCTACGAGATTCAGCGCGGATCGATCATCGTCGACGGCGTCAACATCGCCACCTCGGTGCCCAGCGACGACAAGTACCAGTTCCAGCGGGTGTACACGGATGCCGCGATGTGGGCCCCGGTGACCGGTTACTACAACCCCGCTCTCGGCTCGGCGACGGGTATCGAGCGCGCGATGAACGCGGATCTCTCCGGTACCGGATCGAACGCGTTCTTCGCCGAGATCGAGCGCCTCCTCTCCGGCCAACCGCAGACCGGTTTCAGCGTCGAACTTTCGTTGAACACGGCGGCCCAGCGTGCGGCCTATGAGGCGCTGCAGGGGCTGCAGGGCGCGGTCATCGCGATCGAACCCAAGACGGGTCGCATCCTCGCCATGGCCTCGACTCCCGGCTTCGACACGAACCAGCTGGCCACGCACGACGCGACGGCCGCGAACACGATCTACGAATCCCTGGACGATGACCCGGCGAACCCGCTGTACAACCGCGCGATCGCCGGCGGGCTCAACCCCCCAGGATCGACCTTCAAGATCCTCCTCGCGGCCGCGGCATACGCGAGCGGCGACTGGACTCCGGAGTCGACGCTTCCGAACCCGGCGCGCTACCAGCTGCCCGGATCGTCGAACACCGTGTCGAACGCCTGGGGCGGCGCCTGCGGCGCCGGCGAGACCGTCACCATCGCCGAGGCGCTCCGGCTGAGCTGCAACATCCCGATGGCGGAACTCGCCGTCGAACTCGGCGACAAGAAGATCTTCGAGATGGCCGAGAAGTTCGGGTTCAACCGCAGCTTCGAGACGCCGCTCTCCTCGACGCCGTCCAGCTACCCGCGCACCCTCGACGACGCACAGACGGCCCTCACCGGATTCGGGCAGGGACAGGTCACTGCGACTCCGCTGCAGATCGCGATGGTCGCCGCAGGTATTGCGAATGACGGCGTCGTGATGAACCCGCACATGGTGGATGCCGTGATCGGCAACGACCTGTCGGTGCTGCGCGCCTTCGAGAACACCGAGTTCGGCCGCGCGATCGATGCTGACATCGCCGATGAGGTGACGGCAGCGATGGTCGCGGGCGTCTCAACCGGAGCGGCGCAGGGTGCAAGAATAGACGGGATCGACGTAGCCGGGAAGACCGGAACGGCCGAGAACGGCAACAAGCCGCACACGTTGTGGTTCACCGGTTTCGCACCGGCGGACGACCCCGCGGTCGCAGTAGCGGTCGTCGTCGAAGACGGCGGCGGACAGGGACAATCAGGATCCGGCGACTCCATCGCCGCTCCGATTGCTAAGAAGGTCATAGAGGCGGTGCTGGGCAGATGAGGCCGACGCAAGGTGTGTCGTTCGGTGGTCGCTACGAGCTGCAATCGCGGATCGCGATCGGCGGCATGGGCGAGGTATGGGAGGCGACGGATCACGTCATCGGACGTACCGTCGCGATCAAGATCCTCAAGGACGAGTACATGGGGGACCCCGGGTTCCTCGAGCGATTCCGCGCTGAGGCGCGGCACGCGGCACTCGTCAACCACGAGGGCATCGCCAGCGTCTTCGACTACGGCGAGGAGAACGGCAGCGCCTACCTGGTGATGGAACTCGTGCCCGGTGAGGCACTCTCCACGATCCTCGAGCGCGACGGGGCGATGAGCGCCGACAAGACGCTCGACATCGTCGCCCAGACGGCATCCGCACTGCAGGCGGCGCACGCCGCCGGTCTCGTGCACCGCGACATCAAGCCGGGCAACCTGCTGATCACACCCGACGGCCGTGTGAAGATCACCGACTTCGGCATCGCGCGCATCGCCGACCAGGTTCCACTGACCGCGACCGGTCAGGTGATGGGCACGGTGCAGTACCTGTCGCCCGAGCAGGCATCCGGCCACCCCGCTTCGCCCGCCACCGACACCTACTCGCTCGGCATCGTCGCGTACGAATGCCTGGCCGGCAGACGCCCCTTCACCGGCGAGTCGCAGGTCGCCATCGCGATGGCCCAGATCAACGAGCAGGCTCCGCCGCTGCCGCCGACGGTGCCGATCCCGGTGCAGAACCTCGTGATGGCGATGATCGCGAAGAAGCCCAGCGATCGACCGTCGTCGTCTGCCACCGTCGCCCGCGCCGCTCAGGCGCTGCGTCGCGGTGACCTGAACTCCGCGGCGATCGCCGTTCCCGCCATCGCCGGCGGCGCCGCCGGTGACGACGACGCCACCCGCATGTTGACCGGCGTCGCGGGCGCAGATTCCACCCGCCTCCTTCCGACCACGGCATCCCTGCCCGTCGAGGGTGCCGAGGCCGAGAAGGAGAAGAAGAAGCGCAGCCCGTGGACGTGGCCGCTCATTGCTCTGATCGTCCTTCTTCTCGTCGTGCTCGGCGGAACAGTCTGGATGCTGATGAATCCCGCGAAGGACGGCGCAGACCCGACGACGCCTCCGCCGACGTCCGCAAGCTCCACGCCGACGCCGAAACCCACGCAGACCCAAGCACCAGAGGTGCCTCCGGTCAACGTCGACGGGCTCAACCTCGTCGGGATGACCTGTGATGAGGCCCTGGCGGCGGCGACGGCCGCCGGACTCGTACCGACCTGCCAGGACGGCGGCACGCCCGCACCGTCCGACGATCTCGTCGGCACCGTCGAGGCCGTGAGCCCTCGCGGCTCGGTCAAGACCGGCACGCCGATCACCCTCACGCTCTACATCGGCGCCGTGCAGGTGGGCGGACCGACTTCGGCCCCCACCCTCAGCGGCCCGGCGATGGCAGGCCAGAAGATCACCCTGAACTGGACAAACTTCGAGTGCCCCTCCGGCCTGCCGGTGCGCAGCGCCTACGAGGTCACCCTGACGAACGCCACGTTCGACGGGACCGCGACAACGCAGAGCTTCGCCGCCAGTGTCCGCAACGCGCAGATCACGATCAACCCGGACACCGCCGGCCAGAACGTGACCGCGACGTACCGCGCCTTCTGCGGCGAGAGTCGTCCGTCCGACAACTCTCCGCAGATGGAGGAGCCGATCCTTCCCGGCCTTCCGGACGGCGAGGAATCAGGCAATTAACGTAGTCCGCGCCGTAGTCTGAGAACAGCTTCACCAGTCGTACCAGGGGGTCAATCCGTGTCCATAGAGCAACGCGTTCTCGCGGGTCGATACCGCGTCGACGAGCTCATCGGGTACGGCGGCATGGCGAAGGTCTATCGCGGTCAGGATCTGACGCTCGGCCGCGAGGTGGCGATCAAGATCCTCGACCCCGATCTCGCCCGTGACACGGCCTTCCGCACCCGGTTCCGCCTCGAGGCGCAGGCGGCGTCGCGGATGTCGCATCCCTCGATCGTGCGCGTCTACGACGCCGGCGACTCGACGACGACCTCGGGGGCAGCCGGGTCCGAGGACCCCCCGTACATCGTGATGGAGTTGGTCAAGGGCACGCTGCTGAAGGACATCATCGCGGGGGGACCGGTACCGGTCGCCGATGCCGTGCGCTACGTCGACGGCATCCTCGAAGCACTGGACTACTCGCATCGCGCCGGAGTCATCCACCGCGACATCAAGCCGGGCAACGTGATGGTGACCGACAAGGGCCAGGTCAAGGTCATGGACTTCGGCATCGCCCGCGCGGTGTCCGACTCCTCGTCGACCGTCGCCGAGACCACGCAGATCATCGGGACCGCTGCGTACTTCTCGCCGGAGCAGGCGAAGGGCGAGCCGGTCGACGCCCGCGCCGACCTGTACTCCACCGGCGTCGTGCTCTACGAACTGCTCACCGGACGGCAACCGTTCCGTGGCGAATCACCGGTCGCCGTCGCTTACCAGCACGTCAGCGAGACGCCGGTGCCGCCGACCGAGGTCAACGACGAGTCTCCGGGCGCCCTCGACCCGATCGTGCTGCGAGCACTCGCGAAAGACCCGTACCAGCGCTTCCCGGATGCCTCGAACTTCCGTGCCGCTCTCGACGCCGCCACCACGGGACATGCGCCGAGCCGCAAACAGCTCGGCGCGCTGACCAGCGAACTGTACGGCCCGAGTCCGCGCCACGCGCAGGAGACGGCACGTTCCCTCCGGCAGCTCAGCACGGACACGACGATGGCCCGCACCCAGTCGGGGCCGCCGGTGGCGTGGATCTGGGCCGGGGTCGCACTGCTCGCGGTGCTGCTCGTCTCCGTGCTCTTCTGGGTTCTCACCATCAGCATGCGCCCGCCGGAGGTGCCGAGTTCGGCGGTCACCGTTCCCGATCTCGTGAACGTCTCCGCCGAGCGTGCGCAGGAAGACCTGGGCAAACTCGACCTCACCGCCAAACTCGTGCTCGAGTCGAGTACCGACATCGTCGAAGGCAACGTGATCCGCACGGATCCCGAACCGGGCGTCACGGTGGCCGAGGGCGATTCGATCACCGTCTATGTCTCGACGGGAGTCAAGACATCCGTCGTGCCATCGCTGGAGGGCTTGTCCCGGGCGGCCGCCGAGGCGGCGCTCACCGCCGCCGGTCTCGAGATCGGCTCCGTGATCCAGCGCAACGACAAGAGCCTCGCGGCCGACACCGTGATCGAGGCGAGCGAGGCGGCAGATTCCGAGGTCGCCCCTGGTACCGCAGTGAATCTCGTCGTCGCCAGCGGAAAGGTCACGCTCGATGACGTCACGGGCTGGACGCTGACCTCTGCAACGACTGCTCTCGAAGATCTCGGCCTGGTCGCGACGCACGTACCGCTCACGGACTGCGCGGCGACGAACCCGAACACCGTGGCCTCGATGTCGGTGGCTCCGGGCGACGTGGCCGTCGGATCGCCGATCGAGCTGCGCTACTGCACGGGCAAATGAACATCTCCGACGTGCCATTCGGCACCATCGACTGGGCGTCGATCGAGCCCACCGTCCACCCGGGAACCAGCGGAGAGGCGCACTGGCGCACGCAGGAGTTCGGGGGAATCCGTGTCCGGATGGTCGACTACACCCCCGGCTACGTCGCTGATCATTGGTGCACCAAGGGACACGTGCTGCTGTGCCTCGAGGGAACCCTCGAGACCGAACTCGACGACGGCCGCAAGCTGACCCTGTCGCCGGGGATCTCGTACCAGGTCGCCGACATGGCAGAAGCGCACCGTTCCTCCACTGCCACGGGTGCGAAACTCTTCATCGTCGACTAGGCAGTCCGGGAAGCGGCCTCGCCGACGACTAGTGCTCCGACGCGTTCGTGATCTCGACGGCGGTCCCGGAAACCGTGATCCCGCCCGACTCGGGAATCTCGACGGTGAGGAGACTGGGCCGTCCGACGTGCTCGCCCTGGTGGATGACGAAGGACGCGGGTGGAGACACCAAGCCGTGCGCGCGCACGTAGGCGCCGATCGCGGCGGCGGCTGACCCGGTCGCCGGGTCTTCGGTGATCCGCCCGACAGGGAAGATGTTCCTGGCGGTGATGCCACCATCGACCGTGCCATGAATGATCACGATCGTCGCCGGCCAGCCATTGCGATCCATCAGCGATCGCGCCGCAACCGGGTCGAAGGCAAACGAGTCGAACACCGTCCGATCGGAGAGCGCGAGCAGCGGATGAATGTTGCCGGCGAACACGAGGGCAGGCGGCATCACCTGGCTCACGTCACCCGCGCTCACACCGATCAGGTCCGTCAGCTGCGCGAGCGTCTCGTCGCCCATCGGCTCGACAACGGGTTCGACGCTCGTGAACGAGGCGCTCACTGCTCCGTCTGAGCGCGCGGTGCGGATGACGATCGGTCCCACAGGGGTGCGGAACGTGAGTTCCCCCACCTGCACGTGATCGTGCTCGATCAGGGCCACCGCGGTGGCTATCGTCGCGTGCCCGCAGAACGGGACTTCAGCGATGGGCGAGAAGTACCGAATCGACGGGTTCGATTCACCAACTCCCGTGACGAAGGCCGTCTCTGCGTAGTCCACTTCGGCCGCGATACGTTGCATGGCAGCGTCATCGAGCCCTTCGGCGTGCAGGACGACACCCGCCGGGTTCCCCCCTGCCGGGTCCGAGGTGAACGCCGCCGACCTGATAACAGTGACCATCAGCCCACGCTAACTCACTCCGCGGAGAGGGGGTGCAGAGAGGCCGACCGCCGCACGGCATTCCGATCGCCGCAGAGCTCGAGCCAGTTCGCGAGCAGCCGGTAGCCGCCTTCGGTGAGCACGCTCTCGGGGTGGAACTGCACTCCGAGAATCGGCAGGTCGGCGTGTGCGATCGCCATGACGGTTCCGCTATCGGTTCGCGCGGTCACGACGAGCTCCGGCGGCAGGTCGGATTCCGCCAGGGCGAGGGAGTGGTAGCGCCCGACCTCGAATCGCGAGGGGATGCCGGTGAACAGCGTCGAGCCGTCATGGACGACCGTCGACACCATGCCGTGC
Organism: Microbacterium sp. LTA6; assembly: GCF_045690355.1. Taxonomy (NCBI): domain Bacteria; kingdom Bacillati; phylum Actinomycetota; class Actinomycetes; order Micrococcales; family Microbacteriaceae; genus Microbacterium; species Microbacterium sp. LTA6. Next base: position 1,296,288 of record NZ_CP147855.1, read on the forward strand.
ATCAGCTCGGGCGCCTCCGTCACCGCGGCGCCGAACGCCTCGCCGATCGCCTGATGGCCGAGGCAGACGCCGAGCAGCGGCATCCGCATCCGCGCAGCGACGCGCACCGCCTCGAGCGAGGCTCCGGCGTCGGACGGAGTCCCCGGTCCGGGGGAGAGCATGACCGCGTCATACTGCGGGAGCAACTGATCGAGACCGTCGGCATCGATCGCATCCGCTTCGATCATCGCGACGTCAGCACCCAGCTCACGCAGGTAACCGACCAGGGTGTGCACGAAGCTGTCGTGGTTGTCGACCACGAGCACGCTGGTCATTCGAGGTCGACCTCGCCGGGGGTCACGAACGGACTCACCCAGGGGAAGACGTAGAAGAACAGCCCGTACAGGACCGCGGCGATCACGACGAGCAGGATGAGCAACCGCAACCACCATGGACCGGGCAGCAGGCGCCAGAGTGCGGCGTACATCAGTCGTCTCCTTCGTCCGTGTCCATACTCACCCTCACACCGACGGCGCGGCCGGTGCCGGCGGCGGATCGGTCAGTGCTTTGGGCGGTCCCTCGGCCCGGGGCTGGAAGCTCTCGAAGACACCGTAGGCGACGATCCGCTCGGCGAGCGAGTAGAGCGGTGAACAGGCGGTGAGGGTGATGTACCGCTCCCCGGTCTGCGCGCCCGGCATCTGCGGAACGTCGAGCAGCACATCGACAGCGCTCGGCTGCACATACTCCAGCGTGCGGAATCGGTAGGTGTACCAGCCGTCGGGCGTCTCGACGACGATCGCGTCGTTCAACTGCAGCTTGTCGATCTGATTGAACGGCTTGCCCCAGGTGGTGCGGTGGCCCGCCATCGAGAAGTTCCCGACCTCGCCGGGCATCTTCGAGTCCTTGTAGACGCCGATGCCGAGGTCGTCGAGGGTGCGCGCGCGCGAGGTTCCGCCGTAGATCCCGAAGTTGTAGTCGGCCCCGAACCGCGGAATGATCATCTGCCCGAACCACTCGGCGTCCGCAGGCGCCGCCGGGATCACCGGCTCGTAGAAGGTGGTGCCGTCTTCGGCCTTGACGAGCGGCGGCGGGGGCGGAGCCGGATCCTCGGCCAGCTGCTGCGAGATGGCCGCGCCTTCGTCGTTCTTCTGCGCCGCGATGATGATGTCGCCGATCCACATCTGCCAGGCGACGAACAGCATCACCAGCACGCCGGCCGTGAGCAGCAGCTCGCCGAGAACACTCGTGAACGTCGCACGGCGGCGGGCCGCACTGCGACGCGTTCGTCGTGTCCCGGACACGGCGGATGCAGTCATGGCGCGATCCTATCCCGCGGCGATGAACAGAACCCCGAGAGGGCACAGGGACGCAGTGACGCTCGAATCGGCTGCAGGGCTCTTCGGTGGATACGCGGACACATGGGTAGAATGTCGGCATGGCACGAGACCGCAATTCCGAAGAACCCGTTGTCGAGCGCGCCGAGGGCGATGCCGCTCCCAACGCGGTGTGGTTCAAGCCGGTGATGATCGGCTTCATGCTGCTCGGACTCGCCTGGATCCTCGTCTTCTACATCTCCGGTACGACGCTGCCGATCCCCGGCATCGGCAACTGGAACCTCGGCATCGGCCTCGGCATCGCCCTGATCGGCTTCCTGATGACGACGCGCTGGCGCTGAACCCCGGCTACTTCTGAAAAGGCTCCTCGCTTCGGTGAGGGGCCTTTTCTTTGTCTGACGTGTGTCCTGTGGGCGGACTCCGGGATGTTCTCTTCGTTCGCAGAGCGGGGACCCTCCCGCTTCGCGGGCCCCTCCCGATGCTCACTCCGAGAACATCCCTGCGCCCGTGGTCGTGCGTCGGAGGTACGCCGCTAGATAGTTATCCACAGGCTTGTGCACAGGGTGGGGAGAATTACACGGTTGTTATTCACAGGTGTTAACAACCCTGTTAAGAACCTCTGATCAGGAGAGAAGGATCAGCGGTGGGATGACGGCGACGATCACGAGCAGCGCGACAGTGACCGCAGCGAGCAGGACGATCTGCCAGGTGCGCTGCTCGCGTCGGCGTGTTCTGGTCAAGATGAAGGCCACGAGAGCGCCGACGATCGCGCCACCGAGGTGGGCCTGCCAGGAGATGCCCCCGTTGAAGAATCCGAAGGCGAAGTTGATGCCGAGGACGACCAGGATGCCGGTGACGTTCGCGCCGACGTGGCGTCCGATGATCAGCAGCGCCGCCATGAGGCCGAAGATCGCGCCGGATGCGCCGACCGTCGGAGTTTCGAAATCCAGCAAAGCCACGGCGACCGAGCCCCCCAGGCCACTGATCAGATACATCGCGAGGAAACGCGCGCGGCCGAGCATCGGCTCGAGCGTTTGCCCCAGCATCCACAGCGCCAGCATGTTCAAGGCGAGGTGGATGAAGCCGCCGTGCACGAGCAGTGGGGTCAGCAGGCGCCAGGGCTCGAAGATGCCACCGTTGTACTGGGGATAGAGAGTGGGCGCGTAGAACAAGAGCGCACTCGTGATCTGGTCACCGACACCGGGAATCATTTGGAGCAGGCTGATGAAGGAGGTCACCGCGAGCAGGGCGTAGGTGACGACGGGTTTGCCGCTGCGCACGGCGGTGATCGTGCCGCCGCCTCCCCAGCGACGCTGTGCGCGCTTCTGGGCGGGGGTGCGATTCTTGCGCTCCGCCGTCATGCACTCCGGGCAGATGACGCCGACCGGCGCCTGCGTCTGGCACTCGGGGCAGACGGTGCGCATGCAGCGCTGGCAGAGCACGAAGCTCTGCCGATCCGGATGCCGGTAGCAGAAGTTGTCACGATTGCCCGTGAACTCGGAGCTCGTCATCCGGATCGGCAGCGCGGGTCAGGCCGCGACGATGTCGACCGACTGCAGCACGACCGGCTCGATCGGGCGGTCGCCGGCAGCGGTGGGCACAGCGGCGATCGCGTCGACGACAGCCTTCGAGGCGTCATCGGCGACGGCACCGAAGATGGTGTGCTTGCCCATCAGCCACGGGGTCGGGTCGGTGGTGATGAAGAACTGCGAGCCGTTGGTGCCCTCGAGGTCGCCGGTGGCGGGGTTGCGGCGCAGGCCGGCGTTCGCCATCGCGAGGATGTAGGGCGCGTCGAAGTTGAGCTCAGCGTTGATCTCGTCGTTGAAGTTGTAGCCGGGGCCGCCGACGCCCTGACCGAGCGGGTCGCCGCCCTGGATCATGAAGTTCGGGATGATGCGGTGGAAGACGACGTCCTTGTAGAGAGGACCCTCACCGGGCTTGCCGGTGGCGGGGTGCGTCCAGTCCTGGGTGCCGTCGGCGAGGCCGACGAAGTTCTTCACGGTCTTCGGGGCCTGGTCGCCGAAGAGGTTGATGACGATGTCACCGTGGTTGGTGTGCAGGGTCGCGACGTGGGAAGCATGAGGCATGTCCCTATTCTCGCAGAGCTTGCGGTGAGTTCGCCCGGTCCAGGGCGATCGGGGCGCAGAAGGTAGCGCGCCGCATCCGATCTGGCAAGGGCCGGGTGATTCCCTCCCCACTTCCAGACTCGTCTGGCAAGATGGGGAACCCGTACTCCAATGGACAGGAGAGCATCGTGAGCCTCAGCCGCAAGCGCAAGAAGGAACTGCGACGTCTGCAGCACGACGCCACCGAGCTGTGGGAGTCGCAGCAGGTGCTCGTCGGACACGCAGCCGACGTCGCCCGTGAGGCGAGCCGACAGCTCGCCGGCCTCGGCCGCGAGCAGGTGCTCCCCGTCGTGCAGGACACCTACAACCGCCGCGTCGCACCGGTCGTCGACCGTAGCGTGAAGATCGGTCGTCACGTCGTCGACGACAAGGTCGTCCCGATCGTCGGCGGCGTCGTCGGAAGTGCCCTCACGGCATGGGACTTCGCGAACGCCAAGCGTCACGGCGTCGCAGTTCCTGCGCCTCGTGGAGCCTTCGGCAAGAAGCAGAAGTCTGGGCCTGGCCTCGGCTCCGTCGTGGCGATCATCCTCGGTGCAGCCGCAGCTGTCGGCGTGCTCTACGCCGCATGGCAGGCGCTGCGCGCCGACGACGAGCTCTGGGTGGCGGACGACCCGCTGTCCGCGCCTGACGCGTGAGCACAGCCGACCTGGTCGGCGAAGAGTCGGTTCCTGCTGACAGCGGTGTTCGTCATGCCCGGGTGCAGGATGCTGCCACCGCGCATGGCCTCACCATCGAGATCCGCGAACGCCCGAAGGCGAACAGCCTTGCGGAGGCGGCCGAGCTCCTCGGCATCCTGCCATCGGGAATCGTGAAGACCCTCGTCGTCAAGCGCGCCGACGACACGTATCTGTTCGCGCTGATCCCGGGCGGCCGGTCCATCTCGTGGCCCAAGCTGCGCGCCTTGGTCGGCGTCAACAAGCTGCGGCTGCCAGAACCGGAACTCGCCCTCGCCGCAACCGGCTATGAGCGCGGCACGATCGTGCCGATCGGCAGCAGCACGGAGTGGCCGATCTTCGCCGACGAGTCGATCGTGGGGCGACGGATCGCGATGGGGGCGGGATCGCACGGCTACAGCCTGTTCGTCGAGGCCGACGATCTCATCGCCGCCTACGGTGCGACGGTCGCCGACATCTCGGTGCCCGAGACCCCACGCGATTGACGCGGTCGACTACAGGATCTTCGCCATCCGCAGAGCGATGTCGACGAGCTTGACGCGCTGAAGCTCGGCGACCGCCGGCAGCGTGAACCAGTCGGCCATGTCCGTCGATCCGTCGGTCTCGAAACGAAGCTTTCCGCCCGTGACCCGCGCCCGATAGACGATGCGCAGGGTGTGCAGGGGAGCATCGGCCCGCTCCTGCCCTGGGCGGCTCACCCGTTGCGTCGCGGGGATGACGCGGGAGTGGATGCCGAGCAACTCGCCGACCTGAACGCTGTAACCGGTCTCCTCACGGAGCTCACGACGGACCGCTTCCTCGGGGTCTTCGCCGGGTTCCAGTCCTCCGCCCGGCATGGTCCACGCGACGCGGCGTCCCTCGATCCAGCGCGCCAGCAGGATCCGGTCATCGTCATCGGTGACGACCGCGTATGCCGCGACCCGCATATCCATGGCTCTCACCATAGTCGTCCGATGGAATCAGACGACGCGGCTGCCCGCCAGATAGGTGGCCCGCACCACGGTCATCGCGAGATCCTCCGGTGGCACTGCGACCGGGTCGCGGTCGATGACGATGAAGTCGGCGAAGAGCCCCGGCGCGAGCGCGCCGACCTCGTGCTCGCTGAACAGCTGCCACGCCGCGTTCGTGGTGTGTGCGCGGAGGGCCTGATCGCGCGTCACCGGGGTTCCCCCGGGCATCCGGTAGCCGTTGCGGGTCGTACGGGTCTCGGCGACCGCCATGTTGCGGAATGGCTCGTTGGGGGTGACCCAGCCGTCATTGTGGAAGGTCGCCCGGTGACCGGCGGCGAAGGCAGCTCCGGCGTCGGCCCATGCGCCGCCGTGCTCCGCGCCGAAGAGATCATCGACGAGCACCTCTCCCCAGTAGGTGATGTGGTCGACGAAGAGGCTGACGGTGACGCCGAGAGACGCCGCGCGCCGGAACTGCGCGGCGGTCATCGCCCCGCAATGCTCGAGGCGGAAGCGGTGATCGCTGAGTCCGTGCCGGGTGATGATCTGCTCGTACACGTCGAGGGTCGCTTCGATGGCACGGTCGCCGTGCGCATGGCAGGCCAGTTGCCAGGCGCCGGCCGCGTACGGCTCCGCGATCGCGAGCAACTGGTCGGCTGTGTAGTTCGCGCGACCGACATGGTGCGGCTCGAGCCCCAGGCCACGGGTGGCCTCGGTGTCGAGGTAGGGGAAAGAGGTGGCGATGTTCCCGATCCAGGGCGAACCGTCGGACCACGTCTTCACTCCGACCTGACGGATCACGGAGTCGCCCTGGCCCTGCGGGGCTGCTGTGCCGCCAGGATGGGACATCTCGTACCAGCGCAGCCGCACCGGGAGCGCACGGTTCGCGCGCAGGGCCTCGACGAGAGGGTTGAGATCGGGATTCCAGGAGAGGTCGGACACGGTCGTGATCCCACGCGCAGCCAGATCTCGCAGATGCGCGCTGAACAGGCGGGGGAGATGCTGCTGCGCACTCGCGAGCATCGGCGCGACGACCTTCTCGACGGCTGCTTCCTCCAATGCGACGCCGGTGAGGTGGTCGTCGGAGTCGCGCCCGAATGAGGCGCCGGCGGGGTCCGGAGTACGACCGTCCACACCGGCAGCGCGGGCGGCCGCGCTGTTGAAGTAGGCGGAGTGGCCGGAGTTGTGGATGATGACAAGAGGCACGGATCCTGCGAGTTCATCGAGGAAGCGGATATCGGGGTCTGGGAGACCCCGCTGCAGCAGGGCATCCCACCCGTTCGCGAACACCGCCTCGCTGCCGGCATCCGCCACCGCCGCCCTGAGAGCGGCGAGCACGCCTTCTGCATCGGGGATCGTGACGGGGCGGATGTCGACGACGAGATCAGAGAGCAGAATCGACGAGTACGCCGGGTGGCCGTGCGGTTCGATGAGTCCTGGCATGATCCAACCGTCGAGCGCGACGATCTCGGCATCCGGGAATCGAGCGGTCATCTCCTCGGCGGTGCCGATGGCCACCACTCTTCCGATCTCGACAGCCATCGCCTCCGCCTCGGCATCGGTCACGGGTGAGAGGGGACGGATGCGGCCGGTGAAGACTGTCGTCATGGCGACAGTCTCTCGGATGCTCCGCCCGGCGCGCCAGGACGGCACCGGCCGGTGCCCGAAGCGATCAGAAATCGAGAAGCATCGATGTGCACACGCGCGTAGCCTCGGATCCATCAGGCATCACCGAACGAGAGGATCCGCTGATGACCGAGGAAACGAAGAACTTCACCGACGAAGAGCGTGAAGCCATGCAGGCCGCCGCCAAGGAATCCAAGGCGCGGCGCTCACGGGCGAAGAAGTCTCCGGAGGAACAGCGGGCGGAGGGTGAAGCGGATCTCAAGGAGGCGATCGCCAAACTACCGGACACCGCGGACCAGAAGCTCGCGTTGAAGCTGCACGATCTGGTGTCGGAGGTCGCCCCGGAGCTCGTCCCGCGCACGTACTACGGCATGCCCGCGTGGGGCAAGGACGGCAAGGTCCTGTGCTTCTTCCAGCCGGCGAGCAAGTTCAAGGTGCGCTACGGCACCTTCGGCTTCGAACCGATCTCGAACCTCGACGACGGCACCGTCTGGCCCACCGCTTACGCCGTCACCGATCTCACCAACGCAGACCTGGAGTTCTTCGCGGAGCGCATCCGTCTCGCCGTGAGCTGATGCACTGTGCGGAGTAGCGTGGGGCGGGTGAGCACCCTGCCCTTCGCAACCTCCGTGTACGCCGCCCGTCTCGACCGCGCCGCTGCCCTTGCCGCCGCGGCGGGCTTCGATGGGATCATCATCGGTCCAGGACCCGATCTGCAGTATCTGGCCGGCGTCGAAGGCGACACGATCGAGCGCCTGACGGCGCTGATCGTCCGCCCCGGCCGATCAGCCACCGTGGTGGTTCCGCATATGGAGCTCGCGAAGGTGCGCGACACCGCGATCGGTGAACTCGGGCTCACCATCGCCGACTGGGTCGATGGTGAGAATCCGTACGACCTGGTCGCCGCGGCTCTGGGATCGGCATCGCGCGTGGGCATCTCGGACGCGCTCCCGGCCCTGCACGTGATCCCGATCGGGGAACGCCTCGGGGTGCGCCTGGAACTCGCCACGCCGGTGCTGCGCGAGGGGCGGATGATCAAGGATGCCGCCGAGATCGCCGAACTGCGCCGGGCCGGCGCCGCCATCGACGCCGTGCATCGCCGAGTACCGGAATGGCTGCGCGCCGGCCGGACCGAACGCGAAGTGGCTGCAGACATCGCCGAGGCCATCGTCGCCGAGGGGCACCGCACGGTCGAGTTCGTCATCGTCGGATCAGGACCGAACGGAGCCGACCCGCACCACGAAGTGTCGGATCGCATCATCGAGGACGGCGACATCGTCGTGGTCGACATCGGGGGAGCGGTTCCCAGCGGTTACAACTCCGACAGCACGCGGACATACGTGGTCGGAACACCGACGCCCGAGGCATCCGATCGCATCGCTGTGCTCGTGCGTGCACAGCAGGCTGCGGTAGACGCAGCCCGCCCCGGAGCGACGGCTTCGGAGGTGGATGCTGCCGCACGACAGGTGCTCTCCGACGCCGGTCTCGGCGACGCCTTCGTGCACCGCACCGGTCATGGGATCGGCGTCTCGGTGCACGAAGAGCCGTACATCGCTCCAGGCAACGACCTCGTGCTGCGGGAGGGGATGGCGTTCAGCATCGAGCCCGGAATCTACTTCGCAGGTGAGTGGGGTGCGCGCATCGAGGACATCGTCGTCGTGACCGCCGACGGCAGCGAGCGACTGAACGTCGTCGAGCATGGGCTGATCCCCGTTCCCTGACACGCACGAACTGCTCTCACCTCATCGGAGTGAGAGCAGTTCGTACGTCGCCGTGCGGGGAGGGTCAGGCGACGCCGCGGCGGCGGATCAGAATGAGTCCGCCGGCGGCCATCAGTGCGAGCGCGACACCCGCGACGCCCGCCCAGAGCCCCGCATCCGCTCCGGTCGTGGCAAGCCCACCGCCGTCAGAGTTTCCTGGCTGCGTCGGGTTACCGGGGGTGCCGGGGTTACGGGGTTCCGCGGCCGCCTTCACGGTGAGAGTCACTTCGCTGCTGCGGTCGCCTTGCACGAGAGCGACCGGGTGGGCTCCCGGTGCGGCGTTCGCAACCCGCAGCGTGTACGACACGTGGCCCGCCGCGTTCGCGGTGACGACGCCGACCTCTTGTCCGTCGAAGAACACGGACACATCCTGACCGGGCGTGAACCCGGTTCCGGTGAGCAGCACACCGGTCGTCGCGAGGGCGTCCGGCGCGATCGAGGACAGGCTCAGCACCAGCTGCGGGTCACCGGGGAGCGGGTCTTCGGTGACGGTCAGAACCGCCTCACCGAGGACGTCGCCGGGCGCAAAGCCAGGACCCTGCACGAGCCGCACGGTGTGTGCGCCCGGAACAGCGTCGGCGATCGTGAACGAGGCAGACCCCGTTCCGGTGGCGGAGGCCGTGAACGCGGCCACCTCGACTCCGTCGAACAGCACGCGCACTGGAACGTCCGCGGGGAGGCCCTCAGCCGTGACGTCGACGCCGTCGGACTCGAGAGCACCGGTGGCGATCGTGGTCGGCGAGAGGGTCACCTCGGCCGGATCGATCGGGTCTGCGGACACGACGACCGTGTCAGATGCCTCCCACTGTCCGCTGCGCAGCAGCACTGTCGACGTTCCGACACCGACGCCGGCGCGGGTGATCGTCGTTGCGACCGATCCGTCGGCGCTGCTCGTCACCGTCGACACGACGGTGCCGTCGAACAGCACCTCGATCTCGGCATTCTCGGGGAACCCCGATCCCTCGACCTGTACACCGGCGTCAGCGAGCGCCGACTGCGTGAGCGTCTCGGGGAGCACGACCACCGTCGGGTCGTACACGATCGGGTCGGCGGTCACCTCGAACGAGCTGCTCGCGCTCCACTGACCACTGGTCAGAACGACCGGATACTGCGCAACGGCGGCCCCCGCCTTCACGTACGTGTACGACACGTCGCCGGTACCGGAGGAGTCGACCGTCGCGACGGTCTCACCGGCGACCTGGATCGAAACCGGCGCATTGGGCGGGAACTCGGCGCCGGAGATCTGCACGCCGCCCGCGGCCATCCCGGAAACCGTGAGCTTGTCCGGCGTGACCGCCGCCGTGGGCTCATAGAGGATCGGGTCGGCTTCGACGGTCAGCGTCGCGGATGCCGCCCACTGACCGTTCGTCAGCGTGATGCTGTGGGCCCCGACGGCCGCGCCGGCGTGAACCAGGGTGTAGCTGAGCGATCCGTCGGTGCCGCTCGTCACGGTCGAGACGGCCGATCCATCGAAGGCGATGTCGACAGGAACCGAGGCGGGGAATCCGGCGCCGGTGACAGTCACGCCCGCCCCGCCGAGCCGGGAGACCGTCGCGGTGGCAGGATCGACCGCCGCGGTGGGATTGTAGGTCGGGTCTTCGATGATGGTCAGGGTCGTTTCGGCCGAGCGGATGCCGCTGACCAAGCGCATCGTGTGATCGCCGACCGTCGCGTTCGGCCAGGAGAGGAGCACCTCGACGTCACCCTCGGCGTCGGCGGTGCGCGCGGCAGCCTGCTGTCCGTCGATGACGAGGTTGACCGTGCTCCCCGGCGCGAAGCCCGCACCGGTGATGCGCACAGCGCCCGCAGGATCGGTGATCTGGGAGAGCGTCGCCGGGTTCGGCGACACCGAGATGGTCGGCGCCGCGGCATCGATCGCCGCCTCGTAGGTGAACTGCTGGCCGCTGCAGAACAGGCCGGTTCCGATCATGTCCGCGGCGTTCGAGCCCGCGCTCGTGACGGTGCCGTCCGCGTGGAAGACGCCGCCCAGCCAGTACTCCGCGCTGTAGTCCGCATCGATCTGGTACGTCCAGTTCGCCGAGAACGAGCCGTCAGCCGCGATGGCGGTGTCCGGAATCGCGTTGAAGGCGAGAGGGGTCTGGATCGGAGGAACGCCGCACGCGATCCATGCGGTCGTGGCGACGTCGGTGATCACGCCGCCCTCGACGGTGATCGAGAAGTCGTAGCCATGGCTGTTCTCACCGACGTAGACGCCGTCTTCCGTAGCGGCGTGGGCGGGAGCCGCGATCGCGACGGCACTGAAACCGACGGCGAGGGCGACGCTGGTCAGCGCACCGAGAAGACGGGAGGCGCGGGAGCGTGGATGCGATGTCATCGAGCTGTTCCTGACGAGAAGGGGGGCGAACACAATCAGGCTCAGGCTATGAAGGCCTCGATGCGTGCCGCATCCGTAGAAATACGGGAGTTCTTCGAATGACTCGAAAAACTGGTCCTGACCAGCGTCATCCCGATATCCTTCATGTGTTCGAGAAGAGGGGGCCGCATGTTCATCGGGCGTATGGCCGAACTCACCCGACTTCGCTCGCACCTCACCGACCCGGACGACAGCGCGCACCGCGTCGTGCTGCTGGAGGGTCCGATCGGGATCGGCAAGACAGCCGTGGTGAACGAGTTCCTGCGGTCCGGCTTCACCGAGCGCGTGCTCTTCAGCCGCCCGGCCGAACTCGCCACGAACATCCCTCTCGACGGCATCCGCTCGATCATCGAGGAGCTCCTCGATGAGGACCTCCCGGTCCTCCTGGCGGAGCAGCGACCGGCGCGCGTCCTTCTGCGCAGCATTCGCGAAGGCCTCGCCGCCGAACCGACCGTCATCGTGATCGACGACGCCCATTGGCTCGACGCGCCGGCGCGCGACATCATCGAGCGCCTCCTGTCGGAGCCTTCGTCCACCCCCCTCTCCTTCCTCTTCGTCTTTCGCACCGGTGCAGCACCCGAGTCGCTGATCCGTGCGGCCGTGCGTGGGGGATCGGCCGTGCACCGCATCACACTCGGGCCGCTCGACGAAGCGGATTCGGCGACGCTGCTGGCGGCTCACGGCGCCCAGAGGAAGGGGTACATCGAGCTCGCCGCCGGAAACCCTCTCTTCCTCCGCCTGCTCGCGGAATCCGGCCGCGGTGACGACGACGACGACGACGTCTCGCATCAGGAGATCGGTGACACGCTGCGCGGCGAACTCCTCACTCTGGACGAGGAGTCACGTCGTGTGATGCAGGCGCTGTCACTCACGCCCCCCGTCGCACCGGAGACGCTCGGCGCCATCGCGGATCTGGGCGTCGGGGACATCGCCCAGGCGGCTGACCGCCTGGCGCAGCGCGGCCTGATCGAGGCCGAGAGCCTGCGGGTCGTGCATCCCTTCATCCGCGCAGCCGCCTACCGCAGCATGACGCCCCAGGAACGGCGACTGGCCCATCGCACGGCGGCTCGCAGCGCGTCCAACGTCCTTCAGCAGGCATCGCACCTGCAGCATCTCGGCTCCCATCTCACCTCGGATGAGCTGGAGACCGTCCTCGAAGCGGCGGGGATCGTCTTGGCGACGTCGCCGCAGAGCTGCATCGCCATGCTTCACCGCAGTCGTCGCATTCCGCACCGTGCACGCGATCTGATGCTGGCCCGCGCCCTCCTCATCGACGGGCAGCCCGTCGAAGCCGAGTCATTGCTGCGCGAAGTGCATTCCACGAAGGAGTCGACCGGGGAGTCCTTCGCCCTGCTGATCCAGTCCCTCCGCATCCAGAGCCGCCCCGATGAGGCGGTCGAACTGGTGCGGGAGGCACGAGCGATGACACTCGATCCGGAGGTCGCCCTCGAACTCGTGACGCTCGAAGTGATGCACGACAGTGATTCCGAGGTGGCCTCACGCACCTGGCTGGAACAGAACGACGGCGACGTACCCGCTTACGCCGCCGCACTCGCCGGCCTGCGCGCCCTCGCGTCCCTCCGGGAAGGCGACCTTGCGCGCGCGAGGACCTCGTACCAGGTGGCGAAGGACGGCTTCTCGGACCTGCCAGCATCCGAGATGCTGCTGGTGATCGATGTGACCACGGCGATGGGGTGGTGCGCGCACTTCCTCGCCGACTTCGCAGAGGGTGCCCGTTTTCTCGAGCGCGCGATCCGCCTGGCGGAGACGCACGGACGCTTCCATGTGCTCCCTCACCTCTATCTGATTCTGGGCTTCATCTACATTCCCCTCGATCGATGCGAGGAGGCCGAGGAGCTCATCGAGCTCGCGATCGACGCGGCAGAGAAGTACAACTGGCCGGATGCCGTTCCACTCGCCCTCACGGCATCGATCGTCGCAGCACCGGGCAGGGTCGGACCGGAGGAGATCGTCGCCCGATATCAACGTCTCGCCGCTGCAGGACTCCCGCAGGTCGGCTGGTGGCGCCGCATCGTACGACTGATGCGGTCTCGGGCAGAGATTCTGCTCGGGATCCCGGTGGATGCCTCGGAGCTCGACGTCGCCGACGGGGACACCTTCGCCTCGCAGAAGCACATCGGTCTGGGAGAACTCGCGTTGAAGCGCGGGGATGCTGCCGCCGCTCTTCGTCATGCAGATGCGGCGATCGCGTGGGGTGTCGAGGCGGAGCATCCGTCGCAGGCGGGCCACGGCACCCTGTTCCGCGCCCAGGTCCTGGTGACTCTTGACCGCGCCGAGGAGGCTCTGGGGGAAGCCCAGCGGGCCGCGGAACTCTTCGACGAGGCCGGCGCTCTCCTCTATCGCCGCCTCGCGCGCGCGTGGCTGGCTCAGCTGTCCGACCGCATCGAGATGGCGGGCCTCCGCCTCGACCAGCTCACACCACGGGAGCGCGATGTCGCGGACCTGGTCGCGGACGGCCACAGCAATCGGTCGATCGCCGAACGGCTGCACCTGAGTCCCCGGACCGTGGAGAGCCATGTCGCCCGGATCCTGCAGAAGACAGGGCTGCGCTCGCGGGCCGGCCTTGCCCGGCACCTGGACGCCGGACGACAGACCGCCCCGCTCGAGCAGGCGCCCTGATCAGCCGACGGCTGTGCCCTCCAGTTCCACCAGCTGACCGGGGATCGCCAGTCGACTGACCCCGAGCATCGTCGTGGTCGGCGCGATCTGTGCCGCTCCCAGCCGAGCGGCGAGTATGCCGTAGTGGGGGAACAGCAGGTCGACGTCGGTCGTGTACACGTTGAGGCGGATGAGGTTCGCCAGCGTCATGCCCGCGCCGTCGAGCACGGCTTCCAGGTTGTCGACAGCAAGAGCCAGCTGTGCTGCCATATCGCCCTCGTGCTGGGGGGCGCCCTCCGCGCTCATCGCGGTCTGTCCCGAGATGTACAGGGTGCGGGTGTGCCCGGAGACGATCTCACCCTGGTTGAACCCCAGTTCCTGCGACCACGTCACCGGGTTGACCGCTGTTCGTTCGATTGCCACTTCAGCTCCATTCGATTCGTTGCGAGCGCAGATGCCGGCCGGATGACGCTGTTCTGCCCTCTCCAATGAGCCTTTCAATGATTCACGACACCCTGTGTCATGTATTCGAAATAGAGTTCTCACATGCGCGCCGACCGCCTCGTCTCTCTGGTGCTGCTCCTGCGCCAACGCGGCCGGCTGTCCGCCACTGCGCTCGCACGCGAGCTGGAGGTGTCGACCCGCACCGTGCTGCGCGACATCGAAGCCCTCTCCGCCGCCGGCGTGCCGGTGTACGCGGAGCGCGGTCGGCACGGCGGGTTCGAGCTTCTCCCGGGATTCCGCACCGAACTCACCGGACTGAACCACGACGAAGCGCTGGCTCTGCTCACCGCCGGATCAGGACGAGGGGAGCAGGTCTTCGGCCTGGGATCGGCGCTCGCCTCGGCCATGCGCAAGGTCGTCGACGCCCTGCCCGACGGCCATCGCGCGGCAGCCGATAACGCCGCCCAGCGCATCCTCATCGAGCCTTCGACAGATCTGCTCGCCCGTCGCCAATCGAGCGAGGACATCTCCGCCACGGTCATGAGTGCGGTCCGTCGCGCCGTTCTCGCCGGACGCAAGCTGCGCATCCACTACTCGGCCGCGGATCGCGACGCGGTCTGGCGCACCGTCGACCCAATCGGTCTGGTCACCGTGCGCGACAAGGGCTACCTCCTCGCCGCCGTCTCCGGGGCAGACCGCACCTATCGACTCTCGCGAATCCTCGAAGCAGAAGAACTCACCGAGACCGCGGACCGACCGGCGCAGGTCGATCTCGACAGGATCTGGCAGGAGCGCAGCATCCGATTCCGCACCGGCGGCGACCAGCTGATCGTACGCGCACGGGTGGAACCGTCACGGCGCGAGGAGCTCGTCGGCACCGCACTCGCGGTGCTCTCCGAATCGGCAGATCCTGCGGGAGGGCTGCTCCTCGAGGTGAGCTTTCAGGACCTCCGGCATGCCGAGTGGGCGTTCTGGCAGCTCAACACGGATGCCGAGGTGCAAGCACCGAGCGCCTTGCGCGCCGCTCTTCGCGACCGCGCGACTGCGCTCGCGACGCAGTACGACGACGACGAGGAATGAACGAAGAAACCCCGGGTCTGCGTGACGCAGAACCGGGGTTCGTATGTGGAGCCTAGGAGATTCGAACTCCTGACATCCTGCTTGCAAAGCAGGCGCTCTACCAACTGAGCTAAGGCCCCGAAAGGGTGTTCAATTTGAGTTACAGAGTGGGGATACCAGGACTTGAACCTGGGACCTCTTCATTATCAGTGAAGCGCTCTAACCGCCTGAGCTATATCCCCGTCAACCTCCAAGACTTTACCCGATTCTGACGGAGAATCCGAATCGAGCGGAAGGAGGGGCCGCGACTCGATGCTGCGGCCCCTCCGTCGTGTCCGTGCGTCGAACGCGACCGATCAATCCTCGGGGCGCAGAGTCACGCTGCCGGCCGAGAGCGAGACGTCGATCGTGCGCCTCGAGCTCGACGATTCTTCGACTCTGCTGTCCAGTGTTCCGGCGCTGACGTCCTGCACGATGGTGTAGTCGACGTTCGGGAGCGCCAGGTTCACCGAACCAGCGCTCACGTCGATCGTCACGGTGTCCGGCGCTGTTCCGGTGAGTTCGACCATCAGGTCGCCGGCGGAGACGGCGAGGTCTGCTTCCGTCACTCCGTCCAGTTCGATGGAGGCACGACCCGCGCTCATGTCGATGTCGAGCACATGGGCGCTGCCTTCGATGGAGAAGAATCCTGCCCCCACCTCGACGTCGAGATCACCGAAATCACCCACGGCCTCGAGGCTCCCGGCGCTGAGGGTGAACTCGGCATCGAGCTTGGTCGTGCGCAGGTTCTCCGGAAGGGTCAGGACGACGGTCTCGGGTCCACTGAACCAGTTTCCGCCGAACCACCAGCTGAACCCCGTATCAGGGCTGCGTACGATCAGGTCGTCTTCGTTGCGCTCCATCGTCCAATTCCCGCGTCCGCCGGTGACCGTCAGCTCCGCCTCTTCGACGTCGTCGAACTGCACCGTGACGTCGCTCGCACTGGCGTCGAGATCGATGCCCTCGATGCCGTCGACGTCGAGACTCTGCTCGGAGTCGGTGCGCGAGAGGTCGCTCGCGGCGGCGAAGGCGGCTGAGCCCCCGGTTCCGAGGAGGGCGATACCGCCGATCACTGCGGTCACGATCAGGATCGCTCTGGCACCGGAGGCCCGGCGCACGTCCTGCCCGTCATCTGCCGCTGATCCGGTGGTCGCCCCGGCATCCGCCGACGGAGGAGTCAGGGGAGTGGTTCCGCTCTGCAGGTTCCGATCTTCGGTACTCATCGTGCCGCTCCTGTCTGGGTGGTCGGGGGGTTGGCCCCGCCGTGATTCTCAATGTGTGCAAGGGCGGCGAGTACGCGTCGGTTTCCCGACTCGGGCTCGAGGCCCAACTTCTGGAAGATGGCCGTGATGTGCTTCTCCACACTCGCCTCGGAGAGGAAGAGCAGACCGGCGATCGACTGATTCGACTTGCCTTCGGCGATCAGCGCGAGGACCGTGCGCTCACGCTCGGTGAGCCGCAGCATCCGGTCATCCCGGTTTCGCCGTGTCAGCAGCTGAGCGACGACCTCGGGATCGAGCACCGTGGCACCGTCCGAGATCCGCTCGACCGAAGCCAGGAACTCCGAGACGTCGGCGACCCGGTCTTTGAGGAGGTACCCGAGCGGGCCTCCCTGAGCGGCGATCAGATCGCTGGCGTAGCGCTCCTCGACGTACTGCGAGAGGACGAGAAGAGGGAGCGACGGATGCGTCGACCTCAGGCCGAGTGCGGCCCTGATGCCTTCATCGGTGAACGTCGGAGGGAGGCGCACATCGAGGATGCAGAGCTCCGGGTCGGTCTCGGCCACGCTCTCGGTGAGAGCGGTCGTGTCGGGAAGCGCGGCGACCACGGTGTGACCGGCGTCTTCCAGAAGTCGTACGAGGCCCTCGCGCAGCAGGACCGAATCCTCACAGATCAGGATGCGCATGGCACATTCACCTCCAGCGACGTCGGTCCGCCCTGAGGGCTGTCCAGACGGAAGGTTCCGCCGGCGGCGAGGATGCGGTTGGCGATGCCATCGAGGCCACCGCCCGGCTGCACCTGTGCTCCACCCATCCCGTTGTCCTCGACCCGAGCCCAGAGCGTTCCGCCCTCTCGGATCCGGACGATCACCCTCGCGTCACTGGCACGGGAGTGCTTGGCCGCATTGGTCAGAGACTCCGCGATGGCGAAGTAGACAGCGGCTTCTGCGTCGCGGCTGCACCGCCCTTCCATCCGCACGTCGAGGTTCACCGGAATGTGCGAGCGCCCGGCGAGCGCCGAGAGCGCCGCATCCAGCCCGCGATCGTCCAGCACCGAGGCGTGGATGCCACGAGCGAGCTGGCGCAGTTCGGTGATCGCGGCCTTCGTTGAGGTGTGCGCCTCTTCGACGAGAGCCTTGGCCGTCGCCGGGTCTTCGTCGATCTTCTGCTGGGCGAGGCCCAAGGTCATGCCGACCGACACGAGGCGTGGCTGAACTCCGTCATGCAGGTCACGCTCGATGCGAGTGCGCTCGAGGTCGGCAGCCCGCACCGCCCCCTCGCGCTGCGCGGTGGTCGTCCTGACTCGTTCCGTGAGTTCTGCCTCGCGGCTGCGCACGACGATCGAGAAGGCGAGCACACGGTGCAGAAGCGCGAGGCCGAGGATGCCGGCGGCGGAGAAGAGCACTCCGATGATGCCGAACAGAGGCGCCCACATGGCCGGGATGCTGCCGAACGGACCGTTGACGGAGTCCACGTCGGTGAATGGAGCGAACGCGATGAACACCGACCAGATCAGGCCGGAGAACAGACGGAGCACGATCACTCCGGCGATGCAGGCGAGTGTGAAGTTCACAATGGAACGCCACATCCGCCCATCGATCGACTGTCGCCCGAGCGAGCGGATCCATCCGCTGAATCCGGTTCGTTCATTGGTCCGCCAGCGCAGGGGAGCGATATCGACGCTGTACAGCGTGCCGATACGGGCCACCTCGAACCAGCCGAGGCCGAACAGGGCGTAGACCAGGCCGACGAGGAGGATGATCCCGATGCCCGCGGCGAAGAGAAGCCCGAGTCCGGCGCCGAGGAGGCCGGTGAGCATCGTGAGAATTACTGATCCCAGCACGCCGAGTGCTGCCAGATGCAGCGTGGTGATGAACACCCGCAGCGGGAGTTTCGCCGCCTTCACCTGCGGTGGGGTCGAAGTCTGTGTCGTCATGGTTCCCAAGGTACGGCGACAGCTGACGCCGCAACACCGAGCAGACCGGAGATCAGAGTTCGGGTTATCCGGAAGGAACGACGAAGGGGCGGATGCCGCAGCATCCGCCCCTTCGCTGAAAAGAGGTCAGTTCGACATGAACCCGACGAGCAGTCCGCCCGTCACCTTCACGGCGAGGTTGTAGATTCCGGCGATCACGGCGCCGAGCACGGTGAAGACGATCAGGTTCAGGATCGAGACGACGGCGGCGAAGGCCATCACCTGGGGCAGACCCACGACTTCGGAGAGCTGGATGCTGCCGTCGGTGAAGCTCGCGACGAACTCATCGGCCTTGGGCAGGACAGTCGCCTGAACCACCAGGTAGATGAGGAAGAACGACACCATTGTGACGATCGCCAAGGCAACCGCGCCGAGGAACGACAACTTCACGGCCGACCAGAAGTCGACGTAGACCAGGCGCAGGCGAACCTGCTTGCCGCCGGTCTTGCGCGTCGACTTCTTCGCCAGCTTGTCAGCTACTGTGCTCATGCGTCTTGGCTTTCCTCAGGGGTCTGTGTGGTCTCGGTCGCGGCTGCCGCAGCATCCGCTGCTTCCTCGACTTCTTCAGCGAGGCCCCGCTCGATGTTGCGGGCAATGGCGAGGATCCGGTCGGCTTCCGTCGTCCGGGCGAAAACCACTCCCATGGTGTCTCGGCCCTTGGCGGGCACCTCGGCCACGGCAGAGCGTACCACCTTGCCGCTGGACAGAACCACCAAGACCTCGTCGTCCTCAGCGACGATCAGACCACCCGCGAGAGTGCCCCGATCATCGTGGAGTTTGGCGACCTTGATGCCGTATCCGCCGCGTCCCTGCACGCGGTATTCCTCCACCGCGGTGCGCTTGGCGTAGCCGCCGTCGGTCACCACGAACACGAACTGCCCGGGAGCGGCGACGGATGCCGAGAGCAGGCTGTCGCCTTCACGGAACTTCATTCCCTTGACGCCGGCGGTCGCACGGCCCATCGGGCGCAGCGCCTCGTCGGTCGCCTGGAAGCGCACCGACATGCCGCGACGGCTGATCAGGAGGATGTCATCCTCCTTGTTCACCATCAGCGCGCTGACGAGTTCGTCCTCCTCGTTCAGGCGGATCGCGATCACCCCGCCCTGACGGTTGGTGTCGTAGTCAGCGAGGCGGCTCTTCTTGACCAGACCGTCGCGGGTGGCCAGCACCAGGTAATCGGCGACCTGATAGTCGCGGATGTCGAGGACCTGGGCGATGCTCTCGCCGGGCTGCAGCGCGAGCAGGTTCGCGACGTGCGTGCCCTTCGCGTCGCGTCCGGACTCGGGCACCTCGTAGGTCTTGGACCGGTAGACGCGTCCCTTGTCGGTGAAGAACAGCAGCCAGTGGTGCGTCGTCGTCACGAAGAAGTGCTCGACGATGTCATCCGCCCGCAACTGCGCGCCCTTGATGCCCTTGCCGCCGCGGTGCTGCGAACGGTAGTTGTCGCTGCGCGTGCGCTTGATGTACCCGTCACGCGTGACGGTGACCACCATCTCCTCTTCGGCGATGAGGTCTTCCATCGACACGTCGCCGTCGAACCCGTGCAGGATGTGCGTGCGACGCTCGTCGCCGAAACGCTCGACGATGCCCGTGAGCTCTTCGCGGATGATGGTGCGCTGGCGCAGCTCGTCGGCGAGGATCGCCTTGTACTCGGTGATCTGCGCCTCGAGCTCGGTGGCCTGATCGATGATCTTCTGGCGTTCCAGGGCGGCCAGGCGGCGCAACTGCATCTGCAGGATGGCGTCGGCCTGGATGTCGTCGATGTCGAGGAGTTTCTGCAGTCCCTCGTTCGCCTCCTGCGTGGTCTGCGATCGGCGGATGAGCGCGATGACCTCGTCGAGAGCATCCAGCGCCTTGAGGTAGCCGCGCAGGATGTGCATGCGCTTCTCGGCCTCGTTGAGCCGGTACTGCGTGCGCCGCACGATCACTTCGATCTGGTGGGCGATCCAGTGCGTGATGAAGCCGTCGATCGCGAGCGTGCGAGGCACGCCATCGACGATCGCCAGCATGTTCGCGCCGAAGTTCTCCTGCAGCTGCGTGTGCTTGTACAGGTTGTTCAGCACGACCTTGGCGACGGCATCGCGCTTGAGCACGACGACCAGGCGCTGGCCGGTGCGGTCGGACGACTCGTCACGGATGTCGGCGATGCCGGTGATCTTGCCGTCGCGAGCGAGGTCGCCGATCTTCACCGCGACGTTGTCGGGGTTGACCTGGTACGGCAGCTCGGTGACGACCAGGCAGGTCCGGCCCTGGATCTCCTCGACGTTGACGACCGCACGCATCGTGATCGAGCCGCGACCGGTGCGGTACGCCTCGTGGATGCCCTTGGTGCCGAGAATCTGCGCGCCGGTGGGGAAGTCCGGACCGGGGACGCGCTGGATGAGGCCGTCGAGAAGCTCCTCGCGCGGGATGCCGGGATTGTCCAGCGCCCACAGTGCGGCGTCCGACACCTCGCGCAGGTTGTGCGGCGGGATGTTGGTCGCCATGCCGACCGCGATGCCGACCGAACCGTTCACGAGCAGGTTCGGGAACCGGGCCGGGAGCACCGTCGGTTCCTGGGTCTGCCCGTCGTAGTTGTCGGTGAAGTTGACCGTGTCCTCTTCGATGTCCCGCACCATCTCGAGGGCGAGCGGAGCCATCTTGGTCTCGGTGTACCGAGGGGCGGCGGCGCCCATGTTGCCGGGGGACCCGAAGTTGCCCTGTCCGAGCGCCAGCGGATACCGCAGTGACCACGGCTGCACGAGACGGACGAGGGCGTCGTAGATCGCCGAGTCACCGTGCGGGTGGTACTGCCCCATGACCTCGCCGACGATGCGGGCGCACTTCGAGAACGACTTGTCGGGGCGGAAGCCGCCGTCGTACATGCCGTAGATGACGCGGCGATGCACGGGCTTCAGCCCATCACGGACGTCGGGAAGGGCGCGGCCGACGATGACGGCCATCGCGTAGTCGAGATAGCTGCGCTGCATCTCGAACTGCAGGTCGACCTGATCGATCTTGCCGTGGTCGTGCGCCGGCTCTGGGCGGTTTTCGTCAGTCATGTGTGTGTTTCAATTCCGGTCGTTGAGCGAGCGTGGCGAGATGGACACTCGCACTCAGATGTCGAGGAAGCGGACGTCCTTGGCGTTGCGCTGGATGAAGCTACGGCGAGATTCGACGTCCTCACCCATCAGCACACTGAAGATCTCATCGGCGGCAGCAGCATCCTCGATCGTGATCTGCTGCAGGGTGCGGGTGGAGTGATCCATCGTGGTCTCCCACAGCTCCTTCGGGTTCATCTCACCGAGACCCTTGTAGCGCTGGATACCGGCATCCTTCGGGATCCGCTTGCCGTTGTCGAGGCCGTGCTTCAGTAGAGCATCGCGCTCGGCATCGCTGAAGACGTACTCGTGTGCCGAGTTCGACCACTTCAAGCGGTACAGCGGCGGCATCGCCAGGTAGACGAAGCCCGCTTCGATCAGGCCGCGCATGTAGCGGAACAGCAGTGTCAGCAGCAGCGTCGTGATGTGCTGGCCATCGACATCGGCATCGGCCATCAGCACGATCTTGTGATACCGCGCCTTCTCGATATCGAACTCCTCGCCGATACCGGTGCCGAAGGCCTGGATCATCGCCTGGACCTCTTTGTTGCCCAGCGCCTTGTCGAGGCGGGCACGCTCGACGTTCAGGATCTTGCCGCGCAGCGCCAGGATCGCCTGGGTGTGCGGATCGCGGCCCTGCACTGCGGAGCCACCTGCCGAGTCACCCTCGACGAGGAAGATCTCGCTGATCGACGGGTCCTTGCTGGTGCAGTCCTTGAGCTTGTCCGGCATCGCGGCCGACTCGAAGACGCTCTTGCGACGCGCCGTCTCACGGGCCTTGCGCGCGGCGAGACGGGCGGTGGCCGCGTCGATCGCCTTGCGGATGACGTTCTTCGCCTGCACCGGGTTGCGCTCGAACCAGTCGCCGAGCTGGTCTCCGACGACCTTCTGCACGAACGCCTTGGCCTCGGTGTTGCCGAGCTTGGTCTTCGTCTGGCCCTCGAACTGCGGCTCGCCGAGCTTGATCGAGATGACCGCTGTCAGGCCCTCACGGACATCGTCACCGGAGAGATTCTCGTCCTTCTCCTTGATGATGTTGTTCGCGCGAGCGTACTTGTTCACCAGAGTGGTCAACGCCGCGCGGAATCCCTCTTCGTGCGTACCGCCCTCGTGGGTGTTGATCGTGTTCGCGTAGGTGAACACGTTCTCGGTGTACGACGTCGTCCACTGCATCGCGACCTCGAGAGAGATCTTGCGCTCGGTGTCCTCGGTCTCGAACGCGATGATCTCGTCGTTGACGACCTCGGCGTGGCGCACCTTGTTCAGATACTCGACGTAGTCGACGAGGCCGCGCTCGTAGAGGAACACATCGCTCGGCTGCTTCTCGACGGTTGCGCCGTTCTCCTCCACCTCATAGGCGGATGCCGGACGCTCGTCCTGCAGCTCGATACGCAGGCCCTTGTTCAGGAACGCCATCTGCTGGAAGCGGGTGCGCAGCGTGTCGTAATCGAACTCGATGGTCTCGGTGAAGATCGCAGCGTCGGGCCAGAAGGTGATGACCGTTCCGGTCTCGTCGGTCTCCTCGCCCTTCTCCAGAGCCTGCTGCGGGACGCCGCCGTTCGCGAAGCTGTGGCGCCAGACGTGACCCTGGCGTTTGATCTCGACCTCGAAGCGGGTCGACAGCGCGTTCACGACCGAGGAACCGACGCCGTGCAGACCGCCGGAGACCGCGTAACCGCCGCCACCGAACTTGCCACCGGCGTGGAGGATCGTGAGCACGACCTCGACCGTCGATTTCGTCGGGTCGGAGGAGTGCGGGTCGACAGGGATGCCACGACCGTTGTCGACGACGCGCACGCCGCCGTCTTCGAGAAGGGTCACCAGGATCGAGTCGGCGTGACCGGCCATCGCCTCATCGACGGAGTTGTCGACGATCTCCTGCACGAGGTGGTGCAGACCGCGTGGTCCGGTGGAACCGATGTACATGCCGGGGCGCTTGCGGACGGCCTCAAGTCCCTCGAGGACCTGGATCTCGTCGGCACCGTATTCGCCGGGCTGCTTGGCTGGGCGCGAAGAGGCTGTGCTCGCGGATGCGGGGGTTCCCCCGGTGGTCGATTCCGTCTCGTCAGCAGGGGATTCAGGCGTCATCAGAGGGCGTTCTCCACATCGATATCACGAACTCCCATTCTAGCGGGATTTTCGTGCCTCATGCGGCTCAGCGGCCATGTGCGGCCCTGTAATCGATCCGAACCCCCTCGATGATGCCCTACCCGTAGGTATCGCGCGGGCCCCGCCCTGGAACGACTCTGGGACCCCATTTCCAGGAGGGAACGTCCGGTCCGATGAAACGGAGGTTCTCGACACCTGCGTCCGGGTACCGTCTGCCGATCTCGGTGAGGATCGTCGCGCGCATGAATTGGAGGTTCTTCGCCCACGCCGTCGAGTCGCATTTGACGGTCAGGACGCCGTTCTCCAGCGACACGGGCTCCGAGTGCTGGGCCGTGCCGGCGCCGGCGAGATCCGCCCACTGCCGCACGAGGTCTTCTCTTGCGAGCGTGATCTGCCAGCCGGAATCCCGGCTGAGCTTGTCGAGCACCGAACCGAGGGCTCCCGGATCACGGCCGGGAGTGAACGGGGCGTTGTCATCATCGTCCGCGATGCGGCGTTTGCGCTTCCACGACTTCGAGCTCGGCTTCAGTCCCCGCAGGCGCAGATACGTGGCGACGGTCTCCGGAGTTTCGGCTGCCGATGTATCAGTCATCTACTCCTCCCGGCTGGATCTCTGCGTCCATCGCAGGACGTTCGTCGCTGATGGTGCCCGCGTCGATACGGACCACGTGTGCGTGCAGCACCGCAGGGATATCCTCCTCCACCGCTGCTGTCACCACCACCTGCTCATAACCCGCGGTCAGCGCGGCCAGCCGCTGGCGACGGTCCGCATCGAGTTCGGCGAAGACATCATCGAGGATCAGCACCGGGTCGCCCGCCGGCGATTCGCTGCGCAGCAGCTCGGCCGACGCCAGTCGCAAAGCGAGCGCCACCGACCAGGACTCGCCGTGCGAGGCATAGCCCTTCACCGGGAGACCCCGCACGCGCAGGATCAGGTCGTCGCGATGAGGGCCGACCAGGGTGAGTCCTCGGTCGAGTTCCTGAGTGCGCTTCGCCTGCAGCGCGGCGCGGAACAGGTCGGCGATCTCGCCTCGGGTGTCGGATGCGGCTTCCTCGCCCTCTTCAGGATCGCCACCGCGTACGGAGAGCGCCCATTCCAGTTGCGGCTGGTGATCAGCACCGGCGATCGCCGCATAGGCGGTCGCGACCGGACCCTGCATATCGGTCGCGAGTCGCTGCCTGGCATCGATGATCTCGGAGCCGAGGGCGACGAGCTTGTCATCCCACACGTCGAGCGTGGTCAGTCCTTCACCGCGGACGCCGCGGGCGCGCGCCGACTTCAGCAGTGCGGTGCGCTGCTTGAGCACCCGGTCGTAGTCACCGAGCACGGCTGCCATGCGGGGTGTTCGCTGGATGAGCAGCTGATCGGCGAAGCGGCGTCGGGATGAGGGATCGCCGCGGACGATCTGCAGATCTTCTGGAGCGAAGAGGACGACGTGCGCATAGCGGGGGAGCTCATTGATCTTCGACGGTGAGCCGTTGATGCGCGCCTTGTTCGAGCCCTGCCGGTTGACCTGCACCTCAGCGAGAACCTTGCGCTCCCCGTGCGACAGGCGGGCGCGGATGATCGCGAACTCCTGGCCGTCGCGCACCATCGGAGCATCCGACGACACCCGGTGCGAACCGAGCGTGGCGAGGAAGACGACCGCCTCGGCGAGATTCGTCTTGCCCTGGCCGTTGCGACCGACGAGCACGTTCGGCCCCGAGTGGAGGGAGAGTTCGGCGGTCGCGTAATTGCGGAAGTCCACAAGGCTCAGGTGTTCCACAATCACGTGGTCAGCCTACCTTCGAGGTGGGACACCGGTTCCGCCGGGGACCGTGAAGGGAGGATCCCATCGCCTTCGCTTTCGCCGAAGTGAGGGGATCCTCCCGCCGACCACGCGTCGTCAGGGGAGCGGGCCGTACAGTGCCGGAGTCGTGCGGGCGTGCGTCGCCTGCTCGAACGCGTACCCCAGGCCGAGGAGCGGACCCTCGTCGAAGTCACGCCCGAGGAACTCGAGGTTCACGCCGGCGCCCGGGTTGTCTTCGCCCTCGATCGTCTGGCCCATCGGCACCGTCACCGCAGGCAGCCCGGTGTTCGGACTCAGGCGCATGTTCGTCGCCTGCGTGGTGAACGCGTTGGTGCTCGGATAGATGATCGCGTCGAGGTCCCACGCGTCCATCAGCTGCATGACGAGTTCCTTACCCGCGGCGAGCTGCAAGGAGTGCGTCCCGTTCTCACCCGCCCAGGCTTGGTAGGTCTCCTCCGAAACCGCATTGCGCGTCTGGTAGACCGGCTCCCGCGAGGTCACGTAGTTGCCGGTGGCGAGGATGTCCGTCAGAGTCCGCGCCTCGACGTCGGCACCGAGGTGAGTGGCGATGTACGTGTTGAGATCGTGCAAGAACTCGTTCGTCGACCCGGACGGCTCGGACAGGACCGCAGCGAAACCGTCTGGGGGAGTGATCTCCACCACGGTCGCTCCCTGTGCGCCAAGAACAGACGACGCCTCATCGAACAGCCGAACGGTTCCTGTCTGAGTTCCCACCATGCCTGCGATGTAGCCGATGCGCGCACCTTCCAGAGAGTTCTCGTCGAGGAATGATGTGTACGAGTCCGGAACCCGACCCTCCTGTTTCGCGGTCACAGGGTCTGCAGCGTCGATGCCGACGACGGCATCGAGGGCGACGGCCGCATCCGTGACGGATCGTGTCAGCGGTCCGCCGGTGTCCTGCGACAGTGCGAGAGGAATGATTCCGTCGCGGCTGGCAAGACCGACGGTGGGGCGCACCCCCACGAGCTGGTTGAACGACGACGGAACCCGGATGGACCCGCCGGTGTCCGTTCCGAAACCGATGCCTGCGAGGTTGGCCGCGATCGCCGCCCCGGTGCCGCCGCTGGATCCTCCCGCGCTCTTGGTGGTGTCATAGGGATTCGCGACGAGCAGGGAGGATCCCGGTGCCTGGAATGACGAGAACTCCGAGGCGAACCCGTAGGCGAACTCGTCGAGACTGGCCTTCGCGAGGATCACCGCACCCGCGGCACGCAGACCTTCGATCATCTTCGCGTCCGTGGTCGTCTGATTCTCGTTCCAGCATCCGCAACCACCCGTCGTGACCATGTCGACGGTGTCGTAGTTGTCCTTGACCGCGATCGGTATTCCGAGGAGCATGCTCGTCATGCCCTCGACCGAGCGCGTGGCATCGGCTGTCGCTGCGGCGGCAAGAGCCTGATCTCCTACCGTGATGATGGAGTTGAGTGCACGGGTTCCCCCGGGAACAATCGTGCGATCGTAGGCCGCGATCCGATCGATGTAGTGCTGGGTGAGCTCGACCGAAGTGGTCACACCCGCATTCATCGCCGCCTGCATGTCGATCACCGATGCTTCGATGATCTCGAAGGCACCGTCGTCGTAGATCATTCGATGTGAAAGTGCGACCAGATCGACGACTGTGAGGATTCCGTCGAGGTTCGTGTCCACGACGGCGAGTTCCTGCCAGCCGGCGGACGCTTCGGTGAGACCGAGCGACGCTGCAGCGAGATCGAGGTCGGCCGTGGTGACCTGCGCATCTCCGGTCAGATCGAGTTCGGTATAGAAGGGCGCGAGCATTGCAGCGTTCGCGGATTCCGATGCCGACGCGGGCGCCATCGTGAACGAGGTCGCCGCGATCGCGCAGCCGATCGTGAGAACAGTCGTGCAACGAATCGTGCGGATCTTCATTGTGGTCCTTACGCGATCGGGGGTGTGGGCGGTGCGGGCGTCGAGTGAGGTCATGACTTCACCGACCGACGACGGAGGATCAGCACGATTCCGCCTGCTGCAGCAGCCAGGGCCAGCGCCGCAGCGACGATCCACGGAGCTGCCTCCGCTCCTGTGCTCGCGAGTGGATCCGTTTCCGCGGGTGGGGGAGTCGACCCGTTCGACCCGGATCCTCCGGTGCCTCCTCCGCTGCCGGGGTCAGTGCCTCCGCCGTCATCTGCGCCGGAGATGACGGTGCTCGTATCTGCACCGGGCTCGACATCGGCGGATGCTCCTGCGGAATCGACGAGGGTTCCACTGAGCAGGGTGACTGCCGCGTCTCCCGGTGCGAGGGCCGTGAACGTCAAGGTCACGAGAGACTGGGCGCCTGACAGACCTGGTGAAGTACCCAGTCGCGTAGCCACCGCTGAGAGGACACCGTCTGCGAGCGTCGCCGATGAGAATCCTCCGACGGGGAAGACCTCGCTGCCGTCGACAAGCGCGAGGAGTGCAGGGTCGAATCCGATCGTGAGCTCGTAGGCGTAGGCGTCGACGAGGCTCTCGGCCGCGACGGTCACCGTGATCGTCTCGCCGACACTGACCTTCGGCCTGTCAGCGGTGATGGTGAGGTTGTTCTCCGGAGCGGGCTCCGTTTCGGCAGAAGCGGGGGATGCGACCCCCAGGGTCAATACGGATATGGCTGTTGCGGCGAGGAAGGTCGAGATGAGACCTCGGGCGCCGCGGATGAAGGTGTTCTCCGGCATGCGTTGCGTCTTTCGTCAGAGGAAGACGAGCGCGGCTGCACGGCTGTGGGGAGCAGCCGTGCTCTTCGGGTACGCACACTCTGACAGCGGCATGTTTCGCGCCAGGGACTCTGCGTTTCGACGATGTAAAACGAGGAGTCAACCGACGCAGGTCGCACGGCGCGTCAGCCGTTGGCGCGATGATCGCGCGACGGTGAGGGCCGACGGGTGCGGAGGATCAGCGGAGAAGAAGGTTGGGCTGCAGCAGGTACTTGAACGAATCCAGGCCGGCCTGCTCCACAGAAGTCTGGCTGGTGATCAGCACCGGGCTCAGCTTGTTCGCGTTGTCGCTCGACGTGAACGTCACGCGGACGAACTCGCTCTTCACGGCACCGAGCGCTTCGATCAGGTACTGCGGGTTGAGACCGAGAGTGACGTCGTCGCCACCGGAGAGGATCGCGTCGACCGACTCCGATGCACGAGCGTGCTCATTGCCGGACGCGTCCATCGTGACGCTTTCGCTGGTGAACGTGAACCGCAGCGGAGCGGCTCGGTCCAGCACCAGCGAGACACGGCGAACGGCCTCGACGAGGTCGGCCGTGTTCACAACCGCGTAGTGATCGGTCTGCTCGGGGAACAACCGGCGTACCGGCGGGAAGTTTCCCTTGATGAGCAGCGACGTGACGGTCTTGTTCCCCGCCGTGAACGCGATGATCTCGCGCTCACCTGCTCCGGAGAACGCGATCTGGATGGTGCCGGCGTGACCGAAGGTCTTTCCGACCTCGAGCAACGTGCGCGCCGGAACGAGGGCGGCCTGTTCGACGGCGGCGCCGTCCCACGGGATGTCGCGCAGCGACACCCGGTAGCGGTCTGTCGCGACCAGGCTCAGGCTCTGACCCGTGACTTCGAGCTGCACACCGGTGAGCACGGGAGTGACATCATCGCGCGATGCGGCGAAACCGACCTGAGCGATCGCCGTGCCGAAATCATCAGCTGGAACGACGCCGGTGGATCCGGCGACCTCGGGAATCGACGGGTATTCCTCGACCGGCATGGCCGCGAGAGTGAATCGGGCGGATCCGCAGCTGACGGTGATGCTGCCGTCGTCCTCGACTGCGATCTCGATCGGGGCGTTCGGAAGCCGGCTCGCGATGTCGGAGAGCAGACGGCCGTGAACGAGGATCGTGCCCGGAGTCTCGACCGTTGCTTCGATGGTCGTCCGCGCGGATGCTTCGTAGTCGAAGGCCGAAAGTGTGAGTCCGGAACCATCCGCCTCGATCAGCACACCGGCCAGGATCGGCTGCGGATTGCGCTGGGGCAGAAGCTTGACGACGAACGACACAGCCTCGCTGAAGACATCGCGGTTGACCTGAAACCTCACGGGTGCTCCCTTGTCGTCGTGCTCTGATGTGTCGTCATCATCCGGTCCCTGTGCAGGGCTTCCCATGCTAGCCCCACAGTCCGGCGGTTCCCTACGCCGGGGTTCCGCCGACTTCTGGTGATCGGATCGCGCTCATGAAGGGTTAACTCCTTAACGGTGTTAACCGCTGTGGATTCTGTGGATAACTCGGTGGATAGTAGTCGCGAGTAGGGAACTACACGGCTGTGACTTGTGGAATCCCTGAGGAATCCGCGGGTGCGGGTGATCCACAGCGACTGGACCAACCCCATAGTTATCCACAGGTTCTCCGTATTCACCCACATTCGTCCCGACTTGAGTCCGTCTCATCCACAAGTTATCCACATGTGCATAGAGGCATTTATCGGCGTGGCGCGGCCGTGTCGACCGACAGAAAAGGGGGGACACAGCATCCATGGGATGTCCGTGCCCCCCTCGCAGGAGTGTCATCGGGCCGCTGAGACGCGTCAGCGACGGCCGAGCTGCGTGGTGATCTCGGTGACCTGGTTGTAGATCGAGCGCCGCTCCTTCATGAGCTCGCTGATCTTCTTGTACGCGTACATCACCGTCGTGTGATCGCGGTTGCCGAACAGCTGACCGATCTTCGGCAGAGAGAGACTCGTGCGCTCCCGGCACAGGTACATGGCGATCTGACGGGCGGTGGCGATCTGTTGAGAGCGGCTCGAGCCGTACAGGTCGTCGACGGTGAGCTTGAAGTACCCCGCCGTCGCGGTGATGATGTCGGTCGGCGAGATGATGTTGTCTTCGGCCGTGTCGATGATGTCGCGGAGGACCGTCTGGGCCAGAGAGATGTCGAGCGCAGACCGGTTCAGGCTCGCGAACGCAGACACCCGGATGAGCGCCCCCTCGAGTTCGCGGATGTTCGAGGAGACGACCGTCGCGATGTACTCGAGCACCTCGTCAGGGATATGGAGCGATTCGCTCTGCGCCTTCTTGCGGAGGATCGCGATGCGGGTCTCGAGGTCAGGAGCCTGCACGTCGGTGATCAGACCCCACTCGAAGCGACTGCGCATCCGATCCTCGAAACCGGTGAGGTGCTTGGGCGCGACATCACTCGTGATCACGACCTGCTTGTTGTGATCGTGGAGAGTGTTGAAGGTGTGGAAGAACGCCTCCTGCGTCTCGGCACGGCCCTGCAGGAACTGGATGTCGTCGATCAGGAGGATGTCGACGTCGCGGTAGCGCGCCTGGAAGGCGGCGCCGCGGTTGTTCGCGATCGAGTTGATGAAGTCGTTGGTGAACTCCTCGCTGGAGACGTATCTCACCTTCACCCCGGTGTACAGCGACTGCGCGTAGTCGCCGATGGCGTGCAAAAGGTGCGTCTTACCCAGTCCGGAGTCGCCGTAGATGAAGAGAGGGTTGTACGCCTTCGCCGGCGCCTCTGCCACAGCGACCGCGGCCGCGTGCGAGAAACGGTTCGATTGGCCGATGACGAAGTTGTCGAAGGTGTACTTGGGGTTGAGTCGTGACTCGTGCCGGATGGGTGTCGGCTGCTCCATCGGCGATTCGGGGCGAGGCTGCTCCGGACGTCCGTAGTCCGCGACGGCGATCGGGGTCGTCGCCTGCTCGACGAGCTCATGATTCACGACCACCCGGTATGAGGTGACTTCCTCGCCGATGAGGGAGAGGGCTTCCATGATCGGCAGGCGCAGGCGCTTGTTGATCTGTGCGGCGGTCAGATCATTGGGGACGTCGAGGTAGAGCGTTGCGCCCATGACTCCAGCCGGAACCGCGAGGCTGAGGAACCCCTGCAGCTGCGGTGTGACTCGATCGTCATCTGCCAGGAGCTCCTGCACTGTCGTCCAGATCGGCACATCGGGCAGGGCAGGTGAGGACATGGTGCTCCGGACGCGGATCGCGGGTGGTCAAAAACGTACGGCCCCCCTGTGGATAACTTCGGATGCCACGGTAGTCACCGCAGCTGTGAACGGCAACCTGCCCAGGAGATTCCGCGCGCGTGTTGCACGCACGCGGGCGGCCGGGTTGTGGATAATGGCTGTGCGCATCGTGTCGGATGCGGTCACTCGTTGTGCGCAGATTTGCTCTGGGCGCCGTCAAGACGTACCCTTAGTCGGTTGACTTATGCCATTTTTGGCAGTTCCCCATGTCTCCGGTCGCAGTGAACCCGGTGGCAGTATTCCCGGAGTGATTCCATGAGCAAGCGCACCTTCCAGCCCAACAACCGTCGTCGCGCCAAGAAGCACGGTTTCCGTGCCCGCATGCGCACGCGTGCCGGCCGCGGCATCCTCGCGGCTCGCCGCGCGAAGGGCCGCACCGAGCTCTCCGCGTAGCCCGCTGTGCTCGCCCGCCCGTATCGATTGACCCGCGGGAGCGACTACCGACTGGTCGTTCGACGTGGGTCACGCTGTGGCGGGGCGCGCGTCGTCACCTCCATGTTGTCGACGGGCGAGAGCAGAGCCGCGCGATTCGGCTTCATCATCAGCAAGCAGGTGGGTACCGCTGTGGTGCGCAACACCGTTCGTCGACGGCTCAAAGCCGTCTGCGCGGAGGCGCTCGAGCGCGTCCCTGAGGGCACGGATGTCGTCATCCGTGCCCTTCCTGCGTCTGCTGCGGCGAGTTTCGCCGAACTGCGCGCTGATGTGGACCGCTGCCTGGGTCGACTCGCCACCGATCGGACCCTGCCATGACGGCTCTTCCCGGTTCGTCGGTCGGGACGGCACAGTTTCACGCGCACGACGTAGTTCGCAGCATCCCGCTCATCCCCCGCAATCTGGTGCTGGGGTTCTTGGCCGGCTATCGCAAGGTGATATCCCCGCTGTATGGAGATGTCTGTGCGTACTACCCGTCATGTTCCGCCTACGCTGTAGGTGCGGTGCAGCAGCATGGCGCCGGACGGGGAGCGTTGCTCTCGGCCTGGCGCATCCTGCGATGCAATCCCTGGACTCGCGGTGGCGTCGACGACGTACCGCCGCACGAACACTTCCGCCACGACTTGACCTCGAACGGTTTCGTCGTCCCTGCTCGAAAGGACTGATCGGTGGGTCTCGACCTTCTGTTCGCTAGTACCTCGCCCCCGCCGGCCGCGGGCGGGTTCGATCTGCTCAGCACCATCCTCTGGCCCCTGAAATGGGTCGTCGAGTTGGTCCTCGTCGCGTGGCACGCCCTGTTCACTGCGGTCGGGCTGCCCGCGGCATCCGGCATCACCTGGGTGCTCTCGATCGTCGGTCTCGTCATCGTCGTCCGTGCCGCTCTGATCCCGCTCTTCGTGAAGCAGATCAAGAGCCAGCGAAAGATGATGGAAATCGCTCCTGAACTGCGGAAAGTCCAGGAGAAGTACCGCGGCAAGAAGGATCAGCTCTCTCGTGAGGCCATGAGCCGCGAGACGATGGCGCTGTACAAGAAGCACGGTACGACGCCGATGTCGAGCTGTCTGCCTCTCCTGGTGCAGATGCCGATCTTCTTCGCGCTGTTCAGCGTGCTGAACGATGTGACCAAGCACGCCGGCTGGGGTGTCGGCGGTGTCGGGCTCTTGAATGCCGATCTCACGCGAGAGTTCTACGACGCCAAGGTCTTCGGTGCATCTCTGCATGAGACGCTCGGCAACGCGGTGGACGCACAGAACGTCACCGCGATCATCATCCTCGCCACCCTGGTCGTCCTCATGATCGGGTCGCAGTTCTTCACGCAGCTGCAGATCATCTCGAAGAACCTCTCCCCGGAAGCCAAGACCGGGCAGGCGTACCAGATGCAGAAGATCATGCTCTACGTGCTGCCGCTGGGCTTCATCTTCTCTGGCGTCTTCTTCCCCCTCGGCGTCGTCGTGTACTGGTTCATCTCGAACCTGTGGACCATGGGCCAGCAGTTCCTCGTCATCCGTGAGATGCCCACCCCCGGTTCTGAGGCGGCGAAGGCCCGCGAAGAGCGGCTGGCTCGCAAGGGCAAGGCGATCGATTCCTCGGGCAAGGTCGTTCCGATGTCGGTCTACGAGGCTGAGCAGCAGCGTCTGCTGGACGCGGTCGAGAAGGCGAAGGCCGAAGCACCGAAGCGTCAACAGCCGGTGGGCAAGAAGCGTGCGAAGAAGAAGGGGACCGGCTCATGACGACCGAGAGCGTGACCGAGCGGACCGAGCCGACAGTGGCCGAGTTGGAGAACGAGGGCGACATCGCCGCGGACTTCCTCGAGGAGCTGCTGGACATCGCTGACATCGACGGAGACCTCAACCTCGATGTCCGTCAGGCCCGTGCGTATGTCTCGGTCGAGGCGGAAGGAAACGGCCTCGCGCTGCTCTCCGCACCGGACACCGTCCAGGCGCTCCAGGAGATCACCCGCCTCGCCGTGCAGAACAAGACGGGGCAGTTCTCCCGGCTGATTCTCGACGTCGGCGGTTCCCGCGATGCTCGTCGTCGTCAGCTGGAGACCCTGGTGGATGCTGCGGCTGTGAAGCTCGACGAGGGAGCGTCTCAGGCGTCTCTTCCGGCGATGTCGAGCTACGAGCGCAAGCTGGTGCACGACGTCGCGGCCGAACGAGGACTCGTGTCCGAGTCGTACGGCGAGGGTGCAGACCGGCACACGGTTCTCCGTCGTCGTTGATGTTTCACGTGAAACATTCACGCGGAGCTTGTTCATGAGTGGGGTAGAAGTAGAGCCCGCCGTCGCAGCCGATCTCTTCGGGGATCGGCTCGACCTTGCACGTGCCTTCACCGATGCGCTGGCACGCGAGGGCGAGGAGCGCGGTCTCATCGGCCCGTTGGAACTGCCGCGACTGTGGACGCGGCATATTCTCAACAGTGCGATCGCGGCCCCACTGTTCTCAGGGTCCGTGGCGGACATCGGGTCTGGCGCCGGCCTCCCCGGAGTGGTGCTCGCCATCGCGCGACCTGATGTGCAGTGGACTCTCGTCGAGCCGATGGAGCGCCGCGTGACCTGGCTCAATGAGCAGGTTTCCGCTCTCGGACTCGACAACGTCGAGGTTCTGCGTGCTCGTGCCGAAGAAGTGCGCCGCCCT
Source organism: Microbacterium sp. LTA6 (assembly GCF_045690355.1). Lineage (NCBI taxonomy): Bacteria > Bacillati > Actinomycetota > Actinomycetes > Micrococcales > Microbacteriaceae > Microbacterium > Microbacterium sp. LTA6. The sequence continues at coordinate 1,330,498 of NZ_CP147855.1, forward strand.
CAGGGCTTCGATATCGTCACCGCCCGCGCCGTCAGTGCGCTGCGTACGCTGATCCCGATCACGGCACCGCTGGTCCGCAGTGGGGGAGAGCTCATTCTCCTCAAGGGGATGAATGTGGCGAACGAGATCGACGCGGCAGAGAAGCAGATCAAGAAGTTCCGGCTTTCCGGGGTGCGCGTGGAGATTCTCGGTGAAGGTGTGCTCGAGGAGACGACGCGAGTTGTGCGGGCGGTTGTTCGCGGCTGAAGCCGGGTTGCGGTGTTTCACGTGAAACACTGAGGTGGTGGGTCGGTTGGCTTCGTCGGTGCGTTGGGCATCTTGGAGGCCGGGCTCCGGGATGCTCCCCCTCGTTCGCAGAGCGGGTTCCCTCCCGCTTCGCGGGCCCCTCCCGATGCTCACTCTGGGGACATCCCTGCGCCCTTCGTGTCGGCGATCAGAACGTTGTCCCCATCATTTGTGGGTAGTAGGGGTGGGGGCAGCGTCTCGCTGCGCTCGACGACTGCCTGCGAGGGCGGTGGATGGAGCTGCGTCTGTGCCGGTGGACGTTTCACGTGAAACATCGACATGATGGGTTGGTGGGGTACTTATCGATCGATGTGCCGGTGCGGCTGTGGCAGCGCATCGACGGCTGCGTGGATAACAGCATGGCGGTCGACGTCGTGGAATCGATCCTGGAGTCGGTGAGCATCGGATCGTGCGTGCGTGACGAAGGTTGGCGCGTCGCAGCCGCGTTTGTCGGTGAAACCGATGAGCACGGGTGGCCACCTCAAGATCATCCCTTGCCTGTAGTGCTTCAGCGTGCTCATTGGGAGTGGGTACTCACCCAGCTCGACAGGTGGATGCCGCACGAGGACGACGACGTGATCGCACAGGCGCGCGCTCTGATCCAGGAATCGCTCCACTCACCCTGATGTTTCACGTGAAACGGGCCGAAACGGGCCTGTTTCACCATGTACTCCCCGCCCTCACAGCGACCCACATGTACTGGCCAGTGTCGCGACGTTGTTTCACGTGAAACATAGACGTACTTCCTCCGGCGCAGTCGTCGAGCGCAGCGAGACGCTGATACCCCCCAGTGCCGCAACATCCCCCTGATTGCTCGCAGAATAGCCACTATCCGCAAGCCACGGAGGGCGCAGGGATGTCCCCAGAGTAAGCATCGGGAGGGGCCCGCGAAGCGGGAAGGAACCCGCTCTGCGAACGAGGGGGAGCATCCCGGAGCCCGGCCTCCAAGAAACCCGAGCCGTCTGACCAGACAAGGCGACAAGTAACGTCCCCCGTTGCGATTAGAGTGGAACGCGGCCCCGAAAGGAGTGGATGTTTCACGTGAAACAATCCGAAAAGGCATCACCGAAGAGTTCTTTCGGGATGGATACGCCGCTTGCGCGGGAACTTGCCGACCTTACTGCCCGCCGCCGTGCGTTGGAAGCCGTGAAGGTCGAGTTCACGGGGGAGACGCGTGTTCTCACCGTTTCCAACCAGAAGGGCGGGGTCGGAAAGACCACGACTGCGGTGAATATCGCGTCGGCTCTTGTGAGCCTGGGGGCGAAGGTCCTCGTCATCGACTTGGACCCGCAGGGCAACGCCTCGACCGCCCTCGGCGTCCCGCACAGCGCAGACGTTCCGAGTGTCTACGACGTCCTGATCGAGGAATTCCCGCTGGCAGACATCGTGCAGGTCAGCCCAGAGAATCCCAACCTCTTCTGCGCGCCGAGCACCATCCACCTGGCTGGGGCTGAGATCGAACTCGTCGCACAGGTCGCCCGCGAGCACCGCCTTCGTCGTGCGCTCCAGGAGTACCTCCGCGACAGTCCCGTCGACTTCGTGATCATCGACTGCCCGCCGTCGCTGGGCTTGTTGACGATCAATGCATTCACCGCGGCATCCGAGGTGTTCATCCCCATCCAGTGCGAGTACTACGCCCTGGAGGGGTTGAGCCAGCTTCTCGGTAGCATCCAGATGATCCAGAAGCACCTGAATCCGGAACTTCACCTCTCCACGATCCTGCTGACGATGTTCGATGGACGGACTCGGCTCGCGCAGCAGGTGGCTGAAGAGGTCCGCAATCACTTCCCGAGCCAGGTGCTGAACACCGTGATCCCGCGCTCGGTGCGGGTGTCGGAGGCGCCGAGCTTCGGTCAGACCGTGATCGCCTACGATGGGCAGTCCGTCGGCGCAATCGCCTATCGCGAGGCAGCCGTCGAGATCGCGTCGCGTACCGCGTCGCAGAGCAAGGAGAAATGATGGCCAAGCGCACTGGACTGGGCCGGGGGATCGGCGCACTGATCCCTACTGCAGATCAGGTGGAGCGCCCGGTGGACGTATTCTTCCCCGGCGCCAACCTCCGACCGTCCCAAGGGATCGAGGTCAACGGTCCTGACGTTCAGCCCAAGGCGGAGCTCGCGGAAGTCCCTGGCATTCACCTGGTGCAGATCGATCCCCACAAGATCGTTCCGAACCCGCGTCAGCCGCGCACGCACTTCGACACCGAAGATCTCGCCGAGCTCGTGCACAGCGTCCGCGAGTTCGGCGTGCTGCAGCCGGTGGTCGTTCGGAAGAACTCCGATGGCGAGTACGAGCTCATCATGGGGGAGCGGCGCACCCGGGCTGCGCGCGAAGCGGGGCTCGAGGCGATCCCTGCCATCGTGCGCGAGACTGCGGATGAAGATCTGCTTCGCGACGCCCTGCTCGAGAACCTGCATCGTTCCGAACTGAACCCCCTGGAAGAGGCATCCGCCTACCAGCAGCTCCTCGAGGACTTCGGAATCACCCAGGAGCAGCTGGCCACCCGCATCGGTCGCTCGCGTCCGCAGATCAGCAACACGATCCGTCTCCTGAAGCTGCCCGTGCCGGTGCAGCAGCGGGTTGCCGCGGGTGTGCTTTCGGCCGGACATGCCCGAGCCATCCTCAGTCTCCAGACACCAGAGGCGATGCAGCGGCTGGCCGACAAAGTCGTGAATGAAGATCTCTCCGTGCGCGCCACGGAGGAGGCTGCCAAGTCCCAGCCGGCCGCCGCAGGTAAGGCTCCCAAGCCCACACCGGGCGCGCGCCGTGCGTACCTCGACGAGGTGTCCGGCAAGCTCGGTGACCGCCTCAACACCCGCGTGAAGATCTCGCTTGGTGCACGCAAAGGCCAGGTCACGATTGATTTCGCCTCGATCCAGGATCTCAACCGAATCCTGAACGAGATCGGCGAAGAGGGTTACGGCAGCAGCTGAACTCCGTCTGAAACGGCGAAGCAGGGGAAGCCACCGAACGGATCGTCTCGAACGGTGGCTTCCTCTGTTGCGGTATGGCAAGGTGTTCCCCACCGGCAATGATGTCGGTGTTCTCGATCGCGGATGGAGTTGCCATGGCCGGCCACGGAGGAGCATCACCGACAGAGGAATCGATCTTCGACGATGACGATTCCTCGAAGAGCGCCGGAGTGATCCGGATCGCGATCGTCGCCGCCTTGGGAGGCTTCCTGTTCGGCTACGACAGCGCGGTGATCAACGGCGCAGTATCGGCGGTCGAGAAATCCTTCAACGCCGATCCGGTCGCCCTTGGCTTCGCTGTCGCGTCGGCTCTCATCGGGGCGGCTGTGGGTGCGCTGCTCGCGGGGCGGATCGCCGATGCGATCGGTCGCCTCGCGGTGATGAAGATCGCCGCCATCCTGTTCCTGGTCTCCGCGATCGTGACCGGGTTCGCCCCCGCTCCCGATGGGCTCTGGATCTTCGTCGTCGGACGTGTGATCGGCGGACTCGGCGTCGGCATGGCGTCGGTCATCGCCCCGGCCTACATCGCCGAGATCGCTCCGGCCCGCATCCGCGGTCGCCTCGCATCACTGCAGCAGCTCGCCATCGTCACCGGAATCTTCATCTCGCTGCTCGTCGACTTCCTCATCGCGACCGCGGCCGGCGGCTCCTCCGAGCCGTTCTGGTTCGGCCTGGACGCCTGGCGGTGGATGTTCCTGGCTATGGCGATCCCCTCGGTCATCTACGGCGGCCTCGCCCTGACCATCCCGGAATCGCCTCGATACCTCGTCGCGCAGCACCGCGTCGACGACGCCAAGGTCGTGCTCGCGCAGATGCTCGGCCCCGACAAGATCGAGACCACGATCATCCGCATCCAGCAGACCATGGAGCGCACGACGAAGCCGTCCTGGGCCGATCTGCGGACTCCGTCGGGCAAGGTCGCCGCGATCGTCTGGGTCGGACTCCTGCTGTCGGTCTTCCAGCAGTTCGTCGGTATCAACGTGATCTTCTACTACTCGAACATCCTCTGGGAGGCCGTCGGTTTCGACGAGTCGCAGGCGTTCGTGATCACCGTGATCGGTGCGATCATCAACATCCTGACGACACTGATCGCGATCGCGACGATCGACAAGTTCGGCCGCAAGCCGCTGCTGATCATCGGATCCATCGGCATGACGATCACACTGACGACGATGGCATTCATCTTCGGCACCGCACCCGTCATCGACGGCTCTCCGCATCTTGAAGGAATGGCAGGACCGATCGCGCTCGTCGCGGCGAACCTGTTCGTCGTGTCCTTCGGCATGTCGTGGGGCCCGGTGGTCTGGGTGCTCCTGGGGGAGATGTTCCCGAACCGGATGCGTGCGGCGGCGCTGTCTCTCGCCGCTGCCGGCCAATGGGTGGCGAACTGGATCATCACGGTCTCGTTCCCCGGACTCAAGGACATCTCGCTGGGCCTCGCGTACGGTCTGTACGCGACGTTCGCGCTGCTGTCGCTGCTGTTCGTCTGGAGATTCGTGCAGGAGACGAAGGGCAAGTCGTTGGAGGACATGACGGAAGGGGCGGCGGCGCCGAGAAAGCGCTGAGAATCGGGCCGGATGCTGCGAACCGCGGCATCCGCGCCCGCCCCGTTTCCGGGAGCGTTTAGGCTGGAAACGTGTCCGAATCCATCCCCCGCCGCGCGAGCCTCGAAGTGCTGCGCGCGGAAGCGGCGGATGAACTTGCCGTATTGATTCAGGAGCGCCTGCTCGGAGGCGAGGACCCGTGGGAGTTCATGGAGGACCTCCCCAGCGTGGACGAGCTCGTTGTGTATCTGCTCCGCGCCGACAACATCAATGCCAATGACGGGCTGCGCCCGAATGCCGCTCGCCACTACCGAGTGCTCCGCCAGATCGCCCTGGAGTACCCCGAGTTGACCCCCGCGGTGTGGGGACTTCTCGACGAGAAGCGCAAGCACCGACGCTGGGACCCGACGGTCGCCTCTTGAGGGCAAGGCCAGGGATGACATGTCCGGACTACTGACTCCGTACGACGCCTCCTGGCCAGAGCAGTTCGAACGCGTGGCTGCGCAGTTGCGCAGCGTCGGCGACCCGACGTGGGTGATCGAACACATCGGATCCACGTCGATACCCGGCATGCGAGCGAAGCCGATCATCGATGTGGCCGTTCGTATCCGGGACATCACGGAGTTTGAGGAGCACCGGCAGAGCCTGGAATCCTCGGGGTGGCGCGTCGGGAGCGGCGTCCGAACGCACCCGGTCATGGTCTTCGAGCAGGATGAACGTCGTGTCCAAATTGTCCACTTCTTCGCGGAGGAACAGTGGGATACCGCGAACCAACGGATCCTGCGCGATTGGCTACGCACGAATCCGGCGGACGCCGCCCACTACGAAGACGCGAAGATCGCCGCCGAGCAGGCGGCGAGGAGTGGAGCATCCACCTACAACGGAGGTAAGACCGCAGTCATTCAAGAGATCCTCGACCGGGCTCGTGCTGCTCGAGGGCTTCCTCAGGTGTCGGCCTACGACAAGTAACCAGTGACGCCTGCGGGGAGCTACGGCTTTGGCCTCCGGAAGATCACTGTCCGGATTGAGCCGCCATCGTCACGAAGAACCCGACGACGGGCACAGCACCCAGAATGAATCCGACAATCCCGAGGATTCTCGGCCGAGAGACGATGACTGCGGCGATACCGACAAGAACGGCCGCCGCGCCGACGACGACGGACGCGTAGAACGACAGGACCGCGAGAACGGCGCCGTTCGAGAGGCCCTGTCCGTCCAAGGCGCTGCCGATGATCCAGAAGCCGAGGATCATCAGCGTAGCCACCGCCCCCAGAACGACGGAGGTGATCGCGAGACCGCGGCGGGAACTGCTCGGTGCATTTGTCGTCATACGGAGGACACTAGCGGGCACGAGGTGGGTGCGATGACCCTGCTGACCATGTTTCACGTGAAACCCCGCCCTGAACCTTCCGCTCCGAACGACGAAGCCCGTCACCTCCGTGGGGAGGTGACGGGCTTCGATGCGTCGATGGGTCAGCCGATGAACGCTTCGAGATCCTTCTCGAGGGCGAACTTCGGCTTGGCGCCGATGATGGTCTGCTTGACCTCGCCGCCCTGGAAGACCTTCATCGCCGGGATCGACGTGATCTGGTACTTCATGGCGAGCTCGGGGTTCTCATCGACGTTGAGCTTGAGGATCGTGATCTTCTCGGGATGCTCCGACTGGATCTCGTCGAGCACGGGGGAGACCATGCGACACGGGCCGCACCATTCCGCCCAGAAGTCGACCAGAACGGGACCATCGGCCTGCAGAACGTCCTGCTCCCAGGTCGCCTGGCTCGTCGCCTGTGCACTCATCAGAAACTCTCCTTGATCGTGGGATTCGCCTGCTACAACAGCGGGCGACCGGTATGTGTTCCCGCCTGGTCAGGCGACGATGATCTCCGCGGCCTCCGCAGCGGGAACTTCCACCGACGCGTCCTCGAGGTCGGCGAGGAAGTGCTCCGCGTCGAGCGCGGCGACCGTTCCGGTGCCGGCGGCGGTGATCGCCTGACGGTAGGTGGGGTCGATGACGTCACCGGCCGCGAACACACCGGGTACCGAGGTGCGCGAAGAGCGACCGTCGACCCAGATCGTGCCTTCGGCGGTGAGGTCGAGCTTGCCGTGCACGAGGTGCGTGCGCGGGTCGTTTCCGATCGCGACGAACAGGCCGTCCAGGGGCAGCTCCGACAGCGAGCCGTCGACGGTCGAGCGCAGCTGCACACCCGAGACCGCGCTCTCGCCACGGATCTCTGCGACCTCGGCGTTCCAGATGAACTCGATCTTCTCGTTCGCGAACGCGCGTTCCTGCATGATCTTCGATGCGCGCAGGGAGTCCTTGCGGTGGATGACGTACACCTTCGAAGCGAAGCGGGTGAGGAAGGTCGCTTCCTCCATCGCCGAGTCGCCGCCGCCGACGACCGCGATCGTCTTCTCGCGGAAGAAGAAGCCGTCGCAGGTCGCGCACCACGACACGCCATATCCGGAGAGGCGCTCCTCGCCGGCGACGTCGAGCTTGCGATAGGCCGAGCCGGTCGCGTAGATGACCGTGGACGCCTCATGCACTGCGCCGCTGCCCAGCGTGACCGTCTTGACCGGACCGTTCAGATCGAGCGATGTGACGTCGTCGTAGAGCACCTCGGTGCCGAACTTCTCGGCCTGCTCCTGGAACTTGGCCATCAGTTCGGGACCCTGGATGCCCTCGGGGAAGCCCGGGTAGTTCTCGACCTCGGTGGTGTTCATCAGCTCGCCGCCGACCTCGACCGAGCTGGCGATGAGAAGCGGCTGCAGGCTCGCACGCGCCGCGTAGATGGCAGCTGTGAAACCGGCCGGGCCGGACCCGATGATGATGACCTGACGCATGTGCTCTCCGTTGCTGAAAGTCTGTTCCCCTGCTTCAACCCATGGTAACCGCGGGTCATTCCCTGAGACAGCGCCGACGGACGCTGCAAGGTGAACAGTCTGCGGATGACGCGGGTTCGTCGAGCTCCTGGTCGATCAGCGCTTCGGCAGGAAACGCTGCAGGATCACGGTGGCGACCTTGAGTTCCGGGGCGCGCAGCACGATCAGGACGACGGCGTAGACGATGACGGTGACCCCACCGATCACACTGGTGCCGAGGGCTCCGAGCAGTTTGTCGGCTGCGGACCAGCCGTCGACGCCGCCGAGAAGCAGGAACGTTCCCCAGCCGGCGAAACCGGCCGGGACGGCCGCGATGACGAAACGGCCGATCGAGAGCAGCGTCTGTCCCAGCTCGAGGCCGCCGAGGCGACGTCGCAGCACCCAGACCGCGATGATCATCTGCACGGTGCCGGCGGCCGACTGGCTAAGAGCAATCGCCGCTGCCAGGTGCGAAAGCGGAACGAACAGCGGGATCACGAGTGCCGTGCCGACGATGATCGCGCACTGCACGATCGTGATCCAGAACGGGGTGCGGGTGTCGCCGTATGCGTAGAACGTGCGCTGCACGATGAAGAGTACGGAGAGCGGCAGGAGACCGACGAGGTAGCCGACGAGCACCGGGGCCCCGAGAGCGGCGCCCTCCGCACTGTTGGTGAAGATGCGGGTCGCCGGGACTGAGGCCGCCACCAGAGCGGCGATCGAGACCACGATGAAGAGCGAGACGGCTCGGATGCAGCGCGCGACGTCTCCGCGGACCTCTTCGTCGCGGCCTTCCGCCGCGTGCTCGGAGATCTGCGTGAAGTAGGGAGTACCGATCGATACGGCGAAGATCGAGTAGGGCAGCATGAACAGCAGCCAGGCGTTGCCCATCATGAAACCGGCGGGGAACTGCCCGGACGCCGCCGAGACGACCATCGACTGCACGAGCCCGGCCAGCTGACCGGCGATCACCATGATGAAGGTCCAGCCGGCGAGCCGGCCGATGTCGCGCAGGCCCACACCGCGCCAATGGAAGTCCGGGCGCAGGTGCAGGCCGGTGCGCCGCCAGGCCGCGAGAAGGATCAGGGCCTGGACGGCGATGCCGAGGGTCGCAGTGCCGCCGAGGACGGCGATCATGGTCGGATCCCACATGTCGACGTGCCTGCGGTCGCCACCGAACAGGGCGATGAACACGAGGAAACCGGCGATGGAGATGACGTTGTTCGCAATCGGCGCCCAGGTGTACGGACCGAAGATGCGTTTCGCGTTGAGGGTCTCGCCGATGAGGGCGTAGAGACCGTAGAACAGGATCTGCGGCAGGCACCAGTACGCGAACGCCGTGCCGAGGGCGAGCTGTGCGGGGGTGAACTCGGGCCCGTAGAGATGGACGAGCCACGGCGCCGCGATGACTGCCAGGGTTGTCGCGGCGAGGAAGACGATGGTTCCGAGCGTGAAGACCTTCGAGATGAAGGCCTGACCGCCGTCTTTGTGGGCCGCGGACTTGATGATCTGAGGAATGATCACCGCGGTCAGGATGCCGGTCTGAATGAGCGTGAAGACATTGTTCGGAAGCTGGTTCGCGATGCCGAAGGCGTCCGGCGCACGCCCGATCTCACCGATCGCCGCCACCAGCACGATCGTGCGCAGCAATCCCGTCAGCCGTGAGACGAGCGTTCCCGCTCCGAGAATCGCGCTCGCTCGGCCGAGACTGCTCAACGTTCCTCCTCGAGCGGGGCCGCCTCGGCCTCCGCATCCGCTTCCTCAACGTCTGTCTCGGCATCCGATGCATCCGACGCCTCAGCCGCCTCATGCCGCCGCCGGCGACGCACCGTGCGGACGACTCCCACGACGATCAGCAGTGCGGCCAGCCCGCCGAAGATGATCAGGCCGATGCTCTCCCATTCGGCGCGCACCGAGACGTCCGCATACCGCGTCGTGCCGATGTCGACCCCAGTCGGGCTCTTCAGGCTCAGTTCCACCTCGAGGTCGCCGCTGCCGAGGCGCGCGGCCACCGGAACCTTGACGCGGGTGTTGCTGGCGGCGTCCGCGGTGACCTCGGTCTCGCGTTGCACGTCGAGGCGCAGGTCGGAGGGCTCCGCGAAAAGGCGCACGTTCACCGGCCACGGCAGGTCGTTGCGCACCCAGAAGCCGAACTCGGCATTCGCGCCGTACAGCTGGATCAGGCTCGACGGCTCGATGCCGACGGCGTCGAGAGTGGTCTGCGTGGCCGCGCGATGGGTGGTGATCGCCTCCGCGAACTCCTCGGCCGTCGAGCCGACCCCGATCACGCGGAGGATCCGGATGCGTTCAGGACTGAGGAGCACCTGCGGGTCGGTGAGGATCGACGAGAACTCGTTCAGAGTCGCTTCGTCAGCGAGCAGGTTCTGCAGGGCCGTGGCTCGGGACCCATCGGGCTCTGCCGTCAGAGTGACGGATGCCCGCGGTGCGGCCCGCAACGCGGAGAGCTCGAAGGCCGGGGTGTCGACGGCCGAGATGGCGGCGCGCAGCGCTTCGGCGGTGCGCGTCTCGTTCCGCTCCAGCGCGACGAGAAGCGGAACGCCCGGCGCGCTCTGCGCCGCCAGGACGAGATGCGCATTCGCCGCCGCGAGGGAGCGCGCCCGCGCGTCGGCGTCGGGCTCTGTCGCGGCAGAGGAGAGGGCGGCCGAGACGGCGGCGTCCGTGATGAGGAGGTCGTTCTCGCCCACGGCGGCGTGCCCGCTGGTCTTCTCGCCGATGGAGGTGGATGGCAGGATCGTCGTTCCTGGCCCGCCCAGGTATCCGGCGAACGTGGCGAGGTCGTCGCCGGTGACGTCGCCGCGCGGCCACAGGATGCCGGGCATCGCCCCGGGAACCGTCGTCAGTTCGGCATCGTCGGGCAGGCTCGGCTCAGCGGTCGGTTCCGGTGTGGGTGTCGGTGTCGCCGTGCTCGGGATGCTCGGGAACATCTTCGGGTCGAGGAAGGTGCGCAGGCTGGTCGGTTCGAGCAGCGCGGGGAGTGCGGCGTGCGCCTGCGTGGCGGCATCCGCGTCGCCGAACTGCAGGGCGAAGCGTTCGTTGGGGAGCTCCTCGAGACGAGTGAGCCATTCGACGACACTCGTCGGCGCTGCTGTACCCAGGGCACGGATGGCGGCGAGGATGGCGGGGTCGATCGCGAGCGCGGCGGCGGTGCCGACGACGCCGTCGAGCTGAGCGGTGAGCGCGCCGTCCGGGGCGGTCAGAGTGGTCAGTTCGTCGAGGGTGAGCAGCGCCCCACCGGTGGGAGTCGCGGTGATCGGCACGATCACGCCCACCTGCGGGGCCGTTGCGGCGGTGATCACGAGGACGCTCGTCGACGAGACCTCGGTCAGGATGGCCGTGTCGGAATCGAGGTCGTCGGTGGTGGCCCCGTCGAGTCCGGCGCGCAGGGGATAGATGCCGGGGGCGAGGTCGGCGAGCGACTCCTGCGGAACGACCACGTTCGCCGTCGTCGACCCACGGGGATCGACGGATGCCGTGTCATCGGCGCCCAGCGGCGCGAACACGGCGTCGGTCGTTCCTTCATCCAGCCAGGCCGTCAGGGCCGCGCTGTCGGCAAGAGGTGTGCGACCCAGTTCGAGCACCACGCGCCCCGCGGAGACCTCGGCATCGGTGCTGTTCTGCACGGTGAGCGCAGCCGTGGTCGCGGTTCCCGGCGCCACCGATCCGTGCACGCCGATGGAGATGAACAGTTCCACCGATCCGTCTTCGACCTGCTCATCGGTCGCGGCGTAGCTCGCAGAGGCCCCCCCACCGCAGACGCCCAGAACGATCGCGAATGCGACCGCGCTGCGCGCGAGCCGCAGCAGCTGCGCGCGAAGGCCGGTTTCGGGAGTGTTCACGGTCATAGGGTCTTCCTCGAACGCCGGCGACGCTGGCTGCTCGTGAGTACTGACCTTGTGATTCTAGGTGGGCGACTGAAGGAGAACCCTGAACACGCGTAGAGTGACGGCCGTGTCCGACACCTCTGCACCCGTTCCGGAGCCCCTGCACTGCGCGGCTCTCGCCGCCGACCTCGATGCCGCGGACTTCCGCTCCGAACCGCTCCGACGGTTGTGGGGAGAGGACGCCGACGATGCTCTCGGGCGAGGGATGCGCGAGCCGATCCTGCGCGCGATCGCGGGCGACGAGGGAGTGCTCGCGACGCTCGGGCGTCTGTTCGTGCTCGGGATGCCGCAGCCGTCGCACCTCGTCGAGGCCGCTGTTCCACGGCTCGGCGTGGCAGGTCTGACCGCTCTCGGGCTGGCTGAGGTCAGCGCGGAGACAGTAGTGCCGACCGCGCTGCTGCGGCCGCAGTCGTTCGTCGACGCCGACGGCGTCGGGGAGTGGTGGATCGCGAGCGATCTCGACGAGGTCGCGCTCGGAACGGCTCTTCCTGCCGATCACGTGCTCGGCGTCGGCGGTGCCTCGCGCACCCTTGCCGAGATCATCATGCCGATCGAGGTCGATCGTGCCCTCGATCTGGGCACCGGATGCGGCATCCAGGCCCTTCTGGTCGCCCGATACGCGGGCACGGTCATCGCGACCGACATCTCGGCACGCGCCCTGGCCTACGCGGAGATCAATGCCCGGATCAACGGCGTCTCGAACATCACGTTCCGCCAGGGCAGCATGTTCGAACCGGTCGCAGGCGAGGCGTTCGACCTGGTGGTGTCGAACCCGCCGTTCGTGATCACCCCGCGCGGCGACGGTGTGCCGGAGTACGAGTACCGCGACGGCGGACTCATCGGCGATGCACTCGTCGAGCAGTTCATCCGTGACGTTCCGGCGTACCTGACGCCCGGCGGGGTCGCTCAACTGCTCGGCAACTGGGAGTCGCGCAACGGTGCGTCCGGGCTGGATCGGCTGTCCTCGTGGGTTCGGGATGATCTCGACCTGTGGGTGATCCAGCGGGAGGAACTCACTCCACTGGGCTACGCGGAGCTGTGGATCCGCGACGGAGGCACGACGCCGAGGGACGCCGCATTCACGCCGTTGCTCACCGCGTGGCTCGACGATTTCGCGGAGCGTGGCGTGACCTCGATCGGATTCGGGTACGTGCTGCTGCGGCGTCGTCCTGTCGATGGTTCGCCGCTGCGGCGGATCGAGACCGTGTCGCAGCCGGTGTCGGGTGTCGGGGTGGCGCTGCGTGACGGCCTTGCCGCGCACGATCTGCTCAGCTCCGGGCTGCCGGTGACTCTCGTCACGGCTGCTGACGTCACGGAGGCGCGGCACCTGCTCCCCGGAGACGATGATCCGAGCGTGATCGAACTGCGTCAGGGCGGCGGCTTCGCCCGCACGCTGTCGGTCGATCCGGCGCTCGCCGCGTTCGTCGGCGCCTGCGACGGCGAACTGACCGTCATGCAGATCGCCGCGGCGCTCGCCGATCTGTTCGAGGTGCCGTTCGCCGACCTGTGGGCCGATCTCGAGCCCCGCATCCGTTCGCTCGTGTTCGACGGATTCCTGGCTCCTGCCGCATCGTGAGCGTCTGCACACGGGAATAGTCGACAGCATCCATTCGTTCGCATAGATCATGAAGGCTTTCGGATTCCTCTCGTTCGGGCACTACGCCGACGTGCCCGGTTCGGCGACCCGCACCGCCGGCGACATGCTGAAGCAGACCATCGAGATCGCCGAGGGTGCCGACGAGATCGGCGTGAACGGCGCCTACGTGCGCGTGCACCACTGGGCTCGTCAGGCGGCCTCCCCGATGCCACTGCTCAGCGCGATGGCTGCGCGGACGAAGCGCATCGAGGTCGGCACCGGCGTCATCGACATGCGGTACGAGAACCCTCTGCAGTTCGCCGAGGAGGCGGCCGCTCTCGACTTCATCGCCGACGGGCGCATCGCGCTCGGCGTGAGCCGCGGGTCACCCGAGACGGCGCTGCGTGGGTACGAGACGTTCGGGTATGTCGATGAAGAGGATGCCGAGCGCGGCAGCGTGCTCGCCCGCGAGAAGTTCGACCTGTTCCTCGCCGCCATCGAGGGTGAGCGCATCGCTCCCGGCGACCCGAGGATGGTCGGCGCCGGGCATTACCTGGCGATCGAGCCGCAATCGCCGACCCTGCGCGACCACATCTGGTGGGGATCCGGTTCGCGGGCGACCGCCGAGGACACCGGGCGCCGCGGCCTAAACATGATGAGCTCGACACTCCTCACCGAAGCGACGGGCGTGCCGTTCCACGAACTGCAGCGCGAGCAGATCGACCTGTACCGCGCCGCCTATAAGGCGGCGGGTCACACCGGCACTCCCCGGGTCTCGGTCAGCCGAAGTGTCTTCCCGCTCATCTCCGACATGGACCGCGCCTACTTCGGCCTTCGTTCCGAGGAGAGCAGCGATCAGGTCGGCATCATCGACGGCTTCCGCTCGACGTTCGGCAAGACGTATGCCGCGGAGCCGGACGTGCTCATCTCGCAGCTTCTCGCCGATGAGGCGGTGATGGCCGCGGACACCCTCATGCTGACCATCCCGAACCAGCTCGGCGTCGACTACAACCTGCACGTGCTGGAGTCGTTCGCGAAGCACGTCGCGCCGGCACTGGGCTGGAAGCCGAACACGGAAGGACCCGTCGAGGGGTACCCGATCTAGGTCGACGAATCGCCAGTGGGATACTGACGCCATGACGGATTGGGAGCACACGCCCACGCCAGGAGCGGGCGGACCGCTTCTCGGTGGTGCGCTCTGCCTCATCGGTGGAGGCGCGGGCCTTGTGGTCCTGGTACCCGGGTCCGGATGGGTTGTCGTCGCCTGGTTCAGTGCCGGGGTCGTTCTGCTCGGTGCAGTGCTTCTGACCGTCGGAGGCATCAAGCTCCTCCGCGCGCGTCGCGCTGCAACGAAAGACCGCGCATGACAGGCCGCCTGAGCAAGGTCGATATCCGTGAGGCCTCCTTCCCAGAGGACGAAGCATCCGTGTCTGCTCTGCTCGGGGACTATCTTCGGCAGACGGAGGCGGAGAAGGGGGATCACGGCCTCGCCCCACGAGCAGCTGTACTCCCGGATCGCTACGCGCGCGAGATCTCCGACCCCGAGAAATCGCTGGCCGGGATGCGCGTGCTCGTCGCATCGGTCGACAGTGCGGATTGCGGGATCATCGTCGTCACGAGGACAGCGGGCGCGTCAGAGGTCAAGCGCTTCTGGACGACACCGCCAGCGCGAGGTCACGGCGTGGGAAGCGCACTGATCCGTGAAGCACTTCGGGATGCTTCTCGACCGGTGAGACTTTCGGTGTGGGATTGGCGCGAGCCGGCGATCCTCTTGTATCGAAAGTTGGGATTCTCTCCCGCCGCTCCCTGGGACGCGCGTGACAGGCTTCTGTTCTTCGAGCTCGCCTGAGCACCGCTGGACGCACATCCGTCCCGACCGAGGAACCGCCTTCGCTACGGTGGGACGCATGAGCTACGCAGGGGACTCGTCGGTCGGTGGACGCGTGAGAGATGTTGAGAAGGACTACGCGCAGCGTCAGACGAAGCTGTTCCGCAACTTCGCCCTCGTCGAGGGAACCGTGCTGCTGATCGTGGTGGTGGCCGTCTACGTGCTCGGACTCGTCGACTCCGAGGTGGGAGTCTGGATCCTCGCCGGTGTCGCGCTGATCGGAGGCGTGGCGCTCAGCACGCTCCTCATGCGGCACCTGAAGAACCGCGCCGCGGCCCTCGCGCAGGCCAGGGGCGAGAACCCGCTGTTCTGACCACGCCGACGCCGCCGCCGCGCGCCGACGCCGCCGCCGCGCGCCGACGACAGCCGGCGTCAGCCCTGCTCGACGCCGAAGAGGCCTCGTCCGTGCTTGTGCAGCAGGTTGTAGGCATCTTCGTAGGTCTGCGGCTCCTCGTCGTCCGGCAGGCCGTAGCGCGCGAGCAGCAGACCGAGCAGCCCGTGCGCCGGTGGCGTGAGCGGCTTGTCCTTGTGCGCGTGCGCCGGATGCGGCGGGGTCGCCTCGGGGTTCTCCGGAGTGAACGACGGCGTCGTCTCGGGCCAGTCCGCCGGATGCCGCGGCTTGTCGAGGTTGATGACGTTGAACATGGTGTTCGCCGTGGCATCGCGTCGGGTGAGCGGCTTGAGGCCGTGCAGCCTGCTCAGCGTCGCGATGACCGAGCCGTGGTGCATCTCGTCATTGATGACGGTGCCGCGCCGGGTGTACGCGGACACGGCGATGGCGGGAACACGGCAGCCGAGCCGGTCGAACTCGAACCCCATCTCGCCGGGATCATCTGCCGGGCTCGGCGAAGTCGCCTCCGGCGGCGGCACGTGGTCGTAGCATCCGCCGTGCTCGTCGAACGTGATCAACAGCATCGTGTTGACCGCGTTGGAGCCCTTGGCGGACTTGCTCTGCCGGATCGCCGTGTAGATGTCGTGGATGAGCTCGTCACCGGCGCGCACGTCGGAGTGGGCGCTGTTGATCACGTCGGAACCGAAGACGTCGCTCTCATGCAATGCCCCGAATGGCGGGTGGAAGTCGTTGTGGTTGTAGACCATGCGCGGCTCGATGAACGCGTATGCCGGTAGCTCACCGTGCTCGGCATCCGCGTAGAAGTCGTCCATCGTGCCGAAGTGCTCGGTCTTCCAGAACTTCTCCAGCACCGGCGCGTGCAGCACCCCGGTGAAGGACACCATCTGCAGTTCGTCGAAGTAGATCTTCCAGCTCAGGCCGGCGTCTTCGAGGCGGTTGAAGATCGTCGGTGCCGCGGGGGCGTCGAGCCACTTGTCGTAGCCGCCGCCGTGCTTGTTCGTGACGAAGCCATGCGAGGTGGAGGCGTGGAAGAACGACCGGTTGCAGAACGTCTGCGACGGAACGGCGCAGAACCAGCTGTCGAAGACGGCGAACTCCTTCGCCAGCGTCGAGAGAGTCGGCAGCATCTGCGGCGAGAACGAACCCATGATCTGACTGGCTTCGTCGGCGGTGGGAGCGGTGCCCTTCTTCAGGCGCATGTAATTGATGATGTAGTCGGTGAGGAAGCCGCTCATCGTCGGCTGCTCACCGTTCTGCGGTGTGTTGAACGGCGGCTGCATCTGCTCCACGAACAGGGCCGAGTTCGATTCCGGCACGACCGTGTTGAAGATCTGGGTGTTGACGTGCGGGAACTCCTCACCGGGATCAGGGTTGGGATAGCCCATGATCTTGTCGGTGTCGCCCTGGTAGATGTGCGCGGGAACCCACGTCGTGCCGTCGACCGAGAAGTTGCCGTAGTCGCCGAAGTTGAGGCCGTCGAAGGTCTGCCCCTCCGGCAGATCCTCCTTCGAATACAGATAGCCGAGCAGGTTGTCGAACGAGCGGTTCTCGCCCATCACGACGACGAGGTGATCGAACCCGGGCGCGTGCCGCGGAGCGAGAGCGCCGAAGTCGGTCGATCCCTCGAGGAAGCCCTGACGCTCACCGATCGCATTCCCGATCACTGCCCCGCCGACGCCGCCCGCCACCGCGCCCGCGACGGCCGCGCCGCCGATCTTGAAGAAGTCGCGCCGAGAGGTGGCGCGCTGGGCCGCCGCGAGCTCTTCGGGGGACGGCTCGTCGTTGTCGGTCATGACGCCGATCCTATATATCGCCGTCGGAACTCGGGAGGAAGGACTCGGCGCAGGCCGGCGGGGCAGGGGCACCCCGCACCGGCCCCGGTACGCTGGAACCCATGCTCAACATGGCCGACGGCCTGGCCCGCCTCGGCGCGCTCGCCGCGCATCCCGTCGTCGCGACGCT
The DNA here is from genome assembly GCF_045690355.1 of Microbacterium sp. LTA6. Taxonomy (NCBI): domain Bacteria; kingdom Bacillati; phylum Actinomycetota; class Actinomycetes; order Micrococcales; family Microbacteriaceae; genus Microbacterium; species Microbacterium sp. LTA6. Next base: position 1,347,838 of record NZ_CP147855.1, read on the forward strand.
CGCGCGCGCCTTCGCCGACGCCGGCTTCGACCTCGCCGTCGTTGGTGGTCCGGTGCGCGATGCACTGCTGGGACGCCCGACGAACGACCTCGACTTCACCACCGACGCGTTGCCGGACGACATCCTCCGCATCGTGAAGCCCATCGCCACGGCGCACTGGGACATCGGCCGCGCCTTCGGCACGATCGGCGCCCGCGTGCAGGGCGAGCAGGTCGAGATCACCACCTATCGGGCCGACAGCTACGACGGCGTCACCCGCAAGCCGACCGTCGAGTTCGGCGACACGATCGACGGCGACCTCGCCCGCCGGGACTTCACCGTCAACGCGATGGCGCTGCAGGTTCCCGCGGTCAAGCTGGTCGACCCGACCGGCGGCGTCGAAGACCTCGTCGCCCGCATCCTGCGCACGCCGGCCGACCCGGCCGTGAGCTTCGGCGATGACCCGCTGCGGATGCTCCGCGCCGCCCGGTTCAGCGCCCAGCTCGGCTTCGATATCGAAGAGAGCACCCTTGAGGCGATCGAGCGACTTCGCGCGACCCTCAAGATCGTCAGTCCCGAGCGCATCCAGTCCGAGCTGGTGCGCCTCATGCAGACCGACGATCCGGTGCGCGGCATCCGCGTGCTCGTCGACACCGGTCTCATCGAAGAGTTCCTCCCCGAGGTCAGCGCGCTGCGCCTCGAGGTCGATGAGCACCACCACCACAAGGACGTCTACGAGCACTCGCTGACCGTTCTCGCCCAGGCCATCGAGCTCGAACACACCCGCAACCCGGGCGCCGAGCCCGATGTCGCGCTGCGCATCGCCGCGCTGTTGCACGACATCGGCAAGCCGCGCACGCGCAAGCTCGAAGACGGCGGCGTCGTCACCTTCCACCACCACGACATCGTCGGGGCGCGGATGGCGCGCAAGCGGATGCAGTCCCTGCGTTTCGACGGCGACACGACGGATGCCGTCGCGACACTGATCGAACTGCACCTGCGTTTCTTCGGCTACGCCGAGGGTGCATGGACGGATGCCGCGGTGCGGCGGTATGTGCGCGACGCCGGCGATCTGCTGGAGCGGCTGCACATCCTCACCCGCGCCGACGTGACCACCCGGAACAAGCGCAAGGCTTCGCGTCTCGCCAGCGCCTATGACGATATCGAGTCGCGCATCGCGGCCCTCCGCGAGCAGGAGGAGCTCGACTCGATCCGCCCCGAGGTCGACGGCAACCGCATCCAAGAGGTGCTCGGGATCAAACCGGGCCGTGAGGTCGGCGAGGCCTACCGCTTCCTGCTGGATCTGCGCCTCGACGAGGGTGTGCTGGGGGCGGATGCCGCCGAGCAGCGCCTGCGCGAGTGGTGGGCCGCCCGAGACTGACCGTTCGAGAGCCTGTTCCGCGCGGATGGGAACGCTCCTATGCTGGGGTGCGGGGCAGGTCGGAGAGGATCGGAGGCCCGTTGGCGGCATCATGGTCTTCCTCGCGCGACGGCGAACCCGCGGCGTCACGCCTCCTCATCGAGCGTGCGCACGAAGAACTGCTCGCCGGTAACCTCGACGATCAGCGGCTGCAGCATGTCCGGCCGCTCATCCGAGCATCCTGGGAGCGCTCCTGGCGTGGCCGTGTCGGCCCCGAGGGCGCCCCGCTGCTGGAATTCGTCCCCGAGGAACTGGAGGCGTACCGGCTGTCGCACCCGCTCGCCTCGGTGATGGACATGATCCGCGCCCTGCTGCTTCCCGGCACCGCCGAGGATTCCGGTGTGATCGTCGCCGTCGGCGATCAGGCGGGACGACTGCTCTGGGTGGAGGGCGATCGGCAGCTGCGATCGCTCACGGGTGACATGGGCTTCGTGGCCGGCGCGAACTGGTCGGAGGATGCCGTCGGAACGGCAGCCCCCGGCACCGCGCTCGCCCTCGGACAGACCGTGCAGATCCATGGCGCGGAGCACTACAACAGGCTCGTGCATCCGTGGTCCTGCACGGCCGCGCCGGTGCGCGACCCCGAGACGATGCGGGTGCTGGGTGTGATCGATGTCACGGGCGGGGCGGAGGCGGTCACGCTGCAGGCGCGCATGCTGGTGGATGCCACGGCGCGTGCGGTCGAGTCGGAGATCATGGTCGCCCGTCTGCGTGCGCGGAGCGAGGCGCCGCGGGCGCGCACGACGAAGCACCAGGCGCCGAGCGCGGCTCGCGCGACGCTGCGAGTCCTCGGGCGGGATCGCGCTCGACTGGAGGCGATGTCGGCGCACGAGGAGATCGTCACCGAACTCAGCGCCCGGCACGCGGCGATTCTGCTGATGCTCGCCGTGCACCGTCAAGGTCTGTCGGCTGAGCGTCTGTGCGAACTCGTCTACGGCGGCGACGTCTCGCCGGATACGTTGCGCCCCGAGATGGTGCGCCTGCGCAAGGTGCTCGAGCGCAGCGCACCTGAACTCGTGCCGGAGTCTCGTCCGTATCGGCTCACCGCCGTATTGGAGACCGATGCGCATGACGTGCTCTCGCTCCTCGATCGCGGCGCGCACCGAGTCGCTCTGACGGCCTATCGGGGTCCGGTCCTGCCCGAATCGACCTCCCCCGGCGTGGAGGAGTTCCGGGAAACCGTGAGATCGGCGCTGCGGGAGGCGATGCGGTCCGAGGCGAGCCTCGACGTGCTCCTGGCATACGCGGAGATCCCGGAGGGACAGGTGGATGCCGAGGCGCTCCGGCTCGCGCTGGAGATGCTTCCGGCGCGTTCGCCGAAGCGGGCCAGCCTCGTCGCGAGGATCGAACGCCTCGAGAGCGCCTGAGCCGACAGGACCTGCAACCCGGCGCAACGTTGCGCACCGGGGTGCAACCTCCGCCGACCTACCGTCGAGGGACAGCCACGCAGCATCGACGCTGCGGCCCGTCGAAGGAGTCACGATGACCATCGTCGAAGAGAACGTGTCCACCGCCTATGCGGCCCCGGGTCGGCCCGGAGCGCTTGCCGACTACCGCCCCCGCTACGGCCACTACATCGGCGGCGAGTTCGTCGCCCCGGTCAAGGGCCAGTATTTCGAGAACATCAGCCCGGTCAACGGCAAGCCGTTCACCGAGGTCGGCCGCGGCACCAGTGAGGACATCGACCGCGCGGTCGATGTCGCCTGGAAGGCGTTCGCGGGCTGGGGCAAGACCAGCCCGGCGGAGCGCGCTGTCGTCCTCAACAGAATCGCGGATCGCATCGAGGAGAACCTGGAGCGCATCGCGATCGCCGAGACCTGGGAGAACGGAAAGCCGATCCGCGAGACCCTCGCGGCCGACATCCCTCTCGCCGTCGATCATTTCCGCTACTTCGCGGGGGTGCTTCGGGCCCAGGAGGGCGGGATCAGTCAGTTGGATGAGAACACCGTCGCGTACCACTTCCACGAACCGCTCGGCGTGGTCGGACAGATCATCCCCTGGAACTTCCCGATCCTGATGGCCGTCTGGAAACTCGCGCCGGCGCTCGCCGCTGGCAACTGCGTCGTCATCAAGCCCGCCGAGCAGACACCGGCATCCCTGCTCTTCCTGTTCGAGATCATCGGCGACCTGCTTCCGGCCGGCGTCGTCAACATCGTCAACGGCTTCGGTATCGAGGCGGGGGCGCCGCTCGCCCAGCACAAGCGCATTCGCAAGGTGGCGTTCACGGGAGAGACGACGACCGGGCGCCTCATCATGCAGTACGCCTCGCAGAACCTCATCCCGGTCACCCTCGAGCTCGGGGGGAAGAGTCCGAACGTCTTCTTCGAGGACGTCGCCCGTTCGACATCCGACCCGTACTACGACAAGGCCCTGGAGGGTTTCACGATGTTCGCCCTCAACCAGGGTGAGGTGTGCACGTGCCCGTCCCGAGCATTGATCCAGCGGTCGATCTACGACGGCTTCCTCGCCGACGGACTCGAGCGCGTCGGCAAGGTCATCCAGGGCAACCCACTCGACCCTGCCACGATGATCGGTGCGCAGGCGTCGAACGACCAGCTCGAGAAGATCCTCAGCTACATCGACATCGGCACGCAGGGCGGGGCGCGGCTGCTGACCGGCGGAGAACGCGTCGACCTCGGTGGTGATCTCAGCGACGGCTATTACGTCGCCCCCACCGTCTTCGAGGGTACGAACGACATGCGCATCTTCCAGGAGGAGATCTTCGGTCCGGTGCTGTCGGTGACCTCGTTCGATGGCTTCGACGACGCGATCGGCATCGCGAACGACACTCTCTACGGCCTCGGTGCCGGCGTCTGGAGCCGCAGCGGTGACATCGCCTATCGCGCGGGGCGGGCGATCGAGGCCGGGCGAGTGTGGACGAACACCTACCACCAGTACCCGGCGCATGCCGCGTTCGGCGGGTACAAGCAGTCGGGCATCGGCCGCGAGAATCACAAGATGATGCTCGATCACTATCAGCAGACGAAGAATCTGCTCGTCTCGTACGCCGAAGGGCCGATGGGCTTCTTCTGAGCTGCCAACAGATCCGGGCGGGTGTCGGGGGACACCCGCCCGGCACCACGCAGGAAGGAGCACGATCATGGTCAGTACCGACACGTGCCGACGGGTTGCGGTCACGGATGCCGCGGCATCCCTCGTCCGTGAGCTCTCGGCGCAGCACGGGCCGCTCATGTTCCATCAGTCCGGCGGATGCTGCGATGGTTCGTCACCGATGTGCTATCCCGTGGGGATGTTCATCACCGGGCCGAGTGACGTTCTTCTCGGTTCACTGGACGTGGGCCTGGATGCCGAGATCGAAGTGTTCATGTCGGAGCCGCAGTTCGAGTACTGGAAGTACACCCATCTCACCATTGATGTCGTAACAGGACGCGGCGCCGGCTTCAGCGTTGAGGGTCCGACGGGCATGCGGTTCCTCATCCGTTCCCGCATGCTGAACGACGCAGAGCTGGAGCACTTCGGCCTCGCGTCGTCCTCGACCTGAGGTCACGCCGCATTCAGACGCATGGACGCAACCGCCCGCAACGTATGCGGGTATACCCTTTCCCGCATACGCCGTGCAGCGTCAGTCCCCAGCTGACCGCAGGCGTGGGCGGCATTGCCGTCGTACGGAGGGGGAGTCGATCTTCTTCCGATCCCGAGGGGGGATGGGGTGGACGCTGGTTCCCCAACAGGCGCCCACCCCGACACCCGCTTCTCATCCGGTACCGCTCAGCGCAGCTGCATCCAGAACCAGAGCACGCCGAACCCGATCATGACCACGATCGGCAGCCAGGTGAAGCGGCGCTTGAGACGCCGCCCCTGCTGCGCGACGCCCGGCGGGGGAGTGAGCATTCCGGCAGGCGCCGCGAAGGGCAGTGCCTGGTGGGTTCCCGCCACGGATGCCGCGGCGGGGTTCTCTTCGAGCAGTCGTTCGTCGCGCCAGCGCGCCCACTGGTCGAACTTGGTGATCAGTGCGCCGACGGTGCCGAACAACCACGCCCAGGTCGCCGCATCGAGGGTCGAGACCTGGCGCTTCGTGTAGAGGAACAACCAGTCGTCGACGATCTCGACATCGAGCTGCGCGGCGTTGTCGATGAATCGCGCCATGATGTCGGGCGTGAACAGGTACAGGGCGTCGCGCTCGTAGCCGGCCGGGCAGTACAGCGCGAAGTACTTGTCGAAATCGCCCTCGAGAGAGAGGCGCTGCTCCTTCTGGAACGCCGCCGGCAGGTTCGACCCGAACATCGAGTTGTTGCCTTCGGCGTCGAGGACGATGTTCGGCAGCGGCACGTCGAGCTTCACGGCGACGTAGCCCCAGCTGTAGGTGGTCGAGTTCTTCCCGGATTTCACCGTGTACTGGTAGTTCCCGAACTCGACGAACCGCGGTGAGGTTCCGCGCACCAGGTCTTTCGCGACACGTCCGCCACCGATGCTGAAGATCATGCCGGGCAGCGGTGGATCGGAAACCTTGGCCTCGTAGCTCATCCCGTTCGCCTGTGCGAAGCGATGCAGGCGGTAGCGGCGCTCGCGTGCTCCGCGAACACCGACCCACGCCAGCGCACCGCCGCCGACGAGGATCACGGCGAGGATGACCAGCGGGATGGCGGCGGTCCAGGGCGACCTGCTCGACGAGGCGATCGCGACGACGACCGTCGCGGTGACCGGAATGAACACCAGCGCGGCGATGACGAGCGAGACGATGGCGATGATCGTCGACACGGAGGGTCCAGACGTGCCCCGCGCCCGCAATTCCGCGGCGAAAGCGCTCACTCCTCGAGGATCGACCGCATCCGTGAGCGGGCGGTCATCGAAGGTGAACTCCGGTCGGGTGGATGTCATCGGTTCACCTCGTCGGCATCGTCGGTGAGGTCGGCGCCCTCGGGGATCTGCAGAGCTTCGAGCCGTTCGTCGGCGCAGATCGCCGCGATCAGTGCTTCCGATCCGGCGACGATCGTCGAATCGAAGTCGACCTCGCTGACCAGCACCCAGGCGTGGTCGTCGGGCCAGAGGATGCTGGGACTCTGCGCCGCGGGCGGGAAGCCGTGCTCCTCGGCCAGGCGGTCGCGCCACGGCGCGTCGAGGATCCACTCGGGGTGCGCGAAGGTCCGCGGTGCTGCAGAGAACAGGACATGACGACGGTCGGGGAGTTCGAGTCTCGGGCCTTCGGAGATCTCTCGGGAGAGGATTCCCTCCTGCCACGTCTTCCTCCGGAACACGCTGTTGAAGGGGTCGCGACCGCTGCGGCCGAGCATCGCCTGATGGTTCGGATCGTCGCTGAACGTGTAGAACGCTCGTGACGGGCCGTGACCACGGAATCCGAGGAGGCCGCCCCATCCCTCCCAGACCGCCGCCCATCCGGCATCCGGGGTCGACGTGTGCGCGACGAGGTGCTCGGCGACGGCGGCGAGCGACTCGATCTCCAGCCCGCCGATTGGCGGATCCTGGTAACGCCACCCGGCGCTGTCGCGCGGGCCGTCCTCGTTCTCGACGATGCGCCCCGGCGCGACGAGGTGCTGCCATTGCGCTTCGCGATGCATCTTCGTGCCCATCGCGGCGGCGGTGTCTGCCCAGCTCACCTGTTCACCGATGATCTCCGGGTCGCGTGCCTGGAAGGCATCCCACGCGTGGCGGTGCGCGTCGTAGGGGAGTCCCGGCCACTCGTCTCCGACCGGGCGGTCGCGGCGCGCGGGGTGGAACACGCGCGCGTACGCCGGGTAGCCGCGCGGCACCACGACGTGCATGGTCCAGGCGTCCGTGCCCGTCGAAACGCCGTCGTCGAGTCGCTCGCGCAGCCAGCTCCCGGCCGACGGATCCGCTGTCCACTCCATGGGGACCACGCTACCCGGGCGCTGCGGACCGGCCGCGCCCACCCGCCGCGCCCCCGGCTACGGTGGAAGCCGTTCGGGTCCGCACCGCCAGGAGGAAGAATGTACGCACCGGAGTATCCGATCCGCACCGAGCGGCTGCTGTTGCGCCCGCTCACGCTGGATGACGCCGCGCCGATGCTCGTCTACAAGTCGGATGCCGATGCGGTGCGCTACGTCCCGTACGGGCAGCTCTCGCTGCCCGATATCGAGGACAGGATTCAGAATCGGTGGTCGACCACCCGCTTCGAGAAGCAGGATGACGCCGTCTGCCTGGGTATCGAGGAACGGGAGACCGGCCGGCTGGTCGGGGACGTGGTGCTGTTCTGGCGGAGCGAGATCGTGAGGGCGAGGTCGGCTACATCCTCGACCCCGCACAATCCGGCAAGGGCTATGCGACGGAAGCCGTGGCCGCCCTTCTCGAGCTCGGGTTCGAGGGGCTCGGGCTGCACCGGATCGCGGCACGCATCGACGAACGGAACACCTCATCCGCACGGGTCGTGGATCGGCTGGGGTTTCGTCAGGAGGCGCGCCTGGTGGAGAGCTCCTGGTTCAAGGAGGAGTGGACGACGCTGCTGATCTACGGCCTGCTCGACAGGGAGTGGCGCGCTCGTCGCGCGGCCGGTGTCGGAGCGCATCCCTCATAATCGAGGGGTGAACCCGACTGCAACCATCCCCTCCCTCGACGGCCGCCGATTCCGGATGGTGTCTTCCACGACGTCGGCTGTCGACCCTGACGCGCCGAGCGAGTTCGTCTACTGGGAGCGGGACGGTGCGATCTGGGGCGAGTATTCCGGCGACACCGTGACGTTCGGCCGATTCGTCGGCACGCGCACGGCCGACTCGATCTGGGTGTCGTTCGTGCACGTGCTGGTGTCCGACGGCACGGTGGTCACCGGCGACGGCGAGAGCGAGCTCGAACTCACCGCGGACGGACTCATCCGCCTCGTGGAGCACTACGAGATGCACGGCGCACCGCAGCTCAGCGTGTGCGAAGAGGTTGCAACGCACTGACCGCTGCGGCGGGCATCAGCGCGGCGGCAACGTGTCCCGGCCGGGCGATGCCGGCGTCCAGCGGGTCATTCCCAACGGGATCTCGGTGTTGCGCTCGGGAAGATCCGACGGCAGCAGATAGGCACGGCGGATCACCTCGTCGAGAACGACGACGCTGACCACCGTGCGCACCTCCGGAAGTTGCGCGATCACACCAGTGGAGAATTCATGCACGCCGCCGACATCGACGGCGCGGATCAGGAGCATCGCGTCGTGCTCGCCTGTGGTGATGGCACACCACTCCACATCGGGCATCTCCGTCACGCGCTCGCGGAACGACGCCCAGGACTGCGGCATCACGGTCACGAACACGAGGGCGGCGATCGACAGTCCTGCCTTCGCCGGATCCACTCGGGCGCTGAACCCGGTGATCACGCCATCGTGCACAAGGGATTCGACCCGCGTGTACGCACTCGCCCGCGAGATGCCGACCCGCTCGGCGAGAGCCGCGATCGAGACGCGGCCGTTCTCGCGCAGCACGTCCAGAATTCTGTACGACACATCATCCAGTGGCATGGCACTTCGTCCAGATTGCTTCGGGACTTCCGTGTCTCTACTGGACATACTGCTCCTCGATAAGGGGTTCGGCATCAGAACTTCACAGCGTTACGCATTCTTGATAGACGGATCGTCGCATATCGTGGGAATCTGATCCCGGTCGTCCACAACGGTGCCGACTTACCCGAATGTACTCCTCGCCCTTGGAGGTCGCCATGGTGTCGCCCCGAAGCACATCGTTCATCGCCCTGGGAGCCGTCGCGCTCCTGGCCCTCGCCGGCTGCTCCGGCGGAAACTCCGCGAACAACGGCGGCGGAGACTCCGACGGTGGCGGCTCGCTCGTCATCGACACGGCGTTCTCCATCGAGACGGGTGACCCCGGTCACACCTACGACCCGACGGGCAACATGATCGCGAAGGCGCTCTATGAGACCCTCGTCGACTTCGAGGGCTCGGACGTCTCGACCCCGGTCGCCGGTCTCGCCTCGTGGGAGCAGAACGACACCGCGACCGAGTTCACCTTCACGCTGGAGGGGGACCGCGTCTTCTCCGACGGCTCGGCGATCGAGGCGAAGGACGTGGTCTTCACGCTGCAGCGCGTCCAGGGCATGGTCGACGCGAAGCCCAACTTCCTCCTCGGCGGTCTCACGGTCACCGAGGTCGACGAGAAGACGATCTCGATCACGTCCGAGACTCCGCTCCTGCAGCTGCCCGCGATCCTCGCGAACCCCGCGCTCGGCATCGTCAACTCCGACGTCGTGATCGAGAACGGCGGTGCGATCGACGGCACCGACAGCGCGCAGAAGTTCCTCGACGGCGAGTCCGCCGGATCCGGCCCGTTCACACTCGACACGCTCGATCTCTCCTCGCAGGTCGTCCTGACGAAGAACGATGAGTACAACGGCGACGAAGAGGCCGGGTACGACCGCGTCGTCGTGCGCAACGTCTCCGAGAGCGCGACGCAGCTCGCCAACCTCAAGGGCGGCGACTCGATGGTCGCGATGGACCTCAACGGCGACCAGGTCGCGGGACTCGGCGACGGCCTCGAGGTCGAATCGGTGCCGTCCGGCCAGACGATCTTCCTGCTCCTCAACCAGTCGGATGCCGTCGCAGGAGAGCTCGCGAACGTGAAGATCGCCGAGGCGATCCGCTACGCGCTCGACTACGACGCGCTGCTCGAACTGGCCGGTGCCGGCGCCGTGCAGGCCACCGGCGTCATCCCGCCCGGATTCGAGGGCGCCCTGGACAGCGGTGTCGAGCAGGATCTCGACAAGGCAGAGGCCGCGCTCGCCGAGGCGGGCTACACGGGCCAGACCCTGAAGCTGCAGTTCCCGAACGACTACCCGGTCGGCGGCGTGGAGTTCACTCCGCTCGCCGAGCGCGTTCAGGCGCAGCTGGGCGATGCCGGCATCAAGGTCGAGCTCGCCCCGCAGCCGTTCGCCACCGAGCTCGATGCCTACGTCAACGGCACCGAAGGCTTCGGCCTGTGGTTCTGGGGTCCGGACTACGCCGACTCGGCGAACTTCCTCCCCTTCGGACCGGGCCTGAAGGTCGGCCTGCGCTCAGGCTGGGCCGCAGAGGCGAACCCGGAGATCGCGGGCATCGCTGCGGATGCCGCCAGCGCCACGGATGCTGCGCAGCGCACCTCCGCGTTCACGGCATTTGCCGAGGCGATGCAGGCCGAAGGCCCCTTCGTGCCGCTGATCGTCCCCGGTCGCAACATCGCCACGGCGGACGCCGTCACCGGCGCCGTGTACAACTCGGTGTGGGAGATGGACATCGCCGAGATCAACCCCGCCGGCTGAGCGGGCTGCTCTCATGACGACAGTTGCAGTGAGGCAGCAGGCGACGCGGCGCAGGTCGCCGCTCGCCGGCTACCTGCTGCGCCGCATCGGCACCTCGCTGCTCCTGCTCGTTGGCGTCACCATCGTCACGTTCGCGCTGACCAACCTGGTGCCCGGAGACCCCGTCTCCGCGGCGCTGGGCGAGGGAGCATCGCAGAACCCGGCGACGCGCGAGGCGTTCATCAAGGAGCACGGCCTCGACCAGCCGCTGATCGTGCAGTACTTCATCTATATGGGGAACCTGCTCCGCGGAGACCTCGGAACGTCGCTGGTGACCGGTCGCCCGGTCGCCAGCGACCTCGCCACCGCCGTGCCGGCCACGATCGAGATCGCGATCGCCGCGATCATCCTCAGCCTCGCGGTGAGCACCGTGCTCGGTACCCTCGCCGCGTACCGCCGGGGCCTCGTCACCGACCAGGTGATCCGCGTGGTGACCCTGATCGGGCTGAGCGTGCCGACCTTCTGGTTGGCTCTGGTCAGCTTCTACATCTTCTTCCTGCAGCTGCACATCGCACCGGGATCCGGACGCATCTCGCCATCGATCACTCCGCCGCCGAAGGTGACGGGCATGTACACGATCGACTACCTCCTGAACGGCGACGGCGTCGGGTACTTCGACGCACTGGCACACCTCGGTCTGCCGGTGATGGTGCTGTCGCTTGTCACCATCGGCCTGCTCACGCGCTTCATCCGCACCTCGGTGCTCGAAGTGCTCGGCAGCGACTACGTCAGGGCGGCCAGGGCGAAGGGCTTGCCCGCCATGCGCGTGATCCTCGGCTACGTGCTCCGTGGTGCATCCCTTCCGATCCTCACCGTCGTCGGCGTCGCGTTCGGATCGCTGCTATCCGGCACCGTGCTCGTCGAGTCGGTGTTCGCCTGGCCGGGCCTGGGTACCTACGCCTACAACTCGGCGGCGAACCTCGACCTCCCCGGCATCATGGGTGTCGGCCTCGTCGTCGGACTCATCTACCTCCTCATCAACTTCGTCGTCGATCTGCTCTACGGCGTCCTCGACCCGAGAGTGAGGATCGCATGAGCCGCATCGACGCAGCGTCCGGACCCTGGCGGTTCCGCTTCCGCTGGCCGCGCGCCTGGCGCACTCCGCTCGGCGTGATCGGCACGCTGATCGCGGCCGCCTGGATCATCGTCGCCTTCACCGCGCAGTGGTGGGTGCCGTTCGGCCCGAACGCACAGGTGCTGCCGCGCCTGCAGCCGCCGGGCATCGACACGCTTCTCGGCACCGACGGCAACGGCCGTGACATCTTCTCGCGGCTGATGACCGGCGCGACCGTGAGCCTTCCGCTCGCACTCATGCTCGTGATCGCCGCGATGGTGATCGGCACCGTCATCGGCGCCGTTGCCGGATACTTCGGCGGCTGGGTCGACGAGACCCTCATGCGCATCACCGACCTCTTCATGGCGTTCCCCACCGTCATCCTCGCGATGGTCGTCGCCGCATCCCTCGGCCCCTCGCTGTTCAACGCGGTGATCGCTGCGGTCGTGGTGTCATGGCCGCAGTACTCCCGTGTCACCAGGAGCATCGTGCTGGGGCTCCGCGGGCAGAACTACGTGATCGCCGGGCGCCTGCTCGGCCACTCGCCGCTGCGGACGCTCTTCGTCGACATCCTCCCGAACATCGCCGGTCCCGTGCTGGTGCTCGCCACCCTCGACATCGGCGCGGCGATCCTGCTGCTGTCCGGGCTGTCCTTCCTCGGCCTCGGTGCGCAGCCGCCGACCGCCGAGTGGGGGTCGATGATCTCGGCCGCGATCCAGAACTTCGATGCCTGGTGGCTGGGCGTGTTCCCCGGACTCGCGATCCTCACGGTCGTCCTCGCGTTCAACTTCCTCGGGGACGCGATGCGCGATGTCCTCGACCCGACGGCTGAGGTGACGCACGAGAAGCAGGCGGAGCGCGTCGCAGATGCGAAGGGGGTGGCCGCATGAGCGCCGCGAGCGTCCTCAGCATCCGCGACCTGACCATCGACATCGGTCGTCCTCTCGTCCGCGGTGTCTCCCTGGAACTCGAGCCGGGTCGCATCCACGGCCTGGCGGGTGAATCCGGTTCCGGCAAGACACTGACCGCACTGGCCGTGCTCGGCCTGCTGCCGCGGCAGGCGCGCGCCGGCGGTTCCATCACGCTCGGTGGTGAAGAACTGCTCGGCATGCCCCGTCGCGCGCTGAATCGCATCCGCGGCCGACGGGTCGCGATGGTCTTCCAGGACCCATCGGCATCTCTGCATCCGCAGCTCCCGGTCGGCCGCCAGCTCACCGACCACATGCGGGTGCACCTCGGACTCCGCGGCGACGCGGCGCGGAACCGCGCGGTGGAACTGCTCGAGACCGTGCAGGTGCCGAATCCCGCCGAGGCCCTCAAACGCTATCCGCACCAGTTCTCGGGAGGTCAGCGCCAGCGCATCGCGATCGCGTGCGCCCTCGCCTGCGACCCCGAGGTGCTCCTCGCCGACGAGCCGACGACGGCGCTCGATGTCACCGTGCAGGCGGGGATCCTGCGCCTGCTGCGCGACCTCGCGTCCGAGCGCGAACTCGCGGTGCTGCTCGTCACGCACGATCTGGGCGTCATGAGCGCCATCGCCGACGAGGTGATGGTGATGAAGGACGGCCAGGTCGTCGAGCGTGCCGACAGGGCGACGCTGTTCCGCTCACCGCAGCACGAATACACCAGGAAGCTTCTCGCGGCACTGCCCGGGTCACGGATCGAGGAGGACGGGAATGAGTGAGATCGCTGTCCTCGATGCGAGGGACGTCGTGGTGCGATACCCCGGCAATCCTCCGGTGATCGCCGTCGACGGGGTGTCCCTGCAGGTGGCCGCGGGGGAGACCGTGGCGCTGGTCGGCGAATCCGGCAGCGGCAAATCGAGCCTCGCCCGCGCCGTGGTGGGCATCGAGAAGATCGCGGCCGGGAGCGTGCGATTCCGCGATGCCGAGGTCGCGCCGCTCGGCATCCGCCGCCGCCCGACCGCTCTCACCGGCATCCAGATGGTGTTCCAGGATCCATCGACCTCGCTCAACCCGCGTCGCCGGGTCGGCGACCAGATCGCCGACGGCATCGCCACCGCGAGACACCGCGGCGAAGCAGGGTCACGGGTCGAGGAGTGGCTGGAGCGCGTCGGTCTGCCCACCCAGGTCGCGACGCGCTTCCCGCACCAGTTCTCCGGCGGTCAGAAGCAGCGCATCGCCATCGCCAGGGCGCTCGCCGCACGACCTGCTCTGCTGGTCGCCGACGAGCCGATCTCGGCGCTGGACGCGTCCACCCAGACGAGCGTCGCTGCCCTGATGCGCGACCTCGTCGCGGAAGCGGGGGCGGGGATGCTGTTCATCTCGCACGACCTCGCGGTGGTGCAGCGCATCGCCGACCGCACGCTCGTCATGTACGGCGGCCAGGTGCTGGAATCCGGCCCCACTGCCGAGTTGTGGGCCGAGCCGCAGCATCCGTACACCCGATCGCTGCTGGCCGCCATCCCGGAGCCGGATGGGGCAGGGCGAATTCCCGATGCGCCGACGGCCGAGGACCGGCTGAACTGGATCGAGGTCGCGCCGATCGTGCGCTGAGCGGGCCGGCACCGGTCACTCGCTGTTCACCCGGGCGTCGCCCGCCGGAAAGCGGGGAGTGCCACCATGCCGGATACCGTCCAGCCCCGGGGAGTTCTGTGCGCATGCCATCCGTCACCGTCATCCTTCCCGCGAAGGACGCCGGAGCGTTCATCGGCACGACGCTGGAGACGCTGCTGCGGCAGTTCGATGATTCGGCCGCGCTGAAGCTCGTCGCGATCGACGACGGATCGAGCGACGACACCGGAGCGCAGATGCGTCGCTACGCGGAGCGCTTCGCGCACGCGGAGGTGCTCGTCAATCCTCGCCCGGTCGGTCTCGCGACCGCCCGAAACCAAGGGCTGGCGCACGTCGAGGGCGAGGCCTTCTGCTTCGTCGACGGGGATGACTGGATGCAGCCGCGTCGCCTGCAGGTGCTCGCCGATCGGCTGCGCGCGCTGGACTGCGATTTCGTGCGCACCGACCACGTGCGCGTGACCGGCACCGAGCGCACGCTCGTGCGCGCTCCGTTCGCCTGGCGCGGTGTGGTGGCATCGCCGCGCGAGGCGATCCTCCCCGCCGACGACACGACGATGGTCGACTACCCGTACGCCTGGGCAGGGATCTTCCACCGGAGCCTCATCGATCGCGGCCTCGCCGCATTCCCGGATGGGCTGTTCACCGCCGAGGACCGGCCGTGGATCTGGCGCCTGCACCTGAACGCCGATACCTTCGCCGTGGTCGACGCACCCGCACTCCTCTATCGCCGCGGCGTCTCGACCTCACTCACCCGCGTCCACGATCGTCGTCAACTCGATTTCGCCCGCTCGCTCAGCCAGGTGATCGACATCGTGGAACAGGATGCCGAGGCGCAGCGCTTCCTGCCCAAAGCGGTCTGGACGGCGCTCGCGCTGAGCTCGCATCACCTCGTCCGCTCCCGGCAGATGACGCCTCGGCTTCGTGCGGAGATGCGCGGTGGCATCCGCGAGCTGCTCCGTCGGCTGCCCGCCGCCGAGGTCGCCGCGGTTCTCGATGACTTCTCCGGAGCGCGGCGAAGAGTTCTCGCACGGTCGCTCCGGGGAGCGGGGCGGGCAGCATGACGCAGCTCTTCGCCCTGCACAGCGCCTATGGCCTGGCCACCGCCGCCGCGGCCATCGACGAGGGTGTCTTCGACGCCGGCGGCCCGCGCATCCTGGTGCCCTTCAACTCCGCCCGCGTACCGGAGACGACGCACGGCATCGATGAGCTCCCGAACCTCGTCACGCTGCGCGCCCGGTTCGATCGGGTCGAGTCGCTGGACGCGCTGCTCACGCCGCTGCATCCGAGTTCCTGGGACCCCTCCGACGGTGACCTGGTCGTGCTGCGGCGCCTGCTCACCCGCGCCTGGGAACTCGACGACGATCTGGAGCTGTGCGTGCAGAGCCCGCAGGTCGCGCCGGCGCGCACCCTGCTGTCGCTGTTCCCTGACGCGCGACTGACCATCATCGGCGATGGGTTGATGACCTATTCGCCGATCCGCGTCGCGCTGCTGCGCACGGTCGTCGAGCGCATCGGACGGGTCGTCTACGCCGATGTCGTGCCGGGTGTCGAGCCGCTCGTGTTCACTGAGACCGGCGCGGCACGAGTGCCGGTGCCGCCGAGCCGGTTCGGTGCCGTGCTCGCCGAGACGGCGGCATCCGACCCCGACCTTGATGCTCTCGCCGATGGCACGCCGACGGCGCTCGTGCTCGGCCAGTACCTCGCCGCTCTCGGCCTCGTCGCCCCCGCCGAGGAGATCGCGATGCAGCAGGCGATGGTCGACCACGCGGCGCAGTGGGCACCGGGGCGCATCGTCTTCAAGCCGCACCCGGCCGCCCCGCCGCAGGTCGTCGAGGCACTGCGCGAGCAAGCGCGCAGCCACGACATGGAGTTCGCCGTGTACGACGGACCGGAATCGGCCGAGCTCGTCGCCGACCGATTGGAGGCCGTCGGCGTGGTCGCCGGCTTCTCGACGGCGCTGCCCACCGTGCAGGCGCTCTCCGGCCGCCCGATCGCCGCGGCGGGAACGGCGACCGTGCTGCGGCGGCTGACACCGTACGAGAACAGCAATCGAGTACCGGCGACGATCGTGGATGCGCTGACCCGGCCAGGATCCCCGTACCGTGACCCCGAGCGGCTGCAGCTGCTCATCGATGCCGTCGGCTATGCCATGCAGCCGGTCATCGCCGCGCATCTGCGGCCGCGTGCGGAGGAACTGCTCGGGTCTCTGAACGCCGCCGAGCGGGCCCGGTACTTCTCCCCGGAGCGCCTCATCGAGCTGCGCCTGCCCGGCGCACCGCAGGAGGGGATCGTCCGCCGGGCGCTGCGGTCCACCGGTGGCGTCGGCCGCGCCGAGGAACTTCGATTGACGATCGCCGGAGCGCGGACGCGCGCCGCACGAGCATGGAAGGTGGTGCGTGGCCGATGATCCGAGTGGCAGCGATCATTCCCGCACGAGGCGGATCCAAGCAGGTCCCGCGGAAGAACCTCAGCAGGGTCGGCGGCGTTCCGCTGATCGTGCGCGCCGTGCGTGCTGCTGCCGCTGCCGAGGGGGTGGACATCGTCGTCGTCACCACCGACGACGATGAGATCGCCGCGGTGAGCGCTGCCGCCGGTGCGCACGTCGTCCGGCGCCCGCCCGAGCTCTCCGGAGATACGGCGTCGTCGGAGAGTGCAGTGCTGCATGCCCTCGACGAGCTGGAGCGCGAGGGGATACCGGTCGACATCGTCGTCTTCGTGCAGGCCACCTCGCCGTTTATCCCGAGCGAGGGGATCGACGAGGCCATCGAGCAGGTGCGCTCCGGAAGCTACGACAGCGTCTTCTCGGCGCATGAGACCTACGGGTTCCTGTGGGCGCGCGGCGAGGACGGCACCGCTGTCGCCGTCAACCATGACGCCGCGCACCGCCCGCGGCGCCAGGACCGCGAACCGCACTACCTCGAGACCGGAGCCTTCTACGCCTTCGGCACCGAGGGGTTCCGCCGCGCGGGGCATCGTTTCTTCGGCAGGATCGGGATCATCGAAATGCCGGAGTGGACGGCGGTCGAGATCGACGATGCTCAGCACCTCGCCGTGGCATCCGCCGTGGCCGGTCTCGTGATCGAGACCGAGGCGATCGACGTGCGGGCCGTCGTGACCGACTTCGACGGCGTGCACACCGACGACACCGCCCTCATCGACAGCGACGGCCGCGAGTTCGTGCGCGTGAGCCGGGAGGACGGCATGGGAGTCTCGCTGCTGCGGCGTGCCGGCATCCCGATGCTCATCCTCTCCACCGAGACGAACCCCGTCGTGCGCGCCCGCGCTGACAAGCTGCGCGTACCGGTGCTGCACGGCATCGATGACAAGCAGGCGGCGCTGGCCGACTGGGCCGCCGAGAACGGCATCGCGCTCTCGGACATCGCGTACCTCGGCAACGACGTCAACGACCTGGCCGCGATGCGGTCGGTGGGCTGGCCGGTGGCCGTTGCGAACGCGCATCCGCTGGTGCGATCCGAAGCGCGCGTGGTGCTCAGCGCCGCCGGCGGACAGGGTGCCGTCCGCGAGCTGATCGAGCGCGTTCTGCAGGTCGACCGACCCCGGTAACCCGCGATTCGCGCGATGTTCACCCCCGGCGCGTACCCAGGAAGCTAAGGCTACGACTGGAGGACGACATGACCGTCACAATCGGATCGCGTGTGATCGGAGGGGGCCGTCCCGCATACGTCATCGCGGAGATCGGCCTGAACCACAACGGCGACGTGGACATCGCCAAGCAACTCATCGACGTCGCAGCGCGCGCGGGTGCCGATGCGGTGAAGTTCCAGAAGCGCACTCCGGAGATCTCGACGCCCGAGCACATGCGCAACGTGCCGCGCGAGACGCCCTGGGGCACCATGACCTACCTCGACTACCGCCGCCGCGTGGAGTTCGGCCGCGACGAGTACGTCGAGATCGGCGACCACGCCACCCTGCAGGGCCTGGACTGGTTCGCCTCCCCGTGGGACGTGCCCAGCGTGGCATTCCTGGAAGACCTCAACGTCGTGGCGCACAAGGTCGCCTCGGCCAGCCTCACCGACATCGAGCTGCTCGAGACGCTCCGCGCGACCGGCAAGCCGATCATCCTCTCCACCGGCATGTCGACGATCGAGCAGATCGACCGGGCGCTGGACACCCTCGGCACCGATCGGGTCGTGCTCATGCATGCCACCTCGACGTATCCGATGGAGCCGGAGGAGGCGAACCTGCGGGTCATCAGCACGCTTCGCGACCGCTACCCCGGCGTACCCGTCGGATACTCCGGGCACGAGCGCGGGCTGCAGATCTCCCTTGCGGCCGCTGCGCTCGGCGCCGTGGCCGTCGAGCGGCACATCACCCTCGACCGCACCATGTGGGGTTCGGATCATGCCGCGTCGCTGGAGCCGGCCGGTCTCGCCCATCTGGTGCGTGACATCCGCGTCATCGAGACCGCTCTCGGTGACGGCGTGAAGCGGGTCTTCCCCGGCGAGCAGGCTCCGATGGCGAAGCTGCGTCGCGTTCCGGCATGACCGCCTCCGCCTCGTTCCGGGATCCGCTGCGGGTCGTCGCG
Source organism: Microbacterium sp. LTA6 (assembly GCF_045690355.1). Lineage (NCBI taxonomy): Bacteria > Bacillati > Actinomycetota > Actinomycetes > Micrococcales > Microbacteriaceae > Microbacterium > Microbacterium sp. LTA6. The sequence goes on from NZ_CP147855.1 coordinate 1,366,630, forward strand.
ATCGCCGACGCCGACTCGTTCGTGAAATGGTCGGCGTCGCTGCTCGACACGGTGCCTGGCATCCGTCGTCACCTGCTGATCGTGCGCACGCCGCTGACCGTGAGCCCGTCGCAGCAACGGGCGGCGCTCGCCGGCACCTCCTTCGGCGAAGCGGGCGTGACGCGCATCGGATTCGACGAGCTCGACGGCTGGCTAGGAGGGCACCGTCCTGACGTCGTCGTGCTGGCAGGGCGCGGGCCGTTCGTGCGGCTCGTGGCGCGGCGCATCGACCGGATGCGACGTCGCCCGGTGGTCGTCAGCGGGCTGCCGGGGATGTCGATCCCGGCGCAGCGCGGAGCCCTCGAGTACCGCCGCGAGAGTGACCTCCTCGTGCTGCACTCGCATCGGGAGGAGCGAGCGTTCGCCGAGCTCGGGCGCCGGATCGGTGTGGTGACGCCGACGGCACTGGCCACGCTGCCGTTCGCGCGGCCGGATTCGGCGGGGATCGCGCGGGCGGATGGCTCGACGCACGCCGGATCAGCGGGTCACCGCACGGCGAGCGGCGCCGTCGGCCACGGCAGCACGCGCGCCTTCTCGGCGGGGGCGGTCGCTCTCGCCGATCGCCCCGCGCCTCGGGTGCTCGGTACGGACCTCGTGTTCGCCGCGCAGGCCCTGGTGCCGGCCGAACGGCACGACCGGGCGGCCCTCGCCCAGGTGCTGCGCCAGGCGGCTGAGGCCGATCCGACCCGACGCGTGGTCGTGAAGCTGCGCTCGCGGCCGGGTGAGGCCGAGACGCACCTCGAGCGCGACGCCTATGCGGATCTGCTCGGCATGCGACCCGCGAATCTGGTGTTCTCCCACCAGCCGATGGCGACCGCCCTGGAGAGCGCAGAAGGACTGGTCACGGTCAGCTCCACCGCGATCGTCGAGGCGATCGCGCGCGACGTCCCGGTGATCGCGCTCGACATGTTCGGTGTGAGCAAGCCGCTGCTGAACACGGTCTTCGTCGGCAGCGGACTTCTGGGCGGTGCGGAGGAGGTCATCGGTCGCCGGTTCCGGCATCCGCATCCTCAGTGGTTGCGCGACAACTACTTCCACCGGGCTGCGGAATCGACCTGGTGGGAGCAGGTCGAGCAGCTGGTCGTGCTGCGTCGCGAGGGCGGACTGCGCGCCAGGCCCGTGCCCATCGGGCGCGGTGGTGCGCTGCACGCCGCCTGGCACCGCGCGAGCGTGCTCGGTGCCGAGGACCGCACGCTCGCCGGACGCGTCGCGCTCGGAATCGGCAGTCCGCTGGTGCGCGGCATCGTCGCGCTGCGGCAGGCCCGCGGGCGTGCCGCAGAGGACACCTGGGCGGATGCCGGGACCGACTACACCCTCGAGCCGACCCCGCACCGCGATCCGATCCGCCGCTGACCACGGGCGCAGCGTTCGCGACACGCCCGGATCTCCGCTAGACTGCCAAGGTTGTCTGCTCGATTCCGGGATCTCCGGAAAACGGCCGACACGTTCACACACCCTCCTGCTTTCGGGAAATTCCCGGAAGCCGTTCTAGTCCGAAGGAGGTGGGTAAGTGACGCACCAGTACGAACTCATGGTCATTCTGACCCCCGAGATCGACGAGCGCCAGGTAGCCCCTACGCTCGACAAGTTCCTGAAGGTCATCACCAACGATGGTGGCTCGATTGACAAGGTCGACATCTGGGGCAAGCGCCGTCTTGCATACGAGATCCAGAAGAAGAACGAGGGCATCTACGCCGTCGTCAACTTCACCGCGACCAGCGAGGCCACGCAGGAGCTCGACCGTCAGCTGAAGCTGAACGAGCAGATCATGCGCACCAAGGTGCTGCGGTCTGAAGAGGCTCAGGCGATGGTCATCGCAGAGGCGAAGCGCTCCGACGAGAAGGCTGCCCGCAAGGCTGCCAAGGCTGCGAAGGCCTAAGTCTCATGGCCGGCGAAACCGTCATCACCGTTGTGGGAAACCTCACGGCCGACCCCGAGCTGCGGTACACGCAGAACGGGCTGCCGGTGGCGAACTTCACCATCGCATCGACGCCGCGCAACTTCGACCGTGCCGCGAATGAGTGGAAGGACGGCGACGCGCTGTTCCTCCGCGCATCCGTCTGGCGCGAGTTCGCGGAGCACGTGGCGGGTTCGCTGACGAAGGGCATGCGCGTCATCGCGCAGGGTCGCCTCCGTCAGCGCTCCTACCAGGACCGCGAGGGCAACCAGCGCACCGCGATCGAGCTGGAGGTCGACGAGATCGGCCCCTCGCTGCGATACGCAACGGCGCAGGTCACCCGTGCGGCCTCGACCGGCGGTGCCGGCGGTGGCGGTGGCGGTGGACAGTCTCGTCCCGCGCAGCAGCAGGTGTCGGAGGAGCCGTGGTCGACGCCCGGTTCTTCGACCAGCGCAGATGCCTGGAGCACTCCGGGCAGCTTCGGCGACGACACCCCGTTTTAACAGGATTCCGGATGCCTCGGCATCCGCTCATCAATAAGGAATAACTATGGCTGGAAAGTCGAGCGGCGACCGCCGCAAGCCGCGGAAGGGTGGCAAGCCCACCGCTCCCGCGAAGTCCATCCGGGTTGGCGTCATTGATTACAAGGACGTCGCAACCCTTCGCAAGTTCGTCTCGGAGCGCGGCAAGATCCGTGCCCGTCGTATCACCGGTGTCTCGGTGCAGGAGCAGCGTCTGATCGCCACGGCGGTCAAGAACGCACGCGAAATGGCACTCCTGCCTTACGCCGGCGCCGGACGCTGAGGGGTAGGGACATGGCAAAGCTGATTCTCAAGAACGAGGTCGCCGGGCTCGGTAGCGCCGGTGACGTGGTCGAGGTCAAGAACGGGTTCGCCCGTAACTACCTCATCCCCCAGGGCTTCGCTACGGCGTGGACCCGTGGTGGCGAAAAGCAGGTCGCATCGATCCAGGCCGCGCGTCAGGCACGCGCGATTCACGACCGTGACGACGCTGTGGCGCTGAAGAACGCTCTGGAGGGCACCAAGGTTCGCCTCGCCGTCAAGGCGGGCGGCGAAGGCCGTCTCTTCGGTTCCGTCAAGACCGAGCACATCGCGGATGCAGTCGCAGCCGCGGGCCTCGGTGCGATCGACAAGCGCAAGGTGCACATCACGTCGCCGATCAAGGTGACCGGTGAGCACGAGGCCACGGTTCGTCTGCACGACGACGTGACCGCAGTCATCACGCTGCAGGTCGTCGCCGCCAAGTAAGGCGCGATACCCGTACGAATGCCCCTGTCCTTCGGGACGGGGGCATTCGTCGTTCGTGGCGTCCGAGGTGCGCCGCGGTGCGAGGTCTGAAACGCATCGGACTGGGCCTGCGCGGATGCGGAATCGACCTCGCATCGGCGCTTCTGCCACTACCGTGGTTCCAGACGAAATCGTCGCACTTCGCCGCGCAGACGCTCTCGTGGCGGCTGATCAGCAAGCGGCGAACAAGGAGACGGAGGCCAGTCGTGGCAGAGCAGATGACCCCCTCGGGATGGCGACGTTTCTGGGAGCGCGGCGGCTGGTGGCGTTCGCTGCTCGCCGTCGGGGCGTATTTCGTGCTGTATCAGCTCGGGTCGCTGCTGTTCCTTCCGCTTCTCACCTCGACCCGTGATCCGGCGCTGCAAGTGCTCGTCGGCACCGGATTGCCCATCGCGCTCGGCGCGGTGATCCTCCTGGCGTTCGGTTGGTCCCTGGGGTGGTTGCGAGAACTCTTCGGTCCGCAGCCGATCGCGGGGCGCCGTTGGATGTGGATCGCGGTCGCGGTCGTCATCCTGTTCAACGTGCTGCGTTTCGCGACGATCGACTACGGCAAGGCCGGCGTCGGCATCGTGGTCGCCTGGCTTGTGGCCGGTCTCTTCATCGGCATTGCCGAAGAACTGCTCACCCGCGGGTTCGTCGTGAAGCTGATGCGCAAGCACGGCTATACAGAGATCGTGGTCGCTCTGGTGTCGGCAGCGCTCTTCGCCGCGATGCACGCCGGCAACCTGTTGAACGGGCAATCGGTGTTCGTGACCCTGCTGCAGCTCGTCTACACGTTCGCGTTCGGGCTGTGCATGTATCTGACGTTGCGGGTCACCGGCAACCTGATCTGGCCGATCCTGCTGCACGCCATGACCGACCCGTCGATCTTCCTGCAGACATTGTTCCCAGCCGGCGGGACGCTCACCGGCATCGCCGGTTTGGGCAACATCGCCGTCATCGTGGTCGGTGTCGTGTTGCTCTTCTTCATCCGTGGTCGCGTGGGGCAAGCAGAACACGGACGAGAGGGTGAGCCTCAGTTCGAGACGCGATGACGTCCTGATCTCCGGGGCCGTCACTCTCGACCGGAGGCGCGCGACAGACGATCGGCGAGCCGGCGGGCTTCGGCGGCAAGCGCTGGTGTGTCGGCGACCGAGAAGTCGAGGTCGAGCATGCTGAGGTGACGCAGCAGTGCGGCCGGGTCGTCTGAGCCGCTTTCCAGCACACAGCTCTCGTCATCCCGCTGCGTCAGACGACCCGCCGACGAGGGCAGGCGTTCGGCGACGACAGACAGGGGTGCGAGGATCACGATGCGCGCACGGTACTCCCACGGCGCCGAGGCCACGCCGCGGTCGACGTGGTCGGCCGGGCCTTCTGGCGGCAGCTCGCGAGGGGTGAATCGCCGGCCCGTGGGAAGACGGGGGGAGAGCCGGTCGACGCGGAAGGTGCGCCAATCGTCGCGCTCGAGATCGAAGGCGAGCAGATACCAGCGTCCGGCGCGCAGAGCGAGTCGGTACGGTTCGACGATGCGGCGCGACGCCGAGTCGGAGTGCGATCGGTAGTCGAACCTGAGCTGCACCGCATCCCGGCACGCGGTCGCCAGGGTGAGGAGCAAGTCGGAGCCGACCGAGGGTCCATGGAACGGCACGGCGACCATCGTCGACTGCATGGTGCGGATGCGATGGCGGAGGTGCGACGGCAGTACCTGGTGCAGCTTCGCGAGGGCGCGGACGGACGCTTCCTCGAGATCGGCGATCGACCCGTCTGCGGCGGTGCTCAGACCCACAGCCACCGCGATCGCCTCCTCATCGTCGAGGAGCAGAGGGGGCAGGGCGGCTCCCGCGCCGAGCCGGTACCCGCCCGCGACGCCTGGGGTGCTCTGGATGGGGTAGCCCAGCTCGCGCAGACGCTCGATATCGGTGCGGATCGTCCGTGTGGTCACCTCGAAGCGCTCGGCGAGCTCGTGCCCTGGCCAGTACGGTCTGACCTGCAGGAGGGACAGCAGCTGCAGCAGGCGCTCGGAGGTTCTCAACATGGTTCCAGTTTCTTTTAGATTGCGGAAGTGAACCTTCCGCATCTGCTTCTACTTTTGCATCATGACAAACACATCGAGCAGCATCCAGCCCTTCCGCATCGACATCTCCGACAGCGTCCTCGACGATCTGCGTGATCGGATCTCGCAGGCCCGGTGGCCGCGCGACCTCGATGAGACCGCGTGGGAGCGCGGCGTTCCGGTCAGCTACCTCCGCCCGCTCGCCGAGTACTGGCGCGACCGGTTCGACTGGAGAGCTCAGGAGGCGCAATTGAACGAGCTGCCTCACTTCACCACCGACGTGGACGGCCAGACGATCCACTTCATGCACGTGCGCTCCGCGGTGCCAGGGGCACGGCCGCTGCTGCTTCTGCACGGCTGGCCGAGCTCGTTCGTCGAGTTCCTCGACGTGATCGGACCGCTCACCGACCCGGTCGCGCACGGTGGGCGAGAAGAGGATGCCGTGCACGTTGTCATCCCGTCACTGCCCGGTTTCGGGTTCTCGCCGCTGGCAGGTGCGGGGTGGGGAGATCTGTTCCGTGTCGCCGGCGCCATGGCCGAGGTGATGACGAGACTCGGCTACGACCGATTCCTCGCGCAGGGCACCGATGTCGGATCGGGCATCGTGGGGATGCTGCCGATGGTGGCACCAGGACGGATCATCGCCACGCACGTCAATGGCCCGAGCCCGTTCCCGCTGGGCCCGGCGATCCCGGTCGAGGGCCTCGACGAGGCTGATCGGGAACGCGCGGAGCGGTTCAACACCTTCCGTGAAGACGGCGCGGGCTACCTGCACATCCAGGCCACCCGCCCGCAGACCATCGCCTACGGTCTCAACGATTCGCCCGTCGCCCAGCTGGCGTGGATCGTGGAGAAGTTCAAGGAGTGGAGCGATCCGACGGCCGCCCTGCCCGAGGATGCCGTCGACATCGACCGCCTGCTGACGACCGTCAGCCTGTACTGGTTCACGGAGGGCGGCTGGTCGTCTGCGCATGCGCTCTACGAGGGGATGCAGGTGTACCGCAGGTTCGCAGCCATGACGGCCGGCACCACCGGGGGCGCGGCAGCTTCTGATGAGAGCGACTCCGGCGACTGGGAGACGGGGGACTCCGGCGGTTGGCAGGGAGGCGACTCCGGCGGCTGGGAGGCCCCGGCGATGCCCCCGGCTGCGGTCTCGGTCTTCGCCGCCGACTTCTCGGTCCGCCCCGTCGTCGATCCGGCATCCGCATTCGAGTCCTGGACCGAGCACGATATCGCCGGCCACTTCCCGGCGATGGAAGCACCCGAAGTCCTCGTCACGGATCTTCGCCGCTTCTTCGGCGAGCACCGCTGATCATGCCGGAGCACATTCTCAGCGACCGGGCGCTGAACAGGGCGCTGCTCTCCCGGCAGTTGTTGATCGAGCGGGGTGACCAGTCCGTGACCGATGCGGTCCACCTGCTCGTCGGCATGCAGGGGCAAGCGCCGCTGGCTCCCTATGTCGGACTGTGGACACGGCTCGGCGACTTCGCGCCTCGTGCGCTCGCGGATGCGCTCGAGGAGCGCTCTCTCGTCCGCGCGACCCTGATGCGCGGCACGGTGCATCTGGTGACGGCCGACGATGCGCTGCAGCTGCGGCCGCTGGTGGAACCGGCGATCGCCCGCGGGTTCAAGGGCGGATTCAGCAGTCAGCTCACGCACGACGACGAACGGAAGGTCGTGGAGCTCGGTCGCGAACTGCTGGCGCAGGGGCCACGATCGCGGGTCGAATTGCGCCGGCTCTTCCTGGAGCGGTGGCCGGAGCTGGATGCCGATGCCATGGCGTATGCCGTCAGTTATCTGCTGCCGACGGTCCAGCCGACACCGAGGGGTGTGTGGGGGCAACCGCAGGGCGCGGCACGACTCGCCCTGATGGACGCCTGGATTGGAAGGCCCCTCGTCCCCGCGCCGTCGATCGACGATGTCGTGCTGCGGTACATCGGTGCCTTCGGACCCGCCAGTGTTGGTGACGTGCAGGCGTGGTCGGGACTGACCGGGCTGCGCGAGGTTCTCGATCGCCTGGCGCCGCAGCTGCGGGTGTTCACCTCGGAGCATGGAGACGCGCTGTACGACCTCCCCGACGCGCCGCGGCCGGATGCGGACATCCCGGTGCCGCCGCGGTTCCTCTCCGAGTACGACAACGTCCTCTTCTCGCATCGGGATCGACGGCGGATCATCGACACGTCCCGCCGCGTGCCGTTGCCGCCCGGCAACGGAGCACGCGCCGGCACGTTCCTTCTGGACGGTCTCTTCCGCGGCACCTGGAGTCTCGACGGAGATGCCTTGCGCATCGCTCCGTTCACGGCACTCGACGACGCCGCTGCGGGGGAGTTGGTCACGGAGGGAAAGGTGCTCGCCACGTTCCTCGGGGTGGCGAGGGTCGAGTTTCTGGGGAGTTGATCGAGCGTCCGGGATGCGAAGACGCTGAGGATCGCCCACGCGAGAACACAGAAACCGCCCCAGACGGCAACCTCAGGAGTGCTGCGCCGGGTGGCTCGATCGCCCACGCCGACCTCCCCCCTGAAGGCAAACTTCGTCACGACGCGCCATGCATCGTGCCGCCGAGAGTACTCCTGGGCTTGGTCGTTGTCCAGGAGAATTCGGTGCGGCGGGACGGGACATCTCCGATGGCGCGCCCGGGAGAGATCCAGCTTGACTTTCCCCAGGTTCTGCACATCCCCCTCTTGGTGGCAAAACCTTCAATCAAACCTTTAGGTTGATTCCCATCCACAGGCTGGGGAAACGTGAAACACCTGGTCGTAGGTAAAAAGAAACTTCAGATGCAGGGGAGTCCACGGGGTTATCCACAGGCGTTGTGCACAGACACTCCGACTTTGTCCGCACGCTTTCCACATAGTTATCCACAGCCTGTGTTGCGTGTGGATTCGGCCGCTCCTAGCGTGGTCGAGCGACCGAATGTCGGGGGGTCCTGATTCGCTGTCTGCGTGGGCACGCCTCACCGCCCACCGCACCGAATCGGGTTCGAGCAGCATCCGAAGCAATCACGTCGCGTCGAAGGGAGCAGTGTGTCGATCGCCGACATCTCGGAGGAGCGTCTCGGGGGAAAGCGCACGCCGGAGCGCGTGCCGCCTCATGATCTTCTCGCGGAGCAGAGCGCGCTCGGCGGCATGTTGTTGTCGAAGGACGCGGTCGCCGATGTGATCGAGACGCTCAAGGGCGCCGACTTCTACATCCCCAAGCACGAGCTCATCTTCGAGGCGATCCTCTCGCTCTACTCGCACGGCGAGCCGACAGACGTCGTCGCGGTCACCGACGAGCTGATCAAGACCGGCGAGCTCGGCCGGGCCGGCGGCGCCGACTATCTGCACACGCTGACGTCGATCGTGCCGACGGCCGCCAATGCCGGCTACTACGCCGGCATCGTGTCCGAGCGCTCGATCCTGCGTCGGCTCGTCGACGCCGGCACGCGCATCGTGCAGCTCGGCTACGACGGTCAGGGCGACGCGACCGACATCGTCAACAACGCGCAGGCCGAGATCTACTCGATCACCGGGTCCGAGACGGCAGAGGACTACGTTCCCCTGCAGGTCGCGGTCGACGCCGCGCTCGAGGAGATCGAAGCTGCGAGCGGCCGCGACGGATCGATGACAGGCGTTCCGACAGGCTTCAAGGAGCTCGACGAACTGACCAACGGCCTTCACGGCGGGCAGATGATCGTCGTCGCCGCGCGTCCTGCCATGGGTAAGTCGACGCTCGCACTCGACTTCGCGCGCTCGGCATCCATCGGCAACAACATCCCCTCCGTCTTCTTCTCGCTCGAGATGGGCAAGAGCGAGATCGCGATGCGTCTGCTCAGTGCCGAGGGTGCGATCCCCCTGCAGAACCTGCGCAAGGGAAACCTCGACCCTCGGGACTGGACCACGGTCGCCGCGACCCGAGGGCGCATCAATGATGCTCCGCTCTACATCGACGACAGCCCCAACATGACGCTCGTCGAGATCCGCGCGAAGTGCCGTCGACTCAAGCAGCGGGAGGGCCTGCGCATGGTCATCATCGACTACCTCCAGCTGATGACCTCAGGCAAGCGCGTCGAGTCGCGTCAGCAGGAAGTCTCGGAGTTCTCACGTAGCCTCAAGCTCATCGCGAAAGAGCTGCAGGTTCCGGTCATCGCACTGTCGCAGCTGAACCGTGGTCCCGAGCAGCGCACCGACAAGAAGCCCGCGATCAGCGACCTACGTGAGTCGGGCTCGATCGAGCAGGATGCCGACATGGTGATCCTGCTGCACCGCGATTCGGTCTACGACAAGGACATCCGCCCCGGCGAAGCCGACCTCATCGTGGCCAAGCACCGTAACGGACCGACCGCGACGATCACCGTCGCCTTCCAGGGGCACTACTCGCGCTTCCGCGACATGGCGCCGGGTGGGGACTTCGCCTAGTGTTCGGACGCGCCGTATCGTTCGCGAACAGTGCGTTGCATCCACAGGTTGGATGATTCCGGATCGCGGAGAGGTACTCGAGTACCCGCGTGGCACGGGGCGTAGTCGACGGGACCGAACTCAGCGAGGAGCGTCACCGGCCGATTCTCGGATCGCCGACGTCGCACGATCTCGTCCCACCAGCGTAGGTGCTGCTCGACCACAGCGGCCCATTCCGCTGCCTCCGGATCGTTCACCTGTGGGCCTTGGGGGTGCCCGATCCGTGCATGGATGTGATCGGCGCGGGAGATCGCGAGCTCGACGGCACCCGACTGATCTTCGAGCATCGTCTCGGCGACCACCAGCCAATGCGACACGTCGAAGGTCACGCGCAGGTCGGAGTGTCGCTCCAGAACGCGCTTCGCCGCATGTGCTGCGTACAGCATCCGCGATCGGTGCAACTCGACCAGGACATCGAGGCCGGTCTCTGCCCGGTCCTCGCTGATCTGATCCGCAAGCCGATCGTGATCGGCGGGGTCCCAGTGGTCTCGCCCGGCGTGCAGCGTGACGTGCAGGGGAGCCAACCCGCTGTCTGCGATCGCGGCAGTTCTGCGGTGGATCTCCTCGATATGATCCCGCGGATCAGAGGCGTCTCCTCCCGTGAGGAGCGATAGGGCAGCCCCCGTGCTGTCGACCGCGGCGCGGAGGCGGTTTTGCGCCTGCGGGTCGGTCGGCCACCAGACCTCTACGCCGTCATATCCCTGCGCGAGTGCGCGGTCGATGAGTTCGCGCGGTTGAAGCTGCGTCCCCCAGTCGGTCATGAGGACGAAAAGATCTGAGGTCACTGCGCTTCACCTGTTTCGGAGGGAACCCGGCGCTGTTCGCTGCGGAACATGCTGGGGGAACTTCCGCGGCGTCGCGTGAACTGCCGCGAGAAGTAGGCGGGGTCGTCGAAACCGACGGTCTTGCCGATCACGCCGACCTCGAGATCGCTTTCGACGAGAAGCGACTGTGCCCGCGCCAGGCGTGATTCGATGAGAAGTTGGAGCGGGGTCAATCCCGTGGCCGTCAGAGTCTCGGCCCGCAGTTCGGCCAGGCTGACCCCGAGCTCACGAGCGCGGGCTTCCATCGACAACTGGCGGGTCGCACCGCGCGCGAAGGCGGCGACAAGGTCGGGCGCCCCGGCGGGCTTGACAGAAGCCGCCAGGTCGACGAGCCAGGAGTAGCAGGTCGCCGACGCTCGGAGAGCGCCGACGGATCCCGGCTCCGCGAGGTCCGATCGAAGCCGCGTGAAGGTAGGCGCCAATGTAGCTGGAACGGCCCCCAGCTGTACGACGGGCGTCGCCGGACTCCACGCGGGTAGTGCATCGAGGTCTCGGGTCACGGTGCCGCCGAAGAGAACCCAGTGCTCCGTCCAACCGGACCGATCCGGGCCGTAACTGTGCCGGATTCCAGGGAAGAGCCAGATCAGGGCCGGCGCCTCGATCGCCACATCCGTGGAGAGCTGACTGCGGAACCAGCCGCTCCCCTCGCTCACCACCACCGCGGCATGAGAACGCAACGGGCGATCGCGGACCTCGCTGTCATTCCCGCGATACTCCCCGGCCCCGATGCACACGATCGCGCGGTCGGCGAACGCGGGTGCGGGATGCGCGTAACGGGACCAGTCGCTCATGATCGTCCAAGTATGGCCATGAAGCATTGAAAATCCAAGGTTCAAGTTCAACAATCCGTGGACCGATCATCCAAGCATCCGTCAGGATGCATGACATGATCACGTCAAACGGCTACGTTCTCGATGAGCGCCCCGAACGTCTCGGACGCCTGGAAGCTGTCCCCGCATCGCTGCGCGACGACAGGGACGCGCTGTGGGAGCGCATCCGTCGTGACGGCTATCTCTATCTCAGCGGTCACCTCGATCCCGCACTGGTCAATGACTTCCGCAACTACTACTTCGGTGAACTCGAACCGACCGGGCTCGTTGCCCCGAGCGGTGTGGCAGAGGGGATCGACGCCGATGGTGAGATCGATCGCGGTCTCACGCGAAGCACGCTGTTCGATGAAATCGTCCCCGGCGACCAGTACGCAGCGCTCACCTCGCATCCCACGATCCGCGGATGGTTCCAGTGGTTCCTCGGAGACGATGTCCACCTGCACAAGCGCCGGATCATTCGTCACACCCGGCCCGGCGAGAGCGGAATCGGCACCGCCACCCAAGCGCACTACGACCTGGTCTACCTGCGCGAAGGCACCGACCGCGTGCTGTCGATGTGGATTCCTCTCGGCGATTGCGCCGTCGAGACCGGAGGGCTGGCCTATCTGGAAGGCAGCCACCACCGCGTCATGGCTCAGGAACGCGCCGGAAGGCTGAAGATGCCCGCGGCGTCGATCACCGCTGACCTGCCGGGCCTCGCCGACGAGTACGACACTCGGTGGCTCGTGAACGACTACACGGCCGGCGATGTGATGGTGCACTCGGCGCACATCGTGCACGCCTCGACCGACAACGTCGATCCGGCTCGCCGCATCCGCCTGTCCACTGATATCCGCTACCAACGGATCTCGGACCCGATCGATTGGCGCTGGCAGGACCACTGGTCCGACGAAGACGGGCTCTGAGGTTCCGCTTTTTCGCCCCGACTCATGGATTGACGAACACGGCACACGTGCGTTAGCGTGACTCGACTGCAAATAGTTTACGTAAACAATGGCGTTGACGTCTCCCTAGACGACTCCCACTTCGGTGTGGATCGCCATCCCAGAAGCCTTCCGATGCGGGCGGTCCGTCTGCGCCGTTCACGGCTCCGACGGACGAAGAAGTGCGCACGGAAATCCTTGAAATCCCGAGGCGGCGAGCCCGAAGTTCGCGAGCTCGCCCGCCTCACCAGCACCGCAGTTTCGAGATTGGACAAAGATGTTGAAATCGAAAACCCGTCAGGTCGTTGCGCTCGGCGCCGGGCTCGGAGTCGCCGTATCCGCATTCGTCACGGTGCCCGCGCTGAGCGCGAGTGCGGCGGATCCTGATGTCGTGCTCGCACCGAACCCCGCCTACGCCGGCGCGCCCTTTGCCGGATGGGGCACCAGTCTCGTCTGGATGGCGAATGCAACGGGCGGGTACCCGGCCGACCTGCGTGACGAGCTCATCGACAAGATCTTCGGTGACGAAGGGCTGAACCTCAACATCGCGCGCTACAACATCGGCGGGGGCAATGCCTCCGATGTGCCCGGCTACCTCCGGCCCGGCGGCGCCGTGCCCGGATGGTGGAATGCCGATGCGCCACTCGCTGACGAGAACGGCGAGATCTCCTCGACCTTCGCTGACCGCGACCGCTTCCGCGCGGCGTGGACGGGCGAGAACGCGAGTGACTACGACTTCTCCTCGGATGCCGCCCAGCTCGCCTGGGTCACGGCGATCAAGGACGAGGTCGACACCTGGGAGGCCTTCAGCAACTCCCCGCCCTACTTCATGACCGAGAGCGGTTTCGTCAGCGGCGGCACGGATGGGTGGGCCGACCAGATCCGAGCCGATTCGGTCGATGAGTTCGCCACGTACGTCAAGACGGTGACGCAGCACGTCGAAGACACCCAGGGCATCGAGTTCGCCACGATCGATCCGCTGAACGAGCCGAACACGAACTACTGGAAGACGAACATCGGCGACGACGGATGGCCGAAACAGGGTGGGCAGGAGGGGGCGCACGCGGGTCCCGGTCTGCAGTCAGCGGTGATCACCGCGTTGGCCGCAGAGCTCGCCGAACCCGGCACGACGACAGACGCTGTCATCTCCGGTCCTGACGAGACCAGCCCGGACCGGTTCGTCGAGGACTGGAACGGCTGGAGTTCTGAGGCGAAGGGAGCTGTGGCTCAGCTCAACGTGCACACCTACTCCACCGGCAGTCGCCACCTCGTCCGAGATATCGCCAAGAGTGCCGATAAGCCGCTGTGGATGAGTGAAGTCGAGGGAAACTGGGGCGGCGACAGCTGGAACCCCGACGCGATCGAGAACGGCCTCGGCATCGCCGAGCGTGTGAACTCCGACCTGCGTGAGCTCGAGCCGGAGGCCTGGGTTCTTTGGCAGCCGGTGGAAGACCTTTACAACATGGAGAAGGTCGAGAAGAAGAACTGGGGCTCGGTCTTCATCGACTTCGACTGCAACGCCGAGGGCGACTCCGTCCGACGGATCGCCGACGGTGACCAGAACCCCGAGTGCGGCATCCGCACCAACTCGAAGTACGACACGCTGCGCAACTTCACGCACTACATCAAGCCCGGTGACCAGCTGGTCCGGGTGAACGACAACGACACCACCGCGGCGATCGACGGCGATGGTTCGGGCGCGACTCTCGTGTACACGAACGACGACGAAGCCAAGACGATCCAGATCGACCTCTCGTTGTTCGGCGATGTCGCGACCGGTGCGTCGGTGACTCCGGTCGTGACCACAGGGTCTCCGGCATCCGATCCGTCTGTGAACGCGCTCCGTGCGGGGGATCCGGTGGTGGTGGGTGCGGACAAGACCGCGACGTTGACAGTCCCCGCGAAGTCGGTGACGACGTTCGTCGTGACCGGTGTCTCCGATGTGAACGACGATGCTCCCGCCCTGCGCAACGGCGAGTCTTTCACCATCACGGGCGCGCAGAGCGATCTCCCACTCACCGCGGCCGGCGACACCGCTGCACTCGGCAACGCCCGCGACCCGGAACAACTCGCCGCGCAGACGTGGACCGCGACCTTGATCGACGATCAGCCTGGCACCTCGCGCGACCGTTTCGCGCTGCGCTCGGGTGATGGTCGCACTCTCGCCGCAGCCGGCGGCGATACCGAGATGCGGACCGTCAGCGACACCGAAGCGGCGAGCGACCCGTCGACGCTGTGGTTGATGACCTCGACCGACGGCGTGACCTTCAGCCTGCTCAACGCCGGCACCAACGCCGTGCTCGACGTGGCCGGCGCCTCGACGTCGGCCGGTGCGCACGTGGGCGTGTGGCAGTCCAACTGGGGTGCCAACCAGCAGTGGAAGCTGGAGCCTGCTCGCGCGGAGATCGCTCCATATACGAGTTTCCATCCGGGTCAGGAGTGGCTCGACACCGACGGCGACATCATCCAGGCGCATGGCGGCCAGGTGGTGCCGTCGAAGGATGACGATGGCCGCACGATCTACTACCTGTACGGCGAGGACCGCACCAACGGCTATCACTCGTCCCCGGGTGTTCACGTGTACAGCTCCTACGACCTCTACAACTGGGAGGATCAGGGCGTCGCGCTGCGGGCGCTGGAGTCGACGGCGCAGTTCGATGACCCGTACTTCGAGGCGCTGTACGGCGACTACACGCAGGAGCAGAAGGACGCCGTGTACCGCGACCTCGGAACGAC
Source organism: Microbacterium sp. LTA6 (assembly GCF_045690355.1). Classification (NCBI taxonomy): domain Bacteria; kingdom Bacillati; phylum Actinomycetota; class Actinomycetes; order Micrococcales; family Microbacteriaceae; genus Microbacterium; species Microbacterium sp. LTA6. Next base: position 1,381,654 of record NZ_CP147855.1, read on the forward strand.
TCCGGTCGACGGCGTCACGCCGCCGATCATCGAGCGCCCGAAGGCGATCTACAACGAGAGCACCGGCAAGTGGGTCATGTGGGCGCACATGGACGGCCCCTCCGCGACGTCGAGCGCCCAGTACGCGAAGGCGAAGGCGGGAGTCGCGATCTCGGACTCGCCGTTCGGTCCCTTCCAGTACATCGACAGCTACTACCTGAACTACTCGCCCGAGGGGTGGGACACCCCGGGTATGGCGCGCGACATGAACCTCTTCGTGGATGACGACGGCACCGGCTACATCATCTACTCCAGCGAGGGCAACGCGACGATGTACATCTCCAAGCTCAACGCGGACTACACCGATCTCGCCACCCCGGCCGACGAAGCCGTGCTGGGCGTCGACTACAACCGCATCTTCGTGGGTCAGTCCCGGGAATCTCCGGCGATCTTCAAGCACGATGAGCGGTACTTCCTCATCACATCGGGCACGACCGGCTGGAACCCCAACCCCGCGCGGTGGGCGACCTCCACCGACATCATGGGCACCTGGACCGACAAGGGAGACCCGTTCCCCTGGTGGGCGCAGAGCAACTCGTGGAACTCCCAGCCCTCCTCGGTGATCCCGGTGGATCGCGAGAACGGGAAGTACATCTACATGGGTGACCGCTGGAATGGCGGGAACGACCTGAAGAACGCGCAGATGGTGTGGCTGCCGATCAGCCTGGGCGAGGGCGGCGACACGATGGCCGTCGAGGTCTATGACGAATGGACACTCGATCAGCTCGGCCAGTGGGCGGCGTGGGACGTGAGCGGAGTTCCTGCCACCGTGCCGGTGGGCGGAAGCCTGGACGCATCGACGGTCACCGTTCGGCAGAACGGAGTCGAATCCACCCAGCCCGTGACGTGGAGCATCTCCGGATCATTCGGCGCACCGGGCGTCGTGACGGCGACAGGGACTCTCCCGGACTTCGGCGGACGCACCTTCACGCGCACCATCGCGGTCGTCCCCGATGGCCTCGTGTACGCGGTGAACGCGGGCGGGCAGGAGACCGACGATTGGCTGGGCGTTCAGTCCGCAGGCGGTGACGACCTGCTCAACTCCACGGCAGATCAGGCTTACGGAGAGGATGCCGACAGTGGGGCATCCTGGGGCTATGTGAGCGAGGGGAGCAAGACCCACGGCGGGGTCGACGGCACCATGTTCTCCACCATGCGGTACGCGGTCGAAGGGCGAGACATCACGTATCGCTTCGGCGATCTCGATCCCGGGAAGTACTCCGTGCACGTCGGATACGCAGATCCCTGGGATCAGTGGGACGACCGTGGCGCGCAGGTGAGCGTCAACGGTTCCGTCGTCGAGGCCGACCACGACTACGGTGCAGCCGACGAGGCCAAGTCGTACGGCGACATCACGATCGGGACTGCCGGCGAGATCGAACTCGTCCTGCATCCGACGCGCGCAGCCGATGTGCAGGCGAGCTGGATCATGGTGACCCTCGACGAGGCTGCTGCCCCCGAGCTCGATGTCAGGACTAGCGCCGCTGTCCGCTGCGTAGCCGGCAAGGCGGTCGTGACGGTTCAGGTCCAGAACCATGCGGATGCCTCCGTCGCCGCGGTCGCGCGGTCATCGTTCGGCGTCAAGTCGTTCGCCTCGGTCGCCGTGGACAAGAGCGTTTCGCATGCGTTCACGACACGTCAGGCCGGGATCGCCGCGGGGCAGGTGACCGTGGAAGCGACGGGCACGGTGGCCGGTCATCCGGTCAGCCGCACGCTGACTGCCCCGTACCCGGCGCTCTCGTGCGGCTGACACAAGTAACTTTTCCCGTCATATCGAAGGAGATACCCGAATGAATGCAACACGTCTGGCCAGGTGGACCGCGGTGACCGCCGGAGCGGCGATCTTCGTCGGCATCGCCGGTGCCGCCGTCGCGGAGGAGCAGCACGGTGACGAGGCGGTGGACGTCTCCGTTTCGATCGCGCAGATCGACGAACCGGGCGTGCTCGCGATGAGCATCGCAGGCACGACGACGACCCTGGTCGAGAACGGGTCGGATGCCCTCGTCCGTCAGTTCACCGGATCGCTGCCGACAGTGACGGTCACCGACACTCGTGACCCGGGTGACATCCCTGCGGGGGTGGGGTGGTACGTGCTCGGCTCGTCCAGCGCCTTCGCGGGAGACGCGGGACAGCCGGCCATCGGAGCGGATCATCTCGGCTGGACACCGCGCCTGATCGACGGCGGTGACGCGGGCCTGGTCACAGAAGGCGATCCCGTGCAGACCGTGCTCGACACCACGGCGCCGGATCCCTTCGGTCTCGTCGACCAGGAGCTGTTCGCCATGGCGCTCGATTCCGCAGCGATCGCCGCAGAAGGGCAGTGGACCGCTACGGCGGACCTCACGCTGCGCACTCCTGCCGACGTGGCACCGGGATCGTACTCGGGAACGGTGACGCTCTCGCTCTTCGAGTAGCGCAGGACTCCGGGGCCGCGTTCACGATCATGATCGCGACCCCGGTGGTTGCTCCCGTCGCAGGAAGGCCCAGAAAACGATGAAGAGACGCTCATCACGGTTCGCGCGGGTCGCGTGCGCTGCAGCGGTCCTGGCTGCTGCGATCGCACCGGCCGTCTGGTCGACGTCAGCATCCGCGGATGACGACCAGACCGTCACCTGGTCGGTGCGCCCCGCCGACGAATCGGGTCCAGATGGCCGGGCGTGGGCCGAGCTCGAGCTCGAGCCTGGCGAAAAGACGACAGAGCGGATGGCGGTCATCAACCTCGGAGATTCGGCCGTCACGTTCTCGCTCGCGAGCGCTGACGGCTATCTCACCGAATCCGGACGCTTCAATATGCTGCCGTCGGACGAGAAGTCCACCCGAGCCGGTACGTGGATCACGTTGCCGTCAACGGTGACCGTGGAGCCGGGTGCGACCGCTGTCGTTCCGTTCCTCGTCGAAGTCCCGAAGAATGCGACACCGGGCGACCACGCGGCGGGAGTCGCGGCCTCCATCCGCTCCGAAGGTGCTTCGGAGGGGGCCGCGGTGGGAGTCGAGAGTCGGGTCGGTTTCCGCGTGATGGTCCGGGTCGCGGGTGACGTCGCACCGGGCCTGGAGGTGCATGGAGCGGGGGAGTACATCACCGAATGGAACCCTCTGAATCCGGGGACCGTCGTCGTGAGGTACACGCTCCACAACTCCGGCAACGTGCGTCTCGAATCCTCCAGCGCCGTCGAATGGAATGGCCGGACCGTCTCCGGTGAGACCGTCGAGCTCCTGCCCGGCGATGACCGGGCGGTCGAACTCCACCTCCGAGATGTTTGGCCGCTGGGTCTGCTGTCGGTGCCACTCTCTGTGGAGCGGGCCGTCGTCCTTCCCGACGGCTCGCGCGAGCACATCGGTCCCGTCATGCAGACGGTGTCGGTGTGGGCGGGTCCATGGCCGCAGCTGCTCGTCTTGCTCTCGCTGGTGCTCATGGTGGGCGGAATGGCACTCCGGGGTCGCCGCCGGCGGCGACAGGTCGAGACGCTCGTGAATGCCGCGCGGGAAGCCGGGCGCCGGGAAGCGCGCATCGAGGGATGATCGTGCGCGGCATTCTTCTCCGGGCTCGGCACGCCGCCTGGAGCTTCATCTCGTCACTGTCCGTCGGCTCTCTCGCGGTGTACGAGCAGGTCACCGACGACATCGACAGCGGTGGCGTCACCGTGCAGGTCACGATCGCGCCGGACTATGGCATCGCGACGCTTCCGGATACGGGCGCCGACCCCGCATTGCTGATCTCCGTGGCGATCGCCCTGGCGGTCAGCGGTGTCGCGATCGTCGTGCACCGGAGAGCGGTCAGTACGAACCGGCGGCGCACAAACCTCAGCGTCGGTGCGGGGGAGGCCCCGAGCTCCCGCGCACGATGAGCTCGGTCGGGACGAGGTCGGCGGGGGCAGCCGGCTGATGCTCGATCGCGGCGATGAGCGCGCGCATCGCTTCGACGCCGACCTGATCGAAATGTTGACGGACCGTCGTGAGAGCCGGCCAGAAATTCGCAGATTCCGCCATGTCGTCGAACCCTACGACGCTCACGTCGTCCGGAACACGGAGTCCGCGCTCGTGGAACGCGCGCAGAAGACCGAGGGACATCTGGTCGTTCGCCGCGAACACGGCGGTCACATCGTCGCGCGCCGCCAGGATGAGCCCGGCGCGGTGTCCAGAATCAGCGCTCCAGTCGCCGGTGATGACTTCCGGCACGCGTGCGCCCCGCTCGATGAGGGTGCGCTCCCACGACTGCCGACGGCCGTGGGCCGAGTACGACTCAGGGGGACCGGCAACGTGCCAGACGGTCTCGTGCCCCAGGTCGAGGAGGTGTTCGGTCGCGAGCTTCGCACCCTGGGCCTGGTCGGTATCGACGACGGGGTAGCGTCCTTTTCGATCGGAGTCGATGACGACGACGGGAAGGCCTGTCGGCAGTTCGACCTCGGCCTCGGCGAGACTGTGCGCCTCGATCACGATGATGACGCCGTCAACCGCCTCTTCATTGAGCCGGGCGAACGCCCCGGAGACACTGGCCTGCGTCGCCGCTCCGAGCGGGATCAGATTGAGGGAGTAGCCGCCGGCCGCACACTCCGACGCGATGGCATCGATGGTGCGCATGTTTCCGTGAGAGGACAGCGAAGACATGATGACGCCGATGCTCCGGTACCGGCCGTCGCGCAGAGCACGCGCTGCGCCGTTCGGGCGATAGCCGAGTTCCTGCATCGTGGCGATGATGCGCTGCCGGGTCTCCGCCTTGACCACGCCGCGACCGGTGGCAACTCGCGAAACCGTCTGTCCGGACACTCCGGCGGCTCTCGCGACGTCGGCCATCGATGGACTGCGCTGCGTTTTCGCGCCTGCTTCTGGCATCCGTACCTCCGATCTCCCCATCCTCTGACACTTTAGGGCGGATCTCGGTCGCCGCAGCCCGCAACGGAGGCCGCGTGGTCGCGGCACGCGTCTATGGACTCAGCGATCCGGGCACTTGCGCGCGGCGCGGATCATTGGATATGGTCGCCGATGTTGTTTACGTAAACAATCAGATCGACAGGAACGAGACGATGATGTCTTTTGATACCGTCAGGCCCGACACGATCCGGCCCGGGCACGTGTTCACCGACGACCGTGGCCAGGTCGCGCAGCTGCACGGCTGTGCGCCGGTCCGTGTGGGGGACCGGTGGTACGCCTGGGGTGAAGACAAGTCGAACGGATCCTTCTTCACTGCTGTCGGCTGCTACTCCTCGCCGGACCTCGCCCAGTGGCGTTTCGAGGGGAACTCGCTCGAAGTGCAAAACCACCCCGAGCTCGGCGCCGACCGCATCATCGAGAGGCCGAAGGCCCTGCAGCGACCGGACGGTGCGTGGGTGCTTCTCCTGCACATCGAGTCGCACGACTACGCGGACGCGCGCGTCGGCTACGCGGTGGCCGACAACCCGGTCGGGCCGTACACGTACATCGGCAGCGAGCGACCGCTCGGAAACATCAGCCGAGACATCGGCGTCTATCAGGAGCACGGAACGGGCTATCTGCTGTCGGAGGACCGCGAGAACGGCCTGCACATCTACCGCCTCCGCGATGACTACCTCGGGGTCGAGTCGGTCGTTGCGACGCTGCTCCAGCAGGCTCGACCCGAGATCGGCTACGAATCCCCTGCTCTCGTGAAGCATGGCGGCCTGTACTACCTGTTCGGCTCCGACCTCACCGGCTGGTCGACCAACGACAACAAGATGTCAACGGCGACGAGCCTCGAAGGTCCCTGGAGCGACTGGGCGGACATCGCCCCTCCGGGAACAGCGACCTACGACTCCCAGGTGAGCGCGGTCGTGCCGCTGGGCGGCGACCGTTTCCTCTACGTCGGCGATCGCTGGCAGGAGAAGGACCTCCAGAACTCTCCTGCCGTGTGGCTTCCCATGCGACTGCGTGACGGCGCGGTCGAGATGTCGTGGGTAGAGGAATGGAGCGCAACCGATCAATGACCTTCGCCTTCCAGGGGCATTACTCGCGGTTCCGCGACATGGCGCCTGGCGGGGACTCCGCCTGAGTGTGAGAAGTCAGCCGTGCTGGTGGGGCCCGCGCGGGTGTGATCCCGCCGAGCCCCAACAGCATGCACGTACCGAAGCCAGGGTGCCTTCGTCTCGCTGGCCCGACTCCCTATCCGCGCGGCGGATTCTGCGGCAACCACTCCTCGAGGCGTGTCTCGAAGACATGAGCGCCGTCGATCGGGATGAGCGTGCGCTCCGCGATCCGGGCGCCGTAGTACGGAGCGCTGTCGTCGCGGACGACCGTGCGGGCGTCGCCCCGGAACGCGAGAGCCCGGCGCGCGAACTCGTCCATTCCGAAGGCCTCAGGGCCGGCGATCTCGAAGTCCCCTGCCGGTTCACCGGCCGCCGCGCGAGCCACTGCGGTCGCGACATCCTCCGCCGCGATCGGTTGAATGAGCGCGCCGGGCAGCGTCACAGTGTCGCCGTCCGTCGAGATGTCGGCGATGCTGCCGACGAACTCGAAGAACTGCGTGGCATGCACGAGGGAGTACGGAATGCCGGATTCGCGGATGAGCTTCTCCTGGGCGACTTTCGCCGCGAAATAGGGGATGCTCTGCGGTCGGTTCGTTCCGACGATCGTGAGGGCGACGTGATGGGTCACGCCGGCCTCGGCTTCTGCCACGAGCAGGTTGCGAGTCGACGTCGTGAAGAAGTCCATTACGTCGTCCGGGGCGAAAGACGGCGAGTTGGACACGTCGATGACTGTGTTCGCGCCGGCCAGCGCTTCGGCGAGACCTTCACCCGTGAGGGAGTTGACGCCGGTATTCGGTGACGCGGCAACAGCCTCATGGCCATGCTCCGTGAGCTTCGTGACGACCTTCGAGCCGATGAGACCCGTGCCTCCGATTACGACGATTTTCGCCATGTCATTCCTTCCTCTCAGGGGGCCGAGAGGCACCCATCAGCTATGACAGCGCGGATGCCCCCGATGTGACGACCCGCGGATGCCGCTCATATCCGGCTGTCACAAATCGCGTCGCTGTCCGGTCTCCATTGGAGAGCGGCATCCGCATGAACAGGTGCAGGTTGAGAACGGACTCGCATGAGAGTGGAAGAAGTGACGAGGAACGGCGACAATTCCCTTGTGCGTGACGATCTCGACCAGGCGGTGGAGGCTTTCGACGCCCACCGTCGACGGCTGTTCGGCATCGCGTATCGCATGCTGAGCACGGTGGCCGACGCCGAAGACATCGTTCAGGAGACCTGGATCCGGTGGCAGAACACGGATCGCACGAAGGTGCAGGAGCCGGCGGCATTCCTCACCACGATCGCGACCAGGTTGTCGATCAACGTCCTGCAGTCCGCCCGCGTGCGAAGGGAGACGTACGTCGGGCCGTGGCTCCCCGAACCGGTGAACACGGAAGACGATCCCGCCCTCGGCGCAGAGCGCGCGGAGGCGCTGCAGTTCGCGATCCTGTTGACGTTGGAGAAGCTGACGCCGACGGAGCGCGCGGCGTACATCCTGCGGGAGGCGTTCGACTATCCGTACGCGCGCATCGCGGAGGTGATCTCCTGCAGCGTGGTCAGCGCGCGGCAGCTTGTCAGCAGAGCGCGGTCGCATCTGTCCTCCGCGAGGAACGCGACGGTGGACCCTTCCTCGCAGAGGCGACTGCTCGAGGCTTTTCTCACGGCCGCGCAGAAGGGTGATCCTCGAGAACTCGAATCGCTCTTCGCCGCGGATGTCGTGAGCTACACCGATGGCAACGGGGTCAAGATCGCGGCGCGTGTTCCGGTGACCGGACGGTTGCAAGTGGCGAAGTTCGTCGCCGCGTTCGCGAGCCATTTCTGGAGGAACAAGGCGATCGACTGGGTTCAAGTCAACGGCCAGCCCGCCGCAACGCTCACCGAGGACGGTGTGGTCACCACACTCGTCACCGCGACGACGTCGAGCGAAGGAATTCTTCAGATTCTCTGGGTGATGAGCCCGCAGAAACTGGGGCACGTGACCGTGGTCGGCGCGTGACCCGGATGCCGTTCCCGGCGTGGCCGCGCCGTGGGAGTCCTGGCTACGCCGCTGCAGCGACCCTGGCCGCGACCATCGTCGTCGGCAACGGAAGTCGCGTGCCGCAAGACAGGGTTCCGCCGCGCCGTCGACCGGCCTAGACTCCTGCCCGAAAGATCCGTTCGGCTCCGCGTCGCCGTTGACGCGTGGCGACGCGGGGCACGAAGGAGACGACGATGCAGACGCTGACGATCGACTTCATCTGCTCCCTCGACGGCTACGGTGCCGCCGAGGGGTGGCCGGGATGGTGGGGTATGGAGAGCCCCGGGTATCTCGAATGGCTCGAGGGCGCACCTGACAAGGACGACCCTCTGCTCATGGGCGCGAAGACCTATCGGGTGATGTCGAAGCTCACGGCTGGCGGAGAGCCGGGCACGGACGTGCTGAACGGCATCCCCAAATACGTCTTCTCCTCGTCTCTGGCGGAGCCGCTCACGTGGGAGAACTCGACGCTGGTGCGAGAGGATGCCGTCGCGTACGTCCGGCGGCTCAAAGAGGATTCCGATCGACCGCTGCGCACCATCGGCAGCATTGCGTTGTGCCGTTCGCTGCTGGGGGCGGGTCTTGTCGACAGGTACCGGGTCGGGATCTTCCCCGTCATCACGGGGGCGAGCGGCCGCGACCGCATCTTCGACGGCTACCCGGATGTCCGCCTGGACCTCGTCGAAGCCCGCACATTCGACATGAGCATCCAGCTGCTCGAGTACATTCCGACCGTGTTGGATGGCCCTCCCGGTGATTGACCCCGGGCGGTCCGCTCCCACGATCGGCATGCTGCCGAGTGCGAGGTGGCCCTACTCGTCGGCTGCGCCGAACAGCGGAGTCAGGAACCGACGTTCGTAGCGTCGAATGCACCCGGTGCGCTTCGCGTAGAGATACGCCTCCACGCAGTCCGGATCGTTCGCAGAATCCTGACGGTAACGCTCGTATGCCGCGAGGGAATCGAAGGTGAAGAGCGCGAATGCCTCGTCGCTGTCTCCTTCGCTGGGGAGGAAATAACCGTGATGACGTCCGCCGAAACGCTCGACGAGAGGGATCCAGAGGCGCCCGTACTCACGGAATTCGTCAAGCTTGTCCGGATCGATTTCGTATCGGAGATGGATGGAGATCATGGTGCCCTTTCCAATGGCGCGAGTTCTTTCGCAAGGAAGTGATCGGCATAAGGCGACGTCGAGAACGCCTCGACCGGCTCATATCCTGAACGCCGATAGAGCCCATGAGCCTCCACCAGGTCCTGGCGCACGGTCAGCCGCAGAGTCCGGATTCCCCGACGGATGCTGATCGCCTCGAGTTCGCTCAGCAAGGCTCGTCCCGCACCGCGGCCGCGGACAACGGGATCGAGGTAGATCCGCGTGAGTTCGCCGACGTGCTGCTCGACGATGCGGACACCGCCGCACCCGACCGCATCCGCTCCATCTCGAACGAGTACGAGGAACCCTCCGTCTCCGCGCAGGTGATCACTGGGCTCGTCGAGCATCGCGCTCTCCGTCTCGGCCGGCGTCGCCGCGCGCCCCCAGTACCGGCCGACGATGTCCGTGTAGTACTGCACGAGCACCCTCGCCCCATCCTCGCTGTGGGGGTCGACGATCTCGAAGGTGAGCGGTCGCGGGCTGGGCATTACCTCAGTGTAGGTAGTGGCGGCGTCACCCCAGGAGAGCCGAGGTCAGCGGCGAACGCGAACCGTGCGCCCCTCGAACGTGACCAGGTCGCCGTCCTGCAGCTGGCGCCCCCGGCGACGCTCTTCCTCACCGTTCACGTTGACGTAGCCATCGATGACGACCTCCTTGGCGTTGCCGCCGGAGTCGAGCAGACCGGAGAACTTGAGGAACTGTCCGAGGCGGATGACCTCGCCTCCGGTGGGAACGTCTTCGATCGGATCCGTGCTCGTCATTCCTGAATGCTAACCGTCCTCGAGGCGGAGCATGCCGCACTCGGGTGCTCATCCATGCAGGTCGGCCTGGATGACGCGGATGACCTCTGCGAGAACGCCGGAACCGAGAAGCCCAGGTCCGAGTGGGCCGGCAGAGTCTTCGCCCAGGAGAGGGAGGCGCTGAAGCGCGGCCCTTGCCTCGGCGGACAGATGACCCAGCTGCCAGTGGATCTCGTCACGCATGGCATCGGGGCGATTCGGGGCTGCCAAACCTGCGGCCTTCGCAGCGTATGCCGCTGCACCGAGAGCATGAGCGCCCATGTGAGCGACGCCAGAGGCCTGCGCGGCTGCCCTGGCGGCTGCCACAGCGGCCGGAGCAGTCACGGCTTTCGCGGCGCGACCCGCGACGAAGCGGCGACGGATCTCCCCGGCGGCATCGAGCTCGCCGCCGGCAAAGGCCCGAGCTCGAGCGATCGCATCCCGTGGGCGCGGATCTGCGGGCTCTTCGGCTTCGAACAACGCCAGTACTCGTTCCGCGCAGTCCGCTGCCCAGGCGGCGACGACTCGGCGATCGGCCTCACTCAATGCCTGCGGAGATCCCATCAGGGACCCACCGGATAGTGGCTGCTGACCGCGATGCGATTCCAGCTGTTGATCGCGACGGCGAGCCAGGTCACGGCCGCGATCTGCTTCTCGTTCAGGATGCTCTCCACGTCGACGCCACGATCCGCGAGCCGGCCATGGTCGCCGATCATGGTCACCCGCTCGATGATCTGCAGCGCCGCCTGCTCCTCGGCGCTGAAGTACTGCGACTCCCACCACGCAGCGAGCACCGCCAGTCGTTCGGGCGTCTCGCCGTGCGTGACCGCATCGGCGCAGTGCATCCTCAGGCAGTAGGCGCAACCGTTGAGCTGGGAGGCCCGCACCTTGACCAGTTCGACGAGCAACGGCGAGAGTCCGGCATCCACTCCGGCCTCAGCGGCCTTGGCGCTGAACTCCAGCATCGCCCGGTATGGGGCAGCGTAGATCTTGCCGATGTTCACATGCGACACGGTGTCTCCTTCGTTCCGACGCGGATGCGCCTTCCACAGTAGAGACTGCGTCAAGCGGCCCGCCCTAGGCTGGACCCATGACCAAGAACTCTCTCTGGACTGTCGTCGGCGTCGTCATCGCCGTGGTCATCGCCTGGTGGGTCGTCGGCGCGCTGTTCTCGCTGCTCTGGTTCATCGCGAAGCTGGCGATCGTCGCCGTGGTGGCGGTCGTGGTGTTCTTCGTGCTGCGAAACCTGTTCCGCTCCGACGGCAACTGACGGCTCAGGACGCACCGCATGGTGCCTTGCCCGGTGCGTCTACGCTGAACGAGTGACCGAAGCGACCGCCACTGCTGAGCGTCTTGTGCGCCGTTTCGCCCGCGAGACGAACCTGCTCGTCGCCGGTCGCGAGTTCTCGGTCGTCGGGACGGATGCTGTCGCTGACGCACTGCGCGAACTCCTCCCGGCGCTCGGCGCCCGCTTCGGTGACGGCGGTGTCGTCTTCGCTCCGGGCGAGTCGCCGGAGATTCGGCTCAATGGACGCCCGCTGCCTCCGCGAGACACCGCAGCGGCGCGGGTCGACGCCGCGGGTGCGCACATGCCGGTCTCGACCGACCTCGCTCGGCGACTGCGTGATGCCGGAACAGTGCGAGGGGTTCGGATCGGCATCGCCATGGTGCTCGAGCCGAAGACGGCGCAGCTCGCATTGCTGTTGCGCGACGCGGGTGCCACGGTCGCGGTCTACGCTCACCCCGACGAGATCGACGTATCCGTCGCCGACGTTCTGCGTGCCCGCGGCATCCCCGTCGACGGTGACCCCGAGATCTCCGGTGCCGTCGAGCGGGCCGCTGCCGTCTCCTTCCTGCGCCGCGGCTTCGACCTGCTGCTCGACGACGGATCGCACCTCATCCGCCTCGCTCACGAGGAGGGTCTCGCTTCGTCACTGCGCGGTGCCGCCGAGGAGACCACGAGTGGGCTCACGCCGCTCCGTTTGATGGAGCGCGAGGGCGTACTCGACATCGCGGTGATCGCCGTCAACGACGCTCCGATGAAGACATCCTTCGACAACCGATACGGCACGGGGCAGTCGTGCGTGTTCGCGATCGCCGACGCCTTGGATGCTGTCGGCATCGGGATCCGCGACCAGCCGGCCGTCGTCATCGGCTACGGCCCCGTCGGAGAAGGCGTGGCTGCGCACCTGAGTGCCCTCGGCGCGCGTGTTCGCGTCACGGAGACCGATCCGGTCCGGGCACTCCGCGCCGCGCACGACGGCTACGACATCGGACGGCTCAAAGACCTTGCGCCGGGTGCGCTCGTCGTCTCGGCGACCGGAGTTCCACACACGATCGGCGCCGCAGCGCTGCGCGCCGCGCGAATCGTCGCCGTCGCGGGCGGTGTGCCCCATGAGGTCGACGTCGATCTGTCGAGCCTGCGCCCCTACGTGACCGAGGGCGGCGCGACCTCGCCCTTCCTCGAGCGCGCGGGTGAAGGGGCAGTGCTGATCGCTCGCGGCGGGTGCGTGAACCTCGCTGCGGCCGAGGGCAATCCGATCGAGATCATGGACCTCTCGTTCGCGGTGCAGCTCGCCGCTGTCGAACAGCTCCTTACATCGGCGTTGCCGCCGGGCGTGCATTCGTTCCCGGCTGCCGCCGACACGGCGATCGCGGTCGCCGCCCTCGCGGTCCGTGGTGAGCGGATCGACGAACGCAGCCCGGCACAGGTCGAGGCGCAGCGCGAATGGCGCTCGCCGCGATTCCGCGGAGCGATGGCATGAGTGCGGTCACGGTGTTCTCGGCCGGGCTCGTGGTGCCGATCACGGCGCCCCCGATCGTCGACGGCGCCGTCGCTGTCCGCGACGGACGCATCATGCACGTCGGTGAGCGGGCGTGGGTTCTGCGGTCCTTGGCTGATCGCGGAATCGTCGCGGAGGAGGTGCACTGGCCCGGTGTTCTCACGCCGGGGCTCGTGAACGCGCATACGCACCTGCAGTACACCGGCATGGCGCAGGTGGGACGAGGGCAGTACGACGGCTTCGACGACTGGGTGCGGGCGTTCGATCCCGTCTACGAAGGCGGACGCGATTGGGGGGTGGACGCCGCGGCCGGCGCCGAGATGGCGCTGCGCTCCGGAACCACTGCCATCGCCGATGTGGTGACCGACGACGTCGCCGCGACGGCGCTCCACGACGCAGGCCTGCACGGCATCACCTACTGGGAGGTGATGAGCTGGACCAACACAGAATGGGCGCGCACGGGGCGGGCTCAGGTCGAGCAGGCGTTGGACGCCCTGCCCACCCCTCCAGGAACCGGGCTTTCTCCCCACGCGCCCTACTCCCTCGACATCGAGCCGCTGCTGGAGATCCCCGACATCGTGCGCGAGCGCGGCGGGCGCATCCACATCCATCTCGGTGAGGCCGCGTTCGAGAGCGAGTTCGCGCACGAGCATCCGCAGGCCTGGCACACCGCAGGGCTCGCGAGCTTCCAGGAGCTGCGGGATGCCGGATTCGGTACGAGCGCGACCGAGTTCGTCGACCAGCTCGGCGTCCTGGGACCCGACTGCCACATCGCGCACGGCGTCTACATGAGTGCACGAGACCGGGCGATCCTTCGCGAACGCCGCACCACCGTCGCGCTGTGCCCGCGTTCCAACGCCGTCATCGGACTCGAAGAACCACCGATCGCCGCCTACCTGCGCGAGGGCAGCCCGATCGCGGTCGGCACCGACTCCCTTTCGTCCAGTCCCTCGCTCGATGTGCTCGCCGACGTCGCCGAACTCGCCCGCATCGCCCGCGCGCAGGGGTACACCGACCGCGACCTGCACGCACGTCTGCTGGGAGCTGCGACCATCGGCGGCGCTCACGCGATGGGGATCGACGTCGGCCCCGACCGCACCGGTTACCTCGCCGTCGGCGCGCTCGCCGATCTGACGTTCTTCGACGTGCCGGCTGGGGGCGATTCGATCGCCGAGCTCGTCGAGACGGGCGCGGGCCGAGCCGCGGCCACCGTCGTGTCGGGCGTGCTCCGCTATGCCGCACCGTCGTTCCCCGTGATCCCTGGGTCGATCTCATGACCGCCATCGAGACGCCGAACGACTTCGTGTCGCCAGGTTTCGATGCCGCTGATTCACGGCGGGGGCACTCGCCTACGCTGGTACCAAAACCGAACTCTATTCAGGAGTAGCCGTGCCCCTTGCCACCACCCTTCGCCGCGCCGCGGCCGCGGCCGTCGCCGTCTTCGCCGCTGCCTCTCTCGCTGCCTGCGCCGGTGCGCCGGCAGACTCGTCCGCCGGCACTGATGACGGCTCGCTGCAGACCGTCACCGCCGGCAAGCTCACGATCGCGACGGGCGAGCCCAACTACGAGCCGTGGTTCGTCGACGACGACCCGTCCAACGGTGAAGGATTCGAAGGCGCCGTGGCGCTCGCCGTCGCCGAGCAGCTCGGCTTCGACGCCGACGATATCGTCTGGGTGCGCACCGGCTTCGACGCAGCGATCGCACCGGGCCCCAAGGACTGGGACATCAACATCCAGCAGTTCTCGGTGACCGACGAGCGCAAGAAGGCCGTCGACTTCTCCTCGCCGTACTACACGACCACTCAGGCTGTCGTCGCGCAGAACGACTCGCCTGCCGCATCCTCGACCTCGATCGCCGACCTCAAGAAGGCCACGGTCGGTGTCGCATCCGGCACCACCAGCTACACCGTCGCCAAGGAGCAGCTCGGCGAGGCGAACCTCAGCGTCTTCAACACTGTCGATGACGTCGTGCTCGCTCTCAAGGGCGGCCAGATCGATGCCATGATCACCGACCTGCCCGGCGCGTTCTACGTCACTGGCGCCCTGGTCGACAACGCCACCGTGACCGGCCAGTTCGCGAGCACCGGTGGCGGCGACCAGTTCGCGTTCGTGCTTCCGAAGGGCTCGGCGCTCACGGCAACGGTCACCGATGCGGTCGACGCCCTGCGCGAGGCCGGCACGCTCGACGAGCTGCAGCAGGAATGGCTCAGCGACGCGGTCGACGTTCCCGTCCTGAAGTGACCAGCACCTCCGCCGACACGGCGTGGCAGCCGAGCGACCTCGAGCTGTCACGCCGTGCTCTGCGGCGTCGGGCGACGACCCGTTCGGTCCTGATCGCCCTCGTCAGCAGCGTCGTGCTCGTCGCGGTGCTCGCTGTCATCATCGTCAACACCCCGGGCTGGGCCGTCGTCCGTCAGACGTTCTTCGATCCCGAGATCGCGGTGAAGAGCATCGGACCGATCTTCCAGGGGCTGCTGACGAACCTCCTGGTGCTGGTCATCGCCGCCGTCGGCGTGGCGATCCTCGGCACGCTCCTCGCGACGACGAGATCGCTGCGGGGCCCGGTGTTCTTCCCGCTGCGTGCGCTCGCCGCGGCGTACACCGACTTCTTCCGCGGCATCCCGCTTCTGATCGTGCTCTACCTGATCGGCTTCGGCATCCCGGCCCTGATGATCTTCCCGCGGATGCCCCCGGCGTTCTGGGGAACGATCGCGATCATCCTCACCTATTCGGCGTACGTCGCCGAGGTGCTGCGCGCCGGGATGGAGGCCGTGCACCCCTCGCAGCGCGTCGCCGCCCGATCGCTGGGACTCAGCCACGCGCAGACGTTGCGGATCGTCGTCATCCCGCAGGGCGTTCGCAAGGTGGTCCCTGCGCTCATGAACGACTTCGTGTCCATGCAGAAGGACGTCGGCCTGATCTCGGTGCTCGGCGTCATCGATGCGGTGCGCGCGGCGCAGCTGCAGGTGGCCGACACGTACAACTACACGCCGTACATCGTCGCCGGTCTGTTCTTCATCGCCCTCAGCTGGCCGATGATCCGGCTCACGGACGCTCTCACGGCGAGACTGAACAAGCGCGAGCAGGCCGGAGGCGTCGTATGACCGTTCCCGAGGGTCAAACTCCTCCCGTCATCGAGACCCGGGGCGTGCGCAAGCGCTTCGGCGACCACGAGGTGCTCCGTGGCGTCGACCTCGCGGTCGGTGCACACGAGGTGGTCGTGCTCATCGGCGCATCGGGGTCGGGCAAATCCACTCTGCTGAAGACGATGAACCTCATCGAGCGCGTCGACGACGGTCAGATCTTCCTCACGGACGAGGACATCACCGACCCCCGGGTGGATGCCGACGCCGTGCGTGCCCGCATCGGCGTGGTGTTCCAGCACTTCAACCTGTTCCCGCACCTCAGCGTGCTCGACAACGTCACGCTGGCGGCGCGCAAGGTGCACCGGATGCCGACGGCAGAGGCGCACGCCCGCGGCCGCGAACTTCTCGAGGCCCTCGGGCTCGGCGCCAAGGCCGATGAGTACCCCGACCGGCTCTCCGGCGGCCAGCAGCAGCGCGTGGCCATCGTGCGGGCCATCCTCACGAACCCCGCCGTTCTGCTTCTCGACGAGATCACGAGCGCGCTCGATCCGCAGCTGGTCGGCGAGGTTCTCGATCTGGTGCGCGAGCTCAAGCGCCGCGGCACCACGATCGTGATGGCGACGCACGAGATGTCGTTCGCGCGGGAGGTCGCCGACCGCGTCGTCTTCCTCAAGGAGGGTGTGCTGATCGAGCAGGGTCCACCCGAGCAGATCTTCGACGCGCCGCAGCATCCGGACACCGCCGAGTTCCTCGCGCGCGTGCGGCGCTGACGCACGAAGAGCAGATGTCAGAGGCCGCCGCTAGCGTGGTCACGTGACTGACGTGCGCCTCGAGGGAATCACCGTTCTGGCCGACGACGTGGCGGCGCTGACGGCGTTCTTCCGTGACGCACTCGGGCTGCAACCGGCCGTCGTCGAGAACGACTATGCGGCGTTCGAGGGGGAGGGCGTGCGGTTCGCCGTGTTCTCCCGCCCCGGCATGGGGCCGAACACGCACGATCACCCCGACTACCGGATGCCGAGATCGGGCCAAGCGTTCGAGCTGAACTTCGAGTGCGCCGATGCTCCGGCAGTCGATCAGCAGCTCGCGAAGATCACGAGGCTCGGTGGCCTCGTGGTCGCGGCACCGGTGCAGACGACCTGGGGGCACTACTCCGCGTTCTTCGCGGACCCCGAGGGGAACATCCACTCGCTGTTCGCGGTGCTTCGCGACTGACAGCCACGACGGCGACCGCCGATTCCGGTCTCAGGACTCGGACGGTTTCAACGGCAGGCGCGGACCGTGGTTCCACGCGAGGATCGCTGGTTGTTCACGGTCGAAGCCCAGCACCGAGACGGAGCCGGCATCCAGGGTGATCTGCGCGCCGAAACGAGGAGCCTCACGCAGGAACACCGCCGCGAGGATGCGCAGGTAGTGCCCGTGTGCGATCAACGCGACGTCGCCGTCGGCCATCGCCGGCAGCACGCGGGTGAGGACCCGCGAGGCGCGCGCGGCGACCTCTTCGACCGTCTCGCCCGGGGTCTCGCCCCTGATCACGCCGTGGGCGAAGGCGGTCCAGTTGTAGCCGAGCTCCGCGCGGATCTCCTTGGTCGTGCGCCCTTCGTACCCGCCGTAGTCCCACTCGATCAGCAGCGGGTCGATCTGGGCATCCAGCCCGGCCAGCTCGGCCGTTCGTCGTGCTCGCTGCAGCGGTGAGCTCAGGACGAGCTGGAAGTCGTAATCCCGCACGAGCTCGCCGGCCGCTCTGGCCAGGTCCTCCCCGCGCGGGGTGAGCGGGATGTCGGTGCGCCCGGTGTGCTTGCCGGTTCTGGACCATTCCGTCTCGCCGTGCCGGAGCAGCACGAGCTTGCCCTGCGGATTGTCGGGGGCCGGGTGGTCAGGCAGCTGGTCGGATTCATCCACACCGCCACCGTACTCCGCCGGTTCGGCTCCTGGCTCAGCGCCGAACGCGAATGCACGCCCGTGCAATTTGTCACGGAAAGGGATGACACGAGGTCACTTCTGCAGCGCGCTCGCTCTTGATGGCATGGATGCATGACCAGGTCATCTCCCCTCGCAATCGGATCCGCCGTCGTCGCAGCGGGTGTCGCCGTCGCCGTCGGCCTCTTCGCCACTCCACCCTCTCCGAGCCTTCAGCCGCACACGAGCGGTGACGCCGCCCTCGCTCGGGCGGTCGAGCAGGACGCCCGTTCGGCTGGCGCGCTCGATCGCGTGAGCGTCGCGTTCATCGATCTGGACTCCGACGACGAGACGGTGACCGCCGGCTTCGGAGCCGACGACGACACCGAGTACGAGATCGGCTCCGTCACGAAGACCTTCACCGGCAACCTGTTCGCGATCGCGATCGACCGCGGTGAGGTGACACCGACGGAGACCCTGGCCGCGGTCTTCCCCGAGTTGGACGGAACCCCGGCCGGCGGGGTCACGTTGGAGAGTCTGTCGAATCATCACTCGGGGATGCCGGGTCTGGATGAGGCCTCCACCCCGCAGGTTCTCCTCGACACCGTCACCAATCGCAATCCGTATCGCGGCACCGTAGATGAGCTGCTCGAACAGGCGGGGCGTCAGCAACTCGTCGCCCCCGGACACTTCCTCTACTCGAACCTGGGGATGTCGCTGCTCGGGCAGGCCTTGGCTCAGCGCGCAGGTCTCTCGTACCCCGAACTCGTGCAGGAGAGGATCTTCGATCCGCTGCAGATGACGCACAGCAGAATCGTCCTCGACGGGGCCGACCAGCGGGATCTCACCACCGGATACTCGGCCACGGGGATCCCGCAGGAGGCGTGGTCGATCGGACCGTTCGCGCCGGCCGGCGGCATCCGCTCGACGATCGGCGACATGGCCAGCTACGTGCAGGCGCTTCTCGACGGCACCGCCCCCGGGGCATCCGCGATGGACCGCCACCTCGACGGCGAAGACGGGGCGGAAGGGTACGCCTGGCTCGTCCTCGACCAGGACGACGGCTCGACGCTGACGCTTCACAACGGGCAGACCGGGGGCTTCGCCTCGTTCCTCGTCCTCGATCGCGAAAGTGGCAAAGGAGCGGTGGTGCTGTCCAACTCGGCGGCTCAGCTTCCGGATGTCGTCCTGAACCTCGTCAAGAAAGGCATCACCGAATGAGCCTGTCGCCCTCCTCCCTGCTCGCTTTCGTCCTCGTCATCTTCTCGGCGCTCTACGCGCTCAGGGCCTGGAAACCGAAGCGATTCGGCATCGCGGATCGGATCGGCGCCATCGCGGAGTCGACCGGACTGCTCGCTCTGTTCACGGTGCTGCATTTCGCGTCGGGGTGGGCCGGGGTTCCGGTGGTGCTGTGGGTGGTGTCCGTCGCGCTCGCAGCCGCCGGAGTCGCGGGTCTCGTACTCCGCGTCCCGACTCTCCCGTGGCTGCACGAGCGCCGCCGGCTGGGATTGCGCATCGTCAGACTTGCGATCTCGGGACTCTTCTGCGTCGTCGTGTTCGTGCTGGGAGCGATCTCGGCCTGGGGGTAGGGGAGCGCCCTCAGAGCACGATGTCGGAGGGGTCACGGAGAGTGAGCCAGCTGCCCGAGCGCGCGGTTCGTCCGGGCAGCACGTCGGCATCCGGCAACGGACCCAGGTCGATATCGATGATGCCGGCGAGGTCGGCCACCGGCACCTGGAATGTGCGGAACGCCCCCAGTGGTGGTGCGGCCAGAAGTCCTTCTGGGGTGTCGACGAGTTCGGACTGGTCCAGCAGGAAACCGGCGGCGGCGAGGCCGGTGGGACCCTGCCAGGCCGCGACCTTCCAGAAGCGGAGCGGGATGCGGATGCCGCGGTAGGCCGGATCTTCGGCGCCGAGAACCGGGGCGGTGAACACCGACAGACGCTGATCCGTCGTCTCGGCGTAGCCGAGCACGTGATCCTCGAGGCCCAGCCAGAGTTCTTTGGACTGGTTGAAGCCGGCCGCCTGGGGAGCGGCGTTCGGGTAGAAGAACGTCGCCTCCGTGGCGTCGCGTGCCTCGTCGGTGTCTCCCCAACCGGGATCGCGTCGGCGCACCAGGTGGCCGCGGTCGAGGTCGTTGCGGGCGTAGACCTCGGGGCCGGTCTGCTCGCCTGCATCGGCGCGCGGGTCAAGGCGCCACTCGCCGGTGCGGGGGAGTTCGCGCAGTCGCGCGCCGTCGATGTTCACCGCGGTGACGGCCGCGAGTCTGCGTGCAGGGTCGAGCAGCACGGAGAACCGCGGGTAGGGGAGCAACCGCGTCGGGCGCTCGAGACTCGGCAGGGGCAGCGGGGTGGCGAGGAACTGTGCGTCGTAGCCATCGGTCATGTCATCCATCGTGGCCGATGCCACCGACGTCGATGCTCGTCGCGGCCGGATCGCGTCGAGGCGCGTCAGCCCTGCGGTCGGTGACTCGTTCTGCACACAGCTGATGTCGCCCGAGTTCTCCACAGATCTTGATGATGAAGCGGATCGGCGGTGCGGTTCGATCGCCGCTTCGAGAAGATCGGCACATGGACACCGGCTCCGCACTCGACGCCTCCGAACGCACTATCCACCTGCCTCCAGTCGACCCGGAGGAACGGGACAAGGTGTGGGAGCACCTGATGGTGGTTCGGGACGGTCTGCCGGAGGTGACGATCGTGATGTCCTCCAACGAGGCGTGGCGTGCTCTGGACGATCTGGAGAGCAATGGCGGCTCCGGGGCGCTGACGCACGCCGAAACTCTCGGGCTGATCGTGCCTGTCGTCGAGTCGCTGTTCGACGACGACGTTCGCGAGCTCGGGCTGGAATTCCACGCCCAACTGATCCTCATGTGCGCCTTCCCCAGCATCCCCGAATCGCTTGCGCTGCAGGTCGCGTTCGGTCGCAAGATCGGTGAGGAGCAGTTTCGAAAGATCGCTCGTTTCGCGGTTCGCGCGCACAATCGCGGAATCACAGTCGACGAGTACGTCGAAGACCTCAGGGTCGCGGATGTTATCCCGCACGATCGCCCGGTTCGGCTCTTCCGAGGCGAGTCTCGCCGGGTTCCGTCGTGTGTCCGGATGCAGCGCGCCATCGCGCTGCTCCGCCGCACTTCGGCGCTCGCACCGGAACCGTTCCGTCCTCCTCTCCTCTGCGTCATCGCCTGGCTGCAATGGGCGCAGGGGCGCCGCGCCGTCGCGATCGCCTACCTCGAGGAAGCCCTGCGCATCGAACCCGCAAGTATCTTGGCCTACGGCTTGAACGTGACATTCGCGGCGCGGCTACCGGAATGGATGGGATTGTATCGTGATGCGATACGCGATACGGTGGAATTGTGATCGTCAGCTTCAGGCATAAGGGTCTGGAGGCGCTCTACCAGGACGACTCGAAGCGGGGCATCCAACCCGACCACGCGGCCAAGTTGCTCCGAATCCTGGCTGCTCTGGACGTTGCCCAGACCTCCACGGACCTTGCGATTCCGTCCTTTCGTACTCATGAGCTCAAGGGCGAACTCGCGGGGCACTGGTCGATCTGGGTGAACGGAAACTGGCGCGTGACGTTTCGTTTCATCGGGCTGGATGTCGAACTCGTCGACTATCGGGATTATCACTGAGGGAGTGGGACATGATGAAGAATCCGCCGCATCCCGGCTCGATCATCCGCGAGGACGTTCTCGCCGAACTGGGTCTCAGCGTCGCCGAAGCGGCATCGCGACTTGGGGTCGCCCGTGTCACGCTCAGCCGAGTGATCCACGGTCACGCCGGGATCAGTCCGAATCTCGCCGTGCGCCTGGAGCGATCCGGCGTGGGGACTGCGCGGGCATGGCTCGCGATGCAGACCAACTACGATCTCGCGCGCGAATTGGCCGGAAGAGCGCACGAGGTGCGTCCTCTGGTCGTCGCCTGATCGGGATAATGAACGTCAGTCCCGCTCGCCCTCGGCGTGCCGCGGGCTCGGATCGGGCGGGGTGATCTCCACCGGCGGAGCGGATGCCGCGTGCGCCCGCCACCAGACCACGAAGCCGATCGCGGTGAAGATGCCGTAGAACACGTACATGAACCCGGTGGCGTAGTAGCCGGCGCCGAAGAGCAGCGGCACTCCCACCACATCGACCGCGATCCAGATCAGCCAGAACTCCGTCCAGCCCTTGGCCATGCCGTAGGTGGCCAGCAGGGATCCGACGAAGGTCCAGGCATCCGCCCATACCGGCTCCCAGGAGCCGAGTGCTCGGAACAGCGGCGTGAGGGCGACGGTGCCGACGATCATCCCGAGGGCGAGACCGATCCGCGCGCCCGTCGGTGCCCAGCGCGGAGTCAAGCGACCGCCCCCGGCCGCGGCCTGTCGCCACCGCATCCATCCATAGATCGCGACCGCGATGAACATCACCTGACGTCCGGCCTGCCCGAGCAGATGCGGAAGCGAGTGGTCCGGGCTGAGGACCGAACCGAGGAACACGGTGAGCAGCAGCAGGTTTCCGATGATTCCGACCGGCCAGGCCCAGATCTTGCGACGCATGCCCCCGAGCGCACTCGCGAGGCCGAAGGCGTTGCCGACCACCTCTCGCACGAGGAGGACCTGTCCGCCGGGGAGGGCCCAGTACGAGTTGAAGCTGTCGACCAGCCATTGCAGCGCGTTCATCGTTTCCTGCATCCGCGCTTTCGGGAGCGCATCGCCGACGTTAGCAGGAGCCGGGCGGCGTCAGCCGCCGATGTAGCTCATCTCGATGCGCTGGCGCGCTTCGCGCAGTTCCGGCGTGAGGCTCGCGCGCACCTCGGAGTAGCGATCGTCTCTGGCGCCCCAGATCGACGCCATCGCCGTCGCCAATTCCTCGTCATCGGCACCGCCGCGCAGCAGTGCCCGCAGATCGTGGCCTTCGGTGGCGAACAGGCAGGTGAACAGCTTGCCCTCCGTCGAGATCCTCGCCCGATTGCACGTGCCGCAGAACGTGTTCGTCACCGATGAGATCACGCCGATCTCTCCGGAGCCGTCGGTGTACCGCCATCGCTGCGCCGTCTCACCCGGCACCGCCGCACCGACCGGTTCGAGGGGGAAGAGCGCACCGATGCGCTCGACGATCTCGGCCGAGGGCACGACCTCGTCGAGCGACCAGCCGTTGGAGGTGCCGACGTCCATGTATTCGATGAACCGCAGCACGTACGGGGTTCCCTTGAACCGCGCCGCCATCCCCTCGATCTCACCGTCGTTCAGCCCGCGCTTGACGACCATGTTCAGCTTGATCGGCCCGAGCCCGACGGCGTGCGCGGCATCGATGCCGTCGAGCACCCGGGCGACCGGGAAGCGCACATCGTTCATCCGCTGGAACAGTTCGTCGTCGAGCGAGTCGATCGAGACGGTCAGCCGGTCGAGTCCGGCATCCTTCAGCGCCTGGGCCTTGAGAGTCAGCGCAGAGCCGTTCGTGGTCAGGGCGATCTCGAGCCGCTCGCCTTCGGGGGTGCGCAGAGCGGCGAGCCGTGCGATGAGGTCTTCGATGCCGCGGCGCAGCAGCGGTTCGCCGCCGGTCAGCCGCAGTTTGCGCACGCCGTGTGCGGCGGCGACCCGCGCGATCCTCTCGATCTCCTCGAAGCTGAGCAGCTCCTCCCGATCGAGGAACGCATAGTCCCGACCGAACACCGATCGAGGCATGCAGTAGACGCAGCGGAAGTTGCAGCGGTCGGTCACCGAGATGCGCAGGTCGCGCAGCGAGCGGTCGAATCGGTCGGTCAGGCCGCCGGTCGAGGGCAGGCGCATGACCCCTGTGGCCCGCGAATGCGCAGCGGGATCTGGAGTGATCGACATCGCGTCCCCTTTGAGTGGCTACGGTAGCACCGCTCAGGACGAGCGGCGCATCGAGACGTCGTGGTCGGAAATGGAGAACCGGAGGTGCGCGCCCGGTCGCGCCCCTGCGGTGAGGGCGGTGGACGACGGGCAATCGACGGCGATATCCGGATGCTCCGCCGTGAAGAGCCGCACCCCTCCGGGGACCGGCTCCATCAGCGCGACCGTGCCGGTCCAGGTGTTGGCGGCCGCGTCAACGAGGGCCTCGGGGGAATGGATCCGCACCGAGCCGGGGGCGAACACCGCGGTTCCGGCATCCCCTGAGTGCAGCCGGTCGCCCTGCCCTGCCCAGCGCAAGCCGGAGCCCGTCTGCAGGATGCCGTCGGCATCGGCCGAGCCTGCCACGAGATTCACGCCGGCCACGGCAGCCACGAAGGGCGAGTTCGGGTGCCCGAGCACTTCAGCGGTCGTGCCCTGCTGCACCACGCGTCCGTCCTGCAGCACCGCGGTCTGCGCAGCGAGCACGACCGCATCCAGGGGGTCGTGGGTGACCAGGACGATCGGGATGCCGGCCCGGTCACGCAGTTCGGAGACGAGTCGTCTGGCCTGGCCCGCCGTCTGCGCGTCGAGGGCGGCGAACGGCTCGTCCAGCAGCAGCGCGTCGGGCGCAGCCGCCAGGGCGCGAGCCAGAGCGACGCGCTGCTGCTGTCCGCCGGACAGTTGCGCAGGGCGCCGCTGCGCCAGTTCGTCGAGTCCCACATCGGTGAGCTGTGCGTGCGCGACATCGCGGGCCTCGGTGCGCGGCATCCCCTGCGAGCGTGGCCCGAATGCGACGTTCTCCAGCGCGGTCAGGTGCGGAAACAGCATCGGGCGCTGCCCGAGCAGACCGATCCGGCGGCGCTCCGGCGGCACTGAGCGATCCAGCGTCCGCCCGCCGAGGGTGATCCGGCCGTCGACGGCGCTGTGGTGACCGGCGATCGCGCCGAGGAGTGTCGACTTGCCCGAGCCGTTCGGTCCGATCACGGCGAGCACCTCGCCCGCGTTCGCCGTGATCGCGGCCTCCAGCAGGAACACTCCGACGCGGGCGCGGATGTCGACGTCGAGCGTCATCGGATCGCATCCGCTCGCCAGCCGCGCATGAGCACGAGCACGCCGATGGCCACGATGATGAGCATGAGCGACAGGGCGATCGCGGTGTCCTCGCGCACGCCGGCGCCGTTGAACGCGGTGTAGATCGCGAGCGGCATCGTGCGGGTGACGCCGGGGGCGTTGCCCGCGAACAGGGCCGTCGCGCCGAACTCGCCGAGTGCGCGGGCGAAGCAGAGCACAGAACCGGCGACCAGCCCTGGTGCGACGAGTGGCAGCGTCACCCGGCGGAACACGGTGAACCGGCCGGCGCCGAGCGTCGATGCGACCAGCTCGTGCCCGGTGCCGGCGGTGCGCAATGCACCCTCGACCGAGATGACCAGGAACGGCAGCGCCACGAACACCTGGGCGATCACGACGGCGGCGGTGGTGAACGGGATCTGCACGCCGGCTGCCGTCAGGGCACCGCCCAGGATGCCGCCGCGGCCGAGCAGGGAGAGCAGCGCGATGCCTCCGACGAGCGGAGGAAGGACGAGCGGGAGAGTCGCCAGGGTGCGCAGGATCGAGGCCAGCCAGGCGGGGCTGCGAGCGATCACGACCGCCAGCGGGATGCCGAGGACGGCGCAGATCAGCGTGGCGATCGTCGCCGTCGACATCGACAGCCCGAGTGCCTGCAGAGCCTCGGGCGAGGCGATCGTCGCGGGCACGCCTGCCCAATCCAGGCGCAGGAGCAAGGCGATGAACGGCAGCACGAGAAGCAGCGTCGCCAGCGTCGCGGGAATCACGATCCAGAACGGCGGACGCGGTGCCCTGGTGCTGCGTGGCGACGACGTGAGCAGGGTCATGGCGCTCCGAAACCGTACTCGGCGAGTACTCGCTGGCCGGACTCGGACAGCACGAACGCGACGAACGCCGTTGCCGCGGTCGGATTCGCGGCATCCCGCAGTGTGGACAGCGGGTACACGTTGGTGGCGCGCTCGGCGCCGGCGATGTCGACTCCGGTCACATCACCGGCGGCCGCCGCGACATCGGTGCGGTAGACCAGGCCCGCATCGGCCTCGCCCGACTTCACCTTGCTGAGCACAGCGGTGACGTTCTGCTCCTCACTGGCCGGCCTGAGCTCGATGCCGGCGTCGTCGAGGAGCGCACGCGCGGCCGTGCCGCACGGCACCTCGGGGGCGCACAGCACCACGGCGAGCCCGTCGCTGGCGAGGGCGGCGAGCGAGTCGATGCTCTCGGGGTTGCCCGGTGTCACCGCGATCTGCAGGACGTTGCTCGCGAACGACTCCGGTTCGACGGCGAGCCCTGCATCGACCACCTTCGTCATGTTCTTCTCGTCCGCCGCGGCGAAGACGTCGGCCGCCGCGCCCTCGATCAACTGGACGGCCAGCACCGAGGAGCCGTCGTAGCTGATCGGGCGGACATCGACGCCCGGATGCTGCTCCTCGAAGTCCGCTGCCAACTGGTCGAACGCTCCAGAGAGGGAAGCGGCCGCGAAGATCGTGAGTTCGCCGCTCAGCCCCGCTCCGCCCTGGTGGTCCGGTGAGCTTGCGGCATCCGTCTCACCCGAAGGGCCGGATGCCGAGCATCCGACGATCCCGAGACAGCCGACCAGGGTGACGGCGGCGACCAGGCGCCGAAGGGACAGGGCAGTCACTGCGCAGCATCCCGTTCCGTCTCGAGGATGACCATGGTCGCCTTGACCACGGCGACGGCCTTCGATCCGACGTGGAGATTCATCTCGCGCGCGGCTTCCGATGACATCAGCGTGATCACGCGGTGCGGACCGCATTGCAGCTCGACCTGGGCCATCAGGCCGTCGATCTCGACGTGCGTGACCAGCCCGGTGAAGCGGTTCCGCGCACTGCGGCGGACGTCGCCGACATCGGAGGCCGCTGTCGCCAGCGCTTGAGCGCGCGCGGCGAGTTCGGCGCCGTCGACGACCTGGCGTCCGGAAGAGTCGTGCCCCAGTGCGAGCACGCCGTCGGCGACCCACCGGCGCACGGTGTCGTCGCTCACGCCGAGGAGGGAGGCGGCCTCACTGATCCGGAAATGCGTCATGAAACGTACACTAGTGGCGCATTTGCGGAAGCGCAATCAACAATACCGCATGGTGGAATAGGAATTCCAAAAAAGCTGGACGGACAGCCGTTTCGCTGTTACTGTCGGAGAGTCCAGCCGGAGCCCTCTCGAGGGTCGCGGTCAGGCACGAAATCACAGTCAGCGGATCGACGAGGATCACGCACGAAACCCGTGAGTCCTCGAGCATCCGATCGAACGCAAGGAAGCTCTTCACCATGGACTCCACCGGCATCACCACGTCCATCGTCACGACGCACGCAGACGTTCAGCCGTCACCGGCCGAGTACCTGGCTCGCGCCGTCGACCTCGCCACCGAGAACGTTCGCAATGAAGGCGGTCCCTTCGGAGCCATCGTCGTCTCGGCCGACGGCCGCGTGTTCGAGGGCGTGAATCGCGTCACCGCGAATCTCGACCCCTCAGCGCACGCCGAGGTCACCGCGATTCGCAATGCCTGCCAGGGCCTCGGCACCTTCGACCTCAGCGGCGCGGTGCTCTACACCAGCTGCGAGCCGTGCCCGATGTGTCTCGCGACCTCGCTGTGGGCGCGGATCGAGAAGGTCTATTTCGCCGCGAACCGCGACGACGCCGCAGACGCCGGCTTCGACGACGCGGTCTTCTATCGCTACTTCGAAGGCGGCGACGAAGACCGCGCGATCATGCCCGTCGTGCAGGAGCCCCTTCCGCCGGCCCAGCGCGTCGCCGCCTTCACCGAGTGGAGCCAGACGGCCACTCGCATCGACTACTGATCTCCCCGACTTCCTCAGCCTCACCCCACCCGAGCAGGAGAGTACTTTCATGTCTCAGACCGCCGAAGTCCGCAAAGGCGCGGACGCCCCGGATGAACAGCCGCCTGTGAGCGCGCTCGACCGCTTCTTCGAGATCACCAAACGCGGATCGAGCATCCCGCAGGAGATCCGCGGCGGGCTCGTCACCTTCTTCGCGATGGCCTACATCGTCATCCTCAACCCGATCATCCTCAGCAGCGGCGAGGACGTCACCGGCACCGCGCTCGACTTCGCTCAGGTCGGCGCCGTCACCGGACTCACCGCCGGTGTGATGACGGTGCTGATGGGACTGTTCGCCAGGGTTCCGTTCGCGCTCGCCGCAGGCCTCGGCATCAACTCCTTCCTCGCCGTCTCGGTGGTCGGCGATGTCAGCTGGCCGGAGGCCATGGGCCTGGTGATGATCAACGGCGTGCTCATCGTGCTGCTCGGTGCCACCGGCATCCGGACCGCGATCTTCCACGCCGTCCCGCAGGCGCTGAAGGCGGCGATCACCGTCGGCATCGGCCTGTTCATCGCCTTCATCGGATTCGTCGACGCCGGATTCGTCAATCGGACGCCCGCCGGTCCTCCGGTGCAGCTGGGTGACAACGGTTCGCTGACGTCGATCCCGACCCTCATTTTCGTCGGCACGCTGGTGCTGATGGGGATCCTCATCGCCCGCAAGGTGCCCGGTGCGATCCTCATCGGCATCGTCGCCGGCACGATCGGGTCGATCATCGTCGAAGCGACGATGAAGCTCGGACCACTGTTCGGCGCCGACGGCGAGAACCCCGGTGGCTGGCACATGTCCGTGCCGGGGCTACCGACCCAGTGGCTGAGCATCCCCGACTTCTCCCTGATCGGACAGTTCGACCTGTTCGGATCCTTCGGCCGGATCGGTGTCCTGTCGGCGGTCATGCTCGTCTTCACGCTGCTGTTCACGAACTTCTTCGACGCCATGGGCGCGATGACGGGTCTCGCCAGGGAGGCGGGTATCGCCCGCAAGGACTCGACCTTCCCCCGCCTGCGCAGCGCTTTCGTGGTGGAGGGCGCCGGTGCGGTGATGGGTGGCGGCACGTCGAGCTCGTCGGCCACCGTCTTCATCGACAGCGCGGCCGGTATCGCCGAGGGTGCTCGCACCGGATTGGCCGCCCTGATCACCGGCGGGCTCTTCCTGCTGTCGATGTTCTTCACTCCGCTGACGGCGATCGTGCCGATCGAGGTGGGCGCCGCGGCACTGGTCATCGTCGGCGCGCTGATGATGTCGCAGATCCGCGAGATCAAGTTCGACAAGTTCGCCGTCGCGATGCCGGCATTCCTCACGATCGTGACGATGCCGCTGACCTACTCGATCGCGAACGGCATCGGCGCCGGCTTCATCGCCTGGGCTGTCGTCAATACGCTCGCGGGTCGTGCCCGCAAGGTGCACTGGCTGCTGTGGATCGTCGCCGTCGGCTTCGCCGTGTACTTCGTGCGCGGGCCGATCGAGACGTTGCTCGCCGGCTGACCGCACGCCACGAGATGAGGCTGCCCCCGCGGGGGCAGCCTCATCTGCGTGTGCGGGTGGAACGCGCGACGCGGATCACGATCACTTCGTCGGCTCAGAACTCCGGATGCCGGTCGGATCCGGCCGTTTCGGCCGACGGAACGCACGTCGCGCCGACAAAGCGATCGGGCGCGGGGAGTGATCGGGCGGGGAGTGATCGGGCGCGCGGCGGGCCCGGGGCAGGCGACGGATGCCGCGGGGTCAGTCGCGCGCGACGTCGACGGGCGCTGCCTCGTCGATGAGTTGCAGCATCCGGGCGGCGACACTGACGGCGATGGCCGCCGGCTGCTTGCCCGGTACTTCGGGCATGCCGATGGGAGTGGTCACCCGCGCGAGATCGCTCTCGGTCTGGCCGAGCTCGAGCAGCTTCTTCCGGAAGCGCGACCATTTCGACGACGAGCCGATGAGACCGATCGACCCGATGCCGTCGGTGCGCAGCGACTGATCGACCACGGCGAGGTCTTCGACGTGGTCATGCGTCATCACGAGCACGTGTGCGCCAGGCGGGAGTCCGGTCAGGGCGGCTTCCGGCACCGGCGCGTGCGTGATGTGCACCCGCGCGACACTGTCCGCGAAGACGCCGGAGGCACCGGGTACGCCGACCCGATCGGGCGCGAGCATCTCGCGTCGTGAGTCGATCAGGTGCAGGTCCAGCTCGTGTCTGGCGAGGATGCGGGAGAGCTCGAGCCCGACATGGCCGACACCGAAGATCGCGATCGTCGGCGTCACGCGCATCGGTTCGAGCAACATGGTGACCTCTCCTCCGCAGCACTGCACACCGTACTCGGTGACGGCCTTGTCGCTGAGCGTGAGTGCCAGCAGCTCGGGCTCGGCGGCTCCTGCCGCGAGCATCTCCCTGGCCTTCTCGATCGCCGTCGCTTCGAGGTTGCCCCCGCCGACGGTTCCGAAGACATCGTCGGGGGAGACCACCATCTTCGCGCCGCCATTGCGGGGCGCGTGGCCGCGCACGACGGCCAGGGTCACGACGACGGCGGGCACCCGCTGTGAGCGCAGGTCCTGCAGAGCGTCGAGCCAGTCCATCGAAGACTCCGCTCAGCGAGCGGCCGCGAGCTCGCGCTCGGTGTGATCGGATGCCGGGTCGGCCGCCTGCTGCGCCGCGCGGACCGCCCAGAAGACGGCCTCCGGGGTGGCGGGCGAACCGAGCTCGACAGTGCGTCCGGCCGGGCCGAAGGCGGCGACCGCTTCACGGAGCGCCTCACGCGCGCTGAAAGCGAGCATGAACGGCGGTTCGCCGACGGCTTTGGACCCGTACACGGCGCCGTCCTCGCGGGCGTTCTCGAACAGGCGCACATGGAACTGCTCCGGCATCTCC
This sequence comes from Microbacterium sp. LTA6, assembly GCF_045690355.1. Lineage (NCBI taxonomy): Bacteria > Bacillati > Actinomycetota > Actinomycetes > Micrococcales > Microbacteriaceae > Microbacterium > Microbacterium sp. LTA6. The sequence goes on from NZ_CP147855.1 coordinate 1,411,981, forward strand.
GAGAAGCTGGGCAGTTTGTACGTCGACGCGGACTGGGTCTGCAGCCGACCGCGGTTCGGGCCGTCGCCGGTGTCCCAGCGCAGTTCCTCGAGCGTCAGCCAGCCGGCGCCCTGCACGTACGCGCCCTCGATCTGGCCGATGTCGAGCATCGGAGAGAGCGAGTCGCCGACATCGTGCACGATGTCAACGCGGCGCAGGGTGTAACCGCCCGTGAACCCGTCGACTTCGACCTCGGTCGCCGCAGCTCCGTAGGCGAAGTACTTGAAGGGCGAACCCTGCATGATCTCTGGATTCCAGTGCAGGCCCTCGGTGCGGTAGTACCCCGCAGCGAAGAGCTGTACGCGCTGCAGATAGGCGGCGTTGGCGACCTCGCCGAAGGTCAGGCGCTGGTCGCGGTTGCCGAGGCCGGTCACGTAACCGCCCTCGAACTGCACGTCGCGTTCGTTGACGTTGAGCATGCGCCCGGCGACGCTCGCCATCCGCTCACGGATCTGCTCGCACGCGTTCTTCACCGCACCGCCGTTGAGGTCGGCGCCCGACGACGCCGCGGTCGCCGAGGTGTTGGGAACCTTGTCGGTGCGGGTGGGAGCCAGCCGCACCTGGTGCAGTTCCAGCCCGAGCGCGGTCGCCGCCACCTGCATCATCTTCGTGTGCAGGCCCTGGCCCATCTCGGTGCCGCCGTGATTGATGAGAACCGAACCGTCCTTGTACACGTGCACGAGGGCGCCGGCCTGGTTGAAGGCCGCGAAGTTGAACGAGATGCCGAACTTCACCGGAGTCATCGCCAGCGCCCGCTTCACGTGCGGGCTGGTGGCGTTGAAGGCTTCGATCTCGGCGCGACGGTCATCGATGTCGGCCTCGCCGTGCAGCTGGTCCCAGATCGTCACCATCCGATCGGCATCCTTGACCAGCTGGCCGTAGGGGGTGGACTGACCCGGTCGATAGAAGTTCTTGCGGCGCAGTTCGAGCGGGTCGATGCCGAGCGCGGGGGCGACTCGGCCCAGGATGTCTTCGATGAGGAACACGCCCTGCGGACCGCCGAAGCCACGGAACGCCGTGTTCGAGGCCTTGTTGGTCCTCACGATCCGCCCGTGCGCGTGCACGTTCGGGATCCAGTAGGCGTTGTCGAGGTGGCAGAGCGCGCGCCCGAGCACCGGCTCCGAGAGGTCGAGGCTCCACCCGCCGTCGCACGTGAGCACGGCATCCAACGCCTGCAGGTGGCCGTCGGCGTCGAAGCCGACCTTCCACTCGATGAGGAACGGATGCCGCTTGCCGGTCATCGTGATGTCCTGTGTGCGGTTCAACCGCAGACGCACCGGGCGACCGGTGAGCTTGGCCCCCAGGGCCGCGATGGCGGCGAAACCGTGAGGCTGCATCTCCTTGCCGCCGAAAGCGCCGCCCATGCGCAGCGACTGCACGGTGACCTCGCTGGCGGAGATTCCGAGCACGTGGGCGACGATGTCCTGCGTCTCGGAGGGATGCTGCGTCGAGCACTGCACGAAGTACTGACCCTCGGAGTCGCGCAGCGCGAGTGAGGCGTTCGTCTCGAGGTAGAAGTGCTCCTGGCCGCCGAATTCGGTGCTGCCCTCGAAGACGTGCGCCGCGGAGGTCAGGGCGGATGCCGCATCCCCGCGCTGCACGGTCCGGGCGATGCCCTGGAACGAACCGGCCGCGATGGCCTCCTGCACGGTGATCAGTGACGGCAGCGGCTCGTACTCGACCGTGACGCGTTCGGCGCCGAGGCGGGCCGCCTCCTGCGTCTCGCCGAGCACCCACACCAGCGCGTGCCCGTAGAACATCGCCTCGCTGGGGAAGAGGGGCTCATCGTGCTTGATGCCGGCGTCGTTGACCCCCGGCACGTCGTCGGCGGTGAGCACGCGGACGACACCGGGAACCTCGTACGCTCCGGAGACGTCGATGGTGACCTTCGCGTGCGCGTTGGTGGACTGCACCGGCCACGCGGTGAGCACCCCCGCGGTCTGCGCGGCGAGGTCATCGGTGTACATGGCAGCCCCGGTGACGTGGAGCACCGCGCTCTCATGCGGTGCACGGGTTCCGACGACGGGGTTGGCCGGACGATCGGCGAGAGCGCTCATGCCGACACCTCCTTCGATTCGATGACCGTCGTGCTGTACAGCTTCAGCAGTGCGGTGTTGAGCATGAGCGAGCGGTAGTCCGCGCTCGCACGGTGGTCCGACATCGGGGTGCCTTCACTGCCGAGGACTTCGGATGCCGCACGCACGGTCGCGATGTTCCACGGCTGCCCGATCAGAGCGTCCTCGGTGGCACGGGCGCGCAGCGGCGTGGCGGCGACGCCGCCCAGGCCGATCTTGGCCGCGGTGACGATCCCGTCTTCGATGTCGAGAGCGAAGGCGATGGCGACGCTGGAGATGTCGTCGAAGCGCCGCTTGGCGATCTTCTGGAAGGCCGTGACCTGGGCCAATGGCCGCGGGATGCGGATCGCGCGGATCAGCTCGTCGGAACGCCTGACGGTCTGGCGGTATCCGGTGAAGTACTCGGCGAGGTCGACCTCGCGCTCGACGACACCGGAGCCGTCTTCGGCGGCGGATGCCAGCACGAGGCGCGCCCCGAGGGCGAGGAGCGCCGGTGGCGTATCGCCGATCGGCGAGCCGGTGCCCAGGTTTCCGCCGAGCGTTCCCCGGTTGCGGATCAGACGGGAGGCGAACTGGGGGAACAACTGGGCCAGCAGCGGCACCGCGCCGTCCAGGCGCTTCTCGATCTCGGACAGCGAGAGGGCTGCGCCGATTTCGATGTCGCCATCGGCGCCGGAGGCGACGTCGTCGGCGACGTTCAGGGTGCGCAACTCCTCGAGCTGTTCGATCGCGACGACGAGCGGGGCGCGACGGCCGCGGATGTTCACCTCGACACCCCAGTCGGTGGAACCGGCGACCAGGAGGGCATCCGGCTCGTCGCGCAGCAACCGCAGCGCTTCGTCGAGGGAAGCCGGGCGGATGAAGCGTGCCCCCTCGACCTCGGCATCCGTCGGGATGGCGCGGGGTGCGGGTTGTGTCAGCCGCTGCTGCAGCGGGTCGTTCTGCTCCGGGGAGCCCAGGGTGTACGCGGCATCGCGAATGGGGCGGTAGCCGGTGCAGCGGCACAGGTTGCCGCTGAGGGCGTGCAGGTCGAAGCCGTTCGGTCCGTGCTCGGCGTCATGCTCGGGGCATCCGTCGGCGTGCTCATCGGCAGCCTGGGGTGCGCGGTCGCTGCGGTAGAACTCGCCCGCCATGCTGCACGCGAAACCGGGCGTGCAGTAGCCGCACTGAGATCCTCCCGCCTCGGCCAGTTTCTCCTGGACCGGATGCATGGCCTCGGTCGATCCCAGTCCCTCAGCCGTGACGATCTCCTGGCCGTTGAGGGCGTAGACGGGCACGAGGCACGCGTTCACCGGAGTCCAGGCCGTGCCGCCGTCCGGCGTCGGCGTGGCCAGCAGCATCGCACACGCACCGCATTCGCCTTCGGCGCAGCCCTCTTTGCTTCCGGTCAGTCCAGTGTCGCGCAGCCAGTCGAGCGCGGTCGCATGAGCTGCGGTGCCGGCGAGTGGGCGGCGCTTGCCATTGACGTTGACGGCGATGTCATTCATGGAGATCTCCTCAGATCCGGCGGTGGTGCGGGGAGCGGTGCCGGTTCCGACTCGAGTGATGCGAGTCTATGCTCCGGGCCGTCCCTTTTCCATCGAGAGTCCGTTTTGCCTTATTCCATGATTCGGAAATGCAATTTTGAACTATGGAAAGGGTATGCCGGTCTGAGGGTGTGGTCAAGTGGCGAGGGAGGAGATCTCCGCGACGATCTCACGCAGCACCGGGACGGAGCGCTCGGCGAAGCCTTCGTCGACGCGCGCGACCGGGCCGGATACCGAGACCGCAGTGAGCACCGGCATGTCGGGCACGGACATCGCGTAGCAGCGCACGCCGATCTCCTGCTCGCCGTCGTCGATCGCATATCCCCGCTCCCGCGTCAGTGCGAGATCGGCCAGAAGCGCGTCGATGGAGTCGAGAGAGCGCTCAGTGGCGCGGGGCATTCCGGTACGGGCGATGATCTCGCGCACGGCATTGTCGTCGAGCTGGGCGAGGATCGCCTTGCCGACGCCGGTCGAGTGCAGGAACGAGCGGCGCCCGACCTCCGTGAACATTCGCATCGCATGCGGTGACGGAGCCTGTGACACGTAGATCACTCGGTCGCCGTCGATGGTGGCGAGGTTCGCCGTTTCGCCGAGGCGCTCGACGAGGTCTTTCAGCTGAGGCATGGCGATCTGCCCGAACTTGCGGTTCGCCACCTCGCCCAGGCGCACCAGCTTCGGGCCGAGTGCGTAGCGACGGTTCGCGAGCTGGCGTGCGTATCCGAGCGAGACGAGTGTGCGGAGCAGTCGATGGATCGTCGGCAGTGGCAGGTTCGCTGAGGTCGACAGCTCGCTCAGGGTGACGTCACCGCCGGCATCGGCGATGAGCTCAAGCAAGTCGAAGACTCGGGCGACGGACTTGACGCCGTCGGTTGCGCCTGCAGGCATTCGCGAACCTCTTGTCTGCGGCAAAGTATCCGCATCGTGGAAATGATCTGTCGAACAGGCTATCCCATCGGTGCGGCGCGGGGCAGGGGGGCCAGGATGGTCAGATCAACCACTCACCGACTCTTGAAATTCCGTATAGTGGAGGTTAATATCCACATAACGAACAACGGACCCGGAGCTCGCGCCGACGAAGGAGGAGCGGTCGCATGACCATCCAGATCACCCGTGAATGCCGCATCGACGGCGCAGAAGACATTCTCACCGCCGATGCGCTCGCCTTCGTCGAAGAGTTGCATCGCCGATTCGATGCGCGTCGGCTCGAGCTGCTCGACGCACGTCGCGAGCGCCGAGCAGAGGTCGCCCGCACTGGACGCCTCGACTTTCTGCCGGAGACCGCGCACATCCGCGAATCCGAGTGGCAGGTGGCTCCCGCGCCCGAAGCCCTGCGGGACCGGCGGGTCGAGATCACCGGACCCGCGGCGCCGCCGAAGATGGCGATCAACGCGCTCAACTCGCAGGCGCGGATCTGGCTGGCAGACCTGGAGGATGCCGCGAGCCCCACCTGGGAGAACGTCGTCGCCGGAGTGAAGAACCTCCGTGATGCCGCACGCGGCACGCTCGCGTACACGTCCCCGGCCGGCAAGGCGTACGCGCTGCGCACCGACGTGCATCGCCCCACCGTGGTCGCCCGGCCTCGCGGCTGGCACCTGCCCGAGCGGCATGTGCTCGTCGACGGTGAACCGACGGCGGGAGCGCTCGTCGACTTCGGACTGCACTTCTTCCACACCGCACGCCAGCTGATCGCCAACGGGCACGGGCCCTACTACTACCTGCCGAAGATGGAGAGCCACCTCGAGGCGCGGCTCTGGAACGACATCTTCGTGCACGCGCAGAACGCGCTCGGCATCCCGCAGGGCACGGTCCGGGCCACCGTGCTGATCGAGACGATTCCGGCGGCATTCGAGATGGACGAGATCCTCTACGAGCTCCGCGACCACGCCTCGGGTCTCAACGCGGGCCGCTGGGACTATCTGTTCAGTCTCATCAAGGTGTTCCGCGATCAGGGTGAGGCCTTCACGTTGCCCGACCGTGCCGACGTCGCGATGACCGCCCCCTTCATGCGCGCGTACACGGAGCTTCTCGTCAAGACCTGTCATCGCCGAGGCGCGTTCGCGATGGGCGGGATGGCCGCCTTCGTGCCCAACCGCAACGACCTCGACGCGACCAGGGCGGCGTTCGAGAAGGTGCGGGCCGACAAGACCCGTGAGGCGAACGACGGGTTCGACGGATCATGGGTCGCGCATCCCGATCTCGTGCCGGTGTGCCGTGAAGTCTTCGATGCGGTCCTCGGTGAGCGGCCCAACCAGCTCGATCGCCAGCGGCCGGAGGTGTCGGTCACCGCGGATCAGCTGCTGGATGTGGCTTCCGCTTCGGGGAGTGCGACCGAGGTCGGCCTGCGAACCAATCTCGCTGTGGCGGTCACCTACACAGCCGTGTGGCTCTCCGGAAACGGCGCCGTCGCGATCAACAACCTGATGGAGGATGCGGCCACTGCCGAGATCTCTCGCTCGCAGGTCTGGCAGCAGCTCCGCAACGGTACCCGTCTCGCCGATACGGGGGAGCAGGTGACCCCGGCACTCGTCGAGCGGCTCCTCACCGACGAGGTCGCGAAGCTCCGCGCGCAGGTTCCGGATGCCGACTTCGCCACGTTCTATCAGCCGGCCGCTCGCCTCATCTCGACGATCTGCCTCGACGACGACTACGTCGACTTCCTCACCCTGCCCGCGTACGAGCTGCTCATCCACTCCGTGAACGCCGGGGAACCCGCGTGAGCACCGCGCTCGGCGATGCGGACCTGGTGCGCATCGAGAATCGGCTCGCGGCGACTGACGAACTGCTCGAGAGCGCGTATCCGGGTGACAGCGGCGCGCGCCAACCGGTGCACACCGTCTACGTGCCGGCCGACCGATTCACCCCCGCGCTCGCCGCGGAGTGGGGAGCACAGGCGCTCGCCGCGGTCGAGAGCGCCGGGGGCATGGCGCGGCTCGCTGAACTCATCGGCATCTCGCCGTCTCTCATCGACAGCATCGCGGACCGGGTGGCGGCGAAACTCCGTGCAGAGCCCATCGAAGACCTCCGATTGGATTTCGAGGACGGCTACGGCGACCGCGGCCCCATCGAGGATGCGGATGCCGTGCAGGCGGCCGCCCTGGTGTCGGCTGCGGTCACGGCCGGAACGGCGCCGCCGTTCATCGGCATCCGCTTCAAGTGCTTCGAGAAGCCGACACGAGCGCGGGCATTGCGCACCCTCGACCTCTTCGTCGGTGGGCTGATCGACGCCGGGGGCCTGCCGGAAGGACTCGTGCTCACGCTGCCCAAGGTGACCACGGTGGCGCAGGTCGAGGCGATGGCCGACGTCGCGGAGACGCTCGAAAAGGCGCACGGTCTGGCGCCCGGTCGCATCCGCTTCGAAGTGCAGGTGGAGACCCCGCAACTCGTGCTCGGACCCGACGGGCGCTCGCCGCTGGCGCAGCTGCCCCTGGCCGCTCCCGGGCGGATCTCGGGGCTGCACTACGGCACCTACGACTACAGCGCTTCGCTCGGCATCGCCGCGCAGTGCCAATCCATGGAGCATCCGGTCGCCGACCTCGCCAAGGAGATCATGCAGCTCGCCGTCGCCGGCACCGGGATCCGCGTCTCCGACGGATCGACCAACATCCTGCCGCTCGGTGAGCGCGCCGAGGAAGCATGGCAGCTGCACGCGCGGCTCGTCCGGCGATCGCTGGAGCGCGGCTTCTATCAGGGCTGGGATCTGCACCCGCATCAGCTGCCGACGCGCTACCTGGCCACCTACGCCTTCTACCGCGAGGGGTATCCCGAAGCCGCATCGCGGCTGCGCGTCTACCTCGAGCAGGCGACGGGAGCCGTGCTCGATGAACCGGCGACGGCTCGCGCGCTGGCGTGGTTCGTGCTGCGGGGTGCGCAGTGCGGCGCGATCGACGGTGATGAGATCTTCGCCGACATCGGCATCGACATCGACGGCCTCACCGCCCTCGCCCACCCCCGGCTCGTGCACGTCTGACGACCGAACAACCCCACACCGAGGAGAAACATGGGCTACTACACGCCGGCCGGAGGACTACCGGGCCAGAGCGAACTGCTCACCGATCGCGCCATCGTCAAAGAGGCGTACACCGTCATTCCCAAAGGGGTGCTGCGCGATATCGTCACCAGCAACCTGCCGGGGTTCACGAAGACGCGCTCGTGGATCATCGCCCGGCCGATCGCGGGATTCGCGACGACGTTCTCACAGCTGATCGTCGAGATCCAACCGGGTGGCGGTGCTGCGCACCCCGAACCTGAGGCGGCGGTCGAAGGCGTGATCTTCGTCACCGCCGGGGAGCTGACGGTCACCATCGCGGGGGCGCCGCACGTGCTCGGCGAAGGCGGCTACGCGTATCTCGCGGCGGGCGAGAGCTGGTCGCTGTCCAACGACGGGTCGGTGCTGACCTCGTTCCACTGGGTGCGCAAGGCGTACGAGAAGGTGCAGGGCATCGACGCGCCGTCGTCGTTCGTCACGCGTGACCAGGATGTCGAGCCCCGTCCGATGCCGGACACCGGCGACGCGTGGGCGACGACGCGATTCGTCGACCCTGACGACCTCGCGCACGACATGCACGTGAACATCGTCACCTTCCAGCCGGGCGGGTCGATCCCGTTCGCCGAGACGCACGTGATGGAGCACGGACTCTTCGTGCTCGAAGGCAAGGCCGTGTACCGACTCAACGACGACTGGGTCGAGGTCGAGGCGGGGGACTTCATGTGGCTTCGCGCCTTCTGCCCGCAGGCCTGCTACGCCGGCGGGCCCGGCCCGTTCCGGTACCTGCTGTACAAGGACGTCAACCGTCAGGTGCTGCTGACTCCCGGCGGCACCCGGTAGCAGCGGGTCAGTCCCGAGAGCCCTCGAACGCCTCGCACTCCTCGGAGTGCGAGGCGTTCGTGCGTGTCCGACGGAGTCCGGAGCGAGCGTGGATCGGATGGTTGACGCGATCCTGCCCTTCGCCTATAGTTTCATCTAGTAGAAATCTTCTTCCGTATCGTGGAACCGAAAACGTGAAAGCGAGTGAACGATGACGTACACGGTGAACTGCTCGATCCTCCTCACGGAGCTGCCCCTGCTGGAGCGTCCGGCGGCTGCGAAGGCGGCCGGATTCGACGCGGTCGAGTTCTGGTGGCCCTTCTCCACGTCGGTGCCCCTGGATGCCGAGGTCGACGCCTTCATCGCTGCGGTCCGCGACGCCGGAGTGCGGCTGACCGGCCTGAACTTCAACGCGGGCGACATGCCGGGCGGAGACCGCGGCCTGTTGTCCTGGCCGGCGCGCGGCGCCGAGTTCCGCGACAACCTCGCGGTCGTCGCGGGAATCGGCGACATGCTCGGCACCAAGGGCTTCAACGCCCTGTACGGCAACCGCATCTCCGGTATCGACCCCGCGGCGCAGGATGCCGTCGCGGTCGAGAACCTCGCCGCAGCGGCCGCGGCCGTCGCCCCGATCGGGGGCACCGTGCTGGTCGAGCCGGTCAGCGGCGCCGACCGCTACCCGCTGCGCACCGCGGCTCAGGCGCTCGACGTCATCGACCACGTGCGCACCTCGACCGGCGCACGCAACCTCGCCCTCCTCGCGGACTTCTACCACCTCGCCGTCAACGGCGACGATGTGGCGGCCGTGATCGAGGAGCACGCCCCGTCGTTCGGTCACATCCAGATCGCGGACAACCCGGGCCGGGGCGCTCCCGGCACCGGAACGCTCCCGATCGACGCCTGGATCGCCCGCAGTCAAGAACTCGGCTACTCCGGCTACATCGGGCTCGAGTACAAGGCGCCCATCGAGACCGCCTTCACCTGGGCGACCGAGAGCATCAGCGGGACCCGCTGAACCACCCCGACTCTGCGGCAGCATCGTCTGCCGCATCCCGTACAGAAGGAAACATCATGAGCAGCATCGCAGTCATCGGCCTCGGAATCATGGGCCTGCCCATGGCCAAGAACCTCCTCGCCGCCGGCCACTCCGTCATCGGATTCAACCTCACTCAGGACCGCATCGACGCTCTCGTCGAGGCCGGAGGCCAGGGCGCGAGCGGTATCGCGGATGCCGTCGCCGACGCCGACATCATCATCACGATGGTCCCGGATTCGCCGGATGTCGCGGCCGCCGTCCGCGGTGAAGACGGCGTCTTCGCCAACGCCCGCCAGGGTGCGCTGTGGATCGATGCATCCAGCATCCGTCCCGACGTGGCCAAGGAGCTCGCCGAAGAGGCGATCGCCGGCGGTCTTCGCGCCGTCGACGCCCCCGTATCGGGCGGCGAACAGGGCGCGATCGACGCTGCACTGTCGATCATGGTCGGCGGTATCGACGAAGACTTCGCCGCCGCGCTCCCGATCCTGGAATCCGTCGGCAAGACCATCGTCCACGTCGGCCCCGCCGGCGCCGGACAGACGGTCAAGGCCGCCAATCAACTCATCGTCGCGGTGAACATCCAGGCGCTCGCCGAGGCGATCATCTTCCTCGAGGCGTACGGCGTCGACACGGACGCCGCGCTCAAGGTCCTCGGCGGCGGCCTCGCCGGTTCCAAGGTCCTCGACCAGAAGGGGCAGAAGATGCTCGATCGCGACTTCGCCCCCGGCTTCCGCCTCGCCCTGCACAACAAGGACATGGGCATCATCACCGCCGCCGCACGACAGGCCGGCATCACCATCCCGCTCGGCGCCCACGTGGCCCAGCTCGTCGGTTCGACCGTGCAGCAGGGCGACGGCGGCCTCGACCACTCCGGACTTTTCAAGCTGACCGCCGCATTCGCCGGCCGCAGCTGACGTCCAGAAAACAGGAGACTCTCATGACTCGTATGCGTGCGGTGGATGCCGCCGTGGCCATCCTGGTGAAGGAGGGCGCCACCGAGGCGTTCGGCCTTCCCGGGGCGGCGATCAACCCGTTCTACTCCGCGATGCGCGCCAACGGCGGCATCCGGCACACCCTGGCCCGTCACGTCGAGGGCGCAGCCCACATGGCCGACGGCTACACCCGTGCCGCCGACGGCAACATCGGCCTCTGCATCGGCACGTCCGGCCCAGCCGGCACCGACATGATCACCGGCCTCTACGCCGCGTGGGCCGATTCGCTGCCGATCCTCTGCATCACCGGCCAGGCGCCGGTGGCGAAGCTGCACAAGGAGGACTTCCAGGCGGTCGACATCGAGACCATCGCGAAGCCGCTCACGAAGATGGCGATGACCGTCCTCGAGGCGGCCCAGGTTCCCGGCGCCTTCCAGAAGGCCTTCCAGCTGATGCGCGAGGGGCGGCCGGGGCCGGTGCTCATCGACCTGCCGATCGACGTGCAGCAGACCGAGATCGAGTTCGACATCGACACGTACGAGCCGCTTCCGGTGGCCAGACCTGCGGCATCCCGCCGTCAGGCCGAGAAGGCGATCGACATGCTCACCGCGAGCGCACGCCCGCTGATCGTCGCGGGTGGTGGCATCATCAACGCCGGTGCGTCGGAGCAGCTCGTGGAGCTGGCCGAGATCCTCGGTGTCCCGGTGATCCCGACCCTGATGGGCTGGGGCACGATCCCCGACGACCACGAGCTGAACGCCGGCATGGTGGGTCTGCAGACGTCGCACCGCTACGGCAACCAGACCATGCTCGCTGCCGACTTCGTGATCGGCATCGGCAACCGCTGGGCGAACCGTCACACCGGCAGCGTCGAGAAGTACACCGAGGGCCGTACGTTCGTGCACGTCGACATCGAGCCGACGCAGATCGGCCGCGTGTTCGCTCCCGACTTCGGCATCGTCTCGGATGCCGGGTCCGCCCTCGACGCCTTCATCGAGATCGCTCGGGAGCGTCGTGCCGCTGGCACCCTGCCGGACTACTCGGCATGGGCGGCGGAGAGCCGCGCGCGCAAGGCGACGCTGCAGCGCAAGACGCACTTCGACAACGTGCCGATGAAGCCGCAGCGCGTCTACGAGGAGATGAACCGCGCCTTCGGCAAGGACGTCACCTACGTCACGACCATCGGCCTCTCGCAGATCGCCGGCGCTCAGCTGCTGCACGTGTTCGGTCCTCGCCGGTGGATCAACGCCGCGCAGGCCGGGCCCCTCGGCTGGACCGGCCCCGCCGCCCTCGGCGTGGTCCGCGGCAAGCCAGGGGAGACCGTGGTCGCGCTGTCCGGCGACTACGACTTCCAGTTCATGATCGAAGAGCTCGCGGTCGGTGCGCAGCACAAGCTGCCCTACATCCACGTCGTGGTGAACAACAGCTATCTGGGGCTCATCCGCCAGTCGCAGCGCCCGTTCGACATGGATTACCACGTCTCGCTCGCCTTCGACAACGTCAACTCGCCCCACGTCGAGGGCAGCACGGCGAACGGCTACGGCGTCGACCACGTCAAGGTGGCCGAGGGCCTGGGCTGCAAGGCGATCCGTGTGGAGCGCCCCGAGGATCTGGCCGCAGCGTTCACCGAGGCCCAGTCGCTCATCGAGCGGTTCCAGGTGCCCGTCGTGGTCGAGGCGATCCTGGAGCGCGTGACCAACGTGCCGATGGGCGCCGAGATCGACAGCATCAACGAGTTCGAAGATCTCGCGATCACGCCGGAGGATGCTCCGACGGCGATCCTCTCTCTCGCCAGGGTCTGACATGCGGCTGGTCATCGCTCCGGACAAGTTCAAGGGGTCGCTCACGGCTCCCGAGGTGGCCGAACGGGTCGCCTCGGGGGCTCGTCGAGCCGACTCCTCGATCGAAGTCCTCACCGTCCCCGTCGCCGATGGCGGCGAGGGAACGCTCGACGCCGTGCTCGCAGCCGGGTTCGAGCAGCGCACCGCGGTGGTGGCCGGTCCCACGGGTGAGCGGGTCGAGGCGGCGTTCGCCGTGCGCGACGGCGAGGCGGTCGTCGAGATGGCGCGGGCATCAGGACTCGATCTGCTTCCCGAGGGCCGCAAGGACGCCCTCGGCGCGACGAGTCTCGGCACCGGTCAGCTCGTGCGGGCGGCGCTGGATGCCGGATGCCGGCGGATCGTGCTCGGAATCGGCGGCAGTGCGTCCACCGACGGAGGCGCCGGCCTGCTGCAAGGGCTCGGCGCGCGCTTCCTCGATGATGCGGGTCGCGAGCTTCCGCTCGGTGGTGCCGCTCTTGCGCGCCTGGCCGAGGTCGACCTGACTGGTCTCGATCCGCGCATCGCCGAGGTCGAGATCGTTCTCGCCAGCGACGTCGACAACGTGCTCGTCGGGCCGACGGGCGCCGCAGCGGTGTTCGGCCCGCAGAAGGGCGCCTCGCCAGACGATGTCGCTGTGCTGGATGCCGCACTCGCACATCTCGTCGACGTTCTCGGCGCGGCCGGGGGTGCACTGCCGGTCCCGGCCGCTGAGGCGGCATCGCGTGCCGGAGCCGGAGCGGCGGGCGGGGTCGGTTTCGCGGCCATCGCTCTGGGCGCCGTCCGACGAGCGGGCATCGACGTCGTCCTGGAGATGACAGGTCTGGCCGATCGTCTGCGCGGGGCTGATGCCGTCATCACCGGCGAGGGCAGCCTCGACGAGCAGAGCCTGATGGGCAAGACTCCGATCGGGGTCGCCCGTGCCGCAGCCACTGCCGGGGTTCCCGTGTACGCCGTGTGCGGGCGCAGCACGCTCTCCGCAGAGGTTGTCGCCGATGCCGGTTTCGCCGGGGTGCGCGCGCTCTCGGAGCTGGAGCCGGATCCCGAGCGGAGCATGAAGAACGCCGGAGTGCTGCTCGAAGAGCTCGCAGAGAGTATGGTGCGGGCCATGCCGGTGCCACGCTACGACGTCGTCCTTCGCGGCCGCGCGCTCATCGACGGCGCATTCGCGGATGCCGAGATCGGCGTGCGCGCTGGCCGCATCGCTCGGATCGCTCCTGCCGCGGCCGAACTGGATGCCGACCACATCGTCGAACTGGCCGACGACGAGGTGCTGCTCCCCGGCCTCGTCGACACGCACGTGCACGTCAACGAGCCCGGCCGCACCGAGTGGGAGGGCTTCGAGTCCGCGACGCGCGCCGCCGCAGCCGGCGGCGTCACCACCATCGTCGACATGCCGCTGAACAGCATCCCGCCGACCGTCTCGGTCGCAGCCCTCGACGAGAAGCGTGCCGTCGCCGATGGCCGCGTCTTCGTCGACGTCGGATTCTGGGGCGGTGCCGTTCCGGGCAATCTCGCCGACCTGGCGCCGTTGCACGACGAAGGCGTCTTCGGTTTCAAGTGCTTCCTGCTGCCGTCGGGCGTCGAGGAGTTCCCCGACCTGTCGGTGAAAGAGATGCGTCAGGCGATGGCGGTGCTTGCCGGCCTCGGATCGATGCTGATCGTGCACGCCGAAGACGCGCACATCATCGAGGAATCCGTGCAGCCGGGCAGCCGCGAGTACGCGCCGTTCCTCGCTTCGCGCCCCCGGTCCGCCGAGGACGCGGCGATCGCCGAAGTCATCCGCGGGGCCGTCGACACCGGCGTGCGGGCGCACATCCTGCACCTGTCCAACGCCGATTCACTGGGCCGTATCGCCGCTGCCCGCGCCGACGGCGTCGACCTGACCGTCGAGACGTGTCCGCACTACCTGACGCTCGCCGCCGAAGACATTCCGGCCGGGAACACGGCGTTCAAGTGCTGCCCGCCGATCCGCGAGGAGGGCAACCGAGACGAGCTGTGGCGAGGAATCGCCGACGGTGTGATCGACTTCATCGTCTCGGACCACTCGCCCTCCACGCCCGAGATGAAGTTCGCCGGCGACGGAGACTTCGCGGTCGCGTGGGGTGGCATCGCCTCACTGCAGCTGGGTCTTCCGCTGGTGTGGACGGAGGCCCGCCGACGCGGGCTCACGCTCGAGCACGTCGTCGCGCTCATGTCCGAGAAGCCGGCGGATCGCGTCGGATTGTCCGACAAGGGCCGTATCCGCGAAGGCAACGCGGCGGACTTCGCCGTCTTCGCTCCTGACGAGACGTTCACCGTGGATGCTGCGGCGCTCGCGCACCGGCATCCGATCACCCCCTACGACGGCCGCGAGCTGAGCGGTGTCGTGCGGTCGACCTACCTGGCCGGTATTCCGGTCGAGAAGGACGTTCCGCGCGGACGGCTGCTGCGTCGCGCCGGTATCGAGAATGGAGCACGCTCATGATCAATTCCTCAGAAGAACTGGAGGTCGGTCAGTCCGCCCCCGACTTCTCCCTCACCGACGCGACCGGCACGGTGCGCACCCTCGCAGAGCTGCGCGGCACGCCGGTGATCGTCTACTTCTACCCGGCCGCCTTCACCCCGGGCTGCACGACCGAAGCATGCGACTTCCGTGACAATCTCGGCTCCTTCCAGGGGGCGGGCTACGCGGTCATCGGGATCTCGCCCGACCCGGTCGCGAAGCTCGCCGAGTTCGCGGCGGCGGAGCAGCTGAGCTTCCCGCTGCTCTCCGACGAGAGCGCGGACGTCGCCAAGGCGTGGGGAGCGTGGGGGCAGAAGACCCGCAACGGGCGCACCTTCGACGGACTGATCCGCACGACGGCCGTCATCGACGCAGCGGGTGTGGTCACCTCGATCGAGTACAACGTCGACCCGGCAGGGCATGTCGCCCGGCTCCGGGAGTCGCTTGCGATGCAGAGCGGGGTGTGACGGATGCTGCTCGATGAGTTCAACCGCGCGGATCGGAGCGACGCCATCGCCGTGCTCCGGCCCTGCGTCGACGTGACGCGATGGTGTCAGGAGATCGCCGATCGCCGGCCGTATGCCACCGTCGACGACTTCTTGGCTGAGGCCGCTCGAGCCGCCGACCCCTTCACCGCCCAGGAGATCGAGGCCGCTCTGGCGCACCATCCGCGGATCGGTGAGCGTGCCGACGGCCAAAGCCGCGAGGCGACGATGTCGCGTTCGGAGCAGGCGGGCATCGACCCCGCGGACGGTGGGATCCAGCAGGCGCTTCAGGCCGGGAACCGGCGCTACGAAGAGCAGTTCGGTCGGGTCTTCCTGATCCGTGCCGCTGGCCGCAGTGCCGACCAGATCCTGTCGATTCTGCAGGATCGCCTGCAGAATGATGCCGTCGCCGAGGAGCGCGTCGTCGCAGGTCAACTGCGCGAGATTGCGCTGCTCCGATTGAAAGGAACCGTGACCGCATGAGTGCATCGCCTTCCGTCTCGCACATCACGACGCACGTGCTCGACGCCGTGCAGGGGCTTCCGGCCTTTGGTGTGGCGGTCCAGTTGTCCGCTCTCCGCGACGGGGAGTGGCAGCTCCTCGCCGAGGCCGTGACCGACGCCGATGGCCGAGCGAAGCAGCTCGGCCCTGACGCGGTCCCGGCCGGCGCCTATCGCCTCCGCTTCGACACCGGAGCGTACTTCGCGACCCGGAGCATTCCGACCTTCTTTCCGGAGGCCCAGCTCACCTTCGTCATCGATGACGAAGCACGCCACTATCACGTGCCGTTGCTGCTGAGCCCCTTCGCCTATTCGACCTACCGAGGAAGCTGAACCATCATGACCGACACCCTGACTCGCTCGACGGAGACCGAGAACATGACCGAGACCGACCGCATCGTCCTGGGCCACAACCAATACGGCAAAGCGGAGGTCCGCGTCGTCAAGGTGACCCGCGACAGCGAACGACACGAGATCGAAGACCTGAACGTCACCTCGCAGTTGCGCGGCGACTTCCAGGCCGCGCACCTGGCGGGCGACAACGCGCACGTCGTGGCCACCGATACCCAGAAGAACACCATCTTCGCCTTCGCCCGCGACGGCATCGGCTCGCCCGAGAAGTTCCTGCTGCGCCTGTCCGACCACTTCACGGGTGAGTTCGCCTGGGTCGACGGCGGACGCTGGCTCGCCGAGAGTTACACCTGGGACCGCATCCAGGTCGACGGCGCCGGCCACGATCATTCGTTCGTCCGCAACGGCCAGGTCACGCGCACCGCGGTCGTCGTCGCCGAAGGCCAGAGGCGGCACATCATCGCGGGGCTCAAGGGCCTCACCGTGCTGAAGACCACACAGTCGGGCTTCGTCGGGTACCCGAAGGATCGGTACACCTCGCTGCAGGAGACGACCGACCGCATCCTCGCGACCGATGTCACGGCTCGCTGGCGGTATGCCGAGGGTGAAGGTGCGCGCGACCTCGACTTCACCGCGATCTACGACGACGTCAAGCGCCTGCTCCTGGAGGAGTTCACCCGTCGCTATTCGGCAGCCCTGCAGACGACTCTGTTCGACATGGGGCGCCTCGTGCTCGAAGCGCACCCCGAGATCGCCGAGATCCGCCTGTCGATGCCGAACAAGCACCACTTCGTCGTCGATCTCTCCCCGTTCGGACTTGACAACCCGAATGAGGTCTTCTTCGCCTCCGACCGTTCCTACGGCCTGATCGAGGCGACCGTGACCCGCGAGGGACAGGCCGAGGTTCCGCAGGCTTGGGAGGCGGCCACCTCCTTCTGCTGAGTGGTAGGGGTCTCCGTCAGACGTGCACGTCTGCCGGGGACTCCTCGCCCTCGTGGAAGTTCGGCTTCTTGCCCAGCATCCGCACGACCAGCAGTACCAGCCCGACGATTGCGAGGCCCAACGCCAGGCCGGCGATCGCGGAGAAGAGCGTGTCGCCGATCCAGACGATGACGGGCCCGAGAGGTTCGAGGGCGTGCTCGATGCCGTGCAGGATGTCGGCACCGAAGTGCACACCCACCTCGGCGAAGTTCACGAGCACGAGGTGGCCACCGACCCAGAGCATCGCGACGGTGCCGAGGATGCTGATGAAGCGGAACACGGCGGGCATCGAGTTCACGATGCGGTTGCCGGTGCGGACGACGTGCGCGGTGCCGCTCTGGGCCATCCGCAGGCCGATGTCGTCGATCTTCACCAACAGCGCCACCGCACCGTAGACGACGCCGGTCATCAGCAGGGCGATGACCGAGAGTACGGCGAGGGTCATCCAGATGCCCATGTCCGCGTCGAGGCCGGCGAGCGAGATGAGCATGATCTCAGTGGAGAGGATCAGGTCGGTGCGCACGGCGCCGAGGACGAGGCGCTTCTCATCGCGGGACTCCTCCTCGCCGTGTCCGTGCTGCACTCCGAACCACTCCAGCACCTTCTCGGCGCCTTCGAAGCACAGATACGCGCCACCGATGATGAGCAGGTACGGCAGCACGAACGGCGCGAAAGCCGTCAGCAGAAGTGCGGCCGGGATGATGACGAGGAACTTGTTCGCCAACGATCCGAGGGCGATCTTGCCGACGACCGGCAGCTCTCGTGCCGGTGTGATGCCCTGCACGTATTGCGGCGTCACGGCGGCATCATCGATGACGACGCCCGCGGCTTTCGCGGATGCCTTGAGCGCTGCGCTCAGGATGTCGTCGACGACGGCGAGCAGACCAACCGACATGTGTCCCCCTGTGTGTGGATTCGGTTAGCAACTCTATCCACGTCGGATGGCGCGGCGAACGCCGGCGCGTGCGCTCCGAAGCGGGACGCGCAAGACTGGTGACATCGCGGGACCAAAACGAAGCATCCGTGCGTTGTACCCGGTGGTGCCACGAGCCGGCGGCACCAGACTCATCAGCATCGAGGAGCAGACACCATGAGCGACACCGGAAACATCACCCGCACCCCAGGCGCTGAGACGGCGGTCCTCGCCGGCGGATGCTTCTGGGGCATGGAAGACCTGATCCGCCGCCAGCCCGGCGTGCTCGGTACGCGCGTCGGCTACACCGGCGGATCGAACGATCACGCCACGTACCGGAATCACCCGGGGCACGCCGAGGCTGTCGAGATCGTCTTCGATCCGACCAAGACGACGTACCGCGACATCCTCGCCTTCTTCTTCCAGATCCACGACCCGTCGACGCTGGACCGCCAGGGCAACGACGTCGGCTCGAGCTACCGCTCGGCGATCTTCCCGCTCTCGCCCGCGCAGGAGCAGGTCGCGCGCGACACCATCGCCGACGTGGATGCATCCGGTCTGTGGCCGGCGAAGGCCGTCACCGCGATCGAGCCGGAAGGACCCTTCTGGGAGGCCGAGCCCGAGCACCAGGACTACCTGATCCGCTACCCGAACGGCTATACCTGCCACTTCCCGCGCGCCGGCTGGGTGCTGCCGCGACGCGAGGCCTGACCCCGCGCATCGCCGGCGTCAGGCCTCTGCGAAGAACGCCAGCGCCGTCTCGCGGAACGCCCTCGAGCCCGGGGCGTTGAAGTGGTTCCGGTCCGGGATCTCGAAGAAGCGTCCCTGCGGGGCCGCGGAGGCGAGATTCCGGGAGCCCTCGATGATGGCGTCCTTCGAACCGGTGGCGAACAGGATCGGCTGAGGCGGAGCATCCGCCGGATCCGGGTCGATTGTCCGTGACCGCCGCATCCCCTCGGCCAGAGCGACGAGGGCCTGCAGGTCGTTGCCGGCAACCCGTTCGGTGAGGGCGATGTAGTTCTGCGTCGTGGGATCCTGCACCGGCGTGCCGTCGGCGACGAATGCCCGCACCTGGTCGAGATCGAGTCGGGCGAGGGGGATGCCGTCCGGCACACCGCCGAGCACCGCGCGCCCGATCCGCTGCGGCAGATCGCGGACCACTTCCCAGCCGACCCGCGCGCCGAGCGAGTAGCCGACGTAGAACGCGTCATCCACGAGGTACGCGTCCATCACCGCCTCGACGTCGGTCGCCAGGGTGCGGATGGCGTAGTCCGGCGGCAGGTGCGGCTTCTGGCTCAGGCCGTGTCCGCGCTGATCCAGGGCGAGCACGCGGTAACCCGCACGGGTGAGGTCACGCACCCAGCCCGTGAGCACCCAGTTGTCGCGGGCGTTGGACGCGAAGCCGTGCACGGCCACGATCACGGGGGCATCGACATCGCCCCAGGTGTACGTCGCGAGCCTGATGCCATCAGCCGTGTACACATGCTGCGGCTCCGGCATCGTCGTCAGATCGGAGAGAGGAAGGGCCACGTCATCCATCATGGCCCCATCCGGCGGGTACGGCTCAGAGGACGACGAGGAAGCCGAGTACCGCGCTTGCCACACCCAGCAGGGCCAGAACCAGTGCGGGAGTGAACGGCTCTCTGCGGCGCAGGTGCACGACGGTTGCACCGATCATGATGATCGCGAGGCCGACGCCGGCCAGCGGCGCGAGGATCGGCGTGATGCCGGTGAGCAGAGGCAGGATCAGTCCGAGCGCTCCGACGACCTCGAGCGCCGCGATCGCCTTGACGGCGCCGACGGAGAAGTCCTCGGTCCATGCCATGCCTCGTGCGGCAAGTGTCTCCTTCGGCGTGACCAGCTTCATGGCGCCGCCGCCGAGCATCGCGAGGGCGAGCAGTCCGTTGACGATCCACAGAGCGATGAGCATGATTCTCCTAGGTTCCTTCTTGTGTGCTTGTTACGATCAGTAACAAGAATGGAGCACAGCCATGACCGATACAAAAGGCACATCGGTGTCACTGACGCACATGGATGAGAGTGCCCTCGCGGGATTCCCCGACTACGAGAGCTCGTGCTCAGTGGATGAAGATGCCGGACGCGCCATCCGCGAGGTGCTCGATCGGGTCGGCGACAAGTGGTCGCTGCTGCTCATCGCGACCCTGCAGGGCGATCGGCTTCGTTTCAGTGAGCTGCTGCGGCACATCCCCGGGATCTCGCAGCGGATGCTGACGCTCACGCTTCGCCAGCTCGAACGCGACGGGCTGATCACCCGCACCGCTCACGCCGAAGTGCCGCCACGGGTCGAGTACGAATTGACCGAACTCGGCGGCACGCTGATCCTGATCGCTCGGACCATCGGCGACTGGGCCATGGAGAACCACCCGGCCATCGAGAAGTCCCGTGCGCGGTACGACGCGAGGAAGAATCGATGACGTCGTCCTCGATCATCCCGGCTATGACTGAGGTCAGCGCGTCAGTCGGCCTTCTTCCCGCCGGCCTCGAGGACGTCGCCGGCTGGAAGCTCCTGATGTCCGCCGAACTGCTGGCGCATCGCGGAGAGCACCTGGTTGGCGAAGCGGTCCTCATCGCGTGATGCGAAGCGCTCGAAGAGCGACGCGGCGAGCACCGGCACGGGCACACCGATGTCGACGGCGGCCTTGACGGTCCACCGGCCCTCGCCGGAATCGGAGACGCGGCCGGCGAGTCCGTCCAGGGTGGGGTTCGCGTGCAGCGCGGCCGCGGTGAGATCGAGCAGCCAGGAGGAGATGACCGAACCGCGTCGCCACAGTTCCGACACCTTCGCGGTGTCGATGTCGAACTGGTAGAACTCCGGCTCCTCCAGCGGCGCCACCTCGGCGGAGTGCTCCGCCTCGCGGATGCCGGCATCCGCGTTCTCCAGAATGTTGAGTCCCTCCGCGAACGCGGCCATGATGCCGTACTCGATGCCGTTGTGCACCATCTTCACGAAGTGCCCCGCGCCGGCAGGTCCGCAGTGCAGGTATCCACGCTCTTCGGGGGCGAGCTCGCCGTCGCGGCCGGGTGTGCGGGGGATCTCTCCCGATCCGGGGGCGATCGTCTGCAGGAGCGGGTCGATCGTCGAGACGGCTGCGTCCGGACCGCCGACCATGAGGCAGTAGCCCCGTTCGAGACCGAAGACGCCGCCGCTGGTTCCGACGTCGACGTAGTCGATGCCGCGCTCCCGCAGCGCCGCCGCCCGACGGACATCGTCACGGTAGTTGGAGTTGCCGCCGTCGATGAGGATGTCACCGGGGTCGAGGAGCGCGGCGAGTTCGTCGACGACCCCGCCGGTGAATCCTGCCGGGATCATCAGCCAGATCGCGCGGGGTGCGCTCATCGAGGCGACGAGGTCGGCCAGGCTCGTGGCACCGGTCGCTCCGTCGGCGACGAGGGCCGCGACCGATTCGGGATTGACGTCGTAGGCGACGCAGTCGTGGCCATCGCGCATGATGCGCCGCGCGATGTTGGCGCCCATTCGGCCGAGGCCGACCATTCCGAGTTGCATGCCTGCTCCTTCGTCTCAGTCGGCCAGGAGGCCGTCCTCGTTGTATTCGGGTGCCGGGAGCGCCTCGAGGCGCAGCCGGCGCATGATCTCTTTGACTTCGTCCTTCGGCCCGCGGCCGAGCTGGATGACGACACCATTCTCGTCCTCTTCCAGTGGCTCCAACGTCGCGAACTGAGAGCCGAGCAGATTCTGCGGCATGAAGTGGTCGAGCCGGTTGCTCAGCCTGGTCGCGATCGCTTCGCGCGTGCCGTCCAGATGTACGAACGCCACACCGGGTCCGCTCAGCCGGTCGCGGTAGACGCGGCGCAGTGCAGAGCAGGTGATGATGGCCGGGGTGCCCGATGCGGTGTGCAGGTGGATCCAGGCGGCGATCTTGTCGAGCCAGGGCCACCGATCCTTATCGGTGAGCGGCTGGCCCGATGCCATCTTCGCGACATTCGACGCAGGGTGGAGATCGTCACCTTCCTCGAGGTCCCAGCCGAGGCGGCCGGCGAGCATGCCGGCGACGGTGGACTTGCCTGAGCCGGAGACGCCCATCACCACCAGCACGATCGGCGGGTCGGGCCTGACGGCGTTCGCAGATGCTGATTCGTTCGTCGTCATGATCACACCACCAGGTCGAGAAGGAGCACGCCGGCCAGGCCGACGACCGAGATGAGGCACTCCAGCACCGTCCAGGTCTTGAACGTCTGGGGGAGGCTCGTGCCGAGATACTGCTTGACGAGCCAGAATCCGGCGTCGTTCACGTGCGAGAGGAACACCGATCCCGAGCCGATCGCGAGCACGAGGAGCGCGACCTCAGGGCTGGGAAGCGTCGCGGCGACCGGCGTCATCAGTCCTGCCGCCGTGATGGTGGCGATGGTGGCGGAACCGGTCGCGATCCGGACCAGCACTGCAACGAGCCAGCCGAGCAGCAGCACCGAGATGCCGCTCTCGAGGACGGCCCGGGTGATGACCTCGCCGATCCCGGTGTCGATCAGCACCTGCTTGAAAGCGCCGCCGGCTCCCACGATGAGCAGGATCGCCGCGATGGGCGGGAGGCTGCTCTCGAGCGAGTGTGCCACGGACGTGCGGTTCATCTTGCCACCGGCGCCCAGCACGAAGATTCCGAAGACGAGAGTGATGAGCAGCGCGATCGTGGGTGTTCCGATGAAGTCGATGAAGCCCTTCCACGCGTCGGTGGAGTCGGGCGCGAAGACCGCTGCGAGCGCTTTGGCCATCATCAGCACGACGGGGAGGAGGATGCTGGCGAGTGCCGCGATGAACGAGGGGCGCGGACGCCGGGTGACGTCCTCACCCTGATCTTCGGCGGTGACGAACATGTCCGGCACCGGCACCGGGGCCCACTTCGCGGCGAACCCGCTGAACAGCGGGCCGGCGACGATGATTGTCGGGATGGCGATGATCACGCCGAACGCGAGGGTGAGTCCGAGGTTCGCCCCGAGGGCATCGATCGCGATGAGGGGACCCGGATGCGGCGGTACCAGGCCGTGCATCGCGGAGAGTCCGGCGAGAGTGGGGATCGCGATCTTCATGAGTGCGACGCCGGAGCGGCGGGCGACGAGGATGATCACCGGGATCAGGAGGACGAGCCCGATCTCGAAGAACATCGGCAGGCCGATAACGGCGCCGACGACACCCATCGTCCACGGAAGCGCGCGGGGGCTCGATCGCGCGACCAGGGTGTCGACGACACGATCCGCACCGCCGGAGTCGGCGAGCAGCTTGCCGAACATCGCGCCGAGGGCGATGAGGACGCCGACCCCGCCCATCGTCGAGCCGAAGCCGGTCGCGAAGCTGGTCAAAGCCTGGTCGGTCGCCATTCCCGCACCGATGCCGACGCCGAGTGCGCCGACCGTCAGGGCGAGGAACGGATTCACCTTCAGCCAGGTGATCAGCACGATGATGACGGTGAAGCCGATGAGCGCGGCCGTGATCAGCTGCGCATCTGAGCCGACGGGGACGATCGGTGCAGGATCGGCCATCGGCAGAAGTGACACGGGAACCATAGTGTTCCTCTCCATTGAGGGATGTGCAGCGAGAGCGACTGCGCTTCTGTCAGATATTTGAAGCCACGCTAGCCAAATAATACGACTATTGCAAGGATCGGTCTAAAATAACGAGGTTATCGATCGATCAGCTGGGGAAAGATCGGTCTCGTCCCGTACCCTGGCGGCATGGGCCAGACTCCGTTGCACGACGTGATCGTAGAGCGCTGGGGTGCCGACATCGGCGCGGCGCGGCGCCCCGCAGGCAGCCGCATCGTCATGGACCAGGCCGTGCTCGAGTTCGGGGCCTCCCGGAGTGCGATCCGCGAGGCGGTGCGCGTGCTCGAATCGCTGGGCATGGTGGAGTCCCGTCAGCGCGTGGGCATCACCGTGCTTCCACCCGACTCGTGGAGTCCCTATGACTCGCGCGTGCTGCGCTGGCGCCTGGACGGGCCTGATCGCGTCGAACTGCTGCGCAGTCTCAGCGAACTGCGCGGTGCCGTCGAGCCCGTGGCTGCGCGACTCGCGGCCGAGCGCGCCACTCCGGAGCAATGCGGAGCGCTCGCCGCGGCAGTGATCGGAATGGCCTCGACCGCGCGTGCGGCCAACGCCGACGACTACCTCCGCCATGACATCGACTTCCATACCGTGATGCTGCAGGCGTCCGGCAACGTGATGCTCGCCAGCCTCGGGTCCATCGTCATCGCGGTGCTCGAAGGGCGTACGCATCACGCGCTGATGCCGTCCGTCGCCGAGGCGGCGGCCCTCCAGCTGCATGCGGATGTCGCTGCTGCCGTGCAGTCCGGAGATGCGGCGGGGGCCGAGCGGGCGATGCAGGCGATCGTCGCCGAGTCGACAGAGGCCATGGTCGAGATGGCGGTCTCCTCACCGGAGAGCTGACCGGCGGCGCGGAGCGGCTCGAAGTCCCGGCCTGAACGCCGAGAACGCCGGGGGATGTGGATCCCGCCGGCGTTCCCGATCTCGCGAAGGTCAGACCCGCGTGCGCAGTTCCTCGCCGAGCGATGCGTCCACGCTCGTCCAGTACTGGAAGAAGCGCTCACGGATCTCGGGGATCGTGATCGACCGGCCCTGACCGCTGAGCGTCTCGATGAAGCGAGCGCGCTGCTCGTCATCGAAGACCACGCGGTACAGCGTTCCCGCCTGCCCGAAGTCGTCGTCGTCCAGGTGCAGAGTCGCGGCCGAGCGGATCAGCTCGCCGTCCGATTCCCAGCTGGCCTCGACTCCGGCGGCGGGGTCGGCGACCGGGCCGCCGGCCGCGCCGAACGAGTTCGGCGTGTAGACCCGGTGCTCGGGCCCGTTGAACTTGTACTGCATCTGGCCCTCGTGCATGTAGTTGCGCACTTCGGCCGCATGCGGCTGGTTGACCGGCAGCTGGTTGTAGTTCGCACCGATGCGGTAGCGCTGCGCATCCGCGTAGGCGAAGACGCGCGCCATCAGCATCTTGTCCGGCGAGATGCCGGTGCCGGGCACCTGGTTGCCGGGGGAGAAGGCAGCCTGCTCGATCTCGGCGAAGAAGTTCTGCGGATTGCGGTCCAGCGTGAACGTGCCGACCTTGATGCGCGGGTAGTCCTTCTTCGACCAGGTCTTGGTGAGGTCGAACGGGTTGAACCGGTACTCCTTGGCCTCCTCGTAGGGCATGACCTGCACGAAGACATCCCAGGACGGGTGCTCGCCACGATCGATCGCGTCGAACAGGTCGCGACGGTAGAAGTCGGCATCCGAGCCGGCGAGCTGCTGCGCCTCGTCGGCCCCCATGCTCTCCACGCCCTGGTGGGAGAGGAAGTGGTACTGCACCCAGAACCGCTCGCCTTCGGCGTTCGCCCACTGGTAGGTGTGCGAGCCGTAGCCGTTCATGTGGCGCCAGCTGCGGGGGAGGCCCCGGTCGCCCATCAGGTAGGTGACCTGGTGCGCGGTCTCCGGCGACAGGGTCCAGAAGTCCCACTGCATGTCGGAGTTGCGCAGCCCGGAGTCGCCGAGGCGCTTCTGCGAGTGGATGAAATCGGGGAACTTCATCGCATCGCGCAGGAAGAACGTCGGGGTGTTGTTGCCGACGATGTCGAGGTTGCCCTCTGGCGTGTAGAACCGCAGCGCGAAGCCGCGCACGTCGCGCCAGGTGTCCGGGGAGCCCTGCTCGCCGGCGACCGATGAGAAGCGCAGCAGCGTCTCGCTCACCGCTCCGGGCTGGAAGGCTGCGGCGCGGGTGTACGCCGAGACGTCCTCCGTGACGGTGAACGTTCCGAAGGCGCCGCCGCCCTTGGCGTGCGGGTTGCGCTCCGGCACCCGCTCGCGGTTGAACGAGGCGAGCTTCTCGACGAGGTAGCGGTCGTGCAGGACGGTGGGGCCGTCGGCCCCGACGGTCAGCGAGTGTGCGTCGCTGGCGACCGGGGTTCCGGTCTGGGTGGTCGTGGACGGGTCGGTCATATTCTTCTCCTTCTGCGCGCGAGCGCGACGAACAGCCATGTCAGCAGACACAGATGAACGGGGGATGCTACTGCGCGGCGTTCTGGCAACTGGGGCAGACGCCCCAGAAGGTGACTTCGGCTGTCTGGACGGTGAACCCCGCCGCAGAGGACGGGGTGAGGCACGGCGCTTCGCCGATGACGCAGTCCACATCGGCGACCGCACCGCATTCGGTGCAGACGACGTGGTGGTGGTTGTCATCGATGCGCCGCTCGTAGAGCGCTGCGGACCCTGCCGGTTCGATCCGACGGAGCAGGCCCGCCGTCGTCAGGTCCGCGAGGATGTTGTGCACCGACTGGATCGACGTGGTCGGAAGCACGTCGGACACGGTGCGGTAGACCCGCTCCGCATCCGTGTGAGCCATGGAATCCAAGGCTTCCAGAACCGCGATGCGGCCCGCAGTCGCCCTTAGCCCGACGCTGCGCAACGCCGTGTCGAGATCGGTTTCCATGCCTTCACGCTACACGAGTTGTTTTGAATTGCTAAAAATACCAGGCGGGCCGCGAGTCTGCTCAGACGAACCGGACGGTCTGCTGCAGGCGGGTGCGGACGTCGAACAGCTCGTTGCCGCCGATCGCCCGTGCCCCCGGTACGCCCTGGCGCAGCACCATCGCCAGTGCGCTGCGGCGAACGACGACCACCGGCACGCCGCGGATGCTTCCCAGTGGCGTGACCGCGAGTGCGAGGTCGTCATCGGGCAGCACGATGATCGCACCGCCGAAGCGCACCTTGGCCGCGCGCGACAAGGATCGCATGCGGGCGAGCAGCGTGGTGACCGGCGCGCGATGCCCGAGGCTGGGGCCGGTGATCTCGCCCCTGCGGAATCCGACGACGCCGCCGAAGTCCTCCGACATCACGCCGTACAAGCCTGAGGGGCTCAGCACGACGTGGTCGAGCTTGTCTTCGGGATCCGTGCCGACGGCGACGTCGTGCCACACGGTGAAGCCCATGCCGAGGTCGGCGACCGTGCGTGCCGTCGTCTCTTCGGCAAGGGCGTCGGCGAGCAGGCGGCGCAGTTCGCGCGGC
Source organism: Microbacterium sp. LTA6 (assembly GCF_045690355.1). Taxonomy (NCBI): domain Bacteria; kingdom Bacillati; phylum Actinomycetota; class Actinomycetes; order Micrococcales; family Microbacteriaceae; genus Microbacterium; species Microbacterium sp. LTA6. The sequence continues at coordinate 1,438,946 of NZ_CP147855.1, forward strand.
GCCTGCCGTACGAGTGCCGGGTCGTACGGGTCGGGAACCTCGACGCCGTGACCGGCCCATTCCCGGATGAGCAGCAAGTAGCGCTCCCGGCGCCATCCGCCCGGATGACCGTACGATCGGGCTCTCGGGCGCGTATCCGTCCGAGCGGCCGGCGGGCGCCATCCGCTCCACTCGCTCTGCGCGGCGAATCCGTGACCGCGGTCGTACGCGGCTCGTCCCTCCGGGGTGCCGACGAGCTCCCAGGCGTACTGCACCTGAATGAACACCGCCGCATCGCCACCGGTGTCCGGATGCGTCTGACGCATCCGGAGTCGGTATGCGCGCCGCAATTCGTCGTGGTCGACCGTGGGCGCGACGCCGAGTACCTCGTACGCCGAGGCGGAGAGCGGACTGTCGAACATCGCTCTCCCTCCGACCGCGGCATCCAGGATATCCCGGCTGCTCGCGGGGCCTTCTCAGGAGACGTGAGACGGGCCGGCGGGCCTCCGGCCCGTCCGATGACCGTCAGCGATCGACGAAGGACATCTGCTGCGCGTTGTAACGGTCGCCGCTCACACCGACCCGTGCGGCGAGGAGGTCGAGGTCGGCGACCTCGTCTGCGGAGAGCGCGACGGCGGCGGCACCGGCGTTCTCGGCGATGCGAGACGTGCGGCGGGTGCCGGGGATCGGCACAATCCAGGGCTGGCGGGCGAGCAGCCAGGCGAGGGCGATCTGCCCGGCGGTGGACTGCTTGGCCGCGGCCAGTCCTGCGATCTGACCGACCAGCGCCTGATTGGCTGCTCTGTTCTCCTCGGAGAAGCGCGGGATCGTGCCGCGGATATCTCCGGCGGCGAAGTCGGTGTTCTGGTCGACCGTCCCGGTGAGGAATCCCTTGCCGAGCGGGCTGAACGGTACGAAGCCGATGCCGAGCTCGCCGAGGACGGGCAGGATCTCCGCCTCCGGATCGCGGGTCCACAGCGAGTACTCGCTCTGGAGAGCAGTCACCGGGTGCACGGCGTGGGCGCGGCGGATCGTGTCGGCGGATGCCTCGGAGAGCCCGAAGTGCCGCACCTTGCCCTCGGCGATGAGCTCGCCCACGGCTCCTGCGACGTCCTCGATCGGAACGGCGGGGTCGACGCGGTGCTGGTAGAAGAGGTCGATGACGTCGGTGCGTAGGCGTCGCAGCGATTCCTCGGCCACCCGACGGATCTGCTCCGGCCGACTGTCGAGTCCGACGCTCTTGCCGTCCACGATGTCCCAGCCGAACTTCGTGGCGATGACGACCTCGTCGCGGATCGGCGCGAGGGCCTCGCCGACGAGTTCCTCGTTCACGTACGGGCCGTAGACCTCCGCGGTGTCGAAGAAGGTGACGCCGAGATCGAGTGCAGAGCGCAACACGCCGATCATCTCCTCGCGCGTGCCGGGATTCGGTCCGTAGCTCTGCGACATGCCCATGCAGCCGAGTCCGATGGCCGAGACCTCGAGGCCCTGTCCGAGTGTGCGCGTGTGCATGAGCGGTCCTTTCGTCGTGGAGATCGTGTGATCCCGACGCTACGCCCGGTCCGTACCGACGCGGGAGGTTCCGCTGGTACCCCTCTATGCGGGAACGTCGACGATGCGCTCGCTGCCGAACACCGGGAGGACCGCCCGCCGGATGTCGCGGCGAGATCCGCCGAGAGCCGGTCGAGTTCCTCGGCCGGAACCCACGCCTCGAGCACCGCGGTGGCGCCGTAGAGCGGCGAGCCGAGGGTCGATCCGTGCTGTGCGACCCACTCCCGCAGCAGGTTGTCGAATCGCCCGGCATCCGCGTGCGCGACCTCGATCGTCACCTGCGTCAGCGATTCCCGGCGCAGAAGCGACGCGCCACCGAGGGCTTCGGAGACGGCCGACGAGTAGGCGCGCACCAGTCCGCCGGCGCCGAGCTTCACGCCGCCCCAGTACCGCGTCACGACGGCGACCACGTCGGTCAGTTCGCGGCGGAGAAGCACCTCCAGCATCGGTACGCCGGCGGTACCCGACGGCTCGCCGTCGTCCGAGGAGCGCGCCTGATCTCCGCGCAACCCGGTGATCATCGCGCTGCAGTTGTGCCCGGCATCCCACGCCCGCTTGCGGATGCCGGCGATCACGGCCTCTGCCTCCGGGACCGAACGGACCGGCTCGATGCGCGCGATGAATCGGGACTTCTTGATGACGATCTCGTTCTCCACGGCGGCGGCGATCGTCGCCGGATAGGAGCTGCCGGAGGTCATCGACGCAACGATACCGGTGCGTGATGCGCGGAGACGGTCCCACATCGTCTGAAAGGTGGAGATCGGGTTCCGCCTTCTCCTCGATCCCCGCCCGCGATGCTCCCGCTGGACTGGGGGAATGCTCCGTGCACTCCGCTCCCTGCCCGAACGTCTCACCTCCCGTCGCGGCGCCTGGATCGCGCTGGCGATCGGGATCCTCGCTCTCGTCGCCGTGATCGGTGCGCTCGGCCGTGCCTCCGTGCCGGCGGGGAACGCCGCCGCGCCCGCCGCATCCGAATCCTCCCTGGCCGCCGCGGAGGCGGAGACCTTTCCGGATGCCGATGAGCAGACCGTCCTCCTCGTGGCGAGCAGAGCGGACGGGGCCGAGCTGACCGCCGATGATCTCGAAGCCTTTGCCGGGCTGCTCCCCGCGATCGAGGCGGAGACCGGGTACGTCGCATCCGGGCCGATCCCGAGCGAAGACGGCGAGGCGGCTGTCCTCCCGGTGACCGTAGAGATCGGCGACGACGACGAGGGCGCCGAGACCGCGGTGCACGGCCTTCGTGCCTTGCTCGAGGAGCACCCGCTCGACGGCTTGACCGTGCAGGTCACGGGCGGGCCCGCATTCGGCGTCGATGTCGCGGCCGCCTTCGATGGCGCCGACTTCACGCTGCTGCTCGTGACGCTCGGCATCGTGGCGCTGCTGCTCATCCTCACCTACCGATCCCCGGTGCTCTGGATCGTGCCGCTCGTCGTCGTCGCGCTCGCCGACCAGGCCGCGAACAAGGCGACCGCGGCGATCGGCACCGCGATGGGGCTGCAGTTCGACTCCGGGATCGTCAGCGTGCTGGTGTTCGGGGCCGGAACCAACTACGCCCTGCTGCTCGTCTCGCGATACCGAGACGAGCTGACCAGGGAAAGCGACCATCGCCGCGCACTCGTCACCGCGTGGCGGCGCACGGGGCCCGCGGTCCTCGCCTCGAACGCGACGGTCGTGCTCTCGCTGCTGACGCTCGTGCTCGCGGTCATCCCCGGAACCCGAGGACTCGGCATCGCCTCGGCGATCGGACTGATCATCGCGCTCGCGGCCGTCCTGCTGGTGCTGCCGCCCGCGCTCGCAGTATGCGGACGCGGTGTGTTCTGGCCCTTCGTGCCACGGGTGAGCGAGGACGGCTCGTCGACGCCGACGGGGGGCCGGGGCTGGCGGGCGGTGGCGACCGGAGTAGCGCGCCGCCCTTGGCTGCCGCTGCTCGGCGGAGTCGCCCTGCTCGGTGTGCTCGCGAGTGGTGTGCTCGGCGCCTCCGTCGGGCTGAGCCAGGCGGAGAAGTTCCGTGTGCCGTCCGAGTCAGCGGCCGGGCTCGAGGTGCTCGGGGAGCACTTCCCGCCCGGCGAGGCGCAGCCCATGATCGTGCTCGTCGACAGCGCGGAAGCGGATGCCGCGACCGAGGCGATCGAGGGTGTCGCCGGCATCATCCGGGTCACGCCGGCCGGCGAGAGCTCCGACGGGGACCGGACGCGGCTGGTCGTCACCGGAGAGCCCGCACCCGGCACCGATGAGAGCCTGCGCCTCGTCGAAGATGTTCGGAAGGCCGCGCACGGCGTCGCCGGAGCAGGCGCCCTGGTCGGCGGACCCGTCGCCGTCGATGTCGACGCGCGTGCCGGCAACCTGCAGGACTTCCTGCTGATCGTGCCCCTCGTTCTGGCCGTCTGCCTGCTCGTGCTCATGATGCTGTTGCGCGCCGTGGTCGCGCCGGTCGTTCTCCTCGTCGTGAACACCCTGAGCGCCGTCGCGGCGATCGGCGCGGGAACCTGGATCAGCCGCACGGTGTTCGGCTGGGACTCCCTCGACCTGCAGGTGCCGCTGCTGTCGTTCCTGTTCCTGGTCGCCCTCGGTATCGATTACACGATCTTCCTCGTGCACCGGGCGCGCGCCGAAGCCGGATCCGTCGGGACGACGGCTGGCATGGTGAATGCCGTCGCCTCGACGGGCGGCGTGATCACCAGCGCGGGCATCGTGCTGGCCGCTGTGTTCGCCGCTCTCGGGCTGCTGCCGCTGGTCACGCTCGGCCAGATCGGGCTCATCGTCGGCATCGGCGTGATCGTCGACACGTTCGTCGTGCGTACGGTGGTCGTTCCGGCCTTGTTCGCGGTGATCGGCGACGCGATGTGGTGGCCTTCTCGGGCACCGCGCCCGCCGCACCAGAGGGAGCAGAGCGAAGCGGGAGCACAGGGGGAAGAATGTGAGGATGCCCAGACGCACTCCTTCCCCTCAGCAGTCCGCTGAGGACGCGGCCATTGTGGCGGAGTCGGGAGCGCGAACGCGCACCTGGGCCGGGCTGGTCGGCGCGATCCGCATCGGGCAGGCCGCGATCGCTCTCGTGCTCACGGCCGTCGGCGCCGTGCGTGCGGCCGGTGACGGCGTCCCGCTGCCGTGGATCCTCGCGGTATCGTTCGTCTTCCTCGGCTGGTACGCCGGCGGCCTGCTGCTGGCCGAGCGCACCGGCGACCGCCGGCTCGCCACGTGGTGGCTGCTGGGGCTGACGCTCATCTGGCTCGGCGCCGTGGCGGTTTCGCCGGAATTCATCTGGCTCGCCTTCCCGCTCTGGCTGCTGGCCGGCTTCGTGATGCGGATGCCGTGGGCGGCGCTGCTGAGTGCGGTCGTCCTCGCCGTCGTGATCGCGGCACCGGTGCTCCATCACGGCGCAACGAGCTACGCGAATGTGATCGGTCCTCTTGTCGGCGGGGTCTTCGCGCTGGGAATCTCGCGCGGTTATCTCGAACTCGTTCGAGACGGCCGCGAACGGCGGCGTCTGATCGCCTCGCTCGTCGCCACGCAGGAGGAGATGGCGGCGCTGCAGGACGAGCTCGCCCGCACGCAGCGCGAGTCCGGGGCGAGCGCCGAGCGCACCCGGGTGTCGCGCGATATCCACGACACCGTGGCGCAGAGCGTGTCCTCGATCGGGATGCTGTCCCGTTCGGCCCTGGAATCTGATTCGGACGCCGACCGCGCCCGCGCGCTGGAGCAGATCGGCGCGCTCGCCGCGGAGGGGCTCGCCGATGCGCGGCGCATCGTGAACGACCTCATGCCGGCGGAACTCGACGGCACGGCCCTCGGTGATGCGCTCCGGCGGATGCTGCAGCGGTTCACCGCCGAGACCGGGATCGCCGCGACGCTGCACAGCGACGACGATCTGCCGTCTCTGGGACTCGATGTCGAGGTCGCGCTGCTGCGCACGGCGCAGTCGGGGTTGGCGAACGTCCGCACGCACTCCGGCGCGGCGCTCGTGGTGGTGACACTGGCGGATGCCGGCGACGCGGTGCGCCTCGACGTGGTCGATGATGGGCGAGGCTTCGATCCGGCGCGGCTGGACGCGCCCGGTTCCGGCGGCGGCTACGGCCTGCGCGCCATGCGGGCGCGGCTGCGGGAACTCGGCGGAGGCCTCGATGTGGAGAGCGCCCCCGGGGACGGCGCCGCACTCTCGGCTCACGTGCCGCTCGGGGGTCGGTCATGACCGCCGTGCGGGTGCTTCTCGTCGACGACCATCCGATCGTGCGCGCCGGCGTGCGTTCGCTGTTCGACCGCCGTGATGACGTCGACGTCGTCGGCGAGGCGGCTTCCGGCGAGGAGGCGGTGGTGCTCGCCCGGCACCTGCATCCCGACGTCGTGCTGTGCGATCTGCGTCTCGGCGACGGCATGGACGGCGTGCAGACGACGGCAGCGCTGCGGTCGCAGCATCCGGCCCCCGCCGTGATCATCCTGACGACCTTCGACCGGGACGCCGAGATCCTCGGCGCGATCGAGGCGGGAGCCGCCGGATACCTGCTCAAGGACGTCGCGCCCGACGACATCGTGCGCGCGATCCGGCGCGCTGCCGCCGGCCAGCTGGTACTCAGTCCCGAACTCACCGAACGTGTCGTGCAAGTGATGCGCGCCCCGCGGGTGCGGCTGACCGAGCGTGAACTCGACGTGCTGCGGCTGCTCGACACCGGTGCGTCGAACCGCGAGATCGCGAAGACGCTGTTCGTCAGCGAGGCCACCGTGAAGACGCATCTGGTGCACATCTTCGACAAGCTCGGTGCCGACAGCCGGGCCCGCGCGATTGCGATCGCCCGCGACACCGGCGTGCTCTGACCGGATCTCAACCGTTCGATGGATTCACGGGACAGGCGCCCGCGGGAGGCTGGATGCAGTCTCGAAAGGATCCCCTTGCGCAAGCTCTTCTATGCCGCGTTCGCCTACATGCTGATCGGCGTCGCCTCCGGCCTCTTCTACCGTGAGTTCACCAAGCTCAACGACTTCCCCGAGGGGCAGCCGACACAACTCGGCCTCGTGCACACGCATCTGCTCGTGCTCGGCTTCGTCGTGCTGTTGATCGTGCTGCTGCTGGAGAAGGCGTTCGGGCTTTCCGAGAGTCGCCTGTTCGGCTGGTTCTTCTGGGTCTACAACGCCGGACTCGTGCTGACTTCGGCGATGCTCGTGTGGCACGGCTGCCTCACGGTGCTCGGTCAGGAGTCGTCGAAGATGATCGCCGGCATCGCGGGTGTCGGCCACATGCTGTTGACGGCCGGGATGGTGATGCTGTTTCTCGCTCTGCGCACGCGCCTGTTCGCAGCGAAGCCCGCCGTCGCTGCCGACTGAACGATCCGCAGGCGGAGCGGAGAAAAACGGATGCGGAGCACCGAATCGATTCGATAAGCTGACGGGAATGCATCCAGTGACGGGTGCATTCCACGATCCGCCCCCGAGTTCTGCGAGCCGCTTCTCTCATGGCCACCCCCCTCACCACGGGCAAACCGTGGCGCGTCATCCTCGCCTTCGCCGTGCCGCTTCTCATCGGCAACGTCGTCCAGCAGCTGTACCAGTTCGTCGACGCGGTCGTCGTCGGCCGCCACCTCGGCGTGGACTCGCTCGCCGCCGTCGGGGCGACCGGCAGCCTGCTCTTCCTGCTCCTCGGCTTCGCCTGGGGTCTGACGAGCGGCTTCGCGATTCCGATCGCACAGGCATACGGAGCGCGTGACGACGCCGCCGTACGCCGTTCGGTTGCGGCCGGGGTCATCCTCACCGGCATCGCGAGCGTCATCCTCACCATCGGTGCGCCGCTGATCGCTGCGCCGACACTGGCGCTGCTGCAGACACCATCGGAGCTGATGGACGAGGCCGTCGTGTTCACCCAGATCAGTTTCATCGGCGCCGGCGCGACGATGTTCTTCAACTACCTGTCGGCGATCATCCGCGCGATCGGCGACTCGCGCACTCCGCTGGTCTTCCTCACGGTCTCCTGCGCGCTCAACGTCGGGCTGGTCATCCTGATGGTCGGCCCCCTCGCCTGGGGCGTGGGCGGGGCGGCGCTCGCGACCGTCGTCGCCCAGGCGGTCTCGGTTCTGCTCTGTCTCGAATTCGTCCGGCGCCGGCTGCCGACGCTGCATCTGAGCGCGCAGGACTGGCGCGTCGATCGTGCCGAGCTCGCCGAGCACCTGCGGCTCGGCCTGCCGATGGGTTTCCAGGCATCGATCATCGCGATCGGGACCCTCACCGTGCAGGTGGCGCTGAACACGCTGGGTGCAGACGCCGTGGCCGCCTACACGACAGCGTCTCGAATCGACGGCCTGGCCGTCGCACTCCTCGGCTCGCTGGGGCTCGCCGTCTCGATGTACGCGGCGCAGAATCACGGCGGGCAGCGGCCGGATCGCATCCGCCGTGGCGTCGTCCAGGCCACATGGATGGCGGTGGTCGCAGCCCTCGTGCTCGGCGGGCTGCTCATCGCCTTCGGGGTCCCGATGGTGCGGTTGTTCATCGGAGACGGCTCCGACGAGGTCGTCGAGCTCGCCCACCTCATGCTCATCGTCAACGGATGCGGCTACTGGGCGCTCGGCGTACTGTTCGTGCTCCGCGGCGCGCTGCAGGGCCTCGGCCACACCCTCGTTCCGACGGTGACCGGTGTGATCGAACTGGTGATGCGGGTGGGCGCAGCGGTGGTGCTGGGCGCGATCATCGGATTCACCGGCGTCGCCCTGAGCAACCCGCTGGCCTGGGTCGGGGCGATCCTGATGCTCGTGCCGGCGTACGTGAGCGCGCACCGCGCACTCGGACGGATGCCCGTGTCACCGGCCGAGCCGACGGCGACGTCGGCGATCGCGATCGTCGGCCCGACAGACGGGTCGATGGTCGTCGATGCCGTCTTCACGCAGCCGGTGCCGATCGTGCGACCTTCGCGCCGCCGTCTCCTGAAGCGACGCTGACCCGCACTCCGATCCGGAATGTCCTCCTACGGGATGACCCTGATCGGCCTTGAGGTGGATGTCTTCGTCACGTACATTTCATAGTGTCGAATGGTGCGGAAGTTCCGCAGACCGGGGGGTCATCATGACAACAACGCTGAGCGTGGCTAACGGACTTTCGGCGATCATGGTGCCGATCGGAATCGTGGGGGCGGCACTCGCCGTGATCTGCGCGATCGTCGCCGGTATCGCGATCATGCGCGGGGCGGCAGGCCTGTGCGGAGGAGCGGTCGGGCTGTGGATCCCGTGCGCGATCGTGAGCGCTTCGGCCTCCTTCGGAAGTCAGTGGATGCCACTGCAGGTGTCCGCAGCAGCGCTGATCGGGATGCTCGTGATCGGCGCCGTCGTGCGTGCGATCGTGAATACGGCGCAGGCCCCAGCGACCGGCAGTGCCGCGACGCCGGTGGTGGCGCCCAAGGCTGCTCGCGCCGCGACCCGCACCGTGGCACCGGTGACCGGAACGCTCGCGGTCCAGAAGTCCGCTCACGCGGCGTAGGGCGCCGCAGGTCACCGCGGCAGCAGCCCGCTGCCGTCGCGCAGCTCGAACACGAGCTGGGTCTCGGTGCCGCGCACGACCGGGTGGATCGTGATGTGCTCGAGCACGATGTCGCGCAGCGCCGTGGCGTCCTGCACCGCCACGTGCACCAGGAAATCGTCGACCCCCGCGACATGGAACACCTGGAGGACCCGCGGGATGCCGACGAGGGCATCGAACAGAGCGATGACCTTCGGTCCGGTGTGATTCGCCAGCCGCACCTTGATGATCGCCTGCAGCGGGAATCCCAGCGCGGCTTCGTCGACGCGGATGCGGGTGTCGCGGATGATCCCGCGAGTGCGCAGCGCACGCACCCGGTGCGCACACGTGGATTCGGCGAGTCCGAGCCGGGTGGCCAGTGCCTTGTTCGTGATGTCGGCATCGCGGGTGAGGACGGCGAGCAGCTCCAGGTCGATCTCGTCGAGAGGGCTCGCGCCTTCTTGTGCTTTCATCAACTCACGCCTCCTCGATACCGCAGATGTTGCACAGAATAGCGGCAATCGCCCTGATTCCAGCGGACTCTGTCGATTCTTACCACTGGCATTGTGTTTCCGGCAATGTGGAGGGATGACCGCACCGCTGCATCCTGACACCGTCGCCGTCCACAGCGGCCGTTCCGACCTCGAGGGACTCGGCGTGCACGCGCTGCCGATCGACCTCTCCACGACGAACCCGCTTCCGGACATCGAGCGCGGCGGCGACTCCTATGAGGCGATGGCGACCGGCGGCCGACCACCCGCCGACGGCAGCATGGTCTACGCCAGGTTGTGGAACCCCACAGTCGCCCGCTTCGAGGAGGCGCTCGCGGAACTCGAGCACGCCGAGGCGGCCGTCGCGTTCTCCTCCGGCATGGCCTCGATGACCGCGGTGATCCTCGCCCACTGCGCGGCGGCGGGCAAGCCTCACGTCGTCGCGGTGCGCCCGCTCTACGGCGGCACCGACCACCTCCTCGGCTCTGGATTGCTCGGCGTCGAGACCACGTACTGTCACCCGGACGAAGTTGCGGCATCCGTCCGCCCGGACACCGGTCTCGTCGTCGTGGAGACGCCGGCCAACCCCACCCTCGAGCTCACCGACATCTCCGAGATCGTCCGGCAGGCGGGAGGCGTGCCTGTGGTCGTCGACAACACCTTCGCGACGCCGGTCCTGCAGAATCCGATCGACCTGGGTGCGGCGATGTCGCTGCACAGCGCGACGAAGTACCTCGGCGGGCACGGTGACGTCATCGCCGGCGTCGTGGCTTGCAGTGAGGAGACGGCCGAGGCGCTGCGTCGCGTGCGCGCCGTCACGGGTGGGCTGCTGCATCCGCTCGGTGCGTACCTGCTGCACCGCGGACTGACCACGCTCCCGGTGCGGATGCGCCAGCAGCAGGAGAACGCACGGCAGATCGTGCAGTGGCTGATCGACCGTCCCGAGGTCGCCGAGGTGTACTACCCGGGCCTCGACGGCGACCCGCACGGAATCGTCGCCCGGCAGATGCGCGGCACCGGAGCGATGATCGCGATGCGTCTCAGTGGCGGTTACGCGGCGGCGAGTTCCATCGCATCGGCGGTGGGACTGTTCACCCACGCTGTCTCGCTCGGCGGGGTCGACTCGCTGATCCAGCATCCTGCCGCCCTCACACACCGCCCGGTTCCCCCCGAGGCTCGGCCGGCCGCCGACGTGCTCCGCCTCTCGATCGGTCTGGAGAATGTCGACGATCTGATCGCCGATCTGCGCCAGGCGTTCGAGGCGGCGCCGGCGGGGCAGGATGCTGCCGCATCCGTCCTCACGGAGGCCCTGCACCCCATTCGCTGAGCCGGGCCGCATTCCGCGGCGTTTGTGCACTCCAGACAAGAAACTCAGTTCCAGGTGCGGTGAAACTTGATGCCGACGGGCAAGGTTCTCACAACCAGGAGGACGGCCCATACGCTCGCCGGTGGCAACGACGCCACTGACCCCTGGAGTCCTCAATGACGAGTACAAGACCCCACGCGCACGGCCTCGGCATGCGCATCACCGTGATCGTGCTCAGCCTGCTGCTGGCTGCAATGGTGATCCTCTATTTCGCCACCACCGGCCGGATCGCCGCCGGCGCTGCCGAACTCGCCGATGGCACGACCTCGGCGCAGGAGGGCTCCGCCCAGCTCGCGGCCGGTGCCGACGACCTCGCCGACGGTGCGGGCGACCTCGCCGAGGGCACCGAGAAGCTCTCGACGGGGGCGACCAACGCCCACGTCGGATCGGAGAAGCTCAGCGCAGGCGCGGCGAACGCCGCGGCCGGGGCGGTGAACCTTGCTGCGGGGGCGGACACTCTCTCGATCGGCGCATCGAACGCCCTCGCCGGGGCGGGGCGGCTCAGCGCCGGCGCGCAGTCTGCCCTGTCGGGTGCGCAGCAGCTGTCATCGGGCATGGCCCGAGCAGATGCCGGTGCAGCCACGGCGCTCTCGGGCGCGCAGCAGTTGTCAACGGGCATGATCACCGCAGACGCCGGGGCGCAGTCAGTGCTCGACGGCGCGACCAGGCTCGCTGCCGGTGTCGCCGGGGCTCACCAGTACTCGTCCGGCGTCCTCGCCAAGGCGTCGGAGTTCAGCACCGCGCTGTCGTCGAAGGTGACGCCGCAACTCCAGGGGCTCGCCGCAGAAGAGACCAGGGTCGCGCTCTCGAACGTCGCCGCAACGGCGCCGGGAAATGCGCAGACGCTCGCGGATTCGATCGCCGCGCTCGCTGCGGCCGATCCGAGCAACGCCCAGCTTCAGGAGCTCGCCAGGCTCGCTGCCGGTGTCGACCAGCAGGTCGACGCGCTGGCGGCACCGGCCGCGACAGCACCCGTGCTCGCTCAGGGCGTGATCGCGGCCTCGCAGGGCGCGCAGCAGCTGGTGGGTGGCGTGAACGCGATCGTCGCGGGCGACCCGACAAAGGGATGGCCCGGCACGGTGGCCCTCGTCGATCCGGCAGCGGCGCCGGCGCTCGTGAAGGGTGCGCAAGCGCTGAAGGACGGCACATCGAAGCTCTCCGCCGGCGCGTCCACGCTCGCATCCGGATTGCAGCCGCTGAAGGATGGCACCGCGGGACTGGCGGGCGGTGCCTCCTCGCTTGCCGCTGGCTTGGAGACGCTCTCGACCGGCGCGATCTCGTTGCACGATGGCACCGCGAACCTCAGTTCCGGTGCAAGCCGACTCAACGACGGTGCGGCGTCCCTCGCAGAGGGCACTGCGACGCTGCACTCCGGCGCAGCCGGTCTCGTGTCCGGCCTCGATGCGCTGTCCGAGGGTGCGACGACGGTCGCGAAGGGAACCGACACCCTGGCTGCCGGGGGCGACAAGCTCGCCACCGGTGCGACCGGCCTCGCCGAGGGCAACGGTCTGATCGCCGAAGGAACCGGAACACTCGCCACGGCGACCGCTGGTGCCGCCCCGACGGTTCTCCCCTGGGCGCTCGGGATCGGACTCGTCGGACTCATCGCGCTCGGATTCTGGATCGGGCACCGCGTCAGTCACCGCAACCGTCTCGCAACGGCGTGACGGCACCCGGAGAATCCGGGTTCCTGCCAGCCGCACTGCCGTTCCGAACCTTCTCGGGACGGCAGTGCGGTCTCAGCTCCGACGCGCGCGCACCAGGCGCTTCCCGATCACGCCCTGCCGCGGACTGAACAAGTAGACGAGGCCGAACACGACACCCTGCACGACGACGACGAGCCCGCCGGAGGCGGCATCGATCCAGTAGCTGAGGTAGATGCCGATGACGCTGGACACCGCCGACATGATCGGCGCGATCACCAGCATCCGCCCGAACCTGTCGGTGAGCAGATATGCCGTCGCTCCGGGGATGATGAGCATCGCCACGACCAGCACCACGCCGACGACCTGCAGAGCGACGACGGCGGTGAGCGCCAGGACGCCGAGGAGGAGGGCGCCGAGCATGCGCGGGGAGAGACCGATTGCGAACGCGTGCGTGGGGTCGAACGCGTAGAGCGTCAGGTCGCGTCGCTTCACGATGAGCACGGTGAACGCGATCGCCGCCAGGATGCTGATCTGCACGAGGTCCGAGACCGAGACGCCGAGGATGTTCCCGAAGATGATGTGGTTCAGATCGGTCTGACTCGGCGTGACCGAGATCAGGACCAGCCCCAGGGCGAACAGGGTCGTGAAGACGATGCCGATCGCGGCATCCTCCTTGATCCTGCTCGTGCCGCGGATGAGCCCGATCAGGGCGACCGCGAGGAACCCGAAGACGAGGGCGCCGAGCGCGAAGGGAGCGCCGAAGATGTAGGCGAGCACGACGCCGGGCAGCACCGAGTGCGAGACGGCGTCGCCCATCAGCGACCACCCGACGAGAACCAGCCAGCACGAGAGGAGCGCGCACACGATGGCGGCGATCACCGTGGTGGCCAGGGCGCGCACCATGAAGTCGTACTGCAGTGGTTCGAAGATGAGATCGAGGATGCTCATGCGGAACCCTCCTCGGGCGCGGGGTCCTCGAGCCCGAAGGCGCGCGCGAGATTCGCGGGCCGAAGGGCCTCCTCGACGGGGCCGTGCATGATCACGCGATGCAGCAGCAGTACCGCCTCATCGGCGAGAGACGGAAGCGCGTGCAGGTCGTGCGTCGAGACGAAGACCGTCTGCCCGGAAGCGGCGAGCTCGCGCAGAAGTCGCACGATCGTCGCCTCCGATCTCTTGTCGACGCCGGCGAACGGTTCGTCGAGCAGCAGGATGTCCGCCCCCTGGGCGATGCCGCGGGCGACGAACGCGCGCTTGCGCTGCCCGCCGGAGAGCTGACCGATCTGGCGATCCGCTAACGCCGTCAACTCGACCCGCTCGAGCGCCTCATCCACCGCGACGCGGTCTGCCGGCCTCGTTCGGCGGGTGAATCCCTGGCGCCCGTACCGTCCCATCATCACCACGTCGCGGACGGAGACGGGGAAGGCCCAGTCGACGTCTTCGCTCTGCGGCACGTATCCGATCAGTCCCCGCCGGCGTGCGGCGGCGGCGTCGACCCCGTCGAGAAGGACGCTGCCGCTGCTGGGGCGGACCATGCCGACGATCGTCTTGAAGAGGGTGGACTTGCCCGATCCGTTCATGCCGATGAGACCGGTGACGCGTCCGGCCTCGACCGTCAGTGATACGTCGTCGAGGGCGAGGACATCGCCGTAGCGGACGGTCGTGCCGCGCACCTCGATCGCCGCGGTCATGGGGTGCGTCCCGTCAGGGCGTCGATGATGGTCTTCGCGTCGTGCCGGATCAGATCGAGGTAGGTCGGAACCGGGCCGTCCGGCTCGGAGAGCGAATCGACGTAGAGCGTGCCGCCGAATTCGGCGCCGGTGGCTTCGACCACCTGTCGCATCGGCTTGTCGGACACCGTGGACTCGCAGAACACCGCGGGGACGTCGTTCTTCTTCACGAACTCGATCGTTCCGGCGATCTGCTGCGGCGTCGCCTGCTGCTCGGCGTTCACCGCCCAGATGTACGCCTCGGTCAGTCCGGCATCGCGGGCGAGGTAGGAGAATGCCCCCTCGCAGGTCACCAGCGCGCGCTCTTTCTCCGGGAGCGCCGAGAGCTCACTGACCAGCTGGTCTTGAACCTCCTGCACCTGTGCCTTGTACGTCTCGGCGTTGGCGGCGAAGTCCTCGGCGTGCGCTGGATCGAGTTCGCTGAACGCCTCGGCCATGTTGTCGGCGTAGAGCTGCACATTCACGGGGCTCATCCACGCGTGCGGGTTGGGCTTTCCTTCGTAGGTGTCCTCGGCGATGTCGATCACGTCGACACCGTCCGACACGACGACGTGCGGCACGTCGACGGACTCGACGAACTGGCCGAACCACACCTCGAGGTTCAGCCCGTTGTCGAGGATCAGGTCTGCGTCGGTGGCCTTGCGGATATCGCCGGGCGTCGGCTCGTATCCGTGGATCTCCGCGCCCGGCTTGGTGATCGACTCCACGACCAGGTGATCACCGGCGACGTTCTCGGCGATGTCGGCGAGCACGGTGAACGTCGTCAGGACGACAGGCCGCCCATCACCTTCGTCGGGTTGGCTGGTTCCGCAGCCCGTCAGGCCGAGAGCGCCCAACGCAGCGACGACGGCAGACACACGACGGACCAAATTTTTAGGCACACCGAAAAGATACCAGTGGTTGCCCTGCTCGGGGTCGGACTGCTCAGGGCAGAACAGCTCAGAGCAGATTCCGCCCCGCGCCTCGGCACGGGCACGCACGATGGGGGCATGAGCGAAGAGAATCCCATCCCGCAGTTCGGCCCCGAAGCGCGCCGCGCCCTGTTCCACGAACGCGTGCTCGTGCTCGACGGCGTGCTCGACGACGACAACGGCACGCTGCTGATGACGCAGTTGCTCGCGCTCGCCGCAGAGGATGCCGTCACCGACATCGCCCTCTGGATCCACTCGCCCGGCGGCTCCGTGCCGTCGATGCTCGCGATCCGCGACATCATGCGGCTCATCCCCAACGACGTCGCCACCCTCGCCCTCGGCCTCGCCTGCAGCGCGGGGCAGTTCCTGCTCTCGGCGGGAACCCCGGGCAAGCGGCGGGCGCTGCCGCACGCACGGATCCTCATGCACCAGGGATCGGCGGGCATCGGCGGCTCCGCGGTCGAGATCGAGGCGCAGGCCGACGATCTGCGGCACATGCGCGACACCGTCCTCGGCCTGATCGCCGGCGACACGGGTCAGCCGCTCGAGCGCATCTTCGAGGACTCCCTGCACGACCGCTGGTACACCGCCAGCCAGGCGCAGGAGTACGGCTTCATCGACGAGATCGTCACGTCGATCGGAGACGTCATGCCGCGCCGACGCGCGCGGGTCGGACTGGGAACGGATGCCGCGGCATCCGCCCCGAAAGGAGCGAAGTCATGAGCAGCTACACGATTCCGAACGTCATCGCGCAGCATCCGCGTGGTGAGCGCATCATGGACGTGTACTCGCACCTCCTCGCCGAGCGGGTCATCTATCTCGGCACCGGCATCGACGCCGGGGTCGCGAACGCGCTGATCGCCCAACTGCTGCACCTCGATGCCGACAGTCCCGAGTCCGGCATCCAGTTCTACATCAACAGCGAGGGCGGCGATCCCGGCGCGGCTCTCGCGATCTACGACACGATGCAGCACATCCGCCCGGCGATCGCGACGACGTGCGTGGGGCAGGCGATCGGGCCGGCGGCGCTGCTCGTGGCGTCGGGCGCGCCCGGTCAACGTGCGGCTCTCGCCCACGCCAGGATCGTGCTGCACCAGCCGGCCGGTCAGTCGCGGGGCGCGATCCCCGACCTCATCCTCGCGGCCGACGAGGTGGTGCGGGTGCGCGCCGATATGGAGGAGATCCTGGCCAGGCACAGTGGTCGCTCGCTCGCAGAATTGCGCGCCGACACCGATCGCGACCGGGTGTTCGCCGCAGCCGCGGCCCTCGACTACGGACTGATCGACAGCGTGCTGGGGGAGCGGACCGTGGCCTGAACCGTGCGGCAGCGGTGCCATCTGCATGACCGGATCACGGATGCAGGACGAAAACCCCTGATTCGGGCTGGCCCAGCTGCATCGGTCCTGCAAGTCGCACGGCGGCGAGCGGATGCGGGGCCAGGGGCCCCGCAGTAACGTCAGGCGGCGAGGGCGAAAGCCGCGCGGCCGGCGGAGACGGCGACGGATGCCGTCGTCGAGCGCAGCTCGTCGGCCACCGCACTGGTCAGCTCGATGAGCGAGGTCTCCAGCGCCCCGCTGATCGCGGCGATCATCTCGCTCGACGGCTCCTTCAGCCCGCGCTCGACCTCGGAGAGGTACTGCGGCGAGACGCCGGCCTTCTCGGCGGTCTCGGTGAGGGTCTCTTCCCGGTCGTGGCGACGGCGGCGCAGCTGGTCGCCGAGCAGTTGGCGCCAGAGCGGCTCGGGATCGGTCGCCTTCGGGCGGGGATTGCGCGGGAGATGCAGGAGCTCGGCCATGCCTCACGGTAACGCCGCGCCCGCCGTCGGCTCCAGTGGTTCTGCTCAGAGCAGAACGCCGGCGTCTCGCGTTCACAACTCAGGAGATTCTTCCCGGTACTGCTGTCGTCCCGGCCGGAGACCCGTGGAATTCCGGGGGCCGTCGGAAGCTCCGCCCCAAAGATTCCTGAATTGTGGACCGATCAGCGGCGCGCACCAGCCAGACGAACAGCCTCAGGCTTCGGTCTTCGTCGATGCCTGGTCGGCATCCGTTGCCGCCCAGCTGGCGAGCATCTTCAGCTTCTCCTCCGAGGGCGTTCCCGGCTCGGCCGTGTACGTCGACAGGTGCAAGCCCGGGTCGGCGGGGAGCTCGAACGCCTCGTACACGATCTCGAGTTCACCGACGATCGGATGCCGGAGCCGCTTCACCCCGCTGCGGTGATAGCGCACATTGTGCGCGGCCCACAGCGTCCGGAATCGCTCGCTGCGCGTCGAGAGCTCTCCGACGAGGTCGCTGAACTTCCGGTCGTAGGGGTTGCGCCCGGCTTCGCCGCGCATCGCCGCGACGAGGTCCTGGGTGACCTGCTCCCAGTCGACGTAGAAGTCTTGCGAGGCCGGATTCAAAAAGGCGAAACGCGCACTGTTCGGCACCGGCTCGGTGAAAACCGGGGCGTACAGCGCGCGGCCGAGAGTATTCGCGCCGAGATACTCGAAGTAGTTGTTGCGCACCAGCGCAGGAGCGCCGGTCATCGCGTCCAGCAGTCGCTGGATGCTGGGGCGGATCGACTGAGCCTTCTTCCGCGGCTTCCGTGCGATCGGCGAGGCGTTCGCGGCGCGGGAGAGATCGAACAGGTGCGCCGTCTCGGCGTCGTCGAGCTGCAGAGCTCTGGCGAGGGCCTCCAGCACGCTGTCGGACACTCCGGAGAGATCGCCGCGCTCGAGGCGGGTGTAGTAGTCCACGCTGACCCCGGCGAGCAGTGAGACTTCTTCGCGGCGCAGGCCCGGTACGCGGCGGTTGCCGCCGTACGCGGGAAGTCCGGCCTGATCGGGGGTGAGGCGTGCGCGCCTCGTGGAGAGGAATTCACGCACCTCGCTACGGGTGTCCATGCCCCGACGCTACGCCGTTGCGACGTAAGAAGGGAGGTTCTGCCGGTACCAGGGTCTGCGGAGACTGAAGCCCGGCCGGACAGGGGTTCCGACAGGCCCTCCCTTCTCGGCCAGGGCGCACCCACACTGAAGATGACGATCTCGGCGAGCACCGACCCGACGATCGAACAAGAACAACAGAAGGAGCACACATGCGCGGAGTAGTCATGCACGGACCCGGTGATGTCCGGGTTGAAGAACGCGAGAAGCCGAAGATCACCAGGCCGACGGATGCCGTCATCAAGATCGCCGCAACCTGCATCTGCGGGTCCGACCTCTGGCCCTACCGCGGTGCTGACGCCGTCGACGCGACGCCGATGGGGCACGAGTACGTCGGAGTCGTCGAGGAGGTCGGCGCGGAGGTGAAGAACGTGAAGGTCGGCGATTTCGTCGTGGGGTCGTTCATGGCATCCGACAACACGTGTGAGATCTGCCAGGCGGGCTACCAGTCCCGTTGCGTACATGTCGTGCCGATGGGCAAGTACGGGACGCAGGCCGAGTACACCCTCGTTCCGCACGCCGACGGCACGCTCGTCGCGACGCCCGGTCAGCCCGATGCGGATCTGATCCCGGCGCTGCTCGCGGCATCCGATGTGCTCGGCACCGGCTGGTTCGCCGCCGTCGCGGCCGAGGCCGGTCCCGGCAAGACCGTCGCCGTCGTGGGTGACGGAGCGGTCGGCCTGCTCGGCGTCCTCGCGGCCAAACAGCTCGGCGCCGAGCGCATCATCGCCATGAGCCGTCACGCCGACCGCCAGGAGCTGGCGCGGACGTTCGGGGCCACGGACATCGTCGAAGAGCGCGGAGACGAGGGCGTCGCGAGGATCAAAGAGCTCACGAACGGGCTAGGCGCCCACTCGGTGATAGAGGCCGTCGGTACGCAGGAGTCGATGATGCAGGCCATCCGTTCGACCCGCGCCGGCGGACATGTCGGATACGTGGGCGTCGCGCACGAGGTCGCGCTGCCGGGCGAGGAGCTTTTCTTCTCCGGCGTGCACCTGCATGGTGGTCCCGCGCCGGTGCGGCGATTCCTGCCGGAACTCATTCAGCTCATCTGGGATCGGAAGATCGACCCTGGCACGGTGTTCGACCTGACGCTGCCGCTCGAGGACGCAGCCGAGGGTTATCGGGCCATGGACGAGCGTCGAGCCACGAAGGTGCTGCTCACGGTGTGAACTGCGGATGCTCGCCGCATCGCCGTGTCGGCCCAGCCCACTCCCGCTTCTATGCTGAACGAATGGCGCGGCGGGTGGTGTTCTGGGACTTCGACGGCACCTTGGCGCGGCGGGACGGACTGTTCGCCGGTGCGCTGATCGACGCGTGGTCGCGCGTCGCGCGCCCGACGGCCACGCGCGAAGAGATCCGCCCGTTCCTCACCGGCGGCTTTCCCTGGCACGCTCCGGATATCGTGATCGAGCCGCTCACCTCTGCACGCTGGTGGGAACGGATGCGCCCGGTCTTCGTCGGCGCGTTCACGGGCGTCGGGGCGAGTCGGGATGTGGCCGAGAGCGCGGCCGCGCTCGTTGCCGCCGAGTTCTATCGGCTCGACGCCTGGGCGGTGGTCGACGGGGCCGAGCACGCGCTGCAGCTCACACGAAGCGCGGGATACGACAATGTCATCCTCAGCAATCACGGCCCCGAACTCCCCGAGCTCGTGGCTGCGCTCGGGCTGAGCAGATGGGTCGAGCGTACGGTCACCAGCGCTGCAGTCGGCGCGGAGAAACCGAACCCGAAGATCTTCCAGCATGCTCGGGTCGTCGCGGATGCCGGAGCAGACGCCTGGATGGTCGGGGACAATCCGCTCGCAGACGTTCAGGGCGCGGAGGGCGTCGGCCTTCGGGCGATCCTCGCCGACGGGGCGTATCCCGACGCTCGAGGCATGACCGTGCTTGAGGCGGCCCGGCGGATCGTGAGCACCGCCACCGCCGGTAGCCTCGCACCATGAGGAACTTCCTGAGTGTCGATGAGCTGACTGCTCTGCTCGCCCAGGGCGCCCCGGTGCGCCTGATCGATGTGCGCTGGCGGTTGGATCGGCCGGACGGCCGCGCCGACTATCTCGCCGGGCATATTCCCGGTGCGGTCTATGTTCCCCTCGACACCGAGCTCTCCACACACGGCCGGGCGGACGAGGGGCGGCATCCGCTGCCGTCGACCGCGACGTTGCAGGAGGCGGCACGCCGCTGGGGCGTCCGCGAAGGCGATGTCGTCGTCGCGTACGACGATGCGAAGGGAATCTCCGCGGCCCGCGCGTGGTGGCTGCTCCGTCAGGCCGGGGTCGATGTGCGGGTGCTCGACGGCGGCCTCGGTGCCTGGACGGCGGCGGGGCACGGACTCACCACAGACGATGTGACCCCAGCCCTCGGAGACGTCGTCCTCGACGAGATCGGCGCGGACGCGCTCTCGATCGATGAGGCCGCCGCGTTCCCGGCATCCGGCGTGCTCCTCGACGTGCGCGCCCCGGAACGCTACCGCGGTGAGACCGAGCCGCTCGACCCGGTCGCCGGACACATCCCGGGCGCGCTGAACCTGCCGACGCTGCGTCATCTGGATGCCGATGGCACGATCCTCGACCCCGACAGCATCCGTGCGACCATCGCAGAGCTCGGCGTGACTGCCGGCACCCCGGTGGCCGCCTACTGCGGTTCCGGCGTCACTGCCGCGCACACGGCAATGGTCCTCGCCGAGGCCGGTGTCGATGCGAAGGTGTTCCCCGGCTCGTGGAGTCAGTGGTCGAACACGTCTGGTCGCCCCGTCGCGATCGGGTCGGAACCGGGCTGAGCGGCCGGGCTCATTCCCGCGGGCCGTACCCCCAGCGCAGCTCTACCGCTCCCGGTCCGAACGCGCGATGCACCAGATGAACCGCGCGCCCGTGCTTCACGGACACCGGAGTGATGACCGACCCTTCCGGCGTCTCCACTCGTTCCTCGCACCAGTCGGGCAGCGCATCAGGGTGGAACCGGATCCACAGCACAAGCTCGCGGCACTGCCTGCTGACGGCGTAGCCGGACTCGCGGGTCGGCGGATAACCCTGCGGATAGGAGATCGACCACTCGACCATCGTGGTGTCGGGCGCCGTGAGCGGCGCGTCCAGGTCGAAGCGCCCGCCGTGCACCTCGCCGTTCGGGTGCGAGTAGAGCGCGTTGAGGCGCCCACCCGCCACAGCGGTGAAGGTCGGAGCCGGCGCGTCGATGCCCGGCGTCATCTCCAGAAAGGGGATCGCATCGACGGTGCCGGTGGTCGCCTGCACGATGCTCCGGATGCTGCACAGCGCGACGTTCCCGTCGGGTCCCACATCGGTGACGGAATGGGTGGTGACTTCGCGAGATGTGCTCGGGTAAGGGACCCCGAGCGCGGCGTACGCATCCGTCACCGCTCGTTCGATGTCGTTGGCATCCAGCGGAAAGTGGGCAGATCCCACCGGACCCGTCCGGTGGCTGCGTCCGAGCAGACGGGTGAGCGCGCCGACTTCGAGGTCGAGCAGTGACTCGATGTCGGTCAGCGCGGCCACGGACTGCGCGCCTTCCGGGCGCCGGGCGCCGGAACGCCAATAGCTCAGCGTTGCCATCGAGACGGTGTTGCCACGTTCTCTGAGCCGCTCGTGCAGCCAGGCCAGCGTGACTCTGCGGGCGTTGATGGCGTCGCGCAGCGCCGGTGCGATCTGCGCCGATTCCGGGTCGTGCTGATCCTCTTCGATCTTCATCACAGACCCCCTCCGGTATGTGAAGAACTCCCGTTTACAGTGAGCATACGACCGTACGGGCGTCTCAAGGGGAGGAGGCGCTGATGTGGGGTCAACAGGCGGTATCCGACGTAGGTAGGGGCCCGACCCTGCGCAGGGATTCAGCCTGACGCAGCGGACACCCACGCTGCGAAACTGAATGAGGCCCGGCGGCGATTCTGGGGAGACCCGCCGGGCCTCATCATGTGCCGCCTCGAGTCTGCGTGTCGCCGCGTGGGCGCCCCGGGCACGGCGATCCGGCGGCGAACGCCCGCGTAGACTGGGAGGAACACCCCGGAGGACTCTGGATCGTCATGTCTGCCCCTGCTCGCACGTTCACGGTACGCAACGTACAGCTGATTCGTGCACTGTTCGCGGCGGCTGCGGCCGTGATGATCACCTTCTCGCCGGACCACTCGGCGGCCGTCGGGCTGTCGGTCTTCAGCGGCTTCGTCTTCGTCAGCGCGTTCGTCCTCGTGCTCGCCGCCTGGCTCGTCCTTCCTGCGGGTTCCCGCTGGTCGTACCTGCTGCTGGCGGCACTCGGTTTCGCGGCCGGAATGGTCAGCGGAATCCCACTGTGGCGCAATGACGATCTGTTCTTCGGTGTCGTCTGCGCATGGGCGCTGATCTCCGGTGGTGTCGAGCTGTTCGCCGGCATTCGTGCCCGCCGCTCCGACGACCCGACTGCCCGTGACGCCATCACGGTCGGCGCCTTCGGCGTCCTGCTCGGCATCCTGCTCCTGCTGATCCCGGCCGGCCTCGTGCAGGAGTACTCGATCGAGAGCGCCGGCACATTCGAACTCACCGGGATCATCCTCGGCGTCGGGATGTTCGGCGCCTATGCGGCGATCGTCGCGGTGTTCCTCGGCATCGCCGGGCTCACGCCCCGAGCCAAGGCAGCAGCAGAGGATGCC
Organism: Microbacterium sp. LTA6; assembly: GCF_045690355.1. NCBI lineage: Bacteria > Bacillati > Actinomycetota > Actinomycetes > Micrococcales > Microbacteriaceae > Microbacterium > Microbacterium sp. LTA6. The sequence continues at coordinate 1,461,636 of NZ_CP147855.1, forward strand.
GGAATCACCGAACCCGACCAGAGCGCGGCCCCGGAAGCGGCGGACCGTGGAGGAGAGCGATGAGCGACGAGAAACCGACCCGTCGGGACATCCTGCGACCGCTGCACCTTCTCGGCATCGCGCTCGTCTGCGGTGTCTTCGCTATGGTCGTGACGCTGGTTTCGACCGGTGCCTTCACCGCGCGGGTGAATGCGGCGATCGCCGCCGGCACCTATGAGGGGCTGACGCCCATCGCGCTGGGACTCGTCGTCGGCGGTGGCGCGTTCATCGCCACCCTGCTGATCCTGGCCATGCTGATCCTCGCCGTGGATCCCGCCGACGTCACCAAGAGGGTCGATCGCCCGGTGCTCTTCGACAAGGAGCCGGCCGATGACGCGGATGACGTGAATCCCGGGGGCGCTCCGCGCGCGTAGTCTTCCGCGACGCCGCAGCAGCGCCTGCGCGTCGGCCTGCGAGGTCGAGAACGCACGGGCGGAGGTCGATTCGGATGCTTTTCCGACCACCCACCGGCGATGGAGATGGATCACGCCGGTTCAAGCGTGCCTGAACCGGCGTGATCCGTCCCGCAGAGCGGAAACCTACTGCGCGAGACGCTCCGCGATACCGATGTAGGTCGCGGGGGTGAGGGCGAGCAGACGCTGCTTCGCCGCATCGCCGATCTCGAGGCCCTCGACGAACTCCGCCAGCTCCGGCCCGCCGACGCGGTGACCGCGGGTGAGCTCCTTCAGCAGCGCGTACGGGTCGCTGATCGTGGAGCGGCCGGCGACGACCTCGGCACGGATGACGGTCTGGATCGCCTCGGCGAGCACTTCCCAGTTCACGTCGAGGTCGGCGAGCAGCACATCGCGCGCCAGTGAGATCTCGTTCAGGCCGCGGCGCAGATTGTCGAGAGCGAGCAGCGAGTGCCCGAAAGCGACGCCGATGTTGCGCTGCGTCGTCGAGTCGGTGAGGTCCCGCTGCAGGCGGCTGGTGACGAGCGTCTGCGACAGCGAGCCGAGCAGGGCCGCCGACAGCTCGAGGTTCGCCTCGGCGTTCTCGAAGCGGATCGGGTTGATCTTGTGCGGCATCGTCGACGAGCCGGTGGCTCCGGCGACCGGGATCTGCGCGAAGTATCCGAGCGAGATGTACGTCCAGATATCGGTGGCGAGGTTGTGCAGGATGCCGCCGGCGTGACGCACCCGGTCGTAGAGCTCGACCTGCCAGTCGTGCGACTCGATCTGCGTGGTGAGGACGTTGAAGCCGAGCCCCAGCCCCTCCACGTACTCGCGGGCGACCTCGGGCCAGTCGACGGACGGGTCGGCGGCGAGGTGCGCCGACCAGGTGCCGGTCGCGCCGGAGAACTTCGCCAGGTAGTCGGATGCCGCGATCTGCGCGCGCACCCGCTCGAGACGCCACGCGAAGACGGCGATCTCCTTGCCCATCGTCGACGGGGTCGCCGGCTGGCCGTGCGTGCGGGACAGCATGGCGGCATCCGCGTGCTCCACCGACAGCTCGCGGAGCTTGGCGATCACCGAGTCCAGGGCGGGCAGCCAGACGTTCTCGACCGCGCGCTTCACGGTGAGCGCGTAGGAGACGGAGTTGATGTCTTCGCTGGTGCAGGCGAAGTGGGTGAGCTCGGAGATCGAGTCGAGGCCCAGCGTCGACAGCCGGTCGCGCACGAGATACTCGATGGCCTTCACATCGTGGCGGGTGACGGCTTCCTTCTCGGCGAGCCAGTCGATCTCGGTCTGCCCGAAGTCACGGTAGAGGGCGCGCAGGCGCTCCTTGTCGGCATCCGGCAGCGGCGAGGTCTCGAACAGCGAGCGGTCGGTGAGGGCGATCAGCCACTCGACCTCGACCTCGACCCTGGCGCGGTTGAGGCCCGCTTCGGAGAGGAAGTCGGCGAGACCGGCGACGGCGGCGCGGTAGCGTCCGTCGAGCGGGCTCAGGGGCTGCGGCGGAAGCGAAGGCTGGAAAGTCAGGGGAGTCCTCCTGATCGGGCCCGTCAAACGCGGGGCGTGCGGGGGAGACGCAGGGCGGGTTCGAGCTGAAGAAAGAGGCCCCTGGTCGCGGTCTCAATCATACCGAGGACGGAATCGAACATATCCGCGCCCGCGTAGTACGGGTCGGGGACGTCGAGGCCGTCGGCGTTCGCGTCGAAGGAGAGCAGCAGGGTGACCTTGCCCTCCTGGTCCTCGTTGTTCGCCCACTCGCGGAGGACGCGCTCGTGCGTGCGGTCGAGGGCGACGATCAGGTCGTTGTCGGCGAAGGATGCGCTGGTGAACTGCCGCGCCCGGTGCTGCGACCCGTCGTAGCCGCGCCGGGCGAGGGAGTCGATCGTCCGGTGGTCTGCGCGTTCGCCGAGGTGCCAATCGCCGGTGCTGGCGCTGCGGGACACGATCCGTGAGCCCAGGCCCTGTCGTTCTGCCAGATCGCGGAACACGACCTCTGCCATCGGCGAGCGGCAGATGTTCCCCGTGCAGACGAAGATCACGCGAAAGGGATCCGGGGATGTCACAGAGTCCATTGTGCCCGCCGGTGGCGCTTCTGCACAGTCGACTGCGTGCACTCGTTCTGCACCGAACCGATTCCCCGCGGACTCTGCACCGGTCGTGCGGAGCGGGAGGTCGGTCACGGTGGCGAACAAGGATGCTGGGCGCATGTACTCATTCGCAATCGCCGGGGCCGGGTCTTCGGAAGCCCTGTGGGCCTGGTTCGCGGCCCGGCGTGAGATCGAGTCGGCGATCGCCGCTCTCGACGAAGCCGCAGCCACCCTCGTGGCACTGGTCGCGGACAGCGACTGGCAGTCCGACGGCGTGCGCGCACTGCACGCGCTGCTCTCCGATCTCCGGTCGCGTGCGTCCGCGCAGATCGCGAGCCTGTCCGAACGGGCGCGGGAATTGGAGAGGGTCGGGTTCGCATGAGCGATGACCTGGACATCACGCACGGCGGAGCGATCTCCGTCGACACAGAGGTGCTGCGCGACGTCGGGGTGCGTATCGCGGTCGTTGCAGAGCGCCTCGCCGACACCCAGGGATCGATCCGCCGAGCGCACGGGATCATCGTCGACGCCCCGGGGCTCGGTGCTCAGCTCGATACGGTCGCGCTGTGGGCGAGCGCCGATCGGGTGGACGAACTGCAGCGTCGATGCGAAGAGGCGAGCGTCGGCACCCTGTTGATGGCCGACGCCTACGAACTCGTCGAGCTCCGCGCGCAGGCGGAGGGTCTTGCGCTCACCGATGCGGCCGCCGCGGATGCGCTGTACGCGCGGATCGAGCAGCTCGAGGCATCCGATGACCGCGTGGGCGGCATGGCCGACATGCTCATCGCCGGCTGGAAGGACCGGCGTTTCGAAGGGCTGGATTCGCAGTTCGACCTCAGCGGCGCGATGGCGCACTTGTTCGTGGGCGGCGGCCTGATCGGATCGACGCTGGGTCTCGGGAAGGTGCACGCAGGGAAGCCACTGATCGGGAAGGCTGATCCGGTGACGGTGCGGCCGGTCGCGGCGTCCACTCCGGTGGGAACGCCCGCGAGCCTCGCCGATGCCTTCCGCCGCTTCCCGGAAGCGCCAGGAGCGCAGATCAGAGTCGATCGCCTCACCATGGGCGACGGCTCGACGCAGTTCATCGCGTACATCAAGGGAACACAGTCGCCGTTCTTCGGCGCAGGTGAGCCGTGGGACATGAAGTCGAACATCGAGCTCTACGCCGGCAAGACCTCGGCCTCCTATCAGGCCACGCTCGACGCGCTCGCGGCCGCGGGTGCCCGGCCGGGAGATCGAGTTGATCTGTTCGCGCACTCGCAGGCGGGAATGATCGCGTCTCGCCTCGCCATGGAGAGCGAGTTCGAGGTGCAGGTGGTGGCGACGGCAGGCAGCCCCACCGAGCCGACACTGCGTGAGGATCAGCTGCTCGTTCAGCTGATCCATTCCGACGACATCGTGTCCTCGCTCGCCGGCGGAGGTTCCCCCGGCGGTACCGGTTCGCCCGACTCCTTCACGGCAACCCGTGAAGGAGATTCGTCAGACGGTGTGCAGGATGTCTGGGCCGACACTCACTGGATGCACTCGTACATCGAGACCGCCGAGATGGTCGACAGATCCAGCGACTCGCGAGCCGTTGCGCTCGGCGAGTACTGGAAGACGCTCGACGCCGCCGAGGTGATCGAGTCGACGGAGTACCGCGCCGAGCGGACCGGGTGGTCCGGCTGAGCGGATATCGCTCAGTCGCGGCGGGACTTCTTGCGCTGCGGACGCAGGATGAAGCCGAAGATGCCGTTGATGATCGAGATGATGATCGCGGCGACCACGCCCCACCAGAAGTGACCGACGGTGAGGCCCCAGCCGAAGCCGCTCGTGATCCAGGCGGTCAGCCACAGCAGGAAGCCGTTGATGACGAACCCGATGAGGCCGATGGTGAGGATGTAGAGCGGGAAGGCGACGATCTTCACGACGGTGCCGATGATCGTGTTCACCAGGGCGAAGATCGCACCGACGGCGAGCAGCGTGAGGACCAGCTGCAGCGTCTCGGCGGGCGGGAAGGCGGTGATCGCCACCTGCAGCACGGGGATCAACGTCACCACCCAGAGGGCGAAGGCGTTCACGATGACTCGAATGATGAAACGCATGGTCGTTTCAGTGTGGCACGATCGGCGCCGGATGTCAGCGGTTCACCGGGCGGACGCTCGCCAGAGCTCGACGCCCGCTCTTAGACTCGACTCGTGACCGAGCCGATTCTGCCCCGCATCCGCCCCGCCATCGCCGCGCTCGCGCCGTACCGGCAAGGCAAGCAGGCAGGACCCGACGCGTTCAAGCTGTCCAGTAACGAGAACCCCTTCGATCCGCTGCCCTCGGTCGTCGCCGCTCTGCAGCACACGACCCCGATCAACCGCTACCCGGATGCATCGGCCGGCCGCCTGCGTGAGCGCCTCGCCGTCCGGTACGGCGTCGACTCCGACCAGGTGCACGTCGCCGCAGGTTCCGTCTCGATCCTGCACCAGCTGATCCTCGCCACCTCCTCCGTGGGCGATGAGGTCGTCTACGCGTGGCGCTCGTTCGAGGCCTACCCGAGCCTTCCTCTCGTCGCCGGGGCAACGGGTGTGCAGGTGCCGCTGACGGCCGAGTCTCGCCACGACCTCGATGCGATGGCGGATGCCGTCACCGAACGCACCAGCGCCATCATCCTGTGCACCCCCAACAACCCGACCGGCCCGATCATCACGAGCGCCGAGTTCGCGTCCTTCGTCGGCCGCGTTCCGGGCGATGTGCTGATCGTCCTCGATGAGGCTTACGCCGAGTTCGTGACCGCGCCAGACGCTGTCGACGGGCTGAAGGAACGCGCATTCGAAGCGCATCCCAACGTGGTCGTCCTGCGCACGTTCTCCAAGGCCTACGGTCTCGCCGGGCTCCGCATCGGCTACGCGATCGGCAACAGCAAGGTGCTGGATGCCGCGCGCGCCACCGGCATCCCCCTGTCGGTCACGTCCGCCGCTGAGAACGCGGCGATCGCCAGCCTCGACGCCGAAGCCGAGCTGCTCGATCGGGTCGCCGTGATCGTCGAGCGGCGCACGCTCCTTCGCGACGGTCTGCGCGCTCAGGGGTGGGATGTCCCGGACGCTCAGGGCAACTTCGTCTGGCTGCCCGCAGCAGAGCGCACCGATGAGGTGGCCGCCGCCTTCGCTGCGGCCGACGTGGTCGTGCGCCCGTTCAGCGGCGACGGCATCCGCATCTCCGTCGGTGAGGAGGCGTCCATCGCCCGCGTGCTCGAGGTCGCCGCCGCCACCCGCTGATCGGCGCATTCCTCCGGGTTCCCGACAGATACAAGGGCGTCCTAGGTATGCGTGCCCGGGAATGCCGGCGCGGGTAGCGTAAGAGCCGTGACTACCTCCGAGACCCCCCTCGTGCGCGTCCTCGATGCGACCGGACGGTTCACTCCGTCGGGCGCCGCCGAGCCGTACCTGCCCCTGATCGATGCGATCACGGATGCAGAGCTCGAGCAGTTCTACCGCGACATGGTCGTCATCCGCGCGATCGACGTCCAGGCCACCAATCTGCAGCGGCAGGGACAACTCGCCCTCTGGCCGCCGAGCCGTGGCCAGGAGGCCGCGCAGGTCGGCTCGGCCCGCGCCGCCCGTCCGCAGGACACGATCTTCCCCTCCTACCGCGAGCACGCGGTCACCCGCATCCGCGGCGTCGACCCGCTCGACATCATCAAGCTGATGCGCGGCGTCTCGCACGGCGGCTGGGATCCGAGCGATCCGAAGAACGGCAACACCCGCCTGTACACGCTGGTGCTCGGCTCGCAGGCGCTGCACGCCACGGGCTACGCGATGGGCCTCGCCTTCGACGGGAAGTCCGGCACCGGCGACGTCGACAGCGACCAGGCCGTCATCGTCTACTACGGCGACGGCGCTTCCAGCCAGGGCGACGTGCACGAGGCCATGGTCTTCGCGGCGAGCTACAAGACGCCAGAGGTCTTCTTCCTGCAGAACAACCACTGGGCGATCTCGGTCCCGGTCTCCACACAGTCACCGGTGCCGCTGGTTCAGCGCAGTGCCGGCTACGGCATCCCGAGCGTCCGGGTCGACGGCAACGACGTGCTCGCCAGCTACGCGGTCTCCCGTGTCGCTCTCGACGAGGCCCGCAGCGGCCTCGGCCCTCGTGCGATCGAGGCCGTCACCTACCGCCTCGGTGCGCACACCACGAGCGATGACCCGACGAAGTACCGCGGTTCCGACGAGGAGCAGTCCTGGGCCGAGCGCGATCCGATCATCCGGATGCGCGCCTTCCTCGAAGGCCGCGGGGCATCGGCCGCGTTCTTCGACGACGTCGAGACAGAAGGGGCGGATGCTGCAGAGGATCTGCGCTCCCGCACCGTGGAGCTCGGCCCGCCGCCGGCATCCAAGGTCTTCGACCATGTCTACAGCGAGCCGCATCCGCTGATCGACGAACAGCGCGCCTGGCGCGACAGCTATGAGTCGTCGTTCGAAGGGGGCGCGAAGTGACCCTCGAGACGATGCCGTTCAGCAAGGCTCTCAACGCCGGGCTGCGCAAGGCCATGGAAGACGACCCCCGCGTCCTGATGATGGGCGAGGACATCGGCAAGCTCGGCGGCGTGTTCCGCGTCACCGAGCACCTGCAGCGCGACTTCGGCGAGCGGCGCGTGCTGGACACCCCGCTCGCGGAATCCGGCATCGTCGGCACCGCCATCGGTCTGGCGATGACCGGCTTCCGTCCGGTCTGCGAGATCCAGTTCGACGGATTCGTGTTCCCCGCGTTCGACCAGATCACCACCCAGCTCGCCAAGCTGACCAACCGGCATGAGGGTCGGCTCTCGATGCCGATCGTCATCCGCATCCCGTACGGCGGTCACATCGGCGCCGTCGAGCACCACCAGGAGAGCCCGGAGGCGTACTTCACGCACACCCCGGGGCTGCGGGTGGTGTCGCCGTCGACACCGAACGACGCGTACTGGATGATCCAGGAGGCGATCCGTTCGAACGACCCGGTGATCTTCATGGAGCCGAAGAGCCGGTACTGGCAGAAGGGCGAGGTCGACGTCGAGTCATCCGCCGTTCCCCTGCATTCCTCGCGCGTGGTGCGCACGGGCTCCGACGTCACTCTCGTCGGTCACGGCGCGATCGTCACCACGCTGCTGCAGGCGGCCGCGCTCGCCGAGTCCGAGGGCACCAGCTGCGAGGTCGTCGATGTGCGTTCGCTGTCGCCGATCGACTACGAGCCGATCCTCGACTCGGTGCGCAAGACCGGTCGTATGGTCTATGCACAGGAGGCGCAGGGCTTCACCAGCCTCGGCAGCGAGGTCGCGGCGACCGTCATGGAGCGCGCGTTCTATGCGCTCGAGGCGCCGGTGCTGCGTGTGTCCGGCTACGACACCCCGTTCCCGCCCGCGAAGCTCGAGGGCACGTATCTCCCCGATGCCGACCGCATCCTCGAGGCCGTCGATCGCTCGCTGGCCTACTGACTCCACCGTCCGGAAGGACTCGCTATGAGCACGCAGAACTTCAACCTCCCCGATGTCGGCGAAGGTCTCACTGAGGCCGAGATCGTGACATGGAAGGTCGCCCCCGGCGACACGGTTGCGATCAACGACGTCATCTGCGAGATCGAGACCGCCAAATCGCTGGTCGAGCTGCCGTCGCCGCATGCCGGTATCGTCGGCGAGCTGCTCGTCGGTGAGGGCACCACGGTCGAGGTCGGGTCGCCGATCATCACCTTCCTGACGGATGCGGTGGATGCTGCACCCGCCGCTCCGGCACCTGCTGTCGAGGAGGCCGGCGGCTCGGTGCTCGTCGGCTACGGCACCGGGGGAGGCGCCACCTCGCGTCGGCGCAAGCCGCCGGAGCGCTCGGTGCTCTCCTCGGTCGGCGTCATCGCGAAGCCGCCGATCCGCAAGCTCGCCCGCGATCTCGGGGTCGACCTCACCGCGGTAACCGCCACCGGCGGCGACGGCGAGGTCACGCGCGACGACGTCGTGAATCACGCATCTCAGGCCAGCGTCTTCCGCAACATCCAGACTCCGGAGTGGGGAGACGTGCGCGAGGAGACCGTTCCGGCCCCGCACGCGGCACCGGGCGGGATCGCCCGCGGCATCGCGGCGTCTGCGGCATCCGAGGACCGCACCGAATCCATCCCCGTGAAGGGCGTGCGCAAGGCGACGTCGTCGGCCATGGTGCAGAGCGCCTACTCCGCGCCGCACGTCACGGTGTGGAAGGAGATCGACGCCTCCCGCACGATGGAGCTCGTCAAGCGGCTCAAGGCATCACCGGACTACGCCGAGATCCGCGTCTCGCCGCTGCTGATCATGGCCCGCGCGGTGATTTGGGCCGCCCGCCGGACGCCGATGGTGAACGCGGCCTGGGTCGACAAGGATGGCGGCGCCGAGATCGCGGTGCGCCACTACGTGAACCTCGGCATCGCCGCGGCGACCCCGCGCGGTCTGCTCGTCCCGAACATCAAGGATGCGCAGGACCTCGGGATGAAGGATCTGGCCCGTGCCTTGAACCGCCTGACGCTGACCGCCCGCGAAGGAAAGACGACGCCGGCCGACCAGCAGGGCGGCACGATCACGATCACGAACATCGGCGTCTTCGGGATGGATGCCGGCACGCCGATCATCAACCCCGGCGAGGCCGGAATCGTGGCGCTGGGAACCATCAGCCAGAAGCCCTGGGTCGTCGACGGCGAGGTGCGCCCGCGCTGGGTGACGACGGTCGCCGGTTCGTTCGATCACCGTGTGGTCGACGGCGATGGCATGAGCCGGTTCATCGCCGACGTGGCATCGATTCTCGAGGAGCCGGCGCTGCTCGTCGACTGACGGTCCGTTGGCCAGGTTCGTGGCCGGTGCGCGTGCCGTGTCGCAGAAGCTGCGAGTGCTCGGCATCCGCACTGACGATTTCTGTGACGCGCAGTCGACCCGCGGCACAGAAGATGCGGGTTTGCCAGCAACGCACCCGCCGCTTCTGTGACATGGCTGCGGTTCTGACAGACGCCGGACGGATGCAGACCCGGACGGATGCCGCGGCCTACGCCCGCGCGCTCAGTCGCCGCTCGGCGAGCAGCGGCACGGCCTGCTCCCGCGCCGCACGGCGAGCAGTGGCGACGGCACCGATCGACACCACCTCGCCGCCGAGCGTCGAGGCGAGCAGTTCGGGGGCCGGAAGGTGCAGCTGCTCCGGGAGGATCCGGCGAGCGGCGGCGAGCACGGGTTCGATGCTCTCGGCGACGGCGCCGCAGACGATCACGCGCGCCGGGTCGTACATGCTTCCGAGCACGCCGACCACGCGTGCCAGGGTCTCGCCGACCCGGGAGCTGACGAGAAGGGCCTCCGGATCTCCTGCCGCGGCTGCGGTGAGAACCGCGCGCGGGTCGATACGACGGGCGTCGGTGAGCCGGCCCATCGCGCTGCCGCGGTCGATCTCGCCGCTCTCGACACCAGCGCGCACTTGATCCTGCAGGGCGTACCGGAGTCCGAACGCCGAGCCGACGCCGATGATGTGGTCGAAGACGACGCCCTCGCCGACTCCTCCGTGAGCGCCGTGCAACACGTGGCCGTCCACGACGACGCCCCCGCCGAAGCGCTCGCTGGAGAGAAGCGCCACGTAGTCGCGGCATCCGATCGCGGCTCCGGCCGAGCCCTCCGCTATCGCTGCGAGCTGTGCGTCGTTCTTGATCTCCACGACGGGTGCCCAGTCGCGCAGGGCCTCGGCGAGGCCGGGGTTGGTGCGCTCCCAGAAGCCGTCCGGATGCGGCGGTGAGACGCCGTCGCGGTCGACGGGCGCGGCGACGCCGATGCACATCGCGAGGATGTCTCCTCGCGAGCGATCGGCCTCATCGAGAGCGAGCTGCAACTGCCCGATGATCGTCCGGAGTCGCTCGGCCGCCGACTGAGAGGGATCCAGATCTGTGCGGTGGTGCACGAGGGTGCGATCCAGCGGATCGGCGACCGTCACCGCGAGGTGGGTGTCGCCGGCGTCCACGCCGATCACGATGCCGATGTCTGGCGAGAGCGCGAAGCGCCGCGCGGGACGACCGGAACGGTAGCTGCCGGCGGCTCGCGCATTGGGCAGCTCCTGAAGCACCTCGGCGCCGACGAGCGTGTCGATGGCATCGATCGCCGTCGATCGGGTCAGCGAAGTGCTCGCCATCGCCTCTGTGGCGGTGAATTCTCCCGCGGTCCAGGCGAAGTCGAGAACAGCGCCGACGCTCGCGCGGCCGGTGCCGAGGTCTGCGGAAACATCTGCCACAGCTCTTGACCTCGCTCTCCCTCAGATGAGAGAGTACCCTTCATCAGTAGATTTGCTCACTAGATTTAATCCATGAATCTACGCATGAAAGGACAACGGTGTCTCTGAAACGCACACGCTCGATCCGGCTCGCGGCCGGCGCGACCGCCCTCGGGCTGCTCGCCGCATCGCTCACCGCCTGCGCGGCCGGATCGGATCGCGAAACCATCCGCTTCACGTTCAGCAAGCGAGAGGCGATCGAGTTCATGACTGAACTCGTCGCCGAGTACAACTCCGCGCAGGATGAGGTCCGCGTCGAGATCGACACCTCCGGCGTCGATGTCGTCTCGGCGAGCTTCGTGCGAGGCAACCCGCCGGACATCATGCTGGCCAACTACAACATGGAGATCGCGCGCTTCGTGCAGCGCTGCACGCTGTCCGATCTCGCCGGCACCGATGCCGCAGCCAGTACCCGCGAGGACCTGCAGCCGCTGCTCGACCAGTACGGATTCTGCGAGGGGCGCACCAGCGCCCTGCCGTACTCGGTGATGGCGGCATCCGTCATCTACAACAAGGACATCTTCGCGGCCAACGGCCTCGAGGTCCCGCAGACCTGGGACGCGCTGATCGCCGTGTGCGAGCAGCTGAAGGCCGCCGGCATCACGCCGTTCTACGCGACATTCAAGGACGACTGGACGGTCGGCCAGGGCTGGTACGACTACGCGCTGGGCGGTTCGATCGACGTCATCGACTTCTTCGAGCAGCTGGCGGCCGAAGGCGCCGACGTCGGCCCGGATTCGGCCGTCTCGTTCCAGAACGACTTCGCCGAGCCGATCGACAGGATGCTCCAGCTCACGGAGAACTATGTCAACGAGGATGCCTCGAGCCGCGGCTACGGCGACGGCAACCTCGCCTTCTCGAAGGGCGAGGCCGCCATGTACCTGCAGGGGCCGTGGGCGTTCAGCGAGATCGCGAAGACCGCGCCGGACCTTGAGCTCGGCACCTTCCCCCTGCCGATGACGGACGACCCGTCCGACCTCGCGGTGCGCGTCAACATGGACCTCGCCGCGATGATCCCGGAGGGCTCGCGTCATCAGGATGCCGCCCGAGACTTCCTGGAGTTCCTCTACGAGCCCGAGAACATCGAGGCGTACAACGCGTCCCAGCTCGGGTTCACGCCCACGAAGGATGCCGCTGCCCCCGACGATCCGCGGATCGAGGGGATGATCGAGTACTACGACGACGCCCAGGTGTATCAAGGCCCCTCGGTGCTCGTGCCGAAGACGATCCCGGTCTTCAACTACGTGCAGGCGATCGTACTCGGCGCCGACCCCGCCGCCACCCTGCGCACCATGGACGCGGACTGGGCGCGTGTCGCCTTCCGCGCCCCCGCCGTGTCGAGCGAGACAGAGGAGTCCGCGAAATGACCACGACAACGACCATCGTCACCGGCGGCGCGCGCCGGTTGCGCCGCCCTACGAAGCGCGTCGAGCCGATCTACTACCTGTTCCTGGTGCCGACACTGGTGCTGTTCACCCTGGCGATCACCGTGCCGGCGGTGATGGGCATCTTCTTCAGCTTCACCGACTCCATCGGCATCGGGGACTGGAGCTTCAACGGGCTGACCAACTACATCGCGCTTTTCAGCGACCCCGCCATCCTGCAGAGCTACCTGTTCACGTTCGGGTTCTCGATCGCGACGGTGCTCGCCGTCAACGTGGTGGCATTCCTGCTCGCGGTCGGGCTGACCTCCCGCATCCGTTTCAAGACGGGGCTGCGGACGATCTTCGTGATCCCGATGGTGATCTCGGGCATCATCATCGCCTACGTCTTCAACTTCCTGTTCTCCAACTCCCTCCCCGCAGCGGGGGCCGCGACCGGCATCCCGTGGCTCGAGACGAGCATGCTGGCGAACCCCGATCTGGCCTGGGTCGCGATCGTGATCGTGACCGCATGGCAGGCCGTCCCTGGCACGCTCCTGATCTACATCGCAGGGCTGCTTTCGGTGCCGGGCGAGGTGTACGAGGCCGCCGACATTGACGGCGCCAACAAGCTCCAGCAGCTCACCCGCATCACGCTGCCGCTGGTGGCCGGCTACGTCGTGATCAACGTCATCCTCGGATTCAAGGGCTTCCTCGGGGCCTACGACATCATCGTCGGCCTCACCAACGGCGGGCCGGGCACCGCGACGAGAAGTATCTCGATGACAGTGATCGCCGGCTTCAACGGCGGCGACTACGCCTACCAGATGGCGAATGCGACGATCTTCTTCATCGTCGCGATCATCATCTCCCTCTTCCAGCTCTCGCTGACACGCGGAAGGAACGCACTCTGATGTCGACGCAGACGCTCACCACCGTCACCGCCTCCGGCCGCAAACCTCGCATCAAGATGGAACGGGTGAACTGGTCGGGAACGATCATCCTGATCCTGTGCGCCGTCACCGTGCTGCTGCCGCTGTACGTCACGCTCTCGATGGCGTTCAAGACGCAGGCGCAGGCTGTCGACGGCAACGCCTTCTCGTTCCCGGCGCCCTTCAGCATCGAGGGCTTCGTTCAGGCCTGGACCCTCACGAAGTTCCCGGTGGGTGCCGGAATCTCACTGCTGGTCACCGCCGGCACCGTCTTCGCCACGATCGTGCTGGCGGCGTTCGCCTCCTACGCCATCGTGCGCAATTGGGATCGGAAGCTCTTCCGGTACTCGTTCTTCTACCTGCTGGCCGCGATGTTCATCCCGTTCCCCGTGGTCGCGCTGCCGCAGATCCAGCTCACCGGACAGGTGGGGCTGGACAACCCCTTCGGCGTCATCATCCTCGCGACGATGTTCCAGATGAGCTTCAGCGTCCTGCTGTTCACCGCGTTCCTGCGGTCGATACCGCTCGAGCTCGAGGAGAGCGCGCGCATCGACGGCGCGACGACCTGGCAGACCTTCTGGAAGCTGATCTTCCCGCTGCTCGCTCCGATGAGCGCCACCGTCGGGATCTTCGCCTTCCTGTACGCCTGGAACGACTTCATGATGCCGTCGCTGATCATCTCCGACCCTGCGTTGCAGACGCTCCCCGTGCGACAGAACCTCTTCCAGACGCAGTTCAGCAACAACTATCACGTGTCCTTCGCCTCGTACCTGATGGCGATGGCGCCTGCCATCGTGGCCTACCTGTTCACGCAGCGCTGGGTCATGGAAGGCGTCACTCAGGGCGCTGTCAAGGGCTGAGCCGGTCCGGCGAGAACAAGGCACACTCGAAACCCCCACAAGAAGGAGCAGTACCACTCATGACCGACGCGCTACTCGTCGAGACCCGCAAGGCCGATCCCGCCACCTGGTGGCGACAGGCCGCCGTCTATCAGATCTACCCGCGGAGCTTCGCCGATGCGAACGGTGACGGGCTCGGGGACATCCCCGGCATCGTCTCCCGTGTCGACTATCTCGACGACCTCGGCATCGACGCCGTGTGGCTGAGCCCGTTCTATCCGTCGGCGCTCGCCGACGGCGGATATGACGTCGCCGACTACCGCGACGTCGATCCGCGTCTCGGGACGCTGGAGGACTTCGACGCGATGGTCGCCGCTCTCCACGCCCGCGGCATCCGCGTCGTGGTCGACATCGTCCCCAACCACACCTCGGACCTGCACGAGTGGTTCCAGGAGGCGCTCGCCGCCGGGCGCGGGTCGGCCGCGCGCGACCGGTACATCTTCCGCGAGGGCAGTGGCGAGAACGGCGAACTGCCGCCGACCGACTGGGTGTCGGTGTTCGGAGGCCCCGCATGGGAGCGCGTCGAAGACGGTCAGTGGTACTTCCACAACTTCGCCACAGAGCAGCCGGATCTGAACTGGGACAACCCGGAGGTCCGTGAGGACTTCCTGACGACCCTGCGCTTCTGGTCGGACCGCGGCGTCGACGGGTTCCGCATCGACGTCGCGCACATGCTGACGAAGGATCTCACCGAGCCGCTGCCGTCACGCGCCGAGCTCGAGCTCATCCCGCAGGACGGCAAGCATCCGCTGATCGACCGGGATGACGTGCACGAGATCTACGCCGAGTGGCGGAGGGTGTTCGACGAGTACGACCCGCCCCGCACCGCGGTCGCCGAGGCCTGGGTCTCCACGCCCGAGCGCCGTGCGAAGTACGCCTCCGCGGAGGGTCTCGGCCAGGCGTTCAACTTCGATCTGCTGGTCGCGGACTTCGACGCCGGGCAGTTCCGCTCGATCATCGCCGAGAATCTGGCGCAGTCGCAGATGAGCGGATCATCGACGACCTGGGTGCTCTCGAACCACGACGTCACCAGGCACGCCACCCGCTACGGGCTGCCGGCGCTGAACGGGCGCCCGGTCAAGCAGGGCACGGAATGGGTCGCGGCGGGCGGGCCCGAAGACCGGCTCGACCGCGAACGGGGGCGGCGCCGGGCGTGTGCGGCGACGCTGCTCCTGCTTGGCCTGCCCGGCAGCACCTATCTCTACCAGGGCGAGGAACTCGGACTGCACGAGGTCGCCGAGATCGCACCGCAGGAGCGACAGGACCCTGCCTTCTTCCGCGGCGGCGAATTCGACGGGCTCGGCAGGGATGGATGCCGTGTGCCGCTGCCGTGGACGGCGACCGGGTCGTCGTTCGGATTCGGATCCGGCGATGCGCACCTGCCGCAGCCCGCCTGGTTCGCGGAGTACGCGGTGGATGACGAGGCGGCGGACCCGGCTTCGACGCTGTCGCTCTACCGTGAGGCCCTGCGCCTGCGGCATCGCCTGCAGACGGACGAGCGCCTGGAGTGGATCCCCACTGGCCGCGATGACGTGCTGCGGTTCGAGCGCCCCAACGGCTGGCAGATCGTGGCGAACTTCGGCACCGAGCCGTTCGAGATCGGTGCGGATGCCGAGGGCATCGTGCTCTCGAGCGGCACCGTCGACGGACGCTCGGTTCCCGGCGAGACGACGGTCTGGATCGCCCCGGCGGGACTCGTCGGCTGAGCCGCATATTTCTGGGGGCGGGGGAGCAGGGCACCAACGCGCGTTTGATAATGGTTCTCATTAGCGTTTAGAGTGGGAGCATGAAGAAGCCCGCTCTCGCCCTCTCCCTCGTCTCCGTCGCAGCTCTCGCGCTCGCCGGATGCTCCGCTGCACCGGCCGCGGGCGGAGCGGATGACGGCAAGATCCAGGTCGTTGCGAGCACGAACGTCTACGGCTCGCTCGCCGCGCAGATCGGCGGCGACCGGGTCGAGGTCACGTCGATCATCACGTCGGCTGCGCAGGACCCGCACTCCTACGAGTCGAGCGCCCGCGATCGGCTGACGCTGCAGAAGGCTGAACTGGTGATCGAGAACGGCGGCGGTTACGACTCGTTCATCGACGAGCTCCTCGAGGGCGCTGACCCCGAAGTCGTCACGGCCGTCGAGTTCTCGCACGACTTCCCCGGCAACGAGGGACACGAAGCAGAGGCCGAGCACGACCACGCGGACGAAGCGGAAGGCGACGCCCACGCCGAAGAGGGGCACGACCACGAGGGCCACGATCACATCGAAGGGTTCAACGAGCACGTCTGGTTCGACCCGCACACGATGGTCCACGTCGTCGAGGCCATCGCTGACGAGCTGACCGCGCTCGACCCCGAGGGCGAAGCCGACTTCACGGCAGCGGCCGCCGAGATCGTCGCCGACCTCGAGGGCTTCGAGACCGACCTCGACACGCTCAAGACCGAAGCCGCGGGCGCACCCGTCTTCATCACCGAACCGCTTCCCGGGTACATCGCCGCCGCGGCAGGCCTCACCGACGTCACCCCGGAAGGGTTCGCCGAGGCCGTCGAAGAAGGCGCCGATGTCGCACCGGCCACACTGCTCGAGGCGCTCGCGGTGATCGAGAACGGACAGGCGAAGGTGCTGCTCACCAACGCGCAGACCGGCGGATCCGAGACGGAGCGCGTCGAGGATGCGGCCGAAGCGGCCGGCATCCCGGTTGTCGCCTTCAGTGAACTTCTCGAGGACGGATCGTCGTACTCTGAGTGGATGCGCGACGCGATCCAGAACCTCGCCGACGCACTCCACTCGTGAGCGGCGGCGCTGACGCGCGCGCCCACGCACCAGGACCCATCCTCGAGATCACCGGGGCAGCCCTTCATCGCAGCAACCATGAGCTCTGGGCAGGCCTCGACCTGACCGTCGAGCCCGGGGAGTTCATCGCCGTGCTCGGTCCGTCCGGCTCCGGCAAGACCACGCTGCTGCGCAGCATCCTGGGCCTGCAGCCGCTGTCGGCCGGGAACATCCTCGTCGGCGGCGAGAAGGTGCATCGGGGGAATCCGCGCATCGGGTACATCCCTCAGCAGCGACCGATGGCCCCCGACACCAGCATGCGTGCGCGCGATGTGGTCGCTCTGGGCGTGCAGGGCACCCGATTCGGATTCCCGATTCCGCGACGCGGTGATCGAGCGCGCGTCGACGCCCTGCTCGACGGCGTCGGTGCGGCGCACTACGCCGAACGACCAGTGGGGATGCTCTCCGGAGGTGAGCAGCAGCGCCTCCGTGTCGGCCAGGCTCTCGCCGATGCGCCGAGCCTGCTGCTGTGCGACGAGCCGCTGTCGAACCTCGACCTGGCCAACCAGCGCGGCATCACCGACATCATCGATCGGGAGCGTCGTGAGCGCGGCGCCGCGGTGCTGTTCGTGACCCACGACATCAATCCGATCCTCGGCCGCGTCGACCGCATCCTCTACATCGCCGGCGGCCGCTTCGTGCTCGGCACCCCCGACGAGGTCCTGCAGAGCCGCGTCCTCACCGACCTCTACGGAACCCCCGTTTTCGTGCTCCGTGCCGGCGACCGCCTGGTCGTGGTGGGAGTGCCGGATGCCGAGCCGCACCACGACCACGGGGAGATCGCATGAGGCCCCTCGTGGACTGGTCGGACGTGTTCTCGTTCCAGGACTATGGCGCGCTCGTCGCGCTGCTCGCCAACTCGATCCTCGCCGGCGCCGTGCTCGGTATCGTCGGCGGGCTCATCGGCGTCTTCGTCATGCAGCGCGATCTCGCCTTCGCTGTGCACGGGGTGAGCGAGCTCTCGTTCGCCGGCGCCGCCGCCGCGCTGCTGTTCGGCGGGAGCGTGGTCGCCGGCTCGTTGGGCGGTGCGCTCATCGCGGCGATCCTGATCGGGATCCTCGGCGCGAAGGCCAGGGACCGCAACTCGATCGTCGGCGTGCTGATGCCGTTCGGCCTCGGCCTCGGCATCCTGTTCCTGTCGCTCTACGAGGGCCGAAGCGCGAACCGGTTCAGTCTGCTCACCGGGCAGATCGTCTCGGTGTCCAGTCCTGACCTCGGCTGGCTGCTCGGCATCAGCATCGTCGTGCTGCTCGGGCTGCTGCTGATGTGGAACCCGCTGCGCTTCGACTCCCTCGACCCCGAGTCGGCGGCGGCCCGCGGCGTGCCGACGAGGGCCGTGAGCCTCGTGTTCATGGTGCTGCTCGGACTCATCGTCGCCGTCAGCGTGCACATCATCGGGGCGCTGCTGGTGATGGCGCTGCTGGTGACCCCTGCGGCCGCAGCGATGCGCGTCAGCGCCGGCCCGGTCGCGGTGCCGCTGCTCGCCGCGCTGTTCGGTTTCGTCTCGGCCGTCGGCGGCATCCTGCTCGCGCTCGCCGGCACACTGCCGGTGAGCCCGTACATCACGACCCTGTCGTTCCTGATCTACGCCGTGTGCTGGCTGGTGCAGCGGGCCAGGGCGCGCGTGCGCCGCGCGCCGCGTTCCTGAATCCGGTTACACCCGCGCGAGCGCCTCGATGTCTTCCAGGAACTCGGCGGCGGTCTCTGCCGACACGGTCGTGCGGGTGCCCGCGACCGCCTGCAGATAGTCGTCGGTACCCGGTCCGGTTGTATCGGATGCCGCATCCCCGGCGCCGACCGCCGCCTCGAACGCACGCTGCGAGGCGCTGCGCGCGGCGAACTCGATGTCGGCCGGCGAGAACCCGGCCGTGCGCTCGACGAGAAGGTCGATGTCGACGGCATCCGCGACCAGTTCCGGGATGTACCGGCGCCAGATCGACCGCCGCGCGGCCTCATCGGGAAGCCCGATCGGGATCACATAGTCGAACCGGCCGTGCCGGAGGAAGGCGCTGTCGAGCGCGCGGATGAAGTTCGTCGCGCACACGAGCAGGCGTCCTGGCTGCTCTCGGAACGCCGGGATGATCTTCAGCAGCTCGTTCGTCACGCCCTGCAGCGGCGACGGTGGCTCGCCCGACCGCTGCGCGGCGATCTCCTCGACCTCGTCGATGAAGACCACCGCGTGCTCGAGCTCGGAGATCTTGTTGAATGTCTCCCGCAGAGCGCCGGCCAGTCCCTTCGGATCGGCGGCGAGTCGCGAGGGGAAGACCTCGACGAACGACCACTCCAGGCGCGAGGCGATCGCCTTCGCGAATGTCGTCTTGCCGGTGCCTGGGGGACCGAACAGCACCACCGCGCGGGGCGGAACGACGCCGAAGCTCTCGGCCAGGTCGGGTTCAGCGAGCGGCAGCACCAGCCGCTGTTCGAGAATCTCCTTCTCCCGGCGCATCCCCGAGACCGACCCCCACAGGTCGCGCGGCATCAGGCGCCCACCGAGTTCGGCAAGGGAGGAGAGCTCCTGCCGCTGCACCGGGATGCGTCGCTCGAAGTACCGCAGGTGCTGCTTGAGTTCGAAGCCCTGGGCGTCGAATGCGGCGAGGCGCGTCTCCACCTCCGGCATCAGGGCCGACAGCTTGGTGAGACCGTGCTGCGCCATGCTCTTCTCCAGCGCGGCCAGGAGCGCCGATCCGATTCCGCGACCGCGCCAGTCGTCGTCGATGGCGAAGAACACGATCCAGCCCTGGTCGTGTGCTGCCCGGCCGACGATGGCCCCGACGATGTCATCGCCGTGCACCGCGACGATCGCGTGATCCTTCTGGCAGGAGGCCACCACCTCGCTGAGGTCGTAGACCGGTTCGCTGCCGGCGCGCTTGAGCTCCTCCCACAGGTGCAGGATGCCGCCCAGGTCATCGTTGTGGAACTCGCGCAGTCGCCAGCCGGTCATGAGGCTCCTTCGTCTCGATGCGGCAACCATACCGGCGCGGAGAGGCGGCAACCCATTCAGCCGGCATCCACCGTAATGATCCGGTGCACGTGACCCGGGCATGGAGCCTCGCTCCATCGAACTGTTCGGGATTAGTGTCGAGGAACCGGCAACGGCTCCGACCACACAGCGAGGCAGGCGTTTGGCCGCCTCGTGTCATAGAAGGAGAACGAACCATGAAGTACATGATTCTCATGCACGTGAGCCCGGACGTCCTGAACGCGTTGACGGCCGAGCAGCAGCAGGCCATCGGCGCCGGGCACCAGGCGTTCATCGCCAACGCGACCGAGACCGGTGAGATGCTCAGCACGCACGCGCTCGGCGGACCGGCTCAGACGAAGCTGGTGCGCAGCGTCGGCGGCAGAACAGAGGTCGTCGATGGCCCGTTCGCGGAGACCAAGGAGTTCATGGGCGGGTACTACCTGATCGATGTGGATTCCGAGGAACGGGCCATCGAGCTCGCCACGCAGATCCCGGATGCCGGAATCGACGGGCTGGCGCTGGAAGTTCGCCCGGTCATGTTCTCCGCAGGGGCGGACATCTGAGCGAACCGGGCTACGAGGACCTGTGGCGTCGCGTGGCGCCGCAGGTTCTCGTAGCGCTGCTGCGCCGATACGGCACCGGCCAGTTCGACCTCTGCGAGGACGCGTTGCAGGAGGCGCTTCTTGCAGCCCATCGTCAATGGCCACGCGATGGTGCACCGACGGACCCTCACGCGTGGTTGCTGACCGTGGCGCACAGGCGGATGATCGACCGCATCCGCAGCGATCACCAGCGTCGGGAGCGGGAGCGCAGCTACTTCGACGTGTGGCATCCGCTCGCCGATGCCCCCGCCCCCTCGAGGGATGACGGCGTGCGGCTGCTGCGGTTGTGCTGCCATCCTGCCCTCACGCGCTCGTCACAGGTGTCGCTTGCACTGCGTGCGGTGGCAGGGCTGACGACCGCGCAGATCGCACGGGCCTTTCTTCTCCCCGAGGCGACCGTGGCGCAGCGCGTCAGCCGCGCGAAGGCGCGCATCCGTGCGGAGGGCGGCGTCTTTCCCGGCCCGACGGATGGCGTGGACCGACAGGAATCGGTGCTCGCCGTCATCTACGTGATGTTCACCGAAGGACACACGTCCAGCGCCGGTGCGAATGTGCATGACGTCAGATTGAGCGACGAAGCCATCCACCTCGGTCGCGAGCTGCATGAGGATCGCCCCGACGATGTCGAGGTGGCCGGTCTGCTGGCGCTGATGATGCTCACGGACGCTCGTCGGGCGGCGCGCACCGGCGCGCGAGGCGAGCTCATCCCCCTCGACGAACAGGATCGCTCGATGTGGGACCGTGCTGCGATCGACGAGGGCACCGCCATCCTCGACCAGGCGCTGGGTAGGGGCGCGCCCGGCCCCTATGCGATTCAGGCGGCGATAGCGGCGCTGCACGACGCTGCTGAGAACGCCGAGTCGACGGACTGGCTGCAGATCCTCGCGCTGTACCGCATGCTCGAGCAGTCCACCCAGAACCCGATCGCGACGATCAACCGGGCGGTCGCTGAGGCCATGGTGCACGGTCCGGCCGCAGGGCTCGCGGTCGTCGACGAGCTCGCGCAGAGCGGTGTCCTCGCCGACCATCGGCGGATCGCTGCGGTACGGGGTCACCTCCTCGAGCGGGCGGGTCGAGACGGCGAAGCCGTGGAGGCGTACCTCGCCGCCGCGCAGCTGACGCTGTCGATCCCGGAACGCGAGTACCTCCACGCGCGCGCGGCGCGGTTGCGCGACTAGATGGCCGTGATCGCCCTCCCAGCCGCGGGCAAGCCACGCCGCTTAGACTCTCGGTATGGCTCAGCGCAATACCTGGCAGCGTGAACGAGTGCGCGAAGCACTCGGCGACGCGCGCGGATTCGTGAGCGCGCAGAGCCTGCACGCCACCCTCCGCGGAGAGAACACCGGCATCGGCCTGGCTACCGTCTATCGTGCACTCGCCGGCCTCGCCGCCACGGGCGATGCCGACTCGCTGCAGAGCCCTGAGGGCGAGGCGCTCTATCGTGCCTGTTCGACCCAGGAGCATCATCACCACCTCATCTGCCGATCCTGCGGGCTGACCGTGGAGATCGAGGCGAAAGACGTCGAGCAGTGGGCGCATCGCACAGCGGCGCTTCACGGCTTCACCGAAGCCGCGCACGTCGTCGACATCTTCGGCCTCTGCACGCCGTGTGCGAACAAGCGAGACGCCGAGGGAGCGCCGACCGCGTGAGCGTGCTCACCCCGTCACGGCATGCACACCAGACGTCGCGCTCGCCGCGGTCGGCGTGGGTCGGGCTGGGCATCGGCGTCGGCATCCTCGCCGCGCTCTTCCTCATCGACGGGTTCCTGCCGACGCTGTTCACCGCGTCGCTGCCGACGCGGGCCGAGGACGGCCTGACGCTCGCACTCAGCGTGCTCATCGAGGCGCTGCCGTTCGTGATCCTCGGGGTCATCCTGTCGATCGTGGTGCAGGTCTGGCTTCCGGCCGACGTCATCCATCGCTGGCTGCCGAAGCGGGCGTGGGCCCGGCGCGCGGTGCTGTCGCTGCTCGGGATGCTGATTCCGGTCTGCGAATGCGGCAACGTGCCGTTCGCTCGCGGCCTGATGATGCGCGGCCTCGCACCCGCCGAGGCGCTGACGTTCCTGATCGCGGCTCCCATCGTCAACCCGATCGTGATCCTCACCACGCACGCCGCGTTCGGCTGGGACGGCGGCATCCTCGTCGCCCGTCTCGTCGGCGGCTACCTGATCGCCAACCTCATCGGCTGGCTCTACAGCCGGCACCCCTCGCCGAACGCGCTCCTGACCGAACGCTTCGTCGACACCTGCGATCGCGTGACGCACGAACACGGCACACCGGTGCGGCGCAGCCTGACGCAGTTCCTCGTCGAGCTGCGCGCGGTGATGCCGGCGCTGGTGATCGGATCGGCGCTCGCCGGAGCGGTGCAGGTGCTCATCCCGCAGGACGTGCTGATCGCGATCGGATCGAACCCGGTGCTGTCGATCGTGGCGATGATGGTGCTGGCGATGACGGTTGCCATCTGCTCCAACGTCGATGCGTTCTTCGCGCTGTCCTTCCTCTCGACCTTCTCCTCAGGAGCGATCATCGCCTTCCTGCTGGTCGGCCCGCTCGTCGACATCAAGATGCTCGCGATCATGCGCACCACCTTCACCACCCGCACTCTTGCCGGCATCGTGGGCGTGGTCGTGCTCGCGGCGTTCGCGATCGGGATCGGGGTGAACGTCTTTGTCTGATCACGCTCCCTCGCGCGCGCAGGCGCTCGGCTCCCGTTGGCTCGGCGTCGGGCTCGCGGCCGTCATCGCGGTGGTCACTCTCGGACTCGGCATCTCCGGTCGGCTGACGCTGTACATCAGTCCGGAGACGGTGTGGTTCGCGTGCGCGGCTGCCGTCCTCACCCTCGCCGGGGCGATCTGGTCGTGCACGCTCCCGCTCGGCAGCGAGGGAGATCACGGGCACGATCACGGGCATGACGCGGATGCTCCCGCCGGTGCTCCGCGTCGCACCCTCGCCCGCGTCGGCACGGTCTCGGCCGGCATCGTGGCGACCGGAGTCGTCGCTGCGGCCCTCGTGCTGCCGCCCGCGTCTCTCTCGGTCGACCTCGCGATGTCTCGTGCGAGGGTGGACACCACGCTGTTCGCCGGTGCGGATGACGTCACGCTCGGCGTCGCCGACACCACCACCTTCGGGGTGGGGGACTGGGCGAGCGTGTTCGCGACAGCCACCAGGCCCGAGGCGTACGACGGGTCATCCGTCACCCTCACTGGATTCGTGACGCCGGCCGACTCCCGCTCGGACGAGGTGCGGCTCACCCGCATGGTGATCACGCACTGCGTCATCGACGCGCAGCCGGCCGCGGTGTCGGTCAGCGCCGACGCCGGCACCTACGCGACTGGGCAGTGGGTGGAGGTCACCGGGACGGTGAAGGCGGATGCCGACGGCACACTGCGTATCGTGCCGACATCGGTGGTCGAGATCGACGAGCCGGGTGACCCGTATGAGTACTGACGAGGAGCGTCCGGAGGAGACGCCGGCCATCCCCCGAACGCGCGCCGAGATGCGCGCGGCGCGGGAAGCCGCCGAGGCGGCTGCGGCGGCAGAGACCCAAGCCAGCACTCCGGCCCCGGCATCCGACCCGGTCTCGGCATCCGACCCCGACCCGGCGCAGGCATCCGTCCCCGCGGCGGCACCGGAACCCGTCCCGGCATCCGACCCGGTCCCGGCATCTGCCCCCGACCCCGTCCCCGCCCCGGCATCCGACCCCGTGCTGGCCACTTTGTCGGCTGAAATCACAGTTGTCGGCCGAAACGCCGAGGTTCCGACCGACATTCGTGATCTGAGCCGACAAAGTGACGATGCTCGACGCGAGGGCATCCCGGCCGAGGGCGTTCCGCCGGAAGATACACCCCCCGCGAAAGCATCCCCTGTGCGCCCGAACCGTCGGTTCCTGGTCGCGCTCGCCGCCGTGGTCGGCGTCCTGGTGCTCGTCGGCGCCGGCCTGGGAGCCGCGAGCCTGGTGCAGGGGCCACGGCTGACCAGTACCCAGGTCGACCCGGAAGAAGCCATCGACTCCTCCGGCAGCAGGGTCATCCTCACCGCGAATCAGGCGCTCGCCGACATCGACCCCGCGCAGGTCACGGTCGAACCGGCTGTGCCCTTCACCGTCGATGCCGCCGGCCGCGGTGTCGGCATCCGATTCACGGTTCCCCTGGACGACTCGACGAAGTACACCGTGACGGTCAATGATGCGGTCGGTGTCGGCGGCGGCCCGAGCGCCGACCTGACCACGAGCTTCAAGACCCCGGCATCCAGCATCTATCTGCTGCGCCGCGACGCCGACGGCAAGGACAAGATCTTCCGCACCGACTTGAGCGGCGAGAAGGCCGTGCCGGTGTTCTCGCATGAGCGCATCAACGACTTCCGGGCGACGTCGACGCAGCTCGTCGTGTCGGTCGCCGAAGGCAAGGATGATCTCTCCCGGCTGCTCGTGATGGATCGCAACGGCAAGAACGAGCGCGAGCTGTCGCTTCCGGGCGAGGGGTACGTCGGCGCGATCCAGGTGTCCGAACGCGGTGGCCTCGTCGGCTACAGCTACTCCGATCGTGAGCTCAGCGACACCTCCGGCCGCGCCAGTGTGCTGGTGACGCAGTCATTGAACAGCGACGACAAGCCGCAGGTCGTCGAGGTCGGGGACAAGGAAGCGAGCATCTTCTCCTGGCAGTTCGTGCCGGACAGCGCGGCTGTGCTGTTCATCGACTTCGACGGAGCGCTCGCTCTCGTCGACCATTCCAGCGATGCGGGTGTGCAGTCGCTCGGTCTGGCCGCGACGATCCAGGGGATCTCGCGCGGCACCTACACGGCGATCGTGGAACGCGTCGACGGTGCCGTCGTCGAATTGAACCTCGCCGACGGGTCGGAGGAGCCGCTCGAGGCATCCGATCCCGACTACGGCATCGCGACGACCATCACCCCGTTCCCGGGCGGCACACTGCGTCACATCGTCGCCAGGAACGACGTCGGGATGCCGACCGGTCAGGCGATCATCCGCGTCGACGACAAGGGTGCGGCCGAGCCGCTCGTCGAAGTCGGATCCACGGACTCGATCCTGCAGGCGTGCGCCTCACCGAGCGGTCAGTACGCGGCGGTCGTGATCGCGCCGGAACTCGTCGACAATCCCTACGACGACATGCTGCTGCCGCTTCCGCGGACCCTGGAGACCCACCTCATCGACCTCGCCTCCGGCAAGGAACTCGTCGCACTCACCGGGTTCGACGCCTCCTGGTGCCAGACGGCTCCGCGGTTCTGATGGACGCAGGTGCGCTCCGGCGCGCCACCCGCGCCGAACTGAGCGGCCTCCCGCTCGAGGTCGCGCCGCGGTTGCTCGGGGGGCAGCTGCGCACCGTCGTGACTGCGGGGGATGAGCGCGTGGAGATGCGCCTGCGCATCACCGAGGTCGAGGCCTACCACGGGCACGGAACGGGCTCCGAGCCGGATCCGGGATCGCACGCGCGGATGGGGCGCACCGCACGAAACGCGACCATGTGGGGCGAGCCCGGTCATCTGTACGTGTATCTCAGCCACGGCATCCACTCCTGCGTCAATGTCGTCTGCGGGCCGGAAGGGCAGGCGGGCGGTGTGCTGCTGCGCGCGGGCGAGGTCGTCTTCGGGGCGGATGCCGCGGCCGCGCGCCGCGGCATCACCACGCCGCTGAGCCGCACGGCCTTGCGTGACCTCGCGCGCGGCCCCGGCCGACTCGGCCAAGCGGTGGGGCTCCGGCATCCGTTGCACGACGGCATCGACGCGATCTCGGGCATCGAGCTGCACGGGGCTCGGGCCGAGCTCTGGATGCCGCGGCAGCCCGTGGAGTGGAGTTCGGGTCCGCGGGTCGGCGTCGCCGGTGTCGCCGGAACCGCCGCTTTCCCGTGGCGGTTCTGGATCGCCGACGACCCGACGGTATCGCCATTCCGTTGGGGCCGCGGCGCCGCCGAAGCGGCCAGGTCTCTCGACTGATCGGCTCCCGCCCGGTTTTAGGCCCCTCCTCTTGGTTCACAGAGCGCAAACGGCTCGATAACCGGCTCGGATGCAGCCCTTTGCGCTCTTTGAAAGGTCGGCGACGGGGCAGCCGGATCACCGAGCGCGGCATCCGTGCTAAACTGACTCTTTGTCTGCGCACACTCCTGTGCGCAGTTCGTGTGCCGGCCCGCAAGGGCGGCGCGCAGACAAGGGATCTTGGGTGAGGCCGTCCGGTCTCACGGTAATGAAGGAGTCACATCATGGCAGCAGTGTGCCAGGTGACCGGAGCTGTTCCCGGCTTCGGACACAACATCTCGCACTCGCACCGCCGGACGAAGCGTCGCTTCGACCCGAACGTGCAGAAGAAGACCTATTTCGTCGCGTCGCTCGGCCGTAAGGTCACGCTGAACGTGTCCGCCAAGGGCATCAAGGTGATCGACGTGCGCGGCATCGAGAACGTCGTCAAGGACCTCCAGGCGAAGGGTGTGAAGCTCTAATGGCCAAGAAGGCTCAGGACGTTCGTCCGATCATCAAGATGCGTTCGACTGCAGGCACCGGTTACACCTACGTGACCAAGAAGAACCGTCGCAACACCCCCGACCGCCTGGTTCTGAAGAAGTACGACCCGGTCATCCGTCGGCACGTCGAATTCCGCGAGGAGCGTTAATCATGGCGAAGAAGAGCAAGATCGCTCGTAACGAGCAGCGCAAGGTCATCGTCGAGCGTTACGCAGAGCGTCGCGCCGAGCTGAAGAAGACCCTCGTCGACCCGAACGCGACCGATGAGGCCCGCGAGGCCGCTCGTGTCGGACTGCAGAAGCTGCCGCGCAACGCGTCGCCGGCTCGCGTCCGTTCGCGCGACGTCATCGACGGCCGCCCCCGCGGTGTCCTCACGAAGTTCGGCATCTCGCGTGTCCGCTTCCGTGACATGGCGCACCGTGGCGAGCTGCCCGGCGTGACCAAGTCGAGCTGGTAAGCATCGCTTTCTGAAAGGGGCGAGGATCTTCGGATCCTCGCCCCTTTTGCGTGTCCGCATCAGGCCACGGTCACGCCGGCGTGCGACACCGCCCAGTTCAGGGCGTAGTCCGCGATCTCCTCCCAGCCGTCCTGGCTGACGAGCCGGTGAGTGCGGCCGGCGTACTCCTTGTAGTCGACGGTCGCCGGGCTCCCCGAGGAGCGGTACTTCTTCACGATCGCGCGACCGATCGCCGGCGGCACGACATGGTCGATCTCGCCGGTGATCACGAGCAGGGGTGCGCGGTCCTTGCGCGCGTAGTCGACGTGCGTGACGCCGCCCTTCTCGTCGAGCACCGAGCTGACGCCCTCGAAGAACACGCGGTTGTAGGAGTTCACGGCGTACTCCTCCCACAGGGCATCGGATGCTGCGCGGGAGAGGTCGTTGCCGAAGGTGAAGTGGAAGTGCCGCTTCGACAGCGGCTTCGCTCCATTGATGCCGAACGGGTTCGACAGGATCGGCGTGCCGGTCCACAGGGTCGAGAGCGGGAGCGTCGTGATGCCGGCGGTCTGTCCCGGTGCGACGCCGACGTAGGCGGCGCCGAGTCCTCGATCGGCGAGCATCTGGGTGAGCACGCCGCCGAACGAGTGCCCCATGATGATCGGCTTCACCGGGAGGGCGCGGATGATGCGCTCGTAGTTGTCGGCGATCTGCTTCAGTCCGATGCCCTTGAGGGCCTCCGGGTTGCGGCGGATGTCTGCGACCGACCGGTCGTCGATCCCAGGCCACCCCGGGACGATGACCTCGTGGCCCTGTGCGCGGAAGCGCTCGGCCCAGGTGTTCCAGCTGGCCGGGGTCATCCACAGGCCATGGATGAGGACGATGGGGGTCTTCTCGGTGCTGCTCATGGTTCTTCTCCTTTTTCGGATCCCGGGTGTCGGGATTGCGTTACGCTGATAGTAGACCGAACGTTCTATCTACCGCAACCTATTCCCGAAATCGTGAAGATCCGGGAAACGGATGCCACGATGAGGGAGGACCATCATGAGCACCAGCATCCAGAAACCACCGAGCCCTGCCCGCACACGGCTGATCGATGCCGCCACGCGTCTCTTCTACGCCGAGGGCATTCACTCCGTCGGCGTGGACAGAGTGATCGAAGAAGCGGGCGTCACCAGGGCGACTCTGTACAAGCAGTTCGGCGGCAAGGAGAACCTCGTCCTCGCGTACCTGCGCAGTGAGGACGAGCTGCTGCGCGGGATGTTCGCCGCGGCGAGTGCCACGATCGCGGATCCGGGGCACCTGATGGATGCCGTGATCGACGGCATCGCCGCGGATATCCGTCAGCGTCACACGCGTGGGTGCCCGTTCATCAACGCGGCCGCGGAGTTCCCCGACGCGACGGGTGCCGTCCGGCAGCTCATCACCGAGCATCGAGAGTGGTTTCGCGCGACGCTGACGGAGGCCGCGGCTCTCGCCGGTCTCGACGACGCGGCCGCGGTCGCGGCATCCCTCGTCCTGCTCCGTGACGCCGCCCTCGTCGGCGGCTACCTCGACGGCGAGGAAGCGACGACCGCGTTCGAGCGCACCGCCCGATCACTGATCGAGAACCACACGCTCTGAGGGTTCGGTCGCCCGCAGAGGACCTCCCGCACACCGCGCGAAGCCTGCCCACGCACCCCGCCAGGCCCCCGGTCGGCCCCGAAATCTGTTGCCAGAGTGACGAATGTGGCGCGACACGCCACGGAATTGGCCAAAACCCGCGAAATGACGCGGAAATGTGGGTTGTCGTTGATACATTCAAGGCGGTCACTCGACCAGGAGCACCCGCTCCGACACCAACAACGATGCGACGGGAACCTCGTCGCTGGAGGATGACATGGCTGACAAGTCCATCACCAAGACCGAGCTCGTCGCGAGCATCGCTTCCGCCACCGGCCAGAGCCAGGCCACCGTCTCGGGTGTCCTCGACGCGCTCTTCGGCACTGTCTCCGACGCTGTTGCCAAGGGCAGCAAGGTCTCGATCCCGGGCTGGATCTCCTTCGAGCAGGTCGACACCGCCGCTCGTACGGGCCGCAACCCGCAGACCGGCGCCGAGATCAAGATCCCGGCCGGCAAGCGCGTCAAGGTGACCGCTGGTTCCAAGCTCAAGGCTGCCGTCAAGTAAGACTGCTCCTCTTCGAAGGCCGTCTCCGATCCGTCGGGGACGGCCTTCGGCGTTCCCTGGGATCGACAGCGGGCGCCGCCGGCGGCCGCCCCGAGCGGAACGCGACGCCGACCGCGCGGCTTAGGCTTGACAGGTGAGTTCCCCTGCGAAGTCGACCCGAAGCAGTTCGGCGTATCGCGTCGCCGGGATCATGGTTCTGGCGGCGGCAGCTCTCGCGGCGCTCGTCATCGGGCTGCTCGTGGGCGGCGGTGCGGCTCCTCTCCTGCTCGGCGACCCAGGGCCGTTGGTGCGCTGGGCGACGCCGCTCGCGAAAACGGTCATGAACGTCGGCGCAGCCGTGATGCTGGGCTCCCTCGTGCTGGCCCTCTTCGGCCTGCGCAGCGAGGAGAAGCCGTTCGACTTCGCGTTGAACATCGCGTCGATCGGAGCCGCGGTCTTCACCATCGCGTCCGGCCTCGCCGGCTTCCTCGCGTTCATGGCGGCGTTCAACCCAAAGCTCAGCATCGAGCGCGAGTTCGGCAGCCAGCTCGGTCGCTTCCTGCTGGAGCTGCCGCTGGGTCAGTCGTGGCTCATCACGACGATCCTCGGCAGCGTGATCACGGTGCTCGCCTTCGCGTGGCGCACCTGGACGCCCACCCTCCTCACTGCGCTTCTGGCCGCAGCATCTTTCCTCCCGCTCGCCACGCAGGGGCACGCCGGAGACCTCGCCGGACACAACGTCGCGGTCAACTCGATCCTGCTGCACACGATCGGCGCCGCGGTCTGGCTGGGCGGTCTGCTGCTCGTCGTGCTGCTGCGCGGGCGCCGTGACGTCGCCCTCCCGGCGCTGGTGAGCCGCTACTCGACTCTCGCGATCGCCGCCTTCGCCGTCGTCGCCGTCTCGGGCGTGGCGCGCTCAGTGGTGGCGCTCGGCGACTGGAACCAGCTCTGGACGCCGTACGGCACCATCCTGCTCGCGAAGGTCGTGCTGCTCGTCGCCATGGGCGCGCTCGGCGCCTGGTACCGCGCCCGCCTCATCCCGAAGCTCGCGGCCGAGCGTGCCGCCCGCTGGTTCTGGATGCTCGTGCTCTGCGAAGTCGGGCTGATGGGCCTCGCCTCGGGTGCCGCCGCAGCCCTCGCGCGCACTCCGCCACCGACGGGGGAGGAGTCGTTCGCGCAGACGCCCGCCGAGATCCTCACCCGCTCGCCGCTGCCGCCGGAGTTCACCCTCGACCGCTGGTTCACATCCTGGGACCTCGACGTCCTCTGGCTCGTCGTCGCCGGATTCGGGCTCTTCTTCTATCTCGCCGGCGCCTGGCGACTCCACCGGCGCGGCGATCGGTGGCCGATTCACCGCACCGTCTTCTGGGTGCTCGGGATGCTGATGCTGGTGTGGGTCACGGGCGGGCCGATCAACGCGTATCAGGAGTACCTGTTCAGCGTGCACATGCTCGGCCACATGATGCTCTCGATGGCGATCCCGCTGCTGCTCGTATCCGGCGCCCCGATCACACTCGCACTGCGCGCGGTCCGCAAGCGCGACGACGGCACCCGCGGCGGCCGTGAGTGGATCATGTGGGCGGTGCACTCGCCCTTCGCCCGCGTCGTCACCCATCCCTTCGTCGCCGCCGCGGTCTTCATCGTGTCGCTCTGGGCTTTCTACTTCACCGACCTCGTCCGCTGGTCGATGTTCGAGCACCTCGGGCACGAGTGGATGGTCATCCACTTCCTGACATCCGGCTACCTGTTCGTGATGAGCCTCATCGGCGCCGACCCGGTTCCTTACCGGCTGCCCTACCCCGGGCGCCTCATCACGCTCATCGCCGTGATGGCGATGCACGCCTTCTTCGGCATCGCGATCATGATGCAGGAAGGCCTGATGGTCGCCGACTGGTTCGGCGCGATGGGCCGCACCTGGGGGCCCGCGCCCATCGACGATCAGTACGTCGGGGGCGGCATCGCCTGGTCGATCGGTGAGATCCCCACGTTGATCCTGGCGATCACCGTCGCGATCCAATGGAGCCGCAGCGATACGAAACTGCAGCGCCGCCGGGACCGCCATGCCGACCGTACCGGCGAAGCCGAGCTCGAGGAGTACAACGCGAACCTGGTGGCGCTCGCCGAGCGCGAGCGACGTCGCGAGGAGCGCGCGGGGCGCTGAACGCCGGTCAGTCCGGTTCGGGCACGTCGCTCGGGGATCCGACCTTGATCGAGGCCGACCCATCAGGGAGGATCACGATCGTGCCGTTCACCTGGAAGGGCACATCCTCGGAGATCGGGTCCACAGAGCCGTCGAACAGCGACTTGACGTCGACGTCGATGTGGGCGACGGCATCCGCCGCGGGGATCATCCAGTGCGCGCCGTCCGGGGCGACGGTGACCTCCGGCTGCGCGGTGATCGTCCACTTCGGGGCGGACGCGATCCGGTTCGCCACCTCCATGCCGAACGGGCAGGCCGTGGGCTGC
The DNA here is from genome assembly GCF_045690355.1 of Microbacterium sp. LTA6. Taxonomy (NCBI): domain Bacteria; kingdom Bacillati; phylum Actinomycetota; class Actinomycetes; order Micrococcales; family Microbacteriaceae; genus Microbacterium; species Microbacterium sp. LTA6. The sequence goes on from NZ_CP147855.1 coordinate 1,493,510, forward strand.
AGCACTTCCTGAGCCGTGCACTCGACGAGGAACTCCTCGACCCGTTCCTGCACGACGGCGACGAACTCCGCGGTCGGTTCGGTCTGCAGCTCGATGGGGGTCGTCGCCAGGGGGGCGTCCGCGAGCACGCTCACTCCGGGTGACGTCGAGATCGGCGTGTCGACGGTGACCGAGTACAGGCCGGGGGTGAACACCAGGAGCGGGAGCGGGTCGAGCGGTGCCGCCTCCGTACCCGCCACCGAGACCTGACGCCGGTCGATCTCGAAGCCGTTCACGGCGAACTGGTCGGCGCCGCGCACGGTCAGCTCGATGGCCGCGAGCGGGCTGGTGGAGAAGCGCCAGTTCGGTGTGACGCCCACCCACCCGTCCTGTTCGACGGTGAAGGTGGTGGATCCCTCGTGCTTGCCCGCCCGGTAGGACACGGCCACGGATGTGATGCCGTCGACGGTCTCCTCGGAGACGATCTCGGCTGCGGTGAGCGGCGCGAGCGCCGTCTGGCGCAGGAGGGCCTCGGAGGCCGCGGGGTCGATGCCGGCCGTCGCCAGCGTCTCGCGGTCGAGTGCGACACCGGGCACGTGGAGCGCATCTGCGGCGCGTCCGGACGAGAGGAGGTCGAGATAGCGCTCCACGAAGGCTGCAGGCCCGTAGAACTGCTGGTAGAGCGTTGCCCCGCCGGCGCCGATGGCGGCGATGAGCATCACGCCGACGAGGGCGAGGAGCGCGAGGTCGACGCCGAGACGGGAACGCCGAGGCGCTTTCGTCTCTACCGGCTTCATGGCGCCAGTCTAAGAGGGCGGCCTGAGACGATGCCGAGCGTCGCGGGTGTCGGGCGGATACCGAGGTGCCGCCGCGCCGTAGCATGGATGGGCATCCGCATCCGCCCGCTCCCCGTGAGAGATCCGTGTCCCTTCCCGCCCTGTCCGAGGAACAGCAAGAGCTGTTCCGTCTCATCGAGGACACCAGCGAGCACGTCTTCATCACCGGACGCGCCGGCACCGGCAAGTCGACGCTGCTGCAGCATTTCGCGTGGAACACCAAGAAGCAGATCGCGATCTGCGCGCCGACCGGAGTGGCGGCGCTCAACGTCGAGGGGCAGACGATCCACTCACTGTTCCGTCTGCCGATCGGCCTCATCGCCGGCGGCGACATCGATCAGAACGACGCCACCCGACGCATCCTGAATGCGATCGAGACGCTCGTCATCGATGAGATCTCGATGGTGAACGCCGATCTCATGGACGCAATCGACCGTTCGCTGCGACAGGCTCGAGGCCGTCGAGGAGAACCGTTCGGGGGCGTGCAGGTCGTGATGTTCGGAGACCCGTACCAGCTGGCTCCGGTGCCGCCGCGCGGCGACGAGCTGCGGTACATCAAGGATCACTACCGATCGTTCTGGTTCTTCGATGCGAAGGTGTGGGCCGGGTCGTCGGATGCCGAGGGCGGACTCTTCGACCTGGGGCGACATGGTGCCGAGCTGCACGTCCGCGAACTCGTGCAGATCCACCGCCAGTCCGACGACGGATTCAAGGCGATGCTCAACGCCGTGCGATACGGGCGGGTCACCGCCGAGATCGCCGGTGTGCTGAACACGCAGGGCGCGCGGACTCCGCCGGATCCCGACCCGGGCGAGACGCCGATGATCACCCTCGCCACGCGCAACGACATCGTCAACAACATCAACGGGCGCCACCTCACCGCGCTGCCGGGCAAGGAGCAGACCGCGCGCGCCGAGGTCTCCGGCGACTTCGGCCGCGGAGAAGCGGCGCTGCCCGCCGAGGCCGAGCTGAAGCTGAAGGTCGGCGCGCAGGTGATGTTCCTGCGCAACGACACATCGATGTCCGGGGAGCCGCCGCGCTGGGTGAACGGCACGATCGGCACCGTGACCCGCATCCTCGGCGGCGCGGTGCGCGTCGACATCGACGGCGAGGAGGTCGACGTCGAACCGGCCGTTTGGGAGCGGTATCGCTACGCCTACGAGCCGTCGACCAAGAAGCTGAGCCGCGATGTGGTCGCCGAGTTCACGCAGTTCCCGCTTCGGCTGGCCTGGGCGGTCACCATCCACAAGTCGCAGGGCAAGACCTATGAGCGCGCGATCATCGATCTCGGCTCGGGGGCGTTCGCGCCGGGACAGACCTACGTGGCGCTGAGCCGACTCACGTCCCTGGACGGCCTCTACCTGTCACGGGCGCTGCGGCCGAGCGACATCCGTGTCGACGAAGACGTGCGCCGATTCATGCGGGAGGCGTATCTCGCGGCATCCACTCCGGAGATCCCGAAGTCCTGACCTTTCCGCGCGCCGACGAGGCGAGCGTCAAGCGGCCGCGCGGGCGCGGTCGAGGTCCTCGAACAGCTCGGTGTTGAAGCGGTAGGCGAGGAGCACCTCGTCGATCACGCGTTCGCGCTCGGCCTCGTCCCACGGGGCGGCGTCGAGCTGCTCGCGGTAGACGTCCTTGAAGGCGGACGGGTCGGCGATGTCGTCGAAGAGATAGAACCCGACGCCGTTGGTCTGGAACCCGAATCGACGTGCCATCACTCGGCCGATGAAGACGCCGCCGGAGAGATCGCCGAGGTAGCGCGTGTAGTGGTGGGCGACGAAGCCGCCCGGCCACGTCGCGCCGACCTGACGGATCCGATCGACGTAGCGCCGCGTGGTCGGGAGGACCGTGATCCGTTCGCGCCAGTCCGGGCCGACGAGGAACTCGAGGTCGGCCTCGAGTGCGGGCAGGCGGGTGAGCTTGTCGCTGAGGAAGACGGATGCCACGGCATCGTGGCGCATCCGCTCGGCGGCGCTCTCCAGAGCCTCGTAGATGAAGTAGTGCTGCGCGACGAGCGCGGTGTAGTCATCACGCGATGCGTCGCCGCTCAGGAGGCTGGCCATGAAGCCGGCGTGCTCGCTGGTGGAGTGCGATCCGGAGGAGCGCTCGCGCAGGGCCGCGGAGAAGGAGAGGAGCTCGGACATGGCCCCAGTGTAAGGCTCACCTAACTTCCAGCCAACCCTTTGGCTGGACTGAGACTTCAGGCGTGCGGGCGGGGCTCGATGCCCAGCCGTGCGCACGCGGCGTCATAGATCGCGACGACCTCGCGCCGCACGGCCGGTCGATCCGAGATCCGGCCGCCCGGCCATGCCACCCGCAACTCGCTCACGGCTGCGTCGCGCGTGACTTCCCAGACGCCGCCGTCGCCGTCGAACCCGATCATCACGGCATCCGTCACGGCGCCGTCTCCGGTATCCGCGAACGCGCGAGCGATGAGACGGTTGTCATCGGCATGATCGCCGTTCATGTGGCGAAGGACGGGGGTCACCACGTCGGCATCGAAGATGTGCGGCACGAACTCACTGTACGGGTGTGCCGGAGACCCCTTCCGATGTGATCTCTCAGGATCCGCGTTCTAGACTCGGGGAACACGTCTCCGGGGGTTACATCCATGCAGCTTCTCTCGTCGCGCAAATGGCGCGCGGCCGCGGCCGGTGCCGCCGCACTCGCGCTCATCCTCACGGGCTGCGCGCCCGGCGACAGCACCTTCACCTACACGCCACCAGCGCAGGTCGACGGCGACCTCGCCGAAGAGACGGTCGTGCCCATGCAGGACGCCGTCAACGCCGCCATGGCGGCGGCGGGAGCATCCGGGGCCATCGTCGGCGTCTGGGTTCCGTGGAGCGGCAGTTGGGTCGCCGCCACGGGGACACAGGAGCCGGGCGGAGCCGAACTCAGCACCGACATGTCGTTCCGAATCGCCGACGTCACTCGTCTGATGACCTGCGACGTGCTCTACGGTCTCATCGACGATGGTGTCGTGAAGGCGGACGCCAAGGTGCCCGCCTACGTCTCCGGCGTGGCCGATATGAAAGACGTCACTCTCCTCGACCTCTGCAACGGCACCAGTGGGGCCGGTTCGTCAGAAGACGTCGTGAAGTCCTCCTGGCTGAACACTCCGGAGCGCGAATGGTCGCCGCTCGAACTCGCCAGTTACGGGCTCGGCCGCGCTCGGGTTCCGGCGCACACCACCTACCGTGACTCCGACGCGGGCTATCTCCTGCTGGGCCTCGCCCTCGAGCGCGCCTCCGGGATGAGCGCATCGGCGCTGATCGCCAAGTACGTCACCGGCCCCCTCGATCTCAAGAACACGTCGCTGCCCGGCAGGACGGCGGCGCCGCCGTCGACGGGACCCGTGCTGAACGGCCACTACTCCAACCCCGTCGAGGGTGGATTCGACTGCGCTGCTCCCGCGGACATCACGACGCTGTCGGCGAGTTCCGGCTACACCGATTCCGGAGCGGTCTCCACGATCACCGATCTCGGTCGCTATGCGCAGGCGGAAGCCGCACAGGTGCTGCGGTCGAAGAAGACGCCGGACCGCTTCGCCGCTCCGCTGCCGGCCTACGACGGCGCCCCCTCCTGGCATCAGGCGACGGGCGGCGCCCAGATCGTCGGATCGATGATCGGGCAGCACGGCTGGACCCCCGGTTACGCGACAGCGGCCTATGCGGATCCGGCGACCGGCTTCACCGTCGTCGTGGTGCTCAACAACTCCACGACCGGCGGCAGCATCGCCGGAAACCTCGCTTGGGAGCTCGCGGCGATCGCCTCCAAGGCCCCGGCGGCTTCCGGCCAGACCGTCCCGGAGTTCGGCCTGCCGTTCACCGCAGAGCAGTTCCACCAGGCGATCGCGGAGCGGGCGCTGCCCTGTGTCGCACCGCCGGCGGAGGAGCCCGCAGAAGAGCCCGAGGGCTGAGCCGTCTGAGCCGAGCCGCCCGCTGGGCGGAATGTGAAGGGGTGGCGCGATGGCGATCATCGACAACGCGATCTACGTCAACGGCATCCGCACGGAGAATCCGCAGAGCCTGAGTGAGACGTTCGAGCGGATGCGCGAACGCGGCGGCATGAGCTGGATCGGCCTGTACCGACCGAGCGCGCAGGAGATCCGCGAGGTGGCCGATGAATTCGGCATCCACCAACTGGTCGTGGAGGATGCCCTCGCCGGCCATCAGCGGGCGAAGCTGGAGCGCTACGGCGAAGTGCTCTTCATGGTGCTCCGCCCCGCCCGCTACCTCGATGCCGTCGAGGAGGTGGAGTTCGGCGAGGTGCACGTGCTCGTCGGACCCGACTTCGTCGTCACCATCCGGCATGCGGAGTCGCCCGACCTCGGGCGGGTGCGCCAGCGGTTGGAGGGCGACCCCGAGCTTCTCGCTCGAGGCCCCGAGGCGGTGCTCTACGCGATCCTGGATGAGGTCGTCGACGAGTACTCGCCGGTGCTCGCCGGACTCGAGAACGATATCGACGAGATCGAGAGCCAACTCTTCGAGGATGACGTCGACGCCACGCAGCGCATCTATGAGCTGGGTCGCGAAGTGATCGACTTCCAGCGTGCGACGCAGCCGTTGTCCGGGATGCTCGATGCGCTGTTGCGCGGATCCGAGAAGTACCAGGTCGACGTGGAACTGCAGCGCTACCTGCGGGACGTGCTCGACCACACCCTGCGGGTCACCGACCGCGCCACGACCTTCCGCACGGTGCTGGACAACGCGCTCACCGTCGAGTCGACGATCGTGGCGCGCCGGCAGAATGAGGAGATGCGACGGATGACGGAGCTGAGCATCCGTCAGAACGACGAGGTCAAGAAGATCTCGGGCTGGGCGGCGATCCTGTTCGCGCCCACCCTGATCGGCGGCATCTACGGCATGAACTTCGACGTCATGCCCGAGCTGCACTGGGCGTGGGGGTATCCGATGGCCATCGGCCTCATGCTCGCCATGGGGATCGGACTGTACGCGGTGTTCAAGCGCAAGGGCTGGCTGTAGAAGCTCTCGTGTCAGAAGAGCGGCGCCGGGAGTGCACCCTCGAGTTCGAGCAGGGCGCGCTTCGTTTCGAGCCCGGCGCCGGTGTCGCCGCCTGAGTATCCGCCCAGGCCGTCGCTTGCCAGCACTCGGTGGCACGGAACGATGATCGGGATCGGATTCGCGCCCATGATCGCGCCGATGCCGCGGGCCGGCACGCCGGTGCCGCTCAACGCCGCGAGCTCGCCGTAGGTGACTGCTTCGCCGTAGCCGACGCCCTCGAACAGGGTCGTCAGCACCGCGCGCGTCGTGGCGGACTGCTCTCCGAGATCGACCGGCACCGTGAAGTGCTGCAGTTCGCCGGAGAAGTAGGCCGTCAACTGCTGCAGTGCCTCAGTCAGCAACGGGTCGGGTTCATCGGAGGCGTCGTCGGGCCGCGTCGGCCGCCAGCTGACGCGGGTGATCGCCGCGCCATCGGACACCACGCCGATCGTGCCGACCGGCGTCTGCAGCGTGCCGAAGTATCGCATGTGCTGAGCCTACGGTCCGTCTCCGACATCCGCGGAGCTGCCGCTCGTCCGCGCGGCGCACCAGCAGCCCCGCGAACTTGCCGATATATTGTCGACGCGTCGGAGGCGGGTGTGCCGGCCGAGGCACGAGGGCGGCGGTGCGACCGTCCTCATCATCACCTGACAAGAAACGAGCATTCTCATGACCGGTACAGCACGAAAGGTGGTCGCGGAAGCGGTCGCCACGTTCCTCTTCGTCTTCAGCATCATCGGTGCGATCAACAGCGGAAGCCCTCTGACGACCCTCGCGATCGGTCTCGCGCTCGCGGTACTCATCTACTCGGTCGGTCACATCTCGGGCGCTCATCTGAACCCGGCCGTCTCGTTCGGCGTCTTCCTGCGCGGTGGCATGAGCGTGGTCGACCTGATCGCGTACGTCATCGCACAGTTCGTCGCTGGCGCGCTCGCGGCTCTGGTCAGCAGCGTCGTGTGGCCGGCAGGCGAGAAGGCGATGGTCATCGAGGTCGGCCCGGCGTTCCTGGTCGAAGCGCTGTTCACCTTCGTGCTCGTGTGGGTGGTGCTGAACGTCGCGACCACCAAGGCGAACGACGGCAACTCCTTCTACGGTCTCGCCATCGGCGGCACGGTCTTCGTCGGCGCGACCACGGTCGGAGCCATCTCGGGCGGCGGCTTCAACCCCGCGGTCGCTCTCGGTCTGTCCGTCAGCGGACACTTCGCGTGGAGCTCGCTGTGGCTGTACATCGTCGCGCCGCTCGTCGGTGCTGCCTTGGCTGCGCTGCTCTTCCGCGTGATCAACACCGACGACGCGAAGAAGATCGCCGGCGAGTAAGACCTGCAACGAAGAACGCCGCGTGCTCTCACGAGTACGCGGCGTTCTTCGTTGCAGCGCTGTCGCGGTGCGGTCAGCCGGAGAAGAGGCCCCAGGCTCTTCACCTGCCGGGGTAGGCATGTTACTTTAACCGCGGGGAGGCGACCCTCTCCGTCGGAAGCCTATTCGGGGGGAACACTATGTGCAGAGACACGTCATGGGGACTCGCTTTCGGACTGCTCGGTTGGGCCCTCATTCATGACTACTGCCTCTACAGCTGATCTCGCCGCTTCTCGCACCGTCAATCTGACGGGTCTTGCGGCGATGGGCACGCCTGTGGCGCTGCTCGTCAGGCGGCCTCATCCGTCCCCTCGGTGACGATGACGATCTTGCCGGTGGCATGGCCGGCGATCGAGCGGACGTAGGCGTCGCGCACTCGCTCGAGCGGGTGCACGGAGTCGATCGGCAGGTCGAGGTCGCCGTCGGCCAGCATCTGCCCCACGATCGCGAGTTCAGCTGCTCCTGCCGCTGCGCCGCCGACTCCGCCGACGGGATGCCGATGTCTGGCGTCGTAGTCGGCGACCGTGTTGATCCGCTCCGGGCTCACGCCGAGTCCGAGCGCGATGTCGACCGTGCCGTGGCCGACCGTGTCGAGGACGGCCGTGAACCCCTCGGGTGCGGCCGCTCGCAAAGCTGCGGAGAGGTCCGCGCCGTAGGCGACGGGGGCGATCCCCAACGAGCGGAGCCTGTCGTGGTTGCCCGGACTCGCGGTGCCGATCACGCGCGCGCCACGGAGGACGCAGAGCTGAGCCGTGAGGATGCCGACGCCGCCGGCGGCTCCGCTGACGAGCACGGTGTCGCCCGCGCCGATGGACTGGGACTCCACGCTCGCGAAGGCGGTGCGCCCGACCACGTTCAACGCCCCGGCGATGATGAGCGACAGGCCGGTCGGAACGCGGACCAGCAACGAGGGGTCGATCACGAGGTGGTCGGCCTGCGCGTGGAAGCGCAGCCCGCCGAACACGCGTTCCCCCACGCTCCAGTCAGTGACATCTGCGCCGATCCCGGCGATGGTTCCCGCGAAGTCGTAGCCGTTGCCCGAGGGCAGGCTGCGCTCGTAGGGATCGTGCATGGGCTTGCCGCTGAAAAGCTTCCAGTCGACGGGGTTCACTCCGGCGGCGGCGACGCGCACGAGAACCTCGTTCGATGCCGGAACAGGTGTCGGGCGCCGCTCGATCTCCAGCACTTCGGGTCCGCCGAAGCGTCGGAAGACCACGCGTCGCGAGCTGTCGCTGAGGGGCATGGCTCCACCCTAGGATCCGCAGAGGTCATCGGGGCGGTTCGAACGTTTGCCGTGATGATAAATGTGGTAATTCTTATCGTCGACTTCCGGAACGCTGACCGCACTTCTTTCTTAGGCTCGACCTAGTTCCCGTTCCCGAAGTGAGGTTCGCCCACTGTGTCTCTGACGAATCCCGTGCAGCCCCTCGGCGTTGTCGTCGAGACCCGCGACGCCTACTTCGTGTCCGACAGCACGGGTATCACCGCGGAAACCCTCGGCAACGCGCTGCTCGCGAACTTCCCGGGCGTGCGGTTCCGTCGGCACACCGTGCCGTTCGTCGACACGGTCGAAGGCGCGCAGAACGTCGTCGGCAGCATCCGCTCGAGCGATTCGGCTGGCGGCGTCCCGATCGTCTTCACCACCGTGAAGTCGGCGAAGATCCTCACGGCACTGGGCGAGTCCGGCGCGGTGATGATCGATCTCCTCGGCGGGCACCTGCGTGAGCTCGAAACGAGCCTGGGCAGCGCGGCATCCGAGCAGTTGGGGCAGTACCACGGCGTGGGCGACATCGAACGCTACTTCGCCAGGATGCGCGCCGTCGAGTACGCGATCGAACACGACGACGGGCAGAGCATGCGCGCCCTCGACATCGCCGACGTGATCATCATCGCGCCGTCCCGCTGCGGCAAGACCCCGACGACCATGTACCTGGCCCTGCAGTACGGGCTGCTCGTCGCGAACTACCCGCTCACCGACGACGACTTCCCCGCCGATGCGCTGCCTCGTACCGTCGCGAAGTTCGCCGCCAAGTGCTTCGGCCTGACCACCACGCCGCTCCGGCTCAGTCAGGTACGTCACGAGCGACGCCCGGACAGCACCTACTCGAGCCTCGCCCAGTGCACGCTCGAGATCCGTCGCGCCGAAGATCTCTACCGCCGCAACCGCGTTCCGTTCCTCAACTCCTCGACGAAGTCGGTCGAGGAGATGTCCGCCGTGATCATGCAGTCCATGCGACTGCGCAGCTGACCAGCCCACGCAGCATCCACGTTTCATCCTCGACCCGCGCACAACGCACACCTCTCAGGAGCCCTCATGACCAACATCCTCTGGTTCACGCAGATCGGTATGGCCGACGTCGCCCAGGTCGGCGGCAAGAACGCCTCGCTGGGCGAGATGGTCTCCAACCTCTCGGGGGCGGGAGTGAGTGTGCCCGGCGGCTTTGCCACCACCGCAGACGCGTACCGCGAATTCCTCGCAGCGGACGGCCTGTACGACCGCATCCGCACAACCGTCGAAGCCCTCGATGTCGATGACGTCGCCGAGCTCGCTCGCGTGGGGGCGACCGTGCGCGAGTGGATCGAGAACCAGCCGCTCCCGTCCGCGTTCGAGACCGACATCCGCGAGGCGTACGCCACCCTGGTCGCCGCCGACCCGCAGCCGGAATCCGTCTCCTGGGCCGTCCGCTCCAGCGCGACAGCCGAGGATCTTCCCGACGCCTCGTTCGCCGGGCAGCAGGAGACGTTCCTGAACATCAGCGGAATCGACCACATCCTCGCCGCGATCCGCAGCGTCTTCGCCTCCCTCTACAACGACAGGGCGATCGCGTACCGGGTGCACCACGGGTTCGATCACCACGACGTCGCGCTGTCCGCCGGCATCCAGCGCATGGTGAGGTCGGATGTCGGTGCGTCCGGCGTCCTCTTCACGGTCGACACCGAGTCGGGTTTCGACCGGGCCGTGTTCATCACCAGCTCCTACGGTCTCGGTGAGGCCGTCGTGCAAGGCGCGGTGAACCCTGACGAGTTCTACGCCTACAAGCCGGCCCTGCGCGAGGGGCGCCCGGCGATCCTGAAGCGGTCGGTCGGCGAGAAGGCCGTGAAAATGGTCTACGCCGACGGCACCCACGCGGGCGCCAGCACGGTCTTCACCGATGTCGCGCCGGCCGAGCGTGCGCGCTTCAGCATCACGGATGCCGAGGTCGAAGAACTCGGGCGGCAGGCGTTGACCATCGAGGCGCACTACGGACGTCCGATGGACATCGAGTGGGGCAAGGACGGCGTCGACGGGAAGCTCTACATCCTGCAGGCACGCCCCGAGACGGTCGTCTCACGCACCGATGGCAACGTCACGCGCCGCTTCGTGCTCGAGGAGCCGGGTTCGGTGATCACCGTGGGGCGCGCGATCGGGCAGAAGATCGGCGCGGGTCCGGTACGGGTGATGACCTCGCTGGAGCAGATGGACGCGTTCCGGCCCGGCGACGTGCTCGTCGCCGACATGACCGACCCCGACTGGGAGCCGATCATGAAGCGCGCCTCGGCGATCGTCACGAACCGCGGCGGACGCACCTGCCACGCGGCGATCATCGCGCGCGAGCTCGGCATCCCTGCCGTCGTCGGCACCGGCGATGCCACCGCCGTACTGCGCGACGGACAGGATGTGACCGTCTCCTGCGCCGAGGGCGACAACGGCTTCGTCTACGAGGGCATCCTCGGGTTCGAAGAGGTCATCACCCGGCTCGACGAGATGCCGGAGAGCCCGACGAAGATCATGCTCAACGTCGGAACCCCCGACCAGGCGTTCGCGTTCTCGAAACTCCCGAACAAGGGCGTCGGCCTCGCGCGCCTGGAGTTCGTGATCAACCGCCAGATCGGCATCCACCCCCGTGCGCTGCTCGACCACGCGACCCTGCCCGCCGAGCTGCGTGCTGACATCTCCGAGCGGATCGCGGCGTACGACTCACCGCGCGAGTACTTCGTCAAGCGCGTCGCCGAAGGCGTCTCGATGATCGCCGCGGCCTTCGCGCCGGAGCCGGTGATCGTTCGGCTCAGCGACTTCAAGTCCAACGAGTACGCGAATCTCATCGGCGGCGACATCTACGAGCCGCACGAGGAGAACCCGATGCTCGGGTACCGCGGCGCGTCCAGGTACATCTCCGCCGACTTCCGCGAGTGCTTCGACATGGAGTGCGAGGCGCTGCGGTTCGTACGCGAGGAGATGGGTCTCACCAACGTCGAGATCATGGTGCCGTTCGTACGCACGGTCGGCGAGGCGCACGCGGTCACCGAGCTGCTCGGCGAGAACGGGCTGCGCCGCGGCGAGAACGGCCTGCGCGTCATCATGATGTGCGAGCTGCCGTCGAACGCCGTGCTGGCCGACGAGTTCCTCGAGTACTTCGATGGCTTCTCGATCGGCTCCAACGACATGACCCAGCTCACTCTGGGCCTGGACCGGGACTCCGGTCTGGTCGCCGCGACCTTCGACGAGCGCGATCCCGCTGTGCTGAAGATGCTGTCGATGGCGATCGAGGCCTGCCGCCGTGCGGGCAAGTATGTCGGAATCTGCGGTCAGGGCCCGAGCGACCACCCCGACCTCGCCGAGTGGCTGGTCGGCCGGGGCATCGAGTCGATGTCGCTGAACCCCGACACCGTCGTGGAGACCTGGCTGCGGCTCGCGAAGCTCGGGGTGCCTGCGGCCTGAGCTGGCGTTCACAGAGCACAAACGGCTCTATCCGAGGTGCGGATAGAGCCGTTTGCGCTCTGCGAACAGGAGCCGCGGCGTCAGCTGATCTTCTTGCGGTAGATCGCGATGGCGAAGGCGTAGGCGACCACGAGGATGCCGACGCACCAGGCGAGGGCGATCCAGAGCTCGTTGCCGACCGGCTGCTGGGCGAACAGCGCCCTGATCGAGTTCACGATCGAGGTCACCGGCTGGTTCTCGGCGAACCAGGCCACCGGTCCTGGCATCGTGTCGGTGGGCACGAACGCCGAACTGATGAACGGCAGGAAGATGAGCGGGTAGCTGAACGCGCTCGCGCCGTCGACCGTCTTCGCGGAGAGTCCGGCGATCACTGCGAGCCAGGTCAGGGCGAGGGTGAACAGGACCAGGATCCCGGTCACGCCGAGCCAGGCGCCGACGGATGCTCCGGTGCGGAACCCCATCAGCAGGGCAACGCCGATGACGATCGCAACCGACACCAGGTTCGATACGAGCGACGTGATCACGTGCGCCCAGAGGACGCTGGACCGGGCGATCGGCATCGACTGGAACCGCTCGAAGATGCCGCCCTGCATGTCGAGGAACAGCCGGTACGCGGTGTACGCGATGCCGGAGGCGATCGTGATCAACAGGATGCCGGGAAGCATGTAGTTGATGTACGACTCGTCGGATCCGGTGTTGATCGCGCCTCCGAGCACGTACACGAACAGGAGCATCAGGGCGATCGGGGTGACCGCCGTGGTGATGATCGTGTCGGGGCTGCGGAGGATGTGGCGCAGCGACCGGCCGGTGAGGACGCGGGTGTCGCTGAGGACGTGGGAGGCCATGTCATTTCCCTTCTACTGCTGCAGGCTCGCCGACGCCGGTCTCGCCGACGAGGGCCAGGAAGACATCCTCGAGGGAGGGCTGCTTCTCGACGTACTCGACCTTGGCGGACGGGAGGAGCTTCTTCAGCTCGGCGAGGGTTCCGTTCTGGATGATGGTGCCCTTGTGCAGGATCGCGATGCGGTCGGCGAGCTGTTCGGCCTCATCGAGGTACTGCGTGGTCAGCAGCACGGTGGTGCCGCCGTTCGCGAGCTCCTTGACGGTCTGCCACACCTCGATGCGCGCCTGCGGGTCGAGTCCGGTGGTGGGCTCGTCGAGGAAGATGATCGGCGGGTTGCCGATCAGGCTCATCGCGATGTCGAGGCGTCGGCGCATGCCGCCGGAGTAGGTGCCGGCCTTGCGGCTGCCGGCATCCGTCAGCGAGAAGCGGGCGAGCATGTCGTCGGCGATCGCACCCGGATTCTTCAGGTGCCGGAGCTTCGCGACCAGCACGAGGTTCTCCCGACCACTGAGCACCTCGTCGACGGCCGCGAACTGCCCTGTGAGGCTGATCGACTGACGAACGTCGTTCGGAGCCGCAGCGACATCGAAGCCGTGGACGACGGCGGTGCCGGCATCCGCCTTCAGCAGGGTGGAGAGGATGCGGACGAGCGTGGTCTTGCCGGCGCCGTTGGAGCCGAGGAGGGCGAAGATGCTGCCGCGCTTGACCTCGAAGTCGACGCCGCGCAGCACCTCCAGCTCCTTGAAGGCCTTCGTGATGCCCTGGACGCGGATGGCGGGCGTGGTGGTCATCGCTGCTCACCCCGCTTCGCGTCGCCGATGTCCTTGAGCAGACGGGCGCGCTCCTTATCGATCCAGTGCTTGCCTCCGTAGGACTGCGCGAAGGTCTCGGCGAATTCGACGGGGTCGTCGCCGACGATGTCGCCGACCGGAGTGCCGTCGACCGCGGCGCGCTCCCAGAGGTCCGCCAGATCGGTGAACATCTTCATGAGCGTCTCGCCGTCGGTGATGCCGCCGAAGTACATGAAGTACCGGTGCATCGCCTTGGCTGCCGTGGCGTACGGCTCGGGAAGGCCGTCGATGCGGGCCTTGTCCTGCTTGTACTGCTTCTTCTGTTCGAGTGAGCCGGTGAGGGCTTCGATCCATTTCGCGGCCATGATTACTCTCCTTCGTCCTGCGAGTTGTCGTGTGTGCGTGCGATGTGCTGGTGGAGCTGTTCGATCCGTTCCGAGAGGAAGCGCCATGTCTTCCAGAACTCGTCGAGCTGTTCTCGCCCCTGTGTGTTGAGCGAGTAGACCTTTCGTGGGGGGCCCTTCTCGGACGGGACCTTCTCCACATCGACGAGACCGCGCTGCTCGATCCGTACGAGCAGGGCGTAGATCGTGCCCTCGGCGATCTCGGCGAATCCTTCGTCGCGAAGCCGTGCTGTGATCTCGTACCCGTATGCCGGGTGTTCGGACAGCGTCGCGAGGACGATGCCCTCCAGAGTGCCTTTCAGCATCTCCGTCATCTGGTTGCCCATTCGGATCACCTCCTTCTACTTAGTGTTGCTGGCTACTGGTAGACGGTAACACTAAGTACCGGTAGTTAGCAACACTGAATAGCAAAAAACTTCTGGAGGTCCCGGGCGTGCGGAAGTCGCGCCGCTACGGTGAGAGCATGCCCGCCGAAACATCCATCTCCGTGCCCGCACTCCGCGAGGGTGAGTTCATCCGCTTCGTCAGCACGCCGCAGGAGCAGTCCGGCGCGGCCAGCCGACACCTGCGCATCCTCATCGCTTCGATCGTGATCCTGGTGCTCGCCGGACTCGCGTTCCCGTTCTTCCCTGGCCAGCGTCCGCTCCTGATCGTGGTCGCGGTTCTGGCCGTCGTGAGCGCACTGCTCTTCACGCTTCTCTTCGTCGGCGCCCGCAAGGCCGCTGGCCTGACCGGCGACGACCTCATCGACCTGATCGTGGTGCCTCAGGGATTCATCACACAGGGCGGGTTCGTGATCCCGTGGCAAGAAGTGAGCAAGCTCGAGGTCGTCACCTTCGTACCGAGGTCGGTGCGCGGAAGCGTTCCTGCTCAGGCGGGAGCTTTCCTCGCTTCGCGGCTCGCTCAGCACGAGGGCGCGGACATCGCGGTGCGGATCCACCTGCATGACTGCAAGGCCGCCATCGCCCGTGCGACCAAGATGCAGAAGCTCGCCCTCATCGATGACATCGGCGGTAAGGCGGGCTATGCCCAGTGCGCGCTGGGATTGAAGCCGGCGGCAGAGATCAGCCCGCTGCTGCCGATACTGGAACGCGAAGCCGCGTCACACCGAGTTCCCCTGGAGTTCACGACGGTCTGATCTGATGATCTGACCCCGGGCTCGGGGCGGATGGAGGCGGTCGTGGACGAAGAAGCACCGGTCGGGCACGTCGTGCACCTGGTTCGGGCATTCGACGAGAGCGGGGCGCCGGCTCGTGCGGGATTCGGTACGCGGTTGCGTCCGACCACGCGGATGGTGCTCTGGATACTCGTCGGTCTGGCCGCCATCGGGACGGTCTTCATAGTCGTCATGCTGTGGACGGATGGCCCGCCCTGGTGGTTCGGTGTGATCTTCACCCTGATGCCCGCATTCTTCGTCTTCGGGTGCGCGGTCGCGCTGGGGGAATCAGGGCGTCTCTCTCGTCGTGAAGGGCGGCTCGCCGAACGGTGGGCGCTGACGCGAGAGCGCGCGACCTCGACCGGAGGACGCGTCAGCGATCGTGAAGTGTCTCTCATGGAGCACGGCGGGGTGTCGGCCTTCACGTTGACTGTTGCCGGCGATGCCGGCTGGTCGATCCGCGCGCGCTGGCATCGCAGCAATCCGGACAATCGCGATGAGACCCTGCTGCAGACGCAAATCCCCGCGATCGGTTCCCGAGTGCGGATCTGGAGCGTCGGGATGCCGGACGACGACGCTCCCGTCATCGTGCAGGCGCTCGACGCGAGCGTGGTGGCGTGATCTTGGAAATGCGACTGTAACGAACCGGACCTGGTCACGAAACGACGGTGCGCCACTCTGAGACTCACCCGACGCCTCCGTGCGTCCTCGGAGAGAGGCTCGACCGTCATGGATCAAGGCAATACCGCGTTCATTCTCATAGCTGCCGCACTCGTGCTGTTGATGACGCCAGGACTGGCGTTCTTCTACGGCGGCCTCGTGAAAGCCAAGAGTGTCATCAGCATGATGATGCTCAGCTTCGGTGCGCTGGGGCTCATCGGAGTTCTATGGGTGCTGTACGGATACGCGATCGCGTTCCCCGGCGCCGAGGGCACCGTGGCGCCGTGGTCGATCGACGCGGCGGCAGTGGGGCTCAACAGCCTCCTCGAGACGCCGGAGGGCGCCGCCTACCCGCCGCTGGCGTTCGTCGCATTCCAGGCGACCTTCGCGATCATCACCGTCGCACTCATCTCGGGAGCGATCGCCGACCGCGCGAAGTTCGGCTCCTGGATGATCTTCGCCGCAATCTGGGCGACGATCGTGTACTTCCCGGTCGCGAGCTGGGTGTTCAACTTCGGTCTCGCAGACGACGGCAGCTTCGCGTACGGCGGCTGGATCACGCACGGACTCCAGGAGACCTTCGGGCTCGGCGCGATCGACTTCGCCGGTGGCACGGCCGTCCACATCAACGCCGGTGCCGCGGCTCTCGCTCTGGCGCTCGTGCTCGGCCGCCGCGTCGGCTTCCAAAAGGGCGCGCACGTGCCGCACAACCCGCCGTTCGTCCTGCTCGGTGCTGGTCTGCTCTGGTTCGGCTGGTTCGGCTTCAACGCCGGTTCCGAGCTCGCCGCCGACGGCACTGCGGCTCTGGCCTTCGTCAACACGATCGCCGCTCCCGCTGCGGCGCTCCTCGCCTGGCTCGTCGTCGAGAAGTTCAAAGACGGCAAGCCGACCTCGGTGGGTGCTGCGTCTGGAGCTGTCGCCGGACTCGTCGCGATCACACCCGCGTGCGCGTCGCTGCACCCGGTGTGGGCGATCCTCCTCGGCTTCATCGCCGGTGCCGCCTGCGCCCTCGCCGTCGAGCTGAAGTACAAGCTGGGCTTCGATGACTCGCTCGACGTCGTCGGCATCCACCTCATCGGCGGCCTCATCGGAACCCTGTACCTCGGCTTCTTCGCCAACGGCACCGGCCTGTTCATGGGCGGCGACGGAACCCAGCTGCTGGTCCAGGCGATCGCCGCATTCAGCGTGATGATCTACTCGTTCGTACTGGCCTTGGCCATCGGCTTCGCCATCCAGAAGACGATCGGATTCCGGGTGAAGAACGAAGACGAGGTCGCGGGAATCGACACCGTCGTGCACGGAGAAGAGGGCTACGTCCTCGACCCGATCCGCGCATAGCTCGCTCGCGGTGTCACTGTGCTGGACGCCGCCGCGCGTCCAGCACAGTGACACTCTGTATTTGACGAGGCAACGTGACACACGGATCCATTCGCGGCGGGAGTGACTTCGCGATGTCATCGGCGGGGGTTCAACGGTTCGCAGAGTCTCCACGGCACGCGCTCGCCGCCGGGGCAGGCGGTGTCCGCGACCTGTGGGTCGAGCGGGATGACGTTCGGGGCCTTCAATGGCAGTTGCAACTGGTCGAACTGCGAGGGCCGCACGGACTCATACAGTTGCCGGAGGACACGGACCAGCTCATCGTCGGAATCTCCGGCGCTCAGGTGAATGTTCAGGCCGACAACACAAGACCTGCTCCGCTCCGCCGCGACCAGGCTCTCCTCAGCCATGCCTCGTTCGTCGACTTCCATCGACCGGGCATCCGCGGCATCGGTCTCAGCCGGGTGCTGGTTCTCAGTTCCGCCGCCTCCTTGGCTGACGCAACGTTCGACGCCACCGCGGCCGACGGCGACTTCCGGGTGTCGCCGAGCACACTCGCTCTCGTCGTTCTGCGCGGCGGCGTCAAGGTCGGGTCGGTGGCTGCGGGCAGGGAGTCCGCGATCATCTTCGACTCGGCAGAGCCCCTGAGTGCAGTCGCCACGTCTGCGCAGGTGCTCAGGTTCGCGAGGCCCTCGTAGCGCCCCGACGGATCTTGGCTCCGGAATCGTGGCCGGCGCCCGTCATGGACCCGGGTTCAGACCAGCCCGATCTCGTACGCGAGAATGACGGCCTGGACGCGATCGCGGAGGTCGAGCTTCAGGAGGACACGGCCGACGTGAGTCTTCACGGTGGACTCGCTGACGAACAGAGCCTCACCGATCTCCGTGTTGTTGAGGCCCTTCGCCATGGCGAGGAACACATCTCGCTCCCGTTCGGTGAGGACGTTCAGGCGAGGATCGTCGTCTGCCTTGGCCTCACGGGGCAGCCGAGTCGCGAAGAGATCGAGCATCGCGCGGGTGACTCGGGGTGAGACGAGGGCGTCGCCCGCAGCGATCGCCCTGATCGCAGCGGTCAGCTGCGGGGGAGGAGTGTTCTTCAGCAGGAATCCGCTGGCACCAGCGCGCAGGCTGCCGAACGCGTACTCGTCGAGGTCGAACGTCGTGAGCACGAGGACCTTGCTCGACGGGGAGCTCCTGGCGATGCGCCGTGTCGCCTCGATGCCGTCCATCTCCGGCATCCGGATGTCCATCAGCACGACGTCGGGGGAGAGTTGCGCGGCCAGGTGCACAGCCTCGGCGCCGTTCGACGCCTCGCCGACCACACGCAGATCGTCTTCGGCATCCAGGACCATCTTCATGCCGCGACGGATCAGCTCGTGATCGTCGACGAGCAGCACGCGAATCGGCTCGGTGTTCATTCCTTCTCCTTCGCGGCGGGGATCTCGGCCTGCACGCGCCAACCGCCGCCGGCGCGCGGACCGGTCTCCACGAATCCCTCGTACAGCCGAACCCGCTCCTGGATTCCGATGAGTCCACGCCCCGAGCCGACGGACGGTTGCGCCGGTCCTGCTTTGCCGTCGTCGGTCACGGTGATCGTCGTTCCGGTGCTCTGATAGTCCAGCCGCACGAGGACGTCTGTCGGCTCGCGCGAATAGCGCAGCGCATTGGTGAGAGCCTCCTGCACGATCCGGTAGATGGCGTTCTGGAGTGCCGGCGACGACGGTGCGTTCCCCTGGGTCTCCACTCGGACCGGAAGCCGCGCGGCCCGGAACGTGCCGAACAGATCAGCGAGGTCGTCGACGCCGGGGTTCGGGCGCAGCAGCGTCGGGTCGCCGTCCGGGTGCTCATCGCCGAGTGCCCCGAGCAGCCGACGCATCTCGGCCAGTGACTGCCGCCCCACATCGCCGATCTCGCGTACCGCATCCTGCGATCGGATCGCATCCTTCTGCGCCAGCGCGACGGCGCCGTCGGCGAGCGACACCATCACCGAGAGGCTGTGCGCGACGACGTCGTGAACTTCTCGCGTGATCCGTGCGCGCTCGGCGAGTGTCGCAAGTCGGGCCTGCTGGTCGCGTTCCCTGGCGAGTTGATCGGCACGCTCGAGGAGCGCACTGATGTACCTCCGACGGTCACCCACCGTGACCCCTACGAGGGCGGCGATCAGCAGCACGATGAGCAGGAGCGACCCCGCCGGATCGAAGGTGACGGGCGGTGCAGATCCTGTCCGGATGACGTGGGAGGTCGCGGGAAGGAGAACGACCATCAGGGTGGCGGCGATCGCGAAGCCGATCCACCCGCTCCGGTTCGATCGGTAGACGAACAGCGCGTAGAGAGCAAAGGCGAGGCCGAACGGCTCGACCGCAGTATCGGAGAGGCTCGCGATCGCCGCGATCGCGATGAGGACGGAGAACGAGATCCACGGATGGCGGCGGCGGAAGAGCAGAGCCACCGCGGCCAGGACTACTCCTGCCACCGGCGCGATCACGACGACGATCGGCTCCCACACCCCGGATGACAGCGGCGTGACGAGCGCCCAGAATGCGGCGATGACCAGATATCCGCCAGCCAGCAGTGAGTCGACGAGCCAGGGGTGCGCACGCCAGAATCGACGGATCGGGCCGGTCGGGCGTGGAAGCTCTTCCGGTCGATCCGTCGTGCGGGAAGCACGGGGCGTAGCGCGCATGGGACGACTCTACGCACCCGGCCTCAGGCGCGAGCAGCTGCCAGCTCCGGCATCGCGGCCAGTCTGTGTGCGCTGCGCGTTTCGGCTCGCGCTTCGGGCGAGAGAGCGGTCGCGAGACCGAAGATGATCAGCCATCCCATGCCGATGGTCGTCGCGACGAGTTCGAGCATGCTCCCGATGTCGGTGCGGAACTGCAGGAGAGACAGGATGCCGCCCGCCGCGGCGACGAGAGCGGTGGCGATTCCGGCGCCGAGGGAGAGCCGGCGCAACGTCGTGTGGCCGCTGACGAAGGACGTCTGCAGCATCGCCCAGGCGGCGAAGGCGAAGGCCAGCACGGCGACGGTCGTGTGGATCAGATCCTGCCAGGTGAAGGTGGGGCCGACAGGCAGCGGGCAACCAGTGGTGCAGGGCGCCTGGGATGCGACGAGGAACAGGCTCGACGCGATCGCGACGGAGAGTGACGGGGTCCAGAGCCGGAGCAGAGTCGCGGTCGAACGCAAGCCCTTCGTCACCCACGAGACCATGAATCCGCCCGCGACGAGCAACAGCAGCGCGGCCTCGAACCACCCGGCGGTCGGCTCGCTGTGCGCGCCGAGCCCGCTCACGTAGATCGGGCGATCGACGCTCAGGCGTGCCACCCAGATGATTGCGAGGGCGACGCCGACGAAGGTGCTTCCGATGCCGGCAACGGCATTGCGGACAGGGGTGGAGACGGTCTCGAAGAAGGGCATATCAAGACGGTAGAAGTGGGGGTATCGCCCTCGCGTCGGACTCGGGTGCCCACCTCATTCCGCCGTCGTACTGGAGTACGACGGCGGAATGGGCGGTTGGCTTCAGCGAAGGTCGCGCCGCAGGGGAGCGGCGATGGCAACGACGATGGCGACGGCGGCGTAGGCCAGGAGCACGATGCCCCCGCCCAGAGGCGTGAGGCCTGCGGGCGGCGCCGCGGCCGGGAGCTCCGCCGAGAGGGCGTCGCGGAGGAACGTGAAATCGGTGAGCGCGGCCGTCGCGCCGCCTGGGAGGAAGGGGTAGACCGTGTTCACTCCTGGGATGAGCATCAGCACGTACTCGAGCACGTAGAAGTATCCCAGAGTCACGCCGATCGCGATCAGCTGGTGGCGGGCGAGGGCACCGATCGCGACGCCGATGATCATGTAGATCGCCGCCGCGAGAGCGAGTCGGACGAGGAGCGGGACGAGCTCGCTCCATGGCATTCCGAGCGTCTCGCCGTGGAGTGCGGCGCCACCGGCGACTGCCGCCGCCGCGGAAGCGGATGCGATCATGCCGTAGGCCAGACCGAACAGCGCGTAGACCACCAGCTTGGCGAGCACGACACCGACGCGGCGAGGCGCGAGGAGGAAGGTCGTGCCGACGGTGCGATGCCGATACTCCGAGGTGATCGCGACCGTGCCGATCAGGGCAGGAACGAACAGGAGGACGGAGGTGAGGCTGAGCAGCATCTCGACGCCCGCGCCCGTGTCGAGTCCTGGTAGCGGAGGGTTGGCGTTCTCGGGTCCGATGACGGCGATGAGTCCGGGCAGGAGCCCACCGCACAGGGCGGCGGTGAGCAGAGACCACCAGACGAGACGTGTGGCGAACAGCCGGCGGAACTCTCCGCGGACGAAGGGGATCATGACGTGTGCTCCAGCGTGGGGGCGACGGGTTCGAGGTTCTGAGTGGCGCGCAGGAAGGCTTCTTCGAGAGTTCCGCCCTCTGCGATGAATTCGGGGAGGGATCCCGCCCACGTGATGCGGCCGCGGTCGATGAGCGCGAGGTCGTCGATGCACTGCTCCAGCTCGGACAGCACATGACTCGAGAGCACGACGGTGCCTCCACGGGTGGCGAAATCACGGAGGAAGGATCGCAGCCAGGCGATTCCCGCGGGGTCGAGGCCGTTCGACGGTTCATCGAGGACCAGCACCTTCGGATCGCCGATCAGGGCGTTCGCGATTGCGAGTCGTTGCCGCATGCCCGTCGAGAAACCGCGAATACGACGATCGAGGAACTCGGTGATGCCTGCTGTCTCCGCCACCTCTTCGATGCGACGATCGCGGACGCCGGCGAGGGCTGCGCTCACGCTGAGATGTGCTCTGGCCGTCATCGCGGGGTGCGCTCCCGCGATGTCGAGGACGGCGCCGACCGTCCGCGCCGGTGCGGGCAGATCGCGGTAGCGGACCCCGCCGATGAGGGCGGCTCCGCCATCCGGGCGGGTGAGTCCGAGCAGGATGCGCAGGGTTGTCGATTTGCCGGCGCCGTTCGGGCCGAGGAATCCGGTGACCCGACCCGGCTCGGCTGTGAACGTGATGTCGTCCACTGCGGTGACCCCGGCGAACGCCTTCGAGATCCCGCGGACTTCGATCCGCACGGCTTTCGCCTCGACGGGGATAGTGGCCATGTTGCCTCCTCGGTTAGTCTTCAGACATGAGAACAATGCGAATGTTCTCATCATGAGAATAATGAAACGAGAGCCGATGCGCAAGACGACACCGATCGCCGACGTGATCATGCACCCCCTGCGGATGCGGATCATCCAGCACATCGGGACGCACGAAGTCACGACGACCGCGCTGCGCGAGGCACTCCCCGACGTCGCGACGGCAACCCTTTACCGTCATGTGGCCGCGCTGGTCGATGCCGGCATCGTCGCGGTGGTCGGCGAAAGGAAGATCCGCGGCGCGGTCGAGCGGACACTCGCGCTCGGAGAGCGGATGGCGCATGTGGACCGCGACGAACTGCAGGCGATGGGTGCTGAGCAGTTGCGCCACGCTTTCCTCACCTACTTGGGGCAGGTGGCTGAGCGCTTCTACGCTTCGCTGGCATCAGGCGAGGCGCAGGCGCGAGATTATCTCGGCTTCGGGATGACTCAGCTCCACGTCACCACGGACGACCTCGCCGAGTTGCAGATGCGCCTCGGGGAACTGCTCGCGCCCTACGCCGATGCCGACAGGAAGGGTGCTCGAGCCGTGACGCTCGCCACGATCCTGTTGCCCTGAATGGAGCTGACACGCGTCGTCAATCGACAAGCGCGCCGGCGGAGAGGTTGATCACGGTTCCGGTCACCGAACTCGCTCGATCCGACGCTAGGAAGACCGCCATCTCCGCGACCTCCGCGAGAGTGGGGAGACGCTTCAGGAGGGTTCCCTGCGCGAGCGCGTCCGCGAGGAATCCCTGGACTGACGTCCCGCTCGCCTCGGCGAACTGGTGGAAGAGCTCACGAGTGTAGGAGCCCGCGGCCGGAGCATCGACGATCGCGTGCGGACGGATGTCCACGACCCGGATGTTGCTCGGCGCCAGCTCAGCTGCGAGCAGCCGCGAGAACGCCTCCTTGCCTGCTGCGCTGACGCCGTGCCCGAGGATTCCGGGCGCCGCGAGCTTGGCGCCCGGCTCGGAAAGCGTGAGGATGACGCCTGGGCGTTCACGACCCATGAACGGCGCGACAGCCTTGCTGGTGATGAACAGCGCCCGCAGGAAGCCGTCGATCGGCTCCATGAACGCTTCCACCGAGAGATCTGCCAAGACCGTGCCCTGATCGTGCGGGATGCTCACCGCATTCATGGCGATGTCGATGCCCCCTGCGGTCGATGCGACCTGCTCGGCATGCCGCTCGACCGCGCGCTGATCGTGCACGTCCAACTGCGCGGTCACAACCGTTCCGCCTTCGGCTGCGATGGCGCTCGCGAGGGCGTCGAGACGCGCCGGCGTCCGTCCGGCGATGAACACCCTCGCACCCTCTCGGGCGAACACCCGTGCGGTGGCGCCGCCGATGGCACCACCTCCGTAGATCACGGCGGTCCTGTCGGTGAGCAGTCGATCATTCATGTGCGTTCCTTCCTGCAGTGGTGTTCGAGTTCGTGGGCCGGTCGATCGTCACGTCGTACGATCCGTCTCGGCCACCTGCTGCTCGCGCGGTCAGCGCGAGCCCGATGAGGATGATTGCGAGCGCAACGACCTCCGTCGGCCGGGACTCGACGACCCTGGCCACACCCATGAGTGAGGCGCCGGCCACGAGCATCCATCCCGGCACCCGCTGCAGGCGCGGGCGAAGGACCAGGAGGATGCCGAAGACCGCGAGTCCTGTGAACAGCAGCGCGGGGCCGACGGTGTAGAAGATCAGATCCAGCGGCGCAGCACTCTGGATCCGATCGAACAGGCGATCGACAGCCTCGGCATCACCGTCACCGAGGCGGATGACGACGAAGTCGATGACGAACTGGCCGGCCAGCGCCAACGCGCCCGCCGCGGTCAGTGCGAGTGCTGTCCGGCCGGGCCAGGCCGAACGCCTGTCGGCACACAGACCGATCAGCGCGAGGCCGGTCAACAGCATCGCGAGACTGCCGGCGAGGAAGACCAGGTGGGACAGCGTCCAGAACCCCGGGAGGATCATGAGCACCACGCCGACGAGGAGCAGGGCGGGCCCGGTGACCAGGGCAGCCGCCCGTGTCGCACGGGACGGTTCCTGGCGAGGCGATGATGACGTTGTGGACAGGTGATTCGATGACATGACGACTCCTCCGCTGGATGGGACACCGCCCACAGTGCTCGTTCCGAGGGGAGAGCGGATCGCCGGTGCGACCGATCTCCTCCCTCCCTCGCACGAGTGAGGACGGCAGGTCGCCACGGGAGTAGCGTCGGTCGCAGGCGCGATCCGAGGAGGAGTCGATGTCCGACGGTTCAGCGATACGACGTGCGTTGCACGGGTGGTCTGCGCGCCTGCGTACGCTTCCCCCCGCCGGTGTCGACGCGGCGCTCACGGTGCTGGCTCTGGCCGGGCAGGTCACGCCGTTCCTGGCCACTACCCGCAGCGACGGCCGCCCGTGGACCGCCGCTGAGTTCCTCCCGGTCCTGCTCGTCTCGCTTCCTGTCCTCGGTCGACGCTACGCACCGATCGTGTGTCTGCTGATCTCCGCGGCGGGGATCGGCGTCTACGCCGTCGTCGGAAGCGAGGGGCCGGAGCAGCCGATCTGGTACGGCGCGCTCACGCTGATGTATGCGGTGGCGGATCGGGCGCCGCAGCGCCAGCGACGGATCACCCTCATCCTGGCGGCGGTCGGCATCACGGTCATCGGCGGCGTGTTCGGATCGCTGGCGGTCGGGATCCGGGAGGCGATCCTGTGGGGAGCCGCCTACGCGCTGGGCCGAAGCGCGGAGCTGCACCGGGAGAACACGACGATGCTCGAGGAACGGGCGGCGCGGGTGGCGCGCGAGCGTGCGGTGGAGACGGAGCGCGCGGCCGAGCGGGAGCGCGCCAGGATCGCCAGGGATATGCACGACATCCTCGCCCACGCAGTCAGCCTGATGGTCGTGCAGGCGGAAGCCGGCGCGGCGGCCGGGGCCGCTGTCGCCGGGCGCACCGAAGCCATCTTCGACGCGATCGCAGAGGCAGGCCGCGACGCGATGACGCAGTTGCGAAGAACACTGGGACTGCTCGCCGAGCCGGACCTCGCCCGCGCGCCGCAACCGACCCTCGCCCGGCTCCCCGACCTCGTCGCCGGCGTCGGCCTGCACGGGACCCTCCAGTCGAGCGGCACCCCACGTGCCCTGCCGCCCGACGTCGAGGTGGCGGTGTACCGAATCGTCCAGGAGGCGCTCACCAACGTGATCAAGCACGCCGACGCCGAGAGCGTCGTGGTCGGGCTGCGATGGGAGGATGCCGAGCTCAGGATCTCGGTCGTCGATGATGGCGCCCATGCCGCCGTGCCTGGAGAGGACATCGGCAGCGGGGCTGGACTGATCGGCATCCGGGAACGAGCGGCGGCGTGCGGCGGATCGGCGCGGTTCGGTCCGCGAGTGGGTGCGAACGGGTTCGAGGTCGTAGCCAGGATTCCCACCCCATGAGCATCCGGGTGGTCGTAGCCGATGATCAGGAGCTGGTCAGGACGGGCTTCGTCATGATCCTCGACGCCCAGCCGGACATCGACGTCGTCGGAGAAGCGAGCGACGGGTTGCAGGCGATCGCGGCCGCCCACGTGCACCGGCCCGATGTGATGCTGATGGACATCCGGATGCCGCAGCTCGACGGCATCGCGGCGACGAAGGCCATCTGCGCCGCCACGCCGACCCGGGTCATCATGCTGACCACCTTCGACCAGGACGACTACGTCTTCGACGCCCTCCGCTCCGGAGCCAGCGGCTACCTGCTCAAGGATCTGCGCCGCGACGACCTCGTGCATGCCGTACGAGTGGTCGCCGCCGGTGACGCGCTGATCGCGCCCTCGGTGACCAGGCGCCTCATCGAAGCGGTGGTGCAGGGGCGGCCTCTTCCCGATATCCCCGTGCGGTACCGAGACGTGCTGACCGCGCGAGAGCTGGAGATCCTCGTCCTGCTCGGCCGCGCCCTCTCGAACGCGGAGATGGCCGCAGAGCTCGTGGTGAGCGAGCACACGGTCAAGACGCACGTGAGCAACGTGCTGACCAAGCTCCATCTGCGCGATCGGGCCCAGGCGGCCATCAGCGCGTACGAGATGGGACTGATCGTTCCCGGCTCCGCCGGTGATGCGCCGTCGGCCGGGGCCTTCGACCGGCCCAGCTGACGGTCGCTGCGACAGGAAACATCTCGTGGAGGGACTGACGGGAATCGAACCCGCGCTATCTGCTTGGGAAGCAGAAGTTCTGCCATTGAACTACAGTCCCGGACCCGGTCCCGAGGGATCAGGTGAAGGCAAGCCTACCTGCCGCGTCGCGGATGGCAAAAGCGCCGGGCGCCATCTGCCCGTAGGCTGGGGCCGTGCTTCTCAGCGACCGCGACATCAGGGCAGAACTCGCATCAGGCCGCATCGGCCTGGACCCGCACGAGCCGGAGATGATCCAGCCGTCGAGCATCGACGTGCGCCTGGACCGCTACTTCCGCCTGTTCGACAACCACAAGTACCCGTTCATCGATCCTTCCGAGGATCAGCCCGAACTCACGCGGCTGATCGAGGTCGATCCGGACGAGCCGTTCATCCTGCACCCGGGGGAGTTCGCGCTCGGCGCGACATTCGAGCAGGTGACGCTGTCGGATGACATCGCCGCGCGCCTCGAGGGCAAGTCGTCACTCGGCCGTCTCGGCCTCATCACGCACTCCACGGCCGGATTCATCGACCCGGGCTTCACGGGGCATGTCACGCTCGAACTGGCGAACGTCGCGACGCTGCCGATCAAGCTGTGGCCAGGGATGAAGATCGGTCAGCTCTGCTTCTTCCGCCTCACGTCGCCGTCTGAGAACCCCTACGGTTCCGGCCCCTACGGCAACCGCTACCAGGGGCAGCGCGGGCCGACGGCATCCCGCTCCTTCCAGAATTTCCACCGCACCGACGTCGGCACCACCGATGTCGGCTCCCTCGGAGGCTGACATGAGCGGCGACAGTACGGATGCTCCGCAGGACTCGAATCCGGATGCTGCCGCCGCACCTCCGATGCCGGTGGGCGAGCCGGCTCTGACGGCCGCGAACCCGCCCGTGGTCGAGCCGGACCTCGCCGACCCGAATTCGGTCGTGCCCGACTTCGAGGTGCCGGCTCCGCCGACGTTCGGCAGCGCAACGTCTGCTCCGGGCGCGGAGACGGTCGTCCCGGATCCGATCATCCCGGAGCCGGTGCTCCCCGCATCGGCTCTGCCGGAGCGAGTCGTACCACCCGCACCCGCGGCACCGCCGGCCCCGCCCGCTCCTGCGCCGGTGACCCACGAGGCCATCGCGGACTCCCCGACTGAAGCCGTCTCGAGCGGCTACACCGACGCGAATCCGTACCTCGTGCCGGGGACGGCGGCTCCCAACAGCTACCGCGGCTGGACGATCGGCATCTTCACGGGGCTCGTCGTGCTGCTCATCGGCGCGGTCATCGCGCTCGTCTATCTCTTCAACAACGCTCCCTGGGAGTTCGCGGCCCAGGAGCCCTCGGCGATCGAATCGTCGACGGCGGAGCCGAGCGCTGCACGCCCCGTCGAGACCACGGCCGCCGAACCCGTACCCGTCGCACAGCCGGTTTCAGAGCAGTGCGGCGAGCTCTGCGTCGAGGTCTCGTCCGTGGTCGGTGAGAGCGTGACCGGTGCTGATGGTGCGGTCACCTGGCAGCTCTCCGACGCATGGGAGACCGCCGACGTCGCCGTGGTCCCGGCCTCGGAGACAGCTGGAGCGAAGTACGAGTCGTCGGTCGGCACGATCAGCTTCACCGTCTGGGGTTTCGACAACGATGCGGGAGCCGATGCGGCGTACGCGACGCTCGCCGGCGAGCGCGGCGAAGCCGACGTCACTGACGAGGTCTTCGAGGGCAAGGGAATCCGGAACGACTATCTCGGGGCCGGATCACTGAGCATCCTGTGGTCCGTCACCGGTGACGAGTCACAGCCCTGGGTGCTGTTCGTCGAAGGTCCCGACGATGAGGCCGTCCGACAGTTCTACTATTCGCTGCCGATCTGAGCGGGGCTCGAGGCATGTGGAGCCTGCGGCCGAGTGCAGCTGCGGATGCCGGGTGGATCGCTGAGCTCCGTGCTGTCGTCCTCCTGGATGACCTGCAGAGGCTGGGGCGCTACGACGCGGCCCGAGTCCGGCAGCGGTTCATCGACGCTTTCGTTCCTGCGCGGACGCGCGTGATCGTCGTGGACGGCACGGACGCCGGCTCGATCTCGATGCGCCCCGACGGCGACAGCGTCTGGCTGGAGCACTTCTACCTCCGACCCGAACTGCAGGGGCGCGGGATCGGGGCTGCGATTCTCGCGGCCGTGCTGGCGGAGAACGCCGGGCAGTGCGTTCGCCTCAATGTTCTCGCCGGGAGCCCGGCGCGTCGGCTCTACGAACGGCACGGCTTCGTCGTCGACGCGGAAGACCCCATCGATGTCTTCATGAGCGCGGTCGTACCGGTATCCGTCGGTGGAAACACCAGGGGGACGGATGCCGCAGCATCCGTCCCCCTGGATTCATGAGTGTCCGTCAGGCGTCGCGCCCGCGGGTGAAGCCGGCGTCGAAGCCCCGCTCGTAGGCCCCCTGCGCGACGTGCGCGAACGGGGGCCGCCCGTGGCGGCGACGGTCGCCGTGGCCGTGGCCGTGGCCATGGCCGCCCTCGGAGGCCTGGTCGCAGTGGCCGTGGCCGTGGGGTCCGAACCCGCGAGGGTCGAAGCCGTGCGGGCCGAAGCCGTGCCGTCCGAAACCGCGAGGACCGAATGCGAACCGGCGGCCGCGACCGCGACCGCGAGGAATCTCTGTCTCCTCGTCCCAGCCGAAGGCCTTGGCGATCTTCTCGAGCGAGGCGAGGGTGATCGCCATGTCCTCTGGGGAGACGGCATTCGAGACGCGGGCGCGGATCTCGTCGACGGTCGCGCCGAGGCGCTCCTTGGCCGCGCGGCCGTCATCGGTGAGTGTCCAGCCGTCGCCGTCGGCGACGACCCACTCGCGCTCCACGAGTCGGTGCAGCTTGTGCTCGTTCACGGGGCGCCGCGACGGAACCGTGCCGTCGATGATGTTCAGCATCCGCCAGTCGCGCCGGGTGATGCCCTCGGACTCGAAAGCAGTGATGAACTCGGCGGCCATGAGCCGGTCAGCGGCCTTCAGCCAGTAGCCGAAGGGACGGGACGTGTGGTCGGGGTTGTGTGTGTCGGTGGTGTTCATGGGTGAAATCCTTTGATCTCGATAGTGAATGTCAATGTGCATGTGGTTGTCACCATGCATGTATATGTAGTGTGACATGCGATGTGAATGCATGTCAAGTCGCATGTAAAGTCAGAGGGTGAGTTCCGAAGAGATCGACCCCGCTGAAGCAATCGCCCAGGCGTTGTCTCGTCTGCGCGGACGCCGCCCGCAGGGGCGCGGCCACGGTGGTCCGCACGGCTGGCATGGTGGCCCGCACGGGCATGACGGTCCGCGCGGCGAGAAGTTCGGCCGGCATGGGCACCCGGGGATGCCGCCGTGGATGGCCGAGGGGCCGGGACGACTCGGCGCGCCCGCGCGGCTGCGGATGCTGGAGGCGCTCGCCGCCGCATCCACCCCGCTCAGCGTCAGCGCGCTGGGAGAGGCGATCGGTGTCGATCAGCCGCGTGCCTCACGCCTCGTGCAGCAGGGCGTCGAACTCGGCTACGTGCGTCGCGAGGCCGACCCCGACGACGCCCGTCGAACGCGCATCGCGCTCACCGATGAGGGGCGCAAGCTCGCGAGAGGGATGCGGGGAGAACGGCGCGAACTGCTCGGTCGCGCGCTCGCGGCGTTCACCGACGACGAGCAGCGCGACCTCGCCCGCCTTCTCGGCAAGCTCGCCGACAACTGGGACTGAAGTCGGAGCGGCGCCCCGGTACGCCGAGGCCGGTACACCTGTCGGCTCAGAATCACGGATGTCGGCCAGAATCGGCCGTTTCGACCGACATTCGTACTTTTCGACCGACGGATGTACCACCTGGCGCCGCCGGACGGCCGGAGGTCCGACTCAGCGGGCCGCCTTGACCGGGAGCAGCAGGAGGAATCCGGCCAGGAGCACGATCACGATGCCGAGGATGCCGAACGAGGTCTGGTGGGTGAGGGCGATCAGCACCGTCCAGGCTCCCGACGCCATCCAGCTCGCGGCCCGGCCTGTCGTCGCGTAGAGGCCGAAGATCTCGCCCTCGCGTCCGGCCGGAGTCACTCGGGCGAGGAAGGAGCGAGACGCCGCCTGCGCGGGGCCCACGAAGGCGCACAGGATCAGGCCGCCGATCCAGAACACCGTGGTGCCGGCATCCACCAGGAAGAACACGGCGAGCCCGGCCACGACCATCGACGCGAGCGACACCAGAATGATGGGCTTCGGCCCGAACCGGTCGTCGAACCGGCCGGCGATGATCGTCGAGACGCCGGCGATGAGGTTGGCGGCGATGCCGAAGATCACCAGCTGCTGGAACTCGAACCCGAACACGGTGCCGGCGATGACCGCGCCGAACGCGAACACACCGCCCAGGCCGTCGCGGAAGACGGCGCTCGACAGCAGGAACCAGAAGGTCGGCCGCGTCTCGGGGTCGCGGTACAGGCCGACCACATCGCGCACGAGCAGCCGGTACGACGCGAAGAATCCCACCTTCCGGTCGGGGCGCCCGAGCGACGGCTCCGGCACATTCAGGAAGATCGGGATGCTGAACACGATCGCCCACACCGCGCAACCGACGGCGATGAGCCGGAACGGCAGGCCGTTGTCGGTGGACATCCCGAGCCAGTCGACGGCGTCGAGCACGACGACGATCACGAGCGCGACGATGCCGCCGAGGTAGCCGAAGCCCCAGCCGAGGCCCGAGATGCGTCCCACGGTCTTCGGGTTGGCGATGCCGATCAGCATGGCGTTCGAGTTCACCGCTGCGATCTCACCGAACACCGATCCTGCCGAGATCAGGGCAACGCCCACCCAGAACAGGCTCGGCACAGGTTCGACGAACCACAGGCCGAACATGCACAGCACGAGGGCCCCGGTGCCGATGCCGAGCCAGAGCTTCTGCCGCCCGGCGGCATCCGCCCGCTGGCCGAGCACCGGAGCGACGAGCAGGATCGCGAAAGCGGCGATGGTCGACCCGAGCCCCAGGCCCGAGGTGAGTTCGGCGATCGCTGCTTCCTTCACCGGGTCGTTCTTGTCGAGCGCCGCGATGTCGGCCGGCAGGAACGCATCGGTGACGAGGTAGAGCGCAGTGAAGATGAACGTGAGGATGACGGTGTTGAACGGCTGCGTCGCCCAGTCCCACAGAGCCCAGGAGTAGACCTGCTTCTTCGGCGCCGGTGTCTCGCCGCGCAGGTCCAGCCCGATCACGCCGACGGCTCCGCTGTTCGCGGGTGCCTGCGGCTTCGGGATCATCGCATCGTCGCTCATGATCGAAGTCTGGCGCTGCCCGGTGAACGGCCGGTGACGGCGCGCCGCGCGCAATCCGGCCGGCATCGGGCTCAAGTAGTGTCGACGCATGCCGAAGACGGATGCCGCGTCGCACACGGTCGTGCTGTTCGAAGGAGAGAGCGACCTGCTCGCCTTCGAGGCGCTCGGGCGCCGGTTCGACGCGGTGATCGATCCGAAGGCGGTCAGCCTCGTCAACATGGGCGGCATCACGAACCTTCGTCGCCGACTCGCCGAGATGCGCCCTGCCGCCGGTTCGGCAGGGGAGTCCGGTTCGACACGAGTGCTCGGTCTCTACGACACCGCTGAGCGGCGATACGTGGTCGGTGTCCTCGTCGACTCGGGGATCCTCGAGGAGGGCGGCGAGCCGGATGCCGCAGGCTTCTTCGGCTGTGAGCGCGACCTCGAGGATGAGGTGATCGCGGCCGCAGGGTCGGACCTCGTGCTGGACACCCTCGCCGAGCGTGGCGAGCTTGCGCGATTTCGTGTCTTCCAGGATCAGCCGGCGCAGCGCGCCCGCACGATCCAGGCGCAGTTGCATCGCTTCGCCGGTACGGCCGCGGGGCGCAAGGCACGGTTCGCGGCCGACATCGTCGATGCGCTACCGGTCGAGCGGATGCCGCCGCCCCTGGTCGCCCTGCTCGATGCGGTGCTGCAGCATCCGGAATCCGTCGAGAACGCGCCAACTGCTCTCAACCGACGGGAATGAGAGCAGTTCCTGCGTTCTCGGCGCCGGACGAGCCCGTGAAACGGGTCGCGGAGCGTGCATCCTTCGTTCCCGTCGCAGAAACAGCCCGGTATGGCAGCCGAATACCGAGCTATTTCGCGACGGGAGCGGTGGGGAAAGGGTGGATGCCGAGGCCTCACGTGTACGACGCTGCGAGCAGTTCGGCGAACAGCTCCTCGGCATCGCACTCCACGCGGCGGCGGGTGAACCAGTCGCAGACGTTCACGCAGTCGCGGTGCAACAGGTCGAGTCCCTGCGGATTCGCGATGATGTCGACGATCTGCGGCAGATCGATGACCCGCACTCGGCCCTCGTGCACGAGAAGGTTGTACGCCGACAGGTCGCCGTGGGCGAAGCCGGCGGCGGCGAAGATCCGCATGAGGTCGACGATCTGCACGAAGAAATCCGCGAGCTCGGCGCGGTCGCTCCGCACCTGTGCGAGGCGCGGAGCGGCGGTGCCGGTCGTATCGCCGAGGAACTCCATCAGCACCTCGGTGCCGCTGACCTGCACCGGGTAGGGCACCGGCGCGCCGAGCTCCCACATCCGGCACAGCGCCTCGAACTCGGCGAACGACCAGGCGCCGGCTGCGACCTCACGGCCGTGACTCGACTTCTTCGCGAGCGCTCGGGTGTCGCGGGTGTTGCGGGTGCTGCGGCCCTCCGTGTAGACGGCCGAGCGGTGAAAGCTCGAATGGTCGCTGCTCCGGTACCGCTTCGCCGCCAGCAGGGTGCGCTGGGTGGGGTCATCCGGCACCGCGCGCTCGAGCAGGAAGACATCCGCTTCCTTGCCCGTCTTGAGGATGCCGAGCTCGGTGTCGAGTGCGCCGGCCGACGTCACGACCCATGACGGGCGCGGCTCCGGTCCGCGCTCGGACGGGGTGACCGCCGGCCAGGTGGTCCAGCGTTGGCCCTCGCCGGGTTCGACGTCGGCGAAGGCGAGGGTGGTTTCGAAAGGGGATGCGTCGAAAGACGCGAAGAGTTCTGACAAGGGGTGGCTCCAGGAGAAGGGCCACACCGCGGAACAGGAGCGGGCGGCCTCAGGGAAGGATGTCGGCGAGGGGCGCGACAAAGACGGTGTTCATGTCCTCGGCTCCTCTCGCTCTGGCCTTCCGGGCTCATCCCGGTGCGTCGTCGAGCCTAGGCCCTGACGAGGTCGGGTGTCCAGAGTCAGTCTGCCGGCGGTGTCAGTCGCACGAGCACGCCGTCACCCTCGCCGCCGATCGCCACCACCCACGACGACCCGGTCCAGACTGCTGCGTTCGCGCCGCAGAGGAAGGGCAGCGGATGCTCCGCCATCCCGTCCGTCATCCGCAGGGCATCTGCGCGGTACAGAGGGGGCTCGGCGCATCCTTCGCGGAGCTCGATCGAGGCGCGCGCCTCGCCCGAACCGCCCACGATCACTCCGTTCGCGGCGGGTGGGCCCGGGGCGCCGCCCCACCACAGGGCCACTCCGTCCGGACGGACGGCGACCCGGGCGAGATCGGCGTCCTGCCGTTCGACGATTCGCTCGGTGCCGTCCGGGTCGAGCACGATCCGGGCCGTGGGGGTCGCGAGATAGATGCGCCCCGAAGCGTCGACATCGACGTCGATCGGAGGAACGGCGGGAGGTGCGGCATCCGCTTCCGACAGCGCGAGCGGCCGGCCGTACAGCAGCTCGCGCTCGCCGTCGTCCAGGTCGATGCGGAGCACCTCGTAGTCCATGTACGCGGGTGGCCGGGGCTGGTAGCGCACCACGATCGCGCCGCCGTCGTGCACGGCCACATCGCCGAAGACGAAGTCGCCGAAGTCGGGGAACTCGGTGGGCGGCTCGCCGGGCAGGTCGCGCATCGTCATTGTCGTGGTGTCGAGCACGGCCAGCACCGGGTGCCCGTCGTCGCGGACCACCGCGAGCTCGGTGGAGGAGAGCGCCGAGATCGCCTTGATGCGCGTGAGCGGATCGTCGAACTCGGTGTTGAAGCGTGCCAGCTTCTCGCCATCAGCTCCGAGGTGCAGCCACGAGCCGGCCGACATCGCCCAGAATCCGCCGGTGCCGTCTGCCGCGAGCATCGACATGCCGAAGGCGACGTCGATCCGAGGCTCGTTCGCGAACGGGGTGTCGCCGAAGAACGTGTCGCCAGGGCGTCCGGTCATCTGGTTGTGGAAGCCGATCGGCTCCAGCGTCCAGTCATCGTCCCCGACCTGGGGAGCGCACGCCGAGAGGACGAGGCCGGCGGTCGCGAGCGCGGCGAGGCGCAGCATCCGTCGCCTCCGCCCCGTCATGCGCACCCGCTCACTCTTGCGGCCCCGCCTGCGAGCCTCCTGAAGGCGGCGCCGGACGAATGGTCGGATGCGGTGGACGACCGGTCGGGTGGAGGCATCCGTTCAGTGCGAACGTGGAACCATGACGATCACCGCTCCTGTTCCCACCGCCCCCGCCTCCCGTGCGGAGAGAATCCGCTACGGCGGGCTCATCGTCGTCATGCTGATGAGCTTCCTACTGGTGACCGCCGAGTTCCTCCCCAACGGCATGCTCACCGAGATGGCGGAAGCCCTCGGCGTCACGCCAGGACAGGCGGGCCAGACGGTGACGGTCACCGCGCTCGTCGGCTTCATCGTCGCGCCGACGGTCGGACTGATGTTCCCGCGGCTGGATCGCCGTTCGCTGCTCGTCTGGATGGCGCTCGCCGCGGCTGTCTCCAATCTCATCGTCGCCATCGCGCCGAGCCTGCTGATCGTGCTGCTCGCGCGATTCCTGCTGGGTGCGGCGATCAGCGCCTTCTGGTCGATGTCGATCACGGTCGCGGTCCGGATCGCCGGTCCCGAGCGCCTCGGCCGAGCGGTCATGTTCACCTCGGCCGGTGCGTCACTGGCAACCGTCGCCGGCGTCCCGCTCGGTGTGATGCTGTCAGAGCTCGCCGACTGGCGCGTGGTCTTCGCGGTTGCCGGCGTCGCGACCGGGCTGCTGGCCATCGGCCTGCGCACGCTTCTGCCCTCGGTGCCGGCCGCTCAGGCGTCCAGCATCCGCCTGCTCGTCGACACCGTGCGCCGGCCGGGCGTCGGTCTCGGCCTCATCGGCCACGTCCTCGTCGTGCTCGGCCACTTCCTCGCCTACACCTACGTGCGCCTCGCGCTGGAGCGCATTCCCGACGTCGATGCCTCCACGATCGTGGTGCTGCTGGCGCTCTTCGGCGCCGGCGGACTCGTGGGCAACATCATCATCGGCATCGTGATCGACCGTTCCTTCGAGTTCTTCGCGGTGCTCGCGCCGGTGGTCATCGCGGTGGCCGTCGCAGCGATGATTCTGCTCTCCGGAACGGTGGTCGGGCTCGGGATCGTCGTGACCGTCTGGGGCTTCTTCTTCGCCTCGTGGCTCATCGTCGTGAACACCTGGGTGGGACACCGGATGCCGGACCGGCTCGAGGCCGGAGGCAGCCTCGTGGTGGTCGGCTTCCAGGGAGCGATCATGGTCGCCGCCGGCGTCGGCGGGCTGCTCGTCGACACTCTCGGTGTGGAGCTCGTGTACATCGCCGGTGCAGCAGCGCTCATGGTCGGTGCGGTGCTGTTCGGGCTGTCGAACCGGATCCGGGCCTGAGGGGCGCGGGGCGGATGCCGCGGGCCCTTGCCGCTACGCCGGAACGGCGGTGCGGTGCGCCATCCGCCAGGCGGAGGGCGTCAGCCCGGTGCGACGGCGGAAGGCGCGGCTGAAGCCCTCATCCGAGGCGTAACCGAGGTCGCGCGAGATCGTCGAGACGGGGTGGCCGGCGTCGAGCATCCGCTTCGCAGCGTCGACACGCACCTCGGTGACGTAGTCCGCCGGGGAGCGACCGAGGGCGCTGCGGAAGCGCTCGGCGAACACCGAGCGAGACATGGCCCCGACGCTCGCGAGGCGTTCGACGGTCCAGTCCCGACCCGGTTCGTCGTGGATCGCGTCGACGACGCGGTCGAGGAACGGATCCTTTGACAGGGAGGGCCAGCCCTCGGGAGCGCATCCGTTCTCCGCCCATGCGCGGATCACCGAGAGCAGCACGGTCGTCGCCATCATCCGGCAGATGACGGGGTCGCCTTGGCGCACCGGACACGCGCCGGCATCGACCTGGCCCATGTTCTCGGCGAGGGCCGCGGCGGCGGGCTCGAGAGCATCGAACCCGGTCACGGTGATGTTCTGCGGCAGCACGGAGCCCAACTGCGCCATGGCGTCCGAGAGCTCGAGGTCGACGATCATCAGGGCCGCATCGGCGTCGGCTTCCAGCGCGAAGGGCCGTTCGCCCAGGGTCAGGAACGCGTCACCGGCGACGAGGTGCTCGCGGTCGCCCCGCAGGTCGACGGCGACGTGCTGCGATGCGCGGTCGACATCGAGATGGCACCCGGTGCTCAGGGGCGGATGCCCGTGCACGCTGCCGGCCGCGACGTAGATCAGAGTGGCTGCCCCGGGCGCGAGCGGCAGGAGCGAGCCGGTGGACAGGCTCACGCGGCGAGCCACGCCGACGCTGAGGTCGACGGAGCCGAGCACCTGGGAGAGGGCATCCGAGTCGACTGTCGCCATGACGTGAGGAACGTCGGCGGACGGCAGGTTATTCCGCCCGAGCTGACGCATAGCTCCGCTCCTCTACGCTGACAGAAACCACCCGAGGAGTGCCGTGTTCCGTACGCCCGACCGTCTGTTCCGTGTTCTTGCGATCGCGGAGGCGATCACCTGGACGATCTTGATCTCGGCGATCATCGCCCGCGCGCTCGGCGCCCCCGGTGTCGTGGTCACGATCGGCGGCGGCATCCACGGTTTCGTCTTCCTTGCCTACGCCGCGACGGCAGTCCTCGTCGCCATCAATCAGCGCTGGAAACTGAGTGTCGCCGTCCTCGCCGTCGCGAGTGCGATCGTGCCCTACGCGACGATCCCCGTCGAGATGTGGCTGCACCGCACCGGGCGTCTGCGCGGCGCATGGCGCCTGGAGGAGACCGACGATTCGCGCGACCGCCGCTGGTTCGACCGGCTGATGCGCTGGTTCCTGCGCCGCCCGTGGATGCTCGCGGCCCTCCTCGTCGTCGGGATCGTCGCGCTCTACGTCATCCTGCTGCTGGTCGGTCCGCCCGGCGGGAAATGACCGATCGAATAGCGCAAAGGGCTCTATTCCGAGCCAAAATGCAGCCGTTTGCGCTATTCGAACGGCGTCGGGTCAGGGAGTGACGACGATCGCGTTCTTCTCGACGACCTCCGCGAGCACGGCGTTCGCGTCGCCGCCGGTGCAGTCGACGATGAGATACAGCCCGACGCCGGTGGCGGTGAACGCGCGAGCGGCCATGATCCAGGACCGATCGCCCTCCATGCCGAGCACCTGACGGTTCTCGACGCCCCCGTCTCCACCGGGCTGGTAACCGAACTCGCCGGTGGTCGCGGCGGGCGTGATGGTGGCGGTATCGGTCTTCAGGAGCACACCGAGGATCGCATCCGACGACGCGCTGTCGTCGCCGGCGACGACAGGAACGTCGGCGATGAAGCCCTGCCAGAACTGGGCGGTGCAGGTGCCGTCGGCCGTGCCGTACTTCCAACCGCCGTCGCCGTTGTCGGGTGACACGACGGTCCAGCCATCGTCGGTCATGAGGCCGTCGCCCCACTCGATGTACGCGGTCGAGGGGAGTTCCTGGCCCTGGGCGAATGACAGAGCGGCGGGGAGTTCCCCGGCCGGCTCTTCGGACGGCTCGTCGCTGGGCTCCGGCTCTTCGGCAGGCTTGTCGACACCCGGATCGTTCGCGGGGATCTGACCGAACACGCACCCGCTGAGCGGCAGAGCCAGGGCGATCACCGCAGCCACGGCCATGAGACGGAACGTCGTCGGGACCTCGTCGGTGCGTGTCATGCCGGTCAGCCTATCCCTCGGCCTCGGCGAGCAGGGCCGCGTCAGTGCGCCGTCGCGACGCCGATCGTGTCGTGCACGATCACCGCGGCGACCCGCGCGCCGGCTCCGGCCGCGACGATGAGCTGCTGAGGTCCGGGAGCCGCGACATCGCCGGCGGCGTACAACCCAGCAACCCCGGTGCGCCCGGAGCGGTCGGTCAGCAGATGCCCCGCGTCGTCGAGCGGCGGCGTGATGCCGTCGAGGAACGACAGATCCGCCTCCCAGACGGGGCGCACGAATCCGCCGTCGAGGATGACCTCGCTGTCGTCGGCGAGGCGCACGGCCTCGAGCCGGCCTCGGTCGCCGACGAGTTCGGTGATCGGATGCCGCTGCACGGCCACTCCGGCCGCGGCCAGTTCGGCCTCCTCGGTCGTCGTCACCGTATCGGCGCCGTTCGTGAACACGGTGAGGCTCTCGGTCCAGCGTCCGATGAGCCGGGCGCGATCGGCGAGATCCGTGGATTCTCCGATCAGGGCCAGCCGCCGCCCTCGCAGCTCCCAGGCATCGCAGGCCGCGCAGCTGAACAGGCTCATGCCGTAGAAGCCGCGCAGATTCGGCACATCCGGCAGCGTCTCGCGAAGCCCGGTGGCCAGCAGCACCGACCGCGCCGAGACCACTTCGGTGGGCTCGCGCCGGCCGATGGCGGCTGTGAAGCCGGCATCCGTCTTCGCCAGCGACGCGACCCGCACCCGGGTCCGCACCTCGACGTTGGGGTAGGCGGCGAGTTCTTCCCGCGCGAGTCGGCGCAGCTCGTGCGGGGGCACACCGTCGCGGGTGAGGAAGCCGTGCGAGTTCAGGGTGGCGGCGTTCCGCGGGCGATCCGCGTCGATGACGAGCACGCGCACCAGAGAGCGTCCGAGGTTGAGGGCGGCGGAGAGTCCTGCCGGTCCGCCGCCGACGATGAGAACGTCGTACTCTGTCGGCGGGTCGGCGGCGGGGCCGGGTGGCACCTCGGCCGCGGCCGTCTCAGCCATGCTCGCCGTCCTGGGGCGGGAGGGCCGCGATGACGGGGTGGTCGAAGGTGAGGACGCCGGTCTTGGCCGCGCCACCAGGGGAACCGATCTCGTCGAAGAACTCGACGTTCGCCTTGTAGTAGTCGGCCCACTCCTCGGGGAGGTCGTCCTCGTAATAGATCGCCTCGACCGGGCACACCGGTTCACAGGCACCGCAGTCCACGCATTCATCCGGGTGGATGTACAGCGAACGCTCGCCCTCGTAGATGCAGTCCACGGGGCACTCGTCGATGCAAGCACGATCCTTCACATCGACACACGGCAGAGCGATCACA
This sequence comes from Microbacterium sp. LTA6, assembly GCF_045690355.1. Lineage (NCBI taxonomy): Bacteria > Bacillati > Actinomycetota > Actinomycetes > Micrococcales > Microbacteriaceae > Microbacterium > Microbacterium sp. LTA6. Next base: position 1,532,924 of record NZ_CP147855.1, read on the forward strand.
TACGTCATTGCACCAGCGCTCCGTCGCGGGACACCGCCACCTGCTCATCGCGGGGCACGACCTTGACGCGCTCGCGGGTGTGCTCGTGGTTCTCGCCGAGGTGACGCTCGTGCGCGTCGAGGGCGAGCCAGCCGTCCCACGTCGTGAACTCGGTCTCGCGCTCCTCCAGAACCGTGAGGACGTCTTCGGAGTCGTCGGGCGCGGTCAGCAGCCCCGCTTCGGCATCCGCGACGACGTTCGAGATCGTCTCCAGGGCATCCGACTTCGTGTGCCCGATGAGGCCGACCGGTCCGCGCTTGATCCAGCCGGTCGCGTACAGCCCCGGCTCGCCGTCGACCCGGCCGCCGTCGTTCGGCACGACACCGCGCTTCTCGTCGAAGGGCGCTCCTGCGACGCGGGTGCCGTAGTAGCCGACAGCCCGGTATACGGCCTGGATCGGGTAGTCACGGAACTCGCCCGTCGTGACGAGGGTGCCATCGGCGCCGGGAGCAGTGCGCGCGAAGCGGATGCCGGTGACGCGATCGTCACCGGTGATCTCCACCGGAGCGTGCCAGAAGTGCAGGTGCAGACGGCGGGATGCTCCGGACTGGGGGCGGTCGCGCCAGCCGTTCAGGGTGCGCAGCATCACCTTCAGCTGGTTGGTCGAAGCGGATGCCGGGTCGACACCGTCGAAGTCCTCGTCGTAGAGCACGATGTCGACGTCGTTCACCTCGCCGAGTTCACGCAACTCGATCGGCGTGAACTTGATGTCGGCGGGGCCGCGGCGGCCGAACACGTGCACGTCGGTGACCGCCGACGACGCGAGGCCTTCGAGCACGTTGTCCGGCACCTCGGTGGTGCGCAGGTCGACCGCGTGCTTCGCGAGCACGCGGGCCACGTCGAGGGCGACGTTGCCGTTGCCGATGACCGCGACCGATTCGGCATCCAGGGGCCAGGTGCGCGCCACATCGGGGTGCCCGTCGAACCAGGCGACGAAATCGGCGGCGCCGTAGGAGCCGGGAAGGTCGACGCCTGGCACGTTGAGCGCGGCATCGCGGATCGCGCCGGTGGCGAGGATCACGGCGTGGTAGCGCTCGCGCAGCTCGTCGATGGAGATGTCGCGGCCGACCTCGACGTTGCCGATGAAGCGGATGGTGCGCCGCGTCGCCGCCGGCTCGTCATCGGATGCCACGGGGAAGGCGTCGAGCATCTCGTGCAGCGAGTTGACGATGCCCTTGATGCGGGGGTGATCGGGAGCGACGCCGTAGCGGATGAGGCCGTACGGGGCCGGAAGCGACTCGAACAGATCGATCTCGACGCGACGCCCGCGTTCGGCGACGGCTCCGGCGAGCAGATTGCCCGCGTAGATGCCGGCGGGGCCGGCGCCGACGATCGCGACGCGCAGGGTGGGAGAGGAAGAGGTCATGACGAAGGAGGCCTTTCGGGCTGCAGGCTCAACGGGTGCGCGAGAAGAGGGAGGGGGAAGAAGAACGGGGCTGGCGATCAGACGGCGGATTGAGCGTGTCGACGGCCTGGATCAGGCCGGTGTCGGCCGCGAGGCCGGCGTCGAGGGCATCGGTCCAGCGCGAACGAGCAGGGCGCGCAGCATCCGCGGCCACCGGAAGGGCCTCGGGGGCCGCGAAGTCCGCATCCGGGCTGAGACGGACCACATCGCCGATGACGACTACCGCGGGGGAGCGCACCTGTCGTGCGGCTGCGAGGTGCGCGATCGTGCCGAGTGTTCCGAGGGTGATCCGTTGCCCATCACCGAACCCGTCCTCGATGATCGCGACCGGGCAGTCGGCGCCACGTGGTCCTGAGGCGAGCACATGCGCGGAATGCGCGAGGCTGCCGACGCCCATCAGCAGCACGACGGTGTGTTCGCCGCCACCGCGGACCTGCTCGATCTGGTCGTGGCCGCTCACCACGGTGAAGGATGCGGCGATGCCGCGGTGGGTGAGTGGGATGCCGGCGACGGCCGGCACCGAGACGGCGCTGGTGACGCCGGGCACGACGTCGACCGGGATGCCGGCGGCCTCGCAGAACAACTGCTCCTCGCGGCCGCGGCCGAACACGAACGGATCGCCGCCCTTCAGACGGACGACACGCTTCCCGGCGACCGCGAGCTCGACGAGCAGGGCGTTGATGCCGTCCTGCGGAATCGGGTGGTGGCCAGGGAGCTTGCCGACGTCGATCACCTCGGCGTCGATCTGCTCGCCCTCGTCCACGAGCTGCTCCAGCACCGTGCGCGCGCCGAGTCGGTCGGCGACGATGACGTCGGCCTCCTGCAGAGCGCGGAGCCCGCGCAGCGTAAGCAGCCCGGCATCGCCCGGCCCGGCACCGACGAGAGTGACGCGGCCGGTCATCGCGAACCGCCCAGCATCAGGCCGCGGTTGCGGAGCATCCGCCGCTCGATCGGGCCGAACAGTGCCAGTTCGATCAGAATGCCGATCGCGAGGATGAGCAGGATCGTGGCGAGCACGCCGGCGAGATCCGCGAGTTCGCGCGACTGGTTGAGCATCGTGCCGAGGCCGAAGCCGATCGTTCCGCCGCTGGTGATGATCTCAGCCGCCATCAGTGACCGCCAGGAGAAAGCCCAGCCCTGCTTGAGGCCGGCGAAATAGCCGGGGAGAGCCGCGGGGAGAGTGACGGAGGTCGCGAGTTGCCAGCGGCTCGCGCCGAGTACGATGCCGACTCGGCGCAACTGCGGCGGCACCTGATCGATGCCGGAGAGGAGGCCGTTCACGATCGAGGGGATGGCGCCCATCAGGATGACGAAGTATGCGGTGGCATCGCTGAGCCCGAACCAGATGATCGCCGCGGGCACCCAGGCGACCGAGGGAAGCACCGTGAGGCCGGAGATCAGCGGACCGGCGGCGCGACGGAGCAGCTTCCACTCGGCGAGCAGCATCCCGAGCACAGTGCCGACGAGGATCGCGATCAGGAACCCGATGACGCCGCGCTCGAGGCTGGTGGTCACCGCCTCCTGCAGGCGGCCGGACTCCCAGGAATCGCCGAGGGCGCCGGCGACTGCCGCAGGGCTCGGCGCCTTGTCGGGGCGCGGGTTCGCGATGACGATGTAGAGCTGCCACACGGCGAGCAGGGCGAGCAGCAACCCCACCGGCGGCAGGGTCTTGCTCAGCACCTCACGCCAGAGCGACCTCTGCGGTGCAGTGTCGGACTGCAGGCGGTCCAGGCCGGCGGAGAGGGTGGCCAGGTCGTCGTTCTCTGTCTGAACGGCGGCCTCGCTCTGCACGACGGATGCGGCTTCAGGAGGCATTGCGGCGGATCTCCTTCCGGAGCTCGGCGGTGATCTCGGTGGCCAGCGCCGCCACTTCGGGCGACTCGATGCGCCGGCCGCGGGTCGAGGCGACCTTCCACTCGCCGGCCACACGGCCGGGGCGACTGGAGAGCAGGATGACGCGCTGGCCGAGCCGGGCAGCCTCGCGCACGTTGTGGGTGACGAACACGATCGTTCGGCCGGTCGCACGCCAGACGCGCTCGAGCTCCTCGTGCAGGAGGTCGCGGGTGATCGCGTCGAGCGCCGCGAAGGGCTCGTCCATCAGGAGCACGGAGCGGTCCTGGGCGAGGGCGCGGGCCAGGGCGACGCGCTGCCGCATGCCGCCGGAGAGTTCGTGCGGGCGCTTGTCCGCAGCCTCCGACAGGTTCACGGTTCCGAGCAGGCGCTCGGCCTCCTCGCGGCGCTCGCGGCGCGGGACGCCGCGAAGGCGCAGCGCGAGTTCGACGTTGTGGCGCGCAGTGAGCCAGGGCATCAGCGCGGACTCCTGGAACATCACCGCGGCACCGCCGGCGGGAGTGCCGATCGAGCCGGAGGTCACCGGCTCGAGTCCGGCGATGAGGTTCAGCAGCGTCGACTTGCCGCAGCCGGAGGCGCCGAGCAGGCAGACGAACTCGCCAGGGGCGATGTCGAGCGAGACGTCGTCGAGGACGACCGGCCCGGATCCGTAGCGCTTGGTGACGTTCGAGATGCGCACCGCGGGGTCGACGGGGGGTGCCGGTGCCGTGACGGGCGTGACGCTGTCGAAGCTCGGCGTCAGCCTGGTCACGGGCGCCTCCGCACCCACCGTCTTCCCCGCGGGCGCAGTCATCATTCCTCCCCGAGGTCGGCGGCGGAGACCGGCTCCGCGCCGTCCTTCTCGAGGAGGGCGTTCAGCGCGCGCAGGTCGAAGAGGCCCTTGATCGAGCCCTCCTTCTGCGTGCCGGCGGCCAGTCCGTTCTCGACGAGCGTCTCGAAGGTCTCCGCATGCGGGTCCACCGTGAAGGTCACGTTCTCCAGTGCCCTGGTGAGCACTTCGTCGGCGAGCCTCTTGCCGGTGGCCTCCTCGAGCGCGTCGTTGATGACGGTCGGTGCCTCTTCCTTGTTCTCATCGAGCCACTGCACGGCGGCGATGTGTCCCTCGAGCAGTTCTTCGACGACAGCAGGGTGCTCCGCGGCGAACTCCGCGCGGACGAGCAGCACCGTGGTCGGGAAGTTCCCGTCAGGCCAGAGGTCCTGCTCATCGACGAGCACGTGCGCCCCGGCCTCGACGACCAGTCGCGAGACCCAGGGCTCCGGCAGCCAGGCGCCGTCGAGCTGCCCGTCCTGGAACAGGGTCAGGGTCTGCGCGTTCTCGGTCGGCGTGATGGTCACATCGCCGCCACCCGAAGTCGATGTCTCGAAGCCCTCCTCGGCGAGCCAGCTGCGCAGCGCCACATCCTGCGTGTTGCCGAGCTGCGGCGTCGCGATGTTCTTGCCCGCCAGGTCTTCCGGAGTATCGATGCCATCGCGGACCACCAGGGCCGCTCCGCCGGACGTCGCGCCGGCGATGATGTGTGCGGACTCACCGCCCGACTGGATGAAGGTGTTGATCGACGGGTTCGGTCCGATGTACGTCGCGTCGATCGCCCCGGCGGAGAGCGCCTCGATCGCCGCGGGGCCGGCGTTGAACACCTCCGTCTTCAGGTCGACGTCGCCCAGAGCATCCTGGAACAGGCCCTCCGAGAGGCCGACCAGGGCCGGAGCGTGCGTCACGTTCGCGAAGTAGCCGAGGCGGACCTCGGTCAGATCGTCGCCCGTGGCCTCGCCGGAGCCGGGGTCTGCGGATGCGGAGGCACAACCGGCCAGCATCATTGCGGTGATTCCTAGAGCGGTGAGTGTCGTTGCGGTGCGGTTGATCTTCACGGTTTCGCCTCCTTCAGGGTGGGTGTTTCAGTGGGGGATTGAGCAGGTCAGGGTGCGTCGATGACGGTCGCCGCAGCGAGGGTCGCGCCGTCGGCGGGGTGGATGAGCAGCAGGGCGCCGCCCTCGCGGCCCCGCGCATAGGGCTCCAGCGGCAGCTCGGATGCGAGACGGAGCCGTACTCGGCCGATCTCGTTCACTGCGAGGGCGTCGGCATCGTGGTGCGCCAGCGTCTCCAGGTCGTACCGGGAGAGCACCTCGGCGATGACGGCCTGCACCGTGGAGGTGCCGTGCTTGACGAGAACCCGGGTGCCGGTGGTGACGGCGCGCGGGTCGAGCTGGAACAGCTCGACCACGGCTTCCTTCTGCCCGGTCGGTGCCGTGCCGGCTCCGACGATGAGGGCGCCGCGCGCGGCATCCACGTCGTCGGCGAGCGTCAGTGTCACCGACTGCGAGGTCGTCGCGGCATCCGTCTCGTCGCCGGCGACATGGATGCCGGTGACCGTGGTCGCGAGTCGCCCGGGGAGCACCTCGACGCGATCGCCGATGCGGACCGTGCCGGAGCTGATCCGGCCGGCGAAGCCGCGGAAGTCGCGATACTGCTCGGCCTGCTCGGCGGGGATCGTCGGCGACAGGCCGCCCTGCGGCCGCAGCACCAGCTGCACCGGCAGCCGGAACTCGGCGGCGTGCGAGACCGTCTCCTGCTGGCTGGGGAGCGTCTCCAGCAGCTCCAGCAGGGTGAGGCCGTCGTACCAGGGGGTGCGCGAGGAACGGTCGACGATGTTGTCGCCCTCCAACGCCGAGACGGGCAGCACCCGGATGCCGGAGAGACCGAGCTCTGTCGCGACGCGACCCGCTTCGCGTTCGATCTCGTCGTATCGTGCCTCGTCGAAGTCGATCAGGTCGATCTTGTTCACCGCGATGATCACGTGTGCGACGCGCAGCAGCGACACCACGGCGAGGTGGCGCCTGGTCTGTTCGACGATTCCCTTGCGTGCGTCGACGAGCACGATCACCGCGTCGGCGGTCGCAGCGCCGGTGACCATGTTGCGGGTGTACTGCACGTGGCCGGGGCAGTCCGCGAGGATGAAGCTGCGGCGGCCGGTGGCGAAGTAGCGGTAGGCGACGTCGATCGTGATGCCCTGCTCGCGCTCGGCACGGAGTCCGTCGGTGAGCAGCGCGAAGTCGAAGTCGCCATGGGCGAAGCCGCGGTCGCGGGAGGTCGCGGCGACCTGCTCGAGCTGATCGGCGAGGATCGCCTTCGCATCGTGCAGCAGTCGGCCGACGAGCGTCGACTTGCCGTCGTCGACAGAGCCGGCGGTCGCGAAACGGAAGAGCGTGGAGCCGTCGGTGAGCAGGGCGGACGCCTCGCCTGGTGCGTCGAGAATCGAGGTCTCGGTCATCAGAAGTACCCGTCCTTCTTGCGATCTTCCATGGCGGCTTCGCTGATGCGGTCATCCGCCCTGGTGGCGCCGCGTTCGGTCAGCGTCGAGCGGGCGACCTCGGCGACGACGGATGCCGTGTCCACAGCATCCGATTCGACCGCGCCCGTGCAGCTCGAGTCGCCGACCGTGCGGTAGCGCACGACCCGGCGTTCGGTCTGCTCGCCGGCCCGCGGCTGCGAGAACTCGCCGACCGCCCACCACATGCCGTCGCGGCGGAACACCTCGCGCTCGTGCGCGTAGTACAGCGGAGGCAGCGCGATGTCCTCGCGGGCGATGTAACTCCAGATGTCGAGCTCGGTCCAGTTCGAGATCGGGAACGCGCGCACGTGCTGCCCAGGGAGGTGGCGGCCGTTGTACAGGCTCCACAGTTCGGGGCGCTGATTGCGCGGATCCCACTGCCCGAACTCGTCGCGCAGCGAGATGATGCGCTCTTTGGCGCGCGCCTTGTCCTCGTCGCGTCGTGCGCCGCCGAACACCGCGTCGTGCTTGCCCGCGGCGATCGCGTCGAGCAGGGGCTGCGTCTGCAGGGTGTTGCGGGTGCCGTCCGGACGCTCGGCGAGGCGGCCGTCATCGATGTAGTCCTGGACGTTGGCGACTTCGAGCCGGATGCCCAGACGTGCGACGGTCTCATCGCGGAACGCGATGACCTCGGGGAAGTTGTGGCCGGTGTCGACGTGCAGCACCGGGAAAGGCACCTTGCCCGGTGCGAATGCCTTGGCAGCGAGGTGCAGCACGACGACGGAGTCCTTGCCGCCGGAGAACAGCAGCACGGGTCGCTCGAATTCGGCGACGACCTCGCGGATGATGTGGATCGCCTCGGCCTCGAGCAGGTCGAGGGTGCTCAGCGACGTGATGGTGCTCATAGGTGCAGCCCGCATTCTGTCTTCGAGAGTCCCGCCCAGCGGCCGGATCGCGGATCCTCGCCGGGGGCGACCGCCTTCGTGCACGGCGCGCAGCCGATGGAGGGGTAGCCGTTCGCGACGAGGGGGTTCACCGGCACTTCGTGCACGGTGGCGTAGTCGATGAGGTCGTCGAAGCTCCAGGCGGCGACCGGGTTGACCTTGACCAGTCCGTTGCGCTCGTCCCAGACGATCAGCGGGGTGTCGGCGCGCGTCGGGCCCTCTTCGCGGCGTACACCGGTGAACCACAGTTCGTAGCCGCCGAGTGCCCGCTGCAGCGGCTCGACCTTGCGGCGTGCGCAGCACAGGCCGGGGTCGCGGGCGAACAGTTCGGCGCCGAACTCGGCGTCCTGCTCGCGCACGGTCTGCTCGGGCTTCACGTCGACGATGCGCACGTCGAGCGCGGCGGCCACCTCGTTGCGCGTGAACGTGGTCTCGGCGAAGTGGTAGCCGGTCTCGAGGAAGAGCACGTCGACGCCCGGCAGGCTCTGCGCGACGAGGTGCGGCAACGCGGCATCCGCCATCGAGCACGCGACGGCGGCCTGCGCGACGGCGAAGTTCTCGGCCACCCACGCGACGACCTCGGCAGGGCTCGCCTCGTCGGCCGCGCGGCTGCGCAGCTCGATCGCGCCGCGCTCAGCGAGGGCCTTGAGCTCTTCGGTGGAGCGGCGTGCAGGACGGATGTCGACGAGGGTGCTCACTGCAGGGCCTCCTCGTCCGCTCGGTGCGCCCACTGCGCGAAGCTCTCCGCGTTCTCGCGGTCGGCGAGATAGCGGCGGATGACCCGCTCGGCGTAGTCGGCGATGCCGTCGGCCGCGACCTTCAAGCCGCGCACGGTGCGGCCGAGACCGGCTTCTTCGCGGTCGACGCCGGCGAGACCGCCGCCGAGGTGCACCTGGTAGCCGGGTACCTGCTCGCCGTCGATCAGGACGAGCTGGCCCTTCAGGCCGATGTCGGCCGTCTGGATGCGGGCGCAGGAGTTCGGGCATCCGTTCACGTGCAGGGTGATCGGGCGGCCGATCTCGGGCTCGAGGGCTCCGAGGCGCTCTTCGAGTTGGAGGATAGCCTGGGCGGCGTTCGCCTTGGTCTCGACGATCGCGAGCTTGCAGTACTCGATGCCGGTGCAGGCGATGGTGCCGCGGCGGAACAGGCTGGGCCGGGCTGACAGTCCGATCTCGTCGAGGCCCTTCACGAGGCTTTCGACGTTCTCTTCGGGGATGTCGAGGACGATGAGCTTCTGGTACGGCGTGGTGCGAACCCGCTGCGAGCCGTGCGCCTCGGCGAGGTCGGCGAGTGCGGTGAGCGTGGTGCCGGAGACGCGTCCGACGAGGGGAGCGGCGCCGACGAAGAAGCGGCCGTCCTTCTGCGCGTGCACGCCGACGTGGTCGCCGATGCTGGTCGGCTTGGGCGCGGCCGGTCCGTCGGGGAGAGGGCTCTCGAGGTACTCGGTCTCGAGCACCTCGCGGAACTTCTCGGTGCCCCAATCGGCGAGGAGGAACTTCAGGCGGGCCTTGTTGCGGAGGCGCCGGTAGCCGTAGTCGCGGAAGATCTGGGTGATGCCGTGCCAGACCTCGGCGACCCGCTCGGGGGCGACGAAGGTGCCGAGGCGCTCGCCGAGACGGGGGACAACGGAGAGGGCGCCGCCGACCCACAGGTCATAGCCGATGCCGAGCTCGGGGTGCACGACGGCGACGAAGGCGCAGTCGTTGATCTCGTGGACGACGTCCTGGCTGGGGTGGCCGGTGATCGCGGTCTTGTACTTTCGGGGGAGGTTCGCGAGCGTCGGGTCGCCGATGAAGCGCTCGGCGATCTCGTGGATCTGCGGGGTCGGGTCGATGATCTCGTCGGCGGCGATGCCGGCGACCGGGGAGCCGAGGATGACGCGGGGCACGTCGCCGCAGGCCTCGGTGGTGCTCAGGCCGATCCCCTCGAGGCGGCGCCAGATCTCGGGCACGTCCTCGACACGGATCCAGTGCAGCTGCACGTTCTGGCGGTCGGTCATGTCGGCGCTGTCGCGGGCGAACTCGGTGGAGATCTCGCCGATCACGCGGAGCTGCTCGGTGGTGAGCTGGCCGCCGTCGATGCGGACCCGCAGCATGAAGTACTCGTCCTCGAGCTCGTGCGGCTCGAGCTGCGCGGTGCGGCCGCCGTCGATCCCGGGCTTGCGCTGCGTGTAGAGGCCCCACCAGCGGAAGCGTCCGTGCAGGTCGGTCGGATCGATCGAAGCGAAGCCGCCCTTGGCGTATTCGTTCTCGATGCGCTCGCGCACGTTGAGCCCGTTGTCGTCGAGCTTGAACTGCTCGTTCGCGTTGAGGGGCTCGGTGCCGTCGACGAGCCACTGCCCGTGCGGCTTCGTTGGTACGCGGGCAGTGCGCGTGCGGGCACCGCGGACTGGCGTCGGCTGCTCGATGGTCATGGGTCTGCTCCCTGGATGGCTGTCTCTCAACCTAAGGAGTGGGACCTTGTTCATTAACAGGGGGTGACTCAGTGCGTCAAGCAACGTCATATGGCGTCATGCAGCGCGAAATATGACGCCGAACACTGGTGCTGAAGCGTTGTCATGTGCTTCGGCTGCGGGGTCGCGCCTGCTCCGGTCGCACTTTGTGCCGCTTCTCGGCGTCCGGAGCCACACGAACTGCGACCGGAACGGGCGGGAGTCAGTCGTCGAGACGCGCTTCGGCGTCGACGTAGCGGGCCACGACGAGGTCGATCAGGGCCTGGGGAACGGGGCCGCCGTCGAGGAGGGGGAGTGTGATCGTGCGACCGGGGGCTTGACGCTCGGCCAGGTCGAAGAAATAGCCGCGGGCGAGCAGGTAGATCGACACGACCGCGTCCGGGTGGTTCTCGAGGGCGGTCGGCAGGTCGGGTTGGCGTGCGGCGAGATACGCGAGTTCGACGGCTCGCCCGAGGTGCTGCTGCAGCAGAGCGGCCATGCCCTCGGCATCCGTCAGCGAGCGCGGATCGCGGGAGCCCGCGACGGCGAGGATGACGGGGCCGTCGGATGCCGGGGGCAGGTGCGCAGCGAGCCGCTCAGCGAGCACTTCGGCGAGGCGGGGGTCCGGTCCCATCGGGTCGGCGACGACGGCATCCGCTCGCTTGCCGGCGATGCCGTGCAGGTCGTGGTGCACGTGGAATCCGCTCGACAGCAGGAGGGGCACGATGACGACCGGCCCTTCGATCGCGGGTACCGCGTCCTTGGCGTCGGGTTGCTGCACGTCGACGAAGGCGGCTCTGACGGCCACGTCGGGCAGCGCATCGGCGACGCGGTCGACGAGCTCGGCGATCGTGCGTGCGCCTTCGGCATCCGACGTCCCGTGAGAGACGGCGAGCAGGGTGGGGCGGGGCATGCGGTCAGCCTAAGCGGTGCGTGTGACGGCGGTGTTTCCGGGGTGGGGGAAACCGTGGCGCGTGTCGCGACGTTGTGGCAATGACGGTGCTCGTGGTTCGCGGGCGCCGTCCTCGAACGATCATCGTGGCGTTGACTCCCATTGCCGTGGTGCTCTTGTCCCGGATCATCGCCTTCCTATGATTGATTCCGACTCGTCGCCCGCTGAGATCGCACGATCACCCGGACACACTGACGGGAAGGAAGCAGTCGTGCCTCAGGAATCACGCCGTCATACTCCGCAAGAGAAATCGGCAGTGGGGTTCGTCCTCTACGTGTTCGTATCGCTTGCGGCGGGCTTCGTGACTTTCTTCCGCCAGTTCGAAGGGGTGACGTGCAGCGCGACGGGCACCTGCGACGGCGTAGTCATGTACTACGCGGTGCAGCCATTCCTCTGGATCAATGGGGTCCTGCTGGTGCTGGTGGTCAGCGCATCCATCGTGCTCTGGGTGCGGCGGACTTCAAATGTCTGGCTTCCCGTGTCCGCACTGATATTCATCAGCGTCTACGCCGTGATCGCGAACATCGTGTTCACTGTGGCCAAGACAACGGGTAACGGATAGCTGCAGGTATCAGCAAGAGGGGTTCGGCCCGACAGGGATCGGGTGCAAGAGACTGTTATGGATCCGTGACTCGATTGCGAATTTTTGCCCCCTGATCTGGGGTTGGAATGTCGGTGGCCCCTGGTGTACTGGGGGTTATGACGGCGTTGATGGATGCGACAGTGGAGCAGGTGGCGACGCTGGGCGCGCTCACCGACTCGGTCGTGGAGATCGAGCGCACGATCAGTTCGTTGCAGGCGGCGCGGGATGGTCTCCTCGCTCTCGGGTCCCGGTTCGCGCTCGACGTCGCCCAGCAGGCCGAGCATCCCGATTTCGGGGATCTGGCGTTGCGGTCGGTCGCGGCGGAGATGGGGGCGGCGCTGCGGGTGAGCGACCGGACGGTGCAACGACGGATGTCGGAAGCGTCGTTCCTGGTGGAGCAGTTCCCGTCGGTGTGGCAGGCGCAGGGTGCCGGGCGGATCAGCGCTGGACATGCCCGAGTGATCATCGACGCCGGCGCACATCTCGACGATGCCGCGGATCGGGATGCGTATGCGGAGCAACTGATCGGGTTCGCGGAGACGGAGTCCCCGAATCGGGTGGCCCGGATGGCGCGCCGGGTCGCGGAACGTTTCCAGCCGCGGTCGATCGATGAGCGACACCAGGATGCCCGCGACCGGCGTGGCGCGTGGACGAAAGGTGCCGTCGATGGGGCCGCGACCTTCGGATTGTCCGGACCGGCAACCCTCGTGCACGGCGCGTTCGATCGCCTTACGCAGATGGCGAAAGTCGTAAAGGTGACGTCCGGCGAAGGTGACGACGCCGATCCGCGGACGATCGATCAGATCCGCTGCGATCTTGCCCTTGACCTCCTCCTCACCGGAACCCCCGCCGGGCACGACACCCCCGACGGGCTGCTCGCCGCGATCACCGCACACGTGTCCGTGACTGTCCCGGTCACGACCCTGATGGGCGCCGATCAGATGGGCACCGAAACGACACCGGCCGAGCTGAATGGACGCTGCCCGATCGACACCGCCACTGCGAAGGAACTTGCCGGAGCGGCATCCGGGTGGGATCGGATCCTCACCCACCCGATCACGGGCGCCGTCCTCGCCGTCGACCGCTACCGGCCCAGTGCGCACCTCAAACGACACCTGAAAGCCCGCGATCAACGCTGCCGATTCCCGACCTGCGGACTCCCCGCCCGAGACTGCGACATCGACCACCATCAAGACGCCGCCCTCGGCGGTGCGACCACCGTGAACAATCTCGGCGACCTCTGCCGCCGACACCACGTCCTCAAACACCACTCCCCGTGGCACATCGAACAACTCGACACCGGGGTCTACGCCTGGACCAGCCCCACCGGCAAGGTCTACCTCGACCGACCCCCACCCCAGAACACCGTCACCTTCACCGAAGACGACACCCCACCACCGTTTTAGGGATGGGGTCGGGAGCGAGACTGGCGGGGCGATAGAACCGGGCGGCATGCCGCCCGACGCCCGAGCCTCATCCGTCTCTCAGCCGCGCGCCGGCTTCACGTCGTAGACGAGCTTGAGGACTCCGTTGGAGTACGACTCCGATTCGCGCAGGGAAAGCGCGCGACGGTCGGCACCGCCCGCTCCGAAGATGGTCTTACCGCCGGGGAGGAGGTACGGGAACATGAGTAGGTTGTAGCGGTCGATCAGCCCTGCCTCGCCGAGGTGGAGAGCGAGCTCGGCGCTGCCGTGGATGAAGATGGCGCCGCCTTCCGTCTGCTTGAGGTCGGCGATGTCCTGGGTGTTGCGGAGGATCGTCGTCGGGCCCCAGTTGTCGACGATCGCGTCCTCTCCCAGTGTCGATGACGCCACGTACTTCGGCAGATCGCGATAGTCGGCGTGATCCTCCGACCCGGGCCAGAAGGCCGAGAACGCCTCGTAGCTGCGGCGGCCGAAGAGCAGGGCGCTCGTCTCGGCGAGCTCCTCGCCCTTGAGCGCGAACGCCTCCGGCACGAAGTCGGTGTCGAAAACCCAGCCGCCGCCAGGGTGCCCCTCAGCGGTGCCGCCGGGGGAGTCGACGACGCCGTCGAGGGTGATGAATCCGGTGTAGACCAATTCACGAGTCATCTGCTTATCTCCTTGTCGCGGCCCCGCGAATGCGCGGCCTTCATACAGACGTCGAACGGCGACGCCGTGGATCGACAATGCCCTCAATCTTTTCCGAGTATCCCGGATCTCGCCATGTCGGCGGTCTCGGCAAGGATGAAGTGATGGCGACGCGACGATTGACGAAGACGTTCCATTGGCGGGGCCGCGAGGTGGCGTATGACAGCTGGGGCTCGGGGCCCGATGTCGTCTTTCTGCACGGAACGCCGTGGTCCTCGGCCCTCTGGCGGCCGATCGCGGACGCCCTGTCGGTGCGGTACACGGTGCACGTCTGGGAAATGCCCGGCTACGGCCAGTCCTCGAAGGAACCCGGCCACGAGGTCGATCTCGGGTTCCAGGGCGAACTGTTCGCCCGTCTGCTTCAAGAGTGGAACCTCGAACGACCGCACATCATCGCGCATGACTTCGGCGGAGCCGTTGCGCTGCGCGCGCGACTGCTGCACGGCGCGCGCTACCGATCGCTCTGTCTCGTCGACGTCGTCGCGCTGAGCCCATGGGGCTCGCCCTTCTTCAGCCTCGTACAGCAGCACTCAGACGTCTTCACGCAACTGCCCGCCGCGGTGCATCGGGGTGCCGTCGAGGCCTATGTGCGAGGAGCGAGTCACCGCGGCATCCGCGACGACGATCTCGCAATGCTCGTCGATCCGTGGATGGGCGTCCACGGACAATCGGCGTTCTACCGGCAGATCGCGCAGGCAGATGAGCGGTACACGACGGACATGGAGCCCTTGTCCCCGACGATCGACGAGCCGGTTCACATCATCTGGGGCGCGGATGACACCTGGATTCCGCTAGATCGGGCGCACCGGCTGAACTCGATGATCCCGGGATCGACGTTGACGGTCGTCGAGCGAGCGGGTCATCTCATCCAGCTCGATGCGCCTGCTCAATTGGGCTCGGAACTCGGCCACTGGGTCGATTCCCAGCAAACTTGAGCCGTCTCGTATCAACTTTGTTTTGACACGCATCGAGTGTGCGAGTACCGTTGAGTCATCGCGACTCAGGTTTGCTGAGTTGCCGCAGATTTCCGAACCACACAACCTCAGCAACAAAGGAGAAACACATGGCACGTGCTGTTGGAATCGACCTCGGTACGACGAACTCCGTCGTCAGCGTCCTCGAGGGTGGCGAGCCGAAGGTCATCGCCAATGCCGAGGGCTTCCGCACGACCCCGTCGGTGGTCGCCTACACGAAGGACGGGGAGGTGCTGGTCGGTGAGACCGCGAAGCGCCAGGCCGTCACCAACGTCGACCGCACCCAGGCGAGCGTCAAGCGCCACATGGGCACCGACTGGACCGTCGAGATCGACGGCAAGAAGTGGACGCCGCAGGAGATCTCCGCGCGCATCCTCATGAAGCTCAAGCGCGACGCCGAGTCCTACCTGGGCGACACGGTGACGGATGCCGTCATCACCGTTCCTGCATACTTCAACGACGCCGAGCGTCAGGCCACGAAGGAGGCCGGTGAGATCTCCGGTCTCAACGTGCTCCGCATCATCAACGAGCCCACCGCCGCGGCACTCGCCTACGGCCTCGACAAGGGCAAGGAAGACGAGCTCATCCTGGTCTTCGACCTGGGTGGCGGAACGTTCGACGTCTCCCTCCTCGAGGTGGGCAAGGACGACGACTTCTCCACGATCCAGGTGCGCGCCACGGCAGGTGACAACCGCCTCGGTGGAGACGACTGGGACCAGCGTCTCGTCGACTACCTCATCAAGCAGTTCAAGGACACCTCGGGTGTCGACGTCTCGGGCGACAAGATCGCGCTGCAGCGTCTGAAGGAGGCCGCAGAGCAGGCGAAGAAGGAGCTCTCCTCCTCGACCAGCACCTCGATCAACCTCCCGTACCTGTCGCTCACCGACTCGGGCCCCGTCTCCCTCAGCGAGACCATCACCCGCGCGAAGTTCGAGGACCTCACCAAGGACCTGCTCGACCGCACCAAGAAGCCGTTCGAGGATGTCATCCGCGAAGCAGGCATCAAGGTCGCCGACATCGACCACATCGTGCTCGTCGGTGGATCGACCCGCATGCCCGCCGTCGCCGAACTCGTCAAGCGCGAGACTGGCAAGGAAGCGAACAAGGGCGTCAACCCGGATGAGGTCGTCGCCGTCGGCGCCGCCCTGCAGGCCGGTGTCCTCAAGGGTGAGCGCAAGGACGTGCTGCTCATCGACGTCACCCCCCTGAGCCTCGGTATCGAGACCAAGGGCGGCATGATGACCAAGCTCATCGAGCGCAACACGGCCATCCCGACCAAGCGCAGCGAGACCTTCACCACCGCAGACGACAACCAGCCGTCCGTGGCCATCCAGGTCTTCCAGGGCGAGCGCGACTTCACCCGCGACAACAAGCCGCTGGGCACCTTCGAGCTCACCGGCATCGCCCCGGCTCCCCGTGGCATCCCGCAGGTCGAGGTCACCTTCGACATCGACGCGAACGGCATCGTGCACGTGTCCGCCAAGGACAAGGGCACCGGCAAGGAGCAGTCGATGACGATCACCGGCGGCTCGTCGCTGTCGAAGGACGACATCGAGCGCATGGTGCGCGAGGCCGAGGAGAACGCGGCCGACGACAAGAAGCGCCGTGAGGCCGCCGAGGTCCGCAACCAGGCCGAGACCCTCGCGTACTCGATCGACAAGCTGATCAAGGACAACGACGACAAGCTTCCCGCTGACGTCAAGGAGTCCGTGCAGGCTGATGTCGACGCCCTCAAGACGGCGCTTGCCGGCGAGGACGACGACGCGGTCAAGACGGCGTTCGACAAGCTCAACGAGTCGCAGACCAAGCTCGGCGAAGCCATCTACGCCCAGTCGCAGGCGGACGCCGCAGCCGGCGCCCCCGCCGACGGCGAGGCCCCCGCGGCCGATGACACCTCCTCCGACGAGGACGTCATCGACGCAGAGGTCGTCGACGACGAGGACGAGAAGAAGTAGTCATGACGGACAAGAACTTCGACGACAACGCCGAGGTTCCCGGTGAGGGGTCGGATGCTCAGGCATCCGGCCCCGCGCCGCAGAACCCGGACTCCACCGAAGCGATGGGCGCCGAAGGCTCTGACGACGACCTCACGGTCGACGACATCCTGAACGCCGAGCAGACCGGTGAAGCCGCTGCGGAGGACGCGGTGCTGGCCGACCTCGAGTCGACCCTGCTGAACGACCTCAAGCGGCTGCAGGCCGAGTACGCGAACTACCGTCGCCGCACCGAAGAGCAGCGTCAGGTCGAGATCGAGCGCGCGAAGGGCGAGGCCGCCAAGGGGCTCATCCCCGTGCTCGACGACCTCGACCGTGCCGCTCAGCACGGAGACCTCACCGACGGCACGCCGTTCTTCGCGATCGCGGAGAAGGTGCGCCTCGTCGCCGAGCGCATGGGCATGGTCTCCTACGGCGAGAAGGGCGAGGAGTTCGACCCCCAGCGCCACGAGGCGATCTTCCAGCAGCCGACCCCCGGCGCCGAGAAGACCACGGTGCTCGAGGTCGTCGAGGTGGGCTACCGTCTCGGTGACGTCGAGCTGCGCCCGGCGAAGGTCGTCGTCGCGGTGCCGGCCGAGTAGGCGCCGATGGCTAGCCAGGACTGGTTCGACAAGGACTTCTACAAGACCCTCGGGGTCTCGAAAGAGGTCACTGAGGCCGAACTGAAGAAGGCGTATCGCAAGCTCGCGCGCAAGTATCACCCGGATTCCAATCAGGGGGATGCGAAGGCCGAGGCGACGTTCAAGGAGATCAGCGAAGCGTACTCGGTGCTCTCCGATCCTGAGCAGCGCAAGGAGTACGACGAGATCCGCGCGATGGGCTCCGGCGCCCGCTTCACCGCAGGCGGCGCCGGCGCTGGCGGCTTCGAGGACGTGTTCAGCCGGTTCGGTCAGCAGGGGCGCGGCCAGTCGGCCGACTTCGAGGACATCTTCGCGATGTTCAACCAGGGCCAGGGCGCCTCCTTCGGAAACGGGCGGTTCGGGCAGACCTCGGGCGGCTTCCGCGGTTACGGCGGTCCGCAGCGCGGTGCCGATGTCACTGCACGGACCACCCTGGACTTCGCGACCGCGGTGCAGGGCGAGACGATCAGCCTGCAGGGTGAGGACGGCAAGCCGTTCAAGGTCAAGATCCCGGCCGGCGTCGCTGACGGTCAGAAAATCCGGCTGCGCAGTCGAGGCCGGCCATCGCCGGACGGCGGAGAGAACGGCGACATCGTCGTGCAGATCGCCGTGCGACCGCATCCGGTGTTCACGCGCGACGGGCTCAACCTCCGCATCACGGTGCCGGTGACCTTCACCGAGGCTGCGCTCGGCGCCACCATCGAGGTCCCCACGCTCGGCGGCGACGTCGTGAAGCTGCGCGTCGCGCCTGGCACCCCCTCCGGGCGGGTGCTGCGCGTCAAGGGCCGCGGCGTGGCGACGACGAAGGGCACGGGCGACCTGCTCGCCGAGCTGCAGGTCGCGGTGCCGACGCACCTCGATGAGGCCGCTCGCGAGGCGCTGCTCGCCTTCCAGGAGGCCGAGCCCAAGGAGAACCCGCGCACCGAGATGATGGCCAAGGCGCGACGATGAACATCGCGACGGCGACGACGGAACACCGGGGGCAGAGGTGAGGGATCATGGCTGAACGGCGCATGGATGCCGACACCCCGGTGTTCGCGATCGCCGTCGCGGCCGAGCTCGCGGGCATGCACCCGCAGACGCTGCGTCAGTACGACCGCATCGGCCTGGTCGTCCCCGGCCGCACCTCCGGTGGCTCCCGCCGGTACTCGACGCGCAACCTCGAACAACTGCGTGAGGTCGCGCAGCTCTCCTCAGAGGGCATGAGCCTCCCCGCGATCGCGCGGGTGCTCGCCCTGGAGAACGAGAATCGGATGCTGCGTCGCCGCGTCGCCGAGCTCGAGAACGCGCTCCGCACCGAGCGCGAGAACCGTCCGGGCATGCGCGTGTTCGCGGCAGGATCGGCCGGCGTCACACCGATGCTCGGCGGCCGCCGCATCCGTCGTTCCACCGAGGTGATGCTGTGGAGTCCGCGCGCACAACGCAACGCCGACGAGAGCGACGGAGATGAGCGGGCGCGATAGTGTGGCGACACGATGAGGATGACCCGTCGAACGCTGCTCGCCGGCGCCGGAGCCGGCGCCCTCTCCGTGCTGCTCGCTTCGTGCACACCGGGACCTGATCCGACACCCGGGCCGACGAAGACCACTGCGCCCACACCAGGGCCGACCCCGTCGAACGGCGTTCCGCTGCCGACCGGCGTCGTGCGAAGCGCGTGGTCGACCGATCCTTTCGCGCGCGGAGCTGCGAGCTACATGCCTGTGGGCGCGCAACCGGGAGTTCGGGAAACGCTGGCGGGCCCCGTCGGAGGTCGAATCTTCTTCGCGGGTGAAGCGACGAGTGCGGATGCTCCGGGCACGATGCGCGGTGCGCTCCGCTCCGGCCAGCGCGCCGCAGCCGAGTTGCTGGAGGTCGGCGGCGGAGGTGAGCGGATCGCGGTGATCGGTGCCGGGCTGGCCGGTGCCGGCGCCGCGGCGCGACTGCGGGACGTGGGGCTCGACGTCACCGTTCTGGAAGCTCGGCCTCGTGTCGGCGGCCGGGTCGAGTCATGGTCCGATGATGCGTGGCCGGTGCCCGTGCAGTTCGGTGGATGGCTGCTCGACGGCGCGGATACGAACCTCCGTGGAGATCTGGAAGCATCCGGCATCCCGATCGCTGATCTCGTGCCGGCCGGATGGTTCTCCGCCGAGGGCGAGATCGAGCCCGTCGAGGTGCAGCCGGTGCGGTCGGCCCTCGACGCCGCGAGCAGTCTGCTCGCCGACGTCCCCCTCGCCGATGCCCTCTCGGAAGCCGGAGTGGACCCCGCCGATCCCGGTATCGCCGCGCTGCTCGCGTTCGTCGCTGCGACGTCAGGTGCTGACGCCGCCGAGGTGTCCGCGTGGTTCCCGCCCGCACTGATCAGCGGTGACCTCGCCGCACCGACCGGCGATGTCTCCGCGCTCTTCGACGGTCTGCTGGATGGGTCGCAGGTTCGGCTGTCCTCCCCGGTCAGCCACGTCGCCTACGACGACACCGGCGTCAGCCTCCGCCTCGGAACCGGGGAGTCGCTGTCGTTCGATCGCGTCATCGTCACGGTGCCGCTGGGCGTGCTGCAGCAACAGGCGATCGAGTTCGATCCTGCTCTGCCGCTCGCGCACCGAGGTGCGATCACCGCGCTCGCCATGGGCCACATCGAAACGGTGTGGCTGCAGTTCGAGGAGCCGTTCTGGGACGCCGAGGCGAGCATCTGGCACGTCGTCGGCGGCGAAGCGACGATCCGCACCTGGATCAACCTCTTCCCGACGACCGGCGAAGCCGTGCTGGTGGGCATCGTCGGCGGAGCGGCCGCCCAGGAGTTCGCGGCGCTCAAGCCGGATGAGGCGATCGCCGCCGCGGCCGAGTCACTCGGCTCCTTCGTGCGCGCGGACAGCCCCTGAGCGCATCCGCACGCTCCATGACCAGCTGAGCGGCCGTACTCGACTGATGATCACGAGCACGGTCGCGACGAGGGCGAAGATCGCCAGTGCGATGCCGGCGGTGACGACGAACTCCCCGAACCCGCTGACCTGCCGCGGGTCGAGGAAGTAATACGGGTACCAGCCGATGAGCGGGCCCCGCCACATCGTCACCGCACCCCACAGCAGCGGATACGCCAGTGAAGCCGGAACCACCCACCACGGCACCCGGCGGTGGCCGGGGGTCAAGATCCACGCGAGCGCCGTGCAGGCGGGCAGCCAGAAATGCATCAGCTGGTCTGACCAGGGGACGTCGACGCGGATGCCGCGGATCCCCGCCTGCCAGACGATCAGGGCGAAGGCGAGACCGGCTGTGATCGTCCAGGTGAGCACCATCGCGAGGGCGACGGTGAGCCACCGAGGATCGGCCGGGCGGCGGTAGGCGATGACGCCGGCGACGATGAACAGCAGGACGAATGCGCAATTCGACTGGACGGTCAGGTAGGCGAAGAAGTTCTGCCCCGCGATCGTCTGCGAGCTGAGACCCCATGCCAGTCGATGGATCAGCGCGGCCAGACACACCGCCGCCGCGGCGAGACGGGTCAGCGCAAAGGTACTTCGTGCCGTCACCGTCCTGTTGCCTCCTGTCGCGTCGCGGTTCTCGCGCTCTCTGGCGAGTCTACGGAGCGTTCACCCGCCGGATTCGACGGGGTCACCGTCGAATCGGCAGCGCACGCGTCACTATTCGCAGGGAACGCACACCTTCTCTGTATGACGGATCTTCCTCGGCGCGCAACGACGGCTGACAGCACGAGAACTTCTCGGGCATCGGGCGACGCGCGGTGCTGAGCACGCCCGCGGATGCACACCGTATGCGTCGCGCCTTGATCGTCGATGAGTTCGTCATACAGCGCGCCCGCATCGAACAGCTGCTGACGGGGATCGCGGGCCTGGAAGTCGTGGGAGTCTGCAACACGATCCGCGAGTTCGTGGAGTGGCTGCGTCATACCGAGAGGACGCGATGGCCGCATCTGCTCGTTCTCGGGATCCCGTTCGATTCCTGGTCGCCGAACGACATCTCGGCACTCACAGCCTTGCGAGAAGCGGGCATCCGTGTCCTCGCCCTCACGACACCGACCGCGCGGATGACAGCGCGTCGTGTCGCCGACGCCGGCGCTGAGGGGTTCATAACCACCGCCGATTCGGAAGACGACCTCGTCGCTGCTGCCGAGATCGTGCTGAGGGGAGGAACGATCATGACCGCGCGCGCACACGCCATCATCCGTGTCACATCCGAGGGCACGCGTCTGAGCGCGCAAGAGGCACGGGTGCTCGCGCTCTATGCGGGTGGTCTGACCATCGGTCGAGCGGCTGATGTCATGGGCATACGCCACGACACGGCGCGAAAGTACCTGAACCGCGTCCGCGACAAATTCACATCCGCGGGTCGCCCGGCCCGATCGAAGCTCGAACTCGCGCAGATCGCGTGGGCCGACGGCTACGCCGAGCCCTCGCTGCGACCAGGACCCGGCATCCAACAACACCTTGTGTCGACGCGAATGCCGAAAAGCGGAGGCCGGTCTGCCGATTCCGCGTGACGACGAAACACGGCGACACCTATTCAGCGGAATGAAAAGTGAAGTTCCTACGGTGAGAGCAGGGAACCTCCCTGCTCCGCGCTTGGCGCGTGTCCTGCCACGAAGGAACCACTCCTCATGACGAACACCTCCGCCCCCTCCGCTGCTGCGTCGCTGGGACTTCTCGTCCTCCGCGTCGTGGTCGGCGCCATCTTCATCGCCCACGGTGCCCAGAAGATCTTCGAATTCACCCTCCCCGGCACGATCGAGAGCTTCACCGCGATGGGCGTACCACTGCCCGCCATCGCCGCGACTGTCGTCGCCTTCGTCGAGTTCGGCGGGGGCATCCTCCTCGTGCTCGGCTTCTTCACCCGCCTCGTCGGGATCCTCCTGGCGATCAACATGGTCGTCGCGCTCGTCCTCGTGCACCTTCCTGCCGGACTCTGGGTCGACAACGGAGGCTACGAGTTCGTGGCCGTGCTCGGAGCCGCCGCTCTGGCACTGGCGCTTATCGGTGCCGGCCGGCTCTCGCTCGACAGGGCACTGCTCCGCGGGCGCGTTCCCGCCTGGCTGACCTGATCGCGCATCGCGCATGAAGGAAGCAGGGGATCGGCGTCGAGCCGGTCCCCTGCTTCGTCCCCGATAGCTACAGTTGGGGAATGTCCAAACCGAAGCGCGTGACCATCACGGATATCGCGCGTCTGGCCGGGGTGTCGCCGGGTGCGGTGTCCTTCGCTCTGAACGGTCGCCCCGGGGTCAGCGAGCAGACGCGGCAGCGCATCCTCGAGATCGCCGAGGCGCACCAATGGCTGCCGAGCTCGGCGGCACGAGCGCTGGTCGGTTCGCGAGCCGGGGTCATCGGCTTCGCCGTGAACCGCTCGGCAGGGACCCTCGGGGCCGAGGCCTTCTTCACCGACCTCATCGCGGGTGTGCAATCGGCGCTCGCCGAGAACCGCATCGCGATGCAGATGGTGCTGGTCGCCTCGATCGAGGAAGAGGTGGCGACCTACCGCCGCTGGAGCAGTGCCAATCAGGTCGACGGCGTGATCGTGATCG
Source organism: Microbacterium sp. LTA6 (assembly GCF_045690355.1). Lineage (NCBI taxonomy): Bacteria > Bacillati > Actinomycetota > Actinomycetes > Micrococcales > Microbacteriaceae > Microbacterium > Microbacterium sp. LTA6. Next base: position 1,555,597 of record NZ_CP147855.1, read on the forward strand.
ATCCGCGAGACGACGACCCGCGTCTCACTGTGCTCCGCGATCTTGCCCTACCGGCCGTCGTCATCGGAAGCCATGCGTCCGATGACGCCCATCCCGCGTCGATCTGGCTGGACGACAGCCAGGTCGCACACGCCCTCTTCGACTACCTGGTCGCGCTCAGGCACCGTTCGATCGTGTACGTCGCGGGTCCGGCCGAGTTCCAGCACACCCGGATGCGCACCGAGGTGCTCCTTGGCCAGCAGGATCGCGGCGTGGTCGGGGAAGTGATCGCCACCGACTTCTCGCCGGGCGAGGCATCGACCGCGATGCGCCGCCTGCTCAGCCGTCGGGAGCGGCCGTCGGCGGTGGTCTTCGACAACGACGTCATGGCGATCGCCGGCATGCGGGTCGCGCAGGAGATGCGGATCTCGGTGCCGGACGAGCTCTCCATCGCATCGTTCGACGATTCCGTCGTGGCGGGGCTCGTGCACCCGTCGATCACCTGCATCACCCGCGACACCTTCGGTCTGGGTGCGGATGCCGCCGAATTCCTGCTCGATCAGATCGACTCGGCCGAGATCCTTCCCGATCGGATCGGGCCTCTGCCAAGCCTCACCGTGCGCGAGAGCACCGCGGCGCCGCGCTGACCCTGCTCGCGACCGGACCCGGCTGGATGCTCAGACGACGGTGTTCTGCGACGTGTAGTCCTCGCCGCTGAGCGCGGGGCGGACGAGCTCGGTGATGCCGCGCGACGCGAGCACCTCGGGCTTATCGGCATCCAGCGACGTGACGATGGCCGGGTCGACTCCGGCCGTGCAGGCATCCACCCACGCCTGGAAGATCGAACCGCCGGGGCTCATCGCCGCGCGACTGATCGGCGTCTCGTTCTCATCGACCTCGACGACGATCCCGAGCGAACGGGGCGGTGCAGGCTGCCGTTCGCGCAGTTCGGGGATGATCTCGGCGAAGCGACGGCCGATCGGCTTCGCCGCGCCGTCCTGATCGACGAGGCCGAGCGTGTACTCCAGCTCCGGGAAGTCGGCCAGCGCTCGGCTCACGTCGTGCGAGCACCACCAGGTGACGCCCCAGAGATTCTCGGTGCGGGCTGCCGAGCGCACGGTGGCCTCGAGGAAGTCCGGCGTCTCTTCGGGCGTCAGGCAGTTTGAAGGGGCGCCGACCTCCTGCAGCCAGATCGCGCGATCGGGATCGGTGGCGAAGCCCCGCGCCAGCTCGATCATGTACTCGGCGTGCCGATCCGACGCCACCGAGCGTCCGCCGTAGCGCTGCGCCGTGCCGTTGAAGATCCACGAGTGCACCGTGCTCATCGCGCCGAGGCGGGAGGCGAGTGCCGGCGTGAAGCCGTGCCCGTCCATGTACCAGGCGGCGTCGTATTCGCTGTGCACGTGCTGCTGTGCGGGTGCGGCCTTCTGCGCCGCATCCAGAAGCGTCGTGATCCAGTTCGCGGCCTCGGCCTCGGTGACCGGCCACGGCGACGGGTGCGTCTTCGCCGAGAACTGGTTCGTCTCGTTGCCGAGAGTGAAACCGAGGAAGTTCCCGGCATCCCCGAGCCGTGCGCCCAGCCGCTCGACGAGGGCCACCTGCCCGCTGAGGGCGTCGGGGTGCGTGAACATGTTCTTGTCGTGCCAGGTGAACAACCAGGACGGGACGAAGTCGAAGCTCGAGAGGTGACCCTGGATGACGTCGACGCTCGCGTCGAGTCCGAACTCCGCGGCGATGTCGACCACGGCACGGACGTCCTCGACGGCTTCGGCGCGGATCAGCGTTCGGTTCGGCTGCAGGACCGTCCACAGCGGGAAGATCCGCACGTGGTCGAGGCCCAGGTCGGCGAGGGCGGCGAAGTCGCGGCGCACCTCATCGAGATCCAGCGACATCCACGCGTGCATCCACTCGGAGCGTGGCGTGTAGTTGGCGCCGAAGCGCAGGGGGGCGATCGCGGTCGACATGGCGATCCTTTCGTGGAGTCTGGTGCCGGTCGGCGGCGACGGTGTGGGCGAATCGGCGGTGCTTATGGCATGCTATGGTCACTATATCGTTTTAGTAGAGGCTGTGATGGCGACTCGGACGAGGCGCAGCGGCCGGACCACTTCGAAGGAGAACGTCCATGAAGATTCGTACGACGGCCGCCGCGGGCATTGCGGTTGCGGCATCCCTCGTTCTCGCCGGATGCACCGGAGGCGCTCCGGCGCCTGCGGGCGGCGATGGTGAGATCAAGGGTGAGATCGACTTCCAGACCTGGTCTCTGAAGAACGACAAGTTCACTCCCTACTTCGAGGACGTCATCGACGCGTTCGAGAAGGAGAACCCCGGCACGACGGTGAACTGGATCGACCAGCCGGCCGACGGCTACGAGGACAAGATCCTGCAGCAGGCCGAATCCGGCGAGCTGCCCGACGTCATCAACCTTCCGCCGGAGTACGCGTACGCTCTCGCCGAGGCCGGCCAGCTGCTCGACCTCGGCGGCGCATCCGACGTGATCGACGACTACGTCGACGGCGGTGTCGCGGCGTACACCTACGACGGCATCGACGGTTCGTTCGGGTTCCCGTGGTACCTGGGCACCGAGCTCAACTACTGGAACAAGGCGCTGCTCGCGAAGGGCGGCGTCGACGCGACGCCGACCACTTTCGAGGAAACCCTCGATGCTGCGGAGAAGCTCGCCGCAGTCGGCATCCAGACGATCTCGGATGTGCCGAGCCCGAAGTCGCTGCAGATCATGGTCACCGATGGCGGAGGCACTCAGAGCGTCTACAAGGACGGGGAGTTCGGCTTCGACACTCCCGAGGCTGAGGCGATCATCGAGCGCTATGCCGAGCTCTACAAGGCGGGAGCGATCTCGCCGGAGGCCCTGCAGAACGCCGGCACGGCGAACGCCAACATCAACAACTTCAACAAGGGCACCGTCGCTTGGGCGACCGCCGGGCCGAACTACATCGACAAGGACATCGCCGTGAACGCGCCGACGCTCCTGCCTGACGTCGACGTCACCAACGGCTTCGGCAACCCGCCGCTGTTCGTGCAGGGGATCAGCGTGTCGGCGAACTCCACCAACTCCGCAACAGCCCTTGCCTTCGCCGAGTTCCTCACGAACACCTCGAACCAGATCGAGTTCGTCAAGCTCGCCACCGGCTTCTTCCCCGGAACCAAGGCGGCGAACGAGGACCCCTCTGCGTTCGCTGAGACGGCTCAGAACGAGATGCAGGCCGTCGCGAACGAGCTCGCTGCCTCGCAGATGAACGACGCCCAGCTCATCGGCGCCCCGCAGTTCACTGAGGCGATGGAGACCTTCGCCAAACAGCAGATCGCCCTGGCGGTCAAGGGTGAGATCTCCGCCAAGGAGGCGCTGCAGAAGTCCGTCGAGTACGCGGAGCAGAACGTCGTCGGCTGATCCGACGACGACGACGAACGAAGGGGCCGGGACTCACTATGAGACATCAACGCTGGTACACGCCGTATCTGCTCATCCTCCCCGGTGTGATCTGGGTATTCGTGTTCGCCCTGTGGCCGTTCGTGAACACGATCGGACTCGCGTTCACGGATGCCCGGCCCCTTCGTCCCGCGGAGTTCGTCGGGCTCGCGAACTTCGCGAAGCTGTTCGAGGATGAGCGATTCGCGTACGCGCTGACGACGTCGCTGGTCTACGTCGTCGTGTGCGTGCCGCTGCTCACCTTCATTCCGCTCCTGCTGGCACTGCTGGTGCACGCCAAGATCCCGGCGATCGGGTTCTTCCGCACGACGTTCTACTTCCCGGTGATCGCCTCAGCGGTCGTCGTCGCGATCGTGTGGGAGTTCCTCTTCTCGGGCAGCGGAACCGTCAACTCGGCGCTGAGCTTCTTCGGCCTCATCGATCGACCGATCGAGTTCCTCTCCGATCGCTGGCTGCTGATCGGATGTGCGATCGGGCTGACCGTCTGGAAGGGCCTGGGTTACTACATGGTGGTCTACCTCGCCGCCCTCGGGAATGTCGGCCGCGAGCTGCACGAGGCAGCCGCGATGGATGGGGCAGGGCGGTGGCGCCGGTTCTGGTCGGTCACTGTTCCCGGCGTGCGCGGGCCGATGATGCTCGTCTCTGTGCTGGTATGCGTCGGCGCGATGCGGGTCTTCACGGAGCTCTACGTGCTCTCCAACGGTTCCGGCGGTCCCGGCGGTAGGGCCATGAGCATGGTGATGCTCATCCAATCGATGGGCAAGGGGCTCAACGGGCAGGTGGGCTATGCATCTGCGATCTCGCTCGTGCTGTTCCTGTTCACGCTGGTGCCGCTGGCGATCGTCGGCATCCTGAACAACAGCGATGCGATCAAAGAAGCGCTGTCGTCCAGGCGGGCAGGGAAGGCCGCGAAGGCCGCTCGCCTCTCGGTCGCAGAGGGAGCCGTCCGATGAGCGTCACGAAGGCCGCCGGCGACGTGAAGCTGCCGCGGGACAAGCCGTACCGCATACGGGGCTCCGCCGACATCATGAAGCCGTCGCTTCCCGGGCTCATCGGCAAGTACGCGTTGCTGCTCGTCGTGCTCGCCGTCATGGTGTTCCCGTTCCTCTGGCAGATGTCGACCTCTTTCAAGGGCGCGACGGAGAACATCTACGACTTCCCGCCATCGCTGATCCCGACGGCTCCCACTCTGGACAACTACGCCGAGGTGTTCCGCACCATTCCGGTGCTCGACTACGCGTGGCACTCCCTGCTCGTCGGCGTCGGAACCGTGATCACCAACGTCGTCTTCGCGACGATCGGCGGCTATGCGCTGGGCACCATGAAGTTCCGATTCAAATGGGTCTTCCTGGCGATCTTCTTCTCGACGCTGCTGCTTCCCGGCGAGGTCACGCTGACCAGCCAGTACCTCACGGTGAAGTCGCTCGGGCTCGCCAACACCCTCTGGGGCGTGTTCCTGCCCGGTGCGATCGCGGCGATCAACATCCTGCTGATGATGGCGGCCTGCCGGATGATCCCGGCGGACACCCTGGCCGCGGCCACGATCGACGGCGCCAACACGATGCAGCGACTGCGCCACATCGTCTGGCCGAACGTGCGCGGCATGGTGTCCGTCGTTGCACTGTTCGCCTTCATCGGCGCATGGGACGACTTCCTGTGGCCGCTGGTCGTGCTCTCGGATCCGGCGAACTACACCCTCACCGTCGGCATGCAGTATCTCAGCTCGAACTTCGCCGCCAATCCTCGAGTGATCGCGGCAGGAACGATGATCGCTCTGGTGCCGATCATCGTGCTGTTCGCGGTGCTGCAGAAGCAGTTCTTCAAGGGCGTCGAGGAAGGAAGCGTCAAGGGATGACGGATCCGACGGATGCCGAGGCGGGCGGTCTTGAATGGCTCGCCCTCCCGCAGCCGACGACAGCCGCTCTGACCGGAGGGGAATGGCGGCCCTCGTCGGTCCTCGTCGCCACCGACGTGCCGGAGTTCGCCGCGGAGGCGGCGCGTCTGGAGCGCGAACTCGTGGCGCTCGGTATTCCGCGGGGCGACGGGGCAGTCATCCGACTGCGCACAGGCGAGCCCATCGGTGAGGCGTTCCGGCTCACCGTTGGCGACCACGTCGAGGTTGTCGCGGGGGCCCCGGTCGGGGTGTTCCGAGCGACGCGCCAGCTGCTGCACAACCTGCGCGCCCAGGGTGCCGTGCCGCACGGTCGTGTGCAATCGGCGCCGGCGGTCGAGGAGCGGGGCTTCCACCTCGACGCGGCGCGGAAGTACTTTCCAGCGGACTGGATGGTCGACCTGCTGCATGCCCTCGCGGATGTCGGGATCAACAGCTTCCAGTGGCATCTCTCCGAGAACGAGGGCTTCAGGATCGGCTCCGACGCCTTCCCGGAGATCGTGTCGGCGCAGCATGTCACGCGCGACGAGGCGCGGCGGGTGGCGGACGCTGCCGCTGACCTCCACATCGATCTCGTGCCATCGCTCGACATGCCGGGGCATCTCCGGCATGCTCTGGCCGCGCACCCGGAGTTCCGGTTGGCGGCCGCAGGTGGACTCGAGACCGACCATGCGCTGGATATCGCCAACGAGGATGCGGTGCGTTTCGCCCAGGCGCTGATCGACGACATCGCCCCGCTCTTCCCGCGCAGTACCAGCTGGAACCTCGGTGGCGACGAGTTCGTCGACTTCGCCCGGATCCACGAGTATCCGGCTCTGGTGACGGCCGCGCGCGAGCGGTATGGGGCGGACGCCACCGGGTTCGATCTGCTCACCGCGTTCGTGAATCGCATCAGCGCGCATCTGCGCTCGCGCGGGTTCGATCCTCGCGTGTGGAATGACGGGATGCTGCGCAGCAGCGCCGTGGAACTCGACCGTGAGACCGTCCTCACGTGGTGGACGAACTGGCACGCTGAGATGCGACCGCTCGCGGACGCCATCGCTTCCGCGCACGGGCTCGTGAACTTCAACGATTCCCTCTTCTACTACGTGCTCGGTGAGAAGGCCGGGTACGAGTATCCGACGAGCGAACGGATCTGGGGCGCCGACTGGCATCCGGGGCTCTTCCCGTCCCTTCCCGGTGGCGTGGTGCAGGAGATCCCCGCTCCGTACCCTGCGCAGCTGATCGGGGTGGCCTTCTCGGTCTGGTCCGATGCCGAGGAGGCGCAGACGCCGCAGGAGGTCGCCGCAGGCATCCGCCGGCCCCTCCGTGCGATGGCCGAGCGGGCGTGGAATGGCGGGAGTAGTGTGACGCACGACGCATTTTGCACAATCGATGTGCAAATTGGTCTTTACGCGTGACTCGACGACTTCCGGCGGGTAGCGTCGACCGCGACGCACTGTCCTAGACTCATCTACTAGATCGTTTTAGTTACCGCCCAGCTCGGAGACCGAATCACACATGCATGACGACACCTCGCTCACAGTCGGCCGCGTCAAGCGAGTGCTCGACGAGCGCATCCGCCCGGCCATCCACTCGGCATCGACGCCGCTGACGGTCGAGATCCACGAGCTGCCCGGCGAGCCGATCAGTCCCGTCGACGGCCTCGCGCTCGACTTCGCGCCGACGACGGTGCCGGCACAGTGGGGACCGGCCTGGGGGACGACGTGGTTCAGGCTCACCGGTCGGGTGCCCGCAGAATGGGCCGGACGTCGGGTCGAGGCGGTCATCGACCTCGGCTTCGACATCAACATGCCCGGCTTCCAGTGCGAGGCGCTCGTCTACCGGGCTGACGGGACACCGGTGAAGAGCATCAATCCGCGCAACCAGTGGCTTCCGGTCGCCGCGGACGCGCACGGTGACGAGCCGGTCGAGCTGTACCTCGAGGCGGCGGCCAACCCGGTGCTCCTCGACTACCACCCCTTCCTGCCGACGCAGGAGGGCGACATCCTCACCTCATCGCCGGAGCCGCTCTACCGCACCCGGCGCATGGACCTCGCGGTCTTCGAGCAGGATGTCTTCGAGCTCTCCCTCGACCTCGAGGTGCTCTTCGAGCTGCAGGCCGAGCTGCCGCCGACCTCGCCCCGCCGGATGCAGATCCTGCAGGCGATGGACGACGCCCTCGACGTGCTCGACCTGCAGCGCATCGCCGCGACGGCATCCGACGCGCGGGCGAAGCTCGAAGGCGTGCTCGCCGCCCCGGCCGAAGCGAGCGCCCACCGCATCTCGGCGATCGGCCACGCGCACATCGACTCCGCCTGGCTGTGGCCGGTGCGCGAGACGATCCGCAAGGTCGCCCGCACATCGTCGTCGATGACGGCGCTGCTCGAGGAGCAGCCGGAGTTCCAGTACGGCATGTCCAGCGCACAGCAGTACGCCTGGCTCAAGGAGCATCGACCCGAGGTGTTCGAGCGGGTCAAGGCCGCCGTGGCCGAAGGCCGGTTCCTGCCGCTCGGTGGCATGTGGGTCGAGTCCGACACGGTGATGCCGACGGGGGAGTCGCTGGTGCGTCAGTTCTCGTACGGCCAACGCTTCTTCGAGCGCGAGTTCGGGATCCGCTCCAAGGGCGTCTGGCTGCCCGACAGCTTCGGCTACTCGCCGGCGCTGCCGCAGCTGATGCGCCGGGCCGGATTCGAATGGTTCTTCACGCAGAAGATCTCCTGGAACCAGCAGAACGTCTTCCCGCACCACACGTTCCTGTGGGAGGGCATCGACGGTTCGCAGATGTTCACGCACTTCCCGTCGATGGACACCTACAACTCGCAGCTGAGCGGCATGGAGGTCGCCAAGGCGTCGCGCCAGTTCAAGGAGAACCGGCTCTCATCGCGCTCGATCGCCCCGGTGGGCTGGGGTGACGGCGGCGGCGGCACGACGCGGGAGATGACCGGACGCGCGCGGCGCCTCAAGGATCTCGAGGGCAGTGCGCGGGTGGAGTGGGAGCACCCCGACACATTCTTCGACGCGGCGAAGGCGGAGCTGCCGCATCCGGCCGTCTGGGTCGGCGAGCTGTATCTCGAACTGCATCGCGGAACCCTCACCAGCCAGCACGGCACGAAGTCGCGCCACCGCTGGGCCGAGCACGCGCTCGTCGAGGCCGAGCTGTGGGCGGCGACGGATGCCGTCCGCACCGGCACCGCGTACCCCGCGGCCGAGTTCGACACGCTGTGGGAGCAGGTGCTGCTGCACGAGTTCCACGACATCCTGCCCGGCACTTCGATCGCCTGGGTGCACCGCGAGGCGGTCACCGTCCTCGAAGACGTCATCACCAGGGCGCGCGCCATCTCGGATGCGGCGCGTCGCTCGCTCGCCGGCGAGGGCGAGCGCGAGCTCGTCTTCTCGCCGTCCTCCGTCGCGGGGCCGGCACCGCTCGGCGCTGCCGTCGCACTCCCGGTCACGGATCGGGTGACCGTCGACGACAGCGGTGACGGCATCCTGCTCGAGAACGCGCTCGTGCGTGTGCGGATCTCGGACGAGGGGCTCATCGTCTCGGCCGTCGATCTCGCATCCGGCCGCGATGCCGTGGCATCCGGCCGAGAGGCGAACCTGCTGCAGCTGCACCAGGACTTCCCGAACATGTGGGATGCCTGGGACATCGACCGGTACTACCGCAACAGCGTGACCGACCTGCGCGATGTCACGTCGTTGACGGCACGGCTGACGGATGCCGGCGCCGAGGTCGTGATCGTGCGCGAGTTCTCGCAGTCGACGATCACTCAGACGCTCACGCTCGCACCGGATTCGCGGACCGTGAAGATCGTGAACGACATCGATTGGCGGGAGACCGAGAAGCTGCTCAAGCTCGCCTTCCCCCTCGATGTGCAGGCCACGCACTCCGAGGCCGAGACGCAGTTCGGGTACCAGGCTCGCGTCACGCACACGAACACGAGCTGGGAGGCGGCGAAGTTCGAGACCTCGATGCACCGTTTCGTGCTGGTGCGCGAGGCCGACTTCGGCGTCGCGCTCGTGAACGACTCGATCTACGGCTACGACACCTCGCGTGAGGTCTCGGATGACGCGGTCACGACGACGGTGCGCCTGTCGCTGCTGCGTGCGCCGCGGTTCCCGGACCCCGACACCGACCACGGCAGGCACGTCATCACGACGGGCCTGGTCATCGGCGCCGGTCCCGCCGAGGCGACGCGCGCCGGCATCGAACTGAACGCGCCCGCCGCGGTGCTGCGGGGCGCACGCGATGTCGCACCGCTCGTCTCCGTGCAGGGCGGCGGCATCGTCGTGTCCGGTGTGAAGCTGGCCGACGACGGGTCCGGCGACGTGATCGTGCGCGTGTACGAGTCGCTCGGACGACGGGTGTCCGGGGCGCTGGCCGTCGACTTCGAGCATCGTGAGGTGCGCGAGATCTCACTGATCGAGGATGCACTCGACGACGCCCGCGTCGGCACCGAGCTGCACCTGCGTCCGTTCGAGGTGCGCACGCTCCGCATCGTGCGCTGAGGTCGGAAGCATTTCTGACCTCGCACGGGCCGGGAGGTGCTTGAAACGGTCGCCGGCCTGCGGGACGATGGCGGGATGGCGACGATCGAGGACGTGCGCGAGATCGCACTCGCGCTTCCCGGCGTCGAGGAGCGGATCAACGGCCACACCGGTGAGCCCGCCTGGCGTGCGGTGAAGGGCGACATCGCCTGGATGCGCGGACCGAGTGCCCGGGATCTCGCCCAGCTGGCCGACCTCGGTCATGACTGGCCGAAAGGCCCGGTGCTCGGTGTCCGCGTCGCGAGTGTGGAGGAGAAGGAGGCCCTGCTCGCCGCCGAGCCGGCGGTCTTCTTCACGATCCCGCACTTCGACGGCTACCCCGCCCTGCTCGTGCGCCTCGAGGACGTCGACCGGGAGCGGCTGGCCGAGATCATCGACGACGCCTGGCTGGTGCGCGCTCCGGTCAAGGCGGCGAAGGCCTGGCTCGCGGAGCGCGGGCTGGAGTGAGGGTCAGTCCGCGATCAGGAAGGGCCGGGCGGCATCGAGGAAGGCGCGCGGGTCGTCGGCCCACAGACGGATGCTCGTGACCTGGTGCTCTCCGCCCTTCGGTGCCAGCCCGGGGAGGCGCACGACGAAAGGACGCTCGAGTTCGATCTCGAGATTCGTCTCGTTCTGCATCCGCTCTGCGTACTCGGCGCCGGCCTCCCGCTCGGTGATCCGAGGCTGCTTCGGCTCGTCGACCCGGCGACTGATCGCGACCGAGGCGATCACCTCCCAGGGGACAGGCACATCGATCTCGAGTCCACTGCGGACCCGGATGCCCTCCGGCCCGACCGTGTGCGGACGCATCAGCATCGCGAAGAGGTAGCCGAGCATCCAGGTGACGCCCCAGATTCCCAGGATCAGCATCGTGATCCGCACGACAGGCCACTGGTGCACGATCAGATCGAAGATGGGGATCTCGACCGCGGAGAGGCCGATGAAGATGAACAGGATGGTGAGCACGGGGCGGTGATAGCCGACGCCGGTGGCGCCGGCGGGGATCGCGGGGCGCCGCACGATCGCGCGGCCGATGCTCGAGTAGACGCGGAGCTCGGCGATGAGGGCGCGATGCAGCATGTTCAGCACGCGCGCGGTGCGAGAGGGGGCGGCGGTGCGCATCTGGGTCGTCATGGCAGCGCCCTCACGGTATCCGCCTGCGCCGCGGCATCCGTCACCAGGGACTGCAGATGCGTCGCGATCGCGATGATCCCGCGCTCCACCGCGGCGAGATCCGCCGGCGCGACGGCGGCGACCAGGGTCGCGTTGAGTTCGTCGTGCTCCTGCTGCATCCGGGTCATGGTCTCGGTGGCATCCGCAGTCAGCTGCACCAGCACGGCGCGGCGGTCGGTCGGATGCGGCGCCCGGCGCACATGCCCGGTCGCCTCGAGTGCGTCCACGAGGCCGGTGATGTTGCGGGGGCTGACCTCGAGGAGTTGCGCGAGGGCCTGCTGCGTCGACGGCCCGGCGTGCTGCAGCACCCAGAGCAGGTGCACGCGGGCCGGGGTAAGTCCGGTGCCGTCGAACGCGCGTGTCATGTCCTTCTGGAACAGGTCGGCGATCTGGAGCAGGCGGTCCAGCAGCAGAGGCGTCATATAGTTACCCTACTACATGATTACCCAACTTCATCAAATGCTCAGGCCGGGTCAAGCCTCAGGATGTCGGGGGATTCCCCGCCGGTCACGTCGTCGGCGACCCGGATGCTGCGGGCGAGGTCATCCAGAACGCCCATCAGCGTGCCGAAGCGCTCGCGATCGCTGCAGATCGCGGTGAGCGTGACGAGATGCGTGCCGGTGTCCCAGGTGTACGAGGCGAACGGCGGCGACGCCGGCGTCTGCGGCACCGGCACGACCAGCTTCTCGCCGACGCCGAGGCCGCTGCTGCGGAACGATTCGGTGTCGTCGTAGTCCATCGGCATCGACGCCCGCGCGATCCGCAGATCGGGAGTCAGGGCCTGCGCGGTCGCCATCGCGACGATCAGGTCGGGCTCCGCCTTCCAGGTCCACACCAGCACCCGGCCATCGGCCCGCTTCATGAGCAGCGGCGCCGCCTGGCTCATCGCCCACGCGCCGAACTTCGACCCGGGTCGCTCGACCGCACCCATCGCGCCGTTCATCTGGCTCAGCAGCATCCGGATCGCCGCCTTGCGATGCCGGCGTCCCTTCCAGCCCAACGAATCGGTCACGGGGATCCACAGCGCGGTATCGGCGTCGGAGGTCAGTCGCATACCCCCACGGTACGCGGAGAACGGATGCGGAGGCTGGGGGCGCCGGAATGGCGGGGCGGCGCGAACAGGCCCCTCGGGTAGAGTGGCCAGCGCCCCGACCAGGGCTTCCCTTGGCCGCCGTACCGTAAGGCAGCATGTCTGTGACCTCCTCCGACGATCCGATCGACTCGATCGCCCCGTCGAGTGCCCCCACCCCCGGACGCCCTCTGAAGATCGTGCTCGGCTGTGACACCTTCGCTCCCGACATCAACGGTGCCGCCCGCTTCGCCGAGCGTCTCGCCGCCGGTCTCGTCCAGCGCGGCCACGAGGTGCACGTCGCCGCCCCCAACCAGGCGTATCGCCGCGCCCAGCCGCGCACCGAGGTGGTCGAAGGTGAGCCGATGACCCTGCACCGGTTGCCGTCGGTGCGTTGGCCTCCTCATGACTGGCTGCGTTTCGTCTGGCCGTGGCGCGCGAAGCACTATGCGCGCAAGGTGCTCGATCGGGTGCAGCCCGACGTCGTGCACATCCAGTCGCACATCATCATCGGCCGCGGTCTTGCCAGGATCGCCCAGGAGCGCGGCATCCCGGTGATCGCGACGAACCACGTGATGGCCGAGAATCTCCTCGACCACTCGATCTTCCCCGACGTCATCGACCGCAATATCGTGAAGTTCGCCTGGGCCGATGGGCGTCGCACCTTCGGGGGCGCCCGCGCCGTCACCACGCCGACCCGCCGTGCCGCGGACTTCCTCGAGCGCACGATCGGCATCGAAGGCGTGATCCCGATCAGCTGCGGCATCGATCGCAATCAGTACACGCCGGTGATCGGCGTGCGCGAGAAGAACCGCGTGGTCTTCGTCGGGCGACTCACCGCGGAGAAGCAGATCGACGTCATCCTCAAGGCGATCGCATCGCTCGACCCGACCCTCGAGGTCACCTTCGACATCGTCGGCGGCGGCGATCAGCGCAAGGCTCTCGAACACCTCGCCGCTCAGCTCGGGCTCGCCGATCGCGTCGTCTTCCACGGGCGCATCGATGACGCCGAACTGCGGGCGCTGCTGTCCAGGGCGTCCGTGTTCGCGATCGCGTCGATCGCCGAACTGCAGTCGATCGCCACGATGGAGGCGATGGCCTCGGCGCTCCCGATCGTCGCCGCCGATGCCGTCGCCCTCCCGCACCTCGTGCACGACGGCGAGAACGGGTACCTCTTCCAGCCGGGCGACGTCGCAGAGCTGACCGCTCGCCTGACCGACGTGATGACCGCGGAGCCCGCCGAGTACGAGCGGATGCAGCAGGCATCGCTCGACGGTGTCGCGATCCACGACATCAACCGCACCCTCGACACCTTCGAGGCGCTGTACCGCGACGAGCCGCTGCCCGCGTAATCATGCACATCGTCTTCTTCGGCGATCAGCACCTGGAGTCGCTCGGCGGTGCGCAGGTGTCGATGCGGCTGCAGCGCGAGTTCCTCGAGCGTGCCGGTCATACGGTGTCGGTCGTCGCGCCGCGGATGCACGGACCGCGATCCGGTGCCGTCGATGCGGCGTATCTGGATCTGCCGTCGGTGCCGATCACGCTGGACCGCGAATACTCGATGAGCTGGCCAGGACGCCGCACCGACCGATTCCTCGATCGTGCGCTCAGGCATCGCCCGCCCGTCGATCTCGTGCACGTCCAGGCCGACTTCTGGGGCGCCTTCGTCGGTCATCGCTACGCCCACCGGCACGGCATCCCGGTGGTGCACACGATGCACAACCGCGTCGATGTCGGCATCGCCGCGGTGACGCCGCTGCATCGCCCGGTGCTCGCGGCGTTGAATGCCTGGCGGCGCCGCGCCTTGCGCGGAATCGGCGCACCGGTCTCCGGCAGCGACGGCTGGGCGTACCTGCGCGGCCTCGCGGTCGGTGCCGCCGCGGTGACCGCCCCCTCGACGCATTTCGCCCACCGCCTCGAGCGCAACGGCGTCTGCGAATCGGTCGACGTCGTCTGGAACGGAATCGATGACGACGTGCGGGCCGCCACCCTCGCGGCGGCCCCCGCCGAACGAGTCCCGGGACGGCCGCGCTTCATCTGGCTGGGACGGATGAGCCCGGAGAAGCGCCTGCTGCCGTTCCTGGAGGCCTTCGTGGCCTCTGGGGTGGATGCGGAGCTGGAGATCATCGGCGGTGGCGCGCAGCGGACGGCCGCCGAGAAGATCGTCGCCGGGCTGCCGAACGTGCGCTTCGCCGGTCGGCTCACCTACCCGCAGACGTTGGCACGCATCGCCGCGGCCGACGCGCTGGTGCAGACGTCGATCGGCTTCGAGACGCAGGGGATGACGCCGTTCGAGGCCGCGACCCTGGGAACGCCTTCGGTGATCAGCGACCCCGACATCGCCGCGGAGCTGGGCGGCGGCCTCTGGGCCGTTCCGGATGCCTCGTCGAGTTCAGGAGCCGAGCGGGAAGCCCAGCGTGCGGCAGCGCTCGCCGAGACGCTGCGTCACGCGGCATCCGACATCGCCGAAGGCGCTGCGCCCACGCCCCTGCCGGACGTGGCCGAGGCATTCCTGCAGTCGTCTCGCACCGCAGCGATGATCGAGATCTACGAGCGAGTGCTCGCCGCTCAGATGAACCGGTAGAAGAGCGTCGCGATCCACGCGACCGCGGTGCCGACGACGCCGCTGCCGGCGATGCCGATGGCGATCCCGGCGAGGATGTGCGGAGCGGGACGACGCAGGGCCACGATCCCGAGGACCAGTGCGGCGGCATATCCGATCACCGAGATCAGGCCGCTGGCGCTCGTGATGATCTCGACGAAGACGGTGCCGATGCCGACGGTGTACACGAGCGGTATCGCCAGTGTTCCCAGGAGCCCGATGCCGAAGGTGATCAGCGCGATGAGGAACGCGGCCCTGCCGAGCGCATTGCCGGACGCCGCGGGCGGCTGCGCGCCATAGGTCGGGTGGGTCGGATAGGTCGGGTGAGCGGGCTGGGGCTGGCCGGCCAGGGGAGAGCCCGGCTGCGGAGGGGCCGGCGGATAGGCGGGCTGCGGTGTCGCGGGCGGGTACCTGTGATCGCCCGAGGCGTACGGGGAAACGGGGGGCTGCTGAGGGTCGCTCATGCGACGAGCGTAGTCCGCTGCCCTGGCCGGTGGGCCTTCATCAGCTCTTCGCACCGGTCAGCGCGAGGGTGCCGCCGAGTCCGATCATCATCACGCCGCCGGTCCCGGACAGCGCAGAGATTCGTCGGGGCGACCGGGCGAACCACGTGCGCGCGGTTCCGGCAGCGAGCGCCCAGACGCTGTCGCAGACGAGTGCGAGCGCTTGGAAGGTCAGCCCGAGCAGCAGCAACTGCATCCACACCGGCCCGGCGGCGGCGTCGACGAACTGCGGAAGGACGGCGACGAAGAACGCGATCGTCTTCGGGTTCGTCAGGCCGACGATGAACCCCTGCAGGAGCAGCTTCACGGCTGACGTCGGAGCACTTCCGATCGCACCGGTCGAGTGGTCGTTGCGGTGCCTGATCGCCTGGATGCCGAGCCAGACGAGGTAGAGCGCTCCGACGATCTTGATCACTGTGAACGCGACAACGGAGGACGCCACGATGGCGCCGACCCCGAATGCCACGGCGAGGACGGCCGGAACGGTGCCGAGTGCGTTCCCGATCACGCTGAGCACGCCCGCTCGGCGGCCGAGGGCGATCGATCGGCCGATGACGAACAGCACGCTCGGGCCGGGGATCACGATGATCACGACAGCGGTGACAAGGAACGCCAGCAGGTTGTCGAGCGGGATCATGAATCGACGATATACCCGAGGTTTCACCCGTGCGTTCGGGCATCCTCCCCGAACAGGGACGAGATCGAGCGTGCGAGGCGCGCGGCGGTCGCATGCGCATCGATCGGGATGGGATGCCCGCCGATGATCACGCGGCGCACGTCCGATGCCGTCGCCGTGAGGGGAAGCTGCTCCGCTCGACTGCCTGACGTGCGAAGGGACATCGTGTCGAGCTCGACGAGGTCGAGGGGTCCGCCCACGCGCGCTGCGGGTGCCAGGCCGAGTGAGGAATAGCCACCCGCCGACCCGATGCTCCACAGGGTGGCCGGCGCGATGCGACCGCGCTGGAGCGACCGCAGGCGCTCGCCGGCCTCCAAGCCGCGCAGCTCCAGGAGGGGGTCGACGACGGCGTTCTGATCCGAGCCGACCGCGAGTTTCGCTCCGGCGACGGTGAGTTCGGTCGCCGGCCCGATGCCGTCGCCGAGGTCGGCCTCGGTGGTGGGACAGAAGACGGCGTGAACGCCCGCGTCGCCGAGCAGCCGGATGTCGTTCTCGGTGAGGTGCGTCGCGTGAACCGCGGAGAGGCGCGGCGCCAGGAGTCCCTCGGCGGCGAGCAGCTCTGTGGGCGTGCGACCGTACGCCGCCACGCAGGCCTCGTTCTCGGCCGGCTGCTCCGAGAGATGGATGTGCAATGGCACGTCGGCGGGGAGCTCGCGCGCGATGCGGGCGAGCTCCTCCCGGGGGACGGCCCGCACGGAATGCACGGCTGCTCCCAGGGTGACCAACGGCGCGCGGTCGGCCAGGGCATCGCGCAACGCGTGCCAGCGACACAGCCATGACGCGGCATTCCCATCGCCGAAGCGCGCCTGCTCCGGAGAGAGCGGGGTGCCGATCCCGCCGGTCAGGTAGCACGTGTCCAGCAGCACGAGGCGGATGCCGGCATCCGTCGCCGCATCCGCGAGGGCGAGCTCCATCGCATGGTTCTCATAGGGGGTGCCGTCCGGCCGATGGTGGACGTAGTGGAATTCGCCGACCGCGGTCCACCCCGACGCCACCATCTCGGCGAAGACGCCGGTGGCGAGTTCGCGGTAGTTGCCGGGGTCGAGCCGTCCGGCGGCCCGGTACATGAGCTCGCGCCACGTCCAGAACGAACCGGACTCGTGCGTGCGACCTCGCAACGCACGGTGGAACGCGTGCGAATGCGCGTTCGCGAAGCCCGGGGCGGCGAGATCGAGCCGGAGAGCTTCGGCCGGCGCTTCGGTCGTCGTCTCGGAGAGCACCGTGCCCGCGTCATCCGCCTCGAACAGCACCCCGCGCTCGAGGACGCCGTCGCGGATCAGTCGATCGACCCAGACCCTCACGCCAACTCCTCGATCGTGCGCACGAGCGCGTCGACTCCTGCCTCCACGGCCGCGTCGTCCGCGCCCTCCTCCGGTGCGTGCGAGACGCCGGAGGGATTGCGCACGAACAGCATCGCGGTCGGCACGTGAGCGGCGAGAACGCCGGCGTCGTGACCGGCGCCGGTCGGCAGCACTGGAACGTTCCCGAGCGTCGCGGCGATGCGATCGCGCAGCGCGGGATCGAAGCGCACCTCGCCGCTGTACGACTCCTCGACGACGCTGGCAGTGCAGCCCTCGGCCGCGGCCGCGTCGATGACGGCCTGCTCGACCTCGGCGATGATGTCGCGGGTGTCGCGCTCGGAATCGGCGCGCACGTCCAGCCAGGCTGATACCCGAGAGGCGATGACGTTCGTGCCGCCGGGGACCGGCTCGATGCGGCCGATCGTGGCGCGTGATCCCGCGCGTCGTGACGCGGCCCTGCGGGCCGCGAGCACAGCTTCGGCGGCGGCGAGCATCGGGTCGCGTCGATCGGTGATCTCGGTGGTGCCGGCATGGTTGCCCTGGCCGCGCACGTCGATCCGCCATCTGCCGTGCTCCAGGATCGAGGAGCCGACGGCCACCGGAGCATCCATGTCGATGAGCCCCTTGCCCTGTTCGACGTGCAGCTCGACGAACATGCCGATCCGGCTGAGCGCCTCGGCGTCTCGTCCTGGGGTCGGCAGGCCAGCTGCGCGGGCGACATCGGCGAAGCGGTTGCCGCCGGCGTCCTTCAGGTCTCCCGCCCGCTCGGCCGAGATCGCGCCGCTGAGCAGCCGCGAGCCGAGGCACGCGATACCGAAGCGCGAGCCCTCCTCTTCGGCGAAGACGGTGACCGCGAACGGTCGGTTCGGCACGAAGCCCCGCTGCTGAAGTCGGTCGACGGCGGCGAGAGCGCTCACCACGCCGAGGGGGCCGTCGTGCGCGCCGCCACCGGGCACGGAGTCGAGGTGGCTGCCCGTCACGAAGGCATCGGGGCCGGGTTCGCCCCACCACGCCCACAGGTTGCCGTTTCGATCGGGGATCACGTTCAGTCCGAGACGCTGTGCGCGCTCGATGAACCAGTCGCGCAGGTCGTGCTCGGCAGCATCGAAGACGTGCCGGGAGTAGCCGCCGCGGTGGGGGTCGCGACCGGTGTCCTCGATCTCACCGAGGAGCCGGAGTGCGCCGAAATCGTTCGTCATCAGTTTCTCCTACTGCTTCTCGAGGGTGGTGCCGTTGGTGAGCCCGGCCGAGAGTCGGTGGGCGGCCGACGCCAGCAGCAGTCCGCACTGCTCTGCCGATTGCGGCGTCACACGGTAGCTGGGCACCAGGATGCTGAGTGCGGCGATGATGCGGTCGGAGGCCATCACCGGTGCGGCGATCGCTGTCACGTCGCGTTCGATGCCCCGCTCGACGATCACGTATCCCGATTCCGGCGTCTGCCCGCGGAGGGCGAGCCCGGCCGCCGACCCGTCGAGCGGAATCGTGCGGCCCACCCAGGTCGTGTGCCGGACGGAATGCGACCCCTCGACGATGCTGATGTAGAGGGCGGATGCCGCGTGACCCTCCACGCTCAGGTACACGGATTCGCCGGTGGCCTCTTCGAGACCGACCATCTCGTCGTGGCAGATGGTGATGAGCGACTCGTGGCCGAGCGCCTGCGCGCCGAGCTGCATCAGTCGTGATCCCGCTCGGTAGGTCGCCTCGTCATCGCGCCGCACGAATCCGGTCGCCTCCAGAGTGCGCAGCAGACGCAGCGCGGTACTGGGGGAGAGGTCCACGGCGCGTGATGCCTCTGCGAGGGTGGCGCTGCCCCGGTCGCAGACGATCGCGAGCAGTGAGAGTGCGCGTTCGACGGTGCGCGTGGACTGTTCGCTCATGTGTCTCCGGATCGACTTCTTCGACGATGAGAACGGGGGACGTCTCCGCAGTGTTCTCGAAGTATTGCCATTAGACAAAATACACGTGCCACTAGATGAAATCAAAGATCATGCTTAGAGTGTGTGCGTGAGCACGACGGCCTGGCGAGTGATCCACCCGAGTGGGGTGGCGTCGACGCGTTGGGCAAACGGGCTCGGTACGACCAGGGAACTCGCCAGCGGCGGCGACGGAGCGTGGCGGCTCAGCCTGGCGGACATCGGCGCCGAGGCGGAGTTCTCATCTCTGCCGGGGATCGACCGGCTGCTCATCGCGCTCTCGGGTGGTGTCGTCCTGCGGGTGGCCGGCGTGGAGAGCGAGTTCGGACCGGGCGATTACGTAGAGTTCCCTGGCGAAGCATCGGTCTCGGGGTGGGCGCTCGCCTCCGAGGCCTCGGTGATCAACCTGATGGTGGCGCGCGATGCTGTGCGTTACGAATTCTGCATGGAGGGGTCCGCGCGGGAGATCGCTCTGCCCGCGCTGTCCGACGAGTTCGTCGTGCTGCTCGGCGACGGTCAGACCGCCGCGGGCGAGCGTCTGGAGCGGGGGACCGTGCTGCTTCCTGGGGCGGCGTCTCCCGACGCGGCTTCCGTCGTCTTCACCGAGGGCATCCCGATCTGCCGGGTGCGCCTCAGCGCATCGGCCGGGAGCGTTCAGCGGTAGACGTGTCCGGACTCGGCCTGGTGCAGTGAGTCGCGACCGGCGACGCGGCTCCAGTCGGTGGCTGTCGGACGGTAACCGTCGCGGCGGACTTCGAGGACGGTCGCGACGGTCGCCCAGGCGGCGATGGCGATGAGTGCGATGAGGAGTATCATGGCAGTAACGCTACGATCGAAGCCGTTCCGCCACGAGTGGCGGAAATGACTATGATCGTTCGAAAACTGCCAAGCATGGGAGAACGCATGAAAACGGTTGCCTGCGTAGTCCAAGACGGCTTCGCCCCGTTCGAGTTCGGTGTCGCCTGCGAGGCTTTCGGTCTGGACCGTTCGGATGACGGCGTGCCGAACTTCGACTTCCGGATCGTCACGCCGCGGCCGGGCGTCGTGCAGTCGAAGATCGGCTTCTCGATCAATGTCGAGCACGACCTCTCGTTCGCATATGAAGCAGACCTCGTCGTCTTCTGCCCGATCCCGCGGGACTACTGGGGCAAGATCGACCCGCTCCTCCTCGATCTCGCTCGCGACGCGGTCGCCCGCGAGGCCTGGGTGCTCACCGTGTGCAGCGGCTCGTTCATCCTCGCGGCCGCCGGTGTGCTGGACGGACGCCGCGCGACGACGCACTGGATGTATGCCGACGTCATGGCATCGATGTACCCGCAGATCGACGTCGATCCTGACGTGCTGTTCGTGCAGGACGGCCGCATCATCACCAGCGCCGGCACCGCAGCCGGACTCGACGCCTGTCTCCACCTGCTGCGCCAGGAGCTCGGTGCCGAGGTGACGAACCGGATCGCCCGCCGCATGGTGGTGCCTCCGCAGCGCGACGGCGGTCAGGCGCAGTACATCGACCGACCGATCCCCGTCGTCGAGAGCGACTCGCTCGCGAGCGTTGCCGACTGGGCCGTCGAGCATCTCAAGGATGACCTCGCCGTCGACCTGCTCGCCGCCAAGGCGCTGATGTCGCCGCGCACCTTCGCCAGGCGGTTCAAGGCGGAGTACGGTGCGACACCGGCGGCCTGGCTCGCGCGGCAGCGCATCATCCACGCGCAGCGGATGCTGGAGCGCACCGACTTCGGCCTCGATCAGATCGCCGAGGAGTGCGGATTCGGTTCGGCCGCAGTGCTGCGGCAGAACTTCGCCCGTGTGCTCGCCGTGACGCCGACCGCCTACCGCGCCCGCTTCTCGTGTGCAGACGAAGAACGGATGCCGGCGGCCTGATCGCCCGCCGGCATCCGTTCTGGTCGTCGGTTCTCTAGCTGCAGTTCATCGACCCCGCGCGCAGCGCGTGACCGTCGGTCTCGCCGTCATCCGCCCACACGACGACACGCGAGCCGCCGACGCACTGCGGGGCGAGCGCGAAGCCCTCGTTGTTGAGGTTCGGCATGCCGGAGGGGCGATCGTTGTGCGCGATCACCGTGAAGGCGCCGGCGGTGACCTTGAGAGCGGCGAGTTCGCCGTCGCAGGTGTCATCGCAGACACTCCACAGCGTCTTCGTGCTCGGGTCGTACTCCAGCTCCATCACGCTCGCCAGGCCCGACGTGAACTTCGCGATCCGGGTGAAGCTCGAGCTGCCCTGGTTGAGCGCGTAGGCGTACACGTCACTGGTCTCCTCGACGCCGACGAAGAACAGGCCGGTGCCGTGGTTCGCGTAGTTCGCGGGGTTGTACGCCGAGCCGGTGCTCTGGTCGACCAATCCGGCGGCGGTGAGGTCGGCATCCGGAATCCAGGCGATGGACTCCAGGCCGTCGTTCGATCCCACCGACGGAATGTCGCTCGTGAGGTTCCACTCGCGGCTGGCCGTGATCGTTCCGGTACCGCTCGTTGCGTACTTCAGGACCGACAGGCGGCTGGTGCCACTGCTGGCGCCATTGCGCTCTGAGGCGACGAACACGTCGCTGCCGACGACGGCGACGCCCTCGGCATCCACCGTTCCGGAGCCGGTGGGGAAGCGCAGCGTGCGTCCGCCGGACCATCCGGAGGAGGGCGCCCAGTTCGAACCCTGCTTCGTGAGGCGGTGGAGTGTGCCGCTGCCGTTGTTGACCGCCCACAGCACCGTGCCGTCGGCGGAGAACGCGAGCCCGCTCATATCGCTGCCGAAGGTGCCGGAGGCGTCGACGGTCGAGATCGATGAGTTGCCGGGCCAGGGGCCGTCCGTCGGCTCGGTGGGGTTGCCGCCGCCGGGGGTGCCGGCGGTGCCGTAGGCCTCGAGCTCGAAGAGCGAGTAGCCGTAGGCGGTGCCGCGCTCGGTGGCGTTGATGCGGAGGTAGCGGCCCGTGCCGTTGAGGGCGGTGTGCTCGTCGGTGGCGCCGTTGCCGGCGGTCTCGGCCTTGAGCGGCGTCCAGGTGGTGCCGTCGTTCGACATCTCGATGGTGTACTTCTTGGCGTACGCGGCCTCCCACTTGAGGACGACCTTGTTCACCTTCGCGCCGGTGCCGAGGTCGACTCGGATCCACTGCGGTGTGGCGCCTTCGACGCTGGCCCAGCGGGTCGTCGCGTTCGCATCGACCGCCTTGCCGGCCTCGTGGCCTGCGGCCTCGACCGAGGAGGCCGTGACCGGCTTGCCCGTGGTGATCAGCGTGTCGGTGGGGTTCGGGGTCGGCGTCGGAGTGGGGGTTGGCGTCGGGGTCGGCGTGCTGATGACGCCGGCGGTGCCGTACACCTCGACCTCGAAGAGCGAGTAGCCGTAGCTGGTGGCGCGCTCGGTGCCGTAGACGCGCAGGTAGCGTCCGGTGCCGTTCAGGCCGGTGTGCTCGTCGGTTCCGCCGTCGCTCGCGGCCTCGTGCGTGAGAGTCGTCCAGCTGGAGCCGTCGGCGGACATCTGCACGTCGTAGTCGGAGGCGAACGCGGCTTCCCAGTTCAGTACGACCCGGTCGACCGTGGAGCCCGCGCCGAGGTCGACCTGCACCCACTGATTGTCGACGCCCTCGGTGCTCGCCCAGCGCGTGGTCGCGTTGCCGTCGAACGCCCGGGATGCCTCGAAGCCTGCTCCTTCGGTGGTGGAGGACGATGACGGACGATTCTTCGAGATCAGGGTGGGCGTATCGGCCTGGGCGGACATGGCCACGATGCCGGTGAGTGGGATGGCGATGGCGGCGGCCAGAAGGCCGAGAAGTGGTCTACGTTGACGCATGATTCCTCCGGTGAAGGTTATTAGGAAATCTTCTTTACAAAGATCATGCATCGAGGCGCACGGTATGCGCAATGGTGAAGAGCGGAGGAGCCGCGGTTCTTCCGGGTCAGGAAGAGGCTGCCCAGTGCCCGGGCGAGGGCAGGGTGACGTCGCGCACGTCGATTCCGTCAGGCGTCACGGATGCCGTGCAGTACAGCAGTGACTGCGTCGGATAGCCGTGCGGTCGGTTGTCGCGGATGATCGCCCTGTCATCTTCCGGGGGGAGCTGCGCACTCCTGGCGAGCAGTTCGATCCACGGCCGGGCCCAGTCGGCGTCGCCCTCGTTCCGGGTCAAAGCCTGGAACTCGGGGAGCCACGCGGCGATCCGCGGGGTCGCATCGTCGTCGAGATCGTCGTGCGCGATCATGTGCACGCCGGCGGAAACCGGGGTCGCTCGAAGATCCGCACCGTCCCAGGAGAGGACGCGGGCGGCATCGGGGCCGACCTCGAGCAGGTTGAAGCCGTGCATCGGCAGGGGCGCGGCCGGTGACCGTCCGACCACGGACTCGAGCGCGAGCGATCCGCGGGAGAGCACCTGGTCTTCCGGAAGACCGAGGACGTCGGCGCGATTGAGCAGCACAGCCAGTCGGCGTTCCGCGGGGTTCGCGGCGAGCCAGGCGCCGCCGGCGCGGCGATCCCGGATGCCGATGACTCCCGGGTACCGCTCGGGCCACCAGGCGCCGAGCGAATCCCACTCCCGCTGCGGGTCCTCATCGCGTACGGCGAGGAGGTGGGCCGTACCGGCATCTGCGATGTCAATGATGACCGTGCACACATCGTCAGTCTAGGAGCGAGCCATCGCTTCACAGAGCGCAAACGCACCAATACTCGCCGGATATCGAGCCGTTTGCGCTCTCTGAAGGCCCCGGTCGCCCTGCAGTCAGGCAGAATCGAACCGTGAACATCGTCGTCGGAGTCACCGGTGGTATCGCCGCCTACAAGACGGTGCACCTGGTGCGCCTCCTCACCAAAGCCGGGCACGAGGTGACGGTGATCCCCACGGAGGATGCGCTGCGCTTCGTCGGCCTCCCCACCTGGGAGGCGATCAGTCGGCATCCGGTGACGACGAGCGTGCACGAGGACGTCGCCAAGGTGCGGCACGTGGCCCTCGGTCAGGCGGCCGAGCTGGTGATCGTCGCGCCGGCGACCGCGAATACGATCGCGAAGATGACGGCCGGGCTCGCCGACGACCTGCTGGGCACCACGCTGCTGGCGACCGTCGCGCCCGTCGTGATCGCCCCGGCGATGCATGCCGAGATGTGGCAGCATCCGGCGACGCAGTCGAACATCGCGACCCTGCGTGAGCGCGGTGTGCGCATCGTCGGACCTGCCGACGGCGAGCTGGCCGGTGGCGACAGCGGACCAGGGCGGATGTCGGAGCCTGAGGAGATCTTCGCGGCGGCGCTCGCCGCGATCACGCCGGGTGATCTCGACGGTCGCCGCATCGCCGTCTCTGCGGGCGGTACCAGGGAGCCGATCGATCCGGTGCGCTATCTCGGGAACCGTTCCAGCGGCCGGCAGGGGGTCGCCCTCGCGGTGGAAGCCGCCGAGCGCGGTGCCGAGGTGGTGCTGGTCGCGGCGAACATCTCCCACGATGTGCTCGCGGCCGCGCAGCATCCCCGCATCCGGGTCGTGGGTGTCGGTGCGGCGGCCGAACTCGGTGCCGCCATGCGCGAAGCGGCTGCGGAGGCGGATGCCGTTGTGATGGCGGCGGCGGTCGCGGACTATCGTCCCGCCGAGGTCGCCGCGCACAAGCTCACCAAGGAATCGGGGCCTCTGACCTCGATCGAACTCGTCGAGAACGAGGACATCGTGGCCGGGCTCGTGCGTGACCGTCGAGCAGGGCAGGTGATCGTCGGGTTCGCGGCGGAGACCCCAGTGGCAGGCGGCGGGGTCGACGACGCCGAGCTGATGGAGCGCGCGCGTCGCAAGCAACAGCGCAAAGGGGTCGATCTCCTGGTGGTGAACGAGGTCGGCTGGGACCGCGGGTTCGAGGCAGCGGAGAACGCCGTACGCATTCTCGGGTCAGGCGGTGCGGTCGTCGGTTCCGCTGCCGGGTCGAAGAGAGAGGTCGCCCGAGCGATCTGGGACGCCGTGGTAAAGTTGAGTCAATAAGACTCAACTTTTAAGGAGACTCCGCAGGAGGAAGAAATGGCAAACCCCGCACAGGAAGATCAGCGGTCCGCGCTCGAGCAGTTCGGAGTCAATCTCACCGACCGCGCCCGTCAGGGCAAGCTCGACCCGGTCATCGGACGAGACAGCGAGATCCGTCGGGTGAGCCAGGTGCTCACACGGCGAACCAAGAACAACCCCGTTCTCATCGGTGAGCCGGGCGTCGGCAAGACCGCCGTCGTCGAGGGGCTCGCCCAGCGCATCGTCGCCGGCGACGTCGCCGAATCGCTCAAGGACAAAGAACTCGTCTCGCTCGACATCTCCGCCCTCGTCGCCGGGGCCATGTACCGCGGCCAGTTCGAAGAGCGCCTGAAGAGCGTGCTCAAAGAGATCACCGAGTCCGAGGGCAAGGTCATCACCTTCATCGATGAGCTGCACGTGCTGATGGGTGCGGGCGGCGGCGAGGGGTCGGTCGCGGCATCCAACATGCTCAAGCCGATGCTCGCCCGCGGTGAGCTGCGCATGATCGGCGCCACGACCCTCAACGAGTACCGGGAGTTCATCGAGAAGGATGCCGCGCTCGAGCGCCGCTTCCAGCAGGTGTACGTCGGCGAGCCCAGCGTCGAAGACACGATCGCGATCCTGCGCGGGCTCAAGGGCCGTTACGAGGCGCACCACGGCGTGACCATCTCGGACAGTGCGCTCGTCGCCTCCGCGGCGTTGTCGAACCGGTATCTGCCCAGTCGCCAACTGCCCGACAAGGCCATCGACCTGATCGACGAGTCCATGTCGCGGTTGAAGATGGAGATCGACTCCTCGCCCGTCGAGATCGACCAGCTCAAGCGGCAGGTCGATCGGATGCGCCTGGAAGAGCTCGCGCTGAAGAGGGAGAAGGATGCCGCGTCGAAGGAGCGGCTGAGCACTCTGCGTGAGCAGCTCTCCACGATGGAGAAGGAACTGGCCGCGCTGGAGGAGCGCTGGGCGCGCGAGCGTCAGGGCCTCAACCGGGTCGGCGACCTGAAGAAGCAGCTCGACGATGCGATCACGCAGCGCGACCTCGCGATGCGCGAGGCCGACTACACGCGCGCGTCGAAGCTCGAGTACGAGACGATCAAGCGCCTCGAGCGCGACATCGCCGAGGCGGAGCAGGCGGAGGCTGCGACGTCGACCGAGGGCCGGATGGTCAACGAGCAGGTCACCGACGAAGACATCGCCGCGGTGATCGCGGCGTGGACCGGCATCCCGGTGGGCCGGCTGCTGCAGGGCGAGAGCGAGAAGCTGCTGCACCTGGAGTCCGAGCTCGGCAAGCGCCTCATCGGGCAGAAAGAGGCCGTGAAGGCGGTGGCCGATGCGGTGCGACGCTCGCGCGCCGGCATCAGCGACCCCGGTCGTCCGACCGGCTCGTTCTTGTTCCTCGGCCCCACCGGTGTCGGAAAGACCGAGCTCGCCAAGGCTCTGGCCGAGTTCCTGTTCGATGACGAGCACGCCATGGTGCGCATCGACATGTCGGAGTACGGCGAGAAGCACTCGGTCTCCCGCCTGGTCGGGGCTCCTCCCGGGTACGTCGGCTACGAGCAGGGCGGTCAGCTCACCGAGGCCGTGCGGCGTCGCCCGTACAGCGTGATCCTGCTCGACGAGGTCGAGAAGGCGCATCCGGAGGTCTTCGACGTCCTGCTGCAGGTGCTCGACGACGGGCGCCTGACCGACGGTCAGGGGCGCACGGTCGACTTCTCGAACGTCATCCTGATCCTCACCAGCAACATCGGGTCTCCCATCCTCATCGACCCGGCGCTGTCGCTGGAGGTGAAGCGCGACGCCGTCATGACGCTCGTGCGGCAGTCGTTCCGCCCCGAGTTCCTGAACCGGCTGGATGACATCGTCATGTTCCAGGCGCTGTCGGAGGATGACCTCGCCCAGATCGTCGAGCTCTCCGTCGACCAGCTGCAGAAGCGGTTGCACGACCGCCGCCTCGCGCTGGCGGTCACCCCCGATGCGCGGACGTGGCTCGCCGAGCGCGGCTACGACCCGATGTTCGGTGCGCGTCCGCTGCGTCGCCTCATCCAGTCCGAAGTGCAGAACAAGCTCGCGACGGCGCTGCTGTCCGGCAGTGTGCACGACGGCGATACGGTGCGGGTGGACATCGCGGCGGACGGTTCGGGCCTCGTGCTCACGGCGGCCCCCGCGCCGGTGGAAGACGCGGGGGACGACGACGTGATCGAGGCCGAGCTGCTCGACGACTGAAACGACGGATGCCGCGGCATTTCTGCCGCGGCATCCGAAGTCGTGCTGCCGGGAGGACCCGGCGGTGGCGTCAGGCGCTGAGGATGACGGTCTCGTCGATCGCGCGGCGCACGCGCGGGGCGGTCTCGCCCTGCTGGATGCCCTCGGGAAGAGCCTCGGCATCGCCGAGTTCACCGATGGCGATGACCGTGGTGGCGGCGAAGCGCGGGGGGAGGTCGGCGAACTCGCGGACGACCTCGGGGTCGAAGCCGCTCATCTGGTGCACGAGCAGGCCGTCGTGGTGGGCCTGCACCGAAAGGTGAGCGACAGCCTGGCCGAGGTCGTAGACCGCGTGGCTGATCGCCGTGCCGTCTTCGGCTTCGGTCTCGGCGACGGCGACGATGAGCACAGCGGCGTGAGGAGCCCACAGCTGATTGAACTCGACGAGAGAGTCGACAACCTGCGCGTGCAGCGCGGTGCCACGGCGGGCGATGATGAAGCGCCACGGCTGCAGGTTGTAGGCGGAGGGGCTCCAGCGGGCTGCCTCGAGGGCTGCGGAGAGCTTGGTTTCGTCGATCGCCGAGTCGGCGTCGAAGGCGCGCGGGCTCCAGCGCCCGGCGAGGACGTCGAGGACGTCGTGCTCGGTCGGGGCGGTGCGGTCGATGATGGGAGTGCTCACAGAAGTGCCTTTCGGATGGAGTCGATCGGACTCCATCGTCCGGGTACCTCAGGGCCAACCGATTCATTCGCATGCATATTCCCGCGAATTCGGATCGGCCGATCAGGCGTGCGTCGGGCACCCCAGCTGCTCGGCGACCGCGCGCATCGCTGCTGCCGCCTTCGGTACCGTCATCAGCGCGTTGCCGCCGACGATGTGCAGGCCATAGGCGTCTTCGAGGGCGACGAAAGTCATCGCGAGCTGCTCGTCGTCGAGTCGCGGGGCGAAGACGCCCGTCGAGCGTCCGTGGGCGATCACGCCGCGGTAGGTCTCGAGCTGTCGCAGGTACAGCTTCTGCACCAGCTCGTCGTGCAGGGCCGAGTTGCCGGCGAGCACATCGAACTCGTAGAGCAGGCTCATCAGGGCGTCATCCGGCCCGTCCGGCAGGCCGGCGTCGATGGCGGCGCCGAACTGCTCCCGAGGGTCTTCGATCTCCGCCAGCACCGCGTCTCGCTCATCGCAGAATCTCTGGATACCGGCGGCATGCGCCTCGACGAGGAGGGCGTCGAGGTCCTCGTAGTAGTACAGGATCGCGCCGCGCGTGAGTCCGGCGGCCGCAGCGACATCCGTCAGTGACAGCGACCGGAGCCCGTGCTCTCGGCCCGCGGCGTAGGTCGCGTCGATGAGGGCTGCGCGGCGTTCTTCCTGTCGTCGTGGTCGCGCCATTCCTTGACACTACCCGAGGAGAGTGTCACACTCGGGTAATTCTTTGACATTGGAGTCAAAGAATTACCCGACTCGGATCCACGACGAAGAGAGCCCGATGATGTCCCACCCGAACCCTGCGGCGAGCGCCGCTCCGCCGGCCCTCGACACCGCGGCGACGACGACGCACGGAGGACAGCTCTCCCGCTCGCTCGGCGTCGGCGGCAACGTGCTCATCACCCTCTCCGGCATCTCGCCCGCGTCGAGCGTGTTCATCCTCGGCGGTGCGGCATTCGCCGGTTACGGCACTGGCGTCTTCTGGGGATTCATCCTCGCCGGTGTCATCAGCCTGCTCATCGCCCTCTGCTACGCGGAACTCGGCTCGCGGCATCCGCTCGCCGGCGGCGACTACACCCTGGTGAGCCGCGTTCTCGGCCCCGCCCCCGGCGCTGCCGTGTTCTTCATCAGCCTGATCTCGCTTCCGCTGATCATCGCGATCTTCGCCCTCGGCGTCGCCGACTACCTCGGTGTCGCGATCGCCGGACTCGACCCCCTGTGGACCGCCGTGATCGTGATAATCATGGCGACCATCACGGCGTGCTTCAACATCCGCACCAACGCCTGGGTCACCGGTGCGTTCCTCTTCATCGAGATGGCGGCCCTCGTCTACCTCGCGTTCCTCGGCATCATCCAGATCGAGCGCCCGATCACGGATCTCTTCGACCCGCAGGCGCTGGATGCCGCCGGCGGCCTTGCGCCGCTCGGCATCGCCGGCCTCGTGCTCGCCGTCACGCAGGGCATCTTCGCCTACAACGGCTACGGCGGGGCGATCTACTTCGCCGAGGAGACGAAGGACGCCCGCCGCACGATCGCCAAGGCCCTGCTGTGGAGCGCCCTGATCACCGTGATCGCCGAGATCGTCCCGCTGACCGCGATCCTGCTCGGTGCCGAATCCCTGGAAGAGCTCTTCGGTGCCGACCTTCCGGTGGAGTCCTTCCTCTCGGCGCATGCCGGTGACACGGTGTCGACGATCATCCTGATCGCCATCGCGCTCGCGATCATCAACGCGATCATCGCGATCGCGCTGCAGGCGGGACGCCTGCTGTTCGCCGCAGCGCGCGATCAGGCGCTGCCCGCCGCGCTCGCTCGTCCTCTCGCGCGCATCTCACCCAGAACGAAGATGCCCGTCGCCGCCACCATCACGATGGGCGTGATCGCACTCATCGCCTGCTTCGTCCCCTTCGACGTCCTGTTGAACGCGACCGGCTCCACGCTCGCGTTCTCCTACGGGTTCATCGCGCTCGCCGCTCTGGTGGTCCGCAAGCAGTCCGGCGCCGCCCCCGGCAGCTACCGGATGCCCGTCTGGCCGGTGCCGCCGGTGGTCGCGCTGCTCGCCATCGCGACGATCTTCGTCATCGGCATCCTCGACCCGGCGCAATGGCTCAGTCTCGGAATCGCCGGAACCATCGTGGCGGCTGGATTCCTGTACTACGCGCTGTACCTGCGGACGCACCCGGGCGCGATCCATCTGCTCGAGGCGGATGCCGAGACGGACGAGGTCGTGGCATGACCGTCGACACGCTCATCACCGGTGCCCGCGTGCGCACCTTCGATCCGGAGCAGCCGTGGGCGGAGGTCGTCGGCATCGACGGTGACCGGATCGCCTTCGTCGGATCCGCCGAGGATGCTCCGGCCGCGCGCCGCACGATCAACGCCGAAGGACGGCTGCTCACACCGGGCGTCATCGACAGCCACAATCACCTGCTGCTCGGTTTCGACGAGGACGCGGTGTCTCTGGAAGGTGCGACCACGCTCGCGGAAGTGCGCCGTCGCATTGCCGAGTTCGCCGACCGGCGCCCAGAGCTGTCGTGGATCTGCGCGGAGAACGCGGTCTACTCCGTCGTCGAGGGGCGCCGCCCCCGAGCATCCGACCTCGACGGGCTCACCGACCGGCCGGTGTTCGTCACCACCTACGACCAGCACTCGGTGTGGCTGAACCGGGCGGCGCTGAGCGTGCTCGGCATCGCCACCGGGGCCGACGTCGCCTGGGGGCGTCCGGAACGCGATGAGCGCTCCGGCGAGGCGACCGGCTGGGTCACCGACTTCTACACCAGCGCGATGACGACCGCCGGTCTCGCCGAACTGCAACGGGACATCCCGATGTATTCGCCGGAGCGGCGCTACCGCAAGCTTCTCTCCAGCATCCGCATGGCCACCGCCAGCGGCATCACCACCGCGGTCGAGCCGCAGGTGCCGCTCGCCGAGATCGGGCTGTTCCAGCGTGCGCTCGCCGCAGGAGAGCTGTCATCGCGGGTCATCACGGCGCTGTTCCATCCGGTCGGCGCCGACGGCGCCTTCCGTCAGGCATTGCGGCAGGCGGTGAGCGATGCGAGCGCCCATGCCGATGCCGATGGCCTGTTGCGGCTCGGGCCGCTCAAGCTCTACGCCGACGATGTCATCGAACCGCACACCGCGCTGATGCTCGACGACTACGCCAACCGGCCTGGTGTCCGCGGGCGCCCGAGCTATCCGGGACGTGAGCTCGTCGAGGTGATCAGCGAACTCGACCGGCTCGGCTTCCAGACGCACACCCACGCCACGGGAGATGCGGGCATCCGGCTCGCCCTCGACGCGATCGAGGAGGCCGGCCGCCGCAACGGTACGCAGGATCGGCGTCACGGCATCGTGCACGTCGAGTGCCTGCATCCGGAGGATCTGCCGCGTTTCCGGCAGCTCGGGGTCACCGCGGCGATGCAGCCGCGGCACTGCTCGCCCGACCTCGTCGCGGGAACCTGGATGGAGAACGTCGGAGAGGAGCGCTGGGATCGAGCCTGGCGGTTCCGGAGTCTGCTCGACAGCGGCGCGACGGTCGCGTTCTCGAGCGACTGGCAGGTGGGGGAGATGGATCCGCTCATCGGCCTGTACTCCGCGGCGACGCGAGCGGGTCTGGACGGCACGGATGCCTGGACGTCCGCGGAGCGGGTCGGTATCGATCGCTCGCTGGAGGCGTACACCGTGCACGGCGCACGTGCCTGGCACGCGGAGGGGGATCGCGGCCGGGTGCGCCGAGGGATGCTCGCCGACCTCGTCGTCTGGTCGGGCGATCTCTACCGGCACGAGTCGGAGCCATCGGGATTGCTCGATGAGCATGCCGAGATCACCGTTGTGGGTGGGCGCTTCGCGCACTCGGCCGGCGCCCTCGTCGAGCCGACTGCGGATCGTGCGGACGACCCGGTCGCCGCAGGCCACGGCGCGGAGCACGTGCACGTGCACTGAGTGAGGGGTCTGGAGGGTGTGGCGAGTGGAGGGGTCGCAGATGGCCGCTTCCCTCAGGAAATGGCGACCATGTTCGACCCCTCGTGAGGCGGAGGGGTCGCAGATGGCCGCTACCTTCAGGAAATTGCGACCATGTTCGACCCCTCCTGCGGGCGGCTGGTTGACGCCCTGGGCGGGGGTCGCAGATGGCCGCTTCCCTCAGGAAATGACGACCATGTTCGACCCCTCGTGAGGCGGCGGGGTCGCAGATGGCCGCATCCCTCAGGAGATTGCGACCATGTTCGACCCCTCGCGCGCGGGGTACGAGGGGTGGGTCATCAGTCGGGGAGGATGCGGGCGGCCGCATCCTCCAGAGCCCGCCGCACGGCACGGATCGAGGGGGCGGCGGCGGAGACGCGTCGCGCGGAGGAGAAGATCTCGCGCCGCGGCGTCTCCGGCAGGGCGTCGAGATCGACCGACGGGCTGTCGCCGCCCCAGACGAGTTCCGGCAGCAGTCCGACCGCGAGACCGGCGTGGATCAGTCGGACGTGAGCGGTGAGGTCGGCGATCTCGTAACGGACGTCGGGCTCGAATCCGGCCGTGCGGCAGAGCTGCTCGGCCCAGGCGCGGGATGCCGTGCCGGCCGGCTCCAGCACCCAGGGCTCGTCACGGGTCGACCACAGGGCGGCCACCGCATCCGCGTCCCCGGCGCTGCCGGCTCGACGGGCGAGAGCGATCGCGTCGTGGGCGAGGACCACCCGGTCGAGGTCGGCGTGGATCGGCCGGGTTCGGCCCGGGTACTGCTCGGCGAGGATGAGGTCGAAGTCGCGGCTGGAGACGCCGACGAGGCCGGTCTCCGGGTCGCACTCGGTCACCTCGACGCGCAGGGCGGGATGCTGTTCCTTCAGCGACTTCAGGGAGCTCGGCAGCAGCGAGTGCGCTGCGGATTGGAAGACCGCGACGCGCACCGTGCCGGTGACCTCGGTCAGCGATTCAGCGACGGCGATCCGCGCGTGCTCGAGCTGATCCAGGATGCCGATCGCTTCCGCGACGAGCACGTTGCCCTGCGGAGTGAACTGCACCCCGCGGCCGACCCGGCGCAGCAGCGGCACCCCGACCTCGCGCTCCAGAGCACTCAGCTGCTGCGACACCGAGGCCTTGCTGTACGACAGGGCGTCGGCCACGGCGGACAGGGTTCCGCGGCGGCTGAGCTCCACCAGCATCCGCAGTCGATTGACGTCCAGCATCCGCGTCCCCATTGTTCAGCAAACATGAACAGAATTCATGCAAATCGGTTGATAGACGGAGCCTACCGAGCGGGATGAGAATGATCCAGCCGCACACGACCCGGGTGTGCGATCCCTGGAAGGTTCCCGCCAATGACCGTCGTCGACACCACCCCCCGTACCGAGGACGTCGCTGCCCTCGTTCAGCGCTGGCTCACCGAGAGCGAGACGCACCCCGTCGAGCCCGCAGCGCAGCGTCTTTCCGAGGTCCTCAAGGACCCGAACGGCCTCGCATTCACCGTTGGATTCGTCGACGGCGTGATGCGCCCCGAAGATCTCTCGGTCGCGGGCCGCAAGCTCGCCGAACTCGCCACGATCACCCCGAAGCTGCTGCCCTGGTACCTGCAGTCCGCGATCCGCGTCGGCGGTGTCATGGCTCCGAAGCTTCCCGGAATCGTCGTGCCGATCTCCCGGCGCGTCCTGCGCGCGATGGTCGGCCACCTCGTGCTGGATGCAACGCCCTCCAAGCTGGGTCCGGCGATCGCGAAGCTGCGCAAGAGCGGCAACCGCCTCAACCTCAACCTGCTCGGCGAGGCTGTGCTCGGTGAGCGCGAAGCTGGTCACCGTCTGAAGGGCACCTACGACTTCCTGGCGCGCGACGACGTCGACTACGTGTCGATCAAGGTCTCCAGCGTCGTCAGCCAGCTCTCGATGTGGTCCTTCGACGAGGCCGTCGCCGACGTCGTCACGAAGCTCACCCCGCTCTACGAGCTCGCCGCTAAGGCAGAGGCCGCGGGCAAGGCGAAGTTCATCAACCTCGACATGGAGGAGTACCGCGACCTCGATCTGACGATCGCTGCCTTCACGACCATCCTCGACCAGCCGCAGTTCCAGGACCTCGAGGCCGGGATCGTGCTGCAGACCTACCTGCCGGACGCGCTCGCCGCGATGCAGCACCTGCAGGAGTGGGCGACCGCGCGCCGCACGAAGGGCGGGGCGCCGATCAAGGTCCGCGTCGTCAAGGGCGCGAACCTCGCGATGGAAGAGGTCGACGCCGCGATCCACGGCTGGCCTCTCGCCACGTACTCGACCAAGCAGGACTCCGACACGAACTACAAGCGCGTGCTCGACTGGGCGATGACACCGGAGCGCCTGGATGCTGTCCGCATCGGCGTCGCCGGCCACAACCTCTTCGACATCGCTTACACCTGGCTGCTCGCGCAGGCGCGCGGCGTGACCGACGGGGTCGAGTACGAGATGCTCCTCGGCATGGCGACCGGCCAGGCCGAGGCGGTGCGCAAGGACGTCGGGCGCCTGCTGCTGTACACGCCCGTCGTGAACCCGGCCGAGTTCGACGTCGCGATCGCCTACCTGGTGCGACGCCTCGAGGAGAACGCCAGCCAGGAGAACTTCATGTCGGCGGTGTTCGAGCTGGCGACCGACAGCACGCTGCTGCGTCGGGAGCGCGAGCGCTTCGAGCGTTCCCTGGCGGCGCTCGAGGTCGACCGCTCGGTGCCGCAGTCGAACCGCATCCAGGACCGTGCCGCCGAGGCGGTCGCGCAGACATCCACCACCGAGGGCTTCGAGAACCAGCCGGACACCGACCCCGCCATCGCCGCGAACCGCGCGTGGGGTCGCGACATCCTCCGCCGCTCGGTGGCCACGACACTCGGGCAGGATGCCATCGCCGATGCGCGCGTCGAGACCGGCGCGCAGCTCGACGAGGTGTTCGCCGCCGCCGAGGCCGCAGCCGCGAAGTGGGCGGCCCTGCCGGCACGGGATCGCGCCGCGGTGCTGCACCGTGCAGGCGACGAGCTCGAGGCCCGCCGTGGCCAGCTGCTCGAGATCATGGCCAACGAGGCCGGCAAGACGATCGCCGAGGGTGATCCAGAGGTCAGCGAGGCCATCGACTTCGCGCACTACTACGCCGAGCGCGCTCTCGACCTGGAGAACATCGCCGGCGCCGAGTTCGTGCCGTCGAAGGTGACCGTGGTCACCCCGCCGTGGAACTTCCCGGTGGCGATCCCCGCCGGTGGCGTGCTCGCCGGTCTCGCCTCGGGTTCGGCAGTCATCATCAAGCCGGCCAAGCTCACCCAGCGCTGCGGTGCCGTGATGGTCGAGGCGCTGTGGGCTGCCGGTGTGCCGCGCGACCTGCTCGCGCTGGTCGACCTCGCCTCGCGCGACCTCGGTACCAGCCTGGTCTCGAACCCGGTCGTCGACCGGGTCATCCTCACCGGCGCCTACGAGACCGCGCAGCTGTTCCGCTCGTTCCGGCACGACCTGCCGCTGCTCGCCGAGACCAGCGGCAAGAACGCGATCATCGTCACGCCTTCGGCAGACCTCGATCTCGCCGCCGCCGATGTCGCGCGCAGCGCCTTCGGGCACGCCGGGCAGAAGTGCTCGGCGGCTTCCCTGGCGATCCTCGTCGGCTCCGTCGGCGACTCGCAGCGCTTCGAGCGCCAGCTCGTCGACGCGGTGACGTCGCTGAGTGTCGGTGTGCCGTCCGACCCGACGACGCAGATGGGGCCGATCATCGAGCCCGCATCCGGCAAGCTGCTGAAGGCGCTCACCACGCTCGACAAGGGCGAGCGCTGGCTGGTGAAGCCCGAGAAGCTCGACGCCGACGGCAAGCAGTGGACGCCGGGTGTGAAGACCGGCGTCGTCGCGGGCTCGACCACGCACCTCACCGAGTTCTTCGGTCCGGTGCTGGGCATCATGCGCGCGAAGAACCTCGACGAGGCCATCCGCCTGCAGAACGCGGTCGACTACGGCCTGACCGCCGGCATCCACTCCCTCGACTCCGAAGAGGTCTCCACCTGGCTCGACCGCGTCGAGGCCGGAAACCTTTACGTGAACCGCGGGATCACCGGCGCCATCGTGCAGCGCCAGCCGTTCGGCGGCTGGAAGCGCTCCGCCGTCGGTGCGGGAGCGAAGGCCGGCGGCCCGAACTACCTGTTCGGACTCGGTGACTGGGTGCCGGCCGAGCTGCCGGCCGCGGCCGCGGGTGCGGCGGTCGTTCCGGCCGTGCAGTCGTTGGTGCAGGCGGCCTCCGGCGATCTGGATGCGGTCGAGAACGAGTGGCTGCAGCGGGCAACGGCATCCGATGAGCGTGCATGGGTCGACGAGTTCGGCGCCGTGACCGATAAGTCGCAGCTCGGTGTCGAGCGCAATGTGTTCCGCTATCGCCCGGTCGACGTCGATGTGCGCATCGCTGAGCACGCACCGCTCGTCGAGACGGTGCGCGTGCTCGCCGCCGCTTTGCGCAGCGGCAGCTCCTTCACGGTGTCGGCACCGGCACTGCCCGGTCGGGTCGAGAAGGCGCTGCGTGCAGAGGGCGTCACCGTGAAGCACGAGTCGGATGCCGCCTGGGTCAAGCGGTACGCGAAGGGCGAGCGCAGCTGGCAGCGGGTGCGTCTGGTCGGCGGCGACGCCGGCGCCCTGCACACCGCCCTCGGCGGTTCGCCGGACGTGGCCGTCTGGTCGCACGCCGTCACCGGCGCCGGCCGGGTCGAGCTGCTGCCGTTCCTGCACGAGCAGGCCGTCTCCATCACGAACCACCGTTTCGGGAACCCGACGACGCTCGCCGATGGCGTGATCTGAGCAGACCGCGGTTCGCCGAGACCCCCGCTTAACGCCGAGACCCCCTGCTGCAGCAGGGGGTCTCGGCGCTATCTGGGGGTCTCGGCAGGGGCAGAACCGCGCATCAGCCGCGCAGCGCCTCCGTGAGCTTCACGCGCGCCCCCATGCGCAGCAGTGAATTCTCGTAGATCTTCGCGCCGACCGCGATCGCTGCGACGCAGCTCACGATCAGAATGAGCAGCGACAGGATCGGCTCCCACCACTGCGCCTCGCCGACGAAGAGGCGCATCGGCATCCCGACCGGTGCCGAGAACGGTACGTACGACATGATCGTCAGCACCACAGGGTCGTTGTTGAAGAAGATCACGAGGAAGTACGGTGCCATCACGAGCATCGTGATCGGCGTCGTCGTCGCCCCGATGTCCTCCTGTCGAGACACCATCGATGCCGCAGCGGCGAACAGCGATGCCAGCAGGATGAAGCCGAACAGGAAGAAGACGGCGAACCAGATGATCGGTGACCCGAGTGTTGCGAGCACCTCCGTCTGCCCGGTGACGATGAGGCCGACCGTGGCGATCGCCGCCAGCGCCAGAATTTGAGCCATGGCGAGAACGGTGTTGCCGACGACCTTGCCGGCGAGCAGCGTGCGAGCCGGGATCGCCGAGATGAGCAGCTCCACCACTCTCGTCTGCTTCTCCTCGACGACGCTCTGAGCGATCGTGCCGCCGAAGGTCGAGGCCGCCATCAGGAACACGATCCCGAAGCCCAGGGCGATGAGGTATCGCAGCGCGGGGTTCGTCGTCGCCGGTTCGAGGATCTCCACTTCCGGTGCCTCCGCGAGACCCATCACGATCGAGTCCGGAGCATTCTCCAGCGCGATCACCGTGTATCCGAGGGGACCGTCGCCGGGGAGGACCGCGGCTTCGACCTTCTCGGAGCGCAGGAGCTTTTCGGCATCCGCCCGATCCGCGACCTCGGTGATCGCGACGTTGGGCAGGGCCTCGACGACGGATGCCGTCTCCGAGGTCACCGCGATCTTCGTGGCCTCCGGGTTCTTGCTCGCGAAGCCGCCGATCAGGATGCCGGCCAGTGCGATCAGCAGCAGGATGCCGGTGGAGATCATGAAGGTCTTGCTGCGCAGCTTCGAGCCGATCTCGCGCTCGGCGACGAGCCAGATGGCGTTGGTCTCGCGGACGGGGGCAGGAGTACTCACTGGATGACCTCCTTGAAGATCTGGGCGAGGGATGGATGCTGCGGGGCGAAGCTGGCGACGTCGCCGCGTTCGACGGCAGAGCGCAGTACCCGCTGCGCGGTCTCTGCGCCATCGGCGTCGAACAGTGCGTATCCGCCCTCGAAGTCGACGACGGTCACGCCGGGCTCGGCGCGCAACCAGCCGGCATCGCCGGCGGAGACGAGCTCGTAGCGGTCGTTCGCATGCTCGGCGCGCAGGGCATCGCGGGAGCCGGATGCCCGGATGGTGCCGCCAGCGAGGATGATCAGGTCATCGCAGAGCCGTTCGACCACGTCGAGCTGGTGCGATGAGAACAGGATGGCGGCGCCGTCCGCTGCACGGGCCTGCAGCACGCCGGCGACGACGTCGACGGCAAGCGGGTCGAGGCCGGAGAACGGCTCGTCGAGGATGAG
Source organism: Microbacterium sp. LTA6 (assembly GCF_045690355.1). Lineage (NCBI taxonomy): Bacteria > Bacillati > Actinomycetota > Actinomycetes > Micrococcales > Microbacteriaceae > Microbacterium > Microbacterium sp. LTA6. The sequence goes on from NZ_CP147855.1 coordinate 1,593,886, forward strand.
CACCTTCGGGTCGTGCACCAGGGCGGCGGCGATCTGCGCGCGCTGCTGATTGCCGAGCGAGAGCGACTCGATCGTGTCGTTCAGGCGCTCGCCGAGACCGAGTTCGGTGAGCAGCTCGGTTCCCCGGGCCGTGGCATCCACCTTGCTGAACCCGTGCAGGCGGGCGAGGTAGACGATCTGCTCGAGCACCTTCATCTTCGGGTAGAGCCCGCGCTCTTCCGGCATGTAGCCGAAGCGGCGGCGGTCGTCGGTGGTGACGGGCGAGCCGCCGAGATCCACGCGCCCGGCATCCGTGGCGAGCACGCCGAGGATGATGCGCATCGTGGTGGTCTTGCCGGCTCCGTTGCCGCCGACGAAGCCGGTGAGTCGCCCGGGGGCGACGGGGAACGAGACGTCATCGAGCACGCGCCGCGAGCCGTAGCTCTTGGTGATGCCGTGGAGTTCGAGCTGTCCTGTGGTCATGTCTCCACGCTAGGGATGCGGGGTGTCGCCGGCATCCCCCACGCGGTTGATCGTGTGGCGTCCCCCGTGCGGTGGACGGCATCCGACCGAGTCGGATTCAGCGGCGACCGGCGTGCAGCACGGTGCGCACGATGAGCCCGGCGACCAGGGCCCAGAACGCGGCGCTGACCCCGAGGATCGCGACGCCGGATGCGGCGACCAGAAACGTCACGACGGCGGGGATGCGCTCACCGGGGTCGTCGATCGCCTGCTGCACCGCGGAGCCGAACGCACCGAACAGCGCGAGACCGGCGACGGCCGGGATCACGGCCTCCGGCGCGAGCAGCACGAGCGCGGCGAACGCCGCCGAGAACCCGCCGAACACGAGGTACGACGCTCCGGTCGAGACGCCGGCCACCCAGCGTCGCGCAGGATCGGGGTCGGCATCGGGCGATGCCGCGAGTGCGGCGCTGATCGCCGCGAGGTTGATCGCGTGCCCTCCCGCCGGTGCGCCGATCGCGGTGCCGAGACCGGTGACGAGCATCGCTGGGCGCCACGGAACTTCGTAGCCGTAGCTGCGCATGATGGCAATACCAGGGACGTTCTGCGAGGCCATCGTGACGATGAACAGCGGCAGCGCGAGGCCGACGAGGGCGCCGACGGTGAACGTGGGCGCGGTCAGTTCGACGTGCGGCAGCAGCAGCCCGAGCTCGACGGGCGCGCCCTTCTGGACGAGCGAGATTGCGACGACCGCCGCGGCGGCGACGAAGGCGAGCGGCACAGCCCAGCGTGGTGCGAGCCGAGCGAAGATCAGCCAGGTCAGCACCACCGGCACCACGCCCCAGGGGTTCGCGACGATCCCGGTGATCGGTGCGAGGCACAACGGCAGCAGCACGCCGGCGAGCATGGCCTGCGCGATCGACGGAGGGATGCGCGCGATGAGCCCTCCGAGCGCCGGCCACAGTGCGGTGAGGAGGATGAGCACCGAGGTGACGAGGAACGCGCCGACGGCAGCCGGCCAGCCGCCATCGACCGTGCCGGTGGCGGCGAGGAGCGCGGCGCCCGGTGTCGACCAGGCGACTGTGATCGGCATCCGGTACCGCCAGGCGAGCACGATGCACGCGAGTCCCATGGTCAGGCTGACCGCGAGGAGGCCGCTCGCGGCTTGGCCTGCGGTCGCTCCGACCGCGCTGAGTCCGGTGAGGACGACAGCGAACGCGCTCGTGAAGCCGACGAGCGCGGTGACGATTCCCGCGAGGATGGGGCGGGAGAGGGGAGCTGCGGCGGTGGTCATGGATGCCTCGACGTGGAACGGATGCTCCGAGGCTATCGGTCGTTCCGACAGCTTCCGCGTCGATCTCGGCCGTTGCGGGAGGAACCGCTCAGGCCATTCCCCGCCGGTGCGCGAGGACGACGGCCTGCACGCGATCGCGGGCGCCGAGCTTCTGCAGGACGCGCGACACGTGCGTCTTCACGGTGGCTTCGCCGATGAACAGCGCGGCTGCGATCTCGGCATTGCTGCGGGCGTCGGCCAGAAGCGTGAGCACTTCGGCTTCGCGGTCGGTGAGCGGCTCCGGAAGCGGATCGGGGAGCATACGGGCCGTGCCCGCTCCGGTCGCACTCTCTGCGGGTACCCGGGGTGTTGAAGCGGCAGGAACTGCGACCGGAACGGATGCGGGGTCGGCCCCGGCCGCGGCGAATCTCGCCAGCACCCGACGGGTGACTTCGGGCGCCAGCATCCCATCACCGGCGGCCAGCGCGCGCACGGCCGTGATCAGATCCTCGGCTCCGGCGTTCTTCAGCAGGAAGCCGCTCGCTCCGGCATCCAGCGCCTGATAGAGGTAGTCGTCGCGGTCGAAGGTGGTGACGATCGCGATCGCCGCAGAGACCTCCGGGTCGCGGACGATCAGCCGGGTGGCTTCGATGCCGTCCATGTCGGGCATCTGCACGTCCATCGTGATGACGTCGGGGCGGAGGGCGGATGCCTGGGCGACGGCCTCGGCGCCGGTCGATGCCTCACCGACAACGGTGATGTCCGGCTGACTGTCGAGGATCGTGCGGAAGCCGGCGCGCAGCATCGCGTGGTCGTCGACGAGGAGCACACGGATGGGGGAGTCGGACATGCGGGTGGTCCTCACGCGGTGGTGGTCGTGGTCGGGCGGGCCGGCAGCGGGACGGTCGCCCGCACCCGGAAACCGCCGAGTGGGCGCGGGGCGAGGTCGATCGTGCCGCCGGAGGCGATGGCGCGCTCGCGCATGCCGAGCTGACCCAGGCCGGGCCGGAGCGCCGTCACCGCCCGCCCGGTGTTGACGATCTCGACTTCCACGTTGTCGTCCGCGTATCGCACGCGGACGTCGGCTGTCGCCCCGGCGCCGGCATGGCGGCGGGCGTTGGTCAGCGACTCCTGCGCGATGCGGTACAGGTTGACGGCGACGAGCGAGGGCACCGGAATCGGCTCGCCGATCACCGTGTAGTCGGTCGGGAGCCCGGCTTCGGTGGATGCCTCAGCCAGATCGCCGATGTCATCGAGGCCGAGTGTGGAGGCGGCATCCGTCGTCTCTCCGCCGGGCGTGCGGAGGGTTTCGAGAAGCTGTCGGAGTTCGTGGATCGCGTCGCGGGCCGACGATTCGATGCCGGTGAGGATGCGACGCGACTGCTCCGGGTCCTGGTCGAGCACGATCCGCGCGGCCCCGGCCTGCACCCCCATCACCGAGACGTGGTGGGCGACGACGTCGTGCAGTTCGCGGGCGATCTTTACCCGGTCGAGTGCGACGGCCTGCGCGGCGGTCACCTCGCGCTCGCGTTCGAGCTCGATCGTGCGGTGCTCGAGCGCCGTGCGCTCGGAGGCAGCGATCCAGGAGCGCTCGCCGAAGTAATAGGCACCGCCGAAGTAGAGCACGTTCAGAAGGATCTGGATGAGCATGAACGCGACGTAAGGCGAGAATGCACCGGCGGCGATCTCCGCCTTGTTCGCCTCGTCGATCGCGTCGCGGTACATGACGATGATCAGCCAGACGAACATGCCGAGGATGATGGCGATCCGCACGATGAAGGCGCGACGTCTGTTGTTCATCCAGGCGCCGACTGTGTAGAGCGAGACGAACATTGCGATGTTGCCGACGTAGATCTCCGGCACCTTGAACGTGATCGCGAAGAAGTAGGCCAGCACCACGACGACGGCGACGATTCCGGGCCAGCGGCGACGCACGGCGAGCGGGGCGGTGACCGCGACAGCGTAGACGAGCGCCGTCCACGGCTCGGCTTGTTCCTTGCCGTACATCTCGGCGATGGTCGACAGCGCAGCGCTGAGGATCGCCCCGATGAACATCACCGTCGCGAGCACGAGGTCGCTGCGCAGCTCTCGCGGGGTCGGGGTGCGGGTGAACGGGGCGGTGGGCATCCTTCCACCGTATGCGGGACGGATGCCGCCGACATCCCCCACGCGACGGATTCGCGTCGGACTTGCTATTGACAAGCTTGGTTGTTTTTTGCAAGTATCGATCCTGTCCGGACCGGACATCACCGACAGAGGAGTCATCGTGACCAAGATCTTCGTCAACCTGCCCACCGCCGACCTCGAGCGCAGCAAGGCCTTCTACACAGCGCTCGGATGCGAGCTCAACCCGCTCTTCACCGACGAGAACGCGGCCTGCATCGTCTGGAGCGAGGACGTGTTCTTCATGGTCCTCACTCGCGAGTACTTCGGCACCTTCACCGAGAAGACGGTCGTCGACGCGAAGGAGAGCGCCCAGGTGCTCGTCGCCCTCAGCCGCGACTCGCGTGATGATGTCGACGCGATTCTCGCCGCAGGCCTCGCCGCAGGCGGGATCGAGCCGAAGGACGCACAGGACTACGGCTTCATGTACTCCCGCGACCTGGAGGACCCGGACGGCAACGTGCTCGAGTTCCTGTACATGAGCGAGCAGGCCGGCGAGCAGGGGCCTGAGGCCTATTTGGCCGAACAGGGCGCCACCGAATCGGTCTGAGATGGCCGCGCGCAGCTACGGCCAGTACTGCGGTGTGACGACGGCCGTCGAGCTGATCGGGGAGCGGTGGGCGCTGCTCATCGTCCGCGATCTGCTCGTCGGTCCCCGTCGCTACACCGATCTCAAGCAGGGCCTGCCGCGCATCCCCACCAACATCCTGTCCACGCGTCTGAAGGAGCTGCAGGAGGGTGGGGTGGTGCGCCGCGTTCCGCTGATGAACTGCGGTCTCGTCTACGAGCTCACCCCCTACGGGCGTGCGCTCGAACCGGTCGTCCTCGCGCTCGGCCGGTGGGGTTTCCAGACGATGGGTGACCCCTCGCCGGATGACGTGGTCACGGCTGACTCGCTGACGATGGCGTTGCGCACGGCGTTCCAGCCGGATGAGGCGACGGATGCCGAATACGAACTGCACGTCGGCGAGGTCGCGTTGCGCGCTTCGGTGCGCGACGGTGCGCTGCGTGTGTATCAGCTCGCTCCGCCCGCCCCACCGGTCGGTGGAGCATTGCCGTCGAGCGAGGCCGATGCCGTGATCGTCGCCGGTCCCGGCATCCGTCACCTGATCGGCGGCGACGTGACGCCGGCCGAGGCGATCGCCCAGGATCTCCTCGCCGTGGTGCGCGGCGAGGTCTCGTGGCTGGAGTCGTTCGCCCGTACCTTCCACATCGCACCGCTGATCGCGCAAAGGAGCGTGGCATGAGCACTGCAGAATCCGGACGGATCATCATCGATCTGTTCACCACTCTCGACGGTGTCGCCCAAGGACCGGGTGGCACCGACGAGGACACTTCGGGCGGCTTCCGTTTCAGCGGCTGGCAGGCCGGACACCCGAGTTCGGGCGTCGGCGACCAGGTGATGAAGGGGATGGCCGGCCTCGACGCGTTGCTGCTGGGGCGGCGCACCTACGACATCTTCGCCTCCTACTGGCCGCACCACACGCAGGGCGAATCGGGCGACATCGGCAAGCTCTTCAACCGTGTGCCGAAGTACGTCGCGTCGAGGGACGCCGGCATCGGGCTCGAGTGGGAGGGATCCTCGCGCGTCGGGGCCGACCTGGCCTCCGAGATCGCCGACATGCGTGCCCGTCATCGGGAGGTGCACGTGATCGGCAGTGTCGACTTCGTGCACACGCTGCTCGGCGAAGGTCTGTTCGACGAGCTCAATCTGTGGGTGTATCCGATCCTGCTCGGCGCAGGCAAGAAGGTCTTCGACGACGGCGCGATGCCTTCGGTTCTCGAACTGCTCGAGCCGCCCGTCGCCGATGACGGGGGAGTCACGTTGCTGCGCTTCGGGCGGACCGATCGGGTGCCGGGGGTGGGGACGTTCGAGTGACTTTCAGCTGATCTCGGGTGATCTCGGTGAGGTCGATCACATTTGAGAAATTTCTTTCTCAAATGTGTGGACTATCCCCTAGGTTGGGGATCAGCACAGTGCCGCGCGATCGGCGAGTGACTCATTCAGATCGGCGCACGCACTGTTGACGCGCGTCGGCGGACTCTCGAGGGGGAAGAGCCTTGACTCTACGACGCACGGTTCGACGGGGAGCGCTTCGCGCGCTGCTTGCGGGGACTGCAGTCCTGGCGATGGTGTTCACAGGCGCGGTCACGGCCGTCGCCGAGGATGCCGCGGCAACGGCGACCATCACCGGCCATGTCACCCGTGAGGGCGACGGGTCGCCGGTCTCGGGTGCGGCCGTTTACGTGAGCCCCACGGCCGGTGGATTCTCACACAACGGCACGACCGATGCGAGCGGCGACTACAGCGTCACCGGGCTCGCGCCGGGCGAGTACACCGTCCGTTTCGAGGCGATCGGCACCGGACTCATCACCGAGTACTGGAACGGTGTCTACGACTGGATGAGTGCTCAGCGCATCGTCGTCGGCGATGGCGAAACAGTCACGGGGATCGATGCTTCGATGCAGTTGGGTGGGTCGATCACGGGCCAGGTGACCCGTGAGAGCGATGGTTCTCCGGTGTCCGGCGTGACCGTCCAGGTCTCGTCCAACTCGCCAGCCGCTCCGAAGTACGCGTGGACGGGCATGGATGGGACCTACCGCATCTTCGGGATTCTGCCCGGCGACTACACGGTGAGGTTTACCCCACCGGCCGACAGCGGGCTCGGGAGCGAAGCCTGGAACGGGGTGCTCGACGGAGGTGCAGCCACGCCCGTGACGGTTGTGGCCGGAGACGTGATCGAAGCGATTGACGCTTCTCTGGTTGCGATGGCGACGATCAGTGGACACGTGACGCGTGAATCTGACGGCAGCCCGGTACCCGGGTTCGTCGACGTGCTGCCAGTCGGTTCCGTCGGTGGTCCGAGCGCAGCAATCGGCGCTGATGGGAGCTACAGCATCGGCGTCAGCCCCGGCACCTACATCGTGCGCTTTCGCCCACTCGACGAGGGACTGTTCTCGGAGTTCTGGGAAGACGCGCGCTTCCAAGAAGACGCGACATCCATCACCGTCGCCGCTGGCGATCGGCGCACGGAGATCGATGGGCAGCTGAGCTCCAGCACGGCGATCACGGGGACGGTTCGCGCCGATGGAGACGCCGTCGCAGATGTGGCTGTGACGGCGTACGACGGTGATCAGTTAGCGGGCAACGCCTATACGAACTCGGATGGCGAGTATTCGCTCACGCTTCCTGCCGGCGATTACACGGTGGTCGCTCGGGCGCCGTTCTACAACCCGATCCATGCCACTCAGTACTACGAGTCCGCCGCGACCCGGGACGAGGCGACGCCTGTGAAGCTGGGGGCGGACGCTGACCGTACGGGCGTCGATTTCGACCTCGTTCCCGGAAACGACATCCGCGGCACGGTGGTGGCCACGGGTGAAGATCTTTCTCAAGGAGAGGGTGCGGCGGTCATCGCCTACCGCGCGGGTTCCGACGGGTGGCAGGAGATCGCACGGGTGCCTTCCTGGGGTGACTTCTCGTTCAGCCCGAATCGGGCGGTCGACGGTGGTCCGCTGCCGGCCGGGACGTACACGATCGGAGTGGAACTGCCCGGCTTCTGCACCCAGTACTACGGCGGTGCTGCGACGCTCGAGGAGGCTGAGGCGTTCGATCTCACCGAGGGGGAGACGTTCACAGCTGCTGACGTGGTTCTGACCGTTGACTGCCCGGCGCCGAAGCCGACGCTCACGCTCTCCGCTACATCCGTCAAGGCAGGCGGCGACATCACGGTGACCGGCGAGAACTTCGCCCCCGGTGAGAAGGTCGCGTTCGAGCTTCACTCGGATCCGATCTCGCTGGGCGAGCTTGTGGCCAGCGAGAACGGAACGCTGAGCGGAACTTTCCGCATCCCGTCGACGGTTCCTGCGGGCGCGCACCACATCGTCGCCCTCGGTGAGGAGTCCGCCGTCGAGGTGAGTATCGCCATCGAGGTGACCGCGGTCGCTGGTGGAGGTGGAACCGGAACGGTCGGCGGTGCGGGAACCGGCTCAGGTCTGGCGAACACCGGTGCGAGCGTTCCAGTGACCGCTGCTCTGGCTGGGCTCTTCCTGGCTGCACTCGGCGCTTTCTTCCTCCGTCGCCGGCGCTCTGCTAGATAGCCAACAGAGGACTCAATGTCGGACCTCGATAGTCAGGCACCGGAGGAGCTTCTTACGACCAGGCAGGCGTTCCTCGCGATGACCGATTTCATATGGGAGTTCGCACAGCGCGCTGGCGACGACTTGATGACGCTTATCGGCGACACCGAAATCGAAGCGGATGGCGACCCTACGGATCCCGCGGCTTGGGATGACTGGCGTGCAAGCGTTGCCAAGATCAGATCAGGGCAGACGCCACGATAGGACGGTTTTAAAAAGAGGAAGGCCGGTGCCATGGGCAGCGAGCTTGTGACGTTCCGAATAGAGGTCCTGCTTTCTCTGCAGCGCGCGCTATGGGAGATCGTGACGCCAGCGCTGAGGGCAGTGGCGGTGCAGGCCGCTTATCCGCGAATCGTCGTCAGGTTCGTTTACGAAGAGCAGGTGCCTGAATCGGCTGAACTTCCTGACGAGGCCGGGACACACGTTTGCGCGGATTTTCTGCCCCCAGTCACCGTTGAAACAGTGATAGTGGTCCAACACGTAGGCGTGCCCTTGCTCCTCGGTCCTGGCGAGGAATGGGTGTTCATGCGTCGTGAACCGCTAGTCGAGCTTCCGCTCCCACCGAGGGGTGCTCGATGAATAGGGGTGTCAGCTGTTCGGGCGATGCAGCGCTGCTTCGGCGAGAGCCTGGCGCGTCTCCAAGGGAGTCACAGTGAGCGGCCATATTTGCCCAGTTTGTGGGTACTCACAACTCACAGAGCCGCCTCGGACTCAGGGCGGGGGCTCTTTCGAGATCTGTTGGTCATGCGGCTTCGAGTTCGGCGTCACCGATGATGACCTTGGTCATTCCTACGAATCGTGGCGCCTGCTTTGGATCGGGCGAGGTATGCCGTGGGATAGCCACTCTCTACATCCTCGACCCCGTGATTGGGAACCAGGCCGACAGCTTGAGGACTTGCTCGGAGGCGAGGTTGAATCGTAGCTCGGGGGTTGGGCGGTTATGGTGACGAGTGAAAACGCCGACTACTGGGTTCCGGGGGATGGTGAACACATGCGCATTGATATCGACCCCCAAGTCGTCGAGAGCGTCAGCAGGGAGTACGCGGTCGTCTTGGGCTTGTCGGGTGGGTCAGCGCTTCGCATCGAGACCCTTTTCGAGCTCTCTGAGCCGGGCTGTGCGCCGATCGTCATCGACCCCGAGAGTCCGGACGCCGACAGGAAACTTGAGCGCGCCCTTCTCGGTCGCACAGTCATCCGCGCGATCGCCGGAACGAGTGACGGCTCACTCGCGATGACTCTTGACGGCGAGACCAGCCTGCGTGTTCCCTCCGACTCTGACTTCGAGGCGTGGTCGGTGACGCACTCGGATGGGCGCTTGGTGGTGGCCCTTCCGGGTGGTGGGCTCGCTCGATGGGGCCCGCGGCCTAGCTGAGCAATGAGGTTTGATCAGGTGGCTGGGGTTCCCAAACTGGCGTCACCGCAGTGTTGACCTGACGCTTCCTGACCGCCTTCGATCTGCAATCACATGGGAGACAACGATGACGCCCGCTTCGGACCACGACGCACTGAGCCTGATCGAGCACTTCGAGCGCACTCTGGGACCGATTCACTCCGGTTGGTCGGTTGACCCTGATGGTGCGGAGATGCCCTTCCAGCTCGTTCGATTCGCGGGTGGGTCGGACGCTGGCTCGGTAGCCTATGCGACGCTCGGTCTGAGCAGGCAGGCGCTGTCGTCGCCCGATCCGGGGCGCTTCATACGCCAAGAGCTGCTGATCTTGGCCCCAGACGCGCTAAAGCCGGACCTTGTGGCATCTCTGCTGCTTCAGGTTGGCTCGATGGTTATCGGGACGCGTCGTGCGCTACTGCGTGGCAACGTGATCGGTCCGGCAGGGCCGTTGGTTCCCGAGTCGGATTTGACGGCACTGTACGTGACGGTGCCGGTGTACTTTCCCGATGAGTTCGCCACGTTCGAAGGGGATGACGGCGACGTCGTTATCGCTTGGCTGGTCCCAATCACCACGGGCGAAGCGGACTTCATCTCGCGGCACGGTTGGGATGCATTCGAAGACAATCTCGTCGACCAGGATCCCGATCTGGTCGACTTCGGACGCTCGGAGATGAAGCTGTACACCTGACTTCATAGGAGGCGTATTTTCTGATCCCTGCCGGCGAGGGAAGCATTGGGATCGGACAACGCAATCGAGGCTGTCTTCCGCCCGACCAACGGCTGGGACTTTTTGGAACTGAGATGAGGCACTAATGAGGATGCTGCGCTCGGACTCTGCGCGGGTCGGAGACTCGGGAGTCGCCGACGATGAACTGGTGATTGCGACGACTCGCGACGAACTCGCCGCCTTGGCTGGAGCGATCAACGAAGCGCTGGAGGCTGTTGAGGAGTGGGAGTTCGATACCAGGCTGGGAATCACGCCTGATCAAGCGAGGAGGCTCGCTGCCCGCATTAGCGACGTCCTGCGGGATGCCTTCCGCCCGGAATAGGGCCCTGATGATCGGCATTCGCGGTCGAGAGTCGTTCGCCGCGTATCTGCCCCGTTCCGGATTCTTCCTGGCTGCACTCGGCGCTTTCTTCTTCCGTCGCCGGCGCTCCATGAGCTGACCACTCGCCGTTCACACCGATGGGGACTTCTCCCCATCGGTGCGGACGACCACGTCGGGTAGCGTCATCAATGACGACGCGCGGGGGGTGCGGGAATGAGTGCAGACAAGGTCATCATCGATTACGACCTCTTGACGGGGGTCCGTGATTCCATCAAGACGGCGATCGCCGAGCTGGAGGATGCGCCCGAGCGCAGCGCCGACATCGCGGGCGCGATCGACCTGCCGTTCGACAAGGCAGAGCTGAGCGGCCTGGCCGGCGACTTCTGCGGCTCGTGGGAGCCGAAGCGCGAGGATCTGATCTCGACGCTCGAAGACATCTCGGCCTACATCGGCGATGTCGTCGACTCGTACTACGGACTGGACAGGTGGTTCTGACCGTGGCTGCGAACGTCGAACCAGGTACCGCAGGCGAGGCCGCGGGCACGGGCGAGCAGATCCGCTCGATGAAGGGCGAGCCCGACACCGTGTCGTCGAGCGGCCGCAAGATGGCCGATCACGGCAACGTGATGACCCAGCTCGCCTCGCAGCTGCGCACGATCAAGGACTCCGAGATGTCCGACTGGCGCATCACCGGGAAAGCCGCCGAGAAGCTGCGATCCTCGATCGGCGACGCCGCCGAACGGATCGCCGTCGCCGGCGCCATCTACGGACCCATCGGGAACGCGCTGCACACCTACGGCTCGGATACGGTCGGGTGTCAGGAGGGCTTGAACGCCCTCGCGGTGCAGTGTCAAGAGCGCTGGACGACGTTGAAGGACCTGCGGAGCGAGTACGCCGAGGGTGAGATTCTCATCGAGGGCGACCCCGATTACGACGATCAGGTGGAGAAGCGTCAGCAACTCGAAGCAGACATCTGGGATGCCCAAGCAGCGTGGGACGAGGTCGCCGCGAAGTGGAACAACATGTTCGTGGACTGGCGATCGGTCTACGACCAGGCGGTTTCCTGCCTCTCAGACCCTGATCTCGAAGCCATCCGGTCGGGAGAGAAGCTCCCGGGCGCGTCGGGCCTGTATCCGAACGGCGACCCCGACCCCGAAGACGTCCACCAGGGCGGCGCGGGAGACTGCTACCTGTTGTCGGTGCTCGCCGGCCTCGCCGATGGCGACCCGCAGAAGATCAAGGACATGATCACCGTCAACCCTGACGGCACGTACACCGTGCACTTCGCCGACGGCGACATCACGGTCAGCAGCGATCAGCTCCTGGACAACGACCAGGCCGACTGGGTGCGCGTCATCGAAGCCGCATACGTCGTCCACGAGGGCAGCTACGACGAGTTCAACAACGGCGGATGGCCCCACGACGTCATGGAGGACATCTTCGGCCACGGTGCCGACAAGAAGGACGATGAATCCGGCTTCTGGGACTTCGCGACCGGCGGAAACGACATCGAAGACAGTTACGACGCGGTGCAGGACGCCCTCGACGGCGGACGCCCGGTCGTCGCCACCGCGTCGAACGGCCAGCTCGGGTTCGAGGGTGGCGGCCATGCGCTGACCGTGACCAAGACGTACGAGGTCGACGGCGAGCAGTACGTCGTGATCCGCAATCCGTGGGGCCACAACAACAATCACCAGTCCCAGATCACCGACGCCGGTGGTGTGCTGAACAACCCCGACGACGGATACTTCACTATGACCATGGAGGAGTTCGCGAACTCGTTCTCCGACGTCGCGATCGCGAACCGATGAAAACGTCCAAGTGGCAGGGCCTCGCGGCGATCGTCGCCGCACTGATGGTTCTCACCGCGTGCAGTCCCGTTCCTGAGGAGGACGCAATGCCCACCCCGCAGCCATCGACGACACAGGGCGTCTCCGCTCCGAATCCCTCCGAGCCCATCAGTGAACTGGTCACCGGCGCCGACGTGATCGCCTTCGGCACGGTCGAGTCGGTCGATCCGGTGGTGGAGGATGCCGATGCCGACGAATTCCCCGCGCAGACGGCCGTCGTGCGAGTCGACGACATCCTGAAGGGCGATGCTGCGGCGACGATCACCGTGTCGAAGCCCGCCGGCACCGCGTACTACCTCACCGACCAGTCGACGTTCTCCTACGACTCCCGGCACGAGGGGATATTCGTGCTCAAGGGCGCAGGTGACGCCGGGTACGAGCTGTTCGGCAACCTCGGAGTGCATGACGATTGGGGCAACTGGCAGAAGTTCGAACGTGTGCTCGCGGGACTCCCGGAACACGCGCCCGGCGCGACGAAGGACGAGTTGGCGGCATGGACCGCGCAGGCAGACATCATCGTCTTCGCCAGCGCACGCGGCGCCGACGACGACATCGTGGTGCACACTCCGCCGGCGGACTACGCAGCATCGGCGACCCTGAAACCGATCGAGGTGCTCAAGGGAGAGATGCCCGAACCGCTCGATGTGGTGCAGGGGCCGCAGCCGGATGTGGCCGGCGGCACGTGGGCGTTCCCGGTGAAGGACGAAGGGCAGACCGGCGTCTTCTTCATCGATACGTCCAGCGGCACCCCCACGGTGATCAACACGGTCAATCCGAGTTCGATCAGCACCAACAAGGTTCCGGTGGGCTGACCGGAACCGCGGTCACTTGCCCGCCGGGCATGCGCCACGAGCCCGAGGCGATGATGCCGTCGTACAACGTCTCGAGCGGCTGAAGCTTCTCGTCGGGCAGCGCCGGGAACGCGACGAGGAACTCCACGCCGCGACGACGCCCAGAACCGGGAGTCGCGAGCAGGTAACGCACGACGTAGCCGTCGACGTCACCCGCGGTCTCCCGCGCGCGGTGCCGCAGAATCGCAGGATCGCCGAGGGTCGACCCGGCGCCATCGGCGAGACGCTCCTCGACGAGCGCATCGAGCGTGCCGAAGTTCTCGCCGCGAACACGCCTCTCCAGGATCGGAAGAGCCAGCGGCGACTCTCCGCCCGCCGGCATCATGACCACCTCGATAGAGCTCAGTGCGTCGGCGCCCTGGGGCAGGCGATCGGCCACCCGGGGGTCGGTCGCCGGTATCCGCTCCCACCCGTCATGCAGTGGCAGTTCGTAGCTCGGATCGACGGGGGTGAGCAGCTGGCGGAGCGAATCGCTCATGCCGACGTTCCCGAGAGGTGAGGCCAGCTCTCCTTCGCGACGATCACGCCGGAGGCGAGCCTCTCGTCGGCGCGCCAAGGCTCGGCATCCGCCGCGATCACGAGCGACGGGAGCACTGCGCTCTCCACGAGGGCGCGTCTCGCGACGAGATCGGCGAAGGACGGCGCGGTCAGGGTCACGTTGACGAAGAGGTCGTCATCGGCGAAGACCGCCGACCACCTCGGAGTCGATTCCTGATCGGCTGCCGGCGAGAACCATTCGAGCCCCTCGCCGATGAGCTCGGCGCGCAGCGGACCGATCCAGCCGTCCGCTTCGTCCTTCACGAATGCGCGGGCGAGCCGGATGCTCGGGATCGGCGTGATCTGGATCCACAGTCCGAAGGGGCCGAAGTCCTCTTGCCAGACGAGCGCGACGGTCGCATCGGTGTCGGCAGCATCCTGTGCCATCGCCGTCAGCACCCTGACGCGCTCGGCATCGGGAACGTCGTCGGGGAGCTGCGACTTCGCGTTCTCGAAATCGTCAGCCGCCTTCGGCGCGATGAGAACCCCGCGCGGCGGGGCGAACAGCAGAGCCTGGGCCGGCACGATCAGCGCTTGCCCTGCCTGCGGGCGATGCGCTCGGCTTCACGACGCAGATCTTCGACCTCGCTGGCCGGGGGATACTCGGGTTCGGGGACTCGTGATTCAGCGATCGTCTTCCCCTGCTCCTCGAGGAATGCTTTCAGCGAATCCCGAATCCGCGGATCGGAGAAGCCCTCGGTCCGGACCGCGTGGCCGTAGTCTCGCTTCCACTTGTCCAGAAGCGCTTGGAGTGCCTCGTCGTCGATGTCGAGACCCTTGCCGCCGGCCTTGACCAGTTCCTCGGCCACTCCCGGCACCTTCGTGATCTGCTTCAGCAGGGCGATGTCGGTGATCGGGATGACGCCGATTCCATCGGCGATGACCTCGCCCCAGGTGCCGGTGCCGTCCAGAACGTGGTCGGCGGAGATGTAGAGGGCGACGCCTCCGGCCGACAGCGCGACGACGCCGAGCACCTCTTGAACGCCGGGAATCGGGACGAGCGCGCCGATTCCCGCATAGGTGGCGATCCACGATGCCCATTTGTGGACGTCGTCCGAGACCTTATTGATGACGTCCTTCCACTCGAGGTCGCCCAGTCCCTCCTTGACCGCGCTGTTGGCCGCATCGTGGATCTCGATCCAGTTGTTCCACAGCAGGTCGACCCGCTCTGCCTTCCCCTCCCATGCCGCGACGGCGTTGTCGAGTGCCAGGTGCGCGGCCTTCATGTCCTTCTCGGCATCGCTGTCAGGCTGATACGGCCCGTACCCGTATTGCTCGAACGTCGCGGTGTAGGTCTCGTTCGCGTTCCACACCGGGGTCCAGAGCTCGTCGAGGCGCTCACCGACCTTGGCAGCTTTCGGGATGATCTCGCCGATTCCGTAGCCGTAGACCAGCAGTCCTGAGCCGATCTTCGTCAGGGCATCGCTGAGCGGTTCGAATTGCTCGGCGAACTGGCCGGCGTGCGAGCGCAGGTTGTCGAGAGAGTCGCCGTCGCCGAGATCTGTCGCGGTGCTGATCTTCGTGAGGGTCGTCCGGGCGCTCTGCATGGCCCAGGCGAGGGCGATGAGCTTGGATGCCTGTTCCTGCATCTCCTCCGCGTCTGCAGGATCCGTCTGCGAGTATGGGCGACCGAACTGATGCACATCGGAGGGAATGGGCGAGCCGGCCTCGGTGTCCCAGGGCATGCGGTCGGGCACGGCGGTGACATGCGTGCCGGACTTCACGATCCCGTAGTCGGACACGCTCAGTCCTCACCCTTGAGCGTGGCCAGCGCCGCATCGAGCTCGGCCCAGGAATCGCGTACGTTCTCGACCTCATTGAAGAAGGCGGCGAGGTCGAGCTTGAGCTCGGTGGCCATGTCCTTGACCGAGTCGGAGAGGTCTTGCAGCGTGAACTCGAGCGCGCCGCTCGTGTCATCATGATCGCCGAGGTTGCTCCAGTACGGCACGTTGGATGCCAGGTTCGTGAACGTCGTCTCGACGTTGTCGAACAGGGCGAGAGTCTGCGCCAGCGTCGTGAGGGTCGCGGTGAGCTCCTCTTCGCTGATCTTGACGCCGTCGTCTCCGCTGCCCATATGGTCCTCCCCGGGGTGCATGGGTGTAGTTCTGCGTCGTCAGTGTATGCGCGCGACGGGGAAGGGGCGATGGGCAGAATTGCCCATCGAGCGGGGTCAGCCCAGCAGCCGTTCCACGACTCGGGCGAGCCCGTCGTCGTCGTTCGATGCCGCGATCTCGTCGGCGGCATCCTGTACGACCAGATCGGCACCGGCCATCGCGACGCCGTGACCTGCCCAGCGCAGCATCTCGACGTCATTGAGCGCGTCTCCGAAGGCGACGACATCCGCGCGTGAGATCCCGAGATGCTCGCACAGGCGCGCGAGCCCCGTGGCCTTGGTGACGCCCTCGGCCATCACCTCGACGAACGGCGCACCCGACAGGGTGGCCTCGAAGCCGACCAGGCCGAGAGAGCGCAGCTTGTCGAAGAGCGCCGACGGCGCCAGCTCGGGATGGCGGATGACCAGCTTCAGGCTGGGAGCGGCCAATACCTGATCGAGCGGCACGCCGCCCATCGTGCGCGGATCGCGCTTGTGATCGGTCAGCTGCGCGATCTCGGCGTAACCGTGCTGGGCGACGAACGTCTCGCCGCCTTCGCGCACGCTCGCGAAGAGGAGACCGGGGATGCTGGCGCGCAGCGCTTCGGCCAGCGTGCGGATCGTCTCGGGAGGCAGCTCCTCGGCGAACAGCATCCGCCCGCTCGTCAGGTGCACTCCGTAGGCGCCGTTGCCGCACAGGGCCCAGCCCTCGAAGCCGGCTTCGGCGGCGATCGCGCGCAGGCCGATCGGCTGCCGGGCGGTGACCGGAATCACATGGATGCCGCGGGACCGCGCCGCATCGAGAGCATCCCGCGTGCGGGGCGTGACCGTGGATGCCGAGTCGAGGAGAGTCCCGTCGAGATCGGTGGCGATCAGCCGCACAGTCACAGGCAGCGGCTCACGAGAAGATCATCGGCAGATCGTCGTCGTCTTCCGCGGATCCGAACGAGAGGTCGGCGACGACGGGCACATGATCACTGGGCTGTTCGCCCTTGCGCTCGTTGCGGTGGATGGATGCGCCGGTGACCGCATCCGCCAGCGTCCGCGAACCGAGGATGAAGTCGATCCGGATGCCCTCGTTGCGCGGGAACTTCAGTCGCTGGTAGTCCCAGTACGTGAAGCCCTCGGGAAGGAGCGGGCGCACGACGTCGGAGACGCCCGCGTCTGCGAGCGCGAAGAACGCGTCGCGCTCGAGCGGCGACACGTGCGTGGACACGCCTTCGACGATGTCAGGGTCGCCGTTGTCGTGTGGGAACGGGATGATGTTGAAGTCGCCGACCAGCGCAAGGGGCAGCTCGGGGTTCGCCGAGAGCTCGGCCGCGGTCGAGGTGCGAAGCGCCTCGAGCCAGTGCAGCTTGTAGGCGTAATGCGGGTCGTCCAGAGAGCGGCCGTTCGGCACGTACAGGCTCCACACCCGCACGCCGTCGACCATCACACCGAGCGCGCGGGCCTCGAGCGGAGCGTCTGGGCCCTCATGCCCCTTCGCGAAACCGGGCATTCCGGCGAACGCGGTCTGCACATCGGTGATCGGGAGGCGGCTCGCGATGGCAACGCCGTTCCACTGATTCAGGCCGTGCACCTCGACGTGGTACCCGGCCTCTTCGAACTGCGCATACGGGAACTGCTCCGGCTTGCACTTGATCTCCTGCATCGCCAGCACGTCGATGTCTTCGCGCACGGCGAATTCGACGGTGCGGGTGACACGGGTGCGGATGGAGTTGACGTTCCAGGTGGCCAAGCGCATGCGTCCAGCCTAGTTGCGGGGTCTGACCTTCTCGCCTTCTACACTGGATGCCGTGACCGCACTCGACGCAGACCGCCAGTCCCTCCTCGACCTCATCAAGGCGGAGGCGGTGTTCCACGGCGACTTCACCCTCTCCAGTGGCAAGCAGGCGACCTACTACGTCGACATGCGCAAGCTCACGCTCGACCATCGAGCCGCCCCGGCCATCGGCCGCATCATGCTCGAGCTCGTCGGCGACCTCGACATCGCCGCCGTCGGAGGTCTGACGCTCGGCGCCGACCCGATCGCGAACTCGGTGATGCACGCATCCGTCGAGACCGAGCGCCCGCTCGACGCCTTCGTCGTACGCAAGGAGCCGAAGGATCACGGCCGCGGACGCCAGATCGAGGGCGCCGACATCGCGGGCAAGCGCGTCGTCGTGCTGGAGGACACCTCCACCACCGGCCAGTCTGCGCTCAAGGCCGTCGAAGTGCTGCGTCGCGAAGGAGCCGAAGTCATCGCCGTCGCGGTGATCGTCGACCGCAAGACCGGCGCGCAGGCCGCGATCGAGGCCGAAGGCCTGGAGTGGCGCGCCGCCTTCGACCTCGACGACCTCGGGCTCGACCCGCAGTGACGCGCTTCGCGCTCGCTGTCGACGTCGGCGGCACCAAGATGGAAGCCGCGCTCGTCGCCGACGACGGCACGCTCGTGCCGGGCAGCCGCAGTCGGCAGCCGACGGGTCGCGAGGCGACAGTCGAGACGCTCGACGCCGCGGTGGCCGCGATCATCGGGCATGCGCTGGCGCAGCTGCCGGACGATGCCGAACTGGTCGGCGCTGGCGTCGGCAGTGCCGGCCCGATCGATCGGGACAATGGCCGGATCCTCCCGGTGAACATGCCTTTGGCCGACGGCTACGGCCTGGCCGGCGCGGTGCGGGATGCCGCATCCACGGTGCTCGGACGTGCGATCCCGGTCGTGTTCGGACATGACGGCGGCGCACTCGCGCTCGCCGAATCCTGGCTCGGTGCGACGACCGAGGCGCGCGCGTCGCTGTCGATCGTCGTGTCCACCGGCGTCGGCGGAGGCTTCGTCGTCGACGGTGCCTACATTCCTGGAGCATCCGGCAACGCGGGTCATCTCGGGCAGGTGCGCCGCGAAGGCGGGTTGACTCTCGAGCAGATCGCTTCGGGTCCCGCGAGCGCGGCCTGGGCGCGCCAGCAGGGGTGGACCGGCGAGACAGGGGAAGACCTCGCCAGGGATGCGGCCGCCGGCGACACCGTCGCGCGCGCCGCGATCGAGCGCTCGGCGAAGGCCGTCGGTGAGGCGCTGGCGGATGCCGCCACCCTCGTCGACCTCGATGTCGTCGCGATCGGCGGAGGCTTCTCGCGAGTATCTGATGACTACATCGAACTCGTGCAGCGGGCACTGACCGCCAGCGCGGCCCACGACTACTCACGCCGGACACGCGTCGTGCGCTCCGGCCTCGGTGACGAGGGGCCGCTCATCGGCGCCGCGGCGTTGGTGCTGCGGTAGCCGGATGCGCATCCTCGGCCTGCTCTCCGGCACCTCGCACGATGGGATCGACGTGACCGTCGTCGATTTCGAAGAGCGCGACGGCGCACTGCGCGGAACCGTGCTGCACGAGGACAGCGTCCCGTACGCCCCCGAGCTGCGGGCGCGTCTCGTCGCCGCGCTCCCACCGGCGCCCACCACGCTGGCCGAGGTCTGCGAGCTGGACACCCTGATCGGCCAGGCCTTCGCCGAGGTCGCCGCTGACGCCGCGGCATCCGTCGGCGGAGTCGATGCAGTCTGCACCCACGGCCAGACCGTCTACCACTGGGTCGACGGGGGCCACGCGCGCGGCACACTGCAGATCGGCCAGCCGGCGTGGATCGCCGAACGCGTCGGCGCTCCGGTGATCTCCGACGTGCGCATTCGCGACATCACCGTCGGCGGGCACGGCGCACCGCTGGTGTCGTTCCTCGACGAACTGCTCCTGCGCGGACGCGCGGGAGTCTCGGCGGCGCTCAATCTCGGCGGCATCGCCAACATCACCGTCGTCGGCCCCGAAGGTGTCTCGGCCTATGACGTCGGCCCGGCCAATGCTCTCGTCGATGCGGTGGTCGTCGCGGAGGGGCTGAACGACGTCGGCTACGACGATGACGCGCGGATCGCGCGCGAGGGTGCCGTCGACGAGGCGCTGCTCGCCCGGCTCCTGGCCGACCCGTACTACGCGCTCGCCGCCCCCAAGAGCACCGGCAAAGAGCACTTCCATCTCGGCTACGTGCGCGAGAACCTCGTGGGACGGGAGATTCCCGTCGCCGATCTCGTGCGCACCCTCACCGAGCTGACGGTGCGCACCGTGGCGCAGGATGTACGGGCCGCCGGCATCGGGTTCCTCGCCGTCTCCGGCGGCGGCTGCCACAACCCGCTGATCATGGAGGGACTGCGTGCGGCCCTCCCCGACGTGGCCGTCGTCCTCGCCGACGAGCTCGGAGCATCCGCAGACAGCAAAGAGGCGATCCTCTTCGCCCTGATCGGCTGGTGCACGCTCCATGGTGTGCCAGCGGTGGTCCCGGGTGGAACCGGAGCCCGGGAACCGCGGATCCTCGGAACGATCACCCCCGGCGCGGGCCCGCTGCGGATGCCGGAGCCGGTCGCGGAAGTGACGAGTCTCACCCTGACCTGAACCAGGGTGGTGCGCGGCGCCGCTCAGTGCGAGAGCGGCGCCGCGAGCAGTTCGGCCAGACGGGGCGGGTCGGCACCCGGCCGCGAGACGGTGATCGCCGCGGCGCGCGCTCCCAGCGCGAGAAGGCCGGTGACGGCATCCGTATCGATACCGCGGAGACGATCGCGCGTGGTGACTCCGGAGAAGCCGGTCTCGATGAGGCCGTGGATCAGGGCGCTCATGAACGTGTCGCCGGCGCCGACGGTGTCGACGACGTCGACGCGGTGCCCGCGAACGCGGGAGACGCCGTCGCGAGAGACGGCGAATGCGCCGCCGGCGCCGATGGTCACCACGACCACCGCTGGTCCGGTCTCCAGCCACGCACGCGCGACATCGAGCGGATCGGCGCCGGGGTACAGCCAGGCAAGATCCTCGTCGCTGGCCTTGACGAGATCGGCGAGCGCGACGAAGGATTCCACGTCGCGCCGCGCGCCGTCCTGGTCGGAGAGCAGGGCCGGACGGACGTTGGGATCGTACGTGATCAGCGCCGTCGCGCGCAGGGTGGTGAGGATGCTGCGCACAGCATCCGCCCCCGGATCGAGCAGCGCCGCGATCGAACCGGTGTGCACGATCGAGGTGTCGTCCGCCGGCACTTCGGCAGCGCGCCCGCCCAGGGTCCAGGTGATGTCGAAGTCGTAGCGGGCGGAACCGTTCTCGTCGAGGTGGGCGGTCGCCGTGGCGGTACGCGGAGCCGGTGCCGCGATGATCTCGACATCAGAGCCGTCCAGCCACTCCCGGATCCGCCGACCGTGCGCGTCGTCGCCGAGCTGCGTCAGCAGCCGCGGAGAATCGCCGAGCCTGCCCAGCGCGAGGGCGACGTTGGCCGGGCTGCCGCCGGGAGCCTCATCGACCCGCCCACCCGAGCGGTGGACGATGTCGACGAGAGCCTCACCGATGACGAGCACGCGCGCGCGGCTCACGACCCTGCGCTCGGCGTCAGGAACGACAGCGCGCTCTGCGGTTCGACGATCATCGGCGTGAGCGTCGCGTTGAACGCCCGTCCCGCCTCCCCGCCGAGGTGATCGTCGAAGGCGGCGCGGTCGCGGTACACCTCGAACACGAAGAACCGTTCCGGTGCCTCGACCCGGCGGTAGGCGTCGAACACGACGTTCCCGGGTTCTGAGCGAACGATCTGCGCGTACCCCTGGATCAGCGCCTCGACGGCGTCCGCCGAGCCCGGAACCGCGGTGAACTCCGCGTACAGCACCACCCGATCGGAACTCACGCCTGCGCCGCTCCCGTCATGATCGCCACCGCATCGGTCATGTTGTGCGACTGCGGCGTGATGGTGGCTGCACGCTTGCCCAGACGCTGCACGTGGATCCGGTCGGCGACCTGGAACACGTGCGGCATGTTGTGCGAGATGAGGATGACGGGCACGCCGTTTCCGCGCAGGTTCTCGATCAGTTCGAGGACCTGGTTGGACTCGCGCACACCGAGCGCCGCCGTGGGCTCGTCGAGGACGACGACCTTCGAGCCGAACGCTGCGGCTCGCGCCACCGCGACGGCCTGGCGCTGACCACCGGACAGGTTCTCCACCGAGACGGTGACGTCCTGCAGGGTGGAGATGCCGAGCTTCAGCACCTGTTCGCGCGCTTCCTTCCGCATCCCCGAGGTGTCCAGGGCGCGGAACACCGAGCCGAGGATGCCGGGCTTGCGACGCTCGCGCCCGAGGAACAGGTTCGAGGCGACGTCGAGCGCCGGAGAGACGGCGAGGTTCTGGTACACCGTCTCGATGCCGGCGTTTCGCGCGTCCTGCGGACCCTTGAAATGCACTTCCTGACCGTCGAGGAGAAGCTGCCCCTCGTCGGGGATGTAGGCGCCGGTGAGGCACTTGATGAGTGTCGACTTGCCCGCGCCGTTGTCGCCGATGACGGCGAGCACTTCGCCGGCGTGCAGCTGGAGGCTCACGCCGTCGAGGCCGACGACGCGGCCGAACGTCTTCACGAGGCGTTTGGCCTCGAGCACCGGGACGCCGGTGCGGGCCGGAGCCGAGGCTGATTCCTGAGCCGTCTGGGTCACTTTCTTACCTTTCTGATCCACTGGTCGATGGCGACCGCGACGATGACGAGGATGCCGATGGCGAGGGTCTGGTACAGACCGTCCACCCCGGCGAGGAAGAGGCCGTTGCGGAAGACTCCGACGATGATCGCGCCGAGCAGCGTGCCCCAGATGATTCCGCGGCCGCCGAAGAGCGAGGTGCCGCCGATGACGACGGCGGTGATCGAGTCGAGGTTCAGATCGGCACCCGCGTTGGGGCTGGCAGCGCCCGAGCGCCCGATCTGGATCCAGGCGGCGACCGCGAGGATGGCCCCGGCGGCGATGTAGACGCTCAGGAGCACCTTCTTGGTCGAGATGCCGGCGAGGCGGGCCGCGTCTTCGTCGTCCCCGACGGCGTAGACGTGGCGACCCCATGCGGTGCGGCCCAGGATGTAGGCGACGATCGCGTACAGCACGAGCATGATGATGACGCCGACCGTGAGGCGCACATCGCCGAGCGGAAGAGCGGTGGCCGTCCAGGTCATCAGTTCGGGCATATCGGTCTTGCGGATCGTCTGACCGCCGCTGTACAGCAGGGTCAGAGCGATGAAGACGTTGAAGGTTCCGAGCGTCGCGATGAACGGCGGGAGCTTCACCCGGGTGACGAGCAGGCCGTTGAGCGCGCCGGCGGCGAGTGCCGCGACGAGACCGAGGAAGAGGGCGACGGGAGCAGGGAGGCCGTTGTTCGCGGCCGTCTGCGCCATCACCATCGACGTGCCGATCATCAGCGCGCCGACCGAGAGGTCGATTCCCGCTGTGAGGATGATCAGCGTCTGGGCGATCGCGACCGTGCCGACGACCGAGACCTGGTCGAGCACGAGAGAGAGGTTCGCCGCGGCGAAGAAGCGCGGGTTGATCACGCCGAAGACGATGACGGCGATCACCAGAACGACGGCGGGGCTGATGGCGGGGTAGCGGTGGAGGACCCCGCGAAGTCGGTCGACCGGCGTACGCCGATCGAGGAACTCGGCGGCGAGATCCAAGGTTGATGTAGCTGGTTGCGTCACGGTTTCACTTCCGTCAGTAGGTCCGGGGATGCCGCGGCCGGGCGAGATCGCTCAGCCGCGGCATCCGCAGGTCAGGTGCTTACTTGCCGCCCCAGCAGATGCTGGAGGCTTCGGCGGTGTCGATCGATTCGACGCCATCGACCGGCTGGTCGGTGACGAGCTTGACGCCGGTGTTGAAGAAGTCGAGCCCCTCAGAGACCTCGGGCTTCTTGTCGTCCTTGACCAGCTCGACGATCGCCTTCACACCGAGCTCGGCCATCGCGACCGGATACTGCTGGCTGGTGGCGTCGATGATGCCTTCTTCGACCTGGCCGACGCCGGCGCAACCGCCGTCGATCGAGACGATGATCACGTCGTCCTTGGTCTTGCCCGCGGCCTCGAGCGCCTGGTAGGCGCCGTATGCTGCCGGCTCGTTGATCGTGTAGACGACGTTGATGTCGGCGTTCTTGGCGAGGAGGTTCTCCATCGCGGTGCGTCCGCCGTCCTCGGCGCCCTGAGACGCCTCGCTGCCGACGATCGTGTATTCGCCCCCCTTGCCTCCGGAGTACGAGCCGCTCGGCTTCTCGTCGCCGTTGACCTCATCGTCACCGAGCTCGATGCCGAGACCGTCGAGGAAGCCCTGGTCGCGGTTGTAGTCGACGCTGACGGCCTTGTCGTCGAACAGGTCGATGAGCCCGATGACGGCTTCGGCGCCGTCGAGCTTCTGGGCGGTCCACTGGCCGATGTACTGGCCGGCGAGGTAGTTGTCGGTCGCATAGGTGATGTCGACGGCATCGGCGGGGTCTGGCACGGTGTCCAGTGCGATGACGAAGATGCCGGCGTCGCGGGCCTTCTCGATCGCGTCGAGCACGGCGGGGCCGTTCGGGGTGATCAGGATGCCCTTGTCGCCCTTGGAGATCGCCGCCTCGATGGCCTGGATCTGGGTGTCCTCGTCGCCGTCCTCTTTGCCGGCGGCGAGGGTCAGCGTGACGCCGTCCTTCTCAGCAGCGGCCTTGGCGCCGTCCTGCATCGCGATGAAGAACGGGTTGGAGTTGGTCTTCACGATCAGCGAGACGCCGATCGTGTCGCCGGCGGGCTGGTCGCCGGATCCGGCGTTGGTGCCGCCCGCGCAGCCGGTCAGCGTGAGCGCGAGCGCTGCGGAGGTGGAAACGGCAGCCAGAAGAACGCGGCTGCGTCGGGTGATGTTCTTCATTGAATTCCTCTCGGCGGTCGTCGCCTGGTTGACAACGATGTCAAAGGTAGTTCTAGTCGAAGGTTGAACTAGAGTCAAGGTGACTTTCGAGGAATGAGATCTAACCGTGACATCGATGTCGGCGCCCATCCCGCCGCGTGGCCGAGCCACGATGAAAGACGTAGCCGCGCTGGCGGGCGCGGGAGTGAAGACCGTCTCCCGGGTGATCAACAACGAGCCGAACGTCACGCCGGCGATGGCCGAGCGCGTGTGGGATGCCGTGCGGGAACTCGACTACCAGGTCGATCTGCAGGCAGGCAGCCTGCGCCGCGCCGACGGTCGCACCCGCACTCTCGGACTGCTCGTCGGCAGCGTGGACAACCCGTTCGCCGGTGTCATCCATCGGACCGTCGAGGATGCCGCGGCCGAACGCGGTGTCGCGGTCTTCGCCGCGAGCATGGATGACGATGCCCGGCGGGAATCGGATGCCGTGCGGACATTCCTGCAGCGCCGCGTCGACGGACTGATCCTGACGACGGCGGTCAGTCACCCCGAGTACCTGGGGTTGATCCGTGATCGCGGGGTGCCGGTCGTGTACGTGGACCGCGAGCCGGAGGAATCCGACCTCGACACCGTCGCCAGCGCCAACCGGGAGGGCGCGGAGATCGGCACGGCGCACCTCATCGCGCACGGGCACCGGCGCATCGCGCTGCTCGCGGATCGCCTGGAACTCGTCACCGCGAGCCAGCGCCGCGACGGTTACCTCGACGCGCTCGCCGCAGCCGGAATCCCCGTCGCCGAGGACATCATCGTCACCGAGCTGGCGGATGCCGAGGCGGCAGCGACGGCGCTCGCCGTACTGCTTGCGCAGCCGGACCCGCCCACGGCGGTCTTCAGTGCGCAGAACATCATCACCATCGGCGCGCTCCATGCGCTTCGGGGCGCCGGGCTCTCGCAATCGGTCGCCCTCGTCGGGTTCGACGATCTTCCGCTCGCCGACCTCGTCGAGCCGGGGGTCACCGTCGTCGCCCAGGATCCGAACCGGATCGGGATGCTCGCGGCGGAGCGGATCTTCGCTCGCCTCGAGGGTGACGACAGCGCCCCGAACCGGATGCGAGTGCCGACCACCCTCATCCCGCGCGGCACCGGCGAGATAGCGCCCCGCGGGCGATCGCTGCCCTGACGCCCGTGTGAACTGACACGGTTGCGCTTTCGTGCGGAGAGCGCATATGCTCTCGCGTTGACGATTGACATCGATGTCAATCTTCGGATCCTCCCCGACGACGCAGTAGGACCGCACAAAGGAGCGCGCATGGTGCCCGAAGCAATCCGCACACGACCGATCAGATCCCGCCGGCCGGCCCAGATCATCCTCGGCGGTGCGATCAGCGCAGCGCTGATGCTGAGCTGCACGATCCCGGCGATGGCTGTCGAGGTGACGCCCGGCGACGAGCAGTATCGTCCGCTGGCGCACTTCACGCCGGAGAAGAACTGGATGAACGATCCGAACGGCATGGTCTATGCGGGCGGCAAATACCATCTGTTCTTCCAGCACAATCCCGCAGGGAACACCTGGGGGAACATGAGCTGGGGTCATGCGACATCGACCGATCTGCTGCACTGGGAGGAGCAGCCGCTGGCGATTCCGCAGACCTTCAACGACGCCGGTCAGTCGATCGAGGACATCTTCTCCGGCTCCATCGTGGTCGATGAGAACAACACTGCCGGATTCGGTCCTGACGGCTCCAGTCCGCTCGTGGCGATCTACACCTCCGCGTACACGCCGCAGCATCCCGAGCATCCGGGAATCCAGGCGCAGTCGCTCGCCTACAGCCTCGACGAGGGCCAGACCTGGGTGAAGCACGATGGAAACCCGGTCCTCAATCGCGACTCCGGCAACTTCCGCGACCCGAAGGTGTTCTGGTACGACGGGCCCGCCGGCGCGTACTGGGTGATGACCGCGGTCGAGGCGACAGACCACAAGGTGGTCCTGTACAAGAGCACCGACCTCAAGTCCTGGGAGCACCTCTCCGACTTCGGCCCGGCCAATTCGACCGGCGGCATCTGGGAATGTCCAGACCTCTTCGAGCTCCCTGTCGACGGCGACCCCGGCAACACCAAATGGGTCATGGTCGTCAACCTCAACCCGGGTGCCGTCAACGGCGGAAGCGGCGGTCAGTATTTCGTCGGCGAGTTCGACGGGGTGGCCTTCACCTCGGAGTCCACCGACGGGCAGGCCGCACCGCCGGCGGGCACCACCTTCGCGGGGTTCGACAACGGCGACTACGAGGGGTGGACGGTTTCCAACGAGCCGGGGAACTGGGCGGGCGGGCCGTGGGGCACCGTACCGGCTGCGGGTGCGCTCGAGGGGCAGAGCCCGGTGACCGGCTTCGTCGGGTCGGGTCTGGTGAACAGCTTCCTCGACCGCGACTGGGCCATCGGCCAGCTCGAGTCACCGGCGTTCACGATCGATGACGAGTACATCAACTTCCTCGTCGGCGGCGGAAAGCATCCGCACGTCCCCGGTGGTCAGCTGGAGAACAACCCTCCCGCGGGCCGGACGGTCTTCGATTTCGAGCTCCCGGACGGCGAGACGCTCGCCGGTGCCGGTTGGGAGATCACCGGCGACTTCGCCACGGATCCCGGACGGAATCCGTCGACGAGCGGCGGCGACTACTACCTCGGCGCCAAGCGGGTGAACACCTGGGAGGGCGGACCGAACGGTGACGACAACGTCGGCACGTTGACCTCGCCGGAGTTCACCATCGACGGCGACTACGTCTCGTTCCTGATCGGCGGAGGGCGACGAGACGATGGCACCCTTCAGGCCGAGCTCGTCGTCGACGGTCAGGTGGTCCAGACGCAGAGCGGGCGCAACGACGGGGCCCTGGACTGGGTGGCCTGGGATGTCTCTGCGTACGACGGCCAGCAGGCGCGGATTCAGATCCGCGACGAGGCGACCGGCGGGTGGGGCCATCTCACCTTCGATCACGTCGTGGTCGGTGACGAGCCGGCGCAGGTGCGCTCCGACGAGACCAGTGTGAACCTCATGGTCGACGGGCAGGTGGTGCGTACGGCCACCGGCTCGAACAGCGAGAACCTCGACTGGACGTCATGGAACGTCGACGAGTTCCACGGACAGGAGGCGACGATCCGCGTCGTCGACAACAACCGCGCTGGATGGGGGCACGTACTGTTCGACCAGGTGATGTTCTCGGATGCTCCGGCCACAACGGCGCTGGAAGGATACGACTGGCTCGACTGGGGTCGTGACTACTACGCCGCAGTCTCGTACTTCGGAACCCCGTCGGGCTCGAAGATCATGCAGGGGTGGATGAACAACTGGGACTACGCCAACGACATTCCCACGTCGCCGTGGCGCAGCTCGATGTCGCTGCCTCGTGAGGTCACTCTCGTCAGTACGCCGGACGGCCCTCGACTGAAGCAGGAGGTCGTCGCGCAGATCGACGGCCAGCTCGACACCGCGGCGTCAGAGTCGCTCACCGATGTCGCGGTGAACGGCGAGACCACGCTGGGATTGTCGGGCGATGTCGCGAAGGTCGACGTCGTGCTGCGCCCCGGCGATGCGACGAAGGCCGGCATCACCGTCTTCTCGAACGGTTCGACAGGGACCAGGATCGGCTACGACAGCGAGCTCAAGCGCGTCTTCCTCGACCGGACCAACTCCGGCAACGTCGGTTTCCATCCGTCGTTCCCGTCTGTCGAGGATGCCCCCCTCGCGCTCGAGGAGGACGGCACGATCACCCTCGAGCTCTACCTCGATCGTGCGTCGGTCGAGCTGTTCACGAAGGGCGGGCAACTGACGATCACCGATCAGGTCTTCCCTGAGGCGGGCGCGGACACGATCTCGGCGTGGTCCGAAGGCGGCGAGGCGACGATCGAGAGCATCACGGTCACCCCACTGGTGCCGACGATGTGGAAGGTACCCGCGCCGGCCGTCGAGGTCAGCGCGGAGTCGGTTCGTGCGGGCGGCGTCATCACGGTCTCCGGCACCGGCTTCGATCCGTCCGAGAAGGTGACGATCGAGTTGCGCTCCGACCGGAGCAAGGCCAAATCCGCGACGGCCGACGAGGACGGCGCCTTCAGTCGCACGGTACCGGTGACGGGTAACACCACGCCGGACGAGTACACAATTGCCGTGGTCCGGGCCGACGGCACCGAGGTGACGGTGCAGGTGACCGTCACCGCCCGGGGCCGGGGCTGAGATCGTCGGATACGCATGAACAATTCGTGGGTCGGGGGAGTCTTTCCTCCGGCCCACGGACTCAGCGCGTGTCGTCGTCCCAGGGGCCTTCCCACCAGTTGCCGGATCGGCCGTCGTCGTCGTCGCGGCGGCGGCGCGAACGCACGAGCTGCACGATGAACACCGAAAGCGCCGATGCGCTGATGGCGATCATCACGATGAAGAAGACGTCGCGTTCGGTCACGGCCGCTTCCCCTCTGCGGCATCCGCCACGATCTTCGCGATGCGGCTGCTCCGGGTCTCGGGGCGCTTCGCCGTCGCGATGAGCGTGAGACCGAGCTTCTTCACCGATTTCGGGAACGCGTCCCACGCGGCACGGGCGGCGGGGACGGCATCGAGCGCGGCGGCGAACTCGGCCGGTTCGATGCCTGCCTCAGGTCCGTCCAGCACCTCCCAGGCGCCGTTCGCCTTCGCGACCTCGATCGCCCGGATGCCCGCCGGCGCGAGCAGCCCCGCGGCCTCCAGCTCCGCGAGCCGCGCTTTGTTGGTCGCGGCCCAGCCGCTCGACGCGCGGCGCGGTGAGAACCACTGCCCGACGGACTCGTCGTCGAAGGTGCGGACGGGGCCGTCGATCCATCCGAAGCACAGCGCCTGACGCACCGCGTCCTCGTAACCGACGCCGATCGCGCTGTTGCCTCGCACGCTCAGCAGCCACACTCCGGCAGCGCGCGCGTGGTTCTCGTCGAGCCAGGAGCGCCAGGTGTCGGCATCCGCGGCCCTGACCCTTTCGCCTTCGTCAAGAACACCCATGCGTCACTTCTTCGTCTTTACGGTCGTGATCGTCTCGGTGATGCGCGGAAGCAGGTCGGCAACCGACTGTACGATCTCGTCCGGGCGGAACGGGTACTTCTGGATCTCGGCGTCGTCGCTGATGCCGGTGAGGACGAGCACCGTGTGCAGGCCCGCCTCGATGCCGGCGACGACGTCGGTGTCCATGCGGTCGCCGATCATGCCGGTGCGCTTCGAGTGCGCGCCGATCTTGTTCAGTGCCGAGCGGAACATCATCGGGTTCGGCTTGCCGACGACGTACGGCTCCTTGCCGGTCGCCTTCGTGATGAGGGCGGCGATCGCGCCAGTCGCGGGGAGGGGACCGTCGGCGCTCGGGCCGGTGGCGTCAGGGTTCGTGACGATGAAGCGCGCGCCGCCGAGGATCAGGCGGATCGCCTTGGTGATCGCCTCGAACGAGTAGTTGCGTGTCTCGCCGACCACGACGAAGTCGGGATCGGTCTCGGTCATGATGTATCCGGCGTCGTGCAGGGCCGTGAGGATGCCGGCCTCGCCGATCACGAAGGCGGACCCGCCAGGCAGCTGGGAGTGCAGGAAGTCGGCCGTGGCCAGCGCGGAGGTCCAGATGCGATCCTCCGGCACGTGCAGGCCGCTCGTGCGGAGGCGAGCCGACAGGTCGCGCGCGGTGAAGATCGAGTTGTTGGTGAGCACGAGGTAGGGGATGCCCGCGCTCTCCCAGCCGGCGAGGAGCTCGGATGCGCCGGGAATGGCGACGTTCTCATGGACGAGCACGCCGTCCATGTCGGTGAGCCAGCATTCGATGTCATCACGTTGTGCCATGCGCACAGCCTAGAGCGCGCGGGTTACGGGCGTGCGTCGAGTGGTCGATTGTGCACGTCGACCGCGCTGCGGGCTCAGAAGTGCACCGGAATCTCGCCGCGCAGATGCGAAATCGACCTCGCAGTGGCGAGGGGAGTCCGATCGTGACTCAGGTGCTGAGCCAGACCGAGCGCGCGGCGCCGTCGACGTCGATCTCGTTGCCTTCGATAGCGATGCCGCCGGCCACGACCTCGATCTCGGCACCGACGGTGACTCCTGCCGCTTCCAGCGCGCGCAGCAGCGCCGGGTCGCGATCGTCGACACGGAGCACGCGGCCGCTGTGCCCCGGCGCGGCATCGGCGAGCAGCACGAACGGCTCGCGTTCGACGTCGCCGTCGGCATCCGGGATCGCATCTCCATGCGGGTCGAACCGCGGGCGGCCTAGACGCGTGTCGATGCCTTCCAGCAACCGGTCGCTGATGGTGTGCTCGAGCACCTCGGCCTCGTCATGCACCTCGTCCCAGGCGTAGCCGAACTCGCGCACCAGCCAGGTCTCGATGAGTCGGTGCCGCCGCAGCATCGCGAGGGCGCGCCGGGTTCCGGCATCCGTCAACCGCACCGCCCCGTACGGCACGTGCGAGACGAGCCCTGCGGCGGCGAGCTTCTTCACCATCTCGGTGACGCTCGACGGTGCGATGCCGAGTTTCGCCGCCAGGACCGACGGGGTGATCGGCGCATCCTGCCATTCGGTGTGTGCGTACACCGTCTTCAGGTAGTCGTCCGCTGCGGGGGATTCCACGACTGGGGCCTCCGTCTCAGGAGCCGGCGGACATCAGGATGCCGAAGGCGACCTGACCCGCGAAGAACACCACGGCGAAGCCGAGGAGGGCGGCGAGGAGCGAGAGGCGTCCGTCGAAGTTCGGGACCTCGGCGATGCCCGCCTTGCGCGCGCGGAACGCGAGGATCAGCGTCGCGATGCCGAGGGCGAGTTGCACCCAGGGGCCCCCGAAGGCCAGCGCCTTCGGGAACGCGATGAGCAGACCACCGATCACGCCGGTCGCGAGCCCGGCCCACGTGAGGATCCGGACGGAGCGGCGTGCGGTTTCTGCAGACATGATGTCGAGCCTAATCGCCTGTCACGCCCGGATCAGCCCAGCCGGAGCACCCGCTCAGCAGGTTCGCATGCTACAAGAGAGGTGACCGCACGAGGGGGAGGCCGACATGCCGGTGAAGCGAGCGAGTGCGACCTGGTGGGTGCTCCTGCTGCTCGCGGTGCTGTGCGTGTTCCCGGTGGCGACGGCCGCAATCTCGCAGGCCGGGGATGCCGGTGCGGATGTCGTGGACTCCTGCCGCGACAGCAGCGATACGCGCGACCGTGAAGTCAGCAGCGCAGAGATCACGGCGATGCCCGCAGGACGCCACTGCGAGTGGAGGAGCGGGGTCGAGACGCAGACCGGCTGGCCGGTGACCGTCGCCGCGCTGATCGGATCCGCGATCTGCCTCATCGTCACCGCGTTCGCACTGCGTCAAGGCGGGTGGGGGAGAAGGGTCATGTCTCTCCTGCCGCTCATCGCGATCGGCGCGATCTGGTTCGTGATCTGGTCGAGCACGCTCTTCGTGATCGTCGACTGACCTGGCGCCGCGCTTCTGCCGGATAGCCTGGCGGGATGGATGAGCAGACGCCCGAGCGCACCACCCACGGCGTCGGCCCCTGGCCCGGCGGACCTTCGGAATGGCCGGACGGCGAGCAGTACGACCCGGAGATGCTCGCCAACGGCGACACCCGCAACGTCATCGACCGGTATCGGTACTGGCGGATGGAGGCGATCGTCGCCGACCTCGACACGAAGCGGCATCCGTTCCACGTCGCGATCGAGAACTGGCAGCACGACATGAACATCGGCTCGATCGTGCGCAGTGCGAACGCGTTCCTCGCCGACACCGTGCACATCATCGGCCGCCGCCGCTGGAACAAGCGCGGCGCGATGGTCACCGACCGCTATCAGCACGTCGTGCACCACGAGGACATCGCGACCTTCGCCGCGTGGGCGGCCGCCGAGGGTCTTCCGGTCATCGCCGTCGACAACGTCGACGGCGCCGTGCCCGTCGATCGCGCGGACCTGCCGCAGAGCTGCGTGCTGCTGTTCGGGCAGGAGGGGCCGGGGTTGTCCGAAGAGGCGCTCGCCGCGGCATCCGGGCACATCGAGATCACCCAGTACGGTTCCACCCGCTCGATCAACGCGAGCGCTGCGGCGGCCGTGATCATGTACGAGTGGTGCCGCCGCTACGCCGATGGAGATCACCCGAACGGGTGATCCGCGTCTCGAGGCCGCGTGAGAGCATGAGCAGGATGCACGCGGAATCGGATGCTGCGCGGTCGACGCGCGGGTGGCGCGCCTGGCTGCGCGTCGATGTCCTCGTGGCGCTCGTGGGTCTGGTCGTACTGCTGCCGGCGAGTATCGCCGTCCTCACCCAGCCGGAGACGCGCCCCGACGCCCCGATGACAGCGCTGGCGATCGGACTGTTCTCCGGTCTGCATCTCCTGTCCCTGCTGGCCGTTCGATACCCGCTCGCCGCACTCGCGGGGGCGAGCGCCATCATGAGCGCACTCGCCCTGGTGCCGGGGCTGCGCGACGTCTCCGGTGCGCTGTTCCCGTCGAGTTTCGTCTACCTGCTCGTGCTCGGTCAGGTCGCACTGCAGTGCCGACCACTCATCGGCCTGCTCGGGCTCGGGAGCGGTGTGTTCGGGGCGGCGCTGATCGCCTCCACCGAGCTGGAGTTCCATGACGGCCCGCGCTTCGGTGCGTTCATCGGCCTGACCGGTGCCGTCAGCGCCGCGTGGGCGGTCGGGCGGCTGCTCCGGCTGCGCCGGACGCAATCGGAAGAGCGGATGCAGGCGGGTGTCGAGCGGGCGATCGCCGACGAGCGGATGCGGATCAACCGCGATCTGCACGACATCGTCGCCCACTCGATGACTGTGATGATCGCCCAGGCTGAAGTGGCACGAGCGTTGATCGACGACGATCCGATTCGCAGCGAACGTGCGCTGGGAATCGTGGTGGACACCGGGCGGGAAGCCCTGCGCGGCATGAGATCCGTTGTCGCGGCGGACGGCGACGCACCGCTGCGGCCGCTGCCGACCGTCGACTCTCTCTCCGAGCTGGTCGAGGCGGTGCGCCGGCCGGGCAGCGAGGTCGACTTCGTCGAGGTCGGCGACCGCGCGGTTCTTCGGGCCGGGGCCGCGCTGGCGCTCCATCACGCCGTGCGCGAGGCGCTCACCAATGCGGTGCGGCACACGGAACCGCCCGTGTGCATCGACGTGCGGCTGGCGTGGTCGCCGACCGGGGTGCGGGCGACGGTGACCGATGACGGAGGGGCGGGCCCCGCACGCGGCGACCTCGGCGGTGAGCTCGGAACCGGGACCGGGCTGATCGGCGTCGCCGAACGCGTGCGCCAGGCCGGTGGCGCGCTGGCGACCGAGGAACTCGCCCCGCGCGGCTGGACCGTGCGGATCGACCTACCCGTTTCGCTGCAGAAGGGGGAATCATGAGCATCCGCGTCCTGCTCGTCGACGACCAGGAGCTGTTCCGCGATGCGGTCGCCGTGATGCTCGCCCGTGACGAGCGGATCGCCGAGGTCGCCACGGTCGGATCCGGCGAGGAGGCCATCGAGCATGTCCGCGCGCACACCGTGGACGTGGTGCTGATGGACATCCGGATGCCGGGGATCGACGGAATCGCCGCGACCCGTGAAGTGCTGCGCGTCCGCCCCGGTCTTCGGGTTCTGGTGCTGACGACGTTCGACCTGGACGAATACGTGTATGCCGCGATCCGGGAAGGAGCCAGCGGCTTTCTCACCAAGGATGCGAGCGCCGCCGAGCTCGCGGATGCCGCGGTCGCGGTCGCCGCCGGCGAGCAGGTGCTGTCGCCGCGCGCGACGGCTGCGGTGATCGGCTTCGTCCGCGGCGGGAGCCCGAAGGTCGACCCCGACGTCGCTCTGGCGGGGCTCAGCGCGCGTGAGCAGGACGTCGCGCTCGCGCTCGCGACCGGAGCGTCGAACGAGGAGATCGCGAGGACCCTGTTCCTCTCGGTCAACACCGTGAAGACCCATGTGAAGGCCGTGCTCGCCCGGCTCGGGGTGCCCGACCGGGTGCATGTCGTGATCTGGGCGTATGAGAACGGCGTGCTGCGACCGAGGGCCTGAACTCGGTTCAGAAGGCGCGAATGGCTCGATCTCGGGCCGAAATGCAGCCCTTTGCGCTCTGTGAAGGCTCACCCGCGCGGGTGACAAGGTCGACCCGCACGGGGGATGGCGGCGCTCGAGTGGGTTCCTAGCGTGGAAGCATGTCAGATCGGTCTCGTGTTCTCGTCCTTCTCGCGACAGTCGCAGCAGCATCCGCGGTCGCCGTGCTCTCGCTGCTGCGGATGCTCATCCCCACGTTCTTCAGCACCCTCCCCGTCAGCCTGCTGGGCCGTCTCGGCAGCGGGGTCGAATTCGCCGTCGCGCTCAGTGGAGCGCTCGGCGCTGTCGTCGTGGCGGTCGTCGCTCTGGCCACCCGGCGCTCCGCCGACAGGCGAGTGCGCGTTCGAGGTGTGCGCGTCGTAGCTCTTCTGGTCGCCGCCCTCCTGGCGGCGACCACCCCGGGAGGCGTGATCCCCGCCGCCGGTTACGCGTTCATGCTCGCCGTGCTCATCGGGGTCACCGCGTTCGTCACCCTGACCGTGCTGCGCAGGCCATGGCTCGGCCTCGTGCTCGCCGCCGTGCTCGTCGGTCTGGGCGCCTACGCCGTTCTCCACCTCGAAGCAGCCGTGCTGCTGCCGAAGATCGTGGTCTCGTTCGGGTCGGTGCTGCCTCTGGCCTCGATCGCGCTCGCTCACGTCATCGCGGCGGCAGGGCTCGTGGTCTGGGCCATCACCGCGGCCGCGACCCCCGGTGCGTTCGCACGTGGCGTGCGGCGGCACCGGGTGGCGATCACCGTCGTGGCCGCGGCCTGCGCGCTGCCGTACGCGGTGGCGCGGGCATCATGGCTGACGCCGTGGCCGCTGCTCGGCGGCGGTGCCGAGGTGCTCGCCGCCGAGCCGGCGATGCGGCTCACCGGGCTTCTGCTCGGCTTGGCGATGCTCACCGGGGGCGTGCTCACCCTTGGCCTGATCTTGCCGTGGGGCGAGCGTTTTCCCCGGTTCCTCGCGGGTATCGGTGGCCGCGCGGTGCCGGTGGGGCTCGCGGTGATCCCCGCGACCATGGTGAGCGTGCTGTTCACGGCGGCCGGGATCGAGTTCGCCATCGAGGGAGTGGGGCCCGCGACCGGTGAGACTCTGCTGCTCTTGGCCACGTTCCCGTTCTGGCTCTGGGGCCCGCTGCTCGGACTGTCCACCTGGGGCTACGTCATGCATCGCCGGGCGGTCGACGTCGTCGAAACCCCTCGACAGCTCGAAGCGGCCGGCGTAGCGTGAGTGCCGATCAAGGAGGCCGTCATGGCAGATCTCACCCCCATCCGTCCGTATCTCTGGTTCGAGACCAACGCGCAGGAGGCGATGGAGTACTACGTCTCCGTCTTCCCGAACTCCTCCATCGACCAGGTCGTCACCTATCCGGATGAAGCGCTCAGCGAGCACTTCGAGGGGATGAGCGGCAAGGTGATCAACGGTGAATTCACGCTCAATGGGGCGCCGTTCGGCTGCATCGACGGCGGCCCTGCGTTCACCTTCAACGAGGCGGTCTCCTTCGTGATAACGTGCGCGGACCAGGCCGAGATCGACTACTACTGGAGCGCGCTCTCGGCCGTTCCGGAGTCGGAGGCGTGCGGCTGGTGCAAGGACCGGTTCGGTGTCAGCTGGCAGGTGATCCCGCACGATCTCGGCCGGCTCATGGAACGCCCGGAGCAGATGCAGGCCCTGATGCAGATGAAGAAGATCGTGATCGCGGAACTCGAGAACGCCTGAGTCAGCTCCCGGCAGTCACCCAGCGGCCGGAGCGCACTCGCCAGCCGAGCGTCGCGAGGCGTGCGAGCAGATAGACGCCGAAGAATGCCACGGACAGCCAGATGAGTCCGACGCTGCCGGCGACCCCGGTCGCGGCGATGATCCACAGCGCGGGCAGGAACGGCACGAGATTCAGGCCTCCCGCGATCGCGAGATAGCGGGCGTCGTTCGCCCCCATCAGCACCCCGTCGAGAACGAACACGACACCCGCGATCGGCTGGGCGACGGCCAGTACGAGAAGCGCCGGCTGGACGAGTGCGGCGATCTCCGCATCTCCGGTGAAGACGATGCCGAGCACCCCGGACAGCGCCGCGATCAGCGCGCCGACGATGACGCCGAACCATGCGCCCCAGGCCACGGTTCGCCGCAGCACGCGGTGCACCTGCCGCTCGTCGCCGGCGCCGAGCTCCTTGCCGATGAGGGCCTGAGCAGCGATCGCGAGAGCATCCAGCGCGAACGCCGCCGCCGAGAAGATCGTGAAGACGATCTGCCATCCGGCGAGTTCCGTGGTGCCGATTCCGGTGGCGATGCCCACAGTGACGAGGAGCGCGACGCGCAGACTGACGGTGCGCAGGAACAGCCAGCCGCCGGAGCGCGCAGAGCTGCGGATGCCGCCGCCATTCGCCCGCATCGAGGCCTTGTGCTTCGTGGCGAGGCGCCGGATCACGATGACGTAGGCGGCGACCATTCCCCATTGCGCCGCCACGGTGCCGAACGCGGAACCGGCGATGCCCCACCCGAAGCCGTAGATGAACAGGACGTTCAGCACGGCGTTCGCGCCGAAGCCGAGGCCCGCGATCCACAGGGGTGTCACGGTGTCCTGCATGCCGCGCAGCAGGCCGGTGGCGGCGAAGACGATGAGCATCGCGGGCAGGCCCCACATCGACACCACCAGGTAGGCGTTCGCCTGGGCGGCGACCGCGTCGCTCGCCCCGAAGAGCGAGACCAGCCAGGGTGACGACACCGCGCCGACGATCGCCAGAACGGCGCCGAGGCCGAGCGCCAGCCACATCCCGTCGATGCCCGCCGAGACGGCATCCCCGGGCTTTCCGGCTCCGAAGCGCCGCGCGACGGCCGGCGTGGTCGAGTACGCGAGGAACACCATCAGGCCGACGATCGTCTGCAGCACGGCGCCGGCGATGCCGAGGCCGGCGAGCGGGGTCGTGCCGAGGTGGCCGACCAGAGCGGCGTCGACGATGAGGAAGGCCGGCTCGGCGACCAGAGCGCCGAGCGCGGGGACGGCGAGGCGCAGGATCTCTCGATTCAGGGAGGAGCGCGTGGTCACCCGATGAGCCTAGGGGCTGGTGGAGACACCGCGGTCGTGGACGACACGGACGGATGCCGGACCCGTCGTCGTATTCTGAAGGGACACCGGACGCAGCCGGAGGTGCCCGTGTCAGATGCCATGAACAATGCCGCCCGTTACCGCGCGCAGCGACAGGCCGGCGAGGATCCCACGTCGGAAGCCGAGGAGGAGCAGCCGGCGTCCATGACGCTGAACGCCGAGAACAAGGCGGCCTTCATCGAGACGGCGATCCAGCTCGCGATCCGCCGAGGCGAGTTCGATGATCTCCCCGGCGCGGGCAAGCCGCTCGAGGGGCTCGGTACGCACCAAGACCCGGACTGGTGGATCCGCCGCAAGATCGAGCGGGAGAATCTCACCGGTCTCGGCCCGCCGGCGATCCTGCTCCGCACCGAGGACCGCGAGTTGAACGATCAGCTCGACCTGCTCGGCCGTGAGTCCGACGTACGTGAAGTCCTGGAGGACTTCAACCGCCGGGTGATCGAGGCGCGGCGGCAGCTCCAGGGTGGACCGCCGGTCGTCACATCGCCCCGTGACGTGGAAGCCGAAGTCGTTTCCTGGGCCGCGCGCCGCGCGGCCAGACGTGCATCCGTCCCGGAACCCGCCCCACCCGCTCCTCGCCGCCGCTTCGGCATCCGTCGCCGTCGCTGACTGTTTCGAGCGCGGGCGCGTCGCGCGGTGAATGCGCTTCCCTCGGCCAGATTCTCGGAATTCGGCCGAGCGAAGCGCACATCTCCGAGCCAGGTGCTCGCCCGTACATCCGTCCGGCCGCGTGTCCGCCTCGGGCCATAGGCTGGGACGCATGACAGATGTGCTCACCTCCGGCCTCGCCACTGAAGAGTTCAACGCCGACATCCGCCCCCAGGACGACCTGTACCGCTACGTCAACGGGGCGTGGCTGGATCGCACCGAGATTCCGGGGGACAAGGCCCGCTGGGGCTCGTTCCACCTTCTGGCCGAGCAGGCAGAGGCCGACGTCCGCACGATCATCGAGGAGTCGCAGGGAGCCGAGCCCGGCACCCTGGCACGCAAGATCGGCGACCTGTTCGCCAGCTTCATGGACACCGGGCGCATCGACGCGGCCGGCACCGCACCGCTCGCGGAGACGTTCGCCGAGATCGACGCCATCGACAGCATCCCGGCGTTCCTGCGCACCGTCGGCGCCTACGACCGAGACGGCCGCGCGCACCTGATCGGCCTGTACGTCGATGGCGACCCGGGCAACCCCGAGCGCTACATCCCCGTTCTCGTGCAGTCCGGCCTCTCGCTGCCCGATGAGAGCTACTACCGCCTCGACACGTTCGAAGAGACCAGGGCCGCGTACCGCGCGCACCTGGAGCGCCTGCTCACGCTCGCCGGAGTCGCGGATGCCGTCACCGAGGCCGACCGCGCGATCGCCGTCGAAGCCGAACTCGCGACCCACCACTGGGACAACGTGCGCAGCCGCGATGCGGTCGAGACCTACAACCTGAAGACGTGGGCCGAGATCCTCGATCTCGCCGGAGTCGACCTCGCGCCGTGGCGCGAGGCGGTCAGCCCCTCGAACCCCGATGCGTTCGATGAGGTCGTCGTCTCGCAGCCGAGCTTCTTCGAGGGCCTCGGCACGCTGTTGACCGCCGAGCGCCTCGACGCATGGAAGTCCTGGTTGCGCGCCCAGGTCGTGCACGCCGCCGCCCCTTACCTCACCGACGACATCGTGCAGGAGAACTTCTCGTTCTACGGCACCGAGCTCTCCGGAGTCCCGACGATCCGCGAGCGCTGGAAGCGCGGCGTCTCGTTCACCGAGGGTGCCCTGGGTGAGGCGATCGGCAAGGTCTACGTCGAGCGCCACTATCCGCCGACGGCGAAGGCAGCGATGGACGAGCTCGTCGCGAACCTCATCGAGGCGTACCGGCAGAGCATCACCGACCTCGAGTGGATGAGCCCGGAGACGCGCGAGCGCGCGCTCGCCAAGCTCGATGCCTTCACCCCGAAGATCGGCCACCCCGATGTGTGGCGCGACTACTCGACGCTCGACATCGACCGCGCCGACCTGTTCGGCAACGTGCGTCGCGCCGCGGTGTTCGAGCACGACCGTCACGTCGACAAGGTGGGCAAGCCCATCGACCGCACCGAGTGGCACATGCCGCCGCAGATGGTCAACGCGTACTACAACCCGTCGATGAACGAGATCGTGTTCCCGGCGGCGATCCTGCAGTACCCGTTCTTCGACGCCGCGCGTGATGCGGCCGCGAACTACGGTGGCATCGGTGCCGTCATCGGCCACGAGATCGGCCACGGCTTCGATGATCAGGGCAGCCGCTACGACGGTGCCGGCAAGCTCGAGGACTGGTGGACGGACGCCGACCGCTCGGCATTCGAAGAGCGCACGAAGGCCCTCATCGCGCAGTACGACGCGCTCGTTCCGCTGGGTCTGGACGCCGAGCACCACGTCAACGGGGCGCTGACCATCGGTGAGAACATCGGCGACCTGGGTGGGCTCGGGATCGCCCTGAAGGCGTACGAGCTCTCCCTCGACGGGGGAGAAGCTCCGGTGATCGACGGGCTGACCGGTGTGCAGCGCCTGCTGCTGTCGTGGGCGCAGGTGTGGCAGCAGAAGAGCCGTGACGCCGAGACGCTGCGGTTGCTGACCATCGACCCGCACTCGCCGAACGAGTTCCGTTGCAACCAGATCGTGCGCAACATCGGCGCGTTCTACGAGGCCTTCGACGTGGCCGAGTCCGACGCGCTGTGGCTTCCGCAGAGCTCGCGTGTGACGATCTGGTGACCATCTCCTGAGTTCGTGAAGGTTCCTCACCCGGTGGGGGTTACGATAGCCGTGCCGCCGGGGGATGAGCCCCGCGGTATCCCGCTATCCACCCCCCTCGGTAAGGATCACGCGTGGGCACTCCCCCCGAGCCTTCGCACGCCATGCTGCGCCGTTCCCAGCGGACCAGCAGGCGTCTGCCGCGTCGTGCCGCCATCGGCCGCCGGTCGTTCACATCGACGCTGCGTGCGCTCGAGATGCTGGCGGATGCCGGCGCCCAGGTCTCCGTCCACGTCGTCGATCTCGACAGCGGCGATCCGGTCCTCTCCGGTGACGACCACGTCACGATGCCGATCGCCGGTCTGGGCGTGGTGCCGCTGCTGATCGAGGTCGCGGCGGGCTTCGAGAGCGGGTCGCTGGATCCCCTCGAGATCATCGAGCGGAACTCGGTCGATCCGGTGTCCTCGTCCGGGTTGTGGCGTCATCTGCGTGCACCGGCGCTGCCGCTCTCCGATCTGGCTGTTCTCGCGGCGACCGCCGGCGACCCGATCGCCGTGAACGCGCTGTTGCAACGCGTCGGTCACGAACGAGTGCGTGAGCGCAGTGATGCCCTCGGGCTCGTCAGCACGGCGCTGCTCGACCGCTTCCGCGACAAACGCGGCCCCGACGACGCCCCGCAGGTGGCGGTGGGTTCGGCGCGGGAGATCTCCGGCCTGTTCTCCGCCCTGGTCAACTCGGCAGTCGTCGACGCGGCGGTCAGCGCACAGGTGTCGGAATGGCTGAGCCTGAATCAGGATCTCAGTCTCGTCGCGGCATCCACGGGCCTTGATCCGTTCGCCCATGATCACGACGCGCACGGCCTGTTGTTCATCAACAAGACCGGGCGTGACCGCGGGGTACGGGCGGAATCGGGTGTGCTCGCGGGCCCCCGCTCCGGCGTCGCCTACACGCTGATCGTCTGCTTCGACGATCTCTCGATCACGCACCGCCTGCGCGCCCACGACGCGTTCCGAGTGCTCGGTGTCGAGCTCATGGAGTACACGCACTGAGATCCGCTCGCGTGCCCCGATTAGGCTCGTGAGATGACCCGCGCAGACTGGACCCCGCACCGCCGTGATGACGGCGAACTGCTCGGGTGGATCCATCCGAAGGGCGACGACTGGGCGGCGGTCGACGTGCTCGGGCGCCCGGCTTCGGCGGCGACCGAGTGGCTGGATGCCGAGGCGGCGCTCGAGGAGCACGGCATCGCATGGCTCGCCGACGCCTGGATGCTGGAGGGGGAGAGCGAGCGTCCGTTGCGCGTGCGCATCGTCGAGGTGACACCCGACGACGACGGTGCGCCCGGGCGCATCGTGGTGAAGGTCGACGACTTCGGCGATGTCACACGGCCGCCCACGCAGCAGTTCGTGCTGCCGTGGCCGATTCCGGATCGGCTGCGCCCGCCACGTGACGGCGATCCGGACGCGTTCACGATCTCGCGTTGACGGCGAGTCTCAGCGCACGCCCTTCATGAGCGCGAGCACGGGTTTCACCGACACGAGAAGTCCCGCGCCGACGACGATCGCGATGCCGCCGAGGATCGAGAAGTACGGCACCTCGTTCTTCGGGTCGTAGAACTGCACGAGCCACCCCGAGATCGCGGTGCCGAGTGCGATCGACAGGAAGAACAGGGCGACCATCTGCGTGCGGAACGCTGCCGGTGCGAGCTTGGTCGCCACGGAGAGGCCGACCGGCGAGATCAGCAGCTCGGCGATCGTGAAGACCAACAGGATGCCGACGATGGCGAGCAGCGGCGTCGAGTTCGCACCGCCTCCGGCGAACGGCAGGAACAGCAGGAACGCCGCACCCATGATGATCGTGCCGAGGGCGAACTTCACCGGTGTCGCGGGCTGACGCGTGCCGAGACGTGTCCAGATCGCGGCGAAGACGCCGGAGAGCACGATGATGAAAACCGGGTTGATCGACTGCACCCACGAGACCGGCATCTCCCAGCCGAACAGGTTCCGGTCGAGCTGCTTGTCGGAGTAGACGGTGAGCACCGTGAACTGCTGCTGGTACAGCGACCAGAAGGCCACGCTCGTGACGAACAGCGGCAGGAACGCCCAGACCCGCGAGCGTTCGGTCGCATCGATGCGCCGGCTGCTGAGGATCACCGCGAAGTAGGCGATGGTGGCCGCCAGGGTGCCGAGGATCACGATGGTCGCGAGGTTGTCGGCGCGGATCACGCCCAGCAGCACCAGGAGGACGATCAGCGCGATCCCGGCTACGGCGATGATCGCGATGAGCGGGTAGCGCGCGGCGGGAAGCGGGTTCGGCACCTGCCTCGCCGCCTCCGGCAGTGCCTTCCTGCCGAAGGAGTACTGCACGAGCCCCAGGGTCATCCCGATCGCGGCGAGCCCGAAGCCGAAGTGGAAGCCGAGCGAGGACTGCAGAAGTCCAGTGAGGATCGGACCCATGAAGGCACCGAGGTTGATGCCGAGGTAGAACAGCGAGAAGCCGGCATCGCGACGCGTATCCTCCGGGCCGTACAGGCTCCCCACGACCGAGGTCGCGTTCGCCTTGAGCCCTCCGGAGCCGAGGGCGACGAGGACGAGTCCGACGCCGACCCCGATGAATCCGGGAAGAACGGCGAGAGCGATGTGCCCGGCGACGATGACGATCGCGCTGAGGAACAGAACGCGCTCGGAGCCGAGAAGGCGGTCTGCGACCCATGCGCCGAGGATGGTCGACAGGTACACCGAACCCCCGTAGGCGCCGACGATGCCGCCGGCCACCGCCTCCGGCAGCCCGAGTCCGCCCTGGGTGACGGAGAAGTACAGGTAGATGAGCAGGATCCCCTGCATGCCGTAGAAGCTGAACCGCTCCCACATCTCGACCCCGAACACGTGCACCAGGGCCCAGGGCTGACCGAAGAAGCGGGTGTCTTCCGAGGTCTGCGGCGACCCGGCTTTCGATGAAGGCATGCCACCACCGTACGCCCGCTCGGATAGCCTGGGTGGGTGCGAACCATCCGCGATCTCGACACCGTTGAACTCATCATCGACGCCCAAGGGCTGCTGGATTCCATCCGGGGCCGGGAGCGCGTCATCGACGCCGGCACGCTGCGGGCGCTGCAGCAGTCCGGCAACTATGTCGTCGGACTGTTCGACGGTGACGGTGATGATGCGCGCATGGTCGGTGCATCGATCGCGTTCTTCGGCGAACCGGGCAACCGCGCGATGCACTCGCACATCACGGCCCTGCTGCCGGAATACCGCGGCCGAGGCTGGGGGCGCGAGCTCAAGGAGCACCAGCGCCAGTGGGCCTTCTCGCGCGACGTCGGCCGCATCACCTGGACGTTCGATCCGCTCGTCGCGCGCAACGCGCACTTCTTCCTGACGGTGCTCGGCGCCCGCGTCACCGGCTACGCCGTGAACCGCTACGGCATCTTCGGTGGCGGTGATGCCGGAGACGAGAGCGACCGGCTCGACGTCGCGTGGGGGCTGGCGGACATCGCGAAGCCGCCGGCGCCCGACAGCGTCGTCGCCACACTGGAGATCCCCGCAGACGTCGAATCCATGCGTGCCACCGACCCGGATGCCGCCCACGAGTGGCGGCTGCGGCTGCGCTCCGAGATGGAGGAGCTGCTCGGCCGTGGCCTGCGCATCGCCGGATTCGACGTCGAGCGCGGTTACCTGTTCACAGAGTGAGGGCGTTGCGTTTCCGCTGTCGCGGATAGAATCGGGGATGCCCGTGATCACGGGTATTTCCCCGCAGCATCCGACCATTGGAGCCACCATGGCCGAACAGTCCCGCCTCGACAAGGTCATCGCCCTCGCCCGCCACCGC
Organism: Microbacterium sp. LTA6; assembly: GCF_045690355.1. Lineage (NCBI taxonomy): Bacteria > Bacillati > Actinomycetota > Actinomycetes > Micrococcales > Microbacteriaceae > Microbacterium > Microbacterium sp. LTA6. The sequence goes on from NZ_CP147855.1 coordinate 1,638,005, forward strand.
GGGTTCGTGTTCCAAGCGGGTGAGATCTACGGCGGTTCGCGTTCAGCCTGGGACTACGGCCCCCTCGGCACCGAGCTCAAGGAGAACATCCGCCGGCAGTGGTGGCAGTCCTTCGTCCGCGGTCGCGGTGACATGGTCGGCCTCGACTCCTCGATCATCCTCCCCAAGCGCGTGTGGGAGGCATCCGGTCACGTCGCGACCTTCACCGACCCGCTCGTGGAGTGCCTCAGCTGCCACAAACGCTTCCGCGCCGACAACCTCATCGAGGACTTCGAGGCACGCAAGGGCCGCAAGGCCGAGAACGGCCTCGCCGACATCCCCTGCCCGAACTGCGGCAACAAGGGGCAGTACACCGAGCCGAAGGCGTTCTCCGGCCTGGTGAAGACCTACCTCGGCGTCGTCGACGACGAATCGGGCCTGTACTTCCTGCGCCCCGAGACGGCGCAGGGCATCTTCGTGAACTTCGCCAACGTGCTCACCGCGAGCCGCAAGAAGCCGCCGTTCGGCATCGGCCAGGTCGGCAAGGCCTTCCGCAACGAGATCACCCCCGGCAACTTCATCTTCCGCACCCGCGAGTTCGAGCAGATGGAGATCGAGTACTTCACCCCGCCCGCCGAGGCGCAGGAGTGGTTCGAGCACTGGGTCGAGGTCTGCTGGGCGTGGTTCATCGATCTCGGCATCAACCCCGAGAACATGCGCCAGTTCGACGTCCCCGAGCACGAGCGGGCGCACTACTCTGCCGGCACGATCGACTTCGAATACCGCTTCGGCTTCCCCGGCAAGGAGTGGGGCGAGCTGATGGGCGTCGCCAACCGCACCGACTACGACCTCTCCAGCCACGCCGAGGCGTCCGGCCAGAGCCTGTCGTACTTCGATCAGGCATCCGGCGAGCGTTACACGCCGTACGTGATCGAGCCGTCGTTCGGCCTCACCCGCTCGATGATGGCGTTCCTCGTCGACGCCTACCGCGAGGAAGAGGTGCCGAACGCCAAGGGCGGCACCGATATCCGCACGGTGCTCAAGCTCGACCCGCGGATCGCGCCGGTGAAGGTCGCCGTGCTTCCGCTGTCGCGCAACGAGAAGCTGTCACCGCTGGCCCGCGAGGTCGCCGACGGACTCCGTGGCCGCTGGGCGATCGACTTCGATGACGCGGGTGCCATCGGACGCCGTTACCGTCGTCAGGATGAGATCGGCACGCCGTTCTGCGTCACGGTCGACTTCGACTCGCTCGATGACCGGGCCGTCACCGTGCGCGACCGCGACACGATGGCGCAGGAGCGCATCTCGATCGACGACCTGCACGAGTACCTCGCGGAACGCCTCAAGGGCGCCTGAACGGGCGCCCGCGCCGGTCAGGGCGAGGGAGCAGGGCTCGGCGAGGCGGATGCCGCGCCCGGCGCAGTCGCTGCGACGGCGTCGGCGATGAGCGCCTGCACCTGGGCGTCGTCGTCCAGCATCCCCGCCGACGGTGAGACGGTCTCGAAGATCTTGTCCGCATATTCGTCGGAGAGGTCGGCGAGAGCGTCGTACTGATCGTCCTCGTCCGGATTGGCTTCGAGGGCGTCGGCGACGTCTTCGTTCGCCTCGGCGAGGAGCGCGAGCAGTGCATCGAAGTCTGCGGCGACCTCGGGGAGCAGCGGGTAGGTGCGAATGCGCTCGCCGTAGGCGACGATCTCCTTCAGCAGCGCGAGCGTCCGTTCGTTCTCGGCGGCGTCGAACCCCGGTTCGAACGCACCGGTGTACTCCTCGACGACCAGCAGCATCCGGGTCGCTCCGGGGCGGAAGTCCTCGCCTTCGCCCTCCTCGATGCTGCGGTTGAACTCCTCGAGCACGGCGGAGCGCGCCTGTGCGTACGCGGCATCCGGTGTGCTCTCGAGTTCGCGGATGCGCCACAGCAGCCAGAGTCGATCAGCGGTGCGCTCCTGGGTTTCGGCGGGGTCGCCCCAGGGGAGGTACCCGTCGATCAGTGCCTGCCGGTACGGATCGCCGATTGATGCGAGATCCGGGGGAGCGCTCGGGGCCGGCGAGGCCTTCGTCGCATCGGCCAGGGTGGCGGACAGGTCGGCGACCTGCGCGGCGAATGCCGGGCGGAGCGAGGACGCGTACTGAAGTGGAGCCTCGAAGACCGAGTTCAGATTGCCGTAGTTCCAGTACGAGTTGTACGGGTCTCCGATCGCCTTCCACGATTCGAGTTCCTCGACAGCATCCTTCTGGAACGCCTCCTCCTCGTGCAGCCAATCGAGGATGAACGCGCCGACGGATACTCCGAGCGCGGACTCGGGGATGATCTTGGTCTCCTCGTCGCCCAGAGCCACACCTTCGAGGGCCGTGACCGCGACGCCGAGGAGGTCGAGCCGTTCCTCGGCGAACGCCGCGCCAGCCGTTCTGTTGATCTCGTAGTACTTCGCCGGGTCGTCTGACACGTAGTCCAGGGAGTCCGTCGACGCGTTGACCCGGTCGGCAGCGGGCCCGCCGAGGGTGTTGTAGTAGAGGTCGGCCAGCGGCCAGTAGCTGTGGAAAGAAGCGAGGCGCAGCGTCAGGAGCGACTCCGGCTCCAAACCGGCGAGCTCCTCGACGATCACCCCCACCTGCTCCTCGACGGCTGCGGCGGCGAGATATGTCGGCGTGTTCTCCACGGCCCCTTTGTCGAACTCTTTCAGCGCGGGTGCGTTCTTCAGGGCTTCGCCGATCCCGACCTCCGCAAACGGAAGTTCCTCCACTCCGTCGGGCAGGGCGGCCCACTCTTCGCTGGTGCCGGTCCTGGCCTTCGCCGTAGCCGCCGTGAGCTCTTCCGCCCACGCGGTGAGCTCTTCGCTGTACTCCGCCGCCGCTTTCACCGCTTCCTGGTTCGGCCCGCTGGTGCAGCCGGTCAGCAGCCCCACCGCCAGTGCCACGACCGCAGCGGACGTCATCATCCTGCGCATCTCGGCCTCCCCCGGTATCGCCTAACGAAATACTAGGTCGTGCCCGCTGAGCCGGCCACGGCGCGGCTGTATCTCTCCGACAACAACTGGAGCCTTGGAATCAGCTCGGCCGGTGACTCGACGGTGAAGTCCATCATCAGCATCCCGATGTAGGCGGCGACCGTGTCGAGGCTGTCGGCTCCGGTGACCAGGATGCAGTGGTCGTCGTCGATCGGTTCCACCACTCCGACTGCCGCGTGGATCCGGTCGAGCACGGCCTGGGCTGGAGCGTCGATGCGCAAGCGGGCGTGCACGACCCAGCCGCTCACGGCAATGGTCCGCATGGCGAACGCCGTGTAGTCGCCACCGGGGAGTGGTTGCGGTTCGAACCGGCGGTGGGTCGCCATCCGCAGTTCCATCCAGTCGACTCGGTGCGTTCCCCATTCTGCGGTCTGGGGGTCGCGAGCCACCAGGTACCAGCGCCGGTGCCAGGTGAGGAGCCGGTACGGCTCGACCAGTACGGGCCGTCCCTCGTAGTCGAAGCGCAGCCATTCCTGGTTGCGGATGGCATTCGCGACGGCCTGCAGGACTGCGGCATCGACTTCGGGATCCGGAGCATCGGTGTCGTTGTTCTCCGGGGCGCGGTCGACGCTCGATCGGAGAGCCTCGACCGTCGGACGCAGGTGCGATGGCAGTACCTGCTCGAGCTTTGCGAGCGCCCTGGCGCCCGACTCCGCGACCCCGGCGATGCCGGCGGCGGCGCGGAGTCCCACGGTGACGGCGACCGCTTCCTCGTCATCGAGCAGCAGCGGAGGCAGCTTTCCGCCGGCGCCGAGGCGGTAACCGCCGATCGCGCCGCGCGTCGCGTCGACGGGATATCCCAACTCGCGGAGCCGGTCGATGTCGTGCCGTACTGTGCGTGTCGAGACCCCGAGACGCTCGGACAGTTCGCGCCCTGAGCGCTCAGGGCCGGCCTGCAGCAGGGACAGCAGTGCCAGCAGGCGTGCGGTCGGATCGGCCATGGTTTCCTCCCGGGAAACGTGTACTAGAGGAGCGTATCCACCGGGCGCGCTCACGATCCGCCACGTCATCCGTCGGGCGATGTCTTCGGGGCGGCCGGGCGTGCACTGCGCGCCGCGCCGATGGAGGCGATGACGACGCACGCCACAGCCAGCCATTGCGACCAGAGCAACGCCTCCTGCAGCACCACGAGGCCGATCACCGCCGCCATCGCGGGCTCGAGACTCATCAGGATGCCGAAGACCCGAGGCGGCATCCGCCGAAGGGCCTCCAGGTCGAATGATGACGGAATCACCGAAGACAACAGCGCCACCCCGACTCCGGCCGCCAGTACCCACGGCTGGATCAAGGCGAGCCCGCTCTCGGCGACGCCGACGGGAAACGCCACGCACGCGGCGACGACCGCCCCGAGAGCGAGGCCGTTGCCTTCGTGGGTGTGACGACCCAGAGCCGCGCTGACCAGAATGTAGAGCGACCAGCACACTCCCGCTCCCAGCGCGAACAGCACGCCGGCGAGCTCGAGGTCGCCGACACCTCCCATGAGCAGCACGACACCACCGGTCGCCAGGAGCGCCCAGAAGGCATCCGACCATCGTCTGGAACCGGCGAGAGCGACGGCGAGCGGCCCCAGGAACTCGATGGTCACCGCGATTCCCAGCGGTATGAGATTCAGGGCCAGATAGAAGAACAGGTTCATCAGGCCGAGGATCACGCCGTACGCCAGCACGATCGCCCAGGCGCGACGATTCATGCGCAGAGGAGGGCGCCACAGCACGACCAGCACGATAGCCGCGAAGAACAACCGCAGGGCGACGGTGCCGAAGCTCCCTACGGTCTCGAACAACCCTTTAGCGAGGGCAGACCCCAGCTGGACGCTGAGGATGCCGAGCAGAACAAGGGCTGTCGGCGGGACGGCGTCGACAAGCCGCCCGCCCTCCCGCGTCAGGGGTCATCACGTCGGCATGCGCCGCGTATGGTCCTGTCGATATCCATCCAAGCCATCGCCCCAGTCTGCACGGCTGCGCCTCGTGCCACCACCCCCATCCGATTCGGAGGCTCGACGGCCTCCGGAAATCGGATGAGATTCTCTTTTCTATTAGGAAGATATCCCGCCTATTAGGCTCATATCGTCGTAGACATGAACAACATCAACCTCACCTTCCGCCCCTTCTCCGTCTCCGTCTCCGCTGCCGAGGTCGCCGACCTCCAGGACCGACTCGCCCGTACCCGCCTGCCCCAGCCGTCGCCGGTCGACGACTGGGATGCCGGCACGCCGAACTCGTACCTCCGCGAAGCCATCGACGCGTGGCGCTCCTTCGACTGGGCCGCCGCCGAGGCACGGATCAACGCGGTGCCGCATTTCACCACCGAGATCGACGGTCAGAGCATCCACTTCATCCACGTGCGTTCGGCGCACGAGGGCGCGACTCCGCTGCTGCTCGCGCACACCTACCCGGGTTCGTCGATCGACTACCTCGACATGATCGACCAGCTCGTCGACCCGGTGGCGCACGGCGGCCGCGCAGAAGACGCGTTCGATGTCGTGATCCCGGATGCTCCGGGCTACGGCTACTCGCAGCCGCTCGCCTCTGCCGGCTGGACCACGGCACGGGTAGCCGCCGCGTACGACGAGCTGATGCGCGGCCTCGGCTACGACAGCTACGGCATCCACGGCTCTGACAACGGCGCGATGGTCGCCCGCGAGCTCGGTCTGCTCAACCCTGCAGGCTTCCTCGGTCTGCACGTGATGCAGCTGTTCTCGTTCCCCTCCGGCGACCCTGCCGAGTTCGAGAAGCTGGAGCCCGCGGACTACGCCGGTCTCGAGCACATGCAGTGGTTCCAGTCAGTCGGTGGCTACAACACGATGAACTCGTCCCGTCCGCAGACCGTGTCGGTCGGCATCAGCGACTCGCCGATCGGGCTTCTCGCTTACAGCGAGCTGTTCAACAACTTCGGCAACGGCACCTCGCTGGTCTCGCTCGACAAGATCCTGCTCGAGGTGAGCGTGAACTGGTTCGCCAACGCCGCCTCTGGCATGAGCCGCAGCTACCTGGAGAACGCTCGGGCTGACGGCGGGGAGGACGCTGCTCCGCAGATCAACGCCGCGCCGACCGGTGTGGCCGTCTTCAAGGACGACTTCCAGACGATCCGGGTCTTCGCCGAGCGCGACAACTCGAACATCGTGCACTGGAGCCGCTTCGACGAGGGCGGGCACTTCGCCGCACTGGAGCGGCCCGACGTGCTCGTCGGCGACATCCGGGCGTTCTTCGCCGGGCTGCGCTGAGCCCGTCGCCTCAGTGCCGAAACCCCCTGATACCGCCGAGACCCCCTCGTACAGACGTCTGTACGAGGGGGTCTCGGCGCTGAACGGGGGTCTCGGTGTCAGGTTGCAGGCGTCAGTTCTCGCGCAGATCGAGCCACATGATCCGCAGGCCCACATCGCCTTCGGACGGATGCCGGAACGCGCCCGGCGCGATGCCGATCGTGCGGAAGCCGAGGTTCTCGTACAACTGAACGGCGGCCGTGTTCGTCTCCACCACGGCGTTGAACTGGACCGCTACGAAACCGCGGCGGCGCGCCCAGGCGATCATGTCCTCCACGAGGGTGCGGCCCACGCGGCGCCCTCTCGCGGCGGAGTCCACCATGAAGCTCGCCGATGCCACGTGCGATCCGGGCCCTGCGCGATTCGGGTACATGTTCGCTGTTCCGAGCACCTGGTCGTCCGCGACGGCGACAACGGTGCGGGCGGGCTCGCCGCGCAACCACGTCCGGCGCGCTTCGTCCTCGCTCATCCCGGGGTCGTAGGCGAAGGTCGTCTGCTCCCGGACGACCTCGCGGAAGATCGGCCAGATGTGCGGCCAGTCATTCTCGGTGGCCTCGCGCACCGTCACGGCGCTCAGCTGCGCACCTCGATCTGCATGCCCTCGGTGCCACCGGATTCCGCCCAGGCGAGGGATCGCTCCAGGATGCCGCGGAGCACCTCGAGGTCGATCTCCTCGAGGTCTTTGATGTAGAGGCAGCCGGCGCCAGCCGTGTGCGGGCCGAGCTTCGCGATCGCTGCCGCGTGAGCATCAACCCCGTCGAGCAGATACACCGTGGTCGCAGCCTTGCGGGGTGCGAAGCCGATCAGGCCGGTGTCACCTTCGGTGCCGGTCGGGTAACGGTAGTGGCACGATCCGAAGCCGATGATCGTGCCCCAGACCACGGGCTCGCGGCCGGAGACCTCCTGCATCAGCGCGGTCAGCGTCTCGGCATCCCGCCGGCGCTTCTCCGGCGTCGACCGCGCGATCAGAGCCGCGACATCGTCACCGGTCGGCTTCATTTCGCGGCCTTGGCTGCGGCCTTCATGGCCTTCTTGTGCTCGCGCACCTGCGTGAGCGACTCCGGCGAGACGATGTCTGCGACGCTGCGGAATGAGCCTTCTTCGCCGTAGGGTGCGGCCGCCTCGCGCCAGCCCTCACCGGTGAAGCCGTACTGCTTGCCCAGCAGCGCGAGGAAGATCTTCGCCTTCTGCTCGCCGAAACCGGGGAGTGTCTTGAGCCGCTTCAACACCTCGGCGCCGCTCGGGTCGCCCTCGGTCCACAGCGCGGAGGCGTCACCGCCCCACTGGTCAACGAGTTCCTGACAGAGCGTCTGCACTCGGGCCGCCATGGAACCGGGGAAGCGATGCACGGCTGGCGTCTGCTTGAACGCCTCGAGGAACTCGTCGGGATTCATCCGGGCGATGGTGGCGGCGTCGGCCGCCCCGGTCCGCTGTTCGATCTTCAGAGGTCCGGCGAACGCCGTCTCCATCGGCACCTGCTGGTCGAGGAGCATCCCCACCAGAAGCGCGAGCGGATTGTCGGTGAGGAGCGCGTCGGCGGCGGTGTCTCCGGTGATGTGAAGGGCCATGCGACCAGTCTCGCACCGACCACGTCGCCGCGGGATGCGGGCTTCAGGCGGATTCTGATGCCGCGGCGGCGTCTGCCTCGGGCGCGATCCCGTACAGCGTCTCGAGGGCGGCCGCGAAGTCGTCGGCACGACCGGTGGCGGCGAGTTCGTGCGCACGCGTGGTCGGTGCGTGCAGGAGAACGCCGGCGAGGTGACGCAGGGACTGCTCGATGCGTCCGTCCTCGTCGCCGCGGGCGCGGGCCCGCCCGATCTCGTTCTCGAGGAGCCCGAAGATGTGCGTGCGCAGCGCGACGATCGAGGGGGTCACACTCTGTCGTGCACCCACGACGTGGAAGGTGTCGGCGGCATCGCGGACGACGCTGCGCGCGGCATCCGTCGCCTGCAGTTCCTCAAGAGGTGCGTGCAGCCGGATGGTCTCCAGATCGAGGAGAGCCGTTGCCGCGAGGTGCGCGACCGCGGGGTCGACGTTGCGCGGCATGCCGAGGTCGATGATGAGGCGGTTGTGATCGCCGACCGGGCATCCCGCCGGCGCGATCCCGAGGGGAGCGCTCAGGTGCTCGGGTCCGAGGACGGGCTCGGTCGCCGTGGTGCAGGTGATCAGCAGGCTCGAGCGCGACGCGGTGTACGCGTATTCGTCGGCGGTGATCGGGCGGATGCCGTGCTTCGCGGCGAACGCCGCTTCGCGGCCGGACGGCGAGAAGACCGAGATGTTCACGGCGCCGCGCTCACGGAGCGTGGCGAGGGTGACGGCCGCGTAGGCGCCGGTGCCGACGAGCAGCACACGCTCGGCGGACCAGTCGGCGATGCGGCTGTCGGCGAGCTCGAGCGCGAGTCGTACCAGTGAACGGCCGGCGCGGCCGAGCGCGGTGACGTTCTTGACCTTGCGCTGCGCCTGGCTCGCCCGTTGGAAGAGCCGTTCGAGCTCGGGCGAGGTGGTGCCGTCCGTGCGCGCCGTCTTCAACGCGCGCCGCACCTGCCCGGCGATCTCGCCCTCGCCGGAGACCACGGATTCGAGGCCGGCGGCGACGGAGAACAAGTGTTCGGCGACGCGCCTGCCGGAATGCACGGCGTACGCGCCCTCGAAGTCCTTGGCGGCGACGCCGGTGGTTGCCTCGACGGCCTCGAGCACGGCTTCGACGCCGATGGCGCCGGCTGCGGTGACCGGCTCGTCGATCTCGATGTACGCCTCGAACCGGTTGCAGGTCGCCAGGACGACCGCACCCTGCACGACCGGCGCCATGCTCACCAGGGTCGGAGCGACGTCATCGGGGGTGCGGCTCAGACGTTCGAGCAGATCGAAGGAGGCGGTCTTGTGACTCGCCGAGACGCAGAGCAGCACAGTTCGATTGTACCGGCCCTCGTCGAGTGCGTCGGCGGGGCCGATATCCGGAGACTTGCATGCACCTCAGCACGCCCATAGGCCCGGCTGGGAGAATGGTGCCATGCCTCTCTCCGACGCGCCGTTGCTGCGCGCCCTCGCCGGTGATCGCCCCGCGCAGACCCCGGTCTGGTTCATGCGCCAGGCGGGCCGGTCGCTGCCCGAATACCGGGAACTGCGGGTCGGGACGCGGATGCTGGACGCCTGCCTCACGCCGGACCTCGCCGCCGAGATCACGCTGCAGCCGGTTCGCCGTCATGGGGTGGACGCGGCTGTGTTCTTCAGTGACATCGTCATCCCACTGCGCCTCGCCGGCGTCGACGTGGTCATCGAACCGGGACGCGGTCCGGTGTTCGCGAACCCGGTCCGCACCGCGGCCGACGTCGATCGGATCACCGCGATCGACCCCGCCTCGCTGGACGCGACCGCGATCGCCGATGCCGTGCGCCTCGTGGTCGCCGAGCTCGGCGACACTCCGCTGATCGGCTTCGCCGGTGCGCCGTTCACCCTCGCCGCCTATCTCGTCGAGGGCGGCCCATCGAAGGAGCACATGCGTGCGCGGGCGATGATGCACGCCGACCCCGCATCGTGGAACAAGCTGGCAGGCTGGCTGGCGCAGATCTCACGGGCGTTCCTCGAGGCGCAGCGCGACGCCGGAGCATCCGTCGTGCAGCTCTTCGACTCCTGGGCGGGTTCCCTCAGCAACGCCGACTACCGCACCTTCGTCGCGCCGCACTCCCGGGCCGCCCTCGACGGCATCGGCATCCCGACGATCCACTTCGGCGTCGGCACCGGGCCGTTCCTCGGCGACATGCGGCTCGGCGGCATCGCCGACGGTGTCGGCGTCGACTGGCGTCAGCCTCTCGACGAGGCCGCAGCCATCCTCGGGCCTGACGTCACCGTGCAGGGCAACATCGATCCCGCGCTCCTCTCCGCGCCCTGGCCGGTGCTGGAGGCGCACGTGCTCGACGTGCTCGAGCGCGGTCGCGCCGCTCGTGCGCACATCCTCAACCTCGGACACGGCGTGCCTCCGGAGACCGACCCCGACCAGCTCACTCGTATCGTCGAGCTGGTGCACTCGTCGGGACACGGAGCCTCGGTGTGACCGAACCAGCCGGCCCCGAGGTAATCGCAGCCCGCGCCGCCGCGACGCGCGTCGTCGTGATCGGCGGGGGGATAGGCGGGTTGATCGCCGCCCGCGAATGCGTGAAGGTCGGCATGCGGGTCACCGTGCTGGAAGCCGCGGATGCTCTGGGCGGAGCGATCCGCCGGACCGACCTCGACGGTGTCCGTGTCGACATCGGAGCGGAGAGCTTCGCCACCCGGGGCGGTCATGTGCGCGGCCTGCTCACCGAACTCGGTCTTGCGGATCGGATCGTGGCACCCACCGCCGGTGGGGCCTGGCTGGCCGGAATCCCCGGCGTGGGGGCCGCGCCACTGCCCGTCGGCGGCATTCTCGGCATCCCGGCGAACCCGTTCCAGGACGACGTGCGCCGCATCATCGGCTGGTCGGGCGCCTGGCGGGCCTACCTCGACCGCGTGCGCCCCCCGCTGACGATCGGCCACCAGCACAGCCTCGGCAGGCTCGTCTCGTCCCGGATGGGCATGAAGGTGCGCGATCGACTGGTCGCCCCGGTGACCACCGGGGTCTACTCCGCATCGCCCGAAGATGTCGATGTCGACGTCGCAGCTCCTGGGCTCAACGCCGCTCTCACCCGCGCCGGCTCACTGGCAGGCGCGGTGCAGGTGCTGCGCGACGAGGGCGCGGCACGCGCGGCCAAGGCGCCGGGAGCTGCCGTGGAGGGCATCGAGGGCGGCATGTCGGTGCTCGTCGATGCGCTGGAAGCCGAGCTGCTGCGTCTCGGCGCGATCGTGCGCACGAATGCGCGCGCGCGGTCGGTCTCCCGAGCGGGGGAGGCGTGGCTGGTCGAGGCAGATGTGGAGCCGGATGACACAGCCGACGTCGCCACCGACGATGAGCTCGCTGAGGCGGTGGTACTGACCGAGGAGATCGAGGCCGACGCCGTCATCCTCGCCACCGACGAGGCCATCGCGCGACGGCTCCTCGATCCTCTCGTGCCCGGACTCGCCGCCTCGGCGGCCGCATCGTCGGCGCCGGAGATCGAGATCGTCACCCTGCTGCTCGACGCGCCGGCGCTCGACGCCGCGCCGCGCGGCACCGGCGTGCTCACGGTTCCCGGCAGCCACACGGCCAAGGCGCTCACGCATTCGACCGCGAAATGGGGCTGGCTGCGCGAGGCCGCAGGCGTGCGTCACCTCGTGCGGGTCTCCTTCGGCGCGCAGGGCGAGCCGCCGGCGACCGCCACCCTGGACGACGAGGCTGCCGCGGTGCTCGCGCTGAGCGAGGCATCCGCGCTCCTCGGTGCGACCATTCCGCGGACCGCGCTCGTCGCCGCGCACCGCTCCCGCTTCGTGCAGTCGCAGCCGGCGTCGATCATCGGAGTGGGCGAACGACGTGCTGCCGCGCGTGCCGCCGTGCGGGCGGTCCCAGGTCTTGCTGTCGTGGGGGCGTGGGTGGCCGGAACGGGGCTCGCCCAGGTCATCCCGGATGCCAAGGACGAGGCCGACCGGCTGCGCCGCGCCCTGATCTGGGACTGAATGGCGGCGTGTGTCAACCCCCATCAAGAATTGATGCCGAAATCGGCATACAGGGTTACGCTGGTATCTGGCCGGCGGGGATCGAAGCCTGCGGCTCGACCGGAACAACGTGAGGAGCACCCTATGAAGGGGAAGATCGGACTCGTCGTCGGACTCGGCGCCGGATACGTCCTCGGTACGCGCGCCGGGCGCGAGCGCTATGAGCAGATCAAGAAGCAGTGGCTGAAGGTGTGGAACCTCGACCCTGTGCAGGACCAGGTCGACAAGGTCAAGACCTTCGCGAAGTCTCAGGCCGCGGCCGTTCCGGGCGCGCTGTGGAACGGGGCCGTCAAGGTCGTCCAGTCCGTGGGCGGATCCGGCACCCCGGGTCAGAAGCTCGACTCGGTGATCGCGACCGGCAAGGATGCCGTCGAAGACGTCGCCCGCGCAGCGGAGGACACCGAGGCCGAGGTGAAGAAGCCGGCCGCCAAGAAGCCGGCAGCCAAGAACTCCACGACAGGCTCAGGGTCCGCGAAGAGCGGCAGCTGAGATGCTGCGAGGAAAGCGCGACAGGGCTGACGACAGCCTGCTGACATTGCTCGGCGACCTGCCCGAGTTGGTCACAAACCTGGTGAAGGCGGAGGTCGACGCGGCGAAGGCGTGGATCTCACGCACCGCCAAGGACGCCGGAATCGGATCGGTCTGGTTCCTGGTCGCGTTGTTCTTCCTGTTCTGGGCGGTTCCGGTGATTCTCGTCTTCGCGATCGCCGGGCTGTCCTCCTGGTGGCCGGTCTGGCTTTCGGCGCTGGCGGTGTTCGGCATCCTCCTGCTCGCGGTCCTGCTCTTCGCGCTGCTGGGCATCCTGAAGTTCCGCAAGGTACTTGCCCGCCAGAATCCCGCGCAGGCCGTGGCTGAAGACATCCGACTCGTGAAGGACGCCGGCGATGACCGTATCTGAGAACACGCCCCGCACCGTCGTGCCCGCGGGGATCGTCGATCCCGTCGCCTCGGCCCGTGCCGAGCTCAAGGCGGCTCTCGCGGCGATCGAGGTGAAGGGCAACTTCCCTCGCCGGATCGAGAAGGCCTCACAGCGCGCTGCGGCGAAGGCTCGGGTGTTCGCCGATCGCAATCCGGTGGGCGCCATCGCTGCAACGATCGGCATCGCGGCCGCCGTCGGCGGTGCGATCTGGGTGATCGCCAGGGCGCTCTCGCGCTGAGGGTCCGGTCATCCGGTCGCCGCCCCCGCGTAAAGGAGGCAGACTGGAAGCATGTCCGAAGAGCTCGAAGAGAACCCGTCCGGCTTCACCCTCTGGGCCGTCTGGCGACGCCATCCCGAGATGCCGGTCACCGAGACCGACGCGACCGAACTCGAGACGATCGTCGGGTACATCGAGGACTCGGGAGTCACCGTCCGCGGCTTCTACGACGTCTCCGGCCTCAAGGCCGACGCCGACCTGATGGTCTGGCTGCACGGCGACACCGCCGAGGAGCTGCAGCGGGCATTGCGTCGCCTGCGCCGTACCGAGCTGCTGCGCACCCTCTTGCCGGTGTGGAACGTGATGGGCGTGCACCGCGACGCCGAATTCAACCGTCAGCACGTGCCCGGTTTCCTGCGGGGCGTCGAGCCGAAGCAGTGGCTGTGCCTGTACCCGTTCGTCCGCACGCCAGAGTGGTATCTCGCACCCGAAGAGGAGCGCCGCAAGATGCTCGCCGATCACGGGCGCAAGGGCGCGGCATTCACCGGGGTCATCGCGAACACCGTGGCCGCCTTCGCCCTCGGAGACTACGAGTGGCTGCTGCCGCTCGAGGCCGACGACGTGACCGAGCTCGTCGACCTGATGCGTGACCTCCGCTACACCGATGCGCGCCGTTATGTGAAGGAGGAGGTGCCCTTCTACACGGGGCGCCGACTTCGATTCGACGAGATCGCCGACGTTCTTCAGTAGTCGTGATGAACACCTCGAGCCGAGAGCGCCCGATCCTCCTGGGCACCCGCCGCAGCGCCCTGGCGCTGGCGCAGTCCGGCCATGTCGCCACCGCCATCGAGAAGCTCTCCGGGCGCCCGGTCGAGCTCGTTCCGATCGTCTCCGAAGGCGACACCAATCGCGCCTCACTGTCGGAGATCGGCGGCCAGGGCATCTTCGCGACGCGACTGCGCGAGGCGCTCTTCGCGGGGGAGTGCGACATCCTCGTGCACTCGCTCAAGGATCTGCCCACGGCGCTCCCCGACGGCCTGATGATCGCAGCGACCCCCAGCCGGGAAGACGCCCGCGACGTCGTCCTGACACGCGGGGGCACACCGCTGCATGAGCTGCGTCCCGGCAGCACCATCGGCACCGGTTCCCCGCGGCGCATCGCCCAGGTGCGGCGCCGGGCTCCGCACGCCGCAGTCGTCGACATCCGCGGCAACGTCGACTCCCGCCTCGCGCGGGTGAGTTCCGGCGAGCTGGATGCCGTGATCCTCGCCGCCGCCGGTCTCTCCCGTCTCGAGTCCGACACAGATCTGAGGCGCGAGGAGCTCGGCCTCGCCGAATGGCCGACCGCGCCAGGGCAGGGTTCGCTGGCCGTCGAGACCACGACGGGAGCTCCGGCGGAACTGCTCGACGCACTCGCCGCGCTGGACGACGAGGCGACGCGTATCGCAGTCACCGTGGAGCGCGCGATCCTGGAGGGACTCGACGCCGGCTGCCAGGCGCCGATGGCCGCTCATGCCGTCGTGACGGGGGCATCCGTCCGCGTTCGGACGGTCGTCTACTCGCCGGATGACGGCCGCCGGATCGGGCTCGACGTCACGGAGACGCTGAACGGGGAGTATATTCGTCGAAACGGCAGTGGCAATGGAGCGGATGCTGCCGATGGTGCAGACCCGATGCACGCGGCACGCTTGCTCGGGTTGACTGTTGCCCGTCGGCTGCTCGAACAAGGGGCGGCTGACCTCGTCTCCCGAGAGCTTTCCTCATGACATCATCCGATTCGAAGCAAGACCGACCGCTGGACGGCTGGCGCGTACTCGTGCCCCGTGGCGGGCCGTGGGGCGACGGCGTCGCCGCGAGTCTGCGCGCCCAGGGCGCGATTCCCGTCGTCGCGCCGCTCATCAACTTCGCGCCGACCACGGACCAGGCGACGCTCGACCACGCCCTGGCGCAACTGGCGGCCGGCGAGTTCGACTGGCTCACGATCACCAGCGCGACGACGGTCGACGTGTTGTTCGCGCACCGGGCTGTCGTTCCGCGCTCCACGCGGATCGCCGCCGTCGGCGAGACCACCGCTGCCGCTCTTCAGGCGGTCGGCTACGAGGTCGACCTGGTGCCGGAGGACGACAACTCCGCCGAGGGCATGGCCGCGCAGCTCATCGCCCTCGAGTCCGCGCCGCGCCGCATCCTGACCCTCCGCAGCGAGATCGCGAAGCCGGTGCTCAGCCGGTCGCTGATCGAGGCCGGGCACGACGTGCAGAGCGTCGTCGCCTATCGCACGGTGGGCGTCCCGGTCACGGAGCGCATCATGCGCGATGTCGAGAACGGGCGCATCAACGCGATCCTGATCACCAGCGGCTCTGTGGCGGCGCAGGTTCGGGAGCAGTTCCCGGAGATCCCGGACAGCACGCTGCTCGCCGCGATCGGCCCTCGCACGGCGAACGACGCCCGCAAAGCGGGACTGCCCATCTCGGTCGTCGCCGACCGGCAGACCGTCGACGCTCTCATCGACGCCGTCTCGCAGTTCACGCTTCCGCACGCGGCGGACGAGTTCGCGCCGTGAGCTTTCCGGATGTTCGCCTGAGGCGGCTGCGACAGTCGCCCGCGGTTCGTTCCCTCGTTCGGGAGACGTCGCTCCGGCCGGGGCACCTCGTGCTTCCGATGTTCGTGCGCGAGGGGCTTCGCGAGCCGTCTCCGATCGGCTCGATGCCCGGTGTCCTGCAGCACTCGCTGGACTCGTTGCGCGCCGCCTCCGTCGAGGCTGCCGAAGCCGGTGTGGGCGGGGTCATGCTCTTCGGAGTGCCCGCCTCGCGTGATGCGATCGGCTCCGGGGCGGATGACCCGGACGGCATCCTGAACATCGCGACCGCGGCTGTCGCTGCCGAGGTCGGAGACGCGCTCGTCGTGCAGACCGACCTGTGCCTCGACGAGTTCACCGATCACGGGCACTGCGGGGTTCTCGCATCCGACGGCTCGGTCGACAACGACGCGACGCTGGAGCGGTACACGGCGATGGCGATTGCCCAGGCTCGCGCGGGATCGCACCTGCTGGGCCTGTCCGGGATGATGGACGGACAGGTCGCCGTCATCCGCGCCGCTCTGGACGCCGAGGGCTTCGCGCAGACGTTGCTCCTGGCCTATGCCGCCAAGTACGCGAGCGCCTTCTACGGGCCGTTCCGCGAGGCCGTCGATTCGCAGCTGACGGGTGATCGTCGCACGTACCAGCTCGACCCGGGCAACCGCCGGGAGGGCGTACGCGAGGCTGTCGTCGACGAGGCAGAGGGCGCAGACATCGTGATGGTCAAGCCGGCCATGGCGTTCCTCGATGTGCTGCGCGAAGTGCGTGACACGGTGAGCATTCCCGTCTGGGCGTACCAGGTCTCCGGCGAGTACGCCATGATCGAGGCGGCTGCGGCCAACGGCTGGATCGACCGCCGCGCGGCCGTGCTCGAGTCGTTGCTGTCGATCCGTCGCGCCGGCGCCGACGCCGTCCTCACCTACTGGGCGACCGAGGCCGCGCGCTGGCTGCGCGACGACGCTCGTTGAGCGCCGCGGGGCCCCGGTCGCTGAGCGACACTTCGACTCGCTTCGCTCGCTCAGCACAGGTCTCGCGAGACGAAACGCGGCACACGAACATGAGGAACATCAAATGACCGACCGCAATGACGACCTGTTCTCCGCTGCCCGCGCTGTGATCCCCGGCGGGGTGAACTCGCCGGTTCGCGCCTACGGCTCGGTCGGCGGTACGCCGCGGTTCCTCGCCTCGGCGCGCGGGGCGACGGTGACGGATGCCGCGGGCAACGAGTACGTCGACCTCGTCGCGTCCTGGGGGCCGGCGCTCCTCGGCCACGCACATCCCGAGGTCGTCGCCGCCGTTCAGGATGCTGCGACGCGCGGTCTCTCCTTCGGCGCGCCGACCGAGGGCGAGGTCGAACTCGCCGAGCTGATCGCCGGGCGCGTGCGGGTGGGCGATACCCGGCCCGTGGAGCGGGTGCGTCTCGTGTCGACCGGCACCGAAGCGACGATGACCGCGATCCGCCTGGCGCGCGGCGCCACCGGTCGCGATCTGCTGGTGAAGTTCGCTGGGCACTATCACGGCCACTCCGACGGGTTGCTCGCCGAGGCGGGTTCGGGCGTCGCGACGCTGGCGCTCCCGGGGTCGGCCGGTGTTCCCGCGCCGATCGCCGCGCAGACGCTCGTCATCTCCTATAACGACCCCGCTGCTCTTGAGGCTGTGTTCGCCGAGCATGGGCCGCGGATCGCCGCCGTGATCGTCGAGGCGTCTGCCGCGAACATGGGCGTCGTCGCTCCGCTTCCCGGGTTCAACCGGCTCATCGCCGATACCGTGCACGCACACGGAGCCCTGATGATCCTCGACGAGGTGCTCACCGGGTTCCGGGTGCACCCGGCGGGATTCTGGGGACTGCAGGTCGAGGGCGGCGAAGAGTTCGTCCCCGACATCATCACGTTCGGCAAGGTCGTCGGCGGCGGGATGCCGTTGGCCGCCCTCGGCGGCCGGGCGGAGATCATGGATCTGCTCGCACCTCTCGGCCCGGTGTATCAGGCAGGCACGCTCTCCGGGAACCCGCTGTCGGTCGCCGCGGGGCTTGCGACGCTGCGGCTCGCGACTCCCGAGGTGTACGCGACGGTGGACGCCGCGGCCGCGCGCGTGGCGACGGCACTGGATGCCGCGTTGGCCGACGCCGGTGTGACGCACGCCGTCGCGAACGCGGGAAGCCTGTTCAACGCCGCGTTCCGGGCATCCGCGCCACGCGATTACGCCGAGGCGCAGGCGCAGGAGTCGTTCCGCTACGCGCCGTTCTTCCACGCGATGCGCGAGCAGGGGGTGGCGCTGCCCCCGAGCGTCTTCGAAGCCTGGTTCCTGACGGCCGCGCATGGCGACGAGGAGCTCCAGCGGATCGAGGCCGCGCTTCCGATCGCGGCGGCCGCTGCGGCATCCGCCACGCGCTGAGACGAAAGCACCCCTGCGGCGATGCCGCAGGGGTGCTTCGTGCAACAGCGGATCAGCCGCCGAGGCCGCCCAGCAGGGCGAGGAGCGTGTTGAGGAGAGAGGTGATGAGGCCGAGTACAGCGTCCATTTTTCATTCCTTCTTCTGGGGTGGGCCGAAGCCCGTTGGGGATAGCGTCCGGAGGACGCGACTCCACTTTGACCGTTTGGTATACCAGAGTGCAAGAGTGACGTTCGGCCAAAACGAAGAGGACTTTCGTCTAGGCGGCGTCTCCGACCGCCTCCACGCGAGGATGGGTCAATCCGACAACCGGATCGTTGCCTTCCTGTGAACAAGTTGCAGCCAACTCGCGGGAAGGCGCTGGCAGACTGGACTCATGGTGACGTTGCTGCTGGATTCGACGCAACTGGAAGTTGTGCTCTCGCCGATCGAGCGTGCCGCGACCTTCCACAAGAAGAGTCTCCTCATTGCGCGGGACACCATCACCAAGGTGCAGCTCACCGATGACGCCTGGACATGGTTGCGTGGCGTGCCCAACCCCGGGACGCACATCCCCGGTGTTCTCGCGGCCGGAAGCTGGAAAACCGCCGGCGCTGTCGACTTCGTTCTCATCCGCCGACGTCGACCGAGCGTCGTGATCGATCTCGAGGGCGATGAGCAGTACGGCAGGCTCATCCTCACGACGAGCCACGGACTCGCGCTGACCCAGGCGCTCCGACTGGATGTCTCGTCCGAACCTGCCGACGTCGAAGAGATCGTCTTGACCGCGCCCACGCCGACCAGCACGGGTCGCCGGCGTCCGGTCATCCGCCCCCGGCCCGCCTGAGCGGCACCACCCCTGACAGAAACGCCCTCCGGCACCCGAAAGGTGCGGAGGGCGTTGTCACGTGACGTGAGGGCGCTCAGCCGTGGTGGTGGTGCTCGTCCCCATGGTGGTCGTGGTTCTGCTCGTGCTCGTGGCCATGCTCGCTGTGATGCTCGTCGCCCTGCTGAGCCGCGTCTGCGTCGTGATCGTTGTCGCCGGACTCGTTCGCGTCGTCTGCGGTCGGTTCGGCTTCCTGATCGGTCGACGACGAGGGCTCGTCGCCGGACGGCTCGCCCTCTGCTCTCGCGAGGGGAACCGTGTCGATGACGCCGGTCGGGGCGACCGCCCAGTGCGCGCCGTCATCCTCGGATGAACCGTCATCGACGGATTCGTCCTCGGAGCTCGCGATCGCCTGATTCAGCGGGTAGTCCTTCGGCTCGTCTTCGAAGTACGCCCGTGCGGCTGCGGCGAGCATCGAGGACACGGCGGCGGAGCGCGGGTCGTCATCGTCGTGCTCTTCGGAGGTCGTTTCGTGGTCATCGCCGAGCGCCGCGAAGATCTCGATGCCCTCGTGCTCGTGCTCGTGCTCGTCGTCGTCGCTGTCGGCGGCGTCGCCTTCGCTCTCGGCGTCGCTCTCGGAGATCGTCTCCGAGGCCGGCGCGGCGTCTGCATCCTGGCTCGCGGCGTCTTCCTGTGCCGACTCTGCGTCGCCGTCCGCGACAGCATCGGTCGCTTCGGGGGTCGACTCATCGGACTCGATGACCGGAGAGAAGGCGGCCGTTGCCGCAGTCGCGGAGACCGGAGCCGCACCGAACAGGATGTCGTCGAAAGAGGGCTTCGGCGTCGAGGATTCCTCGTCGTCCGACGCGTCGGTCTCAGTCCATCCGGCGATGCCGCCCTCGGCGGCAGCGGTCACAGGCTCGCCGTCGGACGCGACGGGCTCAGCGGCGGGTGCCGCGTGCCAATCGATGCCCGTCCCCGACGTGGGCTCGGGCTCGGGCTCGGGCTCGGTCGCGTCGGAGTCGTCGGAGTCATCGGTCGCGTCGGAGTCCGCGTCGGTCGAAGCAACGTGCGCGTCGTCCTCGACCTCGGCTTCATCCGGACCGGCCTCGAACTCGACCTCGTCGGAAGCGAGGTCCTCTGAAGGGGCATCAACCGGGGTGACAGCATCCCCGAACAGCCCGAGCGCGCCTTCCGGAGCCTCAGCGGCCGCGGTGTCCTCGGGTGCGGAGACTGGTGCGGAGTCGGCAGGGGCCTCATCCGCGACGGTCGCCCCGAACAAGCCGGCAGCGCCGGCAGTGACCACTCCGGCCGCGACCGGTGACGGCACCGGGGCAGAATCAGCGGCGGGCTCGGCGTCGGCACCATCGGCCTCGTCAGCGTCAGCGTCAGTGTCGGCATCCGCGTCGACCGCGTCCGAACCCGGCTCCGCGCTCGCGGGACCGGCGACGGGCGCGACCGGCACCGCGCCGTTGCGCTCCTGATCGACCAGCTGCGAGGCCACCGCCTCGGCGCGCGGCTCGAGAGTGCCGCCGCGAACCAGGTCGATGAAGACGTCTTCGAGGGTCGGGCCGCGCTGCACGAGCGTGCTCAGCGCGATGCCGGCGGATGCGGCGACAGCGCCGACGGTGGCGGCGTCGCCGCCGCGTACGGTCAGGCCGGAACGGAGTACCTCGACGTCGAATCCGGCGGCGGAGAGCGCCGTGGTGAGGGCTGCGCGGTCATCGGCATCCACAACGACCGACCCGGCGGCAGGGTCTGCGAGCTTCTCGATGCCGCTCGCCAGAACCAGCTGGCCCTTCGAGAGCACGAGTACGTTGTCGGCGACCTGCTCGACCTCGCTGAGCACATGCGAGGAGACCAGCACGGTGCGGCCCTCGTCGGCGAGGCGGCGCATCAGCAGGCGCATCCAGCGGATTCCCTCGGGGTCGAGGCCGTTCGCGGGCTCATCGAACACGAGCGCTCCCGGGTCGCCGAGCAGAGCGGTCGCGACGTTCAGGCGCTGCCGCATGCCGAGCGAGTAGCCGCCGAGGCGGGTTTCACCCTCGCCAGCGAGCCCGACCATCGTGAGCACCTCGTCGATGCGGGACAGCGGGATGCCGTTCGCCTTGGCGGCGATCGTGAGCTGGCGGTTCGCCGTGCGGCGCGGACGATACGGAGTCTCCTCCAGGACCGCGCCGATCGTGCGCAGCGGCTGGCGTAGCTCGGCGTACGAGACCCCGCCGATCGTCGCGGTTCCGGAGGTCGCCCGCAGTTGACCCAGCAGGATCCGCAGTGTGGTCGTCTTCCCGGCGCCGTTCGGGCCGAGGAACGCGGTGACGACACCGGGCTCGACACGCGCGGAGAAGTCGGAGACCGCCGTCACATCATTGAAGCGCTTCGTCACGCGCGTGAACTCGAGCACCTGTCCTTCGGGCATCCGCGACCTCTCCTTGCGTGAGCAGTTCCTCCCTATCCTGCCGGAAAATGCCGTCATTCCCTGCATTTTGCGCGCGAACCGACGGCCCTGCGATCGGAGTAGCCTGGCACGCGTGACCGAATCCGCAGCCGCCCCCCGTGTCCTCGCCCGCACGGAAGGAGCACTCGGACGCCTCACACTCAACCGCCCCGAGGCGATCAACGCGCTCGATCTCGGCATGATCGACCTCCTCACCGACGCCCTGAACGCCTGGCGCGACGACACCGACGTGCAGATCGTCCTCATCGACGGTGCGGGTGAGCGCGGCCTGTGCGCAGGGGGCGATGTGCGCACCCTGCACGCGCAGATCGTGGCGGGGCACCCAGAGCGCACCGCGGAGTTCTTCCGCTCCGAGTACGCCCTCAACGCGCTGATCGCGGAGTACCCGAAACCGGTGGTCGCCGTGGCCGACGGCGTCACCATGGGCGGCGGGATCGGCCTCGCCGGGCACGCCGCCATCCGCATCGTCACCGAGCGGTCGAAGCTGGCGATGCCGGAGACGCGGATCGGCTTCACACCGGACGTCGGCGGCACATGGCTGCTCGGCAGGGCGCCGGGGCGATTCGGCGAGTACTTCGGACTCACCGGCAGCACCATGACCGGTGCGGACGCCATCTATCTGGGGTTCGCCGACCACTACGTCCCGACGGAGAACCTCGACGCGCTCCGTGAGGCGCTGGCGTATCGCGCCGATCCGACCGGTCCGAGCGAGATCGTCCTGCTGTTCGACGAGACGCCGGAACCCTCGACGCTTCCCGCCGACCGCGAGTGGATCGACGAGGCGTTCTCGGCGCCGACCGTCGCCGACATCATCGAGCGGCTGCGCGCACAGGGGACTCCGGATGCTGCGGCCATCGCCGACCTTCTCGAGGATCTCTCACCGACCGCACTCACGGTGACCCTCGAAGCCGTACGGGAGGCGCGCGAACTGCCGGGCCTTCGCGCGGCACTCGAGGGGGAGTACCGTCGTGTGCTCTGGTTCGCCGAGCATCACCCCGACCTCGTCGAGGGCATCCGTGCGCAGCTGGTCGACAAGGACCGCAACCCGCGCTGGCAGCCCGCGTCGATCGCCGAGCTCGAAGCGGATGCCGGCGCCGGCGCCCGCGCCCACGTTCCGGCGCAGCCGCTGTTCTGACCCCGGTCACTGCCTGCGCGGCCCGCCGCCTCGATCGGGCGTACAACTTGCATGACCACAGTGTCGAAACGGCGGCGGATCCGGCTGTTCGGCCCTGCAACCGTGCTTCGGTCATGCAAGTGGAACGCGGTTGGTGATCGGGAGCGGATGCCGCGGCATCCGCTTCTTCGTCTCGGTGCAGAAAATGAGCACCGGTCAGGGATTCGTTCGCTGTCAGCGAAGGTCCGCCTTAAGGGGGATACGAATGTCCGACCTTCGTGGCAATCTTTGTTGTGGCCGATTGTCGGTCGGCATCCGCCTGCCGAGAAATCCGCCGTTCAACCCTCTCAAGGAAGTCCGCCTGTGCTGGGAAAACTCCTCGTCCGCTATCTCTCTCGATATCGATGGCTGCTGCTCGGCGTGCTGGTGTTCCAGTTCGTCAGTGCCCTCGCAGCCCTGTACCTTCCGCGCCTGAACGCCGACATCATCGACAAGGGCGTGGCGCAGGCCGACACCGGTTACATCTGGCGTACCGGTCTGTTCATGCTGGCCGTGTCGTTCGGCCAGATCGTCGCATCTGTCATCGCGACCTATTTCGCGGCACGTGCCGCCATGGGTGCCGGTCGTGACATCCGCGCCGACGTCTTCTCGCGAGTGAGCGGTTTCTCCGAGCGCGAGGTCTCGGTGTTCGGCGCCGGGTCCCTGATCACCCGCAACACGAACGACGTGCAGCAGGTGCAGATGCTGGCGATGATGGGCGCGACGATGTTCGTCACCGCGCCGCTGCTCGCGATCGGCGGCATCATCATGGCCGTCCAGCAGGACGTCGGACTGAGCTGGCTGATCGCCGTCTCGGTTCCGGTGCTGCTCATCGTGGCCGTGATCATCATCAGTCGCATGGTGCCGCTGTTCCGCACCAACCAGAAGAAGATCGATGCGGTGAACCGCATCATGCGCGAGCAGCTGACCGGCGTGCGCGTCGTTCGGGCCTTCGTGCGCGAGGGCATCGAGGAAGAGCGCTTCCGCGGAGCGAACACCGACATCATGGTGGTCGGCCGCAAGATCGGCTCCCTCTTCGTCCTCCTCTTCCCGCTGTTCATGCTGATCCTGAACGTGACGGTCGTCGCCGTGATCTGGTTTGGCGGCATCGAGGTCAACGCGGGCAATGTCGAGGTCGGCACCCTGTTCGCCTTCATGCAGTACATCGGTCAGATCATGATGGGCGTCATCATGTCCAGCTTCATGGCGATGATGATCCCGCGTGCGGCGGTCTCCGCCGAGCGCGTCGGAGAGGTCCTCGACGCCGAAGCGAGCATGAGTCGTCCCGAGAACGGCGTCGTCGACTTCCCGACGCCCGGATCGGTCGCCTTCGACAACGTCGAGTTCACCTACCCCGGTGCGGAGTCGCCGGTGCTCAAGGGCATCAGCTTCGCCGCCGACCCGGGCGAGACCGTCGCGATCGTCGGCTCGACCGGTGCCGGCAAGACGACGCTCATCTCGCTTCTCCCTCGCCTGTTCGACGTGACCGGCGGCGCCGCGTTCGTCGGCGGCACGGATGTGCGCGAGGCCGACGTCGAGGCGCTGTGGAAGAGCATCGGCCTGGTGCCGCAGCGTCCCTTCCTGTTCACGGGCACCGTGGCATCCAACCTCCGCTACGGTCGCGAGGAGGCGACTGACGAAGAACTCTGGCACGCGCTCGAGATCGCGCAGGGCCGTGACTTCGTCGAAGAGATGCCGGATGGCCTCGAGTCGCGTATCTCCCAGGGCGGCACGAACGTGTCGGGCGGGCAGCGCCAGCGTCTGGCCATCGCTCGCGCGATCGTGCACCAGCCGCAGATCCTCGTCTTCGACGACTCGTTCTCGGCGCTCGACCTGACCACGGATGCGCGCCTGAGGCAGGCGCTCTGGCGTGAATTGCCGCACGTCACCAAGATCGTCGTCGCACAGCGCGTATCGACGATCACGGATGCTGATCGCATCGTCGTCCTTGAAGGAGGAACCATGGTCGGCGTCGGCACCCACGAGGAGCTGCTCGAGACCAGCGACACCTATAGAGAGATCGTCGAATCGCAGCTGGGGGTGGACGCATGAGCGAGCAGACTCCGCCGGAGAAGAAGACTCCGAAGAGCCGCCGCGAGCGCGCGACCACAGACTCGGCCGTCGCGACGGTCGAGCTGGAGCTCACCGAAGAAGAGAAGTACGAGGCCGAGCTCGCCGAGCAGGCGCGTCAGAACTCCGGTGACTGGGACAGTGTCGCGCCGGGCAAGGCCGACAACTTCGGGCAGAGCTTCGGACGGATGATCGGTCTGCTGAAGCCCTCGGCCGTCTGGTTCGTGTTCGTGTCGATCCTCGGCGCCATCGGCGTCGTGCTCACGGTCGCCGCTCCCAAGGTGCTCGGCGAGGCCACCAACATCGTCTACGAGGGGTTCATCTCGAACATCCTCGCCGCCAACGGTGTGCCTCGGGAGCTCAGCCAGGAGCAGGTCGTCGAGATGCTGCGTTCGCAGAATCAGGACGACTTCGCGAACATGGTCGCGGCGATGAAGAACTTCGAGGTCGGTGCGGGCATCGACTTCGAGCGCCTGCGCTGGATCATCCTCGCGGTGCTGGCGATCTACGTCATCGCGGCGCTGCTGAGCTGGATCCAGGGCTACGTGATCAACGTCATCATGGTGCGCACGATGTGGCGTCTGCGTGAAGACGTCGAGGCGAAGATCAACCGCCTGCCGCTGTCGTACTTCGACAAGGTGCAGCGCGGCGAGCTGATCTCCCGCGTCACGAACGACATCGACAACATCACCCAGACGATGCAGCAGTCGCTCTCCGGAGCACTGACGTCGGTGCTCACCGTCATCGGCGTGCTGGTGATGATGTTCTCGATCTCGTGGCAGCTCGCGCTGGTCGCGCTGGTCTCCCTGCCGTTGATGGGCGTGATCTTCGGCGTCATCGGACCGCGTTCGCAGAAGGCCTTCGGCACGCAGTGGCGCAAGGTCGGCCGTCTGAACGCGCGCGTCGAAGAGGCTTTCTCCGGTCACGCACTGGTCAAGGTGTACGGCCGCGAGAAGGATGCGCTGGAGAAGTTCCAGGTCGAGAACGAAGAGCTGTACCAGGCTGCGTTCAAGGCGCAGTTCCTCTCCGGCATCATCATGCCGGCGATGACCTTCGTCGGCAGCCTCAGCTACGTCGGCATCGCGGTGCTCGGCGGCCTGATGGTCGCCAGCGGTCAGCTTCGCCTCGGCGATGTGCAGGCGTTCATCCAGTACTCGCAGCAGTTCTCGCAGCCGCTGGCCGAGCTGGGTGGCATGGCCGCGGTCGTGCAGTCCGGTACGGCATCGGCCGAGCGCGTGTTCGACCTCCTCGATGCCGATGAGCAGGAGCCGGATGCCGCTGACGCACCGGAGCTCGTCGACGGCAAGGGCGTCATCGAGTTCGAGAACGTCGAGTTCTCGTACACGCCCGAGCGACCGCTGATCAAGGACCTCTCGTTCCGGGTGAAGCCGGGGCAGACGGTGGCGATCGTCGGACCGACGGGTGCCGGCAAGACGACGCTGGTCAACCTGATCATGCGCTTCTACGAACTCAGCGGCGGCCGGATCACCTTGGACGGGCAGGACATCGCGGAGATCACGCGCGACGACCTGCGCTCCCGCACGGGTATGGTCCTGCAGGATCCGTGGCTCTTCGCGGGGAGCATCCGCGAGAACATCCGCTACGGGCGTTCCACGGCCACCGATGAAGAGGTGCTCGCCGCGGCGAAGGCGACGTACGTCGACCGCTTCGTGCACGCGCTGCCCGAGGGGTACGACACCGTGCTCGACGAGGACGCCTCCAACGTCTCGGCGGGTGAGCGTCAGCTCATCACCATCGCGAGGGCGTTCGTCGCTCAGCCGTCGATCCTCATCCTCGATGAGGCGACCTCGGCGGTCGACACGCGCACCGAGTTGCTGCTGCAGCACGCGATGGCGGCGCTTCGCGAAGGACGCACATCGTTCGTCATCGCGCACCGCCTGTCCACCATCCGCGACGCCGACCTCATCCTGGTGATGGAGCACGGCGACATCGTGGAGAAGGGCACGCACGACGAGCTCATCGCTGCGCAGGGGGCCTACTGGCGTCTGTACCAGTCGCAGTTCGAGCAGGCGGCGACCGACATCGACGCCGAAGAAGCCCTCACCGGGTCGACTCCGGTCGTCGTCACGGGTGACGCCGAGGAAGTAGAAGCAGAAGCTGCGCGGATCGGCGCCTCGGTCGGCGTCGGGATGCCGGCGGCCGAGGTTGCAGCCGCAGAGGCGATCCTCGAAAGCCCGGAGGCTCCTGACCGCAAGGCCTGACCTCCATCACGCAGACGCCCCACTCCGCATCGCGCGGGGTGGGGCGTCTCGCGTTGTGCGGGTCCCCTGGGGTGTTGGGCGGCTGCCTCGTGCAGCTCCCTCAGGTGGCGCCTCGTTCGTGTGACACCTCGGGCCGGTATTCGGGTGTCATGGCGACCCGAGGTGCCAGATGAAGGGGCGCCAGTATGGGTGGCCCTGGTTCGTGTGGCACGTCGGGTCGGTACTCGGGCGTCATGGCGACCCGAGGTGTCAGATGAGAGGGCAGGGGAAGCGGATGCTGCAGGCGAGACCGGTCAGCGCTGAGCGGACTCGGCGATCCCGAACAGTTCGAGAGGGTGCGTCAGTCGCCACCACGGGCTCGGACCCGCGAGTTCATCGGCGAGGGTGAGCTTCGTCTCGGCGGTATTCAGCGGGCCGGTCGCCGTGAGCGTTCCGACCACGTCGCCGGCCGCCTGGGTGTCGCCCAGGTCGAGCTCGGGGGTCACTTCTGCGGTGCCCGCGTTCCAGAGGATGACGGCGGCATCGGCATCCGTCACGATCTTCGCCGACTCGCCCCACACCGTCTGCACTTCGCCGACGACAGTGCCCGCGGGCACCGTCGGCTTCTGCGTCTGCAGAGCTGCTTCGGCTTCGGCGAAGAGCGTGCGGGTCACGGCGAGGCGTTCGTCGTCGCCGTTCTGACCGAGGACGGCGGCGTAGAGCCGGACGGTGATGTCTCCGACCGGCACGTCCTTCGCCGTGAGGAGGTTGTAATACTCGAGGGTGCCTGTCTTGATGCCGACGACGCCCGCATCGGCGAGCATCCCGTTGCCGTTGGTCACCACGCCGACACCCGGAATATCGACCGACTTCGTGCCGACGATGCTCGCGAACACCGGGTTCTCCATGGCGAGCTGCGCGAGCTTGACCAGCGCCTCCGGCGTCGCGGTGTTGCCCTCATCGAAGCCAGAAGGCGTCACCACGGTGATGCCTTCGAGTCCGCGTTCGCGCAGCCACACCTCGGCGGCATCGGCGAAGGCGCGTTCCGAGCCCCAGATCTCGTCGGACAGCCGGTCGATGTAGTTGTTGGCAGAACCCAGCAGAATGCCCTGCAGCATCTGGAACTCCGTCAACGTGCCACCGACGGGAACATCCAGTGAGGACTGATCCGCGATCCGGTAATCCCAGTAGTCTTCGCTGTCCTGGAGAGT
This sequence comes from Microbacterium sp. LTA6, assembly GCF_045690355.1. Lineage (NCBI taxonomy): Bacteria > Bacillati > Actinomycetota > Actinomycetes > Micrococcales > Microbacteriaceae > Microbacterium > Microbacterium sp. LTA6. The sequence goes on from NZ_CP147855.1 coordinate 1,665,856, forward strand.
GAACGAGTACTCCGGGCCCTGCTCGCCGACGGCGAGCGGGAGCCTGTCCAGCACCATCAGGGTGCTGACGACCTTCGTGATGCTGGCGATGCCCGCTTCGTCCAGAGCGGAGGCGACCGCGCCGACGCCCTCGACGCCGACGGCCGCGCTGCCCTGCGTCGGCCAGGTGAGCGATGCGGGCGGTGCGGATGCCGCTTCGAACTCGACTGCCTGCACTGTCGGCGCGATCTCGTGCAGGGGCCACAGCAACGTCGTTCCGGCATAGGCGGTGACGAGCCCTGCGAGGATCCCGAGCGGCACCAGCGTCTGCGGCTGGGCGAAACCGCTGCGCAGTCGGGCACCTTTCAAAAGGCTCGCGCCGTTCGCCGTTGCGATCGGGCCGTCGAGCGTCCCTGGCCGCGTCTCGTTCGCGATCGTCGCCGGATCGACCCAGGTCAGCGCGGTCGCGCCGCGTCCGGCATCGGCCCAGCGAGCGGGGGCGGTGGATTCGACTGCTCCGGATCCGGTAGTCGCAGCGACATCCGGCAGCGCGGGATCCGGCAATCCAGCATCGGACAGTGCGGGCTCAGACAGTGCGGGCTCGGCCACCGCCGCGTCATCGATCGACGCGCGTGCGGCCGCCGCATCCGATCCCGTATCCGGGCGCGCGTCACGAAGGGTCACCTGCACACGCTACCGAATCATTCAAGGAATTCGCGGCGTATCCCGCCTCCGCGCCTGTGAAAGTCGTCCGCCGCGAGAGGGGAATCGGGCGGGCAGCGGCGAGAGTAAGATCGACAGCACAACCACGGGAGTCCGGCGAGCCGGGCTGAGAGGGAGCGATCGCGCTTCGACCGTCGAACCTGATCTGGGTCATGCCAGCGCAGGGAGGAGTTCAGATGAGTACATCCACGCCCACATCGGTGGCCACGTCCGAGGCAAAGGGCCTGCGTCGTCCTGAGATCTGGCGCTGGCGCATCGTCGACATCGTCGTCGCCAGTGTCATCGGCGTCGCCGCCGGCCTGATCTTCCTGGCCTGGAACGTCGGTTATCTCGGCCCTGCAGCGTTGCTCGAACCGCTGCTTCCCGGTGTGCAGGGCCTGCTCGACGGGCCGTGGCTGTTCGCCGGTGTGCTCGGGGGCCTGATCATCCGCAAGGCGGGCGCTGCGATCTACACCGAGGTGCTCGCTGCGGTCGTGTCCGCACTCGTCGGCAACCAGTGGGGCGGGTTCCTCACGATCGAGGCCGGACTCGTGCAGGGGCTGGGCGCCGAACTCATCTTCCTGCTCTTCTTCTACAAGCGCTGGTCGTTGCCGGTCGCGGCGCTCGCCGGTGCCGGTGCGGCTCTTGCGGGAGGCATCAACAACCTGATCCTCTGGTACGCGGGATCCGGCCCGACCTTCACCGTCGTCTACCTGATCAGCGCCGTGATCTCGGGCGCCGTCATCGCCGGCATCCTGTCCTGGGTGCTGGCGCGAGGCATCGCCGCCACCGGAGCCCTCGACAGATTCGGTTCCGGGCGCGAGGCGCGCGTCCGGGTCTGATGAGCGCGAGTACCACCGGCCCCGCCGCCGTCGAGGCGCGCGGCTGGGGCTGGCGGCACGCGAGCCGTCTCGCCTGGGCGCTGGAGGAGATCTCCTTCCGCATCGACCCGGGGGAGCGGGTGCTCGTGCTCGGAGCATCGGGGTCGGGGAAATCGACCCTGATGCACGGACTCGCCGGCGTCCTCGGCGGCGACGAAGAGGGCGAGAGCACCGGTGAACTGCTCGTCGACGGGGCGCCGGCGTCGGCCACGAGAGGCCGCAGCGGCCTGGTGCTGCAAGACCCGGATTCGCAGGTCATCCTCGCGCGGGTGGGCGACGATGTCGCCTTCGGATGCGAGAACCTCGGTGTGCCGCGGCCGGAGATCTGGTCGCGCGTCGGCGCCGCACTGGACGCGGTCGGCCTCGACGTGCCCCTCGACCGGCAGACGAAGGCGCTCTCCGGCGGGCAGAAGCAACGCCTCGCGCTCGCCGGCATCCTCGCGATGCAACCGGGGCTCGTGCTTCTCGATGAGCCGACGGCGAACCTCGATCCGCAGGGCGTCATCGAGGTGCGCGACGCGGTCGAGCGGATGCTGCAGGCGCAGCCGGCCACGCTGATCGTCGTCGAGCATCGCCTCGACGTCTGGCTGCCGCTGATCACCCGGGTCATCGTGATCGGCCAGGGAGGCGTCGTGGCTGACGGCTCGCCGGACCGCGTGCTCGGCGTCGAGGGCGCTCGGCTCGCAGCCGACGGCGTCTGGGTGCCAGGATTCGCCCCCGTACCGCCGCCGCCCCCGCGCCGCGGACCTGGGGAACCGCTGCTATCGGCCCGAGACCTTGCGGTCGCACGGGTGAAGGGCAGACCGGTCGCCTCGGGCATCGACCTCGACGTGCGCGCCGGGGAGGTGCTGGCCATCACCGGGCCGAACGGTGCCGGAAAGTCGACGCTCGGGCTCACGCTCGCTGGACTCCTGCCGCCGGCCGCCGGCCGGCTCACGGCATCCGTCGCCCTGGCCTCCGACATCGGCGAGGAACCCATCCACTGGGCATCGCGCGACCTGCTGACGCGTATCGGCATGGTCTTCCAGGAGCCTGAGCATCAGCTGCTCGCCAAGACCGTACGCGACGAGCTCGCCGTCGGACCGCGCGCGCTCGGCATGGCGGAGGACGAGATCGCGGAACGCAGCGACGAACTGCTCACGCGGCTGCGGCTCGACCGCCTCGCGCTGGCAAATCCGTACACGCTCTCCGGCGGGGAGAAGCGACGGCTGACGGTCGCGGCGGCTTTGGCGACCCGACCGCGCGTGCTCGTCCTCGACGAGCCCACCTTCGGGCAGGATGCCCGCACCTGGGCGGAACTCGTCGCCATGCTCGCCGCCCTTCGCGACGACGGGACGGCGATCGTGACGATCACCCATGACGTCGATGTCGCGAGGGCGCTGCACGCCGAGCGCTTCGAACTGGGCGGTGCGGGATGACGGTCCTCGACTCGCATGCGCGCACGGGTGGGCTCGCGCAGATCAACCCGGTCGCCAAACTCGGCGTGAGCGCACTGATCGCGATCCCGCTGATCCTCACGCTCGATCCCGTATCGGCATCGACGGCCCTCGTCCTGGAGTGCGTGCTGTTCCTCTTCACGGGGATCGGCTGGCGCGAGTTCTGGGTGCGCACCTGGCCGGTGTGGCTCGCGGCTCCGCTCACCGGGCTCACGATCGTCCTCTACGGCGAGACGAGCGGCACGGTCTACGTCGACTGGTTCGTGCTGCGCATCAGTGACGGCTCCCTCGCCTTGGCGCTGGCGACGATGCTGCGGGTGCTCGCGATCGCTCTGCCGTCGGTCGTGTTGTTCATCACGGTCGATCCGACCGACCTCGCCGATGGGCTGGCGCAGATCGTCCGCCTGCCCGCGCGTTTCGTGCTCGGCGCACTGGCGGGGCTGCGTATGGTCGGGCTCTTCATCGACGATTGGCGTGCGCTCGAGCTCGCCCGCCGGGCGCGCGGCGTCGCCGACCGAGGCAGGATCCGCCGCTTCTTCGGCATGGCGTTCGCGCTCCTGGTGCTGTCGATCCGCCGGGGAGCGAAACTCGCGACGGCGATGGAAGCGCGCGGATTCGGCGCACCGGTGGCCCGCACGTGGGCGCGCGAATCGCGCTTCGGCTGGCGGGAATGGATGCTGCTGGCAGTCGGTGCCGCGATCTCCGCGCTCGCGATCGCCGCGGCCGTCGTCACCGGCGCCTGGAACTTCATCCTCGGGCCGAGCTGACGCGAGCCACATCGGCTCCGATTCGGGAACATGTTCCCGAATCGCTCTGAGGGACCTGCGTCAGATCGTCAGATCCACTGGTGCAGCACCAGAACGCCGATGAGGATGCACGTCAGTGCGAGTCCGACCCAGCCGAGCACGACTCCCGCGTCGGCGAGTCGGCGCCCGCCCTGGCGGCGCGCGGTGATCTGGCGACGAGAGGCATATCCGGCCGCGATTGCGACCAGCGGACCGAGAACGGGCACGAGGAAGACGACCCCGGCGAGGCCGCTGATCAACGCCACGATGGCGAGTGTGTTCGTCTGAGCCGGCACGACCGTCTGCGAAGCGATATGGGTCGAGCGAGCCGGTTGCGGCCGGGGCGCACGTTCTTCGCCCCGGCGGCGGGCGGTATCTGCCCCCATGCGCGGGCCGGTCATCGTTCGAGCACGGGGCGCGGCTGCGCGCCGTGCAGGGAGGACGCGGCGAGCGTCGGATTGGTTGCCGGTGCCGTTCTCCTCGCGGATCGCCAGGCGGCTCCGACCCCCACGGCGAGCAGCAGTGCGAGGCCGGAGGCGAGTGGCGTCATCCCGTCACCGGAGTGCCACAGCGCAAGGCTGAGGATGCCTCCCGTCAGCCAGATGGCCGCTGCACCGCCCGCGAGCCCGGCTGCGTCGAATGCGATCGCCACGCTTAGCGCCACCGCACCGAGGACAGCCGTCCAGACTCCGATCTGGCCGATCGCGGTGAGCAGTTCGGATACGACGGGGGCGATGGGAAGGGGTGCCATGGTTCTCGGATTCTCGGGGTGTAGTAGACGGTTCTCCATATGAGGAGAGTCCGCCACGGCGATTCCATTACGCGGAACTCCGACGCCATCGGGCACCGGAGATGGAGTGTCGCGTAATGGAATCGGCAGCCGGCCATCTCTATAGATGGGTGACGGTTGCCCCTGCAGCCGCGCCCGTGGTGAGTGATCTGGGGTCGCTCACTCTCCTCGCCGACGCTCCCACGCCGGGGAGGATCCGGGTCTCGGCCCGGCAGGGGAGGACGGGTGGCTACCTCCTCCCCTGTTCCTGATCCATGCGTGGGCTCATCCACGCATGGCGAGACCGTCGACAGAGCCAGAGCGAGGAAGGCGAGAACATGGTGAACCAGATCGTGATCCATGTGCATGCGCTGGAGCGCTTTCGCCGCCGCAACGGAAAATCGGTGACTCAGGTCCTCGGCGAGGTGGGGATGACCGCCGCGGATCTGAACGCAGGCGTCCGTGGCGGAGGCTTCACGCTGGCTGATCTGGCACGCCTCGCCGAGGCACTCGACACCACTCCGCGCGACCTCGCAACCGCCAGCACCGTGCTCACGGCGGCGGAGAACCTTCGGCAGGCGCCCTGAGAGCCGCGAGGCTAGTGGAACGGTCCCCGAGACGACACCCCGCCGTCGATGACGATCTGCTGTCCGGTCATGTAGCGGGATTCCGATGAGCAGAGGTAGGCCACGGCCGCTGCCACCTCATCGGGGGTTCCGGTGCGACCCATCGGTATCTCATCGATCCAATCGGCGGTGTCGCTGTTCGCCACGGGTGTGCTGATCGCGCCGCCGGCGACGACGTTCATCCGGATGCCGTCGGCCGAGTACTCGGCACCCACGGTTCGCGCCAGGCTGGCGAGTCCGGCCTTCATCACTCCGTAGGCGCCTTGACCCGGCGCGCCCATGAAGCCGGTGACCGACCCGACGCTGACGATCACCCCGTGTTTCTGAGCAAGGAAGTGCGGCAGGACGAGTCGGATGAGGCGGGCGACGTAGCGCAGGTTGATCTCGTACATCGTGTCCCAGTCCTCGTCGCGCATCTCGTGCAGGCGCGCTGATGGCACGAAAGCGACCTGTCCGCCGACGACGGTGACCACGGCGTCGATTCCTCCGAAGGCCGCGACGGTCTCGGCGACGAGCTGGGTCAACTGTGCTGCGTCGCGGACGTCGACGGGAAAGCCTGCAGCCGTGCCCCCGGCCGCGGCGACTTCCGCAGCCGCGTCCGATACGCGCGTGGAGTCGATGTCGGCGATCGCCAGGCGCGCGCCGAGACTCGCGAGATGCCTCGTGATCGCAGACCCGATACCGCCACCGCCTCCGCCGACGATGAGGATGCGCATACCGGCGAGGGATCTGGACGGCGGGGTCATCGCGTCATTCTAAGCGTCTCGCTCCTCAGGTTCGGAGCCCGAGGGGCGGCTCAGGTCGCATTCCACAGGTCGCGGTAGTACGCGAGTCGTTCGCGGTCGGGTTCGACGCCGTAGGCCTCGATGAGCGCGTCTTCCCATCCGGGGCCGCAGTTCCACTCGGTGCTCATCGAGGCGACCGCGATGTCGGCCCAGCGGTCGGCGGTGCCGAGGGCCGCGAGGTCGACGTGCGCGGTCCAGCGGCCGTCGGCGGCGAGCAGGGTGTTCGGCATGCACGCGTCCCCGTGGGCGACGACCAGTCGATCGATCTCCGGCGCATCGCGGAAGGCATCGGCAATCTCGATACCGCGCCGCTCGGCGTTCGCGATTCGAGTCGGCACGCTCCATTCCCATGGGCAGTCCGCCACGGGCAGCGCGTCGTGCATCGCGCGCAGCGCCTCGCCGACCGCGCGCACGGCGGTTCCGGGATCCTCAGCCCACCTCGGCTCGACGGCGCTGTGGCCGTCGAGCGCGATCGTGACGAGCCACTCGTGCTCGGCATCCTGCCCTTGCTCGAGCACCTCCGGAACCGTGATCCAACGCCGCGCCCACCGCATCCGCTCGGCTTCATCGTGCATGTTCGCTTCGGGATCCGACGGTCCCCACTTGATGAACCGGCCGTCGTCGGTGCGGAAGGTCAGGCCGCCGATGCCGTTCCGCCACACCGGAGTGAGCGCAGCACCGCGCGCCAGAACAGCGACCTGCACGGGGATCGCAACAGGTTCGGCGGGGATCGACATCCCTCCATCCTGCCGTTCCCGCCTCGGGTCACGGCCGGATACGGTTCACAACTCAGGAGAATCGGCACGGGTCGAAGGCTGGGACGCCGGAAAGTCGGGGCTGAACGTCGAGATCCGCGCCAAGAGCCGAAGAGCTTCCTGAGTTGTGAACCGCGAACGCCCGCGCTCGCGCCGGCAGCACGTTCCGCTGCGTCGTCGGCAGTGGCGGTGTCGTAGGCTCGTTTCCGACGCAGATCCATGCTCTCAGCCCACACTCTTCGCGGGGTGGCAACAAGATCTCGTGGTGACACCAAGAACCACGTAAGCTGAGACTCAGTCGCACAACGACGTTCGAAGGAGAACACAATGCAGATCACCGGACAGGGTGCGCTGGTCACCGGCGGAGCCTCAGGGCTCGGCCTCGCGACAGCCCGACGGCTCGCCGCCGCCGGCGCCCACGTCACGATCGTCGACCTCGCCTCCTCCCATGGGGCCGAGCTCGCCGCCGAGATCGGTGGAGCATTCGCCCCGGCCGACGTCACCAGCGTCGAAGAGGTGCAAGCCGCCGTCGCCACGGCGCAGGCAGCGGCCCCGCTGCGCATCGTCGTCAACTGCGCCGGAATCGCGCCGCCGGCGAAGGTGCTCGATCGCGAAGGCAACCCTGCCGTCCTCGGAGATTTCGAGCGCATCATCCGCATCAACCTGATCGGCACGTTCAACGTCATCTCGCAGGCATCCGCCGTCATCGCGAAGAACGAACTCATCGACGGCGACCGCGGAGTGATCGTGAGCACCGCATCCGTCGCCGCATTCGACGGCCAGATCGGCCAGCCGGCGTACTCGGCGTCGAAGGGCGGCGTGCACGCGATGACGCTGCCGATCGCCCGCGAACTCGCTCGCTACGGCATCCGCGTCTGCACCATCGCGCCAGGCATCATGGAGACCCCGATGCTGATGGGTCTGCCGCAGGCGGCCCAGGACTCTCTCGGCCAGCAGGTGCCGCATCCGTCCCGTCTCGGCCGGCCCGATGAGTACGCGGCGCTCGTGCAGCACATCGTCGAGAACAGCTACCTCAACGGTGAGACGATCCGCCTCGACGGCGCGATCCGCATGGCACCGAAGTAATCCGCTCCCGTCGCAGAAGAGCACGGAAAGATCCACCGATACCGGGCTCCTCTGCGACGGGAACGACCGGTTGGACGAAGGAGAGACATGAGCACACTGGCTGGAAAGACGATTCTGATGTCCGGCGGCAGCCGCGGGATCGGGTTGGCGATCGCACTGCGCGCAGCGCGTGACGGCGCGAACATCGCCATGCTCGCGAAGACCGACACTCCGCACCCGAAGCTCGAGGGCACGGTCCACTCCGCCGCAGAGCAGATCCGCGCGGCCGGCGGCAACGCGCTGCCGATCGTCGGCGACGTGCGCGATGACGATGACATCACCGAGGCCGTGCTGAAGACGCAGGGCGAGTTCGGCGGCATCGACATCGTCATCAACAACGCCAGTGTCATCGACCTGTCGCGCTCGCTGGAACTCGGCGCGAAGAAGTACGACCTGATGCAGGACGTCAACGTCCGTGGCACGTTCATGCTCTCGCGCGCCGCGGTGCCGATCCTCAAGGATGCTGCGAACCCGCACATCCTCTCGCTGTCACCGCCGCTGAACCCGTCGCCGAAGTGGCTCGGCGCGCACACCGGCTACACGCTCGCGAAGTTCGGCATGACGATGGTGACGCTCGGGCTCGCGGCCGAGTTCGCTCGCGACGGCATCGCCGCGAACACGCTGTGGCCGCGCACCACGATCGCGACCGCGGCGGTGCAGAACCTCCTCGGCGGCGACAAGGTCATGGCGGCGAGCCGCACGGCGGACATCTATGCGGATGCCGCCTACGCGGTGCTCCTCAAGCCCGCGCGCGAGTACACAGGTCAGACCCTGATCGTGGAAGACGTGCTCGAGGCGGACGGCGTGACGGACTTCTCGAAGTACGCGGCGATTCCCGGCACTCCCGACAACGCGCTGTTCCCGGACATCTTCCTCGACTGAGGCGCGGTCGTCCGGGAGTCTTCGCTCAGATCAGCAGGTACACCGCGCCGACGACCGTCAGCGCGATGACGATCCTGTCGAACAACTGCTGGGGGATGCGGCGCGCGATGCGCAGCCCCACAAGGGCGCTGATCACGACGAGTGGAGCGAGCACCAGATCCATCAGCAGCACCTGAGTGTCGATCAGTCCGAGGCCGGCGAGAAACGGCACCTTCACCAGGTTGATGATCGCGAAGAACCACGCCGAGGTGCCGAGGAACACCTGCACCGGTGTGCGCGTCGCGAGGAAGTACATCGCCATCACCGGTCCGCCCGCGTTGGCGACCATCGTGGTGAAGCCGCCGAGGGTGCCGTAGGTGGTGGACAGCAGGACTCCGGATGCCACGGCATCCGCCGTCGACTGCCGATGTCGGCGCCAGAGCGTCACCGCGATCATCAGCAGCAGGATGCCGCCGACCGCCCGCCGCACGATGGCGTCGTCGGCGAACGCGAGGAACGCGAAACCGACCAGGAGGCCGGCGATCACCGCGGGAGCCAGACGGATCAGCGTCGGCCAGTGCGCGTGCCGCCGGTAGGCGATGAGCGCGAACACGTCGCCGACCATGAAGAGCAGCAGCATCGCCGCGGTCGAGGTGTGTGCGGGCAGCACCGCAGTGAACAGCACGACGGCGAGGGTCGAGCCGCCGGGGATCGCCGACTTCGAGATTCCGGTGATGACCGCGGCGAGTCCGAGTGCCGCCCATGCCCACGCGCTGAGTTCGATCACCGATCGAGCTCAGCGATGATGGCGTCGTACCCTCGGGAAGCGGCGAGCTGGCGGGGGAGCACGCCATCGCCGTCAGGGATCGTGATGTCCGCACCGCCGTCGATGAGAGCACGCACCACCTGCACGTAGCGCTCCGAGCCGTCGCCGAGCACGATCGCCTCGTGCAGAGCGGTCCAGTGCAGGTTGTTGATGTGGTTAGGATCGACGCCCGCGTCGAGCAGCATCCGCACGGTGCTGAGCAGGCCGCGCTCCGATGCCGGGATCAGCGCGGTGCCGCCGTACCGGTTGGTGCTCTTCAGATCGGCGCCGTTGTCGAGGGTGAGACGCAGGATCTCGTCGTGACCGCGAGCGCCCGCGTAGAGGTAGGCAGAGTCTTGGATGTCGTCCTTGGCGTTGACGTCGGCGCCGGCCTCGATCAGCGCCCGCGCCGCGTCGACGTGGTTCGCCTTGGTGGCCGCGACTAGCGCCGTCATTCCGCCGTCGCCACGCGCGTCGATGTCGGCACCGGCATCGAGCGCATTGCGAACAGCGCCGGCGTCGCCCTGGGCGGCTGCGGCGAGCAGGTCACGGGTGGCGTGCGACATGGCGGACTCCTCGGTGGATGAACCGGCGGATGCTGTGGGCTCGAGCGCGGTACACGCCGACAGCGCCGGCGCGCTCGCCGCGATCGCTGCCGCGAAGAGCGCCGGTCCTGTGCGCATTCCGCGCGCCCGGGCCCGTGTGATGCTCAGCCCCGGACAGCCGCGAGGGAGGCCGCGAAGCGTGCCGAACGCTGCTCGATATCGGCCCAGTCGGATGCGGCGATCGACGCACCGTTCGCGAGGTCGCCGCCGGCGCCGACCGCGACAACGCCGACCGCGAACCAGGCGGCGAGATTGTCGGGGGTGACCCCACCGGTCGGCATGAGCGGAGCATCCGGGAACGGTCCGCGCAGCGACCCGAGGTAGGAGGGACCGCCGAGCGACGCCGGGAAGATCTTGACGACATCGACGCCCAGTGCGAGCGCCGTCATCACCTCGGTCGGCGTCATGGCGCCGGTCATCACTGCGCGTCCGGTGTCGAGCATCGCGCGGGTGAGGTCGGGGAGGGTGCCCGGGCTGACGAGGAACTCCGCACCGGCCTCTGCGGCCAGGGTCGCCTGCTCGGGAGTGGTGACGGTGCCGGCGCCGATGTAGGCGGATTCGCCGTGTCGAGCGATGAGCTCACGGATCACGGCCGGAGCATCGGGCGTGGAGAAGGTCACCTCGATCCCGGTGACGCCGCCCCGGATGATCGCCTCGGATGCCTCCAGTGCGAGTTCGGGGGTGGAGGCGCGGAGCACGGCGAGGACCCCGGTGCTGCGGGCGCGGTCGAGGCGGTCGGACATGTGTCTCCTTCGGGAACGGACGTCAGCCCATTCTCTCCGCGCTGGCGCCCGATCGCGAGCCGGAGTCAGCGCGAGCGGCCAGGAACCCAGGCCTCGACGATGTCCTTGGCCTCCTTGAGGCCCAGGCCGGTGTGCTCGCGCACCAACTTGATCGCGTGGATCTTCTGATTCCCGGCGATGAGTCTGTCGACATCGGCGACGACGGAAGCGGGAAGCGCGGACCGACCGGAACCGGACGAGTGCGGCGCGGCGTTCGACGAGTAGGCCGTCGGAATCGACGAACGCGTGGGGGAGGTGTTGGAGACGGCGGCGATGTGCGCAGCGGTGGTGCTGATCGACCAGTGATCGATCCGGTCCTTCGCCTCCTTGAGGCTGAGCTTCGCGTGGTCGCGGAGCACCTTGATCGCTTGGACCTTCTTGCCGGCCGCCATGAGTCGATCGATCTGCGCGATCACTTCGGGCGAGGTCCCCGCGGGGGTCGCGGTCTTCGGGCTCGCCGTCGACGACCTCATGACCGGTACCGGCGTGAACGTCTGCGCTTCCGGAATCTTCGGCCGCATTCCGCGGAGGGCGGCGGCGAGGATGGCGACGACGGCGATCAAGCCGACGACGATGCCGATGATCCAGAAGATCTCCATGGGCTCAGTCTAGAGAGACGGGCATCCGCGCCCCAGGTGCTTCTCATCCGACAACGCGTACCCTGGGAGAATGACCGAGAATCCCCGCGCGCGCGACACGCGACCAGCATCCGCGTCCCCGCAGGGCAAGGTCCGCTCCACGAAGCCCGCGCAGGTGCGCCCCGCGACAGAGGGCTGGACGCAGAAGAAGGATGCCGAGGGGCGTCCGCTCCTGCAGTTCGCCAGCCCGAAGCGTGGCAAGCCGCCGGTGCACCTGGCCGACCTCACCCCGGCGGAGCGCACCGAGAAGGTCAAGGAGCTCGGCCTTCCCGGGTTCCGCGCGAAGCAGCTCGCGACCCACTACTTCAAGCACTACACCTCCGACCCGGAGCAGATGACCGACCTGCCGGCCGACATCCGCGACCAGCTCGTCGCGGGGCTCCTGCCGCCGCTGCTCACCGAGGTGCGGCGCCTCGAGACCGACCGCGGAGACACGATCAAGTTCCTCTGGCGGCTGCACGACGGCGCGCTCGTCGAGTCCGTGCTGATGCGGTACCCCGGGCGCATCACGCTGTGCGTGTCGAGCCAGGCCGGATGCGGCATGAACTGCCCGTTCTGCGCCACAGGCCAGGCGGGGCTCACCCGCAACATGTCGGCGGCCGAGATCATCGAGCAGATCGTCCGCGCGAACCGCCTCATCGTCGAGGGCGGTCTCGGCGGCAAGAAGGCCGATGACCATTCGATGGAGCGGGTGAGCAACATCGTGTTCATGGGCATGGGGGAGCCGCTCGCCAACTACAACCGGGTGATGCATGCCGTGCGCACGATGGTCGCCGAGCAGCCCGACGGCCTCGGCATGAGCGCTCGCGGCATCACGGTATCGACCGTGGGACTCGTGCCGGCCATCAAGAAGCTCTCGGACGAAGGCATCCCGGTCACGTTCGCCCTGTCGCTGCACGCTCCGGATGACCACCTGCGCGATGAGCTCATCCCGGTGAACTCGAAGTGGAAGGTCGACGAGGCCCTCGACGCTGCACGCGAGTACTACGAGAAGACCGGCCGCCGGGTCTCGATCGAATACGCGCTGATCAAGGACATGAACGACCACGCCTGGCGCGCCGACCTCCTCGCGGAGAAGCTCAACGCCCGCGGTCGCGGCTGGGTGCACGTGAACCCGATCCCGCTGAACCCGACGCCCGGCTCGATCTGGACCTCGTCGACCCGCGACGTGCAGAACGAATTCGTGCGCCGCCTCAACGACGCCGGCATCCCGACGACCCTCCGCGACACCCGCGGCAAGGAGATCGACGGGGCCTGCGGCCAGCTCGTCGCGACCACAGAGGACGAAGCCGCCTCGGCGGCGATGGCCTGACTCGGCCCTCCCGCCGATGAAAGCGGGGCTACTCCTTGACCGCGCCGGCGGTCAGGCCCTGCACGATCCAGCGGCTGGCGACGGCGAACATCACCATCGTGGGCAGGATCGTCAGCACGGCGGCCGCTGACATCGAGCCCCAGTCGATGTTGAACGTCGAGATGAAGCCGTTCAGTGCCGACGGCACCGTGCGATTCGAGTCGGTGTTCATGAGCACCACCGACAGGAACAGCTCGTTCCAGCAGTTGACGAAGTTGAAGATGAACGCGGCGACGATGCCGGGCGTCATCACCGGGACGAGCACCCGGAACAGCGCTCCGATGCGCGAGCATCCGTCGATCATCGCGGCCTCTTCGAGCGCGTTCGGGACGTTCTCAAAGAACCCGCGCAGCATGACCGTCGAGAACGGGATGCAGACGGCGACGTAGACGAGGATGAGGCCGAACTTGCTGTCGACGAGACCGAGATCGCTCATCATCGAGTACAGCGGTCCGAGTGCGATGAACGTCGGGATCATCTGCGTGAGCAGGAACGCGATCAGCACCATTCCCTTGCCGCGGAACTCGAAGCGGGCGATCACGTAAGCGCCCAGCAGTGCGATGAGCGTGGAGGTGAGCCCTGCAGCCAGCGAGATCAATGCGGAGTTCGCGAGGAAGACGCCGAAGCTGCTGTTCTCGAACAGGCTCACGTAGTTGGCGAGCGAGGGTTCGCTGGGCCAGTACTCGATGGGGAACCGGCTGATCGTGGCCGGCGCCTTGAATGACGTCAGGGCGATCCAGTACAGCGGGAACAGGGTGAGGAGCAGCCAGAGCGCGAGCCCGGCCGCCTTCAGCACCCCGCCGATGGTGAGGCGTCGCTCGGTTCGAGGAGCCTTGGCGGCATCGGGCACCGTGATGCGCCTGGTCTGCGTGATGGTCATCGGTTCACCTTCCTCATGGTCATGAGGTAGAACGCGCAGAAGATGAACAGGAACGCCACGACGATCAGTCCGATCGCACTGGCGATGCCGTAGTTTCCCTGCTGGGTGTAGTTGATCATCCAGGTCGTGATGATGTGCGTCTGATTCGCGGGCCCGCCGCCGGTCATCGCGTAGATGATGTCGGGGAAGTTGAAGATCCAGATCACTCGCAGCAGGATCGTCAGGAGCAACGTCATCGAGATGTACGGGATGACGATCGAGAACAACTGCCGCACCCGCCCTGCGCCGTCCAGGCTCGCCGCCTCCAGCACCTCGTCCGGAACGGACTGGAGGGCGGCGAGGATCATGATCGCGAAGAACGTCACGCCGTACCAGATGTTCGCGATGATCACGGCGAACATCGCGAGCTTCGGATCAGCGAGCCAGGGCAGCGGGGCCTCGATGAGGCCCGCTTTCATGAGCAGGTCGTTGACGACCCCGAACTCGGCGTTGAACATCCAGCGGAACAGCATCCCGATCAGGAACCCCGACACGGCCCAGGGGAAGAAGATCAGCGCCTGATAGAGGCCGCGGAAGCGGAAGCGCTTGCGGAGGGCCAGCGCGATGAGGAAGCCGATCACGAACTGCGGCACGAGCGAGCCGACGACCCACAGCACCGTGTTCAGCGCGACCGTCGGGAACGCCGGGTCGCGGAAGATCGTCAGGAAGTTGTCGAAGCCGACGAAGGGAGTCGAGGTGAGGTCCCACAGGTTCCAGTCGTGGAACGCCATCCTCGCGCCCTGCAGCATCGGGTAATAGATGAACCAGCCGACGAACACGATCGCCGGGGCCAGGAACGCGAGGATCGTCCACGCATGACGGCCGCGGAACGGTCGTTTCCTCGCGCCGGGGGAGGCCCCGCCGGTCGAACCGGCGGGACCTCTCGTGTTCGTCGCCGTGCTCACCGGGTCAGCCCTTCTCCGCGGCGTACTTCTCGGTCCAGAACGTGTCCCACGAAGCCAGCAGCTCCTCATGGGTCATGTTTCCGAGCAGCACGCTCTGCACTTCCTGGTCGGCCTTCTGGATCCACTCGGTCCACCAGCTCACGCCGCGAGGCTGCTGCACGTTGACGTAGGTCTCCGGGTCCTCGGTCATCGTGACGTAGCTGGTCCACGGACCGGAGGAGTAGAAGTCGTCCTCGGCCGCGTCGGCGATGATCGGCACCAGGCTGTTGGCCTGGGCGAACTCGGTGGCGGGCTCCGCGGAGGAGAGGAACTCCACCAGCTTGACCGCCGCCTCCTTCTGGGTGCTCCCCTCGGCGACTCCCCAGCCGGCGACGGCCAGCGGCTGCGCCGCTTTGCCGGTCGGGCCGACCAGGAGCGGTGCGGTGTTCCACTGGTCGTCGGTCAACGAGGAGTCCTGAACGGTGGCGATGACTTCGGGGTCCTGCAGCAGGAACGCCGTCGTGCCGTTGGTGAACCCGGCGACCATCTCCGGGTAGCCCCACGACACGGCTGACGGCGGGGACGCCTTCTCGAACAGTGCGAAGTAGTCGGCCAGCGCGTCCTTCGCCTCGGGGGCGGCGAAGATCGTCGATCCGTCCTCGAGGAGGAACGCGTCATCGACATCGAGGTCGTCGATCACGTAGGCCTCGATCGCGGCGACGACGTTGCTGTTCGCGTTCGGACCGCCGCGGAAGGCGTAGCCGTAGATGTTGTTCGCCGGATCCTGGATCGCGGATGCCTGCTCGAGCAGTTCCTCCCAGCTGTGCGGCGGCTCATCGAAGCCCGCCTCCTTGATGAGGTCGGTGCGATAGAAGAGCGACAGGCCGTAGAAGCCGTAGGGGACGAAATAGCTCTTGCCGCCTCCCTCGGCAACCGCCTTCGCGTTGTCGGTGAGCGCATCCCAGCCGTCCCAGTCGGACAGGTCCTTGTTCATGTCGTACAGCCAGCCGTTGTTCGCGAAGGGCCCGACGGTGATGTCGCGCACTTCGAGCACATCGACGCCCTTGCCGGACTGCAGCATCTGCTGGATCTTCTGGTCGGCCTGTTCGGTGGGCGGCGAGATCAAGGAGACCTTGATCTTGGGGTTCTCCTCCTCGAACGTGTCGAGCAGCCCGCGGATGAGATCGGTGCGGGCCGGATTGGTCAGACTCTCGACCATCTGCAGGGTGACGGTGCCGTCGGCGGATTCGCCGTTCGACGATCCGCCGGTACAACCGGACAGGACGAGGGCGGCGACGGTGCCGATCCCCGCGGCCAGTGCCAAACGCTTGTGCTTCACGGTGTGCCTCGTTTCTTGATGGGGGTGGGTGGGTCAGAGCACGACGGAGTCCGGCGAACGTCGGATGCCGGCTCGCGCCAGGATGGCGGGAACGCAGCGTTCGACGAACGCTTCGAAGTCACCGATCTCGGTGTACAGATGCGTCGAGAGACGGAAGTAGCCGGTGCCTTCGAAACTGGTGAACGCCGTTTCGACACGCGTCTCGTCGAGCAGCTGCATCCTGAGCTCGTCGGCGTCCTCGCGTGTCGCGCCGAGGCCGTCCGGAAGGCGGATCAGCCGCATCGACGGGACGGGGGACGGCAGTGGCGTGAGCGCGCGCTGGCTCGTGTAGGGCTGCAGCGCCGCCGCGATGATCTCGGCACCCTGGTCGGCGAGGTCGGCCATCGTGCGACGGGTGGCATCCCAGCCGTACTCGCGCTCGATGAACTCGATCGCGGCCGGGGTGCTCAGATACGTCGTGGCGTCGATCGTGCCCTGTGTGTCGAATCGGTCCGGATACGGCTGCTCCGCAGCCCAGGAGTCGATGAGGGGCCAGAGGTCATCGCGATCGGACGCGGCCGTCACCAGCAGGGCCGAACCGCGCGGCGCACACGGCCACTTGTGCATGTTCCCGAACCACCAGTCGCCTCCGCCGACTGCCGATGCATCGGGGACCAGCCCCGGTGCGTGCGCCCCGTCGACGAGGGTGCGCACTCCGCGCTCTGCAGCCGCGTCCGCCACACGACGTGTCGGGAGCATCCGGGCGGTCGGCGAGGTGATCTGATCGATCACGATGAGTCGGGTGCGTGCAGAGAGCGCGGAGAGGAAGATGCTGACGACCTCATCGTCCGTGGCGTGCAGCGGCAGGTTCACCGTGCGAACGCGCGCTCCGAAGCGTCGGGCGAGACGCGCCGCGCCCATCGTGACGGCACCGTACCCGTGGTTGGTGACGAGGATCTCGTCGCCGGGCTCGAGGCGGAGGCTGTTGTAGACGACGGTCGCTGCGGCGGAGGCGTTCGGGACGAAGGCGCTCGCTTCTGCGCTCGCCCCGACGAACGGCGCGGTCTGCTCCCGCGCCTGGCGGACGAGGTCACCCAGTCGCGGATACCAGGCGACCGGGCTGAGGTCGGCCTGCCGCCGCAGCTCCTCCTGAACGGTGATGACCTCGGTCGGCACCGCGCCGAACGATCCGTGATTGAGGTGGATCACCTCGGGGTCCAGCGGCCAGGCATCGCGGGCCGGTCCGCCGGATGCGAAACGCACCGGGGCAGTCGCGATCTCGGGCTGTGCCATGCATCCTCACAATGTCGTGAACCAAGTTGTTGCACAACCTTGCCAT
Organism: Microbacterium sp. LTA6; assembly: GCF_045690355.1. Lineage (NCBI taxonomy): Bacteria > Bacillati > Actinomycetota > Actinomycetes > Micrococcales > Microbacteriaceae > Microbacterium > Microbacterium sp. LTA6. The sequence continues at coordinate 1,683,201 of NZ_CP147855.1, forward strand.
GAAGTCGCCGTATTCGCCACCCAGAACGAGAAAATCACGAAAGTCGTTATACAACTCGCGATGCGGCGCTGATCGTGACCGCCATCCGGCCGTGGCACAATTGCTGAGAAGGAGGGCCAATGACTGCGCTCGACACTGCTCTGCACGGACTGCGGGCCCTCATCGCCGACGGCACGCTGCGCCCGGGTGATCGCCTGCCGAGCGAAGGAGATCTCTGCGAGCAGCTCGGCGTCTCTCGTGGCTCTCTGCGTGAGGCGATCAGGATGCTCGCAGCCCTTGGTGTTCTCGACACCCGTCATGGGTCGGGAAGCTACGTCAGCGAGCTGCACGCCGCTGACCTCATCACCGTGCTGTCGCTGACGGTCGGCCTGTTGCCGATGGACGGCGTACTCGAGCTGATCGAGCTCCGACGCGCCTTGGAGTCGCACTCCGCGGCGCTGGCGGCGGCGCGGGTGAATCCGCAGATCATCGGTGAGCTCGACGCCCTGCTCGGGAAGATCGAGTCGAGCTCGGACTTCGATGAGCACTCAGAGCTCGACCACGCCTTCCATATGACGATCGCCGCCATGGCCGGCAATGATGCACTGACCAGTCTGGTCGATGTGCTCCGCTCGCGGTCTCGAGAGTTCCGCATCGCCGACCCCGTCGATGCCGCCCAGCTCAAGCTCCACTCCGACGCCGGTCACCGCGCCATTCTGCGGGGGCTCGAAGCGCGAGACCCGGTGGCCGCCTCTGCAGCGGCGGCCGCCCACGTCGCGCAGACCGAGTACTGGCTCCGTCAGCTTCAGCCGAGCACCAGCGATGCGGCCGACGAGGGAACCGGCTCGACGGCGCCCGCCTGATCGCGAACCGATGCGGCAGGCGTCGGGACGCCGGACCGACCGGCGTCTGAATCGGAGTGATCGCGTCGGGCATCAGCCGCTCCCAGCTGCTCTGCACGCGTGAGCCAGCGAGCGATCTTCGCCTCGTCGGCACCCTTGACGCCGAGCATCCGATGCGTGCGGACGGAGCGGATGCCGCACAGGCGCATGGTGTTGCGGGCGACCTGCGTCTGCGCAGGCAGGCCGGTGAATGGCGCCGCGTACCAGGGGGTGTCGGCGAGCAGGAGCAGTCGACCGCGCCGAGCGGGGAGCAGCCCCTGGGGCAGGCCGAGACTCGTGTAGCGGTACTCCTGCTGCGGAAGCAGTGCGCGGTCGAAGAAACCTTTGAGCACTGCCGGAACCGAGCCCCACCAGAGCGGGGTCGCGATCACGATCGTCTTCGCCGCCTGCAGGGCGAGCTTGGCATCGGCGAGGTCGTCTTCGAGCGGCATCCGCTCGCGATAGCCGAACCGCAGATGCGGGTCGAAGTCGAGGTCGCGCAGCGCGAGCACGCGGGCATCGCCGTGCGCCGCGGCGTAGCGACGGGCGAGTTCTGCGGTGAGGGAACGTGCGTCAGGGTGGCCGTCGATGACGAGTGCGGTTGCCATGATTTCTCCGATCTGGACAGTGTCAACTTGCTGGACAGTGTCAACATAGGAGAGAATGTTGCTCGTGTCAAGTTCTCGATCCGGCTATCACCACGGCGATCTCGCGCATGCGCTGGAGGCCGCGGCGATGCAGCTGCTCGCCGAGAAACCCGCCCAGGAGATCAGCCTTCGAGAGGTGGCACGGGCCGCAGACGTGAGTCACAACGCCCCGTATCATCACTTCGCCGACCGGCGAGGGCTGCTGAAGGTTCTCGCCGAGCGCAGCATGGCGGACCTCGTCGATGTCGTGCGCACGGCGATCGCGGATGCCGCCGACCCGGTCGCTGCGCTGGTCGACGGCGGCGCCGCGTACCTGCGTTTCGCGGTGGAGCATCCGCACGGCTTCGACGTCATCTACGACCCCACGGTGTGCGTCCCCGGTGAGCCCAGCGAGACCATGGCTCCACTGATCGCCGAGCTCGAACAGGTCTTGGGATCGGCAGCCGTCGCCGCCGGTCTCCCCGACGCGCAGGATGCGTTGGGCGTCTGGGGGCTCGTGCACGGCCTCGGTCTGCTGTGCGGGGCCGGGCATCTCCCTTTGGATGCGGCGCTGCTGGTCAGCGACTCGACGCTGCGGCGGATGCTGCGGGGGTGATGCCCGCACCCCCTGGTGCGCTCAGGGCGTGTGGATCCTCAGCAGCCGTCCGCTGCCCTCGATGAGTTCGCTCCAGGATCCGACGTCGACAGCGCATTCCGCGACGGCGCAGGTCGGCAACTGCACGAACTCGCCGGTGAGCTCGGCCACGGCGTCGCTCATGCCGGGGTTGTGGCCGACGAGCATGGCGACGCTGCTCTGCTCGGGAAGGGCTGCCGCGATCGCAAGGATCGAACGGGCGGATGCCGCGTACAACTGCGCCTCCTCGACCACCGTGATGCCGAACGCCGCGGCGTACTCGTCGGCGGTGCTCCGGGCGCGCGTCGCAGTGCTCGAGACGATGTGATCGACGCCGACTCCGTCGTCCGTGAGGCGCCGCGCCATCGCAGGGGCATCGCGACGCCCTCGAGTGTTGAGCGGCCGATCATGGTCGGAGAGGTGCGGAAAAGCCCAGTCCGACTTCGCGTGGCGGGCCAGCAGCAGGGTCTTCATGGGACAAGCCTGGCATCGGCGGAGCGCATGCGCATCCCCAACCTGTGAGCCGCTCGCAGGGATCTTCCGGGGTTCGCCCAGGCGTGGGTTCTTACTCTCGAAGGATGGCTTATTCCGCGCATCGCCCCGGCCAGATGGATTCGCAGGGGCGGATCACCTTCGAATCCGGCGCCCCCGACGGCACGGTTTCCGACGAGGACCTCAACTTCCTGCGCAGTTTCGAACCCACCGGTAGCGACTCCCCGACGACTCCGGTGCCGGATGCTCCCGACACCACCACGCGCCCGACAGCCGTGATCGACCCGGCCGATGTGCCAGCGTCTGCAGCGCCGGCGCCCGCTCCGAGGCCGCCGCGCGCACCCCGCCAGAAGCGTGTGAAGAAGACTCGGGTGGCCCGTACCCTCGCGATCCTCGGCGGTGCCGAGGGCGAGATCCTCGACAAGGTGCCCGGCGAGACCCCGCGCTTCGTGCAGATGTTCTTCGTGCTCGCGGGCACCGCGCTGGTCTCGGCGATCTCGATGCTGTTCGCCCTGACCACTGGCGTGCAGGCAGCGATCTGGCTGGCCGTGCCGCTCGCGATGGTCTGGGCGCTCATCATCTTCAACCTGGACCGCTTCCTCACGTCGACCATGACCTCGACCAGGAACGTCTGGAAGCTCATCGGCCTCGCCATTCCGCGCGTCATCATGGCGGCGATCATCGGCTTCGTCGTGGCCGAGCCGCTCGTGCTGCAGGTGTTCCACAATGACATCGCGCGTGAGGTGGCATCGACCAACATCACCCAGTCGCAGTCCGACCAGGATGCGCTGGAGAGCGGGCCCGAGAAGAAGGCGCTGGACGAGGCATCCGCCCGTCTCGCCGAACTCGAGAACCAGGCGGCGACGGGTATCGTCGCCGGCACCGGGTCGGCCTCGGCGAGCGAGTCGGCGGCGCAGGCGACCGTCGACGACCTGACCGCGAAGATGACGACCCAGCAGGGTGTCATCGATCAGGCACGTGCGCTCTACCAGTGCGAGCTCACCGGGGAAGGCGTGGGCACAGTGCCCGGCTGCACCGGCGTGAACGGCGAGGGCGCGAGCTCCGACGCCGCGCAGGCGCAGCTCGCGCAGACGCAGCAGACCTACGACGCGCTCGCGGAGCAGCTGCGGGTCGCGAACGAGGAGCTCGCCGCCGCCGGCAGCGCCGCGAAGGAGAACACCTCGGCCTCGGAGTCGCAGAACCGCCAGCAGGCGAACGACCAGCTGCCGGCCGCTCAGGAGTCGTACGATCAGGCGCTCGCCGCATACAACGGCAGAGCGGATGCCGTGGCGCAGGGCAACGCGGGAGCGATCGGCCTGCTCAGCCAGATCAGCGGCCTGAACAGGCTCTCCGAGAAGGAGCCGACGATCCTGTGGGCGCACCTCCTGATCGCGGCGCTGTTCTTCATGATCGAGCTGTTGCCCGTGCTGGTGAAGGTTCTCACCTCGTACGGAGAGCCGACGCTGTACGAGAAGGCGGCGGCGATCCGCAAGCAGGTCGCCCTCGACCGGGTGACCGCTGAGGGCTTCCGCGATCGGGCCGAGATCGTCGCATCCGGGGCGAGCGCGACGGATGCTGCGGTCTCGGTTGCGGAGCCCGTTGATCCCGTTGAGCCGGCCGCCACGCGTCGAGTTCCTGTTCAGGCCACCTGAGCGTTGCGTTCCGTGCGCTGAGGCGTTCGCTTCGCTCGGCCGAATGCGCTTGCCTCGGCCGGATTCGCGGAGAGCGGCCGAGGCAAGCGCACTTCGCCGAGGCGGGCGTCCGGCGCGAGGGGCGACGGGTCGGTGCGGCCGCGCTGGGCGAGGCTACTGATCCGGATCCTGCGGAGCGCGGGGGTCGTGCGCGCTGCGTCGGCGATCGAGCGGATCAGTGCGACGGTCGAGGGGGTCGCGCTCCAGGGTGCGCCCGTGAGCGCAGCCTCGATCACGGCAAGGGGATGCCGGAGGGCGTCATCGTGCTGACGGGAGTCGTCGCTGAGCCAGTCGAGCAACTGGGCAATGGTCCATTCCGAGTCGATTGGATCAAGAAGCATCCCTGTTCTGGTGGTCATCGTGTCCATTGGTCCAGAATCGGATGTCATGAGCGTTGAAGACAGGGCCAATGGTCGGCCAGTGGACCAGCAATCGGCCACCGGTGTGCCGCTGGTGCGTGCCGGCGAGGTGTCGTCCGACCAACTCTCGGCTCGGCTCGGCCGTTGGACGCATGGCGACGGCACACTCGCGGCCCGCCTCTCGCGAGGAATCGCCGCGTTGATCGCGAGCGGCGAGCTGCGACCCGGTGACCGCCTGCCAGCCGAACGCGCGCTCGCGGCGGCGGGTTCGGTCTCGCGGGGCACCGTCGTCTCGGCCTATGCCGATCTCGCCGAGCGAGGACTCGTCGAGCGGCGGCAGGGGAGCGGCACCCGGATCGCCGGTGTCGCGGCATCCGCGGCTCTCGTTCAGCGCCCCGGCCGTGGTGAGGTGCTGTTCTCCGCCCTGCCCAACTCGATCGATCTGCTCCGCACCGTGCCGCGGATTCCCGATCTGGGCGTCCAGCTGATCCGCGATCATCAGCCACGGCTCGATCTCGCCCTGCTGCCGGAGACCGACCCGGCCGGCCTCCCCGCGCTGCGCGAGCAGATCGCCGCGCTGTTCTCGGCGGAGGGCACGCCGACGACGCCGGAGCAGATCCTGGTGACCCACGGCGCGCAGCAGGCGATCAGTCTCGTCGTCAATGCCCTCGTCGGGCCCGGTGACGTGGTGCTCGCCGAGGAGGTGACCTGGCCTGGTGTCACCGACTCGGTGGGTCTGCGGGGCGGCACGGTATACGGCATTCCGATGGGCGACGACGGCCTCGACGTCGATGCGCTCGAGGTCGCGATGTCCCGGATGCGGCCGGTGCTCGTCGCGATCAATCCGCATCACCACAACCCGACCGGAACGCGATTGCCGGCAGCCGCCCGTTACCGCGTCGCCGAGCTCGCCGCGCAGTACGGCGTGCCCATCATCGAAGACCGCGTCGTCGCCGACATCTCGTTCGACGGAGTCGTACCCCCGTCACTCGCCGCCGAGAGGGCGGATGCTCCCGTCATCGTCGCGGAGTCGGTATCGAAGTGGGCATGGGCCGGTCTTCGGATCGGCTGGCTGCGCGCCGATCCGGTCCTCGTGCGACGCCTGCGCGGAGCCCGGCAGCTCGCCGACCAGTCCACAAGCGTCCCGGGGCAGCTCCTCGCGCTCGATCTTCTCGCGCATGCAGACGAACTGCGCCGGGACACGAGTCGCACCCATCACAGGAGACTGGGCCTCCTGCAGGAGCTGATGGCTGAGCACCTGCCGGACTGGACCTACGTTCCGCCGCGCGGTGGGCTGTCGCTCTGGGCGGCGCTTCCGATCGGGTCTGCCGATGCGCTCGCGCGGGTCGCCGCCATGCACGGAGTTTCTGTCGCCGGGAGCGCGTCGTTCGCAGCGTCGGTTTCGCCGGACGATCACATCCGCCTTCCGTTCACTGCTCCAGACGAGGTTCTGACCGAGGGGATCCGGCGCCTCGGTGCGGCATGGCGGGAGTACCGGGGCAGTCTCTGAGACCGGTCACGGAAAATCAGCCCCGCTGTCGGTTCCGGCCAGTAGCGTTGGAGCATGGTCAACTATCGCTATCTCGGCAACAGCGGTCTCAAGGTCTCTGAGATCACCTACGGCAACTGGGTCACGCACGCCTCGCAGGTCGAGGACGACGCCGCCCTCAAGACGGTCCACGCCGCTCTGGATGCCGGCATCACCACGTTCGACACCGCGGACACCTACGCCAACACAGCCGCGGAGGTCGTGCTCGGCAAGGCGCTCTCCGGCCAGCGGCGCGAGGGACTGGAGATCTTCACGAAGGTCTACTTCCCGACCGGCTCGAAGGGCCCGAACGACACCGGCCTCAGCCGCAAGCACATCCTCGAATCGATCAACGGCTCGCTGAAGCGTCTCGGCACCGACTACGTCGACCTGTACCAGGCGCACCGCTTCGACTACGAGACCCCTCTCGAGGAGACTTTCCAGGCGTTCGCCGACATCGTGCGGCAGGGCAAGGTGCTCTACATCGGCGTCTCCGAGTGGACGGCGGAGCAGCTGCGTGAAGGCCACGCGCTCGCGAAGCAGCTCGGGGTGCAGCTCATCTCGAACCAGCCGCAGTACTCGATGCTGCACCGCGTGATCGAGGGCAAGGTCGTGCCGGCTTCCGAAGAGCTGGGCATCTCGCAGATCGTCTGGTCGCCGATGGCCCAGGGCGTGCTGAGCGGCAAGTACCTCCCGGGTCAGCCGGTACCTGAGGGATCGCGCGCCACCGACGAGAAGAGCGGTGCGCACTTCATCAAGGGCTTCCTGAACGATGACGTGCTCACCGCCGTGCAGCGGCTGAAGCCGATCGCAGCCGAGGCCGGACTCTCGATGCCGCAGCTCGCGATCGCCTGGGTGCTGCAGAACCCGAACATCGCCGCAGCTCTGGTCGGAGCCTCCCGTCCCGAGCAGCTCGCCGACACGGTGAAGGCATCCGGCGTGAAGCTCGACGCCGATACGATGGCTGCGATCGACGTCGCCCTCGGTGATGCGGTCAACCGGGACGCCGAGGACACCTACACGGTGTCGCCGAAGGAGCGCCTGGTCTGAAGAGAACCCCGCGAGAGGGGAAGGGCGAGGATGCCGGTCGACACGACGACGTGCTGGCAGCTGACGGCCGCTGCGTGCCGGGGTGACGTCGCGCTCGTCGCGGCCCTCGGTACGGGCAGCGGCAGGCACAATGTCGATCCGGCCCTCGCCCTCGCCCTTCTCGGAGCGGCGGAGTTCGCCGCCGGCGAGTTCGAGCGGGCCGTCATCACCACCGAGCGGGCGCGGCTCACCGCCCTCGAAGCCGGGGACGCCGAGGTGTTGCACTTCGCCTTGTCCTTCCGCGTCCTCGCCTCCGCCGGAGTGGTCTGGGAAGATCCGACCGCCGACGACGGCTTTCCGGAGCTGTGGGCGCGCCGTGGTGTGCTGGACTCGTTCGACCCGAGCATCCTTCCGCTTGCCCGGTTCGCCTTCGTCGAGGCCGCATTCGCGACCGGGCGGTTCGACGAGGCAGCGGAGGTGCTCGGTCCGATCGGCGAAGTCGTCGGCGTCGACGCCGGGCTCAGCGGCATCCATGCCTTTCCTGCTCTCGTGCTGCAACCCGCTCGACTGCTGATGTTCCGCGGCGATGCGTCGAGCGCTGCGCCCCATCTCGAAGCGGCAGCGGCGATCGCCCGGGAGCAGGGCGACGAGGTCTGGGTGCGCGCGATCGCCTCCGCAGCCGCGTTCGCCGCGGTGCTGGGAGGGGAGAGCGGACATCTCGATCAGGCCGAACGCGACCTCATCGACCCCACGCAGGCACCTCGCGGGTACATCGAAGCAGCGGTCTTCGCCTTCATCGCCTATGCGCGAGCCGGCCTCGGGCAGTGGGCCAGGGCGGAGGCCATTCTGCTCGCCGCCGGTGGTCCGGCGTTCCCGTTCATGCAGGTCGCGGATCGCGCGATGTGCACCGACATCCTCATCGCCGCAGCGATCGAGCGAGGCGACCTCGAAGGCGCCGAGCGGATCGCGACCGAACTGCTGCCGCTGATCGTGCACCCCGGTGCGCAGGTTCTCGTCGAGCAGGCCTTCGCGCGTATCGACGTCGCACGCGGCCGCATGACGGAGGCGGCAGAGCGCGCGGCCATCGCGGGCGCGCGCGCCGAACTCGCCGGGCGTTACCGCGACGCCGCCCACGTGCGGATGCTGCGGGCCCGTGCCCTCGCTGCGCTCGGACAAGCGGAGGAGGCGGTCCATGAGAACCTGTCGACCCTGCGCGATCCGGGTATCACGGGCGATCGCGGCATCGAACGCCAGGTACGGCGCCAGCTCCGCCAGCTCGGTCATCGGCCGCGGCCCACGCCCGGATCCGGCTGGGGTGCGCTCAGTGCGCGTGAACGCGAGGTCGCCACCCTCGTCGCCGGCGGGGCGAGCAACAGGGTGATCGCATCGACGCTGTTCCTCTCCGAGCGCACCGTCGAGGGGCATGTCTCCCGTATCCTCGCGGCGCTCGCCATCACCTCACGCAGCGGCATCCCGGCGTTGACCCTGGGCCACCTCGGCGCCCCGATCGTCCCCGTGCCGGCGCTCACCCCGCGTCAGCAGACCACGGCGGAGCTCGTCGCCACCGGTCTCGGCAACGCCGAGATCGCCCGACGACTCGACGTCAGCGTGAAGACCGTCGAGAAGAACGTGAGCGAGATCCTGCGTCGATGCGGGTTGACCTCACGCACGGGGATCGCGCGGATGATCATCGATGCCCCGGTGCTCGAAATCGAAACCTGACCGGGTCTGGCGCGAGGTTTCCCTACTCACGCCGGTCGGCGTCGCGGTGCGATCATCGGTGACATGAGGCATTCGAAGAGCGTTGGCGCGTTGGCACTGCTGCTGCTGCTGACCGGATGCACTCAGGCGGCGCCGCCCGCGGAGGATGGCGGGAGTGCGCCGAGCACGGTGGAGGGTGACGGCGAGGGCGACGGTGCGGCGACTGGGGCCTGCGCCGGCGACCTCGACGAAGACCTCAAGCCGTTCAGCAGCGATCTGGTCACTGAGCCGATTCCCGATCACGCGGTGTACGGGGACGGCAGCGAGATCGCATTCACCACCTCGATCGGGGCGGGGCTGTACCCCACGTTCGAGTTGCTGAAGTTCGTCGACGGCGTGCCCGCCGATTACTCGGCAGGCAACTGGGAGGACGCCGGAGACGGACGCTATACCACCGCGCTCAGCGTGTTCGACAGCGATCTCGACGGGCAGGAGGGCCTCGTCAAGGTCATGGCATTCCCGGAGGGTGTCACGTTCGACGGCGAGAAATACGAAGGGGATCAGGTGGTGCTCGGCATCTACTGCATCACCTACTCTGTCGAGTAGAGGACGTCGCTCGCGGCCGCTCCCGCGGCGAGCGTCTCAGGCGAGAGTGATGTCGACCTGGATCTCGGCCGCGAGGCGTTCGAGATCGGAGCGCAGCGTCTCGAGGTCCACGGACGCAGGCACCTTCGCCACCACGGTCGCCTCGAACAGGCGCCCACCCGACATCGCCGCATCGCGGGTCGTCGTGGTCAGGTCCTCGATGCTGAGGTCGTGCGCGCTGAGTGCGGCGGACACCTCGCGGACGATTCCGGGCCGATCGTTGCCGAGCACCTGGATGGTCAGCCGCCGATCGCCGTCGGCGGTGGCCGCCGTATCCGTGCCGGTGACCACCGCGATCGTCAGCAGCCCGTCGAGACCGCGCAATGCGGCGTCCAGTTCGGCCGTGCGATCGGCCGAGACCGAGACCTCGATCACCCCGGCGAAGGTGCCGGCGAGCTCGGCGAGCTGGCTGTTCTCCCAGTTGCCTCCGTGCGCATCGACGACATCGGCGACGGCGGCCACGAGGCCGGGACGATCTGCGCCCGCGACAGTGAGGATCAGAGTTGTCATGGGGTCAGCGTATCGAGATGCCGTCGCCGGTGAACATCGGGCCGGGGTCACTCCATCCAGTCGCCGGTCGCCAGGAACTGCTCCAGCCGTGCACGGTGCGGGGTGAGGTCCCAGCCCTGCTCGGCGACCCAGGCGTCGGAGTAGTAGGTGCCGGCGTAACGGATGCCGCTGTCGCAGATGAGCGTGACGACGCTGCCGGTCTCGCCCGCGGCGCGCATCCGCGCGATGAGCTGGAACGCTCCGTAGAGGTTGGTGCCGGTCGATCCGCCGGCCCAGTGCAGCGTGCGCTCCTTGAGCAGCCGGATCGCCGCTATGGAACCCGCGTCGGGGACGCGGATCATCTCGTCGATCACGCTCGGGACGAAGGAGAGCTCGACGCGAGGACGACCGATCCCTTCGATGCGGCTCGGGCGTCCGGCCGGAGCATCCGGGGTCCCTGCCCATCCGTCGTAGAACGCCGAGCCCTCGGGGTCGACGACGGCGACCTGCGTCTCGTGGCGGCGGTACTTGACGTAGCGCCCGAACGTCGCGCTGGTGCCGCCGGTACCGGCCCCGACCACGATCCAGCGGGGGATCGGGTGCCGCTCCTGGGCGAGCTGGCTGAACACGCTCTCGGCGATGTTGTTGTTGCCGCGCCAGTCGGTGGCGCGCTCGGCGTAGGTGAACTGGTCGAGATAGTGGCCGCGGCAATCCGAGGCGAGGCGCTGCGCGGTGGGCGACATGTCTTCGGCCCGGTCGACGAAGTGGCAGCGTCCGCCGTAGAACTCGATGAGATCGATCTTCTCCTGGCTGGTCGAGCGCGGCACGACGGTGACGAAGGGCAGCCCCAGCATCCGGGCGAAGTAGGCCTCGGAGACGGCCGTGGACCCGCTCGACGATTCCACGAGCGTGCTGTCCTCATGGATGCGGCCGTTGACCAGGCCGTACAGGATGAGCGAGCGGGCGAGACGGTGCTTGAGGGAGCCGGTCGGATGCACCGACTCATCCTTCAGGTACAGATCGATGCCCCACTCCGACGGCAACGGGAACAGGTGCAGGTGCGTGTCTGCGCTGCGATTGGCGTCGGCCTCCAGCAGGGCGATCGCGGTGCTGGTCCAGGTGGTCATTGTTCGAGGGTATCGGCCGGGCGATTCCGGGCGGGACCCGTCCGTCAGGCGGATGCGGCCTGACGCAGCCACCGCTCGATGCCGGCGATGTGCGCGGTGGCCAGCGACGTTGCGAGAGCGGGGTCGCGCTGTGCGATGGCATCTGCGATCGCGCGGTGCTCGGAGAGCGTGCGCTCGACAGCGCCTTCCTCGGTGAGACCGCGCCAGACGCGGGCGCGCACCGTCTGACTGCTGAGGTGATCGATGAGGCTCGAGAGGTACGCGTTGCCGGCCATGCGCACGATATCGCGGTGGAAACGGATGTCGTGCTCCACGAGCTCCTCGACGGTGACGGAGGCGTCGACCCCGCCGACCTCCCGTTCGAGCTCGGCGATCTCGTCACCGCTGCCCAGGGTGGCGGCGAGGCCGGTGGCCTGCGACTCCAGCATCCGTCGCACGGCGAAGATCTCCAGCATCGAGTCGTCGCCGTGCATGTCGACGACGAATGAGATGGCTTCGAGGAGCAGGTTCGGCTCGAGGCTCGTCACATAGGTTCCGTCGCCACGGCGCACATCGAGCACGCGAATGACCTCGAGCGCCTTCACCGCTTCGCGCATCGAGTTCCGGGACAGGCCGAGCCTCTCGGACAGCTCTTTCTCCGGCGGGAGCCGGTCGCCGGGGCCGAGCTCGCCGGACACGATCATCGCCTTGATCTTCTCGATCGCCTCGTCAGTCACAGCCATGGCGTCATCCTCGCACATTCATCGGATGTCTGGGGCAGGATGGAGCCATGCGCGTCCTCGACTCACACCTGCACCTGTGGAGACCCGACCTTCTGGAGTACACCTGGCTGGAAGGGCCGCTCGCTTTCGAATTCGCGGCTCTCGAGTTGGAGCACGCCCGGATCGAGGGCGCCACCGAGGTGGGTGCCGTCTTCGTCCAGGCAGAATGCGTCGAAGCACAGTTCCTCGACGAGGTGCGCTGGGTGACGGGTCTTGCCCGTGAGGCCGGTGTGAAGGCCATCGTCGCCGGTGCGCGGCTCGACGAGGGTGCTTCGACGACGGCGCATCTCGAGGCGCTCGCGGAGTTCGGGCTGGTCGTCGGGGTACGCCACCTGTTGCAGGGGGAGCGCGACGGCCTCGCGGCGACACCCGCGTTCATCGCCGGTGCCCGCGCCCTCGCCGCGCGCGAGTGGACGTTCGACGCCTGTGTTCGAGCCGCGCAGCTGCCGGACATCACGGCGCTCGCCGCGGCCGTGCCGGAACTGCGAGTGGTGCTCGACCATGTCGGCAAGCCCGCGGTGGGCATGGCATCCGCCCCGCTCGCGCCATCGGCCCAGTGGGTGTCGGACCTGACCGCTCTGGCGCAGCATCCGAATGTCTACTGCAAGCTGTCCGGGCTCCCTGGCGAGGCCGGCGGAGATTGGGATGCTGCGCAGGTCGCGCCCTTCCTGGACGCCGCCGCGGCGGCGTTCGGCCCGGAGCGGTTGATGTGGGGCAGCGACTGGCCGGTCTCGGTCATCGGGCCGGCCGAGCCCGGCGACCCGCACGCTCCGGCCGACGGTGCTCCGACGTATCAGCCGACCGCTCGCACCCGCTGGGCGCAGACGGTCGTAGCGTGGGCGACGAGTCGCGGCCACGACGTCGATGCGATCCTGTGGGCCAATGCCGCACGCTTCTACGGCATCGACAGCGCGCCCCGCCGCGGCGGCATCCTGGGCTGGCTGCGCGGCGACCGGGGCTAGCGCCCTGCAACCGTTCGGCCCCACGTCGTTCCCGTCGCAAAATGTCCCGGTATTCCTCGCGAATACCGGGACATTTCGCGACCGGAAGGGTCAGGACGACCGGCGTAGCTTCCTGGTGATGAGTTCGAAGCACACGTGCCAGACGTACTCGAGGGGACCCCGAGGGAATGCTCGCAGCCAGAGCTCGGCGAAGAGGACGAGCAGCAGGGTGATCACGACGAACATCGCCAGTGTGCCGAGCACCGGGTCGATCAGACCGGAGAGTGGCGAGTTACCGATCACGTACTGTCCCACGCGCCCGAGGATGTTCTGCAGCACATAGCAGGTGAGAGCCATCCGGCCGACCATCGAGAGTCGACGTCCGACGAATCCGATGGGGCGACGTTGATAGAACTCGGCCATGAGCGCGAGCACGCCGAAGGCGACCATGGGTGCCGTGACGTATCTGCCGAAGTTGAAAGTGTCGCCGGTGACGAACGCGAGGAGGTCCAGTGGCAGGCCGACGCCGAAGCCGATCACCATGAGCCACTTCCTGAGCCGGGCTCCGCGGCTCTCGAAGATGCCGTTTCGGTACAGCACAGCCCCGAGGGTGAAGACGGCGAGACCAAGGGTGATGATCGTGCCGGCGTCGGTGCCGAGAGTGATGTCGGAGAACACCGTCAGGACGTTCTCGTGGACGGTCTGCCAGTAGGTGGGCCGGGCTTCGTACACGGGGAATTCGCCGGGAAGCACGATCCCCGGGAGGCTCACACCGCCTGGAGCGAAGATCCCGATCGTGAGGATGGCGAGGTGCGTTGCGAGCGCCGCCCCGATGAAGACCCACTGCCGCTTCTCCGGCAGCAGGAGGACGAATGCGACGATGAAGCCGACGATGGCGTACGCGCGCAGGACGTCGAACTGCACGACGAAGATGTAGTTCAAGGCGCCGTCGAGGAAGAGCAGGCCGGCTCGGATGGGGTACGTGCCTGGCCAGCGCAGGCCCCGCCGCAGGGCCGCTTGGCGTTGGATCTCGAGACCGATGCCGAACATGATGGTCAGCAGACCCAGGAACTTGCCATCCGGGATCCACCCCAGAAAATCCTGCCACCAGATGTCCACGGCGCGATCGCCGGTGAAAGCCACGAACAGCCAGATGTTGCTCGCCAGGGTGCCGATGATGGCGACTCCGCGGATCACGTCGAGCGAAGGAATGCGGCGCTGCGACCGAGCCGACTCGATCGGCCGTGAGCTCGTCGATCCTGTGTGATCGGCGGCGTCGGCTGCGGCTGACTCGGCAGGCGGCGTAGGCGGTGCGGGCGGCGTCGGTAGTTCGGGCGGAGAATGACGGCGGTGCGGGGTCAGCGGGGACGGTGAGACGAGATCGGTCATCGACCCAGTCAATGCGTCGAGCTGTTGTGGTCTCGTATGCAGATCTCGATACGCGGACGATAGCCGGTCGCAGCGGGAGGCATCGATCCGGATGGGATCGATGCCTCCCGCGACCGGCGGTGGCTCGGGCGGCGCCCGTCAGCCGATCGGACGAGCGTCGAACGCCACGTATTCGATCGTGTGGGTCTCGGGCTGTCCGGAGCCGAGCGCATGCGTGCGGACGGTCGCCGCTCCTGCGGGAATCGTCAGCCCGTCGGCGACGAACGTGCGCGTCTGGGTCTCGCCAGGGGCGAGGCGCTTGATCCGATCCGATCCGAGCGTCGTCTCGATGCGCACGTCGGTGTCGCGGTCACCCGCACCCTGCACCGTCACGGTGAGGGCGGCTCTGCCGTCGGTTCGCGTGGCTTGGACGGACACCGCGCCCGAGGTCGCCACCGGCCCGGCGTCGAGGCCGTCGAGGAGCAGCCCTCGGTAGATCCGAGGCGCACCGTCGAGGTTGAGCTGCACCTGCCCGCCCGACGAGGCCAGTGCGCTCGTTCGGCCGAAGGAGTCCGTCTCTGTGACCGTCGCCGTGGCCGGGAGCGTCACCTGGGTCTTCGTCGACCAACCGTCCTGCCAGATCTCCGGCGCGGGGAAGCGCCAGTCCGTGCGGGCACCGGCGGTGTTGAGCAGGTATCCGTCGCTGCGGTTCCAGAGCACGGCGAGCGGGCCCTCCGGCGTGGTGAAGAGCAGGCCGTGGGTGGTTCCGTCATCGAGGTGCACCCAGCGGACGAACTCGGCCTGATCGAACGCGCGGGCTGCCGTCGCATAGGCCAGGAGCGACGGCTTGGGCCCGAGGTCTCGATTCACCAGCCCGAAGTGGTACTCCGTGTCCTCGGGGTCGGCGCCCATCGGGCTGATCGTGTACGAATCGAAGAACTGATACCAGCACACGGCCCGCACACCCTCGGCCTTGGCGAGAGCGAGCGAGAGCAGCACGTTCTCGGCGGCGTGCCGATAGGTGTCGTTCCACCACGCGTTGGGCCGGGTGCAGGCATAGGCCTCGGTGAGCCAGATCTCCTTCTCGCCGTACTCGGACATCATCTCCTTCAGCTGGCGAAGGCCACCGAGGAAGTTCCAGTACGTTCCGGTGGCCCCGGGACTCCATTCGCCGCCGTCTCCGTCCGGGACGAAGTCGGGAGTGAAGTTCCCACGCCCGGGGTGGAAGGCCACGCCGTCGACGAGATCCCACCCGCCGGCAGCGTGGAACTCCTCGAACCATGGACGATCCATTCCCGCGAGTCCGTTGTTCATGATCCGGAAGTCGGCGCCCTGGGCGGCGCGCGCCGCGTGCACCGGCTTGAGCACGCGCTCCACGTATGCCGGGGCGGCATCGCCGGTATTGAACGGACGGTTGAGCTCGTTGCCCACCTCGAACCAGGTTGCCCCTGCTGCGATGGCCGTGGCCGTGCTGGACCCGGCCCAGGTGACCAGAGCGGCATCGGTCGCCGTGAGGTCGGGCTGCAGTTCGAGGTTGTGATCCATCCCTCGAGCGTCGTACGCCGATGGCGGCAGCCCCGGCCCGCCGTCGTAGGCGATCCGGATCCACTGGATGCCGATCTTCTGCCAGAGGTCGAGGGTCGCCTGCTCGCCGGCGTTCAGCAGCCACGGGTAGTTCGCGATCCCGAACATGCTGGCCGAACCCGCGGTGTAGCCGAACGGGGTCAGCGCGGCGAGTGTGGTGCGCGCGAATGCGCTGTCGCTCGTCGTCGTGGCGGTCGCCTCGAGCAGCACCATCCCCTCCGCTTCCAGAGGGACCGTGATCGCCGCATCCGCCGTGGACAGAGCGGGGATCGTGATCGATTGCGTGCCGGAGGTGACGACGACCCCGTTGTCGTCACGCGCCCACCAGTCCAGCGCGAAGGTGTCGTCGACCGCGTGGGCATTGGTCACCGTGACCGTCGCCGTCACGTCGCCCGCCGCATCCCACACGTTGTACGGCCGCTGCGTGGAGAGCTCGATGCCCACTCCGTCTCCGCGCCCGATGGCGGCACCCGAGGCAGGACGTGCATCGGTGAGGATCAGGCTCGCGCGGGTCACGGCGGTCGTGGCATCCACCGAGCTGCCGGGGGCGTGCACCCAGGTGGATGTGGTCCAGGCCTTGCGAGACGAGTCAAGCAGCAGTAGCCCGTGGCCGGCGGCCCACGCGGACCGGTAGACGACGCCCGTCGGAACCTCGTAGGGGACGCCGCCCGCGCCGTCGCGCTGCCACTCCGACGTCGGGATGTACTCGTCGGCGGCAGTGGGCAGGTTGATCGCCCTGCTGAACATGAAGCCGGCCGGGTTGAGGGTCGTCGATCCCGACACCGTCCATTCGACGTGCATCTGCGCGGTCTGCACGCGGATGACGGCAGACACGGTCTGCCCGCCCGCCGCGACAGGCATCGTGTAGTCCATCCGGATCGCCTGCTCACCGCCGACTGTCACCAGGGACGGCGTGCCGCCGGTGGAGGTCTGGATGCCGTGGACGGTGTCCTTCGTCTGGAAGCGGGAGCCCGCCATCAGCAGCGTTCCGGTCGCGTTGTGCACGGCGATGCGCCCGCCGACGGATGCCACGACACGGATGCCGGTGGCCGTGAGCGTGACGTCGGTTCCCGCGGCTGAAGCGGTGACGGTGCTCGGAGGTAGCGCGATCAGGGCGCCCGCGAGCAGACCGGCGCCGAGGAAGTGCCGACGGGACAGCGTGAGGTGCAGGGGATCGGGGGACATCATTGTCCTTTCCATGATGATAGGGATTATCAAGGAACTATGCACCGAGTAACGATTCCAGCACAAGAGTTTGACAAGGATCCGATCCGGTCTGTTATGGTCATCTTCGAGTTCTGATAATCCGAACTATCAGGAGAGCTCGATCAGGAGAGGTCAATGACGACGAACAAGAATGGGCGCATCACCCAGCGCGAGATCGCGAAGATCGCCGGGGTGAGCCAGGCGACCGTGTCGATGGTGCTCAACGACAAGGACTACTCCAACGTCCGCATCCCCGAGGCCACTCGTGAGCGGGTGCTGCGAGCGATCGAGCAGACGACCTACGTCGTCGACCCCGCAGCGCGTCGCCTCGCCGGACTCGACAACAAGATCCTCGGCATCTTCACCTACGAGCCGGCACTGTCGGCCGAGAGCATGGACTTCTACGGTCCGCTCCTCAACGGCATCGAACGCGCCGCTGAACGGCTCAGCTGCGATCTCCTCTTCTTCACGGCTTCTCCGCTCGTCGACGGCTCGCGCAGCCTGTTCCACAAGAACACCCGGTTCCGCCTCGCCGACGGTTGCCTGCTCCTCGGGCAGCAGATGAATGGCGCAGAACTCGCACGACTGGTCGCCGAGGGTTTCCCGTTCGTCGCCGTCGGACGTCGGGATGAGCCGGATGTGCCGTACGTCGGAATCGACTACCTGTCGCTCACCGGCGAGATCATCCGCCGCCTCGCGGCTCTCGGTCACGAGCGCGCGGTCTACCTCCACCACGGCACGGTCGCCCCCGCCGCAGCCGACCGCCGTTCCGGAATCGCCCAGGCGGCCTCAGGGCTGCGCATCGCGGTCACCTCGATCGATGTGACCGGCCTCGATCGCGCGGCGATCGCTCGTCGCGTACTCGAGCTGGACTCCACCGCCGTGATCGCCGAGGACGCGTTCCTCGCCGAGTCCGCAGCGTCCGCGCTCGCCGCAGAGGCGCCGGATGCCGCCCTCAGCTACGTCGCGCTCGCCGACGTCGCCGGTCACGCCATCGACGGCGCACCGCTCAGCGGATTCGATCTGCGCCGCGAGGCCGTCGCGTCGCGGGCGCTGTCGCTGCTCCAGGACATCATCCTCACCGACGTGGCCGAACGCGGTGACCTGCAGAAGCAGGTGCTGTTGACCGGCGAGATCGTCGACGGCGCGACCCTTCACGCGGTGAGTCGATGACGTCGTTGCAGACCGACGTTCTCATCGTCGGCGGAGGACTCGGCGGGGTCGCGGCTGCGCTGGCCGCGCTCCGGCGGGGTCGCCAGGTGATCCTCACCGAGCAGTACCCCTGGCTCGGAGGGCAGCTGACCTCGCAGATCGTTCCGCCTGACGAGTCGTACTGGGTCGAGCAGTTCGGGATCACCGCGTCCTATCGCGCGCTCCGCGACGGCATCCGCGACTACTACCGCCAGAACTATCCGCTCACCGAGCGCGCTCGTTCGACGAAGGAGCTGAACCCCGGACTCGGTCGGGTCAGTCGGCTGTGCCACGAGCCGCGCGTCGCGGTCGCAGTGCTCGATGCGTTGCTCGCGCCCTACCGTGCCAGCGGGCTGCTCACCGTTCTGCAGCCGGCGCTGCCTGTCGCGGCGACCGTCGATGGCGACCTCGTGACGTCGGTCCTTGTCGAGCACGACGGGCAGCGGCGCGAGATCACCGCGTCCTTCGTCCTCGACGCCACCGAAACCGGTGATCTCCTCCCTCTCGTCAATGCCGAGTACGTCGTCGGCGCCGAATCTCGCGCCGAGACAGGGGAGCCGAACGCCGCCGAGGTGTCCGACCCGCAGAACGTGCAGGCGATCACCTGGTGCTTCGCGTTCGACCACGAGGAGGGCGCCGATCACACGATCGAGCGACCTGCGGAGTACGACCGTTTTCGGGCGGCCCATCCGGAGTTCTGGGGCGCCCCGCTGCTCTCGTTCACCGCACCGGATCCGCGCACGTTGGAACCCGTGACGCGCACCATGAACGTCAACCCGCCGATCGTCGAGCGCGGAGCATCCGATCAGAGAACCGACGCGGGAGACCGAGACCTCTGGGAGTTCCGTCGCATTCTCGCCCGTGAGAACTTCGTCCCCGGTTTCCTCGACAGCGACGTGGTCGTGGCCAACTGGCCGATGCTCGACTACCTCGACGGCTCTGTCATCGACACCGCGGATGCCGCGGACCACCTGGCCGGCGCCAAGGAACTCGCGCGGTCGTACGTGTACTGGCTGCAGACCGAGGCTCCGCGACCCGACGGCGGCTTCGGTTTTCCGGGGCTCCGCCTGCGGGGAGACGTCGCCGGTACCGAAGACGGATTCGCTCAGGCGCCCTACATCCGTGAGTCACGGCGGATCGTCGCACGACGCACGGTCGTTGAGCAGGACATCTCGGTGGCGCTCCGCGGACACGGCGGGCCCGCGACCTTCGACGACTCCGTCGGCGTCGGCATGTACCGGATCGACATCCACCCCTCCACAGGTGGTGACAACTACATCGATGTCGAGTGCGCGCCGTTCGAGATCCCCCTGGGCGCGCTCGTTCCCGTGCGGCTGCGCAACTTCCTGCCGGCGGCGAAGAACATCGGCACCACCCACATCACGAACGGCGCCTATCGCCTGCACCCCGTCGAGTGGAACATCGGCGAGTCGGCCGGCGAGCTCGCTGCCTTCTGTCTGGAAGGCGCGCTCGATCCCGGCGCCGTTCTGGCGGACCGGGCACTCGTCATCGCTTTCCAGGCCCGCCTCGTCGAGGCGGGCATCGAGATCCACTGGCCCGAGATCATCGGCTACTAGAGAAGAGAAGGAAGATGTCAACAGCAAAGAAGCTGGGTGCGGCGACCGCAATCGCCGCGTTGGGCCTGGCACTGGCGGGATGCGGGGCAGCCGCGCCGACTCCCGTCGAGACCACTGCCGCCCCGGGAAGCGTGGACCTGCGCATGTCGGTGTGGACGTCGAACGAGGATCAGCTCGCACTCTTCGATGAGATCGCCGAGGCATACAAGGCGGACCACCCGGAGATCGGCGAGATCACGTACGAATCGCTGCCCTTCGCCGATTACAACACCACCCTCACGACGCAGATCGCCGGCGGCAACGCGCCGGATCTGGCCTGGATGGGTGACCTGTCTCGCGACCTCATCGAGGCGGACGCCCTCGTGCCGCTGACCGATGCTCTGAAGGCCACCAAGGGCTGGAACTACGACGATCTCGTCGGCAGCGTCACCGCGGAGTTCGCGGTCGACGATGAGCTGTACGCCTACCCGTTCTCGAACTCGCCCTTCGCCCTCTACGTCAACAAGGATCTCCTCGGACAGGCCGGAGCCGCCATCGACGGCGACGTCACGTGGGAGAAGATCAGCGAACTCGGCGCCACCGTGCACCAGGCCACCGGCAAGGCCGGTTTCGTCATCCGCGACTTCGACTACGCGAACTGGGGACAGCTCGCGACGGTGTGGACCGGCTGGGGCGCCAGCGCCTGGAGCGCGGACGGCAAGACCTGCACCTTCGACAGTCCGGAGATGGTCGACGCCTTCACGTTCCTGCACGACGCGGCCTTCGTCGACCAGTCGATGCCAGGGCCGGGGACCACCGCGGACTTCTTCGCCGGCGACGCGGCCTTCACGGTCGCCCAGGTGTCGCGCGCGGCGCTGCTCGATGGATCCTTCGCGTACGACGTGATCCCGCTGCCGAACGGGCCCGAGGGCGAATACTCCGTCATCGGTCAGGCCGGTGTGGGCGTGCTCGCCACGAGCCCGCACGTGCAGGAGGCGACAGACTTCCTCGCATTCCTCACGAACCCGGAGAACGCGGAGAAGCTCGCCGCGTACTTCCCGCCGCCCCGTGAGTCGCTGCTGACCGGTGAGCAGCTCGCCGCGAACAACCCGAAGCTCACGGCCGACCAGCTCGAGAGCGTCGTCATCGACCAGCTGCCCGACGCGGTGACGCTGCCCAACCACACGGGACCCGCGGAGATCAAGGCTGCGGGCAAGACCGCTCTGGATGCGATGTGGGCGGCGGATGCCGACGTCGAGGCCGTGCTCGCTGCGACCTGCGAAGCCATCGAGCCGCTGCTGTCGAAGTGACCGCTCTCGACACGGTGATCGAGTCCCGGGGCGCGGTGGCGCCCCGGGATCCGCACCGCCCGTTCTGGACGATGCGGCGGCGCGACCACCTCACCGGCTATCTCTTCATCGCGCCGCAACTGGCCGGCGTCGTGCTGTTCGTGCTCGTGCCCGTGGGACTGGGCATCTGGTACAGCCTCAACGAGTGGAACATCTTCCGCGGAGAACTCACGTTCGTCGGCGGCGACAACTACGCCGCTCTGCTGACGGACCCGCAGTTACCGGCGGTGCTCGGTGCGACCGCGGTGTTCTCACTCGGCATCGTCGTGCTCAACATCGCGGCGGGCCTCGGCCTCGCGGTTCTCCTCAACCGCCGCTTCCGCGGCGTGACGATCTTCCGCACGATCTTCTTCTCGCCCGTGATCGTCTCGGTGGTCGCGTGGACGCTGGTCTGGGGATTCCTGCTGCAGGACAACGGGGGCATCAACGCGCTCCTCGCGGTCTTCGGTATCGACGGGCCGAACTGGTTGCTCTCCGGCGACACGGCGATGATCTCGGTCATCGTCACCCAGGTCATCCGCAGCGTCGGGGTGAACATGGTGCTCTTCCTCGCTGCGCTCCAAGGCGTGCCGTCGGAGCTCTACGAGGCGGCCCGGATCGACGGTGCAGGACCGGGGCGGATCTTCCTCCGGATCACCCTGCCCCTGATCTCACCGACGCTCATGCTGACCGCCGTCATCACCATCGTCGGATCGCTGCAGGCATTCGCCAACGTCGCGGTACTCACCGGCGGCGGCCCCGGTCTGTCGACCACCGTGCTCGTCTACTACGTCTTCCAGCAGGCGTTCGAGTTCAACGACATCGGCTACGGGTCGACGCTCGCCCTGATGCTGCTGACCTTCGTGATGCTGCTGACCATGCTGCAGTGGCAGCTCCGCCGGAAGTGGGTGTTCTATGAGGAGTGAGGGATCCCGCATCCGCCGAGTGATCCTCATCGCAGCGCTGATCGTCCTCGCCGTGCCGTTCGCGGTGCCGACGATCTGGATGATCACGTCATCGTTCAAGCCGCTGGCAGAGATCTTCCGCTCGCCGCCCGCGCTGTTCGCGGAGAACCCGACGGTCGCCGCCTATGTCGAGGCATTCACCTTCCAGCCGTTCGCGCAGCAGTACTTCAACAGCGTGTACATCGCGGTGCTCGTCACGGCGATCGTGATGGCGGTGTCGAGTCTCGCCGGCTACGCCTTCGCCCGCATCCGCTTTCCCTTTGCGGATGCGCTGTTCCTCGTGGTGCTGGTCGGTCTGCTCGTGCCCGGCGAGGTGACGATCGTGCCGCTGTTCCAGATGTTCAAGCAGTGGGGGATGATCAACACCCACTGGCCGTTGATACTGGTGACGGCGCTCGCCGCCCCGTGCGTCCTCGCGACGTTCATCATGCGGCAGTTCTTCCTGTCGCTGCCCGTCGAGCTGGAGGAGGCGGCGCGCATCGACGGGTTGGGCAGGCCGGCGATCTGGTGGCGGATCAGTCTTCCGCTGTCCAAGCCGGCGCTGTCGGCGGTCGCGATCCTCACCTTCCTCTCGTCGTGGAACCTCTATCTCGAACCGACGGTGTACCTCACGTCGCCGGAGCTGTTCACGCTGCCGCAGGCACTGACCCGGTTCACGGATGCGTATGGCGGACAGATGTGGAACACGCAGCTCGCCGCCGCGACCATGACGGTGGTGCCGATGCTGATCGTGTTCATCGTGGCCCAGCGTCAGTTCGTGGAAGGGCTCGCGCACTCCGGTCTCAAAGGCTGAGGTCTGCCAGTGGCTGGTGCTCCCGTCGCCGGCTTCCGGTGTTCCGGTCGCAAGAATGCCCGGTATCCGTTCGGAATACCGGGCATTTTCGCGACGGGAGCGGAAGAGACGGCGTCGAAGGCTACTCGGAGCGGAGCCGCAGCCGCGCCATGCCGCCGTCGACCTCGATGAAGGTGCCGGTCGTCGATCCGGCCGCGGGGCTGACGAGGTAGGCCACGGCTGCAGCGACCTCGCCGGCGGAGACGAGGCGGCCATGCGGCTGACGCGCCTCGAGTGCCGCACGTTCGGCGGCGGGGTCCGCAGCCGAATCGAGCAGGCGCTGCACCCAGGGGGTGTCGGCGGTGCCCGGGTTCACGGCGTTCACGCGGATGCCCTCACGGAGGTGGTCGGCGGCCATCGCCCGCGTCAGGGCCGATACCGCGCCCTTCGACGCGCTGTAGAGCGCGCGCTGCGGGAGCCCGGTGGTGGAGGCGATGGATGCCGTGTTGCAGACTGCCGCCGCTGGAGACTTCCGCAGCCATGGCAGCGCTGCCGCGGTGACACGGGCGATTCCGGTGACGTTGATCGACAGCACTCGTGCCCACTCGTCATCGTCGTTCGCGGCGATATCGCCCTGGGCGCCGATGCCGGCGTTGTTCACGACGATGTCGATGCGGCCGAACTTCTCAGCCACCGCGGCGACCGCAGCATCCACCGACGCGCGGTCCGAGACATCGGCCGTGAAGGCGGCGAACGCGGCATCCGCGCCGGCCGTGTCGCGATCGAGCACGGCGATCTGCGCACCGTCGGCGTGCAGTCGTTCGGCGATGGCTGCGCCGATGCCGGAGGCGCCGCCGGTGACGATCGCCACCAGTCCCTCAAGTGAGCGGGTCATTTCCGTGCCTCCCATGCGACGAATTCCTGGCGCTGGTGGCCCAGTCCATCGATCTCCACCTCGACGATGTCACCGGGTGCTATGTAGGGGTACTTGCCGGAGAGGGCGACGCCTTGCGGTGTTCCGGTGAGGATCAGGTCGCCCGGCTCGAGGGTCACGTACTGCGAGAGGTGGTGCACGATGTGCTCGACCGAGAAGATCATGTCGGCGGTGTTCGAGTCCTGACGCGGCTCGCCGTTGACGAAGCTGCGCAACCCGAGCGCCTGGTGGTCGACCTCGTCGCGGGTGACCAGCCACGGGCCGGTCGGATTGAAGCCGAAGGCGATCTTGCCCTTCGACCACTGACCGCCGGAGACGGCCATCTGGAAGTCGCGCTCGGACACGTCGTTCGCGACGACGAATCCGGCGACATGGTCGAGCGACTCCTCGGGGGAGTCGAGGTAGGCCGCTCGGCGTCCGATGACGATGCCGAGCTCGACCTCCCAGTCGGTCTTCTCGCTGCCACGGGGGATCATCACGGTGTCGTTCGGGCCGACCACGGTGTTCGGCGTCTTCAGGAACACGATCGGGATGGTCGGGGGCTCTGAGCCTGACTCTGCGGCGTGCGCCGCGTAGTTCATGCCGATGCAGATGACCGCGCTCGGGCGGGCGATCGGCGCGCCGATACGCATCGCCGCCGCATCCTCGAGCACGGGGAGCTGGTCCGCCTCCCGGGCCGCCGCGATGCGCGCACGGAAGTCACCGGCGAGAAAATCACCGTTCACATCGGATGTCACGGCCCGAAGGTCGAGGTAGTGGTCGCCCTCTACGAGAACGGGGATCTCGGTCCCCGGGTCGCCAAGCCGTGCGAACTTCATGGTTCTCCTGCTTCGTCTGGATGATTCGATCGGTGGGTCGCTTTCTCAGCCGCCCTCGTTGACAGTATAGACATCCGATGTTTACACTCCAAGAGATCCGCATGAGTCATTCGCTCATGCCAGGGAGAGGAACCCGTGAGCCGTATCGTCGCACTCGACACCACCGACATCCGTTTTCCGACGTCGCTCAGTCTCGACGGCTCGGACGCGATGAACCCCGACCCCGACTACTCGGCTGCCTACGTGATCGTGCGCACCGACGCCGGGGACGATATCGAGGGTCATGCCTTCGTGTTCACGATCGGCCGCGGCAACGACGTGCAGGTCGCCGCGATCGACGCGCTCGCCGGTCACCTCGTCGGGCGCGAGCTCGAGCCGCTCATCGATGACATGGGCGGCACGTTCCGCGAGATCATCGGCGACTCGCAGCTGCGCTGGCTCGGCCCGGAGAAGGGCGTCATGCACATGGCGATCGGTGCGGTGATCAACGCGCTGTGGGACATCAAGGCGAAGCGCGCCGGGCTCCCGCTCTGGCAGCTCCTGGCGAGGATGACGCCGGAAGAGCTCGTCGATCTCGTGGACTTCCGATACCTCACCAACGCGCTCACTCGCGAGGACGCCCTGAAGATCCTGCGGGACGCGGAACCCGGGCGGGCCGCTCGCGAGCAGGAGCTGCTGGCCACCGGGTACCCCGGATATACGACCAGCCCCGGCTGGCTCGGCTACTCCGACGAGAAGCTGGAGCGCCTCGCCCGAGAGGCGATGGCCGACGGCTTCACTCAGATCAAGCTCAAGGTCGGCGCCGATCTGGATGACGACATCCGTCGCTTCCGCAAGGCACGCGAGGTGTGCGGCCCCGACTTCCCGATCGCGATCGACGCCAACCAGCGCTGGGAGGTCTCCGAGGCGATCGAGTGGGTGAACGCGCTCGCCGAGTTCCACCCCGCGTGGATCGAGGAGCCCACCAGCCCCGACGATATCCTCGGTCACGCCGAGATCGCCCGCGGCGTGGCGCCCATCCGCGTGGCCACCGGTGAGCACGCGCAGAACCGGATGATCTTCAAACAGCTGCTGCAGGCGGATGCCATCGCGGTGATGCAGATCGACGCCGTCCGCGTCGGCGGCGTCAACGAGAACATCGCCAACCTGCTTCTCGCCGCGAAGTTCGGAGTTCCGGTCTGTCCGCACGCCGGCGGCGTCGGCCTCTGCGAGGCCGTGCAGCACCTGTCGATGTTCGACTTCGTGGCGGTGAGCGGCAGCCGTGACGGCCGCATGATCGAATACGTGGACCACCTGCACGAGCACTTCGTCGTGCCGACGAACATCCAGGGCGGTTCCTACATGGTGCCGACGGCGCCAGGAACGAGCATGGAGATGAAAGCGTCCAGCATCGCGGCCTACACCTGGAAGGGCGAGCATGTCGTCGTCGCCTGATCTCCGCACGGGCTTCCCCCGCCTCGGCTACGGTGCCGCCAACGTCGGCAACCTCT
The DNA here is from genome assembly GCF_045690355.1 of Microbacterium sp. LTA6. NCBI lineage: Bacteria > Bacillati > Actinomycetota > Actinomycetes > Micrococcales > Microbacteriaceae > Microbacterium > Microbacterium sp. LTA6. Next base: position 1,709,296 of record NZ_CP147855.1, read on the forward strand.
TCCGCGAACTCAGTGACGATGAATCCTGGGCGGTGCTGGATGCCGCGTGGGAGAGCGGCATCCGCTACTTCGACACCGCGCCGCACTACGGCCTCGGGCTCTCCGAGCGTCGCCTCGGTGCGTTCCTGCAGACGAAGCCGCGCGACGAGTACGTGCTCTCGACCAAGGTCGGTCGCCTTCTGCGGCCGAACCCCGACCACGACGGCGGGCTCGACACGGCCAACGATTTCCACGTGCCGGCCGATCTCCGGCGCGTCTGGGACTTCTCGGAGGCGGGCGTTCGCACCAGCCTCGAGGAATCGCGCGAGCGGCTCGGCATCGAGCGCATCGACCTCGTCTACCTGCACGACCCGGAACGGCACGATCTCGAGCTTGCGCTCGCCGAAGCGCTGCCCGCGCTCGAACAGCTCCGCGACGAGGGGCAGGCTCCCATGATCGGCATCGGCTCGATGGTGTCGGATGCTCTCGCTGCCGCCGTGCGCGGGGCAGACCTCGACCTCATCATGGTCGCCGGGAGGTACACGTTGCTCGAGCAGCCCGCGGCGGCCGACGTGCTGCCGGCGTGCCGGGAGACCGGAACCGGCATCGTCGCGGCATCCGTCTTCAACTCGGGCCTGCTGGCATCCAGCGTGCCGCGGCGCGACGGGCGTTACGAATACGGGCAGTTGCCGGATGCGCTGTGGGAACGGCTCGTGCGGATCGCCGCCGTCTGCGACGACCACGACGTGCCGCTTCCGGCGGCCGCCATCCAGTTCCCGCTCCAGGCTGCCGAGGTGCGCTCCGTGGTCGTGGGCGGCAGCCGCCCGGCGCAGCTGCAGCAGAACGCCGACTACGCTGCCCTGGAGATACCCGAAGCACTCTGGCAGAACCTCGCCGCCGAAGGCCTCATCCCGGCTTCCGTCGCGACGATCTGAGGGAGAAACACGTGCTGGAAGGCATCCACCCTCTGCTCACCGGAGAGCTGCTGCTGCACCTCGATCGGATGGGTCACTCCGACTCGGTCGTCATCGCCGACGCGCACTTCCCGGCGTGGGCGCTGGGGCGTCATGTGATCGACCTGCCCGGCACGACCACCCCCGAGGTGCTCGCCGCGATCCGCACCGTGATTCCGCTGGATGACGCACCCGGCATCGACCTGATGACCTCGGCCGACGGCGAGGTGCTCGACGTACAGAGCGAGCTGATGGATGCCGCCGGCACGACGCTGGACACCACCCGCTTCGTCGAGCGTTTCGCGTACTACGAGGTGGCCCGCGAGGCGTACCTGATGGTGCGCACCGGCGAGACCCGCAAGTACGGCAACGCCCTGCTGCGCAAGGGTGTGGTCGGGCACGCCTCCGCCTGAAATCCGCGTTTCCGCGATGCCGAGCGGAGGCTCTTGTCGGGCCCTGTCGAGGGGACGAGACTGTTCTCGTCGGTTCGACGGGGACTCGACGAGAACTCGGTGGAAGGGAGCATCATGGCGCACGGTGACATCACGCACATCGACATCCCGGTGGGCGACATGGAGAGGGCGAAGTCGTTCTATTTGGGCCTGTTCGGCTGGGATATCGCGGAGATGCCCGGGTTCGAGGGCTATCCGATGTGGCGAGCCCCGAACGGCGTCTCCGGCGGCGGGCTCGCGCCGCGCAGCGACGACTTCACGCATCCGCGCTCATACGTCGAGGTCGACTCCATCGACGACACGGTTGCGGCGGCGCTCGCCGCGGGCGGCTCTGTCGCGATGGAGAAGCAGCCGATCGACGAGAACAGCTCCTGGGCGGTGATCGTCGACCCCGACGGCAACCACGTCGGGCTGTTCGAGGGGGTCGTGGGGGAGGGGTGAGTCTCCCGATAGGGTGATCGGAGTTCGACGAAGGAGCACTCATGGATCACCTCGACCGCATCGTCTTCATCGGGGACTCGATCACGGATGCCGGACGCGATCGCGCGGACCCGGCCTCGCTGGGCGACGGCTACGTCTCGCTGCTGGCTGACGGGTTCGCCGCCCAGGGAGCGACCGTGCGAAACCTCGGGATCAGCGGCAATCGGGCGAAGGATCTCGCCGCACGGTGGGACGTCGAGCTGATGCCGACAGAGCCCGACCTGCTGACTGTGTACGTGGGTGTGAACGACATGTGGCGGCGCTTCGACAGCGACGACCCGACGTCTGCAGCCGATTTCGAGTCGACGTTGCGTGCACTGCTCACTCAGGTGGTCGAGGCGCACCGACCGCGGCTCATCCTCATGGAGCCTTTCTTCCTGCCGGTTCTCGCCGAGCAGCAGGAATGGCTGCCCGATCTCGATGAGAAGCGCGCCGTGGTCCGCTCGCTCGCGGCCGAGTTCGGCGCGGAGCTGGTGCCGCTGCACGACATCTTTACGGCGGCGGCATCCGAGCATCCGATCGCCGACCTCGCGCCCGACGGCGTGCACCCGACCCGGCTCGGGTCCGAGATCATCGCCGACGCCTGGCGGGAGGCCGCGCTCGCCCGCGACGCCCGCTGACGCGCGGCGGGCAGGACCTCAGTCGTCGCCAGCGCGCCGTGCGCGGTAGGCCGCGACGGCGTTTCGATTCGCGCAGGTGGCCGAGCAGTAGCGTTTCGAGCGGTTGCGGGAGAGGTCCAGGGCGAGGGCGTTGCACGTGTCGTCGTCGCAGACGGAGATGCGCGACCCCTCATCGGCGCGAATGACGTCGATCAGCGCCATGGTGGTCTCGATGAGCACGCGCTCGGCGAGCGGCTGCTCGTCGGCGACCGCGTGCAGGTGCCAGTCGGCGTTGACATGCCGGACGAGCTGGGGGGCGAGATTCGACTCCCCGAGCGCGGCGTTGACGTGCGCCGCCATCTCGTCGCGCGGGGCGAGCAGCATGGCGCGCAGGCGGGGGCGGAGCGCGCGCAATGAGGCGAGCTCTTCCGCATCGCGGTCCAGTCGGCCGTTGTACGGGAACATCGAGAGGAAGGCGCCCTCGTCGTCGAGACTGTCGAGCGTGTCCGGATCCTCTGCGGAGTTCACCAGCCAGACGGCCGCGCGCAGGCCCTCCGCGGTGTCATCGGTGAAGAGCATATTGACATGTTACATCGGCGGAGCGTAACGTCACATGTCATGGACGCAATGGCAAATGACAAGGCGCGAGGGGTGCGTCTCGGCCTGCCGTTGGCGATCGGTGCCGCGTTCGCCTTCGGGATGTCGGGTGGGTGGGCGCGTGGTCTGATCGACGCGGGATGGACACCAGGGGCCGCGGTCACTGCACGGGTCTGGGTGGCCGCCTTGGTTCTCCTCGTGCCGACGCTCATCGCCATGCGCGGCCGATGGGGCGTCCTTCGGCGCAATGCCGGAATGATCGCCGCCTACGGATTGCTCGCGGTCGCCGCGACTCAGGTCTGCTACTTCCAGGCTGTGGCCGTGATGGACGTCGGGCTGGCGCTCCTCATCGAGTACACGGCGCCCGTCGCCGTGGTGCTCTGGCTCTGGCTGCGCCGCGGTGAGCGCCCCAGCCGTCGCAGTGTCTTCGGCGCCGCCATCGCTTTCGTCGGTCTCGTGCTGATGCTCGACATCCTCACCGGTGCGCAGGTCAACGGCGGCGGCATCCTCTGGGCGCTGGGCGCCATGGTCGGCGCTGCGATGTACTTCGTGCTCTCCGGGCGGGCCGACACCGGCGTGCCCCCTGTCGCGATGGCTGGTCTCGGCCTGTTGCTGGGAGCCATCGGGCTCACCATTGCGGGAGCCATCGGCGTGCTGCCCCTCGCGTGGACCACACAGGACATCGCGTACCGCTTCGGCACGGTGCCGTGGTTCGTTCCCGTGCTCGCGATCGGCATTCTGGCGACGGCGGTCGCGTATCTGCTCGGCATCGCCTCGACCCGGATGCTCGGGTCTCGCCTCGCCTCGTTCGTCGCGCTCGCCGAGGTGGTCGCCGCGCTGTTGTTCGGCTGGCTGCTGCTCGGTCAGCTGCCCAACCTGGTACAGGCATTCGGCGGGGCTCTGGTGCTCATCGGGGTCGTGGTGGTGAAGCTGGGGGAGCCGGTGGTCCCCGAGTTCGTCGAGCCGATTCCCGAAGTCGTGGCGGAGAGCATCGCTGAGCGCTGACCCTGGCGCGGGTGCGGAGATCGCCCATGCTGCCGTGACGGCCTGACAAATCGACGAATGTATACCAGGGATCCCGCCTTGGATGCGCAGATGCCGTAGCGAGCTGTTTATGTATACACTATCCCCATGACTCTCGCCGCCGATCGCACCACGGCGAGCGATCGCGCCTATGCCGATCTGCTGGACGGCATCCAATCGGGCGCCCTGCCGTCGGGGCTGGTGCTCGGAGAGGTCGAGCAGGCGGCACGCCTCGGTATCAGCCGCACGCCGATGCGCGAGGCCCTCCGCCGGCTCGCCGCCGACGGCCTCGTCGTGCAGCAGTCGCCGCGCGTGACGGTCGTGGCGGATCTGGATGCCGACGACATCCGCGCCCTCTTCGAGATCCGCCGGGCGCTCGAGGAGACCTCTGCTCGGCTCGCGGCCGCCCGCGGCGATGCCGCCTTGTTCCGGGACCTCGCCGGCGAGTTCGCACACGTCGATCTCACCGCCGCAGAGGGCCGGGATGCGTATTACGCGCTCATCGCACGCTTCGACGCCGCACTGGACGCGGCCGTCGCCAATGACTACATATCTTCGGCACTGCGCACGGTGCGCACCCACCTGGTGCGGGTGCGGCGCATGGCCCGCGACAAGCCGGCGCGACTCGCAGCCTCCGCCTCCGAGCATCGCACCATCGCCGAGGCGCTCGCCGCCCGCGACGGCGATCTCGCCGCCCACGCCACGCATGTGCACCTGCACAACGCGCTCACGAGCATCCTCGAATCCCTTCCGGAAGGATCAGCATGACCATCAACCACCACGTCCGCGTCTACCCCAGCTCCGAGACGCTCGAGCGAGAAGACCAGCTCGCCTGGAAGATCGCCGAGGTCGCCGCCGACCAGGTCGAGGTCGAGCAGGACGTCGTCGACATGATCATCAACCGGATCATCGACAACGCCTCGGTCGCCGCGGCATCTCTCACCCGCGCCCCGATCAACGCCGCCCGTGCGCAGGCGTTCAGCCACCCGGTATCGCGGGGCGGGGAGGGCGCGACCGTGTTCGGAGCCGCGCTCGACGACCGCACCAGCCCCGAGTGGGCGGCCTGGGTGAACGGCGTCGCGGTGCGTGAGCTCGACTACCACGACACCTTCCTCGCGGCCGAGTACTCGCACCCCGGTGACAACATCCCGCCGATCCTCGCGGTGGCCCAGCACGTCGGCGCGGACGGCCGGGCGCTGGTGCGCGGTATCGCGACCGGGTACGAGATCCAGATGGACCTGGTGCGCGCCATCTGCCTGCACAAGCACAAGATCGACCACGTCGCACACCTCGGCCCCTCGGCCGCCGCCGGCATCGGCACCCTGCTCGGACTCGACGTGGAGACCATCTACCAGGCGGTCGGTCAGGGGCTGCACACCACCACCGCCACTCGGCAGAGCCGCAAGGGCGAGATCTCCACGTGGAAGGCGCACGCTCCGGCGTTCGCCGGCAAGATGGCGGTCGAAGCTGTGGATCGGGCCATGCGCGGACAGACTTCGCCGTCTCCGATCTATGAAGGCGAGGACGGCGTGATCGCCTGGATGCTCGACGGCAAGGATGCGTCTTACCAGGTGCCACTGCCCGCCCCCGGCGAGCCGAAGCGCGCGATCCTCGACTCGTACACGAAAGAGCACTCGGCCGAGTACCAGGCGCAGGCGCTGATCGACCTCGCACGCAAGCTCGGCATCGAGAACCCGGCACTGCGGGACCCGGCGAACGTCGAGGCCATCGTCATCCACACCAGCCACCACACCCACAACGTGATCGGCTCCGGCGCGAACGACCCGCAGAAGTACGATCCGACCGCGTCGCGCGAGACCCTCGACCACTCGGTGCCGTACATCTTCGCGGTCGCCCTGCAGGACGGCGGCTGGCACCACGTCGACTCGTACACCCCGGAGCGGGCCGGCCGGGAAGACACCGTCGCACTGTGGCACAAGATCACCACGGCAGAGGATGCCGAGTGGACGCGTCGGTACCACTCCGAAGACCCCGACGAGAAGGCGTTCGGCGGCCGCGTCGAGATCCGCCTCACCGATGGCACCACCGTGGTCGACGAGATCGCGGTCGCGGACGCCCACCCGCTGGGGGCTCGGCCGTTCGTGCGCGAGAACTACGTCGCGAAGTTCCGGCTGCTGGCAGAGCCGGTGCTCGAGCCGGCCGAGATCGAGCGCTTCCTCGCGCTCGTGCAGCGTCTGCCCGAGCTCACGGTCGCCGAGGTCGGCGAGCTGTCGATCATCGCGAAGCCCGGCCTGCTCGAGGCAGCGGATGCTCCGAAGGGGCTGTTCTGATGCTGTACTCCACCGTCACACCCGCGGAGAAGCGGCGGCTGTTCCGAGAGCGGCTCGCCGGCGGGGAACTGCTACAGTTCCCCGGCGCTTTCAACCCGCTCTCTGCGCGCCTCATCGAGCAGAAGGGCTTCGACGGGGTCTACATCTCGGGTGCGGTGCTCGCCGCCGACCTCGGCCTGCCCGACATCGGCCTGACCACCCTCACCGAGGTCGCCGGACGCGCGAAGCAGATCGCCCGGATGACGGACCTCCCGGCCATCGTCGATGCCGACACCGGATTCGGCGAGCCGATGAACGTCGCCCGGACGATCCAGGAGCTCGAGGATGCCGGCCTCGCCGGCGCCCACATCGAGGACCAGGTCAACCCGAAGCGCTGCGGTCATCTCGACGGCAAGAGCGTCGTCGACGAGGACACGGCGGTCAAGCGCATCCGCGCGGCGGCCGACGCCCGAAGGGACTCGAACTTCCTCATCATGGCGCGCACGGACATCCGTGGCGTCGAAGGGCTGGATGCCGCGATCGACCGTGCGAAGGCACTGGTGGATGCCGGCGCCGATGCGATCTTCCCGGAGGCGATGCGTGACCTCGCCGAGTTCGAGGCGATGGCGAAGGCTCTGGACGTGCCGATCCTCGCGAACATGACCGAGTTCGGCAAGAGCGAGCTGTTCTCCACGGCGCAGCTGCAGGACGCCGGCGTCAGCATCGTCATCTGGCCGGTTTCGCTGCTGCGCATCGCGATGGGGGCGGCCGGGCGGGCACTCGATACGCTGAACGACGACGGGCATCTGACCAGCAGGCTCGGCGAGATGCAGCACCGCGCCGATCTCTACGACCTCATCGACTACGAGTCGTACAACCATTTCGACTCCGGCGTCTTCAACTTCACCATCGACACCTCCGGCCGTTGAGCAAGGAGCGCAGCGACGAGACGAAACGCGTTTCGACTCGCTTCGCTCGCTCAACGACCGGGAGTAGCAAAAGGAGCAGGCAATGACCGATCCCGACATCAAGAAGGGCCTCGCCGGCGTCGTCGTGGACACGACGGCGATCTCGAAGGTCAACCCCGACACGAACAGTCTGCTGTACCGCGGTTACCCGGTGCAGGAGCTGGCTGCGACGCAGCCGTTCGAGGCCGTGGCGTACCTGCTGTGGCATGGGGAGCTCCCGGACGCCGCGCAGCTGGCGGCGTTCCGTGCGGAGGAGCGCGCCCACCGCGCGCTCGCCGACAACGTCAAGGCCGCGATCGATCTCGTTCCGCTCGAGGCGCATCCGATGGATGAGGTCCGCACCGCGGTCAGCCTCCTCGGCGCGACCGACCCGGCAGCGGGCGGATCCGTGCTCGACGCCGGAGGGAGCCCCGAGGACAACCTGGCGCGCAGCATCCGCCTGTTCGCCGCCCTGCCCGCAATCGTCGCCTACGGTCAGCGCCGCCGCCGCGGGCAGGAGCCGATCGCTCCGCGCGACGATCTCGACTATTCCGCGAACTTCCTCTGGATGACCTTCGGCGAGCTGCCGGATCCGGTCGTCGTCGACGCGTTCAACCGGTCGATGATCCTGTACGCGGAGCACTCCTTCAACGCGTCGACGTTCACCGCTCGCGTGATCACCTCGACGCTGAGCGACCTGTACTCCGCGGTCGTCGGTGCGATCGGCGCGCTCAAGGGTCCGCTGCACGGCGGCGCTAACGAGGCCGTGCTGCACATCTTCGACGAGATCGGCACGGCCGAGAACGTCAAGCCGTGGCTCGATGAGGCCCTCGCCGCCAAGCGCAAGATCATGGGCTTCGGGCACCGGGTCTACAAGAGCGGGGACTCGCGCGTCCCCACGATGAAGGCGGCACTGGACACCCTCGTCGATCACTACGGTCGCACCGACGTCGCCGACCTCTACGCCGCGCTCGAGCAGGAGTTCGTCGCCCGCAAGGGGATCTACCCGAACCTCGACTATCCGTCGGGTCCCGCGTACAACCTGATCGGCTTCGACACCCTCACCTTCACTCCGCTGTTCGTCGCGGCGCGGGTGACCGGGTGGACCGCGCACATCATCGAGCAGGCCGGGGCGAACGCCCTCATCCGCCCGCTCTCCGCCTACAACGGCGTCGCCGAGCGGCACATCGCCGTCTGAGGCACATCGCCGTCTGACGCGCCGTCCGGCTCGAGGCCGGACGGCGCGTCAGGGGATCAGCCGATGCGCTCCCACGCGCTGCGCTTCGCACCAGGCAGGTCTCCGCGCGACCACCACTTGGCGCGCCAGAGGTGGCCGTCGTGCTCGGCGATGTCGCCTGCCACGAAGGTGCGCGTCAGGGTCCACTTCGCGACGCCTGTCGGCGCCGTGACGATCTCCTGCCAGGGGCCCCGCTTCGCGCCGGGCACGTCCTTGCGGCTCCACCATGAGGCGAGCCACGTCGAACCGTCGAAGGAGACTAGGTCTCCCTCGGCGTACGTCGCCGAGGAGCTCCACGGGGCGGGCTCGGTGGCCGCTGCGTCATTCCCGACCACGATGCCTCGGCCGTTCGTCGCGACGTAGACCCGGCCGAACACGTCGGGATCCCCTTCGATGTCGGCGCCGAGATAACCCCACTGGTGGTCGTCGTCGTTGATGCGGATCCAGGTGTCGCCACCGTCGGTCGACCGGAAGACGCCGCGCACGCCGTCTCGGCGCGCGGCGGAGTAGATCGCGGGACGTGTCTCGCCCGGTGCGGCCTTGCCGAAGCCGATTGTGTCCGCCCCGTCGAATCCATCGACCTGTTGCCAGGTGCCGCCGCGGTCCGTCGAACGCCACATGCCGTAGGCGCCGTCCGGATCTCCGCCGGCCAGCCAGACATCTCCGATGTGCCCCGGCATCGCGCCCAAGCGCACGTTGCCCTCGGCGGGGAGGGTCCCCGCGTTCACGGCCGCGAAGCTCGATCCGCCATCCTCGGAGCGGTAGAACGTGCCCGCTGCGAAACCGTAGACGATGTCGCGATCGACGCGATCCGCTTCGACCCTCGCTCCGGCAGGCAGCCCCGCGACCGGGACCCAGGTCGCGCCGGCATCCCGGGTGACCTGCGGTGCGGCACTCGCCGGCGCCCAGACTGCTCCGCCGCCATCGGCCGTCACCGCCACGCTGCCGCCGCCGGTCGAGCCGGGGACCGCGGGAGAGGAGAACCAGGTGTCGCCGCCGTCGCTCGAGAACGCGGCGAGGTGGGCGCCGGTGCCGTCGGTGCCGGCACGGGCGATGACGCCGTCGGCCAGACCCGCCGCGTCCACAGACGTCCCGCCCCCGAAATACGGGGCTTGGAACGTGTTCGTGATGGTGTCGATGTCGTCGTGCACGAAGCCGCCGAGGTCGCCCATCGCCGAGACGAGGTCGACGTCGCCGAGCGGGGCGGCGAGCCCCTGGATGGACGTCTCCTCGATGCCGTCGGCGGATGGAGCGAGGTGGATCCGACCGCCGGGCTCATCCCAGGCGGTGAGGTCGTCGGCGCGGTAGATCGTCGCGCCGGTGCCGTACATGAGCTCGTCGGAGTTGTGCGGGTCGATTTCGAGGGACGACACCATCCAGCCCAGCTTCGGCGTCGGCTCGCTCCCCGGGACCGGTTCGCCGACCTCTTTGCCGAACGCGAGCCACGGCACGCCGTCGATGGACTGCTCATAGCGGCGATCGAGCGAGACGGCGCCGTCGCTGCCGGTGACGTAGTCCCAGATCGGCGACCAGGTCTCGCCGCGATCCGTGCTGCGGAAGATCAGGATGTCGGGCCACCACTGGATCTGCGATGCAACCATGATCGTGTCCGGGTCGTTCTGGTCGACGGTCAGGCCGCCGAAGCCGAAGTCGCCGCCGGCCGGACGCTGCGTGGGCGTGATGTCCGTCCACGTGCCGGTATCGATCCCGTATCGCCATACCTCGCCGTCGGACCCGTCGTAGGGACCGCTGGTGTCGGTGGTCGTGATGTACAGGAATCGACCGCTCTCGTCGATCACGCCGCGCTGGGGGAGGAACCCGGTCGGGGCGCCCTCGACCTCGGCCCAGGTCGCGCCGGCGTCGTCGGAGCGGTAGAGGATGTGCTCCTTGTCGGCGACAGCCGTGAAGATCGTCGAGGTCGCGGTGCCCGCGGGGGAGGACGCCGCGTCGAACGCGGTCCACAGCACGCCGAGCTCGGAGGTGAGGTACGAGTTCTCGGAGGCGGGATCGGGTGCGAAATCGCCCACGTTCGGGAAGCTCTCCACGCGCTGGAAGCTCACGCCGGCATCGGTCGAGCGCCAGAGTCCCTGTCGCTGTTCGGCGCCGAAATAGAGCACGTCGTTGTCGTTCGGGTCGATCTGCAGGCGTTCGCTGATTCCGCGCCCCGGCATGTTGCCGCCGACCTTGAAGGGCAGCGGCGTCGCCTGCCAGGTCTCCCCGGCGTCGGAGGACCGAAGCACAGCGCCGTTGTTCGGGTCCCAGTCGTTCGTGTACATGCCGACCGCGGCATACACCCGTGCGGTGTCGACCGGGTCGGTGGCGAGGCTCAGCACGCCGAGCCAGTTCCAGTCGTCCCAGCCGACGTGGTCGAGGAGGGGCACCCAGCGGTCGGCCTCCCGATCGAGCCGGTACGCGCCGCCGATGTCGGTGCGCGCGTACACCAGCCCCTCTTCGGTGGGGTTGTAGATGATGCCTGGCACGTATCCGCCGCCGGATATCTCGACGTTCGACCAGTCGTATTCGGGACCGGTCTGTTCCGGCGTGCTCGCAGAAGCGGGCCCGCTCGCCACCACCGCCCCCGCGGCGATCATCGCCCCCGCGGCGAGGATCGCCGTCGTGGTTCTCATCCTGACCTGCAACATTCGCACTCCTTCGTGTCGATGGCGGACCGCACGGTCCGCCGCGACTTTATCGAAGCGCTTCGAATCGCACAAGAGTCGAGTCGTGACAAGCGACCACCGACGTGATCAGGCGCGCGAGGCGAGCCACTCCGCCTGGCGCAGCCACTGCACGGTCTGGCCGCCTTCATGGCCGTTGAACTCGTAGACCTCGATCTCGGCATCCGCAGAGCCGCAGTGATTGAACGCCGCGAACACGCTCGAGGGCAGTACGACGGCATCCATCAGCGCGACGGAGAACAGCACCGGCGCCGAGATGCGGCGGGCGAAGTTCACCCCGTCGAAGTACGACAGGGTGCCGAAGACCTCGTTCGTCACTCCGCGGTGCACGGCGAGGTAGCGCTCGATCTCTTTGAAGGGATGCTCCGGCGTCAGCTCCACCGAACGGCGGAAGTGGCAGAGGAACGGGACGTCGGGCATCGCCGCGACGACACCGGGATGCAGTGCGGCGGCGGCCAGGCTGATCCCACCGCCCTGGCTGCCACCGGTGACGCTGATCCGGCTCGCATCGACGGCTGGCAGCTGCGCCACCGCGTCGATCAGCAGCGCGGCGTCGGTGAACACGCGGCGGTAGAAGTAGGTCTCGGGGCTGCGGATGCCGCGGGTCATGAACCCGGGAACCGAGCCGTCCGAGCCGTGCGGGTCGGGGGTGTCGCCCCCGGTGCCCCATCCGCTGCCCTGGCCCCGGGTGTCCATCAGCACGTGCACGTAGCCGGCCGCCGCCCACTGCAGACGTTCGCCCGGAACGCCGCGACCTCCGTTGTAGCCGATGTACTCGACGACCGTCGGCAGGGGGGAATCCGAGTGCGGGCGGGTGATCCATGCGCGGATCGGTTCGCCACCGAAGCCGCTGAACGTGAGGTCCTCGACGATCAGCTGCGTGATCGGAGTCGTCACCGCCTGCAGCTGCGGTGCGGTCGCGAGCGCTCTCGATTCCGTGAGGGTGCGCGCCCAGAAGTCATCGAAATCCGCGGGTTCGGCCACATCGGGGCGGAAGGAGCGGAGCTGGTCGAGGGGGAGATCAGTGAAGGTCACCGGCGTCACATTAGCGCAAGATTTTTTGGCAAGGCGAAGCGTTTCGATTTTCGGCCTTGTGCTTGCGGCGGTTCCGCTTTACTCTCTAAGTCGAAGCGTTTCGACAGATCTCACCCGAGGATCGACAGGGGCGCGCGAGCGATCCAACCCAAAGGCGAGTGGAGCCCCGATGACCGATGCCGTGAACTCCGCGGAGCATCCTGTAGTCCCCGGGTTCCACCCGGACCCGACGATCTGCCGGGCCGGAGACACGTACTACCTCGCGCACTCATCGTTCGAGTATTCGCCGGGTGTTCCCCTCTGGCGGAGCACGGATCTCACCACGTGGGAGCAGGTGGGTCACGCCCTCGACGGTGATGAGAACCTGCGCCCGGGCATCGCCGGACCCGGTGGAGGCGTGTACGCGCCGACGCTTCGTCATCACGCCGGACGATTCTGGATGATCACCACGAACGTCTCAGGAAAGGTCGGCCAGCTGGTCACCTCGGCCCCGAGCATCGAGGGTCCGTGGTCGCCGGGCATCGTGATCGAGGGCGCCGTCGGCATCGATCCCGACCTCGCCTGGGACGACGAGGGCACCTGTTACATGACGTTCAGCTCGAACATGTCATCGGCTCCGGGAATCGCCCAGGTGCGAGTGGACCTGGAGACGGGCACAGTGCTCGACGAGCCGCGGACCGTCTCGCGCGGCACCGGACTGGCGTACCCCGAAGCTCCGCATGTCTTCCGGCGCGGCGACTGGTGGTACCTGCTCTACGCCGAGGGCGGCACGGAGCGCGGGCACACGGTGGGCATCGCCAGGGCGAAGACCCCGACGGGACCGTTCGAACTTCATCCGCACAATCCGATCTTCACCCGCCGCAGCACCACCTTCCCGGTGCAGAACGCCGGCCATGCCGACCTGATCGAGCGCCTCGACGGCTCCTGGGCGATGGTCTATCTCGGCGTCCGTCCGCGCGGAGCCACCCCTCAGTTCCACGTGAACGGTCGTGAGACGTTCCTCGCCGGCATCGACTGGGTCGACGACTGGCCTGTGGTCGTCCCGGACCGCTTCACCTTCACCCCCGCACCGACCGGGTTCACCGACCGCTTCGACGGACCGCTGCACCCCCGATGGACCTCTCCGGGCTTCGCCCCCGCCGAGATCGCCGAGAGCACACCGGGCGGCATCCGGATCGCCGTCGAGGATGACGCGCCCAACGGGGCACCGTCGATGCTCGCGACCCGCACCCTCGACGCGCACTGGCGATTCTCGGCGACGACCGAGGCCTCCGAGGCGGCCGCGGTGCGCGTGCGCATGGACGATCGGCACTGGGGCGAGGTCCGCATCGACTCCGGTCGCGCGCGGGCCGAACTTCACATCGGCGGGCTGACCCGCACCATCGACGACGACCGCACCGCGGCGTCCGGTGCGCGGTCGCTGATCATCGAATCCCGACCAGCGACGTCCGGGGGCCCGGACGACCTCGTCTTCGCCATCGCCGACGCCGACGGGGAGCGGGAACTCGCGCGCCTGGACGGACGGTATCTGTCGACCGAGGTCGCCGGTGGGTTCGTGGGGCGCACGGTCGGTCTGCGCGCGGCGAGCACAGCGGCGCTGTTCACGGACGTGGCGTACGAGCCACGGGAAGCCGCCAACGAGAACGCGGAGGTTCACTCATGACCTTGACGATCGGGAACACGACCGCGGTCCAATCCGTGGTGATCAAGGACTCGCCCACCTCGCGCCGACGCCGTGGGCGCCGCCAGCGACAGCAGGCCGGCGGCCGCCGTTCGATGGGGATGTTCCTGTGCATCCTGCCCTTCCTGGTGCTGGTCTTCCTCTTCTCCTACTTCCCGCTCTACGGCTGGATCTATTCGCTGTTCGACTACCGGCCGGCCCTCGGGCTCGCCGGCAGCGAGTTCGTCGGACTGCAGTGGTTCGAGCTCCTCGTCAGCTCACCGACGCAGGTGGCCCAGATCGGGCAGGTGCTGCTGAACACGCTCGCCATCAGCTTCCTCGGCATCGCGACCTCGATCCTCCCGCTGTTCTTCGCGATCTTCCTCAACGAGGTGCGTGCTCCGTGGTTCCGCAACGCCGTGCAGACGCTGACCACACTCCCGAACTTCATCTCGTGGGTGCTCGTCTACATGATCGCGTTCTCGCTGTTCTCCAGCTCGGGCCTCGTCAACAACGTGCTCAACGACGCGGGGCTCATCACGCAGCCGCTCAAGTTCCTCGACAGCGATCAGAACGTCTGGCTCACGATGACGTTGTGGAGCGTCTGGAAGGGCCTCGGCTGGGGCGCGATCATCTACCTCGCCGCGATCGCCGGCATCGACCAGTCGCTGTACGAGTCGGCCAAGATCGACGGCGCCGGACGATTCCAGCTGATGCGGTACATCACCATTCCGCAGCTGATGCCGACCTACCTCGTGCTGCTGCTCCTGTCGGTCGCGAACATGCTGAACAACGGCATGGAGCAGTACTTCGTGTTCCAGAACGCCTTCAACAAGGAGACCATCCAGGTCCTCGATCTGTACGTCTACAACATCGGCATCACGGGCAACAGCCTGTCGATGGCGACCGCGATCGGCATGCTGAAGAGCATCATCTCGGTCGCTCTCCTGCTCACCGTCAACTGGATCGCCAAGCGCGTCCGCGGCCAGTCCATCGTCTGAGAAGGAGACACCCATGAGCAGCACGACCTTCGGGGTCCGCCGTCGCAGCAGTGGCGACATCATCTTCGCGATGACGAACTACACGGTCTTCATCGCGCTCGCCTTCCTGTGCGCCTACCCGTTCTACTTCCTGATCATCAACTCGATCAGCGCCAACGACGTCTCGGCCCTCGGGCAGGTGCGCTGGTTCCCTGTCGATCTCCACCTCGAGAACTACTCGCAGGTGCTGCAGTTGAACGGCCTCCCGATGGCGGCCGTGGTCAGCATCGGGCGCACGGCGATCGGCACCTTCGCCGCCGTCCTCGCCTCCGCCTTCCTCGGGTTCATGTTCTCGCAGAGCAAGATGTGGGGCCGCCAGTTCTGGTACCGCTCCGTCATCATCACCATGTACTTCAGCGCCGGACTCATCCCGGTGTTCATCGTGATGAAGACGCTCGGCCTCACCAACAACTTCTGGGTCTACGTGCTGCCGTTCATCGTGCAGCCGTTCTTCATCATCCTGGTGAAGACGTACGTCGAGGCGATGCCCGAGTCGCTCCAGGAAGCGGCCGAGATGGACGGCGCGAACATCGTGCAGATCTTCTTCCGCATCTTCCTGCCGAACATGACCCCGATCCTCGCGACGGTCGCTATCTTCTCGGCGGTCGCCCAGTGGAACTCGTTCCAGGACACGTTGATCTACATCACCGATCAGAGTCTGTACACCCTGCAGTACCTGCTCTACATGTTCATCAATCAGGCCAACAGCCTGGCTCAAGCCGCTCAGAACTCCGGCGGCAACCTGACCGGCATCATCACGGCGGCGACCACACAGACGCCGACGTCGATCAGGATGACCGTCTCCGTGCTGGTCGTGCTGCCGATCATCTTCATCTATCCCCTGTTCCAGCGCTTCTTCGTGAAGGGCATCATGCTGGGCGCCGTCAAGGGCTGACGACGTCACTGCATCCAAGAAAGGAAATGCAATGAAACTCAAGCGCAAGGTGGCGCTCACCGCGGTGGCGCTCGTTGCCGCGGGCCTGCTCACGTCCTGCACCGGAGGTGACGCGCAGCAACAGGAGTCCATCTCCTCCTTCCCCGACAAGTGGGATGAGGAGATCACGATCGACGTCTTCGACGGGCTCGCGAATTACATGGGGATCCAGGAGGGCTGGTTCGCCGACATCGTGAAGAAGAAGTTCAACATGAAGCTGAACATCATCGCCCCGAACGTCGCCGGCGGCGGTGACACCCTCTACAACACGCGGGTCTCGGCGGGCGATCTCGGCGACATGATCATCACCGAGAAGGGTGAGAAGCTCGATGAGCTGGTCCAGGGCGGGCTGGTGATGGACAGCGCGCCGTTCTACCCCGCGATGAGCAACGTCGAGGAGTTCGACACGGCCGTCGAGCACCTCAACGACGGAAAGGACGGCGTCTTCGCCTTCCCGACCTCGGTCTCCTCGCTGAAGCCGACCCAGCCGTCTGAGGGGCTGGACCCGACGTTCGGCCCGTATGTCCGCTGGGATCTCTACAAGGCCCTCGGCTATCCGGAACTCAACACCCTCGAGGATCTCGTTCCGGTGCTGAAGGACATGCAGGATCTTGAGCCGACCGCCCCCAACGGCGGCAAGGTGTACGCGCTGTCGCTGTTCAAGGACTGGGACGGCAACATGATGGTCACCGCCAAGCAGCCGACCACCTTCTACGGCTACGACGAGCTCGGCTTCGTGTTGGCGAAGGCCGACGGTTCGGACTACCAGGGCATCCTCGACGATGACGGCGAGTACATGCGCACGCTGAAGTTCTACCACGAGGCCAACAAGCTCGGCCTCGTCGACCCCGAATCGACCACCCAGAACTACGACACCATGTGGTCGAAGGTGCAGAACGGACAGGTCCTCTTCTCGTGGTGGCCGTGGCTCGGTCAGGCCGCCTACAACACCGATGTGAACACCGCGGCGGGCAAGGGCTTCGAGCTCGCGCCGGTCAAGGACATCAACATCTTCTCGTACGGAGCAGAGGCCTATGGCGGCAAGCCGGTGATCGCGATCGGCTCGAAGGCCGAGGACCCGGAGCGCATCGCGGCGTTCATCGACTGGCTGTACTCGGCCGAAGGCACCTACGCCAACAACAGCCAGACCATGGGCGCAGCCGGCCCGCAGGGCATGACCTGGGAGCTCGACGACGCCGGTCAGCCGGTGCTGACCGAACTCGGCAAGCAGGCCTTCATCAGCGGTGAGGCGCAGGTTCCGGCTGAGCTGGGCGGCGGCACGTACACCGACGGCGCCTCCGCGCTCAACGTCACCGCCGTCCTTCCCGTCGACATCGACGAGGAGACCGGGCTGCCGTTCAGCTACAAGGCATGGCCGTCGTACCAGGAGCTCGTGAAGACGCCGCTCTCGGAGGACTGGTCGGCCAAGATGGGCGGAGCCGCCACCACCATGGAGTACCTGGAGACGAACGACCAGCTGCTGGTCGCCCCCGGCGCGAGCTATGCGGCCCCCGCCGACCCCTCGGAGATCGAGACGCTCCGCAACCAGGTCAAGGCCATCGTCATCCAGTACTCGTGGCAGATGGCATTCGCCGCCAGCGACGACGAGTTCGAGTCACTGAAGGCCCAGCTGCAGGAGCAGGCAGCCGGTCTCGGATACGACAAGGTGCTCGAGTTCGACATGGAGAACGCCGAGTCGCAGAACAAGCAACGTGAGGCGGTGGCGGCAGACGCCGGCTGACCCTCCTCGCAGAACGCCCCCGGGACCATGTGGTCCCGGGGGCGTTCTGCGTGGGGTTGCGGGTTACCGGCGGTGCCGCGCGAAGACGCTGCGGAAGAGGAAGGCGGCGGCGTAGGCGCCGACCGAGAAGCCGACTGTTCCCATGATCACCAGGAACGGCGGGAAGAGGATGCTGATGCACGCCAGCGTCACCGGGATCATCAGCAGGCCGAAGGTGCGTGCCGGCTCGGCAGCCGCGAGCAGCACGGCGTTCTTCAGGGTGCGTCGGACGCCGTCGTCGAACGTCGCCACCAGCGCCATCGCATAGAGGAAAGCGGTGAAGAGGAAGACGGCGGCGAGTGCGGCGACCACGCCGCCGGTCGTTCCCAGCACGCTCGGCGTGGACAACCAGAACACGGCGCTGAAGACCAGCAGCGCGACCGGCACCAGCAGTGCGAGGCCGGTGAGCGCACCGCGGCGGAAGTTCTTCACGAACGCGGGGAGGAAATCGGCGACCGGCCGCCCGGTCTCGTCATCGGAATAGCGGATGGTGACCTGGAACAGCGCGCTCGTCGCGGCGCCGATCGTGACGATCGGAAGGCACGTGACCAGATACATCACGTTCAGCGCGACGAACTCGATGAACGTCGACAGCCCCTGCACGGACCGGCTGTTCGGGTCGATCCTCATCGGGCGATGACTTCGGCCTGCTCGAGGGCTGACTCTTGTCGCGACGAGGCGAGAACCGGCGGCAGCAGCCGCACCTTCGGCGTGCTCTCACCGGCGAGCAGGGCCATGAGCGCCTGCGTGGCGGCGATGCCGAGGCCCTCGGCCGGCAGGTCGATGCTGTCGGCCAGGGTCGGCACGGTGCGTGCCGTATCCGCCGGGCAGAGCGCGATCGCCTCGAGCCCTTCGACCGTCGCCGCGCGTGCCGCGAGGTGTGCCAGAGCACCTTCGTTGTGGATGAAGAGGCCTGTCACATCAGGATGCTCGGCGAGGACCGCGTCCAGGACCTCGACGGATTCGTGCGTGGTCGGGCACGGGTGCACCGTCGCCGGAACACCGCGCTCCGCGCACACGGCGAGGAAGCCGGTGGAGAGCCGTTCGGCATACGAGGTGCGCCGGTCGATCACCTCACGGGGCGAGCCGAGCAGCGCCACGCGGCGGTGACCGAGGGCGATCAGCCGCTCCGCAGCCGCGCGTCCCGCGCTCTCGAAGTCGAAGTCGACGCAGGTCAGCTCCTCGGCCCCGCGCGGCAGGCCGATCAGCACGCTGGGGGCGGAGAGGTCGCGCAGGGTGGCGATGCGCGGATCGTCCGACTCGACATCCATCAACAGCAGGGCGTCGACCATCGAGGCGCCGGTCGCGCGGCGCAGGCCCTCGCCGTCGTCACTGGTGAGCAGCAGGATGTCGTACTGGTGCACCCGCGCCTCGCGCACGATGCCGGCGACGATCTCCATGACGACGTGCACGTCGACACCCGAGCGCAGCGGTGCCTGCAGGCCGATCACACTGGTGGATCGCGAAGCGAGCGAGCGGGCACTCGCGTGCGGTCGGTACTCCAGCGCATCGATGGCGCTCTCGACGCGCTCCTTCGTGTCCTGAGAGATCGTCCTCTTGCCGCTCATCACGTATGAGACGGTCGAGATGGAGACGCCGGCTGCCCGTGCGACGTCTGCGATGGTCACCATCGGTTCTCCCTCGGCTCGATGAGAGCGGGCTGCCCTGCAGTGAGGACGACGGATCGGATGCCGATCCCCGGCCCGCTCATCTCTATTGTGGTGTTCCCATCGCTGCGCAACCGTACTTTCACGATTTCGCCGTGTTCCCAGTCGATGTCGACGGTCACGCCCCCTCGTGCGCGCAACCCGCGCACGCTTCCGACCGGCCAGTCCGGTGGCAGTGCCGGCAGCAGCAGCAGCATCCGCTCGTCATGGGACTGCAGCAGCGCCTCGGCGACACCGGCGGTGAGGCCGATGTTCCCGTCGATCTGGAACGGCGGATGCGCGCTGAATCCATTCGCATAGAGACCGCCGCGGTGGCCCCCGCCGTCGGAGACCGCAGGACGCAGCGCCATCGTGATCTGGTCGAGCACCTGCGCGCCATCCCCGAGGCGTGCCCACATCGCGGTGCGCCAGGCCAGTGCCCACCCCGTCGACTCCCGTCCACGGGAGATGATCGAGGCCGCCGCAGCGGCGGCGAGCTCAGGCGACCGGGCCGGCGTGATCTGCGCAAGCGGGAACAGGCCGACGAGATGAGACAGGTGCCGGTGGTCGGGCTCGGTGTCCTCGCGGGGGCGGTCCCATTCCCGCAGGGTGCCGTCGGCATCGACCTCGGCGTCGGGAAGGGCGGTGGTCAGGGTGAGCAGCTCGGCGATCCACGGCTCGTCGATGCCGAGTGCCATCGAGGCCTGCACGCACGCCGTCGCGAGGGCCCGCAGCAGCGCGACGTCCATCGTCGAGGATTCGCCCACGCCGGTCGCGGTGCCGTCATCGGCGAGGAAGTGGTTCTCCGGTGACGTCGAGGGGCTCGTGTACGTGCGGGTGCCGTCATCCCGGATCCATGACAGCGCGAACTGTGCGGCGGAGGCGAGCACCGGCCACGACTGCATGCGCAGCTCATCGATGTCGCCGGTGAACGCGTAGCGCTCCCAGAGGTGCAGGCTCAGCCAGACCCCGCCCATCGGCCAGAACGCCCAGGCAGGGTCGCCGTGACCGGCCCCGACCGGCGCAGCGTGCCCCCAGGCGTCGGAATTGTGGTGCGCCACCCAGCCGTCCGCACCGTGCAGCTCACGTGCGACGGTGCTGCCGGATCCGGCCGCGAGCCGCCGGATGAAGCGCAGCAGTGGGGTGTGGCATTCGCTGAGCGCGGTGGTCTCGGCAGCCCAGTACGCCATCTGCAAGTTGATGTTCGTCGTGTACGCGCTCGACCATGGGCCGGGAAGCTCGGCATTCCACAGGCCCCGCAGCGTGAGGGGCAGTCCGGTGTGCCGTGACGACGACAGCAGCAGGTAGCGACCGTAGTGGAAGAGCAGGGCGGCGAGGCCGGGGTCCGGCCGCTCCTGGGCGACCGCGATCCGCTCCTCGGTGCTGAGTTCCACCGCGCCGTCCGCAGAGGGCAGGGTCAGAGCGCAGCGCAGATACAGCTCCTGATGCGCGGCGATATGCGTTCCGTGCCGCCGGTCGGACTCGGCGGCGGCATCCGATCCGACCTGCCCCAGCACGGCGACCGCCCGTGTCGGTGCATCGGCATCCGATTCCGGCTCTCCGGGGATCGACGGCGCGGTCGCGGTGCCGGCGACGAAGGTGTGGGTGCGCGCGAGCTCGGTGACCAGCGTTCCGGCCTCGACGGTCGCCGGGCCTGTCGAGCGCACGGCGATCGCGCCGGTGCGTCCGTCGCCGTAGCGCACCGGCTCCGGTGGTGCCTCGTGCCCCGGAGCCACATCGATCGGCAGCAGCAGCTCGCGGACGATTCCGTCGGGGATGCCGGCATCCGGCCCCGCGGAGCGGAGCAGGCTCCCGACGCGCAGCCGCACGCGCACCGGGGCATCCGCCTCGATCCGGTGCACGATCGCCCCGCCGGCGGAGTCCGCCCATGTCGTGTGGCGCACGCCGGCGTACTCGAGATGGGCGGTCGCCGTCGTGAGGTCGAGACGGCGACGGCATCCGTCGTCGAAGGTTCCGTCGATCTCGACGTCGATCCAGCCGAGCGGCAGGAAGGCCTGCACCCACGGCGTCTGCTGTCGCTGGAGGAGCCGTTCGGCTGCGGCGGCATCGCCGCCGGCGATGGCATAGCGCACCGCGTCGAGGGCATACGGGCCGCGATCGACCACGCCGGCGAGCGGGTCCTGGTCGGGGAGGCCGGACCAGGCCGTGATGTCGTTCAGCCACAAGCGCTCAGCGCCGGGGCCGCCCTGACAGGACGCTCCGCGCACCCCGTTGCCGACCGGGAAGGCATCGGTCCATCGCGCGGCCGCGCGA
Organism: Microbacterium sp. LTA6; assembly: GCF_045690355.1. Classification (NCBI taxonomy): domain Bacteria; kingdom Bacillati; phylum Actinomycetota; class Actinomycetes; order Micrococcales; family Microbacteriaceae; genus Microbacterium; species Microbacterium sp. LTA6. Next base: position 1,730,880 of record NZ_CP147855.1, read on the forward strand.
TCGGAGCGCAGCACGTGAAGCGCTTCGCGAAGCATCGTGGACATCGGCACCCGGCTAGTATATGGTCTCGTTGTTGAAGCGCTTCGACAATCGCAGAGATGAGAGAGAAAATGTCGACGGAGACATCCGCCACCGGTTCGTTCGGTGCCGTGACGGCCGAACGAGGAATCTGTTTCGGAGGCGACTACAACCCCGAGCAGTGGGACTCCTCGGTCTGGCGTGAAGATGTCGAACTGATGCGACGGGCCGGTGTGAATCTCGTGACTGTCGGGGTGTTCAGCTGGGCCCGCATCGAGCCGTCCCCTGGCGTCCGCGACTTCGCCTGGCTCGATGAGGTGCTCGACCTGTTGCACGCCGCCGGCATCGCCGTCGACCTGGCCACACCTACGGCATCGCCGCCGCCGTGGCTCGGCATCCGCTACCCGGAGACGCTTCCTGTCGATCAGGACGGCGTTCGGCTGGTGCCGGGTTCACGCAACCAGTTCTCTCCTGCGTCACGCGTCTACCGCGAGCACGCGCTGGCGATCTCGCGTGACCTCGCAGCGCGCTACGCCACCCACCCTGCGGTGCGCATGTGGCACGTCGGCAACGAGTTCGGTCAGGTGGACTTCGGCGATGAGGCGGCACGCGAGTTCCGGCGCTGGCTGCACACGAGGTACGGCGGCGTCGACGGAGTCAACACGGCCTGGGGGACGGCGTTCTGGTCGCAGCACTACGCCGACTTCGATGAGATCCTGCCGCCGCGCCGGGCGCCCTACCTGATCAACCCGACGCAGTCGCTGGACTTCCGCCGCTTCACCTCCGACCTGTTGCGTGAGTGCTACCGCGAGATCCGCGACGCGATCCGCGAGGCCGGAGCGACGCAGCCCATCACCACCAACTTCATGGGGTTCTTCGCACTCGTCGACTACCGGTCATGGGCAGACGACGTCGATGTCATCGCCGACGACCAGTACCCCGATCCCGCCGACCCGCAGTCGGCCGTCGACATCGCACTCACCCAGGATCTGATGCGCTCGCTCGGCGGCGGGCGTCCATGGATCCTGATGGAGCAGGCCACGACGGCGATCTCGTGGCGCTCCCACAATCTGCCGAAGAGCCCGCAGAAGGCGCGCCTCGATTCGCTGCAGGCCGTCGCCCGCGGCGCGGACGGCGTCTGCTATTTCCAGTGGCGGGCCTCCAGCGCGGGGGCCGAGCGCTTCCATGCGGCGATGCTCCCGCACGCCGGTGCCGACACCGACCTGTTCCGCGGCGTGTGCCGGCAGGGTGCGGATCTGCGGCTCCTGCGTCCTGTGGTCGGGTCGACGGTCGAGGCCGAGGTGGCGATCGTGTTCGACTGGTCGTCGTGGTGGGCCGCGGAAGAGCCGGCCCGCCCCACGGAACGGCTCGTCGCGATGGAGCAGCTCGGCCGCTGGTACCGCCAACTCTGGCGGAGGGGTATCGCCGTCGACGTGGTGGCGCCCGACGCGGATCTGGACCGCTACCGGCTCGTACTCGCACCGCAGCTGTACATCACCGAACCGGATGCCGCTGCGGCTCTGGAGCGCGCGGTGGAGCGTGGCGCGCACCTCGTCGTCGGCCCGTTCAGCGGCGTCGCCGATCGCAACGCCCATGTCCTCATCGGCCGCTCGCCTGCGCTCCTGCGCGAGGTGATGGGCGTGAGCGGCGAGGAATGGTGCGCACTTCCCGATGACGATGTCGTACTCGTCGGCGACTGGTGGCAGCAGACGGACGGTGCTGCCGAAGCGTCGATTCTCGGCGAGCGGCTGCGGACGGACGGTGCCGAGGTGCTGCTGTCCTACGCCGACGGTCCTCTCGCGGGTCTGCCGGCAGTCGCGCGGAACTCCCGCGGAGCCGGCGCTGCCTGGCACCTGGGCGCTGTCGTCTCGGATGCTGTCCTGTCGAAGATCCTCGGCGAGGCCGCCGCTGCCGCCGGAGTGCGCGGCGTCGTGCCGGAGCTCGATGTCCTGCCGGACCTCCTGGAGGCCGTGCAGCGCGGACCGGTGCTCTTCCTGCTCAACCACGGGACCGAGGAGCAGCGCATTCCGGTGCGCCCCGGACTCGTGGACCTCCTGACCTCGGAGGCGACGGATCACGTCGTCACTGTGCGCCCCGGCGAAGTCCGGGCCTTGATCGAAAGGGCGGACTCGTGAAGTTCACCGACGGCTACTGGCTGACCAGGCCGGGTTTCACTCCGCTCTTCGGGGTCGAAGTCGATGACATCCGTGTCGACGAACAGGCGGGCACGCTCACCGTGTACGCCGCCACCGCCGGCATCCGTCACCGCGGCGACACCCTCAATCGTCCGATGCTGACCATCACGTTCTCGGCACCGTCGCCCGGCGTCGTGCGCACCAGGGTGCAGCGCCATGCGGGTGGTGTGCACCCTCGCCCCGACTTCGCGATCGCCGCCCAGCCGGGGTTCCTCCCGGTCGTGAGCCTCGACGACGAGTACGGCGTGCTCGACGCCGACGGACTCCGCGTGCGGGTGCGTCGCACCGGTCAGTGGCAGATCGACTTCGAGCAGGGCGACACCGTGATCACCCGCGCCCTGCCCCGGTCGAGCGGTCACATCTCGGGGCCGGACGGCGCCTGGGTGCATCAGCAGCTGACGCTCGAGCCGGGGGAGCGCATCTATGGTCTCGGCGAGCGGTTCGGCGCGCTCATCAAGAACGGTCAGACCGTCGACACCTGGAACGCCGATGGTGGCACCTCCAGCGAGCAGTCGTACAAGTCGATCCCGTTCTACCTGTCGAGCCGGGGCTACGGCGTCCTCGTCGACAGCCCCGACAACGTCTCCTTCGAGGTCGGTTCCGAGGTCAACACCCGCGTGCAGTTCTCCGTGCCGGGCGAGACGATCGACTACTTCGTGATCGCCGGGCCGACCCCGAAAGACGTGCTGCGCCGCTACACCGGACTCACCGGACGCCCGGCCAGGGTGCCGGCCTGGTCGTTCGGGTTGTGGCTGACCACGTCGTTCACCGCCGACTACGACGAGGCGAGCGTCAACGCGTTCATCGACGGCATGGCCGAGCGCGATCTGCCGCTGAGCGTGTTCCATTTCGACTGCTTCTGGATGCGCGAGTACCAGTGGACGGACTTCGAGTGGGACCCGCGGACGTTCCCCGACCCCGAGGGGCAGCTCGCGCGTCTGCACGACCGCGGGCTCAAGGTCTCGGCGTGGATCAATCCGTACATCGCGCAGCGCTCGCGGTTGTTCGAGGAGGCGCGCGAGCGCGGCTTCCTGCTGACCAGGACCGACGGCAGCGTCTGGCAGTGGGACCTGTGGCAGGCGGGAATGGGCATCATCGACTTCACGAACCCGGAGGCCACCGATTGGTACGTCGAGCACCTCGAGCGACTGATGTCGCAGGGCGTCGACACGTTCAAGACCGACTTCGGTGAGCGGATCCCGTCCGAGGACGTCGTGTGGCATGACGGCTCCGACCCCGCCCGCATGCACAACTACTATCCGTACCTCTACAACGAGGCGGTATTCCGCGCGCTCGAGCGGCGCTACGGCGAGGGGCAGGCCATCGTGTTCGCGCGCTCGGCGACGGTGGGCACGCAGCAGTTCCCCGTGCACTGGGGCGGAGACAGCGACTCGACGTTCCTGTCGATGGCGGAGTCGCTGCGGGGCGGGCTGTCGCTGGCGATGAGCGGCTTCGGCTACTGGAGCCATGACATCGGCGGCTTCGAGGGCACGCCGGACGCCGGCGTCTTCAAGCGCTGGCTCGCATTCGGCCTGCTCTCCTCGCACTCGCGGCTGCACGGCTCCTCGTCGCTGCGGGTGCCGTGGGCGTTCGACGACGAGGCGGTGGAGATCACCCGGCAGTTCACGCGGTTGAAGATGCGGCTGATGCCGTACCTGATCGGCGCCGCCGAAGAGGCTCACCAGACCGGCACCCCGATGATGCGTCCCATGGTGCTCGAGTTCCCCGAGGACCGGAGCGGCTTCGACGCCGATGCGCAGTACATGCTCGGCGATTCGTTGCTCGTCGCGCCGGTCTTCAGCGAGCACGGCGACGTCGAGTACTACCTCCCCGAGGGCGACTGGACGTCGTTGCTCGACGGCGGGCTGCAGGACGGGCGTCGCTGGCTGCGCGAACGCCACGGCTTCGACTCGCTGCCCGTGCGCGTGCGCCCGGGCACCGTGCTGCCGTGGGGCGCACGCGATGATCGCCCGGACTACGACTGGGCAGACGGTGTCACTCTGCGGTGCTTCGCCCTGCCGGACGGCTTCGACCGCACGGTCACCGTACTCGGTGCCGATGGTGCCTCGACCGCGTTCCGTGTGCGGCGCGAGGGCGACCGGATCACCGCCGGCTCCACCGATGCCCGCGCGCCGTGGTCGCTGCAGGCCGGCGACGTCTCGGCCGATGCGGCGGGCGCCGGAGACATCACCATCACGATCGAGGAGACCCGATGACCGCCGAGCCGTTCCGGGACACGTCGTTGACGGTCGCCCAGCGCGCACAGGACCTGCTGAGCCGGCTCACCGCCGACGAGCGCATCGCCATGCTGCACCAGGCGGCCCCGGCGGTCGAACGGCTGCAGGTGTCGGCATTCCACACGGGCTGCGAGGCGCTTCATGGGGCGGCGTGGCTCGGGACGGCGACCGTCTTCCCGCAGCCGGTCGGCATGGCGGCGACGTGGGATGTCGACCTCATCGAGCGCATCGGCGAGGTGGCCGCGACCGAGGTGCGCGCCAAGCGCGCGGAGAACCCGCTGGTCAGCCTGAACGTGTGGGCGCCGGTCGTCAACACGCTGCGCCATCCTGCCTGGGGACGCAACGAGGAGGGGTACTCCGAGGACCCGCACGTGACCGGTCATTTCGGGGCCGCATATTCGCAGGGGCTGCGCGGAAGGCACGAACGCGTCTGGCGCACGGTTCCCGCGCTCAAGCACTTCCTCGGGTACAGCAACGAGACGGACCGCTCGGCGACCTCATCGGAGATGTCGCTGCGCACCCTGCACGAGGAGGAGCTGCCGGCCTTCCGCGACGCGATCGAGCGCGGTGTCGCCGGAGGCATGATGCTCGCCTACAACCAGGTCAACGGCACGCCAGCCCACACTCAACCCGAACTCGTCGACGAGGCGCGCTCATGGGCGCCCGGTTCGCTCGCCGTGGTGTCGGATGCCGGCGCGCCCACCTTCGTGGTGAAGGTGCAGCGCGCGCAGCCGGACCACGAGCACGCCGCCGCGGCCCTGGTGCGCAGCGGCATGGACTCGTTCACCGATGACGGCGCCGACGCCGAGCCGACGATCGCGCACGTCCGCGGTGCGCTCGAGGCAGGACTGCTGACCCAGGACGACGTCGACCGCGCGGTCGCCCGCGTGCTCGAGATGCGTGTGCGAAGCGGTGAGTTCGACGGTGCGGACGACCCCTATGCCGGCATCACTGCCGACGACATCGACGCGCCGGCATCCCGTGCCCTCGCCAGAGAGGTCGTCGCCCGCTCGGTCGTGGTGCTGCGGAACGACGCTGCGCTGCTGCCGCTCGCGGCTCCCGCATCCGTCGCCGTCGTCGGACCGCTCGCCGATCTGGTGCTCACCGACTGGTACGCCGGGACGCCGCCCTATGCCGTGGGCATCGCACAGGGAATCGGTGCCCGTTACCCCTCGGCCGTCGTGCGCGTCGAGACCGGCGCCGACACGATCGCCCTGCGTGACCTCGCGTCCGGGCGCTACGTCGCCGCCGACCACGACGGCGCGGCTGTGGACGCGTCGGCGGATGCTGCCGGCGAAGCCGCGCTGTGGGACCTCACCGACTGGGGCGACGGCATCCTGACCCTGCGCTCGCATGCGAGCGGGCGGCTGCTCACCGGCGGTGCGTGGCCGATGCGGGCCGACGCCGATCGCGTCGGCGGCTGGGTCGTGCAGGAGACCTTCCGGAAGCACGTGCACGCGGACGGGTCGTGGTCGCTGCTGCATCTCGGGTCCGGGCGGTGGGTCAAGGTGTCGCGCGAGGTCGGACTGCTGGTGGCGGAGGGCATCACCGTCGGCGACGCGTCGCGCTTCGCCGCGCGAGTGATTCGCTCAGGGCAGGCCGCGGTCGCAGAGGCTGCCGCTGACGCGGATGTCGTGATCGTCGCGGTCGGCAACGACCCGCACCTCTCGGGGCGCGAGACCGAGGATCGCCCGCATCTGATGCTGCCGGAGTCGGCGGTCGCCGTCTGGCGCGCCGCGCGCGAGCAGAACGCCAACGCGGTGCTCGCGATCGTGTCGAGCTACCCGTACGTGCTCGGGGACGGCATGGCGGATGCCGGGACCATCGTCTGGTCGAGTCATGGCGGACAGGAGCTGGGCAACGGCGTCGCCGACGTGCTCAGCGGCGATATGCCGCCGAGCGGTCGGCTCGCGCAGTCGTGGCCGACGGATGCCGCACAGGCGGGTGACCTGTTCGACTACGACACGCTGCGGCAGGGGGCGACCTATCGGCACCAGCCGTCGCCGTACGCCTTCGCGTTCGGGCACGGGCTGACGCTGAGCGAGGTCGCCTACCTCGGAGTGACGCTCGATGACTCCGCGGTCGAGGCGCCGGCTCCGTCGCATCGGCATGCACCGCTGGTCGCGACGGACCCGTCGGACGCATCGGTTCGGACCACCGTTCGCGTCGCGAACCGCGGCGCGCGCGTGGCGGAGGAGCTCGTGCAGCTGTACGCGCTCGCTCCCTCGGATCTGCCGATTCCGACGCCGCGCCGCGTGCTGGTCGGCTACCGTCGCGTCAGGCTCGAGCCGGGGGAGGAGCGCGACGTCGAGATCGGGTTCGACCCGGCGCGGCTCGCGGTCTGGGACGACGGCATCCGCGTGGAGGGCGCGGTCGACGACTGGCTGCACCAGGGCGCGTTGCGCGTGCAGGCGGGTGCCTATCGGGTGGCGGCGGGGCCGTCGGCTGACGACCTCGCGGTGGGGGCGGTGCTCCAGGTGACCGAGGGCGGTGTCTGAGGGCGCACGGGTGCGGCTGTAGGGTGATCTCGTCGTAATGACACGATTCTGCAACGTTGTAGAATGATGTCGGAACAGGGGGATCGGATGGCGGTGACGTTGCACGACGTGGCGGGGCTCGCCGGCGTCTCGATCAAGACGGTCTCGAACGTCATCAACGACTACCCGCATATCCGCCCGGCGACCAGGGAGAAGGTCGAAGCGGCGATCGCCGAACTCGGCTACACGCCCAACCTCACCGCGCGGAACCTCCGTTCCGGCCGCACCGGCGCGATCGCTCTCGCACTGCCCGATTTGAGCCTCGCCTACTTCGCTGAGCTCGCCGCGCAGGTCATCCACGAGGCCGAAGCCGCCGGCGTCGTCGTGCTCGTCGAGCAGACCGGCGCCGACCGCACCAGGGAACTCGAACTGCTGCGCAGCTCGCGTCTCAAGCTCACCGACGGGCTGATCTTCAGTCCACTGGGCATGGGGCAGGAGGATGCCGCCGCGCTCGACGTGGGCTTCCCGCTGGTGCTGCTCGGCGAGCGCATCTTCGACGGCCCTACGGACCACGTCACGATGCGCAACGTCGAAGCGGCCCGCGCGGCCACCGAGTACCTCATCGCCCACGGGCGGCGGCGGATCGCCGTGGTCGGTGCTCACGAGGGCGAAGTCATCGGTTCGGCGGCCCTGCGGCTTCGGGGCTACCGGGAAGCGCTCGAAGCGGCCGGCATCCCCTATGACGACGACATCGTCGGCTACACGACGCTCTGGCATCGTGCGAACGGCGCCCATTCGATGCGCGAGATCCTCGCCAGGGGCGGCGAGTTCGATGCCGTCTTCGGGTTGAACGACACGCTCGCGCTCGGCGCGATGCGCGTGCTGCAGGAAGCGGGGCGCAAGGTCCCGGAAGACGTCGCAGTGGTCGGCTTCGACGGTCTGGATGAGGCCGAGTACTCCATTCCGAGCCTCACCACCGTCGACCCCGGCCGCGAGTGGATCGCGAAGACCGCCGTGGCGACGCTGCTGGCGCGCATCGCCGGAGATGCGGATGCGCCGCCGCGCACGCTCCTGGCCGACTTCCGCATCCTCGACCGAGAGTCCGCTCCCGCCATCTGACCTCGCCCGTCGCCCGACCCGCCACCCTCTGGCCGTCGCGTGTCTTCGGAGAGGCTTTTCGCTGGTCCCCAGGTCTCTGGACCAGCCGATTCCATCTCTGTGAGCGACGAGAGCGGCAGGTGCTGACGAATCGCGATTGACAGGGCGGGGTGTTCGGGTCACAATGTCTCTACAACGTTTACTACAACGTTGTAGAACGAGAGAGATCGCTCCTGCGGCCCAGCCCGAGCGACGACATCGAAGTCAGCTCCCGAGAGGAAACACAGCACAATGAAGTCACGGATCCTGGCGGTCACGGCCGTCTCAGCGGTCGCCCTGGCGACAATCACCGGATGCTCGAGCGGCGCTGCGGGCAGCGACGGCGACACCATCACGTTCATGTTCCGCGGCAACGACGCGGAGAAGGCGGCGTACACCGCGGCCATCGAGCAGTTCGAGAAGGACCACGACGTCGACGTCAAGATCATCATGACGACGGCGGACGAGTACTCCACCAAGCTCAAGGCCGCCATCACCGGCAAGCAGATCCCGGATGTCTTCTACATCGACCCGGGCAGCGTCCAGGCCTACGTCAAGTCCGGCATCGTCAAGGAAATCACCGACAAGGTCGAGGAGTCCGTCGACCTCGACAACATCTGGGAGTACGGCGTCGACAGCTACCGCTTCGACGGCAAGCTGATGGGACAGGGCGCGATCTACGCGATGCCCAAGGACATCGGCCCGTTCTCCTTCGGCTACAACAAGACCATGTTCGATGCGGCCGGCATCCCGCTGCCCGACCCGGAGGTCCCGTACACCTGGGCCGAGTTCGTCGACGTCGCCAAGAAGCTGACCCTCGACACGAACGCCGACGGAACGCTCGACCAGTGGGGCACCGGACTCAACGTGCAGTGGAATCTGCAGCCGTTCGTCTGGTCCAACGGCGGCGACTGGCTGAACGAGGATCGCACCAAGGTCACGGTGGACACTCCGGAGTTCGCCGAGGCGCTGCAGTTCTTCGCCGACATGTCCAACGTCGAGAAGGTCACGCCGTCCACCTCCGACGCGCAGACGCTGGACACCTACCAGCGCTGGATGCAGGGACAGATCGGCTTCTTCCCGGTCGGTCCGTGGGACGTGCCCACCTACGAGAAGCTGGATTTCGAGTGGGATCTGATCCCCTACCCGGTCGGCGCCACCGGCGAGACCGCGACGTGGACGGGCACGCTCGGCATCGCCGTCGCCGAGACGACGAAGAACGCCGACATCGCGACCGAACTCGCGATCTACCTGTCCACGGATCCGACGGCGCAGCAGTCCCTCGTCGATGCGGGCGTGCAGGTGCCGAACCTGAAGGACATGGCCGACGAGTGGGTCGCATCCGCGACGCTGCCGCCGGCGAACAAGCAGGAGTTCCTCGACATCGCGAACGAGTACGGCAGGGCGCTTCCGGCCAACACCACCTACAGCGCCGAGTGGTACGACGAGCTCTTCAAGAACATCCAGCCCGTCCTCGACGGCGAGCAGTCCGCCGAGGACTACCTCGCCGAGGTGCAGCCGCGCATGCAGCAGCTGCTCGACAAGGCGAACGCCGACGCGGGCATCGGCTAGCGGATACCCCGGGGCCGGCCCCACGGCCGGCCCCGGCACCATCCGTACGTCTCACAGAAGAGGTGACCATGTCCACGACGACCATTCGTCGCTCCCGGCTGCACCGGCGCGAGCATCTCGCCGCCGCGGCCTTCATCGCTGTCCCGGTGCTCGGGTTCCTGATCTTCATCGCCTACCCGCTGCTGTTCGCCGTGTACGCGTCGTTCACCAAGTGGAACGGTCTCGGCGAGCCGGTGCTCAACGGCCTCGACAACTACGTCGAGATGTGGAACGACCCGTACTTCTGGCAGGCGATGGGCAACACGGTGTTCATGATGATCGGCATCCCGATCGGACTGGTCATCTCGCTGCTGCTCGCGCTCGCCCTCAACCGCAAGATGCGCGGCACCACGTTCTTCCGCACCGTGTACTACGTGCCCGTGATCTCGTCGCTCGCCGCGGTCGCCATCCTCTGGCAGTGGGCGTACAACGGCGACTTCGGCCTGGTCAACCAGGTGCTGGCGTTCTTCGGGATCGACGGACCGAACTGGCTGCAGAACGCCGACACCGCGAAGCCGGCGATCGTGATCATGGCCGTGTGGAAGGGTCTCGGGTTCTCGATGCTCCTCTATCTGGCGGCGCTGCAGTCGGTGCCGCGGCACCTGTACGAGGCCGCAGCGATCGACGGTGCGGGCGCGTTCTCGCAGTTCCGCCACATCACGATCCCGATGCTGCGCCCGGTGACCTTCTTCCTCGTCGTCACCAGCATCATCGGCGGTGCCCAGATCTTCATCGAGATCAACATCATGACCCCCACCGGAGGACCCGAGTTCTCCACGGCATCCATCGTCTGGTACATCTGGCAGAAGGCGTTCAACTACCTCCAGATGGGCTACGCGACAGCGATGTCGGTCGTGCTGGGACTGCTGGTCTTCGTCATCACGGCGATCCAGTTCCAGGTCAACCGTCGGTCCCAGTTCTCCATCGAGTGAGGCAGCCATGACTCTTTCAGCCCCTGGAATGCAGGCAGTCCGCGAGACGGAGACAGCGCCTGGAACGATGACCACCGTGTTACCGGTGACCGCCCGCCGCCGGCTCCCGCGCCGCGTCTCCGGCGGATCGGACGCCCCGGTCGGCACGCGCTCCCGCTCCTACCGTGCGATGAACGTCATCGTCACGATCATCCTGTCCATCGGCGGCATCGTGATGATCGCTCCGCTGCTGTGGACCTTCAGTACTTCGCTGAAGACCAAAGAGGCCGTGTTCGCCCTTCCGCCGCAGTGGATCCCCGATCCGGTGCAGTGGGAGACCTACATCCGCGTCTGGACGGCCGGCCCGCTCGCCAGTGGCATCTGGAACAGCATTATCGTCTCGGTGAGCGTCACCGTCGTCGGCACGGTGACCTCGGCGGTCGCGGCCTTTGCCTTCGCGAAGATGCGGCTCCCGTTCAAGAACGTCGTGTTCCTGGCGATGCTCTCGGCGATCATGATCCCGTTCCCGACGATCATGATCCCGCAGTTCAAGATGTTCGCGGATGCCGGAATGGTCGACACCCTGTGGCCGCTGATCCTGCCGGGCCTGTTCGGCAACATCGTGATGATCTTCTTCCTTCGGCAGTTCCTCGACTCGGTTCCCGACTCGATCATCGAGGCGGCGAAGCTCGACGGGGCCGGGTACCTGCGGATCTTCTTCACGTTGATCTTCCCGGCGATCCGTCCGGCGATCGCGGCGCAGTTCATCCTCTGGTTCATGGCGATGTGGAACGACTACCTCGCGCCGATCATCTACCTGAACTCGCCCGAGAAGCAGACCCTGCAGCTCGTGATCGCGAGCTTCAACGCCACCTATGCCAGTCAGACCGACTACCCGCTGATCATGGCGGCGTCCTTCATCGCGCTGGTCCCGGTGCTCGTCGTGTTCGTCGTGTTCCAGCGGCAGATCATCGAATCGGTCGCTCTGAGCGGATCGAAGGCCTGAGATGTCGACCATGACGAACGACCCGAGCACCTGGGGCGCGCGCAACGCGCATGACCCGACCGTGGTGCGCGGCGACGACGGGCTCTGGTACATGTTCTCGACGGATGCCGCCGCCGGCGTCTCGGACTTCCCGATCGGTGCGCACATCCGCACCTCGACAGATCTCGTCACCTGGTCGTTCCACGGCACCGCGCTCGGCGAGGTGCCGGCCGCGGCGAAGGAATGGAGCGGTGCCGAAGGGCTGTGGGCTCCCGAGGTGGTGCGCTGGCCGACAGCGGATGGCACGTCGCGCTGGCACATGTACTACTCGGCCTCGACGTTCGGCTCACGCACCTCGGCGATCGGCCTGGCCACGGCGAGCAGCCCGGCCGGTCCCTGGGCCGATCAGGGCATCGTGATAGCGACGCGGCACGACCGCGACGCGTACAACGCGATCGACGCCGCCATCGCATTCGATCGCGCAGGACGTCCGTGGATGATCTACGGATCGTTCTTCGGAGGCATCCATATCGTCGAACTCTCGGCGGAGACGGGGACGCGGCTCCGCGACGAACCCGGTGCGCTCATCGCCCGGCGTCCGGACAGCGTCGACGGGGCGATCGAGGGCGCGTACATCCAGTACCGCCCGGAGGAGGACCGCTTCGTGCTGTTCGTCTCCTACGACTCGCTCGTCGACACCTACAGCGTGCGCGTCGGAGTCGCCGACGAGATCACCGGTCCGTATCGGGATGCGGCGGGGAACGACCTGACCTCGCCGACGGATGAGCGCGCTGCCGCGACCGGTACCAAGGTGCTCGGCGGCCACCGCTTCCCTGGTGGCACCGGGCTCATCGCACCAGGGCACAATTCGATCTTCACCGACGGCGATGCGACGTTCATGGTGCACCACGTGCGGCTGGCCGATGCGCCGACGCAGCACGAGGCGCAGATCCGCCGGGTGCACTGGAACCGCAGCGGCTGGCCCGTAGTGTCGCCGCATCCGTTCGCCGGCGCCGGGACGGAGCGCCTGACCGCGCCTGAGCAGGTCGCAGGGGAGTGGGATGCCGTGCGCTTCGCGCCCGAGGTGTCGGCTCTGGTGGAGGCGCAGCGCGTGACCATCGTGGCGGATGCCGTGTCCGACGGCGAGCCTGTCGCGGTGACGATCCTCGTGGAGGGCGTTTCGTCTCGTCGCTTCGCTCCTCGCTCAACGACCGGGGTCACGCACCCGGTCGTCGAGCGAGCGGAGCAAGACGAAACGCGTGGCGGGGTCGAGCTCGAGGCGGTCGTGTTCGGCGCGTGGGATCCCGTCGCTGGACGATCGGTCCTCGCCTTCAGCGGCATCGACCCGAACGGTGTCGTCTGGAGCGGCTCGAAGGCGGTGACGTCATGACCGCCCCCGCGCTGGGCGGTCTCGGCTGGACTGGCCGCGTGATGCAGGTACTGCAGGTGGTGACCTCCCTGATCGCCGTGAACGTGATGTTCCTGCTCGGCACGCTGCTCGGGCTCGGCATCCTCGGGCTCATGCCGGCTGCGGTCGCGGCATCCGCAGTGCTCCGGCAGGGGGACCTGCTCTCCGGTACCGCGGAAGGCGGCGTGGTCCGCACCTTCTGGATCCGCTACCGGGCGGAGTTCGCCCGTGCCAACCTCGCCGGCATCCCGTTCGGGATCGCCGGCCTGCTGCTCGCCGCCGACGCCGCGCTCCTGCCAACGCTGCAGGGTCCGCTCTCCGCCGCATTGCTCGTGCTCACCGGCGTCGTCGTGATCGGCACCGCGATCATCGCGATCACCGCGGTCGTGCTGCTCTCCCGCTATGACGACCGCCCGGTTCCGGTGCTGCGTTTCGCGCTGCTTCTGCCCCTCGCCTCCCTTCCGATGTCGCTCGGTGTGCTCGTCGTCATCGCGGCGTGGGCGGCGATCGTCGGGGCCTTCCCCGTGCTCCTGCCGCTGCTCGGAGTCGCGATTCCGCTGGCGATCGCGGTCCGGCTCATCGACCGCCGACTCGACCGCATCGACCACGCCGGCTGACCGGCACCCCCACCCGTTTCCCATAGCCCGAGTACCTCGCCGCGCTGCGCGTGCAGCCGGCCTGTCCCAGAGAAGGAAAAACGTGACCAAGGCACGCATCTCCATCGACCGCGAGGCGGTCGTCGCGCCCCTCGACCGACGCATCTTCGGCTCGTTCGTCGAGCACCTCGGCCGCTGCGTCTACGACGGCATCTACGAACCCGGCCACCCCACGGCGAACGAGGACGGCTTCCGCCTCGATGTCGTCGACCTCGTCCGCGAGCTCGGCTCCAGCACCATCCGCTACCCCGGCGGCAACTTCGTCTCCGGCTTCCGCTGGGAGGACTCGGTGGGCCCGCGGGAGCAGCGCCCGGTGCGGCGCGACCTGGCCTGGCACTCGATCGAGACGAACCAGGTCGGCGTCGACGAGTTCTCGCGCTGGCTCGCGCTCACCGGCTCCGAACTGATGATGGCGGTGAACCTGGGCACGCGCGGCATCGAGGCGGCCCTCGACCTGCTCGAGTACTGCAACCACCCCTCCGGCACGGCGCTGAGCGACCAGCGCATTGCCAACGGCACCGTCGAGCCGCACGGCATCAAGATGTGGTGCCTGGGCAACGAGATGGATGGCCCGTGGCAGACCGGCTACATGACGGCCGAGGACTACGGCAAGATCGCCGCCCGCACGGCGCAGGCGATGAAGACCGCGGACAAGACGCTCGAGCTCGTCGTGTGCGGGTCGTCGAGCTCGTCCATGCCGACCTTCGGCGACTGGGAGCGCACCGTGCTCGAGCACGCCTACGAGCACGTGGACTACATCTCCTGCCACGCGTACTACCAGGAGCGCGGCGGTGACCTGGCCTCGTACCTCGCATCGTCTGTCGACATGCAGTACTTCATCGAGACGGTCGTCGCCACGGCCGACCACGTCGGCAACAAGCTGAAGTCGTCGAAGAAGATCAAGCTCTCTTTCGACGAGTGGAACATCTGGTACCTCGACGAGCACCAGGCATCCGATGAGGTCAACGACGAATGGCGCGTCGCGCCGCGTCAGCTCGAGGACGTGTACTGCGTGGCGGACGCCGTGGTGCTCGGCAACCTGCTGATCACCCTGCTGAAGAACCACGACCGCGTGGCATCCGCCTCGCTCGCCCAGCTGGTCAACGTGATCGCGCCGATCATGACCGAACCGGGTGGCGACGCCTGGCGCCAGACCACGTTCTTCCCGTTCTCGGTGACCTCGCGCCTCGCGAAAGGCGAGATCGTGAAGCCGCGGATCGACGTCGGCACGTATGAGACGAAGGTGTACGGCGAGGCACCACTGGTCGACTCGGTGGTCACCACCGACGGCGCGGAGTCGGCGGTGTTCCTGGTGAACCGCAGTCAGACCGAATCCATCGAGGTGCAGATCGCCGTCACCGAGCTCGGCGCGACGTCGATCGACGAGGCCGTGACGATCTGGGACGACGACGTGTACGCCAAGAACACGCTCGAGAACCAGACCTGCGTCGGACTGAAGACGCTCGCGGGCGCCGCGCTCGCCGACGGCGTGCTCACCGTCACGCTGCCGCCGGTGTCATGGTCGGCCATCGCGCTGAGCTGATCCGATGAATCCTCTCTTGCGTCTGGCCGGCGCCGTCGCAGTCGTCGCGGTGGCGGCGGCGCTGGCCGGATGCGGAACCGCGGCCGCGGCCGCGCCCCAACTGTCCGGCGACATCTTCGTGCACGACCCTGCCTACGTGCGCACGGCCGATGGCGAGTACGTGTACTCGACGGGGAACGGGCAGATCGGTGACGGCAACATCCAGATCCGCAGCTCCGATGACGGGGCGAGCTGGGAGTACGTCGGCGAGGTCTGGGCGTCCAAGCCCGATTGGTTGGCGGATGCCGTGCCGGGTGTCGACAACCTCTGGGCTCCTGAGCTCTACGAACACGACGGCGTCTGGTACCTCTATTACTCGGCGTCGACCTTCGGCAGCAGTGATTCGGTGATCGCGCTCGCCACCAACACGACTCTCGACCCGGAGGATCCGTCGTATGAGTGGGTTGATCGAGGCGAGGTGATCTCCTCTGCCGGCGCCGACTTCAATGCGATCGATCCGGGCATCGTCGAGGATGCGGACGGCGTGCCGTGGATGGCATTCGGCTCATTCTTCTCCGGCATCCACATGGTGCAGCTGGAGTGGCCGAGCGGACTGCGTGCATCCGCGGACGATGAGCCGATCCGCATCGCCGATCGCGGACTCGTCGAGAACGCGATCGAGGCGCCGTACATCGTGCCGCACGACGGCTGGTACTACCTCTTCCTCTCCCGGAACTTCTGCTGCAAGGGCGTCGACAGCACGTACGAGATCATCGTCGGGCGATCGAAGTCGGTCACGGGCCCGTATCTGGATGCCGACGGCGGCGAGCTCCTCGACGACGGCGGCACCGTGGTGCTGACGACCGATGGCTCCCGCGTCGGGCCGGGTGGGCAGTCCGTGTTCGAGGACATGCTCGCCTTCCACTTCTACGACGGTGCCGCCGATGGCATCCCGACTCTGGGCCTTCGACCGCTCACCTGGCACGACGGCTGGCCTGAGGTCGCTGACTGAGCTACGCGCGAGTCGCCTCCAGCTCGATCACCGACCAGGAGAGCGCCGGGAGAGTGGCGCGGACGGCACCGTCGACGATCTCGGCTGCGGCGAGCGGGACCATGTGCACGGCATCCGGAGTGGTCTCGAGGTTGGCGGTCAGGCGGTCGCCGCCCTCCGGGATCGTGAGCGTCTCGGCCCCGACGACCCGAAGCCCGCCCATCCCGCGCAGGTCGATCGTCAGGTCGCTCTCCTCGCTCAGCGAGCGGTTCGCGACGAACAGCACGACGCGTCCGGTCGCCTCATCCCAGGTCGCCGCGGCGTCGACCGCGTCGACGCCGCCGTAGCGCTTCGTCTCGATCTGCGGCGCCGACACCGCGAGCCGCAGGATGCGCCCCTTGGCGAGACGCGCCATCCGCTCGAACGGCCAGAAGCTCGTCTGTCGCCAGGCCGGTCCGTTCTCTTCCGAGCGGATGGGCGCGATCACGTTCACCAGCTGCGCCTGGTTCGCGATCTTCACGCGGTCGCCGTGGCGCAGGAGGCTGTTCAGCAGGGTGCCGACGACGACGGCATCGGTCACGTTGTAGGTGTCCTCGATCAGACGCGGATGCTCTCGCCACCCCGCCTTCGCGATCTCGCCTGCCTCGACGTCGTTGTACTTCACCTGGTCCCAGACGTTCCATTCGTCGAACGAGATGTCGACCTGCTTGGTGTGCTTGCCCGCGGCCTTGACCGCATCGACCGTCGCGATGACACCCTCGATGAAGGCATCCATGTCGACCGACTCGGCGAGGAACGACTCGGCGTCGCCGTCGTGCTCCTGGTAGTAGGCGTGCATCGAGACGTAGTCGACCTCGTCGTACGCGTGGGTGAGCACGGTGTGCTCCCAGGTCCCGAAGGTCGGCATCGAACGGGAGGACGAGCCCACCGCCACCAGCTCGATCGACGGGTCGACCAGTTTCATCGCCTTGGCCGACTCCTGGGCCAGTCGCCCGTACTCACCGGCGGTCTTGCCGCCGATCTGCCACGGGCCGTCGAGCTCGTTGCCCAGGCACCACAGCTTGATGTCGAACGGCTGCTCGGCGCCGTTCTTGCGACGCAGGTCCGACCAGTAGGTGCCGCCGGGGTGGTTCGCGTATTCGACGAGCGACCGGGCCTCCTCGACGCCACGAGTGCCGAGGTTGATCGCCTCCATGACCTCGACGTCGGCCTCCTTCGCCCAGTCCATGAACTCGTGCAGGCCGAAGGCGTTGGTCTCGATCGTGTGCCAGGCGCCGTCGATGCGCACAGGGCGGTCCTCGACCGGACCCACGCCGTCCTCCCACCGGTAGCCCGAGACGAAGTTGCCGCCCGGGTAGCGGACGACCGTCGGGCCCATCTCCCGCACCAGCGCGAGCACGTCCGTGCGGAAGCCGCGTTCATCGGCCTGCGGGTGCCCTGGCTCGTAGATGCCGGTGTACACGCAGCGCCCCATGTGCTCGACGAACGATCCGAAGAGTCTCCGGGGGACGTCGGCGATCGTGAAGTCGCGGTCGATAGTGATGCGGGCGCTACTCATTGCTCTCCAATTGAGGGGTTTACTGACCGCCGAAGCCGCTGGTCGCGACGCCCTTGACGATCTGCTTCTGGAAGATGATGAACACGATGATGAGGGGGAGTGCGGCGAGGACCGCCTGCGCCATGACCTGTGCGTACTGGACGCCGTAGGCGCTGATGACGGTCTGCAGTCCCACCGGAAGAGTCATCAGCGTGGTGTCGTTGATGACCAGGAACGGCCAGAGGAAGTTGTTCCACGCGCCGATGAACACGAAGATCGCCACCGATGCCAGGATCGGCCGTGACAGCGGCAGCACGATCGACCAGAAGATCCGGAACCGGCTGGCGCCGTCCACGCGTGCTGCCTCTTCGAGCTCGATCGGGACCGCGTCGAAGAACCGCTTGAGGATGAACACCATCGCCGGCGCCACTACCTGCGGCAGGATCAGGCCCCAGTAGGTGTCGATCATGTTGAAGGTGAGCATCTGGTAGAACAGCGGGATGATCAGCACCTGCGGCGGCACCACGATCGACGCGATGATGACGGCGAACAGCCACTTGCGGCCGGTGAAGTCGAGACGCGAGAACGCGTAGGCCGCCAGGGCCGAGATCGCCAGTGTGATCAGCGTCGCCGCCGCCGACGTCCACAGGCTGTTGAACGCCCAGGTGTAGACGTTCCCCTGCGAGAGGATCGCCGTGAAGGCCTCGATCGTCGGGCCGGAGGCGCCGATCCATCCGGGGTCGCCGGATGCGGCATCCGTCTCCGTCTTGAATGCGGTGGCGACCGCCCAGAGGAAGGGCAGCAGCCAGCCGATCGCGAGCAGCGCGAGCACGGCGAACGCGACGATGCGCAGCGGGCCGAACGGCTTCTGGCCGGGGACGTGCGGGCGACGCCTCGCGCGCGCCTGCGGAGCGACGATCGTCTCGGTCGTGGGTGCGAGAGTGGTGGCAGACATCACAGCTGTTCCTTCCGGCGGCGCGAGACCACGGCCTGCGCGACGCCGACGATGACGATGAGGGCGAAGAAGACGTACGAGATCGCGGCCGAGTAGCCGAATCGGTAGCTGGTGAAACCGGCTTCGTAGATGTACTGGACGATCGAACGGGTGGTGTCGCTCGCGACGCCGCCGAGCATCTGGTACGCCTGGTCGAACAGCTTCAACGAGGCGAGGATCTGCAGGAGCAGGATGAGCACGGTGGCCGGACCGAGCTGCGGCAGCGTGATCGACCAGAACTGACGCCAGGTGCTCGCGCCGTCCAGCGACGCCGCCTCGTACTGCTGCGGCGGGATGTTCTGCATCGCGGCGAGATAGAGCAGGAAGTTGAATCCGACCGTCCACCAGACCGTTGCGATCACGATCGACATCATGTTGGTCTCGGGGTTCTGCAGCCATGCGAGCGGCTCGAGTCCCAAGGCCTCGAGGACGTTGTTCGCCGCGCCGATCTGAGGGTTGAAGATCCACACCCAGATCTGCGAGATGACGGTGGAGGCGAGCAGGTACGGCATGAAGAACGACAGCCGCCACAGCCACTGACCGGGAAGCCCCCGGTCGACGAGCGCGGCCATCAGCAGGGCGATCGCCACCAGCGGGACCGTGGACAGCAGGGTGAACCACACCGTGTTCCCCATCGACCGCCACATCACGGGGTCCGTCAGCGCCTCGGCATAGTTCGCGAAGCCGACGAGCGATCCGCCGGCACCGGTGAGGGACTGGTCGGTGAAGCTGAGGTAGATCCCGTGCACGATCGGCCAGATGAGGAACAGGACGAACGCGACGACGAACGGCGCGAGGAACGCCCAGCTGACCAGCTGCTCGCGGTGCCCGGTGCCCGCCCGACGCGGACGGAGATCGGATGCTCCGCCGGTGACGATCGCACGTGTGGAGGTGGCGGTGTTCGTCATGGCTTCCACGTCCCTTCGGGGTCTGCCGGGTTGGGTTGCGCGAGCAGGGTGTTGACGCGGGCTTCGAAGCGGTCGATCGCGGCTGCCGGGTCGTCGCCGGAGAGCAGCACCCCTTGCACGGCGGCGCCGAACTCGCCCTGGAAGCTCGATCCCGACCCGGTGAACCAGGCCGTCGGGTCGTAGACGACGTGCTCGGCGGCTTCGGCGTAGTGCGCCTGCGGGAGGAGGTCGTCGTATTTCGGCGACTGCGTGACCGGCAGGAACGCGGGAACGTGCCCGGCCTCCGCCCAGCCGAACGAGCCCTTCAGCATGTCGGCGACGAACCGGTACGTGAGATCCCGCTTCGCCGGGTCCGGGTCGGTCTGATTCGGCAGGACGAAGGAGTGCGAGTCGGCGTACACGGCCGGAGTGCCGTACAGCGTGGGGATGACGGTGGCATCGAAGGGCAGCTTCGCGTTCTGCATGGTGCGCAGCTCCCAGACGCCGGTGAAGAGCATCCCGCTCTTGCCGGTCGCGAACTCCGCCACGGCGCTGCCGTAGTCGTTCTGCGCCGCGGCGATCTCGCCGTCGAGCAGGGTCTGCATGAATTGGAGCGATTCGATCGCGGCATCCTTGTCGATGATGGCCTTGCCGCCGATCGGGAGCTCCATCGCCAGCCCGTGCTGCGCGTACAGGCAGTAGAACAGGCGCCACATCTGGGCGCCGTCGCCCAGGTATCCGTAGGAGAGCGCGTGGCCTTCCGTCGTGCCGCTGACCGTTCGGAGCTGGTCGAGGAACTCTTCCGGAGAAGACGTCTTCTTCAGTGCGCCGTCGGTGTCGAGAACGCCGGCCGCATCACAGATATCGGTGTTGAACATCATCACGAACGGGTGGGCGTCGAGGGCGATGCTGTACATGTTCTCGCCGACGAAGCCCTTCTCCCAGATCGGATCCGGGAATTTCGAGCCGTCGATGCCGAGCTCGGCGAGGCGGTCGAGGTCCCACGGGTCGAGCAGGCCGCCGGGTGCCCAGCCGACGGTGCGGGTGGCATGCATGACGGCGACATCGGGAGCCCGACCGCCGGCGCCGGCCATCGCGAGCTTCGTGTAGTACGGGGTGCCCCAGGCGAGTACGGTCGGACGGATGCGGAACGCATCCTGCGCGTCGTTCGCCTGTTGCAGAAGCGTCGACATCGTGACGCCGTCACCGCCGGAGAGCAGGTGCCAGAACTGCAGGGTCTGGGGGCCGGAGCCCAGGGTGGCGCCGGGGGCGCACCCGGCGAGGAGGGCGGTGCCGGCTGTCAGCCCGGCGACGCTCAGGAACTGTCGTCTGGATAGGCCTGCGGGTTCTATCGGGGGCGTCATTCGTCACTCCTTCGTGACTGCGGGCTGGGGGCGCACCCATCATTACATCGTGGTAATCCGAGCGCAAGAGCGCCCCGCTTTCAAAGAGCGCAAACGGCTGCATCCACGGTCCGAATGCAGCCGTTTGCGCTCTTTGAAGCGGGGTGCGGGTTCAGGGATGGTGGCCGGCAGGGGGCCCGGCGGTGCTGGCGCGCTCGATGAGCCGGTGAGAGAGGGTCAGGCCTCGCGGCGCGGCGCTGCGGTCATCCATCCGCGATTCGAGGAGGCCCAGCGCGGCCTCGGCGAGCTCGCGGCGGTCGAACGCGATCGTGGTGAGCGATGGCGAGGTGAACTCCGAGAACTCCACATCGTCGAACCCGGTCACGATCACATCTTCGGGAACGCGGATGCCGTGCTCATGCAGGGCATGCAGCACGCCGAGTGCGAGAGAGTCGGTGAGCGCGATGATCGCATCGAAATCGACGCCGCGCGAGAGCAGGATCCGCGCTGCTTCGGCGCCACTGGACATCGACCACGGCAGGAGATTGACCTCCAGAGCGGGATCGGCCGCGAGGCCGGCGGTGCGCAGCGCATCGTGGACGCCTTCGAGTCTCAGTCGGCTCGTCGCGGTCGCGACCGATCGGTCTTCATCGGCGCCGATCACGGCGATGCGGCGGGCGCCACGCGACAGCACGTGGCGCGTCGCGTCGGCGGCCGCGAGGCGGCTGTCGATGCGCACATGATCGGCCCTGTTCTGCTCGACCTCGCCGATCACCACGAGCGGCGGCAGTCGGTCGGCGTACTTGACGACGCTGTCCTCGAGGCGGACCGGATTCAGGATCATGCCGTCGATGAGCTGGGCGCGGGCGCGGGACAGCAGCTCCTTCTCGCGCTCCGGCTCCGACGCCGTCTCCTCGATCAGCACCGCCAGCCCGCGTTCATGGGCGGCTTCGACGATGCGGTGCACGAGCTCCGCCGAATACGCGGTGGCAAGGTCAGGGAGCGCGAGGGCGATGATCCCTGATCGCCCCTTGCGCAGTCCTCGGGCGCTCAGATTCGGGACGAAGTCGAGCTCCGCCATTGCCGCCTCGACGCGGGCCTTGGTCTCGTCGCGGACGGCCACAGTGCCGGTGACGACATTGGAGACGGTCTTCGGCGAGACGCCGGCGAGGGCAGCGACGTCCTTCATCGTGGCCCGCGGCGGCGGCATCGCTGTCATCCGGTCAGCCTAACGGGGAGCCTGGGCGATCGCGGAGTACAACGATGTAGTTCGATCGCTATCCTGACACGATGAGCATTGAGCGCAACTGGGCGGGCAACCTCGAGTATCGAGCCGCTGGAGTGTCACACCCGGAGTCGGTCGATGAGCTGCGCGCGCTGATCGCGACCGGTGGCCAGACCCGGATTCTCGGCACGCGTCACTGCTTCAACGACATCGCTGACACGGCGGGCGCGCTGATCGCGCTGGATCGGATGCCGGCGACGTACGAGGTCGGCGCAGCACGGGACTCGGTCCGGGTCGCGGGTGCGCTCCGTTACGGCGACATCGCATCACGACTCGAAGACGAGGGGCTCGCGCTGGCGAACCTCGCCTCGTTGCCGCACATCTCGGTCGCCGGTGCGGTCGCCACCGGTACCCACGGATCCGGTGACGGGATCGGCGCGCTGTCCACTGCCGTGCGCGGCCTCAGCATCATGACCGCATCCGGCGATATCCGCACGCTCGCGCGCGGCGATGAGGGTTTCGACGGGGCGGTCGTGAGCCTCGGCGCTCTCGGCGCGGTGCTCGAGGTCACGCTCGACGTCGAGCCGACCTACCAGATCGCTCAGCACGTCTTCGAGCATCCCTCATGGGACGCGATCCTCGCCGACCTGGGCGCGGTCACCGGCGCCGGAACCAGCGTCAGCATCTTCTCGACGTGGCAGCAGACGGACGTCGCCGACCAGATCTGGATCAAGCAGCGGGTCGCGGCCACCCGGGCGGATGCTCGAGCCGGGCAGTCGCAGCGCGACGACCTCGCCGCTCGTCTCGGCGCGGCGGCCGCCGAGGGCAAGCGGCACCCGATCCTCGGCGTCGATCCGGAGGCGTGCACCGAGCAGGGCGGCGTCGCCGGTGCCTGGTTCCAGCGGCTGCCGCACTTCAAGCTCGAGTTCACGCCCTCCGCCGGAGCAGAGATTCAGAGCGAGTACCTGGTGCCGCGGACCGACGCCGTCGCGGCGATCGAGGCGGTCCGCTCGCTCGCCGACCGGATCGCGCCGCTGCTGCTGGTGAACGAGATCCGCACGGTCAAGGCGGACGAACTCTGGCTGAGCTCCTCCTCCGGAACGGATGCCGTGGGCCTGCACTTCACGTGGAAGCCCGATGAGGCCGCCGTCCGGGAGTTCCTCCCGACCCTCGAGGCGGCGCTGCCGGCATCCGCTCGCCCGCACTGGGGAAAGGTGTTCACCCTCGACGGCGCCGCGGTGCGTGCCCGCTACCCGCGCTGGGACGACTTCGCCGCGCTCGCCGCGTCGTGCGACCCCGAGCGTCGGTTCGTGAACGAGTACCTGGAGCGCCTCGGTCTCTGAGTCCGGGGCCCCGGACGGACGACGACCCGCCTCGGGTCAGGCGAGCCCGTCCGCAGCAGCGCCCCAGGCGACCAGGGCCTGGCGGACATCGTCGCGCGGCTCGTCGGAGACCGCCTGCGCATACGCCTGCTCCAGAACCTCGGCGATCGCGACGCGCGTCCCCGACTCGGCGGAGCGGACGGCGGCCTCCACCATCGCGAGGCTCAGAACGTTCGCGTGCACCTCTCCCGACGGTACGCGGCCGTCGCGTAGGGCGCCGACGAACTCCACGAGGGACCCGGCGATCTCCGCGGGCACGGTGGCCATCGCCGTCGGCGTCTCGATCGCCGCTGGCACGCCGTTCTGCGGGGCGAGCTGGCGCTGCGGCGCCGTATCGCCGTCCCAGGCGGCCGAACCGTGCTCACCGTTGACCCGCCACATGCCGTTCCACGACGTCTCCAGTCCGTCGGCGCACCAGCTGCCGGTGTACGTGTAGCGCACGCCTCCCTCGAACTCGAAGACCGCGGTGGCCGCGGCGTCGGCCGCGTACCAGCTCCACGGCGGGTTGAACTCCTCGCAGTAGACCGAGACCGGGTCGCTGCCGAGGAGGAAGCGCGCGGCGTCGAAGGCGTGGATGGCCATGTCGACGAGCAGCACGTGCGGCATCTCGTCGCGGAAACCACCGAAATGCGGCGCCTTGAAGAACTCGGTCGTCGCGGATCCGAGCCTTCCCAGGGACGCGATCTGCTCACGGAACGCGGCGATCGAGGCGTAGTACCGCCGTGACTGGCTGGTCATGAGCAGTTGTCCACTGGCCTCGGCCGTCGCCGCGAGCGAGAGCGCCTGCGCGACCGTCGGCGCGATCGGCTTCTCGCAGAGCACCGGCAGTCCGGCGAACAGCGCCTCCGTGTTCACCGGGTGGTGGGCCACGGGAACGGTCACGTTCACGACGGCGTCGGCACCGGTCGCCCTGGCGACCTCCGAGACGCTGGTCCCGACGAGCACGCCGCCCTCGCCCGGCTGCAGCCCGGCGTCAGAGACGGCTGTTTCGGCGAGCGCGGTATCGAGGTCGACGACGCCGACGAGCTCGGTGGCCGGATTCGCGAGGATGGTCCCCAACCACGCGCGGCCCATTCCTCCGGCCCCGACGAGCACGATTCGGACGGGAGCTGCCGAGTCCGCGAGCGTGGCGAAGTCTCCGTTCAGCGGTGCACTCATCGGACGAGGGCTCCCTGGTAACCGCGGCCGTTGTAGAAGTCTTCGGTCTCATAGCGCAGCAACACGGGCACGGCCCGCTCCGGGCGCAGGGTCACGGCCCAGCGGACGCCGTTCGCGAGCACGCGGCGCACGTGCTCGTGGTGGTAGACGGGGTAGTCCTGATCGCCGGGCGAGAAGAAGAAGATCTTCCCGAAGCCGCGCTTGTAGGTCATGCCGGAGCGGAAGACCTCACCGCCGGTGAAGGTCGAGAGGAAGATCAGTTCGTCCGGCGCCGGGACGTCGAAGAACTCGCCGTACATCTCCTGCGCGGGGATGATGAACGGGTGCGGGATGCCCTGTGCGATCGGGTGGGTGGGATCGACCGTCCAGACAATCTCACGGTCTTCTTCGGAACGCCACCGCAGCGTGCAGCTGGTGCCCATGAGCGTGCCGAAGATCTTCGACCAGTGGCCCGAGTGCAGGACGAGCAGGCCCATGCCGGCGAGCACATGCTGATGCACGCGCTCGACGACCTCGTCGGAGACCTCGTGGTGCGCGGCATGCCCCCACCAGACGAGCACGTCGGTCGCGGCGAGGACCTCCTCGGTCAGGCCGTGTTCCGGCTCGTCGAGGGTCGTCGTGGTGACGATCGCCTCGGCGCCGAGATACTCCTCGATGCCCTCCTTGATCGTGGTGTGCATGCCGTCCGGATAGATCGCACGGACCTTCTCCTCCAGCTGCTCGTGGCGGTTCTCGCCCCAGACGAGGACCCGGATGGGGGTGGCTCGGGTGTCGGACATGGTCGTGCTCCTTCGGGGATGTGTCGGGTGGTCTGGTGTGTTCGAGGTCATTTCACGGCACCGCCGGTGGCGCCGGCCGCGATGAACCGTTGGGCGATGACGAGCAGCAGGATGGCGGGCAGTGATGACAGCACGGCGGTCGCCATGACGGCGCTCCAGTTCGAGACCTGCGAGCCGAGGTACTGGTAGATGCCGAGCGTCACCGGTCGCACGTCCTCGGTGGTGGTGAGGGTGAGGGCGAAGAGGAAGTCGCTCCACGAGAACAGGAAGGCGAACAGGCCGGCCGTGATCAGCGCGTTGCGGCTCACCGGTACGACGATCGAGACGAACGCGCGGACCAGGCCGGCTCCGTCCACTCGTGCGGCCTCGACGATGGATGGCGGGATGGTCTGCATCGACGCCCGCAGGATGAGGATCGCGAAGGGGATCGCGTGCGAGGCGTCGGCGAGGATGAGCCCGGGGATGGAGTTCAGCATGCCGAGATCGTTGTAGGCCGAGTAGAGGGCGTTCGCGATCACGATGCCAGGGATCATCTGTGCGATCAGGATGACGAGCAGAGCGATGCTGATCCACCGGAAGCGGAACTGCGCGAGTGCATAGGCGGCCGGGGCGGCGATCGCGAGGGTCAGCACGACGGTCCCGAGGGAGATCGCGAGGCTCGTGAGGAGGTGGCCGCCCTGGTCGGCGAACGCCTTCTCGTAGCCGGCGAAGCTGGGGTTGACGGGGAAGAAGTCGCCCGTGAGCGTGTTCCCCGACGGTTGCAGCGAGGCGTTCACCATCCAGTAGACGGGGAAGAGCATGATCGCGAGGATCACGATGCCGATGAACGTGTAGCCCAGGTGCCGCCGCGGGCCGGGTCGCCTGCGTGCGCCGGCCGGATCGAACGGCCGACGCCGCTGGGCCCCGCCGGTGACGATGCTGGTCGTGGTCATGGTCGGTCCTTACTCGTCGACGGCGCGGCGGTTGGCGCGCAGGTACACGATGGCGAAGAGCAGCGAGATGACGATCAGGATGTTGCTGAACGCCGCCCCGACACCGAACTCGAAGTTCACGAACGACTCCTGGTAGCTCCGGACCGCGAGGGTCTGGGTCGCGTTCGCCGGCCCGCCGTTCGTGAGCCCGAGGATGATGTCGAGCACCTTGATCGTGTACACGACGCCGAGGACGAGGACCACGCTCACGACGGGCCGGAGGTTCGGCCAGGTGATGTGGCGGAACGCCTTCCAGCCGGTGGCACCGTCGAGTGCGCCCGCCTCGTACAGTTCGTCGGGGATGTCCTGCAGTCCGCCGTAGAGGATGGTGACGTTGAACGGGATGCCGATCCAGATGTTCACGAGCACCACGGCGAGCAGCGCGACCGACGGACTGGTCAGCCACGGGACTCCGGAGAGGCCGATCGACTCCAGTGCGGCATTGAGGACGCCGCTGTCCTGATCGAGGATCGAGCGCCAGGTCGCGCTCGAGACGATCAACGGCAGCAGCCAGGGGAGCAGCAGCATCGCCCGCAGGAACGAGCTCAGCGGGAAACGCCTCTTGAAGAACACGGCGAGGGCGAGCCCGATGAGGAACTGCCCGGCGATCGAACCGATCGTGAACAGTGCCGTGTTCAGCAGGGCCGGCGTGAACAGCTGCGAACCGAACACGGTCGCGTAGTTCGCGAACCCGACCCAGGGCGCCTCGCCGGTGAAGAAGGTCTTCGTCGTGTACTCCTGCAGGCTCATCGTGATGTTCTTGACCACGGGGTAGCCGAAGAACAGGACGATGTAGAGCGCCGCGGGCAGGACGAAGCCGAGTTTCACGAGCTCCTCGCGCCGGAAGCGGCGGGAGTGCGTCCGGCCGCTTCCGGCGATGCTGCTGCTCACCAGGATCAGCCCGCCGCTGCCTGCTCGAACGCCTCGGAGGGCGTCGCCTGCCCGGTGAGGGCGAGCTGGATGGCGGTGTAGATCTCGGTGGCGGCTTCCGGCCAGTCCTCGCCGAGCTCGCCGGTGCGTGAACGGGCGTTCGCGACCTGCTCGGTGAAGGCTGCCATCTCCGGCACCTTCGCCACGTACTGCTCCGCCAGGGCGGTCTTCGTCGGGACGGTGAAGCGGGCCTCGGCGAGTGCGAGCTGGTTCTCGTCGTTCGAGATGCACTCGACGAACTCGGCCGCCTTTGCCTGCTTGGCGTCATCGCCTGTCACCGGGACGGTCCACACCTCGCCGCCGAGGGGTGCGACCGGTGTCTGGCCGGCCTGGTTGACCGGCACCTGGACGCTGCCGTAGTTCAGGTCGGCGTCTGCGCTGAGCGCCGGGATCTGCCACGGTCCGTTGATCATCATCGCGGCCTTGCCGGCCATGAACTGGTCGTTGACGTCGGCCTGGGACCAGTTGATGACGCTCTTCGAGGCGGAGCCGGACTCGACGAGGTCGACCTGCAACTGGAGGGCCTCGGCGACCGCGGGTGACGTGAGATCCGTCTCATCGCCGCCGTTGGTCCACATGAACGGAAGGAACTGCCAGCTGCCCTCATAGGTGGCGATCGAGCTGAACGCCAGACCGTACGTGTCGCCCTCGGTGAGCGCGGCCGCTGCGGTCTTGAGCTCGGCCCAGGTGGTCGGCGGGGTGATGCCCTTGGCGGCGAGAAGATCCTCGTTGTAGAACAGGCCGATGGTGTTCACGGTCGGGGCGAGTCCGTAGACCTCGCCCTCGTAGCTGGCGGCGTCGAGGATGCCTTGCGCGAACCCCGATGTGTCGACGTCGTAGTCGCTGAGCGGAGACAGGCCGCCGGTCGCGGCGATCTCCTGGACATCGGGATTGTCGAGCATGAGGACGTCCGGCAGCGTCTTGGACGATGACTGCTGTAGGACCTTCTGGATGAGGTCCTTGCCGGGGACGGTCTCGCGTTTGATCGTGACGCCGATCTCGTCGGCGCAGCGGTCGAGCGCGTCGCCGACCAGAGTCTTGTCGGGCTCGTTGTTGTAGTAATCGAGGATGGTGAGGGTGTCCGGGTCGCCGCCGGATGCCGCGCCGCCGCCGCCACAGGCGGTCAGGGCGAGCGGGGCGATCGCGAGGATCGCGAGCGAACCCATGACGCGCGGCCTGCGGAGCGGCCGGCGGGGGTTCGATGTGCTGGTGGATCTCATATCGTGGCTCCTTTGCCTG
This sequence comes from Microbacterium sp. LTA6, assembly GCF_045690355.1. NCBI lineage: Bacteria > Bacillati > Actinomycetota > Actinomycetes > Micrococcales > Microbacteriaceae > Microbacterium > Microbacterium sp. LTA6. Next base: position 1,759,473 of record NZ_CP147855.1, read on the forward strand.
GTGAGGGTGCGTGCGGCGTCGGTGGTGCGGGTCGTTCTGTCAGTGGGGGATCTCGGTCCACGCGGCGTCGGCCGCTGCGCTCGCCGCGACGGCGGTGAGGATGCGCTGCACGATGAGACCGTCGGCGAATCCGGGTGCCGGCGCGCGGCCGGCGGCGAGGTCGCGGGCGAAGTCGGCGACCTCGTGCACGAAGGTGTGCTCGTAGCCGAGGCCGTGGCCGGCGGGCCACCACGCTGCTGCGTAGGGATGCCCCGGCTCGGTCACGAGGATGCGGCGGAACCCCGCCTCCTCTGCCGGGAGCGTGTGGTCGTGGAACTGGAGCTCGTTCATCCGCTCGAAATCGAAGGAGATCGAACCGAGTGATCCGTCGACCTCAAGGCGCATGGCGTTCTTGCGTCCCGAGGCGAAGCGGGTCGCCTCGAAGGATGCGAGTGCGCCGCCGTCGGTGCGGCCGATGAAGACGACCGCGTCATCGACGGTGACACGTCCCATCGCCCGGTCGTCGCCCGACCCGCTGTCTGCGGAGGCGCTCAGACCGCTGGAGGCGGTCGGAAGCGGGCGCTCCGTCACGAAGGTGGACGACAGGGCGCTCACGCCGGTGAGCTCGTGCCCGGTCACGAATCGGGCGAGATCGATGATGTGCGCGCCGATGTCGCCCAGCGCCCCGGAGCCCGCCTGCTCGGCATCGAGTCGCCACACGAGGGGGAACTCGGGGTCGACGATCCAGTCCTGCAGGTACTGCGCACGGATGTGGCGGATGGTGCCGAGCCGCCCATCCTCGATCAAGCGCTTGGCGTAGGCGAGCGCGGGAGTGCGGCGGTAGCTGAAGCCGACCATCGCCTGCACGCCTTTCACTGCGGCGCGCTCGGCTGCGGCCGCCATCCGTTCGGCCTCCTCGACGGAGTTGGCCAGCGGCTTCTCGCAGAGCACGTGGATGCCGGCGTCGAGGGCGGCGATCGCGATCTCCGCGTGCAGATGCCCGGGGGTGCAGATGTCGATCACATCGATGTCGCCGCGGGTCAGCAGCGCGCGCCAGTCGGTCTCCACGTCGGCGATGCCGAACTTGTCGGCGAAGGCGCGAGCAGCGCCGGCGTCGCGGCCGCTGACGGCGACGAGCTCGACGCCGTCAGCGAGATCGAAGAAGCGGGGAGCGGTGGTCCAAGCCTGCGCGTGGATGGTGCCCATGAAGCTGTAACCGATGATCGCGACGCGGAGTGCGTGACCGGGACGAGGGTCGGTGTCGGGCCCGGTGGGTGTCATCGCGGCTCCTTCGCCGGTCGAGGTCGTGGTACCCGTCACCGAATAGTTAACCGGTTTACTGGGCGCTTCGGAGACCAGCTTGCCTCGGGGGCTCAGCCAAAGTCAAGAGAAATTTAACCGGTTTACTGCATCGGGATCCGTGAGAGACTGACCGAGGATCGACAGTGGGGAAACGAGGATTCATGGCAACGATGCGTGACGTCGCGCGGCTCGCCGGTGTCTCCGTCGCCACTGTCTCATTCGTCGTGAATGACTCCAAGCCGGTTGCTCCGGGCACCAGGCTTCGCGTCGAGGCGGCGATGGCCGAACTCGATTTCCGTCGCAACGCCGTGGCGCGGGCGCTCGCCAGCCGCCGCACGCGCATCATCGCGCTGCTGTTCCCCGTCCTGCAGCACCGTCTCTCGGACACCGCCGCCCGATTCTTCACCGGAGCCGCCGAGGCTGCGTCCGAGCTCGGGTACACGGTCGTCCTCTGGCCGGTGGCGAACGACTCCGACTCCCTGCGCGAGCTCACATCGGACGGGCTCGTCGACGGCGTCATCCTCATGGAGGTGCAGCTCGACGACCACCGGATCGATCAGCTGCTCGCCGCGAAGACCCCGTTGACCCTCATCGGCCGCAACCGCGATCCGTCCGGCCTCGACTACGTGGACGTCGACTTCGAGGGCATGGTCGAGCAGTCGATCGACCGCCTGCAATCGCTCGGGCACCGGGACTTCGTCCTGCTCGAGGAGTCCGAGAGTCCGGGTCTCGAAGGGTATGGCCCGGCCGTCCGCGTGGACGAGACGTTCCATGCCGTCTGCGCGGCGCGCGGTTTGCGCGGGCGGACGCTCCGGTGCACGGCGACTCCGGCCGCCGGGCGCGCATTCGCATCGACACTGATCGCTGAGGCGCCCGAGGCGACGGCGATGCTCGTCCTCAACGAACACGCCGCAGTCGGTCTGGTGAGCGGGCTCGGCAGGCTGGGCGTATCCGTCCCTCGCGACCTGTCGGTCGTCCTCATAGGGTCGACGATCGAGATCTCCGCCATGGCGGATCCCGAACTGGCTGTCGTGGTCTCGCCGGCCGCAGAACTCGGTCGGCTGGGTGTCGAGACGCTCGTCGGTCGGCTCGACGGCACGCTGGGCGCCCTCCGCCACGAACTCCTGATGGGGGAGTTCCACGAGGGCGAGTCCCTTGCTCCTGCCCCGGTCCTCTGAAGCGACGTGAGTGATTTGCGCATACGGGGGGCACGGCCCGAGGAGCATAGAGAGATCTCCGCGTTGGCGTTGCGTTCGAAGGGCCACTGGGGATACTCAGCCGAGTTTCTTGAAGCGTGCCGAGCTGAGCTGACGTTCGATGCGACCGTCTGCGGATCTGGACTGATGTGGGTCGTGGAGCAGGACGACACGGTTCTTGGCTTCTGCCTCTTGGGAGGTGGTCCGAATGACGGCGAACTGTCGGCGTTGTTCATTGATCCATCTGCGATAGGCACCGGCTGCGGCCGAATGCTGCTTGAGCACGCCCTGCACGCCGCGCGGGCCGCAGGGTTCACGCGCCTGGAACTCGACGCTGATCCCGGTGCGGAGTCGTTCTATCTACGCTTCGGCGCTCGACGGATCGGTACCACGCCTAGCGGTTCCATTCCCGGCCGCGAGCTTCCGCGTCTCGCATTCGTCGTCACCGAGTAGTCGGGAACCGTGCTCGGAGGCGGTCGTTGACAGCTCTGGACCACACCGCGACTGATCGTTATCAGCGGGGAGGTGGTCGATCGGATACCGCCGTTGAGCCGTCGTTATCCAGGTGTGATTTCTCGAGGCGGTTATGCGCCCTGATCTGGGGTTGGAATGTCGGTGGTCCCTGGTGTACTAGGGGTTATGACGGCGTTGATGGATGCGACAGTGGAGCAGGTGGCGACGCTGGGCGCGCTCACTGATTCTGTCGTGGAGATCGAGCGCACGATCAGTTCGTTGCAGGCCGCCAGGGACGGGATGCTCGCCCTCGGCTCCCGGGTCGCTCTTGACGTCGCCCAGCAGGCCGGGAACCCCGATTACGGCGACATGGCGTTGCGGACGGTCGCGGCGGAGATGGGTGCCGCGCTGCGGCTCAGCGACCGGACGGTGCAACGACGGATGACGGAAGCCTCGTTCCTGGTGGAGCAGTTTCCATTGGTGTGGCAGGCGCAGGGTGCCGGGCGGATCAGCGCTGGACATGCCCGGGTGATCATCGACGCCGGCCAGCACCTTGACGACGCCGCCGACCGGGACGCGTACTCGGAGCAGATGATCGAGTTTGCAGAGCATGAATCCCCGAATCGGGTGGGGCGGATGGCCCGACGGGTCGCAGAACGGTTCCAGGTGCGTCCGATCCAGGACCGGCACCAGGATGCCCTCGACAAGCGGGGCGTGTGGGCGAGAGACGATGCCGATGGGATCGCGGAGTTCAGTCTGCGCGGCCCCGCCGCGCTCGTGCACGGAGCGTTCGACCGGGTCACCTCAATGGCGAAGACGGTGCAGGGGCAGGCGGATGCCGGCGACGAGCGCACGCTCGACCAGATCCGCTGCGACCTCGCCCTCGACCTGCTCCTCACCGGGAACCCGGCCGGACACGACACCTCCGACGGGCTCCTCGCCGGAATCACCGCACACGTGTCGGTGACGGTGCCGGTGACGACGCTGATCGGCGTCGGCGCGATCCCCGCGGAGCTGAACGGGCGCATCCCGATCGACCCCGCCACCGCCCGGCGGCTGGCCGGCGCAGCATCCGGGTGGGATCGGATACTGACGCATCCGATCACCGGCGGATTGCTCGCGGTCGACCGGTACCGGCCATCTGCCCACCTCAAGCGACTGCTGCGGGCACGGGATCAACGCTGCCGGTTCCCCACCTGCGGACTCCCCGCCACGGAGTGCGATCTCGATCACAATCAGGATGCAGCCTTGGGCGGGGCGACCAGCGAGGAGAACCTCGGAGATCTCTGCCGCCGACATCACGTCCTCAAACACAACTCCCCATGGCACGTCGAACAACTCGAAGGTGGCGTCTTCGCGTGGACCAGCCCCACCGGGAAGGTCTACCTCGATCGGCCACCACCGCCGAACACCGTCACTTTCACCGAAGACGACACCCCACCGCCCTTCTGAGCCAGGGGAGAGGGGGCGGCCCATGACCCAGAAGTAATTTCGGGTCAGCGTGAATGTCGGGCATCGAGGTGACACCGAGCACACACGCCGAATGTGGGCCGCGTCGTGCGTGGTGGGCGAGCATAGCGAGCCGAGGGGCGAGCGTAACGGTGAGTGCCTGAGCATGCGGCCTGATCAGGTGGTGGGCCGGAATATGACGTACCCGGCCGGAACCTGACGGGCTTGGCCTGAACCGACAGGCCCGAGCGCGACGGCCCGAACCTGCCGATCACTATTGACCATGCGAAGGGCCGGCCAGGTTCTCCCCGGCCGACCCGGCGCCGGACTCAGCAGCCCTTCGCCGCGTAGGCAGCAGACACGGTCGCGCTCCCTGTCGGCCCCGTCGCGGTGACCTGCACCGACCCTGCCGGCAGCGAGGCCACCCTGGTGTTGAAGGACGCACTGCGCGATTCGCCGGTCGCGAGAGCGAACGACTTCGTGCCGTAGGTGCTCGTCGCGGTGATGTCGAGCACGACGGCATCCGCATTGCGCACCGTCGCGACGACGACCGCCTTGCCTGCCACGCAGCGCGTCGCGGCAGTGGCCTCCACTGTGACGACCGGTGCCACCGGATCCGGCGCGACCGACGACAGCCGGAACCGCTGGCAGTCGTTATTCAGCACGCTGTACTGATGCACGCGCGTGCCGTCGGAGACGGCGCAGAACGAGAGATCCAGTGCCTTGCCGCTCGTGCCGTTGCGGAACTCGATGACACCGTCGCCCGAGACCAGCACTCGCCACGTGCTGCCAGCGATGCCGCAGGCGCCCTGCGTGACGGCGACGGAGTCGGCAGTCGACCCGCCGCTCACCGCGAGGCACTTCTCCGGTGCCGAGCCGAGGTGCATCTCGGATTCGCCGTTCGCGGCGGCCGTGAACGTCACGCTCTGGCACGCGGTACCGGTGTACTCGCGCTGCTGCAGGATCGCCCCGTCTGCACTCGAGCAGTTCGGCACTTCGAGCGCCTTGCCCGAAACGATCGAGGTGACCGCGACAGCGCCGGCCGGGCGCAGCGCCCAGTCCTGGGCGGCCGAGGCATCCGCCGTCGACTGCACGATCGCCCCGTCGCCCGCCTCGAGAGCCTTGCCACTCGTGCGGTTCGTCAGCATCGACCAGCCGCTCGTCGTCGGGGTCACCGTCCACTGCTGGCACCCCGAGGTGCGGAACGGCGTCTGCTGCACCGCCGTGCCCTCGGCAGTGGTGCAATCGGCAGGACCGACGGACAGGCCGCTCGCCGCGCCGACGAGGCGCAGATATCCGTCACCGGTCGAGTCGAGCACGAAGCGCGACCGCGACGAGGAGCAGTCGCCGAGCACGAGGGAAGCTCCGGCGGCGTCAGAGGCCGCGCTGGCGCACTGACCGGTGCTGCGGCTGACGAGGTTCCAGCGCGCCCCTTCGACCTGCGCCGTGATCGGCGCGTTCTCGCCGCTCGGCACCGTCACCGCGGTGGTGGTGGCCTGAGGGATGCCGAAGTCGGGCTCGCCGGCTGCATCCCAGGTCACCTCCTGCGCTCGCGCCGAGCGCTCGCGGCTGCATCCACCATCCGGTCGGGCGTTGGCGTGGTACAGATTCCACGTCTCGGTGCCGTCCGGCGAGGTGAAGAAGTCGTTGTGACCGGTGCCGTAGGCGCCGTTGGCCTTCGAGAACACCGTCCCGTCGCTCTTCTGCCACGATGACGACAGCACCGGGTCGCCCCCGAGGTACTCGAGCGTGCCGAGCTGGTAGTCCTCGGTGCCGCAGAAGCTCGCCGAGTAGGTGACCCAGGTTCGCCCGTCCTTCTGCAGCGCGATCGGTCCCTCGTTCACGGGCTGGCCGATCGTCTCCCAGGCCTCGACCGGCTGGGACAGGATGTTCAGCGGTCCGGTCGCGGTCCAGGGGTCCGACATCCGGGCGATGTAGTTGCTCTGCAGCCCGTCCGGCGCGAACGCCGACCAGAGCACGAAGAGCTCACCGTTCAGTTCCATGTAGGAGCCGTCGATGTTCCAGTCGTCGGTCGGGATCGGCCGGCCCTTATAGCTGTACGGACCCATCGGGTCATCGGCTGCACTCTCGATGACCTGCAGGTGCTGAGTGCCGTAGTTGCCGGCGACACCCATCGTGTACATCAGGTACCAGCGTGTGCCGTTCGGCCCGTCGAGCCGCGCGAGTTCCGGAGCCCACATGTTCCCGTTGCGCCCGGCGTTGGTGTCGGAGTAGACCGTGACTGGCTTGGTGGTGCCGAGCGCGGCGAGCGTCGGTGCCTTGCGCATCACCACCCTGTTGTCCCACGTCGTCGACACCATGTAGTAGTTGCCGTCGTGGAACTCGATCGTCGGATCGGCCGTGTCCGGAGCGAGCGGATTGGTGAACGTGTCCTCGCCGACGGCCTGCGCGGCGGGCGCCTGTGCGACCCCGGCCGCGCCGAGAGCGCCCAGCGCGATCGCCGCTGTCAGCGCGATGTGCAGCGCGGTGCGGATGGGTTTCAGCATGAGCGGCCTCCGTAGCTCGCGGTCGAGACGGCGCCGTCGACGGTGCCGGAGATCTCGCCGGCTGGTGCCGTGACGAGACGGGATGAGAAGGATGCCGAGGCGCTCGCGCCCGCGGCGACGGTCAGCGTTCGCGTCCCGTACGGTGAGGCCAGCACGACGGATGCCGACTGCGACGCCGCATTCGCGACCGTCGCGACGACGACCGCTTTTCCTGCCACGCAGCGCGTCGAGGCGACGACACGGATTCCCGGGGTCACGGTGACGGTCGCCGTCACCGGCATCCGCGATTCGTCCTGAGCCACGCCTCGAACGGTGAACGTGCCGGTGGTCGCATAGTCCTCCGGATCCACGCCCTCCCAGGCGACGGATGCGGTCTTCACCGTGCCGTCGGCCGTGGTCAGCCGCGCATCCGGCAGCACCGGTGCAGTGCCTGCCCGCGTCGACACCGCGATCGGGTCGACCTGCGCGACGGCGATCGCCGGCGCGTACGCCTCGAGCACCTTCTCGTACTCGGAGCGGGTCACCGGAAGCACCGTGCCGTGACGCGGCTTGCCCCCATCGCTGTTCTGCGGCAGGTTCGCGCGCAGCGTCTCGCCCAACGGCTGCCAGGAGTCGCCGTCCGTGATGTCGGTCGAGCCGAACGGGATGTAGTGGTTCGGTCCGCCGTGGTAGGACGGCTGGTCGATGAACAGGTACCAGTCGAAGCCGTTCACATCACCGGGGTTCGACGGGAACACGCTCGGTCCCTCCCCGTGGGTGTAAGTGCCGCCCGGTTCGCCGTTCGGCAGGCCGGTGGCCACCTCGTCCTTGATCAGCGTCCACTCGTCGGCCGGCCCGGTCGTACCGGGGTACGTGCCCGAGATCGGTGCGAGCAGGTCGGTCGACTTCTCCAGGCGCAGCGTCATCGACGACTCGTCCTTGCTGAAGCGGTAGTACGTGCCGTCCTTCTTCGCGACGGTCGAGTCGATGGTTCCCCAGTTGTTGGTGACGACGTCCGTCCAGACCTGCGGTTCCGAGAAGGTCACGAAGTCGTCGGTCGTCACGTACATCATGCGGTTGTAGGTGACGCCGGTGCGGTCGGCGGGATCGGCGGTGGGGTACAGGTTCGACGCCCAGAACACGACGTAGCGGCCGAGCTCGTCATCCCAGTACGCCTCGGGCGCCCAGGTGTTCCCGGCGAACGGCGACGAGACCTCGACGTGCCGTTGCGCCGACCAGTTCACCAGGTCGGTCGATTCCCACACCTCGATCGAGCGGGAGCCGGAGATCTGCGCCGTCGTGAAGCCCCCGGGGAGTCCGGCCACCTTCAGGTCGGTGGCGAGCATGTAGAACTTGTCGCCCTCGTGCGAGCGGATGATGAACGGGTCGCGCAGCCCCTGAGTGCCCTGGGTGGAGGTGAAGATCGGCTCGCCGTCGTTCAAGGTGTTCCAACGGAGTGCGTTGTTCCCCTTCGATGCGGCCAGGCTGACGCGTTCGGCGCCGGCCCCCTCACCGGTGAAGAAGGCCCACACGTAGGCCTCCGGGTCGGCGGACACTGCCGGCATCGGGCGCACCGTCAGCGTGAACTCGCGCTCGGCTGTTGCTGCGCCACTGGTCGCCGTAGCCGTGAGGGCCACGTCGACGGCCGCGGCATCCGCTGCCGGACGGGTGATCGACACGGTCGCCGAACCCGCCTTGACCCCGTCGCGGATCTCCGCGTGCGCGGAACCCGACGCGACCGACCAGGTCAGTGTCGAGCCGTGCGCCCCCGTCGTGGGGACGGCGATGCTGGTGCGGATGTCGTCGGTCGCGCCGAGGTCGACGGCGGCGATATCGGCCTCCGCCTTTGCGGCATCCGTGAGCTCAGCGGGGATCGTGACCGTGTAGGTGCGGGTCGTGCTCTCCCCAGCGGCGGTGAAGGTCGCGGTGAGGGTGGCGGTTGCGTCTGCCGACCCCGCTGCGGGCCGGACGACCGCGGCATCGCCGCCGGTGATCGTGACGGCGGCATTGTCGGATGCCCACGAGATCGTGGCCCCGCTGGCAGCCGTCGGCAGGGTGAAATCGGCATCGGCGGTGGCCGGCACCGTCACCGCGGCGACCGCGCGCTCGAGCGCCTGATCGGCGAACACCTGCTGCACGTCGGCGGCGCTGAGCGCTTCGTCGTACACCGCGAAGTCGTCGACGTCGCCGGCCCAGCCGGGATCGTTGTAGGTCGATCGGCCGAGGTACGAGACCAGCGGCGAGCCGAACGACGACACGTCGCGGTTCAGCGCCTGCTGCGAGATCTGGGTGCCGTTCACGTAGACGGTGAGCTGCTTGCTCGCCCCGTCGATCACGGTCGTGTACAGCGACATCGTCGCTGGCGTGCGGATGCCGGAGGTGGCGGCGTTCGTGGAGCCGGGGCCGACTTCGGTGCCCCAGGGGGCGCCGGCGTTCACGGTGCCGGTGACGACCGACTTCACGTACCCGCTCGGGTTCGCGGGGTTGAGCAACCAGTACCCGCTGGAGTACGAAGCGCCAGAGGCGACCGGGGCGCCGATGAAGGCCGCTGCCGTGTTCCCGGGGCCGGAGCGACCGGCGAGCCATGTCGACACCGTCAGCTGCTGCTTTCCGGTGAGCTGCGCCGTCGGGATCTCCAGATACCCGGCGGTGCCGCGCGTTCCACCCGGCAGCGACAGCCGACCGTCTGCGACGGCGGCTCCGCTCTGCCGGATGACGCCGTCGTTGCCGTTGCCCGATGAATCGGCCACGATGCCGCTCTCGGCGGCGTCGAAGGTGTAGTGGATGAGCGGGGTGGGGCCGTCGGCGGCGAAGGTCGCAGATGGTGACGTGGTCACGCCGATGGCGATGACTGTCGCGGCGGCGGCGGTGATGGCCGCCGCTCTGCGCACGCGCTGGCTGAAGGTGCCGTTCATGATCTCCTCTGATCAGTCTGGGGTGTTCGGGTTCGGGGGGATTCAGCCGCCCATGGGTGCATCCGTCGGACGACGGATGCACCCGAGTGGTTCAGCCGCAGGCTCCCGGAGGTATCGGCGCGGAGCCTTCGTAGCGCTGGCCGTCGGCGGCGATGCCGGTCACGGTCGCCGTGCCGCTTGTGATCGACGCGAGGCGCGTCGGGAACGACGACGAAGCCGCAGCTCCGGCGGCGATGGTGACGGTCTTCGTGCCGAACGGAGTGCGGATCACGGTGTCGGCGGGCACGGTGTCGAGGTTGCGAACGGTGACGACAACCTGCGCCTTGCCCGCGACGCAACGCACGGCGGTCGAGGCGGTGAGGTCGAGGTCGCCGGCCACGGTCTCGACGGCCGACGTCGAGGTCGCGACGGCGCCGTCGGCGTATCCGTCGTAGGTGGCCGTGACGGAGGTCACGCCGGCGGGCACCGTGACGGTGGCCGCCGCATCCGCGAGCGGCGCAGACTGCGTCCAGCCGTCACCCGAGAACGTGACGGTGCCCACGACCTCGCCGTCGTCTGCCGCTGTCACCGTGGCTGTGGCCTCGCGGCCGCTCACCGTGAGCTCCGTCGCGGAGGCGACAGCCGCGATCGAGGTCCAGTCGTGCATCGCGGTGAGCACCGTCTGGGGCACGCTCACGAACGCACCGTGACGCGGGCTCGCGGGGAGTCCGCCGGCCGGGCGCACGTTCCACTCCGGCCGCTTCGACAGTCGATCGGCCTGCGTGCTCGAGGCGATCTCGTCACCGGTGGTCACGAATGCCCGGTAGCCCCCGGCGCCGTAGTTGTCGACGAGGAAGACGTAGCCGTCGCCCGAAGGGTTGCTCGGGTCGCCGGCGTTCAGCTTGACGATCTCCGGCCCCTCGCCGGCCTGGCCCGTCTCGAGCCCCGTCATCCGGGTGTCGGTGAGCTGCCAGGTCTGAGCGGGATCCGCGTTCCAGTTCGACGTCGTGGTCGGCGCGGTCAGCACCTTCGATCGCTCCAGGAAGATGTCCTTACCCGCTTCGAGGGGGCCGGCTGCTCCGCCGTCCTCGTTCTTGGTGAACCGGTAGTAGTACTCGCCGATCTTCGTGACGGTCGAGTCGATGCGCGCGAAACCGGTGTCCTGCCACGTCGCCGGTGGAGAGGTGAACGTCTGGAAATCACGCGTCAGGACGGCGAACATCCGCGCGTGCAGATTGTCGGAGTTCGTGTGCGAGGCGTCCGAGTACAGACGTGAGGCGAAGAAGACGACGTACGACTGCAAGTCGTCGTCCCAGTACGCCTCGGGCGCCCAGGTCATCCCGGCTTCCGGCTGGTTGATCGTGATGCCGGTGTTCTCGCCGTTGGTCCTGTCCCAGTGCACGAGGTCGGTGGATTCCCAGACCTCGACCTTGAGGCTGCCCTCGGATTGCGCCGGCCCCCAGCCCGTGCCGCATCCGATGCAGAGGTCGGTGGCGATCATGTAGTACTTGTCGCCGTCGTGGGAGCGCAGGATGTACGGGTCGCGGAGTCCCCGGGTGTCGGTCGTCGATGTGATCACCGGAGCGCCGCCGTTGACGGGTGAGAAGGTGAAGAAGTCGTTGCCGCTCGTCGCCGCCTGGTAGATCTTCTCATCGGAGTCGGAGCGGAAGTACGCCGCCGCATAGCCGGCATCTGGGGCGGTGCGGGCGCGTTCGGCCACCGCGACCGAGAATTCGCGTTCGATCGTCGTGCCGCCCGCCGTCGCGTGCGCGGTGAGGGTCACGGACCGGTCGCCCGCTCCGTATGCCGGCCGGCTGACGATCCCGCCTCCGCGGTACGGGTCGGACATGCCGGCGGCCGGGGCCGTGTAGCCGGGGTCGGTGGGGGAGACCAGTGACGCATCGGACGACGTCCAGGTGATCTGCGAGCCGTCCACGGATCCGGTGGTCACCAGCGGGAGGTTCTCCGTCGTGCGCGGTGCGAGGGCGATGGCGTCCAGGTCGGCGGATGCCGAGGGTGCGACGACCACGGCCGTCAGCTGGATGCTGGTGCCGAGCGACGTGGTCGCCGTGAGCTGCACGGAGGTGTCGGACGAGATGGCGCGGGAGACCGTGCCGGTGGCGGAGATGACGGACGGGTCGGAGCTCGACCAGGTGAGCGTGATCCCGTTCGACGACGCGGGCAGCACGAGGTCGCTGCGGACCGCATCCAGCGAGGCGTTCTCTCCCCGCACGACTGCCGGCAGATCCAGTCGCAGCAGGGCGTCGGTGCTGGCAGCCTTCCGCTCGGCGGTGGGCATGCTCGCGGTCACCTGCTCGGGGGTCAGTGAGGTGTCCCAGAAGCGCACATCGGTGACATCCGCCTGCAGCAGCGGGTCAGGCGCGTAGAGCGAGCGGCCGAGGTAGCCGAGGGTGCTGCCCGTCGGCACGATCGAGGAGAGGCTGTAGGCGTGCGTCACGGTCGAGATCTGCTGGCCGTCGCGGTAGAGGGTGATCCGGTCGCCGCTTCCGACCATCGTGATCGTGGAGAATCCGGGGTTCAGGCCGCCGCCGGCGGGAACGCGCACCTCGCCGTTGCTCGAACCGGTCTTGACCCGGATGCCGGAGAGGACCTGGCCGCTGTACGAACCCTCTGCCGAGCGCGGATTCACGAACACGTGGTTGCCGAGTGCGGTGGTGTTCCACGCGCCGACGCCGTCTCCGATGACCCAGCCGAACTGGTTGCCTGACGTCGATGCCGACACGGTGTACTCCACGGTGAAGGCGTTGTCCGTGCCGGTCACGAGGCCCTGCGGCAGCGCCGCATATCCGTCCCGCTTGAAGCGCAGCACCGCATCGCCGTCGGCGTCGGTGAATGAGGCGTCCGTCAGGCCGGTGAGCGTCGCGTCGCGGCCGTTGCCGGAGACATCCAGCAGAGTGCTGCCGGAGTGGGACATGTCGTAGTGCGCGGTCGGCGCGGGGACGTCGGCCGCAGACGCGGCAGGGGCGAGGGTGCACAGCGAGGCTGCCAGACCGACGCTGATCCCGGCGGCGAGCAGTCGCCGGGAGCGGGTTTCGGGTGTTCTCATGCGAAAGTCCTTGTCATCGTTGACGGTCGGCCGCACGTGGTCGGGTCGTGCGATCCAATGCCCGGGGTACGTGAATGTTACCGGACACAATGGCGGAAACATAGGAGTTTCTCGTGACGCGAAGGTTGCCGAAACAAACCCTCGCGAGACGCGACCGTGCTGTGCTACGGTTCCTGGTTACCGGTAACAGTGAGTGTTGCCGCCACAACCAGGAGTCCTCGATGGCGAAGTCCCCTTCTCTCTGTGCCCGTCCGGCGCGACGACGCTTTCCGCTGTCTCTGCGGGGCGCCGGTGCGCTCGCACTCGCCGCGGTCATCGCCCCGGGACTGATCGGTCCGACGAGCGCGTCCGGTGCCGAGATCACGGCCCCGCGCACCGGACTCGTCGCCGAGTACCTGTTCTCGCAGGAGGCCGGAACCGCCGTCCCGAACACCGCAGGCAGCGCCGTCGGCGCCGCCACGGTCGTCAACGGCACGGATGCGCACTGGACCGGATCGTCTCTCGTGCTCACCGGCGGGGACAAGGGCGGCACCGGCGACTGGGTGCGGCTGCCCGACAGCCTGCTCGCCGGCGAGGAATCGGCCACGATCACGGTCGAGACGAAGTTCGATGCGTCGATGGCATCCGCCTGGCACTTCCTCTGGAACATCGGCAGCGAGGGCACCTCGGCATACTGGTTCGCCTCGCTGAAGGACACCGCGCGCACCGCGATCACCACCGGCGGCGGCGGCGCAGAGGTGAACGCGCGCGGCCCCGCGCCGCTCACCCCTGACCGCTGGTACAGCGTGACCAGCGTGATCGACGGCGCCGCCGACGTCATCACCTTCTACGTCGACGGCGTGCGCGCGGGCAGCGCCCCGACGACGCTCACGCCCGGCTCCATCGCCGCGCAGACCATGAACACCATCGGCCGTGCGCCGTACCCCGACCCGCTCTACAAGGGCGAGGTCGCCGCATTCCGGGTGTACGACCGGGCCCTGAGTCAGGAAGAGGTCGCAGACGTGTCGATCGCAGACGCCGTAGCGCACGCAGACGAGATGGAGGCAGCGGCGCAGACCGCGGTGGACGCGCTCGCCCCGGTCACCATCGACGACGCGCATGTCACGCTGCCGGGATCGACTTCCGCGGCCGTCACCTGGACGTCGTCGAGCGACGACATCGTGATCGGCGCCGACGGCCGCTCGGCCACCGTGACGCAGCCGGCGGCAGGGTCCGCGCCCGTGGAGACCACCCTCACCGCGACCGCGACGGTGCGCGGAGTCGCTGCGACGAGAGAGATCCCCGTGACGATCCAGCCCGCGGCGACCGAAGCAGACGACTACGGATACCTCATGGTGCACTTCATCGAGGATGCCGACGGATACGCCGAGAAGATCTACCTCGACGTCTCGCGCGGTGACGACCCCGAGAAGTGGGACCCGCTCAACAGCGGCAAGCCGATCCTCGCCTCGCAGCTCGGGACGACCGGCGTGCGTGATCCGTTCCTGACGCGCAACCCCGAGACCGGCCGGTACTACATCATCGCCACTGACCTGCGGGTGTTCGGCGGTGACGGCGGCTCCGGCTCGTGCACCAGCTGGTGCCACTGGACGACGAAGGGCAGCACCGACCTGGTCGTCTGGGAATCCGACGACCTGGTGAACTGGGGCGAGCCGCGCACGTTCGACACGGCGCTGGACAGCAGCGGCGCCCAGGTGGCCGAGCTCGGCATGGCCTGGGCACCCGAGGCGCTGTGGGTCGACGACTACCACCCGGACGGTCGGGGCGCGTTCGTCATGTACTGGTCGTCGAATGTGTACCCGGATGCTTCGCACACCGGTCCGAGCCACAACCGGGTTCTGTGGGGTGCCACCACCGACTTCTCCCAGGAGACCTATTCGTACGGCGGTGACTTCGTCAACACCGGCGCCAACACGATCGACACGACGATGATCCAGGACGACGGCACGACCTACCGCGTCACCAAGGACAACGGCCTGGGCAAGGGCATCTACATGGAGTCCACCACGGCCGAGCGGTGGTGGGAGCAGGGCACCTCCTGGACGACCCTGCAGACCGAGATCGGCGCGGCATGGGCGGGCGGAAACGCCGGCGGAGTCGAGGGGCCCGCCGTCTTCAAGAGCCACAGCGACGAGAAGTGGTACCTGTACGTCGACGTGATCCCGAGCACCGGATATCGGCCCATGGTCACAACGGATCTCGATGCCGGGTGGACGCAGCTGAACGACCCCTCGTTCTCGATGGCCCCGCACACCAAGCACGGCGGCATCGTCTCGCTGACCAAGGGCGAGTACGACCGGGTGCGAGCCGCGGATGCCGTCTCCGTCGTCACGGCGGATCTCGGGGTGGTCGAGGTCGAGGCGGGCGCCGGTACCGGCGACCTCGTCGCCGCGCTTCCGCAGGAGGCCGACATCACACTCGCCTACGGCCGAGGCGCGGCTTCGCAGCCGGTCTCGTGGGACACCTCGTCCGTCGACCTGTCCGCACCGGGAGCCTACGAGGTCACCGGAATCGTGCAGACGCTCGGCGCCAACCTCGACTCGTGGACCGGCGCCGGCGGCTCGACCGCCTGGAACGCCCCCGATCGTGTGCTCGCTCGCAGCGGGGCGCTCACGGTCACCGCGCAGGTCACCGTGACGGATGCCGCCACGCCGACCATCACCGCGACCGCGATCACCCGTTGCGTCGCCGGCAAGGTCGTGCTCGTCACCGAGGTCCAGAACGCCGGGACGACGCCGGTCTCACTGACCGTCACCACGGCGTTCGGTGTGACGGATGCCGGAACCCTCGCCGCAGGGAAGTCCGTCAGTCGCAGCACGAGCACCCGCCTGGCCGCGGTCGAATCCGGTGAGGTCACGGTGACCGCATCCGCCCTGATCGACGGAGCGGTTCGCACCACCACTGCCGTCGCCGAGTACGCCGCGCGAACCTGCGCTCGCTGATCCGTCAGCCGCCCGAACTGTCATCACCCACCTGAGGAGCGTCAGCATGTCACGGAGAACCCGCGTCGCGGCATCCGCCACCATCGCATGCCTGGTCGGCGGTGCTCTCGTCGTCGGCTCCGCACCCGCCGCGGTCGCCGCAGAGGAGATCAGCATCGAATCGTCCAAAGTCCTCGAGCTCGGTTTCGACGGTGCCCTGACCGACACCAGCCCGCGCGGAGCCGCCATCGGCCTGCAGAAGGGATCGGCGGTGTATGCGGCCGGCATCCGCGGGCAGGCATTCGCGTTCGACGGTTCCACCGCGCTGCGCCTCGGCACCGACGCCTACCTGCAGCCGCAGGACCTGACCGTCTCGTTCTGGTACAACCCGAGTGCGCCGATGACTGGCGAGCAGGTGTTCTCCTGGAACAAAGCCGCCTACAACTCCGACGGCTGGTATCTCACCAGCGAGAACGACACCGCCCCGCTCGCGCTGTCGATCGGACCGTCATCGGGTCAGCCTTACAAGGTCGCGGTCGAGGGCACCCGCTCGACGTTCTTCCCGGCCGGCACATGGACGCACATCGTCGCCACCTACGACCACCAGAGCAAAGCGGTGACGTTCTACCGCAACGGCGTGCGGCAGGTGTCCTCGGTGAAGTACCCGGTCAGCGCCGCCGCGAGCGGTGTGCTGGGCTCCGAGAGCACCACCGTGAAGACGATCGGCTACAACGGGCCGCAGTACAACGGCTCGCATCTGAAGGGCTTGCTCGATGAATACGCGGTCTACGACGGCGTGGCCACGATCGACGATGTCGTTGCGCTCACGCAGCACGGTACCCCCGACTTCGACCCCGCCTCCGTCGCCGGCGCGGACCTCGCAGCGCTGACGCTGCCGACCACGGTCAGCGTCGACTTCCCACTGCCGACCGAGGGCGCGAGCGGCAGCGCACTCGCCTGGTCTTCGTCGGACACCGCCCTGATCGAGGTCGACGGCGCGACCGCGCACGTCACCGTTCCGGCTGAGGGGGAGAGCACTGCCACCCTCACGGCCTCGGCCACGTATGGTGCGAGTGCGCCTGCCACCCGGGAGTTCGCGGTGACCGTCACACCGCCGGCCGGCGCATCGGAGTACCTGCTCGATGCGGGGCTCGAGAACCTGGCTGTCACCGACGAATACCTGGGGAACGCGAACGGTCAGACGATCGACTATCTGCTCAGCCTCGATCCGGAGAAGTTCCTGTACGGCTGGTATCAGCAGGCGGGGCTCACCCCGACCACGGCCTCCGGCTATGGCGGCTGGGAGCGCACCAGCGGCACCCGGTTCTCCGGCCACTTCTTCGGCCACTATCTGTCGGCGCTCGCCCAGGCCTACGCGACGACGACGGATGCCGAGGTCAAGGCGCAGCTTCTGGCCAAGCTCACCGCGGGTGTCGAAGGACTCAAGCGATGCCAGGACGCGTGGGCGGCCGCGCACCCCGAGAGCGCCGGTTTCATGGCGCCCTTCCCGATCAGCGCCCTCCCCAGCGGTCAGGACGGATTGCTCGTGCCGTTCTATAACCTGCACAAGGTGCTCGCCGGGCTCATTGACGCACACCAGTACGCGCCGGAGGCGGTCGGTGCTGACGCGCTGTCCGTGGCATCCGGATTCGGCACCTGGGTGCGCGACTACGCCGCGTCTCTCCCCAACCCCGCCACGATCCTGAACACCGAGTACGGCGGAATGAACGAGGCGCTCTACGAACTGTACGAACTCACCCGCGACCCGGCGCACAAGCGGGCGGCGGAGTACTTCGACGAGGTCGCACTGTTCCAGAAGCTCGCGAACGGGCAGGACGTCCTGAACGGCCTGCATGCGAACACGACGATCCCGAAGCTGATCGGCGCGCTGAAGCGATACACCCTCTTCACGAGCGATGCCGGGCTCTATGAGACGCTGAGCGACGCCGAGAAGGCGGCTCTGCCGATGTATCTCGCAGCGGCGAAGAACTTCTGGCAGATCGTCGTCGACGACCACACCTACGCCAACGGTGCGAACAGCCAGTCCGAGCATTTCCACGGGGCGGACAGTCTGTACGCGTACGCCACCAACGGGGTGACCACCGGCTACGGCGAGAACTCCACCGCCGAAGGGTGCAACGAGTACAACATGCTCAAGCTCACCCATGCGCTGTTCGCCGTGGAGCCGCAACTGAAGTACGCCGACTACTACGAATCGACGTTCATCAACACGATCCTCGCTTCACAGAACCCCGAGACCGGGATGGTCACATACTTCCAGCCGCAGACCGCCGGCTACGCCAAGGTCTTCGGCACTCCGCTCGACCAGTTCTGGTGCGACCACGGCACCGGCATCGAGAGCTTCACGAAGCTCGGCGATTCGATGTACTTCACCGACTCAGACGGCGTGTGGCTGAACCAGTTCTACAGCTCCGAGTTCCGCGATCCGGCGCATAACCTGCGCGTGACGCAGGCCGCGAACGTACCGGCAGATCCGCTGGTGAGCATCTCCATCGACGCGCTCGACGGCACCACCGTCGCCGAGGGAACGCTGCTGCGCCTGCGCGTGCCGTCGTGGGCGGCATCCGCTCCCACGCTCACGGTGAACGGCACTCCAACCGAGATCGCCCCTGTCGACGGCTACATCACGCTGGAAGTGGCGGCCGGAGACGAGCTCGCGTACACGCTCCCGGCGCAGGTCACGGTGGATGACGGCACCGAGAACGCCAACTGGGTCGCATTCAAGTACGGGCCGGTGCTGCTGGGCACCGAACTCAGCCGTGCGAACGTCGAAGCCAGCTACACCGCAGGGGTGCTCGTGCAGATGGGCGTGGCCGACAAGTCGTTGAACGCGAACGTCGTCGTCGATGACGCGGCCGCATGGAAGGCCGCCGTCGCGCAGAACGTCGAACGCCTCGCCGACGGTGTGAACGCGAACGGCCGCACCACGATGCGCTTCGCCCTGCATGGCGTCGACCCGGCGGCATCCGCCCTCACCTTCGAGCCGTACTACAGCCTCTACGGCGCGCGCTACGCGACCTACATGACGCTCGTGCAGCCGGACTCGGCCGAGGCGCAGGCGCTGATCCTGAGGGAGAAGCAACAGCTGCGCATCGACGAGACGACGATCGACGCGCTGACGTCGTTCGACAACAACAACAGTGAGGCCGACAAGAACCACCGCTACAACAAGTCGTCGGTCGGTGTCTTCAATGGTCAGCCGTACCGCGACGGACAACGCGCGGCCGACGCCTTCTTCCAATACGACATGATCGTCGATCCCGCACTGCCGGCGAACCACCTGGGCGTCCGCTACTACGGCGGCGACGTGGGGCGCACGTTCGACGTCGACCTCAACGACGTCCTGCTCAAGCACGAGCGGATCACCGACGCGCACGGCGCGCAGGACTGGTACATCCAGTACGACAGGATCCCGCAGGAGGTGCTCGACGGCATCGTGGCGAAGGACAGCTACAAGCGCGATCAGAACGGCCAGTATGTGCTGGATGCCGAAGGGCAGCGCATCCCGATCGTCACCGTGCGCTTCCAGAGCAACGGGACGAGTTTCGTCGGCGGCGTCTTCGGGGTGTACACCTCGGCGGTCGACCACTATGCGACGGATGCCGAGCTCTCGGCCCTCGCGGTCGACGGCGGAGCCCTCAGCCCTGCGCTCACCGCGGGGGTGGTTGACTACACGGTCACCGTGCCGGTGGGGGCGACCGAGGTGGCGCTGACGCTGACGCCGGCCGTTCCGAGCGGGCTCGTCCACGTCGACGGGATCCTGATCGACGACACCCTGCCGCGTACGGTGGCGGTGGCGCCGGGGGAGGCACCCACGGTCGTCGCGGTGAAGGCGACCGCACAGGACCACGTCACGACCGCCGAGTACTCGATCCGCATCGTGCGCGAGTCCGAACTCGAGGTGACATCCGACGCCTCGGTGCGCTGTGTCGCCGGCAAGGCCGTGCTCGTGGTCAAGGTGCGCAACGGTGCGGACGCCCCGGTGAACGCCGTGATCATGTCCGCGTTCGGCAGCGCCCGGTTGCGGGTCGGTGCGGGCGGGAGCGCTTCGACGTCGATCGCCACCCGTCAGCCGGCGATCGCGGCCGGCGAGGTCGTGGTCGAGGCGTCAGCGGAGGTCGGTGGCCGACTGATCGTGACACGGACGACCGTGAGCCATCTCGCCGCGACCTGCCGCTGAACGGACGCTTGACGGATGGATGGAGGTTACCTAATCTAACTTTGTTCCCGCTAACATTGGGGCGGGAGCGTGGTCCACAGACGGAACACGAAAAGGCGACGATGCCGACCGAGGTCGCATGCGAAGCCTGAGAAGCGAACCGACAGCCTGGGGCTGATCGCTGATTCGGCACGGCAGACGCCGACCGAGGAATTGGAGTAACCATGAAGATCACCAAGGGAACCGCGGCACGTTGCGCCGCAGGCATCCTCGGCGGAGTGCTGCTGGCGGGCGTCGGAAGCGCCGCCTTCGCGGCGTGGCCGGACGAGGAAGACAGCTCGGGCGTCGACGTCAAGGTCGACATCGCCCCGGTGGCGGGCGGCGCACTGAGCCTGACCGTCGACGGCACCGAATCCGTGCTGACCGAGACGGGGTCGACGGCCTCGTACCGCCAGTTCACCGGCACCCTGCCGAACGTGACGGTGACGGATACCCGCACCGACGTGCCCGCCGGCGTGTACTGGTACGTCACGGGTCAGGCCGGTGACTTCACTGGAGCCGCCGGACAGCCGAGCATCACGCCCGACCACCTCGGGTGGACCCCGGCCCTGGTGACTACGGGCAACGGCGAGGTCACCGCCGGCGATGCCGTCGCCACCTCGAAGGATGACCCGACGCCGCCGGTGCCGAACAACGTAGGACTCGTCGGCCAGGAGATGCTGCAGCTCGCGCTCGACTCTGCCGAGGCGCAGGCCGCGGCCGGACAGTGGACGGCGAATGCCGGCCTCGTCCTGAAGACCGACGTGAACGTCGCTCCGGGCAGCTACACGTCGTTGCTGACGCTGTCGCTCTTCGAAGACACGTTCTGAGCACCATTCCGACGAGGGGCTGGGTCCGGGTGACCGGCCCAGCCCCCATCACCTGATCAGGACTCCCGTGAACTCTGTGCGATTCCGTTCGCTGCTGGTGAGTGCGCTGGCCGCTCTCACTCTGCTCGGTGCGCCTGCCGTGGCGGCTGCTGCCGAAGGCGACGCGCCGATCTCGTGGTCGGTGACCCCGGCTGACGAGTCCGGGCCGGACGGTCGCGTGTTCGTGGAGCACGCCATCGACCCCGGTGAGACCGTCGACGATCACCTGGCGGTGCGCAACCTCGGTGCCGAGCAGGTCACCTTCCGCCTTTCCGCCGCTGACGGCTTCTACAACGCGAACGGCCGGTTCGACATGCTCCGCTCCGATGAGGAGTCGGTGGCGGCCGGAACCTGGATCACGCTGCCGGAAAGCGTCACCGTCGCACCCGGGGCGACAGCGGTGGTTCCGTTCTCCCTGACGGTCCCCGAGGATGCGGAGCCGGGTGACCATGCCGCCGGCATCACCGCGTCCGTGGTCTCCGGGTCGAACGGCGAGGGCACCGGGGTCGGCGTCGAGAGCCGGGTCGGGTTCAAGGTGATGACTCAGGTCACCGGCCAGCTGAAGCCGGCGTTCTCCGTCGAGAAGATGCAGACCGACTATCTGCTCTCCTGGAACCCGTTCCGACCCGGCGACATCGCGACGACGTTCACCGTGGTCAACACGGGCAACACCAGACTGATGGTCGAGGGCGCGCTCGACGTCGCCGGTCAGACGATCGTCTTCCCCGCCGAGGGGGAGCGTCGCAGCGAGCTCCTGCCGGGCGAGGAGAGGTCGTACGCGCTGGCGGTCGATGACGTGTGGCCGCTTTTCGGCTTCCCCGCCGATCTCACGGTCGCACCGGTGGTGTCGTCATCCGCCGAAGAGGCGACCATCGTCACCGCCGCGACCACCACGCAGTTCCTCTGGGCCATGCCCTGGCCGCACCTCCTGATCGCCGTGGGTGTCGCACTCGTCGTGGTCGCGCTGCTGTGGAACCGCATCCGTTCGCGTCGGCGAGTGGATGGCCTGATCGAGAAGGCCGTGGAACGTGGTCGTGAGCAAGCGCTCAGAGAATCCTCCGTCCAGACGGAGAGCGTATGAATCCGTTCGCGATCGCGGCCCTGGAGCGCGAGGGCGGTGAACTCGCAGACGGAACGGTCGGCGTCTACATCCATGTCGAGATCCTCCCTCGCACGTGTCTCGAATCCTGCGGCGGACTCCCGGTGACGGGCGGCGAGGTGCCAGCGGTTCTGCTGGCCATCGGCCTCGTGCTGATCGTCGTCGGCGTCGCATTCCTGGCGATCAGGACTGTTCGCCGTCGCATCCGGGCTGACCAGGCAACCTCGGGCGCCATCCTCTGATCCTCACCCCGGCGGCTGCCGGATACCCAGGAAGTGCAATGATGCAGACTTTCACCAGACGGACCATCGCGGGTCTCACCGCGCTCACGCTCGGCCTCGCAGGTGCTCTGATCGTGACGCAGCCCGCCCTCGCAGCCGCACAACCGGGGCCCATCGCCGAATACGACTTCAACGACGGCACGCTTGCGGACTCGATCGGCGGAGCCGACCTCACCGCGAGCGGCACGGCCGTCGTCGCCACCGACGCGGAGAAGGGCAAGGCGTTGCGGCTGGACGGTACAACCGACGGCTTCGCCGCATTCCCGGTCGGATTCTTCGACGGGCGCAGCACCATGACCGTGTCGATGGACGTGAAGTCCGAGAAGACCAGCGGCAACTTCTTCACGTTCGCGATCGGTGCGGATGCGAACAAGTACCACTTCCTTCGGGTGCGCGGTTCCGATGTGCGCAGCGCGATCACGCAGAACTCGTGGCAGAACGAGTCCGCAGTGACCGGCACTGTCTCCGGCGGGCAGTGGCACAAGTTCGATGTCGTCTTCGACGGCACCACCATGACGGTGTACGTCGACGGTGTGAAACTCGGTGAGAACGTCGCGCTGGGCACGACGGTGGAACAACTCGGTACCAACCTCGCCGGATACCTCGGCAAGTCGTTCTACGTGGGTGACGAGTACTTCAAGGGCTGGTTCGACGACGTGCGCATCTACGACCGGGCGCTGTCGGCCACCGAGGTGCTGGGCAACGCCGGCGTGACGGATCAGCTGATCGATGTCTCGCTCGATGACCCCGCAGCGCTCAAGCTGGCTCCGATCGTGGACGCGGCAGCGCGGACGGTCGTGCTCCCGGTGCTGAAGGGGACGGACGTGACCGCGCTCGCGCCGACGTTCGGCGCGGCCGACGGCGTCACGGTTTCGCCGGTATCCGGCACCGTCGTCGATCTGAGCGCTCCGGTGACCTACACGCTCACTGCCCCGGGAGGGGAGACCGCGACTTGGGTGATCGAGGCGCGCGTGGTGAACAGCCCCGTCCTGCCCGGTCTCTACGCAGACCCCAACATCGCGGTCTTCGGCGACACGTACTTCATCTACGCGACCTCCGACGGCTATGCCGGGTGGGGAGGCAAGGAGTTCTATGTGTGGAGTTCGAAGAACCTGGTGGACTGGGTCCGCTCCGATCAGCCCTTCCTGACGCTCGACGGCGCGAACGGCAACGTGCCGTGGGCCACGGGCAACGCGTGGGCGCCGACCATCATCGAGCGCGACGGGAAGTACTACTTCTATTTCAGCGGTCACAACGCGAGCCTGAATCGCAAGACGATCGGCGTCGCTGTGGCGGACAGCCCGTACGGCCCCTTCGTCGCGAAGCCGACCGCGATGATCCTCAACAACGAGGCTGTCACCTCGGGCCAGGCGATCGATCCCGCTGCCTTCCATGATCCGGCGACCGGCAAGTGGTACCTGGGCTGGGGCAACGGATCCCCAGTGCTCGCCGAGCTCGGCGACGACATGGTCTCGATCAAACCGGGCAGTTACCAGCGGATCACGGGGCTGACCGATTTCCGTGAAGGGGTCTTCTTCAACTATCGCAACGGCCTGTACCACCTCACCTACGCGATCGACGACACCGGCTCGGAGAACTACCGCGTCGGGTACGCCACGGCGACGAGCATGAACGGGCCGTGGACCTATCGGGGAGTGATCCTTCAGAAGAACCTGGGCCTCGGCATCAAGGGCCCCGGTCACAGCTCGATCATCAACGTCCCCGGCACGGATGACTGGTACATCGCCTATCACCGGTTCGCGATTCCTGGCGGCAACGGCAACAACCGCGAGACGACCATCGACAGGCTTGAGTTCGGGGCCGACGGTCTGGTGAAGCCGGTCGTTCCGACGCTCGAGAGCGTGCCGGCGCAGATCGTGGAGCAGCCGCCGACGGGGCCCGATGTCGAGGTCGCGCTCAGCACGCGCTGCACCGCCGGCAAGGTCACGCTCGTCGTTACGACCTGGAACAGGGACGATGCTGCGGTCAGCGTGGAGATCAGCACGCCGCATGGCACGAAGACCGTCGCGGAGGTAAAGCCGGACAGGTCGACTTCGCTGGCGATCTCCACGAGGCTCGCGTCGATCGATGCGGGCTCCGCCACCGTGGTGGCGACAGGCGAATCGGGCACGACCGAGATCACCGAGTCCTACTCCGCCCGCGCCTGCGGCTGAATCACTGACACACACACCGATGCACGAAAGAACGAAGGGGTTCTCATGATGAGTTCTGAACAGACGCGCAGCCGCGGCCGGCGCGTGATCGCGGGCGCACTGGGCGTGGCGCTGGTGGGGGGTCTGTCACTCACCGTCCCGGCGGCGGCGAACGCGGCGCCGGTCCGTGCCGCAGTAGCCGACGAACCGGCGTCACTCGTGGCGCTGTACGACTTCTCAGAGGAGAGCGGCACGATCGCGCACGATGCGAGCACGCACGGCAACGACGCCACGGTGGTCGGCGGTGACTCCTGGAACAGCGGATACATGCAGTTCACCGGCGCCAACCACGTGAAGATGCCGAACGACCTGCTGGCCGGACGCAGCGCGGCGACGATCGTCATCGAGACCTCGCCGCAGGCGCTCACCGGCGCGAAGTTCCTGTGGAACATCGGCGGCGCAGCCGGCCCGTCGAGCGGTCAGGGCCAGTTCTTCATCCAGCCGGTCGCACCCCGCGTCGCGATCACCAAGACGAACTGGTCCGGTGAGCAGACGGTCACGTCGCCGACGAAGCTCGTCGAAGGGCAGTGGCAGTCGGTCGCCGCGACCATCGCGAAGAACCCCGACGGCACCACGTCGACCCTGCGGCTGTTCATCGACGGAGCGCAGGTGGCCGAGAAGACCGACTCGAGCGTCAACCTCACCGACCTGCTGACGCACACCGTCAATTACATCGGCAAGAGCGCCTACCCCGCAGACACCCAGTATCAGGGCAAGGTCTCGACGTTCCGGGTGTACGAGGAGGCACTGCCGGCGGCGACGCTGACCGAGATCGCAGCGACGGATGCCGCGAGCGCCGCGACCGAGACGGTCGCAGCGATCGATCTCGCCGCCGTGAACGCGCAGAGTCTCGACGCCGTGGAGACGAACCTCACGCTGCCCACCGCCGGTGGCGTCACCTGGACCTCGTCGGAGCCCGGCATCGTCGCCGCCGACGGCACCGTGACACAGCCGGAGTCCGACACCGTCGTGACACTCACGGCGGTCTCCGCCGTGCGCGGAGTGCAGAGCACGCCTCGCACCTTCCCGGTCACTGTGCTCAGGGATCCCGCGGCCTCGGACAAGGCCCAGCGCGACCTCGATGCGATCAGCATCGCGGACACCGACGACATCCGCTCGAACTTCGCGCTGCCCGCATCCGGATCCCGCTACGGCTCCGCGCTGACCTGGCAGAGCTCCTCTCCTTCGATCGTCGATGTGGCCGGCACCGCGCAGACCGCACCCGGAATCGTGACGCGTCCCGAGGGCGGCGACGCCAAGGTCATGCTGACCGTCACCGCGACGATCGATGGCGAGACCGCCACCCGTGAAATCGCGCTCGTGGTTCGTGCGGCCTACGACATGCCCGCGACGACCGACTACATCTTCGCCCACTTCACCGGTACGGAGGGCTCTGCGTCCGACGAGCAGATCTACTTCGCCACCAGCCGCGACGCCAAGGTCTTCACCGACACCCGCCCTGCAGGAGCCCCGGTGCTATCGACCGAACGCAACGCAGGAGAGGGCGAGGGCGGCGTGCGCGACCCGTTCCTGGTGCGCTCGCCGGAGGGCGACCGGTTCTACCTGATCGCGACCGACCTGAGCATCTACCACCGCGGCGGCTGGGGCAACGCCCACGCCACCGAGGACGGCTCGACCGAGCTCGTGATCTGGGAATCCACCGACCTCGTGAACTGGAGCGAGCCGCGTCTCTCCGACGTCGCCGGCGAGATCCCGAACGCCGGGATGGCCTGGGCGCCCGAGGCGATCTGGGATGAGGTCACAGGTCAGTACTACGTGTACTGGGCGACCCGCGCCGACGGGAACACCGCATTCGGGGACAGCGTCGACATCTACCTCTCGACCACGCGGGACTTCCGTACCTTCTCGACTCCGGTCAAGTGGATCGACCGCGAGCATTCCATCATCGACACCACGGTGATCAAGGTGGGCGACTGGTACTACCGTGCCTCCGGCGACGGTGAGATCACGATCGAGCGGTCGAAGAACCTCGCCGCGACCACGGCGTCGGCTCTGCCGGCCGCCACGGGCACCGATCAGCAGTGGGTGCTCGTCGGGACGCTGCAGTCGATCCTGCAGGGCAGCGGCACCTGCGCCGCCGGCACGAACTACACCGGCGCCTGCCTCGAGGGTCCGGAGTTCTTCCAGTACAACGACGACGATCGTGCCGGCGCGCAACAGCTCTACGGGCTGCTCGCCGACCAGTACGCGACCGGTCGCGGTTATGTGCCCTTCCGGACGACCGACCTCGCCTCCACATCGAACACCGTGTGGAGCAAGGCGAGCGACGTCAACCTCGGTGCGATCAAGAAGCGTCACGGCGGCATCGTGCCGATCACCGCGGCGGAGTACCAGCGCGTGATGTTCCATTACGCCGGAGTCGGCGCCGATCCCGACCTGAAGCTGAGCTCGGCGGTCACCACGCGCTGCGTCGCCGGCAAGGTGGCCCTCGCCGTCTCGGTCACGAACGACGACAGCCGGGCGGCCGATGTCGTCATCACGACCCCTTTCGGCGACAAGACGGTCAAGGCCCTGCAGGCGGGCAAGACGGTGACGCAGACCGTGTCGACCAGGCAGAGCGCGATCGCGGCGGCATCCATTGCCGTGCAGGGCACCGCGAGTGACGCCTCGTACTCCGCAAGCACCTTCTACGAGACCCGCACCTGCGGCTGACAGGAGGCCGGAACCGAGTAGCGCCGCACCGCATCGAGCCGCGCTGGGCGAATCGCCCCAGCGCGGCTCGGCGCGCCCTTCCCCGCCGCCCGGGTAGTCTTGCGATGTTCGCGGTCGCGGGGAGGGGGAGGCATGAGCAGTGGTTCGGCGCCCTCAGGCGACTCGGCACGTCCGAGCATCTACGACGTCGCGGATCGCGCCGGCGTCTCGCACATGACCGTGTCGCGCGTGCTCAACGGCCACCCCAACATCCGGGAATCGACCAGGCATCGCGTCATGGATGCGATCGAGCAACTGAACTACACCCGCAGCTCGATCGCCCGCGCCCTCGCGACCCGCAGGTCGATGCGGATCGGCGCGATCGTCGACAACCCCGAGCAGTTCGGTCCGAACAGCACTCTTCGAGCAGTTGAGACCGCGGCGCGCGCTGAGGGGTACGCGGTCAGCGCGTTCTCGGTCGTCGATGCCGAGGCCGGCGGCATCGATGCCGGGGTGCTGGAGCTCGTCACCCAGGGCATCGATGCGCTGTGCGTGATCGCACCGCGTGCTTCGTCTCTGGATGCGGTGCGGCTCGCGACCGTCCCCACGCTCGTGGTGAAGGAAGAGCCGGATGACCGCATGCACACGGTCGCGGTCGACCAGCGAGCCGGTGCGACGGCCGCGGTGCGGCACCTCATCGACCTCGGGCACCGGGTGATCCTGCACGTCGCCGGTCCGCAGGACTGGCTCGATGCCAAGGCGCGGACCGAGGCATGGCGGAGCTGCCTCGAACAGGACGGGCTTGAGGTGCGCGACCTCGCCATCGGCGACTGGTCATCCGACTCCGGGTACGAGTTCGGGCGGACGCTCGAACTGGGCGACGCCACCGCCGTGTTCGTCGCGAACGACCAGATGGCGCTCGGCTTCATCCATGGACTCGCCGAGCGCGGCCTCCGGGTGCCCGAAGACATCAGCGTCGTCGGCTTCGACGACCTCCCCGACGCCCGCCACTATCTGCCGCCGTTGACCACTGTGCGGCAGGACTTCGCCGCGCTCGGACGACTGGTGATGCGCGAGCTGCTGATCGCGATCGACGGCGGCGAATCGGATCTGCGCGAGCTCATCCAGCCCGAGCTCGTTGTGCGTGCCTCGTCGGCGCCGCCGCGCGCCTGAGCACCGCACGCGAGCGCTGTCAAGGCTTTTCGAAACCGTTGCTCCTCGTTTTCTGATACCGGTAACATCCGAGCTGTCGGCGTCTCGCGCCGCATCTCGAAGAGGAGACCGCATGAAGAAGATCATCGACGGCGCCAGGACGGCGCCGCATACCGGACGGGCGCGAGGCAGGTCGATCCGACTCGCCACGGCGCTGGTGGGCGCCGCCGCACTCGTCGCATCGCCGATGGCGGCGTTCGGCAGCAGCGCGGTGTACACCGCACCTGCCGGCATCGTCGAGAGCGGCGTGCTCTCCGGCATCGTGCCGGCAGCCGGCGCCGTCGTGACGGCCGTGGCCGACCCGCCGGCCGTACCGGGGAACCTGCTGCCGGATGGCCGCTTCGTCAGCGACTTCGCCGGTTGGAGCGCTCCGCGCGGGGGAACGCTGGCATTGAGCGAGGATGCCGCGAGCGGTGCGCACTCATTGCAGGCGACGGCCCGCGCGAACACCCAGTCCGGTCCCTTCGCCAGTGTCACCGGCAAGATCGAGCTCGGCGCCGTGTACCGGTTGACCGGAAAGCTGAAGTTCGACGAGGGCAACGCCACGCAGCAGTTCAACTTCACGTTCTGCCCGGCGAACTTCAACGGCTGCGCCGACTATGGCCAGACTTTCACCAAGGGTGAGTGGGGCAGCTTCTCGCGGGAGTTCACCGCCGAGGCGAAGCACGTCGCCGCGGACTGGCTCTTCGTCGAGACGCCGTGGGGCTCCAGCGCGCTGCAGGCGTTCAGCGTCGACGAGGTCTCTCTCATCAAGATCGCCGACGCGCCGGAAGGGCCCGACTTCGCAGGCCTGGAGAACGTGCAGACCAAGCCGATCGGCGACCACAACCCGCTGGTCGGCCACAAGTTCGGCGCCGATCCGCACCACCTCGTCTACGACGGTCGCCTGTACATCTACTCGACGGACGACACGCAGCAGTACGACCTGAACAGCAAGGACGCGAACGGACTGCCGACGCAGTCCAATGGCTACGGCGGGATCACCCGGCTGAACGTGATGTCCACCAGTGACATGGTCAACTGGGTCGATCACGGCACGGTTCCCGTCGCGCGTGAAGGCGGCGCGGCGCCGTGGAGCCGGAACTCCTGGGCACCGGCCGCGATCGAGAAGGACGGCAAGGTCTACCTGTACTTCTGCGACAGCGGAACAGGAACGGCCGTGGTCGTCGGCGGTTCGCCGCTCGGGCCGTGGGAGGACCCGCTCGGGAAGAAGATCATCCCGGACACCGTGTCGCCTGAGTACATCGCCGGCGGCGGATTCCCGGCCGGGATGTGGCTGTTCGACCCCGAGGTGTTCATCGACGACGACGGACAGGGCTACCTGTACTTCGGCGGCAACTCGCAGATCGGCACCTCACCAAACGTGCAGGGACCGCAGAACCCGAAGTCGACCAGAGTGGTCAAGCTGAAGGACGACATGGTCACCCTCGACGGCGACCCGGTCGAGATCGACGGGCCCGGGATGTTCGAGGCCTCGAGCATGTTCAAGCACGACGGCAAGTACTACTACTCGTACTCGTCGAACTTCCAGGTCAACGAGGTGCCGGGGGCGTACCCGTCGCGGGGCGCGATCGCGTACATGATGACCGATGACCCGATGGATCTCACGGCCGCACAGTACGCGGGCGTGGCATTCCAGAACCCCTCGACCTTCTTCGGCGCAGGCAACGGGGGCAACAACCACTCCGACATGTTCGACTACAAGGGCGGCACGTACTTCACCTACCACGCCCAAACCAGGGGTGCGGCATGGGCGGCGGCGCTGGGAACGCCGGGTGCGACTCAGGGTTACCGCTCCGTGCACATCGACAAGCTCGAGTTCAACGCGGACGGCACGATCAAGCCGGTCACCGGAACCCGGGCCGGCGTCGAGCAGGTCGAGAGCTTCGATCCGTATCGCACCTTCGAGGCCGAGACCCTGGCGTGGCAGCGCGGAATCAGCACGGCGAAGACGGATGCCGCCTCGGTGGAGTTCCCGAAGCACAACGGCGGCGGCAACATGATGCTTTCCGCCATCGATGACGGGGACTTCGCCGGAATCGCCGGAGTCGACTTCGGGGCAGGCGCCGCGACGGTCTCGGCCACGGTGAAGCCGCTCGTCGCCGGCGGCAGCATCCAGGTGCGCCTGGATGACGTCGACGGTCCGGTCATCGCCGAGATCCCTGTCGGCGGCACCGTCGGTGAGTGGACGAGTGTGCAGGCGGCCGTGACGGGAGCCACCGGAGAGCATGACGTGTTCTTCGTGTTCGCCGGTCCGGAGGGTGCCGAAGCGACGGCCGATCTCGTCGAAGTGGACAACTGGTCCTTCACGGCCGCCGCGTCGCTGGAGTTCTCGGTCGAGGTGACCACGCGCTGCGTCGCGGGCAAGAACCTGACCCAGACCGTACGGGTGGTGAACGAGGATGCGGTGGGGATCGCTTTCACCGCGGTGTCCGACTTCGGGCGTCGTGATCTCGGCACGGTGCTGCCGGATGCCGGAAAGTCTGCCGCGATCAACACCCGCGCGGCGACCATCCCGGCCGGCGAGGTGACGGTCGAGGCCACGGCCACGGTCGGCGGCGAACAGGTGCAGGTGCAGCGGCAGGTCGACACCGAGGCGGCCGCATGCGGCTGATGCTCTGACGCTCTGACGTGCAGAAGGATCCGGGCAATGCCCGGGTCCTTCTGCGCATCGATTGCGCCGCCGGAGCTGTTCTCGGTAACATCATCGAAGGCGGGGCCGACGGAGGTGCGCATGGTGAACGTCGGCTCGGACAAGCCCAATATCCGCCAGGTGGCGGTGATCGCCGGCGTCTCGCACATGACCGTCTCGCGGGTGCTGAACGATCACCCGAACATCAAACCGGACACCAAACGGCGCGTGCTCGAGGCCATCGAAGAGCTCGACTACCGTCCCAACCTCGTCGCCCGCGCGCTTGCGACTCAGCGCACCAGGCGCATCGGCGTCATCATCGAGAGTCCGGTGGCCTTCGGTCCGACCAGCATCCTCCGGGCCGTCGAACTCGCCGCCAGGGCCGCCGGGTACTCGGTCACAGCGGTCGCGCTGCACGAGGGCGATGCGCTCACCCCGCAGGATGCCGTCGACAACCTCGTCACGCAGGGCGTCGACGCGCTGTGCGTGATTGCGCCGCGATCGTCGTCGGTGGCCGCGTTGCGCAGGATCTCGCTCAGCGTGCCGATGCTCGTGGTGAAGGCGGATGCCGACCCCACGTTCCTGACGGTATCGATCGACCAGCACGCCGGCACGACGCTCGTCGTCGACCACCTCGTCTCGCTCGGGCATCGCGACATCCTGCACCTCGCCGGCCCCCTGGATTGGCTGGACGCTCGGGCCAGAGAACGCGCCTTCCACTCCAGGGCGAAGTCCTGGGGTATCCGGGAGCGACCGAT
This sequence comes from Microbacterium sp. LTA6, assembly GCF_045690355.1. Taxonomy (NCBI): domain Bacteria; kingdom Bacillati; phylum Actinomycetota; class Actinomycetes; order Micrococcales; family Microbacteriaceae; genus Microbacterium; species Microbacterium sp. LTA6. Next base: position 1,791,155 of record NZ_CP147855.1, read on the forward strand.
CGTGGTCGGCGATTGGACCGCCGACTTCGCCTACGACTTCGCCATGGGACTGAACCGCCTCCCCGACTACACCGCGATCTTCGTGGCCAACGACGACATGGCGATCGGGCTGATCCACGGACTGCATGACAAGGGATTCGAGGTGCCGAAGGACCTCAGCATCGTCGGCTTCGATGATGTGCCGCTGGCGCGCCACTTCCTGCCGCCGCTGACGACCGTGCGCCAGGACTTCCACGCGCTGGGCGGCGCCGTCGTCGAGATGCTCCGCGCTGCGATGGAGGAGCGCGAGATCCCGCCGCTGACCCGCATCCCGACCGAACTCGTGCCGCGGGCGTCGTCTGCCGCGCCGCGGGAGGTGCGCTGATGGCGCTCCCCGACCCGCAGCCGCTGGTCGAGCTCGAAGGAATCACCGTGGATTTCCCCGGGGTGCGCGCTCTCGACGATGTCGACTTCCGGCTGTTCCCCGGCGAGGTGCACGCGCTGATGGGGGAGAACGGCGCAGGCAAGTCCACGCTGATCGCCGTCCTCACCGGTACCTGCGCACCGGTGACCGGAACGGTCAGCGTCGCCGGTGAGCAGCGCCGCTTCGCGGGTGTGGCCGATGCCCGTGCCGCGGGGATCGCGACCGTCTTCCAGGAGACGCAGCTGAGCCCGAACCTGAGTGTCGGTGAGAACGTCATGCTGGGGCGCGAGCGCCGCGGCATGTTCGGCATCGACTGGCGCCGGACGAGAGCGGATGCGGCTGCCGCATTGGCACGGCTCGGCCTCGACGACCTCGACCCGAAGACTCCGTTGTCGATGCTCTCGCCGGCGCAGAAGCAGCTCGTGGCGCTTGCGCGCGCCGTCGTCGACGACCCCAGGGTGCTCGTGCTCGACGAACCCACCTCAAGCCTCGATCAGGCCGAAGTCGCCATCCTGATGCGCGTGATCCGGGGCCTTCGGGAGCGCGGGGTCGCGATCCTCTTCGTCTCGCATTTCCTCGAGCAGGCCTTCGCGATCAGCGATCGGATGACGGTGCTGCGCGGAGGGCGCTGGATCGGGGAGCACGCGACCCGCGACCTCGAGCGCGCCGACCTCATCTCGCAGATGCTCGGCAAGGACATCGAGAGCCTGCGAGCGCTGAAGTCGGAGCGCAAGGCCCACCACTACGCCTCGGACGCCACACCCGTGCTGCAGGCGACGGATCTGGGACGACGTGGCGAACTGGACCGGATGGATGTCGAGGTGCAGCGCGGCGAGATCGTCGGCCTCGCGGGGCTGCGCGGCTCCGGACGGACCGAGCTGGCCTCCCTGCTGAGCGGATCCGTCCGGGCGGACAGCGGCGAGATATGGGTCGACGGCGCGAAAGTCGACATGCGCAGTCCCTCGACGGCGCTGCGGCACCGCATCGCGATGACCGCCGAGAGCCGCCGCACGCAGGGGCTGATCGGCGAGCTCACGGCGCGCGAGAACATCGTGCTGTCGCTGCAGGCGCTGCGCGGCTGGTCGCGACCGTTGTCGCCGTCGGAGGCCGCGACGCTGATCGACACCTACGTGGAGGCGTTGCACCTGGACCCCGCCGACCTCGATCGGCCGGTGAAGCTGCTCTCCGGTGGTACCCAGCAGAAGGTTCTGCTGGCCCGCGCCCTCGCGGTGCGCCCGCACGTGCTGATCCTCGACGAGCCGACGCGCGGCATCGACATCGCCGCGAAGCTCGACATCCAGCGCCGGATCACACAGCTCGCCGGCGACGGCGTGGCGGTGGTATTCATCTCCTCCGAACTCGAAGAGGTCGTGCGCTTGAGCGATCGCATCATCGTGCTGAAGGACCGGGAGAAGATCGGCGAGCTGAGCAACGGCCCCGGGGTGACCGTCGACACGGTCGTCGAGATGATCGCCGCAGACAGGGGATCGACCGACGAATCGTGACTGGACTGTGACCGGTAACGAGAACGCGGCCGCGACTTTGAAAGAACTTTGCGAGAAATGTTGTGTTCCACGAATTGTTCCCGGTAACATCGCGGCAGGGCGCTCGACCAGGCGTCCTGCAATCACGCAGGGGACCACGTCGGTCCGCACGCTTGCCGGGGGAGAACCCCGGCCTCTCAAGGAGGAGAACATGTCCGTGAACACGCGCATCCGCACCGCACTGGGGCTGGCCGCAGTCGGCGCGCTCGCATTGGGTCTTGCCGCTTGCTCGACCGCGGCCCCGGAAGAGGGCAACGGAGGCGGCTCCGGTGAGCTGACCACCGTCGGCTTCGTCGCCGTCGGCCCCGAGGGAGCATGGCGCGAGGCGAACGAGCAGAACATCCAGGACACCTTCACCGAGGACGCCGGATACGAGCTCAAGTACGCACCAGCCACCAACCTCGACCAGAAGTCGCAGATCGACGCATTCACGTCTTTCGTCGACGAGGGCGTCGACGTCATCCTGCTGTCCGCCACCGAGGCGTCCGGCTGGGAGGACTCGCTCAAGCGTGCGCAGGAGGCCGAGATCCCGGTCATCCTGCTCGACCGCGGCATCGAGCCCGATGACGACAGCCTCTACGTCACCCGCATCGCCCCCGACAACGTCGAGGTCGCCAAGGAGGTCGGCGCCTGGGCTGCAGCCACCTTCCCCGATGGCGGCAACTACGTCGTCCTCGAGGGCCCGGCCGGCGTCGGCGTCGTCAACGAGCGCAACAAGGGCTTCGACGAGGGCCTCGGAGACACGAAGCTGACCAAGCTCGACGCGCAGACCGCGAACTGGTCTGCCGAAGAGGGCAAGAGCGTCTTCGAGACGATGCTGAAGGCCAACAACAACAACATCCAGCTCGTGTTCGCCCAGAACGACGAGATGGGCCTCGGCGCCGCACAGGCAGCTGAAGAAGCGGGCCTGGTCGTGGGCAAGGACGTCAAGATCGCCACGATCGACGGCACCAAGAACGCCATGACGGCGCTCGCCGACGGCCAGCTCAGCTACGTGCACGAGTACAACCCGCTGTTCGGGGAGACCGCCCTCGAGGTCGTCGAGAAGGCTCTCGCCGGCGAGAAGGTCGATTCCTACATCGTCGTCCCGAGCGAGGAGTTCGACTCGGCCGAGGCGGCCAAGGCCGTCCTGGCGGACCGCAAGTACTGATCACTCCGCCGGAGCGATCCGGCGACCGGCCCGGGTGGCGGCGCGTCCGCCACCCGGGCAACACCATCTTCGAAACTGAGAGTCAGCGATGAACGAAGAACTCCCCATCGTCGAGATGCGCGGGATCTCCATCGAGTTCCCCGGCGTCAAAGCCCTCGACGGCGTCGACTTCCGGCTTTTCCAGGGCGAGGTCCACGCGCTCATGGGCGAGAACGGCGCCGGCAAGTCGACCCTGATCAAGGCGCTCACCGGTGTGTACCGGATCGATGCCGGCTCGATCGTCGTCGCCGGCGGCGAACGAAGCTTCGCGGGCACGGCAGATGCGCAGGAGGCCGGCATCTCGACGGTCTACCAGGAGGTCAACCTCGCGCCGAACCTGTCGATCGGCGAGAACGTGATGCTCGGACACGAGATCCGCGGCCCGTTCGGCATCAACTGGCGTGCGACCCACCGCGCGGCGACCGAGGCCCTCACGCGTCTCGGTCTCGAGCACCTCGACACGCACAAGCCGCTCTCGACGCTCTCGATCGCCCTTCAGCAACTCGTCGCGATCAGCCGCGCGATGGCGATCAAGGCCAAGGTGCTGATCCTCGACGAGCCCACCTCGAGCCTCGACGCCGCCGAGGTCGAAGGCCTCTTCACCGTCATGCGGACCCTGCGCGATCAGGGCGTCGCCATCCTCTTCGTCTCGCACTTCCTCGACCAGATCTATGCGATCAGCGACCGGCTCACGGTGCTGCGCAACGGACGGTACGAGGGCGAGTACCTCACGCGCGATCTCGATCGGCATGCGCTCATCTCGACGATGATCGGCAAGGACCTCGACACCCTCAAGTCGCTGGGCGGCAACCGCCGCCGCGCACCGCGCGAAGCGGGAGAGAAGCCGGTGCTCTCGGCATCCGGCATCGCCCGCCGCGGTGCTGTCGAAGCGACGGACCTCGAGATCCGCCCGGGAGAGGTGGTCGGCTTCGCCGGCCTGCTCGGCTCGGGCCGGACCGAGCTCGCCCGGCTCCTCTACGGCGCCGACCGCCCCGACGAGGGCACGATCACGGTCAAGGGCGCGAAGGCCGATCTGAAGTCGCCTGCCGAAGCGCTCGCCCGGCGCATCGCGTTCTCCACCGAGAACCGCCGCGACGAGGGCATCATCGGCGATCTCACCGTTCGCGAGAACATCATCCTCGCCGTCCAGGCCGAACGCGGCTGGGCGCGGCCCATGTCGCGCAAGGAGCAGGACGCGATCGTCGAAAAGTACATCGCTGAACTCAACGTGCGCCCGGCCGACCCGGAACGCATGATCAAGAACCTCTCCGGCGGCAACCAGCAGAAGGTGCTGCTCGGTCGCTGGCTCGCCACGAAGCCCGACCTATTGATCCTCGACGAGCCCACCAGAGGAATCGACGTGGGCGCGAAGGCCGAGATCCAGGAGGCCGTCGCGATGCTCGCCGAGGAAGGCGTGGCCGTCGTGTTCATCTCCTCCGAACTCGAGGAGGTCGTGCGCCTCTCCGAGCGCATCGTCGTCCTCAAGGACCATCGCAAGATCGGCGAGATCCAGAACGGCCCGGAGATCACCGCGCAGGAGATCGTCGACGTGATCGCCGCCCACGGGGTGGATGCGGCCGCTGAGACCCTCGAGGAGACCGACGGCGCGGCACCCGATACGATCGCCCACATCACCGAGAAGGAGGAGGCGCGATGACCGCCGCATCTCGCACGTCGCTCTGGCGTGAACTCATCCACAAGCCGTTCTTCTGGGGGATCGTCGCGATCCTCGCGCTGCTCGCGCTGAACGTGGTGAAGGACCCCGCGTACCTCGCGATGTCGGTCAACCCCAACAACGGCAACCTCGTCGGAAACCTCATCGACATCCTGCGCCAGGCGGCGCCCATCATGATGATCGCGATCGGGATGTCGCTGGTCATCGCCACCGGCGGCATCGACCTCTCGGTCGGATCGCTGATGGCCGTCGCCGGTGCCGTGTCGATGGAGTTCCTCAACGCCGCCGGCGACTCTGGGTCGGTGGGGGTCGCATTCGCCGCCGCCGGTCTCGCGCTGCTGATCACCGCCATCCTGGGCGCCGTCAACGGTGTGCTGGTGGCGTACGTCGGACTGCAACCCTTCATCGCCACGCTCGTGCTGATGCTCGCCGGCCGCGGAATCGCGAAGGTGATCACCGGTGGGCAGAACACCGCGGCATCCAACGATCCGTTCCGGTGGATCTCGAACGGCTACCTCATCGGCATCCCCGTCGTGTTCATCCTCGCCGTCCTGATCGTCCTCGTCGTCGGCTGGGTCGTGCGGCGCAGCGCCCTCGGTCTGATGATCGAAGCGATCGGCATCAACCCCAAGGCCAGCCGGATGGCGGGCATCAAGCCCAAGGGCCTGCTGCTGACCACCTACATCCTGAGTGGCATCCTCGCCGGGATCGCCGGCATCATGTCGGTCGGCAGTGTGATGACCGTCGACATCTCCCGCACCGGCTACCAGCTGGAGCTCGACGCGATCCTCGCGGTCGTGATCGGCGGAGCATCCTTGGCCGGCGGAAAGTTCTCGCTCAGCGGGGCATTCGTCGGCGCCCTGCTCATCGCGACCCTCGACAAGACCGTGCTGTTCCTGGGCGTCTCCTCGTCGGCGACACCCGCGTTCAAGGCGATCGTGATCGTCGTGCTCTGCCTGCTGCAGTCCGAGCGCGTTCGCAGCTGGTTCCGCACGCGTCGGCGGGAGAAACCGGCAGCATCAGAGCTGAAGACCATGAAAGAGGAGGTGCAGGCATGACCGCCCTGACCGCGGCACGCGTGCGCGACGAACCTGTGGCCATCCTGGACCGGGTGCGCCGGATGATCCAGGCGAACCCTTCTGTCCTGCCGACGATCGCCTCCGTCGTGATCTTCGTCGGCATGGTCGTCTACGGCGAGGTGGCCTATGGGCGCATCCTCCAGGCGAGCACCCTGTCGAACCTGCTCATCAACAACGCGCACCTGATCGTGCTCGCCGTGGCTCTGACGTTCGTCATCATCACCGGCGGCATCGACCTGTCCGTGGGCTCGATCATCGCGTTCTCCTCGGTGGCCGGCGTGATGCTGGCCAACGCAGGGTGGAACGCGATCGCGGTGATGGTCGTGATGGTCGGCATCGGCGCGCTCTTCGGCGTGGTGTCCGGCGTGCTGATCCGGTACTTCAACGTGCAGCCGTTCATCGCCACGCTGGCGATGATGTTCCTCGGGCGCGGCCTGGCATCGCTGCTGAGCACCAAGCCGGAGCGTCTCGGCGAGGACTCCCCGATCCGTTGGATCGGCGTCCAGCTCAAGGTCGTCGACGGCCCGAAGGTGAACGACCTGGTGATCACGCCGGCCGTCATCATCGCGGTCATCGTCGTCCTCGCAGCGTTCTTCGTCCTGCACCGCACCCGCACCGGGCGCACGGTCTACGCGATCGGCGGCTCCGAGAGCTCCGCCCTGCTGATGGGCCTGTCGGTGCAGCGCACCAAGGTTCTCGTCTACGTCATCAGCGGCGCCCTCGCCGGTCTCGCCGCCGTCCTCTACACGGCCCGCCTCGGCACGGCGCAGAACATCACGGGCATCGGCTGGGAGCTCGACGCGATCGCCGCGGCGGTCATCGGCGGCACGCTGCTGACCGGCGCCTACGGCTACGTGCTCGGCTCGGTCATCGGCGCGCTGGTCCTCGGGCTCATGAACGTGCTGATCACGCGCGACGGCGGGATCCCCCCGGAGATGACGACGATCATCACGGGCGGCATCCTGCTCGTCTTCGTGCTGCTGCAGCGCGCGGTGACGCGCAAGAAGGAGTAGCGCAGACAGCGAAAGCGATGAGTCCGCCCCGGCCCGCGTGCGCGTAGCCGGGGCGGTTCACCCGTGGTCGCGCCAGGAATGCCGCGGCTCGAAACCGAGCACGCTCCTCGCCTTCTCGATCGAGAGCAGCGTCTCGTGCGGTCCGACCTCGCGGGTCACCGGCACGCCGGGGAACACTTCGGCGATCAGCTCGGCGTTCGGCCGCGACATCACAGTGTCCGCTGCGGCGATGATGAACCGGTCGAAGCCGGGTGCGGCCACCTCGAGCGCGCGCTGCACGGCCTGCGCGCCGTCACGCCCGTCGATGTAGCCCCAGAGGTTCCACTTGCGGCGCAGGGCATCGGCGTCGAAGTCGGGGAACTCCGCGTAGTCCTCCGGGTCCATCACGTTCGAGAATCGCAGGGCCGTGATCGAGAGATCGGGGTGCCAGCGGACCAGCTCCGATGCGAGCTGCTCCTCGAGTGTCTTCACGAGCGAGTACACCGACTCGGGGCGGGCCGGATACTCCTCGTCGACGGGGATGTACGGGGGCGGCACGTCGAACGGCAGCCCGAGCACGGTCTCGCTCGAGGCGTACACGATGCGACGGATGCCGAGGCGCACCGCTGCCCAGAACACGTTGAACGTCGCCGGCATGTTGTTGTGGAACGTCGCGACATCGCTGCGGATGCCCGGGGCGGGGATCGCGCCGAGATGCACGACGGCGTCGATGCCGTCGTGACGATCGCCGACGGCGGTGAAAGCGTCGATGACCTGGCCGTAATCCGTCAGATCGACCTGCACGAAGCCGGCTCCTCGCGGGCCGGAGAGGTCCATGCCGATGACCTCGTAGCCGTTCGACCGCAGTTCGCGTGCGACGACGCGACCGAGCTTGCCGGATGAGCCAGTGAGAGCGATGCGCATGTCACCAGAGTGGCACGAAGGCGCGCGGCCGGGGCGCGGGGTCATACACTCAACGGCGTGAGTGAGTCCCGCAGCACCCCCGGCCGCACCGTCGGCGTACGCGATGTCGCGGCGCTCGCCGGCGTCTCCCGGCAGACGGTCTCGCGGGTGTTGAACGACCATCCCGAGGTCGCAGCCGACACCAAGGAGCGCGTGCTCGCCGCCATGGCCGAGCTCGGCTACCGGATGAACAACGCCGCCAGAGCATTGGGCACCCGACGCTCGCGCACGCTCGGCGTGCTGGCATCGGATGCGCTGCAGTACGGACCGTCGCGCAGCATCGCCGCCATCGAGGCTTCCGCTCGCGGGGCCGGGTACTGGGTGAGCGCTGCGTTCGCCGACGCCGGGGATGCCGGGGCGGTGGTCGCCGCCGTCGACCATCTGATCGCCCAGGGAGTCGAGGGCATCGTCGTGGTCGCCCCGCACGCGCGGACCCTCGAGGTGCTCGACGCGCTCCGCACCGGCGTGCCGGTGGTCACCCTGCACTCGGCGGGGCGCGGTGCACGCGGTCTCTCCGTCGACCAGGCGGCCGGAGCGCGACTCGCGGTCGCCGCGCTGGCGGACGCCGGACATACCCGCATCGCGCATCTCGCCGGTCCAGCGGACTGGCTCGAGGCCGAGTCGCGCGCTGACGGCTATGCCGCCGAGCTGGCCGCGCGGGGACTGCCGATCGGACCGGTCATCGCGGGGGATTGGTCTGCGGGATCCGGCTATGCCGCCGTGCCGGCGCTGCGGGATTCCGGCGTCACCGCGGTCTTCGCCGCGAACGACCAGATGGCGCTGGGGCTGCTCGGCGGCCTTCAGGAGATCGGTCTCGCCGTGCCGCGCGATCTCAGTGTGGTGGGGTTCGATGACGTGCCGGATGCCGCGTACTACTGGCCCCGGCTCACCACCGTCCGCCAGGACTTCGACGAGCTCGCGCGCCGTGCGGTCGCCGCCGTCGTCGGAGGGGCAGATGCTCCGGCATCCGACCTCGCCCCCGTCGCCCCCGAGCTGATCGTGCGCGACTCGGTGGCTCCGCCGCGCGCCTGAACCGCGTCCGTCGTCTTGACGGTCGGCGGGCTCCGTGACACACTACTGTGACCGGTCACAGTGATCGCCGACGAACCAGAGGTACCCGTGAGCAACGAAGCCCCCGTCTTCTCCACCGAGATCGACGCATCGATCCAGGCCGTGCGGGCCGATGTCGCACGTCTGCACAGCGAACTGGTCCGGTACGGCCTCGTCGTCTGGACGGGCGGCAACGTCTCCGGCCGCGTTCCCGGCGCCGACCTGTTCGTGATCAAGCCGTCCGGCGTCTCCTACGACGACCTGACGCCGGCGAACATGATCCTCTGCGACCTCGACGGCAACGTCATCCCCGGCACGCCTGGCAGCGACCGTTCGCCATCCAGCGACACCGCGGCGCACGCCTACGTGTACCGGAACATGCCGGAGGTCGGCGGCGTCGTGCACACGCACTCGACCTATGCGGTCGCCTGGGCAGCGCGCGGCGAGGAGATCCCCTGCGTGATCACGGCCATGGCCGACGAGTTCGGCGGGCCCATTCCGGTCGGCCCCTTCGCGATCATCGGCGACGATTCGATCGGCCGCGGGATCGTACAGACCCTGCATGGGCACCGCAGCCGCGCGGTGCTCATGCAGAACCACGGACCGTTCACGATCGGCGTGAACGCGAAGGATGCGGTGAAGGCGGCCGTCATGGTCGAAGACGTCGCCCGCACCGTGCACCACGCGCGGGAGGCCGGTCCGCTCATCCCGATCCCGCAGGAGGCGATCGACAGCCTCTACAACCGGTACCAGAATGTGTACGGCCAGAACTCGGACACCCGCCGATGAGCGGCCGCGACGACCTCCTCACCGGTCGCACCAGCCTCGGCATCGAACTCGGCTCGACCCGCATCAAGGCATGCCTGATCGGCGCGGATGCCACCGAGGTGCTCGCCACGGGATCCTTCGCGTGGGAGAACAAACTCGAGGACGGCCTCTGGACCTACGCGCTCGAGGAGGTCTGGCAGGGGGTGCAGGCGGCGCTCGCCGACCTCGTCGCCGACGCGCACGATCGCTTCGGCATCCGCCCCGACTCGTTCGGGGCCATCGGCATCTCGGCGATGATGCACGGCTACCTCGCCTTCGACGATGCGGGTGAGCAGCTGGTGCCGTTCCGCACCTGGCGGAACACGAACACCGGGGTCGCGGCCACCGAGCTCACCGAGCTGCTGGGCGTCAACATCCCGCTGCGCTGGTCGATCGCTCACCTGCATCAGGCCGTGGTCGACGGCGAGGCGCACGTGCCGCAGCTCGACTTCGTCACCACCCTCGCCGGTTACGTGCACTGGAAGCTCACCGGCGAGCGCGTGCTCGGCGTGGGCGACGCGTCCGGCATGTTCCCGATCGATTCCGCGACGGGCGACTATGACGAGCGGATGCTCACCGCATACGACGCCCTCGTCGGTGACCGCATGCCCGCCCCGGTCATCCGCCTGCTCCCGGCTGTGCTCCCCGCCGGTGCCGCGGCCGGAACGCTCACACCCGATGGTGCGAGACTCCTCGATCCGACCGGCGCCCTGAAGCCTGGCATCCCGCTCTGCCCGCCCGAGGGCGATGCCGGCACCGGCATGGTCGCGACCAACTCCGTCGCTCCCCGCACCGGCAACGTCTCCGCCGGTACCAGCATCTTCGCGATGGTCGTGCTGGAGCATCCGCTCGCGAATGTCCACCACGAGCTCGACCTCGTGACGACGCCGGCCGGCGACCCGGTGGCGATGGTGCACTGCAACAACGGCGCGAGTGAGCTCGCTGCCTGGGCCGGTCTCTTCACCCGTTTCTCGGCAGCGGCCGGCCACCCGCTGAACGACGACGCCGTGTTCGACGCGCTGTTCCGTGAGGCGCTGCTCGGCGAAGCGGATGCCGGTGGGCTGCTCGCTTACAACCATCTCGCCGGTGAGCCGATCGCCGGTCTCGCCGAGGGGCGCCCGCTGTTCGTGCGCACGCCCGACAGCGCCTTCACTCTGGCGAACTTCATGCGCGCGCAGCTCTACGGCGTCTTCGGCACGCTCGCTCTCGGCATGCAGGTGCTCGCGGCCGAGGGCGTGGGTCTTGACCGCATGTTCGCGCACGGGGGCATGTTCCGCACCGCCGGCGTCGCGCAGCGGTTCCTGGCGGGAGCACTCGATGCTCCCGTCGCTGTGGGCGAACTCGCCGCCGAGGGCGGAGCGTGGGGCATCGCCGTGCTGGCGTCGTACCTCGCGCACGCCGAGTCTGCCGACCTCGGGACGTACCTCGACCAGCAGGTCTTCGCCGGCGCATCTCTCGCCGTCGTCGATCCCGACCCGTCCGACGTCGCCGGATTCGCCTCGTATCTCGACCGTTACCGTGGAGGCCTCGCCATCGAGGCCGCCGCCGTCGCATCGCTCTGATCTCCACCCAGAACACTGAAGGACCATTCATGACCCGTACTCCGCTCACCACCTCCCTCGACGGCTACGAGGTCTGGTTCCTCACTGGAAGCCAGCACCTGTACGGCCCGGAGACGCTCGCCCAGGTCGCCGCGCAGTCGCAGGAGATCGCCGGCATCCTCGACGCGGCCGGCGAGGTCCCGGTGAAGATCGTCTGGAAGCCGGTCCTGACGGATTCCGCCGCCATCAAGCGGATCGCCCTCGAGGCGAACGCCGACGATTCGGTGATCGGTCTCGTTGCCTGGATGCACACCTTCAGCCCGGCGAAGATGTGGATCGCCGGCCTGGACGCGCTGCAGAAGCCGCTCGCGCACCTGCACACGCAGGCCAACGTCGAGCTCCCATGGGCTGACATCGACTTCGACTTCATGAACCTGAATCAGGCGGCGCACGGCGACCGCGAGTTCGGGTACATCCAGACGCGTCTCGGCGTGCCGCGCAAGACGATCGTCGGCCACGCCAGCGACCCGCGCGTGCGACAGGAACTCGCTACCTGGCAGCGCGCCGCAGCCGGTCTCGCGGCCTCCCGCTCCCTGAAGCTCGCCCGTTTCGGCGACAACATGCGTTTCGTCGCCGTCACCGAGGGCGACAAGACCGAAGCAGAACTGCGCTTCGGTGTCCAGGTGAACACGTGGGGCGTCAACGATCTGGCCGATGCCGTCGCGGCGGCATCCGAATCCGACATCGACGCCCTCGTCGCCGAATATGAGGAGCTGTACGAGGTCGTCCCCGAGCTGCGCAAGGGCGGCGATCGTCACCAGTCGTTGCGCGACGGCGCGGCGATCGAGCTCGGGCTGCGCTCGTTCCTCGAGGAGGGCGGTTTCGGCGCCTTCACCACCTCGTTCGAAGACCTCGGCGCCCTGAAGCAGCTGCCGGGACTGGCCGTGCAGCGCCTGATGGCGGAGGGCTATGGCTTCGGAGCGGAGGGCGACTGGAAGACGGCCGTGCTCGTGCGCGTCGCGAACGTGATGGGAGCGGGCCTGCCCGGCGGTGCGAGCCTCATGGAGGACTACACCTACGACATGACGCCGGGGGATGAGCTCATCCTCGGCGCGCACATGCTCGAGGTCTCTCCGTCGCTCACGACGGCGAAGCCGACGCTCGAGATCCACCCGCTCGGCATCGGCGGCAAGGACGACCCGGTGCGCCTGGTCTTCACGGCCGACCCCGGCCCTGCCGTCGTCGTCGCCCTCAGCGACATGCGCGATCGGTTCCGCCTCACCGCGAACATCGTCGAGAACGTGCCTCCGCGCGCGTCGCTGCCGAAGCTGCCGGTCGGTCGCGCGGTATGGAAGCCCGCACCCGACTTCAACACCAGCGCGGCGGCCTGGCTGACGGCCGGCGCCGCCCACCACACGGTCATGTCGACCGCGGTCGGCATCGAGGCGTTCCGCGACTTCGCCGAGATGGCCGAAGTCGAGCTGCTCGTGATCGATGACGCGACGACCCTGCCGGAGTTCCAGAAGCAGGTGCGCTGGAACCAGGCGTACTACCGTCTGGCGCAGGGCTTCTGATGGTGTCGCGGTCGGGGCGTCAACTGCGCATCGCGGCGCACGGGTACGAGGCCGTGATCGCGAGTGTCGGCGCCTCGCTGCGCGCGCTCACGCTCGACGGCCGCGACCTCGTCGTGCCGTTCGAGGCAGACGAGGTGCGCCCCGGGTATCGAGGCACGACGCTTGCGCCATGGCCGAACCGCATCGTCGACGGCCGCTACACGTTCGGCGGCGTCGAGCACCAGCTGTCGCTGACCGAGCCGGCTCGGGGGCAGGCCCTGCACGGGCTGCTGTCGTGGGCGGAGTTCTCCGACCGCGTCGTCGAGGACGACCGCGTCGTGCTCGCCGCGGTCATCGAACCGCAGAGCGGATACCCGTTCCGTGTCGAGGTCGAGACCGAGTACCGCCTCGACTCCGGCGGCCTCACGCAGACGGTCACCGCGCGCAACTTCGGGGCGGATGCCGCACCCTGGGGCACCGGACCGCATCCCTATCTCGTCGCAGGCCCCGGCCGGGTGGATGACTGGACGTTCACGCTGCCGGCATCCGAGGTGCTGACGGTGACCCCCGACCGTCTGAGTCCGGTCTCCGTGGAATCGGTGGCGGAGCATCCGGAGTGGGACTTCCGGGCACCCCGCGCGATCGGCGATGTGTTCATCGACCACGCGTTCACGGGGCTGTCGCGTTTCGACGGCGTCGCCGAGGTCCGCCTGGCGGCAACCGACGGCACCGGCGTCGCGATGACCTGGGATGACCGCTGCCCGTGGGTGCAGGTGCACACGGCCGACAACCCGGGGCAGGACGCCATCCACCGGATCGGCCTCGCCGTCGAGCCGATGACCTGCCCGCCCGATGCGTTCAACTCCGCGGTCGACCTGGTCGTGCTGGAGCCCGGAGACACGCACTCCGCTTCCTGGACCATCCGGGCGCTATGAGCACGGTGACCCCGCCGATGGGGTGGAACAGCTGGGACTGCTACGGCACCACGGTGACCGAGGCGGAGGTGCTCGCGAACGCCGAGTTCATGGCCGCACACCTGCTTGCCCACGGCTGGGACACGGTCGTGGTCGACATCGACTGGTCCGATCCTGCCGCGCGCTCGCACGGCTACAACGCGGATGCGCCGCTGGAGCTCGACGAGTGGGGACGGCTGATCCCCGACCCCGTGCGATTTCCGAGCTCAGCGGGCGGGGCGGGCTTCGGCCCGCTTGCAGCCCGCATCCACGCGCTGGGACTCCGCTTCGGCATCCATACGATGCGGGGCATCCCGCGCCGGGCGGTCGCACGGAACCTCCCGATCCTCGGAACGGATGCGCAGGCCGCCGATGTCGCCGACGTGACCAACGTCTGCGAGTGGAACCCCGACATGGTGGGTATCGATCACACGCACCCTGCGGCCCAGGCCTACTACGACTCGACCCTCGCACTGTATGCCGGGTGGGGTGTCGACTTCATCAAGTCCGATGACATGCTCTGGCCGTACCAGGCGGCCGACATCGAGGCATATGCGGAGGCCATCCGCCGGTCCGGCCGCGACATCGTGCTCAGCCTCTCGCCCGGGCGCGACCTGTCGCTCGAACGGCTCGATCACCTGCGTGCGCATGCGGACATGTGGCGCATCTGCGACGACCTGTGGGACTCGTGGGATGACGTCGCGGCGAACTTCGCCCGTTTCGCCCGATGGGCGCCGTTCGCCGGCGAGCACGGCTGGCCGGACGGTGACATGCTCCCGCTCGGACGCATCGGTATCCGTGCCGAACGCGGTGAGCCTCGCGACGACCGGCTGACACCGCACGAGCGCATCTCGCTGATGACGCTGTGGATCATCGCGCGCTCGCCGCTGATGATCGGCGGCGATCTGCCGTCCACGGATCCCGCCACGATCGCCCTGTTCCAGAACGCCGAGGCGCTCGCGGTGATCAGGCAGTCCTCGCGGAACCGCGAGGTGTTCCGCGAAGGGCGACTCGTGCTCTGGGCCGCCGACGGACCGGCCGGCGAGCGGTACGCGGCAGCGTTCAACCTGGGCGACGAGCCGTTCGAGGCCGTGTTGGATGCCGTGAACATCGGTTTCCCGGCATCGGGAACGGTCACCGAGCTCTGGAGCGGTCACGCGGTCGTGCTCGAGCCGGTCTCCGTGCAGAGCGACGCGGCGCGCGGTGTTGCTCCCGGCAGCGCCGCTCTGCGACTGACCCTCCAGCCGCACGGCGCCGCGCTGCTGCGGCACCGCGACTGACGCCTGAGGAAGACGCATTCGGGAAAGGGCTTGCCCGGCGAGTGCCCGTCCTGCTTGGATGTGTGTTGACGTCAACCGTTAACGTCAACACACGGAGCGATGAAGCTTCGATCACAAGGGAGTGGTTATGAAGAGAACGAAGGCTGTCGCCATGGCGGTCTGCACCGCTGCGGTACTGACGGTTTCGGCTGTGGGTTCGGCGCAGGCCGCCGTTCCCACCGGCGACCCCGCGACGTACACCTCTTATCCCGGCATCCAGGACCCGGGGAGTGCATCGCCGAGCTACTTCCAGCCGTACTGGTTCGACGACAACGGCGCCCACATCCAGGCGCACGGCGGCGCGGTCGTCTCCGCCCAGGAACTCGGTGTCGAAGGAGGCGATGTGGTCACCGGTGAGGAGGATGACCGCACCGTCTACTACTGGTACGGCGAAGACCGCAGCAACGGCTACTATGGCAGCCCCGGCGTGCACGCCTACAAGTCCTACGACACGCTCAACTGGACCGACGAGGGCGTCGTGCTGCGCTCGGTGTCCGACGCCGCCGAGCTCGAGTCCGAGTACTTCGACACGCTCTACGACACCGTCGACGACGCCGGACAGCCGCGGGCTGAGCGCATCTCCACGCTGAACTACCACCTCAACACCAACGACGCCGCCGAGCTCACCACGATCTTCGAGCGGCCCAAGGTGCTCTTCAACGAGTCGACGGGCAAATGGGTGCTGTGGTGGCACTCCGACGGGCAGACCTCGGCCGGCGGCAGCATGTACGCCCGATCGATGGCGGGAGTCGCGGTTTCCGACAGCCCGACGGGTCCCTTCCGCCTGACGGGTGTCTATCGGATGCCGAACCGCACCGACTACAAGGCCTGCATCTCGGCCGCAGTTCCCGGTCAGGCGCGCGACATGACGGTCTTCCAGGACGACGACGGCACCGCGTACATCGTCTACTCGTCCGAGGAGAACCGCTCGCTCTACGTCGCCGAACTCGACGCGTCGTACACGAACGTCACGCACACGACCGACGTCGACATGGCGAACGCCGGACAGTACTCCGACGACGGCCGCTACCCGTATCTGTTCGCGGACGGCACCGCCGACGCTCCGGTGCGCGGCGAGGACTTCCAGATCGTGAAGGAATGCGGGATGCTCGAGGCGCCCGCGCTCTTCCAACACGGCGGCAAGTACTACGCCGTGGCATCCGGCGCGACCGGGTGGGCACCGAACCCGCAGACGTACCACACGGCCGACAGCATCCTCGGCACCTGGATCCGCGGCGTCGAGACCGGCGACGTCTACGAGAACGTGGCCTACAACGCGATTCCCGAAGGGGGCGACGGGCTGCTGTCCGTCGGCGACACCCGGCGCACGTCGTTCGGATCGCAGTCGACCAACGTGCTCGACCTCGGCGGCGGCCGCTTCGTCTACATGGGCGATCGCTGGAACTCCGGCGCTGCCGACTCCACATACGTGTGGCTGCCGATCACGATCGGCGAGAACGGTCGTGCCGAGATGCGCAACCCCGCCACCGAGGATCCGACCAGGTGGGCTGCGGGCTGGGACGCGTCGTACTGGGATGACAAGGGCACGGGCACCGAGATCTGGCGCGTCGTCGAAGACGGCCTTCCCGAGACCGTCGAACCCGGCGAGGACTTCTCGGATGCCCTCCCGGCGACTGTCTCCGTCGACGTCGGTGGTGTGACCACCGACGTGGCCGTGGAGTGGAGCGCGAGCTCGTTCACTGAGCGCGGCACGCAGGCGATCATCGGAACGCTCCCGGCGGACGCGCAGTTCACGGCTGGGCGCACCTTCACCCGGACGATCGAGGTCGCCACCCCAGGGGTCGTGAATCTCGCGCCGGAGTCGGCGGTGTCCGCATCCAGCCGTCCGACGCTCGCGCCCACGGTCGTGGACGGCAACGTCAAGGGCAAGGGCTGGGATGACTGGGTCGGCGGCGGCGTCTACCCGAAGTCCGGCTGGCTCTCGTTCTCGTGGCCGTTGGCGCAGGACGTCGACGAGGTCGTCGTGCACACGTACAAGGACGGCGCGGGCGCGACCTGGCCGTCGACGATCGCGGCCGAGTACCTCGACGCGTCGGGCGCCTGGGTCTCGGCGGACGTGAGCGTCGAATTGGCGCAGGATGCCACGGCAACCGCACCCGTCGCAGCGCTCGACGTCTCGGCGTTGCCGCGGACCAACGGCGTCCGCCTGCAGCTGAAGACGGCGACCAACACCTGGCAGTCCATCTCGGAGGTGCAGATCTGGGGCGCCGACGGCGTCGAGGACATCTGCTCGGCTGAGGGCACGGCCGTGTCGGCGAGCTTCTCGCAGACCGAGTGGGAGACGATGCCTGCCCGGAACGCCTGTGACGGCAGCGCCGCGACCTCCTGGTCGACCTGGACCGGCGGCACCATGAAGGACTCGGCGACGTTCACCGTCGAGCCGGCGGCGGCCCGCATCGTCGACAGCGTCGGCTTCACGAACATCGAGGGGACGATCACCGCCGTGGGGGTCGAGTACCGCGATGTCGAGGGCAGCTGGCATGCGACGAGCGCGCAGAACGTCGTGCCGAGCGCCAATGGCGCACCGACGTCGATCTCGTTCGACGCGGTCGTCGCGTCGGCCGTCCGGATGACGTTCGCGACACCGGGGTCGTTCCTGAAGATCCCGGTCCTGGCGGTCGGGGCGCGGTCCTCGGACTTCGTTCCGGCGGTCTCCACGCGCTGCATCGCCGGCAAGGTGCAGCTCGTCTCCAGTGTGCACAATGCGGGCGCCGAACCGGTGGATGCCGTCGTCGAGACGCCATTCGGGCGCAGGGTCGTCGAAGCGGTGGGCGCAGGGGAGAAGGGTTCTGCCGTGGCCGCGACGCGCAAGGCCTCGATCGCCGCCGACGAGGTCGTCGTCTCCGTCGGAGAGTCGACGGTGACGGCGGGTTACGCCGCGAAGAACTGCGGCTGATCCTTGTCCTGACGGGCGGAGTCGGTCAACCGGCGCCGCCCGTCACTTTCTTCTGTTGACTTTCATCGACGGTTAGTTTTAGTCTTGGAATTGCTTCGACGACGAAGCGATGGCATCCCGCAGAGAGGCGAAGATGGCACAGTTGCAGACCTCCCGACCGCGCGCATCAGTGTGGCGGAGCATGATCCAGAACAGGATGCTCCTGTTCATGTGCCTGCCGGCGATCGCGTTCTTCCTGCTCTTCAGCTACGCGCCGCTCCCCGGTATCTGGATCGCGTTCACGAACTTCAATTACAACGACGGGATCTTCGGCAGCCCGTTCGTCGGACTCAAGAACTTCGAGTTCCTGCTCAAGTCCGGTCAACTCTGGCTGCTGACCCGCAACACGATCCTGTACAACGTCGCATTCATCGTGCTCGGCAACATCCTGCAGATCGCGATCGCCATCATGCTCAACGAGGTGCGGCTGAAGTACTTCAAGAAGATCAGCCAGGGCGTCATGTTCCTGCCCTACTTCATCTCGGTCGTCCTCGTCGGCGTCATCGCCTTCAACCTGCTCAACTACGACACCGGCGCGCTCAACGCCCTCATCGTGCAGACCGGCGGCGATCCGGTCAAGATCTACAGCACCGCCGGCGCCTGGCCGCTGATCATCATCCTGGTCCAGCTCTGGCAGAGCACCGGCTACGGCTCCATCGTGTACTTCGCAGCCATCATGGGCATCGACAAGGGGCTGATCGAGGCGGCATCCATCGACGGTGCCTCCGCCTGGCAGCGCATCCGCCACGTCATCCTGCCCAGCCTCAAGCCGACTTTCATCATCCTGCTGCTGTTCTCCCTCGGCGGCATCATGAACGGCAACTTCGGCCTGTTCTGGAACCTCGTCGGCAACAACGCCGCACTCTTCGCCACCACCGACATCATCGAGACCGCGGTCTACCGCATGGTCATGTCGCAGAACAACTTCACGACGTCCACCGCCGTGGGGCTGTACCAGTCGCTGTTCGGGTTCGCGATCGTCATGACGGCGAACTGGATCGTACGAAGGATGAACAAGGACTATGCGCTCTTCTGAACTCGCACCCGCCGTCATCTCCGACCCTGTGACCACCGAGGCGATCGTCCTCGCCGGGCGCAAGCCGCGCGGCAGGAAGCCGGCCGGCAGGCCCATCAAGCTCGAACGCGGCGACTACCTGCTGCGCGGCATCTCGTACGTCACGGTCTCGCTGTTCGCCCTGTTCTGCCTGCTGCCGTTCGTGCTGATCGTGTCGGCCTCGTTCTCCAGCGAGTCCGAGATCATGAAGACCGGCTTCGGACTGCTTCCCAAAGGCTTCACCTTCACGGCCTACGAGTACATCTTCAAGGCGCCGGGTCAGATCATCGGGTCCTACGTCGTCACGATCATCATGACCGTCACCGGCACCGCCGTGGGACTGCTCGTCATCTCGATGACCGGGTACGCCCTCTGGCGCCCGGACTTCCGGTTCCGCAACCAGATCTCCTTCTTCATCTACTTCACCACCCTGTTCTCCGCCGGTCTCGCGCCGACCTTCCTCTGGATCGGTCGCACGCTCGATCTCCGCGGCAACTATCTCGCCGTCTGGCTGCCGCTGCTGATGACGCCGTGGCTCATCATCCTGATGAAGAGCTTCATGCGCACCGTGCCCTTCGAGATCGTGGAGTCGGGCAAGATCGACGGCGCCGGCGACTTCCGCATCTTCTGGCAGCTGACGCTGCCGATGATGAAGCCCGCACTCGCGACCGTCGGGCTCTTCCTCGCCCTCGGCTACTGGAACGAGTGGTATCTGTCGTCGCTGTATCTCGGCAGCACGGTCGAGTTCAAACCGCTCCAGTACCAGCTCTACAACGTGATCAACACGGCGAACGCGCTGCGCAACTCCGTCGCCGGTTCCAACGTCAGCATCACCGACCTGCCGAGCAACACCCTGAAGATGGCGAGCGCGGTCGTCGCGACCGGCCCGATCCTGCTCGTCTACCCGTTCGTCCAGAAGTACTTCGTCAGCGGCATCACCGTCGGCGCCGTCAAGGGCTGATCCCCGCCCCTACCCGCAGCAACACCACCCGCACCAACAGATATGAGCCGAAGGAGTCTCACATGAAGAGAAGGATCATCACGTCCACGGCAGCGCTGATCGCGCTCGGCATCAGCGCGACCGCGCTGACCGCCTGCACCGGTGGCGACGGCGACCAAGAGGGGGGTGCGCCGACCGAGATCACCATGCTCGTACTCGGCGACAAGCCCACCAACGGTCGCCTCGAGGCCATGCTCGACAAGCTCAATGAGCGGCTCGTCGAGAAGGCGAACGCGAAGCTCGACCTGTTCTACGTCGAGTGGGCCGACTGGCAGACGCAGTACAACCTCCAGCTCCTCTCCGGCGACGACAACGTCGACCTCATCACCACCGCGACCGACTGGCTGTACGCGTGGGAGAACGCCAAGAAGGGCGCCTTCCTGCCGCTGAGCGAGGACATGCTCAAGGAGAACGCGCCGAAGACATGGGAGCAGGTGGATGCCGCAGGCGACTGGGAGCTCACCAAGCTCGACGACGACCAGATCTACTTCATTCCCGAGGACGCCTACACGCAGTGGACCAACCACGGCTTCTTCTACCGCGGAGACTGGGCGGCTCAAGCCGGCTTCGCGAACGGCGAGATCACGAAGTTCGAGGACTTCACGACGTACTTCCAGTGGATCAAGACGAACAAGCCGGAGGCCTACCCCTGGGACGTCGCCGGCGCCAATGAGTTCGCCCTCACCGGATACCTCCAGGGGCACACCGACCTGCAGACCATTCAGCAGATCACCGCGGGCAACTACTTCCCGTTCCAGACGCCCGAGGGCGACGAGACCGATGTCACCTCCTGGTACATGGAGGGCGACGAGCTGCTCGCCGCGGCCGAGCTCGCCAAGGAATGGAACGACATCGGCGTGTGGCGTGAGGACGCGCTGAACTACGACGGCGTCACGCGTGAGCTCCTCTACGCCGGACTGACCGGGACCGATCAGCACCACACGCAGACGTTCGTCGGGCAGATCGTCGACAACATGACGACCAAGCAGCCGGGCTCCGACCCGAAGCTGTTCTCCTTCGGGTCCGAGAACGGCAACTACTTCCGCGACATCAAGACGCACGGCGCGATGGCGGTCAGCGCCAATTCGTCGAACCCGGAGAAGGCGCTGCAGGTCTACGACCTCCTCCGCAACGATGAAGAGGCGTACAACCTGATCAACTTCGGCATCGAGGGCACCGACTACGTCGTGACCGACGACGGCAAGCTCGGCTACCCGGAGGGCTACGACTCGTCGACCGACGGTCTCGGCGCCAACTTCTGGGCTGGACGCATGGACGAGTTCGAGCTGCCGCGGACGTCCGAGGCGCCGAACAAGGACGAGATCTACGACGCGCTCGACGCCGATGCCAAGGACTACCCGTACTCGACGCTCGTGGTCGACAAGACGCCGATCGAATCGACGCTTGCGGCCATGAGCGGAGTGCTCTCCGAGTACATCCCGCAGCTGCAGTACGGCAAGTTCGACGACCCGGCGGCGGCGATCGCCGAGATGCGTCAGAAGCTCAAGGACGTCGGCTACGAAGACGCCAGGGCCGATGTCGAAGCGCAGATCAAGGCCTGGGACGAAGCCCGAGAGGGCTGAGCAGGCACCACAGCCGGGCGGGCGGGGCCATCTCGCCCGCCCGGCTCCCGCAGAAGCTCTCACAGAAAGAGGGGGACGACATGTCGAGCAGCATCCTCGCTCCGGATTCCACGCTGATGCGATTCCTCACGCGGATCGCGGATCTGATGATCCTGAACGTCCTGTTCGTTCTCACATCGCTCCCCATCGTCACGATCGGCGCGTCGCTCACGGCACTGAATTTCGTGGGCATGCGGATCGCCACCGACACGGACCGCACGATCGTCGGCGACTACCTCCGCTCGTTCCGCCGGAATCTCAAGCAGTCGACGCTGCTCGCGCTGATCCTCGCCGGCATCGGCAGTGCGCTCGCCGCCTGGTACTACGTCGTCACCACAGCCCCCCTCCCGTCGATCGCCGTGATCGTGCTGATGGCGATCTGGTACCTGCTCGCGTTCATGTTCGTGATGGCCGCGCTCTATGTGTTCCCCTACGTGGCTCGCTTCGAGGGCAGCATCGGCGAAGTGCTGCGCAACGCCCGGCGGATGTCGATCCGGCATCCGCTCGCGCCGCTCACCGTCGCCGCCCTTACCGCGCTCAGCGTCATCGTGACCATCTACTATCCGCAGGCCACCGCGTGGGGCCTGCTCTGGCTGATGATCGGCTTCGCCGGCATCGCCTTCCTGGGCGGCGCGCTCTTCGCCCGCGTGTTCCAGAGATACATATCGGCATCCGCACCCGCCAGCGACCAGGAAGAGGAATAGCACCCCGTGCACACGCAGACCATCGATCAGTGGCTCTTCTCGCGAGCGGACGACCCGGACGCCTGGGCGAAGCGGTACGACGACGCACCATGGCGAGCGGTCGCCGTGCCGCACGACTGGAGCGTCGAGGAGGAGTTCTCCGCCACGTTCTCCAGCGGCACCGGATACCTGCCAGGGGGCGTCGGCTGGTACCGGGCGCATGTTCCCACGGCAGGGCTCGGGCTGCGCGAAGACAACGTGGTGCGCCTCGTCTTCCACGGCGTCTACAAGAACGCCGAGGTGTGGGTCAACGGCTACCACCTGGGTCGCCGTCCGTCCGGGCATGCGCGCTTCTCATTCGACGTCAGCGAGATCCTCTCCTACGCCACCGACGATGATCTGGTGATCAGCGTGCGCGTCGACCACACCGACATCTCCGATTCCCGCTGGTACAACGGTTCGGGGCTCACGCGTCGCGTCGACCTCGAGGTGCACGAGCCGGTGCACCTGCGCGAACACGGCACGGTGGTGACCACACTGGCGGCGGATGCGGCTGAGGCGACGATCCGCATCGAGCAGACGATCATCAACAGCACGGCAGAGCAGGTCGCCGTGCACGCGCGGCACGAGCTCACCTCCCTGACGACCGGTCGGATCCATGTCGCCGAGGTGTCCGCAGAGATCGCGCCCGGTGCGTCTTCGTCGACCTCGACGGACATGCGGATCGCGGAGCCGGAACTCTGGTCGGACGACGACCCGCGCCTGCAGCGGCTCACGACGACAATCTCGTGGACCGGTGGCGCGGCATCGGGAGAGGCACAGTACAACGAGGTGATCGGCATCCGCACCTTCCGCTTCGACCCCGACCATGGCTTCTCGGTCAACGGCGACGCGCGCATTCTCACCGGCGTCTGCCTGCATGAGGACGCCGGCTGCCTCGGCACCGCGGTGCCGGTCGAGGTGTGGTTGCGGCGCCTCCTGGCCCTCAAGGAGATGGGTTGCAACGCCGTGCGGATGGCGCACAATCCGCATGCGCCGGAGCTGTACACGCTGTGCGACGCTCTCGGGTTCTACGTCATCGACGAGGCTTTCGACGAGTGGGAGAACGCGAAGAACAAATGGTGGCAGGGGCACAACGTCTACCCGCCGCGGCACCAGGGCTACGCCTCCGACTTCCCCGAATGGCACGGACGTGATCTGACCTCGATGGTCGAGGGCGGTCGCAACCATCCGTCGATCATCGCCTGGAGCATCGGCAATGAGATCGACTATCCGAACGACCCGTACGCGAGCCCGCTGTTCACCGAGATGACCGGCAACAACGACGCGAACAAGCCGGATGCCGAGCGGGTGTACGACCCCACCCGTCCTGACATCCGCCGCCTCACGACGATCGCCAGGAACCTCGCGCGGATCGTCCGCGAGAGCGATCGGACCCGGCCGGTGACGCTGGCCGCGGCGTTCCCTGAGCTCTCCAGCCGCACCGGGCTCTTCGAACCGCTCGACGTCGTCGGATACAACTACAAGGAGCACCTGTACGAGGACGACCACCGTCGGTTCCCTGGCACGCCGTTCCTGGGCAGCGAGAACTCCCATCGATATGCCGACTGGCAGGCCGTCACCGGCAACGAGTTCATCGCCGGCCAGTTCCTCTGGACCGGCATCGACTATCTCGGCGAGGCCCATGGGTGGCCCATCCACGGGTCGGGTGCGGGTCTGCTCACCCTCGCCGGCTTCCCGAAGCACACGTGGCATCTGCGTCGCAGCTGGTGGTCGGATGAGCCGCTCGCCCATCTCGTGGTCCGGCCGTTCACCGAGGGGGAGACGTCGTTCTGGAGCCACCCGGTCTCGCGGTCGGTCGACTTCGCTGCGGCTGGTCCTACCGAGGTCCTGTGCTTCGCCCGGGCCGACGAGGTGCGTTTGACGGTCGGCGGGCAGCAGGTCGATGTCGAGTGGGACGACGAGCACGGCTATTGGCGCGGGGTGGTGCCGGCGCTGACCGGGCCCGTCGAGGTGCAAACGCTGCGCGGCGGCACCGTGGTCGCCACCGATCGTCTCGAGAGCGCGGGCGAGCCGGCGAACCTCGAGGCCGTTGTGTGGCAGTCGCCCGGGGACGCACTAGCGCGGTGCGCCGCTGCGGGGCTGCCCGCCGCGGCCATCGTGCAGATCGAATGCACCATCCGCGACGCGGGCGGTGCCGTCGCGCGCGGCGACGTGCTCGTGGAGGCGAGTATCGAGGGCGGGGAACTGCTCGGGTTGGAGAACGGCGATCTCGCCGACGTCACCCCCTATGCGCTTCCGCAGCGCCGCACGCTGGACGGGCGTCTGATCGTCTTCGTGCGCGCCGGCGGACCGGCATCCGTGCGGCTTCGTGTCGAGGGGCTGGAAGATGCCCTCGTGGTGATCGAGTGATGGGATACTGGCGAAGGTCGGCGCACAGCGCCCGACGTGCGCCGAGTGAGGGCGGGAACGCGGTGCACGAGCAGAGGGAGTGAGTATGGGGCTGGCGAGGCGGACATCGCGGGATATCCGCAGCGACTCGCGCGTCGACGTCCTCCATGCCGTCCTGTCTGCGGGCCAGACCACGAGGAACGGCGTGGCACAGTCCACGGGGCTGAGCCCGGCCACGGTGGCGACCATCGTCGGCGAGCTCATCGACGAGGGCATCATCGCCGAGACCCGCGGTATCGCGGGCGGCATCGGCCGACCGACCGCGGTGATCGGCATGAACGGCGACCGCGGGCGGGTGGTCGGCATCGATGTCGCCGAGACCTACGTGCGCACCGTGCTCTTCGACACCGCACTGACCCAGCTCGCCACGACGGTGACTGAGCGCGACGAGCACATCCTCGACCCGGCATCCGTCGTCGAGGAGATCGGGGGCGCGCTCGATCGGATGCTGCTGCAGGAGAACGTCTCGCGGGATGCGCTGCTGGGCGTCGGAGTCGCCCTTCCCGCCCTCGTGCAGGAACCCTCCGGCGTCTCGGTGCTAGTGCCGAACTGGACCTGGCACTCCGTCGAGCTGGAGCACCTGCGCACCCGGGTCGGCCTGCCGCTTGTGATCGAGAACCCGCTGAAGGCCATGGTCGCCGCCGAACTCTGGCTCGGTCGAGGCCGCTCGGCGGCCAGCCTCGTCACCGTGAACCTCGGCACCGGCGTCGGAGCGGGCATCGTCCTCGAGGGGCGGATCCTGCGCGGTGCGACGAACTCTGCGGGGGAGTGGGGGCACTCCCTGCTCGTCCTCGACGGACGGCGCTGCCGCTGCGGGCGAAACGGCTGCGTCGAGGCGTACATCGGGGCACCCGGCATCCAGCAGACGCTCCGCGAGATCGCGCAGGACCATCCGCTGGCCGACGTCGCCCTGCAGGCCGACTTCATCGCCGCACTCGCGGCTGCCGCGAACGCGCCCGAGCCGGATCCGGCCG
The DNA here is from genome assembly GCF_045690355.1 of Microbacterium sp. LTA6. NCBI lineage: Bacteria > Bacillati > Actinomycetota > Actinomycetes > Micrococcales > Microbacteriaceae > Microbacterium > Microbacterium sp. LTA6. The sequence goes on from NZ_CP147855.1 coordinate 1,816,963, forward strand.
TCGCGGAGACGCTCGACCGGACCGCCTACTATCTCGGGTCCGCACTCGCAGACCTCGTTGCGATCGTCAACCCCGAGGTCGTGACGCTCACCGGCTGGACCACTTGGGGGCTGGGCTCCCACCTGCTCGAACCGGCTCGCCGTCACCTGCGGGAGCAGTCGCCGGGGCATGCGGGCGGAGACGTAGAGCTGGTGGTGTCGACGGTGTCGGGGAACCCGGTGGCGACCGGCGTCGCCCTGATCGCACTCGAGCGCTCTCTCGTCGACGCGGGGTTGCTGACGACGCACATCCCCGTCGCCCTCTGAGCGCAGGTGAGACGCAGAAGCCCCGCGACCCGATCGGGTCGCGGGGCTTCTCCATGATGGCGGTGGCTACCCGCGCGTCCACTGCTGGGTCGGCGAGGCGGGGTCGCAGGGTGCCAGCGCGAGGCCCCACTCGTTGGCCGGCGTCGCCAGGCAGAGTCCTGGATCTGCGCCGCTGCTGATGGTGAGGTCGGCGTTCACCAGCCACTGCTGTGCCGCGTCGCCCGAGCAGTCGGCGATGGCGAGGGGGCTACCCGCGACCAGGCCGCCGACGGCTTCGACGCAGAGGTCTCCGTAGACCGAGAGCTCGCCGGCATCCGTCGCGTGGAACGACTGGTTGCCGCCCCCGTTGCAGTGCCACAGGCCCAGCTGCGTGCCGGGAGTCGTCGAGCCGCCGGGCACGTCGACGCACACGCCGTGCGCGACGCTCTTCAGGGGTTCACCGGGGGGAGCCGGCGGCAGGTCGTTGAGCTGCTCCTTCTTGAGCAGGCCCCAGCCCCACTGGAGCTGGGCGAGACCGGACTCGTTCGTCACCTCGAGCCCGCCGTCATCTGTCTGCTCCGTCAGCGTGTACGAATCCCCGGTGCGAAGGCCGGGCCAGTAGACGACGCCCATCCCCTGGTCGCGAGTGACCTCGGTGAGAGCACCGAGGTACGCGGTCGACACGTCGCCCTCGTGGTTGCCGTAGTTCAGGCCGGTGGTCATCGGGGATCCAGCCTCGGAGACCAGGGTGCGCCAGCCGTACTCGCCGATGCGGGGCAGCAGGTTCGCCTTCCACTCGTCCTCCGTGGTGTGGCTCGCCCAGAAGCCGTAGAAGTGCAGCGACAGCAGCGTGCCCTCCAGCTCTTCGGCTGCGCCGACGCCGGTCACGTCGTCGTTGTAGCCCGTGCCGGAGATGATCACGCGCTTGCGCGGCACGGCGGCATGGTCGTCGAGCCATCCGGATGTCAGCGACACCCACTCGTCGAGCGTGTAGCCGAACGGCTCGTTCATCGGCTCGAAGTAGACCTTCGGGTTCTTGCCGTACTCGGCCACCACGGTGTCCCACATCGCGTCGAAGGCGGCAGCGTCGTCCGCTCGCCCGTCCTTCGCGTTGTCCGCCTCCCAGTAGCTGAGGATGACCTTGAAACCGCTGTCGACCGAGGCGTCGATGGCCGCCTGATACGACGCCCACCAGTCGGTGCCGACGCTCGAGGGGTTGATCGGCAGGCGGACCGTGTTGGCCCTGACCTCCGCGCGGAACTCGCCGATGATGGCGGCCGACTTGTCGTATGTCGTGTCGTAGTCGTCGGAGGTGCTGAGGCCGGACGGCACGACCTCGTCGTCTGCATAGTTGTCTCGGGGGTCGGCCCAGTTCACCCCGCGGAATTCGTTGGTACTGTGCGGGCCTCCCTGAGCTGCGGTGGCGGGCAACGGGGCGATGCCCATCAGGAGGGCGGCGGCCGCGACGGCCGCTCCGATCTGTCTCTTCATCGGGATCCGTTCGGTTCGGGTGCGCGACTCTGCGCGGGCGTCGACGGGTATCGACACTCGGCCAGCGTTGCACGGGAGGCGTTAATACTCAAGGGTTAAAATAACGGTGAGAAAAAGTACTTGCGGTTCCGCCGCCAGGCTCTATAACGTTGCAGGAATGATCACCGCCGTCGTTGAATCTGCCTCGCCCGTCATCGATCGCCGCATCTACGGACAGTTCGCCGAACATCTGGGGCGCGGCATCTACGAGGGTCTCTGGGTGGGTGAATCCTCCGACATCCCGAATCGCAACGGCTTGCGGATCGACGCGATCCAGGCCCTGCGCGACATCAAGGTGCCGGTCGTGCGGTGGCCGGGCGGATGCTTCGCCGACGAATACCACTGGCTGCAGGGGATCGGGCCCGACCGGGGCGCGATGGTGAACACGCACTGGGGCGGCGTGGTCGACCCGAACGAGTTCGGCACCCACGAGTACTTCGAGCTGCTGAACCAGCTCGATGCCGAGGCATACATCAACGGCAACGTGGGCAGCGGCACCGTCGCCGAGATGCAGGACTGGATCGAGTACATGACGCTCGACAGCCACACGCCGATGGCCGAACTGCGTAAGAGCCACGGGCGCGCGCAGCCGTGGAAGGTGCAGTTCTTCGGCGTCGGGAACGAGAGCTGGGGATGCGGCGGCAACATGATGCCGTTGCACTATGCGAACCTGTACCGGCAGTACCAGACGTACGTGCGCGACTACGGAGACAATCGCATCACCAAAGTCGCCTGCGGCGCCAACGCCGACGACTACGAATGGACCGATGTCCTGATGGCACGCGCTGCGGGTCACATGGACGCGCTGAGCCTGCACTACTACACGCTCCCGACCGGGAACTGGGACGTGAAGGGCGCTGCTCGTGGCTTCGACGACGCGGCGTGGTACGAGACCATCCGTCGCACCCTGTTCATGGACACCCTGCTCACTCGCCACGGCGAGATCATGGATCGCTACGACCCCGCGAAGCGCGTCGGGATCTATGTCGACGAGTGGGGGACCTGGTACGACGTCGAGCAGGGCACCAATCCCGGCTTCCTGTACCAGCAGAACACGATGCGCGATGCCGTGGTGGCAGCGCTGAACTTCCACGTCTTCCATCGGCACGCGGCGCGCGTGCGGATGACGAACATCGCGCAGATGGTCAACGTGCTGCAGGCGATGCTGCTCACCGACGGCCCGAGCCTGATCAAGACGCCGACGTACTTCGCCTTCGCGCTGTACACCGATCACCACGACGCGACACTGCTGCCGATCGAGGGTTCGCTGCCGCCGCACACCGACGTCACGGCTTCTCGCAAGGACGGGGCCGTCACCGTGAGCGCCGTGAACTACGCGCTGGATCGCCCTGCCCGGATCGAGATCGACCTGCCAGGGGCCATCGGCACCATCCGGCGCAGCGAGATCCTCGCCGGATCATCGACCGACCACAACACCTTCGAGGTGCCATCCGCCGTGGGTCTGACGGCGTTCGAAGGCGTTGCAGTGACCGGGTCGCGGCTGGTGCTGGACGTGCCGCCGTGCAGCGTCGTCACCGTTCGGGCAGACGTCGCGGGCGTCTGAGGCTCCCACCTCGTGAAGGGATCATGACGATGCAACGACTCGACGACTTCTGGGCGCACGACCCGTTCATCCTCCCGTACGCGGCGGATTCGACCTACTACCTGTACACCGCGGCGCGGGACCAGCCGGCCGTCGTCGCGTACCGCAGTGCCGACCTCGATAACTGGGATGATGAGCCGGTCGTCGTGTTCCGCGTGCCGGAGGGATCATGGGCCTCCGCGACCGAAGCGCCGTGGGCGCCGGAAGTCCACGAATACCGTGGTCGCTTCTACCTGTTCACGACGTTGCACGACTCGTCACGGCAGCTGGACGTGCCCGGTGGAGCGCGGTTCCGAGCGTTCGCAGAGGACGGCGGCTCCGCGTACATTCCGACGGCGAGGGGCACGGTGATCGCCGTGGCCGATCATCCGGCCGGGCCGTTCGAGCTGCTGCGCGCCGACGCGCCCGTCGCGCCGGCCGAGTTCATGACGCTCGACGGCACCCTGTTCGTCGATGACGACGGTGCGGCGTGGATGGTCTACGCGCACGAATGGGTGCAGATCTTCGACGGGACGATCGAGGCCGTACCGCTCGCGCTCGACCTCACGGCGGCCTCCGGTGATCCGATTCTGCTCTTCCGCGGCTCGGAGGCGGCGCTGCTGAGAACGCTGCCGCCGAGCGCCAGGACCCGGATGCCGTACGTCACCGACGGTCCGCAGCTGAGGCGGCTGCGCAGTGGCGCGCTCGTGATGCTGTGGGCGACCTATCATCCGCGCGACGACGGATCCGACTACGTCGAGACGATGGCCGTGTCGCGCAACGGACAGCTGACGGGACCCTGGGAGCAGCTCGAGACCCTGGTCGACGGCAACGCGGGCCACGGCATGCTGTTCGACACGTTCGACGGGCGCACGATGCTCGTGCTGCACCGCGGGATGGGGACCCCGCGTGTGCGTGCCGAACTGCACGAGGTCGTCGAGACCGAGGATCGCGTTCGTCTCGTGGACTGATACGGATTCCACTCGAGCGATTCGAAACGTCTGTCAGCGGGCGAGCCAGTTCCGCAGCGAGCGCGTGACCCACGGCAGCACCCAATAGGTCATGATCGGGGTGAGCACGAGCGTGGTGATGAGTACGCGCAGCCAGATCGGCAGCACGTCGCCCCAACCGGGTATCGGGTTCATCAGATAGGTGAAGCCGACGTTCAGCGGGAAGAATCCCAGCCAGATCGCGACGGCCTGCTTCCAGCGCGGCGGTGCGGTGACGACCTCTGTCGCACCGGTGGCGGCATCCACCACCGTGATCGATCCGGTCGCCGGCTCATCGAACCAGCCCTCGATGCCGGTGCGACGTTTCGAGCGCTCGCTGCGGACGAAACCCTCGCCCATCGACAGCCACCACTCGCGCTCAGCGGATTGCTCCCAGGCCTCGAGGGTCTCGGTGCCCGCGAACCGGTAGAGCATGTGCCACACCTGCGAGTTCTCGCCGGCTCGCACCCACCCAGATCCGAGGAACCCGGGATACTTGCTCGCGAGGTTCAGGCCCGTCTGCACCCATGCGGTCGCCTCGGCGATGCGGGCGGGATCCACCTCTCGACGGATGGAGACGGTGATCGGCTCGCTGGGCAGCGTGCGGGATTCGCGGGACATCGTGGCCTCAGGAAAGCAGGCGTGCCCGGATCACGGGCACGCCCGAGTGCGGATGCGCCAGGGTATCGGCGCTGTGTCAATTCTACTCCGGCAGCCGGCTGGGGTTTCAGAGAGCGCAAACGGCTCGAAAAACCGCCCGGATTGAGCCGTTTGCGCTCTCTGAATCGGGTTCTCAGCGGCTGAGAGCGGCGGCGACGCGGCGGATGAGTTCGGCCCGGTTCTTCAGCAGCGACGAGGTGACCTCGATCACGTTCCAGCCGTCGGCGCGGAGGGCAGCGATCCGCTCGACGTCACGCGCCCAGCTCTCGCCGTGCAGCATCCCGAGATACTCGATCGCGACCCGCTTCTCGCGATAGGCCATGTCTACGCATCCGAGGAAGTGGCCGCGCCCGTCGAACAGGTCGACGTTGAGTTCGGGTTCCGGCAGGCCGGCGCTCACCAGGATGTACCGGACCATGGACTCGCGCGGCGACCAGGAGTCTTCGCGGATCCATTCGAGCGCCTCGCGGAGGCGGGATGCTCCGTGCCGGCGTCCGGCGTCGACGGCTGCCTTCAGGTCATCGACGGTTGCCAGCGGCTCGCGTCCGGCATGCGGACGGCCATAACTCTCCCGCCATCGACGGCAGAAGTAGTCGCCGAGTGCGATCAGATCGGGAACCGACAGGGAACCGAGAGACGCCCACGTCGAGGCAGGTGAGGAGAGCCGAAGCCCGCTGTGTTCCCGCACCGTCATGAGGCTGGACAGTGTGCGATGCCCGGCGACTCCCGCCGCGCGCGGGAGCGGTGCCGGACCAAGCGCGCACACGTGGAGGTCGAGGTGCGCGAAGTCCAGCGGTCTGCCTCGCGGGTCGACCTCGAGCGGCAGCGGGGCGCCCCACGCCGACGCGGCGGTCTGCCGGCTGAAACAATGCCCCGGGTGAAGCCGTGCTTCATACTCTCTGGCACGCATCACGCGAAAGAGCCGCTGTCGTTCGTACGGATCATCGGTCTGCACCGTGTCTGGGCCATCGGCGGCCTGCGTCTGAATGCGCACGCCGTGGAAGGGGCGAGCGAGGTCTGAACCGCGCAACCTTCCTCGACCGATTCCGTTCGCTTTCGCGACGGTGACAGTGAAGGCGGAGCCGAGGTGTGTCGGCAGATTCTGCTTTCGTCCCATGGCGACACCGTGCCAGGATCGTCGCCGGCTTCGCAGAAGTTGTCCACAGGAGGCCCCTCCTCAACTTTTAAAGAGCGCAAACGGCTCGAAAATGGCCGGAGATCGAGCCATTTGCGCTCTTTGAAAGGGACCGAGAGGAAAGAGAAGACCCCCGCCGACCCGATTCGGCGGGGGTCTTGCGGTTTGTGAACCGCGGTGGGAGCGACGAGAGCGCTCACCGTGCGCGGAATCAAATGACTACCCGATCCGGTCTAAGTCCATCCGCGCACCTGCAGGTATACGGAACGAAGGTGTCCGGATGGTGAACCGGCGATGAAGGTCTCCTCGTGCGCCTGAGCATCGAGCGGAAGCAGAGTTCAGCGGGTTCGCCGCGGCGGCGGCACTTCTCCTGCTCGCCGCCGGTTGGCTCCTGCTCGCGCGGCGTAGCGCCGCCTGAATCGAGGCGACCGGACGTCGCCCACAAAGAAGCGCCGGCTCTGACCTGTGTCAGAACCGGCGCTTCTGTGCTCAGCCCGTCGGGATCACTCCGCGCGGGGCGGCGTGACCGTGATCAGCGCCGCGGTGTCGTTCTGCATCGACTTCTTCACGGTGACCACCGTGCCGTAACCGACTCCTGCATCCGCCGGGTTTCCGGTGCCGAGCACCGTGAATCCGAGGTCGAGGCCGTACACGTCGGTTGCGGGGGTGCCGTCCGGGTTCACCACTCGCGTGGAGTACGGCGCTTCATTCACCGACGGCACGACCACAGACGCGTCACGCAGGCGGTTCAGCAGCTGGCCGTCGCGCAGCTCGATGCCGGCGACCCAGCCCTGGTCGTCGGTGAAGGTGCTCACCGGCGCCTGCGGGGCGAAGGTCGTGCACGCCTCGTTGCTGAGCGCGGCGTCGACCAGGCAGTCCTTGAACGACGCGGTCGGCACCAGGCCGAATGCGGCGTTCGACGACTGCGCGCGAGTCGACACGTTCTTCAGCAGCGACGGGTCGAGCTCAGCCTCGGCGCCGGTGCGGCGCAGCGGGTCGAAGTGGCTGTCCACGAGCAGCAGGCCGCCCTTGGCGCCGTAGCTCGGCAGGTTGGTCAGGTTCGAGCTGACGTGGTTCACGTCACCGTAGGCGGTGTCGCGGTACCAGATCAGTGCGCCGGGCGCGTTGTACGGAACCTTCTCGACCTTCCAGCCTTCAGCGGAGTACACGGTGGTGTACCCGTACTTCAGGCCTTCATCGAAGCCGTCGTAGTTGCGCCATTCGACCAGGTAGTACTGCGCCTTGACCTGGGTGCCGCTGTCGCGGTGCCATCCGGCTCCTGTCGTGTCGGTCCAGCTTTCGACGGTCGCGGTCCAGCCGTTGTCGCCGGACTCGACGTCGTCGGTCCACACCCCGGCGCCCGCGCTGGTGAGCGCGAAGTCATCCGAGAACCATCCGCGTTCTTCGAAGCCGGCATCCGTCGCCTCCCGCAGGCGGATCTGGATGTTCTGGCCGGCGAACGCCGACAGGTCCACGTAGTCGTGACGCCATCCACCGGAAGAACCCGTGAGACCGTACTTCTTGTTCCCGTAGTCCTTCATCCGCCCGTTCGGGTCGGAATAGCCGTCATCGGTCGAGACCAGTGCACCGGACTCGTCGTAGACCTTCTGCTCGGTCCAGGTGGTTCCGCCGTCGGCCGAGACCTCGACGAAGCCGTAGTCCCAGTCCTCTTCGATGACGTAGTCGTTCCACATCCAGAACCTGGCATCGGCCGGTACCGACTCGATCGTCCGGGTCAGACGCACATCGGCCCAACTCTGATCCGCGCCGGAGTACCACATCTCCGCGCCGCTGTGCGGCTGGGCGAGAACGATCTCCTTGTCCGGAAGGTTGATCTTGATGCCGTCCTTCGTGCCCTTCTTCGGGCGCGACGTCTGACCGACCTTGACGGTGGTGGTGTCATCGCCGGGGTTCACGACCTGAGGGTCGACCCAGCCGAGCACCCACTTGTCCCAGAGGCCCATGTGGGTCGGCATCGACTGGAAGATCGGCCCCGAGTGCGATCCCGAGCTCATCAGATCCCAGAAGTCGATGTCGGAGTTGCCGTTGTTCGACGTGTCGTACAGGTCGGGCAGGCCCAGGTCGTGACCGTACTCGTGCGCGAATACGCCGACGCCGGAGTCCTCGGGCTGCACGATGTAGTTCGAGATCTGGAAGTCGGTGCCGGGGATGACGGCTCCGCCGGCCACGGCTGAGGAGTGCGCCCAGATCGCGTAGGTGCCTTCCTTTCCGCCGCCGCCCGACTTGTCCTCGCCCGCGTGCACCAGCACGACGTGGTCGATGACGCCGTCGGGTTCGTTGACGTTGCCGTCACCGTCGCGGTCGCCCTGGTCCTCGATGTCGTAATCGGCCCACGGGAAGTCGGGGTTGTCTGCGGCGACTGCCGCGACCGCGTCGATCGGCAGCTGTCCGGGGCCGAGTGGGTTGTCCGGGTGACCCTGCTGGTCCTGCATGGGGCCGGCCTCATACTCGCCCTCGTCGTTGAGGTGGCACACCGTTGCGCCGTAGTAGCCCTCGGAGTGGGGCACCGAGACCCATGCCGTCGCCTCGCCGCTGAGCGAGTACGCGCCGCGGGACATCTCCTCGTACATGTTCTTCATCGTGTAGCCGGAGATGTCGAAGCCGGGCTGTCCGTCAGGTCCGGTCAGGTCGGTGCGCACGCGCTCCGTGATGCCGTCTTCAGAGAAGAGCATCTTGTTGTAGTGCTCGGACGAGAAGTCCGGCACCCACATGCTGTTGTTGTCCGCCTGTGCGGCATCCGCCGGATTCGGGATGTTGTTGTGCAGGGTGGGCCCCTGCTCGCTGCCGGGCATGCAGGTCGTGGCGCCGAACTCGGTGGGCACATAGACGTCGGAGAAGTCGTCGGTGCCGTCGAACTCGACGAGGATCGTGAGCAGCTTCGCCTGCTGAGTGGTCTTGGAGTGCTTCAACGCCTTCGGGCTCTTGCCCGTCTTGATGGATTGGGCCTCGGTCTTCGCCAGCTGCCTGGCCGCCACCGGATTGCCGTGCGCGTGCTTCTCATCGTTCTTCTGCGCATGCTCCAGAGGGGAGCCGCCATAGGGCCCTCTGGCGTTGCCGCTGGTGATCACCGAATCATCGGAGGAGTCGAATGCCCCTTCCGCCCGCGGTGCCACGTAGTTCATGTAGTACTCGTCGGCGCCGATGACTGCCGGTGCCGGTGGGGCATCAGCATCCGGTGGGGCCGCGGTGGCCGAGCCGGATCCGAGTGTCACGAACCCGGTGGCCGCGAGTGCGAACGCCGTGCTCGTGGCGAAGGCACGTCGTCGTGCCTGAGCCGTCCATTGAGACATGTTTCTCCTTTTCGCGCGCGCCAGGGCGAAAGGTCATCGCCACGGTGCGATCGGGTTGTGCGCCGATCAGGCGCACCGAACAAGATCTACCGTGCACCGCGCCGCAACGGAAGAGGTGGCGGGAGATTCGTGTGGCTTCGGTGCAGTCATCCAGATACAAGGATCTCCTAGTAAATAATCGGATGCCGGAGTAACATCGTCATTGTGCCAATGAAGGCACGGAGGGATGTCACACAATGACTCGTACTATCCCGCACTTCGTGGGCGGATCGCTTCTCACCCCTGACGGCGGACGCTTCGCCGACGTCTTCGACCCGAGCACCGGATCGGTGCAGGCGCGCGTGCCGCTCGCCTCGCCCGACGAAGTGCGACGCGTCATCGACAACGCCGAGGCGGCGCAGCCGGAATGGGCTGCGACCAACCCGCAGAAGCGCGCCCGCGTGCTGCTGCGCTTCCTCGATCTCGTGCAGAAGGACATGACGGCGATCGCCCGGCTCCTCTCCAGCGAGCACGGCAAGACGCTCGACGACGCGAAGGGCGACATCCAGCGCGGCCTCGAAGTCATCGAGTTCGCGGCCGGCGCGCCGCATCTGCTCAAGGGCGAGTACTCCACCGGCGCAGGGGCCGGTATCGACGTCTACTCGATGCGGCAGCCGCTCGGTGTCGTCGCAGGCATCACCCCGTTCAACTTCCCGGCGATGATCCCGCTGTGGAAGGCGGGCCCCGCGATCGCGGCCGGCAACGCCTTCGTGCTCAAGCCCAGCGAGCGCGACCCTTCGGTTCCGGTGCGACTGGCCGAGCTCTTCCTCGAGGCGGGCCTTCCGGCCGGCATCCTCAACGTCGTGCACGGCGACAAGGAAGCCGTCGACACGATCCTCACCGATCCGCGGATCCAGGCCGTCGGCTTCGTCGGCTCCACGCCGATCGCCGAGTACATCTACTCGACCGCTGCCGCGCACGGCAAGCGGGCGCAGTGCTTCGGCGGCGCGAAGAACCACATGATCGTGATGCCGGATGCCGATCTCGACCAGGTTGCCGACGCGCTGATGGGTTCCGGCTACGGCTCTGCGGGCGAGCGGTGCATGGCGATCTCGGTCGCTGTGCCGGTCGGCGAAGAAACGGCGGATGCGCTGGCGGCGAAGCTCACCGAGCGCGTCGCACAGTTGCGCATCGGCCCCTCGCTCGCCGAGGACGTGGACTACGGTCCGCTCGTGAACCGCGCAGCGGTCGAGCGCGTCGAGGGATACATCCAGCAGGGCGTCGACGAAGGCGCCACCCTCCTCGCCGACGGTCGCGGCTTCCGCGTCGACGGTCACGAGGAAGGCTTCTACCTCGGCCCGACGCTGTTCGACCACGTCACGACCGACATGACGATCTACCGGGAGGAGATCTTCGGGCCGGTGCTCGTCATCGCCCGGGCCGCCGACTACGAAGAGGCGCTGCGGATGGCATCCGAGCACGAGTTCGGCAACGGCGTCGCGATCTTCACCCGTGACGGCGACGCCGCCCGCGACTTCGCCGCCAGGGTCAACGTCGGCATGGTCGGCATCAACGTGCCGATCCCGGTCCCGATCGCGTACTACACCTTCGGCGGCTGGAAGAGGTCTGGCTTCGGCGATCTCAACCAGCACGGCGCCGACGCCTTCCGCTTCTACACGAAGACCAAGACGGTCACCAGCCGCTGGCCGGCGGCGGGCATCCGCGATGGCGCCAGCTTCGTCATCCCCACAATGCACTGATCTCCCGGAGCCACCATGACAATCAGTACCGTCACCACCACGACCGCCGAAGAACGCGAGGCGATCCTCGACGCCGTCCGCGAGTATGTCGACGCCGAGCTCGCGCCGCACGCGAATGAGCGCGACGAGAAGCACGTCTTCCCGAGGGAGTCACTGCAGCGCGGAGGCGAGTTGGGCCTCGGCGGCATCTACGTGCGCGAGGAGTTCGGCGGCACCGGCCTCAGCCGCACCGACACCGTCGCGATCTTCGAGGAACTCGCCAAGGGAGACCCGGCGGTCGCCGCCTACATCTCGATCCACAACATGGTCGTCTGGATGATCGACACCTACGGTGATGATTCGCAGCGCGGCGAGTGGTTGCCGAAGCTCACGGCGATGACCGATTTCGGCGGCTACTGCCTCACCGAGCCCGGCGCCGGTTCGGACGCCGCGAACATCGCGACCAGCGCTGTCCGCGATGGTGACGACTACGTGCTCACGGGCGTGAAGCAGTTCATCTCGGGCGCCGGCGAAGCCGCGGTCTACGTCGTGATGGCGCGCACCGGTGAGCCGGGCGCGCGCGGAATCAGCGCGTTCCTCGTCGCCGGTGACGCCGAGGGGCTGAGCTTCGGGTCCCTCGAGAAGAAGATGGGCTGGCACGCTCAGCCCACACGGCAGGTCATCCTCGACGGCGTGCGTGTGCCGGCGTCCGCCATGCTGGGAGAGCCGGGCAAGGGCTTCGCGATCGCGATGTCGGCGCTCAACGGCGGTCGTCTCAATATCGCCGCCTGCTCGCTGGGAGGCGCGCAGTGGGCTTTGGACCGCGCCGTGCAGTACGTGCACGAGCGGGTCGCGTTCGGCGAGCCGCTCGCCGAGAAGCAGTCGATCCTGTTCGCCATCGCCGATATGCGCACCGATCTGCAGGCGGCACGGCTCATGGTCCGCGACGGTGCTCAGGCGGTCGACGAGCACGCGCCCGACGCGACGATGCGCTGTGCGATGGCCAAGCGCTTCGCGACGGATGCCGGTTTCGATGTCGCCAATCGCGCTCTTCAACTCCACGGCGGCTACGGGTACCTTCAGGATTACGGGATCGAGAAGGTCGTCCGTGATCTGCGGGTGCACCAGATCCTGGAAGGGACGAACGAGATCATGCGCCTGATCGTCGGACGAGAGATGCTGCGGCCCGCCGGCTCCGGCTCGATGCGGAGCGCATCATGACCGCGACCGCATCGAAAGTGGTCGCCTTCCTCGGGCTCGGGCACATGGGACTGCCGATGGCCGTCAACCTGGTCAAGGCCGGGTACGAGGTGCATGGTTTCGACCTGGTTCCCGCCGCGGTCGAGGCCGCAGGAGAGGCAGGCATCCCGGTCGCAGCGAGCGGTGCGGATGCCGTCGCAAACGCCGATGTCGTGATCACGATGTTCCCCGCAGGCAGGCACGTGATCGACGCCTATCGGGGAGAGCTGCTGGCGGCAGCCCGGCCGGGAACGCTGTTCATCGAGTCCTCGACGATCGCCGTCGATGAGGCCCGCACCGCGCACGAGCTCGCGCTCGCCGCGGGGCACCGCAACGTCGATGCCCCGGTCTCGGGCGGTGTCGTCGGTGCCGAGAACGGCACATTGGCCTTCATGGTCGGCGGCTCCGACGACGACTTCGCCGCTGCGCTGCCGCTGCTCGAGGCCATGGGCAAGCGCATCGTGCACTGCGGCGGGCCCGGACTCGGTCAGGCGGCGAAGGTGTGCAACAACATGGTCCTCGCGGTCTCTCAGATCGCCGTCGCCGAGGCGTTCGTGCTCGGCGAACGGCTGGGACTCGAACACCAGGCGCTGTTCGACGTCGTGTCGCAGGCATCCGGTCAGTGCTGGTCGATCACGACCAACTGCCCCGTGCCCGGCCCGGTGCCGACCAGCCCGGCGAACCGCGACTACCAGCCGGGTTTCGCCGGTGCGCTGATGGCCAAGGATCTCGGCCTCGCGCTGCAGGCGATCGAGCAGACGTCGACGGATGCGCAGATGGGCCGCCTCGCCCAGCAGATCTACGCGGCGTACGCTGCCGGCGACGGGGCAGGGCGCGACTTCTCCGGCATCATCACCGATATTCGCGAGGACCGCGTCTGACGCGTCGCAGCACTCCCCCCCCGGTCGTTGAGCGAGGGAGCCTGCGACCGAGACGAAACGCGTTCTCAATCACGCAACTCCCGCAATACTGAAACCCACCCACGACGAAGCGGAGGCACGATGGCCGAGTACGAGACGATCCTGGTCGAGCAGCGGGGACGCGTGGGCTGGATCACGCTCAACAGGCCGCAGGCGCTGAACGCGCTGAACGGGCGCGTGGCCGAAGAGGTCACCGCGGCCGCCGTCGACTTCGATGCCGACGAGGGCATCGGCGCGATCGTGCTGACCGGGTCGGAGAAGGCCTTCGCTGCCGGTGCCGACATCAAGGAGATGGAGGGGATGTCGGCATCAGAGATGCTCGAGACCGACCACTTCGGCTCCTGGCGCGACTTCGCCGCCGTGCGCACTCCGGTGATCGCGGCAGTTTCCGGCTTCGCTCTCGGCGGCGGCTGCGAACTCGCGATGATGTGCGACATCATCCTCGCCGCCGACACGGCGAAGTTCGGTCAACCCGAGATCAACCTCGGCGTCATCCCCGGAATGGGCGGCACGCAGCGACTGATCCGCGCCGTCGGCTACTACAAGGCGGCCGAACTCGTGCTCTCCGGGCGCTTCATGGGCGCCGAGGAGGCGGAGCGCGCCGGTCTGGTGTCGCGAGTCGTTCCGGCATCCGATCTGCTCGCCGAGGCGTCGAAGCTCGCCGATTCGATCGCCTCGAAGTCGCTGCCCTCCGTCTACGCGGCAAAGGCTGCACTGGATGCTGCGATGGAGACGACGCTCGCCGAGGGTCTCGAGCACGAGAAGCAGGCCTTCGCCGCGCTGTTCGACACCGTGGATCAGAAGGAAGGCATGTCGGCCTTCCGGGAGAAGCGCGTGCCGGGCTTCCAGAACCGCTGAGCGTGGCTCACAACTGCGCAGTCATGCACGCCGCGGGCGGGCCGGAGTCAACCGCGCAGTCCGTCGAGGATCTTCGCCAGACGACGCTCGCGGGTGGCATCCTGCTTCGCCTCGGCGACGGTGCGGGCGTGCTCCTTGCGGATCGAGTACGGCAGAGCATCGAACAGCGCCCGCAGCTCCGGCTCTGCGGCCAGGGCTTCGGCGAGGGCCGGAGGGATCTCGACGACCCGCTCAGCCGTGTCCACCGTGATCGTGACCTCGATCTCCTGATCGATCTCCAGCCCGAGGTCGGCCCGCGTCGCCTTGCTGAAGCCGATCATGTTCTCCCCTCCCATCCGCGACAGCCGCAACCGGGCGCTCCGGTCGCCGAAGGAGACGACGACGGGGAAGGCCTTGCCGGCGCCGAGAGAGGCGACCTGCTCATCGCTGAGGAAGATCGCCGCGGCCGGTCCCCGGCCGATGAGGACGGTGTGCAGGTGCAGCGCGGTCATGACGTCAGCGTACGCCGCCGGCCCTCGACCTCGGCAGCCAGCACCGCGTTGCGTTCGTCGATGATCCGTCGCATGTACGCGCGCATGAATATCGCGTCGACGAGTCGCCCGATCGGACCGAGCGGAGATCGGAACGTGATCGTGTCGCGCATCAGGGTGCCCCGTGGATGCTCCTCGAAGGCGTGCTCGTGCAGAAACGCACCGAACGGTCCGCTGATCTGCCGGTCGCGGAAACCGCGAGGCGGATCGATGTCGAAGACGATCGAGCGCAGCCGGAACGGGATGCCGAAGTGCCGCGCGCGCCACGTCACCGTCGACCCCTCGCGGAAGACGCCGCCTTCCGGCGCCTCCACCATGGTCTCGCCGAACCGCGCCATCGAGCGCACGTGCAGGGCCGGGTCGAGGGACGCGGCGAAGACCTCGCTCGGGGGAGCGGCGATGATCCGCTCCAGCAGGAACTGCGCCATCTCAGAGCGGGGCGGGCTGCGGGCGAGGATCGGTGAAGTCGCCGGCGTCTCTGCGCAGGCGGGCGACGATCCCGACGAGGTCGGCCGCGTCGTCGCGGCTGATGCCGGGGGCGGCGAAAACCTCGGAGTTCAACGCCGTCGTTGCGCGTTCGACAAGCTCGCGGCCGGCATCCGTCAGAGCGAGGAGTGCGGCCCGACCGTCATGCGGATGGGGCTCGCGCACGATGAGTCCGTCACGCACCAGTCGATCGGACGTGCTCGTCACCGTGGTGGCGTGCACCTGCAACCGCGCGACCACGCTCGACAGCGGAAGGCGCCCACTGCGGCTGAAGGCGAGCAGGCGCAGCACCTCGTAACGGGCGAAGCTGAGTTCGAACGGCTTCAGCGTCGCTTCGACGCGGGCGAGCAGCAGTTGCTGCGCGCGCATCACCGAGATCACCACAGTCATGCCGTCCGCGGCATCCGTCCATCCGTGCGCGACCCATTGCCGCTTCGCCTCGGCGAGCGGATCCACGGGGAGCGGACGGAGTTGGGCCACGGCTCTACGGTAGGCCATCCCGCTGGGCGCGGCCGGGAGCGACCAACCGTGACGCTCAGTAGCATGGCAAGTGAAACTGAGTATCACGGTCTAGAATCGACACAGTCGTGAGGAGCAATCGATGAAGATCTTCGTCCTGGTCAAAGAGGTGCCGGACACCTATGGCGATCGCAAGCTGAATCTCGAGACGGGACTCGCCGAGCGGTCCGCAGGTGACGTGGTGCTGGACGAGATCACCGAGCGCGCTCTCGAGGTCGCGCTGAGCTATGCCGACAAGAATCCGGACGCCGAGGTCGTGGCACTCTCGATGGCGCCGGAATCGTCGACGGCTTCGGTGCGCAGGGCCCTCGCCATCGGCGCGGCATCTGCGGTGCACATCGCCGACGAACAGCTCGCTGGAGCCGACCTCGGACTCACCGCCGAGGTGCTGGCCGCGGCGATCCGCCGAGTCGGGGCAGACCTCGTCATCACCGGCAATCTCTCCACCGACGGCTCCGGCGGAGTCATCCCGGCGATGCTGGCCGA
Source organism: Microbacterium sp. LTA6 (assembly GCF_045690355.1). Lineage (NCBI taxonomy): Bacteria > Bacillati > Actinomycetota > Actinomycetes > Micrococcales > Microbacteriaceae > Microbacterium > Microbacterium sp. LTA6. The sequence continues at coordinate 1,833,210 of NZ_CP147855.1, forward strand.
GCACCTCGGATTCGCGCAGGCGACCGCGCTCAGCGCCGTGGAGATCAGCGCGGACAGCATCTCCGGTACGCGGGCGGCGGATGCCGGCGCGCAACCGGTCTCCGCTCAGCTGCCAGCGGTCATCTCGGTGACGGAGGCGCTTCCGGACGCGCGGTTCCCCAACTTCAAGGGCATCATGGCGGCCAAGAAGAAGCCCCTGGAGGTGCTCTCGCTGGCCGACCTCGAGGTGTCGGCAGATCCGGCGGCGGCACCCCGCACGATCATGACCGCGATCGCCGAGAAGCCGCCACGTGCGGCCGGCGTGAAGATCACCGATGAGGGCGATGCCGGCAACCAGCTGGTGGAGTACCTCGTGCAGAACAGGTTGGTGTGACGATGAGCTACCCCGAGAACTCGATCCTCGTCCTGGTGGATGTCGACCCGGCAGGGAATGCGGCGTCGAGCACCGCCGCGCTGATCGGTGCGGCTGCGGCGGTCGGCTCACCGGTGGCGCTCGTGGTGGGCGGCGCACAGGCGGCCGTCGACGCGGCGGCCGCTGCGGGAGCATCCGTCGTACTCACCGCGCAGGGCGATGACGCCGCACTCACGGTTCCGATCGTCGACGCGCTGCAGGCCGCCGCCGAAAAGGTGCGCCCGGATGCCGTGCTCATCTCGAACTCGATCACCGGGCGTGATGTCGCCGGACGCTTCGCCGTCCGCACGAAGAGCGCCCTCTCGGCGGACGCGATCGGCGTCTCCCGCGACGAAGAAGGTATCGTCGCGCATCACTCGGTCTACGGCGGCGCGTATCTCGTCGACTCGGCGCCGACATACGGCGCAGCCGTGATCACGGTTCGTCAGGGTGCCGTCGATGCGCGGGCGGAAGCTGTCGCCGCCCCCGTCGTCGAAGCGCTCGAGGTCGCACCGTCCGGCGCGATCGCGGCCAAGGCCGGAGCCGTCGAAGCCGTCGAGGTCGCGTCGTCCCGGCCCGATCTGCGCGGTGCGACCCGGGTCGTCTCCGGAGGGCGCGGACTCGCCTCCAAGGAGAAGTTCGCGCTCGTCGAAGAGCTGGCCGATGCCCTCGGTGCGGCCGTCGGCGCCTCGCGTGCGGCGGTCGACGCCGGATACATTCCGCAGTCGCACCAGGTCGGACAGACCGGCGTCTCGGTGTCGCCGCAGCTCTATGTCGCACTCGGCATCTCCGGCGCGATCCAGCACCGCGCCGGCATGCAGACGTCGAAGACGATCGTGGCGATCAACAAGGATGCGGAGGCGCCGATCTTCGACGTCGCCGACTTCGGCATCGTCGGCGATCTGTTCACGATCGTTCCCCAGATCATCGCCGCGCTCGAGGCGCGGAAGAAGTAGACATGGCGACGCGGATGCTGCGGCGGGGACTGCCCCGCGTGATCGGCGGCGAGCCGTGGCCGCCCGCGGATGCCGTCGCCGAGGTCGCCGTCGAGGCTGTGGTCGAGGCCGCGGAGGCGTCTTCCCCGGTCGTTGAGCGAGCGGAGCGAGACGAAACGCAGCACGGTTCCGAGTCTCCGGTCGGAGATGAGCGTTTCGTCTCGGTCGCTCCGCTCCCTCGCTCAACGACCGATCGCAACGCGGCGGCCCCGCTCCGCCGCGGTCTGCCCCGTGTCGTCGGTGGCGAGCCATGGCCGCCCGCCGATGCGGTCGCGACAGCGACTCCCGATTCGCTGTCGCCGCATGCAGCGGAGCGCGATTCCACGCTTCAGCCCGCGCCGAACGCCGGAGAGGCGCGTTCCGACTCGCCTGCGGCTCGCTCAACGACCGGGAGTGCGCCTGCGGCGCACTCGACGGCCGGTGGCGGGGATGCAGTCCGCGCGGCAGCATCCAGCGCCGCGGACGATGGCGGAATTCCTGTCCGGCGTGGACTCCCGCGTGCGGTCGGGGGAGACCCGTGGCCGCCCGCCGGGACGGTTCCTCTCGCCGCAGCGACGGTGAGCGAGATCGACGAGGCCGCGTACGAAGGCGTCGAGTCGCCGGTCGTCGTCCCCGAAGAGAGCGCCCCCGAGCAGAAGGCGGTCGCGCCGATCGTCGCCGCCGGCGAACTGGCGCCGATCCCGTTCACGCGCACGGTGTGGCACGGCAGCGCTCCGCGGCATGCTCCCGCTCCGGCATCCGATCGCCGTCGCCCGACCTGGACGCAGGGCATCGCGGGTCTGCTGGGAGCCGCCGCTCTCGGCATCCTCGCCGGCGCTGCCGTCGCATTCGTGCGTGCGCTGCTGAGCATGCCGTTCATGCAGGACTTCCTCGCGGCGTTCCCCGGCGAATACGACCCCGCCATCGAGGTCGCCCCCGGCTTCGCGCCCTGGATCGGCTGGCAGCACTTCTTCAATATGTTCCTGATCGTGCTGATCATCCGCTCCGGCCTGCGCGTGCGCACCGAGAAGCGTCCGACCGTGTTCTGGGCTCCCCGTGGCAGTACTAACGGCAAGGGCAAGATCAGCCTCACCCTGTGGTTCCACCAGGCGCTGGACATCCTCTGGCTCGTGAACGGCGTGACCTTCGTCGTGCTGATCTTCGTCACCGGGCACTGGGTGCGCATCGTGCCGACCAGCTGGGAGGTGCTGCCGAACGCGCTGTCCGCAGCGCTGCAGTACGTCTCCTTCAACTGGCCGACCGAACACGGCTGGGTGAACTACAACAGCCTGCAGCAGCTCGCCTACTTCACCACCGTCTTCCTCGCCGCGCCGCTGGCCGCTGCCACCGGGTTCCGGATGTCGGGGATGTGGCCGAAGAAGGCGGAGCGCCTGTCGAAGGCGTACCCGGTCGAATGGGCGCGCGCCGTGCACTTCCCCGTGATGCTGTACTTCGTCGCGTTCATCATCGGGCACGTGGCGCTGGTGTTCCTCACCGGCTTCCTGCGCAACCTGAACCACATGTTCGCGTCGTCGGATGCCGTCGGCTGGACCGGGTTCTGGGTGTTCACGGCATCCGTCGTCGTGATCATCGTCGCCTGGATCGCCGCCCGGCCCCTGGTGCTCGCACCGATCGCCAAGCTCTTCGGCAACGTCTCCGGCCGCTGAGCCCCCGAGGGGCTACGCCTTGCGGGGGCGCATCAACCACGCGGCGGCGGCGAGCGTGAGCACCCAGCCGATCACCTCGATGAGCAGGTGATCCGTCGCGTTGGGGACGGACTGCAGCAGGTACACCCGGATGCTGTTGATCGCCCCGTGCGCCAGCACCGCAGGCCAGACGCTGCCCGATCGCCAGCGAAGGGCGAGCAGGAGCGGCGCCCACGGCAGCATGCCCGCGAAGTAGATGACGATGTCCCAGAGCGGTCGATCGCCGATCACTGCGAGCACGGGCAGGTGCCAGACGATCCAGACCAGACCGCTGACCAGAGCCAGCGGCCAGAAACCCCACGACGCGGCGCGCGTCGACAGCCAGCCGCGCCAGCCGAACTCCTCGCCGATGGCGAAGACGGACTGCATGAGGAGGACCGGAACGACCCACATGGTCGCCGCGGCGATCTGGTCGAGCGGGTTCAACTCCCAGATGCCCAATGCCAGTGCAACGGCGGTCTGGATCGCGGCGATCGCCGCGATGAGGCCGATACCGATACCGATCCACCGAGGCGTGCCGCGCCACCCGGTGGCGAACGTCTCTCGGAACGTCCCTGGTCGCCGGGCGAGCCACATGATGATCCCTGCGAGCAGAGGGGTCAGCTGCAGGAGCGGCGTGATCAGGTTGTTGAAGTCCGTGGGGACGAGTCGGAAGACCATCGGAACCGACAGCGAGAAGCACAGGAGGATGGCGATCGCGAAGAACCACGTGACATCGGTGACCGTCGATCGGGCAGAGCGGGCGAGCGGGGGAGACGCAACCATGGTGACCTCGGTTCGTGTGAGGAGCGGACGCGCGGACTCTGCGCGTCTAGGACTCTAGGCGAGCGCTCATACCCGCAGGAACGCGGGAAACCCGAAGCCTGACTCGGGGTATCCGGAATCCTCACGGCTCCTGGCGCACACGCAGAAACGGCTTCCCCGCGCGAGCGGGGAAGCCGTTTCTCAGGAGTCGCGAACGCGCTCAGCGCACGAAGCGGACCTCGGTGAGCGTCTCGCCGAGGAAGGGCTCGGTGTGCGAAGCGCCGTCGAGCGTGAATCCGTTGCGCGTGTAGAAGCGGTGCGCGCGGGGGTTGTCCTCCGCGACCCAGAGGTACAGCGACTCGTCGTCGGCGGCAGCGGACTCGAACAGGCGCTGGCCGATTCCCGTACCGTGCCAGGCGTCGAGCAGGTAGATGAAGTACAGCTCCCGGAAGGCCGGGGCGTCCTTGTCGCGGGCGGGGCCGGAGCCGGCGAAACCGACGATCTCACCGTCGACGAGCGCAGCGCTCATCCGGAAATCCTCGCCCTGTGCGGCCCAGTGCGTCCAGAGCTCCGCCATGCGGCGCGGGGACACCTTCTCGAGGGCGGCCTTGCTGATCAGGTGGTCGTAGGTCTCGTGCCAGCACTGGGCGTGCACGCGACCGAGGGCTTCCGCATCGACATCACGGACCGGACGGACGATGACTTCGGAGTGGGCTTCGGCGCTCATGCCGCGACTCTACGCGCGGCTCCCGCGAACAGGAAATCGAGCGGATGCCATCCAAGACGCACGCGCACCGGATGGAGGGTTCGTACAACGATGTTCGCGAAACGTGCACCGATGGCTACGATCGATCCTCGTGAACGTGATCTGGCGCACTCTCCTGGTGATCCTCGGCGCTCGTCGCCGCGTGCGACGGGGGCAGACCCTCGACCCGACGGCGGTGGGGAGCATCCGAGCGACGACGCTCCCCTCCGATATCGACATCCTCCGCCACATGAACAACGGCCGATATCTGTCGCTGTTCGATCTCGGGCGCTGGGACCAGCTGATCCGCACCGGCCTGTTCGATGCGATGAAGAAGCAGGGCTGGTACGCGGTGGTCTCCAGCGAGACGATCACCTTCCGCAAGTCGCTGGAACTGTGGCAGCGATTCGAGATCCAGTCCCGGTTCATCGGGCACGACGAGAAGGCGCTGTTCATGGAGCACCGCGCGGTCGTCGACGGCGAGATCTATGCGCGCGCGATCGTGCGGGCGCGGATGCTGCGGCGCACCGGCGGCACCGTCAGCAACGAGGAGCTCTTCGCGGCCGTCGGCAAGCCGGAGGGCGTGCCCGAGATCGACGAATGGGTGCACGACTGGGCGGCGGCATCTGCCCTGCCGCCGGTGCGGAAGACGGCGCCGAGCGTCTGGAACTGACTCCGCCCGTCCGGCGCGGTAATGTCGGGTCGTGCTGGATATCCTGACGACGACGGGCCGGGTGCTGTGGCGGCACTGGCCGGCGATGATTGCGTGGTATCTCGCGGGCATCCTTGTGCACTACGTCGTAGTCCAGACGGCCGGATCGATCGGCGCCTACTCGGCCACGGTCGGCCTGCTCGTGCTGCCGATCGCGATCCTGGCGCGCTTGATCAGCCTGGTCGCGATGTTCCTCGTACTGCGCGACGGTTTACGCAATCTGCAGGAGGTAGCGCCCCTTCCGGAGTCGTCGGTCGAACGTCGTCGCACCTTCCTCTCCGCGCTGCTCGCCGGCATCCTCCCCTTCTTCGCGGTGTACTGGGCGCAGGGGCTGTTGCGGGAGGACATCAACGCCTATTCGGCGCGGGCACTCTATGTGCGCGACGGGCTCGGGTGGCAGGCGGTGGTGGACGGAACGGGACCTCTGCCCCAGGGCGACGCGGTGACTGATCTGCCTTTGAGTGGATGGACGGTCGCCATCATCGTGTTGGCGTTCGCCGGTCGCTGGGCGTGGTCGAAATGGTCAGCGCGCCTGAGCCGCTGGTTCTCACCGGTCGCGGTGTACTTCGAAGTCGTCTGGGTGTTCTTCTCGGTGATCCTTCTCGGTGATCTCTTCGACACCGTGAAGAGCTGGGTCGACACACGCGTGGCGATGGCGGTTCTTGAAGACGTCCGTGAAGGCATCCTCAACGCGGTCGCACCGCTGCGCTGGCTCTGGGAGGCGATCGGTTGGGTTCTCACCGAGGTCGGGCCGGTGCTGCTCGCTCCGCTCGCGTGGCTCACGATCGCCGGAGTGGTGTTCGGACAGGCGATCGTCGCCGAGAAGCTGCGCGTCGAAAACGACCTCGCTTCTCGGGTTCGCGAACATGTGAAGGCGATTCCGAATCCCGTCGCGCGACGACTGAAAGACCTCGGGGACGAACTCGGAGCACGGTTCCGACCGCTCTGGCGCGCTGTCGTGCTGATGTGGCGTGCTGGCCCGGTACTGGTCGCTTCGTATGCATTCCTATACGTGGCGGTGAAGGCATTGGAGTCCTACCTGCAGCTGGGACTCACGCGTGTGATCGGTGCGCAGGACTTCGTGTTCTGGTCGATCGCCATACCGGTGGTTTCGCTCGTGCCGCTGCTATTCACGGAGCCTCTGAGGATCGCCCTCGTCGCCGGCGCTTACGACGCGACTCTCGCACGACTGCGTAAACGCACCGATCGTGCGGACTCCGGATCGGTGTCCGTCGAAGAGCAGGAGATGCGCGCGGTAGCGGATGCTGCCGGGCTGCTGCCTGTCTCCGCCGACGCCGTGGCCGCTTCGATCGTCTCTGCGCCGAGACCTGATGAGGTCGGCGGTCAGGGGTCGATCGAGAATCTGAGGAACGATCCGCCTGAAAGCTCACCGGGTGAACGGATCTCGACCCAGAACGGACCGTCGACGTCATCGGGCAACACGAACGGCGCGATGAGCTCGTAATCCCCGGTATCGGCGGTCGTGCAGTACTCGGGTTCGTCGATGTTCGACGGAAGTCCGATCTCGCTGCGGGCCGGCCTCCACTCGTGGCCGGTCGCCTGCTGGACCAGTACCACCTGGCACGAGACACCGGTCGTGCCGGTGTGAACCGGAATCGCTGCGGCGATCAAACGGGCGTCCGAGGGTACGTCGAGTCCGCTCAGATCTTCGATCAGACCGCTGCGAATTGGGCCGAATGTGGCTCCGATGAACTCGGCGTCGCTCTTCTTCTCCACGAGAATCGGCTTGTATGGGAGCATGCCGTAGCCGTAGTGCTCATACCAGCCTTGCCATCCGATTGTCACTGCGGTCGAAGGGGCGAGCAGGGCGAGCGCCACGAGCGCCAGAGCGTTACGCCTCCACCACGACGGGCGGACAGCGGGCTCCGCGGGAGTGTTGCGCGGGGCGATCGGCTCGGGGATGCTCATCGTGCCCATCCGTTCTCCTGCAACGGCACCTCAGCCTCGACCGGGGTGGCATCGAGATCGATCATCAACTCGATGACGCCGTCCAAGGGTACGGTTCCGTCGTCAGCGGTCAGCAGACCCAGCCGGAGAGTCGCTGTGCCCCTCAACGCATCCGCGGGGAGTTCGAAGGCCAGGCTTCCGGACTGCGGTACGCCGGTCATGAGCTGATGCCGTGCGAAGGTGGTGCCGCGATCGGTAGGTGCGAAGGTGCGCTCGCCGATGAACAGATTCGCGTGGTTGAGGAGCGAGGGTTTCTGTACCGATGCTGCTTCGAGGTCGACCACGAGCCACGTACCGTCCGCCGACCAGCCTTCGGAACTCGTCACGCGTCGAGCTGCATGCACGTCGGTGATGGTGACGACGAGGTTGCGGGCCGACGCTTGTTCGCCGATCGTGGCCACTGTCGGGAAAGGTGCGAGTGAGGAGCCCTCGGGGAGAGTCACCTTCACCAGGAACCAGGCACCGGCGAGTAGCAGGAGAGTGAGCGCCCAGCGCGCGACGTGTCCGCTGAGGCGAGGACGGGGCGCGGTCTTCTGGAGGTCCGTCATTGCACATCCTTCGCCGAGACGGACGCGGTGACCGTGGCGCCGACACGGAGGTCGTCCCAGTAGTCGACGCCCCTCCACACGTTCTGGCCAACGTGATGGGTCGAGTCAGGGAGGGTGACGGTCACGTGGTCGTCGTCCGCGAGCTCTCCGCGTTCGACGATCCAGGAGAGCAGAAGCCGCGCTTGCACATCCGGTTGGAGCACGACGTTGAAAGTTCCGTCGGCGGCCAGGCTGACCTCCGGGGGGATATCGAATCCGCTGACCCGGACGTGATCCAGTAGACCGTCATTGCTGATGCTCGATGACCGGCGTGGCTTGTCGAAGGTGCTCAGGACATCGATGGTGACGACCAGCACCTTCTCGCCCTTCTCCTCATCGGGGAACACGGCTGCGTTGCCGTTGTTGTCCCAGAGCTCCACGCCGACGACAGTGAACTCGAAGTCCGAACCCTTGAACGTGTCGCCGACGGCGACCTCGGGGACCGGATCAGCGGGCGCGGTCGCGAGGCCGCCGAAGGCCGCGGTCGTCGCGAGGAGGACGGCCCCGGCTCCGGTGATCAGCCACGACGTCGGCACGAGGTCGATGGTGCGGCGTGCCCAGCCGAGCACCTTCGCCCGTGCGCTGGCGTTCGATGCCGACGTAGTGGTGGCATCGGCAGGATGCGCCGTTCCCTCCGGCCGTGTCGTGTTCACGGCACCAGCTTAGAGCTGCCGAGCTCTGGGTCTCCGCGTGCGGCAAGCCACCTGATCCTCGGCGCTCGTCATGGAGCGATCGTGGATCGCCGTATCAGATGACACGCGCGTTGTATGTCCCCCGAAGGTCCTACATACAGGCGAATAGCAGCAACGTAGCGTCGTGAAAGTCGCTCGCGACAGAAAGGAATTGCTTCATGGAAATGACTAAGAAGTGCACGATGATGGTAGGCGCTGCCGCAGTGTTGGTGATGCTGGTGGGTGGAAACAGCCCCGCGCTCGCGGCGTCGAATGAGACGTCAGCTGCGGGGGACAAATCTCCCACAATCAGTCGAGTCGTCGCCGGTATTCCGGTCGATATTGGGGTTCTCGAAGCGGCCAGGAGCGAGATTCTGAGAAGTGCAGCGGGAATCAAGGGGACCGCAAGACCCACCGACCACACGGTGAGACTCATCAACAATGCTGCATCCGAGATGCAGCAAGTCGGTAACTACCTTGGCGGAACGAGTGCCTCGGCCTTGCTGAGAGCCGAGCAGGACATGCGCAATGCGTTCGCGCACGGAGATGCCACTGAGGGGTACAACATCATGATCCGGGTCGCCAACGCGTTGCAGGCGGCGATCAACAGCTACGCGAGGGGCGATCGCGAAGGTGTGAGGTGGTCTTGATGGTGTGACAACCTCAGCCTCCCAGGGCGCCCCGTTGAAGGCTTCGGCGGGGCGCCCTGTCGTTCATCCGCTTTCCTCAAGAACCTCGAATCTTCACGCGTCATACGCCCGCCGACGGGCGGTGGGCGGCCCCTGCGTCAGTAGTCTGAGCGGGAACATTCGGGGATCGTCCCGGGAGCCCGTCGATGCGGACGGGCGGAGGAGGTTGCAATGGCAGTCATCGGAATCGTGCGGGAACCGGGAGGCGAGTCTCGAGTCTCGGCCACGCCCGCGACCGTCGGCTCGCTTCGGAAGCTGGGCTACGAAGTCGTTGTGGAACGCGGAGCCGGCACCGCTGCGTCGTACCCCGATGAGGAGTTCGCGGCCGCGGGTGCGGAGCTCGTCGATCGCGCAAGTGCCTGGGGGAGCGAGATCGTGCTCGCGATCACCGCACCGGATGCCGAGGCGATCGGTCTTCTCTCCGATGACGCGACGATCATCGCCCTGCTCTCGCCTGCGCTGCGTCCCGATCTGGTCGAGGCGCTCGCGCAGCGCGGCATCACTGCGGTCGCTCTCGACGCGGTGCCGCGCATCTCGCGGGCGCAGTCGATGGACGTGCTGAGTTCGATGGCGAACATCGCCGGATACCGAGCGGTCGTCGAAGCCGCGCACGAGTTCGGCCGCTTCTTCACCGGACAGGTCACCGCGGCGGGCAAGGTGCCGCCGGCGAAGGTTCTCGTCGCGGGTGCCGGCGTCGCCGGCCTCGCCGCGATCGGCGCGGCCAGCAGCCTCGGCGCGATCGTCCGTGCCACGGATCCGCGCCCCGAGGTCGCTGACCAGGTCTCATCGATCGGCGGCGAGTACCTGCCGGTCGACGTGGCCGTCGCGGCGTCGACCGACGGCTACGCGAAGGCCACCAGCGAGGACTACGACCGTCGCGCCGCGGAGATCTATACCGAACAGGCATCCGAGGTCGACATCATCATCACGACCGCGCTCATCCCCGGGCGGACGGCGCCGCGGCTGATCACAGCATCCGACGTCGCCCGGATGACACCGGGCAGCGTCATCGTCGATATGGCGGCAGGGCAGGGCGGCAACGTCGAGGGATCCGTCGCCGGCCAGCGCATCGTCACCGACAACGGCGTCATCATCCTCGGCTACACCGACCTGGCCTCCCGCCTCGCGACCCAGGCCTCGCAGCTCTACGGCACGAACGTCGCCAATCTCGTCGCCCTGCTGACGCCGGCGAAGGACGGGCAGCTGGCCATCGACTTCGACGATGTCGTGCAGCGCTCGGTCACCGTCGTCCGCGACGGTGAGGTCACCTGGCCGCCACCACCCGTTCAGGTCGCAGCGGCACCGGTCGCCGTCGCCCAGGCCGCCACCGCCGAGGTCGCCGCGCCCACGAAGATGTCGGCGGGGAGCAAAGTCCTGCTCATCGCGCTCGGCATCGCCGCGCTCTTCGCCGTCAATGCGTTCGCTCCCGCGCCGCTGCCCCAGCACTTCACCGTGCTCATGCTGTCGGTCGTCGTCGGCTTCTATGTCATTGGCAAGGTGCACCACGCCCTGCACACGCCCCTGATGTCGGTGACGAATGCGATCTCCGGCGTCATCGTCGTCGGTGCGATGCTGCAGGTCACGTCCGCCAATCCGGTCGTGCAGGTGCTCGCGGCGATCGCGGTTCTGCTCGCGAGCATCAACATCTTCGGAGGCTTCGCCGTGACCCGTCGAATGCTCGCGATGTTCACGAAGGGCGGCCAGAAATGACCGTCGACGCCCTCGCCGGGGCCGCCTACATCGTCGCGGCCCTCCTCTTCATCCTCAGCCTGGCCGGGCTCTCCCGGCATGAGTCCGCACGATCCGGCGTGATCTACGGCATCACCGGAATGACGATCGCTCTGCTCGCAACTCTCGCGCTCACGATCGCGGATGCCTGGACCACGGGCGCCGTCATCGGACTCGTGCTGCTGCTCGTCGCCCTCACGATCGGTGCGGCCATCGGGCTGTGGCGTGCGCGCGTGGTCGCGATGACCGGGATGCCCGAGCTCATCGCGCTCCTGCACAGCTTCGTCGGCCTGGCCGCTGTCCTCGTCGGCTGGAACGGCCACCTCGCGCACCCGGAGGTCGCGCCGCAGCTCGTCGGCATCCATAACGCCGAGGTCTTCATCGGCATCTTCATCGGCGGGGTGACCTTCACCGGGTCGATCGTCGCCTATCTGAAGCTCTCCGCGAAGATCTCGTCGAAGCCGCTCATGCTGCCGGGCAAGAACGTGCTGAACATCGGCGCGCTCGTCGCCTTCGTCGCACTCACCGTCTGGTTCGTGAACGACCAGCAGCTGTGGTTGCTGATCGCGGTGACCGTGCTGTCGTTCGCCCTCGGCTGGCACCTGGTCGCATCGATCGGCGGCGGCGACATGCCGGTGGTCGTCTCGATGCTGAACAGCTACTCGGGCTGGGCGGCCGCGGCCGCGGGCTTCCTGCTGAACAATGATCTCCTGATCGTCACCGGAGCTCTCGTCGGATCCTCGGGTGCGTACCTCTCCTATGTCATGTGCAAGGCGATGAACCGCTCGTTCCTCTCGGTGATCGCCGGCGGCTTCGGGATCGTCGCGGCGACATCGTCGGATGCCGAGTACGGCGAGCACCGAGAGATCACCGCCGAGAGCGCGGCCGAGCTGCTCGCGAGCGCCTCGAGCGTCGTGATCACGCCGGGCTACGGGATGGCTGTCGCGCAGGCGCAGTATCCCGTGGCCGACTTGGTGCGCCGTTTGCGTGAGCGCGGCGTCGATGTGCGCTTCGGCATCCATCCCGTCGCCGGTCGCCTGCCCGGGCACATGAACGTGCTGCTCGCCGAGGCGAAGGTGCCGTACGACATCGTGCTGAGCATGGACGAGATCAACGACGACTTCGCAGCGACGTCGGTGGTGCTCGTCATCGGCGCGAACGACACCGTGAACCCGGCCGCCGCCGAGGATCCGGGCAGCCCGATCGCCGGGATGCCGGTGCTGCACGTCTGGGAGGCCGAGAACGTCATCGTGTTCAAGCGTTCGATGGCCGCCGGCTACGCGGGCGTGCAGAACCCGCTGTTCTTCCGGGACAACGCCTCGATGCTGTTCGGCGACGCGAAGGAGCGGGTGGAGGACATCATCCAGGCCCTGTGACACGGGCGCGGTGCCGATGCGCTACCCCACTCTGCCGACGCATGGCCAAGAGGTGTCGCAGATGGTCGCATCGTGAGGGGTGAAGCGACCATATTCGACCCCTCCTCGCTGGAACTCGACCGAGAGGTGGCGCAGATGGTCGCATCGAGGACCTTGAAGCGACCATGTGCGACCCCTGCGGCTCATGAGTCAGGACCTCGTGGCTCACGGTATCCACGGGCGCGGTGCCGACGGCCGGAACGGCCGCAGACCTAGGGTGGAGAGCATGGCTGAGCCGTCGTCAACTCCGTCGGATGCCGCGGCATCCGCTCCTCTCGCCGAGCGGGCGGTCCAGCTCGCCCGCCGGTGGGTGATCGAGGCGGGAGCCGCCGAGGTCGACCCTGCTGCCGAGCGTTTGGCTGGCGTGCTGCAGGACGTCAACGGCCTGCCCTTCACCCTCGGTTTCGTCGACGGTGTGATGAGGCCGGAGAGTCTCGGCGCCGCTGCAGCCCAGCTGCACCGGATCGCGCCGATCGTGCCCGAATTCCTGCCCTGGTACGTGCGCGGAGCCGTGCGGCTCGGTGGCGGCGTCGCGCAGATCCTGCCCACCCCGGTGGTGCCGATCGCGCGGAGGGTGCTCCGGGACATGGTCGGGCATCTCGTCGTCGACGCCCGTCCGGCGAAACTCGGACCGGCGATCGAGAAGATCCGTGAGTCGGGCGCGAAGCTCAACCTCAATCTGCTCGGCGAGGCCGTGCTCGGCGAAGCCGAGGCGAAGCGCCGGCTCGACGGCATCCATGACCTCATCCGCCGACCAGATGTCGACTACGTGTCCGTGAAGGTCTCCGCGATCATCAGCCACATCTCGATGTGGGCGTTCGACGAGGTCGTCGACGCCGTGGGGGAGCGGCTGCTGCCGCTGTACCTCACGGCTGCCTCCGATGGCACGTTCATCAACCTCGACATGGAGGAGTACCGCGATCTCGACCTCACCATCGCGGTGTTCACCCGCATCCTCGAGGATCCCCGGCTGCGCGGACTCGAGGCCGGTATCGTGCTGCAGGCATATCTGCCGGACGCCCTTCCTGCGCTGCAGGAGCTGACGGCGTGGGCGCGAGACCGTGTCGAGCACGGCGGAGCCGCCATCAAGGTGCGTCTGGTGAAGGGCGCGAACCTCGCCATGGAGCGGGTCGAGGCACGCATGCACGGGTGGACGCCGGCGACCTACGACACCAAGCTCGACACCGATGCGAACTACCTGCGCTGCCTGGATTGGGCGCTCACGCCGGAGAACACCGCGGCGGTGCGACTGGGGATCGCCGGCCACAATCTGTTCGGCATCGCCTACGCGTGGCTGCTGGCCGGCGAGCGCGGAGTCCGCGAGCGCATCGAGTTCGAGATGCTGCTCGGCATGGCGCAGGGGCAGGTGCAGGCCGTGTCGCGCGAGGTCGGCCCGGTGCTGCTCTACGTGCCGGTGGTCAAGCCCGCCGAGTTCGATGTGGCCATCAGCTATCTGGTGCGGCGCCTAGAGGAGAACGCCTCGTCGGCGAACTTCCTCTCCGCGGCCTTCCGGCTCGATGAGGACGAGAGTCTGTTCGTCCGGGAGCAGGACCGGTTCCTCGACGCGCTCGACCGCTCGACCGACCCGACGCTGCGCACCGGCCCGCGGCGCACCCAGAACCGTCTCGCTCCGGTGCACGAATCGGTGCGCCAGGCTCCGGCGACGCCGGCCGAGGAGACGAATCTCACCCAGGCAGTGCTCGGGATCTCCCGTGGGTCCGACGAGGAGGCCTTCCTCGAGACCGCGGTCTACTCCGCCCACGAGATCGCGGCAGACGCCGGCGGTGCGCCCGGCTTCGTGAACACTCCGGACAGCGACGCGGCGCTCCCCGCGAGTCGGGACTGGGCGCGTCTCGTGCGAGGGCGGATCGCGGCGTCCACGGCGGGGGCGCTGACCGTGGAGCGCGCCAGGATCACCGCATCCGATGCCCTCGCTCAGACCGTGACGCGCGTGCGGGATTCCGCTGCCGGCTGGGGTGCGCGCCCGGCCGCCCAGCGCGCGGAAGTGCTGCTGCGCGCCGCTGCGGCGCTGGAGGCGCGCCGCGGTGAACTGATCGAGGTGGCGGCGTCCGAGACCGGCAAGGTGTTCGCCGAGGCCGACGTCGAGGTCAGCGAGGCCATCGATTTCGCCCGCTATTACGCGGCCAGGGCGCGGGAGCTGGATGCCGTCGCCGGTGCCGCATTCGTGCCGGCCAAGGTGACCGTGGTGACGCCGCCCTGGAACTTCCCCCTCGCCATCCCGGCCGGCGGGGTGCTCGCCGCGCTCGCCGCCGGTTCCGGCGTCGTGTTCAAGCCGGCGCATCAGGCCCGCCGCTGCGCCGCCGTTCTCGCCGAGGCACTCTGGGAGGCGGGAGTACCGCGCGATGTGCTCGCACTCGTCGACCTTGCCGAGCGGGAACTGGGGCGCGAGCTCATCGCGCATCCTGACGTCGATCGCGTCATCCTCACCGGTGCCTGGGAGACGGCAGCGCTGTTCCGTTCCTGGCGCCCGGACCTGCCGCTGCTCGCCGAGACCAGTGGCAAGAACGCGATGATCATCACGCCGTCTGCCGACCTCGATCTCGCCGCGGCCGACCTCGTGCGCAGCGCTTTCGGGCATGCAGGGCAGAAATGCTCGGCGGCGTCGCTGGCGATCCTGGTCGGACCGGTCGGTCGGTCCAAGCGGTTCGCACGTCAGCTCGGCGACGCCGCGCGCTCACTGCATGTCGGCTGGCCCACCGACCCGCTCGCCGAGGTCGGGCCGGTGATCGAGAAGCCGCAGGGCAAGCTCGCCTGGGCTCTCTCCGAGCTCGAAGGCGATGAGCAGTGGCTCATGAAGCCGGCGCTCGCCGACGGCGATGCGAGTGGACGGCTGTGGAGTCCCGGCATCCGCGTCGGAGTGCAACCCGGATCGCGTTTTCACCTGGAGGAGTTCTTCGGACCGGTGCTCGGCATCATGCATGCACCGACGCTCGCGAAGGCGGTCGAGCTGCAGAACGCCGTCGCCTTCGGCCTCACCGCGGGTCTGCACACGCAGGATCCTGATGAGCTCGACTTCTGGTTGGACCGCGTGCAAGCCGGCAACCTCTACGTGAACCGCGGGATCACGGGTGCCATCGTTCAGCGCCAGCCGTTCGGCGGCTGGAAGCGCTCCGCCGTCGGGCCGGGGGCGAAGGCCGGCGGGCCGAACTACCTGTTCGGGCTCGGGTCGTGGCGCTCGAACTCCGGCGGAGCGGCATCCAGCACCCTGCATCTGCGCGGACTCGACTCCCGGATCACCACGCTCATCGAGTCCGCACAGCCCTCCCTCGATTTCGAGGCCTTCGAGTGGTTGCGTCGTGCAGCGCTGTCGGACGCGCTGGCCTGGGATCGAGAGTTCGGGCGGGTCCGAGACGTGTCGCGCCTCGAGGTGGAGCGCAATCTGTTCCGCTATCGCCCCGTGCCGGTCGCGATCAGGGCGACGGCGGATGCCGAGTGGCAAGAGGTGCTGCGCGTCGTCATCGCGGCCGTGCGCGCCGGCGCCGGATTCGTGCTGTCCACCCCGGTCGGCCTGCCCGCCCCGGTGCGGCATGCCCTCGGTGAGCTCCAGGCCGTCGTGTTCATGGAGAGCGATGAGCAATGGGTGGAGCGGATGCGGCGACCCGTCGTCGACGAGAATGAGTTCGAGCCTGCGCCTCGCCCCGATCGGGCGCGGCTCGTCGGCTCGCGGGAATCGGTCGCTGCGCTGCACCGGATGCTGGCCTCGGCGGTCGAGGGCGACCCCGACCTCGCGGTCTACGCCGGAGAGGTGACCTCGGCCGGCCGGATCGAGCTGCTGCCGTTCGTGCGCGAGCAGTCGATCTCGATCACCGCGCATCGCTACGGCAACCCCGATCCCTGGAGCGCCGGCGTCATCTGATGTCGGTTTGGCATTCTCGGCCGTTCAAAGAGCGCAAACGGCTCGATAATCGGCGAAGAAGGAGCCGTTTGCGCTCTTTGAACGAATCGCGCGCTCACGCGGTGTAAAGAATTCTTGACATGAGTCGACGGCGAAGCGTACGCTCATGTCAAGAATCTTTTACATCGGAGGCGTCATGGTCTATGAAGAGCGCAATGCGTGGGCGGGGCTCGTCGTCGGAGTCATCTCAATGGCGGTCTACGTCTGGCTCGTGCTTCAGCAGGCCGCCGGCGGTCCGCTCACGGCGGTCGACTGGCTGCCCCTGATGCTCTGGACGATCGGCGTGAGCATCGCCATCATGATCGTGATCAGCATCATCTCGGGCATCGTCGCCGGTCTCACCGACGACGGCGGTGTCGGCAAGGCCGACGTCCGCGACCGGGACATCAGCCAGATGGGCGGCCGCGTCGAGAAGGCATTCCTCGTGATCGCCGGTCTCGGCGTGATCGCGCTGTGCGCGGTCGGCGCCGACGTGTTCTGGATCGCGAACACGATGTACCTGGGATTCGCGGTGTCCAATCTCGTCGGCGGCATCGCACGGGTCATCGCCTACCGTCGTGGACTCGTGTGATGGTCAAGCCGACACTCGTCTCCAACAGCATCCGCACTCACCGCGAAGAGGCCGGGATGACCCAGGCCGACCTCGCCCGCACAATCGGCGTGACGAGGCAGACACTCATCGCCATCGAGCAGGGCAGATACTCGCCCACGCTCGAACTCGCCTTCCAGATCGCCCACGCCTTCGCCGTCGGACTCGACGATCTCTTCCAGTATCCGGCGCCTTCCCACACAGAGGACTGACATGACCGACACGATCCCCGACACGATGCCCGTCTGGCGTCGCGACTCCTATGGGGCGGCCGACGGGACCCGCCTCGAACAGACGCCGGTGCCGACGCCCGGTCGCGGCCAGGTGCTGCTGCGCATCAGAGCGACGGCGTTGAACGCCGGAGATGTCCGGCTCATGCTCGGGGATCCGCTCCTCGTCCGGCCGTTCGTCGGTCTGACCCGACCGAAGAATCCGGTGCGCGGAATGGACGTCGCCGGCACCGTCGTCGCCGTCGGCCCTGATGTGGTCGGCGCCGAAGTCGGTGAAGAAGTGATCGTCGAACTCCCGGGCGGAGGGGGCCTCGCCGGCTACGCCTGCGTCGCCGCCTCGCGCGTCGTCTCGATGGGGCGCGGACTCGAGCCGGAAGCCGCCGCATGCCTCCCGATCGCCGGAGGCACGGCGTGGCAGGCCCTCGACGTGGCCGGCGTCGGGCTGACCGATCGGGCCACCCCGCGCGTGCTGATCATCGGAGCATCGGGCGGAGTCGGCGTCTTCGCCGTGCAGCTCGCCGTGCTCCGCGGCGCAGAGGTCTGGGCCTCCTGCGGCGATCGCAATGCTCCCCTGATCGAGGCGCTCGGTGCCACGCGCACCCTCGATCACCGCACGGAGCCACTGGAGGACCTGCCCGCGGGGCGGTTCGACGCGATCATCGATATCGCGGGCGGGATCCCGCTGAGACAGCTGCAGCGGCTCCTCGCCCCCGGCGGCACAGCGGCGCTGGTCACCGGCGACGGTGGCCATGTGATGGGGCCGGTGCCCCGGATGCTGAAGGCGGCCCTCCTCTCCATCGGGTCGCCGCGCCGCATCCGCTCGGTCGCCGCCGTCAACCGGCCGGAGGTGCTGCGCAAGCTCCTCGCGCTCGCCGCCGAAGGGCGCATCGTCCCCGTCATCGAGCGGGAGTACCCGTTCGCCGAAGCGCCTGCTGCTCTGGCTCACATCGAGGCGGGCCACACCGTCGGCAAGATCGTCGTCCGCGGGGCCTGACCCCCGGTTCGGAGAGCGCAAACGGCTCGATATTCGGCGGGGATGCAGCCGTTTGCGCTCTCTGAACTCAGAAAGCGACGCTCTGGCGTCGCACAGCCGACGGGTGACACAATGGAGACTGGCGTGCCCGGGTCGCATCTTCCCGCGCCGACTCTGACGAGCGGCCGGTCGAAGGACCGCCGGGCCCCTGGACAGCGTCCGCCGCACCCCTTTCGAGGAGCATCCATGTCGACGCCCGAGACCACCGTCACGTCCGCACCCGTGCGCACCGCGCACCACCGCCGCTACCTGATGTGCACGCCCGCACACTTCACCGTCAGCTACACGATCAACCCGTGGATGGAGCCGGCGAAGCCGACCGACACCGCCAAGGCGGTCGCGCAGTGGCAGAAGCTGTACGACCTCTACCTCGAGCTGGGCCACGAGGTCGAGCTCATCGAGCCGCTCGCCGACTACCCCGACATGGTCTACACGGCCAACGGCGGGTTCCTCATCGACGGCCGCGCGTACGTGCCGAAGTTCCGATTCGAGGAGCGCGCCGGTGAGGCACCGGCCTTCGCCGACTGGTTCCGCGGCGCCGGCTACGACACCGTCATCCCCGAAGAGGTCAACGAGGGCGAGGGCGACTTCCTGCTCGTCGGCGACGTGATCCTCGCCGGCACCGGGTTCCGCTCCACTGGCGACAGCCACCGCGAGGTGGGCGAGGTCTTCGGCCGCGAGGTCGTATCGCTCAACCTCGTCGACCCGCGCTTCTACCACCTCGACACCGCCCTCACCGTGCTCGACCCCGTGCAGGGCGTCGAGAACGGCGGCCCCGAGCGCGCCAACATCGCCTACCTGCCCGGCGCCTTCGACGACGCCAGCCGTGCCATCCTCGAGGAGCGCTTCCCGGAGGCGATCCTCGTCTCGGATGAGGACGGCTCCGTGTTCGGTCTCAACTCCGCCAGCGACGGCTACAACGTCATCATCTCGCCGCGGGCGAAGGGGTTCGAAGCGCAGCTCCGCGAGCGCGGGTACAACCCGATCATGATCGACCTCTCCGAGCTGCTGCTCGGCGGCGGCGGCATCAAGTGCTGCACCCTCGAGCTTCGCGGTGCGAAGTGACGGCGGTCGAGGCTGAGACGACCTCCGCCGAGACGGTCGTCGAGCCGCACGTCGCGCACAACTATCACCCGCTGCCGGTCAACATCGCCCGCGGCGAGGGCGCGTGGGTGACGGATGTCGAGGGCAAGCGCTACCTCGATCTTCTCGCCGCCTACTCGGCCGTGAACTTCGGACACCGGCATCCGGCGCTCGTAGCCGCGCTGACCGAGCAGCTCGGCCGGGTCACGCTCACCAGCCGCGCCTTCATGAGCGACCGGCTCGAGCCGTTCGCCGCCGCCCTTGCGGCGCTCTGCGGCAAGGAACTCGTGCTGCCGATGAACACCGGCGCCGAGGCCGTCGAGACCGGCATCAAGGTCGCTCGCGCCTGGGGTTACCGGGTGAAGGGCATCGCCGAAGGCCGTGCGCGCATCATCGTCGCCGCCGGCAACTTCCACGGGCGCACGACGACGATCGTCAGCTTCAGTGACGACGAGCAGGCTCGCGACGACTTCGGGCCGTATACGCCCGGATTCGATGTGGTTCCGTACGGGGATGCGGATGCGCTGGCCGCGGCCATCACAGAAGACACCGCTGCGATCCTCATCGAGCCCATCCAGGGCGAAGGCGGCGTTGTGATCCCGCCGGAGGGCTACCTGCGCCGCATCCGCGAGATCTGCGATGAACGGAATGTGCTGTTCATCGCCGACGAGATCCAGTCCGGACTCGGCCGCGTCGGCGAGACGTTCGCCTGCGACCGCGAAGGCGTCGTTCCCGACCTGTATCTGCTGGGCAAGGCGCTGGGTGGCGGCATCCTTCCGGTCTCGGCCGTCGTCGGCGACAGCGATGTGCTCGGCGTCATCCGCCCCGGTGAGCACGGCTCGACGTTCGGCGGAAACCCGCTGGCCGCTGCCGTCGGTCTGCGCGTCGTCGAGATGCTGGAGTCGGGTGAGTTCCAGGAGCGGGCCCGTGCACTCGGCGCGCACCTCTTCGCCGCTCTCGAACCCTTGATCGGCCACGGTGTCACCACCGTCCGCATCGCTGGACTCTGGGCCGGCGTCGACATCGATCCGGCCAAGGGAACAGGGCGGCAGATCGCCGAGAAGCTGCTCGAGCGCGGCGTGCTCGTCAAGGACACGCACGGTCAGACCATCCGCATCGCGCCGCCCATCGTCATCCGTGCCACCGAGCTCGACTGGGCCGTCGAGCAGCTGCGGCTGGTGCTGGAGGCGTAGCGGACGCGCGCACCACTCAGGCCGGCGAGTCGTCGGGGTCCAGCGACTTCAGAGTGTCGCGCTCCGTCGGGTTGTCGGCCTGCAGCTGATCCTCTGTGACGTCGTCGCCCCCGAGCGGCGCTCCGCGATCATCGCTGGGAGAGCCGTCCTCGTCGACGCGGGAGCGGTCTTCGGCCGGGTCGTCGGAGTAGGGTCTGCGTTCCATGTTCTCGTCCATGGCAGGAGCGTACGTCGAGTCGGGGCGCGCAGCGGAAGGGATTGACAGCGCGCGTTTCAGTCCTTGCGCGGCGTGCGGATCGGCGTCGTCTGGGCGGCGGTGTCGCTGAACTCCACCGGGTCGACCTCGTCGATGATGCTGAGCGGGCGGGTCTCGTCGAGCGTCAGCCGGAAGCGGCTCTCCTCCCGGCGGTGCAGTCGTCCGGATGACAGCACCCACAGGGCGCCGATCAGGCAGGCGATGAGACCAGCGGTACCGCCGAGCATGATCGCGGCGCGGGGCCCGAACGCGTCCGCCACCCAACCGGCGATCGGGGCGCCGACCGGGGTCGAGCCCATGATCACGGCCATGTACAGCGCGAGCACCCGGCCGCGCAGCGCCGGATCAGTGCTGATCTGCACGTAGCCGTTCGCGGTCGTCAGCAGCGTGACGATCATGAATCCGGTGAACATCAGGGTGACCGCGTAGGTGGCGTACGAGGGCATGGCGGACGAGACGAACGCCGAGATGCCGAAGCCGCCGGCGGCGAGGATGACGACCCGCACTCTGGCCCGATCACGCCGCGCGGCGAGCAGCGCGCCGAGCAGGGCGCCGATGGCGAGGATCGAGCTCAGTACGCCGTAGCCGTCTGCACCGCTGCCGAACTCCAGCGCCATCGTCGACGCGAAGATCGGGAAGTTCATCCCGAAGGCGCCGATGAGGAACACCATCACGAACACGACGCGCAGGTCGCCGCGTCCCCAGACGTAACGGAAGCCGGCGGCGAGGCCGCCGCGGTTGCGGTTCTTGAGGCGCGGGGCGAGCAGATGCGTGCGCATCATCAGGAGGGCGAGCATCATCGCGAGGAAGGTGGCGGCGTTCACGATGAACACCCACCCCGAACCGATCGCGACGATGAGCAGTCCGCCGACGGCCGGGCCGATCATGCGCGCCAGATTGAATGATGCCGAGTTGAGGGCGACGGCGTTCGACGTCTCACCGGTGGAGACCATGTCGGATACGAACGCCTGGCGGGCCGGGGCGTCGAAGGCGTTGGCGACGCCGAATCCGAGGGCGAGGCCGAACATCATCGGCAGCGTCATCACGTCGGTGAGCAGCAGGACGCCGGCCGCGACCGCCAGCAGCAGCAGCACGGTCTGGGTGACCAGCAGGATGTGGCGTCGGTCGAAGCGGTCGGCGACCCAGCCGGTGAGGCTGACCAGCACCAGGGGAGGGGCGAACTGCAGGGCCATCGTGACGCCCATCGCCGCGGCGTCGTTGTCGGTGAGCTCGGTGAGCACGACCCAGTCCTGGGCGGTCGCCTGCATCCAGCCGCCGATGTTGGAGACCAGGGCGCCGGCGAACCAGATCCGGTAGTTGACGTTGGAGAAGGAACGGAACATCGCGCTCATCGCTCGGCCACCCTTCGCATCAGTGCGCTGGCTTCGCGGAGGGTCGTCAGCTCCTCGTCGGTGAAGTCGACGTCGTCGAGCATCGCCGCGAGCAGTTCGTCGCGGCGGCGGATGGTCTCGGCGACGATCTCGACGCCGGCATCCGTGATCTCCACCTGCACGCGGCGGCGGTCATCCTCGTCGGGGATGCGCACGACGTAGCCCTGTTCCTCGAGGCCGTTGACGATGCTGCTCATGGACGGGGCCGTCACATGCTCGCTCACGGCGAGAGCGGAGATGGTGCGTCGGCCGTGGATGCGCAGGCCCGCGAGCACGGCGAGCTGCGTATCGCTCATCGAGTCGGCGGCGCGGGCGGATCGCAGACGTCGCGCCAACCGGAACGTGGCCATGCGGAGTTCGGTGGCAGTGAGGGAGAGGGATTCATCAGACGCAGACATTACTTAGTTAGTCTATCTAATCTTCTTCGGGAGGGAAGGGCTGATGCGGGGGACGGCGGCAGTGCGGGGCAGAATGGATGTCGTGACTCGAACGCTCGCCCTGGAAATCGCCGTGCAGGACCCCGCCGGAATGCGCATCGCCGGGGAGGTCGGCGCCGCGCGCGTCGAACTCGCTCAGGCCCTCGCCCTCGGCGGGCTCACCCCCTCACCGGCGACGCTGGAGCTCACCCTCGAGGCTGCGGGCCCGTCCGGTCCCGAAGTGCACGTGCTGATCCGTCCGCGGGCCGGCGGCTTCCACTACGACGCCGATGAACTCGCCATCGCCGAGCGCGACGTCCGCTGGGCCATCGGAGCGGGTGCCGCCGGTGTCGTGATCGGCGCGCTCGACGCCGCGGGGCGCCTCGACATCGACGCGATGACGCGACTGCGCGATGCAGCCGGCGGAGCATCCGTGACCCTGCACCGCGCCATCGACGTCACCGCCGATCCGGTCGCGACGCTGGTGGCCGCGCGCGATCTCGGGCTCCGCCGCGTGCTCACGTCGGGGGGAGCCTCGGCCGCGATCGACGGCATCGACACGCTCCGCGCCCTCGTCGCCGAGGCCTCGGGGCAGATCGAGATCATGGCCGGCAGCGGGGTGGATGCGGTGACCGCTCCCGTGCTCGCAGCGATCGGTGTCGATGCTCTGCACTTCTCAGCGAAGCGCGCCGTGGTCGAAACGGGCGGCGTGCGGATGGGGTCGGCCTCGGACGGCGTCGGCGGCTACGAGGTCACCGATCGCGACACGGCGTTCGCCGTGCTCACCGCGCTCGGGCGCTGACTCACTCTGCACGACGAGGGTACCCGTGGGTAGGGTGGGGGCGTGATGGATACGCGTGAGTTCACTGATGCTGACGGCATCGCCATCGTCTACGACGTGCATCCCGCACAGGGCACGCCGCGAGGAGTCGTGCAGCTGCTGCACGGTGTCGGCGAGCATGCGGGTCGCTATCCGGCGCTGATCGCCGCACTCAACGCCGCGGGATTCACCGTCTACGCGGACGATCATCGAGGGCACGGGCGCACGGGCATCCGTCAGCACGACGGGCCGGCGAAGCTGGGTCGGCTCGGCAAAGGCGGAATCCGCGCCGCGAAGGACGCGATCTGGCAGCTGACGCGCATCATCCGCACGGAGAACCCTGACCTGCCGCTCGTGCTGCTCGGGCACTCGTGGGGTTCGTTCCTCGCTCAGATGCTGGTCAACGAGCATCCGGAGGCATGGGACGCCGTCATCCTGTCCGGATCCGCACTGCGGACGCCGACGATGATGAACCCGGCACCGCTGAACGCGCGCTGGGCAGGACCTGAGGCGACCGGCTTCGAGTGGCTCTCGACAGATCCGGAGGTGTGGCGCGCATTCGACGAGGATCCGCTCACCACCGACGTGCCGCTGCTGAAACTCTTCGGTCCGGTGGAAGCGGCGAAGCTCTACGGTCGCCCGGCGAAGGACCTCGGCCGAGACATCCCGCTGCTGCTCATGGTCGGCCGGGACGACCCGGTGGGCGGGCCGCGCAGTGTGCACAAGCTCGCCGAGGAATACCGCACTCGCTCGGGGCTGACCGACGTGACGACGTTGGTCTATCCCGACGCGCGGCATGAGATCTTCAATGAAGTGCAGCAGGCCGAAGTGCGTGCCGACGTGCTCTCTTGGCTGAACAAGCACATTCCGCCTCGGGATTGAGCGCAGCTCGACGGGCCGCGGCTTAAGCTGGATCCGTGCACGGTGAATACAAGGTTCCTGGCGGAAAGCTCGTCGTCGTCGACCTCGAAGTCGAGAACGGGGCGATCGCCCGGTTCCGCCTCGCGGGCGACTTCTTCCTCGAGCCCGACACCGCACTCGAGGACATCAATGCCGCGGTGACCGGGCTGCCGGTGGAGACGGACGCCACGGCCATCGCCGCCGCCGTGCGGCAGGCTCTCCCCGACGGCGCACAGCTGCTCGGGTTCACCCCGGATGCCGTCGGCACCGCTGTGCGCCGCGCTCTCGTGACTGCGCCGGGCTGGCGCGACTTCGACTGGGAGATCGTGCACGACAAGGCGGTCTCGCCGCGCATGAACCTCGCTCTCGACGAGGTGCTCACCGCGCGCGTCGGTGAAGGGCGCCGACGCCCGACCCTGCGGATCTGGGAGTGGGATGAATCGGCCGTCGTCATCGGATCGTTCCAGTCGTACCGCAACGAGGTCGACCCCGAAGGTGCTGCGCGGCACGGCTTCGACGTCGTGCGCCGCATCTCCGGCGGCGGCGCGATGCTGATGGCCGCGGGGCAGATCATCACGTACTCGTTGTACGTGCCGGCCTCGCTCGTGCAAGGCATGACCTTCGCCGACTCCTACGCGTTCCTCGACGACTGGGTGCTGCAGGCGCTGCGCTCGCTCGGCATCGACGCCGTCTATCAGCCGCTCAACGACATCGCGTCGCCCTCGGGAAAGATCGGCGGAGCAGCCCAGAAGCGCCTCGCCAACGGGGGAGTGCTGCACCACGCCACGCTGTCGTACGACATCGACGGTCAGACGATGACCGAGGTGCTGCGCATCGGCCGCGAGAAGCTCAGCGACAAGGGCACGACATCGGCGGCGAAGCGCGTCGACCCGCTGCGGAGCCAGACCGGACTCAGCCGCGCCGAGATCATCGAGCGGTTCAAGGACACCTTCCGCTCTCTCACCGATGCCGAGGACGGCGCGGTCGCGCCGGACGAGCTCGCCGCCGCCGAAGCCCTCGTGGAGTCGAAGTTCGCCACCGAGGCGTGGCTGCAGCGGGTGCCGTGACGCCTTCGATCCCCGAGCCCGTCGAAGGGCCCGCGGTCGGGTCCGTCTCGATCCTCGAAGGCGACAACCTCGCCGCCGCTCGAGGCCTGCCATCGGCATCCTTCACCCTCGTCTACCTCGATCCGCCGTTCAACACCGGGCGTACGCAGGAGCGGCAGGTGGTCACCGCCCGGCGCACGTTCACAACTCAGGAAGAAGCTGCCGAACCGGGCGCAGACACTGCCGAAACGACCGGGATCGAGCCGAATCTCCTGAATTACGAACCGCAGTCGGCCGCGAGCGAGGTGCGACACGGCTTCCACGGCCATGCCTACGAGCGGGTGCGCGGGATGCTGCGCACCTATGACGACCGCTTCGACGACTACGGCGCGTTCCTCATGCCGCGGCTGGAGGAGGCCTGGCGGCTGCTGGCGGACGACGGCACGCTGTACCTGCACCTCGACTACCGCGAGGCGCACTACGCCAAGGTGATGCTCGACGCGGTCTTCGGCAGGGAGTGCTTCCTCAACGAGCTCATCTGGGCCTACGACTACGGTGCGAAGTCGCGCCGCCGCTGGCCGACGAAGCATGACACGATCCTGGTCTACGTGAAGAATCCGCGGGAGTACGTGTTCAACTCCGACGATGTCGATCGCGAGCCGTACATGGCCCCCGGCCTGGTCACCGCCGAGAAGGCGGCGCGAGGGAAGCTGCCGACCGATGTCTGGTGGCACACCATCGTGCCGACGACCGGTCGCGAGAAGACCGGCTATCCGACGCAGAAGCCCGAGGGCATCCTGCGCCGGATCGTGCGGGCGTCCAGTCGGCCAGGCGACCGCGTCCTCGACCTCTTCGCCGGCAGCGGCACCACCGGGGCTGTGGCCTCGGCGTTGGGCCGCGATGCCGTGCTCGTCGACGACAACCCCGAGGCGATCCGCGTGATGCGCGAGCGGATGCCGCATGCAGAGGTGACCGGGATCGCCTGAGCGAAGCCGACACGGCGGCGGGTCAGTCCACTCGATAGGCGCGGTACCGCACGGCCTTCGCCTGCCGTTGGGCCGCAGCGACGAACAGTGAGCGCTGCAGATCGGCCAGGTGCGTGGCCGCGGTCTCGATCTGCACCGTCGTGCGGAAGACATACTCGCGAGGGTCGACGTCCTCACCCCGGCGCAGGCGATCCAGCACTTCGGGAGGCCCGGTACGCAGGCCGCGGGCATGCAGCAGAAGATGATCACCGGATGCCGTGCGCGCCGTGTACCGGCTGTCGATCTCGATGGTGCCGTCGGGGCGGATGAGCTGCCAGTCGGCCCCGCCGGCGAGGATCTCCGCATCCACCGCACCGGAGATCCGGCCGCCGAGGATCGGCACGACGCGTCGTGAGCCCGCGCTGGTGGAATGGTGGTCCTCGATCGGGCCCAGCTCGACGGTGACGTCGAACGCGGATTCCAGTGTTGGAACGGGCAGCAGGGTGTGCGGGGTGCTCATGGCGAGGTCTCCTCCGGAGCTGTCGGTGCATCGGATGCCGCGGCATCTGCTTCGCTGAGAACCGCGCTCAGCCGCTCCAGCACGGGCAGTGCGTCCGCGAGGATGGCGCGCTCACCGGCGTTGAGCATGCTGCTCGCCTGCGTGAGGATGGCGGCGCTCGCGGCATCGAAACGCGCGAACAGGTCGAGGGCGCGATCCGAAGCCTGGACGAGGACGCGGCGGCCGTCGGACGGATCGGAGGTGCGCTCGACGAGGCGTGCGGCTTCCATCGTGCCGAGCAGATTGCTCACCGTCGGACGGCTGAGCCGCAGCTGCGCGGCGATCTCGGCCGGCCCCCGTGCGGTGCCTCGCGGGAGCGCGCGGATGACGTCGATCTGCGCATCGGGCAGCTCCGGAAGCCGGGCCGCGGCGCGGGTCGCCGCGAGCAGAGCTCGGCGCAGCGGGGAGATGACCGCGGCAAGGCGCGCGGCGTCGAACGCGGTCATCGGGCCGGGGTGAGCGACGGGCGCTCATTCAGGATGGTCGGCAGGAAACCGGCGGCGGTCTTGTAGTCGGCGGCGATCCGTTCGCGCTCGGAGAGCGGGATGATGTCGTCGATGTCGCCGAAGCCCTGTGGAGCACGCTCGTGCGCCAGTTGCATGACCCGCTCCGGACCGGTCGCCCTGGTGCCGGCCAGGAGCGCGGTCATCCGTGGGCGGCGGGCAGCTTCGTAGCGGGCGAGGCCTTCGTCGATCGTGTCGGCGGTGGCCAGGTGGAAGGCGAGCGTACGTGCGTCGAGGATCGCCTGTGAGCCGCCGTTCGAGCCGTTCGGGTACATCGCGTGCGCGGCATCCCCGAGCAGAGTCGTTCGGCCGAATGTCCAGTGCGGCAGAGGGTCGCGATCGACCATCGGATACTCGAGCATCTCGTCCGCCGCCGCGATCGTGGCCGGCACATCGAGCCAGTCGAAGCTCCAGTCGCGGAACAGCTCAGCGATCGGTGCGGGGTCGACGGCTCGATTCCAGTCGGCGTCGCCGGAGCCGCCGACTCGGCGCTCGGCGATGAAGTTCACCAGCATCCGCCCGGTGGGATCCGCCGCGGACAGCGGGTACGCGACGAACTTCTGCTCGCCGTCGCCGGCCATGATCATCGTGCGCCCGTCGAGGAAAGCCGGGATCCGGCTGACCCCGCGCCATAGTGTGAGACCGCTCCATGGCGGGGCGCCCTCGGCCGGGTAGCGTGCAGCGCGGAGCGCGGAGTGGATGCCATCGGCGCCGATGATCAGATCGGCGGTGGCGTCGACGTCGCCGGCATCGGTCGAGAAGCGCGCGGTTTCGGAGCCGTCCGAATTCGAGGCGACGCCGATGAGGCGATGCCCGAGACGGATCGGCTCGGCGAGGCGCGCTTCGGCGAGGTCGCGCAGTGCCAGCTGCAGCCGCCCGCGGTGCACCGAGAGCTGCGGCCAGTGGTACCCGGCCGCGAGGCCGCGCGGCTCGCTCCAGATCGGCTGACCATGGCGGTTGAAGTAGCTGAGCGTGGCCGGCGCGACGCCGAGGTCGGCGATGGTGTCCGCGAGGCCCAGCTCGGTCAGTTCTCGAACGGCATGGGGGAGCAGGTTGATCCCGACGCCAAGGCCGCGGATGGCGGCGCTGCGTTCATACACGGTGACGTCTGTGAGTCCGGCTTCGTGCAGGCTGATCGCCGCGGCGAGTCCGCCGATGCCCGCGCCGACGATGATGATCTTCATCGATCTCTCCCTCTGAGACTCTCTTTCGAGTCACCGGGGTAGTTTTGCAACAAAACTAGTTTTGCGCAAGGGGCCGATCGCGACTCAGTTGCCGGATGCCGTGCGCCGCGCCGAGTCGATGACGAGGTCGACTCCGCGGAGGAACAGATCACGGTCCTGCAGCTCGGACAGCATCAGCGAGTGCTGGGCGATCAGCGGGAACCGACGAGGATCGGCCAGGAGCGGGGCATCCACCCAGGGGTCGCCTTCGTCGGTCTCGCTCGGGTGCTCGGCCCGTGCTCGCGCGATTCCGGCGGCGAGCGAGAGCACGTGAGAGGCGAGAAGGGCGTAGTGCTGCACGAGTTCCGCGCCGTCGAGTCCCGCATGTCGGAAGGCGTCGAGCATGAGCTCGATCGCGGCCAGCTCTCCGGAACCGTGGGTGGTGAGACTCATCGCCTCTGCGCCGATCGCCGGATGCTGGATGTACAGGTCGAGCGTCGAGATGGAGAGCTCGCGCAGGCGCTCCGCCCAATCCTCGGCCGGCGCGTGAACGGCTGCGGCCGCACGGCCGTTGAGTTCGTCGAGGAGCGCGCCCATCAGGGCATCCTTGCTCTGGAAATGGCGGTAGATGGCGGTCGGGTCGGCTCGCAGTCTGGCGCCGAGATCGCGGACCGAGATCGTGGTGACGCCCGGTGTGCTCGCAAGCTCCAAGCCGGCCTCCACGATGAGCGCGCGATCCAGCCGAGCCCGTTTCGGGGTCTGTTCGTGATCGGACACCGCAGGCATGGGCGCCTCCTTTCGTTCGCTTCATCATGTCAGCAGGTGGGCCGCCGGCGTCGAAGAGCGCTCCTTCGAACCTAGGTGCTGTCATTGCTGTGGTCAACAGTGTTGACAATGCCTTGCGAGCCGATTAGCGTGAGCGAAATCACTTCAGAGAAGAGGGAGAGCGATGGCGCTCGAGATCGTGTTTCAGGGCGGTGCGGTGTTCACCGGCACCGGCGAGCCGCTCACCGGCCTGGCCGTGGTGGTCCGCGACGGGCGCATCGCCGCCGTCGTGCCCGAGTCGGCCGTCGAGGGGATCGTCTCGCCGGATGCCGCGCGGATCGACCTGCGGGGCGCTCTGCTCAGCCCCGGTTTCCAGGACGCGCACATTCACCCGGTCGGCGGCGGCATCGAGCTCCTGCAGTGCAACCTCACCGACGCCGAGGATGCCGAGCAGACCGCGGCCATCATCCGCGCGTATGCGGAGGCGAACCCCGATGAGGAGTGGATCCTCGGCGGCGGCTGGGGCATGGACCACTTCCCCGGCGGCAACCCGTCACGCGGCATCCTGGACGAGGCGGCCGGCGGCCGCAAGGTGCTTCTGCAGAGCAGGGACCACCACAGCACGTGGGCGAGCACCGCGGCGATCGAGTACGCCGGCATCACCGCTGAGACGCCGGATCCGGAAGACGGCCGTGTCGTGCGCGAGGCCGATGGCTACCCGGCTGGCACCTTCCACGAGGGAGCTGGCGACCTCTTCGAGGATGTGCGCCCGAAGACCTCACCGGAGCTCGCCTACCGGGGGTTGCTCCGTGCCCAGGACGACCTCATCGCCCTCGGGATCACGGGATGGCAGGATGCCATGGTCGGATCCAGCGTCGCCGGAATCGCCGATCCTCTCACCGCCTACGAGCGAGCGGCCGATGAAGGGACCCTGAAGGTCCATGTCGTCGGTGCTCAGTGGTGGGTGCGCGATCGCGGGATCGAGCAGGTCGAGCACATGGTCGCCCGTCGTGCGCGTATCGAGGCCAGGCATCCGGACCGGCGCCTCGATCTCGCATCGACCAAGATCATGGTCGACGGTGTCGCCGAGAACCAGACCGCCGCGATGCTCACTCCCTACCGTGACGACGCCGGTCACGACACCTGCAACCACGGTCTCAGCTTCATCGACCCAGCCAGGCTGCGCGACTACGTCACGGCGCTGGATGCCGCCGGCCAGCAGGTGCACATGCACGCCCTCGGTGACCGCGCCGTCCGCGAGGCACTGGATGCCCTGCAGGAGGCGCGCGACGGCAACGGCGCGATCGACGGGCGCCACCACCTGGCGCATCTGCAGATCGTCGCCGAAGAGGACATCCCTCGATTTGCCGAGCTCGGTGCGATCGCCAACATCCAGGCGCTGTGGGCAACCCACGAGGACCAGCTCGACGAGCTCACCCTGCCGTTCCTGCAGGACGGGCAGGAAGCCAGGCAGTACCCGTTCGGGGACTTCGCCCGCGCGGGCGTGCGGTTCGCGGCCGGCAGCGACTGGCCGGTCTCCACCGCCGACCCGATCGCCGCGATCCACATCGCGGTGAACCGGGCCTACCCGGAATCCGAGCAGCCGCCGCTGGGTGGAGCGCATCAGTGCCTGGATCTGGCGACCGCGCTCGCCGCCTACACCTCCGGCAGCGCCTACGTGAACCGGCGTGACGACGACACCGGCAGTATCCGCGAGGGATACCTCGCGAACCTCGTCGTGCTCGATCCGAACCCGTTCGACGTTCCGGCATCCGAGCTGTACCGCACCAGGGTCACGTCGACCTGGATCGAGGGGCAGCCCGTCTACACCGCGGAAACCACCACCAGCAGGGAGTCCTGATGAACCGCACGTTCCTCCGCGGCAGCGTCGCCGCAACCGCCGGTATCCTCTCCATCGCGGCCCTCGTCGCCTGCAGCTCCGCTGCATCGAACGGCGCAGGCTCCGACGAGTCCGTCGAGTGGGAGATCACCGCGACGACGGCCGCGCCGAGCGGTGATATCGACTCCTTCACGTTCGCCAGCTACGCCGAGCCGTACTCGCTCGACTACGCCTACGCCTTCGACTATCCGGACAACTCGGTGCTCGCCAACGTCTGCGAGTCGTTGCTGAGGCTGAACCCGGACTACTCGCTCAGCCCAGGCCTCGCGGAGTCGTTCGCTCACCCTGATCCGATGACCTGGGTGTACACGATCCGAGAGGGCGTCACCTTCCATGACGGATCGCCGCTGACCGCGGCCGACGCCGTCGCATCGATGAACAGGCACCTCGATCCCGAGGTCGGATCGTTCTGGTACTCGGTCTACCAGAACGTCGCATCCATCGTGCAGACCGGCGACCGCGAAGTGACCGTGACGATGACCGGGCCGGACGCGCAGTTCAACCTCGGCATGGGCGGGTCTGCGGGCGTCATCGAATCGGCGGCCACTCTCGCCGAGAAGGGCGCCGATTACGGCAACTCCACCGGCGGTGTGAACTGCACAGGGCCGTTCGCGCTCGACCGCTGGGAGTCCGGCGAGTCGATCACCCTCACCCGCAACGACGACTACTGGGATGAAGACCTCAAGGCGCGCTCCGGTGAGGTCGAGTTCGTCTTCATCAACGACGCCACGGCGCGGGTCAACGCGCTCAAGTCCGGCAGCGTCGACGGCTCCTGGATGCTGCCGATGGAGGCGGTGCCCACCCTGCAGGCCGCGGGCAAGGGCGACGTGCTGTTCGGTCTGAACACGGCCGTCGGATCCGTCGTGGTGAGTGATCTCGAGGGTCCGCTCGGCGATGTGCGCGTGCGCAAGGCGCTGCTGCTCGCGATGGACCGGGACGGCATCCTCCAGGCCGCTCTGCGCGGAATCGGTGAGCGGACCGACGTGATGACCACGGAATCCGTCTGGCAGGAGGCATCCGATTCCGCTCGAACGGCGGCCTTCGATGACGTCGCCGATTACGAACAGAACCTCGAGGAGGCGAAGAAGCTGATCGCCGAGGCCGGTGCGGAGGGCGCGGAGCTGACATACGTCACGGCGCCCATCAGCAACGACTTCTCCGTCATCTCGCAGGCCACCGCTGCTGCGGCGAAGTCGATCGGCCTGAACGTCACGGTCGAGACGGTCACCCCGAGCGCCTACTCGACGCTGTTCTCCGATCCCAGCGCACGCGAAGGCGTGGACCTGTTCTACACGAGCTGGTATCTCTCCAGCCCGGATGCGCTGGAGATGTACTCGGTGCTGCGAACCGGCGACTTCAGCAACTACGGCAACTGGTCCGATCCTGAATTCGATGCCCTCGTCAACGAAGCAGCGACGATCGACGACCCGGTCGCGCGCGGCGCGTTGACGGCGAAGGCGCAGCAGATCGCGAACGAGCAGCTGCCCTGGCTGCCGCTGTTCGAAGCGCCGATCTCGCTGTATCTCGGTGAGCGCATCACGGGCGTCCAGCCCTCCGTCGCCTTCCTCTACTACCCCTGGGCAGCAACGATCGGCGCCCGATGACAGCCACCCGCCGTGTCGCCGGGAAGCTCGGGGGGCTGCTGCTGACGCTGTTCCTGGCGTCGCTGCTCGTCTTCTTCTCGCGCTTCCTGGTGCCCGGCGACCCGATCCGGTTCCTGCTCCGCGGGCGCAAGCCCACCGCCGAGGCCGTGGCGGAGGTCACCGCGCAATACGGTCTCGATCTGTCGCCGGGCGAGCAGTACCTGCGCTGGATCCTGGGGGTGCTGCAGGGCGACTTCGGTCGTTCGCTGCAGTACCGCCAGGATGTCACCGCCGTGATCGGGGATCGGCTTCCGGTGACGTTGATGCTGGTCGCGATGGCGGGTGCGATCATCGTGGTGGTCGGTCTCCTCCTCGGCGCGGTCGCTGCCTTGAACCGCGGAAGGGCGGCGGACCGGGCCATCCTGATCGGACTCACCGTGCTCGGTGCGATCCCGTCGTTCGTCGGTGCGATCGTGCTCATCGCGATCTTCTCGGTGCAGCTGGGCTGGTTTCCGTCCTTCGGCTCCGGCGACGGTTTCTTCGACATGGTCCGCCACCTCACGTTGCCGTCGATCGCGTTGGCGATCGTCTTCATCGTGCTCGTCGCCAAAGTGACCAGGTCGGCGATGGTCGACCAGTCGAGCCGCGAGCATGTCGAGGTCTCCACGAGTCGCGGAGTCGGCCGCTGGGCCGTGGTGCGCAGGCACATTCTGCGCAATGCGCTCGGTCCGATCCTCACCGTGGGCGGAGTGCTCGTCGCCGGACTCATCGTCGCCAGTTCCATCGTCGAGGCGGCCTTCGGTCTGTCCGGGATCGGGTCGCTCCTGGTGCAGTCCGTCGATCGGCTCGACTTCCCCGTGGTGCAGGCGATCGTCTTGCTCGTCGTCGGCGTCTTCGTCGTGATGAACGCCATCGTCGACGTTCTCGAACCCTGGATCGACCCGCGATCCGCTGCCGGAACAGGTGCCAGATGACATCTTCGACCCCTACGCTCGCCATGCGGGTGCTGCGCGCGCCCAGAAAGCGGCGTCCGCGAGTCCTGTACCTCGGCAGCGTCGTCGTGCTCGCGCTGGTCGCGCTCGCTGCGATCTTCGCGCCGCTGCTCGCCCCCTACGATCCGGATGCCGTCGATTTCACGTCCTTCCTGGCACCGCCGTCTGCGGTGCACTGGCTCGGGACGGATGCTCTCGGCCGCGACGTGCTCAGCCGGATCATCCACGGCGGACGCACCGCGCTGATCGGCCCGCTGCTGGTCGTCGTCTTCTCCACCGTCATCGGCATCCTGCTGGGCCTGTGGGCAGGGTGGCGCGGCGGCTGGGTGGATGCGGCCCTCAGTCGAGTGTTCGACGTCCTGTTCGCATTCCCCTCGCTGCTCATCGCGATCATGGCCGTCGCCCTGTTCGGCAAGGGGCTCGTCGCGCCGATCATCGCGATGAGCATCGCTTACGCGCCGTTCGTCGCCCGGCTCACGCGGTCGCTGGTGGCAGCAGAGCGCACGCGGCCGTATGTCTCGGCGTACCGTGTGCAGGGCTTCGGCGGCGGCTGGATCGCTGTGCGCAGAGTGCTCCCGAACGTGACACCGATCGTCGGCGCCCAGTCGACGCTGAACTTCGGGTACGTGCTCGCCGAACTGGCAGGGCTCTCGTTCCTCGGCCTGGGCGTGCAGGCACCGACCGCCGACTGGGGCGCGATGATCAACGAGGCTCAGTCCGGTGTGGCGGCGGGTCACTTCCTGCCGGCCATCGCGCCGGCCGTCATGGTCGTCATCGTGGTGGTGGCGGTCAACATCATCGGCGAAGAGCTCTCCGATCGCATCGGTGGGGAGACCCCGGCATGAACGTTCTCGAAATCGACTCCCTGACGCTCGATCTGCCGAGCGGGGCGCGGCTGCTGCACGGCATCAGCCTGGCTGTCGCCGCGGGCGAGACCGTCGGCCTGGTCGGCGAGTCCGGGTCGGGCAAGTCGCTCACGGCGCGAGCCGTGCTCGGACTCCTGCCCGACCGCGCGAGCGTCGGCGGCACCGTCACGGTCGATGGGCGGTCACCGCTCCGGGATGCCGATTCCCGCCGCGAGGTCCGTCGGCGCAGCGCGGCGATGGTGTTCCAGGACCCGAGGGCCGGCATCAACCCGATGCGCACCATCGGCGATCACGTCACCGAGGCGTTGCGGCTCTGCGAAGGGTGGGACCGGGCGCGGGCGCGCGAGCGCGCTCTCGAACTGCTGACCGACGTGCGGCTTCCCGCTCCCGCGGATCATCTCGCGCAGCATCCGCACGAACTGTCCGGAGGGATGCTGCAGCGCGTGATGATCGCCGGTGCCCTGACGGCCTCGCCGAAGCTGCTCGTCTGCGATGAGCCGACCACCGCCCTCGACGTCACCACGCAGGCCGAGATCGTGGCGGTGCTGCGCCAGCTGTGCGCGGAGCGAGGGATGGGGATGCTGTTCATCACCCACGACCTGAACCTGGCCGGGGCGCTGTGCGATCGTCTCGTCGTCATGAAGGACGGCGCCGTGGTCGAGACGGGCAGCGCCCGCGACGTCCTCACGGCCCCTGCTGCCGAGTACACGCGGCAACTGGTCCTGGCCACGCCGAAGCTCACCGGGGGAAGCACGGCCGCGGCCCCGGACGTCGTCGCGGCCGAGCCGATGCTGTCGGTCTCCGCCGTCACGAAGACCTATCACCCGCGCGGCCGAAGCGCCGTCACGGCGGTCGCCGAGGCCGACCTGGTGGTACCGCGTGGCGGCGCCCTCGCGGTCGTCGGAGAATCGGGTTCCGGGAAGTCCACGCTCGCACGGATGATCGTCGGTCTGGAATCACCCGACAGCGGTGAGATCCGGATCGGCGGACGAACCATCGGCGCTGCGGACCGCTCCGCGGCCGCTCGACTGGCCAGGGCGAAGAGCGTGCAGATGGTGTTCCAGGATCCGTACCTGTCGCTCGATCCGAGGATCCAGGCAGGACGGGCGATCGAAGACGTTCTGCGTCTGCACGCCGGTCTCTCCGGGGCGGCGGCGCGGTCGCGGGCCACGGAGCTGCTGACCGCCGTCGGCCTCGGCGAGGAGCATCTCACCGCGCGGCCGCGCACGCTATCGGGCGGGCAGCGACAGCGAGTCGCCATCGCGAGGGCGCTCGCCGTGGAGCCCGAGCTGCTGGTGATGGATGAGGCCACCAGTGCACTGGACGTCTCGGTGCAGGCGCAGGTGCTCGATCTCGTCGCCGGCATCCGTCGCGCCCAAGGCCTGACGCTGCTGTTCATCAGCCACGACCTCGCCGTGGTGCGCAAGGTCTGCGAGCAGACGATCGTGATGCGCCGGGGCGAGATCGTGGAGGCGGGGCCGACGGAGCAGATCCTCAACGCTCCGCAGCACGACTACACGCGCCTGCTGATCGCATCGGTGCCGGTTCCGATCGAATCCGGATCATCCGCCGGCGGATCTCGCTAGGCGAGGTGACGCTCGTCGATCAGTGCGCCGTCAGGATGCCGGTCGCAGCAGGGCGATGAACTGCTCGATCTCCGCGGCCATGTCGATCGAGGGGTCGAGCATCCAGGCGGACTGCAACCCGTCTGCGAGTGCGTGCACCGAGCGGACGATCCACGCCGGATCGAGATCGTCCCGGATCAACCCGGCCTCCTGATCCTGGGCGACCTGCGCGCGGGTGGCCGACTCCACGAGCGCAGTGCGCTCACGGAAGTATGCGTGCGCGGGGTGCGCGGGGTCACCGGCTTCGGCGGCGAGCTGTGCATACAGCTGCACGAGTCCTGGCACGGCGGAGTTGTGGCGGACGACGGAGAGCAGGGTCTCGATCGCGTCGTCGGTGCCGTAAGTGCGAACGTCTCGTTCGTCTCTGGCACGGAGGATGGCGATGAAGAGCTCTTCCTTGCTCTCGAAGTAGTGCAGGAGGCCGGCGGGGCTCAGACCTACCGCTTCCGCGATCTCGCGTACTGATGCGCCGCGGTATCCGCGGGTCGCGATCACGTCGAGCGCCGCCTCGAGGATCTCCTCGCGTTTCGCGATTCCCTTCGCGTACACGGCTCGTCCTGACATGGCCTCAGCGTATCCGCCCACGCCGATCGGAAGAAACCGAACGTCATTCTGTTTCCCTCTTGCGCCGGACCGCGGGTCCTGCCATCCTGATTACCGAACGACGTTTGGTTTTTGAGCTTCGGCCCCGATCCGAGGCTCGTCCTACCCCGTGAACCGTGCTCAAAGAGGAGCAGAACCATGACAATGCAATCCACGCCCGACCCGGCCGCAGATCTGGCGCCCACCGGGACCATCTCCACGGATGCTCCCGCTCCCGGCGAAGCCGCAGCCAGCCCGCCCGCCACGAAACGGCTGCTGCCGAGCCTGCTGATCGCCTCGCTCACGCTGTTCGCCACCTACGGCGGACTCATCGCGATCCTGCTCCCGTCGCAGGTCGCGATGATCGACGAGGCGAACAAGGTGCAGAACCTCGCCATCGTGACGACGATCTCGTTCGTCTTCACCCTGTTCGCGCAGCCGCTCGCCGGCGCGTTCAGCGACCGCACGCGCTCACGTTTCGGCCGCCGGGCACCCTGGATGGTGATGGGAGCCGTCGTCGGCGCCATCTTCCTTTTCGGCCTCGGATCCCTCACCGACCTCCTGTGGATCACCGTGTTCTGGGTCATCATCCAGGTGGCGCTGAACTTCTTCCAGGCCCCGCTGACCACGATCACCGCCGACCGGTTCCCGCGCTCCAAGCGCGGCGGAGCCAGTGCCATGATGGGCCTGGGCACGCAGCTCGGCATGACCGTCGGGATCATGCTCGCGGCCGGTCTTGCCGCCCAGGTGGGGGTCGGCTACTCGGTCTTCGGTGTCGCGGTGCTCGTCGTGACGGTGCTGTTCGTCGTCGTCAATCGCGACTGGTCATCGAAGGATGCCGCCGTCGACGGCTTCCGCTGGGGCGCGTTCTTCCGGGGTTTCTGGATCAGCCCGCGCCGCCATCCCGATTTCGCCTGGGCGTTCGGTGCGCGCTTCCTGCTGATCCTCGGATACTTCGTCGTCACGACGTACCAGTTGTACCTGCTCACCGACTACATCGGCATGTCCCTGACCGAGGCGCAGGGCGCTGTCGTCACGTTGACCCTCGTCGCACTCGTACCCACGCTGCTCGCCATCGCCGTCTCCGGCTGGTGGAGTGACAAGGTCGGACGCCGCAAGGTGTTCATCTACGCGGCATCCCTCGTGATGGTCGCCGGGCTCGCCATGCCGCTGCTGATGCCGGACATGACCGGGATGATCGCCATGAGCATCATCAACGGGATCGGATTCGGCCTGTACATGGCCGTTGATGCCGCGCTGATGACCGAGGTGCTGCCGAGTGAAGGCACGTCGGCGGGCAAGGATCTCGGCATCCTGAACATCGCGACGAACATCCCGCAGGCGATGAGCCCGGCGATCGCCGCCGTGATCATCACCTCGTTCGGCGGGTATCCGATGCTGTTCGTCTTCGGGATCGTGTTCGTGATCCTCGCCGCCATCGCCACCGCGCCGATCAGAGGAGTGCGCTGATGACCGCCATCGACCAGAAGAATGCTGTGATGACCGAATACGTCGAGGTGGAGACGGCAGCCGGGCGGGTGCGCGGATGCTGGAGACCGACGACAGGGGGCAGAGGCAGGCCGCGCTCGGCCGCCTTCCTCGGCATCCCGTTCGCCGAGCCGCCGGTCGGAGCGCTGCGATTCCAGGCTCCGGTGCCGAAGGCGCCGTGGGACGGGGTGCTCGATGCGCTGGGGTTCGGGGCGACCGCCCAACGCGGCGATCCCGGTGTGACGCTCATTCCCGAGCCGTCCGTTCCAGGGGAGTCGACGCTCAACGTCAACGTCTTCACGCCCGATCCCACGGCATCCGGGCTCCCGGTGCTGGTCTGGATCCACGGTGGCGGGTTCTTCGCGGGGTCGCCGGCGAGCGAGTGGTACGACGGGCGCAACTTCAATCGCGACGGCGTCGTCACCGTCACGCTGTCGTATCGGCTGGGCTTCGACGGATTCGGCTGGATCGAGGATGCGCCGTCGAATCGCGGTGTGCGGGACTGGCTGCTCGCCCTGGAGTGGGTGCAGCAGAACATCGCGGCGTTCGGAGGAGACCCGGGCCGCGTCACGATCGCCGGGCAGTCCGCCGGCGGTGGGGCGGTGCTCACGCTGCTGGGCATGGAGAAGGCGCAGCACCTCTTCCACGGCGTGTACGCGATCTCCGGGGCGCTCGCCGATGTGGCTCGGCCGCGGGCCGAAGCGTTCGGGCGCGTGCTCGCCGCGGATGCCGGTGTCGAGCCGACGATCGCCGGGTTCGGGACGGTGCCGGAGGAACGGCTCCTGGAGCTGCAGAAGAAGGCGACGCAGCTCGGGCCGGACTCGTTGACCTCGATGATCGAGGAGGGCCTCGCCCTCGGCCCATCCGTCGACGGTGATCTCCTGCCCAGGTCGACGCGGGAGGCGCTGCGTGCCGGCATCGGTGCCGATAAGCCCCTCGTACTCGGCGCGACCGATGACGAGTTCACGATGGCGCTGTCGGCGGCTCCGAAGATCCTGCGCTGGGTGCCGAAGTCGTTGCTGCTGAAGAAGCTCGGCATGCCGAAAGCGGCGATGCGGGCCTATCTCGCCGCGAACGCCGACGTCGTGGCCAAGGGCTCCGTACGCATCGCCGGTCGCTATCTCACCGATCGCATGTTCCGTGCTCCACTCGTGAACATTGCGGCTGATCGCGCCGAGGCGCCCACGTGGCTGTACCGATTCTCGTGGCCCTCCGGCACCTTCGGATTCGCCGAGCACTGCCTCGATGTGCCCTTCTTCTTCGACTGCCTCGACGGACCGGCCATGGAGCCGCTCGCCGGCCCCAACCCCCCGCAAGCGCTCGCCGACGAGGTGCACTCGGCCGCCGTCGCGTTCATCGTCACGGGCGTTCCCGGCTGGGAGCGACACCAGGAGGACCGCGGAATCGTGCGGGTGTACGACACGCAGACACGGGACGTCGTGGATGCCTATGCCTCGGTCCGTCCGCTGCGGGGATTCGCATCGTGACGGCCGTCGCCCCGGCGGAGGCCGTGCCGGCGCGCCATCACGCTGTGCGGCCGCGCCCGATGCTCTGGACCGCCCTCGGCCTGCTCGTCGCGTTCCTCCTGCTGGCCGTCGGCGTGCTCGCCGCTCCGGAGTCCCCCTGGACGCAGGCAGTGGACGATGCCTGGCGACGATTCGCCGGGGTGGACCCGGCATCGTCTCTTCCCGGAACGGCGTGGGCGCAACTCTTCCAGCACCTCGGACAGCTGCCCGGCGCCGTGTTGATGATGCTTCTGCTGCCGCTGGTGCTCGTCGCGGTCGGACGCTGGCGCTCCGCGTTGTTCGTCATCGCGGTGCAACTCGCAGGTCCCGGGCTGCTGTCGCAACTCACGAAGAATCTGGTCGACCGTCCGCGACCCGCCGATGACGCAGCGGCGGGACTGTTCGGCCCGCTCGTCCCAGTCGACCACGGTTCGTTCCCGTCCGGGCACGCGGTCAGCATGGCGGTGATCATCGTCAGCGTGTTCGCGTTGATCCCGGCATCCGCCGTCTGGGCGCGTCGGATCTGGGCGGTGCTCGGTGCCTTCCTCGCCGTCGGAATGGTGTGGCAGCGAACCCTCATCAACGCGCACTGGTTGAGCGACGCCGGTGCCGGACTGATCGGTGGCGCGGGCGTGGCGCTGCTGCTCTGGTGGGCGTTCTGGCCCCAACTGGCGCAGGATCATCGCCGGCCCGTGTGGTTCCTGCCGCACGGCCGCTCCTCGATCCCCGTGGCGACTCCCGAATCCCAAGAAAAGGTGAACCGATGACCACTCCTGAAAACCTCAGCCTCGAACAGAAGGCATCCCTGACCAGCGGCGCCGACTTCTGGACGACGAAGGCGATCGACAGCGCCGGCGTGCCCTCCCTCATGCTCACCGATGGCCCGCACGGGTTGCGGAAGCAGGCGGAGGCCAGCGATCACCTCGGTCTCAACGCGTCGGTCCCCGCGACATGCTTCCCGCCGGCGGCGGCACTCGGTTCGACCTTCGATCCGGAGCTCGCCGAACGCGTCGGCGTCGCGCTCGGCATCGAGTCCGCGATCGAGGATGTCGCCGTCATCCTGGGCCCTGGCATCAACATCAAGCGGTCTCCGCTGTGCGGCCGCAACTTCGAGTACGTCTCCGAGGACCCGCTCCTGTCGGGTGGAATCGGAGCCGGTCTCGTCCGCGGCATCCAGTCGCAGGGGGTCGGATCCTCGCTCAAGCATTTCGCCGCAAACAATCAGGAGGACGACCGGATGCGCTCGTCCAGCGATGTCGATCCGCGCACACTCCGCGAGATCTATCTGCGCGGGTTCGAGCGCGTCGTCAAGGACGCCCAGCCGTGGACCGTGATGTGCTCGTACAACCGCATCAACGGGGTCTACGCCTCCGAGGACCCGTGGCTTCTCACCCAGGTGCTGCGCGACGAGTGGGGCTTCGACGGCCTCGTCGTGTCGGATTGGGGTGCCGTCGAGGACCGCGTCGCCGCTCTCGCCGCCGGACTCGATCTGGAGATGCCGTACAGCGGCGGCGAGACGGATGCCGAGATCGTCGCCGCCGTCCGCGGCGGCCGGCTCGCCGAGGACGTGTTGGACACGGCGGCGCAGCGCGTACTCGACCTGGTCGCGAAGGCGCAGGAGCGTCCGCCGGTCCCGGGCCCGCTCGACGTCGACGCGCACCATGCGCTCGCGCGAGAGGTCGCCGGACGCTCGATCGTGCTGCTGAAGAATGAGGGCGCTCTGCTGCCGCTGGCATCCGAGGTCTCCGTCGCTGTGATCGGCGAGTTCGCACGCACCCCGCGCTACCAGGGCGGCGGGTCCTCGCACATCAATCCGACCAGGATCGACACCGCGCTCGATGCGTTCCGCGATGTCGCGGGGAACCGGGTCGCGTTCGCGCCGGGGTTCACGTTCAATGGGGCGGATGCCGAGGCGCTGCGTGATGAGGCCGTGGTGCTCGCCGCGCAACGGGACGTCGTCGTGCTGTTCCTGGGGCTGCCGGATGCAGAGGAGTCGGAGGGTTTCGACCGCGCGCATCTCGACCTGCCAGCGGTGCAGCGCGAACTGGTGGACGCGGTCGTCGCGGTGAACCCGCGCACGATCGTCGTGCTCTCCAACGGTGCGGTCGTGACGCTGCCGTTCGCCGAGAAGGTCCCCGCGATCGTGGAGGCGTGGCTGCTCGGACAAGCGGGCGGATCGGCGACGGTCGACGTGCTCACGGGTGCGGTGAACCCCTCTGGTCGCCTCGCCGAGACCATCCCGCACCGTCTGGAGGACACTCCGGCCTTCGGCAGCTTCCCCGGTTCGTTCGGGCACGTCCGCTACTCCGAGGGCATCTTCGTCGGATACCGCTGGTACGACGCGCGCCGCATGGAGGTGGCGTTCCCGTTCGGGCACGGTCTGTCGTACACGACGTTCTCGTACGGTGAGCCCACCGCAGCGGTGAACGCCGATGGCGACATCGTCGTGTCGCTCGCCGTGGCGAACACCGGGAGCCGCGACGGCCGCGAGATCGTGCAGGTCTACGTCGCCCCCGAGGCGTCGGCCGTCGAGCGCGCCCCGCGCGAACTCAAGGCTTTCGTCTCGGTCGAGGTCCCCGCGGGGTCGATGCGTGAGGTCGAACTGGTCGTCCGTCGCGAAGACCTCGCCTACTGGGACATCCGCGTCGATCGCTTCGTCGTCGAGGGCGGCTCTTATCGGGTCGAGGTCGCAGCATCCAGCCGCGATATCCGGGGCACGGCCTTCGTCGAGGTCGGCGGCGACGAGGTCCGCCTTCCGCTGACCGCTCACTCGTCGATCACCGAGGTGCTCGCGCACCCGGTCGTCGGTCCGGTCGTCGCCCAGCAGCTCGCGGCGATGCGGGAGCAGGCGGACGGCGCGATGGATGCCGGGATCATGGGCGACGAGGCCATCATGAAGATGATGGCGTCATTCCCGATCGGCCGGATGGCCGGCTTCCCCGGGATGGGCATCGACCGCGCACAGGTCGATCAGCTCATCGCCGCAGCCAACGCCTGACTCGGGACTCTCGCGGGCGGATGCCCCGCGTCGAGAGGAGTCGCACATGGTCGCCCTGCGTCTGCAGAAGCGACCATGTGCGGCCCTCGCGGCGCAGGAGGTGTCGCACATGGTCGTCTCGAGTGCCAGGAGGCGACCATGTGCGACCCCTCGCCGTGGTCCGAGGGCGGAGAGGGGTCGTCAGCCCCGCACGTAGCCGTCGGCGACGGTGAGCGCCTCGTCGAGCACACGCAGGCCGCGTACGAGGTCGTCTTCGGAGATCACCAGGGGAGGAGCGACGTGCATCCGGTTGAAGTGCGTGAACGGCCACACGCCGCCCCGCTTCGCCGCCGCGGCGAACTCGGTCATCGGTGCCGCATCCGCTCCGCTCGCGTTGAACGGCACCAGCGGCTCGCGGGTCTCGCGGTCGCGCACGAGCTCGACGGCCCAGAACAGTCCGCGCCCTCGGACTTCGCCGACGCTGGGGTGCGTCTCCGCCCAGGCACGCAGCGTCGGTTCGACGATGCGGGTACCCAGATCGCGCACGCGCTCCAGGATGCCGTCGCGTTCGAACACCTCGAAGGTCGCGACGCCCGCGGCGCACGCCAGAGGATGCCCGGAATAGGTGAGTCCGCCAGGGAACGGCACCCGATCGAAGTGCGCCGCCACCTCTGCGGAGATGACGACACCGCCGAGCGGCACGTACCCGGAGTTCACACCCTTCGCGAAGGTGATCAGATCGGGCTTCGCGTCGAACGCGTCGATGCCGAACCACTCGCCGAGACGCCCGAAGCCCACCATGACCTCGTCGGCGATGTACAGGATGCCGTGGCGATCGCACAGCTCGCGGACGCCCTGCAGGTAGCCGGGCGGCGGCACCAGCACGCCGTTCGTGCCGACGACGGTCTCGATGATGATCGCCGCGATCGTCGCCGGGCCCTCCAGCAGGATCGTCTGCTCGAGGTGCTCCAGGGCGCGCTGCGACTCCTCTTCGATCGTCGAGGAGTGGAACGCCGACCGGTACAGGTACGGGCCGAAGAAGCGCACGGTCGCGATGTCGCTCGGGTCGTTCGCCCAGCGGCGCGGGTCGCCGGTCATCGAGATCGCGGTCGACGTCGAGCCGTGGTAGCTGCGGTACATCGACAGCACCTTGCGGCGGCCGGTCACCTGGCGCGCCATCCGCACCGCGTACTCGTTCGCCTCGGCGCCGCCGTTCGTGAAGAACACCTTCTCGAGACCGTCGGGAGCGACCGCGGCGATGCGCCGGGCGAGCTC
The DNA here is from genome assembly GCF_045690355.1 of Microbacterium sp. LTA6. NCBI lineage: Bacteria > Bacillati > Actinomycetota > Actinomycetes > Micrococcales > Microbacteriaceae > Microbacterium > Microbacterium sp. LTA6. The sequence goes on from NZ_CP147855.1 coordinate 1,877,161, forward strand.
GCCGCGCACGTCGTTCGCGAACGACGGCTGGATCGTCGCGAGTCGGCCGACCTGCTGCTGGATCGCGGAGACGAGATCCGGATGCTGGTGCCCGAGGTTCAGGTTCACCAGCTGGCTGGAGAAATCGAGGTAGGCGTTGCCGGCGTAATCCCAGAACGTGGCGCCTTCGCCGGCGGCGACGGGCATCGGGTCGATGAGCGCCTGGGCGCTCCAGGAGTGGAAGACGTGACCGCGGTCGTCCGCGCGGACCTGCGCCTCGGCATCCGGAGCGGGGAGGGTGTGGGCGGCGTTGTGCCGGTCGGTGAAGTTCATGCGTGACTCCTCAGAATCGGACGACGGTCAGTGGTTGCTCGGGAACCCGAGGTCGACCTGTGCGGACGTGTGGTCGGGCCAGCGGGTGGTGACGACCTTCGACCGGGTGTAGAAGTGCACCGATTCGGGACCGTAGATGTGCGAGTCTCCGAACAGCGAGTCCTTCCAGCCGCCGAAGGAGAACGCCCCGACCGGAACCGGGATCGGCACGTTCACGCCGACCATGCCCACCTCGATGTCGAATTCGAACTGACGAGCGGTGCCGCCGTCGCGGGTGAAGATCGCGGTGCCGTTGCCGTAGTTGTTGGCGTTGATCAGCGCGACCGCCTCCGCGTACGTCTCGACGCGGACGACGGAGAGAACCGGTCCGAAGATCTCGTCATCGTAGACCTTCATGCCGGGCTTCACGTCGTCGAGCAGACTCACGCCGATGAAGAACCCGTCTCCGGCGAACGACTTCCGGCTGCCGTCGACGACGACCGTGGCGCCCTCGGCCGCAGCACCGGTCACGTAGGAGGCGACCTTGTCGCGGTGCTCGCGGGTGATCAGCGGACCCATCTCGCTGGACGGGTCCGTGCCGGGACCGATCTGCAGCGTGGCGATGCGGTCGCGGATGCTCGCGACGAGGTCATCGGCGATGTCGCCGACGGCGACGAGCACCGAGACGGCCATGCAGCGCTCGCCGGCCGAGCCGTACGCGGCCGAGATCGCGGCTGCGGTGGCGCCGTCGATGTCGGCATCCGGCATCACGACCATGTGGTTCTTCGCGCCGCCGAGGGCCTGAACGCGCTTGCCGTTCGCCGAGGCGCGCTGGTAGATCGTGCGGGCGATCGGGGTGGAGCCGACGAAGCTGACGGCGGCGACGTCGGGTGCGTCGAGCAGCGCGTCGACCGCGACCTTGTCGCCGTGCACGACGTTCAGCACGCCGTCGGGGAGTCCTGCCTCCTGGAAAGCCTTGGCGAGCCAGACGGCGGCTGACGGGTCCTTCTCGCTGGGCTTCAGGATGACGGTGTTGCCGCAGGCGATCGCCGAGGCCACCATCCACAGCGGCACCATGACCGGGAAATTGAAGGGGGTGATCGCCGCGACGACGCCCACGGGCTGCTTGACGGAGTGCACGTCGACGCCGCGCGAGACCTGCTCGGCGCGCTCGCCCTTGAGCAGGTGCACGAGCCCGGCGGCGAACTCGACGTTCTCGATGCCGCGGGAGACCTCGCCGGCCGCGTCCGAGAGCACCTTGCCGTGCTCGTCGGTGACGATCGCCGCGAGCTCCGAGGTCCGATCGGCGAGAATCTGGCGCAGCCGGAAGAAGACGTCCGCGCGCTTGATGAGGCTCGATGAGCGCCAGCCCGGGAGCGCGGCCTTCGCGGCGGCGACGGCGGCGGCCACTTCGGCCTCGGAGGCGAATGCGACCTGTCGCTGCACCGCGCCGGTAGCCGGGTTGAAGATGTCGCCGGTGCGGGCGGCCTCGGCGGTCTCTGTGCCGTTGATGAGGTGGCGGACGATGCTCACGGATGGACTCCCAGGTGATGTGCGGCGGTCGAACACTCTGACCGGCGAGATGAACGTGCTTGCTTTCCATGTTTTCAGAGGGCAGGATCGATGGGAGGCGGCAGAACGTCGTGAACTTCACCAGAATCCGGACAGAGTGTATGGATCGCATCGTCGAACAGCTCGCCGGATTGCCTGATGTCGCCGAGGTGCTGTCGATGCCTGCCCTGCAGGCCGGCTTCCCCGAGGTCCTCACGGACGTCACCACCCTGCAGCCGTCGGTCCGCTGGGTGCACGTCTCGGACAGCCCGCGGGTCGCCGCGCTTCTCGACGGGGGTGAGCTGTTGCTGTCCACCGGCGCCGGCTGGCCGGGGGATGCCGAAGGGCTGTCGGTGCTGGCATCCGAACTCGCGGATGCCGGTGTCGCCGGGATCGTGCTCGAACTCGGCACCCGCTTCACGGTGACTCCACCGGCATTCGTCGCCGCATGCCGCCGATTCCGGGTCGCGCTGATCAGCCTCGAGCGGGAGGTCAAATTCGTCGCCGTCACCGAGGCCGTGCATCGGCGGATCATCGCCGGTCAGCTCGACGCGCTGCAGCAGCGTCAGCAACTGCACGAGTTGTTCACCACGCTCAGCCTGCGCGGCGCGCCGGCCGACGTGATCGTGCGCGAGACCGCCAGAGCCCTCGACGCCGGCGTCGTGCTGGAGAACCTCGCGCACGAGGTCGTCGCGGCCGATGCCCGCACCGTCGATGACGCCGGCCTTCTGGACGGATGGGCGGCGCGCTCGCGGCGGATCGCCGACGGGCGCGAACAGGGATGGATCCTGGTGCCGGTCGAGGGCCGCGGAATCCGCTGGGGGAGCCTGCTCGTGGCTCCGGGAGCGCCGCATCCTGCCGGCCGGACGACGGTGCTCGAGCAGGCGGCGACGGCACTCGCTCTGGCCCGGCTCGCCGACGGCGACGGCGCGTGGGAGTTGCTCTCGCAGCGCCGGCTGCTGGCATCCCTGCTCGAGCAGCAGCATGCGACGACCGCGGATGCGCAGGCGCGGCTGGAGGCGAGCGGCTTTCCCGTGCGGGGGCGACGGCTGCAGGCGCTGGTCGTGGATGCCGCCTCGCCGAGCAGCGCGGAGGCGGTACGCGCCGCCATCGAAGACACCGAACCCGCAGCGCGCTCGATCGGCGCCGTCTTCGATGGTGCTGCCGTCATCCTGCTGTCGTTTCCCGCCGGTGCGTCCGTGTCGGATGCGGCCGCCCGTCGCATCGCCGCCGGTCTCGATGACGCCGGAGGACTCGCCGTCGGCGCGGCATCCGATTCCCTCGCCGAGTTGCTGGACTCGTTGCCGGCTGTTCGTGCCCTCGCGCGGCGGCTGCCGCCCGGCGGCTTCCGGCGCGTGGACGACCGACCCCTCGCGCGTCTGGTGAATGCGCTGCACGGGGATCACCGGCTGCAGGAGCACAGCGAGCGGATGCTCGGGCCGCTGATCCGATACGACCAGGATTCCGGCGGCGACCTGCTCGCCGTGCTGGGCGCGCTCGTGCAGCACCCGGGCAGTCGCACGGCCGCCGCGGCGGCATCCCATCTCTCGCGCTCGGTGTTCTACCAGCGGCTGACCCTCATCGGCGATCTGCTGGATGCCGACCTCGAAGACGGCGAGACGCTCGCCGCCCTGCACCTGGCGCTCTCGGCGTACACGGCGACGTCGCGCTGAGTGCACCGCTGTTAGAGATTGTTATCTTCGTCGATTTCCGCGGGCTGCCGTGGCTACGGTGTGAGCACCCCAGCCCGCCTCGACGATGAGGAAGCTCATGAACGCTCAGTCCTGCCCTTCGTTCTCCCGCCGCCAGATCCTTCGACTCGGCGTCGCCGGAGGTCTCGCGCTCGCCGCGTCGGCCGCGACGCCCGTCTTCGCCGCCCCGCCGGCGCTCGCCGGCCGCGGTCCCTCCGCAGGCTCCGCGGGTCCTGGCGTCACTGTGACGGACCTCGGTCCGGGGGTGACGGCATTCACGCACGCCGCAGCGACGCGAGTCGGTGACACCGTCTACGTCGCCTCGCGCAACATCGCCCCGATGCGGGTCGTCGGCTATCACATCCCGACTGGCACGGTCACGAGCGTCACCGATGGTCCGGGCGTCAGCACGCAGCTCTTGGTCCCGGATGTCGACGGCCGCTACCTGTACTCCGCGATCCGCCAGTACGCCACCGCGCCGGGTCCCGGTCTCATTCGGATCGACCTCGGCCAGCCCGACGCGCCCAAGGAGGATCTGCACGACATCCCCGCCCTCGACCCCTATGGCCTGAGCGTCACGCCGGACGGCGTGGTGTACTTCGGCGGCCGCGAGATGAGCGCTGATCTTCGCCCGAGGTTGCGCAGATACGACACGACGACCGGGGTTCTGGACGAAGTCGCGATCCCCGACCCGAAGGCCACGATGATCCGCTGCGTCGCCGCCACCGCGACCGAGGTGTACATCGGCACCGGCAGCGTGCTGAACGCTCTCCCGACGAGCAGCAAGGCGGGTCTGTGGGTGCTGGACAGGGCGACGAACGCCGTCCGCTCCATCCTCCCTCCGGAGTTCGCAGGTGGCGTCGAGGTGCGCGACCTGATCATCGTGGACGAGAACACCCTGTGCGTGAGCGGAATCACGCCGCAGGGGGCGGCGCTGGCTTTCATCAACCGGGCGGACCCGTCGTCGTACGTCATCGCGCCTGCCGGGCGCGGTGGCTCGGCGAAGAATCTCGCGCACGCCGACGGCAAGATCTACGCGATCCTCGGCGGGCTCTTCGAGTACGACACCGCCACCCGCACGGTCCGTGATCTCACTCCGAAGGGCGTCGAACTCGGCGAGCTCTGGGGGCTGTTCGTCCGCGACGGCAAGTTGTGGACCGTCTCGGCGTTCGCGCTCGCCGTCGAGGTCGACCTCGCGACAGGTGAGCACACCCTGCACGACCTGATCGCGGCCGGCGCCCCCGCCGGGGCTCTGCTCGCCATGTCGGTCGCGGCAGGCGGAGGCGGGGTGTATGTGGGCGGGACGAATGCCGTCTCGCGCCGCGACACCGCGACCGGAGCGGTGACGCGCCTCTTCGCGCCTTCGGAGGCCAAGGACATCGGCATCGTGAACGGCGTGGCGTACTTCGGGCAGTACAGCAGCGTCGGCATCCTGGGTCACGACCCCGCGGCCGACGGCGCGTGGCCCCGTCTCGTCGAGAAGTTCCCGGCAGGTCAGAACCGTCCGCATCAGGTCGTCTGGGACGAGGCGAACCAGCTGCTCCTGCTCGGCCTGCAGAACGACACGCAAGGCGGCGGCAGTCTGCTCACCTACGATCCCGTGCGGGACGTCCTCACTTCGGCGATCAACCCGATCGATGCCAGGCAGATGATCCGCTCAGTGGCCACGCACGACGGCATCGCGTATCTCGGCGGTGACGTCACCGGAGGCAGAGGGGTGGTGGTGGCGTGGGATCCGGTCGGGCAGACCGAGCTCTGGCGCGTCGATCCGCTCACGGACACGGCCGGGGTCACCGGCCTTGCGGTCCACGGGCACCATCTCTACGTCATGGGGTATCGCGGAGAACTCGCCGTGGTCGATCTGGAGACCCGCGTCGTGATCCATCGATCGCGCCACCGCGACGTGGTGCCGAACTACGGGACGCTCTTGGTCAATCGCGGGGTCGTCTACGGAACATCCAGCGCGGCCTTCTTCCGGTTCGACCCGCGGACCTTCGACCGGACCGACCTCGTGACGCTGAACGGCGAGTGGTACGGGATCCCGCGAGCCGCGGTCGACGAGAACGACGACTTCTACGCGATCCAGGGACGCAACCTCGTGAAGATCCGGGTCAGTCAGCGCTGACGGGCAGCTCGTCTCAGGCGATGTAGACCTTGCGGAGCGTCTCGGCGACGGTCCACAAGGTCTGCATCCCCTCATCGAGGCGGACGATGCTGCCAGGTCCGACCTCGAGCGCTGGCAGCGCGGGCGAGACGAACTCGATCGTCGCCCGCCCGGACAGCACGACGAACACCTCGTCGACCTCGGTGTCGGATGCCGTTCCCGGCGTCATCTCCCAGATGCCGATCTCGGTGTCGTCGATTGTCGCGAGGGCGTGCGACGCCGTCGTCGGTGCACCTGACAGCACCTCCGCGGCAGGTAGCGGCTCGTGCGCGAGCGCCAAGCCCGCCGCATCCACGCCGGTCCCTGCCGCCAGCTCGCCCGCGAGCTCCTCACGACTCACGAGTCGAACCCCATACCGACGGCGTCGAGCGCCTTGAGGAACAGATTGCGCTTGCCCTCGTTGTGGTCGGCGCGGTTCATCGCTGCCCGCACCAGGTTGATGCCGATGGCAGCCGCCGGCTCCGGCGGGAACGGGATCGGCTTCTCCCGCACCATCCGCAGTTGCGTGCGCTCGGTCTCGATTCCCGACAATTTGTCGAGCATGACGTCGGCGGCGAAGCGGGCGGCCCCGACGCCGAGTCCGGTGAAGCCGGTGGCATACGCCACGCGTCCGCGTCGCGCGGTGCCGAAGAACGCGCAGAAGCGGCTGGACGAGTCGATCGCCCCGGCCCAGCGGTGCGTGAAGCGCACGCCCTCCAGCTGCGGGAACGTCGTGAAGAAGTGCTCCGCGAGGCGGCGATGGCTCTCCATCCTGTCCTCGTACTCCGGGCGCACCTTGCCGCCGAAGTGGTAGACGGCGTCATAGCCGCCGAACAGGACGCGGTTGTCGGCCGACAGCCGGTAGTAGTGGAACTGGTTCGCGCTGTCGGCGAGCCCCTGCCGGTTCGACCAGCCGATCGAGGCCAGTTGCGCGTCGGTCAACGGCTCGGTCATCAGCACGTAGTCGTACACGGGAACCGTCATCAGGCGATTGCGCTTGAGGAGCGACGGGAAGACATTCGTGCCCAGGGCGACCGCATCCGCCGTCACCCGCCCGCCGTCGGTCTCCAGCACGACCGGGTCGGCGCCGTCACCGTCGACGAGGCGCACCCGCGACTGCTCGAAGATCTCGACGCCCAGTTCGGTGGCCACGCGCGCCAGTTCGAGACCGAGCTTCGCCGGGTGCACCATCGCGCACCCCTCGCGGTCCCAAGAGCCGGCGAGGTACGTGTCCGAGTGCACCTCGGCGCGCACGGCATCCTGATCGAGGAATCCCTCCTCGCCGCGATACCACTCGACCTGATGCGGCTCGACCGCCACGGCCAGCTGGCCGGTGCGCTCGAAGTCGGCGTCGATGCCGTAGCGCTGCACGGTGTCGGCGATGCCGTCGAGGTTCTCCACGCCCAGTTCCTCGAGGCGGTCGATCTCTTCCGGCCAGCGGTTGACCCCGTTCTCGTGACCGTGCGTGAGGCTCGCCTCGCAGAAGCCGCCGTTGCGTCCGGATGCCGCCCAGGCGACGCGCGAGGCCTCCAGCAGCACGACACGGCGGTCGGGCTCGCGCTCCTTCGCCCGGATCGCCGTCCAGAGTCCGGCGTACCCGCCGCCGACGATCGCGAGATCCGCCCGGACGTCGCCCGCGAGACGCGGGTACTCCGTGCGCTGCACGTCGTCGAGCCAGAAGGCGGCGAATGCGGTGCTCTGCAGGGCGTGGTCGACGACGGATGCCGCGGGGCGGCGGCGCTCGAAAACAGTGGTGCCCATCAGCGCGTTCCCCAGTTGTAGAGGTCCTTGTAGAGCCCCGCGTAGAGCAGGCTCTCGGTGTGCGTGACACCCGGAAGGGTGCGGATGCGGGTCGCAATCAGATCGATCAGGTGCTCGTCACTCTCGCAGACGGCCTCGACGAGGATGTCGAAGGTGCCGAGGGTGACCACCACGTAGGCGAGCTCGGTGATCTGCGTGAGTTCCTGTGCGATCGCTCGCGGGTCCCCCGAGACGCGGATGCCGATCATCGACATGCGATGGAATCCGAGCTGCATCGGGTCGGTGACGGCGACGATCTGGATGATCCCGGCCTCCGTCATGCGCTGCACGCGCTGCCGGGCAGCGGCCTCGCTGAGGCCGACCGCACGGCCGATTTCGGCGTAGGGGCGGCGGCCGTCTTCCTGGAGGAGCTCGATGATCTTCTTCGAGACCTCATCGAGGGCAGGCTGCTTCTGTTTGGCGCTCATGTGTCGATATTGACACGCTGGGTCGGTCGATGCAACTGATTCAGTCGTGAAAACTGGATGAGTGCTACAGAATTCGTAGCGCTCCGGATATGATGACGGTCATGCGCACAGAGCTTTCTTTGCAGAACTTCATCGGCGGCCGCTACGTCCCTGTGCACGGGGACGGCACGATGCCGCTCATCGACCCCGCGACCGAAGACGTGTACGGGACGCTCCCGGTCTCGGATCGCGACGACGTCGACACCGCGTACGCGGCAGCATCCGCCGCTTTTCCGCTCTGGCGCGACACGACGCCGGCAGACCGTCAGCTCGCGCTGTTCCGCATCGCTGACGAGATGCAGGACCGCGCGGAGGAGTTCGCCGATCTCGAGTCGCAGGACACCGGCAAGCCGCGGGCGACCCTGGTGGCCGATGAGATCATGCAGTCCGTCGATCAACTGCGGTTCTTCGCGGGTGCTGCCCGCAGTCTCGAGGGGAGAGCGGCGGGGGAGTACCTCGCCGGACACACCTCGTTCGTGCGCCGCGAGCCGATCGGCGTGATCGGGCAGGTCACTCCCTGGAACTACCCGCTGAACATGGCGGTCTGGAAGATCGCACCGGCGCTCGCCGCTGGCAACACGGTCGTGCTGAAGCCGGCAGAGTCGACCCCGCAGTCGACCCTGCTGCTGGCCGAGATCGTGGCGAAGCACACCCCGGCAGGAACGCTCAACGTCGTGCTCGGCGATCGCGACACCGGTGTGGCCCTGGTCGAGCATCCGACGCCGCAGATGGTCGCGATCACCGGGTCCGTGCGCGCCGGCATGGCCGTGGCGCGTTCGGCCGCGAACGATGTCAAGCGCGTGCACCTGGAACTCGGCGGCAAGGCGCCTGCGATCGTGTTCGCGGACGCCTCGATCGAGAAGGCGGTGGAGGGGATCATCACCGGTGCGTTCTTCAACGCTGGCCAGGACTGCACGGCCGCGACGCGCGTGCTGGTGCACGCGTCCGTGCACGATGAACTGGTGGAAGCGCTGGTGAAGAGGGCGCAGTCGGATGCTCGCACCGGCGGCCCGCACGAGGAGGGCGTGCTCTACGGCCCGCTCAGCAGTGCGGCGCAGCTCGCTCAGGTCTCCGGCTTCATCGAGCGGCTTCCCGCGCACGCGAAGATCGAGACCGGTGGTCGGCGGCAGGGCGATCGTGGGTACTTCTTCGAGGCGACGATCGTCTCGGGCGTGCGGCAGGACGACGAGGTCGTGCAGGGCGAAGTCTTCGGCCCTGTGCTCACCGTGCAGTCCTTCGAGACCGATGAAGAGGCATTGGAATTGGCGAACGACGTGGACTTCGCGCTCGCGTCATCCGTCTGGACCACCGATCATGCGCGGGCGATGCGCTTCTCCCGAGACCTCGACTTCGGGTGCGTCTGGATCAACACGCACATCCCGTTCGTCTCGGACATGCCGCACGGCGGCTTCAAGCACTCCGGGTACGGGAAGGACCTCTCGCAGTACGGATTCGACGACTACACGCGCATCAAACACGTGATGTCGGCGCTCGGCTGATCGGGGAACGGGGAACCGCCCGACGAAAGTCTGGCCACACGCGACGAAAGTCACGTGTCGGCGGAATGAGTCGCGGCAATAGAGTGACGCTGTCGTAAGCGTGCGCTGGGGAAGTTGCCGATCTACGGGAATGGCGTCCCCAATGAACGCCTACGAAAGAGGGCTCGTGCGCACACCCACCAAAGCCGCCGTTGTCGCTGCAACGACGGCTTTTCTCATCCCTGTATTCTCCTCACCCGCCTTCGCCGCCGACGACACCCCGATACTGCTCGGCACCAACACCTCGGCCGCGGCGGCTGCCGACGTCCTCACCGATCTGGCGGTGGCAGGCGGACAGGTCTACTCCAGCTACGGCGACTATGACGCCAACACCGGCCCGGTCGATCTCAACTCGCTCAACGTCACCACGGGTGCGCTGACGAAGCAGCTGACTCTGAACAGCGAGGAGCTGAAGGCACTCCGCGTCATCGACGGCAAGGTCTACGCCGCGGATGTCGACCCGAAGGCCGCGTGGACGGCCAACGTCGGGTACGCCACGAACGCCGGCGGATCCTGGACATATAACGCGGCCACCCCGTTCCAGCACGTCTTCGACATCGCGAAGAGCGGCAGCGAGATCTTCCTCGCCGGCAGCATCGTCAACCCGGATCCCGCGGTGTACGGGCCGACCCCTGACCTCGCCGTGATCAAGAAGAGCTCTGATGGCGGAAAGACCTGGTCGATCACCAAGGCGAGGTCGTCGGCCAGTGGTTCCAGTGCCTACGACCGCTACTACTGGCTGGCCAACGTCGGGGGGAAGATCGCGGCGATCGCGGAGGTCCGCGATGCGAGTGGCAACACGAACCGTGTGCTGGACGTGTACAGCGGCGGCCGATGGAGCACGATCGACCTGGGGCGCTTGTTCTCACTCGCACACCGGCACGAGCCGACCAAGTACGAGGTCCTCGGCAGCAGGATCATCCTGTCGGACAGCAACACCACCGGGTACATCGACCTGAACGCGAAGGGCAAGAACGGCGGAGTGCAGATGTCGAACCTCCCGGCATCCTTCGCCTCGCGCGACATCACCGTGCACAACGGGGTCGTCTATTCGGTCGGGAACTGGTTCGCCGGCACCGGCATCGACATGACGAAGAACGTCGTCTTCGCGACCAGGGACGGCGCGAACTGGACCCAGGTGGCGACTCCCGCCGTCATCCCCGCGACCACCTATTGGGATCACAACGGGGAGATGATCCCCGACTACGGCATGTACACGTCGATCGCCGTGGATGGCGCGACGATGTATCTCGGCGGAGATGACGCGAAGGTCTACAAGGTCAGCGCACCCGTGGTGCCCTGACGAGTTCCTTCACTCGACGGTGCTCGGCGAGCGCGACGTCGGGGCGCTCCTCGACCTTCGTCGCGCCGTCGGCGACCCAGCCGTGCGCTTCGTAGAACGCGTCGGCGCGAACGTTGCCGTCGAGCACCCAGAGGTAGGCGCGGGTGTGCCCGGCACCGGCGATGCGCTCCTCGGCTGCGGCGAGGAGCGCATGCCCGATGCCGGTGGACCACGCGGCGGGGTCTGCGTAGATTCCGTAGACCTCGCCATCCGCCGCGCCGTCTTGGTCGCGGCCGGATCCGAATGACGTCCAGCCGACGACCTCGCCATCGCGCTCCGCGACCAGGAGGGCGAGCGTCGTCGGCAGCGGCTCGGCGATGATGCTCCGCCAGCGATCGGCGCGATCGGCGACCGAGAGCTCGTCGAGCACCTTCTGGTCGATGAGCCCGAGGTAGGCGGCCTGCCAGGAGCGCACGTGCACGCCTGCGACGTCGTCGGCATCATCGATCAGAGCCTCGCGTATCACCAGCTGCGTCATCGCTTCAGGCTAGCGGCGAGGGCGGGAGGGGGCGGAGATGGCCGCCTCGCCGCGTCGGATGCGGCCGAGTGCGTCCCCTCTCGCGGGGGAGGTGTCGGAGATGGTCGCCTGACGGCGGGGGATGCGGCCGAGTGCGTCCCCTGCCAGCGGCTGGCCGGAGAACTCAACCGGCGTTGCGTCGGGCTTCCCAGCCGGTGCGCACCATCTCGTCGACCGTGTAGCGCATCGTCCAGTCCAAGTCGCGGGCGGCGAGTTCACCGGTCGCCACGATGCGGTCGGGGTCGCCGGCGCGGCGAGGGCCGATCTCGGGCGAGAAGTCGATGCCGGTGACGCGGACCATGGCATCCATGATCTGCTTCACGCTCAGGCCGTCGCCGGAGCCGAGGTTGTACGCGGCCTCGATCGCTTCACCGGCGGCAAGGCGCTTCGCGGCGGCGACGTGCGCCGCGGCGATGTCGCCGACGTGCACGTAGTCGCGCACGTTCGTGCCGTCTTCCGTGGCGTAGTCGTCGCCGTTGATCCGCGGGGTCTCGCCGGCGATCAGCTTCTCGAACACGATCGGGAACAGATTGTGCGGGCTCACGTCGTACACCGTCGGGTCGGCCGAGCCGACGACGTTGAAGTAGCGCAGAGACGTGTGCCGCAGCGGCTTCTCCGAGCCGGCGGTCGCGGTCGCCTGGTCACGCAGCAGCCATTCGCCGATGAGCTTGGATTCGCCGTACGGGCTCGCCGGCTTCTTCTCGGTCTCCTCGACGACGAGCGAGACATCGGGGGTGCCGAAGACAGCGGCGGATGACGAGAAGACGATGTTCGTCACGCCCGCAGCATCCATCGCCTCGAGGATCACGCGGGTGCCCTCGACGTTCTGCGCGTAGGTATGCAGCGGCCGCTGCACCGAGACTCCGGCGTACTTGAAGCCGGCGACGTGGATGACGCCCTGCGCGTCGTGGTCGCGGAGCGTCTTCTCGACGAGGTCGCGGTCGAGGATGCTGCCGTGCACGAACGGCACACCCTCAGGGACGAACGAGGCGACGCCGCTGGAGAGGTCGTCGAGGACGACGGGGGTGAGGCCGGCATCCGCGAGTGCGCGCACGACGTGCGCTCCGATGTAGCCGGCGCCGCCGGTGACGATCCAAGACATGTGTGTTCCTCTCATCGCGCTGGCGCGCGGTATTCAGTCTGTCAGGCGTCGCGGTGCGCGCCCGCGGAGGGGGTCACCGTGAAGATGTGCGGTTCGGAGAATCCGGATGCGGCGAACGCGGCGTTCACGGCATCGGACACCGATGCCACGGCGTCCTGCTCGACGAGCGCGATGGCCGCACCGCCGAAGCCGCCGCCGGTCATCCGCGCACCGAGCGCGCCGGCCGCCAGCGCGGCCTCGACCGCGGTGTCGAGCTCGGGCACCGAGATCTCGAAGTCGTCGCGCATCGAGACGTGCGAGGCGACCAGCAGATCGCCGATCGCGCGGGCACCCTCTGTGCGCAGCACCTCGACGGTGTCGAGCACGCGCTGGTTCTCGGTCACGATGTGGCGCACGCGGCGGAACGTGATGTCGTCCATGAGCTCCTGCGCGCGGGGGAGATCGTCGACGGACACGTCGCGCAGCGCGGCGACACCCATGATCGATGCGCCCAGCTCGCAGGACGCTCGGCGCTCGCCGTAGCCGCCGGTGGAGTGCGCGTGCTTCACCCGGGTGTCGATGACGAGGATCGCGAGGCCGGCCTCGGCGATGCCGACCGGCACCAGCTGCGCCTCCAGTGATCGGCAGTCGAGGAAGATCGCGGCATCCGGCTCACCGAGCATCGATGCCATCTGATCCATGATCCCGGTGGGCGCGCCGACCGCCTCGTTCTCCGCGCGACGACCGATGCGGGCAAGAGCCGTGCGATCGAGGTCGGCGTTCCAGAGGTCGTTCAGCGCGGATGCGGCGGCCCCCTCGATCGCGGCGGAGGAGGACAGCCCGGCGCCGACCGGTACATCCGAGGCGATCGCGATGTCGACACCGCTGCCGACGAGTCCGGTCTGCCGGAGCGCCCACGCGACGCCGAGCGGGTACGCCGCCCACTCCGGCACGGCCGGTTCGCGGCCGGTCGCTGTCGGGAAGATCTCGTCGAGATCGTCGAGCGCGACTTCGACCGGCTCCGCGGCGAACGTCGATGCGACGCGCACACGGCCTTTCCCGTCTTCGCGCCTGCCGACCGCGGCGACGGTACGGTGCGGAATCGCGAAGGGCAGCACGAAGCCGTCGTTGTAGTCGGTGTGCTCGCCGATGAGATTCACGCGACCCGGTGCCGACCAGAGGCCGTCCGGCTCGCGGCCGGTCAGGTCGGTGAAGAGGGTGCGTGCGGCGACCTGGGTGGCGTGATTCGACTCAGCCATCTCGTTTCCTTCGGTCGATCCGGTCGAGGGCTGCCGACGCATCATGCGGATGCCCTTTCGATGGCCTCGCGAATACGGGCGGCACCCTGTTCGGGGGCGACCTCGGCGGCCCAGGCCCACATCGCGGCCTCGGATCCGGCGAGGAATTTCAGCTTGTCGGCGGCGCGACGGGGGCTGGTGAGCTGCAGGTGCAGGCGCACGCTCTCGCGGCCGATGTGCACCGGCGCCTGATGCCAGGCGGCAATGTACGGGGTCGGGGTGTCGTAGAGGGCGTCAACACCGCGCAGCAGTTTCAGGTAGAGGGGGGCGAGTTCGTCGCGCTCCGCTTCCGTCGTCTCGGCGAAGTCGGGCACGTGGCGGTGCGGCATGAGGTGCACCTCGAGCGGCCAGCGGGCCGCGAAGGGGACGAACGCCGTCCAGTGCTCGCCCTGGAACACCACGCGCTCCGACCCCTGTTCGAACTCGAGGATGCGCTGGAACAGATCGGGCGCGGTGCGGTCGATGCTCTCCAATACCCGGGTGGTGCGCGGGGTGACATACGGATAGGCGTAGATCTGGCCGTGGGGGTGCGGGAGGGTCACGCCGATCGCCTCGCCGCGGTTCTCGAACGGGAAGATCTGCTCGATGCCGGGGAGGAGCGAGAGCGCGGCGGTGCGGTCGGCCCAGGCCTCGATCACGGTGCGGGCGCGGGTGACCGACTGGGTGCCGAAGGATCCTGCGTGCTCGGGGCTGAAGCACACGACCTCGCAGCGGCCGACCGAGGTGCGGGTGCGGCCGAGGCCCAGGGCCGCGAGATCATCGAGGCCTCGTGGCGGATTGCTCGCGCCCGGCGCGGTGCCGACGGCTTCGGCGAGGGCAGGGCCGAACGCGGGAGAGCGGTTCTCGAAGACGGCGACGTCATAGAGCGACGGCACCTCGGACGGGTTCGTCGGGGTCTGCGGCGCGAGCGGGTCGGCGTCGGCGCTGGGCATCATGACGCGGTTCTGGCGGTTCGCGGCGACCGTGATCCAGTCGCCGGTGAGCACGTCGAGGCGCATCGTCGCCGTCGCGGGCCGCGGGTCGAGGGTGCGGGCATCGACGGAACGCTCGGCGTCGAGCGTCGTGTCTGGGTCGTCGTAGTAGATGAGGTCGCGGCCGTCGGCCAGCACGGTGGCGCGCTTCGTGACGCCGGCGCTCAGTGCTTCGATTCGCGTCTGGGGGGATTCGTGCGTGTTCACGTAAACATGGTGACATAGCCTCCGTGGTAACGTCAACACGGAAAGGGGGATTGCGATGACCGCTGACGATCTCGCGCTCGGATCGGACCAGGCAGAGCCGACACCACGTCGCCGCCGCGGCTCGACCGGACGGGTCTCGATGGCCATGGTCGCCGCGCGTGCCGGGGTGTCGGGCCAGACCGTCTCCCGCGTCGTGAACGACAGCCCCCGCGTCGACCCCGAGACCCGTGCGCGCGTCGAGACCGCGATGGCCGAGCTCGATTATCGCCCGCACCGCGCCGCCCGCGCCCTGCGCACCGGTCGCTCCCAGACCATCGGTCTCGTCGTCACGACACTTGCCACCGTCGGCAACTCGCGCATGCTGCAGGCGACGGCCGAGGCCGCAGCCGAGCGGGGCTATGCACTCACTCTCGTCACCGCGTCGAACGGCGTCGCCGCCGCATTCGAGAGCCTCGCCGAACAGGAGGTCGATGGAGCGATCGTCCTGAACGAGGCCTCGGCCCAGGTCGCCACGGTCGAGCGCCCTCGTGGGCTGCGACTGGTCGTCGTGGACGCGGCTGTGGATGCCGGGTTCGTCTCCGTGCACAGCGATCATGCGGGCGGTGCGGCCGCCGCCACCGCGCATCTCCTCGCCCAGGGGCACGCCACGGTGCACCACGTCGCCGGCCCCGCCGACTCCTTCGCTGCGGCCGAGCGCGAGCGCGGCTGGCGCGAGACGCTCGTCGCCGCGGGGGCCGATGCGCCGGCTCCTGTTCGCGGCGACTGGAGCGCCGAGTCGGGGTACGCGGCCGGGATCGCCCTGGATGCGGCATCCGCCGTCTTCTGCGCCAACGATCAGATGGCTCTCGGCGTGCTGCGCGCTCTCGCGGACAGTGGTCGAAGGGTGCCGGAGGACGTCGCGGTGATCGGTTTCGACGACGTGCCGGATGCAGCGAACTACCGGCCGCCGCTGACCACGATCAGACAGGACTTCGCAGCCCTCGCGCACCGCGCCGTTGAGGCGCTCGTGGCAGAGATCGAGGGTGGCAGCGTGGCGGCAGGTCCCGTCATCGTGCCGACGTCCCTGATCGAACGCGCGAGCGTGCGCTGACGCCTCCTCGCCTCAGGCGGAGATCATGCACTCACTTGTCAGCGCGCCGGCGCCGTGGATTCGCGCGCATGCAGCGTCGGGCTCAGGATGACCCGGTGCACGGGGCGCGAGGGGTCGGCGAGGCGCCGAGCGAGCAGATCAACCGCCGCGGCGCCGACCGCACCGCGCGGAGGGCTGACCGCGGTGAGCGCCGGGGTGAACAGCTGGGCGACCTCATCGTCGTAGGCGATGACGGACAGGTCCTCCGGCACGGCGAGGCCGCGGTTGAGGGCGATGTCGATGAAGGCCATCGCCGCGGGGTCGGGGTGGATGAGCAGCCCGGTCGCCCCCTTCTCGAGCGCGGTGTCGATCGCGGCGTTCACGGCCGAGGTGAAGCCGGGGACGTTGCGATCGGGGATCAGGCTCTCGAAGTGGGCATCGGGACCCAGTTCGAGTTCCTCGCACGCGGCGGCCCACCCCTTCACGACCTTGCGGCCGGTGGGGGAGTCGCGCGAGACGATCAGGCCGAGCCGGCGGTGGCCCAGTTCCGCGAGGTGCCTGGCGGCGAGCACGGCGCCGAACGCGTGGTCGGTCGTGACGCTCTCGACGGGCTCTCGCCCCGGGAGCACGACCGCATCGCGCTCGACGAACACGCTGGGGATGTCGGAGGACGCGAGCCACTGCACCACGTCCTGCGCGTGGGCGGCGTCGGGGTTCGGGGCCACGATCAGGCCCCGGATGTCATCGGATGCCACGAGGCGCTCGAGGACCGGTCGCTCATCCTGCAGCTCGTACGAGGCTCCGCGGAGCACCAGGCGCAGGCCGCGGCGCTGCGCCTCGGCCTCCATGCCGCGGAAGACGCCGGGCCAGTAGTACGCGAGCGAGGGGACCAGCACGGCGATCGCCCCGCCGCTGACGGACTCCGTGGCCTCGACAGACACCGCGCCCGACGTGGGAACGGCTCCGCCGTGCACCCGCTCGAGGTGGCCTTCCTCCTCGAGCTGCTGCAGATCCCGGCGAAGAGTGACGGGGGCGACGCCGAGCTCCTCGGTGAGCTGCGAGACCCGTACGATCCCGTCGCGCACCAGGGCGGCGAGGATGTGCGCATGGCGCGCCGGCGCCAGGGGGACGTGCTGCTGATCGGTCATGGATTCAGCATAGCTGATCGAAAATGATCGAATGTGGATTAATTACGGGTTGTCTTGATCGAAACAGAATGATAATCTCCAAACGATCGCGAACGGAGAGAGTCCGACGGCGGTACCCGGAGCAGTATTCAAAGGAGAAGCCCGTGGCGTTCGAGCCCACCAGCGAAGCGGCGAAAAGTCACCGCAGCGATGCGGAATGGACCCGCGATGATCTGCTCGCCTACGCCGACGGGCTGCTGGCGGCCGTGCGCCCCTGGGCGTCCGAGACCGGCGCCCGCATCACGCTCCCCGGAGCATCCGGCGGCTACGGCGTCGACGTCGATGGGCTCGAGGGCTTCGTGCGCACCTTCCTGCTGGCCGGCTTCCGCATCGCCGGCGCCCGAGGTGAAGGAGTCGACGATCTCATCGACTTCTACTCGCGCGGCATTGTCGCCGGCGTCGATCCCGAGAACGAGGATCGCTGGGTACGCCTCGATGAGTATGCGCAGGCCAAGGTCGAAGCCGCCTCCATCGCGCTCATCCTCGACATGACCAGGCCGTGGATCTGGGATCGCCTCGACGCTCTCACCCGGCAACGCATGATCGACTACCTCTCGCCGGTCGTCGGTGACGAGACCTACCCCGGCAACAACTGGCTGTGGTTCCGGGTGGTCGTGCAGACCTTCCTGCGTTCGGTGGGCGGCCCGTGGTCGCAGGCCGACATCGACGACGATCTCGCCCGTCACGACTCCTACCTCCGTGAGAGCGGCTGGATCTCCGACGGAGACGAGCGCGCCTACGATCACTACGTCGGCTGGGCACTGCACCTCTATCCCGTGCTGTGGGCGCGGATGCAGGGCGCAGCCGAACTCGCGAACGGCCGCACGGCCGGAGATATCGCGCGTCTCGACGCCTTCCTGCAGGACGCGATCGCGATGGTCGGCGCCGACGGCTCGCCGCTCATCCAGGGTCGCAGCCTCGTCTACCGCTTCGCGGCGGCCGCGCCGTACTGGGCAGGCGTGATCGCGGAAGTGCCGTCGGTTCCGGCGGCGCAGCTGCGCCGTGCGGCATCCGGCATCGTCCGCCATTTCTCCGCCAACGGCGTGCCGAACGGCGAGGGGCTTCTCGACCTCGGCTGGCACTCAGAATGGCGCCGTCTCGCGCAGAACTACTCGGGCACCGGGTCGCCCTACTGGGCGGCCAAGGGGCTGCTCGGCATCGCCCTGCCCGAAGACCACCCCGTCTGGTCAGCGCCGCCCGTGCCGCTGCCCGCCGAGACCGCAGACACCCTGCGTATCGCCGTCGCTCCGGCGTGGATCATCTCGGCCACCGTCGATGACGGCATCGTGCGCGTCATCAACCACGGCGCCGACCACGCGCGGCCCGGCGACCTCGTCGGAGACTCACCCCTGTACGCCCGCCTCGGCTACTCCACCGCTGCGAGCCCGTTGCTGAACGGCGACGCCTGGGCCGAACCGCTCGAGCAGTCAGCCGCCCTGATCCACGCCGACGGCCGGGCGACGCACCGTGCCGGTATGCAGGTGCAGGGCATCCGGCTCGATGGCGGGGCGGCGATCGCCGGATCCCTGGCGAATGCGCACTGGATCGCTCCGGCAGCGACCCAGACCCGACATGGCTCGGGGATCGTCGGCTCCGTCGAGATCGCCGGTGCCGTCTCCACCTGGTCGATCGTGCGGGGAGCCTGGGAGGTGCGCCTGGTGCGCGTCGACGCCGTGGCAGCGGATGCCGCGCCGACCGTGCTGCGCATCGGCGGCTGGGCGATCGCAGCGGATGCCGTCGACGATCTGGTCTCCGCCGACAGCGCCGCAGCCGCGGCCGGTGGCCGTCACAGCACGATCGTCGCCCTCACCCCCGGAGGCGCGCCTGCCGTCGAGACCCGAAAGGATGCGAGCCCGCTCGGTGCTGCGGCATCCGTTCCTGTCATCACCTACCCGGTCGTGATCGGCGGGTGGATCGCCACCGCGGTGCACCTCTCCGATCACGCGCCGGTATCCGCCCCCTCCGTCCGGATCGACGGCGACGCCGTCGCCGTCACCTGGCCCGATTCCACCGCCACCGAACACCGGCTCGCCTGAGCCGGACACCCGACCCGTCCTGGGCACCCGCAATTGCAAAGGAGCAGTACCCACATGAACCGCAAGATCCTCGCCGCCGGCAGCATCGCCGCAGTCGCGGCCCTCGCCCTCGCCGGCTGTTCCGGCGGCACCGACGCCGCTGAGAGCACCGACCCCGATGCCCCCATCACCCTGACGCTGTCGGGCTGGAGCATCGAGACCACGCCCGAGTT
This sequence comes from Microbacterium sp. LTA6, assembly GCF_045690355.1. Classification (NCBI taxonomy): domain Bacteria; kingdom Bacillati; phylum Actinomycetota; class Actinomycetes; order Micrococcales; family Microbacteriaceae; genus Microbacterium; species Microbacterium sp. LTA6. Next base: position 1,896,562 of record NZ_CP147855.1, read on the forward strand.
CCAGACCCTCGCCGACGCGTTCACGAAGGAGCACCCGAACGTCACGATCGAGCTCAAGGAGTACGACGCCGCCGAGTACAACACGCTCGTCACTGCCGACCTCGCCGCCGGCTCAGGTCCCGACATCATCACGCAGAAAGAGGTCAAGTACGTCACCACCTTCCAGGAGGGCGGTCAGCTGCTCGACGTCTCCGATGTGAAGCTCCCCGACGGCATCAGCGGCGCCGACTCCTACAAGGTCGACGGCGCCTCGTACGCGGTGCCCTACCGCCAGGACTCCTGGGTGCTCTTCTACGACAAGGACCTGTTCGACGCCGCAGGCGTCGAACACCCCGACGGCTCGTGGACCTGGGATGACTACGCCGACGCCGCGAAGGCGCTGACCACCGACACTGTCAAGGGCGCCTACCTGCACCGCTGGCAGTCGACCGTGCAGGGCTTCGCGAACGCGCAGACCGGCACCAGCGTCCTCGACGGCGACTACGGCAATCTGAAGGACTACTACGACAACACGCTGGCGCTGCAGGATGCCGGCTACCAGGTCGACTTCAACACCTCGACCGCCAACCAGCTCACCTATCAGGGCGAGTTCGGCACCCAGAAGGCGGCGATGATGCTGATGGGCACCTGGTACACGGCGACCCTGATCGCCCAGCAGGCCTCGGGCGACGCGAACGACTTCGAGTGGGGCATCGCTCCCGCTCCGCAGCTCGACGCGAAGACCGCGGGCACCGACAACACCCCGGTGACCTACGGCGACCCGACCGGCTTCGGCATCAACGCGAACATCGACTCCGCGAAGGCCGACGCGGCCAAGCAGTTCCTCGAGTTCGCTGCGTCCGAGGACGGCGCCCAGGCGCTCGCCGCGATCGGAATCACCCCGGCGCTGACGAACGACGCCGTGGTCGACACCTACTTCTCGGTCGAGGGCGCTCCGTCCGACGAGCTGTCGAAGTTCGCCTGGTCGACCCACGAGGTGCTCCCCGAGAACCCGACGTCCAGCAAGACGGCAACGATCCAGGGCATCCTCGCCGACCTGCACACCGCCGTGATGTCCGGCTCGGCGGCGATCGGCGACGCGATCAAGACGGCCGAAGACCGCGTGAAGAACGAGGTCGGCTGACCCACTCGGGGGCCGGCCGCCGGCCGGCCCCCGACATCGCGCCCCGCGCCGCATCCAGGAGATGAGAGACATGACCACCACCGAGGCCCCGCCCCGCGGCACGGCCCCGCGGCCGGCCAAGCCGCCGAAGCCGCAGAAGCGCAGCTCGGCGCTGCGCCGCCGCAACGCCCTGATCGGCTGGAGCTTCATCCTGCCGAACTTCATCGGATTCGGGTTCCTCACCCTGCTGCCGGTGCTGATCCTCTTCTACATGGCGTTCACGAACTGGAACGTCTTCGGCAAGGCCGACTGGGTGGGACTGGCGAACTTCCAGCGCCTGATCGGCGATGGCAGCTTCCGCATCGCCTTCGGCAACACTCTCTACTACTCGGTGATGCACATCCCGCTGACGATCATCGTCTCGCTGGGGCTGGCGCTGCTGCTGAACAACAAGCTGCGCGGCGTCGCGTTCTTCCGCACCGCCGCTTTCTTCCCGTACATCACCTCGATCGTCGCGATCGCGGTCGTCTGGAACCTGCTCTTCAGCCCGGATTACGGGCCCATCAACGAGATCCTCCGCGCGATCGGCATCTCAGAGCCCCCCGGTTGGCTCACCTCGTCGGAGTGGGCGATGCCCGCCGTGGTCATCGTCAGCACCTGGCGAGACATGGGTTACTACATGATCCTGTTCCTCGCGGGGCTCCAGACGGTGCCGAGAGAACTGCACGAGGCCGCCAGGGTGGACGGCGCGAGCGTCTGGCAGCGCTTCGTGAACGTGACGCTGCCGTGCCTGCGGCCGACGATGTTCTTCGTCACCGTGATGCTCACCATCAACTCCTTCAAGATCTTCGACCTGATCCTCGTGATGACCGACGGCGGCCCCGGCCAGTCGACGCTCGTCCTGTCGCAGTTCATCTACAAGAAGGGCTTCGAGGAATCGCAGTTCGGCTATGCATCCGCCGCAGCCGTCGCGCTGTTCTTCCTCTGCATCATCGTCACCATCGGCCAGTTCCTCTGGAACAAGAAGCGGAGCGCATGATGACCGCGACCCAGGTCCTCGTCACCGGGGGCTCGCTGCGCAAACTCAGCGACCCCACCCCGGCCGGCCGCGTACGCACCCGCCGCACGGTCGGCCGCGTCATCGGCTACATCGCCCTGATCATCGCCGCGATCGGTCTGCTCGCCCCGTTCGCCTGGATGGTGATGAGCTCGCTGAAGAACGCCAACGAGGTGTTCTCCGTGCCGGTCGTCTGGGTGCCCGAGATCTTCGTGTGGCAGAACTACGTCGACATCTGGACGAAGTCGGACATGCTCGTCTGGATCCGCAACACCCTGTTCCTGGCCGTGAGCGTCACGTTCCTCCAGGTGCTCACCGGATCGTTCGCCGCCTACGGCTTCGCCCGCATCCGCTTCGCCGGCCGAGACATCCTGTTCCTCGCCTACATCGGCACGATCGCCGTGCCGTGGCAGTCGTACATGATCCCTCAGTTCATCCTGCTGTCGAACCTCAAGGTGTCGAACACCCTGTGGTCGATCATCCTGCTGCAGGCGTTCGGCGCCTTCGGCGTGTTCCTCATGAAGCAGTTCTACGAGACGATCCCCGAGGAGCTCAGCGAGGCTGCACGCCTGGACGGTCTCAGCGAGTACGGCATCTGGCGGCGCATCATGCTGCCGCTGTCGATCCCGGCGATCGCGAGCCTCACGCTGCTCACCTTCGTGAACACGTGGAACGACTACCTCGGACCGCTCATCTATCTGCGCAACCCCGACCTGTGGACGATCCAGCTCGGACTCAAGAGCTTCGTCTCGAACCTCTTCGACACGAACTACGCGCTGCTGTTCGCCGGCCTGACGATCTCGGTCCTGCCGATCGCGATCATCTTCCTGCTCGGCCAGAAGTACTTCGTCGAGGGCATCGCCACGAGCGGGATGAAGGGCTGACCGATGAAGCGCATCTCACACGACACCTGGGCGACGATCCTCGGCGTCGTCTACCTCGGCCTGATGTCGAACTTCCTCGTGCTCCTCACCGCGGCACCGCTGGTGGTGCTGCTGATCACCACCGACCCGGTGCTTTCCTGGCCACTGCTGGCTCTTGCGGTGCCCCTGGCTGCGCCGGCGCTCACGGGGGCGTTCGCCGCGTTCCGCGAATTCGGGCGCGGTGAGCCGCAGGTGGTGCGGTCGTTCTTCCGCGGCTGGAAGGCGACTTGGCGCAAGGGGATGCTGATCGGGGCCGCCGCCGCGGCATCCGTCGTCGTCCTGCTCGTCGACGTGCGCGCGGTGGCTGCGCTGCCGGCGTCCGTCGTCGTGGTCCCGGTTCTGGCCCTGCTCACCGTGGTCGCCGTCGCTACTGCGCTCGTCGCCCTCGCCGCGCTCGCCGAGGCACCGCAGGCACGGCTGCGTGACATCCTCAAGGCGGCGCTCTACCTGAGCGTGCGGCGCTGGTACCTGACGGCGCTGTCGTTCGCGGTTCTGGGGGTGCAGCTGGCGCTGTTCACCACGATGCCGGCGATCGCGATCGGCCTGACCTGCGCGCCGGCGCTGTACGTCGCGTGGGCGAACAGTCGTCACACGTTGCGCCCTGTTCTCGACCTCGAAGAGGTGCGGGCGTGAGGGTTCGCACCGCGATGAGCCCCGAGGTGTTCGAGTTGCTGTTCGACTCCGCCCGTCTCGAGCGGCTGCGCGCGCTGACCTCGTCGTCGCCGTGTCTGGCGATCGACGACGGCGATCTTGCAGACACCGAGATCCTGTTGACCTCGTGGGGGGCGCCCCGTCTCGACACCGAGCTGCTCGACCGCATGCCGCGGCTGCGCGCCGTGGTGCACGCCGCCGGGAGCGTCCAGGGGCTCGTCTCCGATGAGCTGTGGGAGCGCGGCATCACTGTGACCTCCGCGGCCGATGCCAACGCGGTGCCCGTTGCGGAGTACACGTTCGCCGCGATCATCCTCGCGTTCAAGCGTGCCTTCGTGCACATGCGCTCTCCCGCGGCGGTCCTCGGCTGGGGAGACCTGGTCGGTTCGCCGAAGTACGGCAGCGTCGGCAGGACGGTGGGCATCGTCGGCTTCTCGCGGATCGGGCGCCGGGTGGTGCGGATGCTGCGGCAGCTCGATGATGTGCGCATCCTCGTCGCCGACCCCTTCGTCGCGCCGGATGCCGTCGCGGCAGCGGGGGCGGAACTCGTCCCTCTCGAGTCGATGCTCGGACAGGTGGATGTGCTGTCGCTGCATGCTCCGGCCCTGCCGGAGACGCACCACATGATCGGCGGCACCGAGCTCGCCGCCCTGCGCGACGGTGCCACCGTGATCAACACGGCGCGCGGCTGGATCCTCGACCACGAGGCCCTCCTGCGGGAGTGCGCCTCCGGGCGGCTGGACGCCGTCCTCGACGTGACGGAGCCCGACCCCCTGCCGGCCGAATCGCCGTTGCGCGAGCTGACCAATGTGGCGCTGACCCCGCATATCGCCGGATCGATGGGCACCGAGGCGCGGCGGCTCGCAGACTCGGCCCTCGACGACATCGAGACCCTGCTCCGCGGCGGAATCCTGTCGCAGGTGATCACGCGGCCGGACATGGAGCTCAGCGCGTAGCGGCACATGGACGGACAGGATGAGGGCCCCGCTGGGCTGATCGAGCGCGGAGCGCTGCTGCGCATCTGGCAGTCGTCGCAGCCAGACGCCGCGCCGCATCTGGTGCCGAAGTCCTCCGATCGCGCCGCCTGGGAGTCGATCGACCAGGAGGCGCGAGCTCTCATCCTGTCGGCGGCCGACGCCGAGCGAGGCGAAGCTTGGCTCGTGCCTCGGCTCTCGCAGTGGTCGGACTTCGCACGGACCGGGGATCGCGGAGGCTACGAGGCGGTCGAATTCGCACACAAGCGGCGCATTCGACTGGCCGTCCTCGCCGCCGCGATCGACCCGTCACCGGCGCGTGTCATCGAGGCGGCCGACGGTCTGTGGACGCTCTGCGAGCAGTCGACCTGGTGCTGGCCTGCGCACGACGACTCGTTCTCGCGGGGGCTGCTCACCACCGACGTCGACCGCCCGTTCCTCGATCTGGGGGCGGGGGAGTGCGCGGCTCTCGCCGGATGGGCGGCCCTCATGCTCGGCGACGCCCTCGATATCGAGGTGCCGGGGCTGGTCCCGCGGCTGCGCGCCGAGGTCGAACGCCGCATCCTGTCGCCGCTGATGCAGCGCCGTGACTGGTGGTGGGAGAACCGCGAGATCAACAACTGGCTGGCGTGGATCGTCGGCAACGTCATCCCCGCGGTTGTCGCGTTCAGCGAGGGAGAGCACCGGGCTGGGCTGCTGGAGAGATGCGTCGACGGCATCGACCGGTACCTGTCGCATCTCCCGGCCGATGGCGGCATCGACGAGGGCTTCGCATACTGGTGGCAGGGTGCCGGTCGTGCCTTCGACGGCCTGGTGCTGCTCGACACGTTGTCCGGTGGCCTGATCAGGCCGGAGGCGGTCGACGGTGCGCTGGCCGGACTGCGCGAGCTCGCCCGCTTCCCCGAGAGGATGCTGCTCGGCGAGGATTGGGTCGCCAGTTACTCCGACGCGGAGGCGCGGATCGGAGCGGATACGCCCTGGTTCTCGCTGTTTCGCGCGGCCCACCTCTGCGGGCTCGAGGAGACCGCTGCGTTCGCGGCGGGCCGGAGGCGCGAGGGAAGGATCCTCGGGCTGGAGGCCGACACGGTCGGTGGAATCGGTCGCATGGTCGGCGAGTCGTTCGATGCCCGGTGGCGCACGACCCCGCCGGGCGGGGCACCCTATCCCCGCCTCGCCGAGTGGGATTCGATCGCGGTCGGCATCCGTCGCGAGCGCGAACGTGAATCCACCGGGCTCACCGTCATCGCGAAGGCGGGGCACAACGGCGAGAGCCACAACCACAACGATCTCGGATCCGTGTCCGTCGCGGTCGACGGGGTGCCGCTGCTCGCTGATCTCGGCCGTGGCGTCTACACCGCGACGACCTTCTCCGAGCAGCGGTACTCGCTGTGGCATCTGAGCAGCGAATGGCACAGCGTCCCGCATCCCTCCGGGCTCGAGCAGCTGCCCGGTCCGGAATGGGAGGCGCCGATGCGGCCTCTCGACGACGGCTGGTCGATCGACCTGACCGCCGCATACCCGTGGCCCGAGGGCGCCGAGCGCGAATGGACGAGGGAGATCCGCCTCCGCGACGGCGAGGTGATCATCCGCGACCGGGGAGTCGCCGTCGGCGCAGCGGGCACTCGCATCGCCGTCGTGTGCGCCGGTGTGCCCCAGCGAGTGGGCGACGGCATCCTCGTGCCCGGTCGGCACGCATCCCGTTCCCTTCTGCTGGTCCATGACCCCGCAGAGGTCGTGATCGAGACGCGGACCGTCGACGATCCCTATCTGCATCGGTCGTGGGGCGAGTTCATCTCGCGGATGGTGTTCGCTCCGGAGACGGCGGGCGGGCGGTGGGAGCTGCGAGGGAGCGTCGCATGATCGAGGGCGCGCAGGCGTCGAGCCTGGAAATCACCGGAAAGCGGCGGTGGCCGCCGCGAGCACCACGACGAGGGACGCTACTCCACAGGCGGTGAGGCCGATGGTGAGGGCCAGCGCGAGACTTCCGTCCGGAAGCCGCGCGCGATCACCCTGTTCGTCGAGAGCGGCAGACATCGCGCGGGAGCGGCGCCGCGAGGCGACCCACAGCGAGGTCGACAGCGCGACCCCTGCCGCGCCACCGAGCGTCCAGAGCGCATCGCCGAAGACCGCCGGCAGCAGCCTCATCGCCACGAGAGACGCAGCGCCAAGGGCGAGACACGTGCGTCGCCAGGCGAGTTCGGAGCGTTCGAGCTGCAGACCGGGATCGAACGGCGGCTTCATCGCAGCAGTGTCGCGAGCACGACGAGGATGCCGGATGCCGTGACGGCGACGCCGAGCAGGATTCCGAGCGGCGATCCGGGCAGCGGTGCATCCTCGCGCAGTGCGCGCTCGGTGCGGCCCCAGCCGAGCCATGCCAGGACGGGTGTGACCGCGCCGGCGATGACGAGGATCAGCGACGCGGCCAAGCGCAGCCGCGGTTCGAGGTCGAGGCCGAGCAGCTCCAACGCAACGCCGCCAGCGAGCAGCGCAAGGGATGTGCGGATCCAGGCGAGGAAGGTGCGTTCGTTGGCGAGCGTGAATCGTGCATCCGGTTCCCGCCCGTGGTCATAGACGTGCCGCGGGAAGCGGCGCCGGCGGCTCATCGTGCGACCGTCCGGAAACCGGCGTTGCCCATCGACGAATCCGGGGTGTTCCGGGAACGTGCCGAATTGCGATATCGGTTGCAGTACGAGTCATGGCAGAGATAGCTTCCGCCGCGCAGTACCCGTTCTGTGCCTGTCGAGGGGCCGGTGGGAGAGAACGAAGGGGAGTCTCGGTAGTAGCCCGCCGAGAACCAGTCCTGACACCACTCCCAGACGTTGCCGACCGCCTGGTGGAGTCCGTAACCGTTGGGCGCAAATGAGTCGGCCGGCGCGGTGGTGAGGTACCCGTCGTCGAGGGAGTTGTCGTGGGGGAATCGCCCCTGCCAGATGTTGGCCCGCCAGCCGCCGACATCCGGCGCGTCGTCGCCCCACGGATACGTGGCACCGTCCAGTCCGCCGCGCGCGGCGTACTCCCATTCGGCCTCGGTGGGAAGGCGACGGCCGGCCCATTCGCAGTACGCGATGGCATCGTTCCAGCTGATGTGCACGGCGGGATGCCTTCCGAAGTCGTCACCGTCGACGTCCGAGAGACGTCCGCCGGGATGCCGCCAATCCGCACCCTTGACCCCTACCCACCACGGCGAGCGAGCAGCCGGGCCCATGATGTCGCTCTCTGCTGCGGTGATCGCGAGGTGGAACACGGCGGAGTATCCGAAGACCTCGGCCTCCGTGCGGTACCCGGTCTCTTCGGCGAAGCGCGCGAAATCATCGTTGGTCACGGTCGTGGCGTCGATCGAGAACCCATCGAGGGTGATCGGATGCCGTGGCTCCTCGCCGTCGCCGTGATTGCCGTCGCCGGAGGAGTCGCCCATGAGGAATCGTCCCGGCGGAACCTCCGCCTGCAGCACCGCATGCGCGCCAGGGTCCGCGGTCGCGCTGAACTGGGGAGGGTCGACGTTGATCGACAGCAGCCGGCTGCGAGCTGGTGGCCCGCAGGTGCAGGATGCCCCGCAGTCGTTGGGGGTCTCGAGAGTCATCGCGGGACACCGTACCATTCGGCATCCCGGTCATTCGCGAGCACGATGGACTCCTGCCGGTTCAGATCGCGCTGGGGCGCGGCGGTCGTCGGGTGAGGTCGACCGGCATGTGGTGCGCGAGCACGGAGGTGCCGGCGGCGACGAGCTCGGAGATCTCGAGGATCTGCGTCGCATCGATGTTCGGCTCGCGGGTGAGGCAGGACTCCACGACCGAGGCCAGCAGGCCGGTCAGCATGTCCTCGTTCGCTTCGATCTCGAACGCGGTATCGCCTGCTGCGGTCCGTGCACGACCTCTCGTCCACGGGGTCCATTCCGCGGGTCCGCCGATCGTCGCGGTCCTCGAGCCCGGCCACACCATGCGCACGCCGCTGCCCGCGGGCTCGACGCGAGTGCACCCAGGCCCGAAGATCGCGACGGCCAGGTCCACCAGATGCACGCCGTACCACGCGAGCCCCGGATGCCCTGGCTGCTCGACCAGAGGCCCGGTGAGGTCGATCGATTCGATCTCCTGCGAGAGCAGGGTCTGGAACTTGGGCGTGAATCGCTTGGGCGAGCCGCTCAGCACGAGACAGCCCGATTCCTCCGCGAGCTGCAGCATCTGCTGGGCATCCTGCAACCCTGCGGCGAAGCGGGTGTCGACGTACACGGGCTTCCCGAAAGGCGCGACACGCGCGAACTGCTCACGACGAGTGCGCACGTCCGAGCTCACCAGTAGAAGCGCGTCGGACGCTTCGGCGACCGCCTCAGCGGAATCGCGCATCTCGACTCCTGTTGCCGCCAGCAAGGCGGCGTTCGCGTCGCTGCGGTCGCGGCTCGGCGGGAAGTCTGCGGAGACCGGACCCTGCCACGCCGTGGCGACCCGACCGCCTTCGACCCGACCGGTGCGGCCGTCGCCGAGAAGCCGAGTGAACTGGATGGCGTGCGATGAGTCGACGCCGATCAGGCCGAACCTGATCGGCTCCTGCGTGATCATCCCTTGATCCCGCTTGCGGTGATGCTCTCCACGATGTGACGCTGCAGGAAGATGAAGATCAGGAAGCAGGGGATGAAGCTGATCAGCGCGGCGGCCATGATGTTCGAGGTCGACACGGTCTCGGTGTTGAGGGTCGCCAGCCCGACGGTGAGCGTGCGGGCCTCGTCGGACTGGCCGACGACGAGCGGCCAGAGGAGGTCGTTCCAGTGCCAGAGGAAGACGAAGATCGCGAGAGTCGCCAGCACCGGCTTGAGCAGCGGCAGCACGATCGAGACGAACGTGCGCCATTCGCCGGCGCCGTCGATGCGTGCGGCGTCGAAGAGTTCATCGGGCATGTCGATGATGAACTGACGGATCAGGAAGACGGCCTGGGCGTTCGCGAGCGTCGGCAGGATGAGACCCCAGAGCGTGTTCACGCCTCCGGCGCCGGCGACCAGGATGAAGGTCGGGATGAGTGTTGCCTGCATCGGGACCATGAGCGTCGCGATGATCGACCACAGGAGCGCGCTGCGACCGGGGAATCGCTTCCTGGCGAGCGCATAAGCGGCCATCGATGCGGTGAACAGCACGATCACGACCGACACCACGGAGTACACGACCGAGTTCCAGACCCAGGTCGGGAACTCGCCGACGCGGAAGATGCGGAAGATGTTGTCGAGTGTCAGCGCCTCCGGGATCGCGTAGGGGATCGTCGGCGCGTCCGCCGGAGACAGCGCGAGGACCACGACGGCGATCAATGGGGCGACCGTGAACAACGAGATCGCGGTCAGCGCGATGACCGTCCACCGCTGGCCTGATCGCCGCCTGCGACGGGGGGCAACGGATGCTGCGCTGTGACCGCCGGAGTTCGGAGCGGCCACACGGGGGGCGAGTGCAGAGGTCATCACCGCTCCTTCCTTTCGAAGAATCCTCGCTGGATGAGCGAGAGGATGAGGACGATGGCGAACAGGACCATGCCGACGGCCGCCGCGTATCCGAAGTCGAAGAACTTGAAGCCCTGGTCGTAGAGGAAGTAGATGAGGCTGTAGCTCGCACGGGCGGGGCCGCCGCCTGTCATCACGTAGATCGTGTCGAAGACCTGGAATCCGACGATGGTCTCGATGACGAGGACGAAGAACACCACAGGTTTCAGCAGCGGCAGCGTGATGTGCCAGAACGTCTTCCACGGCCCCGCGCCGTCGATCGTCGCGGCCTCGTGCACTTCGGCCGGCTGGGCCTTGAGCCCCGCAAGGAAGATCAGCATCGAGTATCCGAACCCCTTCCAGACGGCCACCATCGCGAGGCTGGCAAGCACGAGCCACTGGTCGCCGGTGAGGAACGGCACAGGGTCGAGCCCGACCGAGGCGATCACGGCGTTGAGGGGGCCGTCGACGCCGAAGATCCACTTCCAGATGATGCCGGCCATCACGAACGAACTGAGGTACGGCACGAACAGCAGGGCCCGGAACAAGCCGCTCATCCGCACCAGACGGTTGAGGAGCACCGCACCGGCGAGAGAGATGATCATGATCAGTGGAACGAAGATGACGACGTAGACGAGAGTCACCCAGAGGCTCTGCCAGAAATGCGGGTCGGCGAAGAGTCGGGTGTAGTTCTCGGCGCCGAGAAACTCGATGTCACCGTTCAGGCGGTATCTGGTCAGGCTCATGGCTCCTGCGCCCGCGATGGGGAGGAACTTGAAGAGCGCGAAGATGACCAGCGTCGGCAGGATGAAGAGCACCCCGGCCCAGGCCTCGCGGCGGCGCGTGGCTCGGCCCGCGATGAGGCGTGCATCCGACGCTCGTCGTGATGTGGTGCTGACGGACATGTCGTTCCTCTCAGAGGATGTGCGGTGCGGGGGACGAACCCCCGCACCGGTCGGGTCAGGAGCGGTCGAGAGCTGCCTGCGCCTCGGCGGCGGCCTTCTCGAGAGCCTCCTCGGCGGAGATGTCGCCGCGCAGAGCGGCCTGGATGTAGGGCGCGAGGACGGCCATGACCTGGCGTGCTGCCGGGTTGGGCTCTCCGGGGTTCGCCACCTCGAGGGCCGCCTCGTACGCGGCCCTGTCGGCTTCGGCGCCGGCGATCTCGACGTCGGTGCGGGTCGGGAAGTTCCCGGCCGTCGCGTTCAACTCGGTCTGGAAGTCAGCCGACGTGAGGAACGAGAGCACCTCGTAGGCAGCCGCCCGGTTCTCCTTCTTGTTGATCGAAGTGAGCGACAGCAGGCCGGGGTTCCCGTAGGTCGCCTGCGCCTCGCCCTTCAGCGGCGGGCCCACCACCACGGCGTCCTCGCCGAGCGCGGCCCGCATTTGGGCGAGCTCGGCCGGCGACGTGGTGGAACGGATGCCGACCTTGCCGGCGGCGACGGGGGAGCCTTCGATGCCGGTGGTCTGGGTGGCTGCATCCGCAGGAATGCCGCCTTCCTTCTTCAGGTCGACCAGGAATTCGAGCGCCTCGACGCCCTCCTTCGAGTCGAACGCGATCTCGGTGCCGTCCTCGGAGAAGACGGTGCCGCCCGCCTGCCACAGCAGCGGATAGAAGGTGAGGTTGAGGGTCTGCTCGGGTGAGCCCACGTAGTCGAGCACGGCGGCGCCGCTCTCGGCGAGCACGGGCGCGGCATCGCGGATGTCGTCCCAGGTCTTCGGCAGATCGAGACCGGCATCCTCGAACAGAGCCTTGTTGTAGGCCGTGGTGAAGACGTTCTGGAACAGCGGAACACCGTACAGCTCGTCCTCGAACGTCGCGGCATCCAGCGTCGCCGGGTAGAAGACGTCGCGCTCGGCAGCGATCGCGTCGTCGACGGGGAGCAGGCCGCCGACATTGAGGTACGTCGCCGCCTGGTCCGGCGTGATCAGAACGATGTCGGGGCCGGAGTTGGCGGCGAGAGCAGCCGAGATCTGCTCGTCCCGCTTGTCGAACGTCTGCAGCTCGATGGTGAGATCGATCGAGGGATTGGCCTTCTCGAAGGACGCTTCGGTGTCCTCCCAGAAGCTCTTGCTGGCCGCTTCGTCGCGGATGACCGGGTACATCCACAGCGTCACTTCGCCCTTCGCCTCGCCGTCGACGGGCTTCTCTGTCTCCGCAGAGGGAGAGGAACAGGCGGTGAGTGCCAGAAGGGCGACGCCGGTGAGGGCGGTGGCTCGTACGATGCGGTGCGTCATTGCAGTGATCTTTCTCTCAGGGGTGTGTTGCAGGTCAGGCGGGGGCGTCGATCGGTTCGGCTCGGTGCATCCGTGCGATGCGGTCCAGACTCGTCAGAGCGAGACGGTGCCGCGGCGATGCCGGGCTCGACAGCAGCGGATCTTCGGTTTCGCGCATCCATTCCTGCAGCGCGGTGGCGAGTTCGGCGATCTGCGGTGCCCGTGCCGGCTCGTCGATGAGATTGACGAGCTCCTCAGGATCGGCGCCGAGGTCGTAGAACTCCATCAGCGGGCTGGTCCCGATGGTGGGCCCGGTCAGGTCCACCGGGATGCTGCGGTGCATCCAGGACTGGGTCGGGTCCATCGCGCGCGGAGCGTTGGACAGGTTGAGGATGAGCTTCGCATCGGCCGACCGAACGGAGCGCTTCGGGTCGAAATAGGTGTGGTACGTCAGCTGCCCGAACGTGAAGGCGCGTGGAGCCGCGTCGTGCTCGACGAGTGCGACCAGGCTGGTCCCGGCGGCGCCGGCGGGATCGGCGGATGCCGCGAGCTCGAGAAGCGTGGGCACGACGTCGACGTGGCTGACCAGGCTGCGGATGCGCCGGCCGTGCCAGGCCGCCGCACCTGGCACCCGCATGAACAGCGCGACGCCGACGCCGGCGTCATACAGCGTGCACTTCGCGCGAGGCAGCGCGAGACCGTGGTCGGTGGTGAACACGACGAGGGTGTCTTCGGCGAGGCCGAGCTGATCGAGTTCGGCGAGGATGGCGCCGACGCCCTCGTCCATGTGCCGGACCGCGCCCTGCAGCTCGGCCATCTCCTCGTGCGCCTCGGCGGTGTCGGAGAGGTAGGCCGGAACCGAGACGCCGCGCGATTCGTCGGCCTCGAAGCCGTCGCCGAGGAAGCCCATGATGCCGTCGCGGTCGCGACGGGAGGGGGTGCGGTGAGGCTCGTGGAATCCGACCTGGAGGTAGAAGGGCTGATCGGATGACGCCGCTCGCCGGAGCGCATCGATGGTGCGCTCGACCACGACGTCGCGATCGCCGCCGGTGCGCACGAGGTCGAATCCGAGTCGGGAGGCGAGCTCATCGTCGGGGAGGGTGCGGGATTCATGATGGACGCCGATGAGCTCGGTGGCGTACCCGAGCCGGCTCAACCGGTGCGCGATGTGCGTGGTCGGGTCGATCAGATCCCAGCCGAACGGTTCGTGGGTGAGCCCGAGCACGCCGTGCTGCTGCGGGTACGACCCGGTGAACAACGAGGCGCGCGCAGGGCTGCAATGCGGCGATGTGGCGAAGGCCGACTCGAACACCGTCGATTCGGCGGCCAATCGGTCCAGGTGCGGAGTGCTGACCGTCGTGACCCCGTATGCGCCGAGGAAGCGGCCGAGGTCGTGGCAGTGCAGGAGCAGGATGCTGCGCGCCATCTCAGCCCATCCTCTCGAGTGCTTCGCGAGTGATGCGGTGCTGGAGCTGCGCGCCGGCGAGGAACCGGTCGATCTCATCGATCACGATCCGTCCGGCTCGGGCGCGTGATTCCGCGGTGGCACCGGATACGTGGGCGGTGAGCAGGGCGTTCGGAAGCTCGCGCCAGCGATCGTCCAGCGGCAGCGGCTCGGTGTCGAACACGTCCAGCGCGGCGTCCAGCCGGCCGGAGGCGACCTCGCCGTACAGGGCGTCCATGTCGATGATCGAGCTCCGCGCTGTGTTGACGAGGGCGGCGCCGTCGCGCATCGACGCGAGTTGCTCACGGCCCAGCATCCCGGAGGTCTCCGCCGTCGCCGGAGCGTGGACGGCGACGATGTCACTCGTGGCGAGCAGGTCGGCGAGATCCGTCGCGAACGCTGTGAGCGGGTCGCGCGCCGGGAGATACGGGTCGTACACCCGCACCTGCGCGCCCAGAGCGCGGCACATCCGGATGAACTCGCGTCCGGTGCGGGACGCGCCGATGACGCCGATGCGCGACCCGGAGATCTCCCGCGCACGATCTATCGCTCGCGCCTGGTCCCAGGGGCGACCTGTGCGCAGCGCGTGATCCATGCGGTGCGTGCGGCGCAGCAATGCGAGCGTCAGCGTGAGCGACATCTCGGCGACGGCAGGCGACATGGCCGCCCCCGCCTGGCTGATCGGGATCCCGGCGTCCCAGAACGCATCGCTGACGAGGCCGCGCACGGAGGAGGCGGCGTTGACGACAAGGCGCAGACGCGGCATCCGCGACAGCAGGTCGGCGTCCAGCCGCGGGAATCCCCATGCGACGACGGCGATCTCGGTCTGCGCGAGCGCCGCGGATGAGGTGATCGTCGCGGGCTCGCCGGTATCGAACGCGGATGCTCGTGCCGCGAGGGCGTTCAGCGCCGCGGTCGGGAAGAACGCGGTGCGCTCGGCCGTGGCGATGCTCACCAGGATGCGCGCGGTGGGATGCGGCTCGGAGTCCGCTACTCGGACGGCGTCGTTCGACATGCCGAGAATTCAATCAGCCGATATTCGTTTTGTCAATGACAAAAATAATAGAATCAAGGGACGACCTGACGACGAAGGAGTGGCGATGGCCGACGGGGCAACAGCGGAGCGTGCGGCGGGGCGCGTCGGCAGCAAGGCGCTCATTCGGGAGATCAACGAGGCGCTCGTCCTCGATGTCGTGCGTCGCAGGGGCACGACGTCCCGCGCCGAGATCACGAGCTCCACAGGTCTCAGCCCGGCCACGGTCACGGGGATCACCGGGCAGCTCGTCGGGGAAGGGTTGCTCCTCGAAAGCGATGTGCTGCGTGGCACGGGAGGCCGCCCCGCGCGGTTGCTCCAGCTCGGCAGGGATGCGGTCGTCGTCGCCGGCGTGCAGCTCTCACCCGACGCCGTCGAGATCGCGCTCGTGGATCTGCGCGGAGACGTCGTCTCGACCCTGCAGGTCCCGCTCTCCTCGACGACTCCCGACACCGCCGCCGACACCGTTGCTGCGGCCGTCTCATCCGTGATCGCGAGCCATCCTGGTTCCGAGCTCCGGGGCGTCAGCGTCGCGCTCTCCGGTGTCGTCGACCGTCCTCGCGGCATCGTCCGCCACAGCGGGGCGCTGGGCTGGGAGGATGTGCCGTTCGCCGCGCTACTCGCCGGCCGCCTCGGCCGGCGAGTAGCGATCGACAGCCTCGTCAACAGCTTCACCACGGGACTCCTCCTCCTCGACACCGATCTGGCAGAGCGCGACGTCATCGTGTTCAGCGTCGGTGCGAGTCTCGGCGCGTCGATGCTGACGCGCGGGCGGATCCACCGCGGATTCCGGGGCGGGGCGGGGGGCTTCGCACATTCCGCAATCGGTCGTCGAGACGGTGGGGCGCTCTGCCACTGCGGGGCTCACGGATGCCTCGAGACGCAGAGCAGCGTGTGGGGCTTGCGGCAGGCTCTCGAGACCCGCGGGATCGATCCGTCTGATCTCGTCGCCCCGGCCGCCTCCGCTGTGCTCGGCGATGGCGGGGCGAAGCTCGGGCTCGCGATCGCGAATGCGTCGAAGATGTTCGGCCCTGAGCGGGTGGTGCTCGTGCTTGCGGCCGAGATCGGCCAGACCGTGTTCGAGGAGGCGTGTCGGGAAGCCTTCACGGCGGAGTACGCGTTCGGTGACGCCGTGCCGCCGTTCCTGGTCACCGTTCCGGCGGATGGCGACATCTTCGCGCGCGGGGCCGGGTACGACATGATCACGGAGCTGTTCAGCGCGGAGCCCGTCGGGGGGCTCTGACCGAGCTCCGGGAGATCGAATCGAGCCGAATCGACCTCGGGCTCGCGCGTCTAGGTCGAGTCGCGCACGTTCAAGGCCGGTGCGAGCTTGGTGCGCTGCGAGGGCGTCTCGTCTCGTTCCTCGAGCCTCATGAAGCAGGTCTCCAGAGCCCGGCGACCGACGGCGAGCTTGGGAGGTGCGACGGCCGTGAGCGGCACGCTGGCGAGCGACGCGATCTCGTCGTCGTACGCGACGATCGCGAAGTCCTCGGGGACGCGCAGCCCACGCTCCTCCGCGACGCCCAGAAGACCGAGGGCGAGGTCGTCGGGAAGGACGAGTGCCGCACGGGCCCCCGCGGCGAGACAGTCGTCCAGGAACTGGCGGAGCACGTCAGCGGTCGACCCGTCGCCCCACCGCGGGGACGGGGCGGTGGCGACCGGCGCGCTCGGGTCGAGTCCCCACCGTTCGATCGCCCTGGCATGACCCCGCACGATCCAGGGTGCCGTCGCGCTCTCGCGGCAGAGCAGGCCGACGCTGCGGTGGCCGCGCTCAGCCAGGTGATCGACCGCGATCTCGGCGCCGTAGCTGTGATCGCTGCGGACCGCGTCGATGCGCAGCGAGGTCGGAGCGCCGCCGGCTGAGCGCTCGACCAGAACCACGGGCGTGCCGATCTTCGCGATCGTGTCCCACGTGGCCTGGTCGTCGATCTGCGGCCGTGCCGTGACGAGCATGATCGCGTCGACGCCGCTTTCGCTGAGCCGGATGAGCTGGCGCGCCTCCTCGCGGGCGTCGTAGCTCGTCGTTCCCAGCACGAGCCGGACACCGGCCGCCCTGGCCGCATCGCTCGCGCCGCGGATGACGGGCGGGAAGTAATACGTGGCATCCGGCACGATCAGCCCGATCGTCGCGATCGGCCTGCCTGACGAGCCGATGCCGCGCGCGCCGATCGCCGGCGCATCCGCCGCGTCGGGCAGCACAGCCCCGCCGTGCACCCGCCGGAGCAGTCCGCGCTCGGCGAGTACAGCCAGATCACGGCGGATCGTCATGCCAGAGAGGCCGAGGCGTGCGGCGAACTCTGGCACCTCGACGCGGCCCCGCAGCACGAGTTCGCGAAGAATCCGCTCGCGTCTCTCCTCGGCTATCACGGCATCAGGCTAGCGAGTCGCCGGGTGGGCGTGTTCATGAGCATGCATCCTGCGTGAGTCCGGGCGGCACGTCTCTCGTGAGAGACGTGCCGCCCAGGTGGAGGGTTCAGCGGCAGCTGCGCGCTGCGTAGGGGACCTCGAGTGTGGTGGTGTCGCCGCCGGCCGTCGCCGTCACCTCGACGGTTCCGGCAGGGAACCGCAGCGGGGCCTTGAAAGACACCGTCATCGATTTCCCGGATGCGAGGCGCTGATCGGCCTTGGTGCCCAGTGGCGTCGTCACGGTGACCGTGATCGCCCGGTTCTCCGAACTGCGCACCGTCACGGCGAGCTCTGCCTTGCCGCCGTTGCAGCGGGTGCTCACTGAGGCCGCCGCGTTCACGTCGGCCTGATGCAGTCCGGCGCCGAACAGGTTCAGCCCTTCGCCCACCACCGGGCTGCCCGCGGGCAGTGTCACACTCGCGACCGGCTTCCCGGACAGCGGAATCCGCTGCGCGAAGACGGATGCCGCGCCCTGGATCTCGGCGACGGTGCCGCCGAGATACGGGCGGTCGCGCTTCAGATACGACGAGGCGCTGCCGACGAGGGTCGTGTCGGGGTCGCTGCCGGCGTCCGCCGTCGACCACAGCGGCAGTTCGATCACGACCTCCTGGCTGCTGCCGTCCTGATAGTGCACCGTCGCCGTCCCGGCGGTCGCCTGGCCCGTCGAGAAGCCGACCACGACGAGAGCATCGCCGGATCCTTCGAGCGCCAACTGCTGCCCGGCCGCCTTCACGGTGTCCGGCGTGCCGATCGCATTCGGATGCCAGTCGATCTCGGTGTCGAACGCTGTGACCTGTTCGCCGACCCGCAGTCCGGCATCCGCCAGCGCCGACGCGGAGAACACCCGGTAGTCGGTCGTGATCGCGCCGTTGCGCGGATTCGCCGCGCTCGCCACCGACGTCTGGTTGACCAGGGCGGTGAAGGGGAGTGGGGCGACGGCGACCCCGGTTCCCTGATCGGCGCCGATGTTCGGAGCATCCGCGGGGATCGGGTTCCCGAAGAAGTCCTGCGCACCGGCGTCCGCGATCGCGGTGCCCGCACCGATCAGGGGCGAGCCGACCGCGAGGCGATAGCCGGGCAGCTCACGCGTCTGCTGGCCGCTGCCCGCTGCGATCAGACCGGGGTCGGCGGTGACCGCGCCGGTCTCGATCGCCGGGGGCTGGATGCCCCCCGAGTACGCGTTGTTCGAGTACACGGCGTTCGCGGTCTTCAACGTGCCGCCCGGCGCGATGAAAATATTGTTCTTCATCTCACGCGGCGCGGTCATGTCGTCTTCGAACGGTCGGTTCATGCACGAGAAGGTGTTGTTGTAGATGAGGTGCATACCGGGACCTCCGCTGGCGCCGCCGAGGCGGCAGTCGTCTTGCGAGACGTTGTAGCGGAGCACAGCGTTCGCCGTCGTGGAGGCCGTCCCGCAGCCGGAGATGCAGTCCAGGTAGAAGCCGCCGGCGTTGCCGTACGAGTAGTTGTACTGGAACGTGCACGTGCCCTTGATCTTCATGTCGCAGTCCCACGCGGTGGAGTCGTAGATCGAGCGCACGCTGTTGCCGACCACGTTGTACTGGAACAGCGGGTTGACCGAGTTGTACGGCCACATGCCGGCGAAGTTGCCGTTGATGAACGGGTACTCGCCGTGTCCGAGGTCGATCGCCGAGTTGTACTCGATGACCGGCTTGTCGGAGTTGTGGATCACGATGCCGTCTCCGCCGACGTCGTGGATGTCGTTGCGGGCGACGTAGACGTCGGTGTTGTAGAGCTTCGTCGTGTCCGGCGCGGAGAGCTTGATCCCGCCGGCAGCGGTGTCGTTGACCTCGTTGTCGGTGATCGTGATGCCCGCGAATGCTCCGACGCCGTCACCGAGCACCGAGATTCCGGCCGAACGGGAGAACGCATTGCCGAGTGTGGTCTTGTCCGACCAGCCGGCGACCTTCTCGACGTGGTTGTTCGTGAGCACGACTCCTCGTCGCACGGTGCCGTCATTGATCTCGTAAAGAATGCCGACGCGGCGCTGATCGGGGGTGCCCGGATTGATCACCCGCATCCCGTCGACGGTCCAGTTGCTCACGTTCAGCAGGTGGATGCCGGCGAGGGCGCCGTTCCCGTTGATCGTGGCCTTCTGTTCACCCTCGCCGTAACCGGAGACCACGATCGGCGCGTCGTCGAAGCCGGACCCGTTCGGGGCGAAGGTGCCGAGGCATTCGGTGCCGCGCCGGAACAGCACGCGCTCGCCGGGGTAGAACGCGCCGACGCCGGCCAGTTCCTCCAGCGACGAGAACGGCGCCTGCTCGGTGCCGTCGCCCGGTTCCTCGCGCGAGCAGTCGACGAAGTAGGCCTGGTCGGAGACGCGCACGACGCGTGCCGCGATGGTCCCCTCGGCGATCGTGTCGAACAGAGACGGAGCGGACGCGGTGATCGTGTGGTCGCCCTTCTGGGCGTCTGCCGGCACGACGAATGTCACGAGGGCGACGCCCTGATCGTCGGCGTTGGTGACGGTCGGCTCGCCGTCGAACGCAACGGTCACCGGTGTCTGCGGGTTCGCGCCTTCGACTCGCAGGGTGACCGGCATGCCTGGCGAGAGCAGCGACAGATCCACATCCTGCGGGGTGAGCGTGAGCGGCTGCGCGAGGAAGGCATCGGTGCAGTTGAACCTCAGATCGGCCCAGTCTGCGTGATCGTTGCCGTTCCCCTCAGGGCCTGCTTCGGCGCGGAGCTCGATCAGGTCGGCACCCCGGAGATCGAGGTTCAACCGGCCAGCCGGATCGGAGCCGGTGCGCTGCAGACGGAACTGCTCCATACCGTCGACGGCGACCACGAAGTCGACACGTCCCTTGCCCGCCTGGCTGTCGTCGATCCCGACGTAACCCAGCAGCTGCGTGCACTCCTGGTTCACTTCGTAGACGATCTTCGAGGGAGCGTGCGTGCCGAGTCCCTTGTCGTAGACGGTGCCGCGGATGGAGATCTTCTGGCGCGTGGTGTCGGGGACGGCTCTGGCGCCGTTGTTGAAGTCCCTCTCGACCGGTCCCCAGCCGTTGTCCGCCGTGATCCAGTCGAGATCGCTGGCGTAGTGGACTCCGCCGGGCAGGCCCTCGACGGCCGCGGCCGAGAGGGGTGCTGCGGTCAGGCAGATCGCGCTCGCCGCGATCGCCGCCAGCATCCGTGTTCGTGTCTTGTGCACGTGACTCCTCCTCGAATCAGCATGATGAGCCGTCGTCGGGAGACGGCTGCTGTCATCGTGACACCAGCCAACGCACACCGTTGAACATATGAACACACTTGAACATCGCTGTCCGACCACGGTGGGCGGTCATCGCGCCGATGACCGCCCACCGTATGCCTCCTCCGGGCTACTGGACGTCTACCCAATAGCTGTGCGTGTTCAATTGACCGTTGCCGGTGAAGACCTCGGTGCCGGCCTGGACGCTGGTGAGGTACTTGTTGTTGCTGATCCACCCTCGGTTCACGAGATTGTTGGCGAAGTCCCGCAGGTTGAAGTTCACCGAGGTGGTGTTCGAGGTGCGAACGAACGAGAAGACGTTCCAGCCGGTGCCGTTGCCCGCGTCGATCCAGCCGCGGTAGAGATCCCAGGTCCCGCCGCCGATGTTGACGGTCGCCTGGAGGGTGCCGGCAGGCCCCGCTCCACCCGACTTGTAAGGCCAGATCATGATCTCGTCGCTGGGCCCGCTCGATGCCCCGGGGTTCGACTCGTTGTGCAGCCAGAGGTCGTAGGCGACGTTCATCGTGCCCGAGCCGGTGACCTCGTAACTCCAGGTCGTCGGGATGCTGCGGTTGGCGCTCAACTGGACCGGGAGCTCGGTGTTCGGGCGCTGCCACCCCCAGTGCCAGCCGAGGATGATGCTCGAGTAGCTCTTCACCGAGTTTGACTGTCCGCTCCACTGCCAGTTGGTGCCCCACCCGACCGTGTCGCCGGACTGCCAGTTGTCCCACACGCACTGCCAGCCGGTGCCGGAGCCGTTGCCCCAGAGGTTGTTGACGACGTAGTACTTGCCCATCGCGATGTTGCCGCCGCTGGCGCAGGTGCTTGCGGCCTGAGCCGGCGCGGCCACAGCCACGACCGGAGCCGCGGCCAGGCACAGTGCGGCGACGGTGCCGGTGATCCGACGTTTGATCGATGCTGTTCGACGCTGACGCATCTTTGTCCTTTCGTTCCGTTTCGTCGGGCCGCCATTGGTCCGACGATGATCCGCTGAGGTAGCGGTGAGGCCAATGATGGGGCGAACCTTCGCCAATGTCCATGGTTTTGGATGAATTTGTCGAAGCGCTTCCGCGCTGTCGTACGTAGGGGAGTGGGGATGGGTGGCCTGCAGGCCGCGAGTACTGCGCCAGCACCGCCTCGCTCCTCGTATGGCGGCCGGGTCCCTCGTGATGGAACGCCTTTGATCGGGCGGAGCGAGGGGAGTGCGCTGCATCCGCGCTTGCGGAATGTGCTTCCCGGTGTCAGGATGGAGAAACCGGAAAGCGCTTACCCAATTCCGCCGGAGCGCCGAGAAGAAGGAAAGATCGTGTCAGAGACGACCACCCTGGACGCACCCACCGCAGAGCTCTCCCGCCCGCAGGTGCGCGAGATCGGGATCATCATGAACGGCGTCTCCGGGCGCATGGGCTACCGGCAGCACCTCGTGCGCTCGATCCTCGCGATCCGCGACCAGGGCGGCATCGAACTCTCCGACGGCACCCGCGTCACGGTCAAGCCGATCCTCGTCGGCCGCAGCGAGCAGAAGCTCGCCGAGCTTGCCGCCCTCCACGGCATCGAGGACTGGACGACCGACCTCGACGCGGCGCTCGCCGACCCGCGGTGGGAGATCTACGCCGACTTCCTGGTCACGAAGGCCCGGGCATCCGCGATCCGCAAGGCGATCGCCGCCGGCAAGGCGATCTACACCGAGAAGCCGACCGCCGAGTCCCTCGAAGAGGCCCTCGAGCTCGCGCGCCTCGCCCAGGAAGCCGGTGTCAAGACCGGCGTCGTGCACGACAAGCTCTACCTGCCCGGCCTGCAGAAGCTCAAGCGCCTCATCGACTCCGGCTTCTTCGGCCGCATCCTCTCGGTGCGCGGCGAATTCGGCTACTGGGTCTTCGAGGGCGACTGGCAGCCGGCTCAGCGGCCGAGCTGGAATTACCGCACCGAAGACGGCGGCGGCATCATCAGCGACATGTTCCCGCACTGGAACTACGTGCTGGAGAACCTCTTCGGCGAGGTGAAGAGCGTCTATGCGCAGGCGGCGACTCACATCCCGGAGCGCTGGGACGAGAACGGCGAGAAGTACACCGCTACCGCCGAGGACGCCGCATACGGCATCTTCGAGATCGAGGGCGGCATCGTCGCCGAGATCAACTCGAGCTGGACCGTCCGCGTCAACCGCGACGAGCTCGTCGAGTTCCAGGTCGACGGCACCCACGGCTCCGCTGTCGTCGGTCTGTTCGGGGCGAAGATCCAGCCGCGCAATGCCACTCCGAAGCCGGTCTGGAACCCGGACCTCGAGGACACCCGCGACTACGACGCCGACTGGCAGAACGTGCCGACCAACGACGTGTTCCTCAACGGCTTCCGCCAGCAGTGGGAGGAGTACCTGGAGTCGTACGTGTTCGGCACCGTCTACCCGTTCGACCTGCTCGCGGGTGCGAAGGGCGTGCAGTTCGCGGAGGCCGGTCTCATCTCGAGTGCCGAAGGACGCAAGGTCGCCATCGAGAAGCTGTCCCTCTGATGGCAGGGCTGACGCTTCTCGCCGCCGACGGGTCCCTGTCCGAAGTCCCGCTGAACGCCGCGGGAGCCTATGCGCGACCGACGGCTCCGCTGCGGAGCCGAGTCGCCTACGCCGCAGCGCACGTCGTGCCGCGCGTCTCGGCCGACAACACTCCGGGTCAGCCGGCCGACATCGACTGGGATTCGACTCTCGCGTTCCGCCGCAACGTCTACTCGTGGGGTCTCGGCGTCGCCGACGCGATGGACACCGCGCAGCGCAACATGGGGCTGGATGCCGCGGCCACGCGCGAGCTGATCTCCCGCAGCGCCGAGGTGGCCCGTGAGGAGGGCGGTTCGGTCGTGGTGGGCGTGAACACCGATCACGTTCTCGATTCCCGCATCTCGCTCGATCAGGTGATCGACGCGTACAAGGAGCAGCTGCACTTCACCGAGGAGCAGGGCGCAGGTCCTGTGCTGATGGCCTCCCGCCATCTCGCCAGGGTGGCGCAGGATGCCGCCGACTACCGTCGCGTGTACCGCGCGGTCCTCGAGACGGCCACGACTCCAGTCGTGCTGCACTGGCTCGGCACCGCTTTCGACCCGGAGCTGGCCGGATACTTCGGCGCGGACGACTGGCAGACGGCATCCCAGGTGCTGCTGGAGATCATCGGCGAGAACCCGGGCAAGGTCGCCGGCGTGAAGATGAGCCTGCTGAACGCGGAGTCCGAGATCTCGGTGCGAGCGCAGCTGCCCGAGGGCGTGCGCATGTTCACCGGTGACGACTTCAACTACGTCGGCCTCATCGGAGGCGACACCGTCGGACAGGGCGACAGCCACTCCGATGCGCTGCTCGGCGCATTCGCGGCGATCACTCCGGTGGCATCCGCAGCGATCCAGGCGCTCGACGCCGGCGACCCCGCTCGATACCTGGAGATCCTCGGCCCGACCGAGGAGCTCAGCCGTCAGGTGTTCGCCGCGCCCACGTTCTATTACAAGACGGGCGTCGCGTTCCTCTCCTGGTTGAACGGGCACCAGCCCGCGTTCCAGATGGTCGGCGGCCTGCACTCCGCCCGCAGCCTGCCGCACCTGAGCCGCATCGTCGAGCTCGCGAACGCCTCGCTCGCCCTGGAGAATCCAGAGCTCGCGCGTGAGCGCTGGCACGGGATGCTGCGCGTGAACGGAGCGGACGCATGAGCGCCGCCCACCCGCGCCTGTCGATCAACCAGGCCACCATCAAGTACGCCGACCTCGCGACGGCGCTTCAGGTCACGGCCGAAGCCGGAGTGCAGTCCATCGGACTCTGGCGCGAGCCGGTGAACGCGGTCGGCCTCGACGTCGCCGCGCAGATGCTGTCCGATTCCGGTCTGCGTTTCTCGACCCACTGCCGTGGCGGCTTCTTCACGCTGCCGGAGGGGCCGGAGCGGGATGCCGCGCTCGATGACAACCGTCGGGCGATCGAGGAGACCGCGACACTCGCCGCCGCGGGCGCCGAAGGATCGACGGCTGTGCTGGTGCTCGTCGCCGGCGGGTTGCCGGAGGGGTCCCGCGACCTCGTCGGCGCGCGAGAGCGCGTGCGCGACGCGATCGGCACGCTCGCACCGGATGCGAAGGCGGCGGGCGTGACGCTTGCGATCGAGCCCCTGCATCCGATGTACGCCTCCGACCGTGCCGTCGTCTCGACTCTCGGTCAGGCACTCGACATCGCCGCCGACTTCGACGCCGATGTGGTCGGAGCCGCCGTCGACACGTTCCACATCTGGTGGGACCCGCAGGTGTTCGAGCAGATCGCTCGAGCCGGCCGTGAGGGGCGCATCGCCACGTACCAGGTGTGCGACTGGAAGACGCCGCTGGCCGCGGACGTGCTGCTGTCACGGCACTACATGGGCGACGGTGTGATCGACTTCGGTGCGCTCACGCGTGCGGTGATCGAGACCGGGTACGACCGCGACATCGAGGTGGAGCTCTTCAACGCCGACATCTGGGCGGATGCTCCCGCCGATGTCGTCCGTCGCACCGCCGAGGCGTTCGGCGCCGTAGTCGCCCCGCACCTGCCCTGACAGGATGAACGTATGACGACGATCAGGCCGGGGCTGTGCTCGGTGACCTTCCGGGAGCTCCCGCCAGAGCGGATCGTGGGGCTGGCGGCGGACGCCGGGCTCGAGGTGATCGAGTGGGGCGGCGACGTGCACGTCCCGCCCGGTGACACCGAGCGCGCCGCGCAGGTCGCACGGGCGACGACGGATGCCGGACTCGCCGTCTGCTCGTACGGCTCGTACTTCCGGGCGGGGCCGGGGGAGGAACTCACGCCGATCCTGGACAGCGCCGAGGCGCTCGGGGCCGATCGCATCCGTATCTGGGCCGGCCCTGTCGGCTCGGCGGAGGCGACCCAGGCGGATTGGGCCGGCACCGTCGCGCGGCTCCAGTCGGCGACGTCCGAGGCATCCGCGAGGGGAATCGGATTGGCGCTCGAGTTCCACTCCGGCACTCTCGCCGACACGGCGCCGACGACGCTGCGGCTCCTTGCCGATGTCGCCAGCCCTGCCCTCACCACCTACTGGCAACCGACGGTCACGGCGCCCGATGACGTCGCGCTCGCCGAGTACCGTGCGATCGCGGCGCATACGAGTGCCGCGCACGTCTTCTCCTGGTGGCCGACGAAGGAGAGGCTGCCGCTGCGCGCCCGCGATGAGCTGTGGAGCCGGTTCTTCGCGGCAGCATCCGCCGCCGAGCGCCCTCCACGCGACGCCCTGCTCGAGTTCATTCCCGACGCCGACCCGGACCTCCTCGCTTCCGAAGCCGCGGCCTTGCGCGGATACCTTTCCCGCTGATCCTCTGAATCGGCCAGGGACGGCGTGCGACGGGCATCCGGTGTCAGCGCACGCGCCCCAGGTGGCGACGGATCCACGGACCGAAGGCGAACATCAGGCCGCCCGCGGCGAGGCCCGCGAGGCCGATCACCAGGAAATAGGCGAACTCGCTCGTCGAGTGGTAAAAGCTTCCGATCACGCCGGAGAGCGAGGATCCGAGGGCTGAGGCGATGAAGTACAGCGCCATCAGCTGCGCACGGAACGCCTGAGGCGCGAGCTTCGTCGTCACCGCGAGTCCGATCGGCGCGACGAGCACCTCGGCGACGGCGAGGATCAGGAGGATGAGGAAGACGTACAGGGCCGGGGTCGTCTTGCCGGTGCCGCCCGCGAACGGCAGGAACAGCAGGAAGCAGATTCCACTGAGCATGATTCCCACGCCGAGCTTCGTCGGCGTGGACGGAGCACGGTCCCCCAGGCGGACCCAGATCGCGCTGGCCATCGCGAGCAGCGGCATCACCCAGACGGTCTCCGCGAGGAACAGCCAGGATGACGGGGCCGTCCACCCGAAGATGTTCCAGTCGATCCGCTCGTCGGAATAGGCGGCGAATGCCGTGAACATCTGGGTGAACAGAGCAGCGAAGACGGTGATGGACAGGAACATGGGGATGAAAGCGCGGACCCTGGACCGCTCGTCCTTCGTCACCTTCGGGCTGGTCAGGATGACCACGAAGTACACGACGGCCGCAAGTGAAACGACGATGCTCAGCACCTGCGCAAGGTTCGACAGATTCACCACCCCGGTCAGCAACGCGGCGGCGACGACCGAGGCCGACGCGACGGCGAATACGACCGTTCTCGTGATCGCAGTGCGCGGCAGCGGGTTGCCTGGAGCTTTTCCGGCCGTGCCGAGGTTGCGACGGAAGGCCACGTACTGCACGAGCCCGAGGAGCATGCCGACCGCCGCTGCGCCGAACGCGAAGTGGAAGCCGCGCGAGTCGTTCAGCAGGCCGGTCAGCAGCGGTCCGAAGAAGGAACCGACAGTGATGCCGAGATAGAAGATCGAGAATCCGCTGTCCGTTCGCCGGTCATCCCGGGCGTACAGCGTGCCGAGCAGGGACGATGCGTTCGCCTTGAGCGCCCCGGCTCCGATCGCCACGAGCACCAGCCCGGTCGAGACGCCACCGAATCCCGGCAGCAGTGCCAGTGCGACATGACCGAGCATCACGACGAACCCGCCGTAGAAGACCATGCGCTCCATTCCGAGCACGCGATCCGCCAGCCAGCTGCCGAGCATGGTCGACAGGTACACCAATCCTGCGTACGCTCCGACGAATCCCAGTGCGGCGGGCTGCGGGATGCCCAGCCCGCCTTCGTCGAGGGAGTAGTAGAGGTAGTACGGCAGGATCGTCACCATGCCGTAGAACGAGAACCTCTCCCACAGTTCGACTCCGAGGAGGTTGGCGAGGCCGATGGGGTGCCCGAGGATCGTTCGCGGGGGCCGGGCCTCGACTGTCGCGTCGTCTTCTCGCTCTGCAGTCTGGGACATGTTCTTCAACCTCCGGGCTCGGCGTCTCACGGCTGCACTGCCGCGAGCTCATCGATGCGCCGGGAATCGTTGACGAGTTCACGTCGACGGCGCATCGCGATGTACCAAAGTGTGGGCGGTCGCGCCGCCGTCGCCTTGTTGTTGTCGGCCAACATCACGGCGACATTTCATGATTTCCCACAACGGTCGTGGCGCGGCCGCGAGAGGGGCGCCGTGAAAAAGATCAGTTTCTCCATTGAATGGCAACCGTTTGCCAGATACTCTGAGGCGGCACGCTACTGAACGGTAAGAATGTTTACTAATCACGTGGCGCACGAACCGTCGAGAAGCAGTTCCCGCCGAGTAGGAGACACCGATGTCGCACGCTCATCCTTCCGTCCGCAGATCCATCGCCGCGCTCGCCGCGGTGATCGTCGCGATCCCGCTCGGCCTGGCGGTGCAGTCCGCCACTGTTCCGGCATCCGCCGCAGAGCCGGGCATCACCGAGGGTCTCGATCTCAGCGCAGGCAACCGGCGCGCCCCGATCACCGGCCTCTATGACTGGAGCAAGGCCGGCTACCGCGGCGGGGCAGAGCTCCCGAACACCGCCGCCCTCGCCCCCCGCGCGGCATGCGACATCACGGCGGCCGAGATGACCAGCGCACACGGCGTGACCGCCGGCGACGGCGTCGATGACACCGCGGGGATCCAAGCCGCGATCGACGCGATCCGCACCGGCTGCTCGCCGACAGCCGGCTTCGACAACCTCAGCCGCATCACGCTTCCGGCAGGGCAGCTCGACGTCACCGGCGAGCTGCACGTCGACGCCGACTACCTCGTCATCCGTGGTGCGGGATCGGATGCGGCGACCGGCACCACGCTCGTCTATCGACCGGATGCCGCCACCCGCTACGACACGATCACCCCCGACGGATCCGAGTGGGACAAGGACGCGATGACCTCGGGTCAGGGCACCGGCGGCTGGCTGTGGCCGGGACGCGGTCTGTTCCGCGTGCAGTCGCGCGGCGTGCACACGGCGTATGCGAGCGACTACGCCGCCGCCCCCGCGAACCGCAAGGACCTCTTCGAGGGCACCGTCAACGTGCACTGGAAGGTCGGCGTCGCGCTGCGCGCCAAGAACGGCGATGCCGGTTACTCCGCCCGTGCCGGTGACACCGTCGTGCACCTCGCCACGACGGGATCGATGACGACTCTCGGGGTCGGCGCTCTCGTCAACATCAGAGCAGCCAACTCGATCAAGTTCTACGAAGAGCAGGAGGCGGTGCAGGCCACGCATCCGCTGCAGAACCTGCACATGCGCCAGCAGATCTTCCGCATCGTCGCGAGCGACTCCACCGCCCGCACCATCACGCTCGACAAGCCGCTCGAATACGACGTTCCGGTGAACTCGACCTCCGACGGATCGGCCGGTATCGGCGGCAAGGTCTATGCCTCGAAGGCATCGCCGATCGTCGATCCCGTCGTCGGCGTCGGAATCGAGTCGCTCGCCTTCACCCAGGTGATCGAGGGGGCGGATGCCGCAGACGCGAAGAACAACTACGGCAACCTTGCTCCCGACCAGGCGATGCACGGCATCGTGTTCAAGTGGGCTGCCGACTCGTGGGTGCGCGGCATCCGCGCGGAGATGACCGGATCGCATCCGATCGTCACCGAAGAGGCGAAGAACCTGCAGATCGTCGACAACAAGCTCGACGGCTCGTGGAACAAGGGCAAGGGCGGCAACGGCTACTTCCGTGGTTCGCGCGTCTGGGACTCGCTCTACGCCGACAACATCTCTCGCAACCTCCGCCACTTCACGTTCCAGTGGGCGGCATCGGGCAACGTCGTGATCGGCAACGATTTCGACTCCGACCTGAACCTGCACGGCGGGTGGGAGCGCAACAACCTCTTCGAGCTCAACAAGGTCACCGTGCCCTATGCGCACCGTTCCGGAAACTGCAGCTCCAACTGCGGTGAGGAAGGCGGCGGCGGGCCGGACGACTCGAACTGGTTCCCGATCTGGTGGGGTGCCGGCCAGAAGGCGGTGAAGTGGTCTGGTTCGTCCGGGCCGATGAACGTCTTCTTCAACAACGACATGAGCAAGCAGCTGGGTGGCGACGCGGCGGCCTACACGCCTTATCTGCCCGACCGGCACCGTATTCTCCAGTTCGGTTGGAACGGCACCGGCTGGCACCACCTCGATCAAGGCGGCACCCCGATCACCGACTGGGCGTCTCGCGAGACGCTGGACTACGGAGATGGGCACGGCGTACACGACGAACTGACGGATGCCGCGGACTCGCTGTTCCTCAAGTCCGTTACTGGAGGCGGTGGCGGAACCCCGACCCCGACGCCGACGCCGACCCCGACCGCGTCGCCCACGCCGACTCCGACGCCGACGAACCCGACGGAGACCCTCATCTCGCAGGGGAAGCCGGTCACGGCATCCTCCGTGGAGACCTCCGAGTTCCCCGCGTCCCACGCCGTCGATGGCTCCATGACCACGCGCTGGGCGAGCGCCGAAGGCGTCGACCCGCAGTGGATCACAGCCGACCTCGGCACCGGGGCCAAGGTCTCGAAGGTCGTCCTGAAATGGGAGGCCGCCTACGCGTCGAAATACCGTGTGGAGATGTCCACCGATGGCTCGACCTGGACGCCTCTGAAGACGGAGACCGCAGGCAACGGCGGCACGGACGAGATCACGGGCTTGGCCGGCACGGGCCGGTACCTCCGCGTATTCGGCACCGCGCGCGGCACCACCTACGGCTACTCGCTGTGGGAGCTGCAGGTCTACGGCACGGCAGGAACACCGGGCGGCCCCGTCGACCCGGGTCCCGGTGATGGTGACATCGTCGATGTCGACACCGCCGCAGAGCTCAGCGCCGCGATCACTGCGGCCGAACCAGGGCGGACGATCCGACTCGCGGCCGGCACGTACCGCGGCAGCTTCATCGCCACCGACTCCGGTACGGCGGCCAAGCCGATCACTCTCACGGGTCCGCGCAGCGCGATCATCATCAACAACGGCTCGTCCGGGACGTTGTCCGGATGCCCGCAGCCGACATCCGGTTGGAACTCCGGTTACGGACTCTGGCTGTTCGGTGCGTCCTACTGGAACGTGAAGGGCGTCACGGTCGCGGAGTCGAAGAAGGGGATCGTGCTCGACACGGCCACCCACGTCAACATCGACGGCGTGCTCGTGCGAGACATCGAGGAGGAAGGCGTGCACTTCCGTCGTTCCTCGGCCGACGGGACCATCCGGAACTCGGAGATCACCCGCGTCGGATTGGTCAAGCCCGGGTACGGCGAGGGCGTCTACCTCGGTTCCGCGAACTCGAACTTCGACTGCTACGGAGATTCCAGCGGGCGAGACCGCTCTGACCGTGTGCAGGTTCTCGACAACACGTTCGGGCCCGGCATCGCCGCTGAGCACATCGACATCAAGGAAGGCACCGAGGGCGGCGTCATCCGAGGGAACAAGTTCGACGGCAAGGGCATCTCCGGCGAGAACTCGGCCGATTCCTGGATCGACGTGAAGGGCAACGGCTACCTCATCGAGGGCAACACCGGCACCTTCTCCTCGCCGGGCACCTTCGTCAACGGCTATGAGACGCACAACCCGCTGACCGGCTACGGGTGCGGGAACATCTGGCGCTCCAACACCTCGAACCTCGGCGGTGTGGGCAAGTACGCGGTGTTCATCTCGTCGACGTCGAAGTGCTCGAGCAACCCCAACAAGGTCTACGCGTCGAACACCGTCGCGAACGCCGTCACGGGGCTCACGAACGTCACGGTGACACCGTGACGGGTGAGCCTCGTGCGTCAACCCCCACTGAATCAATGAAGATCGGAGTCTGAATGTTGAACATGACACAGCGTGTCGTCGCGGCCGCCGCCGCGGCGGCGCTCTCAGTGACCGGAGCGGTCGTGGTCGGCAGCGCCGCACACGCGAGCGTGCCGGCACCAGTCCCGGCGACCGCGTTCGGTCAGGCCGGCCCGCTCAGCGCGACCGAGGTCGGTCCGCTCGCCGAGACCCTTATCTCGCAGGGCCGCCCCGCGACGGCCTCCTCAGTCGAGACCTCCTCCTTCCCGGCGAGCAACGCCGTCGACGGATCGGCCACCACGCGATGGGCGAGCGTCGAGTACGTCGACCCGCAGTGGATCACGGTCGATCTCGGCGAGGGTGCGACAGTCTCGCGCGTGCTCCTGAATTGGGAGGCCGCCTACGCCAGCAAGTACAAGGTGCAGATCTCGGTCGACGGCACGACCTGGACCACGCTCAAGGATGAGACGGCCGGCAACGGTGGCACCGACGACATCACCGGCCTCAACGGCACCGGCCGATACCTCCGGGTCCACGGCACCGCGCGCGGCACGGCCTACGGTTACTCCCTGTACGAACTGCAGGTCTTCGGCAGCACCGGCGGCGGCACGCCGACCCCGACGCCGACGCCCACCCCGACCGTTCCCGCCGGGCAGACCCTCGTCACCTCGATCTCGCAGCTGCAGAGCGCGATCAACAGCTCCGACCCCGGTGACACGATCGTGCTGAAGAACGGCAGCTACAGCGTCTCCACCGCGGTGAGCCTCGGATCCAGCGCCTCCGGAAGCTCGTCCGCGCCGGTGACCATCAAGGCCGAGACCGTCGGTGGCGTGACGCTCACCGGCGCGTCGAGCTTCAGCTTCTCGAGCGTGCAGTACGTCAGCATCCAGGGCTTCAAGTTCACACAGTCGACGACGATCGACGTGGGCTCGAGCAGCAAGGCGGTGGACTTCGTCCGCAACGAGTTCGCGTTCTCCGACGCGGCGGAGCACAACTTGATCGTCCGCTCGGACGACTCGGAGATCGCGTACAACTGGTTCCACGGCAAGGACTCGCTCGGCGTCTACCTCGGCATCGAGGGCCCCGGCAGCGACACCGTCGCCAAGAACTCCCACATCCACCACAACTACTTCTCCGACCACAACTTCACCGGCACCAACGGCGGCGAGTCGATCCGGCTCGGCACCAGCCCGAAGGCGCTCTCCAGCGGCGGCGCGATCGTGGAGTACAACCTGTTCGAGAACGCCAATGGCGACCCGGAGACGATCTCGGTCAAGTCGAGCGGGCACACCATCCGGTACAACACGATCCGCGACAGCGTCGGCGGCATCGTGTTGCGCCACGGCAACGACAACAAGGTGCTGTCGAACTACATCCTGAACGGTGACAACGGCATCCGCATCTACGGCAACGACCACGTCATCATGAACAACTACGTGAGTGGCATCAGCAACGACGACGGTGCGATCGTCGTCGGCTCGGGCACGGTGCGCGACCACTTCGTGGGAGAGAGCGCCGATTCGCGGAAGAAGTACGATGCCCCCGACCGTGTTCGTATCGGCCTGAACACCGTGGCGAACAACGTCAACGGCCTCGCCGGCGAGACGCACCGCACGGTCAAGCCGCTCAACGTCACCATCGTGGACAACATCTTCCAGGGCGCCACCGGCAACCTCGCCGATGTGCCGCTCATGCAGGACTTCTACTGGCGAGGCAACATCCTTTGGGGCTCGGCCGCCAATGGGAACATCCCGACGGTGGGCTACACGCGGGTGAACCCGCAGCTCGCGCAGGACTCGGCCGGCGTGTGGAAGATCGGCTCGTCGAGTCCCGCGGTGAACGCGGCGTTCATGACCAACCATGGGACCTGGGCCACAGACGACATCGAGGGACGCCAGCGCTCCGGCACCTACGACGTCGGTGCGCATGAGGTCACCAGCAACGCGGCGACCCGCGCTCCGCTGACCACGTCGAACGTGGGGCCGACCGCCCCGTAGTCGCAGGGAGAGATGGAAAAGGCCGGTGAAGATCGATCTTCACCGGCCTTTTCCATCCCTGTGGACGGATGTGCGGCGGGCGCACCGTAGCGGCGGGCGCAGCGGCGGCGGGCGGCGGATGCCGTGACTCAGGCCTGCGGGATGCGGAACGTGTCGTAGGGGATGCGCCGGACCAGGTCGTCGGCGATGTCGGCGGCATCCGCCTCGGTGAGCCGGTGGGTGGCGACGAGGGAGGCCAGGTACGAGGCATCCGCTCTGCGTGCCATGTCGTGCCGCGCGGGGATCGAGCAGAATGCCCTGGTGTCGTCGATGAACCCGGAGGTCTTCGCGAAGCCGGCGCTGTCGGTGATCGAGCGGCGATAGCGCTCCATGGCATCCGGAGTGTCCAGGAACCACCACGGAGCTCCGACGTACACGCTGGGGTAGAAGCCGGCGAGCGGAGCGAGCTCTCGCGAGAACGCGGTCTCGTCGACGGTGAACAGCACGAGCCGCAGCTGTGTGTCGGTGCCGAAGTCGTTCAGCGCCCGTCGCAGCGGCTCGGTGAACGTGGTCGGCAGGGGCAGGTCGTGGCCGGTGTCCGCGCCGTGGCGCTCGAGCGTGGGCTCATGGTGGTTCCGGTGCACGCCCGGATGCAGCTGCATCACCATGCCGTCCTCGGCGGACATCTCGATGAGGCGGTAGAGGATGTCGCGGCGGTAGGCCGTGCCCTCGGCGACGGTGGCTGTTCCGCGCAGGCCTGCAGCATGGATGCGCTCGGCCTCGGCGTCGTCCAAGGGGAGAGCCCAGGCATCCGCCACGCCCGTGTCGGTGGCCGTGCCGCCGGCGGCGCGGAAGTACGCGCGACGGGCGCGCAGCGCGGCGAGAAGGCCCGCGTGCGTATCACAGGCGATATCGGATGCGGCGGCGAGGCGATCCAGCGCGGCGATCCAGCCGGTGGCGGCCGGGTCCATGCTGTGGTCGGCCCGGAATGTCGGCAGCACGCGGCCGCGGAACGTCGGATCCTCGGCGAGGATGCGGTGCGCGGCGAGATCGTCGGCAGGGTCATCCGTGGTGGCGAGCACGTCGACGCCGAACCGCTCGAACAGAGCGCGCGGCCGGTAGGCGTCGTCAGTCAGTCGCTCGGCGATCTCGTCGTAGACGAGGTCGGCCGTGTCGGGGGTCAGCCGGGTCGTGACCCCGAACACTTCGCCGAGCTGATACTCCAGCCAGTACTGCACGGGGGTGGCACGGAACAGGCGCCAGTTCGCGGCGAGCACGCGCCATGCTTCGCGGGGGTCCACCGGCGGCGCCCCCGCCGGGGCCTGCACCTGGCCGAGCGGAACGCCGGCTCCGTGCAGCACCCTGGTCACGTAGTGGTCGCCGGTGATCAGCAGGTCGGTCGGCGAGGCGAACGGCGCGTTCTCGGCGAGCATCGCGGCCGGGACGTGGCCGTGCGGGGAGCAGATGGGGGCATCGCTGACGCGGAGATAGAGATCCCGGGCGATATCCCGGGTGGCCGGGTCGCTGGGGAAGAGGCGGTCCGGGTGCATCATCGTGGTCGGCATGCTGTCCTTCGGGGGTCGTGCGCGGCGACGGAACGGTCGTCGCCACGGTTGACGTTACCCGGCCTCGCCCACGATGGCAACCGCTTGCCATAGAATGGTTCCGAAGTCGACGCTGAAGTCGGCGGGGAACACGAGGAGACGGCATGTCGCAGCGTCCACAGGGCATCGACGAACACACCATCGCCCACCTGGGCGTCGGTGCGTTCCACCGTGCACACCAGGCCTGGTACACGCACCGTGCGACCGATCAGGACGATCCGTGGAGCATCGCCGCCTTCACCGGACGATCGCCAGAGCAGGCGCAGATCCTGCAGGCGCGGCAGGGCGCATACACGCTGATCACCCGCAGCGCCGACGGGGATGACTTCACCCAGATCACCAGCATCCGCTCGGCCCATGACGGCGCCGAACGCGCGCAGTGGGAATCCGTGATCGCCGATCCGCAGACGGCCGTCATCACGCTGACCATCACCGAGGCCGGGTATCGGCTCGGGGCCGACGGCCGGCTCGACACCACCGCCGTCATCGACGCCGACCTCCGGAATGCGATCCAGTCCCCGGATGCTCCGATCGCGACGGCGCCGGTGCGTCTCGCTCTCGGTCTCGCCGCCCGCCGCGCGGCAGCTGCGCCGCCCCTCACGGTCATCAGCTGCGACAACCTCAGTGGCAACGGCGAGATCGCGCGGTCCGTCGTGCTCGCTGCGGCCGCCGTGCTCGATGCGACCCTGCCGGACTGGATCGACGAGAACGTCGCCTTCCTCTCCTCGATGGTCGACCGCATCACGCCGCGGACGACGGCTGCCGACGTCACCGCGGTCGAGCAGGCGACCGGCATCCGCGACGAGGGGACCGTCGTCGCCGAACCCTTCTCGGAGTGGGTGATCGAAGACGGCTTCGTCGGTCCGCGACCCGCGTGGGAGCGGGGCGGTGCGCGGCTGACCGTCGATCTCGCGCCGTTCGAGGAGCGCAAGCTGCGCATCCTCAACGGGGCGCATTCGCTGCTGGCCTATCACGGACTGCGCAACGGGTTCGATGATGTGGCCGGCGCCTTCGGCGATCCCTACCTGCGCTCCCTCGTCGAGGACTACTGGGCGATCGCGGCCTCGAGCTGTGCTCTGCCCGCCGATGAACTCGAGGACGCGATCGATGCCACCCGGCAGCGGTTCGCCAATCCGCGCATCCGCCATCAGCTGGCGCAGATCGCCCTCGACGGCGCGCACAAGCTGCCGCACCGCATCGTGCCGGTGCTCGAGCACGCCATCCGATCGGGAGCGGACGCGGAGGTGCCGGCGTCCGTCATCGCCGCATGGTGCCTGCGCGGCGGTCAGTCCGCCGACGACGCCGCAGCGCTGCTCTCCGGGGTTCAGGACGCATCCGCCGCGGACGCAATGCTCACCGTGATCGGGCGCGAACTCCGTAGGCTGGAGGGTGACCCCACCGGCGCCCCCCGAAGCGCCGGTGCAGTGAGGAGCTGAGCATGGCCGAAGACGGCACCGCCGACGCCGAGCTGCGAGCGGAGCGGGCACCGGCGGCCGGCTCGGAGAGTGTGACGATCTACGACGTCGCCAAGCTGGCCGGCGTGAACCCGTCGACGGTGTCCCGGGCGCTGAACAGGCCGGGCAGGGTCAATGCCGTCACAGAACGGCGGATCCGAGCGGCTGCAGAATCCCTCAACTATCACGTGAATCCGATGGCGCGAGCGCTGCCGACAGGGCGCACCTCGATCATCGGTCTCGTCGTCTCCGACATCACGAACCCGGTGTTCTTCGACGTGATCCGCGGCGCCGAGGCTGCTGCCGCCCGGGCCGGATACACCCTGGTGCTCACCGAGTCCGAGGAGTCGGACGAGCGCGAGTACGAGAGCGCCCAGCGGATGCTGCGCATGGTCGACGGTCTGCTCCTCGCGACTCCCCGCATGTCGGATGACCAGATCCGCGCGCTGGCGCGGCAGAAGCCCATCGCCGTGGTGAACCGACTGGTCGAGGACGTGCTGTCCGTGGTCCCGGACGTGCAGCACGGCATCGCCGAGGCCGTGCGGCATCTGCGCAGCCTCGGGCACAGCCGGATCGCATACGTGCCGGGTCCTCCGCTGTCCTGGATGGCTCGGCACCGCGGCGAGCTGCTCTCCCAACGCTGCGAGTGGGCCCACATCGAGCTGCTGCAGCTCGCACCGGTCGCGCCCACGGTCGTCGGCGGGCGCAGCGCGGCGATGGCGGCCAGGGACAGCGGAGCGACGGCGGTCATCGCGTACAACGACCTCATCGCGATCGGTCTCATGCAGGAGCTCGTCGAGACCGGCATCCGGATCCCGGCGGACATCAGCGTGCTGGGCTTCGACGACATCTTCGGCGCCGACTTCACGTCGCCGCCCCTCACCACGGTCAAGTCGCCGCTGCGGGAGGAGGGCGATCACGCCATGGCTGCGCTGCTCAGCCGGGTGACCGAGGGCTCTCTTCCTCCCGTCGGATTCGACCTGGCGACCAGCCTCGTCGTCCGCGGCTCGACGGGAATCGCCGCCGGCTGAGCGGGCGGCCCTTGCGGCATTCGCTTTCTGCAACGTTTCACAGTGTGGCAAGCGATTGCCAAACGCGGGAGCGAAGTACTTGCCGCTGGCCTCGAAACCGATTCCGGTCGCAGTTCGTGCGGGTGTGGGATGCGGGGGAAGACGTCAAGTGGGACCGGAGCGGCGCGATCGCAGGGGCCGGCATGAGGCCGGGCCGAGGTCGGCGTCTCGGGGGAGGACGCCGACCTCGGTCGCGGGGGGGGCTCAGGGGGCGAGCGGTCCCACGTCAGCCGGGGTCAGCGGTGCGCGCTTCGCGATCGCCGAGCTCGACTCATGGCAACCGACGTCGGCGGCGCCGATGCGCTTGCGGCCGCCGATGTCGTCTCGCACCTGGCCGGAGTGATCCTGAGTCGCGGCGTCGATGGCCGGGCTCGATGCACTGATCCGCCACACGTCGGCGGAGTCCCGCTCGAGCTGCGGGTCGACGCGGGTGAAGCCGGTCGTCGGCAGATCTCCGTCGGCGGCAGCGCCCCAGAGAACGTTGCCCGACCAGGTGAAGCCGTTCGACACGGGCACCTTGGCGAGCGTTCCGACGTCGCCCTGGATGATGTTGTCGACGATCACGCAGTCGTTCGGCTCGATCGGCCGGTGCGTCTCTCCGGAGATGCCGCCCGTGTTGCCGACGAAGTTGTTCAGCGCGATGCGGACGCGGTCGGCCGCGTCGTTCTTGTTGCGCGAGTTGGCGGGCTCTCCCTCGTAGTGATCGCGCAGCGTGCCGGCGCCGAGCACCAGTGCCGTGTCTGCCGTCTCGCCGACGTAGTTGTTGACGATGACGTGGTCGTTGCCGTAGATGCGGATGCCGCGCTGGCCGCGGATGATGTGGTTCGACTCCACGACGGTGCGGTTTCCGTGACGCAGCACGATGCCGCCGCCGCTGTCGCGCATGGTGTTGAAGCGGATCGTGTTGTCGCTGGACTTCACCGAGATCGCCTCAGGGTCGCCGTTCGTGCGCTCGAAGAGATTGAACTCGACCAGTGCGTGGGCGCTGCTGAGCGCGCGCGGGCTGACGCCGAGACGGATCGGCTCGCCGCCGTTGTCGCCGGCGAAGCTGTGATCGGAGAAGTAGTTGTGGTGGATGTGCACATTCTCGGCCATCTCGGTCGACCCCGCGCCCTCGACGCCGAGGAAGATGCCGAGCGTCGACTTGCTGTGGAAGTGGTTGTACTCGATGACCGTGTTGTCGGCGCGCACCATCACGCAGTGCATGCCCTCGATATCGGCGAGCACGAACTCGTTGCGGCTGAGCGTGATCGCCGTGCAGCTCGCCGGGATCTCGAACGTCGTCGACTGCGTGAAGACGAAGCCCTGGAGCGCCAGATCGTGCGTGGCATCGAAGGTGAAGCTCTGTGCGCCCGTGAGGGTGACGCCGCCGATCGATGCGGCCATGATCGTGAGCGGCTTGTTCCAGCGGCCGCCGGCGCCGGCGAGGCTGATCGGAGCGCCGTCGGGCACCGCGTAGGTGCCGTCGGCGACGATGATCGTTCCACCGTTGGTCATCGCGGAGATCGCGGTACGCAGCTCGTCCAGCGACGAGACGTGCGAGTACGGCCCGCGACCGGGAAGCAGCGGTGCGATGCGCGAGGCCACGGATGCCGAGGCAGGGCCCCCGAACACGGATGCTCCCGCCTGCTGCGGGATCGCGATCGCTGCCGCACCGGCGACAGCGGACAGGATGAACGTACGACGCTTCATGTTTCCTCCTCGTTGAGGCGGCCCCTTCGACGAGCTCAGGGACCAGGGTTCAGGGTCAGGGACCCAGGGGTGGGGTGGGGGAGAGGTGCGGTCAGGGGGTCTCGGTGAGGAACAGCTCGATCACCGGGACGGGGGTCTCGGGGCGCTGCACCGGAAGCTGGAGCGTGAGCGTGCCATCGGGCAGCCCGCCCATCAAGGTGTTCTGCGCCTGACGGTTCGGGTCGATGTGCAAGGGGACGAGCTCGGACGCATCCGACATCAACTGGGCGTAGCGGACCTTGCCGGCGAGTCCGGGCAGGTGCAGGTGCTTGAACGGCCAGGAGAAGAGGTGCACGTACAGGCGGTCTCCGCGCAGGGTGTATCGCGCATCGTTCGGGGCCTGCCAGGGAGCGGCGCCGGCACCGTGGATCGAGCGGGCGTGGTCGTCCATCCACGCGGCGATGTCGTCGAAGGTGCGCTGCGCCGTGCGGTCGATCCGGCCGCGGCCGTCGGGCCCGACGTTCAGCAGCAGGTTCCCGTTCTTCGCGACGCCGTCGATGAGGAGCTTGATCAGCGATTCCGAGCTCTTCACGTCGAGGTTGTCGCGGTCGTAGCCCCAGCTGCCGTTGAGGGTCTGGCATGCCTCCCAGGCCACGGGAGCGCCGTCGCGCTCCATCGGCTTCAGCGGCTGGTACTGCTCGGGGGTGACGATGTCGCCGGGAATGCCGAGACGGTCGTTCACGATGCAGCCCGGCTGCAGTGCACGCACCAGGCAGAGCAGGTTCTCGGCATCCCAATCGGCGGCGCCCTTGCCACCCCAGTAGTCAGGACGGTGCGTGTACGAGAAGTCGAAGAAGAGGTAGTCGATCTGGCCGTAGCCGGTGAGCAGCTCGCGCACCTGCCCGTGCAGGTAGCGCTGGTAGTCGCGGATGTCGCGGTCGGCCGTCGCCGCCTTGAACTCCTCATCGTCGCGCTGCGGGTGGGTTCCGTCGACGGGGAACCTGTCGTGGTGCCAGTCGATGAGCGAGTAGTAGATGCCGACGCGCAGGCCTTCAGCGCGGCATGCCTCGACGAACTCGGCCACTGCGTCGCGGCCGAACGGGGTGTTCACGGAGGTGTAGTCGGTGAGCTTCGAATCCCACAGGCAGAAGCCGTCATGGTGCTTGGCCGTGAGGACCACGTAGCCGGCACCGGCATCCTTCGCGGTGCGCGCCCAGGCGCGCGGGTCGTAGCGATCAGGGTCGAAGTGGTCGAAGTACGGCGCGTACTGCGCGTCCGTCATGTGTTCGCGGTTCTTGACCCATTCGTGGCGGGCGGCGAGGGAGTAGAGCCCCCAGTGCACGAACATGCCGAGGCGCGCTTCTGCGAACCACTCGAGATCGGCGGATGTTGTCATGACGAGGCTCCCGGGATTGTGGGTGCGGATTCGACGAGGGCGGCGCGCAGCGCGCTCAGCTCCGAGGCGGTGAGGCCGTGGGCGATCAGGTAGTCGGCGGCGGAGCCCCACTCGGCATCGAGGTTCGCGAGAGTCTCGCGCATCACCTCGGCGGGGGATTCGGTGGCGAGCATCCAGGCGTGGCTCGACTGCGGGTACTTCTTCGCCAGCCGTTCCGAGGTCGCTCGGCGGTGTTCTGCGGGGATGAGGTCGCCGGTCAGGGCGTAGTCGGCGACGACGGATTCTCGATCCGCGCCGACAGCGGCGAGGGCGAGCGCGATCGTGACCCCGGTGCGGTCCTTGCCGGCCGTGCAGTGCACGAGGGTCGGCTCGCCCGCGGCGATGATCCGCACAGCATCCACCAGCCGGTTCGATCCGCCGCCGAGCAGGTGCGCATAGATCTCGCCGAGGCTGTAGTCCTCGAGGAAGAACGAGCGCGTGGAGCCGAGGTAGAGAGGCAGTCGGGTGATCTCGACGCCGGCGACCGCCGTGACATCGGCCGCCACCTCGTCATCGGCGCGCAGGTCGACGATGCGGCGCACGCGGGCGCGGACCTCATCCGCGCCCTGCGCACCGAGCCCGGCGAGGTGACCCGAGCGGAACAGTCGCCCTGTGCGGATCACCCCGCCGTCTGCGGGAATGCCACCGACATCCCGGAAGCCGGTCACGCCGTCGATCTCGACGATCGCCGTCGGCTCCGTCGTCGCTGTCATCGCTCGCTCGCCCGTCATGGTTCGATCAGCCCTTGAGCGCGCCGGAGGTGAGTCCGCGAGCGAACGAGCGCTGGAACAGGAGGAACACGATCACCGAGGGGGCGAGCGCGAGCAGCGATGCCGCCATCACCACGCCGGGGGTGACCTCCGGTTCGATGCGCAGAGTGCGCAGCGCCAGCGGCAGCGTGTACGTGTCGCTCGAGGTCGAGACGAGCAGCGGCAGCAGGTACTGGTCCCAGATCATCGTGAATCCGAAGACCCCGATGACGCCGATGGCCGGCTTGCACAGCGGCACGATGATCTGTGCGAACACGCGCAGCTCGCTGGCACCGTCGATGCGCGCGGCCTCCTCGAGCTCGAGGGGCACGTCCTTCATGAACTCGGTCATCACCAGGATCGAGAACGCCCAGGCGCCGATCGGCACGATCATGCCCGCGAGGGTGCCCATCAGGTTGATGTGCAGGAAGGGGATGTCGGCCAACAGGATCGACAGCGGCAGCGCGAGGATCTCATCGGGCAGCATCATCGTCGCGAGGATCGCGACCAGCGCCAGCGCCGAGAAGCGGAACTTCTTGCGGGCGAGGGCGTAACCGGCGAGGACCGAGACGATCACCTGCAGGAGCAGGCCGAAGCCGACGACGAAGAACGAGTTCATGAGGTAGCCGAGCACGCCGAAGTCGAACGCGACGGAGAAGTTCTCCAGCGTCGGCCGGTTCGGAATGATGCTGAGCTCTGTCGGGTCGGTCACCTCGCTGAAGGCGCCGGAGAGCAGCGCGAGCAGGGGGCCGGCGAACAGTGCGACGACGACCGCGTACAGCAGCACCTTCACGCCGATACCGACGATGGTGCGGCTCTCGGTGAGTCCGAGAGCGGTATCCGTTCCGGCGGTCATGCGTCCTTCTTCCTTCGCAGCATCAGCTGCACCGCGAGGGTCAGCACCAGCGTCGCGAGGAACAGCAGCACGGCTCCCGCCGAACCGACGCCGAGCTTCTGCTGTTCCAGGCCGAGTTTGTAGAGGAGGGTCATCACGACCTCGGTGGCGCCGTTGGGGCCACCGTTGGTCATGAGGTACACCTCGGTGAACACCCGGAAGCCGCGGATGGCGGCGAGGATGAACAGGATCGAGAACACCGGGCGCAGGCCCGGAAGAGTGACGTGCAGGATGCGCTGCCAGCGGTTCGCACCGTCGACGGTCGCGGCCTCGTAGAGCCCTCGGTCGATGCCGGCGAGTCCCGCGAGGATGATCATCATGTCGTAGGGGCCGCCGCGCCAGATGCC
The DNA here is from genome assembly GCF_045690355.1 of Microbacterium sp. LTA6. NCBI lineage: Bacteria > Bacillati > Actinomycetota > Actinomycetes > Micrococcales > Microbacteriaceae > Microbacterium > Microbacterium sp. LTA6. The sequence goes on from NZ_CP147855.1 coordinate 1,938,875, forward strand.
CATCAGCATGATCGACCACATGGCCGAGTCCGGGCTGTTGATGTACTCACTGGGGGCGAGGCCGACGATCCCGATGATGGAGTTCAGGAACCCGTTGTCGGTCGGGTGGTACATGATTCGCCAGAGTTCGGCGATCACGGCCATCGGAACGACCACCGGGAGGAAGGCGGCGGAGCGGATGAAGGAGAGCTTGCGGGTCTGGCCCTCGAGGAGGAGTGCCAGCAGGAAGCCGAGCACCAGGCATCCGAGCGTCTGGCCGAATGCCAGGACGAGGGTGTTGACCGTCGCGTCTCGGAAGGCCGGATCGGAGAGGATCGTCTCGTAGTTCTTCAGCCCGACGAACTCGTTGCCGAGGTAAGGGCGGACGTTCTCGACCGACATGCCGATGGCCTGGACCATGGGGATGTAGCGGAAGACGAGGAACAGCAGCAGGGCGGGCATGAGGAAGGCCCACGGGACCCACCACTGTCCCTGTACGCGATGGCGGCCACGCCGCCGGGCGGGCGGCGGGGACACGCTGGTCCCCGCCGCCGACTTCGGAGCGTCTGCCGTGTTCACGGCGTCGGCTGTGTGGATTGTCACTGCTTGAGGATTCCCTGCGTCAGGAGCTCGGCCGTCAGCTTGCCGTCGAGCTTGGTGAGTTCTTCTTCGACGTCGAGGGAGCAGTCAGCGAGCAGGGCGTTGATGGTGTCAGCGCTCATCTGGCGTACCGGCGTCCAGCTCGGGATGGTCGGCGCGTAGTGGCCGCTCTCCTTGTAGGCGGTCGCGAACGTCTCCCAGCGGGGGTCGTCGCGGACCTCGCTGATGTCGACCTTCTCGTTGACCGGGAGCTGGATGGCGAAGGCATCCGTGCCCTCCATGCCGTAGGTCTGCGATTCTTCGCCGACGTACCAGTCGGCGAAAGCCGTCTGACCCTTCTCGTTCTCGGAGCCGGCCATCAGGTAGACCGTGCCGCCCTCAGCGAGCACCGAGGCGTCCTTCGGGCCCTCAGGCGCCGGGACCACGGTGTACTTGTCGGCGCCGAGCACCTTGTCGAAGCGCGGCATCATGTAGGGGCCGGTCACGTACATGCCCGCGACGCCGGACTCGAAGGCCTCGTTCGTCGGCGGGGTGTCCATGCTCGGGGCTCCCGGCTGGATGACGCCGGCCGTGCACTGCAGGTCGCGGAACCAGGTCGTCGCCTCGATCGCCTCGTCCGTGGTCATCGACGGCAGCCATTCGTCGCCGGAGCCGGTGATGAAGTCGCCGCCCGCGGCCCAGAGGAAGTTCGAGAAGTACCAGGAGGCGTAGCCGCGCTTGGTCGAACCGGGAACGGCGAGTCCGTAGGTGTCGGCCTGGCCGTTGCCGTCGGGGTCGTTCTTCGTGAACGCCTCGGCGACGGCGAGCATCTCGTCCCAGTCGGTCGGTGCCTCGAGTCCGAGGTTCGCCAACCAGTCGCTGCGGATCATGAGCGCGTTCGCCTGAGCGGAGTAGGGGATGCCGTAGGTCTTGCCGTCGATGGCCTTGCCGGCCTCGAGGGCCTGCGCTGTCATGTTCTTCGAGTTCTTGATGTCCTTGAGGTCGACCTCGCGGAGGATGCCCTGCGACTGCATCGTGCCGAGCTGGCTGACGTCGTTGAGCACGATGTCCGGCAGGTCCTTCTGGCCGGCGCGCTGGGCGAGCTTGATCTCGAAGTCATCGAAGATCGCGGTGACCTCGGCTTTGTAGCCGGTTGCCTCCATGAATGCTTCTACCTGTCGGATCGTCGCAGCCTCGCTGGGGCTGCCGGGGGTGGTGCGGGTCCAGACTTCGAGGACGGCCTCTTCGTCCTGCTTGACGCCCGAGCTGTCGCCTTCGGGGGCGGCTGCGCTGGAGCAGCCGGCGAGCGCAAGCGTGACGACGCCCAGGACTGCGGCTGCTTTCATCTTTGTGTGCATGGTTTCTCCAGGGTTTTGGCAAACGCTTGCCACTTTGCAAGACGTCGATGGCGAATCTAACCTAGGGATGCGAACACTGTCAATCATTGATCGGATGTTTCGCTTTCAATCGTGATGAAGTCGGGAGACGAAGTGGTCGACAGGGATGACAAGTTTCGGGTGCGTCTGGTGATGGAGGAGCGGCGTCGGGGGGATGTCTATCCCGCCGACGTGCTGGCCGATATCGACCGTATCGCGGACCTGGAGCGCCCGTTCCTCACGGCGCAGGAGCTCGCGGCCGATCCGGAGGCCCTGCGCGACACCGACGTGCTCCTCACCGGCTGGGGTGCGCCCGTCATCGATGCCGAACTGCTCGCTCGAGCACCGCGGTTGCGGGCAGTGCTGCACGGTGCGGGATCCGTGAAGCACCTGATCACGGATGACTTCTGGGCGCGCGGACTCTCGATCGTCTCCGCGGCCTCCGCCAACGCCGAGCCGGTCGCCGAGATGACCGCTGCGCAGATCGTCCTCGCGGCTCGCGGAGTGCCGGCATCCCGCCGCCGGTATCGTTCCGAGCGCACTCTCGCTGCAGCCCAGGCCGCCTCCGGTACCAGGGGGAGCGTCGTCGGCCTGGTCGCTCTGGGGGAGATCGGACGGCGAGTGGCGGAGCGGCTGCGCGGCTCGGGTCTCATCCTGCTCGCCGCTGACCCGTTCGCGGATGCGGCGGCTGCTGCCGAGCTGGGCGTCTCCCTCGTGTCGCTGGACGAGCTGTTCGACCGGGCCGACGTCGTGAGCCTGCACGCGCCTCTCCTCCCGGCGACGGAGGGGATGATCGACGCCCGCCTCCTGGAGCGGATGCCGGAGGGTGCCACGCTCATCAACACCGCGCGGGGTGGCCTGATCGCCGAGGCTGACCTGGTCGACGTGTTCCGCCGTCGGCCCGACCTGACCGCGCTGCTGGACGTCACCGCGCAGGAGCCGCCGGCGCCGGATTCGGCGCTCTGGGACCTGGAGAACGTCGAGCTGACGCCGCACGTGGCCGGCTCCATGGGCACTGATCGTGGAGCGATGGGGCAGCTCGTCGCCGAGGAGCTCGAACGCCTGGTCGGAGGCCGGCCGCTGCAGCACGCGATCGCGCGGAGCACCCTCGAGCGCATGGCCTGATTCGGAGGCGGAAGGGCGCGGGGTTCGGCGATTGGTCCGGCAACCGATTGCCACGATGGAGGGACGCGCCGGGTCCGGGTGGGCGACGCCGCTATGCTCGGTTCATGGATACGTCCGAGCCGACTCCGGAAAGCCCCTTCCGCGTTCGCGCGACACGGCCGGGCCGACACAGCGCTCCCACGCTGGAAGACGTCGCGCGCGTCGCCGGAGTGTCGCTGGCCACGGCATCCCGCGTCCTGAACGGCTCGGAGCGGAAAGTCGCCGAGTCGTTCCGGGAACGGGTCGAGCAGGCAGCCGAAGAACTCGGATACACAGCGAACGTGTCGGCGCAGGCCACCGCCCGCGGGACCTCGCCGGTCATCGCGCTGCTCGTCGCGGACATCGCCGACCCCTACTTCGGCCTGATCGCCTCGGGTGTCGCGCGCGGTGCCGACGAGCACGGCCTCGTCGTGACCATCGCGATCACGGAACGCGACCCCGCCAGGGAGAAGCGGATCGTGCGGGCGTTGCGTGGTCAGCGACCGCAGGGGCTCATCCTGGCGGCGTCGCGCACGCACGAGCCCATGGAGCAGGAGACCAGACAGGAGCTGGCGGAGTTCGCCCGGTTCGGTGGTCAGGTCGTCGCTCTCGGCGCAGGTGAGGCGGGGGAGCGCAGCGTCCAGATCGACAACGCCGCCGGTGCCGAGGCGCTCGGACGCCGGATGGCCGATCTCGGATACCGTTCGGCGGTGGCCCTGGCCGCCGCGGCGGGGGTGGACACCTCCGATGCGCGACTCGACGGATTCCGTCGCGGCTTCGGTGCAGGCGGCGGCGCGGTGCAGAAGGTCTACCGGGGCGACTTCCGGCGGGAATCGGGAACGGACACCATGGCGAAGGCGCTGGCAGACGGCATCGACCGCGGCACGCTCGTCTTCGCGATCAGCGACGTCGTCGCGATCGGGGCGATGACCGCCATCCGCGACGCCGGACGCGAGATCGGCGCGGACATCGCGGTCTGCGGTTTCGACGACGTGCCGTCGAGTCTTGACGTCACTCCGCCGCTCACGACGGTGCACGTCCCGCTGAGCGACGTCGGCTACCAGGCGTTCCGCGCGACGATCGATCCCGACTGGAAGCAGGGGCCGCTCCCGCTCGACGTCATCGTGCGCGCGAGCACGCCCGCGCTCGCGACCGGCGGCGCTGCGGAGAAGGAGCTCGGATGAAGGTCGTACTGGCACCGGACAGCTTCAAGGGCACGATCACCGCGGCGGATGCGGCGTCTGCGCTTGCTGAGGGCTGGGCGTCCGTCGATGCCGCCGCATCGTTCGTCTTCCGCCCGATGGCCGACGGCGGCGAAGGCACGGTCGCCGCGTTCGCAGCGGCCGTCGCAGGCGCGCAGCGCATGCCTCTCGTCGTGGACGGCCCCGCTGGCACACCGGTCGAGACCGCGTGGCTGCTGCTGCCCGCCTCTGCAGATGCCCCCGACGGAACCGCCGTCATCGACCTGGCCTCCACCTCGGGCATCGAACTGCTGGACGAGCTGCGACCGTGGGATGCCGATACGACCGGCTTCGGGCAGGCCGTCGTCGCGGCCCTCGACCACGGCGTCTCGCGCCTCGTGGTCGGCATCGGGTCGAGTGCGTCGACGGATGGCGGCACCGGTCTGCTCACCGCGCTCGGCGCCCGATTCCTCGATGCCGCCGGCGCGCCGGTCGTGTCGGGAGCGCGAGGACTCGCAGACATCGCCGACGTCGACCTCAGCGGGCTCCGGCCGGCGCCGGAGGTGCGGGTGCTCACCGACGTCACCAATCCGCTGACCGGCCCACGCGGCGCGGCAGCGGTGTTCGGACCGCAGAAGGGACTCGTCGAAGGCGACATCGCCGTCGTCGACGCCGGTCTGGAGCAGCTCGCCAGGCTGCTCGACATCGACGCGTCGTTCCCCGGTTCGGGAGCGGCCGGCGGTACCGGAGCGGCGCTCGTGGCCTGGGGCGCGACTCTCGCGCCGGGCTCTGCCGAGGTCGCACAGTTGATCGGCGTCGCGGAGGCTCTGGCCGGCGCGGACATCGTGATCACCGGCGAAGGGTCCTTCGACGGACAGTCCGGAGACGGCAAGGTTCCCTCGTTCGTCGCGGGCCTTGCCGAGGATGCCGGAGTGCGCGCGATGCTCGCCGCCGGTCGGATCACCGCGGATGCCGATACGACGCTGTTCGCGGCATCCGTTTCGCTCACCGACCTCGCCGGGTCGCCGGCGGCCGCCCTCGCGGAGCCCGCACGCTGGCTGCGCGAGGCCGGCGCTGCACTCGCCCGGGCCGCAGCATCCTGAGCTGAGCGTCACACGCGTTCGGGGATGGTTTCGACCGGTTCCAGGCCGTGGGAACCGGTGAAACCTCTCCCTGAACTGCGGTCAGGCGGCGTCGGGGGACGGTGTCAGCCGCCCAGAGCGGCCGACACGACGGCGCGGGCCTCTTCCTGCACCTCGGCGAGGTGCTCCGGGCCGAGCAGGCTCTCGGCATAGAGCTTGTAGACGTCTTCGGTGCCGGACGGACGGGCGGCGAACCATGCGTGTTCCGTCTGCACCTTCAGGCCGCCGATCGCCGCGCCGTTGCCGGGGGCGTGCGAGAGCTTCGCCGTGATCGGCTCGCCGGCGAGGGTCGTCGCGGAGATGCTCTCCGGTGCGAGCTTGCCGAGGGTCGCCTTCTGCTCCGGGGTCGCGGCCGCGTCAACTCGCTGGTAGGCGGATGCTCCGAACGCCTGCTCCAGCTCGGCATAGCGCTCCGACGGAGTCTTCCCGGTGACCGCGATGATCTCAGCGGCCAGAAGGCAGAGCAGGATGCCGTCCTTGTCGGTCGACCAGACCGAGCCGTCTTTGCGCAGGAACGATGCTCCGGCCGACTCCTCGCCGCCGAAGGCGACAGAGCCGTCGAGCAGCCCGGGCACGAACCACTTGAATCCGACCGGAACCTCGAGCAGACGCCGGCCGAGCGACTCGGCGACGCGGTCGATGATCATCGACGAGACCAGGGTCTTGCCGATCGCGGCATCCCGCGGCCACTCCGCACGGTGCGAGAACAGGTAGTCGATGGCGACCGCGAGGTAGTGGTTCGGGTTCATCAGCCCGGCATCCGGGGTGACGATGCCGTGCCGATCGGCGTCGGCGTCGTTGCCGGTCAGCACGTCGTAGTCGCCCTTCTTGGCGACGAGCGAGGCCATCGCCGAGGGCGACGACGGATCCATCCGGATCTTCTCGTCCCAGTCCAGCGTCATGAAACGCCACGTCGGGTCGACTTCGGGGTTCACCACGGTGAGGTCGAGTTCGTAGACCTCGGCGATGAGCGCCCAGTATTCGACGGATGCTCCGCCCAGCGGATCAGCCCCGATGCGGACGCCCGCCTTGCGGATCGCGTCGACGTCGATGATCGAGGCGAGATCGCGCACGTAGGCGTCGCGGAAGTCATAGGCGGGGAGCGCGTCCCAGTCGACGTCGGCGAAGCGCTCCCGCTTGACACCCTCGAGGCCGGTGGCGATCAGCTCGTTCGCGCGGTCGGCGATCCAGCTGGTGGCATCGGTATCGGCGGGGCCGCCGTGCGGGGGGTTGTACTTGAAGCCGCCGTCGCGGGGCGGGTTGTGGCTCGGCGTGACGACGATGCCATCGGCTCGGCCCGCAGCATCCGCCGCCAGATCGCGGTTGAAGGTGAGGATCGCGTGACTGAGCGCCGGGGTCGGCACATACGAGTCGCGGGAATCGACGCGGACGTCGATGCCGTTCGCGACCAGCACCTCGATCGCACTGCGCTCCGCCGGGAGAGACAGCGCGTGGGTGTCGCGGCCGAGGAACAGCGGACCACGGATGCCCTGACTGTCGCGGTAGTCGACGATGGCCTGCGTCGTCGCGAGGATGTGGTTCTCGTTGAAGCTGCCCGACAGCGAAGACCCGCGATGACCGCTGGTGCCGAATGCCACGCGCTCAGCGGCGACGTCGGGCTTCGGGATGCGGTCGTAATAGGCGGCGATCAGTTCGTCGACATCGATGAGGTCAGTTTCCTCCGCGGGGAGGCCGGCACGGCTCGTCATGCACTCAGTCTGCCCTCTGTGCGGCGGGACCGCATCCGCGATCCGGGCGGATTACGCACAGGGCGCCGAGGGCTAAGGTGAAACGCGTGACTGAACGCCGTACCTACAGCTACCTCGGCCCTGCCGGAACATTCACCGAGGCGGCGCTCGAGCAGGTCGCCGAAGCCCGCGGCCAGGACTGGCGCGCCGTGCACAACGCCGGTGAGGCGTTCGCCGATGTGCTGGAAGGTCGCAGTCATGCGGCGATGATCGCGATCGAGAACTCCGTCGAGGGCGGGGTGTCGACCACGCAGGATGCACTCGCGACGCTCCCGGGGCTCCGCATCATCGGCGAGTATCTGGTGAAGGTGAACTTCGTCCTCGTGGCGCCCCGAGGAACGACGCTCGACGACGTGCAGGTCATCGCGGCGCATCCCGTCGCCTACGCGCAGTGCCACGGATGGCTCGGCGAGCATCTTCCCGCGCACTCGCACGTCCCCGCTGCGAGCAACGTCGCCTCCGCCATCGGCATGCTCGACGGCACCCTGCCGGTGCAGGCCGCCATCGCCCCTCCGGGGATCGTGCGGCACTACGACGTCGACGTGCTGGCGACCGAGATCGGCGACAATGCCCAGGCCGTCACCCGTTTCGTGCTCGTCACCCGCACCGCGCGGCCGCCCGCGCCGACCGGGGCCGACAAGACATCCATGATCGTCGAGCTGCCGCACGACCATCCCGGTTCGCTGCTTGAGATGCTCGAGCAGTTCTCGACGCGGGGCATCAACCTCTCGCTCATCGAGTCGCGGCCGATCGGCGACGAGCTCGGACGCTACCGCTTCGTCATCGACGCCGACGGCCACATCGAACACGAGCGCATGGCGGACGCCGTGCTCGGCATCCGCCGGTTCAGCCCCCGTGTGGTGTTCCTCGGCTCGTACCCGCGTGCCGACCGGCAGATCGTTCAATACCCGGAGCGCTACGCCGACGACGTGTTCGTCGAGGCGCGGGATTGGCTGCGCGGCATCCTGAGCGGCGAGCCCGAGGAGTAGGCGCCCGCCACGCGCCTCAGATCGCGGCGGCGATGAGCTCCAGCGTCTGGGCGCGGCCGAACGGCTCGGCGAGAGGTTCCGCATCGAAGGCTCCGGCCACGGGCGAAAGCATGACCTCGTCGACGCCGAATCGCTCGGCGAAGGAACGGACCTCGGCGGCGACCGTCTCTCCGGTGCCGACGAACCAGCGAGACCGCGCGGCCTGCACGACCTGGTCGGTCGCGGCATCCGTCTCCGCCGCCAGCGCCTGCTCGACCGTGTCGAGCGCCGTGAGCGGCTTGTTCAGACGCAGCCGGGCCATCATCCGCAACTGCGGGAGGGCGCGGGCCTCCGCCTCCTCCGAGGTGGGAGCGGCGACGGCGTTGACAGTGAGGAACGTGCGAGGCTCCGCGAGCGCCTCGGAAGGCCGGAACCCGGAGCGGTACAGGTCGAGCGCACGTTCGAGCCCCTCTCCGGAGAAGTGGTTCGCGAACACGTACGGCAGTCCCTGCGCGGCGGCGAGCTGTGCCGAGTAGTCGCTGGATCCGAGCAGCCACACCTCTGGCACGCCGGTGGCTGCGGGTGTCGCGTGCACCGTGTATTCGCCGCCGGAGGTGAAACGCACGGTGGCGCCATCGTCGGAGAGCAGCAGCGAGATGTCCTGCACGTGGCGCGGGAACTGTTCGACGTCGCTGGTGGTGCCGGCCGTGCGCAGCAACTGGGTGATCACGGGGTCGCTGCCCGGCGCGCGGCCGATGCCGAGGTCGATCCGCCCCGGGGCGATCGCCTCGAGGGCGGCGAACTGCTCGGCGACGATGAGCGGGGCATGGTTGGGGAGCATGACGCCGCCCGAGCCGAGTCGGATGCGGCGGGTGCGACCGGATGCCGCGGCGATCAGCACCGGCGGAGACGTCGACGCGACCGCCGGCATGTTGTGGTGCTCGGCGAACCAGTACCGGCGGTAGCCGAGCTGATCCGCGTGTTCGGCGAGGGCCAGTGATGCGGCCACCGCCTCTGCACTGGTCTGTCCGGTGCGTACCGGAACGAGGTCTAGGACGGAGAGGGCGGTGGCAGTCATCCTCCTCCCTAACCTCGCGGGGCGGCGGGGCATTCCCTCGCGGCGGCAGGCGGATGCGCGCGCGCCAAGGGCTTGACCCGCCCGCCTCGCAGGGGTAATCCGGAGGGGAGGACGGAGGCGGCGACGGTGTGGTTCGCAGATCGAACGCAGGCGGGGCGGATGCTCGCTGAGCGGTTGGCGGAGCATCCGCTCACCGACCCTGTCGTGCTGGGATTGCCGCGCGGTGGTGTCCCGGTCGCGGTGGAGATCGCACGGGTGCTCGATGCGCCGCTGGATGTTCTCGTCGTCCGCAAGCTCGGCTTCCCCGGTCATGAGGAGTTCGCGATGGGGGCTGTGGGCGAGGACGGGGCGAGAGTGCTCGATCAACGGGTGGCCGCCGGCGTCGCGCCTCGCGATCTCGAGCAGATCGAGACCAGGGAGACGATGGAGATCGGGCAGCGCGTCGCCCGGTTCCGCGACAGGCGGCCGGCCGTCGATCTGCGCGGACGCACCGCGATCATCGTCGACGACGGTGTCGCGACCGGGGCGACCGCCAGGGCGGCCTGCGCGATCGCGCGGGCGAGGGGCGCCGCCGTCATCGTGCTCGCGGTGCCGGTCGCTGCTCCCGACTCGCTCGCCGAACTCGCGGATGCGGCGGACGAGATCGTGTGCCTGTACGCCCCCGCCGGATTCATGGCGGTGGGCATGCACTACGTGGACTTCCGCCAGGTCGAGGACACCGAGGTCGTCCGGCTGCTCCGCGCGGAGTGACGCATCGGGCGCAAAGGGCCATCCCGCTACGCTTCGACCATGGATGCCGGGATCTTCTTCGTTCTCACAGGCGCACTCATCGTCGCCGCCATCGCGCGCTGGCGCGGGTGGCCGGCGCCGCTGCTGGTCACGGTCGTCGCGCTCGCCGTGTCGTTCGTGCCGTTCGTGCCGAACCTCGAGATCGACGGTCATCTGCTGCTGACCCTCGTGCTGCCGCCGCTGCTGTACTCGGCCGCTCTCGACGTCTCCTTCATCAGCTTCGCGCGCAGTCTGCCCCAGATCCGTCGTCTGGGCATCGGGCTGGTGCTGGTGACGACGCTGGTGGTCGGGCTCATCGCCTGGTGGATCCTCCCCTCGCTGACCCTGCCCGGCGCGCTGCTCCTCGGAGCGATCGTCGCGCCGCCCGATGCCGTCTCCGCCGCCGCGATCGGCCGCAAGCTCGGGCTGCCCCGACGCGTGATGACCGTGTTGTCGGGAGAGAGCCTCATCAACGACGCGACCTCGCTGACGCTGTACCGGGTGTTCGCGTCGATCGTGCTCGGCGCCACGGTCAGCGTCTGGGGAGGCATCGGCCAATTCGCGCTCGCCGTCGTGTTCGGCGTGGGTATCGGCCTGGTCTTCGGCATCGTCATCCACCAGCTGCGCCTGCGGATCGCGGATCCCGTCGTCATCGGCACCTTCGGCCTGCTCGTGCCGTTCGGCGCCTATGCGATCGCCGAGCACGTCGGGGGATCAGGTGTGCTCGCAGTCGTCGCGATGGGCCTGTTCGTCGGCTTCAACTCGCCGAGCACCAGCTACACGACGAGGCAGCAAGAGGCGCCGCTGTGGCTCTCCGCCGACTTCCTGCTGGAGAGCTTCGTATTCGCCTACATCGGCTTGCAGTTCCCTCGAGTGATCAGCGACCTCGGTGACGAATCCGTCGTTCATGTGATGCTGCTGTCCGGGGCCGTGCTGCTCGCCGTCCTGCTGGTGCGCCCCGCGTTCGTGTATCCCGCGAATGCGTGGGGTCGCTTCCAACAGCAGGTGCGGCTGCGTCGCTTCGACCGACGGGTGCAGTCGGGGCGAGTCCAGGCGCGGTTGGCGCGCGGGAAGCATCCGCGAAAGCCGCAGATGTCCGTGGAGCAGCTGCGCGGGCGGATGATCGCGCCCGCCCTGACCTGGAAGGACAACGCCGTCATCTCGTGGGCCGGGATGCGCGGGGTCGTCACTCTCGCGACGGCTCTCGCCGCCGCGGATCTGGCTGACCTGGACAGAGGCGCAGGTCATGCGATCGTCGTCGTCGCGTATGTCGTCACCCTCGGCACTCTGCTGTTGCAGGGCTTGACGCTGCCGTGGCTCATCCGTGTTCTCGGGGTGGTGGCCGATTCGGAGCACGAGGAGGACCGACGCCAGCTCGCCGCAGTCCGTGCGCGCAGCAAGGAGGCGGGTAAGGAGTATCTCGAACAGCGCCGTTCCGAGTGGATCGCGGAGCACGGCAAAGGCAGCACGGCAAAGTTCGACGCCTTCGAGACGCGCCTGCTGAAGATGGAGACGGATGCTGATCGCGCACAGGCGAGCACAGACGGTTCGGGTCCTGCGCATCCGACCTACGCCGAGCTCGAGGAGCTGTCGCGAGGGTGGCTGCAGGTGCGGCGCGAGGTGCTGCGGCAGGAGCGCGACGCCGGGAAGCTGAACGAGGAGGTGATGCGCGAGCTGATCGCGGCGATGGATGCCGAGGAGCTCGCGCTCGACACTCGGGGTGCGCTGCGGTTGCCCGGGCGGGCGTAGGGGCGCATCCGCCTCCATAACTCCGGAGATTCGCGGGGCCGGACGTACGGTGCCCGCGTGATCTCGGGAGATCGGATGCCGGCCGGAGTTGAATCTCCGGAGTTGTGGAGCCGGTATCGGCGGAACCTCCGTTCATAACTCAGGAGATATGCGGCGCCCGGTTGGCGGCGCCCGCGTGATTCCAGGGAGTCGGATGCCGGCGGGCCGCGTTCTTCCTGAATTGTGAACGGCAGGCCGTCGGAGCCTCCGTCACCCGGATGCCGAAAGCGCCCCGTCCCGCAGGGGACGAGGCGCTCTCGAGGGGTGACGCGGCGGGTCAGCGGGCCCCGACCGGCTCCGGATCCTTGTCACTGACGGCATCCGTCTCCGGCACGCCGTCGGAGTCGTCCGAGTCGCCGGAGTCGTCCGCGAACGGAAGGCCCTCGCGCGGAGCGTTGTAGAGTTCCTCGTCGAGGATGCCCTCGCGCTTGGCGACGATGGTCGGGACGAGCGCCTGGCCGGCGACGTTGACCGCGGTGCGGCCCATGTCGAGGATCGGGTCGATCGCGAGCAGCAGACCGACGCCCTCGAGCGGCAGGCCGAGTGTCGACAGCGTGAGCGTCAGCATCACGGTCGCGCCGGTGGTGCCGGCTGTTGCCGCCGAGCCGACGACCGAGACGAGGACGATCAGCAGGTACTGCACGATGTTCAGCTCGATGCCGAAGAACTGCGCGACGAAGATCGCGGCGATGGCCGGGTAGATCGCGGCGCATCCGTCCATCTTCGTCGTCGCGCCGAACGGCACGGCGAACGATGCGTAAGAGCGGGGCACGCCGAGGTTGCGTTCGGTGACGCGCTCGGTGAGGGGCAGCGTGCCGATCGAGGAGCGGCTGACGAACGCCAGCTGCACGGCGGGCCAGACACCCGAGAAGTACTGCTTGATCGAGAGGCCGTGCGCCTTCACGATGGCCGGGTAGACCACGAAGAGCACCAGCGCGAGGCCGATGTAGATCGCGGCGGCGAACCAGGCGAGCGAGGTGAGCTTGTCCCAGCCGTACTCGACAACGGCCGCGCCGATGAGGCCGAAGGTGCCGAGCGGGGCGATGCGGATGATCCACCACAGCACGCGCTGGATGACCTTCAGCAGCGACTCGGTGAAGACGAGGAACGGCTCGGCCTTCTTGCCGGCCTTGAGTGCGGCGATGCCGACCACGGTCGCGACGACGATGACCTGCAGGATGTTGAAGCCGACGCTGGACGTGACGGCGCCCGCCTCGGGGTTGAAGGAGCTGTTCACGCTGAGGCCGAGGAAGTTCTGCGGGATGAGCCCGAGCAGGAAGTTCCACCAGGTGCCGACCGTGTACGGGTCGCCGGGCTCGAGGCCTGCACCCGCACGGGATCCGGGCTGGATGACCAGACCGAGCACGATGCCGATGGTGACGGCGATGAACGCGGTGATCGCGAACCACAGCAGCGTCTGCCCGGCGAGGCGGGCGGCGTTCTGCACCCGACGCAGGTTCGAGATGCTGGCGACGATGGCGGTGAAGATCAGCGGGACCACGGCGGCGCGGAGCAGCGTGACGTAGGAGCCGCCGATCGTGTCGAGCGTGGCGGAGAGTCCGTTCGGAGCCTCAGCGGTGGCGCCGAGCTGGCGGGCCAGCAGGCCGGCGGCGATGCCGAGAACGAGGGCGGCCAGGATCTGGAAGCCGAACGAGGTCAGCAGCTTCCGGACGGGTCCGCGGGTATCTGGCGCTTTCTGGGCGCGGGCGGTGGTGCTCATGAGACTCCAAGTCGTTGCGCGCCGGTTGCGCGCCATGGGAGACAACGCTAGGAGCACCCATTCATTCCGAGGGTCGAAATGACGAAGGATGACGGATGCTGTGCGCATCCGTCATCCTTCGGTGATTGCTGCCGGAGATTACTTACCGGACTTCTCGGCGCACTCCTGGATGTTCTCGGAGATGAGCTTGGTGGTGAGGTCGCGGTCAGCGATGTCCTTCTGCTTGTCCTCGCCGTTGGCGATGTAGTTGAGGGTCTCGTCGCTGAGCTTCGAGTCGACGAGGACCTCGGCCAGGCATGTGGCGACGTCCTTGGTGACCACGTCTTCCTGGCCCTGCTCGACGAAGACCTGGTGAATGCCTTCGGCGACCTTGTCGACCGAGGGGCGTGCGGGGCCGGCGCAGGCGGCGAGGGAGAACGCCACGGCCGCGATGGGCAGGGCGAGAAGAAGGCGGGTGCGCAGTTTCCGGTCGATGTTCATGAGTTCAGGGTATCGGCTCACAGTGAATTGATAGGGGTGGCCGAGTGGGGAGAATTGCCCATGTATTCGCGGCGTCCGTCTGTCACGATGGCCTCATGTTCATGGTGACGACGAATGACATCCCCGGCTATCGGATCACCCAGGTGCTCGGCGAGGTGATGGGTCTGACGGTGCGGTCCACCGATTTCGGCCAGAGCTTCACCGGAGCGTTCCGCTCTCTCGGCGGCGGCGAGATCCCCGAGTACACGAAGGTGATGTACGAGAGCCGTCAGGAAGTGATGGCGCGGATGTGGGGCGAGGCGCAGCAGCGCGGCGCGAACGCGATCATCGCGATGCGATTCGACACCGGCTCGATCGGCAACTTCAGCGAAGTCTGCGCATACGGGACCGCGGTCGTCGTCGAGCCGGTGGGTGCGGCGGCCACGCCCGCATGAGTTCCCGGGCCGGCGGCCCGTCGACCCGTGGATAGGATGATCGCACACCGGATCTCGCGGTGCCTCATGCGCTCCGACCGAAGGATCCCGGTGACCGATAACCACGCTGCCCAGCCCACCCGCCGCACGGTTCTCGCCGTGGCCGCATGGTCGGCCCCGGTGATCGCCACCGCCCTCGCGGTTCCGCTCAGCGCCGCGAGCACTGTCGGAGCCATCGACGCGGCCGGCGTGGAGCTCGTCTTCACCGGGCCGGAGTTCAGCTCCGAGTTCCGGCTCAGCGGGCAGCTGTCCTTCCCGCAGGCGCCCGCCGCTGCGACGATCGTGTCCGCGACGGTCACGTGGCAGGGCACGGGGTCGAACTCCGGCGCTCAGGGGCTCTATCTCTACAAGGGCAATATCGCCGGCGGTGACGCAGGGATCGTCGGGTGGGCGACGGTGCAGGGTGCGGCCGACGACCAGCTCCACCCCACCTTCGTGTTCCAGGCTTCGCTGGGCACCGGTGAGACGCAGCTGCCGGTGGTATCGAGCTACGACGGCTCCACGCTGAACCCGATCATGTACGGGGCCGAGACGCCGAGTGGCGGCACCTCTTTCTGGGACGGCGTCATCACCATTCGGTTCTCCGCGCCTGGGTACGCGGATGCCGTGCTCACCGCCCCTTACGTGCAGTAGCCGCGGCGCCGATCAGCGAGCCAGCACCAGCAGCTCGCCGACCTCGCATCCGAGCGCATCGCAGATCGCGCGCAGCGTCGAATACCTGATCGCGCGAGCCCTGTCGTTCTTCAGCACCGACAGGTTCACGATGCTCACCCCGACTCGAGCGCTCAGCTCGGTCAGCGTCATCCCCCGTTCGGCGAGCAGCTCATCGAGTCGGCAGTGGATGCCGGTGTCCTCCTCGTCCTGAGGCGCGGGATTCATACCAGTCCCTCGGTCTCGCGCCGCAGCCGGTCGCCGACGACGAAGACCGTGCCGATGATCGCGAGGGCGAAGGCGGCAAGGAGAAAGGGGAACGGCTGCACGGACATGACGGCGGTGTCGAACGCGCCGTCTGTGACCTGAGAGATGGCGGCATTGGCCAGCACGTTGTCGCAGAAGCGAGACGCGGCTGATCCGACCAGGCCGAGGATTCCGCCACCCATTACGAGACCGGTGTTGACGCGGCTGAACACGACGCCGCGGAGGAGATTACGGCTGAGTGCGATCAGGCACACCACCACGCCGACGATGGTGAGCGCGAAGGCGATCTGACCGAGGACGCCGAAAACGACGCCCGTTGGCATGAGGTCGGTCACAGTGACGACCGCACGGTCGAGCAGGACGGGCAGCGTCTCGCCGTCGGCCGTCGCCTCTGCGGGGACGTCGATGAACTCGGCGAGCACCTGGACGGATCCGCCGGACGAGAGTTCGGCGATGCGAACGATCGCCATGCAGACCGACGTCACGGCGATCCCGATGCCCAGGATGGTGAACAGGGCGAGCGCGACGGTGTCGCCGGTGCTCAGTACGCGCTGCTGGTTCTTCATCTCAACTCCTTATCGAATATCGTTGTTATCGATTCCCGTTAACGTAACGACAATCGATATGGGTGTCAACCCCGCCTGACGAACGCCGAGCGCTATGCCGACGGCGAACACGGGCATACCGGCATCCGCCGCTGGTTACTCTCGATGTACAAGCGCTACACGCGTCTTCGCCCCGTGCGAATAAGGAGTCACAGCATGTTCGAGAGATTCACGGACCGAGCCCGTCGAGTGGTCGTCCTCGCCCAAGAAGAGGCGAAGATGCTCAACCACAACTACATCGGCACCGAGCACATCCTGCTCGGCCTCATCCACGAGGGTGAGGGTGTCGCAGCCAAGGCGCTCGAAAGCCTCGGCATCTCCCTCGACGCCGTGCGCGAGCAGGTGCAGGACATCATCGGTCAGGGCCAGCAGCAGCCCACCGGTCACATCCCCTTCACCCCGCGCGCCAAGAAGGTGCTCGAGCTGAGCCTCCGCGAGGCCCTCCAGCTCGGCCACAACTACATCGGCACCGAGCACATCCTCCTCGGCCTCATCCGCGAGGGTGAGGGCGTCGCCGCTCAGGTGCTCGTCAAGCTCGGCGCCGACCTGAACAAGGTGCGCCAGCAGGTCATCCAGCTGCTCTCCGGCGCTCCCGGCCGCGAGCCGGCCAGCGTCGGAGCCACCACCGGCGACCAGCAGCAGGGCCCCCAGGGCGGATCCGCGGTGCTCGACCAGTTCGGCCGCAACCTCACCCAGGCCGCGCGCGACAACAAGCTCGACCCGGTGATCGGGCGCGAGAAGGAGATCGAGCGGGTCATGCAGATCCTCTCCCGCCGCTCCAAGAACAACCCCGTCCTGATCGGCGAGCCCGGCGTCGGCAAGACCGCCGTCGTCGAGGGCCTCGCTCAGGCGATCGTCAAGGGCGATGTGCCCGAGACGCTGAAGGACAAGCAGGTCTACTCGCTCGACCTCGGCTCGCTCATCGCCGGTTCCCGCTACCGCGGTGACTTCGAGGAGCGCCTGAAGAAGGTCACCAAGGAGATCCGCACCCGCGGCGACATCATCGTCTTCATCGACGAGATCCACACCCTCGTGGGTGCGGGTGCCGCCGAGGGCGCGATCGATGCGGCCAGCATCCTGAAGCCTCTCCTCGCCCGCGGTGAACTGCAGACGATCGGTGCGACCACCCTCGACGAGTACCGCAAGCACTTCGAGAAGGATGCTGCGCTCGAGCGCCGCTTCCAGTCGATCCAGGTCGCCGAGCCGAGCCTCGCGCACACGATCAACATCCTCAAGGGCCTGCGCGATCGCTACGAAGCGCACCACAAGGTGCAGATCACCGACGGCGCCATCGTCGCGGCATCCAACCTCGCCGACCGCTACGTCAGCGACCGCTTCCTCCCGGACAAGGCCATCGACCTGATCGACGAGGCCGGCGCCCGCCTGCGTCTGTCGATCCTGTCCAGCCCGCCCGAGCTGCGCGAGTTCGACGAGAAGATCGCCGCCGTGCGTGAGCAGAAGGAGATCGCCTCCGAGGAGCAGGACTTCGAGAAGGCCGCCTCCCTCCGCGACGAGGAGAAGAGCCTCCTCGCCGAGCGTCTGCGCCTCGAGAAGCAGTGGCGTTCCGGCGACATCGCGACTGCAGCGGTCGTCGATGAGGGCCTGATCGCCGAGGTGCTCGCACAGGCCACCGGCATCCCCGTGTTCAAGCTGACGGAAGAGGAGTCCAGCCGACTCGTCTTCATGGAGAAGGCCCTGCACCAGCGGGTCATCGGCCAGGAAGAGGCGATCGCCGCTCTCTCCAAGACCATCCGTCGTCAGCGCGCCGGCCTCAAGGACCCGAAGCGTCCGTCCGGTTCGTTCATCTTCGCCGGTCCCACCGGCGTCGGAAAGACCGAGCTGGCCAAGGCGCTCGCCGAGTTCCTCTTCGACGACGAGGCAGCTCTCATCTCGCTCGACATGAGCGAGTTCGGCGAGAAGCACACCGTCTCGCGTCTGTTCGGTGCCCCTCCCGGATTCGTCGGATTCGAAGAGGGCGGCCAGCTCACCGAGAAGGTGCGCCGCAAGCCGTTCAGTGTCGTGCTCTTCGACGAGATCGAGAAGGCGCACCCGGACATCTTCAACTCGCTGCTGCAGATCCTCGAAGAGGGTCGCCTCACCGACGGTCAGGGTCGAGTGATCGACTTCAAGAACACCGTGATCATCATGACCACCAACCTCGGTGCGCGTGACATCGCCGGTGGACCTGTCGGCTTCCAGCTCGAGGGCAGCAGCTCGACGACCTACGAGCGGATGAAGGGCAAGGTCAACGAGGAGCTCAAGCGCAACTTCAAGCCCGAGTTCCTGAACCGTGTCGATGACATCATCGTGTTCCCGCAGCTGTCGAAGCCCGAGCTGGTGCAGATCGTCGATCTGTTCACCAAGCGCCTCGGCGAGCGTCTGCTCGATCGCGATATGACCATCGAGCTGTCGCAGTCCGCGAAGGAACGTCTCATCGAGATCGGGTTCGACCCGGCCCTCGGTGCCCGTCCGCTGCGTCGCGCGATGCAGCACGAGGTCGAAGACCGCCTGTCGGAGAAGATCCTGCACGGCGAGCTCAACGCGGGCGACCACGTCAAGGTGGATGCGAAGGACGGTGAGTTCCTCTTCGAGCACGGTCCGCGCGGCGAGCGGGTCGCGGTCGGCGTGAACACCGGCGGCGCGATCGCGGGCACTCCCGACCTGGCGGTCGCCAGCGGGGAGTAACACCTCACGAACGAAGGGGCGGATGCGAACAGCATCCGCCCCTTCGTCGTTCCCGCGTCCGTTCGCCGTTCGGAATGAGCGCGGTTGCGGAATCCGCCGGCACTGCCGACACGGTGTCGCGGCGGCGGGCGAAGGATTCGTCCGGTGGTCGAAGGCAGCGCCTCCGGGCAGCGGCTAGCATCGCCAGAGACTTCAGATCGAGCGGGAGAACGCGATGACGCACTGGGATCCGAGTACCGCCGACGGACTCATCTACTCCGGCGGATGGCGTGCCGGTGGCGGCGGAGTTCTCGCGGTGACCTCTCCGGGTGACGGGGGACGTGTCGGTACGGTCGGGATCGCGGACGACCAGGATGTGGACCAGGCGGGGGTCTTGGCCGTCGCCGCGCAGAAGCAATGGGCGCGCGCGTCGTATCGAACCAGGGCCGGCGTCTTGACCCGCGCCGCCGAGGTGCTGCGCGAGATCCGCGACGATGTCGAGCACCTGCTGATCCGTGAGAGCGGTTCGCTGCCGACCAAAGCGGCGCATGAGGTGAGCAAGGCGATCGACGAGCTCGTCGAGGCGGCGAGCCTGGTGACCATGTCGCAGGGGGATGTGCTCCCCGTCGACGACCCGACGACACTCGGCATCGCGAGGCGCATCCCGGTCGGCGTGGTCGGGGTGATCGCGCCGTGGAACGCACCGCTGATGCTCGCGATCCGCTCTGTCGCACCGGCGATCGCGCTGGGCAACGCTGTGATCGTGAAGCCGGATGTGAAGACCGCCTTCTCCGGCGGCGCCGTCATGGCCGAGATCTTCTCGCGCGCCGGACTTCCAGACGGCGTGCTGCACATTCTCCCCGGTGGGCCGGAGACCGGAGAAGCCGTCGTGCGCTCTCCGCATACGAACGTCATCTCGTTCACGGGCTCATCGGCGGCCGGTCGACGCGTCGGCGAGGTGGCCGGAGGCCTGCTCAAGCGGGTGATCCTCGAGCTCGGCGGCAACAACGCCTTCATCGTCATGGCTGATGCCGACCTCGACCTGGCTGTCGCCTGCGGCGTCGGCGGATCGTTCCGCCATCAGGGCCAGATCTGTATGGCGACCGGTCGGCACCTGGTGCACGAGAGCATCGCCGACGAGTACGTGGAACGGCTGAGTGCCGCGGCTGCGGCGATGCGGCTGGGCGATCCCCTCGCCGAAGGAACGACGCTGGGCCCGCTGATCACAACCGTGCAGGCCGAACGGGTGCAGAGCATCGTCGATGCTGCGGTCGCCGATGGAGCCCGGGTGGCGCACGGCGGCACGCATGACGGCGTCTTCTTCACGCCGACCGTGCTCGACGGCGTCGGTGCGACGAACGCCGCATTCCAGAGTGAGATCTTCGGCCCGGTGGCCCCGGTGACGCGGTTCTCCACTGCGGAGGAAGCGCTGGAGTTGACGAACGCGAGCGACTACGGCCTGTCTGCGGCGATCCACACGCGTGACATCGCCCGCGGTCTCGGCTTCGCGTCGCGACTGCGCGCGGGAATGGTCGCCCTGAACGGTCAGACCATCTACGACGCCGCGCACATCCCGATGGGCGGGATCGGTGCTTCCGGCAACGGCGGACGCCACGGCGGTCACTGGAACCTGGACGAGTTCACCTACTGGCAGTGGGTGACGGTCCCGACGATCTCAGACTGAGACCCGGTCTGCGGACGGAGAGGGCGAGCTGCGCCGAGGGGGTCGGCTCGTCCTTTTTCGTCGTGTCCGCACGCTGGCCGGCGATTCGACATCGTGTCGGAACCACGGCGCGACTTTCGCTCCGCGGTCACGTATCGACGTCGATCGGCCGAAACCTAGCCTGGGATCTCCGTAGCCGAGGAGGAGCCCTGTGTCCGTATCCGTGAAGAGTCCCCGTGCCCCGCTGTCGCCGCTCGGCGACGACGTGTGGCCAGACTCCACCGAGGTCCTGATCATGGGCGGGGGCCCGGTCGGCCTGTCGTGCGCGATTCTGCTTGCGCAGCGGGGCATCGACGTCCTTCTCGTCGAACGCCGCGACTTCGTTTTCCGCTTTCCGCGGGCGCATCTGCTCAATCCACGCACCATGGAGGCGTTCCACGACATGGATGTCGCCGACGACATCTACGCGGCGACCCCGGCTCATGATCGCTGGCGCAAGGCCGCCTGGTACACGACGGCGACCGGCCCCGGCCGTTTCGACGGGATGAAGATCGGCGATGTGCCCGCCTGGGGCGGTGGGCCGGATGCAGAGCGCTACCGCTCCTCCAGCCCGCGTGCCTTCGCCAACATGCCCCAGTTGCGCCTCGACCCGCTGATCCATCGGCACGCGCTCGCCGCTGCTCCCGGGCGGATCAGGAGCAAGCAGGAGGTCGTCGGCATCGACCAGGACGCCGAGACGACGGTCGTGTCGATCAAGGATCTCGAGACCGGCGAGCTGCGCACTGTGCGAGCCCAGTACGTGATCGCTGCCGACGGTGGTCGCGACAGTGCCGACCTTCTCGGGATCGAGCTGGAGGGCCCGCGCGACATGCGCGAGGTCGTCAACTATCACGTGAGCATGGACCTCTCTGCGTGGTCGGAGCCGGATGCGCTGCTCGGCCACTTCCTGCATCCGGCTGGCGGTGCGCGGCGGAGGGGCACGATCCAGGCGCTCGGACCCACCCATTACAACCGCGACTCCGAGGAGTGGCTGGTCTCGGTCGCCGCCTGGATGGTCGAGGGCGACCCGAACGACGAGGCAGCGCTCTTCGCCTCGATCCGACGGATGCTGGGGCTGGCCGACGATCACGAGATCACCATGCACTCGATGACACGATGGAGCTATCACGGCCTCGTCGCGAAGCACTTCCGCGATCGTCGGGTGTTCCTCGCCGGCGACGCCGCGCACAAGCATCCGCCGACCGGGGGGCTGGGGCTGAACAGCGGAATCCAGGATGCCCAGAACCTGTGCTGGAAGATCGCGGCCGTGCTCGATGGGCAGGCACCGGATGCGCTGCTGGACAGCTACCAGGCCGAGCGCCGCCCGACGGTCGCCTGGTACACCGCGCACTCGCTCGAGAACGCCAACCGGCACCCTCCGATCGCCGACGCTCTCGGTTTCAGTGACGATGAGGCCGAAGGCTTCCGCGGCCTGGAGACCTTCGTCAGCGACACCCCCGAGGGTGAGGCGATGCGGGAGCGAGTGGCGGCGGAGGTCGCGCACAACGCGCACGACTACAGCCAGCTCGGCGTCGAGGCCGGGTACCACTACTCGGCAGGGGCGATCGTGCCCGACGGCACCCCTGTGCCCGGCGATCCCTCCGATCCCGTGACGTTCCATGCGACCTCCCGGCCCGGTCATCACCTTCCGCATGTCTGGCTCAGCGGTGTCACCGGTGCGGACGGTGGTCGCGTGTCATCCCACGACCTCATCGATTCCGTCGGGCTGACGCTGCTCACCTCGGAGTCGGCGGCGCCGCGGTGGCGCGAAGCTGCTGCAGCGGCATCCGGAAGCATGCCGGTCACCGTCGTCGCGATCGCCGATGACGATGCGGCATGGACCGCGACACGTCAGATCGACGGAGACGGTGCCCTACTCGTACGACCTGACCGCAAGGTCGCCTGGCGGGCAGCGAGTCTGCCCGCGGACCCCGCCGCAGAGCTGGTGAGCGCTCTCGACATCATCCTCCGCGGTGGTGATGCCCCGGCGGATGACCCCGCCGAGCCGTACCTGCGTCGGATCAGGGCTGCGGCGAACGTCCTGGTGCGCTGACGCATGCCGGCATCCCGCTGCTTCGGACACCGTGTCGGATCACGACAGGGGAGTTTCCCGCAGTGCACCGATTCTCGACGGATGCCGCTCTCGTAGCGTCGAGTAGACGCCGCTTCCTGTCCTTCCCGGACCCGCACAGATCTAAGGAGTCACCGTGATCATCGATGTCCACGGCCACATGTCGGCCCCGGATTCCTACTACGCGTGGAAGGCGTCGCTGTTGGCGGCTCGTGGGTCGCACGGCGGCAAGCCGCCCGTGATCACCGACGACGATCTCATCGCGTCGTATCACGCCCCGCATCCGAGCTTCGGGCATGTGTCGCACATGACGCACATCGATGACGCCGGGATCGGGTTGCAGCTGCTCTCCCCGCGTCCGTTCCACGCGATGCACTCCGAGCGCCCGACCAAGATCGTCGAGTGGTTCACCGCGGAGACGAACAATCTCATCCAGCGCACCACCGAGCTGTTCCCCGGACGCTTCCGGGGCATGGCCGGGATCCCGCAGAGCCCGTACCTGAGCGTCGAGCAGTGGCTCCCCGAGCTGCGTCGGGCGATCACCGAACTCGGATTCGTCGGAGCGATGGTGAACTCCGACCCCTACGAGGGCACCGAGGTGCCGCCGGCGATGGGCGAACGGTACTGGTACCCGCTCTACGAAGAGCTCTGCGCACTCGATGTGCCCATGCTGCTGCATTCGGCCGGCTGCAAGTACCCGTCGCGTGAGCCTTACAGCCTGCACTTCATCCAGGAGGAGACCGTCGCGATCTGGAGCATGATCCAGTCGAACGTGTTCGCCAACTTCCCCGATCTGAAGGTCATCGTGGCCCACGGTGGCGGCGCGATTCCGTACCAGATGGGGCGCTTCCTCCCGTCGGTCGTGCGCACCGGGGTCTCGTACCTCGACAAGCTCCGCAAGTTCTACTTCGACTCGTGCCTCTACACGCAGGACAGCCTCGAGCTGCTGATGAAGACCGTCGGCACCGACCGGGTGCTGTTCGGCTCGGAGAAGCCGGGCACCGGCTCGCAGATCGATCCGGACACGGGCCGTTGGTTCGACGACATCCACCTGCTCATCGACGACATCGAGTGGCTCGACGCCGATCGTCGCGCCGACGTGCTCGAGAACAACGCCCGCAGCCTGTTCCGGCTCTGAGCGCGGGCACACGGCACAACGAACACCGCACACCGAACACCGAGAAGGGATCCACCATGACCGAGATCGTCGCCGGATTCGGCACCTCGCACGGACCGCAGCTGAAGGCCGCGCCCCCTGCGGCGTGGGAGACGCGAGGCGTCGCCGACCGCCGCAGCAAAGGCCTCAAGTTCCGCGGAGGCAACTACACGTTCGACCAGCTCAGCGCGCTGCGCGAGGACTTCTCGGAAGAGATCTCACACGACGTGATGCAGCGCCGCTGGGACAGCTGCCAGTCGTCGATGGATGACCTCTCCCGTTTCATCGCCGAGCAGAACGTCGACGTGCTCGTCATCGTCTCCAGCGACCACAAGGAGACCTATGGCGACGAGTGGCTCGCTCCGTTCTCGGTGTTCTGGGGCGACGAGGTCGCGCACGTGCCGTTCACGCAGGCGCAGCTCGACGAGATGGCGCCGGGGCTCGCCGAGGCGGCGAAGGGAGACGTTCCGGATCACACGATCATCCGTCCGACGCACCGCGCTCTCGGCAAGCACATCATCCAGTCGACGCAGGCCGAGGACTTCGATACCGGCGCGACCGAGATCGTGCCCGCAGGGCGCTACGACAACCATTCGATCCCGCACGGCTTCGGCTTCATCTACCAGCGCTTCATGGGTGAGCAGTCGACGGTGCCGATGGTGCCGATCTTCATCAACACGTTCTGGGAGCCCAATCCGCCGAGCGCCAAGCGCTGCTACGAGTTCGGCCGCGCGGTGGCGAGGGCGATCACGTCGTTCCCCGGCAACCTGCGCGTCGGCATCGTCGCCTCCGGAGGGCTCAGCCACTTCGTGATCGACGAGAAGCTCGACAGCGAGTTCCTCCAGGCGATGAAGGACCACGACGCCGACTATCTCTCCTCTGTTCCGGCAGCCGAGATGCAATCGGGAGCATCAGAGCTCCGCAACTGGATCGCGGTCGCCGGCATCGCCGACGAGGTCGGTCTCACCGTCACCAACGTCGACTACGAGCCCTGCTACCGCACCGAGGCGGGTACCGGCAACGCGATGGGCTTCGTCACCTGGGAGCGCGCCTGAGATGACCGATCCCACAGCGATCATCGCGGCACTCCGGGCGTTGGACAGCTGCGCAATCTCGGATGCTCTTGACACGCTGGGTCTACCCGGAGCGGTGATCGAGCTGAGCGCGATGTGGCCGGCTGGTCGCACGGTCGCGGGGCGGGTGCGCACCGTGACCGCCGCCCCCAAGGCGTTATCCGGCCCTGCAACCCACATCGCCACGCCGCTCGTGGTGATCGCCGAGCGGGATGACGTCGTCGTGATCGACAACCACGGCCGCACCGACGTCTCCTGCTGGGGCGGTCTGCTGGCCGAGGCCGCGATCCAGCGGGGTGTGGCCGGGGTGATCGTCGACGGCGCGTGCCGCGACGTGCAGGAGAGCGAGGCGCTCGGCCTCCCCGTCTTCGCGCGCGCTGCCGTTCCCGTCAGCGCACGCGGGCGCATCGTGCAACAGGCCATGGACGAGCGCATCCAGGTCTCCGGAGTCTCCGTCGCGTCGTACGACTATGTCGTCGCCGACGTCAACGGAGTCGTCTTCGTGGCCGCATCCGACGCTGCTCGTGTAGTCGCCCTCGCGCAGCGCATCGCCGACCGGGAGGCCCGGATGGCCGAGGCCGTGCGCGCCGGCCAAGATGTCAGCGAGGTCATGCACGACTCCCGATTCCCCACCGTCACCGCAGATCCAGACTCCGCGGAGGAGAAATGACCGACACTCTCACCGAGCGTTTCGCCGCCCTCGGCACCGCGACCGTCTCCGACGCGCTCGACAAGCACAGCCGACCCGGCAGCCTCCTCGGCATCGCCCCGCTCGCCGACGGCCAGCACATGGTCGGCCGGGCGTTCACCGTCCGTTACGTCAGCGCGCAGGTGCCAGCGGGAACCGTCGGCGACTTCATCGACCAGGTCAAGCCTGGCCAGGTCGTCGTGCTCGACAACGACGGCAGGGTCGACTGCACGGTGTGGGGCGACATCCTCACGGCGGTCGCTCACCACCGCGGCATCGCCGGGACCGTGATCGAAGGCGTCTGCCGTGACACGCACCGGGCGCTGTCGATCGGGTATCCGATCTTCAGCCGAGGCCGCTTCATGCGCACGGGCAAGGACCGCGTCGAGGTCGCCGAAGAACAGGGGCCGGTCACGATCGGCGGTGTCACCGTGCGCGCGGGCGACATCCTGCTCGGCGACTCGGACGGTGTGGTCGCCATCCCGCAAGACATCGAGGAGCAGGTGCTCGAGACCGCGGAGATGATCCATGTCCGTGAGGAATCGATCCTCGCCGCGGCGCTGGGCGGGGCGACCATCGCCGAGGCGCGTGCCCGCTTCGGCTATCACGATCTGCAGAGGGCCGACGCGTGAGCGACCTCGATCGCGATGCAGACGAACTGCTGCGCTTGGGCAGTGCCACGCTGTACGAGGCGTCGCGCAGCGACTGCTTTCTCGACCACGCATTCCATCCGGCCTGGGAGGGCGCTCAGCTCGTCGGACGGGCATTCCCGGTGTCGGCGCAGATCGGCGACAACCTCGCTCTGCATCACGGGATCGAAACGGCGACTGCGGGCGACGTGCTCGTCGTCGACGGAGGCGGCGCCGCCTACGGGTACTGGGGTGAGGTCATGACCGTCGCCGCCCAGGCCCGCGGAATCCGTGGGCTCGTCATCGACGGCGGCGTGCGCGATACGGCGCACCTGGCCGCCCTGGGCTTCCCCGCCTTCAGCACGTCGATCTCGATCCGCGGCACGATCAAGCAGTGGCCAGGCACGGTCGGTCAGACGGTCACGCTTCGCGGACGTGTCATCCGACGTGGCGATGTGATCGTGGCAGACCGTGACGGCATCGCCGTCCTCCCCGCCGAACGCTACGACGACGTCCTCGCCGCCTCTCGCGAACGCGCGGACAAAGAGGATGCGTATATGGCGAGGCTCCGCGCCGGCGAAACGACCCTCGACGTCTACGACCTCCGTCGCCTCGGCTCGCCGAGCAGCGACACGACCCCCTGAGAGGGAGACATGACCCAGGTCCTGGACGCGGACGTCCTCATCATCGGCGCGGGCCCCGTCGGGCTCGTCGCCGCGCTCGATCTCGCCTCCCGCGGAATCTCCACCGTCGTCGTCGAGCAGCGGGAGTACCTCGAGCCGCCGAACGTGAAGTGCAACCATGTGGCGTCGCGCACGATGGAGAGCTTTCGCCGACTCGGCTTCGTCGACGAGGTGCGTGCTGCCGGTCTACCGACGGACTACCCGCAGGACGTGGCGTTTCGCACCTCGCTGACCGGACGTGAGTTCGCGCGCATCCCGATTCCGGCGAGCGGCGAGCGCTACACCTCGCGCACCGGACCTGACACCTCCTGGAATACTCCGGAACCCCCGCACCGGATCAACCAGACCTTCCTCGAGCCGATCCTCGCCACGAACGCCGCAGTGTCACCGAACATCACGCTGCTCAATCGGACGCTGTTCCATTCCCTGTCGCAGGACGAGGAGTCGGTCTCCGTCGTGATCTCCGACCTCGACGGATCGAACGAGCGTGTCCTGCGCGGCCGCTATCTCATCGGTGCGGACGGCGGGCGATCGAACGTCCGCAAGCAGATCGGCGCCACACTCAGCGGTGATGCCGTGCTGCAGCACGTGCAGTCGACGTGCATCCGTTCTGTCGACCTGTACGAGCAGATGACTGCCGCGGAGCCGCGAGCCTGGGGCTACTACACGTTCAACGCGCGCCGACTCGGTCACGTCTACGCGATCGACGGTCGAGAGACCTTCCTCGTGCACACCTACCTCTCCCCGGAGGAAGCGGCGCACGAAGGCGCCGTGGACCGGGACGCCGCCATCCAGGCGATCCTCGGTGTCGACGAGGACTTCCCCTACGAGGTCGTGTCGCGGGAGGACTGGGTAGCCAGGAGGTTGCTCGCCGACCGCTTCCGCGACGGGCGCGTCTTCATCGCCGGAGATGCGACGCACCTGTGGGTGCCGTTCGCCGGTTTCGGCATGAACGCGGGGATCGCCGATGTTCTCAATCTCACCTGGTCGCTCGGCGCTCATCTGAACGGGTGGGCGGCGGAAGGCATCCTCGACGCGTACGAGGCGGAGCGTCGACCGATCACCGAACAGGTGTCGCACTTCGCGATGAATCACCAGCGAAAGCTCGCCAGGCCCGGCCTGCCCGACGCGCTCGAAGATGACTCGGATGCGGGCGACGCGGCTCGTGCCGAGTTCGGAGCCGCCGTGCACGCGCTCAACGAGCCGCAGTTCGCCGCGGCCGGGCTCAACTACGGCTATGTCTACGGCGCCTCGCCGATCATCGCGTACGACGACGAGCAGGCTCCCGGCTATTCGATGGGGGAGTACACGCCCTCGACGGTTCCCGGATGCCGTGCCCCGCACTTCACGCTGCCGGACGGCTCGTCCTTCTACGACCGGCTCTCGGCCGGATACACGCTCGTGGTGCACGACGGAGGCGATGGCGCGGCGCTGTCCGCCGCCGCAGAGATCCGCGGCATCCCGTTCGCCGTCGTCGAGGCGGACCCCGAGATCCTCCCCACGGAGTACCGGTGTGCGCTCACACTCGTCCGTCAGGACCAGCACGTGGTCTGGCGGGGGGATACCGCGGATGCCGAGACGGCGGCTCATCTGTGGGAGCTGCTCCGCGGTGCCCGTGTCGAGGCCGCGGTCTGAATCCGCACACGTCGGATTCAATACGAAGGGGGCCGGTCGCGAGATGCGACCGGCCCCCCTTCTGCGTTCAGAACCGGATGACCTTGGTGGCCGCCATCGCCTTCAGGCCCTCGACGCCGAACTCCAGGCCGTAGCCCGATGCCTTGGTGCCGCCGAACGGCACCTGGGGGTCGACGCCGCCGTGCTGGTTGATCCACACAGTGCCGGCATCGAGGCGCTGTGCGATATCTGCCGCAGCATCCGTGTCTGCACCCCAGACCGACGCGCCGAGTCCCTGCTCCGTGCCGTTGGCGCGGCGCACCGCATCGTCGACATCGAAGTAGCGGATGACCGGCAGCACCGGGCCGAATTGCTCTTCGTAGACGACCGCGGCGTCGTCTTCGACGTCGGCGATGATCGTGGGGCGGTAGAACAGCGGTCCGAGTTCTGCAGCCGGCTCTCCGCCAGTGACGATGCGAGCTCCGCGGATCCTGGCGTCATCGACGAGGCGCGCGACGATGTCGAACTGAGCCGGGTTCTGCACCGGGCCGAGGCGATTCGTCTTGTCGTGACCAGAGCCCAGCGGTGCTGCTTCCGCTCGCGCGGCGAGGGCTGCCACCGTCTCCTCGTACACCGAGTCGTGCACATACAGCCTCTTCAGGGCGGCGCACACCTGCCCGGTGTTCATGAAGGCGCCCCAGAACAGCTTGTCGGCGACGGTTTCGACGTCGGTCCCGGGGAGCACGATGCCCGCATCGTTGCCGCCGAGCTCGAGAGTGAGGCGGGCGAGGTTCGCCGATGAGCTCTCCACGATCCGTCGGCCGGTGGCCGTCGATCCGGTGAACACGATCTTCGCGATGTCGGGGTGCGCAGCGAGGGCTGCACCCACCTCGCGGTCGCCGGACACCGCAGTGACCACGCTCGAGGGGAGGTGCCGGCGGAAGATCTCGACGAGCGCGAGAACGCTGAGCGGAGTGTTCTCGGAGGGCTTGATCACCAACGTGTTGCCCATCCGGAGAGCAGGAGCGATATGCCAGACCGCGATCATCACCGGGAAGTTCCATGGGCCGATGGAGGCGACGACACCGAGCGGGACGTAGTGCAGCTCCGAGCCCTCGGCGAGCTTCTGCGGTTCGAGGATCGTGTCAGCGGCTCCGCGCAGCCAGTGCGCCGCGCCGTGAGCCTCGCCGGCTCCGGCGACCTTGCCCTGCTCCTGGGTGATGATCTCGCCGAGTTCTTCCGCGTGTGCGTCGATGTCATCGGCGACGAGACGCATCAGGCGGGCGCGCTCCGCGTGCCCGAGAGCCGCCCAGGCGGGTTGGGCAGCGGATGCCTCGGCGACGGCCACCTCGAGGTCGGCGACGGTCTGCACCGGTGCATGACCGATGACCGCCCTGGTCGCCGCGTCGAGGATCGGCCGACCGCTGTCGGCATCCAGGGAGACCGTGGCCAGGAGTTCGTTCATTGCGGGTCCTTCCGCTGAGGAGGCAGATCGGGCGAGCCCGAACGGCCTCGGAGTCGATTCCGGATATTCAGTTGTCAGGGGAAGTCATGGGCGGCGGCTCGTAGCTCAGCGAAGCCCCGCGAGTGTCGCGACGCGCAGGCCGGTGTGCAGTTCGCGCCGGATGAGGCCGTCAGACAGGTCGACATCGGTGATCGCTCGCACTCGATCGAGTCGGTAGTAGAGAGTGCTCCGGTGGACGTGAAGCTCCAGAGCGGTGCGCTGTGCATCGCATCCGCAATCGAGGTACGCCTCGAGCGTGTGCGCCAGATCCGGGCCGGATTGGGCTTCGAGCAGCCGCTGCACGGAGCCGGGGAGGTCGGATCGGGTCAACGTCTCGAGCGGCAGCTGCAGGAGCATGCGGTCAAGACCCAGGTCCTCCCAGTGCACGACGCGATCCCTGGTCGGGTCGATCGCGGCACCTCGTGCGGCGATGCGCGCTTCTCTCCGTGAGCGGTAGGCGTCCGCGAGGGGAGCGTGCGCCCCGCCGATGCCTGCTCGCAGCGACGCGAAGGCGGGGAGTTCGAGCAGACCGACGAGTCGGTCGCGATCGATCTCGTACGGGACGACCAGCACGGCCTCGCCGTCGACGACGGTGCCGACGGCCTTGAGAGCAGGGAACACCGGGATGGCCGAGAGCGCGCGATCGATGACGAGACGCAGCGCCGCAGAACTCGGGTCGAACCCGGACGGCGCCGCCAGCGTGATCACGCTGTAGTGGGGCACGGGGGAGACGAGCCCGCCGGTCAGGAGCTCGTCGGCGGCTCGGGTGCGCTGATCGCGATCGCCGTCCAAGAGAGCGGTGATCAGACGAAGGGCACGATCCTCGTCCTCGCGGTTGCCGAGCGCCATGGCGGCGAGGATGACGCCGATCTGTGCACGAGACTCCCGGATCGCGTCATCCTCGATGAGGTGCTCGTCGGGCGTGTCTTCCGGGATCGTCGAGGAGACGTAGCCGACGAGGTGCCCTTCATGGCGCACAGGTGCGACGTGCCGGGTCTGCCCGCCGTCCAGAGGTGGGATGCGCACAGGGCCGTCTGCATGCCCGACCCGGTACTCCTTGATCGACTCGCGCGCTCGCGAGGAACCCTTGTGGGACAGGATGATCGCGAGTCTCGCGTGGTCGACATCTCGGTCGTGGATGCTGAACGCGATCACGTTGAAATCGACGTCGAAGACGATGATCGGCCGACTCAATCGGTCGGCGTACGCCTGGACATGTCCCTCGAGATTCATCGCTCACCTCTCTGTGCTCACCCACGAGTGCCTTCATGTCCGCCAAACGCTCGAGTTGTGGCGGACATGTTCACGACGGAGTTGTGACCGTCATGAAGTTCGACCTATATTCAATATAGTCAATTTCTAGAGAGGCGGCCAGTATGGCAAAGATGACAGGCGGCGACGCGCTCACCCAGGCTCTGATCAGCGAGGGGGTCGAGACAGTCTTCGGCATCCCCGGCGTGCAGCTCGACGGGCTAACCGACGGCATGTATCGGCGTCAGGATGAGGTGCACCTGATGGTGCCGCGACACGAGCAGAGCACCACCTACATGGCAGACGGGTATCACCGGGTCACCGGCAAGCCCGGTGTCGCGATGGTCGTTCCCGGCCCCGGCGTGCTGAATGCGGGTGCCGGTATGGCGACGGCATACGCCTGCTCGTCGCAGGTCATGCTCCTCGCGGGGACCATCCCGAGCACGCTCGTCGGAGCGGGTCTCGGTGCGCTCCACGAGATTCCGAAGCAGACCGAAACGATCCAGGGGCTCACGAAGTGGACGGCCAGGCCGACCCGTGTCGAAGAGATCCCCGACCTGGTGCACGAGGGGTTCCGCCAGATGCGCACCGGCCGCCCCCGGCCCGTCGCGCTCGAACTCGGGCCGGACATCCTGCACGCCGTCGCCGACCTCGAGGTCGGCACGCCCTTCGCCGTCGACGCTCCGGTCGCGCCCGAAGACAAGGTTGCGGAGATCGCCCAGCTCCTCGCCGCCAGCTCCCGTCCGGTGATCCACGTCGGCGGCGGCGTCAAGGGGCAGCGGGCTTTCGATCTGCTCGCTCGCCTCGCGGACCTGCTCGACGCGCCGGTCGTCATGAGTGAGAACGGGCGAGGCGCGATCGACGCCCGCGACCCGCACGCGCTCTCGGCGTACTCCCTGTGGGAACTGCGGGAGACGGCAGATGCCGTGGTGTCCTTCGGCAGCCGCTTCCTGACGCCCTTCGGTCAGCAACTGAACATCGGTGAGGCGCGGCTCGCGCTGGTGAACGTCGACCCGGCCGATCTGACTGCACCTCGTCGTCCCGATATCGCCGTGACTGCAGACGCCACCGCCGTCCTGGAGGTGCTCGTCGCCCGTGTGCGGCGGCAGGAGGGCTGGGGGGCGGAGCTGCGTCGCCTCCGCGAAGACGGTGACGCGCGGGTGCGCGCTCAGGTCGCTCCGCAGATGGCGTTCGTCGACGCCATCCGCGCGTCGCTTCCCGCCGACGGGATCTTCGTCAACGAGCTCACCCAGATCGGGTACGTCTCCACCTACGGCTACCCGGTGCAGGCGCCGCGATCCTACGTCTGGCCCGGCTACCAGGGCACGCTCGGCTATGCGATGCCGACCGCACTCGGCGCCGCCGTCGGCGCCGGAGACCGCCCGGTCGTCGTGGTCACCGGCGACGGTGGCATCGGCTGGTCGCTGCAGGAGTTCGCCACGGCGAAGAAATACGGCATCCCGCTCATCACGGTGCTGTTCGAAGACAACCGGTTCGGAAACGTGTGGCGCATCCAGCGAGACACCTACGGAGGACGATTCATCGGATCCGATCTCACGAACCCGGATTTCGAGCTGCTGGCACAGGCCTTCGGCATCGACTTCACCCTCGCCGACGATGCGGATGCCGTGCAGCGCGGCATCGCCGCCGCGATCGCGGCCCGCCAGCCGGCCATCATCAAGGTGCCGGTCGACGTCTTCCCGTCGCCCTGGCCGTTCATCCACGAGCCGAAGAAGCACTAGCGGCCCGTCCGGAGAAGGGCGCGTTCAACCTGTCAAGGTCGGGCGCGCTCTTCGGCCTCAGTCGCGGTCCGCGGATGCACCGAGGTGGCTCAGCGCCAGCGCGGCGAGGGCGGCGGACTGCTCGCCGAGAACGCCGTCGTCGAAGATCGCGCGCGGCGAATGATTCATCTCGGCGGTTGCGGGGTCGGTGCCCTCCGGTGTCGCGCCGAGAAAGATGAACGCGCCGGGCACCTCGTTCAGCACGTACGAGAAGTCCTCCGATGCCATCGCCGGATGCTCCAGTTCTTCCACGCGCGCCGGGCCGAAGAGGTCGCCGAGAACGGTGAGGGCGTAGGTCGCCGCCGTCGGGTCGTTGACGGTCACCGGATATACGGAGCGGAACTCCGCCTCTCCGCGGCATCCGTGTGCGGCGGCGATGCCCTCGACGAGCACGGGGAGCTCGTCGGCGAGCACGTCCACACTTCGCGTCGAGAGGGTGCGGATCGTGACGCCGAGGCTCGCTTCGTCGGGGATGACGTTGACGACGTCACTGGCCCGCATCTTCGTCACCGAGAGCGTCACCGGGTCGAACGGGGAGAAGCGGCGCGTCGCGAACGCGTGCAGGGCCAGTACGATCTCCGCGGCGGCCGGTACCGGATCGACCGCCTGGTGCGGCCGTGATCCGTGGCCGCCTCGTCCGATCACGCGGACGGTGAGGGTGTTCGCGCCGGCCATCAAGGCGCCTCGTCGGGTGGAGAAGACGCCGCTCACGCCGGGCAGGACGTGAATGCCGTAGGCCGCAGTGACGCGCGTGCCTCCGGCCGTGAGCACGCCATCGTCGATCATGCGCCGCGCGCCGCCGCCGGCCTCTTCGCCCGGTTCGAACATGAAGACCACGGACCCGCGGATCTCGTCCCGTCTCGCGCTGAGCAGCCGTGCCGCTCCGACCAGCGCCGCCGTGTGGAGGTCGTGGCCGCACGCATGCATCGCTCCCGGGACCTCGGAGGCGAACGGGAGCCGGGTGCACTCGTCGATCCGGAGCGCATCCATGTCGGCGCGGAGCAGCACCGACGGGCCGGGAAGCGATCCGTGCAGCACGGCCACGATCGACGTGAAATCATCGGGCCCGGTGGTGATCTGCAGGCCGAGCCCGTCCAGGGCTGCAACGACGACAGCGCGGGTGCGGGGGAGTGCGAAGCCCGTTTCCGGCCGTCGGTGCAGGATGCGCCGGAGATCTCTGAGCTCCGGCATCAGCGCGGCGGCGTCGGCGCGAAGGCGGGTTTCGGGCATTCGATACTCCCTCATGACGGATCTGCGTCGACATTCGACCGATTAACATATATCAATATAATCAATAGGCGAAGGGCGCTGAACTCACGATCTATGTCTAATGTGAGAGGCACGCGGACCCTGGGTGGTGCGTCGTTGCAGGAATCGAAGGGGAGAACCATGGCGCCGATCACGAACGCCGCTGTCGCCGTTCAGGTTGCTCGGGCGCTGGAGGCGGAGATCACGGCCGAGGGCTGGAAGTCGGGGCACTTCATCGGGCGTCGGCAGGAATTGGCCGCCCGTTTCAGCGTCGCGCCGGCCACGCTCGGCGAAGCCATCCAGCTCCTGCGCTCACGGGGGATCGTCGACGCCAAGCCCGGCCCTGGTGGAGGGATCTTCGTCGCCGATCGTTCGCCGTTCACGCAGCTGAGCGACCAACTGCTGAGCCTGCGTGAGGGAACGGCGACAGTCACCAACTGCCTTCGGGTGCTCGATGCGCTCGATGGAACCGTGCTGCACGACGCGATCGAGTTCGCGAACGATGCGGATATCGCCGACGTCCGTCGTTCGGGGCAGCTCGTCGAATCGGTCTGGGGAACGCCCGAGGGTCCGGCCGCGATCTGGGCGCTGCATGCGCGAATCGCACGCATCACGCCGAACGAACTACTGCGCAGTCTGTACACGAACCTGGTCGACTACATCACCGTCGAGGAACTCGACGGGGCGACCGCGCCGAGCACCCCTGAGCGCCTGCAGACCCACCTCGATTTCGCCGCCGCCGTGGTCCGCCGCGACCATGTGCTGGCCGCGTCGGCTGTCGAGCGTCACCGCGGGTCCTCGATGGCGGCTGTCCTTTCCTGAGCCCGCGGCGGCCTCCGCTTCGGTGTTTCGGGTTGACAGGAGCGCCTTCGATGAATAATGATCATATTCATTATTAACAATAGCCTTCGCCCGAGGAGGAACCTCATGACGCTTGAATTCCGCAGTGTGGTCGACACGATGCTCGCGACCCCGAATCGACCTGGCAGAGACAATCCGCCCCCCATCCGTCTCTCCCAGAACGAGATGCCGTGGGAGCCCGCAGGTGTGATCGTCGAGGCGATGGAAAAGGCCGCTCGCTCCACGCATCGATACCCCGACTATCACCGGACCCAGGCGCGCGCGGCCATCGCCGCTTCGCTCGGCCTCGACGTCGGGCGGATCGCCATCGACAACGGTTCCGGCTCGTTGCTGCACGGTCTCGCGCGCCTCGTTTGCGAGCCCGGCGTGCACGGGGTCTACTGCTGGCCCTCTTTCGAGGCGTATCCGGCCGCGCTCGCGCTCGCCGGTGCCCAGAGCACCGCGGTCGATCTCGCCGAAGACGGAGCGATGGATCTGCCGCGAATGGCTGCGGCCATCACGTCGGAGACGCGGATCGTCTACCTGTGCAACCCGAACAATCCCACTGGCGGCCTGGTCGGAGTCGACGGCATCCGGGCCTTCCTGCGTGAGATTCCCTCGAACGTCCTGGTCGTTCTCGACGAGGCCTACCGCGAATTCGTGACCGACGAACCCGTGGACGCGACGATCGCTCTCCTCGACGAGTTCGCCAACCTCGTCATCCTTCGCACCCTCTCGAAGTCCCACGGCCTCGCCGGCGTGCGTGCCGGATACGCGGCGACGACGCCACGCACGGCAGAGGCGCTGCGGCGGACGTCCGTCGGTTTCGCCCTGAACAGCGTCGCAGAGGCCGCGGTGATCGCGGCTTTCAGCCCGGAGGGGCAGTCCGTCGCCGCGGGGCGGATCGCGACGATCGTCACAGAGCGCACCCGCATGGAAGAAGCGCTCCGCGCCGCCGGCGTCTCGTTCTTGCCGAGCCAGTCGAACTTCCTCTTCCTGCACGGCGACGCTCCCGCGATGCTCGCCCGATTCGAACAACACGGTGTGCTCGCCCGCCCGTTCCCGCATGCGGGAGGGGTCCGCGTCACTGTGGGGCTTCCCGCCGAGAACGACGCGGCACTGTCCGCCCTTCTCTGAGCATCCGACACAGCATCCGCCCGAGCATCCGACACTGTGTCGGATGCTCGGAGAAGGACTTCAGAGTCGGCACCGATGAAGCGTCAGCACTTCGGTTCGTACGCTGACAGACATCACGAACGATGCGGTTCGTACCCGAACGGCCCGCGTCGAACACCCAGACAGCTTGCGTGAAGGGATTGGCAGTGACTGCGACGGATTTCGAGCGCGATCGGCGGGCATCGCTGCGACGCTCCATCACGAGCCGCGGCCTCTGGGCCGTGTTCGTCGCCGTGCTGGCACTCGTGTTCATCTACCCCGTGTCGATGATCATCATCGGCACCTTCCGGGACGGTCTTCCCACGTCGGATGCGCCCTTCACCCTCCAGGGCTTCATCAACGCATTCGCCTCGGAGATGACCTGGGACACACTTCTGCACTCGACGATCCTGGTCGTCGTCTGCGGCACGATCGCCGTCGCCGGTGGAGCGATGTTCGCCTGGGTCGGTGCCAACACCAATGTCCCCGGGCGCAAGTGGCTGACGCCGCTCATGGTGATCAACCTCTTCATCCCACCGCTGTTCCACACCATGGGATGGCTGATGCTCGGGAACAAGCAGAACGGACTGCTCAATCAGCTCGGTCAGATGATCGGCCTCCCGGAAGGCTTCATCAATATCCAGTCCTGGCCGGGACTGATCATGCTGCTCTCGCTCGGCTACATGCCGTTCGCGTATCTGCTCATGCTCGGCGCCTTCAAGAACCGTGACCAGTCGCTCGACGAGGCGGCCGCGATCAGCGGCGCCAGCACACTGCGCACGTTCTTCACGATCACTCTGCCGTCGGTGGGGCCGGCGATCACGGGTGCTGCCCTGCTCATCGCGGTGCTGGTGTTCCAGGCGTTCGACAGCCCGCAGATGATCGGGCGTCAGGCCGGCATCTATGTGTTCTCCACGCAGATCTACCGCTACATCCGGGACTCGGTCCCCGCCGAATACACCCGCGCCTTCGCCCTCGCCCTCATCCTGATCGTCCTCGTCCTGATTCTCTTCCTGCTGCAGCGGGCGATGCTGCGCGGGCGGAGCTTCACCACGCTGACCGGGAAGACCTCGAGGCGCGAGCCGCAAGAGCTCGGCCCGGTCCGCTGGGTCTTCGCCGTGCTGATCGCGATCTTCATGCTCCTGAACCTGATCCTGCCGCTGATCGCGATGATCATCGGCAGCATGCAGAAGATCTACGGGGTGATGAGCCTCGGGCTGTCACTCGACAATTATGCGGCGATCCTGGCCGACCCCAAGCTCAGCGGGACGCTGGTGACGACAGCCCAACTGGCCATCCTCGGCGGGTTCGGGTCCATGGCGGTCGCGCTGCTGACGACGTACGTCGTCGCCCGCCGCGGCGGATTCCTCAAGTCGTACACATCGTTCGCCGTGTGGATTCCCTGGGCGCTCCCCGGACTCGTGCTCGCCCTGGCGTACATGTTCGCCATCCTGTACGTGCCGGCGTTCCGGCCGCTCTACGGAACTGCGACCCTGATGACGATCGTGCTCGTGGTGGCCACCATCCCGGTGTCCAGTCGCATCGCCGAGGGAGCGCTCGCTCAGCTCTCGCCCGAGCTGGAAGAAGCCGGCGCGATCTCCGGCGCGAATCGCCTGCGCGTGCTGGTCAGCATCGTGCTGAGGCTCGTGCTTCCGAGCTTCTTCGCCGGGTGGTTCCTCGCCGCCCTGTTCATCGTGGGGAACCTGGCCGTTCCGCTTCTGCTCGCACCACCCAAGGTCACACCAGTGGCGATGGCGGCTTACGAGCTGTTCCTCTCCGGCGAGATGAGTACCGGTGCCGCGCTGTTCATGATCATCCTGCTCGCGGCGACTGTCGTCGTCATCGTCGGTGCGGTCTGCCTGAAGGTCGTCTCGACACTTCAGGCCAGAGCGGGCCGCTCCCGTACCTCCCTCACCCACATAGCATCCTGACCCCCTTCGGCGCACAGGCCCCCTCCGTAACCCGACGAACACCTGCGCACCACTGCAATCCCACAATGACCAAGGAGAAGAATAATGAAGTTCAATTCCGCAATCCGCCTCGCGACCGCTGCCGTTGCGATCAGCGCGCTCGCCGCGCTCGCCGGCTGTTCTTCTGCCGCGCCGGAACCGAAGACCGACGGCGGCTCGAAGGGCATCGAGATCCCCGGAGCGACGCCGAAGGCGTCGGAGAAGCTCAACGAGCTGTACCAGGCCGCCGTTGACTCCGGCAGTACGGACATCGTCTTCTACGGTCCGTCGGCAAGCACCTCCGAAGCGCTCCTCGAGGTCTTCACCGAGCGTTTCCCCGGCCTCTCCGTGACCCTCAAGGACATGGCCGACGCGCAGATCCTCACGACGATGCAGACCGAGGCGGCGACTGGTCAGCGTGTCGGCGACCTCTGGTGGGGCGGCGACTCGATCCAGGCCGCCCGTGAAGCGGACATCTGCACGCCCGTCGACGTCGTCACCGGCCCGGAGGGCTGGGAGCCTCCGACGGCAGAGGAAGATCGCCTGATCTACTTCGCGTACCGGATGTTCGGCTTCGTCTACAACACCGACGAGGTCAGCGCCGATGAAGCGCCGAAGGGCTGGAACGACCTGCTCGATTCGGAGTGGAAGGGCAAGGTCGCGATGGGCGACCCGAACGCCGGTGCGCTGCGGCACATCTTCACCGGAATGCTGCGGCCCGATGGCCAGCAGGAGAAGTTCGGCGAGTCGTTCGTCGAGGACTTCGCTGCGCAGGACGTGCAGTACGTCGACCCGGAGCGCAACGTCGCCGCCGAGGTCGCCAGCGGGCGGTTCCCCGTCGGGGCAGGAGTCTTCTACGGCTACTACCTGCTGCAGAAGGAGAAGGGCGCGAACGTCGAGTTCGTCTTCCCGCTCGAAGGCGGAGGCAACTTCCTCAGCCGGTCCAGCATGTGCGTCGCGCAGGACGGCCCGGCGGCCGACGCGACAGAACTGTTCGTGAACTGGATCTTCACCGAAGAGGGCCAGCAGGCGATCGCGGAGAAGGACCTCTCCTACGGCAACACGCCGACGGCACCGGGGCCGGAGGGGATGGCCTCGCTCGACCAGATCGACAAGCTCCCGTTCGCCAACCCGGATGCCGCGTTCAACCAGCCCTTCTTCGACTTCATCGAGAAGACGTTCAAGAACCCGAACGCCCAGTAGCACACCCAGCGGGACGACACAGAGAGCAGATATCAGCATGACTGAGGTCCTGGTTTCCGGACTCACCAAGAAGTACGGCAATAAGCCGGCTCTGCACGGGCTCGATCTCACGATCGACTCGGGCGAGTTCGTCACCCTCCTCGGCCCCTCGGGCTGCGGGAAGACGACGACGCTGCGTTGCCTGGCCGGCTTGGAGCGTCCGACCACGGGCCGGATCACCATGGGTGACCGCATCGTCGTGGACACGGATCGGCGCACCTTCGTGCCGGCCGACAAGCGACAGGTCGGCATGGTGTTCCAGAGCTATGCGCTGTGGCCGCATCTGAGCGTGGCGGAGAACGTCGCGTATCCGCTCAAGGTAGCCAAGATCGGCAGCCAGGATCGGCAGAAGCGCGTGCGCGAGATGCTGGTCGCCGTCGGGCTCGCCGATTTCGAGAAACGCCCCGTCACCGCACTGTCGGGCGGTCAGCAGCAACGCGTCGCACTGGCGCGAGCGCTGGCCGCCCGGCCGGGCATCATCTTCTACGACGAGCCGCTCTCGAACCTCGACTCGAAGCTGCGCTACCAGATGGGTCAGCAGGTGCGTGCGCTGCACAACCAGTTCGAGACCACCTCGGTGTACGTCACGCACGATCAGGAGGAGGCGATCACGCTCTCCGACCGGATCATCGTGATGAGCGAGGGGGAGATCGTGCAGGACGGCGCCCCCGCCGAACTCTACGACCGACCGCAGTCGGCCTACGTCGCCGACTTCATGGGGTTCCAGAACATCCTCCCCGGCACGGTCGTCGCCGTGAACCGGGGAATCGCCGACATCCGGGTCGACGGCACCTCCCTGGTGATCGCCGGAACCGCGACGACGGACGTCGCTGTCGGCGAGCGCGCCGACGTCGCCTTCCGGGCCGCGCACGTGCGGACGGATGCCGTCACCTCGACGTCGGGCGCGGGCCGATTCTCCGGCACCGTCGAGCGCACGACCTACCTCGGCAGCGCCGTGAACCTGCTCGTCCGCGCTGATGGACTGCCTCTTCGCGTGCGGGTCGAGACATCCGACTTGAGCATCGACGACGTGCCGAAGGCGGGCGATGAGCTCGAACTCGCCGTCAACCCTGCCCGCGCTGTCGTGATCACTCGGCAGGAATCCGAAGACGCCTACCTCACCATCCAGACGAACGCGATCGTCTCTCCGCGCTGACGCGGCCCCGACTTCAGAGAGGAAGAATGACAAATGAGTGATCTCCCCACCCCCCGATCCGACGCACCGCGCGTCCGCGAGCTCGCCGAGATCGGCGGACGCTCCGACACCCGAGATGTCCTCGCCCATGCGACGAAGCAGGCGAGGGACGACTACGACGACTACTTCATCGTCGACATCGATGCCCACGTCTCCGAGGACCACTTCTGGGGTGAGGTGCTCGACCTCATCGACAACGACGTCTGGCGCCAGATCGGCATGGACCAGTTCGGCAAGTTCGCCGGCAACAACGCCCTGCTGAACATCCAGCCGGGGATGTCGCACCAGAGCGTCGGCGGGCGTATCGGGCACCAGGGTCGCAAGGAGCCGATCGAAGGCGAAGAGGGGCATCCCTTCGTGACCGCCGCCCGCCGGGGGATGGATGCGATGGGGCTCGACTTCCAGGTCGTGTTCCCCAGTGCGATGCTCCTCCTCGGAATGCACCCGCAGGACGAAGTCGAGGTCGTGCTCGGCCGGGCCTTCAACCGCTGGTTGACCGAGGTGATCCTGCCGCCGAATCCTCGCCTCAAGGGCATGCTGTACCTCCCGTACAACACCCCCGAGGTCTGCGAGGAACTCGTCGAGAAGTACGCGGACAACGACGGCATCATCGGATACACGGTGTGCTCCACGCGCAACAACCCCGTGCACTCCGATGTGTACACCCGCCTCTACAAGCTCATCGAAGACAGCGGCAAGCCGCTCGCGTTCCACTCGGGATACCACTGGGGCGACCCTTCGTTCGCACAGCTGAACCGCTTCCTATCGATGCACGCGCTCTCGTTCACGCACTACAACCAGATTCACGTGACGAACTGGATCATCAACGCGATGCCCGAGCGCTTCCCGAAGATCAAGATGGTGTGGGTCGAGAGCGGGCTGGCCTGGATCCCGTTCCTCATGCAGCGTCTCGATCACGAGGTGCTCATGCGACCGAGCGAGGCGCCGGGTCTGAAGCGACTGCCGAGCGAGTACATGAAGGAGATGTGGTACACGACGCAGCCGATGGAGCGGACCAACATGGAGCTGCTCGAGGCGACCATGAAGTCGTTCAACGCCGAGACGCAGTTGCTGTACTCCTCGGACTGGCCGCACTGGGATTGGGACGCGCCGTCGACGATCACGCGGCTTCCGTTCCTCTCCGAGCAGGCAAAACGGAACATCCTCGGATTGAACGCCGCGCGGGTGTTCAATCTCCCCACCGACCGACAGAAGCCTCCAGCGGAGCAGGTGCTCCAGGACCGACCAGGGATCTCGTGACATGACTACTGACAGCACCACCACCACGTCCGCCATCGAAGAACTCGGTGTCCTCATCGCCCGCCTGGGAGAGGTCACCGCGCAGATCGCCGAGGAGAAACTGGGCGCCGAGGTCTCCGACGAGCAGATCGCCGACGTGCTCTACGCCGCTGCGCGGTTGTTCTCGGCGAAGACCGATCGTGTCGGCAAGATCTCCTGGCCGATCCGCGCGGATGCCCTCAACGCCACCGAGACCGTGGTCCTCGTGACCGCGTTGCTCGACGCCGCCGATGTCAACCTCTTCGACATGGCGATCTGGTACCGGAGGGCCGAATGAGCGCCCGGGTCGTTCGCCGTGACGTCGTCGTCGCTCGACTCGACGACCTGAAGGAGCGCGAGCGCATCGTCGTCGATGTGGACGGCACCGAGCTCGGACTCTACTTCTACGCCGATCAGGTGCGCGCCTGGTACAACGTCTGCCCGCATCAGGGCGGCCCCGTCTGCCAGGGCAAGATCATGCCGCGCACCGTCCAGCTCGTCCGCGAGGACCTCAAGAGCGGGGGTCCGGGCTTTCACCCGACCGACCGCAACATCGTCTGCCCGTGGCACGGCTTCGAGTTCGACGTGCTCACCGGCAAGCATCCGGCGGATGCGAGTGTCGGCCTGCGTCCGATCCCGGTAC
Organism: Microbacterium sp. LTA6; assembly: GCF_045690355.1. Lineage (NCBI taxonomy): Bacteria > Bacillati > Actinomycetota > Actinomycetes > Micrococcales > Microbacteriaceae > Microbacterium > Microbacterium sp. LTA6. Next base: position 1,981,187 of record NZ_CP147855.1, read on the forward strand.
GGGTCGACGGCAACGAGGTCGTGGTCACGCTCTGAGGTGGCGACGTGGTCATCGGAGGGGCGGATGCGAACAGCATCCGCCCCTTCGTCGTTCCCGTTCCGATTCAGGCGCTGCCTCACGGATGTCACAGGCGCGGGGTTCTAGGCTTGTCCTGTGAGCGAGATCATCGTACGGCCGGCGCGGAGCGCGGATATCGTCGCGATCAGGAACCTGCTGCAACCGCTCGTCGAGCAGCGCATCCTTCTGGGCAAGGATCTCGCGATCCTCTACGGTGCGGTGCAGGAATTCGTCGTCGCGGAAGCGGATGGTGTGCTGATCGGATGCGGCGCGCTGCACGTCATCTGGGAGGACCTCGGTGAGGTGCGCACGCTTCTCGTCCGCGATGACTGGCTGCACCACGGAGTCGGGCGCTCCATCGTCGATCGCCTCGAGGAGAACGCGAAAGCCCTCGGGCTGTCGCGGCTGTTCTGCCTGACCTTCGAGGTCGAGTTCTTCAGTCGGCGCGGCTTCGCCCCGATCGGCGAACAGGTCGTCGATCCCGACGTGTACTCCCAGCTGCTGCGCAGCGGTGACGCCGGCGTCGAGGAGTTCCTCGACCTGGCGCATGTGAAGCCGAACACGCTCGGCAACACGCGGATGCTGAAACAGCTGAACTAGCCTGGACGCATGACCCGTTCGTCTGCCGCCGTCTATCGCCGACGGCGTCTTGTGGTGGTCGGCGCGCTGATCGTCCTCCTCGCGGCGATCGGGGTCGGAGTCTGGCTTTTCATCGCCCAGCCGTGGGCCGGAGCTGAGCCGGGAGCAGACCCCACGCCGTCATCGACGACGAGTTCTTCACCGACGACGGCGCCCACCGCCGGAGAAACCCCGACGCCGGAGTCGACGACCGATGGGACCCCCGCGATCGTCGCCTGCAAGGCGACGGACATCAAAGTCACTGCCGTCGCCGATGCGGACGTCTACCCCGCAGGTGTCCTGCCCCAGCTGTCGATCTCGCTGACCAACAACGGGAAGACCGATTGCACGCTCGATGTCGGGTCGACCATGCAGGTGTTCACGGTCTCCAGCGGCGACGATGTCTGGTGGCGTTCCACGGACTGCCAGGAGAACCCGAGCAGCATGATCGCGACGCTGGTCGCGGGAACGACGGTCACCAGCAAGGAGCCGGTCACCTGGGACCGCACCCGATCCAGCGTCGAGACATGCGCGGACGAGAATCGTCCGCGAGCGCCAGGCGGCGGTTCGTCGTATCACGTCGCCGTGTCGATCGGCGGCTTCGAAAGCCAGGGAACACAGCAGATCCTGCTCGAGTGAGATCGCTCTGATCGAGGCGTGGTGCGGGGGCGCGGTGCCCCAAAGACCGTCACCTTTGGGATACCATGGGGTGACTCTCGGGTATTCGCGGCGTAAGCCATCCCCAGTGGCGTCGGCTACAGCGTCCCCAGCGCTTCGACATCCGCCGCGCGAGAGCTCCGGGCCCTCTCGAGTACCCCAGTCCCCACTGGAGAACTCGAGAGGGCCCTCTTCGTTTTAGGCTGGACTCATGGCAGCGAAGAAGGCGAAGGCCTCCAAGAAACCCGCCCCCGAGGAGTTCCGCTCCGACGCGCTGGCGCAGGCGCTGGAGAAGCAGGACATCGCCGCGGTCGCATTGGCACTCCGCCACGGCACGACCGTCGTCCCGCTGATCAAGCCGGGAGCGCGCGACAACCCGCGCGACAGCGGCGAGGTCTGGACCTATCGCAACCCGGACAGCGGCGACCTCGCCCTGCTGCTCTTCAGCGACGCGAAGAACAAGCCGGCGAACCTGCCGCCCGGCGTCGGGATCTACGACGCCGACTGGCTGCGGAAGTTCCTCGCCGCGCATCCCATCACGACGGTCTTCCTCGACATCGCGGGTCCACATCCGATGCAGGCCTCCCCGGACGAGCTGCTGAAGGCCCTCGACGACTGAATCGAAGCCGACCGGCCGGCCTCGGTCACGGACCGGAACCTCAGAACGGCGGGATCTCGCCGTCGGGCCGACGGTTGGTGTTCCGCGCCCGCACATCGTTGAGTGCAGCCCGGAGCGTCTTGGAGCGGTCGTCGACGACCTGCTCGTACCCGAGCCGCGCTGCTTCGGAACGCCGCTGTGCCGCCTGCGTGACCGGGCGGATCTCACCGGCCAGGCTCAGCTCGCCGACCGCGGCCACCGTGCGCGGCACGGAGTTCAGCTGCACGGATCCGGCCACGGCGATCGCGATGGCGAGATCGGCGGCCGGCTCGGTGAATCGCACGCCGCCCACTGTCGACACGTAGACGTCGAGCATGCTGGTCTTGATGCTGGCCCGCTTCTCGAGGATCGCGAGCACCATCGCGACCCGTGAGGCGTCGAGACCGTGCACCACCCGGCGCGGATTGGGCGCGGACGACGGGATCGTCAGGGCCTGAACCTCGACCGGCAGCGCCCGCTTGCCCTCCAACGCGATCGCGACGCAGGTGCCCGGTTCGGTCGCGCCCTGCGAGAGGAACAACCCGGACGGATCGGGGACCTCGGCGATGCCGCCGCCGGTCATTTCGAAGCATCCGACCTCATCGGTGGGACCGAAGCGGTTCTTCAACGCGCGGATGAAGCGCAGCGATGTCTGGCGATCGCCCTCGAAGTGGCACACGACGTCGACGAGATGCTCGAGCACTCGCGGGCCAGCCACCTGGCCGTCTTTCGTGACGTGGCCGACGATGATGATCGGCAGACTGCGTTCCTTCGCGACCCGGATGAGCGTGGCGGCGACCTCTCGCACCTGACTGGGCTGCCCTGCCGCGCCATCGGTCAGTGAAGACGACACGGTCTGCACGGAGTCGACGATCACGAGCTGCGGTCGCACCTCGTCGATGTGGCCGAGGATCGTGGCGAGGTCGGTCTCGCTCGCGAGATACAGCTCATCGTGCAGCGCGCCGGTGCGTTCGGCGCGCAGTCGCACCTGAGCGGGTGACTCCTCGGCGCTCGCGTAGAGCACGCGGCGGCCCGCACGGGCCGACTGCGCCGCCACTTCGAGCAGCAGCGTCGACTTGCCGACGCCCGGCTCGCCGCTGAGCAGGATCGCGGCTCCCGGAACGATGCCGCCACCGAGCACGCGGTCGAACTCGCCGACGCCGCTCGTGCGCCGCGGTGCGTCTTCCGTGGTGATCTGCGTGATCGGCCGAGCGGCGCGATCGGCGTGCGGGGCGAGCGGTGTCATCCGACGGAGGAAGCCCGTCGGAGCGGCCTGTTCGGACACGGTGCCCCACTGCTGGCACTCGCCGCAGCGACCCACCCACTTCGCCGTCGTCCACCCGCATTCCGTGCAGACGAAAGCAGGGGGAGCGGGTTTGCGGGTGGCCATGCAATCAGGCTATCGGGCGCATCCGACATGCCTATCGGCAAGAGGGACTTTCGGCCCACGTCGGCCGTCGCGGCCCGACAGAATGGAAGCAGGAGAGAAGGAGTCGCGCATGGAATGGCTTGATCCGCTGGTCCTTTCACGATGGCAGTTCGGGCTGACCACCGTCTACCACTACCTCTTCGTGCCCCTGACGATCGGCATGGTCGTGGTGGCCGCGATCTTCCAGACCGCCTGGGTGCGCACCGGCAAGGTCGAGTACCTGCACCTCACCCGTTTCTTCGGGAAGATCTTCCTCATCAACTTCGCGATGGGCGTGGTCACCGGCATCGTGCAGGAGTTCCAGTTCGGCATGAACTGGTCGGACTACTCCCGCTTCGTCGGAGACGTGTTCGGCGCCCCGCTGGCCTTTGAGGGGCTCCTGGCGTTCTTCTTCGAAGCGACCTTCATCGGCCTGTGGATCTTCGGCTGGGACAAGCTGCCGCAGAAGCTGCACCTCGCGACGATCTGGTGCGTCGCGATCGGCAGCATCCTCTCCGCATACTTCATCATCGCCGCGAATGCGTTCATGCAGAATCCAGTCGGTTACGAGTACAACGCCACGACGAACCGTGCCGAACTCGTCGACATCGGTGCCCTCCTCACCAACCCGGTCGCGCTCGCCGCCTTCCCGCACACCATCTTCGGGGCGTTCATGTTCGCCGCCGGCGTCGTGATCTCGGTGTCCGCCTGGCACCTCTCCCGCGGGCAGCACTACGACACCATGCGCATCTCGCTGAAGTTCGGGCTGTGGGCGATGATCATCTCCACCGCCGGGGTCGCGCTCACCGGCGACCAGCTCGGCCTCGCCATGTACGAGACGCAGCCCATGAAGATGGCCGCAGCGGAAGCGACGTTCAACACGGTCTGCGGGCCGGATGCCGCGTTCAGCCTGTTCACGCTCGGCACTCCCGACGGCAAGACCGAGCTGTTCAGCATCCGCGTTCCGTACCTGCTGTCGCTGCTGTCGACGCACACCCTCGACGGATGCGTGCACGGCATCAACGACCTCAACGCCGAATACGCCGAGCGCTTCGCCGACACCGGGATCACCGACTTCGCGCCGGTGCTCTGGGTCACCTACTGGGGCTTCCGCTGGATGATCGGCCTCGGCATGGCGGCCGCGCTCGTCGCCGTCGTCGGGCTCTGGATCACCCGCCGCAGCGCCAAGCGCCAGCCGGCCCCGTGGATGTGGAAGCTCGCGATCTGGTCGTTCCCGCTCGCTCTCGGCGCCAACATCATGGGCTGGGTCTTCACCGAGATGGGCAGGCAGCCCTGGATCGTCTTCAGCCTGATGACGACACAGGACGGCGTCTCGCCGGGCGTGAGCGGACTCGAGGTGCTCATCTCCTTGGTCGCTTTCACCGCGATCTACGCAGCTCTCGCCGTCGTCGAGATCCGCCTCATCGTGAGGGCCGCGCAGAAAGGCCCTGACACCACCGAGCAACCTCATGACGAGACGGCCCAGCTGCCGTCGGTCGTGTACTGAGAGGAATGTTCATGGACCTCGCAACCCTCTGGTTCTGGATCGTCGCCTTCCTCTTCGTCGGGTACTTCGTGCTCGACGGGTTCGACTTCGGCGTCGGGATGTCTCTGCCGTTCCTCGGCAAGGACGACGTGTCGCGCCGGCAGGTCATCAACACCATCGGGCCGATCTGGGATCTCAACGAGACGTGGGTGATCGTCGCCGGCGCCTGCCTGTTCGCCTCGTTCCCGGAGTGGTACGCCACGTTGTTCAGCGGCTTCTACCTGCCGCTGCTTCTCATCCTGCTCGCTCTGATCCTGCGCGGCGTCTCCTTCGAGTACCGGCACCAGCGCGAGGACGCCGCATGGAAGGCTCGCTTCGACCGGATGATCGTCATTGGCTCGGCCGTGCCGGCGTTCCTCTGGGGAGTGGCGTTCGGCAACATCGTGCAGGGCGTCCCGCTGGACGCCGATCACGTCTACGTCGGCGGATTCTTCGGCCTCCTGAACCCGTACGCCCTGCTGGTCGGCGTCACGACCCTGCTGCTGTTCTTCCTGCACGGGGTGTGCTTCGTGGCGCTGAAGACCGACGGTCGGGTGCATGAAGATGCGCGGAGGCTGGTCGCTCGGGCGGCCGTTCCGACGATCCTCGCGGCGGCTGCGACCGTCGTCTGGACGATCGTGCTGGCCGCCCAGCGCGAGGCGCCGTTGCTGTGGATGGTGATCGCTGCCGGTGCCGTGGCCGCGGTTTTCCTGGTGAGCCTGGTGGTGCTCTCTCTTCGCCGGCTGGACGGCTGGGCGTTCTTCGCCGGCGTCGTCACCGTGCTGTCTGCGGTCGTGATGCTGTTCGCCGCGCTCTTCCCGTACGTGATGCCGTCGACGATCGACCCGGCCGTCAACAGCCTCACCATCGCGAACGCCTCGAGCACGCCGTACACGCTGCAGATCATGAGTTGGACGGCGCTGGTCGCCCTGCCTCTGGTGCTCGCGTATCAAGCCTGGACGTACTGGATCTTCCGCAAGCGCGTCACCCGCCGCTCCATCGAGGCGGCTCCGGCGCACGCGTGAGGTCCTCGTCGCGGTGCGGTCGCACGTCGTGCGGGTGCGAAGCTGAGATGAGGACACGAAGTGCGACCGGAAGGGTGAGGGGCTGCGCATGAAACCCGTCGATCCGCGGTTGCTTCGATACGCGGCGGCGGCACGCGGGTTCGTCGCGGCATCCGCACTGATCGCGGTGGTGCAGACCGGGGTCGTGATCGCGTTCGCCTGGCTGCTGACGGATGCCGTCACAGGCGTCCTCGCGGGACGCGATGTCACCGCATCCCTCATCTGGTTGCTGCTCACGGCCATTCTGCGCGGGGCGCTGATCGCCCTCTCGGATGCCGCAGGCACGCGCGCCGCCGCGCGGACCGGTGCCCAGCTGCGCGCCGCCCTGATCCGGGCGATCGGCCGGCTCGGGCCGGGCTGGCTCGCGCAGCGGAATCAGGCCGGTCTCGCCGTGACCGCCGGGCACGGGCTGGACGCACTCGACGCCTACTTCGCGCGGTACATCCCGCAGCTCGTGCTGACCGTCATTGCAACGCCGGTGCTGCTCGCGGTGATGTGGTGGCAGGACTGGCCGAGCGGACTCGCCGCGGCGATCACGCTGCCGCTCATCCCGCTCTTCCTCATCCTCATCGGGATGGCCACCCGCACGGTGCAGCGTCGGCAGTGGCAGACGCTGCAGCGGCTCGCCGTGCGTTTCGCCGATACCGTGCAGGGGCTCGCGACCTTGCGTCTGTTCGGTCGGGAGCAGCGAGCGGCGGAGCGGATCGAGACCACGGCAGACGAGTACCGGCGCGAGACGATGACGGTGCTGCGGTTCTCATTCCTCTCCGGCTTCGCGATGGAGCTGCTGTCCTCGCTGGCCGTCGCGCTCATCGCCGTGTCGGTCGGTTTCCGGCTGCTGTCCGGTGAGCTCTCGCTCGAGGTCGGGCTGTTCGTGCTGCTGCTCGCACCGGAGGCCTTCCTGCCGATCCGGCAGGTCGGAGTGCAGTTCCACGCCGCGGCCGAGGGCGTCGCGGCGACCGAGGAGATCTTCGAGGTGCTCGATGCCGCGGGGGCGCGCGCCGATCGTGTCCACAACTCCGGAGATCTTGTGCCGGAGACGGCCGAGGCGCGTGTTCTTGGAGAGAATCGGCCCGGATCTCCGGAGTTGTGGACGCGCGGAACAGACCTCGTCGTCTCCGAGCTCGCGGTCCGTGACCTCCCGCCGGTCTCGTTCGCGGCCGAGCCGGGAACGATCACTCTCATCGAAGGTCCGAGCGGTTCCGGCAAGTCGAGCCTCCTCGCTGCCTTGCGTGGCGCGGCGGACTTCGACGGCGCGGCCACGTTTGGCGGGAGCGATCTGCGCGACCTCGCGCCCGCCGACTGGCTGGCCTGGGCCGGGCAGGCGCCGGGGCTCATCCGCGGCACGATCGCCGAGAATGTCGCACTCGGAGATCCGTCAGCGGATGCCGAGGGCATCCGCGCGGCCCTCGACGACGCCTGCGCCGAGGATCTCGACCCTGCGGCCGAGCTCGGTGTGCAGGGCAGCGGCCTGTCGGGCGGACAGGGGCAACGGGTCGCGGTGGCCCGCGCGTTCTACCGGCACGCGGCGGAGCCGAGGAGAGTTCTCGCGCTCGACGAGCCGTCCAGTGCTCTGGATGCCGACACCGAGGCACGACTCTGGTCGTCGCTGCGGAGGAGGGCGGATGCGGGTGCCACGATCCTGCTCGTCTCGCACCGCCGCTCAGCGCGGACGATCGCCGATCAGGTCATCGCCTTGGGGGTGAGCGTGTGAGCATCCGATCCGACGCGAGGCGTGCTCCTTCCGCCCGCGCGACGGCCAGAGAAAGGGCAGTGCTCCGCGGCGCGCAGCCGCCGCTCGGCCGATTCCTTCCCGGTCTCCTCTGGGGCGTGCTGTCGGCCGGAGCTGCAGTGAGCCTGCTCGCGGTGAGCGGGTGGCTGATCGTCAGCGCCTCGATCGTGGATTCGCTCGTGCCGCTTTCGATCGCGGTCGTCGGGGTGCGCTTCTTCGCGGTCTCGAGGGCTGTGACCCGCTACCTCGAGCGGCTCAGCGGGCACGATGCCGCGTTGCGCCAGTTGGCGGTCACCCGCGCCGACATGGTGCGCCGGCTGATCCCGCTTTCTCCCGCAGGGCTCGGTCGCACCGATCGTGGCCGGGTGCTGTCGGCTCTCGTCGACGATGTCGAGAATCTGCAGAACCTGCCGTTACGGGTGCTGCAGCCGTTGGCGGTGGCCGCCGTGGTCGCCATCTGCGCGGTCGGTTTCATCGCCTTCGTATCTCCGCCGGCCGCCCTGACTCTCGCCGCGTGCCTCATCGTCGCCGCCGGCGCGGCCATCGGTCTCGGCTGGATACTCGGATCACGTGCCGAGACGCGGGTCTCGTTGCGCAGGGCCGAGCTGTCGGCGGCTCTGGTGGACTATTTCGGCAGTCTGGACGTGCTGATCGCGTACGGGGCCGAGTTCGCTGCGCGGGAACGTGTGCAGGACGCCGACGCCGCACTTCGCGCCTCGGTGACACGGGCGTCCCTCGCTCAGGCGGTCGCCGCCGGCGTCGTGTCGACGATGGCGGGAGCTGCCTCGGTCTGGGCGCTCGCCGCGGCATCTCCTGGGTTGTCCACCGGAGTGATCGACGGCCCGTGGCTTGCCGTGGCCGTGCTGGTACCGATGGTGGTGTTCGAGATCTTCGGTGCAGCACCGGTGGCGGCGGCCTCGTGGCGCAGCGTCCGAGCGAGCGCTCGGCGCGTGGTCGACGTGCTGCCGGAGCGAATGCCCGATGAGCTGCGCGGCGACGAGGGCGTCGATGCCGGTGGGGTCGAGGGGAGTATCCGGTTGCGGAACGTGCACGCGACGTGGCCGGGCGGGGCGGAAGGGCTGCGCGGCGTCGATCTCGATCTGCAGCCGGGGGAGCGGGTGCTGGTCTCGGGCCCCAGCGGTGCCGGGAAGAGCACCCTCGCCGCGGCGCTGGTCGGGTTCCTCCGGGTGGAGGGCGAGTATTCCGTCGGCGGCATGGATGCGGCAACGCTCTCCGGGCCTTCGCTGCGCGCGGTCGTGGGACTGTGCGAGCAGAGCCCGCAGTTGTTCGACGAGGACATCCGGCAGAACCTCCTCTTCGCGCGCGACACCGCCACCGACGACGAGCTGCTGGCCGTGCTCGACCGGGTCGGGCTCGCCGACTGGGTGCGCGACCGCGGCGGGCTCGACGCGCGTGTCGGCGACCGCGGGGCGCTGGTGTCCGGAGGTCAGGCGCAGCGCATCGCTCTCGCCCGAGTGTTGCTGCGCGGGTTCCCCGTGCTGGTGCTCGATGAGCCGACGGCGGGCGTCGACCCGGCGGCATCCGACGCGCTGCTGCGCGATCTGCTGGAAGCGGTCGGCGAGCAGTCCGTCCTGCTGATCTCGCATGTCGCCCCGCCCGCGGGCACGGTGGATCGCGTCGTGCGCATCGAAGCGGGGCGCACGATCTGATCGCCCGGCCTCGACGAGTGGGTGCATCCCTCCACATGCCCCCGTAGCGTGGGGGCATGAGACGGACAGATGAAGCAGATCTGCTGATGAACGCCTCGCCGGAGCGGGTCTTCCGCGCACTCACTGATCCGGAAGCACTCGTGAAGTGGCTGCCTCCGGAAGGCATGACCGCGCGCTTCGAGCGTTTCGACGCGCGGCCAGGCGGTGACTACCGGATGGTGCTGACCTATGTGGATGCCACGGGTGCTCCGGGGAAGAGCAGCGCTGATCAGGATGTCGTCGAGGGCAGGTTCGTCGAGCTGATGCCCGGCGTCCGGGCGGTTCAGGAGATCGAGTTCGAAGCCGAGGATCCGTCGTTCGCCGGTGTCATGCGGATGACCTGGGAAGTCGCGGCGCGAGAGGCAGGCGCCCACGTCATCTTCCGTGCCGAGGACGTTCCACCCGGGATCTCCGCGGAAGACCACATCGAAGGCATGACGTCTTCGCTGCGGAATCTCGCCGCTCTCGTCGAGGCCTGAGTCAGGCCAGCGAGACCGGCGGTTCCATCACGATGCCCTGGGCTTCGAAGGCGCGGCGGCGCTCTTCGATGCGGCGGTGCAGTTCGACCTGGGCGTCTTCGATCGTCTGCGGGTCGAGATCGACGGTGGGCGGATGCGGGTCGCCGTGGTTCGCCGCGATGTAGGTGTCGAGCTCGGGCCCGGACGTCCACGAGGTGATCAGTGCGTAGCGGGGAGCGGTGCCGCGGTGCCACACCGCATGCCAGAAGCGCTGGGTGTCGACGATGATCCGCGAACCAGCGGGGAGCGCGAACCGCACCTCGGTGGCGGGGTCGAAGCGATCTGCACGAAGGATGAGCATCGAGTCGGAGTCGTCGGTGAGATTGAAGAATCCGCGCACCACCCAGCCGGTGCCGTCGTCGTTGAGCCGGTTGTTGTCGTCCTGGTGCAGGTTGTAGATCGCGTCGGCGTAGTCGTTGGGCTGCAGTTCGATCACGCGGCAGCGGCCGACGTTGGCGCCCGGCTCCTGCGCGCGCTGCACCAGGATCGGTGCCTTGTCGGCCTGACCCGCGACCCACACGCCGTCCTTGTCGGTGCGGGGCGGGGTGTGGTTCCAGAAGCCGTTGCAGTCGACGTCACCGGCGTAGCTGGTGAGCGGCGCGAAGCGGGTGATGCCGGAGGAGCGCCAGCCGATGTATTCCAGGTCGAGCCACTCGGCGGGATCGGCGGCCTGATCGTGGTCGTCGAGGACGACGTAGCCCGTCTCGGCCAGTGCTTCGGATGTGATGAAGCTCATGTTGCGCCTCCCGGCTGTCTCCTCTTCGAGCCTAGCCCGGCGTCGTCTTGTTTCGTCGGCATCGATCCCGCGTTCGACGGTCCACCAGTACGATGTGCCATATGACGCACTTTGGATCGGTCCGATGACTGGCGTGATGGCCACTCTCGCCTCGGCGGAGAGCCTGCGAGAGCAGATCGAGGCCCAGCTCTCGTCACGGATCATCTCCGGCGAGATTCCGCCAGGGCAGGTTCTCACGGTGCCGACGCTTGCCGGCGAGTTCGGTGTGAGCGCCACCCCGGTGCGCGAGGCGATTCTGAATCTCGCGAGACGCGGATTCCTCCGCCCGATTCGCAATCGCGGCTTCGAGGTCACCGAGGTGTCGCCGGAGGAATTGCGCGAGCTCAGCGACGTGCGAATGCTGCTCGAGGCGCCGACGATGGTCACCGTCGCCGGGACTCTGGACGACGAGACGGTCACGGAGTTGCGCGCCCTGGCTGATCGCATCGTCGAGGCGGGCCAGGAGGGGCGCTTCGATGAGTACCTCACGGCTGACACGGCATTTCACCTGCGGATTCTCGAATGCACCGGCAACCGCAAGCTGGTCGAACTGGTTCGCGAGCTGCGTCAGCAGACGCGGTTGGTCGGGCTCGCGCATCTCGCCGAGACGGACACCCTGATGTCGACGGCCCTCGAGCACGCGGAACTCGTGGATCTGCTGGTGGCCGGCGACGGCGCGGCGGCCGAGGCGCTCATGCGGAGGCACATCCGGCACGTGGGGGGCATCTGGAGCGGCCGCGACGAGGGCTGACGCCTCAGCGCAGTTCGCGGGTGCATCGATTCGGCCCGAGGGGTTTCGCTCTGCCGGTCCGATGAGTAATGTGTCACATGCTATCAAGTGTGGAATTGCAACGACGCATCCCAGGAGACCCTCATGAAGACCCGTACACAGCGCACCCGTCAGATCCTCGCCCTCGCCGCGGCGACCGGCGTCCTGCTCGCCGCAGCAGGCTGCTCCGGCGGCCTCGGCTCCGACGACGGGGGAGGCGCTGACCAATCCGGCACGATCAAGCTGGGGATGCTCGCTCCGTTCTCCGGCAGCGAGTCCGCCTTCGGCGAATACATGCAGAACGGCGCCCAGCTCGCCATCGACGAGATCAACGCAGACGGCGGAATCGACGGACGCAAGCTCGAACTGCAGGTGGAAGACGACGCCTGCGATGCGACTGCCGCCGTATCCGCAGCGAACAAGCTCGTGACCGAGGGCGTCGTCGCTTCGGTCGGCGGCTACTGCTCAGGCGCCACGCTGCCGACGCTTCCGATCTTCGATGAGGCCGGCATCCCGATGGTGATCCCCGCCGCCAACTCGAACGAACTGGTGAAGCAGGGCCTCCCCGGGGTCTTCCTCATCAACGGCACCGGCACCCAGCAGGCTGCCGCAGCGGTCGCTTACGCGGAGAAGAGCGGCATGAAGAGCGTCGCGGTGATCGACGATGCGACCGCATACTCCGCAGATCTCGCGGCATCCTTCGTCACGCAGGCGACCGAGGCCGGGCTCAGCGTCTCGTTCGAAGCGACCGTCACGCCTGGTGAGAACGACTACGCGGCCGTCGCCACCCAACTGGCGAGCGAGAAGCCCGAACTCGTGTACTGGACCGGCTACTACCAGGAGGGCGGACTCATCGTCCGGCAGGCGACGGATGCCGGTTACGCCGGCGCCTTCCTCGTCGGCGATGGCTCGGTCGACGCGAAGTTCGCCGAGATCGCGGGCGACGGATACACCGACAACGTCCTCGGCACGTTCACCCAGACCCCCGACATGATCGAGGGCGCCGATGCCTGGATCGCGGACTACGAGAAGCTCGCCGGAGCCGCGCCCGGACCGTACTCGACGCAGTCGTACGACGCCGTCCGAGTGATCGCCCAGGCGATCGAGGACGCAGGGAGCACCGAATTCGACGAGGTCGTCGCCGCGCTCGAAGGGCTGAAGGACTTCGACACGTTCGCCGGCCCGCTCACGTTCACGAAGGACCACACGCTCTCCGGCGGCGGTTTCGTGATCGTCGGCATCGATCCGGCATCCGGTGCGTTCATCCTCGAAGACGATCTGCAGGACTGACGTGAGTGGGGCGGCTGACGCCGCCCCACTCCATCGGCGTCCCAACGACGCGGAAGGACATCTGCAGTGATGCAACTCATCTGGAACGGCCTGATCGTCGGCTCGTTCTACGCACTCGTCGCTCTCGGCTACAGCATGGTCTACGGGATCATCAAGCTGCTGAACTTCGCGCACGGCGACATCTACATGCTCGGCGCCTTCACCGGGTTCGCGACGCTCTCGGCTTTCGGCATCTCGAGCGAATCCTCGATCCCGCTGCTGCTGGTGATCATGCTGCTCTCGATGGTCACCACCGGTCTCATCGGCGTCGGCATCGAACGCATCGCCTATCGGCCGCTGCGCCGAAGTCCTCGCCTGGCCGTTCTGATCACCGCGATCGGCGTCTCGTTCACTCTCGAGTACGCGGTCAGGCAGATCTTCGGCCCGAACCCGGAAGCCTTCCCCGTGCGCCTCGAGTCGAGTGGGTTCGACTTCGCCGGCATGCGCATCACCGCCGCGCAGATCGTGCTGGTGATCATCGCCGGAGTGCTGATGCTGGTGCTCGCGCACGTCGTCGAACGCACCAGGCAGGGGCGCGCGATGCGCGCGATCGCCCTCGATCCGCAGGGTGCCCAGTTGATGGGGATCAACGTGAACCGCGTCATCGCCACGGTGTTCTTCATCGGCTCGGCGCTCGCCGGAGCCGCAGGCGTGATGGCGGGCGCGTACTACGGTTCGATCGACTTCCTGATGGGCTTCATGATCGGCCTCAAAGCCTTCACCGCTGCCGTCATCGGCGGCATCGGCAACCTCTACGGTGCGATGCTCGGCGGTCTCCTCCTCGGCATGCTCGAGTCCTTCGGCTCGGCCTGGTTCGGCGGCGAATGGCGAGATGTGTTCTCCTTCGCCTTCCTCATCCTGTTCCTCACCTTCAAGCCGACCGGGCTCCTCGGAGCTCGCGTCGTAGAGAGGATGTGACATGCCTCGTCTCTCCGCACCGTTGCGCGACGCCGCGCTGCGTGCACCATCGCCACTGTTCGACCGGCAGCCGGCAGCACGCGGCATCCTCTCCTCCCAGCAGGGGTTCCTTCGCGCGCTCGGCGGCCTGTGCGTCGTCCTGCTGGTCGTGCTGCCTTTCCTCGACGCATCGCGCTACACGATGTCGATCGCGACCAGCGCGCTCATCTACGTGATGCTCTGCATGGGGCTGAACGTCGTCGTCGGATACGCGGGGCTGCTCGATCTGGGGTACATCGCCTTCTTCGCCGTCGGCGCGTACGTCTCCGGCATCCTGACCACCGAGCTCGGCTGGCCGATGTGGGCGGCGCTGCCGGCGACCATCCTCGCCTGCATCCTCGCCGGCATCGTCGTCGGAGCGCCCACCCTACGGCTGCGCAGCGACTATCTCGCGATCGTCACGCTCGGTTTCGGGGAGATCATCCGAATCACGGCGAACAACCTCGACGTCACGGGCGGGCCTTCGGGAATCCACGGGATCCCGACCTGGTCCTTCGGCGATTGGAGCTTCGCAGACGGGTTCACCGTGCTCGGGATCGAGTTCCCGCAGCGCGTCGTCTTCTACTACTTCGTCGCGGCCATCGTCGTGCTCGTCGGAGTGATCGGTGCCGGGCGCCTGGCCAGAGGGCGGCTCGGCCGGGCGTGGAAGGCCGTGCGCGATGACGAGGACGCCGCCGAGGCGATGGGCATCAACACCTACGTCGCCAAGATCACTGCCTACATCATCGGCGCGGTGTGGGCCGGCATCGCTGGCCAGCTCATGGCCACGCACCTGTCGGCGATCAGCCCGAACAGCTTCCAGTTCCTCTATTCGGCGCTGATCCTGATGGCCGTCGTGCTCGGCGGCATGGGCTCGACGCCCGGCGTGATCATCGGCGCCCTGTTCGTGTCGCTGGCGCCCGAACTGCTGCGGGAATTCTCCGAATGGCGCTTCCTCATCTTCGGTGTGCTTCTCGTGGTGGTGATGCTGTTCCGTCCGTCGGGCCTGTGGCCGGCGACCGCGGTGCTGCCCTGGCTGAAGCGCAGGCGACCGATTCCGCCGCCGACGGCAGGGTTCGCGGCGGTCCCCGCACCCGAGGACAATCTCGACGACAGCGAGGGCACCCGATGAGCGCGCTCCTCGAGGTCAAAGACCTCCGACTGCAGTTCGGCGGCGTCAAAGCCGTCGATGGTCTGAGCTTCTCCGTCGACGCCGGGGAGATCCTCGCCGTGATCGGCCCGAACGGCGCCGGCAAGACGAGCGCCTTCAACTGCATCTCCGCCTTCTACCTGCCCACCTCCGGGTCGGTCGAGTTCGACGGCAACAGCATCGTGCGCGAGCCGCCGGCCGTCTGGCGCACCCTGCGCCTTGTCGACCTGCTGCAGAGCTTCGGCTTCTACCGGGTGCTGCCGTCGCGAGTGACGAAGTGGGGGATGGCGCGCACGTTCCAGAACCTGCGCCTGTTCCGTGAGCTCAGCGTGATCGACAACGTCAAGACGGCCATGCACGCGAACCTTCGCGAGGGGTTCTGGGCGACGCTGCTGCACTCGCCGGGCTACCGCCGAGCCGAACAGTGGTGCACCGAGCAGGCCAGGGGGTGGCTGGATTTCGTCGGCTTCGCCGGAGACGAGAACCTCTACGTCACGCAGCTCCCATACGGCGAGCAGCGACGGGTGGAGATCGCCAGGGCACTCGCGAGCAGCCCCAAGCTTCTGCTGCTGGACGAGCCGGCGGCCGGCCTGAACTTCAATGAGAAGCAGGCGCTGATGCAGCTCATCCGACGGATCCGTGACCTCGGTGTCGCGGTGGTCTTGATCGAGCACGACATGGGGCTCATCATGGAGCTCGCTGAGCGGATCATCGTCCTCAACTACGGCAAGGAGATCGCCGTCGGCACTCCGCACGAGATCAAGAACAACCCGCTCGTGATCGAGGCGTACCTCGGTGTCGACGATGAGCCGCTCGATGAGACGAAGCTGCAGACGGGCACCGTGGACCTATCGTTGCTCGCCGAACCCCGTAAGAAGAAGGACCGATGAGGATGCTGTCCGTCGAAGCCGCCGACGTCTACTACGGCCGCGTGCACGCTCTGCGCGGGCTCAGCTTCGAGGTGCAGGAGGGCGAGATCGTCTGCCTGCTCGGCAACAACGGTGCCGGAAAATCCACCACGATGAACATGCTCTCCGGTCTGGTGCGTCCGAAGTCCGGCGTCGTGCGATGGGGTGAGCTGGATCTGGCGACCGCAAAGCCCTGGGACATCGTCTCCGCCGGGTTGATCCATGTGCCAGAGGGGCGGCGGATCTTCTCCACGATGAGCGTGCACGAGAACCTGCTGCTCGGCGGATACACCGTGCGCGAGCAGAAGCTCGTCGCGCAGCGCGTCGAGCAGGTGTACGCGCTGATGCCGCGTCTGGCAGAGCGACGCAAGCAGCAGGGCGGCACGCTGTCCGGCGGTGAGCAGCAGATGGTCGCCATCGGCCGGGCGATCGTCGGCGGCCCGAAGCTGCTGCTGCTGGACGAGCCCTCCATGGGGTTGGCACCGCTGGTGGTGAAGCAGGTCATGGAGACGATCCAGGCGGTCAACGCCGAGGGCACGACGGTCCTGCTCGTCGAACAGAACGCCCGTGCGGCGCTGAAGATCGCCGACCGCGCGTATGTCATCGAGACCGGGCAGACGACGCTGTCGGGGCCGGCGGCCGAACTCGCCGCCGATGCCAGGGTGATCGATGCCTATCTCGGCGGCTGAGAGGATGACCACCAGGCCGACGATGAAGAAGAGGAGCGCGCTGTGCGGATCGTCGTGATCGGCGCGGGCATCGTCGGTGCGGCGTGCGCACTGGAGCTCACCGAGCGCGGCGCGGAGGTCGTCGTCATCGACCGAACCGGTGTCGCCGCGGAGACGTCGAGCCGCTGCGAGGGGAACCTGCTCGTCAGCGACAAGGAACCCGGCCCCGAGGCCGATCTCGCGATCGCATCGAACGAGATGTGGCGCGGGCTCGCTGCGCGCCTCGATACGGATCGTCCCCCGGGGCAGCCCGGGACGGAGTTCGAGGCCAAGGGCGGAATCGTGGTCGCCTTTCCGGGGGGAGAGGGAGCGCTCGAGGGATTCGCCGCTGCGCAGCGCGACATCGGAATCCGCGCGGTGGCTCTGGATGCGGCCGCACTGCGGGCCGCCGAACCGCATCTCGCCCCCGACGTCGCCCTCGCCATGCACTACCCCGATGATGCGCAGCTGCAGCCCTCGACGGCGACGCAGGCTTTACTCGCGACAGCGCTGCGCCGCGGCGCGCGACTGCGGATCGCCGAGGTCGTCAGCGGCCTGATGCACGACGGTCGCCTGGGCGGTGTCGAGACGGATGCCGGTCCGATCGAAGCCGATGCCGTGGTGAACTGCGCTGGACCGTGGTCCGGCGAGGTCGCGGCGCGGCTTGGCGCACGACTGGATATCCGGCCCCGGCGCGGCGTGATCCTGGTCACCACACCGATGCCGCAGCGGGTCTTCCACAAGGTGTACGACAGCGACTACGTCGGAGCGGTGGGCTCGGGGAACGCTGCGCTGCAGACGTCGACGGTGGTCGAGTCCACCCCGGGCGGGACCGTTCTGATCGGGTCGAGTCGGGAGCGCGTCGGCTTCGACGAGCATCCGGGCACCGGTCCTTCTGCGGCAATCGCGGCGAAGGCGATCCGTCTGTTCCCGTTCCTGGCGGAGACCACGCTGCTGCGCAGCTACTTCGGCTTCCGCCCGTACGCACCGGATCACCTGCCGGTCGTCGGCGCCGACCCGCTCGTGGACGGTCTCTTCCACGCGACAGGCCATGAGGGGGCCGGAATCGGGCTGGCACCGGCGACGGCCGCACTCATCTCCCACGCCGTGCTCGGCACGGACACCGATCTCGATCCCGGCCCGTTCCTCCCGGGTCGAGCCAGCCTGCAGGAGACCCCATGATCCGCATCACCGTCGACGACGAGCGCTTCGAGGGCCGCGACGGTCAGACGATCGCGGGGGTGCTGATCGGTGCCGGACGCATCGCATGGCGCACCGCCCAGACCGGAGAGCGCGGCGTCTTCTGCGGAATCGGCGTCTGCCACGACTGTCTCGTCACCGTGAACGGGTTGTCCGGTGTGCGGGCGTGTCAGCGGGCGGCGGCCGACGGCGACGTGATCGAGCGCGAGGTGCGGGCATGAGGCGGGTGGCTGTTCTCGGCGGAGGACCCGCCGGTCTTGCCGCGGCCCAGGCGGCGCTGGCGCTGGGCGCCGAGGTCACCCTTGTCGATGAGGGAGCCGGTCTCGGTGGGCAGTTCTGGCGGCATCACGACACGATCACCGATCCTCGGCTGACGCACGGGCGGGCGCGGTTCGACCGGCTTCGCGGAGCACTCGCGCGGGCGACCGTGCACACGGGGGCCAGCGTCTGGTCGGCGGACGTCGCGGCATCCGTCACGCTGCGTGCATTCGCCGGAAGCGCCGACGGACCCTCTCGGCGCTCGCTCGCCATCGAGGCGGATGCCGTTGTCGTGGCGACCGGTGCGCACGACCTGGCGCTGCCGGTGCCGGGGTGGACCCTGCCCGGCGTCACGACCGCCGGTGCGGCGCAGGCGCTCGCAAAGCGCGACGGAGTCACTGTCGGGCGCCGGACGATCGTGAGCGGCTCGGGTCCGTTCCTGCTCCCCGTCGCGCAGTCGCTCGCACTGACGGGTTCGCAGGTCGTGGGCGTGCACGAGGCATCAACGGTTCGCGCGCTCGCCGCGGGATGGCTGCCGCGGCCGTGGCAGCTCGCAGGCAAGGCGGGCGAGCTCGTCGAGTACGTCGCCGCCCTCGCCCGGCACCGCATCCCCTATCGTCCAGGCAGTGCGGTGGTGCGCGTTCTCGGCGAGAGCAGAGTGGAGGCCGCAGTGGTCGCGTCGCTGGATGCCGCCTGGCGACCGATCCCCGGCACCGAGCGGGAGATCGTCTGCGATGCGGTCGCGCTCGGACACGGCTTCACTCCGCGTCTGGAGGCTGCCCTCTCTCTGGGATGCGCGATCGTGGGCGAGCGCGGAGCGCGGTTCGTCGCGGTCGACGACGAGCAACGCACGAGCAATCCGCTGGTGTTCGCCGCCGGCGAGGTGACGGGTATCGGTGGAGCGGACGCGGCACTCGCCGAGGGTGCGATCGCCGGATTCCTCGCAGCGGGCGGCTCGATCGACGACAGCCGGCTGCGGGGGCCGCTCGCGGTCAGGCGCCGGATGCGGGCGTTCGCCGCCCGGCTCGAACGAGCGCACGGCATCCGACAGGGGTGGACGGACTGGCTCGACGACGACACCGTCGTCTGTCGATGCGAGGGGGTCGCGAAGCAGGCGATCGAGCAGAGCTCCCACGCGCCGATGCGCGCCATGAAGCTCGCCAGCCGTGCCGGTCTCGGCCCGTGCCAGGGGCGCACATGCGGGCATGCGGTGGAGGAGATCATGGCGCAGGCGGGCGGGCGGCCATCCGGATTCGACCGCAGGCCGATCCTCGCCCCGATCCGACTGGGCGAGCTGGCCGGACAGTCGGGCGACTGACGCCGAAACTCGACGATCGGTCCTTGCAATCGCTCGACCGGGATGAGTAATATGTTACACATTACCCCCGTCAAAGGAGACGACCCATGTCGCAGAGAACCGCAAGCCCCCCACCGCCCGGCACGGCGGACACCGAGAGTTCTGCCGAGTCTGTCCGTCGCGTCCGCAAGGTGATGACCGCCTCCGCGATCGGGCATTTCGTCGAGTGGTTCGACTTCGCGGTCTACGCGTACGCCGCCCCGGTGATCGCGAGCCAGTTCTTCCCGAACAGCGATCCGGCTGCTGCGCTGCTCTCCGTGTTCGCCATCTACGCCGTCGGTTTCGTCGCCCGTCCGATCGGTGCATTCCTGCTCGGAAACCTCGGCGACAGGTTCGGCCGCAAGCGCGTGCTCGCCGCGGTCATCCTGATCATGGGGCTTTCGACGATGCTCATCGGGCTTCTGCCGACCTACGCGGTGATCGGTGTCTTCGCGCCGCTGCTGCTCATCGTGCTCCGGATGGTGCAGGGTCTCTCGGCCGCGGGCGAGACGATCGGCTCGAACTCGTTCGTGTCCGAGCACTCGCCGATCCGTACCCGCGGGCGCAACGTCGGCCTGGTGTACACCTGGTCGAACCTGCCCCCGGTCGTCGCCGCGCTGCTGGTGCTCTTCCTCACCACCGCGCTGCCCGTCGAAGCCTACGAGAGCTGGGGATGGCGCATCCCCTTCCTCCTCGGCGCCCCGCTCGCGATCGTCGGCCTCTACATCCGGAGCCGGGTCGACGAGTCGCCGGCGTTCACCGAGATGCGCGAGACGCGCCAGGTCGAGTCCGCGCCGATCCGCACCGTCTTCCGCGAGCAGTGGCGCAATATGCTCACCTGCTTCAGCATCGCCGCGGTCGCGAGCCTCGGCTACTACTCGCTCACGGGGTACTTCTACTCGTTCATGACGGTGACGATCGGCCTGCCCTCGTCTGAAGCGCTCCTGTCGAACAGCATCGCGCTGCTGATCACCTTCGTCATGGTGCCGATCTCGGCCGCGATCTCCGATCGGATCGGGCGACGCCGCATGCTGCTGATCGCGGGCACCTTCGGAGCGCTCATCGCCGTCCCTGCGTACCTGCTCGTCTCCACCGGCACCCTCGGAGCCGCGATCGCGAGCCAGGGGCTGCTGGGTCTCGCGCTCGGTCTCTTCTTCGGGCCTGCCGGTCCGGCGTTCGTCGAGCTCTTCCCCGCTCGCGTCCGGTACACCGGTGCGTCGATCAGCTACAACCTCGCGTTCACGATCTTCGGCGGCACCGCCCCGTTGCTGGCCATCTGGCTCATCGGCGTGACCGGTTCGACGATCGCGCCCGCCTGGTACGTCGTCGCCGTCACCGTACTCGCCCTCATCGTGATCTCCGGCATGCCGGAGACGCATACTCGCTCGATGCGCGACGAGGCGTCGATCGAGAACGCTCCTGCTCCCGCACGCGATCGCGCGTGACCTGACACAACACGAACATCCACAAGAGAATGGAACTCTGATGACCGGAACTATGGACCTCGGTGGCGTCGTCGTCGCCACCACCCTCGCATTCAAGGAAGACGCATCCGCACCGGCCGGCCTCGCGGTCGACTACGACCGGTTCGCCGAGCACGTCGATTTCCTGATGTCGAACGGATGCCACGGCGTCGGCCCGAACGGGTCGCTGGGGGAGTACTCCTCCCTCACCGACGAGGAGCGCCGACGGGTGATCCAGGTCGCCGTCGAAGCCGTCGACGGGCGCGGCATCGTCATCGCCGGGGCGCACGGCGTCGGAAGTCACCAGGCCAGGAAGTGGGCCGAGATCGCGCGCGAAGACGGCGCCGACGGTGTGCTGCTGCTGCCGCCGACCATGTACCGCGCCAACGAGGGCGAGGTGATCGCTCACTTCCAGGAGGTCGCCAAGGCGGGCCTGCCGATCATGGCGTACAACAACCCGTTCGACACCAAGGTCGACCTGGTTCCCTCGCTCGTCGCGAAGCTCGCCGAGATCCCTGAAGTCGTCGCGATCAAGGAGTTCTCGGGTGATGTGCGCCGGGTCTACGAGATCAAGGAGCTGTGCGACATCGACGTCATCGCCGGTGCAGACGATGTGCTCTTCGAGCTCATGGTCAACGGCGCCGTCGGCTGGTTCGCCGGGTACCCGAACGCATTCCCGCGGGAGGCCGTCGAGCTGTACAACCTCTGCAAGGACGGGCACTGGCACGAGGCGAAGGCGCTCTACGAGCAGCTCGTCGCCGTCTTCCGCTGGGATTCGCGCACCGAGTTCGTGCAGGCGATCAAGCTGTCGATGGACATCTGCGGCAACTCCTACGGCGGACCCACCCGTCCGCCGCGCGGTCCGCTCTCCGCCGAGCAGCGTGCCCAGGTCACCGCTGACACCGAGCGGGCTCTGGCCGCGCTCTCGGCCCGCACGGCGGCGGTCGTCTGATGCGCGGGCGCCGGGTGATCCAAGCGGTCGACTCCCATACCGAGGGCATGCCGACACGGGTCGTCACCGGGGGCGTCGGCCAGATCCCCGGCGCCACCATGAACGACCGCCGGCTGTACGCCATGGAGCACCTCGACGGTCTTCGGGGCTTCCTGATGAACGAGCCGCGCGGCCATGCATCGATGTCCGGTGCTCTGCTGCAGCCGCCGGCGCGCGACGATGCCGACTGGGGCGTCGTGTTCATCGAGGCATCCGGATTCCTGCCGATGTGCGGGCACGGCACCATCGGCGTCGCCACCGTGCTGGTGGAGACCGGAATGGTCGAGGTCACCGAACCGATCACGGAGATCCGGCTCGACGTTCCGGCTGGCCTCGTCATCGCCCGGGTCAGAGTCGAGGACGGCCGCGCGGTCGATGTGACCATCGAGAACGTGCCGAGCTTCGTCGATCGGCTCGATCAGCGCATCGAGGTTCCCGGAATCGGCGAGATCGAGTACTCCGTGGCCTTCGGCGGCAACTACTACGCCCTGGTCGAGCTCGAGCAGGTGGGGCTTCCGTTCGATCGTGCCAGGAAGGACGACATCGTCAAGGCCGGCCTCGCGATCATGGACGCGATCAACGAGCAGGCGCCGCCGGTGCATCCGACGCTCTCCGGGGCGAACCACGTGCATCACGTCGAGTTCATCGCGCCGGGATCGGATGCCGTACGTTCCCGCCACGCGATGGCGATCCATCCGGGCTGGTTCGACCGCTCGCCGTGCGGCACGGGCACCAGCGCGCGGATGGCCGAGCTGCACGCACGCGGCGAAATCGCCCTGGACACGCCGTTCGTGAACGAATCGTTCATCGGCACCGAGTTCATCGGGCGGATCATCGGCGAGACGACAGTCGGCGACCGCGCGGCCATCATCCCCACCATCACCGGGCGGGCCTGGATCACCGGGCTCGGTCAGTACCTGCTCGATGAGAGCGATCCGTTCCCCGAGGGGTTCATCTTCTAATGGAGGAAACGTGACCAACACCACTGTGAACGCCACCCGTCCGCTCACCGATGTGGCCGAGGCCGCAGCAGGCGCCGCACGTGCTTTCGCGCGCACCAGCCCGCGCGAGCGCGGTGCAGCGCTGGTCGCCGTCGCCGACGCACTCGATGCCGCGGCGGAAGAGCTCATCGCGATCGCCATGCGCGAGACGGGTCTCTCCGCGGCCCGCCTCACCGGCGAGGTGCGGCGCACGTCCTGGCAACTGCGGCTCTTCGCCGACGAGATCGTCGACGGCGCCTACCTCGACGTGCGCATCGATGCGGCCGACCCGGAGTACGTGATCGGCCCGCGCCCTGATATCAGGCGGATGCTGGAACCGGTCGGCCCGGTGCTGAACTTCGCGGCATCCAACTTCCCGTTCGCCTTCTCCGTCGCCGGCGGTGACTCGGCTGCTGCGCTCGCCGCGGGCTGCCCGCTCGTGGTCAAGGCGCACTCCGGGCACCTGGAGCTGTCGCGTCGCACCGCGCAGGTGGTCGTCGAGGCGCTCCGCGCCGCGGGAATGCCCGATGGTGTCTTCCAGCTCATCGAGGGGCAGGAGAACGGCGTCGAACTTCTGAAGGACGAGCGCATCCGGGCAGCGTCCTTCACCGGCTCCACCCATGTCGGTCGTCTCCTCGCCGACATCGCGGCATCCCGCGCCGTGCCGATTCCTTTCTATGGCGAGCTCGGCAGCGTCAACCCGGTCTACGCGACATATGCGGATGACGCACTGCTCGACGGATTCGTCGCCTCCGTGGCCGGTTCCGCCGGTCAGCTCTGCACCAAGCCGGGCTTTCTGTTCGTGCCGGAGGGCGCCGAACTCGGCGCCGTGGCCCCTGCCGCTGCCGGTGTCGTCGAGCACCGCCTGTTGAATCCCGGGATCGGCCGAGCTTTCGCGCAGCGTCGTGCCGACGTGCTCGGAGCGGAGGGCGTGACCGTTCTCAACGAAGGCGAGGTGCGCACCGACGAGGGCGGGCAGACCTTCGCCACGCCCACCGTGGTGACCGTCGACGTCGATGCTCTGCTGGCGAATCGTGAGGCTCTCCTGGAGGAGTCGTTCGGACCGCTGTCAGTCATCGTGCGCTACCCGGATCAGGCGGCACTTCCGGCTCTGCATGAGCAGTTGTTCCCCGGAAACCTCACCTCCACGGTGCACGCGCGGCCCGAGGAACTGGCCGACGGCTCCCTTCAGGTTCTCGTCGATGCGCTCGCCGAGACCAGCGGACGAGTGCTGTTCGGCGGCTGGCCGACGGGGGTCTCGGTGACGCCCGCGATGCAGCACGGCGGACCATACCCGGCGACCACCACCGACGACACGAGCGTCGGCACGGCCGCCATCACCCGGTTCCTGCGAGGCGTCTCCTATCAGGGGGCACCGCAGGAGCTGCTGCCGGCGCCGTTGCGCGACGACAACCCGTGGAACGTCCCGCAGCGCCGCAGCGCCGCGGGCGGATCGACCGGTTGGGGCTCCTTCGCCGGCTGAGTGCGTGGGGCGCGGCGGTCAGCTCAGAACGCGACCGCCGCGCAGTACCGCTCGCCGGGATTCCTGATCCCAGAGCGCATCGGGGGAGGCGATGGGGTTGCGCGAGAGCAGCA
Source organism: Microbacterium sp. LTA6 (assembly GCF_045690355.1). Lineage (NCBI taxonomy): Bacteria > Bacillati > Actinomycetota > Actinomycetes > Micrococcales > Microbacteriaceae > Microbacterium > Microbacterium sp. LTA6. The sequence goes on from NZ_CP147855.1 coordinate 2,005,510, forward strand.
CGGCATCGCCGTAGGCGCCCGTCCGGAGATGGCCCAGCGCCGGGTCGCCGATGAGCTCCGCATTCACCGCGGTCATCGACTGCAGCGTCGCCGAAGCGCCGGATGCCTCGATCTGCAGACGCACGCCGGCCAGCTGGTCGTCCTCGAGGTCGCCCATGAGGTCGGTGCCGAACCCGACGCGCACGCCTGCGGCGAGGGCGAGCCGAACCGCCTCCTGGCCGTGCGAGAGCACGACGGCGTTCTTTGCGAGGGAGGTCTCGTTCAGCCCGATGTCGGCGCCCCGGCGGTCCAACGCGTCGTAGGCCGCGAGGGTGGGCACCAGGAAGGCTCCGGCCTTCGCCATCAGTTCGGCCGTCTCCCGATCGATCAGGTTGCCGTGCTCGATGGAGCGGATGCCGTTGTCGATGGCGTGTCGAACGGCTTCGGAGGAGTAGGCGTGCGCGGCGACATAGGTGCCGCGTCGGGTGGCCTCGTCGACGATCGCCCGCAGTTCCTCGGCGGAGTACTGCGGGTTGTGGATCGGATCGGCGAGGGAGAAGACGCCGCCGGATGCCATCACCTTGATGGCGTGCGCCCCGGTGCGGAGTCGGTTGCGCACCGCGAGTCGCAGCGCATCGACGCCGTCGACGACTTCGCACATGTGGCCATGAGCGAAGCAGACGTCGACGTGAGCCGCACGGGGGTCGCCGTGCCCTCCGGTCTGGCTGAGCGCCGGCCCGGTGAAGTGGTACCGCGGTGAGGGGAACAGATCGGCGTCGATCGCGCGCGCCAAGCCGATGTCACCGCCGGCGACGTCGCGCACGGTGGTGAATCCGCGGCGCAGGGCGGCTGTGAGCCGCTTCGTGCCGTTGATCGCGGCATAGCTGAGCGGGCCGCGCTCGTTCTCGATGCCGTCCATGCTCGTCGCGTAGGCGTGGAAGTGCGCGTCGATCAGACCGGGGATCAGCCAGCCGCCCTCGGCATCCAGAGTCTCGGCGTCGTCGCCGGGTGTCGAGGCGACGAGTCCGTCGACGATGTGCACGTCCCTGGCGACGAATGCCTCGCCGTCCCAGACTTCTGCTCCGCTGATGGTGATGGATCCGACCTGCATCCGCTTCTCCTTCGGTTCTGCTCTTGTGTGTCGTGATCCTGCGCGTGGTCAGCGCAGGCTGAAACCTTGGGGCAGAGGGTCGCCGTCGTCGAGCTCGAACGATGACGATCCGACCCGATGGGCGAGACCCGTGACCTCGGGAATCACGCCGGCCGCGGTCCGTTCGGCGATTCGGCCGACGAAGCGGGTGCCGATGATCGAGTCGTGGGTGAGTTCCGCATCGTCGGCGAGTACCCCGGATGCCGCGAGCAGCGCCACGCGCGCGGCGGTGCCGGAGCCGCACGGGCTGCGGTCGACTTCACCATCGGCGAAGACGGTGACGTTGCGCTGCCAGGGGCCGGCGGAGGTGCGGCCGAGATCGTCGAAGAGGATCGTGCCGTAGACGCCCGACAGGCGCGAGTCGGCGAGCCGGGCTGCCGGATGGTCGTTCAGTGCCCACTTGATCTCGCGCCCGATCGCGATGAGAGCCGTGGTGTTGGCCGGTGTGACGTCGAGACCGACGGAGCCGGCTGACAGCGTGGCGTAGACAGCGCCGCCGAAGACCAGATCGACCTCGACATCGCCGCGGGAGGTGTGCAGCGGGATGCCGCTCTCGAGCACTCTCGACTCGACGTTGCGGAACACGATCTGCTTGATGCGTCCGGCGCTGCGGCGCACGCGCGCCTGGACACGTCCGCTGGGGACGTCGATGGTCACCACAGTGTCGCCGTCGGGATCCGACGGCACCCGGCCGGTGCGCACCGCCCAGGCGCCGAGCGCGATCGTGCCATGACCGCACGCCGTCGAGAAGCCGTCCTTGTGCCAGAACAGTACGCCGAAGTCCGCACCGGCGTCGTCGGGGGGAGTGATGAAGCCGCCGTACATGTCGTCGTGGCCGCGCGGTTCGAGGCACAGGAATCGGCGCACGGCATCTGCCTGGCCGCTGATGGCCTCGATGCGTCGCTCGGCGACGGTGGCGCCGTCGGTGGGCACGCCCTCGACGATGCGGAATGGTTCGCCGGCGGTGTGCCAGTCCTCGGTGTTCCAGTGCATTCTCTGCTCCGTCTTCATCGGATGGCGAGGCGGGCGACGACGAGGTCCTGCCACCCCATGCCGCAGGTCTTCACAACACGTGGGCGGTCGGTCGCCGGCTGGACCTGCCCGGTGAACAACTCGTGCATGGTGACGAGGTCGTCGGGATGCAACGTTCCTGCGGCGATCGCGCCGATGACGTCGCCCGCTTCGGTCCTGGCCACGCGACGACTCTCCACGACGACCTGCGAGCGCCCGACGAGCACAGGGTCCAGCTCGGAGCGATCGGGTTCGTGCGAGCCGATCGCCACGATCGTGGCGTCGTCTCGGACGAGGTCTGATGGGAACAGGGGAGTGGAAGCCGACGTCGCGCAGACGATCAGGTCGGCGGCGCGGAGGTCGTCGAGGGTGCCCGTGCTGATCTCGGCGTTCGGCGCGTACGGCTGTGCGGCATCGACGGCGGCTCGCGTTCGGGACTCGTCACGCCCGATGATGCGGACGGTCCGCAGGTTCCGGATCGCGGCGAGTGCCTCAACATGGCGCACAGCCTGGGGGCCGGTGCCGAACACCACGAGGTCACCGGCATCGGCGCCGGCGAGCACATCGACGACGGCAGCGGACACCGCCGGGGTGCGCAGGCTTGTGAGCGCCGTGCCGTCCAGCAGGGCGGTGGGCGCCAAGGTGGCTCCGTCGAGCAGGACGTACAGTGCCTGAATGCGTTCGAGTCCGCGCGCCGGGTTCGCGGGGGCGACGGTCGCGAGCTTCTGGCCTGCGGCGCCATCGACCGCCGACGGCATCAGCAGGAGTTGGCCGTTCGGGACGTCGAGAATCGTGCGCGGCAGATCTTCTTCCGGATCGAATCCTGCGCGGAGGACAGCCGAGATCGCCGCGATGGCGTCGGCCATGCTCACGCGATCGCCGAGTTTGCGGCCGCTGACGAGGGTGAGATCCGAGAGGACGTCGGTCATGCTCCTACGCTAACGGGCGCTGTGTAATATGTCACGCATTGCCTGAGTTTGGCGGATTCGCGCGTCGGCGGCAGGTGAAGTAAGCTGTTCCGCGGTGACGTGTCCGAGCGGCCGAAGGTGCAACTCTCGAAAAGTTGTGTAGGGTAACCCCCTACCGTGGGTTCAAATCCCACCGTCACCGCCACCGAGAAAGCCCCCGAGATCCGCGGAATTACGCGGAAGTTCGGGGGCTTTTCACTTGCCGAATTCGCCTCGTGGCAACGCTTTGGCAACAACTGAGTCAGACCGAGCCTGATCGAGGGCGACCGAAACGCGGTCAAGATCGTCGTCGAAGAGATCGGCATAGGTGTCGAGAGTCATCGATGCTGAGGCGTGACCCAGCATCCGCTGCACGGCCTTCACGTTCGCTCCGGCGCTGATCGCGAGGCTCGCCGCGGTGTGGCGAAGGTCGTGCGGAGAGATCTTCGGGAACGTATGGTCCACTTTCCGTGCGCGCTTGACGGCGGCCGCGAACCAGCCGTCCTGCGACTGAGGCAGGCGATGGTGCGCGTCACGCTTGCCGAAGACGAGATCATCGGGCGACTTGCCAGTGCATGCGACGCGCAGCGGAGTCGTGAGGAACTCCGGGAACGGAACAGAACGTGTCTCATTGGTCTTCGGAGATCCGACGTGGACGGTCGCGTTCACGAGCACGGCGTTCTCCTCGATCAAGATCCGTTTGCGAACGAAGTTGACGTTCTTGACGCGGAGTCCACTCATCTCGCCCCATCGTATCCCGGTGTAGGCGAGGACGTAGACGATGGTCGGATACAGCGACGTCGATGCGAGCGCTTCGACTTGTTCGTGCGTCAGATAGGAGCGAGACCCACGAGTCTTCTTCGGGAGCCGGAGGTCACGGGCCGGATTCTGCGTGATGCGGCGATCTCGGACGGCGGCGTCTAGGATGCCGGCGATGATGCCGTGCGCGCGCAGCACGGTGGTGGCACTGTGCGTTGCCGCAAGGGCCGATACCCATGCCTGCACCTCGGAATGCCGGATGCTGCCGATCGCACGCTTTCCCCACTGCGGCTCGACGTGAATGCGCCAGGCCGACTCCACGGATCGGTATGTCGAGGGCTTCAGCACGGAGGCGCGGTCGTTCAACCATTCCGTGCCGAGCCGGACGACGCTCACTTTGGCGTCGGTCGGGTTGACATAGTCGCCACGAGCTTTCGATGTGTCGATGTGAGCCAGGTAGAGCTCAGCTTCCTTCTTCGTGGTGAAGCCGCGCTTCTGGCCTTGGGATCCGTCCGGACGTCGGTAGAGAACGCGGTATCGCCGGCCGTCTTTCGTGACGTACGCGAGAACGCTACCCACCCGCCGGTCGACCGACGTTAGACGTCATGCCGACCAGCCAGCCCGCCGCGCGGGCCTTCTGGATCCAATCCGATGCGGTGCGCTCGGGGACGTCGAGCTCGACCGCGATGAGTTTCACGGGCGGGAGATCTGCGAGGGCAGCGGTGCCGTAGAGGATCTCGACGACCTCCCAGCGCTCGTCCTTCATGCCGCGCTTCACTACAGCCTGTGCGAGCCACGGTGGAATAATGCGTCCTTCGGCGGTGGTGAGGTCCGCGACCGTCGTCCACTTCGCATCGGGGCTGTCATCGAGCTGCAGCGCGACGCAGTGCGGGATCGCGACCTGCAGGATCGCCTGCGGCGCGGAATGCTTCAGGCGATCCTCGTTGAACTCGGCGGAGACGGCTCGGTTGAGGATCGTGGTGATCACGTACCGGCCACGCTCGGCGAGGTAGTGCGCCTCGATCGTCGTCTCAACACTCGTCGTGTCATCGATCACGGTCGCGACGAACGCGGGGGCAATGCGCAGTGCGGACCCGACGGGCTCTGTGGCGTCCTGCGTCGACATCGTCTTGCCGTCAAGTGTCTTCACGTCGACCTTCACCCCCTTATTTTGCCTTACCGCACACGCATTCCGCAGATACCTCTTGACTAACCATACATCTTAGGAGTGTACTGCTGTCAAACGTCAAATCAGATCCGCAGAACGAGGTGTTTTCGATGACAACAACGACGAACTCCGACTCTGCCGCGCTGAGCCATGTCTTCCTGAGTCCAGACGAGCTCGCGGCAGCCCTTCCCGGCGTGACGAGGAACACGCTCGCGATGTGGCGCTACGAGGGGAAGGGTCCGCGCTATCGAAAGCTCGGACGCGTCGTCGTGTACGCGCTCGATGAGATCGAAGCCTGGATCGAAGAGGGGGCGCGAGAGGGCGAGCGCCATGAGCATTGACCGGGCCCCCTCGTCTCCCGATACCACCCTGCACATCATCGCGATCCTGAACCAGAGGCGCGGCTTCGGCAAGACCGCATTCATGGTGCAGCTCGGCGCGGCGCTGTCTCGTCGCTACCGCGTCCTCGTGGTCAACGTAGATCAGCGGCATTCAACGGTAAGAGGTGCGCGAGTTCCCGACGATCCACTTACGGCACCGACGGTCAACGTCGATTCGGTAGGGGTGTGGCGATGACCACCGTGACCGTCTACTCAACAGGTCCCGCATGCATCCGTTGCACGCTGACTTGCAGACGCTTGGCCGCGGTCGGCATCGGGCACACGGTGCTCGACATCACCCGCGACAACCATGCGGCGATCCGCGAGTTCCTCACCGAAGAACTCGGCTACACCGAGGCGCCGGTCGTGATCGTCGACGACGAACCGGAGCACCACTGGTCGGGCTTCCGCCCCGATCTCATCGACGCGCTCGCCGTCCACTTCCGGGGAACTGCGGCGGATGAAGTGCCGATCTGCTCGCCAAGCCTGACCAGGGAGGTAGGCCATGACCGACGATGATGACGCCCTCGACCGGGTCGAACGCGAGGTCGAGGACATTCGGTTGAAGATCGCGTACACCTACCACCAGCTCTATTTCAAGAAGGAAGCTCGAATAGAAAGCCGTCGCGCCTACGCGCGCGACTACTACGCGGAGCACCGCGAGGAGCTTCTCGAGAAGCAGCGTCAGTACCGGGCTGCACAGCGTGCCCGCGACCCGGAGCGATACAAGGACTTGCGGCGGGGGAGGGCGAAGCGCTGGAGAGATGGGCACAAGGAGCGGGAGAACGCCAAGAACAGAGCGAAGTACCGCGCCAATCCGCACCGCGAACTCGAACGGCGGGCCAAGTACTACGCCGACAACGCGGAAGAGATCAAGGCCCGGCGCCGTGCCCGGTACGCCGAGAACCGTGAGAAGGAGCTGGCCAAGCAGGCCGCGTGGCGCGACCGTGAGAAGCGTCGCCGCGAATTGGGGCTGCCGGTCCGGCGCTTGCATGTCAGCACTGCGGATGACATCGCTGCGAACGATGCGGCCGCGAACGCGTTCTTCGCTCAAGTGTGGGGCAAGCGCGCGATCAACCGCATGGTGAAAGGGCCGCCAACTCCGCCCGAACTCCTGGCCGCCTTCAAACGGCAGAGCAAGCGGATCCGCGCCGCCAGCATCCTTGCTGATAAGCGGGAGGTCCTGGAGCGGCTGGAGAAGGAACTCGGCCGCACACCGCCGGGCCCGAAGCCGAAGCCCCGGCGCAGCGCCAAGGAGATTGAGGAGGAGCGACTCGATGCGATCGGCAAACAGGTCAACGATCAACTCCGGTACCGAGAGCCCCCGCGGCGTCCGCACCACCTCGACCCCGCCGCGCCGCACCCGATGCTGCAACCGAACCAGACGATGGGAATGAGCAGATGACCCCCACGAGCGCCGTGCCTGCGATCGACCGAACCGACGTCGAGGCGACCCTCTATCGCGTCGCGGTCTCCTCGTTCACCTACTATCCCGACAAGGAAGCAGCGGAGCCCGGCTACACGATCGACGAAGACGTGGACTGGTGTCTCGCGCCGCTTGCGGGCCGGCCAGCGGGGCAGCGAAGTCAGCTACGAGCGATGATCCGAGTGATGGTCACCGAACCTACCGCGAACCGCCGGGAGTTCATCGCGATGCTCGCCGACCTCGCGGAGGGGTGAGGCGATGTGTCCTGCGCGAGACGGTTGCGGATGTCGGGCGAGCGTCTTTCCTGGTGGCTCATCGTAGCTCCCTGCGGGGTGCTCCGTTCCGGGCTTTCGCGGCATATGCTCCCTCGCTGCGCTCGGTCCGCTATTCCACGGTCCCGGCACTGCGCACCCCTCCGGTCGCGTCCGTAGCCACTTACCAGGAAGCCGCCGTAGGAGCGGTCAGACTGGGATCCTACGGCTCGACTTGCCGTCCGATGAAGGCTGCCATCCCCGGGACGGTGAAGGCGACGACGCCGTGCTCAGGGGCGAACACGAGGCCCTTGTTGATCAACGCGGCACGGACGGGGCCGATGCTCTTCGGTTTCTTGCCGAGCCGGGTCGCGATCTCGCCGGAGGAACTGCCCTCGTCGCCGTCGGCGGCCATCGCCCGGAGATACTGCTGCTCGGATGGCGTTGCCCTGTCCCAGCGGACCCGGAAGAATCCACTGTCGAGCTGGTTGTTTCCCTGGAGGATGCCGACCTCGGCATCTCGCGCGGTGATCGTTGACCCGGGCGCTGCGTTCCATGTCTCCTGTCCGTACTGCTGGATGAAGTACGGGTAGCGGCCGGATGCTGCAACCACGACGTCGACGGCATCGTCATCCCAGGATGCGTCCTCGTGCGCGGCGGGAATCGTCAACGCCTCGGCCACGACGCTCTCGTCGATTTGGTGGATCCGCGAGTACTGGAAGCGTTCGGCGTACGACTTCGCTTCGGCGAGGATCCGCGGCAGGCTGGGCAGGCCTGCAAATGCGAACAGCGCCGGCCAGTTGTCTTGGGCCGCCGCGTGGGCGATCGTGCAGAGCGTGACTAGCTCGTCGACGGCGAGGTCTTGCGCTTCGTCGACCAGGATTGCCAGGCCGACGCCTTCTTCCTCGGCAGCGTCCGCAAGATCGTGGATGAGCTTTTTCAGGTCGGTGTCCAGGATGCCGGTGTCGGCGCCACCGCCCGGTGTGCCGGAGAGGTCGAGTCCGAACGTCCACGTCCCGGTGGTGTCGTACGAGGTCTTGAAGCTGACCGCGGTCTTGAGCGCCTTCAGGAGCCGCTTCCCGGAAGAAGGCCGTGCGAGATCGGCGAGAGGCGCGTACAGCGCTTCACCGAGCAGTTCGCGCAGTGGCTTGCCCGACCCGGCTTCGATCTGCGCGACGATCCAGTCCTTCTTGAGGGCGTTGCGGCGGAATTCCGAGAGCAGCACCGTCTTCCCTACGCCGCGCAGCCCGTAGAGGACGAATGGCTGATCGGTACGCCCTAGTTCGGCGCGCTTTAACGCGATCGCCCACGTTTGCAGCGCATCGTCGCGTCCGACGAGTGCGGCCGGCTTGCGGCCCGCTCCGGGTGAGTAGGGGTTACGTACGGGATCCACGTGATGCCTCCTGCTGACGATATCGAGGAAAGTCTAGGAAGATCTAGTGCTGTCTAGTGAAATCTTAGACTCGACTAGATTCTACAAGATTTCCCTAACATCGATCCCGAACCTCAACGCGACAGCCAGCCACGTTCGGGGCCACCCGGCACCAAGATCGGCGCCGCAGCATCCACAGACTCCTCCGTCCGCAACGAACGACGCAGCAGTTCGAGGCGCGCGGATACTTTCTGCTCCATCACCGTCGCGAACTTCCCGCCCATCGGGACGTGCAGTTCCGGAATCACCTCATCCATCGCGATGGCGTGGAGCTCGACGAGCGACTCCGTCACGCCGGGCGACAGATCACGTCTGGACGTCGCGAAGTCGGTGACATGGTGCAACTCACTCAACCACTGCGTCGCATCGAATCGGATCATTCGGGCAGATTGCGCAGCCGCCAGCGCCGCACCAGCGCCGGCGAAAGCATCCGTGGCCCCCGCACGCTGCGCGTCGAAGGCTACCCGACCGTTGCGTCCGAGCACTGTGAGGCGATCCACGGATGCCGACTCTTCGATGGTGGCAACGAGCGATCGCGTAGCGGTGAACCCGCGATCATGCGTAGCCAGGCTCGTGTACTGCGCAGGAGTACCCGCATGCACCTCGCGCAAGTATCGCGAGACAACGGACATCAAGCTCTCGGCGCGTCGCGAGGCGACAACGACGATGTGCGTAGTGAATCCTTCTGACGCGAACCGTGCCGCGGTGGCCGTGGCGACCGAAGGATCGTGAAATGTTCCCTCGAGGAGCAGCGAGCGATGGTTCTCGCGGGCGAATCGGACGCAGTCGCGCACCCATCCAGCCGTAGCGCGAGAGAGGACCGCCGAGGCTTCAGGGGAGCGAGCGGCAACAAGCTTGAGGAAATGCGGATGGAACGCTCTAAGATCCTCGCCGTTCAGCGTGGCGATATAGGCCCCGGGTGCTGTGGCTATCTGCCCGATCGCCCGAGACCGGCCAGCCCCCGGTTGACCGCTCAGCAAGACGAGCGTTGGATCATCGCTTGCAACCTTCGTTGCGAAATAGAGCGGCAGGATGTCGCGCTGCAGAATCCGCTCGCGTTCGTCGTCGCTAAGTTCCCAGTCGCTCAAGAAGTCTCTCCGTCGAGTTCGCGGGAGCGGGTTTCAATCCGTGTGGCCAGGGCGGCGACGGCGGCGCGGTCGTACGCGTCGACGGTGAGAATATCGGTCCGCCAGGCCGCGATCTCAGCTCGCGCGTGATCAGCAGTTCGCGGATCTTGTGCGCCCGACCGCAGCAACAGGGCGATCAGGGTCGTCGCCGACTCCCGCATCACGTCGAAGGTGACTGCGTCGCTTGTCCGCCATGCCGAGATTGCGGCCAATCCTGCCTCCTTGTTGCCAGATTACCGGCTCTAGTCTGGGTTCTGCCGCTCAAATCGGGGACTGCGCTCCTCGACCAACCACTTAGTTCCGTCGAGCTCGAAGACCACGCCGATGTGCTGACCCACTCCAACCCGAGAAGGTCACGATGGTAGTCGCCCCGTTACACGAGTAGGACAGAGCAATAGGGGAAGCAGTCACGGCAGCGGCGGCCGAACTCCGCAATCGTCTGCTCTACAAGAGCCCGTGGCCGCAGCAATGTCGCCGATCCGACCTCCGATTGCGAGAGCCTTCCCTTCCGCTCTACTCGTTCGGCCGCGCCTCAGTTACACCCATACCCGGCCGCTCGCACCACGCCTGACGACGCGGACCTAGGGCGTGTCTGACAGGGCATCGGCCCATGCCACGGCTGCGCTAAGAACGTCGAAACCCACGTCCTTTTCGGCTGGTGGACATTTGATGCACAGCACTCATCGCGCACGCGTCGACCGCCGTGGTGCGGACGCGGCCGGCATCCGCCGGGTCGGCGCGAAACTGGGAGCGGATCGTGAAGGACGCGCAACAGCAGCCGTCGATATGCGATGAAAAGAAGCGTCTCTTGCTGACCTAGCGGAGTGCCTTCAACGCGGCGGACGCGGCGGCCTTCTTCTCGCCGATACGCCAGTTCCGACTAGCAGGCTTACGAGCCGCGGCACGCGACATCTTCCCCGGGCGCAGCGCAGCCCCCAGGGTGGCGGCAACTGCAGTGCTCGGCTCCTCGGATATCCAATGGAGCATCGCGCCCCCGACGGTCTTCGCCACGAGTTGGTCGAACTCACCATCTGTGCTGGTGGCGGCGAGAGTGATGGATGCGGCTGAAGCTTGCTGCGCGGATGAGGTGAGCTTCGACTCGACCTCCGCCCAGATGTCGGCACGTTCGGCCATATGGAGCGGAATCGTGATGAACGCCCACAGGTGCTGGTCGCCCGTCCCGCCAACATCGAGGGTGTCGGCGAGCAGGATGCGGACAGCGCCCATGTAGACGTCGTAGTCCGCCGAGGCAAACGCACGTGCGAACGACGCCCGCGCCGGAACTGGCGGCTGAAGGACAGCGATCCTCCGCAGTAGTCCAGCGACAGCCGGGTCCGCCTCGCTGGCCTCGAGCCCACGGGCTGCGACGGCGGCCATCGCGTCCTCCGATTCGGCAGATAGCGCGAGCTCCAAAGCCTTCTCGAGCGGCAGCACACGGGCCAGCGGCTGAGCGCGTGTCTTCATCGCTTCCGTCGGCTCGTCAGCGTCTAGGTGCGTGTCGATGTGCGCGGTGAAACTCGCGTCCACGAGTCCGCGATTATCGAATAGGTCGAACAGAGCCCAGTAGTCCGCTTCGGGGGCCTCCTCCACGAATGGTGTCACGGTCGCCGCCACCTCAGCCGACAGCTCCTCGGACCATGGCATCTGCGCAAGCGAGGTGAGGGCCCGCACCTCGTGCGCCCCACCGTAAGGAAGGATCCTCCCGAACGCATCGAGCAACTCCCGCTCGCAGTCCACGGAGACGCGCCCGGTCGCCATGACGAAGGCTGCCGCTTCTGTGGCGTCGGTGCTGTAGTCGATGGAACGCTGGAACATTGGGACAAGCTGCGCCATCGCCTTGTCGCCCCACTCGGTCGGTGCCCTTGCCGTCAGGATGTGTGGGGCGATACCTGAGACGAACGCGCGGGTGTCCTCATCTCCGAGCGCTGCCACCCAGGCATCGACTACGGCGGTGGACGCGGTCTCTTCCATCTGCGGGAGAAGCGCGCACATGCTTTGAACAGTTCCCCCGTATGAGACACCCTCTGCGTCGATGCCCCCAGGGTTGCGGATCCAGGCGTCGATGAGAGCTTTCGCGAGGGACGTGTGTGTCTTTGCCCCCTGCGTGACCATCGCGGTGAGGGTCGGAAGGGCGAGAGATGCCGGGTAGGTATCGGCGTCGACCCACCCGGCCAGCAGCGACGATCCGACGCTGGCAACGGAGTGCGGGTTGGTCGCGTTCTTCCAGTACCCGTACTCCGGATTCTGGGTAGTCGTGCGGATCGTGACCGCCACCAGGCCGTCCTGCATCTCGCGCACCGGTTCCGCGTCGTCGGCGAGCGACTTCTGGGCAGTCGCCGCCGATTGGAGAACTTCAGCGAGCTGTTGATCCGTGAACGTGTACGCGCGCGTGCTTTCGAGTGCGATTGCCGATTCGAGAGTGTCAACTCCAACCTCGACGGCCGCGCGAAGCGCCTTCATGTCTGCCACCGGGATCTGCTCGGACACCTGAGATGTGATCACGACAACGTTCGCGAAGTCGTCTTCGTTCGCGACAGCGGTCTCGCCTGGGTCTGACGCCAACGCGACGGCGCGTCCAAGAAGTGTGGCGGCGAACGCATCACCGAGGTCTTGGCGGGTCCAACGCTCGACGTCGCTCCACGAATCGACATGCGCAATCCGCTCTTGCGCCCAGGACGAAAACGCCTTCTCGCCGAGCACGGCGCGAATTTGAGCACGGCCGCCCCACAGTGTTTCTTCAGCGTTGACGTCGGAGGCATCCAACGCAAGTCGGACCAGGGTCTTCGCGTCCTCCGGGGACGCGGATTCGGCGAGCACGAGCGCACCAGCGACGTCGGTCACAGCTTCGGACCGGCGGTTCGCGGCGGCGGCCACCGCGCGGGCAACCTCCTGATCCTGAAGTGCGGGGGTGGCTTGCGCGGCCTGGATGACAGCGGATGCGGCGTTCGTGATCTCGGGGTCTTCGAGCTCACGCAGGACCGATACCAGCAGCTCTCGGAACAGAGCGACCGCGTCGGTGCCGGCCGAGTGCGCTGCGTTGGCAAGGTCTGCGAGTGCAGCGGACTGGTTGTTTGCGAGAGCGGAACGGAGCTCGCGTGCTTCCGCGTTCCCGAGCGTCAGGCTGAAGCGGTCCTGCCCGAGGTAGAAGAACGGGAACAGATCGACATTCCCAGGCACCCATCCAGCAGTGCGGGCGAGGTACTTGTAGAGGGGCCGATTCTTCGCCTGCGGGAACGCGCTCAGCTTCGAGAATTCCGTGTCACCCTCGCCGAGGGACGACGCCCGGGATCCGATATCGACGAGCGCCAAATCGTTCAGCGCCGCCTTGAAGAACGACGCAAAATCCGTCTTCAACACCACGACGCGAGCCAGGACATCTGGGTGCGCGGTGACAGCCTCCGCGCGGAGGGAGCGGCGCCCTTCGCGCTTCTCGCGTGCGAGCGCGAGGCGGTAGTCGCTACTGAACGCGTTGATGAGGCGGACGACGTGGCGAGGGTCGGCGACGTCCTCGTAGACGAGCATCGAGATGACGTCGTCCACGCGCGTATCGAGCTTAGCGGCGAGTGCCGGCGCCTGCGTGCGGAGTACGTCGCGGGCGTAGTCGCGAAGGTCTGGACTCTCGTGAACGGGTACCTCTTGGCGGAGAGTGAAGAGCCGGTTGAGGAAGTCCTGGGCGTGTTCCCCGTCCAACTTGCCGTCGGTGTCCAGCGCCCCTCGGATGATCTTCTCGGCGACGGACACGATGAAGACCGGCCGGAGGTCTTTCTTGCAGGTTAGTTGGAAACTCCGGATGGCGTTCAAGGCCTCGAGGATCTGCTGCTTGGAGAGGCGGTCGATATCGTCGACAGCCACAACAAGGCGGTGCTTCGCCTTCGACGCGAGCGTGGCGAACGCCCGCTCATGCTCGTCAGCGGCCTCAACCCGGGGCCGCTGGGTGACGCTTGTGCCAGGAGTGAGAAGCGATGTGAAATTAAACTCGCTGCCGCTGAGTTTCGTAATGAACCAGATCAATGGGACGAAGACAGTTGCGCTTGTGAAAAGAGGCACGGCGAACTTCTGGAGGTTCTCCCAAGCCTCCGCTCCTACAACCGCGGCGATGGCTCCGGAAGCGATGAGCGCGATGACGATAACCGCCAGTGTGAGCAGGATGAAGCCCGTGCGCGTCATCTTCAATTTCGCCTGGAACTTCGTAAAGATGCGCCCGAGCGGAGAGTTCGCGGGGTCGCTGATGGTGATGGTCTGAGCGCTACGTAGCGGCTCGAGGATTTCCTCTGCGTCCGACGCCTTGATCTCTCCCGCATCGACGAGCGCCTCCGCGAACCCATAGACAGCTGCACGATGGAACCCGACCGGCTCGTGACGTTCGGCCGACATACGAACGACACGGAGCTTCTTGTGCCCAACGAGCTTCGCCTGGAGAAGCTGGATGATGGTGCTCTTACCGACACCAAACTCGCCGAACAGGCCAATCATCCGCCGATGCACGCTTGGCTCAGTCACCATGCGGTAGAGGTTGTCGGCGATGTCGTTGTGACCGAATGCGTCCTTCTCGACGTCGCTGATGGGCGCGTCGATGACGAACCAATTGTCGGGGGTGCTCGCCTCGGCGTTCATGGCTCTCCTCTGAGTGGTCGTGGCGCCGGACGGCATCGGGCACAGATTATCGAACGTCTCGACGTTCCCGGTGGAATGATGGAACGTGGCGTGCTGCGTTGTGATCACTCGTGCGGTCCGCCATCGTGTGCACCTCCGCGAGCGCACCCGAGGACGGGCGATGCCGTTACTCGCGAGGATCATTCCCTTCGCATGTACTGTGTGAATCGGGGCGCCTAAGGGGGCGTAGACCGGGGGTTACGATGTCTTCTTCAGGTGCACGTACGCGGACGGAGCTGGCGGCCGACTACCCGGACGAGGAGTGGCGCGAGCGCTTCCTCGATCTGCGCACTCTGGTCCATATTCTGGCTCACTCCATAATTCCGTCGGGCTTCAAAGCATCCGACGAGTTGAACCGTGCGATCGTCCTCTCCGATTCAGGCAAGAAGCTTCGGCATCAGTTGGTCGCCAATGAGTCTGTCGAAACCAAGGACGCGAATCTGCTGTGTCTGCTGACGCTGACCCACGTTGACCCGCTCATCGATATCGAACGCATCGACATGGGCAAGCTCGTTGACGCGGTGTCCGAGATGATTCGGGACAAGCGCATCCTGTACCCGATGATCTTCGGGCGCGGTCTCTACGACGAAGCCGTAGCCCTCTTTCCGGAGGAGCGCGACGAGCTCAAGCACGGCGACACAATGCGACTGCTCCAAGATAAGCCGCAGGGCGTCTTCCACGACGGCCACTACCTCATCGGCCCGTTCGGGCTCCAGCGGCTGGAGTTCGAACGAGATCTCCATCCGTCTACGGACATCCCGCTGCAGCACTGCAGCGATATCTCCTGCACTGCGATCCACAACGTCGGTCTCTCCACCAGTCGCGAGGCTGGAGTGAACCAGCACCGGCCGCTCGCGAGCAAAATGCTCCGTCAGTTCGCCAACGAGCCATCCGACTGGTCCGGCTTCGCGGCGGATCTCATCGAAGAACGATACAACCCGTATGAGATCAACGACGCCTCCACGCTGCCGTTCCTGCTCGGGGATGGGCTCCACGACACCGAGCTGAGGAAGCTCCTCAAGCGAGTCGTGGACACATCAGACGGGCGCACTCGAACGTGGGCTTCGTCGTTCGGGTTCTCCGGTGACGTCGATAAGTGGTCAGCCGAGCTCGACCGCGCCAGTCTCCTGAACCTCCTTCTCACCGAACCCGACGATGCACTGGCCGAGGCTCTCGACGCCGCAGTGCAGGAGGGTGAGATCGAGGTGCCCGACGGTGAGGTCCGTAAACCCGTCGTGAACCATCGGGCGCGATCCGGCGCTTGGGGACTTCGGTCCGAGCTGAGCTCGATGGGCTATCGGATCATGCCTGGTAGCTCAACCGTGACACTGTTGCGTCTCACGTCCCTTGCTCGTTCTCTCTTCGATCCCGAGTCTGCGGACGAGATGAACGACCTTGCATGGCTACTCCGCGGACACCCGGGAACGACCACGGAGGAGCGGTTGGAGAGCTTCCTGCGCACCGC
Source organism: Microbacterium sp. LTA6 (assembly GCF_045690355.1). Taxonomy (NCBI): domain Bacteria; kingdom Bacillati; phylum Actinomycetota; class Actinomycetes; order Micrococcales; family Microbacteriaceae; genus Microbacterium; species Microbacterium sp. LTA6. The sequence goes on from NZ_CP147855.1 coordinate 2,021,258, forward strand.
GAGTCCGCGGGAGATCCTCTCAACCTTGGTCCTTTCAAGGGAAGGGAACGCGAAGAAGGCTGCGGAGGTCCTCGGACTCAACATCGGCGGGAATGACGATAGCTTCCTGGACGCGATGCTCTGGAAGTTGGGTTTCGTTCCGAACCGTAGGCCGGACATCCGCGATGCCTATTGGCGGAACCACAACACCCTGGAGAAGTTCGTCGTCACTCCGCTCAAGACCAATGACTCGGCCGAAGAAGCGCTGCGTAAGGTCGCCGTCAATTACTTCGTCGCACTCGAACGCCACCTCTTCGATTCGCTCATTTTCGCCACATGGGCGCTCCTCACTGACCATTCGATGGCTGGGAGACCGTTCGAGTTCCACCTGCAGTCGGCTCGCGACTTCACCATCGCGACGCTCAATAGCTCCGTCGAACGCAAGGACGGCGTGGAGCGCAACGACCTGCGCGAGGGTCCTGTGCTCGCGGAGCTCGTGCAAGGGTTTATGCGGCTGTCTAACCACCTCGAAAGCCTGCGGGGTCGGGAGGACGACTTCCGCCGTGAGAAAGACGAATACCCGCGGTTCGTAAAGCAGACGGACCTGCAGCGTTTTCCCTTCGAACACACGATTCCTTACCTCGATCTGACAGCCTCATCGCAGGTATCCCTGAGGAAGACCTTGCGTGACGTCAGCACTCGACTAGGCGACTCCGGCATTCTCAGTGCCCGCAACGGCCTGCTCCACGCGGAAGGCAAGCAGCGGACCCCCACCACAGAGGAAGTGAACTCTGCCTTGGACCGTGCCCGGGAGGTGCTCCGTTCCTTGGAGCAGATCGGGTGCGTGCGAGTGACCTTCGAAGTGGTCTCGAGCGAGACGGATCAGTGGGGTCGCAGCAGTACGCTACTGTCTGCGAACGGCACGGAGATCCGCGTGGCGGGTCCCTCCAGTTACGAGCTGCTCGGGATGCCTTCACTGCACCGCAAGGTGTACTTGATGCAGGGTGCCGTCTTCGCCGCACCGAACGAGATGCTGAGGTTCCGAGAAGGATTCGATTCCCTTTACGCCGGTTACTGGCGCGACTTCGTTCGGCGGCCTGAGCCGGCAAACCGAGCCTCTGCCGCACAGATGGCAGATTCCGGAGCGGACGTTGAGGCGCCCGCGGCAACTGGCGCATGACCTGACCGATAGATTTCCGCTGGCGGAAAGTCTGGCTCGATGTACGGTCGCCGGTGGTGGCTGTGGTGATCAGCGTCCGCCATCGCCCCTAGCGACGGGGCCGCGGTTCGGTCAACCCATCTGATGGAGTCGAGAAATCGCCAGTCCAACTTAACCTCATTGACTCCACACCCAGGCGTCGTTTCGCGCGTCCCGTAACTCCTCCTCGAGGCGCCACTCGTAGAGCAGCGTGATGTTGCGGGGCGCGTCCTCATCGAGAAGCGTGACGTTCAACCACTGCGCCCATGCCCACGGCGATTTCACCCTGGCCTGAAGGACGAGAAGCACCTCCTGCAGCACTTCGACCACCTTGCCGCCCAGTAGCCGGAACGACGGGAAGAGATAGACGTCGTCATCGTTGTGCAGCATGAGGAGTCGTAGATTGTTCCCAGCCTCCATGACCTCTGCCTCTGCCCCGAGGGTGCGGGCCATGCTCAATATCGTGTAACAAGGGCCAACGATTCTCGCCCACGGGTTGGGCTCATCCGCGGTCATGGCTTCTCCTCATGGATCTGAGCATCACGAATTCGTGAATTCACGAATTCACGAATTCACGAATGCACGCAGGCACTTTCTGTGGAACTCGTTTTGAGTTGAGCAAGAACGGCGTAGTGTGGATGTGTGCGAGGAGGTCTCGAGCGCTGGAAACGGGGTGTCGGATCGCAGGGTGTTCGACAGGCGCTCGGGTACGCGCTCAAGGGCTCGTGTGACTCCCACCTCCGCGAAGCGACGGGAGTCAATGCGCTTGCCGGCTACAGCGCCGCCGCATCGGTTGGCGTCACCCGTTTCACGGTCGAAGCGGGAATCATCACAATCGACGCGCTCGACGAGACCCAGCTGCGCCGCTGGGTCGAGGGCCGCGATCCAGATACCGGTGAGCTCCGCGGACGCGACCTAAGTTCCCCGGACGCGGATCTGATCCTCGACGGGACCATCAACGCTCCGAAGTCGTACAGCATCGCCGCACTGATCAACGAAGACCTCGCGCGAGAGCTCGAACTCCTACAGGACCGCCTCCGGGATCGGATCATCACAATCTGGCAGCGAGAACTGAATGCGCGGCGCGGCGCCGGTGGGCGCATCCGTGAGTCCCTCCACCGCATCGAGGTCGTCGAACTACAGCATCGACGTTCACGGGCGTTGGACCCGCACATCCACCGGCACCTGTGGCTGAACGTCAAGGTACAGGGCGACGACGGCCAATGGTCTAACGTCGACTCTCGCGTGGCGATGAGGTTGCATACCGTCATCAACGCCGAAGGCGAACTCGCTGCACGCACCGATCCGGAATGGATGGCCGCACTCGCCCGCCACGGGTACTCGCTCAACTCCGAGGGCGAGATCGCAGCACTCGCCCATGCGGTGCGCCCGCTGTCGCGCCGGTCGACGCAGATCGAATCGAACCGGTCCATGCTGCTCGTGGCCTGGCGGCGGGAGTATCCGGGACAGGAGCCGAGTCCTGACCAGGTGCACCGGATCGACCGGCTCGCGTGGGCGAGAGCCCGACCGAACAAGCCCGGCGACCTGGACGAGACGGCATGGGAGAAACTCATCGCCGGTGAGCTTGGCGCGATAGATTCTGACCTGTTGCGCGCCCGTCGCGAGGTACCATTTCGCGCGGTCTCTGTCGAAGGTCTGGATCTTGACTTGCTAGCAGCGCAAGCGATCGTCGAGGCGGATGCGCGGTCAGCGTGTTGCGGAGGAAGGTTCAGCCTGTTCGACGTCAGAGCTGGCGCGACGCGTGCGCTCGCGGGTTGCGGCGTCGTCGCCCCGCGCGATCACCTGCAACGAGTGATCGACGATGTCATCGACCGCGCCCTCAGATTGGCCACCGACTTATTGAAAGATGAGGCAGAGCGCCCAGCGCACGTGAAGGCATACATGGCGTCCACGACCGCTCGGCTGAAAGTCGAGCTGGGCGCACGGTTCGACGCGCTGAGCCGTGCGGGCGAGGCCATCGGCAGTGACGTGATCGTTCGGATCGCCGCTCAGGTCCTCGACGAGTACGTCGTGCTCGATGAGCGACAGGTGCAGGCCGCGGCGGCGATTGCGGGGACCGATCGACTGGTATCGGTGACGGGGCCGGCTGGCGCGGGGAAGACAACGATGCTGCGGGTCGCGAAAGTAGCAATCGCGCGGCAGGGGTATCGGATGCTGGTGGTCGCGCCGACCAAGAAAGCGGCATCCGTCGCCGAGCGTGAGATCGGTACTTCCGCGTCGAGCCTGCACGCGCTCCTCGCCGATCACGGGTTCCGCTGGGGGCGAGACCAGGCGGGAGCCGAAGCGTGGAGTCGCCTCGCTGTAGGCGACGTCGATCCCGCGACGGGGATCGAGTTCGCCGGACCTCGACGGTTCCTGCTGGCTGGAGGTGATCGGGTGGTGGTGGACGAGGCGGGCATGGTCGACCTGCAGACTGCGACGGCGCTGGCGACCGTCGCGGACGAGACGGGAGCCGGCGTCGCGATGGTCGGAGATCATCTCCAAGCACGTCCGGTTGGGCATTCCGGGGCAATGGCTTCGATGACGCGTCGGGCGACCGCGGTCGTGGAGCTGACGGCGGTGCATCGATTCATGGATCCGGACTACGCGGCGCTGACGCTGCGGATGCGGGAGCCGGCATCCAAGGACGTGGCTCTCGCCGTCGCCGCCGAACTCGACGGGCGTGGTTTGATTCGTCGCGTCTCCGATCACGACCAGGCGCGAGAGGAAATGATCGATGCCTACTTCCGATGGGCTGCCAACAACGGTCGCGTGGCGTTGGTCACCAGCAGCAACGAGGAAGCCGATGCGATCAACGAGAGGATCCAGCAGCGTCGCCTCGACCGCGGACAGTTGGGTGACACGCGCATCGTCGTCGGGCAGCGGGAGCAGCGACTTCTGGAGGGCGACATTGTCCAGACTCGTCGCAACGATCGACGGACGGGCGTCGAGAATCGAGCAGTCTGGGTCATCCGCAACATCGGGCCACGGGGAGTGGAGCTCGTGAGCCTCGGCGACAGCGGCGATACCTGCACGGTCGCGCATGAGTACACCGCCGAGCATGTGCACCTCGCATACGCGTCGACGGTGCGCGGCATTCAAGGGGAGACGACGGATGCCGCGATCGTCGGGCCTGGCGTCGACGCAGCGGGCCTCTACGTCGGGATGACTCGCGGTCGGGCACACAACGTGGCGATCACTGTTGCGCGCACGGATGCGGAAGCGCTGGATCAGACTGCCGACAGCATGATGCGCGGTATTCCAGAGGTGAGTATCGAGGACTCGATTCGGGCGGCGCGGATCGAACTCGGGCGGGCGGCGCGAGTGGGTGATCCCGTGAGGGGTCCGGTGCCCGGATTGGGTGACCGGCTCGTGCGTCAGGATATTTCGATCCGTGCCGCAATGGCGAAGCTTCTCGAGACGGATGCCCGTATCGCGGCGAAGGATTCGTCGGCGCATGGCCGCAAGAGTGGTGCAGAAGTCGATTCGTTGACGAACGCGCGTGCGGAGCTCGTTGCGCAGTACGAAGCGCGAGCCGACGAGTACTCGGAGCTTACTCGCCAGTACGGCGGCCGCCTACACGTCGATGGCGGTCGCTCTGGCCAGAGCCTGATGGGTCAGTCGGCGCACGATCACTCTGGGGTTTCCGACACTCGAGTTCCGTTGGCCGACGGTTTGTCCCTGGAACGATGACGCGAACACTTGCTGGGACGCGGTATTCACGCGGGATTCCGTTCCGGCGCGGCTGGCGGTGTTGCGGACGTGCATGGGGAGAAACCCGATTCCGAGCAGTGGACTGCAACCTTTAGGTCCCTAGGAATCTCGGGACGTCATTGAGCCTCCCGCGGGGGAGATCAAGGGCGGCACGGGTGAAGCGCCCCCACCGCAGGCGGAAGTTGGCGGAGATTGGGATCGACTCGTTGCCGATCCTGTCTCATCTGAAGTGTCAAGACTGGCCACTCTGACGGGCTTACTCGTGAGATAGCAGGAGATCGGCGATCAGGCGGGCCATGTTTCCTGACAGCTGCGAGTGGTGATCAGTTACGTACACGACGCCGGAATGTGTGGAGGCTCGGAAGTCGAGGATGGCTTCGGCGAGCCACTGCACGGGAAGGCAGAGAACGCCATCTCGCCAGACCGCTTCCGCGAGCATCGCTGTGATGCGCCCATCGACCACGCAGCCGATGGCTCCACGGGCGAACTGTAGCGTGCGTCCGTCCTTAAGCGTGAGCTCCGCGACTCGCCCATCGTCGTCGTCAGCGAGTGTCGCGTCGAAGACCTCCGCGAGCAGATCGATCGGCGCGAACACGTAGCTGCCGCGGGACAGCGTCGATCCGCCCCGGCCGTGGTACTGGACCGAGTCCCAGACGAAGGCCGGGGTCGACATCGGCACTCTCCGACCCGACACCCACGCCTTGGCGCGCCCCGCCGCGACGGCGAGAGCAAATGGATCCCCGGTGCGCGGCAGCAACGACTCGTCGCGGACGATCGACCCGTCCGCGTCGCGGCGAACCCCGGAGAACAAGTGGTCCCAGACCAGCTCGGCGTCGTCGAAGGTCTGGCCGTGGTCGCGGTTGTGCACGTCACGGAACACCACGTCGGCATGCGCACCGCGATAGAAGGCGAAGTTGTCCGTACCCCTCACCGCGATCACGGGCGGATCGGTCACGCCGTTCAGGCGCAGCCAATAGTTGCGATTGGCGACGACCACCGAGGGGATGTCGTCCGAGTAGTACGTGCCCGCCAGATCGAGATCCAGGCGCGACTCCCACACGGCCAGGGGGCCCGCTTCATTGATGATCTCGCCGTCGGCGTCGAACAGCATCGCGGGGTCGGTGGGACCCCCCGACCCCGCGACACCCGCCAGGACACCACCCAAATGTCGCGCGAACTGCGAGGCCATGATGTTTCCCGCCGACATGCCATGCACGAAGATCCGCTCGCGATCGATGTCGTACTCTTGAGCCATCCGCTCGATGAGCGCGCGCACGAACTGCAGGTCATGATTGGCCTCGACGGATGCCGCGGGTGCGGGCAAGTAGAGGCCTTCCGGGTTGGGCCTGGTCATTCTGGCGACATGCTCCGCCGCGACATCGATCGCCCACATCCGTCGCTCGTGCGCGTCGGGAAAGACCACAACGAAGCCCTCGCGCTCGGCGACCGCCGTCCACGACGAGTAGACGGCCTGCCCCCAGCCGGTCATGAGGCCGCCGTGCAGCGAGATCACGAGCGGCAGGGCAACACCCGGCCGACAGCCGCTCGGCACGAAGGTGTACCAGGTGTCCTCGACGCCGTCGACGAGAACCTCCCGATGCTCGGTCAGCCCTGCGGGATACGGCTGCGAGTTGTTGCCGTTCTCGTTGACGACGATGTCCGAGTGCTTGAGCGACTCCGGGAGGTAGTCGCGATTGGCGTCGTCCGGCGTCCCGGGCAGAAGACGGATGGCGGAGTTCATGCCGACTCGCTCAGACCGCGTCGTGGTCGATGTCGCGCAGCCCGAAGAACTCGAACGCGTCGCGCACCGCCACATCCCAGAAGTCCCATTCGTGCGCGTAGCCGTCGCGGACGAGGAACTCGGCGTCGAGGCCTATCTGCTCGGCGTGAGCGCGGAACGGACGCAGGTCATCCATGACGTAGTCGTCGTCGGCCCCGCACGCGAAGAGCAGGCGCGGCAGCTCCCCGGATGCGGCGCGCTCGTCGATGACGCGCCAGGTGTTGTCCGGCGAAGCGAGGAACGCGTCCAACCCGCCGGCGTTTTCGATCGACCGCGAGAAGCGCTCGGCGACAGGGCCGTCCGACGCCAGGTACTCCGGCGTGAGCGTGGCAAAATCGCGCGGCGAAGCGGACAGCGCTGCCGCCGCAGCGAAGCGCTCCGGATTGTTGACCGCGTACGTGATGGTTCCCCGGCCGCCCATGGACAGTCCGGCGATGAAGTTGTCTTCACGTCGACTCGAGACCGGGAACCAGTTGTGCACCAATGGCATCAACTCGTCGAGCAGGTAGTCGTACATGTTATAGCCGAGCATCGCGCGGCTCCAGTTGGCGTAGCTGGTGTTCATCGCGCTCGGCATGACCACCGCGACCCGCTTTTCGGTGGCGTACCGCTCGACGTTCGTCTTGCGCACCCAATCGGTGTGGTCACCGTAGGTGCCGTGCAGCAGCCAGACGACGGGCAGATCGGTGGTCGCACCATAGAACTCCGCCGGCTCTCCCTCCCTCGGCATGTCGGGCAGGATCACGCTGAACTCCTGATTCACGCGCAGGTGCTTGCTCGCCATGTTCATCGTCAGCAGTGCCATCTGTCCTCCTCGAGCTGGTGCGGCCGGCTCGGGTGCGATGCCGTCGTGGCCGTAAGAACACTATGCCCAGTGACCCTCGGCCGTGTCAGCCGCCGGGTGGCGGATTCTACGACCGCGATTGCGGTCGAGGGGCGGCTCAGCGGCACCCGCAGTGCGCATCAGGATGGCTTGGGGGAGCGCTGAACACCATGGCGCCCAGGGAGGCTGAACGTGCGAGGTATGTCGTGATGACGCGCGCCGGTGGCTCGCCCCGCATCTGGACGGGGCCTTTCGTCGCGCTTTTCGCGATCAATCTCGTCATCACCTTCGCGCAGTTCATGACCATTTCCCTGATTCCCAAACTCGCCGTGTCGCTCGGCGCCACGTCGATCACGGTCGGCGTCGTCACAGGGATCTTCGCCGTGACCGCCCTCGCGGTGCGGCCGGCGGTGGGATGGGCCACGCTGAAGGTGCGGCACTCGTACCTTCTGATGGGCACGCTCGCCCTGATCATCGTCGCCTTCGTGCTCTACGGAATCTCCGACAGTATCCCGGTGCTGATCGCCGCCCGCCTTCTCCACGGCGCAGCCATGGGCTTCCTCGCACCGGTGACGCTGGCCCTGGCCAGCAACGCCCTGCCCGCGTCGCGGATGGCGCAGGGCATCGGCGTCTTCTCGCTGGGCCAGGCTGTCAGCACCGCCGTGGGGCCGTCGGTCGGCCTGTGGCTGCTGGAGACGTTCGGGTCCCTCCCGTCCTTCCTCCTGGGCGCGGTCCTGCTGCTGGGCGCCGCGGTCGCGGCCGGGTTCATCCGCTCGCCGAGGCCCGGGCCGGCTGCCGAGCAGCGTTTCGGCTGGCGATCCTTCATTGCGGTCGAGGCGATCGTCCCGGCGACGGTGATGCTCTGCCTCGCCGGAGCCTTCTCGGGTGTGAACGCGTTCATCGTGCTGTACGGCGAAGCGCGCGGCGTCGCTCAGATCGGGCTGTTCTTCGCCGCGTACGCGGTGTTCATCCTGCTGTCGCGGCCGCTGGCGGGGCGTCTTGCCGACACCTACGGTCTCACGGTGGTCATCGTGCCCGGACTGCTCATGTTCGCGGTGTCCTTCATCGTGATCAGTCAGGTGACGACTCTCACGGGCTTCCTGATCGCCGGCGCGATCTCGGCGCTCGGTTACGGGATCTGCCAGCCGGCCATCCAAACCCTGTCGCTCATGTCTGTCAGCCCGGAACGGCGAGGCGTAGCCAGCAACACGAACTACATCGGAATCGACCTCGGCTATCTTCTGCTACCTGTCGCGGCGGGCTGGATCGTGACGGCGAGCATGGATGCCGGCGCCGCGACCTCGGACGCGTATTCGATGATGTATCTCGTCCTGATCGTGCCGATCGGAATCGGCCTGCTGGTCTTCCTGCTCTTCGGACGCGGCTCCCGGGGCCCCGGCCACGCCGAACCTCTCGTCGAACTCGACGAGTGACCCCTACCCACCCGGATCGGAACCCACCATGCTGCCCGTCGTGAACCAAGCGATGCTCATCACCTACGCCGACAGTCTCGGAGGTGACCTCAAGGCGTTGGCCCGCACCCTGCGCACACACTTCGCCGGCGCCTTCGGAGGTGTGCACATCCTGCCGTTCTTCCCATCGTCGGGGGACCGGGGATTCGCGGTTGTCGAGTACGACATCGTCGACCCCGCCTTCGGCGACTGGTCCGACATCGACGACATCGGACGCGACCACTATCTGATGGCCGACTTCATGATCAACCACGCGTCGATCCGCTCTCGCGAATTCGTCGACTACATGCGCCGAGGCGACGAGTCGCCCTTCCGGAAGATGTTCATCCACTGGGACGAGTTCTGGCCCGATGGCGATGCGACGGAAGACGAGATGGCGGCGCTGTATCGGCGCAAGCCGAATGGCCCGTTCTTGGAATTCACCCGCGACGACGGCCGCGTCGTCCGCCTCTGGAACACGTTCTTCGCCGAGCAGATCGACATCGATCCGTGGCAGCCGGTCACGCAGGAGTACTTCGCACGCAACCTCGGCATGCTCGCCGAGCGCGTCGCGATCGTTCGCTTCGACGCGTTCGCGTATGCCTCCAAGCGGCCCGGAACCAGTTGCTTCTTCGTGGAACCCGAAGTGTGGGAAGTGCTCGAGATCGGCATGGAGCCGTTGCGCGCCCGCGGGACGGAGATGCTGCCCGAGATCCATGAGAACTACGGGATTCAGTTGAAGATGGCCGAGAAGGGTCACTGGGTCTACGACTTCGCCCTGCCGATGCTGACGCTGCACGCGTTGTTCACCGGTCGGTCCGACCGACTTCTGCATTGGCTCGAGATCTGTCCGCGCAAGCAGTTCACGACGCTCGACACCCATGACGGAATCGGCGTCGTCGACGTGGTGGGACTGCTCACCGAAGACGAGATCGAGTTGGTCTCGGATCGCGTCAACTCCGAGACGGCCGTGCTGCGCGAGGTCGTGCCGCTGCCCGCGTCCGTGATCCGCAAGGGGGCTGCTGGCGCGCAGAAGTACCAATTGATGTCGTCGTACTACTCCGCGGTGGGCGAGGACGACACGGCATACCTCCTCGCGCGGGTGTTTCAGCTGTTCGTTCCCGGCATCCCGCAGGTCTATTACGTCGGTGCGCTGTTCGGTGTGAACGACCTCGAGGCGCTGGAGGCCGCGCGCGATCCGCGCAGCGCCAACCGCCATGACTACACGCTGGACGAGATCGCCGAGCGGGTCGGCAAGCCGCAGATCCAGAAGTTCTTGGAGGTGCTGCGGTTCCGCAACACGTTCCCGGCCTTCGGCGGCGCGTTCACGGTCATCGAGGAGGGCGCCGGCGTTCTGCGATTGACATGGTCGGATGCCTCATGCTCCGTCGCGCTGGTCGCCGACTTCCCCGGTCTTGCTTTTCGCATCACGACTCGTCGCGGGGATGCTCAGGAGGAGCTGGTCTTCTCGTCCTGAGTGCATCCGTCTCAGGCGTCCGGTGGGACGTCGAAGGGTCGCGGAGCCAGGCGCACCTCGGTGGCCATGTTCTCAGGCGTGCCGAAGGAGGCGAACCGGTACGCGGCGCAGGCGAGCCACAGGTGATACACGTGCCGCGAGTTGGCGAGGTTGAGGTTGAAGTGGTGCTGCAGCTTGTCGATGCGCTTCTGCACCGTGGAGTGATGCAGCCCCAGCAGGTCGGCAGCGCCGCGGACGGAACCGGTCTGGGTGACCGCGGTGACGGTCTCATCGAGCCAGGGCATGTTCTCCGAGTCGATCGCATTGACGATCGGCTCGGCGAGCAACTCATCGGTCTTGGCGCGCAGGAACAGTGGCGCCAGGACGCCGAGCTTGTCCCAGGGCAGGGCCTCCCCCTGACGCGCGAGGCGAAGCACGACGACAGCGCGTCGCCACGAATCGAGCAGGTCCACGACGTCGACAGCCGGGCCGATGCCGTAGCGTGCACGCTCGCCGACCTCGTACTCCATCTCGAACGGCGCCGGGCGGATCGTCGCGCCGACCTGCACGCCCTGCACGGTCGTGTAGGCGTGAAGTCCGTCCGTGCGCGCGGGGGGCACTTGGGCGACGACCTGATAGCGGCGCGCGGTATCCAAGCGAAGCGCCGCGAACAGTTGATGGCGCCGCTCGCCGGGCACGGGATCGTTCAACAAGACCGACCACGCCTGAGCCGGTTCGGGAGTGAGCGCCTCCATGCGGCCCGTCCATCGGTTCACGCCCTGTTCGACGCGCTCCAGGATGAGCTCATGGAAAGTGCTGCGCTCGTGCGTCTCGACCCAGACTCGGTTGCTCGAGGACGATGCAAGCGTGCGCTGGAGCCACTCTTCGGAGGGTTCGAAGCTGCGGTCGGCGCGCAGTCGCTCACCGTTCGGGGCGATCCGGAGTGTCAGACGCCGCTCGTTGAGCACCATGCCGACCGCGGACGCGCTCAACGCCGCTGCGCCGCGCAGGTAAGTCTCGGGGCCACCGGCCCGGTCGTCGAGTGCGTCGAAGTAGTCAAGTACTCTCAGCGCGGCGGAGGCGTCTTCATCGTTCTGCGCCAGTCGCGCCAGCAGATCTCTCATGCTGCGTCGCCTCCTGCGGTCCATATCCGAACAGCCGGCCCAGCCAGTTGCGCCGTGACTCGATCGCCGCCTGGGTCACCGCCGCGTGGGGGTAGCTCTGAAAACCGTGGAACCCCCCGCTCCACACGTGCAACTCGGCATCCCCGCCGACCTGCCAGATGCGACCAGCATAATCGATGACCTCCGTGCGGAAGATCTCGGCCGAACCGACCTCGAGCAGCGCCGGGGGCAGGTCACCCAGCCGCGGGACACGGCCGGGCGCGTTGCATCCGACCTCGTTCTCGGGGACCCCGTCGAGCACCATCTTCCACGCAGCAGAATTCTCTTCACGGTTCCAGGGCCCGGAGGGCTGCTGGCGCATCGAGTCACCGTCGCTGTCAGGGTCGAGCATCGGGGCCATAAGCAGCTGCCCGCGCAGCGCTGGTCCGCCGCGGTCCCGTGCGAGCACGGCCGTGCCCGCGGCAAGCCCGCCCCCGGCGCTCATACCCGCTACGACGATCGCCGCGGGATCAATGCCCCACTCGGCGGCGCTGGCATGCACGTGACGCAACGCCGCGTAGCAGTCCTCGACGAGCGTGGGCGCCTTGGCGGTCGGGGCCAGGCGATAGTCGACGGTCACGACGCTCACGCCGAAGTCGGCGATCCACCTCGGGAAGTCCGTGACGCCGTCCCAGGGCGTCCCCATGATCATCCCGCCCCCGTGGATGTAGATGATGCATGGGCGTGGCGAGCTCGAGGACGGCGAGAACACGTGATGCAGCGGGACGCGGTAACCGTCGTGGGCCAACGCATGATGGTCGAGGACCACCAGACCCAGTGCCTCGAGCTCGCCGCGTGACACGTCTGATGTCGCGCGGACGTTGGCCTGAATTTTCTGGAGGAGGTCGATATCGTCGAAGTCCAGGACATACGGCCCGCCGGCTGCCCGGAGTGAACTGGCGAGCTCGGCATCATAGGCGGGGCGGACGGGAACGTCGCTGGTCACGGTTGCCTCCTCGAGGGTCATCCTTTCACCGAGCCTTGCAGAAGAGCCGCCGTGAACTGCCGTTGGAACACGATGAACACGAGCAGAGTCGGAACCATCATCAGCAATGCGGCCGCGCACAGCATGACGACGTCCGTGGCCTGCGCGCCCTGGAACCCGGCGAGCGCACCGCCCACCGTGCGCCTGGCGGGATCGTCGATCATCACCAGCGTGAGGATGAAGTGGTTCCACGTCCACAGGAAGCTGAGGATGACCATCGTCGAGATGGCCGGACGGGCGAGCGGCAGCTGCACCTGGAAGAACGTACGGATGGGGCCGGCGCCATCGAGTTGAGCGGCTTCTTCCAGCTCGGCAGGCATGCCGAGGAAGTGGGCGCGCATCCAGAAGATTCCGAAGGGAATCTGGATCGCCGCGAGCGGCAGCGCGACGCTCCACACCGTGTTGGTCAGGTTCAGTTCACGCATCGTCAGGTACAGCGGCGTGATGAGACTCTCGAAGGGGATCGTCAATCCGAGCAGGAACACGATGAAGAGAACTCCCGCGAACGGCACGCGCAGCCACGTCAGCGAGTAGGCCGCCATGGTCGCACACAACACGACCAACGGGACGACGATCAACACCAGCGTCGCACTGGAGACCATAAGGGTCGGGAATTGCGACAATTCGAAGGCCGTCGCGAAGTTCTCCCAGTGCAACTCGCGCAGGAACGAGATCCCCGAGGGGAGCGTGTTCGGCGGCGAGAGGGCGACCGACAGGAGGGCGACGAAGGGGAGGAGGGTGAAGAGCACCAGGGCGACGAGGACGACGGCGCTGAACACACGTTCGGTACGGGAGATGCGCACGGGTCAGTCCTTTGCTGCGAGACGCTGGAGCGGCAGGATGACCACGAGCACGACGGCCATCAGCACGATGCCCATGGCTGCCGCGCCGCCGACCTTCTGTTCACCGAAGGCCATGAAGAAGATGTCGATACCGGGCACTGTCGTCGCCCGTTCCGGACCGCCCTGCGTTGTGATGTAGATGATGTCGAATGCCGCGAGTGCCGCGATGACAGTGAGGGTCGCGCTCACCACGAGCTCACGGCGCAGTCCGGGAAGGGTCACGGCGAAGAGCTCCTGAAACGGGTTCGCCCCATCGATGCGGACCGCCTCGTACAGGGCGGGATCGATCTTGCTGATGCCAGCGGTCAGCAGCAACGTCACCAGGCCCAGCAGAGCCCAGGTGCCGATGAAGCCGACGGCGATGAGCGCGGTGGCGGGGTCGGCGAGCCAAGGCCGGGTGACCGCCCCCAGACCCGTCGCGGTGAGGATCTGGTTCACAGCCCCCTCTCGGGAGTAGATCCAGCTCCATCCGATGGCAGCCGCCACGATCGGGATCACCTGGGGCATGAACAGGATGGCCCGGGTGACGCCCGATCCTCGCCGCTTGGCCGCACCGCGGGTGAGCACCGCGGCGAGAAGGCCGAGGGTCAGGGTCACCCCGGTGAAGAACACCATGAGCTCGAATGCATGCAGCAACGAGATGAGGCGAGCCGGGGAGGAGAATACGTCGACATAGTTCTGCAGCCCCACGAAGGTGGCGGTGCCGATGCCATTCCAGTCGTAGAGGGAGAACTGAGCGGCCTTCGCGAACGAGCCCAGCACGAGCCAGCCGTAGAGCGCGGCCGCGGGCGCGATGAAGAGCAAGCTCATCAGAGTGCGCCGTCTGTTGATCCCCCGTTGCAGGAGTCCTCCCCGGCTGCTCATCAGTTCATCAACTCCGACTCATAGGCGGCCTGCACCGAGTCGACGAAGTCTTGCGGCGTCTTCGAGCCGAGCATCATCGACTGCATCAGTCCGTTGAGGGTGGACAGCGTGAATGCCTGGCTGACGTTCGTGAACGAGTCCACGGCGCCGTCCTCGCGAAGCACCTGCTCGAATGCTGCCGAGGTCTCTTGGATCAGTGGCACGTCGGTCACGGGTGCGGGCAGGTCGGTCGGCCCGGCCGGCGAGCTGCCGATCGTATCCACGATCAATTGCCGTCCGACCTCGTCGGTTCCCAGCCAGTTGAGGAAGTACGCGGCGACATCCTTGTTCTTCGCGCCGGCGGGGATGGCGTGGTTCGAGGGGAACGCCATCGCGTACTGCTTGGCGTCCGCGTCTTGGTTGGGCATGAGGAAGAACCCCACGTTGTCCCCCATGGCCGCGACCAGGCGCTGCGCCTCCCAGTCGCCCACGGCGACGAACAACGATTTGCCGGCCTGGAAGTCGCCCATCATGGTCGGATAGTCGACCGACACGGCATCCTTCGAAATAACGCCTTTGCCCTTCCACTCCTGCAGCTTTGCCGCCGCATCGACCATTGCGGGCTGGTCGAACGTGGCCCCGGGCTCCTGAGCGCTCCAAGCACTGATCTCGGGAGCATTGCCGAACGAGTTCTGCACCTGCTGCAGCAGCAGGGGCGTGCCGGCATCCTTGGCAGCGACCGAGAATCCGAGGTATCCGGCCGCAACGGCCTCTTCAGCGGCGGCTTCCATATCGTCGAACGTCTTCGGCGGCTCGGTCATGCCCACCTGCTCGGCGATCTCTTTGTTGTAGAAGACGCCGGTGACGTTGTTGCCGATCCCGACCGCGTAGAGCGGACCGGAACCGCGCTGTCCGTCGGGGCCGACGCGGTTGATGTCGAGCAGGCCCTGCGACCAGGTGTCCCACCCGTAGGCGTCGAAGTAGGGATCGAGGTTCGTCAGCAGGCCGTCCTTCGCGGGCTGCGCGATGGTGGGAATGAAGATGACGTCGGGCGGGGTATCGCGGGTGAGGATCCGAGACAGATTCGTCGCGACGTTCGCGTTGGCCTCAGCGACCACATCGAACGTGACGTTCGGGTGCTGCTCCGTGAACGCCTCGCCGATCGTCTTCAGAGCTTCACCCATCTCGGTGTTGGACAGGATCTGCAGGGTGACCTCCTCGCTGGTCAGCTGGGTCGAGACAGGACCGGCAGGATCCGATGCGGCGGGTGCGGATGAACCGGGAGGAGCGCACGCGGCCAGCGCGACTCCGACGACCGCAACGGAGGCGAGCGCGAGCACGGCACGACGCGAACGGCGCGGCCGGGCGGGTCGATGGATTCGGGACATGAGGTTCTCCTTGGCGTCGACTGTGACGAGCGGTAACGACTCATGATCCCGCGTGGGGAACTACGGAGAAGCCGCAGATCGTGCGCGGTAACGCTAGCCGAAGCCGCCGCGCGGCGGTGTCGGGTGGGCGTACCCCGTGGAGTGGGGCCGCCAACGGTCCCGGAGCGAAAGAACCCTTATGCGCCGAGGGGTGAGCGATGGGCGGATAGTCGGTTCCTCGGAATCCGCAGGTCGGCCCGCACCGGCACCACCGATCTACAACTCGGGTGAGAACCCGCGACTCCGTTGAGGCTTTCCTCAGGTAGGTGAGTTTACCCAGAGCCGGTGACGTAGGTCGACACGCACATCGACGACAAACGGCCCCAATGAGGAGCGGGACGAGAGTACGCTGACTCTCGTCCCGCTCTCTTGATTCAGGTCAGCGGACAACCCCCGCTCCGGCGTACGAGGCCGGTGCTGCTGTCGGGCCCGTAGCGTCTGCTGCGGGCCTTTCAGCTTTTGGGGCGCGATCCACGGTGACGCTGGCGAATTTCAGCGAGGCGCCGACGTTGTCGGCGACGACGTCGCGGGTTTCGCGGGTCTGGCCAGTCTCCTTGTCGGTGTAGGTGCCGAACCGGAGGTCGCCGGCGACGATCACGCTGTCGCCCTTGTGGAGCGAGTCTGCGATGTGCCGCGACTGCTGGTTGAACGCGACGACGCGGTGGAACACCGTGCCGGCGTCTTCCCAGCGGTTGGTCGTCTCGTTGAGGCGGCGGTCGTTGACGGCGACGGTGAATCGGGCGTACTCGTTACCCGACTCTCCTGTGCCGTGCTCGGGGTCACCGGTGAGGTTGCCCTCGATGGTGACGGGGATCCTCGTAGTCATCTCTCTTCCTTTCTGTTGTGCGACGCCTGGACAGGCGTCGCGATTGCGTGGGCCTGGCTGGTCCACGCAGTCCATTCCTGTTCGTCGATCACCCACGAGCGCGGCGTTGCGGCATCATGCCCGCGTGCGCAGCCGCCGGAGTATGCACGGTTCATGCGGGGGATTGCGAGGCTGAGACGTTCGTGCCATCCGATCGGCCCGAACCCGGCATCGGACGGATCAAACGCAGCGGTGTGCGCTATATGCAGTGCGGAGAGTTCCTCGACGAGTTGCCCGTGCTTGAACCAGCACGCTGGGACGACCGATTCGGAGACCCGATAGCGAAGCGAGAACCACTCGACCCATGCCCGCAGCTCGTCCCATGCTTCGCGCGCATCGGCGTCGGTGAGGGTGCGCCAGTTCACGACGTGCGCGCCGAGCGGCACGGAGCTGGCGTGGCGGATGTCGGGTTCGAAGTCGCTCAGCTCGGCAGCGAGGAGGTCGTCGAGGTCGGGCGGTTCTTCGTAGCGGGTCATGACGAGGCTCCTTCGGCGGGTTGCAGCTTGCGGCGGAGTCGTTCGAGCGCGAGGTCGGATGCTGCGCGGCGGGTGCGATTCCGGGAGAGGACGGCATCGCGGTCCAGGAGACGGTGGAGCAGATCGTGGCAGTACGGATGCATCGGCACGAGGTCTTCGTGCGTTTCGAGCGCCTGCCATCGCCCCTGATCGAGGACCACGCCGACGTAGTCGAGGTGGTGCAGCTCGAGCTGCGCCTTGCTCGCAGCACGCCCGCAGCCCGCGCACGCCAGCACCCGACCGAACGACGCCTCTTCGGTGAACCAGCGGTCGCGCCTCGCGAACCAGACCGGTGAGTGCAGGAACTCAGACCGGTAGATGTTCAGCAGCCCGGGACGGCGACGATTGCTCATTCGTCGTTCACCGCCTCGGCCGGAGCCGCCTCCGTCGAGGCAACGTCACGGGAGGATGGTTGTGCGGCGGGCTGAGTCGCGCGGGACGCGGCGTCGAACACGTCGCGCTGTTCGACCTCGGTCTGGCGTTTCCCGGATTGAATGCTCGCCGCGTCGCGACGTTCGTCCCAGCCGGCGAGGTCAAGGAGCACGCTGCGCCGGTTGCGGTACGCGAGCAGCCCCGTCGTTGGTGGGAGTCGGCGGATCTCGTCGACCGACATCAGCGGGCGGCGCTCGTGCTGCTCGCTCGCGGAGTGCCCGGCATCCCTGGTTGACCACGAACGTTGTGTGCGCTGCGTGTCGCGCGTGCCCAGCAGTGACTCGATGTCGCGGAGGTGGCCGACGTGGCTGGCGCCGCCCAAGAGCACTTTCGCGGTCGCCGCGGCCCAGATGGTGTCAGCCTCCGCCCGCGACCAGGAGGTCTCGGCTTGGGAGAGAGCCTGCAGGACGATGAAGGTGCAGATGCCACGACCCCCGCCGTCGGCCATGATCCGGGGCAGGTTGCCCCACCGGAACATGTTCGCGATCTCGTCGAGGATCAGCCCGAGCGGGTGCGCAAGCCGGGACCCCGGGGAGGCGAGCGCGGTGGTGCGGGCGACCTCGACGATGTCGTCGAGCAGCGCCCCGAGCCATCCGCCCATCGCTGAGGCGCCTGACGAGGACCCGATCAGGTAGAGGGTGTTCGCGGCATCCAGGAACTCCCGCGGGTCGAGCGTGGGATCACCCGGTCGGGGCATCAGGGCGTCGCGGATCTGCGGGACGGCGAGCGGTGCGACGGCGCCCTGTACTCCGAACCAGATCGAGGAGACGAGCTTTTCGTCGCCGTTGATGGTCGCGTCGAGGCTGTCGCCCCAACCTGGGGCGCCGTCGCGCTTGAGGATGTCGACGGCGTCGCGGGTGAGTGCAGGGCTGGATCCCCAGTCGTAGAGTTCGGCGATCGTCTTCCGGCCCACGGCTGCGGCGTGCAGGAGTCTGCCGAGTATGACACCGGATGCCTGCGCCCACTCCCCGTTGGTTGTCGACGCGCCGAGCGCGGTGCCGGTGATGATCGCGGTGCCGCGTTGCATCGCCACCAGCGGATCCTCGCAGCCTGCGATGGGGGAGACGCGGAGCGGATGCCGGATGCCGGAGAGCCCTTGCGGGTCGAACACGTGCACGTCGCCGCGAGCCTGCCGGGTCCGCATCGTCGCGGTCAGGTTGTCGTTGGTGGTCGAGGTGGTGATCAACGGACCGGACCAGTCGACGATCGCGGAGACCAAGACGCGATACCCCTTGCCCGACCGCGGCGGCCCTTCGAGCGCCACGGAATCCTCGATCGAGACGTAGACATCCTGCTGGCGGGAGCGCCCAACGCGCCAGCCGACGTCGGTAGCGGTGGGCTTGGCGAGATCCGGCCGGAGTTGGCGTGCGCGGCGGAGGACGGCGCGGGCGGACAGGTGCTCGCGGATCTCGGAACTCGTCGCGAACCCCGGCCGGGTCCGCAAGTCGGTGATGAACGCGCGGTCCGACTCCCGGTACCGACCTACCGCGACCAGCACCCACACGGTCGCGCTGGCAATCAGCAGGACAGCGGCGAGGTCGGCAATGCGGATCCCTGTGATGGGTAGGGCGCATCCGGCGGGCGCGGTGTAGCCAGCCGGGTCGCCGGTGATCGCAAGCCCGAGCCCTGCGAACAGGTTGCCAGCGGTAGGTCGTGCACCGCAGATAAGGCGGGTGACGGCCTCCGCGATGAACCCGAACACGAGCGCGAGGATGACCGCGGCGCCGATGAGCACCGTGACTCCTTTCCCGAGCAGTCCCTGATTCATGACGCCGGCTCCTCAGAGCGCCCCGGCGACAGATGCGGCGGCGCTCAGCCAGGCGTCGCGGGTACGGCGGTGTAACGCATCGAACCGCAGCGGTCCGGCTTTCAGCGCGCGGTCGAAGGGGATGATCTCGACGGCGCGGACGAGCGGACGGAACCCCTCGGCGATGCGCCGTGCCGTCCGTTCCGCCGGCTCGGATTGGGTGACAATGACGACCGCCCGGTCGGCGAGGTCGGCGGAGCGTTCGTCGCGGCCGCGGAGCGCGTCCAGGAGCAGTGCGGCGGATTCGGCGGATTCCGGGGTGGCAAGGGTGGGGATCACGAGCTGGGAGGAGCTGTCGATCATCCGCAGCCACCGATCAGCGGATTCGTCGTTACCGGAGTCAAATACCACGAGGCGGAAATAGCGGGCGGCGACGCGCATCAGCAGGTTGAACTCGGAGGCGGCGATGCGCTGATCCGTGGCGAGAAGCTCCGGGTTCGAACGCAGCACGTCGTACCGGTCGGTCGCCTGGTGATGCACGAACCGCGTGATGTCCGACACCCCGGCGCTCAGCTCGAGTAGCCCGGGGGCAGCGGGCACCAGGTCGCGGAGGGTGGTGTCGTAGAGGCCTTGTTCGGTGCGCCAACCGAGGGTGCCGCGGGTGTCGTTGTTGTCCCAGGCGAGCACGTTCCCGCCGCCTTCACGGGCGTACACGGCGGCGAGCATCGCGCAGGTCATCGTCTTGCCTACGCCGCCTTTGCCGTTTGCGACGGCGATCGTGCGGCATCCGGCCCAGTGCATCGATACGGCCGCGACCCAGTCGGCCCGCCGACGGTCGGCATTCGACGGCCGGATGTTGATCCCGATGCCGGCGAGGGCACCACGCCACCCGGTGGGTCGGGAGGCGGCCTCTGCAACGGGGGTGAGGAAGGTCGGACGGGGAGACTCCGCAGCCGACATGGCGTCAACGGCATCGGGCTGCGGGGTCGGTACCGTAAGCTCCTCTCCGCTCGTCGACGCGTCCGCGATGTCGGGGACGGGACCGGTTGGGGAAGCTGTCGCGTCCGGCGTGATCGCCGTGAATGTGCCATCGGTGCCGACGAGGAGGTGGTGGGAGCCGCGGTCGCCGGCGGTGATGAGTTCGACCGGGGTGCCGGTGCGGCGGGCCTCTTCGGTGGCGCGGCGGACGACCGCGTGGCGGATGTCCTCCTCACCGGTCGGTGTGACGGGTTCGGTGCTGCCCTCGAGGGTGATGAAGGTCGCCTGCGGCCCGGTGACGGTCGCGTAGGTGCGGGGATGGGTGACGATGCTCATGGTCAGTGCTCCTAGGTGAGATCGAGTGTGAGATCGCGGGATTCGGGGATGACCCAGCCGCCGAGGCTGGTGTCAGGGCCACTGGGCCAGTAGGCGTCGAGGGCCTCGGCGTCCAGGATTCGGAGGGCGTCGTCGTGGTCGGCGGCGGAGACGGCGTCGTCGGTGGCGAACAGTTCGTATTCCCAGTCGGTGCTGGTGGCGAAACAGTCGACGAGGTAGGAGAACTGGCCCACGTAGGCGAGGAACTCGCCCTTCCGCAGTTGCCTAGCCATCTCCACGTGCGGAGCTGGAAGGTTCAACCGCTGGCGGAGGGCAGTCTGCTCTTGGTGGTTGACGCGGAAGATGAACTTGTTCTCGATGTCGCCGACGATCGAGTAGGCGAGGGAGCGTTCCATCGAGTCGGCGTCGCCGACAGCATCCAGGTCGCCCATCTTGTGCAGGATCACGATGTTGCTGATCCCGTAATGGCGGGACAGCTTGAGCCACTGCTGGAACATCTGCAACGACGCCAGCGAGGTCATGTCGCGCCATCCTTCCTCGCGGACCACGTAGCGGGTGCGGTGCGCGGCCCGGTCGCTGATCACCGCCTGGATCCACGCCGTCGAGCACACCTGCGTGAGCTGGGCGGCGAGGTCACCGCGGGCGAACAGCTCACTGGTGTCGGTGACGACGATCGGCGCGTCCTGGTCGAACTCGACCGTGGACTCGTCTTCGAAGAGCCCGGACAGGTCGCCGTCAACGAATCGGCGCAGCACGAACAGAGGCTGAATGGCGCCGTCGGACGCACGGAACGCGGCATCGGACTCTTCAGCGATGGTGCCGAGCTCCTGGTAGACACCGCGGAGCGTCGGCCGGTCATCGGTGTGCGCGATGCACCGCTCCAGTGCGTCGAGGATCGCGGCGTGCTCGACCGCGGTAAGGCGGTTGCCGAGCGTCAACTCGATCAGCGAGATCAGGGTGCCGATGCGACGTTGCTTGACCATCTGCTCGTGCTGCTCATCCGTCGTGTCGGTGCGACGCGGGCCGCGGTCGAGCGGATTGAGGCGGGTGCCGGTGCCGCCGCCGAGGCGGATCACCTGCCCGCTCGGGATCGCCTCCGCGACCGCGACCCACTCGCCCTTGGGGTCCGAGGGAACGACAACCTGGTGCCCGAACGCGATCGACCGCGTGACGAGGGTCTTCACCGTCGCGGACTTCCCGCCCCGGTATGCCCCGAGTACGAGGATGTTCGTGGAGAACGTGCCGCGCTCGGTGTCGTCGACGTACGCCTCCCACGGGGAGAAGTGCCACAGCGCGTCGGCGTTCAGGTCGACGCCCAGGATGGGGCCGCGGTGTCCGAGCCCGGAGTCGGCGACGAACGGGTAGATCCCGGCGATGTGCTGCGAGGTCGCCTGATGCGCCGGGACCACCGCCTTCGCCAGATTCCAGTACCCGCCCTGAACGAAGCCGGGGCCGAACGGCCCGCGCACCGGTGCCTCGGGAAGAGAACGGTCATGACGTGTCGTGCGAGCGGGCGTCGCCTCTCGCTGCTCTTGCGCGACCTGACGTCGCAGCTCGCGCTTCTGCCGTCGGGTGAGGCCGGTCGGGGTGAAGGTGGCGGCGTGGCGGGTCATCACTTCATCCCCAATCCGACCGGGATCGCGTTCACCATCAGCGCCTCGGCCTGCTGGCAGTACAGGATCTGCGCCTCCATTCCGGCGCGGGACAGGGCGTTGCGCATCCCCGCTACGGCCTGGTCGAGGCGCTCCTCGTCGGATGCGGTGATGGTGAGGTAAGCGCCGTACTGGAACTCGCCGTGCCCGTTCGCAATTTCCTGTTCCTGCTGCTCCAGGGCACGCCAATCCGCAGCATCCGCCGCCGATCCGTCCGCCCCGCGCTTCGCGCGGAGCGACTCGTTGCCACGCCACACCTTCTTCTCGTCACGGATCCGCTTCAACGCTTTGGACACCGGAACCGGGGTCAGCACGATGGAGAGGATGTGCGTGATCGCCTCACCCGTGTTCGGATGCCGGGCGAACACGACGGGGGAAAGGAACCCGACGGGAGAATCGGAGCGCGGCCACTCGTGCACCCACATGGTCGTGTGCACGCCGGAGTCGGTAACGACGATCCCGTTGCGTCCCTTCGGCTCATCGAGGAACATCGGGCCGATCGCGACCGGATCGACCCCGGCGAGCTGATCGGGACGGTTCTGCACGATCGGCGCGAACTCCGGATCGAACGCCAGCCGGCCGAGGGCTGCGACATCACGAACTGTCAACCAGCGGCGGACGGTGATCTTCGCAGCGGTCAGCGCGTCGGCGAGGTTGCCGGATTCGATCTGCGCGAGAGCGAGGATCGCGTCCTTCCCGCCGCCGAGCGCCTTCAACTGCGACCCGAGCGCGACCAGGTCGAGGGTGAGGATGACGTAGTTGCGATGCGCGACCTCGAACCGCTCCGACTGATCCATCACCTCCTGGTAATTGCGGGCGACCGGCGAATCTGCGGCGATGTTCCTGACTCGGCGGACGGTGTCGTAGTGGTCGCGGGCGGCGCGGATCGTGGTCGGCAGGGTGCGCTCTTGCAGGGTCACCCGCTTCATTCCGGGGCGCTGGGTGAATGGTCCGAGGACCCGGTCGAACTGCTCCGCGAGGTCGAACCGTTCGGGGAGGTCGTGCATCAGGAAGCCCTGCACTTCGAGTTCCGCGACGACCGACACGGACCGGTCGTGCGGGTTGTAGACGGCAGCGAGACCGTTCACATCCCACAGCTGCAGCGACGCACGGATGCCGGGAAGGTTCAGCGTGCCAGCAAGTTCGGGGCGCTCGGGGCGGAACGTGTGCGTCGTCGCCCCGGTACGGCTACGGAGCTTCTTCATCATCCACAATGCCGCCATCCGAGGGGTGGAGACCCCACGGAGGCTCGTCAGCGCGGTCACCCCGAACCCCAGATACAGCGGTGCGCCGTACAGCAGCCCGAGCGGCCCGAATCGGTTCACGAAGAGCAGCAGAACGAGCGCCGCGATGGCGAGGAAAGTCAGCTGCCAGGGATCCATCCCCATCACGACGCCCTGCCTCGACCGACGCGGCAACCGCACCGGACGTGCGTAGTCGCTGTTGATGGTCATGATGGGCTCCCCTCAGCCTGCGGTTTCTGAGCTTGCGGTGATGCTTTCGGCGGTGCCTGCGGCGAAGCTTGCGGCGAGGGACGCGGTGTTGATGCGGTGGGACCGCCGGAGTGGGATCCGCCGGACGTCGTGGCCGTGCGATTCCGAGTCGGTGTGGATGCACGGCGGAGCGCACCCGACCTGGCGCCGGTCTTCGACATCGGGCCGGTGCTCTTGGGACCGCCACCCGGCGAGTGGATACCGGAGGGGAGACCGCCGAGCCGAGTCGGGATACGCGCGGCCGTGCGCCCTGCGTTCCCGGCCATGCGCCCGCCGTGAGATCCGAGGCGAGAGCCGACGCCGTCGGCGGCAACCGCGCCGACGAAGCTGAACAGCCCGAAGATCGCGAAAGGTGCGAATGCGACGAGGACGAGTCCGACCAGCAGCGGCCAGGACTGCGGATTCCAGATCGTCTTCACGCTCGCGAGCCCGTTGATGATAAGCGTGACGAACCCGATCGTGAGGGGACCGGTCAGCAACAGGACCATCACAGCCGAGGAGTAGCGGACGACCCATTGCGGACCGACACCGCGCACCGGGAACAGCATCCACGCCACCGGTCCGACCATGATGAGCGCGGCGAGCACGATGTTGCGGAACGTGAACACGAGCATCAGCAGCAGCATCCCGAGCATGAGGAGACCGTGGATCAGGAAGGCGAAGAAGTAATTCGCCTGCCCGCCGGCCCACATCACCGACTGCAGCGTCGAGAACAGCGCAAGCGGACCGTCGCGGTTCATGATGTACCAGGTCATGTCGTCGATCGCGTTCAACAGGTGGCCCGTCAGCCACAGCGTGATCGGCACCGCGGGGACCGCGATGAACGACCGCACCAGAGCGCCCACGAGCTCCTCGCGATCACCGGAGACGACGGCAGCGGCGACGGCCCAGACCATCGCGCCGAAGGTGATGATCAGGATCGCCCACTGCCAGAACGACCACTCGCCGACCGCCGCGGCCCACAGCAAAGTGCTGGTGTCGAAGCGCATGGCATCCGCGACGAGGAACATGATCGCCGTCGCCGCGATCGCCATGCCACGACCCGCGTTCTCAAACGTGAGGCAGACGGCATCCCCGAGGCTGCAGCCGTACTTCACCAGCAGGGGAGTGCCGCCGTCGGCCTGAATGGCCTTGACGTGTCCTTCGTAGGTCGTGCAGACCATGGCGCGCTCACCGCCGAACGAGACCCCGACGAAACACTGCTGGGCCGTGACCTGCTGTGTGTCATTCGGGGTGCAGTTGACCTGCCCGCTCGAGCTCTGGCAATCGACATCGAACGCGGGAGCGGACCAGGGTTCGCCACCGACGGATGCCGACATGGGCGGGGTATTGGCGGCATCCGCAGGGGTGCTGGCCTGGGCCGCGCTGCCCGAGGCGAGCACCAGCGCGATCCCGACGGTGACGCCGAACCGGAGCACGCGCAGCATGTTCATCAGAACCCGAAGTCGAAATTCACGAACCAGGCGAACAGGCCGGATGCCGCACCGAGGACGGCGGCGGCTATGAAGATCCAGAGGATGTTCTCGCCCGCCCAGGTGCGCACGCGATCGGAGGCAAGGCCGCGGAAGGCGAGGGCAGCGCCGGCGATGATCAGCATGATCAGGACGACGAGCATCGCGCCCGCGAGGATGTACGACGCGATGACTTGGAACCCTTGGAAGAACGGGGCAGAGAAGTCCGGTTGGATATCGGGGACGTCGACCTCGCCAGGGATGGTGTTCGTGAACATGGGGATCTGCTCCTTGCGGTGGGGGCCTGCGCGGGCCCTATTTCAGGGGAAGGCCGAGAGCGGCCATGAACGGCTCCGGATCTACCGGAGTTCCGGACTTCTGAACTTCGAAATGCAGATGGCATCCGAACGACGCGCCGGTGTCGCCTTCCGCACCCAGAGGTGTGCCTGCCGTGATCTGCTGCCCTTCGACAACACGGATCGATTCCCATTGCATGTGGCCGTACAGCGTGACCAGCGAGTCGCCGTGATCGATGCGGACGGTGTTTCCCCAGCCGTAGTACGACCCCGCCGTGATCACTTCCCCGGGCCCAGCGGCGAAGATCGTCGAGCCGCAGCCCTGAGCCATGTCATAGCCCTTGTGGTTCGTGGAGCAGTAGCTGCATCCGTCCACCGGGTCGTATCCGAACCCGCGGCCCTTGGTGTATTCGCCAGCGAGCGGGTACCCCCAGTCGCCGCTCGCTGCCGGAGGATTGGCGCCGGGTTCAACGATGCCCGCGGCGCTCCCTGCGACAGCGAACGGGATCGCGATCAGCGGAGTCAGCGCGAATGCCACAGCGAGCAGGATGACCAGGATCGCTCCGCCAAGGATCCGCCGGCCAGTCCTCGTATTGAGGGCTGCGGCGGCGACGGCGGGGACACCCATGTCAGGGCTCCAACGGCTCCGTGAAGTAACGCACCACCTTGCAGTCCCCAGACTGCTGCGCGCTATCGGGCGTCGGTACGGATCCGGCGCCGCACAGCACCTGGACACTCACCCGCACCTGCTCGTCATAAGACGTCTCGCTGCCGTCGCCATCTGACCGCGTGAAGGACAGCGTCACGTCCGCGGTCCCGATCGACATGTCGCCAGACGCGTCATCACTGACCGGCACGAAGGCGATATCGCCAGTCGTGGCGGCAACGACCCGGCCGTCTTCGTTCGCGAGCGAGTCCCAGTCCTGCTGGGGGAGCACGACGCCTTGACGCATCAATCCTTGCGAATCCGTCATCGCGGCCTGCTGATCGGCTTCGGAGTTGAAGCGGGTGTCGGGCGTGAACCAGGTGTCGAGGTAGTCGAGCCACGCTTCTCGCTCGCCCTTCGTCGTGTCGAAGGAGGATGCGGCTTCGAGCGCGGCGCGAATATACGTTGCGGCGTCCGTCGTGATCGGTTCGGGTCGCCAGCCGCGGTCGGCGACGGAGGGGTCGACGACCTCGTCATCACCCGGGGTCGTCTGTGGAGTGGGCTGCGTTGTCGGCTCCCCGGTCGGATCTGTGGGCGTCGGCGTCCGCTGTGTCAGCAAGGAGCCGATGATGATCGCCACGATGCCAGCGACCAAGACGAGGCCGCCGGTGATGGCCCACGTCAGTCCGCGCCGTCCGGAGTTTGCGCTCGTCACTATCGCCGACCCCCCTGATGATCCGGGATGGCGACCGTGCACGGACGGTACGGCTCGCGCGACGGTTGCCGTGCGGGCATTCTACGCACGAGGTAGGCCGTCATGTAGCGACTTTTGGCCAGATTGTGGATAACTCGGATGCCGTCGGCCTTTGTGGATCCCGCAGCCTTGGGCCTTCTGGCGGTGGGGGATTCGAGCTGTTCTGCCCGGATATCGGGGGCTATCTCGTCAGTGGGCCCACGGAACTGGAGGGGCTTCGAGGCCACCATCTGGATCGTGCGAGCCGTGGACATGCCCACACTGTATAGCAGTGTGGGCGTGAAGTACAGGTCTAAATCGGATGGTTCGCTGGACCGGTAGCCAGGCAGTGCGAGAGAATCGGAACATGCCACGACTAGCTCAGCCGGCGGGATCCGAAGACGCCCAAGACCCGATCGCGCTCCTCGGGAACCTCGTCAAGGCCGCGATTCTACGGTTCCTCCGCAGCAACCCCGACGTCACTGTCGGCCCGATCTGTGATGCTCTCGTGCTCGGGCCGACGACGATCCAGCCGCGACTTAACGAGCTCGAGGCGGCAGGGCTGGTGATCGCCGATCCGCCGAGTCTAGAGGGAGGATCCCGCAAGGGTGTCTGGGTCAAGTATCGGGTGAACAACGAGGCTGTGACTGACCTCTACCTTCGCTTGGGACTAGCGATCGGGGAGTTCTAAGAGTGGGCCAGTTCAGCCCGTTGATTGCGGCGGTCGACCAGATCAGGATCCTCGCGAGATCATTGCGAGAGCGTCGGCTTAGGGATGGGCAGTTTTCGCCCGCTCGTGAGGCACAGTGATCTGGACATGCAGTTCGCCGAGCCCGCCCGCTACCGGGCGGGCTCTTCCAGGAGAGGTCGCACACGAGGCCAGAGCCATCGTCCGCAACGCCGAGC
This sequence comes from Microbacterium sp. LTA6, assembly GCF_045690355.1. Lineage (NCBI taxonomy): Bacteria > Bacillati > Actinomycetota > Actinomycetes > Micrococcales > Microbacteriaceae > Microbacterium > Microbacterium sp. LTA6. The sequence continues at coordinate 2,048,969 of NZ_CP147855.1, forward strand.
GTGCCTTCGTCGATCAGGGCGAATCCAGGCGGGTGGGGATCTAGTGGGATTGCGATGGTCTGAATCTGCTGATCGGCATTCGCGACGATGGCGATCCGACATCATGACCTGCGCCTTGTGTACAGGGGAAGACCATCGCGCGGTGGCGACTAGCTCGCTTCGCTCGTCTTCCGGCGCGCACGGAGGTGTTTGACGATCAACTGTGTCGTCACTGCGACGATCAGCACGGAGAAGGCGATGTTCGACGCGAGGGGAGTGATGTTCGTTGCGGTCAACAGGCCGAGCGGAGAAGCGATGCACGCGGTGATGCCCACGGTCGCGGCAACGCGCATATCGAAGTTCTTCCGACGCACGTTTCCGATCGTGCCGGATAGGGAGCCGGGGATCATCATCAGCAGCGAGGTGCCCTTGGCGTTGAGGTCGCCCGCTCCGAACAGCAGCATCAATGCCGGCACGACGATGATCCCGCCTCCCACGCCGAGAATCCCGGAGAGGATTCCGGTGAGCACACCGAGAGCAGCGAGTCCGGCGACGGCCCAGCCGTCGATGCTGATGGTGTCGCCGCGGTCGGGGATGACGATCCACAGGCTGATGACGACGCCCGCCATGAACACGATGAAGATCCAGAACAGCACCGACCTGGGAAGCCGCGACAGCAGGTAACTACCGATCTGCGCTCCTCCGATGATCCCCGCTGCCAGGATCGCGCCAGCGACCCAGTCGACGTGACCAGCGATGCCATAGCTGGTGGCGCCGACAATGGCAGTGGGAAGGATTGCAGCGACCGAGCTTCCTGCGGCCCGCCGTTGATCGATGCCCAGGAGCACCAACGCGGGCACGACGATGATGCCGCCGCCGACGCCGAAGAGGCCAGAGAGATACCCGGCCGTCAAGCCCAGGACCATCAGGCCCCAGAGGGGGATCGGGCCCTTGGCTGTTGCTTTCGTCGCGTTACCAGATGCCATCAATTGTTCCCTCCGTGGTGCGAGGCCGCGAGCGTGGTGACGTGATCGCGGAACACGATGTCCACGAGTGCGGATCTGATGGCAAGATCACGCCGGAGGCACTGGGGTAGTCACCCGGCTCTTGCCTCGCGCGGTTGGGGTGAGCGTGCGGTCGTACGGATCCCGATTCTGAGTTCTCAACGATCTCCGTTGCCTCCGCGATGCAAAGCGTTGAGGCACCCGCGCGAACGCGGTTGACGACCCGGGCGCGAATCACGACCGATGCATCCATGAAATAAGGCTCGCCGGTGGATAGTAGAGACCATTTCCCGGTATCGCCGAAACGATCTGCGCCGCTCAGGGTGCCGAGCCTTGCCAGCCAGGAGGAGTCTGTGTCGGGCATGTGCACGACGACGGATTCTGTCTCGAGGATGACGGGTGCGTTCGAGGAGAGATCGGGTACCGAGAACACAAGCAACGGCGGTTCGGCGCTGAGCGAGGACAGGGAGCTGACAGTGAGAGCGATGTGCTGCCCGTTCTCGGTCGCGGTGACTAAGGCAAAGCCTGCGGGGTGATTGCGGAAGGCGCTCTTGAACTGGTCAGGGGAAACGGTCTCAACGGTTTGGAACACGCGGCCCTCATGCTCCTCCGGAGTTCTCGGGTTCCGTCCGGCGGCGATGGTGAGCCTGCTACGCAGCGATGCGAGCTCGGCGCGGAGAGCTGCCGGCAGCTTGTCGCCGAAGGTGTCGAAGAACTCCTCGGTCAGGTCGGCCTCGGCGAGCCAGGCGGCGGAGTCGATCGAGAACAGCTCCTCGAGATCGGCGTCGGCGATGTCGAGTCCGTCCAGATTGAGGTCCTCGACGCGCGGCAGGCGGCCGATGGGGCTGTCCACGGCGGGCACTTCACCGGCGACGCGGCGGATGATCCAGTCGATGACGCGCGAGTTGTCGCCGAATCCGGGCCACAGGAACCGGCCGTCGGAGCCGCGGCGGAACCAGTTGACCTGGAAGATCCGCGGCGCCCGGTCGAAGCGCAGGCTGCGGCCGACCTTGAGCCAGTGCGCGAAGTAGTCGCCCATGTTGTAGCCGCAGAACGGCAGCATCGCGAAGGGATCGCGGCGCAGCTCGCCGAGCGTGCCCTCGGCCGCGGCCGTGCGCTCGGAGGAGATGGTGGATCCGAGGAAGACACCATGCGTCCAGTCGGTCGCCTCGACCACCAGCGGGACGTTGGTCGCACGACGCCCCCCGAACAGGATCACATCGAGCGGAACCGCCTGCTCCCAGTCCTCGGCGATCTGCGGGCACTGGGCGGCCGAGACCGTGAACCGGGAGTTCGGATGCGCCGCCGGACGACCGGAATCGGGCGTCCAGGGGTTGCCCTCCCAGTCGATGAGCTCGGCCGGTGCCTCGTCGGTGAGGCCCTCCCACCAGACGTCGCCGTCGGGGCGGAGTGCGACGTTGGTGAAGATGGTGTTTCCCCACAGCGTCTCGACGGCGGTGACGTTCGTGGACTCGCCGGTGCCCGGCGCGACGCCGAAGAAACCGGCCTCCGGGTTGATCGCCCACATCCGTCCGTCGTCGCCGGGGCGGATCCAGGCGATGTCGTCGCCGAGCGTCTCGACCTTCCAGCCCGGGATCGTCGGGCGCAGCATCGCGAGGTTCGTCTTACCACAGGCAGAGGGGAACGCCGCCGCGACGTGGTACGCCTTGCCCTGCGGGTCGATCACCCGGATGAGCAGCATGTGCTCGGCGAGCCAGCCCTCATCACGCGCGATCACCGACGCGATGCGGAGGGCGAAGCACTTCTTCGCAAGGATCGCGTTGCCGCCGTATCCGGAGCCGAAGGAGTAGACCTCGAGCGAGTCCGGGAAGTGCACGATGTACTTCTCGTCGTTGCACGGCCACTCCACGTCCGCCTCACCTGCAGCGAGCGGGTCGCCGACCGTGTGCACCGTCTTCACCCAGGGCGCGCCCTCGGCGATCCGGCGGGTGACGGCGTCGCCGACCCTGGTCATGATGCCGATGGATGCCACAGCGTAGGCGCTGTCGGTGATCTGGACGCCGATGTGCGAGAGCGGGCCGCCGACCGGGCCCATCGAGAACGGGACGACGTACATCGTGCGACCGCGCATCGAGCCCTCGAAGAGGCCGGTCATCTTCTGGCGCATCTCGGCCGGATCCGCCCAGTTGTTCGTGGGTCCGGCATCCTCTTCACGCTCGGAGGCGATGAAGGTGCGCCCCTCGGTGCGGGCGACGTCGCCGGGGTGCGAGCGGGCGAGGTAGGAACCGGGGCGCCACTCGGGGTTGAGCTTGATGATCTTGCCCTCGTCGACGAGCCCGCGCAGCAGCCAGTCGTTCTCGGCCCGTGAGCCGTCGACCCAGTGCACGTTCGCGGGCTGAGTGAGGGTGCGGATCTCCTCGACCCAGGCGGCCAGCTCGGCCATCGCGGGCGTGTCATAGCGCGGCGCAGAGGGCGAGACGTTCAAACCTGAACTCTTCACGACGGTTCCTTCCCAAGAATCCTCGAGACCAGTTCCCACCCCACAGTGCCCCTTGATCAAAAGTGAGGGAGGGTGAGGCCACGAATCGTACGCTATCACTGAACGTCGGGCCGCGGTCAAGCATCACTTGAGTCATGACTGCGACGGCTGATTGTCACTCATCGCGCAGTTGCAAAGGATTGCATAGATGTTAAGCAAGGATTGACACTGTGAGCATGGTCCTGCGATGATTGGCCCGCTAGGCGCGTCGAACCCATTGCGGTCCCGGCCGCAATGGGCTTTGTCGGCGAGCAGGCAGCTCGCCGGCCCGACATACGAAGGCGAGATGATGGCGCAACTGGGTAACCTGCTGAATTCCCTCTCAAACGGTGACGTGACGATCATCGATCTGACGAACAAGCTGACCGAGAACACGCCCAGCCTGACGCTTCCCAAGCCGTTCCCGAGCCCGCTTCCGTTCTCGCTGGACGAGATCGCGGCCTACGACGAGCGTGGGCCGATGTGGGCGGCGAACGACATTCACATCGGCGAGCACACTGGCACTCACCTGGACGTGCCCATCCACTGGCTGACCGGACGCGAGGGCACAGACGTCTCGGAGACTCCCCTGACACGACTGGTCGGACCAGCGGTCGTCATCGACTTCACGGCCGAGGCTGCGGCCGACCCGGACTTCCTGGTGACCGTCGACCACCTGAAGGCGTGGGTAGCGGAACATGGAGAGTTCCCCGACAACGCCTGGCTTCTGTTCAGGACGGGCTGGTCAGTCCACAGCCAGAATCCGGAGAGGTTCGTCAATGCCGACAGCACGGGCTCGCATACCCCAGGATTCACCGCGGAGTGCGCACGCTGGCTGGCGGAGGAGACTCGCATCTCAGGCGTAGGGGTGGAGACCATGGGCCTGGATGCGGGACTCGGTCACGGTCTGGACCCCGAGATGCCGATGCACTACTACCTCCTCGGCAACGACAAGTACGGCGTCACCTCACTGCAGAACCTGGATCTGCTTCCGACGACGGGCGCAGTGATCGTGGTCGCCCCGCTCCCGATCGTGGGGGGCACGGGCAGTCCGGCTCGCGTCATCGCATTGGTGGAGCAGGCATGACTATCAGCATCGAACTGACGAAGTTCGGCCACGCGTGTGTGCGACTCGAGAAGAACGGTCGGCGGATCGTCATCGATCCCGGTGAGTACAGCGACCCGGCGCCGGCGCTCGAAGGCGCCGAGCACATCCTGATCACCCATCAGCATCCTGACCATCTGGAAGAGGGTGCGGTGCTGCGGCATCTCGCAGCGAACCCCGACGCCACGGTCCGCGCTCCCGAGGTCCCAGCGGCCCGTCTTCTCGCTCAGGCGGCGGGGGCCGGTGTGAAGGACAGCCAGATCATCGCCACTGGAGCGGGAGAGCAGTTCGACAGCGCAGGCTTCTCGCTCCGCACCGTCGGAGGTCAGCACGCGGTGATCCATGCCTTCATCCCGGTGGTGGCGAACACCGGGTACATCGTCGACGGCTTGGTGTATCACCCCGGCGACAGCTTCATCGTTCCGGCTGGGCCCGCCCCTGACACGCTGCTCGTGCCTTTGAGTGCACCCTGGAACAAGATGGCCGAGATGGTCGACTTCATCACTGCTGTGCGCCCGAGGCAGGCCGTCCCAGTGCACGACGCTCTGCTCAACGAGACCGTCGGGCGGCCGCTGTACATCAAGAGAGCGCGGATGTTCGCGGATCGTCACGGTGTGGAATTCACCGATCTCGGGGTGGGGGAGACGATTGTGATCGAGGGGCCGGCGCCGACTGACGTGGATGCCGGCGCGGACGCCGTCTTCTCGGACAAGTTGGATCTCCGGCACTTCAACGGCTGACAACGCCAGTAGTACGACAGCGACGCGTTCAGCGTCACAGCACGCACCCCGCCAGACCGCTGTGGCGGGGTGTTTTGCTGTCAAATCGGCCTTGGAGCGGATCTCCATCCGGAGAATCCACCCTTTGGAGTGTTAAGTATTGATTACGGCTTAACCGGTGACTTCAGTCGTGCTGTACGGTCGCGATCAGAGGACGCGAGCAATGAAGCTCAGATCCTGAGTCTGGTCGATGCCCACAAGGTGTCGAACGGGCTGACAAGTATCGAGCGATTGGCTCGAAGCCAGTCTCCTTCCGCAGCGTCCGAGAATCTCTCTGCTGCACACCCCGGTCCGTTCATTCACACATTCCGTGGGCGGGCGCCGGGGAGGGGCCCGAGCACCATCACAGAAACAGGTAGCGGTCATGACGCATCACAAATTCTCACAGGCAGCCAAGAACGTCGTATTGATCTCCTTGCTCGGCGGAAGCGTTGTCCTCGCGGGCTGCGCCGGACCTTCCGCTGACAGCAAGCCGGACTCTGCCGCCGGCGAGCTCTGCGCTGACGGCAAGATCACGATCGGCTCAGCGAAGGCGCTGAGTGGCTCCTTCTCGTTCTACGACACCGCAGGCTCCCACGCGGAAGAACTGGCTGTCGAACTCGTCAACGAGCAGGGCGGGATCAACGGTTGCAAGGTCGAGTTGGTCACGCAGGACATGAAGTCCGACCCTGCGGTCGGCCGGCAGGTGGCCCGTGAGCTGATCGCCGGCGGTGCGGAGGTCTTCCTGCCTCCGAACAACGAGGGCCTCGGCACCCCTGCTGCTCAGGCGGCCCAGAGCGAAGGGATCTTCAGCATGGCCGGTGCATCGGGCGACGACTATGCACCCGGCGTGGGATCCCTGTTCGCCACCGGCGGCAGCATGGCGAGCTTGAACGGCAGGGCGGCCGCTGCGTTCGCGAAGGAGCAGGGATATGACTCGGTCTACTACATCACCAACGATACGTTCGCGTACTTCGGCACTGTCGAGGACTACTTCCGCGAGGACGTCGGGAAGGACCTGAAGGAGCTCGGCAGCCAGGCGATCGAGTTCGGCCAGACCGACTTCGCCGCGGTGATCAGTGACATCAAGCGCACCGTGGATGGTGGTGAAAAGCCGATGATCCTCCTGGCGACGAACTACCCGGATGCACCGACCATGATCAAGCAGCTGCGCAAGGCCGGACTGGATACTCCTGTGGTAGGCAACGCGACATGGGCGACTAAGAACATGGTCGATGCCCTCGGTGGCTCGACGAACAACGTGTTCTACACGGCCGGTGCCTACACCGAGGGCGACGATGCCGATGAGGCGACCGTCGCGTACGTCAACCGCTACAAGGAGGCGTACGACACCTTCCCGGAGAACCACCAGGCGGTGGAGTCCTACTGGACGATGTGGGCGTTGTTCGACGCGATCGAGAAGGCCGATTCGACGACCGGAACGGAGATCGAGAAGGCGCTGTTCGCTCAGAAGGATGTCGAGCTTCCGATGCGCACCGTCTTCGAGTGGAAGGACGGGCACGTCCTCGGCAGCAACGTGGTGGTGGGGTTCACCGCCGACGGCGCCTTCGAGCAGGTCAGCTCGTACAACCTAAGCGGCGGGGAGTGAGGACCGTTGGAGGCGCACACGCAGCCGATCGTCTCCGTCCGCGGGGTCGGGATGTCGTTCGGCCAGTTGATGGCTCTGGCCGATGTGACACTCGACCTCGAGCAGGGCGTCTGCACCGGACTGATCGGGCCTAACGGCTCGGGGAAGAGCACTCTCGTCAACTGCCTGTCGGGACTGCTGAAGCCGACGACGGGATCGATCGCCTTCGGGGGCAAGGAACTCCATCATTCATCGATGCGCGCACGCGCGAAGGCGGGTCTCGCTCGGAACTTCCAGAACCTCAGGCTGTTCGATTCCCTGACTGTTCGCGAGAACATCGCCGTGTCCGCCGGCCTGGCCAGCGGCGAGCGGCGTGCTTCCGAAGAGATCGTCACGCAGACTGCGCGTCTGTTCGGTCTCGAAGACGATCTCGATGCTCGCGTCGGTGACCTTTCCTGGGGTCACCGGCGCAGGGTGGAACTCGCGCGGGTGATCAACGGCGTTCCTCGATACCTGCTCCTGGATGAGCCGGGAGCAGGACTGGACCTGTCCGAGCGTCAGAAGCTCCCCGGCATCATCGGAGACCTCACGGCTCGCGGGGTGGGATCACTTCTCGTGGATCACGACATGTCGCTGATCTCGAGAGTGTGCACGCGGGTACTCGTGCTCCGCCAGGGGCAGCTGATATTCGACGGAACTCCGGCCAGCGCGTTCAAGGACCCGCAGGTTCTCGAGTGCTATTTGGGAGAGAGACATGACGCTGCTTGAGGTATCGGATCTCTTCGCGGGCTATGGCGCCGGTGACATGGTCCTCCATGGAGTGGACCTCAGCCTCGCCGCCGGACAGGTCACCGCTCTGACCGGAGTGAACGGTGCGGGCAAGACGACCCTCGCCTCGGCTCTTGCGGGGAGGGTGATCCCGACTGCGGGCCAGATCCTCTTCGACGGTGTGGAGGTGACCAAGACGTCGGTGCAGGACAGGGTCCGTAAGGGCATCGTGCTGTGCCCGCAGGGGCGGGAGGTGTTCCCCGCTCTTTCGGTGGCGGAGAACATCCGTCTGGGCGCGATCAACCGTCCGGCATCGACCCGGAAGGGCGCCGTGGAGCAGATCTTCGATCTCATCCCACTGCTCACGCCCTTCCGCAACAGCCGCGCCGGCTCACTGTCGGGCGGACAGCAGCAGCTGGTCGCGATCGGTCGTGCGCTGGCCGCGCAGCCCGAGGTTCTCATCGTGGATGAGCCCTCCATGGGATTGGCGCCGACGACCGTCGACTCGGTCTACGAGATCCTGGGCGCGCTGACGTCGACCGGCGTGGCGCTTCTCGTGATCGAGGAGTCGCCGCTGCGGCTGGTCGACCTCGCCGATCACGTCGTCGTGATGCGCGGTGGAGAGATCGTGATCTCCGGAGGCGCATCACTTCTGCAGGACGAACGGGTACTCACCGAGGCCCTTCTGGGTGAGGGGACGGCACAATGACTCAGCTTCTTCAAGCGCTCTTCGACGGCCTCTCGCAGGGCGGCGTCTACGCCGTGCTGGCGGTGGGTGTCGCACTGGTGAGCGCGGTGATGTCGTTCCCGAACTTCGCCCACGGCTGGCTCGTAATGTGGGCGGCGTCTCTGACCGTGTTCTTGAGCGCCTTCGTTCCGCTTCTCGTGGCGGTCTCCATCGCGACGCTCGTCGCCGTGGTGATCACGGCTGTCGGCGGTCAGCTCACTTTCATGACGGGACATCGGGCACCCAGCGAAGTGATCATGCTCAAATCGCTGGCGCTCGGGCTGGTGTTGCAGTCCGCAGCGGTCCTCATCTTCGGCGACGCACCGCGGCTGTATGCGACCCCGGAGTGGTTCGGAGAGGTCGTGGTCGTCGGAGACCTGCGCATCGGAGTGTCCAGCCTGGTCAGCCTAGCGGTCGCGGTCGTGGCGCTCACCGCGCTGCTGGTGCTGCTTCGGGGCACGGACCTCGGTTTGATGATGCGGGCCACTGCCCAGAACCTGTCGACATCGGCGCTGGTCGGAATCCGCACCCGCCGAGTCGTCCTGACAGCACTCATCATCGCGGGTGTCCTGGCGGGCATTGCCTCCTTCCTCTGGTATGCGAAGGCCGGCAGCGTCACGCCTCGCTCGGGCCTCGAAGTCACCATGGTCGCGTTCGTCGCGCTCGTCCTGGGCGGTCTGCGCAACGTGGGTGGCGCGGTCGTGGGGGGACTTCTGCTCGGAATGGTCGATGCATTCATGGCCACCTACCTGCCCGGTGAAGTCCAGGGCTACACGCGGGCGTTCACATACATCCTGCTCATCGTGGTGCTGGTGCTGAGACCCGATGGAGTGCTGCAACGAAAGGTGGTGCTGACGAAATGACACGCATCTTCACGATGTCCCAGGACCGAGTGCAGACGACGGGAGGATATCTCAGCGCTGTCTCAGGGCCGACGACACTCGCTGTCGTCGCCGTCGCGGTGGCATTGGCAGTTGACAGCATCACCGGCGGGACGCTCGAAGCGATCCTGGTATCCGGGCTCGTCTTCCTCTGCCTGACGGTCTCGCTTCAGGCCCTCATGGGCAACACGGGACTGATCTTCTTCGGCCAGTTCGCGTTCGTCGCGGTCGGCGCATACGTCTCGGGGGTGCTCACCGTTCCGGTCGCTTCTCGCGGCGCGCTCCTGCCCGATCTCCCGCCGTGGTTGGAAGAGCTCGAGGTGAGTTTCGGTGTCAGCATCCTGGCCGGCGCTCTCGCTGGCGCTGTGGTCGCGGCCATCGCGAGCCCTGTGCTGGTCAGGGTGTCCGGTCTGGCTGCCGCAGTGGTGAGCCTCGGCCTTCTGTTCATCGTCGGCGACATCATCCGCGAGTCGCCCTCGATCACGAGGGGCGCGATGATGTTCCCCGGTGTGCCCTTCGACACCAACCTCGGTGTCGCCGGACTCACGGTCGTGGTCATGACGCTGGCCGCTTCGGCGTTCAAGTTCTCCCGGTGGGGGCTGCAGGCGCGAGCCGGTCGTGATGACGCGGTCGCCGCAGAGTCGTCCGGTCTTTCCCAGACGCGGGTGAGGATGCCCGCGCTGGTGCTCGGTGGACTCCTGTCCGGCGCCGCCGGCGCTGTCTGGGCTCACTATCTGACGTCGTTCTCTCCGGCGACCTTCGGCATCGACCCCGCGATCGTGGTCGTCATCATGGCGGTGATCGGGGGACTCAACAGCGTCAGCGGAGCCATCGCCGGCGCATCGATCGTCGTCATCTGGCAAGAGCTGGCGAGGCAAGTAGAGGGTGGTCTGCTGCTGTTCGGGACACAGCTTCCTCGTCTGCCGGAGTTCGGCACATTGACGCTCGGCATCGGCCTCATCATCGTGCTCGCCGTTCGGCCGCACGGACTACTGGGCTCGCGGGAGCTCCAGTTCCTGCGTCCGTCGCTGAGCCGCTCGTCGGCGTCCTCCGGCTCTCAGCCCGGAGTGCAGGGCGCGACGGATGACTTGCAGAACCAGAGAGGAAAGGATCAGAAGTGAACAGAATCCGAATCGGAGCGATCGGCCTCGGCATGGTGGGCTCCGCGCAGGTGAAGACGATCGCACGCTCGGTCGGCGCAGGAGAGCTGGTGGCCGTCGCCGACGTAGACCAGGACCGAGCGCAGACCATCGCCGAGTCGCTGCCGGGTGATGTGAGAGTGTTCGCCACGGCGGAGGAACTGATCGCCTCCGACGCGGTCGATGCGGTGACGATCGCGTCCAACGCCGAATCTCATCTCTCGCTCGTCCTCGCCTGCATCGAACACCGCAAGCCGGTGTTCTGCGAGAAGCCTCTCGCCCTCACCGCAGCGGACTGCGAACTGATCGTCGACGCGGAGGTCCGCGCCGGACGGCGTTTCGTCCAGGTGGGGTTCATGCGCCGCTACGACGCGGCATTCGTCGATCTCAAGAACGCGGTCGACACCGGGGATCTCGGCGAGGTCGTGTCGTTGCAGTTCGTCCACCGGGCCGCAGACGTCCCGTCGAGCGTCGGTTCGTCCGCTCACACGACGGAGGCGGTCGTGCACGAGGCAGACAGCACTCGGTGGCTCCTGGACGACGACATCGTAGAGGTGCGGGTCACCGGCAACGGTGGGCGGTTCGGGCTCGACGAGTGGCTGGATCCGCAGTTCTTCTACTTCCGCACCGCACGCGGCGTCATGATCTACTCCGAGGTCTTCCTGCACGCGACCTACGGCTACGAGATCGGATGCGATGTCGTCGGTCGCTCGGGAGTGGCTCGTCTCACGAACTCGCCGCCCGTCGCGGTGAGCCTGGACTTCCGCACGGCGGGTGTGCGGGAGAAGGACTTCACCGTCCGGTTCGGTGACGCCTACCGGCGTGAGCTCGAGGTCTGGGCTGCAGACGCGGTCCAGGGCATCGTGAGCGGACCCAACGCCTGGGACGGCTACTGCGCGGCTGCGGTGACCGATGCTTGCCTGGAATCCCTACGCAGCGGTACCCCGGTCCAGGTTCAGACACGTACGCGCCCTCCGCTCTACGGATGATCCGCAGCGCGGTCGGTCCTGTTCATCAAGTGCCGGAAGGCGGTCCAGATGGTGAGATCAGCGGCCGGCCGCGTAGCCCTGCATGCCGCGAGCGTTCGCCGCGGCTACCAGCATCCCGTCCTCCCGGAATCCTGCCGCGCTGATCCTGCCGAGCGTCCACGGGGCCCCCACGACGAGCTCGTGTCCGCGCGCGCGAAGGTCCGTCAGGACGTCGGCTCCCAGCGAAGCTTCGGCCACGAGCCCGAGGGGAGTGAAGCTTCGCGGGAAGAACGAAGACGGCATGTGCGTCGAGTGCCAGGTGGCGGCGTCGATGGCTTCTTGCAGGTTCATCTTGTGGACCAGCAGGTTCAGCAGGAAGGGAACAGTCCACTGGTCCTGCTGGTCTCCTCCCGGAGTGCCGAACGCGAGAAAAGGAGCACCATCGCGAAGGAGCATGCCGGGGCTCAGCGTCGTCCGAGGACGCTTCCCCGGAGCGATCGAGTTGGGCAGGCCGGATTCCAACCAGAACATCTGCGCTCTGGTCGGAAGCGAGAACCCCAGACCGGGGACCACCGGAGAGCTCTGCAGCCACCCACCGCTGGGAGTGGCGGCGACGACGTTTCCCCAGCGGTCGACGACGTCGAGATGACACGTGTCTCCGCGAACCGTTCCCATGCTTCGCACCGTCGGTTCGCCTGTTCCGGCGCCGCCCTGGGCGCGCTCGCGGAAGATCTCGGGCGACAGGCGTGGGTGTCGACCGCCCGGAGAGCCGGGCCGCAACTCGCTGGAGGCGTGCGAGGTGACGAGCGCCGCACGTTCGCGGGCGTACGAGTCCGAGAGAAGATCATTCAGGGGAACATCGACGAAGTCAGGATCGCCGTAGAACGCCTCCCGGTCCGCGAAGGCGAGCTTCGCCGTCTCCGCGACGGTGTGCACCATCTGCGCCGAGCCGGGATCACCGATGTCTTGGTGCGCCAGCATGGCGAGCTGCTGCAGCAGAACAGGCCCCTGCCCCCACGGGCCGGTCTTCGCGACGGTGACACCGGCGAACTCGACTGTCGTCGGAGCCTCCCACGTGGGTTCCCAGCGCGCGAGGTCGTCGGCGGTGAGCAGACCGGCGTGGTCTTTACCTGTCACATCTCTGACCGGCTGTCGCATGAAGGCGTCGATCCGCTCGGCGACGAACCCGCGGTAGAAGACGTCGCGCGCACGGGCGATCACCGCCTCCCGAGTTCCCCCGCCTCGCGTCGCCTCAGCGACGATGCGTTCGAGGGTGTCCGCGAGCTGCGGATTGCGGAATCTGGCACCGGCGGCGACATGCCGATCAGAACCCAGATAGACCTCGGCAGACGACGTCCAGTGATCGGAGAACAAGTCGGACACCGACTCGATCGCCGCGACCGCGTCGGGAATCAGGGGGTAGCCATCCCGCGCGTATCCGATGGCGAATCGCGTGATGCGCTCGAGCGGAAGCGTGCCGTGACGTTCGAGCATGCTCATCCACGCCCCGAACGAGCCCGGCACGACGGCGGCGAGGTGTCCGGTTCCGGGGATGACGTCGAGCCCCAGATCCGTGAACGCCGCGCTCGTCGCTGCCGCGGGGGCGGGCCCCTGTCCGCACAGAACCCAGGGCGTGCCGGACTTCGCATCGAAGCCGATGATCGGCGTGTCCCCGCCCAGCCCGTTCAAGTGCGGTTCGACCACGTGCATCAACAGTCCGGCGGCGGCGGCGGCGTCGAACGCGTTTCCCCCCTCTTCGAGCACCGCCATGCCTGCTGCCGATACGAGCCAGTGAGTCGAGGCAACCATGCCGAACGTGCCGACCAGTTCAGGACGAGTGGTGAAGCGCATCGTGGTGATCCCTTTCTGACTCCGCGTCGTGTGGAGTTCCTTGCCCGGCCGTCGTGAACGGTAGGCGGTCGAACTTTTTTGATCGTATACGTAACGCTTCAGAATGCGCGAGAGGCGTTTGGTGTGCATTGCGCGAGAAGTCGGTAGTCCGGGCGGCTCTGGCGCCCCGCACTGATCTTCGTTGTTGCGCGGATGGCGAGTATTCTTTTGCTGCTGACCAGGCAAAAATGCGTGCAACTGTCATGCGGCAATCTGCGAGGGACGCGGTCGATCGAATCGCGACCATAACGTGACAATTGCCCTCTTGTCCTCGGGGGCATGTTGCGGCTACCTTGGCGACACCGAGAAGTCGTATACGAACATGATTGTCGGCTTGCTCTCGGACAGGCGTCCCGGCCTGGCGTTTCCTGCTCAACTGCAATGCCCGACAGAAAGTGAGTAAGCGAACCATGAGATTTTCGACACGAACGATTGCGGCCGTCAGCGTCGCGGCGGTCTCCGCTCTAGCGCTGGCCGGGTGCGTCGCCAGCGCCGCCGCTCCGGGTGGCTCCGGTGACGGCGGCAACTCGAAGACCATCCTTCTCGGCGCGGCGGTGGCCGAGACCGGCTTCATGTCCGTCGTCGACCTGCCGGCGATCAACGCCCTGAAGATCGCCATCGATCAGCTCAACGAAGACGGCGGTATCGACGGAACACCCGTCGAGCTCCGCATCATCGACACCGGCTCGGACCTCGACAAGTACGCACCGGCCAGCCAGCAGCTCGTCGACGCGGGTGCCAAGGCGATCATCCTCACCTGCGACTTCGACCTCTCCAGCCCGGGAGCCCTCGTCGCCGAGCAGGCGAACGTCCTCAGCATCTCTCCCTGCATCGGCGACGCACTGTTCGGCCCGGCGAGCGGCCTCAACCTCGCCTTCTCGATGGGCAACTCGACGATCGGCGAGGGCGTCGTTTTCGCTGAGTTCGCCGAGAGCAAGGGATGGAAGAATGCCGTCTTCCTCACCGATACGACGCTGAAGTACACGCAGAGCCAGTGTGAGATCGCACGCAAGCGATTCACGGAACTCGGTGGCACCGATGTGGGCAGCTTCGACTACGTGCAGGGCAGCAGCATCCCCGAGATCGTGTCGAAGATCTCGGGAGGCACGACTCCCGATGTGGTATTCAACTGCGGCTACAACCCCGGCGGAGCCCAGGTCGCCAAAGACCTGCGTGACGGCGGCATCGATGCTCCCATCGTCTCCGGCTTCGGCATGGACGGGACGTTCTGGCTCGACGCGATTCCCGGGCTGAGCGACTACTACGTGACCACGTACGTCTCGACGACGGGCGACGACCCCGACCCCAAGGTCAACGAGTTCGCCAACTTGTACGAGAAGACGTACAACGAGCGGCCGGTCACCGGCAGCTTCGTCGCCGGTCCGTCGGTTCTCGAAGCGCTCGTCAAGGGTCATGAGATCGCAGGAAGCTGGGACGGCGACAAGCTGGCCGAAGCCTTCCAGACCTTCAAGGATGAGAAGTTCCTGGTCGGAGACACGACTTTCACCTCCGATCTGCACATCGGTGTCGACCGGCCGCAGAGCGTGTTGGTGGTCAAGGACGGGACGCTCGAGTTCCTCGAGCGCCGTGCCCCCGAGAAGATCGACGTCAATGGTTGACATCCGCCCTGTTCCGGGAGTCGGGCACGAAGGCGCCCGGCTCCTGGGCCGCGGAATCACACGATCCTATAAAGGCGTGAAAGCGCTGAACGATGTCAACATCGAGATCCCTCGCGGCCGGGTCACCGGACTGATCGGTGCGAACGGCGCCGGAAAGTCGACGCTTGTCAACATCCTTAGCGGATATGACCGGCCGGACGACGGCGTCATCTCGATCGACAGCGAAGAGATCGCCCGCGAGTCGGCGCAGCGGAGGACTCGCCGAGGCATTGCGCGGACGTTCCAGCACGGACACCTCTTCCCCCGGCTCACCGTCATCGAGAATGTTGAGGTGACGGCGCTGGCGTGCGGACTGTCGCGCGCGAAAGCACGTTCCCTCGCCACCGACGTACTGACAGAGTTCCAGCTCGAGGAGTGGGCGCTGCACGAGGCGGATCACCTGCCTCACGGTGTCGAACGGCGTCTCGGGGTGGCGCGGGCTCTCGCGACTCGGCCTCGCTGGGTCTTGTTCGACGAGCCGGCTGCCGGCTTGAACGAAGGCGAGGCGCAGCACTTCCGCGAGACGATGCGCGCGCTCGCGGCACGTGGTATCGGCGTTCTTCTGATCGATCACAACATGCCCTTGGTCTTCGGCAGCTGCGACCACATCTTCGTGCTGGGCGCGGGTCGCAACGTCGTCGACGGCACGCCGGATGAGATCCGTCACGACGAGCGCTTGGCGACGTCGTACCTGGGCAACGCCGCCCGCCAGATCGCCGAAGGAGGAGCCGATGTCACAGCCTGACGCGGAACGAGTACTCACGGTATCGGGCCTGCGCGTCGCCTACGGGGGCGTTCCCGCCGTATCCGACGTGAGCCTGCATGTGAACGCCGGGGAACTGGTGGGAGTCATCGGGCCGAACGGAGCCGGCAAGTCGTCGACTCTGCTCGGAATCGTGAACGCGGTGCGATCCGAGTCCGAGGAGACCAGCCTGCGGGGCGTCGACTTGCGGCGCATGGCCCCCGAGCGCGCCGCACGGTCCGGGCTGGCGCTGGTGACCGAGGGGCATCACATCTTCGGACGGCTGAGCGTCCGCGACAACCTGCGACTGGGAACCACCGCGCGCCGTGATCGCAAGGGGCTCAAGGACGACCTGGAGTGGGTACACGATCTCTTCCCGATCCTCGCGGAGTTCGCAGACCGCCCCGCCGGGCTCCTCTCCGGAGGACAACAGCAGCAGCTCGCGATCGGGCGGGCGCTGCTGGCTGCTCCGACTCTGCTCGCCCTCGACGAGCCCTCTCTGGGGCTTTCGCCGACCGCGGTCGACACCGTCTTCGCCGCCATCGAAAGCGTCTGCGCTCGCGGCACGGCCGTTCTTCTCGTTGAACAGCGCGCCCAGCAGACCGTGGCCACGGCGACCAGAACCTACGTGTTGAGCGAAGGACACATCACCATGACACTCTCCCCGACCGATGCGGATGACTCCGCGCTGCTCATGAAGGCGTACCTCGGATCGTGATCCCCGTCATCCAATCTCTCATCGATGCCACGTCTGCGGGAGCCGTGTACGCACTCGCCGCGCTCGGCATCGGGCTGGTCTTCGGCGTGCTGCGGCTCGCCAACTTCGCCAACGGCGAGATCATCACCGGCGCCGGCTACGCGCTCGTGCTCCTCTGGCCGCTCTCCTGGCCGCTTGCGCTCGCAGCATCCGTCCTGGTCGCCATCGGGCTCTCCCTCCTGATGGATCTCGCCGTGTTCCGCTGGATGAGATCGCAATCCCCGGCGGCTCTCCTGATCGCGAGCTTCGGCGTGAGCATCCTGCTGCAGCGCGCCTTCGAGGGAATCTTCGGCGTCAACGTCAGAAGCGGCGCGGTCGCGCCCGCGCTGACGAAATCGGTCAATGTCGGAGGACTGCGTCTGAGCCTGCTCGCGATCGTCGCGATCGTCCTGGCCGCGCTGCTCCTGCTCGCCGTGCATCTCTTCCTGACGCGATCACGGATGGGTCTGCAGGTGCAGGCCGCCGCAGCCGACTTCCGGGAAGCGCGCATTCTCGGCATCCGTTCGGGTGCGGTGATCGCGGTCACTCTGGGGATGAGCGGACTCCTGGCCGCTGCCGTCGCCTTCGTGCTGACGGCACAGTCCGGGTCGGTCAACCCCAGCTTCGGTGTGCAGGTGACGGTGTTCGGCCTGATCGGTGCCGTCATCGGAGGCCTCAACCGGATCGGCGGTGCACTCGTCGGTGGCTTCGCCGTCGGCTTCTCGCTGTCGTTGTTCACGACGTGGCTGCCCGCAGGTCTCGGAGACTTCCGGGTCGCCTTCGTCTACCTACTCGTCATCATCGTTCTGGTGATCGTCCCCAATGGGATCTTCGCCGGACGCACGGCCAAGGAGCGCGCATGATGTCCTCTGATACCCGTCGCTCTCCCCGTTTGGGCTGGAGTGTTCCGCAGCCCGTGCTCTCGTTGTGGACCCTCGCGGTGCCGTTGGTCGTCGTGTGGCTCTTCAGCTCGGCAGCGAGTCGTCTCTCCCCGGCCGCATCGATCGATCTGGGCTACGCGTTGGCGACTCTCATCATCGTCGTGGCGATGTGGACTTTCATCGGCAACAGCGGGGTGCTGTCGTTCGGGCACATCGCCTTCGTAGCGGTCGGAGCGTGGACTATGTCACTGCTGACGATCAGCCCCACGGTGAAGTCCTCCATCATGCCGAACCTCGCGCCGTTCCTAGCCGACACGACGCTGGATCCCTATGTCGCGTTGCTCGTCGCCGCGGCGGTCGGCGGGCTCACCGCCATCATCAGCGGTTTCGCGCTCATGCGTCTGCACGGGCTGGAAGCGGGCATCGCGACGTTCGCGCTGCTCATGCTCGTCGTGCAGATCCTCACCTACTGGGACGCCATCGGGCCAAGGTCCGGGCAATCCATGACCGGCGTTCCGCGGAGCTTCGACCTGCAGAGCACCCTTCTGATCGCCCTCATCGTCATCGTCATCGCTTGGGGATACGGGCAGAGCGTCAGCGCGCGGATGCTCCGTGCATCGCGAGAAAGTGTTCAGGCCGCGCCCGCCTCCGGCATCAGCATCACATGGCACCGCATCATCGCCTTCGCCGTGTCCGGAGCACTCGCGGGAGTGGGAGGAGCGATGTGGGCCCAGGCGAACCGCGTGGTGCAGGCATCGCAGTTCGGACTGGACTTCACCTTCACGACGATCGCGATGCTGGTCATCGGCGGGATGCTCTCGCTCTGGGGTGCTGTCGTCGGAACCCTCCTCATCTCGGCGATGAACCACGTCATGGGACTCCTGGAGAACGGCGTGCAGATCGGCGGCTTCATCGTCTCGCTGCCCTCCGGAAGCCGCCTCGTGGCGGTGGCGGCGTTCATGGTGTTCATCATCATCTTCCGTCCCTCCGGTATCACCGGTGGTAGAGAGGTGAGATGGCCATTCCTCTCGCGCGATCCTTTCTCACAGCGCCGGGTGCAGCGGCTGGCTCAGCGAAGTTGACGTGACGAACATCGTGTCGTGTGGACCAGATCCCATCCGGCCCGCACGAGGTCAACCGGAATCGTTGCGAGCATCCGCCGCAGCATCGACAGTCAGGAGCAACGGATGAGCCTTTCCCCTCACAAGCCCATCGAAACGGTCGCCGAGGCGCGAGCGCGCGCCAAGAAGCTGCTTCCGAAGGACGTCTTCACGGCGCTCGAAGCGGGGAGCGACAGCGGGGCGACGATGCGGAACAACCTGACCGCTTTCGAGCAGGTGGGCATGATCCCCCGAGTGGGCGTAGACCTACCCGCGAGCCTTGACCTGAAGACCACCTTCATGGGCCAGAGCATCGACCTTCCGGTGGTCATCGCGCCCGCAGCAGCCCAGGCCATGCATCCGGATGGCGAGGTCGGTGTCGCTCGCGCGGCGCGGCGCGCGGGGACGGCGCTGGGGCTGAGCAACTTCGCATCGATGCCGGTGGAGGACGTGGTGCGCGCCAACCCCGACACGTTCGCGCACGTGTACCTTTCCGGTGACCGCGACATCATCGCCGGCCGTGTCGAGCGGTTCCGCCAGGCCGGCGTCAAGGGGCTCATCTTCACGATGGACCTGTCGGGCGGCCGTGTCGCGAACCAGCCTCGCGACTGGGGATCGCCGGTCTACCCCGACGGCCTGGGCCTCAGCACCTTGATCAAGTACGCCCCCATGGCGCTGACCCATCCGCGATGGACCATGAGATATCTCCGCCGAGGAAGTGTGCCGGGGCTCTACGCGCCGAACATGAGCAAGAAGGACGGAGTCGTTCCGACCCTGGTCGGTGGGTTGTACGAGTGGGTGGACACGCACGTCCCCACCTGGGACGACATGGCATGGCTGAGCGATCTCTGGGGCGGTCAGTTCATGATCAAGGGTCTGGTGACGCCTGATGACGCCCGGCGTGCCCTCGACGTCGGTGCGACCGCGATTGGGGTGTCCAACCACGGCGGAAACAACCTCGACACCACCCCGTCGCCGCTGAGATTCCTTCCTGCGGTCGTCAAAGCCGTCGGCGACCAGGCTGAGGTCACCTTCGACAGTGGAGTCCGCCGGGGGACCGACGTCGTCAAGGCGCTTGCGCTGGGAGCACAGTCAGTGATGATCGGACGACCCTGGTTCTATG
Source organism: Microbacterium sp. LTA6 (assembly GCF_045690355.1). Classification (NCBI taxonomy): domain Bacteria; kingdom Bacillati; phylum Actinomycetota; class Actinomycetes; order Micrococcales; family Microbacteriaceae; genus Microbacterium; species Microbacterium sp. LTA6. The sequence goes on from NZ_CP147855.1 coordinate 2,068,495, forward strand.
GCCTTGCCGTCGACGGGGAGCGAGGTGTTTTCGAGGTGATGGAAACGTTCCGTATCACCATCGAGCGCGCCCTCATCGGCCTCGGGAAGTCCTCGATCCACGAGCTCAGCCCGGATGACCTCGTGATCCCCGAGGGATTCCTCATCGGCTGAGCCCCCGGGTCGCGGGATACATTGGTCTTTAGCTCGCATTCCGAGGGAGAACATTTTGGCGCAGCCGAGCCTAAGGGGACGAGACCTCGTCGATGCCATTCGGGATCTCGTGATCACCGGAGAGCTCACTCCGGGATCGCGGGTGACAGAGCCGTCATTGGCGAACAGGTTCGGTGTGTCCCGCGTGCCCGTGCGGGAGGCGCTGAGAGCGCTCGCCGCAGAAGGATTCGTCGATCTGCGCCTCTACGGTTCGCCGACGGTGCGGGAGCTCAGCGCGGAGGTGGTGAATGAGGTTCGATCTGCGAGGAACATCTTGGAGCCGCCCACAGCTCGCGAGGCTGCGCTTCACCATACGCAGGCGCAGCTCGAGTCGATCGAATCGATACTCGCGGAGGGTGACGCAGCGCTGGCGGCGGGCGAGGTCGCACGGTTGCATCGGCTGAACTCTCGCTTTCACGACGCCATCGCGTCGGCGTGCGGAAACAGCATTCTGGAGGCATTCGTTCATACGCTCTCCAGCAGATCCGAGTGGATCAACGTCGCGGCCATCACTCCGGAGAACAGGCATCTCTGGGGAGATCACCACGAGATCAGCGCGGCGATCGCCGCCGGCGATGGAAACCTGGCGGAAGCGCTTATGGCCGCTCACGTGCAGAGAGCAACCTCGGGTCCGCTGGCCGTGGCCGATGTCGGCCACAGCCAGCTACAAAGCTGACAGAAGATGCTGGATCAGCTGATCCGCCACCCGCGGTCGACGTTCAGGCTGTGCGCCGACACTCCCTTGTTGAACAGCAGGAACTTGGTGGCTTCGACGATGTCGGCCATGGTCGCGAGCTCACCACCGGGAGTGCGATTCCGATAGCTGTCGATGATGGCCTCGGGCTTCGAGGCCCAGAAGGGGCTGTCGCCGATGATGCCGGGGTGAAGGGCATTGACACGGATCGGTGCGAGCTCGAGCGCGAGCGTGTTCGTCAAGCCGTCCACGCCGCCGTTGATGGTCGAGACTGTCGTCGATCCGGGATACGGCGCGTCCTTCCCGCGACCTCCGAAGAGTACGATTCCGGTCGAGACGCTGGGCTCGAGACGATCGAGCAGCGTGTGGATCGTCTCGGTGTAGCCGACGAGCTTCAGAATGACGAGCCGTGTCGCCCGAGCGACGTCGAAGTCTCGCACGGTGTTCGCGTCGCGCTCGATCGCGCTGAGCACCACGCCGTCGAGCCGGCCGACGGCTTTGAGCTGATCGGCGATGCCTTCGGGGTCGGACACATCCAAGGCGTACCCCTGTGCGCCGCCGCCGAGCTCGTCGGCGGTTCGTTCGGCGGTATCCCGCGAGCGGCTCGTGACGACGACGTCGTCACCCGAGACGATCAGGTCCTTCGCCAACTCGAGGCCGATGCCGCTCGAGCCGCCCACGATCAGGATTGTCTTCTTCGTCATCACAGTCTTCCCAGAGCGTTCGGATTGGTCTTCAGAGCGGGGGGCACTGTCTGTGCAGTGATGCTCTTCACGTTTACGAAGGGCCGCGCCTCCACTCGTCGTCGGGTGCAGGCGCGGTCGCGGTAGTGGGATCAGGTCAGGAGAACGCCGGCGTTCGCAGGTGCCCGCGATGCCTCGTTCTCGCGTCGGTTGACCTCGATGACGTAGTTGCCGCTGTCCGTCGTCCAGGACTTGTAGCGCTGCACGATGTCGACATCGTGGCCGGGGATGATGCGGCTCGTCTCGTCCTTGAGCTCTTCCTTGAGGGTCTTATAGAGCTTGATGAGGTTGAAGTCGTTGCCCTGTCCGTATCCCGGAGTCCACATCTTCTCGACGTTCGAGTACCAGTACACGGTGTCACCGGCGACGACGAACGGTCCACTCTGCGTCTCGACCTTGAACCACTGCGAGCCGAACGTGTGGGAGTCGCGGGCCAGGCGCGCGGTGACGCCGGGGAGCAGTTCCTCGTCACCGTTGACGAATCGGATGCGACCGTCAGCGATTCCCTTGGCGGCGCGTGTCAGGTCGGTGGGGTCGAAGGAGGAGAAGATCCACGCCCGATCGGCGTCAGTCGGCATCTGGTTCGCGAGGTCCACCGCCTGCGACCAACCGACGTACTCGTCGAACTGCACGTAGAGCTGCGCGTTGGGGAAAGCCTCGAAGTTGCCCATGTGGTCGAAGTGCATGTGGGAGACGAGGATGACGTCGATGTCTTCGGGCGTGAGGTCGACCTTCGCGAGGACCTCTGCCGGGCTCTCCCAGCTCTGGAACGGGTAGCGGTCAAGCCAGTAGTCGTTGCGGAAGCCGCAGTCCACGAGGGCGATGTGCTGCTTACCGCCCACTTCGCCTCCGATGAGCAGCGTGTACAGCATGGGGATACGAATAGTTCCCGCGTTGCTGTACAGGCCGGAGCCACCAAAGAAGTCGTGAGGCATCGTCCCTTGGCAGAACTCGAGGGAGTAGATCGAGTAGTCGGTCTTGCGTTCGCTCATGGTTATGGCCGGTCTTTCTCGGGATTCGGGTTTCGAGTGACCGTAAGCGTCACTGCTGGCGGCGTGCAGTCATGGTACATGCCTGCCTATCGGATGCGCAACGAAAATATGTTGAAAACCAGCGGATGCAATCGATTGACGCGCCGGCAGCCAATCTTGGACAATCAGACGTCTGAGGATCAAGCTGTCCAGATGGACTTAACTTCAGTGCCCCACACAGATTGGCCCGCCATGTCTCGCAACCGCCTCGTCCGAATTCCTGCCCCCGTGGTTCCCGGGATCTCCGACAGTGTCCTGGACACCGAGTCAGGACTTCTCTTCGTTTCCGGCGTTTATGTCCCCTTCCCTGAAGACGACGAGCGCGCAATCAGGTTGACCTTCGGAGCGTTGGAAGAAGCGCTACACCGAGGGGGAGCGACCTTCGCGGACCTTGTGCGCGTCAACGTCTACGTCACGCATCTCACTGAGGAGAAGCTCCAGGCCTATCGGCGGGTCCGCGACTCGATCATCGATGCAGACCAGCTGCCTGCGAGCACGGTCGTCGGCGTGCAGTCGTTGTACAACGGCGCCGTGATCGAGATCGACGCGATTGCTGCCGTCTGAGCAGCTCCGTCCTGTGCAGTCGGGGTGCACGAATTTCGGTCGTGAGACGATAGTGTTTCCCAATCGCTCAAATTGAGGCAACGGAGATTCTATTGTGGCTGCCGATGAACTGGGAACGCGCCTGCGACAAGCTCGGCAGTCGCGGAGCCTGAGCCTTCGGAGTGTCGCGCAGTCGCTCGGGGTGTCGCCAAGCCTCATCTCGCAGGTCGAGACGGGGAAGTCTCAGCCCTCTGTGGCCACGCTCTATGCCCTCGCCAATCTCCTCGAGGTCTCGGCAGACGACCTCCTCGGCATGGATTCGAATAATTCGAGAGATACTTCCGCGACTGTCGCGCGGTTCGATGTCCAGCGCGCGGGCGAAGGCCCGGTGATCGAGATGGAGAACGGCGTCCGCTGGGAACGGTTGGCGATGGCGCAGGGCGGTGGGGTCGAGGCATTGCTCGTCACCTACGAGCCCGGCGCTTCCAGCTCGATCGACGGCAGATTGATGCGGCATGCCGGAGTCGAGTACGGGTACATGCTCGAAGGCGTGTTGACACTCCAGCTCGATTTCGACACTTACGAGCTGTCGCCGGGTGATTCGCTTCACTTCGAGTCTTCGCGTCCGCACATGTTGGCGAACCGGGGAGCGGTCACGGCCCGCGGGGTCTGGTTCGTCGTCGGTAGGCACGAAGGCGCGAGCGCCTGAATCCGTTTTCAACCGCTGCCTCGTGGAACTGCTCCATTCCCACCGGCGGGGCTCGATCTCTTGAGGAGATCGCGGCGATCCTGATCCCCTGATCGTTCGCCCAGCCTCTTCGCTTCGACCGTTGCCCCTGCGCGCTTCAACATGCTCATCTGCCATGCCGAATGGCCTGTCCGCGGCGACCTGTCCGCGTGCCAACACAAATAGTGTGCAGTGACACTTGACAGTCTTGGCCCCTTCGGTCATCCTTGGTGAACGCATAAGCCCCGGCCGGAACAGCCGACCGCGACGCCACAAGGAGAGTTCCATGGCAACGACAGCAATTCGGCCCGAGATCGCAGCGATCATCGAGAAGATCGACCAGTTGCGGCCTCAACTCATCGCGGGTGGACGTGAAGCCGATCTGACCCGGCGCATCTCGCCCGAGGTTTTCGACGCGGTCGCTGCAACCGGTGCTTTCAGCATCTCGGCGCCGACCAAGTTCGGCGGTCTGGCCGCCAACACTCGCGAGGCTCACGCGGTGGCCCGGGCTATCGGCCGCGGCGACGGCAGCCTGGCCTGGGTGGACGGCATTCTCGATTCCGGCGCTTGGGTTCTTGGCCTGATGGACGAGCGTGCACAGCGGGACGTCTGGGGCTCTGGCCTCGACTCGTTCATCTCGATCGTGCTCGCCACGACTTCCGAGGCAGAGCCGGTCGACGGCGGGTATCGGGTCACCGGCAAGTGGGGTTACGGTACCGGCAGCATGCACGCGACGTGGTCGCTGCTCGGAATTCCTCTGAAGAACGCTGCCGGCGAGGTTGTCGACGCCGGCCTCGCGCTCATCCCGACCGCTGACCTCACATACGAAGACAACTGGTTCGTCGCGGGGATGAAGTCGACAGCGAGCGTGATGCAGATCGCCGAAGACGTGTTCGTGCCTGCGCATCGAGTCTTTCCGTTGACCGCGGCCGTCGAGGGCAGATATCTCGGTGACAACCCGGAGTCCACGTACAAAACGGTCTTCGTGCCGTCGCTGTTCATGAAGCTCGTCGGGCCGCACCTCGGAATGGGGCGTGCGGCTCTCGACCTGGTGATCGCCAAGGCCGAGACCAAACCGATCGCCTACACGGGCTATGCGAAGCAGGCGGACTCCGTTCTGTTCCAGACGGCGATCGCGAAGGCGACTGTCGACCTCGCCGCCGCTGAGCTCGTCGCTGCGCAGGTCGCCGACGAGATCTATGAGGCGACCGAGACCGGGTGCTACGCGCCCTATGCCGAGCGCATCGAGATGCGCGCGAAGGCCGCGTGGGTGGTCGAGACGATCACCAACATGATCCACGACCTGATGACTGCGCACGGCTCGGGGGGCTTCGCCGATGTGTCGCCGCTCCAGCGGATCTGGCGAGACCAGGCCACGGCGTCGCGCCATGGGCACACTCTCGGTGCCAGCGGCTACGAGGCGTTCGGCAAGGTGATCTTCGGACGGGAGGACGACGCACGTTTCGTCCTCCCGATCGTCTGACCTGACCCCGCCGGCTGTCTAACTTTACTTAACTAGATTTGCGGCGTGTTTCGCGTCCAGGTAGGGGGAATTTCGATGAAGAGCACGGGGACAGCCGGGACTAACGGCGTCGATTGGGAGGCGCGCGTCGATTTCGATCGGCTGCGGGACGAGCGTCTCGGGAAACTGAAGAACGAGCTGGCTGCGTCGGATCTCGGGGCCATACTGGCGTTCGACTTCTCGAACATCCGCTACATGACGTCGACTCACATCGGAACCTGGGCGATGGACAAGCTGATCCGGTTCAGCCTCCTCACCCGCAACACCGATCCGATCGCCTGGGATTTCGGATCGGCGGCAAAGCACCATGCGCTCTACAACCCGTGGCTCGATGTGACGTCGTCGGAGATGGACGCGGATCCGCATGCTCCTCACGAGGGAACCAAGAGGCCCCGCTTGGAGTCCGGTGCTCGCGCCGGTATCTCCACGCTCCGCGGTGCATTCCCTCCCGATGCGGGCATCGCGCAAGAGGTCGCTCGCAAGATCAAGCGCGAGCTCGAGAAGTTCGGCGTGGCCCACGAGCCCCTCGGCGTCGATGTCATCGAGCTTCCCATCCTCTTCGCGTTGCAGAAGGAGGGCATCACAGTCGTCGACGGCCAGCAGGTCTTCATGGAGGCACGGCGCATCAAGACGCACGACGAGATCCGACTGCTCACTCAGGCAGCCTCGATGGTGGACGCAGCCTATGAGGATCTCTATCGCTTTCTGAGGCCGGGGGTGCGCGAGAACGAGGCCGTGGGCCTCGTCGCCAAGACTCTGTACGACCTCGGCTCCGAGTACGTCGAAGGCGTGAACGCGATCTCCGGTGAGCGATGCTCGCCGCACCCTCACGTGTTCAGCGATCGTCTCATCCGCCCGGGCGACCCTGCGTTCTTCGACATCCTGCACAGTTGGAATGGCTATCGCACCTGCTACTACCGCACTTTCGCCGTAGGGTCGGCCTCGAGACAGCAGAAGGATGCGTACACGCGCGCGCGGGAATACATGGACCGAGCGATCGCGCTGGTGAAGCCGGGGGCGACGACGGCCGACATCTGCGCAGTGTGGCCCACCGCTCAGGAGTTCGGTTTCGCCGACGAGGAAGCGGCGTTCGCTCTGCAGTACGGCCACGGCGTCGGACTGTCGATCTGGGAGAAGCCGATCTTCTCGCGCCTCACATCCTTCGACCACCCGGAAGAGCTCAAAGAGGGCATGGTCTTTGCGCTCGAGACCTACTGGCCGTCCGCTGATGGGTGGGGAGCCGCGCGGATCGAAGAAGAAGTGGTCGTCACGGCGACCGGTTGCGAAGTCATCACGAAGTTCCCGGCCGAAGAGCTGCTCATCGCGGGTCCACGCTACATCGCCGTCGGAGGTCCGCTGAAGAACGAACGCGACTCGCAGTCGCACCTCAACACGATCTGGGGACGGGGAAATGCGTGATGACGCACGCCCGTCGCACCCTCGCACTCTCGCCGAGAAGGTCTGGGACGACCACCTCGTCGTGAAGGGCGAGAACGGCGAGCCGGACCTCATCTACATCGACCTCCACCTGGTCCACGAGGTCACCAGCCCGCAGGCGTTCGACGGCTTGCGAAAAGAAGGGCGTCCGCTGCGTCGTCCAGATCTGACGATCGCCACCGAGGACCACAACACCCCGACGTGGGACATCGACAAGCCGATCGCGGACCTGACCAGTCGGACGCAGATCGAGACGCTGCGACGCAACGCTCCCGAGTTCGGAGTGCGTCTGCACTCGTTGGGTGATGCAGAGCAGGGCATCGTGCACGTGATGGGTCCGCAGCTGGGCTTGACGATGCCGGGGGTGACGGTCGTGTGCGGTGATTCTCATACCTCAACCCATGGTGCCTTCGGCGCCATGGCCTTCGGTATCGGCACCAGCGAGATCGAGCATGTGATGGCCACGCAAACGCTGTCGTTGAAGCCGTTCAAGACCATGGCGATCAATGTCGAGGGGACGTTGCGTCCGGGCGTGACCGCCAAGGACATCATCTTGGCCGTCATCGCGAAGATCGGCACCGGTGGGGGACAGGGCTACGCGCTCGAGTACCGCGGCGGTGCGATCCGTGCGCTCTCCATGGAGGGCCGGATGACGATCTGCAACATGTCGATCGAGGCCGGAGCGCGAGCGGGCATGGTCGCGCCGGACGAGACGACCTTCGCGTACCTGGAGGGTCGTCAGCATGCCCCCAAGGGGCAGGACTGGACGGATGCGGTCGCCTATTGGCGGACGCTTCCGACGGACGAGGGCGCGGTGTTCGACGCCGAGGTGTTCATCGACGCCGATCAGCTCGAACCGTTCGTGACCTGGGGCACGAACCCGGGTCAAGGAAGCTCCCTGTCGTCGTCGGTACCGAACCCCGCCGACATCGTCGACCCGAACGAGCGTGCCGCGGCAGAGCGGGCGCTGGAGTACATGGGCCTCACCCCTGGTACGCCCCTTAAGGAGGTTCCCGTCGACGCCGTGTTCATGGGCTCCTGCACGAACAGCCGCATCGAGGATCTGAGGGCGTTCGCGTCGATCATCGAGGGGAAGAAGAAGGCCGACGGCGTCCGTGTGATGGTCGTGCCCGGTTCCGCGCGTGTGCGCCTGGAAGCCGAGGCGGAGGGTCTGGACAAGATCATCACGGACTTCGGGGCGGAGTGGCGGTTCGCCGGCTGCTCGATGTGCCTGGGGATGAACCCCGACCAGCTCGCACCAGGTGAGCGTTGTGCGTCCACCTCCAACCGCAACTTCGAAGGACGCCAGGGCGAAGGCGGACGGACCCACCTGGTGTCCCCGCTCGTCGCCGCGGCCACCGCCATCCGCGGCACGCTGTCGAGCCCCGGCGATCTGCTCGTCGCCATCGGAGAGGAGGCCTGATCATGGAGAAGTTCACGACCCATACCGGCATCGCAGCGCCGCTGAAGCGCTCCAATGTCGACACCGATCAGATCATCCCCGCGGTCTTCCTCAAGCGCGTGACCAAGACCGGCTTCGAAGACGCGCTGTTCCATGAGTGGCGAAAGAACCCCGACTTCGTGCTTAACGACATGGCCTATAGCCGCTCCTCGGTCCTGGTCGCCGGCCCCGATTTCGGCACCGGGTCGAGTCGCGAGCACGCGGTGTGGGCATTGCGAGACTTCGGTTTCAAGGTGGTGCTCAGCCCGCGATTCGGCGACATCTTCCGCGGCAACGCCGGTAAGCAGGGCCTCCTCGCCGCCACGATCTCGGAAGAAGATCTCGAGCGCATCTGGGCCGAGATCGGCCTGTCGCCCGCGATGGAGATCACGGTCGATCTGAGCGCACGCACCGCACGAATCGGGCAGAACGAGATCCGCATCGGTGTGGATGACCACACACGCTGGCGGCTCCTCGAAGGGCTCGACGACATCGGGCTCACGCTGCGCAACGAAGACAAGATCGCGCAGTTCGAGGGCCGTCGCGAGTCGTGGCGGCCCCGGACCCTCCCCGTCTCCGCAAACGGGAGCTGATCTCCGTCCGACTGGTAGAACTCACCCGATCGCGGGCTGCGGCTCCCAGTCACAGGCAAGGGGGAGATCATGGACTGACGCACCGGCGCGAAGGGTGAAATGCCCTTCCTCGAGGCCCCAGCCGTGCGCAGTCCAGTGCGCGAGCCGACGCGAGTCGATCGGGATGGTGGCGGTGACGGTCTCTCCTGCCGCCGCGTGCACGACAGCGAACCCCACCAGCCATCGGGCGGGACGCTCGATGGTGGAGTCGGGGCGCTCTGCATACACCTGAACAACCTGTTTGCCAGCTCGTAAGCCTGTGTTCGCGAGGATCACCTCGAGCGTGTCATCGACGCGGGACGCCGCCCCCCAACTCCAGGTCGTGTATCCGAGACCGTGTCCGAAGGGGAACGCCGGCTCCGCCTCAGAGGTCAACCAGGAGCGGTAGCCGATGTGAATGCCCTCGCCGTAGGTCAGTCTGCCGTTCTCGGGAACCACATTCGTGGTCGGTGCGTCCGAGAGCGCGGCGGGCCACGTCGTCGGGAGGCGGCCGCCCGGCTCCGATGTGCCGATCATCATGCTCGCGATGGCGCTACCGAACTGCTCACCGCCGAAGTATCCGTGAAGAACCGCCGAGACCTCGCCGGCCCACGGAAGCGCGACAGGAGAACCCGCGTTCACGATCACGATCGTTCGTGGATTCACAGCCGCCACCGCGCGCACCAGGTCGTCCTGGCGGCCGGGAAGAGCAAGGTTCTCCCGGTCGTGCCCCTCGGATTCCACCCGGGAATTCGTGCCGACGACCACGATCGCGACATCCGCACCGGTTGCGGCGGCCACCGCACGAGCGATGAGGCCGTCGGGGTCGGAGTCATCCGGGGCGATCCCCACCGTCACGCTGAGCGAGCCGGCGAGCGTGCCGGCGGTGGCGAGAGAGAACTCGGCCCGCACATCCACCGGGATCCCGACGGTGACCGGCACCGTCACCGTCGCGGACGCCGGTGACGTGATCGCCGCACCCAGATCGTTGCCTCGGGCCACCGGAGCGTCCTGGAGAGCGAGCTCCCCATCCACGAAGATCTTGCCCGGGTTGGAGCCCGAGAATCCGAGCAGAATCGTTCCCGATGCCTGGGGTGTGTAGGCCGCACGGATCTCGAGCGTCCCGGCCCCGGCCAGTGCGCTGTCTCCGCCGAACCAGATCAACTCCGTCGAGCGTCGGTCCTCGTGGCAGAGTTCCTCGCCGTCGGCATCGAAGAACGTGACACGGGCGCCGGGTTCGCCGGTGATCGGATTCGTGATCGTCTCCAGGGGGAAGCGGGACACGCCCTCCTGCACGACGGCTCCGATCTCGTAGTCGATCTGCACGTGCGGCAACGCCTCGCGAAGACCTTCCAGAGGCGAGACGACATGTGCAGGAAGCACCGTCGCCGAGCCGCCGCCCTGGGTGCGGGCCTCGCGGGCATTGTGGCCGATCAGCGCGATTCGCGAGAGCGCCGCTGCGTCGAGGGGGAGAGTGCCGTCGTTTGCGAGCAGGACGCTTCCCTGGATTGCGGCAGTGCGCGCAAATGCGATTCCGTCGAGGGGAGCAGGGACCGCCGCAGACGCGTCTCCGAGAGCCCCGACCCGTTCGGCCAACAGCAGTAGACGCAGAACCTTGCGATCGAGGTCCGACTCCTGCACGATACCGTCGCGAATCGCGCCGAGGAGGTCGTCGTACGCGGGGGCGGGTCCCGGCATCGCGAGGTCCTGTGCGGCTGGGATCGCGTCAAGGCTACGCACAGCGGTCCAATCGCTGATGACCACTCCATCGAAGCCCCACTCGTCATTGAGGGGACTGTCGAGCAGGTCGTTCTCGGTCATCGTCACCCCATCGACAGAGTTGTACGCGCTCATGATGCTCCAGGCACCGGCTTCGACCGCCCTCTCGAACGGCGCCAGGTAGACCTCGCGCAGCGGACGCTCGTCGACCCTGATGTCTACCGTGAACCTGTCGGTCTCCGAGTCGTTCGCGACGTAGTGCTTCGGGCAGGCTCCGACGCCGTTGTCCTGCAGCCCGGCGACGTAGGTCGCCGCAAGCGCGGCGGTGAGCTCGGGATCTTCGCTGAAACACTCGAAGTTGCGACCTCCGAGGGGTGTGCGCTGCAGATTGATGGTCGGGCCGAGCACGACGTCGACACCCTTGCGTCGTGCCTCGGATGCCGCGGCAGCTCCATATCGGTACGCGAGATCGACATCCCACGATGCCGCGAGTGCAGATCCGGAGGGCAGGTTGAGGGAGGGATCGCGCTCATCCCAGCGGGGCCCACGGACACCTGCGGGCCCGTCAGACAGCGTCATCGCGCGCAGCCCGATCGAGGGGAGGGGAACCGTCGTCCAGAAGTCGGCACCCTGGATGAGCGCAGCCTTCTCTTCGAGGGTGAGCTTCGCTAGCAGGGGCAGGAGATGATCGGTGGGGGAAGTCAAAGAAGGGTCCTTCGTCGTGCGGGGGAGATCGATTGGACTCCCGATGGGCACGTGCTCACGGCGTGTGCCCACCGGGAAGCGAGATCACGCGGGGGCGTCGTCCGTGTTCAGCAGTGCGCGTCGTTCGAGCCGTCGGGCTTCCTGCTTATCGGGGTCGGGCACCGGTGACGCCATGAACAGTCGCTGTGTGTATGGGTGGGCGGGACGAGCCGTGACCTGGTCGCCGTCGCCGGTCTCGACGATCTCGCCGTGATACATCACCGCCACCCTGTGACTGATGTGGCGGACGACGGCGAGGTCGTGCGTGATGAAGAGGTAGGAGACGCCGGTGCGCTCCTGGATCTCGATGAACAGGTCCAGCACGCGCGCTTGGGTCGACAGGTCCAGCGCCGAGACGGGCTCGTCGCACACGATGAGCTTCGGCGCGAGCGCGAGCGCTCGCGCGATCGCGATGCGTTGACGTTGCCCGCCGGAGAATTCCCGCGGCAGACGGCTGCGCGCGCCCGACGGGAGCCCGACATGATCCAGCAGGTCGCGGACGCGAGTCTTGGCGGTGTTCGCGTCGACGCCTCGAGCCTGGAGCGGCTCGGCGAGGATCTGCTCGATCGTCAGCGAGGGATTCAGCGACGAATACGGGTCTTGGAAGACGACTTGGATCTCAGAGCTGAGCGCTCGCCGTTCAGCCCGGCGGAGCTGGCTGATGTCCCGAGAGTCGTAAGTGATCTTCCCGCCGGTGACGGGAGCGAGTCCTAGCACGGCGCGGCCGAGCGTGGTCTTCCCTGAGCCGGACTCGCCGACCAGACCGACCGTTTCGGCGGGTTTGATGTCGATCGAGACGCCCTTCAGCGCCTGGAAGGGTTTTGCCCGGAACCCCTTGCCCGGGTACTCGACGACGAGGTCGTCGACGGTCAGCAGCGACTCGCTCACGCGATGCCTCCCTGAGATGCGCGGCCGCCGGTGGTGGCCAACGGCGGACGGGCGGGGCCCTCGTCGAGGATCGACGCGAGCAACGACTTCGTGTACGGGTGCTCGGGGCGCTGCAGGATCGCGCGCACCGGGCCTGTCTCGATGAACATACCGCTCTGCATGACCGTGACGCGGTCGCACAGGTCGGCGACGACACCGAAGTTGTGTGTGACCAGGAGGATCGCCAGTTCGCGCTCAGCCTGCAGATCGCGCAGCAGGTCGAGTACTTCGGCCTGCACCGTGACGTCGAGCGCGGTCGTCGGCTCGTCGGCGATGATCAGGTCGGGATCGGTCGAAACCGCTCCCGCGATGAGCACCCGCTGCGCCATACCGCCCGAGATCTCGAAAGGGTAGGCCTGGAAGGTGCGCACCGGGTTCGGGATGCCGACTCGTTCGAGCAGCGAGAGCGCCTTGTCCCTGGCCTCTTTCCTGCTCATCCCGAGGGACATCCGCAGCGGTTCCGTCAGCTGGCTGCCGATCGTGAACGACTGGTCGAGGTTGCTCATCGGCTCCTGCGGGATATAGCCGATGCGACGACCGCGGATGCCGGCGTAGACGCCGTCATCCCCGTTCTCCAGGCGCGTCCCTTCGTAGTCGATCGATCCCGCCGTGATGCTGCCGCCTTTGGGGAGCAGGCCGAGGACCGCGAACGCGGTCTGCGACTTCCCGGAGCCGGACTCGCCGATCAGTCCATGCACCTCTCCCTTGCGGACGTCGAGGGAGACGCCGTGCACCACCTCGGTCGAGGTGCCATCCGGCTGCTGGTAGCCAACACGGAGGTCCGTGATGCGCAGGAGCGGCTCCGAAGATCGGGCGGCGGTCCGCGCGTCTTCGTCATGAACGATCGGCTCACCATCGCGGGTGACGATGTCGACCTCGTCGCCCAGGTCGGCGAGGTCGGTGTTCGTCGTGACTGCGGCGACAGAACCGGTGCGGCTGGTCACCGCGCGACGACGCTTGCGGCGCACCACGACGGTGCGTTCGATCACGTCACGGATCGCATTCGCGAGCAGCATCGACGCGATGCTCGTCAGCCCGATCGCGAGTGATGGCCACAGCATGAGCAGGGGACCGACGTACATCTTCGTGAAGGCGTCCTGCAGCATCCCTCCCCAGGTGGGGACCGAGGCATCGCCGAGCCCGAGGAACTCGAGTCCGGACTGGATCCCGATCGCGATGATCGCGACCACAGCGGTCTGGATGATGATCGGTGCCCGGACGACCGACAGGACGTGGCGGCCGATGATTCGCAGATCGCTCAGTCCCGACACCCGTGCGGCATCGACATAGAGTTCTGATCTGACGGCAGTCACCATCGTGTAGACCAGTCGGAAGTATGCGGGTGACAGCACGACGCCGAAGATGATCATCGAGATCCAGACGGAAGGCCCGATCGCTGCGCGCGCCGCGAGCAGAATCACCATGGCCGGCAGCGCCATCACCAGTGAGGTCGCCCACGACGCCAGGTTGTCGAACCAGCCCTGGTAGTACCCGGCGATCAGCCCGGACGTGACGCCGAGCACCAGAGCGGTGAGGACAGCGAGGAGTGCGGCAGCGACGCTGATCTGCGTCGCGACGAGCATCCGCGACAGCACATCGCGCCCGGCGCTGTCGGTCCCGAGCAGGTGCTCGGTGCTCGGCGGTTTCAGGATCGACTGAAGGTCAGCGGGGTTGGGGGAGTACGGCGCGAGGAGCGGCCCGATGAGAGCGATCACCACGACGAGAGCGAGGAGGATCAGCGAGATCAGAGCCACCGGGTTGCGCAGCAGCTTCCTCAGCAGGCGGTCCGTACCCGCTGTCGCGGTGGTTGGAGAGACTTCGATGGTGGTCATGACAGTCGCACCTTCGGGTTGAGCGCAGCCTGCGCTAGGTCGATGAGAAGGTTGACGACCACCGCGATGATCGCGGTGACGACGACGATCCCCATCACGACCGGGATGTCGCCCTGTGCCGTCGCCTGCACCGTGAGCGAGCCGATTCCGGGGAGGGCGAAGATCTGCTCGACGATGACCGCGCCACCGATCATGCCGACGAACTGCACGGCGAGAAGTGAGAGCGCGGGCCCCCCGGCATTGCGCAGCACGTGCTTGTACACCACGCGATTCGAGCTGAGGCCCCTGCTGCGCAGCGTGCGCACATAGTCGCGGGAGAGTCCATCGATGATGGAACCGCGCACCTGCTGAGCGATGGTCGCCACCCCGCCGATCGCGAGGGCGATGATGGGCAGTGTCACGCTGCTGAGCCACCCCGTGAAGGACTGAGTGATGGGGATGTACCCGGTCGCTTTGAACCACTGCAGATTGATGGCGAACAGCAGCACCAGGAACAGGGCGATGAGGAAGCCGGGGATCGCGAAGCCGAGGATCGAGAGGAACTGGATGGCGCCGTCCACCGCTCCGTCGCGGCGAGCGGCGACGATGCCGAGGACCACCGAGAAGATCGCGGTGAGGATGATGGATCCGATGACGATCGACAGCGTCACCGAGAGTCGGCTGGAGAGCTGGACCGACACGAGCTGGCCGGTGAACCAGGAGCGACCGAGATCGCCGGTTGCGGCGGAACTAAGCCAGTCCCAGAACTGAGCGGGGAGTGGTCTGTCGAGCCCGAGTTCCGCGGTCTTCTGCGCGACCACCTCATTGGTGGCGTTCTGGCCGAGGATCGAGCGGGCGATGTTGCCGCTGCCGAGATACAGCAGTGTGAAGGCGATGACCGTGATCGCGACGATCAGGATCACACCCGAAACTGACCGCCGCAGAATGAAAGTGAGCATGGCTCCACTCCTGTGTAGAGGGACCTCGAAGATGGATGCCGGTCCGCCCGATCTCTCGGGCGGACCGGAGGGCGACTACTTCTTCGGCCGGAAGTCGTAAAGCGCCGGGTAGGTGTTCGTCGGGAGCATCGTGACGGCCGTGTTGGCGTCCGTCGCGAAGCTTCCCTGCACGCGGTAGAACGGGGCGAACCAGGCCTGCTCCACGATGTAGGTGTTGAGCTCCTTCGCGACTGCGGCCTGGGTCGCCTCGTCGCCGTACTGGATCTGCTTCAGGTACTCGTCGACCTGCGGGTCCTGCGACTTGAACGGGTTGAACGACGCGGTCGGAGCGATCATGAACTGAACCAGCTGCCAGTCCGGGTTCTGCTCGAGTGCCATGAAGGAGGCAGGGTACTTCGGCGCCAGCAGATCGGCGAAGAAGTTGCCGACCGGTACGTCCGTCGGCTCGACCGTGATCCCTACATCCGCGAGCTGCTGGGCGATCAGGGCGTAGGTCGTCGTTCCGAACACCGAGAGCGTTGGCATCGCGAGCGTGAGACCGTCCGGGTAGCCGGCTTCGGCAAGAAGCTTCTTCGCCTTCTCCGGGTCGTACGTGTAGTAGTCGTCCAACTCCGGATCGAACGCCTTCGAGCCGGCGGGGAAGACCTGGGTGGTCACGGTGCCACGATCCGACTGGAGCGCGCTGAGCAGACCCTTGCGATCGAACGCGTAGTTGATCGCCTGACGCACCTTCACGTCGCCCAGGGCGGGGTTCATCTGCCCGGCTCGGTCGAGGAGCAACAGTCCCTGGAAATCGATCTCGGCGGAGCTGACGGTCCAGCCGGCGGCTTCGACTTCGGAGACAACGTCGTTACTGGAGAGCTTGACTCCGTTCGCCTCGCCCGCCTTGATCGCGTTCAGTGCGGCGGTGGCGTCGCTCAGAACGTTGATGACGACCTTGTCGTAGTGCTGGACTGACGGGTTCCAGTAGTCCGGATTCTTGGTGTAGGAGTACGAGGTTCCCGTGACAGTTGCGTCCGTGTCGAGAATGTACGGGCCGGAGCCGACCGGCGTCGTCGCGACGTCGGCGCTCTCGAGCGAATCCGCGGCGCCGACGAGGCCGGCATCGCGGGTCAGATAGCTGAGAAGTGCAGGGTCGGGCGCGCTGAGGGTGATGACGACTGTGGTGTCGTCAGGAGCCTCGACACTCGCCACACCGGCGAAGCTCCCCGCGTTCGGAGAAGTGCCTTCCTTGTAGCGAAGGAGGTTCGTGGCGACGACATCACCGGTGAGCTTCGTGCCGTCTGTGAAGGTCACGTCATCACGGAGGGTGAGCGTGAGGATCGTGTTGTCCTCGTTGTACGACCATTTCGTCGCGAGCCAGGGCTCAATGGTCCCCTCCGGGGTCGCGAGCAGCAGAGTGTCGAAAACGGCCTGATAGAACGGCGACCGGTTTCCCCACTCCGTGCCGGACGGGTCGAACGTGACAGGAGCGGCGCTGGCGCCGAGAATCAGGGTCTCGCTGGCGGTGTCTTCATTCGCGCCGGCCGCGCAACCCGCGATCGCGAGCGTCGCGGTGACAGCGATGGCCGCTGCGGAGACGACCTTCTTCCATCGCATCATTTGCTGTGTCCTCTTGGTAGGGGCGATGCCTCGTCGGATCGCTGTATGCGTAAGCTAGCACCTAAAATGAATGTTCACTAGGTTTTTGCAAAATTTAGTATCACTGTACGAAACGGGCTCCGCGTGGGGGTTGCAGAATGGAGGGGGCCGGCGTATCCGTCGACCCCGGAGTGTACGAGGGAGATCATGACGGATTCGCGCAAGCGGAAGCCCCGCGGGGAGTATGCGAAGACAGGAGCGAAGCGGGTAGCGATTCTCGATGCTGCGCTCGAAGTGTTCGCCCAAGTGGGGTATCGTGCGGGATCGCTCCGCGATGTGGCTGAGCGGGTCGGAATGAGTGAGGCGGGGCTGCTGCACCACTTCCCGACCAAGCCTGCGCTGCTGGCGGCTGTGTTGGATCGCCGCGATCAGCACAGCCTGGAATGGGTGCGCATGGCCGAGGGCGATGGAGACGTGACTCTGCGCGGGCTGGTCACCACGGCGGCTCGTAACGCCTCCGCGCCCGGCGTTGTCGAGTTGTACTGCGTCCTGTCCGCGGAGGCCACGCAACCCGGGCACCCCGCGCGGGACTACTTCATTGCTCGTTATGAAGAAGCCCGCACCAACCTGCGCAAGGCGTTCGAAGATCTGGAGCGGCAGAATCGCACGCGACCGGGAGTCGCGCCGCGAAGCGCCGCCGTGGCTACCCTCGCGATGATGGACGGGTTGCAGGTGCAATGGCTGTTGAATCCCGAGGCGGTCGACATGGCGGCGGAGCTGAGTGACTTCCTCGCAGCCTTGGTGGACATCGACTTCACTGCGACCCGATAGCCAGGTCCGGTTCGCGCTCAGCCTTCGCAGGGCGGAAGTTTTCAAAACCGAAACACAAAAGTAGCCATCGGGCGTATACCATCATCGATAGAAGCAAACGATTGCAATCACACGCAGGCTCCAGGCCGGCGTCATCGAAGGAGAGCGACAGTGAGCAGTTCAGTTCAAGAAGCACCGGCCATGGACGCCTTTTTCGGCGCGCCCGGCCCCGACTACGAGATCATCGCGAAAGCACAGGCACTGCAGCCTCTGATCCGCGAGTACGCCCAGCAGGGTGAGGAGAACCGTCGTGTCTCGGAAGAGGTCATCACGGCGATGCGGGACGCAGGTCTTCTGCACATCTCGATCCCGAAGCGCTGGGGCGGCCTCGGCGGCAACTTCCGCACCTTCATCGATACCGTTGCGGCCGTCGGCCAGGCTGACGGTGCCACCGGTTGGGTTTCAGCGCTGCTGAACTCGTCCACGTGGTTCGCCACCCTGTTCTCCGAGCAGGCTCAGGAAGACGTCTTCGGCTCCAACCCCCGCGCATCCGTCGCCGCCGTGCTCTCGCCGGGTGGTCCCTTCATGCAGGCGAATTCCACCAAGAAGTTCGAGCGCGTCGAGGGCGGCATCCGCCTCACGGGCGAGTGGGGCTACTCCACCGGGTCGCTGCACGCGGACTGGTCCATCGTGCCGGTGCGCACGGGCGAGGATGAGAACGGTCTCCCCGTGAACTCGCTCGTGCTGATCCCGAAGTCGGACTCGAACATCAGGGACACCTGGTACGTGGCCGGTATGCGCGGAACGGGTTCGAACACCGTCTTCGTCGAGGACATCTTCATCCCTGACCACCGCATCGAGCCGATCGGGAACTTCGCGACCGAGCAGTACCCCCGGGTCTGGGCCGAGGAGGACAACTACAATGCCTCCTTCGTGCCTGTCGCGGAGATCGTGCTGAGCGCTGCGCAGATCGGAATGGCGCGCGGTGCCATCGAGATCGCCCGTGGCGTCGGTGAGAAGCCGATCACGTACTCGGTGTACCAGCACGCGAAGAACTCGGTGGTGCACCAGATCGAGCTGGCCAAGGCGCAGTCCGAGGCAGACCAGGCGTACCTGCTCGTCACGCGCAGTGTTGCGATCATCGACTCCGCCGCCCGTGACCGTCGCCCGATGACGGTGGAAGAGCGTGCCAGGACTCGTATGGACAACGGCCAGGCGGCAGCGCTCGTGCGCAAGTCGATCAACCGCTGCCTCAGCATCGCCGGAGCCTTCAGCTTCGCCGAGATCAATCCGCTGCAGCGTTTCTGGCGCAACAGCGAGACCGCGAGCCGTCACGCTCTGGTGCACCCGGAGATCGGCGCCGAGGTCTACGGCAAGTTCCTCTTCGGTATCGAGGACAACGTTCAGCCCTTCTGATCGTTGGACGAAAAGGGGCCCTCGGAGCGGCGACGGAGACGTCCCACCGCGCCGAGGGCCCCTTCTCCTGTCGCTGAGGCGCTGCGCCCGGGCATGCAGAACGGCCCCGTGGACCTCTCCACGGGGCCGTTCTGCATACGTCGCGCGCTCTCGGGTGAGTTCCGCTACGCGTCTTGGTGGGTCAAGCGACCCACACCGTCTTGAGGTTGCAGAACTCCCGGATGCCCTCCGCCGAGAGCTCGCGGCCGTACCCGGAGCGCTTGATGCCTCCGAAGGGCAGCTCGGGATAGGAGATGGTCATGCCGTTGATGAAGACGGCGCCGGACTCGATCGTCTTGATCGCGTGTCCGATCTCCGCTTCATCCGAGCTCCAGAACGCCGAGCCCAGGCCGAAGTCGAGACCGTTGGCAATGTTCAGAGCGTCTTCGAGCGACGCGGCTTCGTACAGGCTTGCGACAGGTCCGAAGGCCTCTTCCTCGAACAGGCGCATCTCCGGAGTGATCCCCGCGATCACGGTAGGCGGGTAGAACCATCCGTCGGCGCTGTCGTCGAAAGAGCCGCCCACGATGATGTCCGCGCCCTTCTCTCGTGCATCATCGACCAGCTCGACGATGTCGTTGCGGCCCGACGAAGTCGCCAGGGGTCCGATGTCGGTGCTCTCGTCCTGCGGATCGCCGATCTGCAACTGCGCCATCTTCGCGGCGAACTTCTCGGAGAACACGGCGTAGGCATCGGTGTGCACGATGAAGCGCTTCGCGTTGATGCAGGCCTGACCATTGTTGCTGGTGCGGGCCTTCACAGCCATTTCCGCGGCCGCCTCGAGGTCGGCAGAGGGCATCACGATGAACGGGTCTGAGCCGCCGAGCTCGAGCACGACTTTCTTCAGCACGTCGCCGGCGATCGACGCGACCGACCTCCCGGCTGGCTCAGAACCGGTCAGCGTGACGGCGGATACGCGCGGATCCCGGATGACGCTCTCGACCCGTCCAGCGCCGATGAGAAGGGTCGAGAAGGAGCCTTGAGGAAAGCCCGCACGCGTGAAGAGACTGCCGAGGTAGACCGCCGCCTGAGGCACGTTCGAGGCGTGCTTCAGGATGCCCGCGTTCCCGGCCATCAAGGCCGGTGCCGCGAAACGGATGACCTGCCAGATGGGGTAGTTCCACGGCATGACGGCGAGGACGACGCCGAGCGGGTCGAAGCGCGTGCCAGCTTGGCTCGCGCCGACCGCGGAGGGGTCGTCGAGAGTGCGCCCGCTGAGGAAACCTTCGGCGTTCTCGGCGTAATATCGCATCGCGTAGACGGACTTCGCCACCTCACCACGCGACTGTGCGATGGGCTTGCCCATCTCGTCCGTGATCATCGCCGCGACCACTTCGAGGTCAGCCTCCAGGAGGTCCGCGGCGGCGTTCATGAGCTCGGCTCGGCGAGCCCACCCTGCCGCCTTGAGCTGCGGTACAGCGGTGTTGGCGGCGGCCAGCTTCTGTTCGACGACAGTGTCGCTATCCTGCTCGAACGTCGCCAGTTCCTCCCCGGTGGTGGGGTTGACACTTCGCATGATTGCCATGGTTGCTTTCTTTCGTCAGGTCAGGTCAGGTCAGATCAGGATGGTGAGAGGGTTCTCGATGCGTCGTTGGAAGGCGGCGAGCCACAGGGCCGCGACCGCCCCGTCCAGTACGCGATGGTCAGCTGAGAGCGTCACGGTCATGACCTTCCCGGTAGAGAGAGCCCCGTCCGAGTCGATCACCGGCACCGCCCGCGCGGCGCCGACCGCGAGGATTCCCGCCTGCGGCGGGTTGAGGATGGCGGTGAACTGCGACGTGCCGTACATGCCGAGGTTCGATACAGAGAAGCTGCCTCCCTCGAGCTCGTGCTGCTTGAGCCGCCCTGAGCGTGCGCGCTCCGCCATCTCGGCGATGGTGGCGCTCACTTCTGTCAGCGACATGCGTTCGATTCCGCGCAGCACCGGAGTGGTCAGGCCGCCTTCCGTGGCGACGGCGACCGAGACATCTGCGGAGGAGAACTGACGGATGCTGTCGCCGTTCCACGTCGCGTTCGCCTGCGAGACCTCCATGAGAGCTGCGCCGACGGCCTTCACCACGAAGTCGTTGACGGAGATCTTGCGACTCGCCGTCTGGTTCACCGTCGCACGCAGGGCCATCAACTCGTCCACGCGGCAGTCGGCCACAAGATAGAAGTGCGGCACGGTCGACTTGCTCTCGGTGAGGCGACGGGCGATCGCCTTGCGCATGCGATCGAGGGGGATGTCCTCGTAGGGTGCTGTGCCGGCAGCCGCGACCTCCGAAGTGCTCGCACTCGACGGCTCCTGCGCGGGCGCGGGAGAGGGCGCGACCGGAACGGGAGGAGCTGTCGTCAGCCGGGTCAGGTGCGTCTCGAAGTCGCGACGCACGATCCGCCCGTTGGGACCGGTTCCTTGTACGTCTTGCAACGCCACGCCGTGCTGTTCCGCGAGCCGACGGACGATGGGGGTAGCGAAGAGTCGACGCGCTTCAGCTGCATCGCTCTGCTCCGGGGCGGGGACGGTCGCCTGCTCCATCGCAGTGACCGGGGGCGTCGGCTGGGCCGAGTTCGACGGTTGCGGCTCTGGATCGGTGGCCTCTGCGGGCGGCGCCGATGGCGTCTCGCCCAGGCCGATAGCCGCGAGAGCAGCATCGATATCCTTCTCGCTGTCGCCGGGGGCGAGCATCACGAAGATCGGATCGCCCACCGCCACGCTGTCGCCCTCGGGAACGAGGAGGCGTCCAACCACTCCGGCGGCCTCCGACAGCATCTCGACGCTCGCCTTGTCGGTCTCGATCTCGGCGATCGGCTGATTCTGTGCGATGGTATCGCCCGGGGAGACGAGCCAAGACTGGACAGCCGCTTCTTCGGCGCCAGCGAGGATCTCGGGCATGCGGATGATTTCAACCATGATCAGGATCCGAATCCGGCGCGGACTGCTTCCAGGCCCGCGACCACTTCTTCCGTGCGGGCGATGGCTGCCCGCTCCAACACGCGAGAGATGCTGGGCGATGCTTCTTCTCCGGTGACTCGGGCGACCGGCTGATCGAGCCAGTCGAAGAATCGCCGCTGGATCTCGTCGGCGAGCCATGCGCCGTAGGACGTGCCCTGCGAGCCCTGCTCGACGATCAGCACGGCGTTCGTCTTGCGGATGCTGTCGCCGATGGTTTCCCAGTCGATGGATGCCCGGTCGAGCCAGCGCAGGTCGATGAGTTCGGCATCGATGCCGGTCTGCTCGATCGCTTCCTTGGAGTGAGCGACCATTGCCAGGTAGGTGAGGACGGTGACGTCGGAACCTTCCCGGAGCACGGCGGCCGAGCCCGGCTCGATGATGTAATCGAGATCGCCCTCCGGGATCTCGTCAGCTGTGCCATAGAGGTCGACATGCTCGATCACGAGCACCGGGTCCTGCAGCGCGAGAGCCGCATTCATCAGACCGATGTAGTCCCTCGCGTTGGAGGGGGCGACGATTCGCCATCCGGGGCTGGTCGCGAAGATGCCCGCGGGGTCCATCAGGTGCTGTGACCCGTAGCCGGATCCCATCGCGACCTTGGTGCGCAGCACGAGAGGCACATCGTTGTCGCCACCGAACATGTGCCGCGCCTTGCCGATCTGGTTGAAAACCTGGTCGGCGGCCACCCACATGAAGTCCGGGTACATGAACTCGACGACCGGACGGAAGCGGCCGTCCAGGGCGAGGCCACCGGCGAGACCGACGAAGGCGTTCTCGCTGATGGGGGTGCCGAGGATGCGATCCTCGCCGTACTTCTTCGGCAGCCCCTTGGTGGCGCCGTTGGTGCCTCCGTTGAGGCGATGCACGTCTTCGCCCATCACGACGATGCGCGGGTCCGTCTCCATGCGGCGGTCCATCACCTGGGCCACGGCCTCGATGAACTTCACCGGGCGCAGGGGAGCGGACTCATCGAGCGCGGGGAGACCCTGCAACTCGCTACCGTCGCCTCTGACGCCCACGTTTACGAAGCTCGTCTCCGGCCACAGCTCCGGTCGGATGCGGCGCTTTCCGGGGCGATCCGGATCTGACTCGAGAAGTTGAGCTGCGGCCTCCGTCATCGCAGCCTGAACGCGTTCGCGAAGGGCCGAGACGCCGGCGTCCTCGATGAGTCCACGACGGATCATGTGCCGGGCCACGAGGTCCAGGGGATCGCGGGCGAGCCAGAGTGCCTCCTCCTCCTTCGTGCGGTATCCGAACGCGCTGCCGGGGTAGGCGCCGTTCTGGTGGAAGAACCGGTACACCTCTGCCTCGATGACGGTCGGGCCTTCGCCCGAGCGCATCCGCTCTGATGCCTCCAGGGTTGCCAGGTGCACCGCGAGCGGGTCCATTCCGTCCACACGCCAGGAGGGGATTCCGAAGCCCTGGCCGCGGACGGAGAACCTCGGATCCGCGGTGATCTCGTCGGCGCGCGTCGACACCGCGTAGAGGTTGTTCTCCACGAAGAAGCAGACCGGCAGCTTCCATGCGGCAGCGAGGTTCATCGACTCCAGCACCGAGCCGATCTGCGCTGCGCCGTCGCCGAAGTAGTTGATGGACAGATCCGTCGTCCCTGAGTGCTTCTGCGCCCAGGCGTTACCGGTGGCCATCGGTGCGCCGCCGCCGACGATCGCATTGGTTCCGAGTGCCCCGGCTTCGAACCACTGGAGGTGCATCGACCCGCCGCGGCCACGGCAGTAGCCCTGCGCGAGGCCAAGGATCTCCGCCAGGGTCCGCTGCAGGACCGTCTGGATGTCGTCGTTCACCGGCTCGGCGGGATCGATCGTTCCGGCGCTGACGTGGGTGAGAGCTTTCGCGAGGAACTGATGGTGACCCCGGTGAGACCCGTTGACGCCGTCGGTGGAGCGAAGCCCGACGATTGAGCCGACTGCTCCACCTTCCTGCCCGATGCTCGAGTGCGCTGGCCCATGGACGAGTCCCTCGCCGGCGATCTCGAGGACCGTCTCCTCGAACGCGCGGATCAGATGCAGTTCACTCAGCATGGTCCCCAGAAGTGCGGGATCGGCTGCATTCCAATCCGCGTCGGTGGTGGTCAGCTGGAACCAGTCGACGCCGGTCTGGAGTCGCTTCTTCTTCGGCATCTTCGCCATTCCTCTCGCGCGATCACCTAGACCGCTGAGTCGACGGTAGCGGAGTATCGGATCCAATACAAACGTTTGCATATCGGAATATATCGTCGTAGACTGCCGATACGGGTACGGTGTATCCAATTTGGTTGCGACAGAGGAGTCCACATATGGCTGACGCCGTGCGGCCGGGCATCCCCGGCATCCACGGGACCGACCACATCGGATTCACCGTCCCGGATCTGGAAGAAGCTGAGCGATTCCTCGTCGACATCCTCGGTTGCGAACGCGTCTACACCCTCGGATCGAAGAAATCAGACGGCGACTGGATGCACACGCATCTGGGAGTGCATCCGCGCACTGTCATCAGTGAGATCCGCTTCTTCCGGCTGGGCAACGGGGCCAACTTCGAGGTCTTCCTCTATGAGGCGGCCGATGGTCAGGCGCCCCATCCCCGCAACAGCGACCTCGGCGGGTTTCACATCGCGTTCTACGTCGATGACATCGACGAGGCCGTGCGCTACCTGAATGACAACGGCGTCGAGGTCATGGGGTCTCCGACATCCAGTGCCCAGGCTGCGGAAGGCCAGCGCTGGGTCTATTTCACCAGCCCGTGGGGTCTGCAGTTCGAACTTGTGAGCTTCCCCCAGGGCAAGGCGTACGAGAAGCAAGCCGACAGCCTGCTCTGGCACCCGGCGCACCCCGAGCGATGAGGTCGACATGTCGATAGAGACCAGCACGCTCATCCACGGTGCGACCGGCGCTCGCATCGCGGCGACGCTGCGTGATGCCATCCTCTTGGGTGAATACGCACCGGGCGAGCGTATCCGTCAAGGCCAGCTCGCCGATCAGCTCGGCGCCAGTCGCTTGCCCGTGCGCGAGGCGTTGCGGATGCTGGAGGCGGAGGGCCTCGTCACGCTCGTCGCGAACACCGGCGCCTGGGTGTCGAGGCTCACGATCTCGGACTGCGAGGAGATGTATCGCATGCGGGAGAGTCTGGAACCGCTGCTTCTCGGGTTGAACGTCCCTCTCCTGTCGGACTCGGTGATCGACAACATGGATTCCCTTGCCAACGCGATGGCGAGCACCTCCGATGTCGAGCGCTTTCTGCTCCTGGATCGCGAGTTCCATCACTCGAGCCTGCAGGCTGTGCAGACCACTGTTCTCGGCGAGACGGTCTTTCGCCTGTGGAATCGCACGCAGCACTATCGGAGGACTGCGACGCGCCTCTTCTATCGCGAGGGCGATGATGCGGTGCATCACGACCATCACCTTCTGGTCACGGCTCTACGTCGTCGAGATGCCGACGAGGCCGAGCAGGTCCTCCGCCGACATATCCGTCGCAGTCGGCTCGAACTGGTTCGACATCCGGAGGTCTTCGATGCATAGCCTGCAGGCGGCGGCACTCTTCCCATGCGACGCAGGCGAATCCGGCAACTTACGACCTTGAAACATCGCTGCAACAATCTCGGCCTAGCATAAGGCGCAAGCAATCGTTTGCATTTTGTCTCTTGCTTCAAAAATTCAGACGTCCCGAGGAGGAACACCCTTGTTTGACACACTTGTTCGACCATCGATCACTGAAGTCATCGATCGAATCACGGCGCTTCGCCCCGAGCTCGCAGAAGGCGGACGTGAAGGAGACCTCTCCCGGCGTGTTCCGGAACGCATCTTCGAGGCTGTACGGGCCACGGGAGCATTCAGCGTGTCGGCGCCGGAGAAGTTTGGCGGGCTCGCCGGCAACACTCGTGACGTGCAGGCCGTGACGAGTGCGATCGGTGCCGGCGACGGCAGCCTCGCCTGGATGGCCGGCATCTACAACACCGGCGCTTGGGTGCTGAGCCTCATGAGCGATCAGGCGCAGGGCGATGTCTGGGGGGAGCGGGGGAAGGCGGGCGCGCTCGTCTCCATCGTCCTTGCCACCACGTCAGAGGCCGTCGTCGTTGACGGGGGATACCGCATCACCGGTCGATGGGCGTACGGCACGGGCAGCCGCGAGGCAGAATGGTCGCTTCTCGGCGTGCCGCTCAAGAACGTCGCGGGTGAGATCATCGACGCCGGTGTTGCGTTGATCCCTCGAGAGGACCTCACCTTTGAGGACGACTGGTTCGTCGCTGGGATGAAGTCGACGGCGAGCGTCACCCAGCTCGCGAACGATGTTCTTGTGCCGAGTCACCGCATCTTCCGGCTGACCGCAGCGATCGAGGGTGAGTACATCGGCAGCAACCAGGAGACGTCGTATCGCACGATGTTCGTGCCGTCGCTCTTCATGAACTTGGTGGGGCCCCACCTGGGAATGGGCCGCGCAGCACTGGACTTCGTGGTGGCGGCGGCGGGAACCAAGTCCATCGCCTTCACGGGATATGACCGTCAGGCGGATTCGACGATCTTTCAGTACACGCTCGCCAAAGCTGCGGTTCAGCTCGCGGCGGCCGAAGCTCTGGCTGAGCAGGTCGCTGACGAGATCTACCTCACGGCCGAACGAGGCGAGTATGCGCCTTACGCCGATCGCATTGCATTGCGTGCGAAGGCGGGCTGGGTCATCGACACGATCACTCAACTCATCGGTGATCTAGTGACGGCGCACGGCTCCGCAGGGTTCTCCGACTCGTCGGTGCTCCAGCGGATCTGGCGTGATCAGGCAGCAGCAGCCCGACACGGGCACACCCTCTCGGCGAGTGGCTACGAGGCTCTCGGGCGGGTGATGGTGGGCCGTGAAGGCGATGCCCGCTTTGTCCTGCCTGTGGTGTGAGTCCCCGGTCGAGACCGACTTCGAAAACAACCAAGTGAACGGTGAGAAAATGACCATGACTGAGACTCATTCCGCCATCTCCGCTGATGACTTTCGCTTCGCCTTCCGGTCGCACCCGGCCGGCGTCGCGATCGTCACCGCCGACGCTGGCGATGGCCCGGTCGCGATGACCGTCAGCTCTGTCGCATCGGTGTCCATCGATCCGCCGACGCTCGTCTTCTCGGCGTCGGCCCTCTCTTCGAGTACGCCGACGATCCTCAAGGCTGAGACAGTCGTCGTGCACATGCTCGCTGCAGACCAGGTCGCCCTTGCCAAGCTGGGTGCGCAGCGGGGGGTCGACCGGTTCGGACCGGACGTCGAGTGGAGCCGGCTCCCCACCGGTGAGCCTTACTACCCGGGGGCGCACTGGTTGCGCGGACGGGTCGTACAGCGGGTGGATGCCAACGGCTCGACCCTGATCCTCGTTGAGGCGATCGAGTCCAAGCAGCACGGCGAAGACGTCGACCAGGAGCCGATTCCTCTCGTGTATCACAACCGCCGGTGGCACACGCTCTCGGACCGATCTTCGCTACCCACATCTTCCGTCCCGTTCTGCGTCGTCTACGGACGAGACGAATGAGAACCTTCCGACCATTCGCATTCAACAAGGAGTAATGAATATGACCAACGAACGTATCTCCCGCATCCCGGCTCCCGTGGTTCCCGGCATCTCTGACAGCACCCGCGTCACCGCGGGTGAGCTCATCTTCATCTCTGGGCAGGTTGGGTTCGAAGAAGACGGATCTGTGCCCACCGACTTCGTTCGCGCTATCGAACTCACGTACGGCGAGTTCGAGCGCGCCCTGCATGCCGCCGGCGTCACGTATGACGACCTGGTTCGCGTGAACGTGTACATCACGGAACTCGACCAGGAGAAGCTTCACACCTGGCGAGAGACGCGCAACGGCATCGTCAAGACGACCACGCCTTCCGCGAGCACCGTCATCGGTGTGCACTCCCTCTACAACGGCGCGACGATCGAGATCGACGGCATCGCCGCAGTTCGATAAAGAGCGGACAGGGTGGGCAGCCTCTCTTGATGAGCGGGCTGCCTCTTCCTCCTCTCGTTCCGGGCAGCGCGATGCTGCGTGTCGTGACTGCTGGATGGTCAGCTAAGTCGGCCATCTGATGGTCACCTCACGATCCGGAGGAAGTGGTTGCGATTCCCCAGGGGATCGGTTTCCGCTCGCAATGCAATCGTTTGAATTTGCGGTACCGTCGAATACGACCACCGTCCCAATAGAGAGATCGCCACCGATGGCCGAGGCCGCCAACACTCCCCGACCGCTCCTGACTCCCGGACAGATGGGTGTCGACTACGAGATGCGGGTCGACTTCTCCCGCCTTCGGGACTATCGCCTCCAGCGCGCCCAAGCCGCGCTGGAAGCGAGCGAATGCGGTGCCTTCCTGTTGTTCGACTTCTATAACATCCGCTACACCACGTCGTCGTGGGTCGGTGGCGCGCTGGGCGACAAGATGATCCGGTACGCCCTGCTCACGCGTGGCGGGGAGCCGCACCTGTGGGACTTCGGTTCTGCGGTCAAGCACCACCAGCTCTACTCGCCATGGCTGAAGCAGGACCACAATCATCCCGGCTTCCTCGGATTCCGGGGCGCGGTGGCTCCCACCGCGGGCCTCATGGTCGATGCCGTGACCGAGATCAAGGGCATCCTCAAGGACCTCGGGCTGCACAATAGCCCGGTCGGGATCGACATCGTCGAGCCACCGTTCCTTTTCGAGATGCAGCGCCAGGGCCTCACAGTGGTCGACGCCCAGCAGCACATGCTCGATGCCCGCGAGATCAAGAGCGCCGACGAGATCATGCTGTTGAACCAGGCAGCGGCGATGGTCGACGGTGTCTATACCGACATCGTCGAAGCGCTGAAGCCCGGTGTGCGCGAGAGCGACATCGTCGCTTTGGCGGCGAAGAAGCTCTACGAGTACGGCTCCGATCAGGTGGAGGCGATCAACGCGATCTCCGGAGAGCGTTGCAACCCGCATCCGCACAACTTCACCGACCGGATCATCCGTCCGGGCGATCAGGCGTTCTTCGACATCATCCACTCGTTCAACGGGTATCGCACGTGCTATTACCGCACGTTCAGTGTGGGTCGTGCGACAGGTCCCCAGAAGAGTGCATACTCGCAGGCGCGGGAGTGGATGGACAACGCGATCGCAGCCATCAAGCCCGGGGTGGGCTCAGACGAGATCGCGTCGTTGTTCCCCACCGCGGAGTCTCTGGGGTTCGATGACGAGCTCTCGGCCTTCGGTCTGCAGTTCTGCCACGGACTCGGGCTCGGACTTCACGAGCGGCCGGTGATCTCACGGCTGAACAGCTACCGCGAACCAGTCGAGATCAAGACCGGCATGGTGTTCGCGGTCGAGACATACTGCCCGGCGAGTGACGGCTATTCGGCTGCGCGCATCGAGGAGGAGGTCGTCGTGACGGAAGACGGTCCGATCATTCTCACGAAGTATCCCGCCGACGAACTCATGGTCGCCAACCCGTACTGAGTGGCGGAGTATCTCTCGCGAGACCATGGACCAGGATGAGGGTACCGACAGCGCGGCCCGAGACTTCGCGGGATCGGTACGCGCTGCGAGGAGCACGGACCGAGTGCGCCTCGGGCGAATGAACGGGCATTACAGTGCGAATATGGCCGAATCCCGAGTTCCCAACCTGAAAGATGTCGCGCGCGAGGCGGGCGTCCATGTCGCGACGGCGTCACGAGCTCTGAGTGATGACCAATCCCACCTCGTGAGCGAGGCGACCAAGGCGCGGGTGCACGCCGTGGCAGAGGGGCTCGGCTATCGTACGAACGCGGTCGCGCAAAGTCTGCGCCGGGGGAGAACGGGCACGATCGGCGTCGTGGTAGCCGACTTGGCCAACTCCTTCGTGGTTTCCTTGCTGCGAGGGATCGAGCACGAAGCCCGCACCGGCACCTATACGCCACTTGTGGCCGAAACCCACGATGACCCGGCGATCCTGCGTAGCGTCGTGATCCGACTTCTGCGCAATCAGGTGGATTGCATCATCCTGAGTGCCGCGCAGGTCGATGACGAGGATTTCGTCTCGGATCTCGAGCGCCGGGTTCCGGTGGTGCTGGCGGTACGAGGATTCGGTTCGTCCGGGCTCGCCGGTGCCGAGCGACGTCACCTCGAGGTATTGCCGGACGACTTCGTGGGTGCCCGGGTGGCGGTAGAACACCTCCTGGCTCTGGGGCACCGGCGCATCGCCCAGATACCAGGTACGTTCCAGATATCCTCCTTCGTCGAGCGCGCGCGGGGGTTCGGCGCGGCGATGCGCGAGCACCCCGAAGCCTCCGATGTGTCGACAGGTGCCCATGCGCCGGAGAGCACCGTCGAGGAGGGGCGACGTCAGGCGGAGATGCTTCTGCGTCAGCCGCCTGACAGGCGACCCACTGCGGTCTTCGCGCACAACGACCTGATGGCAATCGGCGCGATCGATGCGATTAGAGCCGCCAGATTGCGGTGTCCCGAGGACATCTCAGTAGTCGGCTACAACGATGCGCCGCTCGTTGACCATCTCGACCCGCCGCTGACGACCGTGCGCCTCCCCGGTTTCGAGCTGGGTCGTCGTAGCGCGCGTATCGCGTTCGATCTCCTCGAGGGAGTGAGACCGACCGACGTCCGTCAGATGCTCGAGCCCGAGTTCATCGAGCGTGGCTCGACAAGCGCGAATTTCCCCTGACCTCCTCTTTTCCAGGACTATCGAACGGAGTTTCTCGTGACAACAGTTGGTTTCCTCGGCCTTGGCACCATGGGCGCAGGCATGGCTCGCCGTCTCATCGATGCGGGGCACGAGGTGCTCGTCTGGAACCGATCGCGCGCGCCGCTGGAGCCGCTCGTTGCGGCCGGAGCCCGACCGGTGGCGACACCCGCCGAGGCGCTTCGCGCCGGAGTCGCGGTCTCGATGCTCGCGAACGACGCGGCCGCAAACGCGGTCTTCTCCGACGAGACACTCCGCAGTGCGGCCGGCTCGGTGCACGTCAACATGTCGACGCTGAGTCTCGATACCGTGCGGGATCTGGTCGCGCGTCATCGCGAGGCTGGTGTCGACTATGTCGCCGCTCCGGTGCTGGGCCGCCCTCACCTGGCAGCAAGCGGTGGTCTGAACATCGTCGCCGCCGGACCTGAGGCCGCTCTGGACCGTGCCGAAGAGTTCCTGACGGTTCTCGGAAAGCGCACCTGGCGCCTCGGCGACCAACCGGAGCGTGCGAACCTCGTCAAGATCGGGGTCAACTACAACCTCATCCACACGCTGCAGGCGCTGGCCGAGTCGGTCAACCTGATCGAGCGGGGAGGTGTCGACGGTTCGGTCTTCGTCGAGATCCTGACCGACGCCGCCTACACCGGGAGCGCATACACCGGATACGGCAAGATGATCGCCGAACGCGGGTATCTGCCCGTCGGATTCTCGGCGGAGCTGGGACTCAAGGATCTCAATCTGGCACGGTCGGCTGCGCAGGAGTTCCGTGCAGCCCTGCCGACTGCGTCGGTTCTCACTGACATCTTCGAGCAGACGCTCCAGGATGAAGAGCTCGCCAGGCTCGACTGGTCGGCGATGGCGGAGATCACGCGCCGACAGGACTGACGGCCGTCGGACAGGAATCCCGCTCAGCGGGAGGAGGATCTCTCGGCCGCAGCGAACCCGACGCGGTGGAGCGGATCGAGTCGCTCGACGAGCGGCGCCAGAATGCGGGTCAAAGCTCGGAGATCGTCGACGGACAGATGGTCGATGACGACCGACTTGGCGAGCGCGATGTGATCAGGTACCGCGCGGATGAGTTCACGTCGCCCTGCCGCGGTGAGCCTGACATTCACGACGCGGGCATCGTCATCTGCTCCGATGCGTTCCACCAGGTCGCGAACTGCGAGTTTACCGACGACCCTCGACAGGCGAGGCAGCGTCGAGTTCGTGGCGGAGGCGAGGTCCTTCGTGCGCAGAGTGCTGTTCTTCGCCTGCTGCAGTGTGCCGATGACTATGAACTCGAAGTGTGTCAGACCGGAGTCCGCCTGCAGTTGCGCGTCGAGCGCTGCCGGGAGCAGCTCCGCCGTCCAGACGAGCGCCAACCAGGCGCGAGATTGCTCATCGGTCATCCGAGGGACTTTGTAGGACATATCGCACCAACTCTAGGGGGAACAGATCAGGCCGAGAGTAGGTTGTGAGAAGTAGTTGTAGTTGCAACCTAATTGAGCAGGAGGACGGAAACGTGGCAAGCATCTCCATCATCGGAACAGGGAACATGGGCTCGGCGATCGCCGGTATCCTCGCGAAGGGCGGCGCGTCGGTGCAGGCTGTCGCGAGGGACTCGGCGAAAGCTGCCGCCCTGGCAGAGCAGGTCGGAGGCACGGCGGCCGCCTTCGGGGAGGCGCTGACGGGTGAGATCGTCGTGCTCGCAATTCCTTACCCTGCGGTCGCAGACGTTATTGAGACGTACGCCGAGCAGCTGCAGGGCAAGATCGTCGTCGATGTCACCAATCCGGTCGATTTCGACACGTTCGACGCACTCACAGTGCCCGCCGACTCCTCCGCTGCTGCTGAGTTCCAGCGAGCGGTTCCCGACGCGAAGGTCGTGAAGGCCTTTAACACCAATTTCGCCGCCACCCTCGGGTCGCGCGAGGTGGGCGGAGTCCCCACGACCGTGATCGTGGCGAGTGACGACGACCAGGCCAAAGCGCAGCTGACCGAGATCATCTCGGCCAGCGGCGTCTCCGTGACCGACGCGGGGTCGCTGAAGCGGGCGCGGGAACTCGAGGCGCTCGGATTCCTGCAGCTCGTCCTCGCGGTGCGCGAAGAGGTGCCCTGGACCGGTGGCTTCGCCATCCGTTCCTAATCAGCGCGAATGCGGGCGGAGCGTGTCGGTCGGCGCTTCGTCCCGCTCTCCCGCGTCCGCGCCCGATAAATGGGGGCTGGCCGTGAGCAGATCTGCGTGGGCGGAGTTCTGGAGATAGCCGATGACGGCCTCGCGGCTCTTCTGTAGGCAGAGGATGCGGTTCTCCACCACACGCAGCTCTCTCGCCAGCTCTACGGCGGAGGCGCGATTCTCCGCCGTCGACGGCCGGTCGGCTGCGGGGGACTCAATGTCCAGCACTATCTTGATCATGCGAGTGGAGAGCCCCGCTTCGACGAGGGCACGGACGTGGCGGGCGTGTTCCACCTGCTCTTCGAAGTAGTCGCGGTACCCGTTTCCCGAGCGTGATGCCTCGATGAGTCCCTGTTGCTCGTAGTAACGCAGCATCCGCGCCGGCGCGCCGATCTCCGCCGCAGCCTCGCTGATCCTCATCAGGTGCATCCTTCTGTCGGGGGTGATCGATTTGACCTTGACACTGATGTCAAAATTTACGCTTTGTGAACGGCATCGCGATCCTCGAGATGCCGCAGGAAAGGAAGAACACATGTCAGTGCGCAGCTGGGACGGCTCGTCGCGGAGGATCCTCGTCATTGGGGCGGGCGAACTCGGAATGCCCGTGCTGCGCAACGTCGCGCGCCGGGTGGCGGACATGCCGGGAGCCTCCGTGGATGTGCTGCTGCGCGCCTACACGATCGATTCAACGGTTCCGGCGAAGCAGCGCGACGTTGCGGAGATCCGCGCCCTTGGCATCGGGATCGTCGCCGGCGACCTGGTGGAGAGCACCATCGACGACCTCGCGGCGATCTTTTCGGACTACGACACTGTCATCGGCTGTACCGGGATCACCGCCGGTCTTGACACCCCAATGAAGGTTGCGCAGGCGGCGCTGCAGGCGAAGCTCCCACGGTACTTCCCGTGGCAGTTCGGAGTCGACTTCGATGTGATCGGGCGCGGGAGCCCTCAGGACATCTTCGACTCACAGCTCGACGTGCGAGACCTCCTCCGATCACAGGACGACACCGAGTGGGTGATCATATCCACAGGCATGTTCATGAATTACCTCTTCGAGCCCGGGTCGGGGATGGTCGACCTGCCGAATGACACCGTGAACGCACTTGGCACCCCGGACACCGCCGTCACCGTTACGACCCCGGAAGACATCGGTGCGCTCACCGCGGCGATCCTGTTCGCCGAGCCGCGGATCCGGAACGAGATCGTCTACGTCGCCGGCGATACCATCACTTACGGCCAGCTGGCGGAAACGCTGGAACAGGTTCTGGGGCGCTCGTTTGAGCTACGCGTATGGTCGGAGCCCCTCCTCATGGCTGAACTCGCCGCCGACCCAGACAACATGACCAGGAAGTACCGCGCAGCGTTCGCGCAGGGACGCGGCGTGGCCTGGGAGAAGGAAGGCACGTTCAACTCGCGCCACGGCATCTCGACCACGACTCTGCGCGAATGGGTGGAGCGGAACCTCGTCGATGTGGTCTGCTCTGGCGAATAGTCGAACCGCACATTGCCCGCGAAGAGCGACGCGTTGAGATGCCGTCCCGTCCGCCGCGAGGAAGCTCGAGCGAGATTGGATGCGGCTCCTAGAGTGCGGCGACGGTGATCATCGGATTCGCTCGTGCATTGCACGCTCGCGCGGTGTGCGAGCGTGCGATGATGAGAAGGAATTGGCAACGGCGTGGCAAGTCGTCGCAGTGCTGGTCGTCGTGGACGGCGGCGCCTTCTCGACAGTCCTCTACTCCATCCTCGGATCCATCGCCGCCGGGGGGCACATGGTCGCCGTCGTCACGTTCCTCGTCGCCGCCACCTTGGGGATCGACGCGGAACAGCACGGACTCGCCACTGGTCTCGTCACCATGACCCAGCAAGTCAGCATGACCCTCGGAACGCCCATCGTCTCCGCCATCACGATCGCAGCCGGCGGCCTCACCAGCCTCTTCGCACTTCGGGTCGGCATCGGAATCGATGCCGCGATCGTCGTCGTGCTCATGCTGCTGATACTGGTTGTCCTACGACGCGCCGACGGCCGACGGCCGACGGACGACGGGCGCCGTCGACGGAAACGGCACGGGTCGGTCAGACCGCGGCATGAGACGGGTAGCACCGTGCCCAACCGAGCGCACTCCAGCGACGTCAGGCGACGTCAGTGACGCCGAGGTCAGCCAGCAGTTTCGTTCTCAACTTCACGAAAGACCCGCCCGCCTTGGTGCGGGGATGCGGCAGATCGATCTGGGTGTCCGAAACGAACTTCCCGCCCTCCATGACCAACACTCGATCGGCGAGCAGGATCGCCTCCTCCACGTCGTGGGTCACAAGCAGGACTCCGGGCCGGTGGGCGCGGAACAACTCGAGCAGCAGCGCGTGCATCTTGATCTTCGTCAAAGCGTCCAGCGCACCGAACGGCTCATCAAGGACCATCAGCTGAGGCTCGCGGATGAGCGCCCTCGCGAGAGAGGCCCGCTGGGCCTCCCCGCCTGAGAGCGTGAGCGGCCAGGCATCCGCGCGGTGCTCGAGCCCGACCTCCTGCAAGGTGCGCTGGGCCCGCCGCTTCAGGTCGGAACCGGGAAGCCCGAGTGCGACGTTGCGCCATACCTTCTTCCACGGCAGCAGTCGAGGTTCCTGGAAGCCGACGGAGAGGCGGTCGGTGACGGCGATCCGGCCAGTCGCACCGGTGTCGAGTCCCGTCACGATCCGCAGGAGCGTACTCTTGCCGGTTCCCGACCGCCCGAGCAGCGCGACGAATTGTCCACTCTCGATGTCGAGGTCGATATCCGAGAGCACCTTCGTATCCCCAAACGAGCGCGACACGTCGCGCAGCGACACGACAAGGGCACCGAGGCCAACATCTGCCTTCTCGGGTGCCTTCGCACTCATACCGTCTCCAATCCCTGACGCCAGGCCAGTGTGCGCTTCTCGATGAGCCTCACGAGCAGGTCGGACAGATAGCCCGCAGCCGCGTAGATCAGGATGCCGAGCACGATCACGTCTGTGCGCAAATACAAACGCGCGTTGTTCATGAGGTACCCGACGCCCTCGTTGGCATTGACCTGCTCGCTGATGACAAGGATCAGCCAGGCCACGCCCAGTGACATCCGCAGACCAGTCAGGAATCCGGGCAGCGCGCCGGGAAGCACGATGTGCCGGATCCGTCCGATGGGTGTGAGTCGCACGATCGTCCCCACCTCCATGAGCTTGCGATCGACCCCGCGGATGCCGGCGTATGTGTTCAGGTACACCGGGAACACCACAGCCAGCGCGATCATGAGCACTTTGGACGGCTCGCCGATACCGAACCAGAGGATGAACAGCGGAACCAGCGCGAGGACCGGCACGGTGCGCATCATCTGCATGAGGGGATCGATCAGCGCGTCGCCGACCTTCCAGATGCCGGAGAGGAGTGCCATCACCAAACCGATGCTCACGCCGAGCAGGACGGCATAGGCGATTCGCTCCAGGGACACCAGCAGGTGCATCTGGAGTTCACCCGTCTGCAAGAGTTCCCACCCCGTGACGAACACCTCGGAAGGCGGAGGCAGGACGGTCGGCGGCACCAGACCGGTCATGGTCGTGACCTGCCACAACACCAGGACGATGACCGGTCCGGCCGTGCGCAACGGCTTCATGCGCGACCACCACTGAGTGCGCTTGGGTGCGTGACGCGGTTCGGGCCCGATGTTTCTCGCGTGGGGTTCGGTGAGAGCGGAGGAATTTTGCGTCGCCATGACAGGGCCGCGGTCAGCTCGCGGGAACAGAAGCGACGTCGAACACGATGTCCTTCGCCGCGAGCTTCTCGCTCAGCGTACCGATCTCGTTCCAGCTGTCGATGCTCTCCTGAAGCTCGGCGAGCGTCTGAGCGTCGTAGGCTTCGTACACGAGCAGCCGATCGAAGATGTAGTCCATCTGCTCCGGGCTGAAGTCGTTCGCGGTCTTCTGGATCGACAGATACTCGTCGGGATCCTCGATCACGTGCTGACCGCCTTTGGTGTAGCCCTTCAGCACGGCGGCCGTGACCTCGGGGTGCGCCTCGGCGAAGAAACGGGTCACGACGAGCACCGGGTAGTCGAACTTTCCGGTCAACTCGTCATCGCCGGTGATCAGCACACGTGCTCCCATCTTGGTGACGGCCGCAGGGATAAAGATGTCGAAGGCCGCCCATGCGTCGATCGAACCCTGGATGAACGCGCCGGCCGCGTCGCCTGGGCCGAGGTAGACCTTCTTGATCGAGTCGGCCGGCATGCCGTGGTTGAGCATCGCCTGGTCCACGATGTACTCGCCGGCCGCGCCCTTGGTGACCGCGACCGACTTGCCGGCCAGGTCTTCCACCGTCTTGATGTCGCTGCCGGCCGGCACCACGATCGACGAGCTCTGTCCTGCCGAGGCCTTGGCCACGCCGAGGAAGAGGTAGTCGCCGGTGCCGGTGAGTCCGGTGAGTGCCCCGGAGGTCACGATCGTGGCGAAGTCTGCCGCACCGCCGCTGAGTGCTTCGAGGGCTGGCTGGGTGGAGGGGAAGTAGCCAGCGTCCTCCGCCCCGCCTCCGGCTGCTTCGACGGCCATAGGGATGTCGTCGAAGAGGAACCCCACGTTGGTGCCGGGGGTGCCGACAGTGACGATGCGGGCGATCGGCTTCTCCGAATCGCCGCTGGTGCTGTCGCCGGTCTCGCCTGCGCAGGCGCTGACCGCGAGAACGCTCACCAGAAGAGCAGGAAGGACGGTGGTTCGGAAACGGTGACGAGCGGACACGGTGCCTCCATTGACGGGTGGGTTGGAGCATCTATCAAAAGCGGTCGTTACCGGGCCATAGTCGCGATGTTCGTATACGAACTTGCCCGTGGCGTCCATTTACGCATGCTCCCGGGAAAACTGCAACCCATTGCATTCGGGAGATGGCTACAGCGTTCCGTGGACCACATCCCCTCCGATGACGATGGCTGAGGCGCGGATCGCTCTGAGTGCGCTCGCGGGGCAAGTAAGCGGATCGTGGTCGAGCACGGCGAAATCCGCCGCCATGCCCGTCGCCAGTGCCCCGCGAGTATCCTGCTCTCCGGTGGCCGAGGCCCCGCCCCTCGCGGCTGCGATCAGGGCTTCCTCGCGAGACAGGGCATTCTCCGGTCCAATAGCGGCTCCGCTCTCGGTGAGGCGCTCGGTTACCGCGTAGATCGACTCCCAGATCGAGATCGGAACGTTATCGCTACCGAACGCGAACGGCACTCCGGCAGCTTTCAGTGCAGGCAGAGGCAGAATGCTTCCCGGGGCCGAACCACCGCGGAGGAGTGCGTCGCCGCCTCGAATCAGGGTGTACGGCGCGATGGTGGTCACCATCATCCCCAAGTGTGCGATCTGATCGATCTGTTCCGGAGACAGAACGGGGTGGTGCGACAGCACCCAGCCCAGCGGCGTGACAGGTGTGACGGCGTCGACTTCGGCGATGAGAGGCAGCAGGCGCGCGTCTAGGCCCGACACGCGGATGCCTGCCTCAGCCGCCCTGTGCAAGAGGCGAAGAAGCTGCTCCTCGGGAAGCGCCGCTCCCGTCGTAAAGCCGGCCCAGCCGGAGTGTGAACGTCCCCGAGCGCGCAGCGCGGCATCGCCGGAGCCGTCATCGATCTCGACGAACACCCCCTGCAGATCAAGGCGCGAATCGGCCGCCTGCAGTTGGCGTCGCCGGCCGGCCAGCAGCGCGCCGACCTCATCCGGATCATCCTGAGTCCAGTTGGAACTCCACATCAGGGACGCACGCAAGCCCCCAGCACCAACCTGCTGGTAGGCGTCCAGGACATCGTCCGACAGCCCGTGGCCCTCGAAGAAAGCGGTGGTGCCATAGCCCGCGTAAGCGGCAGCTCCGGCCCTGATCGCCCTGGCTCGTTGCGCGGTCGTGAACGTCGGCGCATCTGCCAGCAGGGTGTGCTCGAGGATGGGGTTTCGGACGCGCTCGACGAAGACGCCCGTCAACTCTCCTGACGAGTCGCGGAGGAGCTCGACCGTGGCGCTGGGCGACCGCGTCGTGCGCAGATCGATACCGGCCGCCCGGAGTGCGGCGGTGTTCGCCGCCGAAACAAGGTCGAGCTCCGCATTCCAGTAACCCCAGATCGGGCGGATGTACACCGGGTTGTCGGGGGCGACCCGGTCGAGTTGCGCACGAGTCGGGACGAGAGAACCCTCACCCAATCGGGCACGCTCGTAGTGCGGCGGCGCCCCGATCGGCCGAGTCACGATCCACTCGCCCGGCTCCCGGGTCTCGACCGCGTGCGCGATCACTTCGAGCACATCGGCGACGCTCACGCAGTCCTCGAAGCCGGGGAGATCTGCACCGAGACCGTAGCGGTCCAGGTGAGCGTGGGCGTCCGTGAGGCCGGGGATGACGGTTCGACCCGCGAAGTCCACCGCATCAGCAGGATCGGCGCCGGTCAGTGCCAGTACGTCACGATCGCTGCCGACGGCCACGACGGCGCCATCGCACCATGCCATTGCGGTTGCGCGCGAGGAGTGATCATCAAGGGTCAGGATGTGACCGCCGAGCGCGATCCGGAGTGGTTGAGCCTGCGTGCTGTCCATGCGTATACGATACGAGCCGCCTCTTGTCAGCCGCCCCTGGAACTCATCAGCATCAGGATGCCTTGCCCTGCCCGGCTTCGTACCGGGCGCGCAACTCCTCGTCGATCTCCGGCCACTCGCTTTCTGCGGTCCAGCCGAGCACCCAATCGCGGGCATCGTCCAGTCTGCGTCGCACGACGTTCATGTCGGACGTGAGGTGGGTGCCGTTGTGGACCACCAACTCGCCGTCGACATAGACGCTGCGGAGATTACGCGCCGTGGCCTGGTACACGACGAAATCAGCGGCGGTGCCGGCGCCCAGACCGAACGGCGCCGTGTCGATGACGAGCAGGTCAGCGCGCTTTCCTGGCGTGACCGTGCCGATCTGCTTCTCGAGCCCGAGCACGCGTGCACCGTCGATCGTCGCCATCCGCAGCAAGTCCATCGTGTCGAGGCTCGGATGCGACGCCGTTCGCGTGCCAGGTCGGTTCTGAGCGCGTTCGGTCTGTGTGTCGATCGTCCGGGTCACCGCTCGAGCGATCCGGAGCTGCGCGAACAGGCTGCCGTTGATACCCGACGGAACGTCTGTTCCGATGGAGACGGGAACACCGCGACGTCGTGCGGCGCCAACGCGAGGTGCGACGCCCATCATCGCCGCCTCCACTTCAGGTGTGAAGGCGATGGAACCGCCGTGCTCGGCGAGCAGAGCGATCTCATCGTCGTCGATGGCGGCAGCGTGCACCCAGCTCAAGTCTTCGCCGAGGAGCCCGTTCCGCGCTGACAGCGCGACCTGTCCAGGCAGGTTCGAGTGCAAGCTCTGGCGCAATCCCAGTGACCGTGCCGCGCCGACCTCCTCGGCATGCACCCTTGGAGGGACGTGGTCGATGTTGTTGAGGGCGACGCCCAGGCCCAGCCGATCATGACTCTTCCAGTCTGAGACGAGTTCTGCGAGAACATCGAACCGCTCCTGGAGCGTCGTGAATCCTTCCACGACGGCCTCTGGACGATGACGAAAACAGAACCCGAAGAGACCGCGGATGCCGGATTCGTCGAGCGCCTGCAATGAGGCCTCCGCATGCTCGCGGGAGTTGGTCGCGTGACAGAAATCGAAGACCGTGGTGGTCCCGGACAGCAGGAGCTCGATGGCGCCTCCGAGAGTGGACGCATGCATGTCTGATGCGCGGAACCTGCCCGACAGCGGATGCACGAGGCCGAAGTACTCGCGTGCCCACGTCCCGGAGGCGATACCACGGATCGCGGACTGCCACAGGTGGATGTGCGTGTCCACGAGGCCCGGCATCACGATCGCACCGCCAAGTTCGACGATATCGGCGGCGTCGGCGCGAATCGATTCGGCGATCTCGATGATGACGCCGTCCTCGATCAGCACATCACCGCCGCGTTCGCCGATCTGGTCGTCCAGAGCCAGCACATGGGCGTTTCGAAGGATCGTTCGTCGTGTCATCGTCAGCTTCCTTCCGTGGCCACCGTTTGCGGGTCAGATCACGGCGCCCTGGTGTCATGCTAGAGGTGGAGGCGCCTCAACTGCAATCGGTTGTAGTAAATTCTGAGCACGACTCGCCTGTCGTGCAGTTCCCAATGGTCTGGAACCCACGCACGCCTCTCTCTCGATCTCTTGTTTCATTGCAATCGATTGTGTAGTGTGATCGCCACATAGCGATGCCGGTGCCATCCGGTGCTGGTGAGGAAGGTGTAGATGATGACGAGCGCTCCCGAAACCCGAGCAAGCGATACAGCGATCGATCACGCCCACAGCATGTGCGACCAGCTGCGCTCTCACGCCGCGGCCGCGGACACGGAGCGCCACCTCGACCCGGCTGACGTCGAGGCGATCACCAGTGCCGGTCTGACGTCTCTGCTGACTCCGACCCGGTTTGGTGGCGGCGAGGCATCATTCCGCACCGTCGTTGAGACTGCGATCCTGCTCGGCCAGGGCGACGCGGCGGCCGGCTGGTTCATGGGTGTGAACAATGCGGCGGCATTCGTGTTCGCACTGTTCAGCGAGCAGGCCAAGGCGGAGATCTGGGCTGGTGGTGCCGGAGTCCGCGGGGCCGGCGTGCTCGCTCCGTCAGGCCACGCGGAGGCTCGCGAAGGGGGTATCGAGCTCACAGGTCGTTGGCCCTACATGTCAGGCGTCACCGTCGCAGACTGGATCTTCGTCACCGCACCGCTGAACGGGAGTCTCGGTCCGGGGGCAGAGCTCGGGTTCGTGTTGCTGCCCCGCGAAGACATCACGGTGGACGACACGTGGTTCGTCACCGGGATGCGTGCCACGGCCAGCTCGACGGCCGTGATCGACGGGGTCTTCGTCCCGGAGCACCGAATCCTTCGCTGGCGCGACTACGACAGCAGCGTCTACCAGGGCATCTACCGCTCCCATATTTATTCTGTGCTGAACATTGCGATCGTGAGCACTCTGGTCGGCGAAGCGGAGCATGCGCTCGAACTGGTCACCGGCAAAGCAGCCTCGCGGCCGATCGTGACCACGACCTACCGGACACAGGCGGAGTCCGCCGCCTTTCAGGTGGAGTTGGGGCGGGCGACCCAGATCATCGAGACCGCGCGGCTGCGGATGCTAGCCGTGGCCGATGATCTGGATCGGATCGTCGCTGAATCGAGGCCGGCCAATGATCACGAGAAGACCAAGAACCGAGCGGACTGCGCCTACGTCGCACAGGCGTGCTGGGAGGCAGTGGACGCACTGGCGAGCGCGCACGGTACGTCGACCTTCTCCCAGGTGAACCCGCTGGAGCGGATCTGGCGGAACACCGCCGTCGGAAGCCGCCATGCAGGGCTCTCCGGTCGCGTCGGATACGAACTCCTGGGGCGTGATGTTCTCGGCATCGAGACCCAGTCGATCGGGCCGACCCTCTAGGAGGAACACCCGTGGCTGCCGCGAGTGACATCGTGCGACAGCACCGGATCCAGCACGAATTCATGGATCCGTCCCAATGCCGGCGACTTCACCTGGAGTCGCCGCACGCCTCAGAACGATGCCGCCAGAGTTGGTCGGTTGCGTGACGAGATTTCAGCACTACTCGAGTTGAAGGTGGGTCACAGTGGTCAATTCCGATGGACAGATTCAGATCGCAGCAGTCTGCGGGAGTCAGCGCGCCGGCTCGTACAACGCCGGCCTCATCCGGGCTCTGCAGGAGATCGCGCAGAAGCGCGGAACCATGGTCATCACGCCGGTCGACGGTCTCTCCGACCTGCCGTTCGCCAGCGTCGAGTACTACTTCGGCGAGGTGCCGGACAGCGTGAAGCATGTTCACGGCCAGATCGGTGCGGCCGACGGTGTGATCATCGCAACGCCGGAGTTCTGCTACTCGCTCCCGGCAGTGCTGAAGAACTTCTTCGACTGGCAGACTTTGCCCGTTCCGGCGCTCAACCCGTTGCGGCACAAGCCGCTGGGGATCATCGGCGCATCGATCGGCACCATCGGCACCAATCGCGCGCAGATGGACCTGCGAAAGATCGCGCTCTACTCCGACCTCGAGGTCATGGGTCGCCCCGAGATCTACGTGAACCACGCGGGGGAGAAGTTTACTCAGGAAGGCGACCTCACCGATGAGGGCGTCCGCACCCTGCTGGAGCGCTGGCTCGACGACTACGAGGAGTTCGCCCGGTCCACGATCGCTCGCGACCTTGCGAGCAAGAACCGCGAGTACCTCGTGACGTGACAACCGAGCCGCGCACGGGGTGCGAGCCGCGTGCGCGGCACGGTATCAGTCGGTACTCGGTCCACATCCCCATGCGGGCGCATTCGCGCTCGTCACCTGAAGGGAGAGCACATGCAACCATTCAGCGATGCTGAACACCTCCTGTCGATCGGCTCGGCGGAGGAGGTGTACGGAATCCCTGGCCTCCCCTTCACGCCAGCGATTCGGGTGGTCGGCAACCACGAGCTCATCTTCGTCGCAGGGGTGCTCGGACCTCCGACGTCCGACGAGCCGTCCGATTCTGTTGAAGCAGAGGTCATCCGGGCATATCGGAACCTCGAGCGGATCCTGGTCGCGGCTGGCGGGACGCTGAGCGACATCGTGTCGATGACGAAGTACGTCCGCGACATCGAAAAGAACAACGCTGTCGTCGAGGCCGTGACCAAGACGTCACTGCCCCACCTCACGACGACGACCACTGTCGAAATCGTGCGCCTCGTTCCCGCGGCTCTCAACTTCGAAGTCAGCGCCATCGCAGCGGTCCGGACGTGACGCGATGCACATGCGCGCGACGTCCCAGCGGCTTCGACCCAAGTAATCGATCGCCAACCAACCAGATTGGGAACCATCATGTCCACTTTCGCCGGAGCGCAGGCCACTGAGATCGCGGCCGCAGTCACCTCGGGGGATCG
Organism: Microbacterium sp. LTA6; assembly: GCF_045690355.1. NCBI lineage: Bacteria > Bacillati > Actinomycetota > Actinomycetes > Micrococcales > Microbacteriaceae > Microbacterium > Microbacterium sp. LTA6. Next base: position 2,112,072 of record NZ_CP147855.1, read on the forward strand.
GAGCGTTGAAGAGATCGTGGACGATGCGCTGAACGCGATCGAGAACGCGGAGCCGCACCTCAACGCTTTCACTCACATCGATCCCGAAGGCGCGCGAGAATCCGCACGCCGACTGCAGCGACGCATCCAAGCCGGCGAGGACGTCGGAATCCTTGCGGGGGTTCCGACGGCGATGAAGGATCTGTACAACATGTACCCGGGTTGGCCGTCCACCTTCGGGGGAGCGCTCCAGCGCACTGGATTCGTCGGGGACATCTCATCCACGTTTCCGCGCCGGATGGAAGCCGCGGGTGCGATCATCGTGGGGACGACCAACAGCCCGGCACTCGGATTCCGCGGGACATGCGACAACGCAATTTTCGGCGCGACGAGCAATCCTTTCGACCTGCGGCGTAACAGCGGTGGCTCCTCTGGAGGAAGCGCGGCACTCGTCGGGGCGGGTGTACTCGCGGTCGCCGACGGCACGGACGGCGGTGGATCGATCAGGATCCCGTCAGCGTGGAGCGGCACATTCGGGTTCCAGCCCTCATTCGGGCGCGTACCGATCGTCATGCGACCGAATGCCTTCGGCGGTACGGCGCCGTTCGTCTACGAGGGGCCGATCACCCGCAGCGTGGCTGATGCGGCGCTCGCACTCCAGGCGCTGAGCGGTCGTGATCGACTCGACCCATACTCGCTGAGGGAGACCGTGGACTGGAGCGGCAGTCTCGACGGCGCGATCGCCGGGAAACGTATCGGTTACACGCGGGACTTCGGAGTCTTCGCGGTCGATCGCCGCATCTCCGAAGCCGTCGAGGCGAGCCTCAATGCGTTCGAACAGCAGGGGGCGATCATCGTGCCCCTGGATGTCCGACTGCCGTTCTCTCGAACCGAGTTGAGCGACCTGTGGTGCCGCATGATCAGTACGGGCAACCTTGCTGCTGTCAAAGGATTCAGGCAGGCCGGACTCGACATGATCCCGCAGCTTCCGGATCATGTCCTGCACTGGATGGACGTCGCCGGTGGTGCCGGCTTCGACGACCTCCAGCGGGACCAGATGATGCGCACTCGTGTTCATGACATCGTCGACGGGCTCTTCGACCAGGTCGACTTCATCGCGTCGCCGACGGTCGGTGCTCTGGCGGTGGAGAATCGTGAGCACGGTGAGACGGTCGGTCCCTCGATGGTCGACGGTGAACAGGTGAATCCGCTCATCGGCTGGTGCCTGACCTACCTCACGAACTTCAGTGGGCACCCGGCTGCTTCCCTGCCGGGCGGGCTCATCGACGGCCTCCCCTTCGGCATCCAACTCATCGCCCCTCGTTTCGAGGACGGAATGCTGATGTCGGCGTGCGCACGCTTCGAAGAAGCAGCACCCTGGCGATGGATGTACGAACAGATCGCGCCCGAACTGCGTGGGGTCGCCGCCGCGGAATAGAGCCTTGAGGCACCGTGAGCGACGCCTGATGCGCAACAGCGTTGCGCGCGTACGCGGCACCTCAAAGGAAAAGCAATCGATTGTTAAATGAAGGAGCACGTTATGACCGCTAAGGCGACTGTGGGTTGGATCGGCGTAGGACGTATGGGGTACCAACTGGCAAAGCGCCTGCTGGATGCGGGATACGACGTCGCGGTCTACAACCGCACGCGTACGAAGGCCGAGGCGCTGACAGAGTACGGTGCCACCGTCGTGGACAAGCCGGTCGAGTTGGCCGACAGGGACATCGTCTTCAGCATGGTCTCTGCATCCCCAGACCTCGAGCACGTCATGCTCGGGCCCGATGGTCTGCTCACCGACAAGAGCCGGGTGCCGAAGATCATCGGCGATGCATCGACGGTCTCATCACAGGCGAGCGCCATGGTCCGTGAGAAGGCCGAGTCGCGCGGCGTGGGCTTCCTGGCCACACCTGTCTCCGGAAATCCGAAGGTCATCTCGACGGGCAAGCTCACTGTGGCCGTCTCCGGCCCACGCGACGTCTTCTCGGTTGCGCTTCCACTTCTGGAGACGTGGGGACGCGGCGTCACGTACGTCGGCGAGGGGGAAGTCGCTCGTACCGTGAAGATCGCGCACAATGTGTTCCTCGGTGTCGTGACCCAGTCTCTCGCCGAGATCACGGTTCTCGCTGAGAAGTCCGGTGTCACGAGGGAGGCATTCCTCTCCTTCCTGAACGACTCCGTCATGGGGTCCGTCTTCACTCAGTACAAGACGCCTGCCCTGGTGAATCTGGACTTCACGCCCACGTTCACTCATGAGCTGCTCCAGAAGGACTTCGACCTCGGTCTGGCGGCTGCGCGCGAACTGGGCGTCGTCATGCCCGTCGCCTCGGTGACACGCAACATCGTCGCTCAGGAAGTCGGCAACGGCAATGTCGAGCAGGACTTCGCCTCGCTCATCCTGACGTCCGCGCATGGCTCGGGGTTGGATCTCCTCCCCGAGGGCGTGGCCGTCAGCGACGGCCTGGAGGAGGAATGACCAGCCTGCAGTTCAGCGGAATGGTCTTCGTCGCGAACCATTGCTGAGCACAGCACTCGGGGTGGGGCCGAGCCTCTCGACCCCACCCCGAGCGTCGTGTCAGGAGGCGGGCAACTGGTGGCGGGAGAAGAACTCCCACATCAGTTCGCTGGCGTTGATGGACATGTCAGTCGGTCCGAACGGGTCTTCGGGCAGAATGAATCCAGCTCCCGGCCACGTGTGTCCGCCGCCTTCGACGGTGTAGAAGATGACTTCGGCATCCTCTGGGCACGGATACGCCGCGCTCTTGACAGTCGGAGTCACCGATTCGATCGTCGGTTCGCCTTCGCAGCCGTTTATGGACGCCCACTGCTCGACGGCGGTATCGACTCCGTAGCCGAAGTTGGTCGTAGTGCCGGTGCCGCCCGTGAACCTGTTGATCGGATCCGCATCGCCATGAAAGGCGATCACGGGGACGGGACGCGCGGGGTGGCAGTCCGTCGGGTCCGGCTCCGGGCCGGCCCGCAGGCCGCCGACGGCGCCGAACGCCGCGATCAGATCTGCATTCGTGCACGCGAGACGCGAGGCCATACGTCCACCCGCTGAGAATCCCGTTGCATAGATGCGTGTCGCATCGGTGCAGACGACCTGTTGCACTTCTTCGATGAGGTCTCTCACCATGAGATCGTCATCGGGTGTGCCCTCGGCTGCCAACTCCGTCCCGCCGTACAGCGGGAATCCGGGGAAGTTCCAGATGTATCCGCGGGTGAACTCGACCGCTCCTGTCGGAGATGCGATGGCGAAAACATGCTCGTCCGCCACCGACATCATGGCGCTGTAGGCGAGGTGTTCCGCCCCGTCGCTCGTGCTGCCGTGACCGTTGATCACGATGGGGATCGGCGTATGTCCGTCGTAGTCGGCAGGGACGTAAAGCTGGAACGGCCGAGACACGCCACCGGACTCCAGGGGAACCTCATTGATGCCGGGCTCGACGTCCAGTGCGCAGCTCTCCGCGGAGGGGGTGCTCGTCGCTTCTGTCGTGAGAGTAGGTACGCATGCGGTGAGGCCTACTGCTGTCGCAAGTGCCGTGATCATCGCGCCGGCTCTGGTGCATCGGCGCAACTTCCGGGCCGCCGCGGTTGTCGTGTCGGGCATGGCTGTGTCCTTTCCGTTGTGTTTCGACGGCGCACCTGTCATGGCCAGACAGAATCTGCAATCGATTGCGGTAGCTTAGGGGCGCGCAAGGATCAGCACAAGAGGTTTAGCAATCGGTTGTAGAGTCGTTTCGACTTCGGGCGAGAGCCGTCCATGGAGGGTGTGCCAATAGCATGTTCGTTGCAGAGCATGAGGTAGTCAGGGGTGAGGCAACGGTGCGTAACGGACGTCCGACGATTGCCGACGTGGCCGCGCTCGCGGAAGTCCACAAGGGCACCGCTTCCCGCGCGCTCAATGCCAGCACGAGGTCGATGGTCAACGCGCGGACCGTTGAGCGCGTTGTTCGCGCCGCAGAGCAACTGGGCTATGTTCCGAATACTCTTGCGCGCGGCCTTCGCACGAACAGTTCGATGACCGTGGGTGTCGTCATCCCAGACATCACCAATCCGCTTTTTCCGCCTCTTGTTCGCGCAATCGAAGCCCACCTGCAACCCCATGGTTACTCCGTCCTCATCGCGAATACAGACGGTTTCGCGGCGGGTGAACGCGGCGCACTCACGTCGTTGCTCGATCGGCGCGTCGACGGATTGATCATCGCCTCAGGCCAGCGCGACGAGTCGCCGATCGCCGATCTCTACGAGGCGGGAGTGAAGGTGGTGCTCCTGAACCGTGACGCTGGCCCCGTGCCCTATCCGCTCGTGGCCGGCAACGATGCGAGCGGCATCACGGCGGCTGTTCGCAGTCTTCACGATCTCGGGCACCGTCGACTTCTGCACATCGCCGGGCCGAGCAACCTCTCGACGAGCACGACGAGAGCCGACGCCTTCGAAGCGGCGTGGCGTTCCTTCGGTGATATGACGGGAACGGTTGTGATCGCCCAAGCTCTGTCGATCGAGGCGGGTCGTGCGGCGATGCTGCCTCTTCTCCACGACCGATCTCACGGCGCCACCGGTGTCGTGGCCAGCAACGACCTGATCGCCGTCGGAATCCTGCGTGCCATGAGGCAGACCGGGATCGAGTGCCCTCGTGACATGTCGCTCATCGGCTTCAACGACGTTCAGTTCGCAGAGGACTTGGCACCGCCGCTGAGCACCGTTCGTGTTCCGGCGACGAGCATGGGCATCCGCGCCGCTCAGCTTCTGCTGGAGGCGCTTTCCGGTGCCGAGCAGGTGCAGGAGACGATCATGCTTCCGGTCAGCCTGATCATGCGCGGATCGACCGCGGCGGTATCAGGGTAATAGTCTGACGAGCGTGGGTGCCCGCTTTGTCGGGAGGCCCACTCTCGTCATTGTGAGCTGTCGGGCTGAACCCTCGGAGCACTCTGCAGCAGGTCGACGGGCAACGAGATTGGATAGTAGGGTCACGAACCCTACTATTCATGTGAGGGGCACGAACCTTGCCGGGTGCGGTGTGGCTCAGACATATCCCAGCATGGAATTCAGATCCCACGGTCCCCAGCAGTGTCCCAGAACGGCCCGAAGTGGATAGGAACGCGCGGACTCAGCGCGAACCCGCGCTGCCGTTGATGTGGTGTGTGGTGTGCGGCAGGCATGTGGGAAGTGCATGTTTTCGCCTGTGATGGGCGCAAGACGGCCCTGCTAAGGTGGATTCCCTTTTCGGACATTAGAGGTATAAGCGGCAACCAGAGGTCGGAGTCCCATCGTCTCCGGCAGGAGTCGCGGCCGGGCTTCTAGATTCACGACGACCACGAAGCTCGCAAGAGCCCTCGATCTGATGCTCGCACTCACGCGTCGCGCGCTGACCAATCGGCGTGGAGTCTCGTGGCAACGTCGTGGCAACAACTGAATCCAATCGACTCCGAACCACCTGATCGCCCGCGAACTCGAATCCCAGTGGTTCCGCGCGAAACGAGGCTTTCATATCGAGCCTGATCTCGTCTTCATGGGTTCAAATCCCACCGTCACCGCCATGGAAACCCCCTCTTCGTGAGGGGGTTTCTTTCGTGTTCGGCGCAGGCAGATACCGAGATCTCCGTCTCCGACGGCAACGGGCGCATCAGGCATCGTCGAGCATGCGGCACTCGTCAGGATCAGCGGAGCGCACCGCGATGTATCAGCGAGCTGCCGACCGCGCTCTTCCTAGTGGGCGACCTAACGGGGTCGTCAGATTCAGAAGAATGCACTCGACGAGATCGATGTCATCGGAAGCGGCCGTCAGCGCCGTTTCCATCCGCATCGATCTATGGAAGGAAGATTCGTATGAGCACCCTGAATGTGGAGAGTTTCGGGTCCGTGGAACTCCTGCGCGCGTACCGGACGCTGGGCATGTCGCCCGGCGATCTGGCGACCGTGATCGAGGACGAGGCCCGACGCATCATCGAGGAGGCCGGCGGGAACCGGCAGAGGGCGATCGGTCTCGGCATCCGGCGCATGCGCGCCAACGGCCTCATCGCCGACGTCGACGTGAAGCGCCTGGAGCAGGTGGCCCGCATCGTCTTCCAGGTCGACGCGGGGAAGCAGTCCTCCGAGGACGCCACGGCGACGCTCGACACGCTGTTCCGGGAATCACTGGACGATCCCGATGCGAGCGCGATGGGCTCGACGATGGTCGGTGCCACCTACGCCGCGCGGAACAGCACGGTCGCCCCGGCGGCAGGGTTGTTCGGCATGCTCATCGGCGGACTGCTCACCGGAGGATCGGGAGGCATGCTGATCGGCGGTCTCATCGGCTGGGGTGTCGGCAAGGTCTGCGGAGACGAGGAGGATTGACATGGCCATTCTGAGACTCACATCGATCGCCTGCCTGGGGCAGGCGGAGACCTTCAGCGATGAGCTGTACGTGACGTTCAACGGCACGAAGAGGGCCCTGCCCAACATGACCAAGGGCGACACGAAGACACTCGGCGATGAGTTCCTCTTCGACGGGTCTCGGCAGCTCAGCCTGTTCGAGAACGATGGAGACCACTGGTACGACCGGGACGACTTCATCGCGAAGCACACGGTCACCGAGTCGCCGGGGGACTCGACGCTCGACTTCGCGACGAACAGCGGCAACGCCGCAGGCGCGCACTACGCCCTGAGCGTGCGGGTGGGCTCGCCGGCTGGTTCGGCCATCCTCCGCCTCCGGTCGATCACGTGTCTGGAGCAGGCGGAGACGTTCGCGGACGAGCTGTATGTGACCTTCAACGGAACGAAGCGCGCGCTGCCGAACATGACCCAGGGACAGACGCAGGTCCTCAGTGATGAGTTCCTCTTCGTCGGCTCGCGGGAACTCAGTCTGTTCGAGAACGATGGAGACCATTGGTACGACCGGGATGACTTCATCGCCAAGCACATGATCTCGACATCGCCGGCCGATCTGACGTTCGAATTCGAGGCGACCAGCGGCAATGCCGAGCCCGCGCACTACGCGCTCAGCGTGAGCGTCGCGGCTGCGCCCTAGAAGGGAAAGAGGATGCGCCATGCCAGTGAGAGAGAAGTTCGTCCGCGCAGGAGACTGGCGGACCTTGGAAACCTTCTGGAACGTGACGACCACGGCTTGGTTCCAGGGTCCAGCCGGCGCCGAGGTCAAGATCCGCTACTCCGGCTGGTGGTTCGGTGCTGACCGGCAGCGCCAACGCCTCGACGGAACCACCGTGAAACGACTCGTCATCAGCCGCTGGTCCGTGTTCACTGCTCGTCTCCAGATTCGAGTGCAGGCCGACACCGCCGTCATCTATGTGGTCGAGCCCGGCAACGTCGCGAACCTGCCACCCGGCATCTCGTTCTAATCCCACGGCGCCACTACCCGCAACTGCAGCGGGCGTATGACGCACACCGAGACCCATGGAGTCGACGGCGTTCATCCCGGCCGATGAGTTGCGCCGAGCATCGATGCCGATGTGGGAACAACTGAATCGAATCGACTCTGATCCGCCGGATCGAATCCGAGGCGAACCCAAGCGATTCCGGCCGAAATCCGGCATTCACGTCGAAGCTGATCTCGGATCTATGGGTTCAAATCCCACCGTCACCGCCATGGAAACCCCCGAGAAATCGGGGGTTTTTCCGTATCCGGGGTTCGGTTCCTGGCTGAGGGCGCCGGAATCGTAGACGCCCCACGCACGTGCGTCGGGCCGATCCTCGGACTCTATGCCGGTGCGGCCGTTGCGGGCATCGCTCCGGTCGGCTTCTCATCCGTGCCCTTGATCACCCAGTGGACGACGGCGACAGCGAGAATGCCGATGACCGGTGTCAGGAAGGCCGCCCAGGCGGTGCCGAGAGGGGCGAAGCCGACCGAGAAGGCGGCGACATCCCAGATGCCGTGCAGGGCCATGGCCCAGATGAGGGAGCCGGTGACCCGACGCACGATGTAGAAACAGGTTCCCGACATCGCGGCGAGCACCACCTGTCCGAGAGTGTTCAAAAATGGTGCACCGAGGGCGGCGTTGATGAGGTGCATCGCGCCGAAGAGGAGCGAGGTGAGCAGCCAGACCCAGACCTCGGAGAGGCGCGAGCGGAACGCTGTCAGCAGGAGGCCTCGCGTCATCAGCTCTTCGCAGAATCCGACGGCGACTCCGAGGGCGAGCAATGACAGGAGGAAAGACGCGTCGAACTTGGACCAGTCGGTGCTGAACAGGTTCACCACGGCGACGACGAGCATGATCGCCGGGACAAAGATCGGCCATTTGTGATGTGACCGCTTCCGCTCGAACAACGCAGGCTTCCACCATCCCAACAGCCAGGTGGTGATGGCGAGCAGGACAGCACCGGCCGCGAGGTCGAGCACCGCTCCGCGCCAGGTGAACTCGGCGGACTTCCCGATGTCGGTGTACGCGACCCCGCTGAGTTTCGATACGACGAAGATGACGAGGACGTATCCGACGTAGATCGCCAAGCCGATCCAGATACGAGGGGTGACGCGCATGCGCTGTTGCCTTCCGTCGGCGAGCAGTTCCAATCCCAACCTATCGACGCTCGGCTTGGGAGTTCTACCCACGGAGTATTCGGGGTGACGGTGGGATCACCTCCCACCGTCACCGCCCGAGAAACCCCGAGAAGTCGGGGGGCTTCTCCATTCCCAGGGGCATGCGTGGCGACATCGGCGACGTCTGCGGCCATCGCACTCGGATCAGGTGACGCGGATGAGCGAGCGCTGCCAGCCCGACGATCCGTCGGGAGCGATCGGTGCGCGTTCCTCGATCTGGAGGTCGCCGTTCTTGTTCACCGCGCGGACGGCGACGTAGTGCGTGCCGGGAGTCGCGTCCCACTCCATGAACCACTGCACCCACGTGTCGTCGTTGATGGGCGTCGACATGGTGGCGGGCATCCACTCGCCGTCGTCGATGCGCACCTCCACGCGCTCGATCCCCACGGACTGCGCCCAGGCCACGCCGGCAAGGGGGATGGTGCCCGCCGGAACGGCCTGGCCGATGCTGGGGGTGTCGAGCCGGGACGAGAACTTGATGGGCGCCTCTGCGCTGTACCCGCGCGGAGTCCAGTAGGCCTCGTCGTCGGCGAAGGTGGTGACCTTGAGCTCGGTCAGCCACTTCGTCGCCGACACGTAGCCGTAGAGTCCTGGTACGACCATGCGCACCGGGAAGCCATGCTCGAGCGGGAGCGGTTCGCCGTTCATACCGACCGCCAGGATCGCGTCGAGGTCCTCGTCGGTCAAGGCCGCGAGCGGTGTGCTCGCGGTGTATCCATCGACGCTGCGCGACAGCACCATGTCGGCGCCGGCCTTCACGCCGGCCTTCTTCAGCACGTCGCGCAACGGCACGCCGAGCCACATCGCGTTACCCACGAGCTCGCCGCCGACCTCGTTCGAGACGCAGGTCAGGGTGATCGCGTATTCGTCGAGACCCATGTCGAGGATGTCCTGGAACGACATCTCGATGCGCTGGTCGACCATCCCGTCGATCACGAGACGCCAGGTCTCTGGATCGATCGTCGGAACTGTGAGGGCGGTGTCGACGCGGTAGAAGTCCTTGTTCGGCGTGAAGAGGGTGCTCAGGCCCTCGATGTCGAGTTCTGCCCCCTTCGGAACCGTCACCTTCGTGCGCGCGGCCGGGAGTCTGAGAGCGCTGCGGATCGAATCGACCGACCCCACCGCCATGCTCACGGTGCGCGCCGTGATGCCGACGATGACGGCGGATGCTCCCGAGATCGCGGCGAGTATGAAGAAGCGGCGGCGGTCGAAGCCCTTCGGGGCGGCTGGGTTCTCGGGTACTGCGTCGGTCAGAATGTCGTCCGACCGCTCCCCGAGCGCCGTGTCCCGCCATGTGCGCAGGCGACCGATGAGCAGGATGAGGATGAGCGCGCCGGCGATCGTTCCGAGGAGGGGCGGTACGAATGCGAGCGGCGTCACGCCGGCGCGGGTGACGATCGCAGCGGTCGACAGTACACCCGCGATGATCAGTGCGACGACGCCGAGCGGCGGGCGCACCCATTGCAGCACGCCGGCGATCGCCGAGGCGATGACCACGGCGAGGCCGAGCCCCGCCAGCAGGGCGATCTTGTCGTACTCGCCGAACGTGGCGATCGCGAACTCCTTGAACGGCTGCGGCACGATGTCGATCACGAAGCCGCCCACCGCCAGGATCGGACTGGCCGCGCGCGCGAAGAGCAGTGCGAACAGCTCGGCGGTCGCCAAGAAGACGGCGCCGCCGATCACGCCCGCGAGGGCAGCCCACGCGATGAATCGTCTTCCGCTGCGGCGCTGGGCCATGATCGTCTCCTGTCCACCGGGGTGTTCCCTGGTTGTTCGGAGGCGACGCCCGAACGGATCGGACGACCTGCCCGTGCATCGGTAGCAGTGGCATCCGAAAGCAGCTAGCGCCCTACGGATGCCGCGCCATACGATCCAATGAGATCGCTCACCATGGAGGAGTCCGTCGATGACGCAGCACACGCTCGAGCTACCAGAGGTCGACCTCGTCTACGACGTCCACGGACCACTGCCGACCGTGGATGGCCGTCCGCCGCTGGTCATGATCGGCCAGCCGATGGACGCGAGCGGTTTCCAGGCCCAGGTGAAGCTGTTCGAGGATCGCACCGTCGTGACCTACGACCCGCGCGGACTGGGTCGGAGCACGCGGAAGGATGGCGAAGTCACGAACCGGCCGGAGACTCAGGCCGAGGACGTTCACGCGATCATCGAGGCGCTCAATTCCGGACCTGTAGACATGCTCGCCAGCAGCGGCGGGGCGGTGACCGCGCTCGCTTTGGTCACGGCATACCCGCACGACATATCGACCCTGGTCGCGCACGAACCGCCGATCGACTGCGTGCTGCCGGATGCGGAAGCTGTCCAGCGAGCTCGAGCGGCCTACACCCAGGTGTATCAGGACAGGGGCTGGGGCGCCGGGATGGCAGCGTTCATCGCGATGACCTCGTGGGAGGGCGAGATCACCGACGAGTACCTCGCTCAGCCGGCGCCGGACCCGGCCGCATTCGGGATGCCGACCGAAGACGACGGCACGCGGGGGGACCCGCTGCTGTCGGACCGGTCCTGGGCAGTGTGCCTCTATGAGCCAGACCTCGAGGCCCTGAAGGCGGCGCCGACCCGCATCGTCGTCGGCGTCGGTGAGGAGTCACTGAAGGTCTACACGGGTCGGACTGCGATCGCCCTGGCTGAACAGCTCGGCCAGGAGGCGACGGTCTTCCCCAGCCACCACGGAGGCTTCATGGGTGGCGAGTTCGGCTACGCCGGCCAGCCCGAGGCCTTCGCGGCCAAGCTCCGCGAAGTACTGAACCTGACCTGAGTCGCTTCGCCGGCGGGTCAACGCAGCGTCGAGTGCTCTCCGAGTCGGTGCCAGGTGCGGTTGTGATAGACCAGCGCGCCGCCGCCGTCAGCGGAGTCCGCATCGCGAGCGAGATGGTGCTGCAGCGCCAACGCCGTGATCACCGTGGATCCACCCGCATCCATCCGATTCACAATCGCGCAGCGCACCCAGGCCCGCACACCGGGGAAGACCGGCTCGCCAGTCGCGAGTCGGGCCCAGGCGGTCGTGTCGGCGAAACGGTCCACACCGCTGGTCGCACCCCGCTTCGCAAGATCGACATCGTGCTCGTCGAGCAGGTGCACCACGATCGAGGCGGATGCGGAGATCGCCGCCGTCGCCGAAGACTGTGAAGACAACGAGAACACCAGCAACGGGGGATCGGCGCTGACCGATGCGACCGACGTCGCGGTCAACGCCACCGGTCCGGAGCCAGGGTCGGCAGTGATGACGGCGACGCCGCCGGGGTGGCCGCGGAACACGGACTTGAAGTCGTCAGCGGCGAGGCTCGCTGCATTGTGCGGCGCGCGGATGGAGTCGCTGCGCGAGATACGGGTCATGGTCGGAACGCTAACCGCCGGCGAATCCTGCCGGCGGTCCCGATCGTGATTGTTTCTTCAGGCGTGTCTTTATGACCTTCGGTGTCGCCTCCATTAACCCGCATGACGCCCCCGCGCTGCAGCGATTTGGCGGTCACCTCCGGGCCTCTGATTCTGAGGTGACCCGCCCGATTCGCCGGCGTCACGCCGCTTCCCACGAGGCGCCGTGGACCCCCACCAGGAGAGATCATGACCCCGACTCCCAGCAGCACGCTCCGCCCCGCACCGGCGGCGAGCGTGAGCCTCGCCGGCCGCGAGGTGCCGCGCCTCGGCTTCGGCGCGCTCCACCTCGCGGGCCCAGGCGGCTGGGGAGCACCGGTCGACCGCCGTGCCGCGATCGCACTCGTGCGCGGCGCCGTCGATGCCGGCATCCGCTACATCGACACGGCAGACAGCCTTGGGCCCGATGTCAGCGAGGCGGTCATCGCGGAGGCATTGTGGCCGTATCCGCGGGACGTCGTGATCGCGACCAAGGCCGGGATGCTGCGCACGGGCCCGACGGGGTGGAGTGCGCTCGGCCAGCCCGCGTACCTGCGACAGCAAGCGCACGCGTCAGCCCTGCGGCTGCGGTTGGACTCGATCCCGCTCTTCTACCTCCACCGCATCGATCCGACCTACCCCCTCGAGGATCAGGTCGGCGCACTTCTCGAGCTCCGCGACGAAGGCGTCATCGAGCACATCGGCTTGAGCGCCGTCACTCTCTCGCAGCTGCACGCGGCGCAGCAGATCGCCCCGATCGCTGCAGTGCAGAACCACTACAACGTGGTCAGCCGAGGATCCGGCGACGTCCTCGCCGCGGCAGAAGACGCCGGCATTCCCTTCGTCTCCTTCTGGAGCCTGGGGCACGGACGCACGCTTCTCGACGACCCGGCGATCGTTGCGCTCGCCGCCGAGGCGCGCCTATCGGCGGCGACGCTTCTCCTCGCGTGGATCCTGCACAGCTCCCGCGCATCGCTGCCGTTGGTGGGCACCGGCCGAATTGTGCACCTCCACGACAACGTGGAGGCGCTCCGCGTCGAGCTGCCCGCTGGAGTCCTCGGCCGACTCGATGCGTGGGCGGCGAACCGCGACCCCGTTCCCGCCTTCCAGACTCGCTGATCACCCGACACCCATACCCTCACAGCACTCCCCAGGAGAACCCATGAAACGCCGAATCACTCTCGCTGCCGCGCTGCCGGTGGTGCTGCTTCTCACCTCGTGTGCCGGGGGTGGAACCAGCACGTCACCTTCCGACGAAGCATCCCGTCGCTTCGTCTACCTCAGCGACCTCGAGCCGACCTGCTTCGACACCGCCGCGTACAAGAATCTCGCGAACTACAACGTGATCCGACAGATCATCGATCCGCTCGTTCGGCAGGACGCCTCGGGAGCCTTCTCCCCGGGCCTTGCGACCGAGTGGGAATCGAACGAAGACGGCACGGTGTGGACCTTCACGCTGCGCGACGACGTCACCTTCCATGATGGCGAGCAGTTGACGGCGGATGCCGTACAGGCGAGCTTCGACCGGTTCATCGCCGACGGCAGCACTTTGAGCGCACCACGCTGGTACGCATCCTCGCGGGCGATCGACGATCTCACGTGGGAGCTCACCCTCACGCAGCCGACCGCGAACATCCTGCAGCAGCTCTCGAACCCCGACTACCCGATCTTCTCGCTCGCGTCACTCGAGAAGTACGACGACGGCGACCGCTGCGCCGACCCGCTTGCGCTCGTCGGAACGGGCCCGTTCGTGCCGGTCGAATACGACCAAGGCGCGAAGCTCATCTTCGAGCGCAACGACGACTACGAGTGGGGTCCCGAGTTCGCCGAGCACACGGGCCCTGCCTACCTCGAGGAGGTCGAGATCCAGTTCGTCCCCGAGGCGCAGGTCCGCATCGGTGCGCTCACCAGCGGCTCTGCGGATGCGATCTCCAGCCTGCCTCCGCTGAACGCCGATGCCGTCGAGGAAGCAGGGTTCGCCCTCGCGAGCGCCCCCGCAACCGGAGTCCCGTTCGTCGCGCCTTTGAACACGACGGACGGCCCGACAGCGGACGTGCGGGTGCGAGAAGCGCTGCGCACGGCCGTCGACTGGGATGCACTCGTCGAGACGATCTACAAGGGGCGATACGACCGCGCATGGACGCCTCTGGCGCCGACGACGGCACCAGAGGGCGCCTACAACGCGGAGATCGAGGGCAGCTACGAGTTCGACTCGGACGCGGCCACTGCGCTTCTGGCGGAGGCCGGATACACCGAGACCGACAGCGACGGCTACCTGACCAAGGGCGGCGAGCGTCTGGTGCTGCGCTGGATCAGCGACGCGAGCGACATTCGCGATCAGCGCGACGTGGTCGCTGAGGCAGTCCAGGCGCAGGCCCGTGAATCCGGTATCGAGATCACCATCGAGCAACTCGACACGTCGGCATACCTCGAGCGGGTCGCGGCGAGCGACTATGAGATCGTCGCGGAATCGTGGGGGCAGTCTGATGCTGCGGTGTTCGGATCCGCGACCAACCCGAAGGGCATCGCCCCGAACGGGATCAACTACTCCCGCTACGGCGACGACGACCTCGCCGCGTGGGTGCCCGAAGCGGCTTCGTCCGCTGATCCGGAACGTCGCGCCGAGCTGTATCGCCTCATCCAGCAGCGGGTGAACGAACAGGTGTCGATCATCCCGATCTACATCCAGTCGTTCCTGGTCGCATCGAAGGACTCGGTGTCGGGAATCGCGTTCGATCCGGTCGGATACCCGACTGCGTTCTACGACGTGCAGATCGCCGATTGACACCCGTGCGGGCGGGGGCTGCCATCGCCCCGCCCGCACTCACTTTCCACCGACGAAGGGCCAGGGCACATGTCTGACACTCTGATCGAGGTGCGTCCGGTGGACGACGCCACCCCGTCGCCCGCCCGCCGGCCGAGTGCCGTCGTCGCGCTCCGATTCGCACGCGCACGAGCGATCGACATTGCGCTGGTCATGGTCGCGGCAGCAACGCTCTCGTTCCTCACCCTGCAGATGATGCCGGGCAACCCGGTGGACACCCTCCTTCGCGGCACGTTCGAGATCACCCCCGAGATGCGTCGGGATGTCGCCGTCGCGTACGGGCTCGACCAGCCCGTGTGGCTGCAGTACATCCGCTACCTCGGTGGGCTGCTCGTCGGCGATCTCGGCGTCAGCTACCAGCAGCGCGCATCGGTCAACGAGATCATCGGCACGGCGCTGCCGCCGACGGCGGCGCTCACCGCATTCGCGATGGTGCTGGCGATCGGCTTCGCCCTCGTCGGTGCACTGATCTCGGCCGGCCGTGGACGCGGAGCGCGTTTCCTGGCCCAGGGCATCGAGCTCGTCGCCATCGCCGTGCCCTCGTTCTGGATCGGACTCATCCTGCTGAGCGTCTTCGCCTTCGCGATTCCCCTGTTCCCGTCGACCGGAGCGGACGGCTTCGGCTCGCTCGTACTGCCCGCGGTCACACTGGCGCTGCCCCTCGCCGGCGTCTTGGGGCAGATCCTGCGAGAGCGCCTCGACGAGACCCTGGAACAGCCGCACGCGCTCACAGCCCGTACCCGCGGAGCGAGCGCCGCGCGGGTGCGGGTCCGGCACGGGCTTCGACACTCGGTGATCCCGGCACTCACCGTCTCCGGTGCGATCGTCGGGTCGCTCCTGGTGGGCACCACCGTCATCGAGACGCTCTTCTCCAGGCCGGGGATCGGCCGCGTGCTGCTCAACGCCGTGATGTCGAAGGATGCTCCGGTGATCATGGGGGTCGTCATCTTCTCGGCGATCGTATTCGTGGTCGTGAACACCGTCGTCGACCTGCTCGCACTGATCGTCGATCCCCGCACCCGTACCCAGAAGGGGCTGGTGGGAGCATGGTGACTCTCGACGTGCCCCTGCCTCGCGCGCAGGCGCGACTCCTGCGTACGGATGTTCCGGTCGGCATGGTCCTCGCCGCAGGCATCCTGATCCTGCTGATCGTGATGGCGATCACGCCTGCCCTGTTCACCGACACCGATCCGCTGCGGACCGACCCGCTGGCGGCATTCCAGCCCCCGGGCGCCGCGCACCCGTTCGGCACCGACCAGCTCGGACGCGATCAGTTCGCCCGCGTGATCCACGGAGCACGACTGAGTCTCGGGATGGGATTCGGGGCCACCGTCATCGGGCTGATCGCCGGGCTCGCCCTCGGACTGCTCGCCGGTCTCTCGCGGGGCTGGGGCGACCGCGTGCTCTCTCGGATCATCGACGTCCTCTACGCCTTCCCCGAGATGCTCCTCGCGATCATCGCGGTTGCGGTGCTGGGCACCGGATTCTCGACGCTGCTGATCGCGATCGGCATCGGATCCATTCCCAGCTACGCACGGGTCCTGCGGTCGCAGGTGCTCCAGGTGCGCTCATCCGGCTACGCCGAGTCGGCTGTCACGCTCGGACAGCGCCCCGCTCTGATCGCCTGGCGCCACGTGCTGCCCAATTCGATCGGGCCGGTGCTCGTGCTGGCCACGATCGGCGTGGGCACTGCCATCATCTTCGGCTCCGCGCTCAGCTTCGTCGGCCTCGGCGCCCAGCCGCCGACCCCGGAATGGGGACTCATGCTCTCAGACAGTCGCAACTACCTCTCGCTCGCACCGTGGCTCGCCCTGTGGCCGGGAATCTTCCTCGCCGCGACAGTGATCTCGGTGACGGTGATCGGACGCTGGTTGCAGCGACGATTCGTCAGCCCGTTGGGAGGTCGGCGATGACCGACGTCCTCAGCCGGCCGGTGCTCTCGACATCGGACGCCGATGCGCAGCCGGTCGCCCAGGGAACGCCTCTGCTCAGCGTCCGCGACCTCACGGTCACCTTCCACGGCGGTCGGGTGCCGGTCCGTGCCGTGCGCGGAGTGTCCTTCGACATCCGCGCCGGCGAGTCCGTCGCCATCGTCGGGGAGTCAGGGTCGGGCAAGAGCGTCACCGCGCGGGCGCTGCTCGGCGTCGCCGGAGCCGGCGCCGCCGTGAACGCCGAGCGGCTGAGCTGGGCGGATGCCGATCTCCGCCGTTTCACCGAACGCCAGTGGCGCGGCATCCGGGGTCGACGAATCGGACTGGTGCTCCAGGACGCGCTGAGCTCGCTCGATCCCCTTCGCCGGATCGGGGCGGAGGTCGCTGAACCGCTCGCGGTGCACCGTCTCCTCACGCGAGGGCAGCACAGGTTCCGGGTGCGCGAGTTGCTGACCAGCGTCGGCATCCCCCGTCCGGATGTCCGCGCTCGCCAGTACCCGCACGAGCTCTCCGGAGGATTGCGTCAGCGGGCGCTCATCGCATCGGCGCTCGCCGGCGCACCGGAGCTCATCGTCGCCGACGAACCGACCACGGCGCTCGATGTGACCGTCCAGGCGCAGATCCTCGACCTGCTCGCCGACCTCAGATCCCGAGGCACCGCTCTGCTGGTCATCAGCCACGATCTCGCCGTCGTCGCCCAGATCGCCGACCGTGTTCTGGTGATGCGCGACGGAGTCGTGGTCGAAGAGGGGCCGACGAGGAGGGTGCTGACCGCGCCTCGTCACGAGTACACGCGACAGCTGCTCGATGCGGTCCCTGGGTCGGGCTCGCGCGGGCGACGGCTGTCCGACGATCGCGAGCGGACGGGACAGGACGACGCCACTCCCGCCGTCGTGGGCTCGGCGCCCGTCGTCGTGCGTGCCGACCGCCTTCGCAAGACGTATCGTGCGCCGGGAGGAGAGGACACGGTCGCCCTCGAGGAGGTGTCGTTCGCGCTTCATCGGTCGGAGATCGTCGGCATCGTCGGGGAGTCGGGGTCGGGAAAGTCGACGGCAGCCCGCGTCGTCCTGGGCCTGGCAGAGCCGGACTCCGGCTCCGTGGAATTCCTCGGCGAGGCGTGGTCCGGAATCCCCGAGCAGAAGCGGCGGATGCGGCGACCTCGCATTCAGCACATCTCGCAGGATCCGCTGGGCTCGTTCGATCCCCGACAGCGCGTGGGCGTGATCATCGCCGAGGCGCTCGCCCGTGTCGGCGTTCCCCGCGCGGAGCGCGCCGGCGAAGTCGGGCGACTGCTGGAATCCGTCGGCCTGACGGCGGATGTGACAGGGCGCCGACCGTCATCGCTCTCCGGCGGCCAGCGACAGCGGGTCGCGATCGCGCGTGCCCTCGCGACCCGGCCAGAGGTGATCGTCTGCGATGAGGCGGTATCCGCGCTCGATGTCTCGGTTCAGGCGCAGGTCCTCGACCTGCTCGTCGAGCTCCGCGACCGCACCGGCGTGGCGCTGCTGTTCATCTCCCACGACCTCGGCGTCATCCATCACATCGCTGATCGCGTCCTCGTCATGAAGGACGGGCGCGTGGTCGAGCAGGGCGACGTCCACGAGGTCTTCACCGCACCGCGGCATCCGTACACCCAGCAGCTTCTCGCATCTCTTCCCACCCTCCCGCCGCGGGAGGCCACCCCCGAAAGGATCCTCGATGCCCAGGATTGATCTCTTCTACTACGGCGACACCTCACCAGGGCAATCGGCTGCCGAACTGTACCGCGACATCGAGGAGCAGGTCGTGCTCGGCGACCAGCTCGGATACAACGGCGTGTGGGTGACGGAGCACCATCTCGACATGCGCGGCGAGATCCCTGATCCGCTCTTGCTGCTCGCCCGTCTCAGCGGCGTCACCAGCCGGATCAGGCTCGGCACCTCGATCGTGTGCGCGCCGTTCTATCATCCGATCCGGCTCGCCGAGTCGGCGCTGCTGCTCGACGCGCTCTCCGGTGGGCGCCTCGACCTCGGTGTGGGCTCCGGGGTGGGCGACGACCGATTCCTCTCGGTGTGGGGGGTGACTCGGGCGGAGTCCTCGGCACGTGCTGCGGAAGTCTTCGAGATCCTCCGACAGGCGATCGACATCGGCGCGGTGAACTTCCACGGCGAGTTCTACGACTTCACCGACGTGATCGTCTCTCCGCCGGCCGGCAGGAGCGCGCGTGATCTCATCTGGGCCGCCGCGGGGCGCAATGCGATCCCGCTCGCGGAGAAGCACGGGTACCGTCTGATGATTCCGCGGCCGCTTCCCCTTGAGGAGCGCCTGCGCATCAACCGCGACTATCGGGCCGTGACAGGGGAGTCCGGCGAGGTGATCCACCTCCGCAGCGGCCTGGTCGCCGCGACTCGTGAGCAGGCCCGGCGCGATTCCGTGGAGTTCCTCCGCGAATACGCGCGTATCTATCTCAAGGTCGATTGGCGCGGCGGACCGGACAGCGCGCAGTTCGACGAGATCGCCGAACAGCTCAGCTTCGCGATCGGCACCGCGGGAGATGTCGCGGAGAAGTTCTGGGACTGGACGGCGCAGTTCGACGGCACCGAACAGACCGCGATCCAGTTCCAGGGGCCCGGCGTCTCGCACGCCAATGTCCTCAAGGCCATCGAGCTCTTCGCCGATGAGCTCCCCGGGCTGCAGGCGGTCAGCTCTGCACCCACCGTCGACCTGGCCGCATCGGCCTAGAAGGATCCGTCATGACTCAAGAACTTCCCCGCACTCATCTGCCGGTGCAGCCCGCCGCGGATCGTCATCTGAGACTCGGGTTCATCACTCACCTCGACCACACCGACGATCTCGAACGGGTGTACGCGGAGAATCTCCGGTTCATCCAGGAGCTCGAGAAGCTCGGGTACGACAGCGCGTGGGTCGCGACGCGCCACTTCCACTCCGGATGGGCGAACCTTCCCAGCCCGTTCGCGTTCTACGGGGCCGCGGCCGCATTGACCTCCACGATCACACTCGGCACCGCTGTGGTCCCGATCATCGTCGACGACCCGGTGCGCCTCGCGGAGGAGGTCTCGGTGCTCGATCACCTGTCGGGAGGTCGTCTGCAGCTCGGCCTCGGGAAGGGTGTTCCCTCGACGGGATATCACGTCTTCGCGCGGTGGGGGAGTGAGCGCGAGAACGACTACCTGACCAAGGTCGAGCAGTTGCACTGGGCGCTCCGCGGGGAGCAGATTCCCGATTCTCAGGCGCGCATCCATCCGCCGAACCACGACCTGCGCGGACGGATCTACCACGGCACATCGACGTGGTCGACGATCCGACGCGCGGCGCAACTCGGTGATGGATTCATCCTGGAGCGGTTCGGGAACGGCGATGAGCGGACGCCGGAGAACCGCCCGGTGTTCCTGAAGCGCCAGGCCGACTCCATCCTCGAGTACCGATCGGAGTTCACGCGCTCGTGGGGGACGGAACGCACGCCCCATGTGGTGCTGTCGCGGTCCGCGTGGCCGGCGGACACGACAGCCCAGGCGCTCGCGGAACTCACCGAGGCCACCCGGGAATGGAACGCGTCCGCGCGATCGGTCGGCCGGCTGCCCGAAGGTCTGAGCCCCGCCGAGGAGCTCATCTCGGACAACGTGGCCTGGGGTACGGTCGACGACCTCGTCGCCGACCTCACGGCCGATCCGTCGTTCGCGCTCTCGGACGAACTCGTCCTCGGGCTGCATCCCGGGCGGTACACGATCCCGGTCGCCATTGAAAAGGCTCGGACGCTCATCGAGCAGGCATACCCGCTGCTGGATGCCGAATGGCGGCGCGCTCAGAAGTCGTTGGGTGAACGCGTCGCCGAGTACGATGCCTCACGCGAATCCGTGATCGCATGATCGCCGTCATCCGAAAGGAACCAGCATGACCTCTGCCCCTGGTCGTACCGATCTCGACGCCGAACGGGAGTCCCGTTGGCGCTCTGTCTCAGGCGAGTACGGGATCGCCTCGCTGAGGCACACGCACTGGCTGGATGCCGAGCATCGTTCCTACCCCGGAGCGCCCGGCTCCTGGGCAGGTCGTGACGGGCGGGTCGTCGGCATCGTCCCGCTCGACCCGGATGCCGAGCCCGAAGAGGTGGCGCTGTCACCGGGGGAGGACGCACGGGTCGGGAAGCTCCGTCTCCGCGCGATCGACCGCGATGGCGCGCTGGCGTTGCGGGTCTTCGATCCGGACGCGCCCAGTCGATCCGAGCTGCGCGAGATCCTCTCCTTCCCCCCGAACGACGACTGGGTGGTCGACGGCGTGTTCATTCCTGCGGCATCCGGAGAGACCAGGGTCGTGCGCAGCGTGGACGGATATGAACGCGAGGAGACCGCCGTCGGAGAAATCGCTCTCGAGGTCGGCGGTGAATCCGTGCGCCTCACCGTCTCCGGCGGCTCGACGGGGTTCAGTGCCGTCATCGCCGACGCCACCAGCGGCGACGACGCCTATCGATTCCGGTTCCTGCCGATCGGGGCGCCGGACTCCGACGGTACGGTGGTCGTCGATTTCAACCGCGCCTACCTCCCGCCCTGCGCTTTCAGTGACCAGTACGTCTGCCCCCTTCCTCCCGCGGGGAACCGGTTGCGGGTGCGGGTCGAGGCCGGCGAGCGGATCGTGGATCGGGCGGCGTAGAGGATCGACACAAAAGGAAACGCAGGCCGCGGCTCCTCCCGCGCTGCGGTCGACGCCGGCCGGGGTAGGTGAGGCAGCGAGAGCAAGTGGAAGTCCTGTTCAGGCGGCTTATCCGAGCGCGTGTGGCGATGAAATCGAGGTTCGAGCGATGCTCTGCTCGGGGCCCGGTTGAAACGCGACGTCACACGATCGTGGACTCGGCCGTGCGCGCGGATGGTCGTCCGTAGTCTGACTGCACGACAACGATCGGCAGGATTCCATGCACCCCTCGAAGCACTCCGCCCACGACGCGTGGTCACACGGCTGGTCCGCCTCGTGAGCCGGTACATCGTCATCGGCGCCGGCGCAGTCGGCGCGTTGCTTGCTGCGCAGTGGACCAGCGCCCGCGTGCCGGTGACGCTGGTCGGTCGAGGCCGCGCGCTCGAGGTCATCGAGCGGGATGGGGTGCGAGTTCGTCGGCCGGGTGGAGACGAGGTGATCGAAGTCGATGTCGTCGGTTCGATCCAGGAGGCGCGTCCGCGTCTGTCCGATGCGATCGTTCTGGCGGTCAAGTCCCAGGATGTGGAGCGCGTCATCGCTGATATCGCCTGGGTGGAACTCGCCGACGGGCTCGGAGTCGTGGCAGATCTGCCGATCCTCACTCTGCAGAACGGGCTGGCGAGCGAGGAGATCGCGCTGCGGAGGTTCGACAGAGTGATCGGCGTTTCAGTCGGCATTCCCGCGAGTCATCTCGAGCCGGGCGTGATCGTCTCACCGGGCCGGCCCGTCGTCGGCGTCGCCTGGATCGGCGGGTATCCCCGGTCGATCCCGGCCGAGGAGGAGCGGCACCGTGGTGCGTTCACTCGGGCCGGCTTCGCTGCGATCATCGAGCCGGACATCGCCGCGGCCAAGCGCCGCAAGCTCATCGCGAACCTGCGGAACATCGTCGACGTGTTCGGAGCGACCAACGAACAGCAGGAGTATGCCGAAGACGCCCTCGCCGGTGAAGCCCGACGCGTGTTCGCCGAGGCGGGGCTGTCGGTCGCTCCCGCCGCGTGGGACGCGCCGCGTCTTGATGTCGATCCCGTGCCGGGGCATGTGCCGGGTCACCTATCGACCTGGCAGAGTTTCGCTCGGGGGACGACGAGCGAAGTCGACTTCCTGAGCGGCGAGGTCGCGCTCATCGCCAGACGGCACGGCCTGGCGGCACCGCTCAACGCTGCGGTCGCGCGCGAACTCGGCATCCACGCAGCGCGCAAGGGGCGACCAGGGGAGTTACCGCTCCCGCCGGAGTTCACGTCCGGATCGCTGCTCGCCGAGCGTGCATGGTGAGGACTGAACTCGGCGCATCGATGCGCACCGTGGCGCGCATCCATCCCTGAGTCATCCGGGTGCGCCGTCTGCCCGCGGCAGCAGGTCGAGGTCGGGATGCTTGTCGACGAGGGCGCGCACGGCCTCGATGGTCGCCTGCACTCGGCGCAGGGGAAGCCCGATCTCCGGAGCGATCATCCAGTAGGCGCGCTTCACGGCGAACGACTCCGGCAGAACGGGGACGAGGCGCGGTTCCCGCTCTCCGATGAATGTGGGAAGCGGTGCGATGCCCAGCCCGTTGATCGCCGCCTGGACCTGACCGGTGATGTTGTTGCACTGCACGCGAGCGTGTGCTCCGGCGAGAATCGTGTCGAGCAGTCGTAGCGGCCGCACGTCCAGCATCGAATCGATGTACCAGATGACGCTGTGTCCGTCGATCACGTCCCGTGTGCTCGAGGGTTCGCCGTTGCGGCGGAGGTAGTCGGCGGAGGCGTAGAGCCGCAGCTCGTACTCGGCGAGCGGTGCGGCACGCACGGTGGGGACGTTCGAGGGCTCGAGTGAGATCGCCACGTCGAAGTCGCGTGCGGTGACGGCGCCCTGACTCGTCGCCGTCGAGATCTCGAGTGTGAGATCAGGGTGCTGGTCCCGAAGATCAGCGAGGCCGGGAATCAGGACGTAGACGCCGAATCCATCCGGTGCGAGCACGCGGATGGCCCCGCTCAAGGTCTGCCGAGATGTCGAGAGCTCGTCGACCGCGGCGAGCCGAGCGTTCTCGATCGCTTCGGCGTGGGGGATCAGTATCTCGCCGGCCGCCGTGAGCTGCCAGCCGTGTCGTCCGCGATCGATGAGCCGGCTGCCCACGCTCTGCTCGAGCCGTGCAAGTCGACGTGACACGGTCGTCTCGTCGAGTTGCATGCGGCCGGCGACGGCGTTGAGTCGCCCCGTGCGCGACAGCTCCAGCAGGATGCGGAGATCATCGGTGTTCATCCCCGCAGGCTACTGCATTTCTGCAGGTCAGCCTGCGGAAACTGCCATTGACGCCTGCGGTCCTGCAGGAGACGCTGAGGCGTGCCCGCATCCGGGCGACAGTACGGAGGAGTGAAGCATGGTTTTCCAGGTCGCGGTCCCTTCGGATCTCCGCATCGGCGGCGGATCCCTCGCACAACTGCCCGACGTGCTGCGGCGCCTCGGTTCTGCTCGGCCATTGATCGTCACCGATGGGTTCCTCACCGGCAACGGCACGGCCGATCGAGTCGCCGCTCTGCTCAGAGACGCGGGCCTGCACCCTGCGGTCTTCTCGGGTGTGGTGCCGGATCCGACCACGATCTCGCTCCGCGGTGGACTCGAAGCCGCGAAGGAGCACCAGGCGGATGTCCTCGTCGGACTGGGCGGCGGGAGTCCGATCGACACCGCGAAGGCGCTCGCTGTGCTCGCCGTGCGCGGCGGCCAGCTGCGCGATCTCAAGGCTCCGTTCAGCTATGACGGGCCCGCTCTCCCCGTCGTCGCCGTGCCCACGACGGCCGGTACCGGCTCAGAAGCGACGCGGTTCACCGTCATCACCGACAGCGACACGGGAGAGAAGATGCTGTGCGCGGGCCCGTCGTACCTCCCGGTCGCCGGAATCGTCGACTTCGAGCTGACCATGAGCATGCCCCCTCGCCTCACAGCCGACACCGGGATCGATGCGCTCACCCACGCGGTCGAGGCTTACGTCAGTCGTCATCGGAACGCCTTCTCCGACTCTGTCGCCCTTCGCGCGATGACCATCATCGGGCGCAATCTGCGCGCGGCCTATCGTGACGGCGGTGACCGAGACGCCCGCGCCGCGATGATGGAGGCGGCCACACTCGCCGGCATCGCCTTCTCGAACTCGAGCGTCGCGCTCGTCCACGGCATGAGCCGTCCGCTCGGTGCGCACTTCCACGTGAGTCACGGCATGTCGAATGCGATGCTCTTCGCCGCCGTCACCGAGTTCTCGCTCGGCGTCGCCGACGACCGCTACGCGGACTGCGCCCGTGCTCTGGGGCTGGTCGACGACAGCATCGCGGATGCGGATGCCGCCATCGCTCTGGTCGACGAACTCCGCGCGCTCGCGACCGAACTCGCGGTCCCGACCCCGGAGGAGTTCGGAGTCTCGAGCGCGGACTGGGCGGCACTCGTCCCCACCATGGCCGAGCAGGCGCTGGCCTCCGGGTCGCCGGGCAACAACCCTCGGGTGCCGACGGCATCCGACATCGAACGCCTCTACCACCGCGTCTTCGACGGCGGCATTCGATGACGAACCACAGCCGAGAACATCAGAAAGGCATCACCGACGTGACCCCCACCGCAGACATCCCCGTCATCTCCCACTGGATCGACGGCGCCGAGAGCGCCTCGACGAGCGGCCGCACCGCGCCCGTGTTCAACCCCGCCACCGGTTCGGTGAGTGCGCATGTCGCACTCGCCGACCAGGCGGAGATCGACGCCGCGATCGCCTCGGCCAAGCGCGGCTACCAGATCTGGAGCGGTTACTCGGTCGCGAAGCGACAGACCGTGCTGTTCGCGTTCCGTGAGCTGCTCAACGCCCGCAAGCAGGAACTCGCCGAGATCATCACCGCCGAGCACGGCAAGGTCATCTCCGACGCGATGGGCGAGATCCTCCGCGGCCAGGAGGTCGTCGAGTTCGCCACGGGCTTCCCGCACCTGATCAAGGGTGCTTTCACCGAGAACGCCTCCACCGGCATCGACGTGTACTCGTTGAAGCAGCCGCTCGGCGTGGTCGGCGTCATCAGCCCGTTCAACTTCCCGGTGATGGTGCCGATGTGGTTCTTCCCGATCGCGATCGCCGCCGGCAACGCGGTCGTGCTCAAGCCTTCGGAGAAGGACCCGTCTGCCGCACTGTGGATGGCGCGGCTCTGGAAGGAAGCCGGCCTGCCGGACGGCGTCTTCACGGTGCTGCAGGGCGACAAGCTCGCCGTGGACGGGCTGCTGGAGAGCCCGGATGTGAAGTCGATCTCCTTCGTGGGCTCCACACCGATCGCGCAGTACATCTACGAGACGGCGTCGAAGAACGGCAAGCGGGTCCAAGCGCTCGGCGGTGCGAAGAACCACATGCTCGTGCTGCCGGATGCCGATCTCGATCTGGTCGCCGACCAGGCCGTCAACGCGGGATACGGTGCCGCGGGCGAGCGGTGCATGGCGATCTCGGTGGTGCTGGCCGTGGAGCCGGTCGCCGACGAGCTGATCGAGAAGATCTCCGAGCGCATCAGTCGACTGCGGATCGGAAACGGGGCCGGCGACTCGGCAGGTGAGCCCGACCTCGGCCCGTTGATCACCGGTGTGCATCGCGACAAGGTGTCGGGATACGTCGACATCGCCGAGCAGGACGGTGCCACGATCGTCGTCGACGGGCGCGGTTGCTCGGTCGACGGGCACGAGGACGGGTTCTGGTTCGGACCGACTCTCATCGATGCGATTCCGACCACCTCACGCGCCTATCAGGAGGAGATCTTCGGGCCGGTGCTCTCGGTGGTCAGGGTCGCGTCCTTCCAAGACGGGCTCGATCTGATCAACTCGGGCGCCTTCGGCAACGGCACGGCCATCTTCACCAACGACGGCGGCGCGGCCCGCCGGTTCCAGAGCGAGGTGGAGGTCGGCATGATCGGCATCAACGTCCCGATTCCGGTGCCGGTCGCGTACCACTCGTTCGGCGGATGGAAGGCGTCGCTGTTCGGCGACGCCAAGGCATACGGCGTGCACGGGTTCGACTTCTTCACTCGGGAGAAGGCGATCACGAGCCGCTGGCTCGACCCGGCGACCCACGGCGGCATCAACCTCGGATTCCCCCAGAACGACTGAACGACCTGAAGAAGCCCCGGCGGGAACATCCTGCCGGGGCTTCTTCGCGTGTGCACGCAGAGGGCGTTTCAGCTCTGCGCATCCTGGTGCTGTGCGTCCCAGAAGCCGTGAAGAACCGTGGCGAGGTCGCGCGAGACGCGGAAGCGGCGATCGTAGTGCGCCGACATGACGGCGTCGGGCTGGTAGACGTGCCTCGTGCGGGTCATGCGTGCGGCCGCGGCTTCGTAGTCGGGGAACACCCCGGCGCCGACGCCCGCGCTCAGCGCCGCTCCCAGCGCGCCCGTCTCGTCTTCGGCCGCGACCGCGATCGGGAGGCGAAGGCAGTCTGCGAGCATCTGCCCCCACACCGCACTGCGGGAGCCGCCTCCGGAGAGGGTGGCCTTGTCGATCTGCGCTCCGGCGTCGCGAAGACGTTCGATGTGCCGGCGGTGCTCGAACACGACGCCTTCGAACAGAGCCCTGATCAGGTGTCCCTCGCCGTGCCAGCCGGCCACTCCGTTGAACCCGGCGCGATGCTCGGCGCCCTGCGGTGATCCGTAGAGATACGGGTGGAAGTACGGATCGTCGATCCGCGGGGCGACCTCGGCCAGCCGCAGATGGCAGAAGCCGAAGGGGTCGTCGTGATGGCTGCCTCGTTCGACGAACTCGCGGACGTACCACTCCAGCTGCGACGCCGACGTGGCGCTGTTGTCCATGATCATGAATCGCTCGGATCCGAAGGCCGCGACCATGAGGACGTCACGGTTCACCACCGGCTCCTCGGCCAGGTACTGGTTCACCGACCAGGTTCCGGCGATGATCGAGGTCGCGCCGGTCTCGACGACGCCCGCGCCGAGCGCACTGGCGATCACGTCGAAGAGTCCACCGACGACCGGCGTGCCCTCAGCGAGACCCGTCTGGGCAGCCGCATCCGCCGTGACCGTTCCGGCGATCTCGGTCGGATCGACCAGCCGCGGCAGAAGCGATCGCAGTCCGTCCAGGCCGTAGAGAGCGAGCAGCTCGTCGTCGTACCGGCATTCCGGCATCTTCAACAGTCCCGCTCCGGACATGTCCGAGATGTCGCTGACCTTCTGCCCCGTGAGCTTGAACGTGATGTAGTCCTTGCACATCAGGAGGGTGCCGGCGCGTTCGATCACTTCGGGGCGGTTCTGTCGCATCCAGGCCAGCAGGACAGGGGTCTGCGACGGCCACGGCTCCTGCAGCGCAGCAGCGTGCAGAGCATCGCCGTGAGCGGCCGCCAGCTCGCCGGCGACGCCGGCCGCACGCGTGTCCAGCGACTGGATCCCGACGAGCGGCCGATCGTCGTGATCGAGGAGATAGAGGCCGTTGCCGTGCCCGGCGCATCCGGCCGCCACGATCTGGCGGGGATCGATTCCGGCCGCGACGATGCAGTGCTGCAGCGCCTCTCTTGCGTTGCGCCAGAGCTCTTCGAGATCCCGCTCCACGTGCCCCGGCTCCGGGGTCGTCGACTGGCCGTCGATCGCATACGACGCGACCCGTTCGCCGTCGAGATCGAACAGCACCGCCTTGATGACGGTGTTGCCGACGTCGATTCCGAGGAGGTACTGCTTCTCGTCAGCCGGCATTGTAGATATCCCACGCTTCGGCGCCGGAGGCGCCCCGGTGGACGATCCCCATCAGTGCGTCGACGACGGCCTTCGGGTTCTCGTGCTGGTAGATGTTGCGGCCGTAGACGAGTCCGGATGCGCCCTGTGCCATCAGGGCCGCCGACTTCGCCAGCACCGACTCGAGTCCTTCCTTGCCGCCGCCTCTGACCAGCACCGGCACGCGGGCGGCTTCGACGACGCGATGGAAGTCCTCGGGGTCGTCGGTCGGGTCGGCCTTGATGATGTCGGCACCCATCTCGCTGGCGAGGCGCACGAGCGTCACGATCTTCTCGGCGTCGCCGTCGACCTGGTAGCCGCCTCTGACGTCGTTGGGCAGCATGACCAGCGGTTCGATCATGAGCGGCATCCCGTACTTGGCGCACGAAGCGCGGACTCTGCTGATGTTCTCGACGCACTGGCGGAAGAGCTCTGGTTCGTCCGGCAGCATGAAGAGATTCACGACGACGCACGCCGCATCCATCTCCAGCGCCCCGATGATCGGCTCGTCGTGGTTCTGCAGCATGGACCACATCACCCGGTGCTTCTGAGCGTTGTAGGGGTTGCCCATGTCGATGCGCATGACGAGTGCGGGCTTGTCCTTGCCGGGGGTGGACTGCAGCAGGTCGGCCTGTCCGTATGCCATCTGGATGGCGTCGGGCATCGCATCGATCAGTGACGAGACGACGCTCGGCATGTCTTCCAGTCCGACCAGGAAGCCGGGCTCGTTGCACACTCCGTGATCGATGGCGACATCCAGACAGCCCCCATCGCTGAAGAGACGGTTCATCCTCGCAAGGTTGCTCAGGCGCATCACACGGTCCTTTCCATAGTTCGACGGTCGAGGGCGTCGCGGTCGACGCGGTGATACCTCTCGAGATCCGTCACCAGTTCACCGATCTCGGCGAGACGGCGTTCGTCATTCCAACCCAGTTCCGCTGCAGCGACGGTGGCGATCGTCTCGATCAGGCCGGCATCCACTGCCCCCGTGATCGCGACCGCCGTGCGGCGCAGGATCAGGTCACCGAGTCTGGTGGCGTACTCGTGATGCACCATGAAGGCGATCTCGGCCGCAGTGAGCTGCACGCCGGCGCCGATCGGCTGATCGTCGTCGCGTCCGGCGCAGTACTCCATGACCTCGGACGCCCGGGTGCCGTACGCGTCGACGAGATGCGCCGCGCGGGCATCGGACACGCCCCACTGCGCGATCAGCGCGGCTTCGATGCGCGACGCATCGACGAAACCCCGCCCTCCGCCGATTCCCAGTTCCGCGGACGACGTGGTGCGTTCGCGTCCGAGCTCGGCGAGAACCTCATCGGTCATGTCCTCGGCGAAGGCGCGGAACGTCGTCCATTTGCCGCCGATCATGCAGAACTGGGGAACGTCGCCGTCGATCCGCTTCACATCGTGACCGCGAGTGATCCTCCCGGTGAAGTCGTGTTCGCTCTTGAGCAGCGGGCGGATGCCGCTGAAGGAGTAGACGATCTGGTCCGTGGACACCGGCACCCTGGGGAAGACGGCCTGCAGGGACTCGAGGATGTAGTCGCGCTCGTCGTCTTCGCACCGCACGCGCTCCGCTCGCTCGACCTTGATGTCGGTGGAGCCCGCGAGTACGCGGCCGAGATAGCCGAAGGCGATGCAGATCCGGCCGTCGGAGTTGTCGAAGTACACCATGTGCCCGTCGAGGGCGTCGTGCAGTTCCGGATTGTCGAGAACGAGATGCGACCCCTTCGTGCCCTCGACCAGCTGACCCGGCAGGTCGCCGGCGGGGACGAGCGTGGCGAGGGATTCGTCGAGCCACGCGCCGGTGGCGTTCACGACCGTCTTCGTCGTCACCGGGTATCGCGTGCCCGTCTCGCTGTCGGTCACCACGAAGCCCGACCCGTCACTGGCGATCTCGGCGTAGTTGAGCGCGATGGAACCGGGCGCCATCTCCGACGTGTCCATGACCAGCTCCACACCCAGCCGCTCCGGGTAGCTGATCCACGCGTCGTAGAAGACGGCGGCGAACTTCATGCGCTCGGTGAGTTTCGGCCACTGCTGGAACGCGGCGCGGGTGCCGAGGAAACGGTGTCGGGGCAGCGCCCGGCGCTCTCGGGTGACCCAGTCGTAGATGCTCAGTCCGATCCGCAAGGGCACGGCCCCGCGTCTGGCCGGCCGGGTGGAGAGCCGGAAGAAGCTCGCAGCGGCGTTGAACAGACCGGAGAACACCGAGGTGATCGGGACCACCGTCGGCAGGGGGCGCACCATGTGCGGTGCATTGCGCAGCAGCGCATCGCGCTCCCGCAGAGATTCGCGCACGAGGCCGAACTCGCCGTTCTCCAAGTACCGGAGTCCGCCATGGATCATCCGGGACGGGGCGGCGCTGCAACCGGAGCAGAAGTCCACGCGTTCGACCAGTAGCACTCGAAGGCCCTGGAGGGACAGCTCCCGGAACACTCCGACGCCGTTGATCCCGCCGCCGACCACGATCGCATCGAACGAGCCGTCGGCACGGATCTGATCGAACCTGGCGCTCCTGGGGGTGGTCATGAGTCTTCCTCCTGCGTGCTCCGTCGGTGGGATGGCCGATCTGTCGACCGCGGCCGCGGGGTCATGCGTCGAGATCGGTCAGGCTCAGTGCCGCGGCGTCGTCGATCAGCTCGAGCTCGTCGCCGGACAGTCGGATGCGTCCCGCCGCGGCGTTCTCCCGAGCCTGCTGCGGATTGCGTGCACCGCAGAGCGAGTAGGTGATGCCCGGTTGCTGCAGCGTCCACGCGATCACGATCTGCGCCTTGGTCGCGGCGTGCGCCTCGGCGACGGGTTCGATCGCCTGCATCAATCGGGCGACCTTCTCCCGATTCGCGAGCGAGAAGCGGGGGTTGTCCTTGCGCTGGTCGTCGCCCGAGAAGGTCCGGTCGGGACCCATGCTCCCGGACAGGAGTCCGAGTGCGAGCGACGAGTAGCTCAGCGTCGAGACGCCGGCGCCCTGGGCGATCGGCAGGAGATCCTTCTCGATGCCGCGGGCGATCATCGAATACTCCTCCTGAATGGCATCCAGAGCGCCCGTCGCCAGGTAGGAACGCAGGTTCTCCTCTGAGACGTTGCTCGCGCCGATGGCGCGGATCTTGCCCTGCTCACGCAGCTGGACGAGCGCCGCGACCGTCTCATCGATCGGAGTCGTGGGGTCCTGCCAATGGGTGATGTACAGATCGATGTGGTCGGTTCCGAGGCGCCGCAGACTCTCCTCCACTTCGTGGACGATCGATTCGCGGCCGAGATAGCGATGCACGGGTTCTCCGTCGTAGTCGAAGAAGTGGTTGCCCTTCCGGGTGTGCCACACGAGACCGCATTTGGTCGCGAGGACCACGTCGTCTCGACGCCCCCGGATCGCCGCGCCGAGGATCTCCTCGGCGCGCCCCTGCCCGTACGCCGGCGCCGTGTCGATGAGCGAGATCCCCTCGTCGATCGAGGCCTGGATGGCGGCGATGGACTCCGACTCATCGGTGCCGCCCCACATCCACCCGCCGATGGCCCAGGTGCCCAGACCCACTGCGGATGCCTCGATCGATGAGTGTCCGATCGTGCGCGTGAGCATCTCAGTCATTTCTCTCCTTCTGGGCCGGTGCGACCACCGACGCCGCGGTCTGCTCATCGACGATGAGCGATCGGATGAAGCCGCCGGCCAGGGCGGCGCGGATGGGGCGCACCTTCTCCGGGCCGACGGCGACGCCGATCGAGGTCGGGCACGCGGAGAGCTCGGACGGGCTGAGCGCCAGCAGACGCGAGTTCAGCGGCGAATCCGCGAGCGATCCGTCGTCGTTGATCACGTGGGCGAGGAACTCTCCGCCGACGTCGCCGCTGCGCAGCAGCTCGCGATCCGACTCCGAGAGCGGTGCGAGATCGTAGTAGCTGGACCCCTCCGTCTCCACCGATCCGATGCCGACCAGCGCCACGTTCGCGCGCCGAGCGAGATCGAACGCGTGCTTGATCGAGCCGACTTCCATGAGGGTGTCTCGCTGTTCGCGGCTTTCCGCGAACAGCGGGGCGTGGAGCAGCACGGCCCTGCCGCCGAGGCGGTCGGCGAGCTGGGTCGCCAGGTGGTTGACGTCGGTGTAGTACTTGCCCTGCACGCCACCGGTGAGCGGGACGACCGTCACATCGAAGACGCGGTCCGGCGCGAGGCCGTCGACGACGGCGCTGAGCGCCTTGCCACCGGTGATCGCGATCACGTCGCCGTCGCGGATCGTCGCGAGCAGTTCGTTGGCGGCAGCGCGTCCGACGACCTGCAGATTCGTGTCGGGGTTTCCCTCCACAGTGGGCGTCACGACCGCGTTGCCGAGCCCTGTCGTCCGGACCAGTTCGCCTTCAAGATCGACGAGCGGCTGGAACGGCCCCGCATCGATCGTGATCTTGACCATGCCGAGCTCGCGCCCTCGCCGGATGAGCCGATTCACTTTGGAAGTGGAGAGATTCAGACGGGTGGCGAGCTCGGACTGCGTCATTCCCTCGACGAAGTGAAGCGTGACGACGGTGTGGATCTGACGGATGGTCGCGATGTCTTCTCTGTTCTC
This sequence comes from Microbacterium sp. LTA6, assembly GCF_045690355.1. Lineage (NCBI taxonomy): Bacteria > Bacillati > Actinomycetota > Actinomycetes > Micrococcales > Microbacteriaceae > Microbacterium > Microbacterium sp. LTA6. The sequence goes on from NZ_CP147855.1 coordinate 2,144,642, forward strand.
GAACACCATGATCACGCCCCCCGTCGACGCGACAGGTAGTGGTCGACGAGGAGGGCGGCGAGCAGGATGCTGCCGCGCACGATGTCCTGCCAGTAGACCGAGACGTCGAGAAGGGTCAGCGAGCTCGAGACCACCGAGAGCAGGATCGCGCCGAGCGTTGCTCCGAAGATGGTCCCTGACCCGCCCTTGAGGCTCGCTCCGCCGATGACGGCCGCGGCGATGACGTTCAGCTCCATTCCGATTCCGAACGTCGGCTGCGCGGATCCGAACCGTGCCATGTAGATGATGCCGGCCACGCCGCAGAGCGCGGAGCACAGCACGGTCGTGAAGAAGATCGCGCGCTTCGTGCGGATGCCCGAGTACGCGGCGGCCTTCTCGTTGCTTCCGGTGTAGAACACCTTCCGGAACGCGGTCGTGCGTCGAAGCATGAAGTCGAAGGCGATGACCACGACCAGGAAGATGACGATCACGAGCGGGATCGGTCCGAGGGAGCCTTGGCCGATGAACTTGAACTCACTCGGCAGCGAATACAGTCCCAGAGGGCGGCCGCCGGTGAGGAGGAGGCAGACTCCGCGGGCGATGACCATCACGGCGAGCGTGACCACGAAGTGGTTCAGCCCGACCTTGGTCACCAGGACTCCCATCACGGCGCCGGTGGCGATGCTCGCCAGGATCGCGATGCCCGAGGCCAGCCAGGGATCGATGCCCTGCAGGTAGAGCCACCCGGCCAGCACCATCGACAAGGCCGTCACCGAACCGACCGACAGGTCGATGCCGCCGGAGATGAGCAGGATCGTCATGCCGACGACCACGATCCCCTCGACCGCGAAGACCATGGCCATCGCCTCGATGTTGGCGATCGTGAGGAAGTGCGGTGAGGCGAACGACATCGCGACGACCAGGACGAGCAGGATCAGGATCAGACCCGTCTCGCGCATCCGGAGGAAACGGGAGACGTAGTGCTTCAGATCGGGTCGCGCGTCGGGCGCCGCCGGCATGGGCGGCGCGGTCATCAAAGTCTGAGATTGGGTCATCATCACACCAGCTCCTGCTTCCGCTCGACCATCGAGGCCAAGCTCAAGATGTTCTCTTCTGTCATGTCATCGCCGGTGACTTCGCCGCTGGTCTCGCCTTCCCGGATGACGATCACCCGGTCCGAGACGCCGATCAGTTCCGGCATCTCCGAGGAGATGACCACGATGCCGATCCCTTTTCGCGCGAGATCGCGCAGAAGGGCATGGATCTCCGCCTTGGCCCCGACATCCACCCCGCGGGTGGGTTCGTCGAGGAAGATCACCTGCGGGTTGACGGCCAGCAGTTTGGCCAGAGCGACCTTCTGCTGATTGCCTCCGGAGAGCGTCGAGACGGCATCGTCGAGTTCGCCGAACTTGAGGCGCAGCCCGCGGCCGACCTTTGCGGCGAGGCGATGCTCGCGACGTCTGCCGATCAGGCCGAAGCGCGAGATCTCGCGTAGCGACATCGCCGAAGTGTTCTCCGCGATCGACATGTCGAGGAAGACGCCCTCGCCTTTTCGATCCTCGGACAGGTAGACGATGCCGTGGGCGATGCAGTCCTGATAGTGCTTCAGGCGAAGAGGCGCTCCCTTGAGGATCACCTCACCCTTCGCATCCCCCTCCAGCCGGCAGATGCCCTTGGCGATCTCACTGCGGCCGGCGCCGATGAGACCGCCGAGGCCGAGGATCTCTCCCCGGCGCACGTCGAAGGAGATGTCCTGGTATCGGGGGGTGTCGGTCAGACCCCGCACCGACAGGATGACGTCATCTGAGCGCTCATCCTCCCGTTGCTTCTCGGGGTACTGATTGTCGAGTGCGCGTCCCACCATCGAGCGGACCAGCTCCGATGGGGTGGTCTCGGCGACGTTGCTGGTCATGATGTGCTGACCGTCGCGGAACACGGAGACCCGGTCGCAGTTCTCGAAGATCTCCACCATCCGATGGGAGATGTAGATGATCGAGATGCCGCGGGCGGAGAGCTCCCGCATGATGCGGAACAGCGTCTGCGCCTCGATCTCGGTGAGGGCGGCCGTCGGCTCGTCCAGGATGAGCACGCGGCAGTCGAGGGTGAGCGCCTTCGCGATCTCCACGAGCTGCTGGTTCGAGATCGACAGATCTCGAACCAGCGCCCGCGGATCGATGTTGCCGAGCTGCCGGAGGATCTCACCCGCTCTGCGTTCGAGCGAGTCCGGGTCCATCAGCCACGAGCGACTCGCGTTGGTGGCTGCCATGAACATGTTCTCGGCGACCGTCACATCGGGGCACAGCTCGATCTCCTGATGCACGAACCCGATGCCGAGCTTCTGGGCCACGGCCGGCGAAGAGATCTCGACCGGCTGGCCATCGAGCAGGATCGTGCCGCTGTCGGGCCGCACGATCCCGTCGATGACGTTCATCAGGGTGGACTTGCCCGCGCCGTTCTCGCCGGCGATGGCGTGGATCTCCCCCTTGCGGAGGCTGAAGTCGATGGACCTCAGTGCATGGATCGAACCGAACGACTTGCTGACGTTCTTGATATCGAGGATCGTCGTGGGTTCCATGGTTGTCTCCATCCATCGAGCTCGAGGGCAAGGGGCGGGGGCAGGGCAGAGTTACTCGGTCGTGCGCCCTTCCATGTACTTCTCGAGGTCGAACGACGCGGCGTTCTCCTTGGTGATGACGGAGAATCCGTTGTCGACGAACGGGACCTGGGCGGGGTTGTACGCGGACTCCTTGTAGTCGTTGAACGGATCGATCAGGTCGGGGTGCGCCGCCATGAAGAGCGTCATGAAGCCCATGAATCCCTGGATGCCCTGGTTCGGGTTCACCGACAGGTGGATCGTTCCGTCCTTGATGAGGTCGAGCGTCGTGGGAGTGATGTCGGCGTGGAGGATCAGCACGTCGGCGTTCGCTTCGGTGATGGCAGCGGCGGCGCCTTCGGCGGAGCCGGCTTCGGGGATCCACATCGCATCGAGGTCGGGGTTGGCCTGCAGGATCGAGCCGGTGGCCTGGTATGCCTTGGTGCTGTCTTGGTTGGTCGCCTGGCGGCCGACGAGCTTCATGTTCGGGTACTTGTTCTCCATGTACTCGATGAATGCGGTGACGCGCAGGTCGTGGTTGCTCTGACCGGGGTTCTCGAGAACCGCGTACTCGCCTTCCTCGCCGACGACCTTGACGATCTCTTCGGCCGCGAAGGCAGCCTCAGCACGGTTGTCGGAGGTGACGTAGGAGGTCCGGTTGGACTCGGGCGAGTCGGCGGCGAAGGTGACCACCTCGACCCCGTCTTCGATGGCGGAGTTGATCGGCTCGATGAACGGGTCCGCCTGCATCGGGTGCAGCAGCACGCCGGCGGGCTTCTCGACCAGATCCTGTTCGAACGAGGCGAGCTGCTTGCTGATGTCGTAGTCGGGAGTGCCGGAGAACACCGTCTCGCATCCCATCGCCTCAGCGGCCTGCTTGAACCCCTGGTAGACGGGAACCCAGTACTGGTGGGCGGAGACCATGACGTTCATCACGTAGGTCTCGCCTTCGGCGCACTGGAACCCTTCGGATTCCGAGGCGGTCGGCTTCTTGTCGGCTGGCGCCGTGCAACCGGTGATCGCGAGGACAGCGAATGCTGCGACGACGGCGGCGGTGGTGCGGGAGATCTTCATTGATTGCCCCTTACTTGGTGTGGATGATGCAGGACGACTGATTGATGGTGACAGAGTTCCTGCCTCGATGCAATAGATTTCGTTGGCTGAAATATCTTGCACCTGTGGCGTGTTGCGACGCGTGCGTTCTCACCCGCGAGAGCGAGGCGGTTCGCCCGGATGAGGGACGCTCGCGCGAACGCGGCGCTCCAGGCTGGATGCATGACGAATCAACGAGGCGCAGCATCCGTTTCCGCTCCAGAGAGCACCCTCGGTGCGCGCACCCCCGCAGACCGGTTGACCATCGCCGCAGGCGTGTCGCTGCTCGTGATCTGCGCTCTTCACACGGCCCTCTTCGCGGTGCATCCATGGTGGGGGGAGTGGCTGGCCGGTCCGTTCCGGACCACGCAGCCGCCGGTCGACGCGAGCGTGCAGTTCTGGGGACTGCCCGGTGGCTTCGTCGTTCCGGGAGTGCTTCTGGCGCTCCTGATTCTCGGAGCCGGCCGGCGTGGGAAGACGATGCCCGCATACGTCGGCACGGCTCTCGGGCTCTGGGCGCTCGCGTGCTTCTGGATGGTCGGTCCCAGCGGCTTCGTGATGGTCCTGGTGCCCGCTGTGCTGATGATCGTCGCACGAGCCCGATCGCGGCGTCGTGGCGCAGAGGCGGCCGGATGAGCGTGCGGGGCGGACGACTCGTGGTGCGTCAGTCGGCGGATGCGGACGGTCGGCGACGATAGCCGGTCGGACTGATTCCGTACAGCCGGGAAAATCGCCGGGAGAAGTACAGCGGGTCGGACAGGCCCACATCGCGCGCGATGTCGTTCACCGCGCGATCGGTCGTGGTGAGGAGCTGCGCCGCACGAGCGAGCCGCTCGCGTTCCACGTAGCGCTGGGGTGAGACTCCGAGGCTTTCGGTGAAGAGGTGGGAGAGGCGCGAGGGCGACAGCCTTGCCACACCGGTGAGTGCCGGCACGCTCAGGTCGGCGGCGAGGCTGCTGCCGATGTGCTCGATCACGCGGAGCAGGCGTTCGTCCATGCGACCGCGCAGAGGGTTCTGGGTATCGATCCACAGCAGCGCGGACTCGAGGCTGTTCATCGCGAAGAGCTCCGACTGCGGCATGGATCCTGCGGAGAACGCGGCAGACGTTCGCAGCCCGCCGAGGATGCGCAGCCGCACCTCGCCCGGTGCGTGCACGAACCCGACGCCTCCACCTCGGATCGGCCAGTCCAGAAGCGGCGCCCACTCCGCGCGTGCGTGGAAATGGGCGTAGGCCAGGGTCCACGCGCTCGCCGCCGTGCCGTAGTCGTGCCGCGCATGCGGGCGCAGGAGGATGCTGTCGCCGGCCGCGGTGATGACGTCACCTGCGGGTCCGGCCACCCGACCCGCGCCGGCGATGGTGTGGATGAGGAGCCAGTCCGCCGTGCCGTTCTCGCGCCAGGTCGAGTAATCGCTGCCTGCGGCGAACTCGCCGGCGATGACGCGGATGACATGAGGGTGCGGTGTCTCCGCCGGAGGAACCGCGCTGACAATCACAGCAGAATCTTCCATGTCATCGACAGAAAATGCAATGGCGCAGGCGGGATTCGCGGACCAGAGTTACTGTCATGTCCATCTCAAGCAGTGTCACCTCAACCCTCGCCGTCGACTATGAGAACCGCGGCGTCGTCCAGCTTCGCGGCCTCCTGAGCGCGGCCGAGACCGCCGAGATCCGCGACGTGTTCATGGATCAGGTGCAGACCGACAACGACTTCGGCCACGACGACCGCATCAGCGATGGTGATCCCCTTGCCCGGTATCCGCGCTTCATCCATCCGCATCGACGCACCGAGCTGGCTGTCGGTCGTCTGGCACGTCAGTGGATGCTGGACCCACGCATCGTCGATCGGGTGCAGGAGATGGTCGGGCCGGTGTACGCGGCCCAGTCGATGTTCTACTTCAAGCCGCCGGGAGCCCGCGGACAGGCGCTTCATCAGGACAACATCTTCCTGCAGGCGCACCCGGAGACCTGCATCGCAGCGTGGGTCGCGATCGACGACTGCGACGGTGTGAATGGCGGGCTGAAGGTGGTGCCCGGCTCGCATCGCTACGAGATCATCTGCCCGGGCGAAGCCGACCCGGAGGAATCCTTCACGAGCACCGAGATCACCCTGCCCGAAGGCTTCTCCGCCGAGCAGACCGAGCTCGCCTCGGGAGATGTGCTCTTCTTCCACGGGAGCATGGTCCACGGTTCGGGTCCGAACCGGTCGGACGATCGTTTCCGGCGATCGCTCATCTTTCACTACGTCCCGGTGGACAGCATCGAGATCTCGAAGTTCTACAACCCCCTGCTGCGTCTCGACGGCAGCGAGGTCACGATCGCCGAATCCGCTGATGGCGGAGCATGCGGTGACGGGTGGACGCCGACCGCTCCTCACTGAGTCCGCTGTGAGCTCATCGGTTCCGATACGGTAGCGGGATGCACCAGGCCCTCCGCACATTCGGGCGCATCCTCGCCCGGCACTGGCTAGCGCTCATGGCCTGGTACCTCGGTGGAGAGGCCCTGCACGAGGTGCTCGTGCAGGGCGCCGGGTTCGTCGGAGGTCACACCACGCTCGGCGGCCTGCTGCTGTTGCCGCTGGCCGTCGCCGCACGGCTCATCTCCTATGTCGCGATGTACCTGACGGTGCGCTCGTCTTTGCCGCACGTCGCGGCAGACGACGCGGAGAGTAAGTACCGCGGCTTCGCGCGGTCGACCCTCGTCGCGATCCTGCCGTTCTTCGCTTTCTACGCGGCCTGGGGAATGCTGGACGCCGACATGAAGGACTTCTTCGCGATCGCGATCAGTATCGCCTTCGAAGAGTCCGGTTACGGGATCGACGAGGCGATCGGCGATCGCGGCGGTCTGATCTCTGTCGGGCTGATTCCGGTGGTCGTTCTGGTGGTCGCGCTCGTCGCTCGTCTGTTCCTCGCGCGGTTCCGTGAGCGGCTGCCGTCGTGGACACTCGCGCTCGCCGCATACACGGAGGTGCTGTGGACCTTCATGCTCTTCACTCTCGTCGGCCAGTGGTGGGCGGGAGTGAAGGAGTGGTTCTCCGGACGTGCCGGGGCGGTATGGCTGGATGGAATCGGCGACTGGGTCGCGGCATCCCTCCCGCCGCTGGCATCGCTGTGGGAGGCTGCGCTGTGGCTCGTCGGCATCATCGCCGCTGCGGTGATCGTTCCGGCCGCCTGGCTCGCCGTCGCCGGCGTGATCTACGGCGCCGACTTCGACACCTTGCCGCCGCTGCTGCGGCGGGGGACCGAATCGCTGCGCGGCGCCGTCGGCAGTCTGTCCCGGACCCTGTTGCAGCGCCTCGAGGATCTGTGGGCCGCGATCGCCGCGATCTGGCGCGGTGGGCCCCTGCTGTTCGGCCTGTTCGCCTGCGTCTATGCCGTCTGGGCTCTCGCTGAGCGGGTCGGGGCGCGAGGAGTGCTGCAGCTGATCGGAGGCCACGAGAACAACTTCTGGAGTGCGTACTTCCCCTTGATCATGGTGGGAGTCGCCGTCATCGCCGAGCCGCTGCGGGTCGCCATCGTTGCGACGGCCTTCGACTCGATCGTCGCCAGGCCCGGCGCCGGAATCGGGGTGCGATCGTCAGAGTTCGATACGGAATCGCGCGGTCTCGTCGATCCCGACGGGAACGTCGAGCCAGAAGGGGCCGGTCGCGTCCTCCGGCAGCAGGAAGACCGAGAGGATGCGATAGAAGGGTGATTCTTCCCTGCACGTCGCCTCAGCGTCACGCGCGTCCGCATCGGAAGAGGTGTCCAGGTCGGACTGCGCATCGAGCCACGTGCGACTCCCGCTCATCTCCGTGAGCGTGATGCTTCTGCACGGGGCAGCGTCATCGTCGCTGCGAGGGTCGAGCCATACGCTCAGCGTCTTCGAGCCCGCAGGCGCTTCGAACTCGCCCGGCCTCGTGGAGATGAGCGTCAGCTCGTGTCCGCCGATCTCCGTCGTTCCCTCGGCGAGGACGTACGCCGGCTGCTCCGGTCCTCCCGCCTGCAGCACATCGAACCAGATGTGCACTCCCACCGTGGCCGTGGCCGCCACCAGCAGGGCCGCCAGCGCGCGGCCATGCGTCCGCCGCCAGGTCATGGTGCCCCGATTCGCGGCGCGTCGAGTTCGATGCTCGATGCGGTCGGCGCTCCGTCGAGCGGAACAGTGATCGTGATGACGTCGTCGAGTTCGGGTGTCAGATATTCATGCGTCAGCCGCAGTTCGCCGACGCCTCCGCGCAGACCCTCCGGAAGCTCGAACGCCAGGGTGCCCACCGTGTCGGTACCGACATGCAAGCGGGTATTCAGCAGCGACTTCGGCGCCCGCTCGCTCGCATGGAACACGAGGCCGTCGATGTGCAGGGTCGCCAGCGGGATCTCTGCATCCACCTCTGTGCGAGCAGCCGACACCGCGAGTTCCACCACCAGCCAGTTGCCCTCGGCCTCCCATTCCCCATCTGCCGACACGACGCGGTCCGCGAATGAGGCGCCGGAGACGGTCGCGATCAGCATGCGCGAGGTCACTGTGTCCGCGGAGTCCCCCCTGATGAGGAACGGGTCGACGAGGGAATCCTGAGAGGGGGTGACGCCGCTCACGAGACCTGCGGCGACGACGAGCGCAGCGCCGATCAGCCAGGGGCGTGCTCGCCTCACGACCGCACCTCTACGGCGATGCGGGTCGCCAGCTCGGTGCGACGCCAGGTCACTGCGGACGCCGACAGGATGGCCTGCCCTGTCCGCTCTCTGGCATCGAAGACGTCGAGGTGCGCGATGCCGTCGGGGAAGGAGCCTTCGGGGACCGGCCAGACGAGCCGGACTTCGGCGGGGACCCCGGGCTGCAGGATGACCCCGCGGAGCGTGCCGTCGGTGCGCCAGGCGCGGGGGTCTTCTGTTGCCGTGACGCCGGAAAGGGCCAGCAGCGGCTCTTGGGCGCGGATCAGCTGTGATTTGACGCGATCGGCCCCCTGGTCGACGCCGACCGCCTGTGAGCTCAGGTTCTCGAGCCGAACCGTGACGATGAGCAGGTCGTCGTCTGGTTCTGCCTCGAAGAGCTGCTCGTCGACGGAGTCGGCGAGCTCGGCGCTCAGCACGGTCACGGCGTACAGCGATGTGCGCGCTTCTTCGCCCGCAGGCGTGAGGGTCGGGGAGCTCTCGGCCTGCCGCAGGCCACCGAACGCGATGAATCCGAGGATGACTGCGAGCGCGACGATCGCGGCGATCCATATCGGCGCGGAAGAAGAGGCGAACAGCGAGCGCCTGGTCCGACCCCAGAAGGTGCCGACCTTCGCGGCGACACCCCCCGAGTTCGTCATGGGGTCAGCCTACCCACCGTCCCGAGCGAGGTAGGCGTCGTAGCCCAGGCGGCCGCGAGTGACGATGATCAGCACGAGGGCGGTGGCGGTGAACCCGATCAGCACGGGCAGAAGCCCGTAGTCGTCGAAGATCGGTGCGGGAAAGAGCGGGTATCCGACCTTGTTCGCGAACGTGTTGAACGATGCGTGCATCAGCATCATGAGAAGCACGCTGCCCCTCGCATGGTTGAAGACCCAGGTCATCATGATCGTCAGCGCCGTGATCATGACGACGAACATGACCATGTTCGGGATCGTCGGAGGGGTCCACACGCCGCTCCAGAAGAGCGGGAAGTGCCACAGCGCCCACAGCACTCCGAGGATCAGGCTGCCCCACAGCGGGCCGTTGCGCTCCTGCAATCTCGGCAAGGCGAAGCCTCGCCAACCCGGCTCCTCTCCCAGCGGACCGCCGAAGAGGAATGTCATCAGGAAAGCCAGCGGATAGGCGGCGAGCAGAGTGCCGAGGATGGGCTGAAACGACTCCAGGGCGCCCGGCACCACGATCGTGCCCAGGATGATGATGATCGGCACACCGACCAGCAGGAACAGATACCACAGGAGCCCCACACGCCACCGGACGCATCGGCGCAGCAGGTGGACGACGCCGCTCCTGCCCTCCGTCACGCCGGTCATGACGAACGCCGCGACCATGGGCCCGAAGGTCGCGGCGATGATGGCGATCGCCACTGCCGGTTTCGGAATCACCGGGATGATTCCGTGCGTCGAGAGGGCGACGGGTATCTCGATGAGCCATGAGAAGAGGTACGCGATCGTGAAGAACGAGATGAGCGGGTATCGGGCGAGGATGCCGCCTCGAGCGATACCGGACGATGAAACGGGGTTGTCGACGACGCTCATGCTGCGGTCCTCCCAGTCCGGGATAGGCCCGTGGTGACGCGGGCCCGGTGTGTCATGCCTCAGTGTTCCACTCGGGGGCCCGTGCCGCCAGAGGCATATATCGCGCTGCCGCTGACCGCTCGTTCAACTGCACGACCGTTCAACGAGGACAGAGCTCGAACACGTAGCCCTCGTCGCCCGGAGTGACGAGGTTGCGATCACGCAGCACCATCGAGGCCGGCGACCGGTCATCGGCGCACATCTCCGCGAACGATCGGGGCAGGTCGTCGGCGTACTCGATGTCGATGACGTGCTCGCCGTAGACGGCTTCGTAGCCGCCGCACTCCTCATAGACCGCGCACTCCTCGGTCACCGCGAAGTCGAATCCGGCGTGCTCGTGGAGTGCCGGGGCATCTTCGGCCGCGTTCTTCTGCCCGGCGGCCAGGCCGGCGGCATGGGCGGCATCGACGAGCATCGTGGCGAGAGCCAGATTGTTCTCCAGCGTCAGTGCGCCGTGAGAACGCGTGTACGAGTCGAGGTTGTCGAACTCCACGGCATCGAAACCGGAATCGGCGCAGCCCTCGACCCAGTCGACCACCACGTCACTGATCCGTTGCCGACGCTCTGCGGTCGACGTGTCGAGCAGGGCCTCGTCCGGCCAGTCCGGATCGAACACCGTCTCGCCGTCGCGCTGGAGCAGCAGGTCGGACGGCCACGACTCGATCTCGCCCGGCTGCGTCTGGAACCCGTTGACGTAACAGATCGAGTAGGTGCCGGATGCCGGCGAGGCGCTGCGATCCCGACCCACAACGCCGACCCCGGCCTCGGGTTCGTAGGCGCCGCCGAGCTGGTAGTCGGGGAGGGCGCCGGGCGGCGGCAGCGTCACCGTGGCCGGCGGTGTCGAGCACCCGGTGAGGGCCCATGCGAGCGCGAGCGCCCCCGTCGCAGCGACCGCAGCCACCGCGCGCAGGGGTCGACCGACGCGAATCAGCTTCCTGCTCCGTACAATTCCGCGATCTCCTTCGAGCCCATGCCGCGCGAGTGGGGCGGATGCCGCGGCCACCCGTCCGGCTTATCCTGCCACTCCTCCCGGCGTCCGCACGGGAGTTCGCCGGAAGTCGTCAACGGGGACGCGGAACGCCGCCCGTAGACTGGCCGGCGTGGTGCGCGCGGATGCCGGTGAGATCGATGCGGTCGGCGAGCTGCGAGCGATGGTCCTCTCCGGCGAGTTCTCGGCGGGAGCGCGCCTGCCCACCGAAGTCGAGCTCGCCACGCGGCAGGGGGCATCGCGCGGCGCCGTTCGCGGTGCGCTCGCCGCGCTCGCTCGACAGGGCTTGATCGAATCGCGCCGCGGCTCGGGCTGGTTCGTGACCTCAGCGCAGCCGCACGGCTTCGACCGCATGATCTCGTTCGCGCAGTGGGCGCGGGGGTGGGGCAGGACACCCGGCGGCCGCGTCTTTTCGCGAGAGCTGCGGCGGGCCACGCCACGCGAGGCTCGATTGCTGGGGATCGGCACGGCCGCACAGGTGCTGTATGTCGTCAGGGTGCGCACTCTGGAGGGGCGCGAGGTCATGATCGAACGTTCGACCTGGGCTCCCTGGGTGATCGGACACATCGAGCGCATGCCCGACGACGCCGTCTCCACCACGCGGCTGCTCGCCGATGCCGGCATCGTCATCACCCACGGCGATCACCGCATCGAAGCCGTCGCCGCCTCGAGTGAAGACGCGCGGCTGCTCCATGTGCGTCGCTCGAGCCCGATGCTGCAGGTGCGCCGCGAGACCTACGCCGCAGACGGACGACCGGTTGAATGCGGTGAAGACCGATATCTGCCGCACACGATCTCGTTCAAGGGACAGGCTGCGGGCGCGGCGGAGCGGCCGGACACGCGCTGATCGCGCCCCGAGCATCCGGAAAAGCCCACTGTGCGCAGTGGGCTGTCGGATTCGCTCGATCCCTCAGCTCTGTCGCCCAGACGTCTCGTCGCGTTCACCCGATGGACACGTTCGGCCGGTGTTCTGGCAGGGTTCCGACCCAGGTCACCCGAAGGACGTATCGTGTCGCAGCCCTCTGCCCCCACCTCTCCCGCCGCCGCCCGCCGTTCCTGGCGTCGCGCGGCACTGATCGTCGCCACGACGACGGCGCTCGCCGTCAGTGTCGTCACTCCCGCCTACGCCTCGTCGATGCCGCTCGCTCCGGCTGCCGCGTCGCCCTCCACGGTGCCGACGAGCACGCCGGCACCGACACCGAACGCCGAAGCGCCACTCAGCGCCCGGACCGGAGACGCGACGCCAGTGCCGGCGAGCGCCTCGCTCGGCGACGTGATCGCGTTCTCCGCGCCCACCGGACTCGGGGGTGAACTCGTCGTCACGGTGACCAGCCCCGACGGCGTGGTCGCCGCGGTGAGCCCGGGCGACGACGGCCTCTACCGGTTCACGCCGGCTCTCGCGGGCGACTACGAGGTCGCCTTCTCGGCGACGGATGCCGCCGGCGAGATCACTCAGGAGACGCAGGTCGTCGCGGTCACCGGGAGAGCAGTCGAACAGCCGGCGCCCGAGGCATCCGCACCGGCATCCGCAGCGATTGAGGAGGCTCCCGCTACGGGCGAACCCGACATCCGCTTCGCAGCGATCGGCGACATCCACAACAACTGGAGCGAGCTCGCCGAGGCGTACGACTTCTGGAAGGCCGAGAACGTCGACACCGCGCTGTTCGTGGGTGACCTGACGAACAACGCCACCGCGAGCGAGTACGCCGGATTGAAGTCCACCCTCGATTCCAAGGCCGGCCTCGGCATCAAGCTCGTCGCCTCGCTGGGAAACCACGATGTCGCCGCCATCTCCTCGTACGACCTGTTCACGCAGGCCACCGGAGGGCAGAAGCCGAACGCGGACTACACGATCAACGGCTACCACTTCATCACCGTGTCGCCGGGCGCCGGGACCCTCGACCCGACGACGGGCAAGCCCTCGTCGGCGAGCTCCGGAAACTACGCCTACGCCGCGTCCTGGCTGCAGCAGCGACTCGCGGCCGCCACGGCCGAAGATCCCACGAAGCCCGTCATCGTGCTGGTGCACCACCCGCTGCAGTGCACGCACTACGTCTCGAACGAGTGGTACGGCACGGGGCTGTCGAGCGGATGCGGCGACACGCTGCAGTCGGTGTTCGACGACTTCCCCCAGGCAGTCGTCTGGGGCGGCCACATCCACACGCCGCAGAACATCCCGACCTCGGTCTGGCAGGGGCAGGAGGATCGCAGCGGCGACAAGGCGGGCAAGGGCTTCACGACGGTGAATGCCCCGCCGCTGGCCTACTACGAGTTCGAGTCCGGTGTCGTGAACACCAGCCCGACCAGCCGCTCCAATGACACGACGCCGGATGACGCCGGCAACAACCGTCAGACGGCCATCGTCGAGATCACCGGTTCGAAGGTCACGATCAAGAACTACGATCTGCTCGCCGACGAGTGGATCGATCAGACCTGGTCGTGGGATGTCGCTGCGTCCGCCGACACCAGCAAGAGCTACGACGAGCGCTTCCCGCTCAATAACACCCACCGTGCGAGCCTGAGCCAGGCGCCCGTGTGGCCAGCAGGCTCCGCGGTGGCCGTCGACGGGATCGCGGAGGACAAGGCCATGGTCGCCTTCCCGCAGGCGGTACCGGCACCCAACACCGTGCAGGACATCGTGCACAAGTACCGCTACACCACCGTCGACGTGGCCTCGGGTCAGACCGTCAACACCTTCCTGCAGTGGTCGGGCTTCTACAACCTGCCGATGCCCGCGAACCGCAATCACGAGGTGTGGAACCTGCGCCCGTCGCGCGACTACGAGGTCAGAGTCACCCCGATCAACGCCTGGGGCAAGGAGGGCGCGCCCCTCACAGCGCGGTTCACGACCAGCGGTTCGACAGGACCGATGGACCCGCCCTTCGACCCGGCATCCCTCACTTTCGACGATCTGCGCGAGCAGATGCCGAAGGCCGACCTGCTCGACGTCTCCTTCGCCGACGGCAAGGCAGCGGATGCCTCGCCCAAGGCGTGGACGTTGACGGCAGGCAGCGCGGCGAAGGTCGCCGACGATGCCGACCTGGGAGCTCAGGTCGCCGTCGGCGCGCAGGGCACGGCATCCGCCATCCGTACAGCGGCGTGGAGCGATGCGGACTATGCGCGACTCCAGGACGGTTTCACACTCGACGTCACCTTCAAGGTCGACTCGATCGACAAGCCCGTCGGCGGCTATGTCGACATCTTCGGCGGCATGCAGGGCGGCGGTATCGGTCTTGAAGCGGTGCGCACATCTTCGGCGGAGAACTTCGACCTGGAGTTCTGGTACTCGAACCCCCGCCCGACCGTGCAACTGGAGTACGGCACCTGGTACCACGTCACCGGATGGTACGACGGCACGGACGCGCGTCTGTACGTCGACGGTCTGGAGGTGGCTTCGGCGGACAGCGTCACGTTCCCGGTCAAGCCGACCAGCGCCGAAGCCCGCTACATGACGATCGGCGGAGACGCGAACACGAGCGGTTCGCTCGATGACGCCACCTTCAACGGCCGCATCGCGAGTGCGGAGATCTACAGCACCGCGCTCTCGGACAAGAACGTGTACCGGGTGGCCAACCGCGAGCTGAAGCTGCTCGACGAGACCCCGCCCCAGGTGCAGGTCGTCCCCGCACCCGGTGCGAATGCGGTGGTGGGCCACGCCTACATCGCCCCGGCTCCGCAGGCGGTGGACAACTCGGGCGTCGTCAAGGTCGCCGTCGAGGTGACCGATCCGTCGGGCGGCGTCATCGACGTCACCCGCACGAGCGGCGGCCGTTTCACCTTCACCCCGACCGCGCCGGGCGCGCACACGGTCACCTATGTGATCACCGACGCGGCCGCGCGCCAGACGCAGAAGACGTTCACGGTGACCGCCGTGAACGGGTCGGCGGAATTGGCCGAGCTGCTCGAGCCGCTTCCGGTCGCGGACCTGCTCGATCTCGACTACGTCGGCGGCAAGCCCGTCGATCGGTCGCCTGGTGCGCATGCCGTCACCGCGGGCACAGCGGCGGTGGCGGTGGATGCCGCACTCGGCAGCGAGGCGGCGACGTTCACGGCCAGCTCCGCCGAGGGCGCGCGCATCCCCTGGTCCGACTCCGACTATGCGAAGACGGAGGACGGCTTCGCCATCGAGTCGGTCTTCCAAGTGCCGGCGATCACCGCCGAGCGCGACATGATCTCGAACACCCAGAGCTCGGGGCAGGGGCTGGAGATGCTGCCAGGCACCCAGCCCGGCAAGGTGACGCCCGAACTGTGGGTACGCGTCGGCGGCAAGTACGTCGTCGCACGGGCCGAGAACGCGGTCACGGCGGGGAAGTGGACGCACATCGTGGCGACGTACGACGCCCAGAGCGGCGATCTGCGCGTCTACGTCGACGGGCGCGAGGCCGGTTCGGCCGTCGCAGCCGGAGGCGGCAAGGTGCAGAACCCGTCGGGAGCCGCACGCTCCTTCGTGATCGGCGGCGACATCTCCTCGTCTGGTGCCGTCGAGTACCCGTTCGAGGGTGTCATCGCGACGGCGAACATCTACGGCGATGTGCCATCGGTGAGCGACATCACGCGGCTCGCTGCGGCCGCATTGAAGAGCAACGACGTGACGGCGCCGCTGCTGGAGGTCGTCCCCGAACCCGCTTCGACCGCGACCCCTGGCGCCGAGTACACCGTGCCGGCCGGCGTCGCCGGAGACGACTCGGGTTCGGCGACCGTCGCGATCACGGTGTCCGGACCGATCGGAACGGACGTGCCGCTCGAACCGGGCGTCATCGTGCCGCCGACTGCGGGCGAGTACACGCTGACGTACACGGCTGCCGATGCCGCCGGCAACACCACCACCGCCGACTACGTCGTCACCGTGGAGCTGCCGGCGCCGGTCGCCACCGTGGCGCCGAGCATCACCGGAACAGCCGAGGTCGGCGGCATCCTCTTCGTGAACCCTGGCGAGTGGGATGCGGACGGGCTGACCTTCACGTACCAGTGGAGTGCGGACGGCGAGGAGCTCTCCGGGGAGACCGGTTCCCAGCTGAAGGTCGGGCCGGCGCTCAACGGCGCCGAGGTCGCGGTGACCGTCACAGCGAGCGGTGCGGATCTCGCTCCCGGCGTGGCCGAATCGGCGCCCGTGCAGGTCAGGGCGCTCCCGGTCTGGAAGTCAGGGCAGGTCTACGGGGCCGGCGACACGGTGCTGCACTCGGGTCGCGTGTTCGTGGCGCAGTGGTGGACGAAGGGCAACGTGCCGGGTGCCGCTGACCGCAACGGTGCCTGGGCCGAACGCGGCGTCGAGGTGAGTACGTCGCGCGGCGTCGTGCGCGCCTGGACCGCGTCCTGGATCTACACGGGCGGAGAGACCGTGGCGCACAAGGGGCACCTCTATCGCGCATCGTGGTGGACCCGCGGCCAGGAGCCCGGTGCCGCGAAGCCCAAGCACTCGGCATGGGTGGACCTCGGTGCGTACTGAATCACGACGCGTCAGGAGCACGCGCACCCTGCGCGTGCTCCTGTGCGCCCTCGCCGCCGCCTGCTTCCTCCTCCCTGCCGCACCCGCTGCCGCGCACAGCTATGCCGCGACGGTGTTCGCCGAGGTGACCGAACCCGAGCCGGGCCTCGTGCGCACGGTTCTCGAGGTCGAGTACGTGCTGCTTGCGACCGACGGTGCCAGAGAGATGGGCGACAGTGCGTTCGAGGCGGAGGCCTACGCCGACGTGCAGGCATCAGGGCGTGACGCGTCGAAGCTCACGACCGCGGTGCTGGAAGAGCACTCCGACACGGTGCTCGGCTACATCCTGCCGCGCTACTCCGTCACGGTGGAGGCAGCGGCGGCGGATGCCGGAACCGCGGCGGAGCCTTGCCAGAATGCGCTCGCCGAGCCGTACGCGATCACACTGCGTGACGGTGTTCCGTACGCGCGGATCGTCGTGGATTCCGACTGCCGCTCGGAGGTCGGCGCGGCCCCGGCGGTGTATCGGATCGGCACGGAGCTGTTCCCGGGGACCGCACCAGGGGGCAAGACGACGACGATCGTCAGCTACGACCTGCGCTCAGGCTCCGGCGTCACGAACCTCGACACCGACACGGACCCGACGATGACCACGACGCAGGACTGGGGATCCCAGATGGGGGATTTCCTGATCCTGGGTGCCGAGCATCTGCTGCTCGGCCCGGATCACCTCCTGTTCCTGCTCGCGCTCATCGCCGGATCGCGTCGCCTGCGCGACATCGTCGTGGTCGCAACGGCGTTCACGGTCGCCCACTCGCTGACGTTCGTGCTGGCCGCGCTCGGCGTCGTGAGCATCCCGGCGGCCATCGTGGAGCCGATCATCGCGCTCTCGATCGCCGTCGTGGCGCTCTGGAGCGTCTGGGTGCACCGGCGCGGTCGGATCGACGCAGGAGTGCCGGTCGACTCCTCGCGCGCGGATTCCGACGGGCGGCAGACCGCCGCATCCGTTGCCGGCGCGCCCAGGACCGCGGGTGGTCTGGCTGTGCGCGAACGCGTCGCCACTGCAGCACCGCACGGTCGGCAGGATGCTCGCCGCGGATTCAGCCGGTCGGACCTCGTGCGGGTCGCGGTCGTCTTCGCGTTCGGACTGATCCACGGGGTCGGCTTCGCGGGCGCGCTCGGCATCGACGAACCGTTCTCGTGGGGCCTGCTCGGCGCGCTCCTCGTGTTCAACGTGGGCATCGAGCTGGCGCAGCTGCTCATCATTGCGGTCGCCTTCCCGCTCCTGCTCTGGGTCCGGCGTAGGCTCCCGCGGGTGCCGCTGTGGATCGAGATCGCCGTGGCCGCCGTCGGACTCTTCTGGTTCGTCGAACGGCTCCTCAGCCTGGGATGACTGGCGGCTGAGTGAGGGGCGCTCACCCCTCCTGTGCTGCGGGGGCGGCGCCGTCAGGCTCAGCCTCCACCGGGTTCCGCCGGATGCCGATCCAGGACACGACGCCGCCGAGCGCCATCAGTGCCGCCGTCACCCACGCTGCGCTGTGGAAGCCATCGAGGTCGAGCGTGCCGCCCACGATGGTCGACAGCACGGCGACGACGAGGAGGCCGGCCACCCTGGCCACGGCGTTGTTCACCGCCGACGCGATGCCGGAGCGCCCCTCGTCGATGGCGCCGAGGATCGCCGACGTGAGGGGAGCGACGGTGAGGGAAAGACCGAGACCCATCACGATCATCGCCGGGAGCACCTGCCACCAGTAGTCGAAATCCGAACCGACGGCGAGCAGCAGCAGAGCGCCGACCGCCATCAGCAGGGGGCCGACGGTCATGAAGATCCGTGGACCGAAGCGGCCGGCCCATGCGCCGGCTCGTGAACTGAGCAGGATCATCAGGATCGTCAATGGCAGGCTGGCGAGACCCGCCGCTGTTGCGCTGAGTCCTGCGCCCTGCTGCAGATACACCCCGACGACGAAGCCGTTGAGCGCGAGCGCCGCGTAGACGAAAAGTGTCGCGAGGTTTCCCCATCCGAAGTTGCGCACCCGGAACAGCGACAGGGGCATGAGCGGGGCCGGCGAACGCTGCTGCCGCACCAGGAACAGCGCGAACAGAGCCGCACCGATGATGCCGGGGATCCAGATCGCCGGCGACTGCCAGCCGAGGTTCGGCTGTTCGATGAGCGCGAAGACGACGGCGCCGAGTCCGATGGCGCACAGGGCGCCACTCCACCAGTCGACGCGGGCGCCGCGTGGTTGGTGCGGCAGATGCAGTCGCGCCAGGAGCAGCAGCGTGATGCCGATCGGGATGACATTGATCAGGAAGACGAGCCGCCAGGAGAGGTAATCGACGAACAGGCCGCCGAGGAGCGGACCGACGAGCATCGCAGCGGTTGTGAACGCGGTCCACACCCCGATGGCACGCGCCTGCACGTCGGCGCGCATCGTCGCCGTGATCAGCGCCAGCGAACTCGGCACCAGCAGGGCTCCGGCTGCACCCTGCAGAGCGCGGGCGATGATGAGGATGAGCGGGTCGGGTGCGGCAGCGACGGCGACGGACGCCACGCCGAAGGCGATGAGCCCCACGCGCATCACCATGACGCGGCCATAGGCGTCGGATACGGAGCCGGCGAGCAGGATCAGAGCGCTGAGGGTGATCAGGTACGCGTCGACGACCCACTGCTGGGTGGTGATGCCGCCGCCGAGTTCGCGGCTGATCGCCGGGAGCGCGACCGTGACGACGGTGCTGTCGAGGAACGTCACGAAAGAGGCGAGAACGGCGATCGTGATCACGAGCCGCTGGAGCGGGGCGAAGGATGTCACGGCCCGACCCTACTCCCGGCCGAGGACGCCGGGGGCCGTGAGCGCGGAACCGGCTCGACGGTCACGGGGAGAGTGCGGGGGTGCCCTCCCGGTACAGGTCGCGCAGACCGTCGATGCCGGCACGCGCGAACGCCTGCAACTGCCGCTGCGCGCCGGTCCCGTGGCGGCGGATCCGTTCGAGGTGCTCCGCCACGAACTCCTCGTCGCCGAGCTCCGCGAGCACGGGGCGGGTCGCGTCCAGCATCCGTCCCGCCACCTGCCAGGCGTCGGCGACCGCTCCCGTTGTGGGATCGACGACGCGCGCGTCCATCCCGCTGCGCGCGGCCATCCAGAGCGAGGCGTCGATGCCGTCGATCTCACCGATCGACACCCGGTCGTCGGTCAGGACGATCGCACGGCTGAGCGCCGCCGCGAAAACGGTGTCCTCGGGCAGGAGCTGGGCGTCGAACACGCGTACCTCGACCGTCGGAAAACGGTCGGACAGGCGCACGGCCCAGGCGAGGGATGCCGGATCCGGCACCGCCTGCAGATCGACCAGTTGCGCGATGTGCGCTCGGTAGTCGGCGAGGTCCCGGAATCGCGGAGGACACCACGAGGAGGGCAGACGCCGGATCAGGATGCTGCGCCAGCTGGCGAAGCCGGAATGCACGCCGTCCACGAACGGGCTGTTCCCGGTGAGGGCGAGGAGCACGGGCAACCAACCGCGCACCCGATTGAGTGCGCGGATCCGCTCTTCGTCGTCGGTGACCTCGACGTGCACGTGGAGGCCGTTCACCGCGTGCTCGCGGGTGATGTGCGCGAGGTGCGCGGACACATCGTCGTAGTGCGGGGAGGGGGAGACAGCAAGCGTGTGGGTCGAAGCGAACGGAGTTCCGGATGCCGCTGCGATCACCGACTGCCCCGCTGCATGCGCACCGAGCAGGCCGCGGAGATGACGCAGCTGGGCTTCGGCATCCGCCCTCGTCGAGACCGGATCTGTGGCGCACTCCAGCTGGCAGGTCAGATACTCCGGCGTCACGGAACCGAGCGTGCTGCTTCCGGTGATGCGCTCCCTGGATCCGTCGCCGAGCGCGAGCGGTACGAGCGATTCCTCGTCGAGGAGGAGGAATTCCTCCTCTACCCCGAAGCGGGCTGTCGGCATGGTCCCCAACTCCTTTCACAGGCACTTGTGGGGCCCTGAGTCAACCCCCTGAGTCGTAGCGGGCGTTCGTCGCTACGGTGAGTCACCGAACACGGGCGCTCGTCGCCCCTGGCAGAAAGGGAAATCTGATGAACATCCTGTTGATCATCGTCGTCGTCGTCGCCGTGATCCTTGCGATCACCGGTGGGCTCGTCCAGTCGCTCCAGTTTCTGCTGTGGGTCGGCCTGGTCCTGCTGGCGATCGCCGTCATCGCTTGGCTGATCCGCGCGGTCAGCGGAAAGCGCAGCGTCTGACGGCCGGAGAAGAAAGGGCCCGCCGGAAGGCGGGCCCTTTTTCTCAGTCCTTGAGGCCGTCGCGGACGCTGTTTCCCGCGTGTCGGGCGGCATCCTTGACGTGTTCGCCGGCCTGCTTCGCGTCTGCCTTGGCCTGATCGAGCTTTCCTTCGGCTTCCAGCTTCTCGTTGTCGGTGACCTTCCCGACACCCTCCTTGATCTTTCCGCTCAGCTCTTCGGCCGCGTTCTTGATCTTGTCGTCGAGTCCCATGTCCTCGTCCTCTCATTCGTAGATTCGGTGGAGGTGCCACCCTCGCACCACCTCTCGAACTTCACCAAGGCATTGACATCCGCGCGCGAGCATGGCAACCGAATCACGCCGCGAGCATGGCAACGGAATTGAGCATCGACGCCGGGCATCGCGAGGACTAGCCTGGCGTCAGGCGGGTGCACCTGCCCGCACGGGACTCGGCGGAAGCCGACGACGGAAGCGGTGTGCGATGGACTCGATGATGATGAACGCCATGTCGAAGGACATGATGGCGATGCCGGGCATGGACATGATGGACATGTCGGTGATGCAGGCGTGCATGGACGCCTGTTCAGCGTGCGAGCAGGCGTGTACCGTCTGCGCGACGCAGATGATGGACTGCTCGCCCGCGTGCATGAACTGCGCGGACATGTGCAACACGATGATGCGATCGATGATGCGAATGCAGGGCATGACCCCCGCCTCGATGATGGCGATGCTCAACGCCTGCATCGCGATGTGCCAGATGTGCATGGACGAGTGCATGAGGCACGCCGACCACAGCGAAGTCTGCAAGATGTGCGCTCAGGCCTGCCAGGCCTGCATGGATGCATGCATGGCGATGAAGGACATGATGATCGCTGCCTGACCGCATCCTCGACGGGCTCAGGAGCCCGACGTCGTCACGCTGCGGCGACGTTGAACTGCACGCGTCCGACCGCCAGCACGCCGTAGCGAGCATGGAGCGCGACCGGGGTGCCCGGGGACGCTTCGAGTGCCGCGCCGGAGGCGTTCCAGAGCGCGCGGGCCTGACCGTCGAGCGTGCGCACCACGAGGTCACCGCTCACGGGATCCGCCGACTCGACGATCCCGTCGATCCAATCGGCGGGAGTCGCCGACGCCAGCCGCGCCTGGATCAGATGGAGGGCGTGTCCCGGAGCGAGCGAGGAGCAGACGTCTCCGTGCTCGCACATGCACGCTGCACGCTCACGCACCTGGAGGGGCGAAAGGCGGTTGAGCGGCGTGGACACGATGGGTCTCCTTCTGGATGGTGTGTGGGCAACGTTAGATCGCCGTCGGCGGATGCGGAACCCGAGGCGACACGGAACGACACACAGCGGTCACATGATCGGCGGGTAGAATCTCGGGCGTGTCCATCATGAGCAGAGTGCCCTCCGGCAGATCGGAGGTCGTCGGCGTCCACTGCGCCGGCGGCAGAGGCTGACCTTCGTCGCCTCCGATTTCGGCGCCACGGCGCCGCCCGATCGCACGTCTCCGGCGTGCGCCTCTGATGACACCCGCGTACGCGCCCTGCGTGCTGCGCACCTCTTGAATGGATTCCCATGTCTCCCGTGACCGAGCGCGACATCCGCGCCAGCTTCCGCAACGCCTCCCGCAAGGAGGTCTCCGATCTGACCCTGCCTCCCGGCTTCGCCGACGTCGACTTCGAGCGTCTGGATTACCTCGGGTGGTCCGATCCGAAGTTCCCTCGGCGCGCGTACGTGGTCGCCGAGACATCCGACGGGGTCGTCGGGATCGTCCTGCAGCGCGCGGAGCAGCGCGTCGTGGCGCGTGCCCAGTGCTCGTGGTGCGACGACGTCACGCTCCGCAACGAGGTGCAGCTCTTCACCGCGCGGAAGGCGGGTGCCGCTGGGCGCAAGGGCGACAGCACCGGCACGCTCGTCTGCGCGAACTTCGAGTGCTCAGCGAACGTGCGTCGGCTGCCGCCGCTCGCCTACGAGGGCTTCGACCGCGAGACCGCCCGTGATCTGCGGATGCTCCGACTGCAGGAGCACGTCGCCGGCTTCATCCAGGCTGTGACGGGCTGAGCGGCGCGGCGGGGGACACGACCTCGAGCGTCGTGGTCGTCTCCTCGTCATCGCATGATCGGCCGACCCACAGCTGAATCCGTCCGGGCTCGACCCGCCGGTTCCCGTCGACGCCGGTGAAGGAGAGGCGATCGCTCGGCACCTCGAAGCGCACCACCTCTTCGGCACCGGCGTCGAGCGTGATCCGCTGGAAGCCGATCAGCTGCGCCAGCGGTCTGGTCACGCTCGCGACTTCGTCGTGCGCGTAGAGCTGCACGACGTCGGTGCCCGTTGTCGTGCCGGTATTGCGCACCACCACAGACGCGCGGAAGCTCCCGCCGGGCGCGACGGATGCGTCGACCGTGAGGTGCTCGTGCGAGAACGTGGTGTAACCCAGGCCGAATCCGAAAGGGCGCACCGGAGTCGAGTCCGCGCTGGTCACGTCGGTCCGTCCGCCGAGCACCGGGCGCAGATACGAATACGGCTGGGCGCCGGCGGATCGAGGAAGCGAGACCGGCAGCCGACCGGAGGGCGAGACCCTGCCGCTCAGCAGCGCGGCGATCGCCGGTCCGCCCTCCTCGCCGGGGAAGAACGCCTGCAGGACGGCGGCCGGCCGCGCTCCGCCGGCAGTCGTGGCCGCGGCCGTCGGCGCCGCGGAGTTCACCGCACCGAGGCCGGTGATCACCCCTCCGCCGGCGTCGAGGGAAGGCAGTGCCCAGTCCCACACGTACGGGCGCCCCGTGAGCGCCACGAGGATCACGGGCGTGCCTGTTGCGACGACGGCCTCGACGAGTACCCGTTGGATTCCGGGAAGCTCGAGCGTCTCGACGTCGTTACCCTCACCGACCGTGCCGCGCCCGAACAAGCCGGCACGGTCGCCGACGACCACGATGGCGATGTCCGCCGTGTCTGCCTGCGCGACGGCTGCCGCGAGCAGGCCACGATCAGGCGATTCGACCTCGCAGCCGGGCGCGTGGCTGATCTCGGCATCCGAGAACTCCGCACGCAACGACTCCAGCACCGTCGGCAGGGCGATTCCCGGCGGGGTGCCCTGGTGGTGCACGAGCACGTGATTGACGAACGAATAGCACCCCATCAATGCCTCCGCGCTGTCAGCGTTGGGGCCGATCACCGCGATGCGACGCGGCGAGGTCGGGTCGAGCGGGAGGATGCCGTCGTTGCTCAGGAGCACGACCGATTCCTCGGCGAGCCGACGTGCGATCGCGCGGTGCCCCGGTGGGTCGAGGTCGACGACGGCGGGTTCGGCGGTGAAGTCGGCGTCGAGCAGGCCGAGCTCCTCCTTCTGCGCGAGCACTCGACCGACTGCCCGGTCCAGGATGTGCTGCGGGAGCGCGCCGTCGCGCACCTGCTGGGCGAGCGTCGTGTACGCGTCGGGTGAGGGGAGCTCGACGTCGATTCCCGCGGTGATCGCGAGCCGAGCAGCCTCTGACGCGTCGGCCGCCACGCGGTGCATGCTGCGCAGGAAGTCGACGGCGAAGTAGTCCGACACGACCACCCCGTCGAAGCCCCAGCGCTCCCGGAGGATCTCGTCGAGATAGCGGGGGTCGGCGGCGACCGGTACGCCGTCGATGTCCGTGTAGGAATTCATCACGCTGCGTGCTCCGCCTTCGCGCAGCACCATCTCGAAGGGGGGCAGCAGCACGTCCTCGATCTCCCTGAGGCCGATGTGCACCGGGGCGTGATTGCGCCCGGCCTGCGAGGCGGAGTATCCGACGAAGTGCTTGAGGGTCGCGTGCACGCCTTCGGACTGCAGGCCGCGGACGTAGGCGGTGCCGAGCACTCCGACGACCAGCGGATCCTCCGCGATGCACTCGTCGACCCGACCCCACCGCGGATCGCGGATCACGTCGAGCACAGGCGCCAGGCCCTGATGGATGCCGAGGGCGCGCATCGTGCCGCCGATCGCGCGGCCCATCTCCTCGACGAGCTCGGGGTCGAAGGAGGCGCCCCACGCCAGCGGGGTCGGGAAGGTGGCCGCCTGCCACGCGGCAAGGCCGGTCAGGCACTCCTCGTGAACCAGCGCCGGTATGCCGAGACGGGTCTCCTGCTGCAGCCGCCGCTGCTCGGCCCAGAGCCACTTCGCCCGCTCCAGGGGCGCCACAGGGCGGGTGCCGTACACCCGTGTCAGGTGACCGATCCCGTCGGATGTGGCTTCCTCGTAGCGGGTC
Organism: Microbacterium sp. LTA6; assembly: GCF_045690355.1. Taxonomy (NCBI): domain Bacteria; kingdom Bacillati; phylum Actinomycetota; class Actinomycetes; order Micrococcales; family Microbacteriaceae; genus Microbacterium; species Microbacterium sp. LTA6. The sequence goes on from NZ_CP147855.1 coordinate 2,169,414, forward strand.
GATGTCTTCTTCTCGCCCGACATCGGCGCCACGACCTCATCGCCCTGGTCGACCCAGAAGCCCACGAGTTGCGCCTGCTTCTCTTCGAGGGTCATCCGGGCGAGGAGCGCCTCGACGCGCGCGGAGAAGGGGCGCGGGGTCTGCTGCAGCACGTTCATCTCTTTCTTCGTTCTGATGGGGTTGCTCTGGTGGGGGCTTTTCCTGTGGTGCCGGTCGGCTTCAGCCCTTGACCGCGCCGGTCAGCCCGCCGACGATGCGTCGCTCGAACAGGCTGAAGAACACCAGCGCCGGAATCATCGACAGCGACGTGAACGCGAGCACCTTGGCGGTGTCCACCGAGTACTGGGATGCGAAAGCCTGCGTCCCCAGCGGCAACGTGTACAGCTGCTCATCGCTGAGCAGGAACAGTGGCAGCATGTAGCTGTTCCAGCTCCCGATGAAGGCCAGGATGCCGACGGTGATCACTCCGGGCACGGCAAGCGGGATGACCATCCGCCAGAAGAACCCGAGGCGGCTGCATCCGTCGATCGATGCGGCCTCCTGAAGTTCGTTCGGAATCGCCGCCAGGAACGGCACCAGGATGATGATCGTCACGGGGAGCGCGAACGCGATCTGCGGGACGATGACGCCGGCGAGCGAGTTCGACAGGCCGAGGTCGCGCACCAGGATGTACAGCGGCGTGATCGCCACCGTCATCGGGAACATCAACCCGGCGGTGAAGAGGGCGAACAGGGCCCCTCGTCCGCGGAACGTGTACCGCGAAAGCGCGAAGGCCGCCATGAGGCCGAGGACGACCACGACCGCGGTGGTGGTCCCCGCGGCGATCGTGGAGTTGAGCACCTGCCTCCAGAACGCCCCGCTGGCGAGAACGTCGACGAAGTTCTCCCAGCGCCATACCGACGGCAGACCCGACGGATCGACAGTGATGTCGGAGTTCGTGCGGAATCCGCCGATCACGGTATAGACGACCGGAGCCAGCATCAGTCCGATCAGGAGCAGCGCGGCGAAGTAGATGAGGAACGTGCTGCCGCGGCGCCGGCCGGGGACATACCGTGCTCGGGGCTCGGACGTGAGGATGAGTGCGGTGGCCATCATGGTGTCGCTTCCGCTGTCGTGTCGGGTTTCTCGGTCAGTGCTCCCGCGGTGTCTCGGCGCAGCACGAAGCGCTGGTAGATCAGCGCGATGGTGAGCGAGATGAGGAAGAGGACGACGGCGACGGCGCTGCCGTATCCGAAGCTCCCCGCGCCGCGGCCATTGGCCACCATGTAGGTCGCCATCGTCGAGGTCCCAGCCGTCGACGAGACGTACTGCCCCCAGATGATCCAGACGAGGTCGAACAGCTGCAGTGAGCCGATGACCGACAGGAACGCCCAGATCCGGATCGTCGGTCCCAGCAGCGGCAGCACGATGAGGCGCTGCACCTGCCAGTACGACGCACCGTCGATGGCGGCGGCCTCGGAGAGCTCATCGGGGATGCCCTGCAGACCGGCGAGGAACAGGATCACCGCGAAGCCGATGTACTTCCAGGTGATGATCAGCATCAGGGTCCAGATCGCGAGCGCCGGGTCCGAGAGCCAGTCCGCCTGCAGACCGGTCAGTCCGATCTTCTCGAGCAGGCCGTTGAAGGCTCCTTCGGTCTGCAGCATGAGGCTCCAGCCGATGCCGACCACGACCTCGGAGATCACGTACGGCACGAAGATCAGCACCCGGATGACCGATTGGAATCGCAGTTTGCGGTTGAGCAAAAGGGCGAAGACGAGAGCGATCGGCCCTTGCAGGACCAGAGACATCACCAGGATGAACAGGTTGTGGCCGAGCGCCTCGTGGAAGGCCGGGTCGCTGAGGATCGTGACGTAGTTGCGGAAACCGACGAAGTCGGTCGGCGTCCCGAAGCCGGACCAGCTGAAGAATCCGTAGTACGCGGCCAGGCCGACGGGAAGGATGACGAAGGCGAGGAAGACGATCAGGGCGGGCCCGATCAGGATCATCAGTTCGGCACGGGCTCCCCAACCGATGCCCCGACGTCGGGGTGGCTGCGATGCCGGCCGGGAGATCGGCGGTCGCCCGACCGGGGGCTGCGCCTGCACGCCCCCGGCCGAGTCCGGTGTCCCTGGCGCGATCGCAGCGCCCTGCGGTGACACGCGAGTGGTAGTCATGCGATGCCGTTCAGGACTTCGCAGCGGCGCTGTTCACCGCGTCGACGATGTCCTGCGCGGTGCCTTGGCCTGCGAACATGTTCACGACTGCGACGTTCAGCGCGTTGCCCACGCTCTGGCCGTAGAGCGTGTCCAGCCACACGACGACGTACGGTGCCGCGCTGTAGGCGTCGAGGATGTTCTTCAGCACCGGGTCGGTGACGGCGGCCTGGGCTTCGGAGGAGGCCGGCACGGTCTGGAACGCCTTCGCGTAGGCCTCCTGGTTGCCCTTCTCGGCGATGAAGTCGAGGAAGTCGACGCACTCCTTCGGAGCGTTGACCCAGCACGAGAACCCGTCGACTCCACCCATCATGGCGCCGGGTTCGCCGTCGCCGCCCTCGACCTCGGGGAACGGGAACCACGCGAGGTCGGGCAGCGACTTCTCATCCGGGGTCAGGGAGGCGATCACGCCCGGGTCCCACGCGCCCATGAGTTCCATCGACGCCTTGTGGTTGGCGAGCAGGCCTGCGGAAGATCCGGCGCCCTGCTGCGCCGTCGTCGTGAGGAAACCGTCGTTGAAGGGTTCGGCGTCGATGACCGTCTGCAGGTTCTCGCCGGCGGTCAGCCAGCACTCATCGTCGAACGTCCTGGTGGATGCGGCCTCGTCGAGCGCCTCTTTCGAGCACGCACGCAAGGCGAAGTTGTAGTACCAGTGCGCAGCGGGCCAGGCGTCTTTCGCGCCGACCGCGATGGGTGCGACGCCGGATGTGCGAAGTTCCGCCGTGACGTCGGTCAACTCGTCGATCGTGGTGGGCGTCGCCGTGACGCCGGCGGCCTCGAACAGGTCGGCCGAGTAGAAGATGCCGGAGGGCAGCACGGCCGTCGGCACCCCGTACTGCTTGCCGTCGATCTCGAACGCCGACAGCGAGCTGCTGACAGCGGACTTCGTGGCATCCGAGATCTTGTCGGTGATGTCCATCACCTGACCGGCTTCCACGACGTCGGCGAGTTTTCCTCCGCCGCGCGCCATGAAGATGTCCGGACCCTCGTTGGAGTTGAGCGAGGTCTGCAGCTTGCCGTCCATCTCCTCGTTCTGGATCGACTGCATCTTGACCGTGACGTCGGGGTACTTCGCCTCGAAAGCGGCGATCGTGTCCTTCCAGTACTGCTGGCCGTCGCCGGTCGTCGAGTTCTGCCAGAACGTGAGCGTGACCTTGCCGTCGGCGGATTCGCCGGGAGGGGCGCTGCATCCGCCGAGGGCGAGAACGCCCGCGGTCACGATGGCCGATGCCAGCAGGAGCTTGTTGGCTTTCATGTGATTCCCGTTCTCTTCGTTGAGGGCCTCGTCGTCGTCAGCGTCAGGTGAGGCGTTGGAGAGCTTCGCGGGAATCGACCGCAGCGTCAAACGTTTTCGAAAACAGTTTCCATCCGTGGATGGATCGCCGCTACGCTGTCCAGACATGAGCGGACGAACGACGATCCACGACGTCGCGAAAGCGGCGGGGGTGTCGGTCTCGACCGTCTCCAAGGCGGTCAACGGACGCTACGGAATCGCAGATGCCACGGTTCGGCGCGTTCTCGATGCGGTGCGCGAGCTGGGGTACGAGTCCAGCCTGGTCGCCAGCAGCATGCGGGCGCGACGGACCGGAGTGATCGGAGTCCTCCTGGCGGACTTCGAGCCGTTCAGCGCGGAGATCCTCAAGGGGGTCGGATCCGCGGCGCATGGCACGGCCTTCGATCTGCTCGCCTACAGCTCTCGCCAGGGTGCGGCGGAAGGATGGGAGCGCCGGTCGCTGAGCAGGCTGTCCGGCACGCTCATCGACGCGGCGATCATGGTGACGCCGACGGTCGTGAGCGCGTCGACGGAGATCCCCGTCGTGGCGGTCGATCCGCATACCGGCCGGGCCGGATTGCCGACCGTGGAGTCCGACAGTTTCGGCGGTGCCCTTGCCGCCACGCGACACCTGATCGAACTCGGACACCGACGCATCGGCTTCCTCGCAGGGCGACCGGATCTGCGTTCAGCCGGGCTCCGTGATGCCGGCTACCGCCGGGCGCTGGGAGATGCCGGCATCCTCGTCGATCCCGCGCTGATCGGTGTCGGGCGTTACGACCTGGAGACGACCCGAGAGTCGGCTCGTCTCATGCTCGCAGGCGACACCCGTCCGACCGCCGTCTTCGCCGCCAACGATCTCTCTGCGATCGCCGTCATCGATGTCGCCCAGGAGATGGGGTTGAGAGTGCCGGATGATCTGTCGGTGATCGGCTTCGACGACGTTCCCGAAGCGTCGCGGCGGGCACTGCCGCTGACCACCATTCGGCAGCCGATGCATCGCCTCGGCGTCGTCGCTGCCGAGATGGTTTTCGCCCAGCTCTCGGGAGAGCCGCTCGAGCAGCTGCACGTGATCCTGCCGACGCGACTCGTGGTCCGCGCCACCACGGCCCCGCCGCGCGTCAGTCCGCGCTGAGCGCCGCGTCGTGATCGGGCCTCGCGGACGCCCGATCGGCGATGGCCGTACGCACGAAATCCCATGCCGGCCCGGCGAGCTGCGCCGAAAGGCGGGCATGGGCGTCGAAGCTGCGGTGCCCTGGCCAATCCGCCGGAAGCAGCGCTGCGGGAAGGCCGGGATCGCGATAGGGAAGCACGCGCCACGCGTCGATGAGCCGCACGTACGCGGCGAAGGGTCCGGGGGCGGCATCCGGTAGCGGAGCGATCGACTCCTGGAAGAGCTCGTGCTCCGCGCGGAGGGCGGTGAGATCCCACCAACCCGACACCGCATCGGCGAGGGGGCCGGCGACCTCCGGAGTCTGGGTGCGGAAGAGGGTCGCCCACTCGCGTGCGTGCAGCTCTGTCAGGATCTCCTCGACCTCGTCCTGCAGATAGCCGGGGCAGATCCACAGCGCGGGCGAGACCATGCCGCAGCCGATCCATTGCAGCCGTCGACGCAGCTGATGGCGCAGGTCGCGGCGGGTCTCCGGAATCGAGAACGAGAGCAGGCACCATGGGTCGCCGAGCGCCATCTGCCGGACTTCGAAGATGCGCCGGTCGCCGCGCTCGAGCATCGGGATCGCCGCGGGATTGAGGCGGTAGCCGATGCCGCCCTCCCGCTCGGCGAGCAGGAGGCCCTTCTGTTTGAGTCGGGTGACGCCGGTGCGTGCGGTCGCGGCAGGGATGCCGAGGAAGCCGGCGATGCGCACCAGATCGGCCGCGGAGATCCAGTCGTCGAGACGACGCAGGTAGAGTCCGATGAACGTGCGCAGCAGCGAGGCGGTGCTCCCGGGGCGCGCGTCGATGTCGTCGAGGATCACGCCCTCGACGGGCGGGGGGACCACGGCATCCGGCATTCGGTTCATCCGCGCAGGGCGTCCCGGATCGCGAGCACACCGGTCACGGTCTCGACGTGCGAGGTGCTCAGCGGTGACAGGCCGAGGCGGATGCCGTCGGGGAAGCGGAAGTCCGGGATGATGCCGTCCGCCCATAGGCGCTGGGTGACGGCGCGGAAGTCGGGGTGGCCGATGGTGACATGACCGCCGCGCAGGTCCGCGTCGCGCGGGCTCAGCAAGCGGACGCCCGACGGGGCGAGCACCTCGTCGTATGCGCGCACGGCGAGGTCGGTCAGCGATTTCGATTTCGTGCGGACCTGCTCGATCGTGGACTCCTCGATGAGGTCGAGCATCCCCTGCATCGCGAGCATCGAGGTGACCGGCGGGGTGCCGCTGAGCAGTTGGCGGATGTCGCCGGCCGGCACGTACGCAGGCCCCATCGCGAAGATGTCGGCGGCACTCCACCATCCCTGGATCGGCTGCCGAAGGACGCCCTGCAGCGAACGGCGCAGGTAGGCGAAGGCCGGAGAGCCGGGCCCGCCGTTCAGGTACTTGTAAGTGCAGCCGACCGCCATGTCGACGCCCCAGGCGTCGAGCTGCATCGGGATGACGCCGACCGAGTGACAGAGGTCCCACATCATCAGCGCGCCGGCGTCGTGCGCGACGGTCGTGATCGCCGGCATGTCGGCGAGGGCGCCGGAGCGGTAGTCGACGTGGCTGAGCGAGACGAGCGCGGTGCGGTCGGAGACGACAGCCGCGACATCCGCCGGCCGTACTCCGTGCACCGGGTCGGGTTCCAGCCACCGCAGGGTCATCCCGGTCTCGCCGGCGACGCCCTCGGCGAGGAACCGGTCGGTGGGGAAGTTGCCGGCCTCGATCACGAGCTCGGTGCGGCTCGGGTCGGCGGCCGCCGCGGCGCGCATCAGCTTGTAGATCAGCACGCTGGTGGAGTCGGCGACGACGGTCTGGCCGGGCGCAGCGCCGAGGGCGACACGGCCGATCCGATCGCCGAGCTCGAGGGGGAGCGCCATCCACTGTTCGTCCCAGGAGCGGATGAGACGTGTGCCCCAGTCCTCGCGCACGAATGCGGCGAGCTTCTCGGGGATGTCCTTGAGCGGTCGTCCGAGAGAATTGCCGTCGAGGTAGGCGCCGACGCCCGGCGCTTCGGCGAACGCGTCGAGGTGAGCCGCGAGCGGGTCGGCGGCGTCGAGAGCGCGGGCGGCTGTGAGGAGGTCGGTCATGTCATGCCTTCAGAGGTCTGGCGTCGAGCGGATCGAGAGTCGTCGCGGGAAGGAGGAGAAGGGCGGATGCCGGATCGAGCGGGTCGGCAGGTGCGAGTGCGCGCAGCAGATCGATGCCGTCGACCCCCGCTTCGCGCAGCGCCGCAATTTCGCCGGGATTCAGGCCGACAGGCGTCGGGCCGTTGCCCATATCGGTGCCGTAGCGCACGGTGCCGCCCGAGGCGTGGAAGCGACGCACGTTGTCGATCGCTCGGGCGCGGTCGCCAGCGTCGTGGATGGCGAGAGTGGAGATCCAGGAGACGGATGCCGCCTGCTCGACGATCTCCTCATCGGTGAGGCGTTCGGTGAACGGTGCGTGGGCGAGCGCCCTGGCGCCGAGTCGGGCCACCCGCTGCGCTTCGCCCGTTCCTTCGGCGTGCGCGATCACGGGCAGGCCGCGCTCCGCCGCGAGCTCGACGATCGTGCGCAGGATCCCGTCGCCGAACACCGGTCCGGCGGTGCGGTTGCTGGCGACCTTGATGCAGGATGCTCCGGCATCCGCCATCTCGGCGATCGTCGCCTCGGCATCCGCGACGGTACCGATCTCGCGCCATGAACCCTCCGGCGCCCAGTCGCGATCCGACGGATATCCGCCCGGCGCGGTGAGGAAGGCCCCCGCGAACTCGATGTTCACCGATCTCCGGTTGTCGAACGTCGGATCGATGCGTTTCGTCTCGCTCCGCTCGCTCAACGACCGCGGGGCAAGGTTTCGGTCGTTGAGCGAGGGAGCGCCAGCGAGTGAGACGAAACGCGCTTCTCCGGCATACGACCGGAGAATCTCGGGATTCCCGCCGAGATCCACGACCCGCCCGAGCGCGGAGTGGGCGAGGAGCGACGGGTCGACGAGCTGCAGGTGCACGTGGTGGTCGGTGAACCCACCGACCACGACGCCGTCGAGGCGGGGGAGATCGGGGGCCGAGGGCTCGTCGCGAAGCAGCATCCGGCCGCCGTCGTCGACGGACAGGATGCCGTCGCGCCATCCCCCGCCGTCGAAGAACGTGGCGGCGTGCATCAGCTGCCGATCGAGGTGCGCACGGTGTACAGCTCGGGGAAGAACGTCAGTTCGAGGGCGCGCTGCAGGAAGCCGGCCCCGCTGGAGCCGCCGGTGCCGACCTTCATGCCGATGGTCCTGGTGACGGTCTTGAGGTGGCGGAAGCGCCAGAACTGGAAGTTGTCCTCGAGATCGACGAGGTCCTCGCAGGCCTCGTACAGATCCCAGTGCTGCTGGTGGTTCTCATAGATCTCGCGGATCGCCGGGACGAGCGCGGGGGACTCGCGGTAGGGCAGGCGCACGTCGCGCTCGAGGATCTCGGTCGGGACCGGAAGCCCGCGCCGCGCGGCGAAGCGGAGGAACTCGTCGTAGAGGGTGGGCTTCTCCCACTCGGCGGTGAGCAGGGCGAGGTTCTCCGGGTGATCGGCGAAGACCTGCAGCATCCGCTCGTTCTTGTTGCCGAGCGCGAACTCCACGGCCCGGTACTGCACCGACTGGAACCCGGAGGAGTTGCCGAGCGCGCCGCGGAACTGCGCATATTCGGTGGGCGTGAGGGTGGCGAGCACGGACCACTGCTGCGTCATCACGTCCTGGATCTTCTTGACGCGCGCGACCCGCTTCAGGGCCTCGCGGAGATCGTCGCTGGCGAGCAGCTCACGCGCGGACGAGAGCTCGTGCAGCAGCTGCTTCAGCCAGAGCTCCGTGGTCTGGTGCTGGATGATGAACAGCAGCTCATCGTGGTGCTCGGGGTTCGAGACCGGATGCTGCGCGTTGAGCAACTGGTCGAGACCGAGGTAGGACCCGTACGTCATTTTGCCCGAGAGGTCGGTGACGATCCCCGTCTCGAGTTCGCGCTCGTTCTGCTCGGTGCTCATGGCCTGAATATATCACCAATGTGGCGGGCGTCACAGATCTGAAATGTTTACTTGTGGCACCGATACCCCCGGTTAGCGCCGACGCCCCCGGTTATCGCCGAGACCCCCTGGCACTGACGTGAATACCAGAGGGTCTCGGCGACAGGCGGGGGTCTCGGCGAGGGCGGGCGGTCTCCCGACAGCGACGAGCATCCGGGTGAAGCCTCAGTCGTCAGAGGCGGGGTGTGCGCGGTGGTGGTGTGCGGCGAGAGCCAGGAGCGCCGACCGCCTCGAAGCCCGCGGCGAGGCGGAGCAGTCGGGCATCGTCGTAGGCCCGGCCGGCGAACGTGAGGCCGATCGGCATGCCGATATCAGCCATCAGACCCATCGGCACCGTGACCGTCGGGATGCCGAGGTGCCGCACCGCGAGGTTGCCGTTCGCGATCCATACGCCGTTGCGCCAGCCGAGATCAGCGGATGCCGCATTCACATCCATGTTGGCCGGGCCCACGTCGGCCACCGCAGGGAACACCACGGCATCGAGGCCGAGGGCGTCCATCCACGACTCGAGGTCCACGCGGCGGGTCTCCTCGAGTCCGCGAATGCCCGACTCGAGCTCCGGTATCGCGTCGAGGCCGGCGCCCGGGTTGTCGCGCACCCATTCGGGGTACTCGGCGATGTCGTCGTCGAACCCGGTGTAGCGGTCGGGCAACGCACCTTCCGGATGAGGGAAGATCGCTGCCCCGTCGACATCGGCCAGCGTGCGCAGCTGAGGGTCGCCGTTCGCCTGCAGGAAGTCCTCCCAGCCCCACGCGCAGAGGTCGACGATCTCGCGCTTCAGGAACGCGGGCGAGACGAGACCGCGGGTCGCGATCGTCGGTGCGCCTGGTCGGTCTCCCTCGTAGTTCGACACCACCGGGAGGTCGACCTCGACGACGGTGGCGCCGGCCGCTTCGAGGTCGCGGCGCGCGGCCTCCCACCGGGCGATGACCGAAGCGCGCGTCTGGATGCGCCGGCCAGTCGGTCCGCCGATTCCGGGTTCGTCCGCCGTTCCGGCGGCGGGGTCCGCGTTGATGTACATCCGCGGAATGCCGATGCGGGCGCCGGTCAGTGCGCTCGACGCGTCGGCCGCCAGTTCCGGATATGACGTCGGGCGAAGAGTCGAAGCCTGCGGAATCGGCACCCACGGCTGCACGCGCCAGAAGTCACCGCGGGTCTCGGCGTCGTCGGCGACGATCACGTCGAGCACCTCGAGCAGATCAGCCATGCTGCGCGTGTGCGGCACCACGACGTCCATCGTCGGAACCAGCGGCCAGTTGCCCCGCACCGAGATCACGCCGCGGGAGGGCGTGTACGCGCACAGGGCGTTGTTGGTGGCGGGGCCGCGGCCGCTCGACCAGGTCTCCTCGCCGAGGCCGAAGGCGGCGAAGCTCGCGGCCGTCGCCGTGCCGGAGCCGTTCGACGACCCGGAGGCGAACGGTGCCGTCAGCCAGTCGCCGTTGTACGGGCTCTCCGCGCGGCCGTAGACGCCGCGCTGCATGCCACCGTTCGCCATCGGCGGCATGTTCGTCAGACCCAGGCAGATCGCCCCGCCTGACCGGAGCCGTTCGATCGTGAATGCATCGTGCTGGGCGATGAGGTGCTGGAAAGCGGGGCTGCCGGCGGCGGCGGTGAGCCCGCGCACGAGGTAGCTGTCCTTCGCCGTGTACGGGATGCCGTCGAGCGGGCCGCGCACCTCGCCCCGCGCGCGGCGTTCGTCGGATGCGGCGGCCTCGGCGCGGGCATCCGGGTTCGAGACGACGACCGCGTTCAGCGCCGCGTCGGTGCCGGGGGCGTCGAACGCGGCGATACGGGCGAGGAACGCGTCGACGAGTTCGACCGAGGTCGTGGCCCCCGTCTCGAGGGCGCGGCGGAGGTCGGCGATGGATGCTTCGTAGACGTCGATCATGCGGGGCTCCTTGGCGGATGGGGGCGTTTCGTCTCGGTCGCTGCCCTCCCTCGCTCAACGACCGGCACTGGTCGTTGAACGAGCGGAGCGAGACGAAGGGGGGCGAGGTCAGAGCGAGGGCTGCTGCTGGGTGATGCAGTGGATGCCCCCGCCGCGGTCGAACAGCGGCCGTGCATCGACGGTGACGACGCGGCGGCCGGGGTAGGCATCCGCGAGGATCGCGCGCGCTGCGGCATTTGCCTGCTCATCGCCGAAGCCGCACGCGACCACGCCGTCGTTCGTGACGAGGTGGTTCACGTAGCTCCAGTCGACGAAGCCTTCGCCGTCGCGCAGCGTCGAGGGGGCGGGAAGGTCGATGATCTCGAAACGGCGGCCGGCGGCATCCGTCTGCTGCTCCAGATGCGCGCGCAGTTCGCGCGTGACGACGTGGTCGGGGTGTTCGGGGTTCGGCTGGTCGTGCAGGAGGATGCGGCCGGGCGAGGTGATCGTCGCCACGATGTCGACGTGACCCTTCGTGCCGAAGTCGTCGTAGTCGCGGGTGAGGCCACGGGGGAGCCAGACGGCCGTCGTCGCGCCAATCGTGCGCAGCATCTCGGCTTCGACGCGCCGCTTGTCGGCGTAGGGGTTGCGGTTCGGGTCGAGCTGCACCGTCTCGGTGAGCAGCACCGTGCCCTCGCCGTCGACATGGATGCCGCCGCCCTCGTTGACGAGTGCAGAGCTCACGAGTTCCGCACCGACGGCCCCGGCGACGATGCGAGCGTGCTGGGCCGCCTTCTGCCACTGGGCCCAGTCCGGCGCCCCCCAGCCGTTGAACACCCAATCCACGGCGCCCAGCGTGCCGGATTCGTCGATGACGAAGGTCGGGCCGGAGTCGCGCATCCAGAATTCATCCACCGGTGCCTCGATGATGTCGATCGCTCCGCTGAGCATGCGCCGGGCGCGGGCCACCTCGCTGGGATCGACGAGCATCGTGACCGGCTCGAACTCGGCCACCGCGTGCGCGACGGCGGTCCAGGTGGCATACCCCTCCTCCCGCTCCGATGCGGTCTCGCCGAGGGTGACCCCTTCGGCGGGGAACGCCATCCAGGTGCGGTCGTGGCGTGCGGTCTCTGCGGGCATGCGCCAGTTCATCGTGATCTCCTCGCTGCAGCGCTCTATTGAACACATGATCAACAGGTGCTACGGTATCCGGTGATGAAGACCACGTCAACAGGTGCGGCGCCTCGGCGGATGTCGCCGGAGCAGCGCGATCGCGCCATCCTCGACGGCGCCATCGCCCAGGCGCGCGAAGAGGGACTCGACAGCGTCACCGTGCGCTCTGTCGCCGCCCGCGTCGGCGTGACCCCTGCTCTCGTCGCGCACTACCGGCCCGGCATGGGGGCGTTCGTCGCCGACGTCTTCGGGACGATCGTCGCCGCTGAGCGCGACGAGGTGTTCGCCGGGTTCGCATCCGGCGACGTCCAACGTGCCGATCTGCTCCGTCTGGTCGAGACGCTCCTCGACCCCGCTCGCGACGACGTCACTCTGATCTGGGTGCAGGCGTGGGCGCTGGGCACCCGCAACGACGATCTCGCGGCGCGCGTACGGCAGGAGATGGATCTCTGGCAGCGTGCCCTCGAGGGAACGCTCGCCCGCGCCGCATCCGCCGGTGGGATTCCCGCTGTTCATGCCGCTTCCGCTGCCTGGCTGCTGCTCGCGATGGTCGACGGCATGAGCGCGCATTCCCTGGTGAAGTGGGCGCCGCACGACCGGGCCGACCTCGCCCGCCGCGCTCTCTCCGCCGTCCTCGACCGCACCGATCCACCCGCACCCGTTCACTCCGACGAACCCTAAGGACCGCCCATGGATGCTGTGCGCATGCACGCCGCCTCGCCCGAATCGACAGCGATCGTCGATGCCGTGCTCGACTACTCGCGGCGCCGGATGCTCGCCTCCGACGTGCCGCTCGACAAGCCGCAGACCGAGGCAGAGCTCAACCGACTCGTCGGCCCGACGATCACCGACTCGGGTCTCGGCGCGCAGCGCGCGCTGAGCGTGTTCGAGCACATCCTCGCACCGGCCTGTCTGACGACGAGTCATCCGCTCTACCTGTCGTTCATCCCCACCGCGCCGACCATCGCGGCCATGGCGTTCGACCTCGTGGTGTCGGCGTCCGGCCTCTACGGCGGCAGCTGGCTCGAGGGTGCGGGCGCGGTGCACGCCGAGAACGAGGTGCTCTCCTGGCTCGCCGCCGAGTTCGGATTGCCGGAGACCGCGGGCGGGGTGTTCGTGCAGGGCGGCACGATCGGAAACCTCTCGGCGCTGGTCGCCGCGCGCGAGGCGGCGAAGGCGCGGCTGGCCGCGGAGGGCAAGCAGCCGCCGGCACGCTGGAAGATCATCTGCAGCGTCGAGGCGCACTCCTCGAACAAGTCAGCGGCGAAGATCATGGATGCCGATGTGCTTCTCGTTCCGGCGGGTCCGGATGGCGTGCTGCGGGCGGAGGGCGTGCGTGAGGCGCTCGCCGAACACGGTGACGAGGTGTGCGCCGTGGTCGCGACCGGCGGGTCGACGAACTTCGGGATCGTCGATGACATCGCCGGCATCGCAGCGCTCAAGGACGAGTTCGACTTCTGGTTGCACATCGACGGCGCATACGGACTCACTGCGATGCTCGCACCGGAGGCGCGGCACATCTTCGCCGGTGTCGAGCGGGCGGACTCGGTGATCGTCGATCCGCACAAGTGGCTGTTCGCACCGTTCGACTGCTGTGCGCTGATCTACCGCGATCCGGACAGCGGGCGTCGGGCCCACACCCAGCACGCCGAGTACCTGGATACGTTGACGGACGCCGAGGAGTTCAGCCCCTCGGACTACTCGATCCAGCTGACCAGACGCCCCCGCGGGTTGCCGATGTGGTTCTCGGTGGCGACCTACGGCGTCGCCGCCTACCGGGATGCAGTGAGCTCGACGCTCGCGCTGACCCAGCGGATCGCCGCCGAGATCGCGCGTCGCCCTGAGCTCACGCTGGTGCGTGACCCGCAGCTGTCGGTCGTCGTGTTCGAACGCAACGGCTGGGAGCGGTCCGACTACGACCGCTGGTCTGACGAACTGCTCGATTCGCAGCGCGCCTTCGTGGTGCCGAGCTCGCACGCGGGCCGGCCGAACACCCGGTTCGCGATCCTGAACCCGATGACGACGTTCGAAGACCTCGTCGGGATCCTCGACACGATGAAGTAGGGAACGCGGCGCGGGAGCCCCACGCTCAGCGGGTCGTGTGCGCGTCCAGGAAGTCGATCGTCTTCTGAAGCGCGGTCTGGGCGTCAGGCAGGTCCAGGTGGAACTGGTACTCGTGCGGCAGCGCCGGCTTGTGGGGCGCGGGCCAGAAGAGCGTGGTCACGTCGACACCGAGCTCGTCGAGTCGCTGCGCCATCGGGATCGACTGCAGCCAGGTGAGTCCATCGCCGTTGCCGCCCGAGATGTACGTGGTGGGGAAGTCGGCGGTGACCCAGTCCACGGTCGACATCGTCGCACCGGTGGAGTCCTCGGCCCAGGTGCGGGTGCCGGAGTACGCCCACATCGATGTCTTGAGTCCCCAGCCGATGATGCCGTCGAGCGCCGCGAGCGCTGCGAGGTCGTAGACACCGCAGTTGAGCACGGTGGCGACCACCTGGTCGGATTCGATCTTCGGGGTGATGTCGAGGATCTCGGCGTAGTCCTTGCTGGTGACGAGAGTCGCCATCTGGCTGGCCAATTGCGCTCCGGCTGAGTCGCCGGCGAGCACGATCTGCGCCGGATCGACACCGAGTTCCTCGGCGTGCTCGTCGATGTAGCCGAGCGCATCGTTGAGCTGGTGCACCGCGAGCGGGTAGACGCCCTCCGGCCCGATCGTGTAGTTCACCGCGATGGTGGTGTAGCCCTCGGCGGCGAGGATGCGCATGTAGGGGTCGACGTTCTCCTTCGACCCGGAGACCCAGGCTCCGCCGTGGATCCACACGATCGTCGGCAACGGGCCGCTGGCGGATGCCGGGCGGAAGACGTCCATCGTGGTGTCGGCGCCGCCGTCCGCGTAGGGCACGTCGAGCGTCTCGGTCAGTTCCGTGTCGGGAACGTGCTTGTCCATTTCGGCGGCGGTCTCATCGCCGCCCTTGGTGAACACCGAGCGGATCAGCATCGCGGAGGGCCACGGGGTGATGGAGCCGACGACGACGACCACGACGACCAGCGCGGCCAGCGCGCCGACGGTCACCTTGGTGCGATGCCAGGGGCGGCGTGACGCCTTGCGCTCATCGGTGTTCTGGCCGTCGGGCTCATCGGTGTGCGCGTGCGCGGTCATGGCGCCCCCCTTCTGGCATCAGTCTGGCAGGAGCGGGCCGGATTCCAGCGATTCGTGCGTCAGGGTGACGGCGATCACCGGCATCAGCGAGTCCGCCACCGTGGCGGGAATCATGATCTCCAGATCGCCGAGCGGGTCGGAGGTGCCGGAATGCACCTCCGGGAGGCTCGGGATGCTGCGGTATCCGAGATTGTCGTCGAAGCCGAGAGCCCGAACGGACGAGACGCGATTCACCGGTACGCCCGAGACGGTGAGCGTGTCCCATGGGCGCAGCGTGCAATAGAGGAAGAGGGTCTCGCCCGAGGCCGTCACTCTGTGGGCGAGCGGGACGGCTGCGCGGATTCCCGGGACGACAGGGACGACATCCGTGACAGCCTCGTCGTTGCGCCGCATCCACTCGCCGATCTCGCGCAAGCGCTGCTGTGCCTCGGGCGGGACCGTGCCGTCGCCTCGAGGGCCGACGTTGAGGAGCAGGTTGCCGCCGCCGGTGATCGTCTCCACGAGCCGGCTGAGGATCAGTGGCGTGCTCTTCCAGTGATCATCCTCAGAGGTCCATCCCCACGAGTCGTTCATCGTCATGCAGATCTCCCAGTGCGCGTCCGGGTTCTCCGCAGGGATCTGCTGCTCGGGTGTCGCGAAGTCGCCGTGACCGACGCAGCGATCGTTGACGAGGCAATCCGGCTGGAGCGTGCGCACATGCTCGCGGATGCCGGCGAAGTCCCACTCCTCGGCAGTGTGCTCGAATTCGCCGTCGAGCCACAGCACGTCGATCGCGCCGTAGCGGGTGAGGATCTCGGTGAGCTGGGAGAGGAAGAACGCCCGATAGCTCGCCCACTGCGTGGGGGACGTGCGCACGTAGCTGCCCAGCCGGTACGGCTTCGTCGTGGTGGCATCCGTCATCGGCGGATAGTCGGCGTGGTGCCAGTCGGGGAGAGAGAAGTACAGTCCGACGCGGATGCCGCGGGCGCGCAACGCAGACGTCAACTCGGCGGTGATGTCGCGACCGAAGGGTGAGGTGCGGGTGATCGAGTAGTCGCTGTGCGCGGTGTCGAACATGGCGAAGCCGTCGTGGTGCTTCGTCGTGAACACCGCGTAGCGGGCGCCGGCGTCGTGGATGTGCGCCGCCCACTCCTCGGCGTCGAACTGCTGCGGGTCGAATTCGGACGCGTTCGCGAAGTACTCCGCGCAGGCGACGGGCTCTCGGGCCGGGAACTGCCCCTCGACGCCGCCGGTCATCTGCCAGGAGAGCTCCCAGCCGCGGTGGGCCGAGTGGCCGAAGTGCAGGAAGATGCCGAACTTCGCGCTGGTGAACCAGTCGAATGCGGGTTGCGAGGTGTTGATGGGAACTCCCTTGTTCGAGGCCTCTTGCCAAAGGTCGGATGTTACGCGTATCATCCAGAGATCATGGTACGCGTAACAACGCGGGCCGATCAACACCCCGACGAAGAGCGGGCCGTCACACTCGAGGAGGAGTCATGAGCACGATTCGCGATGTCGCAGAACGAGCGGCGGTGGCTCCGATGACGGTGTCCCGAGTGCTCAACAATCCCGATTCGGTCTCGCCGGAGACGCGCGGCCGCGTCGAAGCAGCCATCACCGAGCTCCGCTACATCCCCAACCGCGTGGGCCTGGGTCTGCGCCGCAAGCGCACCAAAGCCATCGGGTTGATCGTGAGCGATATCACCAACCCGTTCACGATCCAGCAGATCACCGGTGTCGGCACCGCCGCACGCGAAAACGGGTACACCGTGATCTTCGCGCAGACCGAATCGGACCCCGCGGAGGAGTTGCGTCAGCTGCGCTCGATGATCGAGCGTCGCGTGGATGGCGTCATCCTCTCGCCCGTCTTCAACACTCCCGAGTCGGTCGACTTCGCCCAGCACGCGCGCTCCGAGATCGTGGTGCTCGGCTATCCGATGCCCGATAACGACGTCGACGTCGTGCGGTGCGACACGCGCACGGCTGCGAAGGCAGCGACCGAGCATCTGCTCGACCTCGGGCATCGGCGCATCGCGATGCTGAGCGGCGCGGAGACGATCGTGACCGCTCGCGAGCGGGCAGACGGCTATCGCGACGCCATGCGCGATGCCGGGGTTGCGCCTGTCGTGCAGTTCGGCGCCTTCACCGCAGGCAGCGGCCACGAGATGGCCTCCGTCGTCCTGCGCGCGAGCGAGCCGCCGACCGCGCTGGTCACCGCAGGAAACGTGATCGCCCTCGGTGCCGCTCAGGCGGCGCGCGCGCTCGGACTCAGCATCCCCGGCGATCTGTCGGTCACCACGTTCGACAACGCACGAACCGATGTCGTTCTCGACCCGTTCTTCAGCGGCGTCATCCAGCCGATCTCCGAGATGGCGGCATCGGCGACTGCGCTGCTGCTGCAGCGCATCGAGGGCGAGTACGACGGCCCCGGACGCGATGTGCTGTTCCCCACCACCTGGGATGTGCACAGTTCGACAGGACCACCGCCCGCGTAACAGAGCACCGATCAACACGATTGACACACCCCGGTCCGCTTCCCTGAGCGGACTGATCACGAAGAAGTGAAAGGAAACGACATGAAGAATCGCACAACGCTCACCGCCCTCACGCTCACCGCCGCGATGGGCATCGCGCTCGTCGGCTGCGGCGACAGCGGCGGCGTGGGCGGGCCAGGAGAGGTCGAGCAGAACTCCGGCGACAAGGCGACCATCACCTACTGGACCTGGTTCCCGCCGCAGGCCACTCTGGATGCCGCGATCGAGGCGTTCGAGAAGGAGAACCCGAACATCACGGTGAAGCTGCGCACCTTCGAGGCAGCCGACTACCAGAAGCAGTTGCCGCTGGCGCTCAGCGGCGGCGAGGAGATCGACGTCGTCGGCGTGCAGGTGTCGGCGATGACCGACTCCGTCAAGGACTACCTCACGCCCGTCGACGAGTGGGCAGGCGACTGGCTCGGCGGCGTCAACGAGACCATGGTCGAGCAGACCGCAGGGATGGCATCGGACGGGGAGCTGTACTCGGTGCCGATGGGCTCGATCGGCAGCCCATTGATGTACTACAACGCCGAGATCCTCGATTCGCTCGGTCTCGACGTGCCCACGACCGGCGCGGAATGGAAGGCGGCCGTCGACGCGATCGCCGCGGCCGACCCCGGCGTCACTCCCGTGGTGTTCAGCGGTGAGCCGTACTGGCAGGAGGAGATGCTGTTCGGCATCGCCGAGCAGAAGTCGCCCGGCCTCTCCGACGACATCATCGGCGGCGAAGGGGCGTGGGACCAGCAGGGCGTCATCGACGGCCTGAACGCGTACAAGTCGCTGTTCGATCAGGGCATCGTCGGCGCCGATGTGCTCAGCCTCCTCGGCTCCCGTCCGAGCGAGCTGTTCGCCGCCGGTGACGCCGCGTTCTACATCGACGGCTCCTGGCAGAACTCGCTGCTGTCGGAGACCTTCCGCGCCGACAACGGCATCGACCTCGCCGACGTCGGCGTGGCGCCCCTCCCGGTGCTCGACGGCGGCAAGCCGGCTGTGCGCGCGCTCGCCGAGGGCGGCCTCGGCATCCCCTCGTCGTCGAAGAACGTCGAGGCGGCGGCGAAGTTCGTCGAGTTCATGCTCGGCGCCGGAGGCGCGGACGTCTGGGCGAAGGACCTCGTGCTCGTGCCCAGCCTCACCGGCTACGAGCTGCCCGACACCGTGCTCACCAGCGACGCCGCCCGCGACGGCTTCGCCGCGGCCACCGAGGTCATCTCCGCGCCGACGTCGCAGCGCGACAGCCAGCAGGACTTCCTGAACCAGGTCGAGGGCAACGCGATCCTCGACGTGCTGCGCGGCACCGCGACCGCGGAGGACGCCGCCGCCCGGATGCAGTCCGAGTGGGAGTCGGGCCGCTACCCGCACGGAACCGACAAGTGACATCCGACGAGACCCGCACCATGGTCACTCGCGACGGGGGTCGGCGTTCGCGCCGGCGCCCGTCGCGGGCGGGTCGTTCGCCGATGCGCGGGTGGGGATACGCGGTCGGCTTCCTCGCGCCGCTCGTGGTGTTCTATGCGGTGTACTTCCTGTACAGCTTCGGCATCCTCGGCGTCGTCAGCACCCAGCAGGTCGGGCTCACCTTCCGCAACGCGGTGGATGTCGGCTTGCAGAACTTCGTACTCGTCATCCAGGACCCGTCGTTTCATCGGTCGCTGCTGAACACCGTCCTGTTCGGTGTGATCAGCGTGCTGGTCTCGTTGACCCTCGGCTTCACCCTGGCGATGATGCTGGCCTCCGGCATCCGCGTCCGACGGCTCTTCTACACCGTCTTCCTGCTGCCGTCACTGATCCCGATGTCGCTGTTCGCGACGGTCTTCGGCCGGATGCTGGAGACGAAGGACGGTGCGTTCAACCAGTTCCTGCGACAGTTCGGGCTCGACGCGATCGCACCCGACTGGCTGGGCGATCCCACCGCGGCGTACGTGGCCGTCGGCATCCTGCTCACCTACACGATCGGCTTGCCGATCATGTACTACACGACCGATGTCGCTCAGGTGAATGCCTCGATCGTCGAGTCCGCAACCCTCGACGGTGCCTCGGTCTGGCAGATCTACCGGATCATGCTGTTCCCGCTGCTGCGCTCGACGCACATCACCGTCATCCTCTCGGTGATCCTCGGCAGCTTCCGGGCCTTCGACATCATCTACTTCTCGACGGGCGGACAGCCGGGAGGGCGTACCGACATCGTCGGCACCTACATCTATAAGGCGACCCTCGGCCTCGACCGGGTCGGGTACGCCGCAGCCGCTTCGATCCTCGTCCTCGTCATCGCCCTCGCGATCTCAGTGATCCAGATCGTCGTCAAGCGAAAGGAGCTGTGACCATGGCGCGAACCGAAGACGTCGAGGCGCTGCCGCTGCGCGCACGCCCGGTCGACCGCATCCTCATCTACGGGTTCCTGATCGTGTTCGCCGTGGCGTTCGCGGCGCCCCTCGTGAACGCCGTGCAGATGTCGCTCGCGGTGGGCGGCATCGGCAACTACTGGGCGGTTCTCACCCGCGATCTCAACGGCGTCTCCATCCCGCAGAGCTTCCTGAACAGCGCGATCGTCGCCGTGATGCACGCGCTCCTCGTCTGCACGATCGGCGCGCTCGCCGCGTACGCCTTCTCGTTCATCGACTTCCGCGGCCGCGAGGCGATGTACTACGGCGTCCTGCTGTTCCTCGCCGTTCCCGCGACCGCGATCCTGGTGCCGGTCTACTTCATCAGCGGCACCCTCGGCCTGTTCAACAGCCACATCGGTGTCGCGCTGCCCGAGGCGGTGCTCACCCTGCCGTTCGCGGTGCTGCTGCTGCGCAACCGCATGGATGACATCCCCCGCCAGCTCGTCGAGGCGGCGATCATCGACCGGGCCACGCACGTCGGCATCTTCCGCCACGTCGTGCTGCCGCTGTGCCGCGGACCGCTGGCGAACCTCGCCGCGCTGAGCATCATGTGGTCCTTGCAGGACTTCATCTTCCCCTCGGTGCTGCTGCGCTCGTCTGAGCTGACCACCGCGGCGCAGGCCGTGCAGTCGATCAAGAGCGCCTTCGCGCCGACGCCGCTCGAGTCGTCGCAGTACTTCGCGGCCCTCGTGCTCCTCGGCGTTCCGGCGCTGCTGATCATCGTCTTCGCCTTCCGATTCGTGACGAGGGGACTCGCCGCCGGCGGATTGAAGGAGTGATTCGGGCGGGCGGAACAACCTCGGGGGACTACCAAATGATGCAAAGGAGCATGATGAATACAACGACACGCGTCGGCAGAGGCCGACGTCTGACAGCCCTGGCCGCGGCCACGGCGGTCGTCGCGGCGCTGCTCGGGGCGGGGGCCACGAACGCAGCGACTGCGGCGACAGAAGCAGTCTCGCTGCCGTCGTCCGGGGCAGTGGAAGCGCCGACCGTGCTGATGGCCGCTTCCGGTGAGAAGTCGCCCGGGCTCACCGTTCGCTGGGAGACAGCTCAGCCCAAGCACTTCTGGGTCGATGGATTCACCGACAGCTCGCGCACCGTGACCTGGTCGGTCAGCACTGAGGTCGAGACATCGTTCCGCGTCGATCTGCTGGCTGCAGCGCAGTCGGGGGACGACTTCGTGATCGACGTCGCCGGCGGTGCAGGAACGCGGGTCACTGCTCCGGAGGCGGGCTGGCTGCGGTTGGATGCCGGCACCATCACGGTCCCTGCCGGTGAGAGCACGATCACGGCGTATCGCGATGGCGGATCGGGCGACGCGTCGATCAAGTCGATCGAGCTGGTCTCCGCCGATGCCTGGGCGGGATTCCAGGAGCGGGTCGCCGACTTCAAGGCAGCGGCGATCCCGACGAGAACCGAGTTCTCGAAGTCCGGCCTCGGGCTGATGTTCCAGTACGGCCCGTGGTCCTACCCGACCACCGGAGAGAACCCCGATATCGAGGCGCACACCGACGCCTTCGATGTCGAAGCCTTCGCCGACCTGGTGGAGAGCGTCGGCGCAGGCCATGTCATCTGGTCGGTGTCGTGGTGGACATATCAGCTGCAGGCGCCGATCTCGTCGGTGGACGGCGTCGTCGGAAACGGCGACCGCACGGCATCCCGCGATCTGATCGGGGAACTGGCGACCGAACTGCAGTCGCGGGGCATCATGTTCATGCTCTACTACCACGTCGGGCAGGACGAGCACCTCGGCTACAACTCGACGGACTTCTGGCAGGCCCAGCAGTTCCCGAATTCGTTCACCCCGACCGGCGCCGGTGACCGTTCGACGATGATCCAGAACTGGAAGACGATCGTCGGCGAGAT
Organism: Microbacterium sp. LTA6; assembly: GCF_045690355.1. Taxonomy (NCBI): domain Bacteria; kingdom Bacillati; phylum Actinomycetota; class Actinomycetes; order Micrococcales; family Microbacteriaceae; genus Microbacterium; species Microbacterium sp. LTA6. Next base: position 2,191,021 of record NZ_CP147855.1, read on the forward strand.
CGGCGAACGTTATGGCGACAAGCTCGACGGTTGGTTCTTCGACGACGGCCTCATCTACTACCCGGCCGATTTCGAAGAGCTGGGCAACGCTGCTCGCACCGGAAACCCGGAGCGACTCGTGTCATGGAACTCGTGGATCGCTCCGAGCTACACCCCCTTCCAAGACGTCGTGTTCGGGGAGGAGGGCTGCGTGCAGGCCACTCCGACCGGTGCAGCCGCGCCCGGCGGAGACGGTGTCATGACCTCGGGCAAGCATGCCGGCTCCCTGGAGCACTGCATGGAGCGCATGGAGCAGGACTGGGGCGTGCACAGCGCCGATACCACGATCACACCCCAGCACAGCGTCGCATCCCTGGAGTGCGCGGTCGCCGCACGCGTCGACCGCAACGCGCCGGTGAGCCTGAACCTGATGATGCACTTCCCCGGCACGCCGGCGGACTCATCGATGCAGGTGCTCGAGGACCTCGCCGCCTCGCTCGGCGAGCCCGGTTCGAAGATCAACAACGACGACCCCGGGATCGTTTACAGCGAAGGACAATGGGGGTACTCGGGCAACCGCAATGCCGATGACCACTGCCGTGATGTGAGCTACACCCAGACCGATGGCGCGTTCTTCGATTACGCCTTCGACGGCACCGGCATCGACGTCTTCGGCCCGACCGGGGAGACCATCAAGGCGGACGTGTACATCGACGGCGAACTGGTTGATTCCATCGACCGGACGGACGGCGGATACACCTCTCAGGTGCTGCTCTCGTCGGTCACCGGGCTCCTGGCAGGCGAACATACACTCCGAGTCGTGCGGACCGGCGGGTCCTACCTGCAGATCGATGCGCTCAGCATCCGGAACGAGCCGCTTCCGGCGGAGGCGACGATCGCCGTCTCGAAGCCGTCGGTGCAGGCCGGCGCCGAGGTCGTCGTCACCGGCACGGGGTTCACCCCGGGTGAGACCGTCGCACTCGAGCTCCGGTCGACCCCGATTTCGCTCGGGAGTGCGGTGGCGGATGCAGACGGGAAGATCAACGTCGCTGTTCGCGTCCCCGCGACGGCGCCCGTCGGAGCCCACATGCTGTACGCGCTCCGCACGCAGCCCGCAGGTGAGGTGGGGGTCGCACTCGAGGTGACGGCCGCCGCGGATGGCGGGGGGAACGGCGGAACCGACCCCGGTGGTGCCGACCCCGGAACCCCGGCCACACCCGGTAGCGGCCTCGCCGCCACCGGGGCCGATGCGCCGATCATCGCGGTGCTCGCCGCGCTGGTGCTCGCCGCGGCCGGGGGAGTACTGCTCGTCCGCCGTCGCGTGACAGGTCGCTCCCCGCGCTGAGCGCCCAGGATCGGCGGTTGTGTGCGCTGCCCCGAAGGCACCGTTTCGCAGCCGCCGATCCGTCGTCTCGTTTCGCCGTTCCGACTGCTCCCGAGGGCCGGAATCGGACCATCAAGCCGGAGCGGTGGACGCCCGCTGCTCGAAAGCCATGGGCAGCAGGATCTCTCGGCCGGGGGCTTGCCCGTCGCCGTTGATGCGCTCGAGAAGGAGGCCCGTGGCGATCGACGCCATCTTCTTCACGGGCTGCACCACCCCGGTGAAGAAAGGATCGAGCACGAAGTCCTCTCCGGGGTCGTCGAACGTGACGATCGACAGGTCCTCCGGGATCCGCAGCCCTTCGCGGATCGCTGCGCGCGCCGCTCCGAGCGCGATGAAATTGTTCGCCGTGACGAAGGCCGTCGGCTGTCGGTCCGTGCGCAGGACAGTCTCGGCCATCACTCCGCCGCTCTCGGCGGAGTACTCCCCGAACAGCACCTGTTCGCCCAGCCCCGCAGCGGCCATCGCCGATGCGTAGCCGGCGGCGCGCTCCCGGGCAGTGACGATCTTCGCGGAACCCGACAGCATCGCGATGCGTTCGTGTCCCAGCGAGATGAGGTGCTCGGTGAGCCCGTGCGCGGCAATGACGCTGTCGCAGCGGACCGTGTCGACGTCGACCTCCGGCATCGGATAGTCGAGCACGACCACGGGTATCCGTTGCTCGAGGAGGAACTGCACGGCATCGGGCGTGTTGAGTACGGGGGAGAGGATGACGCCGTCGACCCTGCGCTCGACAAGGCTGCGCAGCTGAGCCATCTCCTCGTCCGGGGAGGCATCGGTGTGCACGAAGATCACCGTGTAGTCGTGCTGGCGGGCCGCGGTGCTCACGCCCAGAATCTGTTTGATCGCGAACGGGTTGCGGATATCGCTGACGACGAGGGCGAGCACACGGGTGTGTCGGCTGCGCAGGCCGATACCGAGGCGATTCGGGATGTAGTGGAGCTCGTCGATCGCTTGCTGCACCCGCGCCCTGGTATCCGGGGCCACGGATTCCGGATCGTTGAGAACTCGCGACACGGTCATCGCCGCGACAGAGGCGTGCCTGGCGACATCACGGATCGTCGTCATCGGCCAGTGCCGGCCAGGATCGTCGCCGTGTCGCTGACGGTGATCTGGGGCGGATACAGCCCCATCACCTGGATCGCGGCGGCGTGATTCTCGGCTGTCGAGCCGGCGCAGGCGTCGGCGGCGATACTGATGTGCGCCCCGGCATCCGCGGCCGCCAGCGCGGTCGAGACCACGCAGCAATCGGTGGAGACGCCGGCGAGCACCACGTGGGCCCCGCGCCCGACGATCGCCTCGAGTTCGGAGCCCCACTTGCCGAAGGTCGGCAGGTCGAGGGTCGGCCGGATGCTGAGATCCCGCGCCTCGGCGACGAGTTCGTACAGCGGATCGCTCGGTGGCTGATCGGCGAACGGCCAGGCCGCGAAGTACGCGCCCCACGAGGTGGAGCGGTCGGCGGTCGGCATCCACCGCGTGACGATGACGCGGTCGCCGAAGGCGGCCGCCAGGGCGCGGATACGCGGCATCGCGTCGGCGAAGAAAGGCGAGCCCCACGCCGAATCCGCCGAGGCGAAGATCACCTGCGGGTCGATGACGACCAGCCAGGGGCCCGTCGGCGCGCCCGCGGCATCCGTCACGCCTGCTCCTGGCGTCGGATCTTCCCCGCCCTCGCGAACCAGGTCACCAGGAAGGACAGCACCAGGGCGATGAAGACGCCGAGGTTCGCGTAGGCCCACTCGCCCTCCCTGCCGCCGACGAGGCCCAGCAGGTAACCCTGCCAGTTGTTCCACGGCGCAGCATCCGCGAAGAGATTCACCACGAGCCCCCAGCCGATGACGGAGGCGACGATCATCGTGACGATCGAGACGGCGTCCCAGGCGCCATAGCGGCCGTTCGCGTCGAACAGCGCGTCGTCGTCGTAGTCCTTCTTGCGCCGCAGGATGTCGGCGATGAGGATGCCGGCCCACGATGCCAGCGGAACTCCGAGCGTGATCAGGAAGCTCTGGAACGGGCCGAGGAAGTCGGTCGCGAAGAACACCACGTAGATGGTGCCGATCGTGAGGATCACGCCGTCGATCGCCGCGGCCGAGGGGCGCGGGATGCGGATGCCGAGGCTCAGCAGGGTGAGACCGGAGGAGTAGATGCCGAGCACCGCACCGGAGACGAGGGCGAGGACGGCGGTGAGCAGGAACGGCACCAGCACCCAGATCGGGAGGATGCTCGCCAGGGCGCCGATCGGATCGCCGGCGATCGCGGCGCTCAGGTCGTCATCGGAGCCGGCCAGCAGCAGGCCGAAGACGACCAGGATCACCGGGGCGATGGATCCGCCGATCGTGTTCCAGGCGACGATCGCGCCGTCTGATGCCGTGCGCTTCTGATAGCGGGACCAGTCTGCGGCGATGTTGATCCAGCCGAGGCCGAATCCGGTCATCACCATGACGAGCGCGCCGATGACCTGGCCGATACCGCCGTCGGGCTTGGCGAGGACGACGGCAAGGTCGATGGCGGGGATCGCGAGGATGACGTAGAGGATCGTCACGACGCCGGTGACCCAGGTGAGCACCGACTGCAGCTTCATGATCGTGTGATAGCCGAGCACGGATGCCGTGACGATGAGCGCCGCGACGATCACCGTGGCGGTGATCTTCAGCGCGATGCTGTCTCCATCGCCGCCGAGCTGCGTGATCACGGTCGCCGTGGCGAGCACCGCCATGATCGCCAGGAACGTCTCCCAGCCGATCGATGTCAGCCAGGACACGATGCCAGGCACCTTCTGGCCGTGCACGCCGAAGGCAGCACGGGAGAGCACCATCGTCGGTGCGGAGCCGCGCTTGCCGGCGATCGCGATGAGCCCGCAGAGCAGGAAAGACACCACGATGCCGATCACGGAGACCAGGGTCGCCTGCCAGAAGGAGATGCCGAACCCGAGCACGAACGATCCGTACGACATGCCGAACACCGAGACGTTCGCCGCGAACCACGGCCAGAACAGGTCTCGCGGCTTCGCAGTCCGTTCGGATTCGGGGATGATCTCGATCCCGGCGCGCTCGATCAGCTCGGGGCGTGTGACGGGAGAGGCGCTGTTCTCGCTCATGCCCTCATCCTGGCACCGCGGCGGGTGTTCCGGGGGAAAGGTGCGTTTCGTCTCGCTTCGCTCGCTCAACAGAACGAGGTGGTTGTTGAGCGAGGGAGCGCCAGCGACCGAGACGAAACGCGCCTCTCCGCGATCGAGGTCAGGTGATGCGGCTCAGTCGCGAGCTCGACGCCGGGTCCGCGTCAGCAGGAAGGCGCCGATTGCGAGCAGGACGCCGGCGGCGGCGACGAACGGAGCAGGGTTCGCTCCACCTGTGGTCGCCAGCCCGGAATCTCCGGGCTGGCCGCCAGGGCCGACCGCTCCCGGAGCACTCGGAGTCGGAGTCGGCGTCGTCGTCACCGGGATGAGGGTGAAGTCCTGATCGACGATCACCTCGCCGGAACCGGTGATGGTCACGGCGAGCTCCGCGGGCTCAGCGACGGTGTATCCATCTGGTGCGGTCGCCGTGATCGTGTACGCGCCCGGCACCAGCTCATCGGCGACGTAGGTGCCGTCGTCTTCGCTCGTGACCGTGCGGTCGCCATCCGGCCCGTCGATCGTCAGGGACACGCCGCCCAGGGGTGTTCCCTTCGAGTCTTCGACGACGCCGGAGACGGAACCGAGACGGGCCAGCGCGAAGTCCACGCCGGTCACGTCTTCGGACGCCACCGTCTCGGTTCTCGTGGTCGCTCCGACCGGAACCGTGCCCTCGGGCACCTCGATGCTGATGGTGTACTCGCCGGAGGTCAGCTCGGGGAACGAGTAGTTTCCGGAGTCATCCGTGACGGTGGTCAGCGTCCCGGTCGGCCCTACCGCCGTCACCGCGACGCCTGCGACTCCGGTTCCTGCCGCGGTGACCCGGCCGGAAAGGGTCTCCGTCACCGGCGCGACGTCGCGCATGCTCAGGTCGACCACGGCGTCTTCGGTGCGGAGATCTGCCGTGCCGGAGCCGATGACGGCCTCTTTGCCTGCGGGTGGGGTCGCCGTGACCGTGTATCCGTCCGTGGCGATGTTGCCCGGGAACGCGTAGGTGCCGCCAGCAGCTGTCGTCGTCGTCGCGATCACATCGCCGTTCGCGTCGGTGAGCGTGACGGCGATGCCGTCGAGCGGGCCGGAGTCCACATCGACGACGGTGCCGGTGATGTCACGCGCGAGGACCGCGAACCACGTCTGGTAGATGGGGAAGCCGGAGCGTCGCGTGAACTCGAACGTGAGGGTCGAGAGCGGTGTGGTCGGTTCGAACCACGCGGCTGATCCGAAGGTGTCGACCGCGCCGGCGTTGCCGGTGAGGGTGAGTGCGACCGGATCCCAGGCGGGCACGTCATCCGCAGCGCCGGTGCAGGACGGCTTTCCCGCGATGCCAGGAGCGCAGTAGTTGAAGCCGCCCTGGAACCCGAGATCGGCGGCGGTGATCGGTGCGCCGGCCGCCGTGGTGCCGTGAATCCGCACGGCATCCGCGTCGATGTCGCCGAGCGCGAAGGCCCAGCCCGAGGACGGGGTGGGCGACGCGAAGGTGTACGTCGTCGTCGAGGGGGCGCTCGCCGAGTCGGCTTTCGGGCGGAGGTTGAGGTAGGGAAGGTCGCGACTGGAGCCGTACTTCGCTCCGATGGGGGTGCCTTCGGAGAGCCAGGTCGAGGCGCCGGAGATGACGCCGACCTGTCCGGCGCGGGAGTCGCTGGTCACGGTGGCGGTGAGGGAGGGCTGACCGGCGAACGACACGGCGGTCGTGTACGCGCCGCCGGAGCCGGAGAGCGGCGCCCATTCCGCCCATGCCGTCGTCGTCGCCGCCGATGCCGTCATCGCGCCGGAGACGCCCAGCGCGGCGATTCCCACGACGGCGAGCAGCGCGCGGACGGGTCGACGGCGCGGTCGGGAGCCTTGTCCCTGCGCTCGATTACGGGTGTGCGGCGTCGCGAAATACGTCATGTCGGCCCTCCGGTTGGCTCCGGATCAATATAGCGGTGCCGCACGGCGGGGTGAGAACATCACCCGCGGAAGAACGCCTCCGCCACCCGGGTGAGATCGTGCAGGTCGGCGACGCCGGCGAGTTCACGGGCGGAGTGCATCGACAGGATCGGGATGCCGACGTCCACTGTGCGCAATCCCAGACGGGTCGCCGTGATCGGGCCGATCGTCGAGCCGCACGGAACGGTGTTGTTCGAGACGAATTCCTGCGAGGCGATGCCGGCGCGCTCGCACCACGCCGACCAGGCGGCAGCGCCGACGGCATCCGTCGCGTAGCGCTGGTTGGCGTTGATCTTCAGGATCGGCCCAGAGCCCAGGACCGGCTGCACGACGGGGTCGTGCTTGGCGATGTAGTTCGGGTGCACCGAGTGTCCGACGTCGCTGGACAGGCACCAGGACGAGGCGTAGGCCTGACGGCGCTGGGAGGAGTCGGCGCCGAGGTGTGCGTACACGCGCTCCAGGACGTCCTCGAGGAAGGGACCGGCCGCGCCGGAGCGCGAGGCGGAACCGAGCTCCTCGTGGTCGAAGGCGGCGAGCACGGCGATCGGTCCGTCGGCGGTGGCCTCGAACGATGAGAGCGCCACGAGTCCGGCGTGCACCGAGGCGAGGTCGTCGAGGCGGCCCGCGGCGAAGAATGCGTCGTCCTTGCCGAACACGGCGCCGCGCGCCGAATCCGCCACGACCACGTCGTAGCCGCGGATATCGGCGGCATCGACGTCCGCGGAGGCGGCGAGCTCGGCGAGGAGATCGGCCGACGTCGGGTCGCCGAGTCCCCAGACCGGCTGGGTCTGGAACTGCTTGTCGAGTTCGAGTCCGCTGTTGGCACCGCGGTCGAGGTGGATCGCCAGTTGCGGCAGGCGCAGGAGTGCGCCGGTGTCCGCCAGCACGACGCGTCCGTCGGCGAGGGCGAGGCGTCCGGCAAGGCGAAGCTCGCGGTCGAGCCACGAGTTCAGCAGCGGGCCGCCGTAGATCTCGACCGCCGCCTGCAACCAGCCCTTCGAGCCGGTTGTCGGCTGCGGCTTGAGCTTGAAGCCGGGGGAGTCGGTGTGTGCACCGAACACCTGCGTGGGTGTCGTCGCGGCAGCATCCGTCGGCACGACCCAGGCGATCGCCGCACCGTCGCGGACGACCACGAAGCGTCCGCCGGACTGCGCCGGCCACGGCTGGCTCTCGTCGAGGCGGGTGAATCCGGCATCCTCCAGGCGCCGGGCGACCTCGGACGCCGCGTGGTAGCTCGACGGGGATGCGGCGATGAAATCGGCGAGATCGTCGGCGTGAGCGAGGGCAACCGGGGTGACGGGCATGAAGGGCCTTCCTGAAAGGGGGTACTTCGATCGTAATCGGGCAGGGACGGGGAGGCCGCCGGGCGGTCACCGGCTCCTCGCGGTCACCTGCGCCGGATAGGGTGTGCGCGATGTCTCCCCTTGCATTCGCCCTGGTACTCGCCGCCGCCCTGGCTCACGCGTCCTGGAACATCATCGCTCACGGTGTCAGTCGTGCCGGCGTCCCGTTCCTCTGGTGGGGAGCGGTCGGGAGCACCGTGATCTGGGCCGGGGTCGTGCCGTTCACCGGTGGTCTCGGCACAGACGATCTCGCCGGCTTCGCCCTCGGTGTCGGCGTTTCAGCAGTGCTGCACGTCTGCTACATGGCCGTGCTGCAGCGCGGCTACCAGGCAGGAAACCTCTCCACCGTCTATGCCACAGCGCGCGGTACCGGGCCGTTCCTCTCGGTGATCATCGCCGTTCTGGTCCTGGGTGAACGGCCATCGCCGATCGCCTTGATCGGGGTCGCGGCCGTCATCATCGGCGTGGTCGCCGTCGGTCTCGTGGATCGGGGGCGGAGCGTCAGGGGCGGCCTTGACCGCGGGCTCGTCTTCGGTCTGCTCACCGGGGTGGCGATCGCGATCTACACGATCTGGGATGCGAACGCCGTTCGCACCTGGAATCTGTCGCCGGTCGCGTTCATGGTGGGCACCACGGTGCTTCAGGTTCCCTTCTATTCGATCGCCGTGCGCGGGCGGTGGAAGGCGGTCTGGGCGCTGGGGCGGACCGAATGGCGCCGCATCGTCGCCTTCGGGGTGCTGTCGCCGTTGTCGTACATCCTCGTGCTCACCGCGATCCAGATCGCGCCGGTCGCGCTCGTGGCGCCGCTGCGCGAGGTGAGCGTCGTACTGGTCAGCCTTTTCGGCGCCTTCGTGCTGCGCGAATCGCGACCGGGATGGCGAGTGGCCGCTGCGGCCATCGTCGTGGTCGGGATCGTGTTGCTGGCGGTGTGAGAGCGCGCTGCAAGCAGCCTGTTGATCGTTGCGCGGGAACCGCGCATGCGCCACGCAGGAACATCCGCGGAAAAGGCTTTTGATCAGGATGATTTAGGGGTCGGAATGTCGGTGGCCCCGGGTTGAATGGAGGTATGAACAGCACCGCAGCGCTCCTGGATCAGGTCGTCGCCGACCTTGGTCCGGTGCTGCGGATGGATGCTCCAGTGGGCCGTTCAGATGCCGAGAAGATGGACATTCTTCGTGCTGCGGGGGAGGTGCAACGTCTGCTGGATGCTCTGGTCGTCGAGACAGTCGCCTCCGTGGATGGGCGCCCGGAAGGACCGGGGGATCCGTCGTTCGCGGGCCGGTTCGGATGCCGGAACATGAACGAACTCCTCCAGCGGGTCCTCCGGGTCGATGCGGCAGGAGCTGGCCGGGTGGTGAAGGCAGCGAAGGTTGTGTATCGCGAGACGGAGCTCACCACGGGTGCCCCGTTGCCGGCACGGTGGCCGGAGTTGCGGGGCGCGCTGCTGGACGGCGTGGTCGGTGTCTCGGGGTTGCTCGCTGCGACCGGACCGATCGAACAGGCCGGTCGTCGAGTGGGATGCGAGGACCGGGTGCGGGCGGATGCGCAGCTTGCGGCGTTCGCGCGAGGGTGTGCGATCGCCGACGCGGACGCGACGACCGCTGAGTCGATCGGGGAGTCTGGGCCGCCGGCCACACCGGATGATCTGCGGTTGTTCTCCCAGGTCATCGCCACGTATCTCGACCCGGACGGGGCAGAGCCCGCGGATGACCGTGCGATGCGGGCACGGTTCCTGAGCTTCGGGCGGGAGAAGGACGGCGGCATCCCGGTCCACGGGAACCTGCTTCCCGATGCTGCCGGACAGTTCCAGCGTCTTCTCGACGCCTACAACAACCCGAAGGTCGACGGCCCAGCCGCGCCCCACGCGAGCGGGGTGATGTTCCGACCGAGCGATGAAGACTCCACCGACGATCTCCGCGACAGCGAGGACACGCCTGAGGGCGACCTGTGTCCGGCACCGTACGACTCCCGAACGCCCGGGCAGAAACGCCACGATGCGCTCGCGGCGATCCTGACCATCGCCGCCCGCCACGACGACGTCCCGACCCTCGGTGGTGCCGCCCCGACCTTGGTCGTGTCCGTCACGGCGGAGGATTTCGCGTCCGGGCGCGGGTGGGCGCACGTCGACGGCATCGACACCCCGGTGCCGGTATCCGTCGCCGCCCACACCGCGTGTGCCGGGCACGTGCAGCGGGTGCTGTTCGACGAGAACGGGCGTATCCGGAGCATCAGCACAACCGACCGCATCTTCAACGTCCACCAGCGCCGGGCCGTTGCCCTCCGCGACAGGGAATGCCTCATCCCTGGCTGCCACGTCCGCGCGACCTGGTGCGAATACCATCATGTCCGCGACCACGCGTACGGCGGTCCGACCCACACCGACAATGGTGTCGCTCTGTGCTGGTGGCATCATCGCACCCTCGACGCCAGCGGGTGGGAGATCCGCATGAACAACGGACTTCCCGAGATCCGCGGCCCCGCCTGGTGGGACCCCGATCGGCACTGGCGCTACCCGCAGCACCTCCGATCGCTGCAACAGGCCGGGGCTCCATAGGGTGCGAGCCGTCGGTCGATTCCGGCATCCGCCGAGGTCCTCCGCCGAGCCCTTGTGTAGCATCGCAGGCATGCAATCGTCGGGCTGGACCTTCCTCGCTGCTGTGCTGTTCCTGGGCGTCGGGATCTACATCCTGCTGACGGGGCAGACCGACTGGTGGTCGATCGTCACGATCGTCGTCGCCCTGGCGGGATCCCTGGTGTACTTCGTCCGGGGCATCATCGAGCACAGGCGACGCAAGACTCCGTCGAAAGGCGCTTCCGGCGAGTCGGGTCTCTGATGTCCGATCTCACGAAAGTTCGACAGTCGGTGAGACGATACATCCCGTGATGCCGCGCGACTGATGCGGCGGCGGGCAGCCTTCTTGTCTCACGAAACTTGTCGTTGGTTGCGTTTCGCCCGTGTGCCTCGGCTCCCCTGTCGGAAACCGCGTGACCGGCGTGTCGAGCGTGCCTCGAACCGAGAGTGTCAAGCTGCCGCAAACGATCGTTTCGGTGGAGCGGTCGGCAGGGGCTTTCGGGATGTATCGGTTGGCGAACCTGGATGTCGACAAGACGCCGATCACGGGCGTCACGGTGGCGGTCTACAACGCCGAGCGCACCGATCTCTCTAGCCGGTCGTATCATCCGCGAGGGGGCGAGTGATGGGCGCCGGAGCAGCGCACACGCGCCCCGAGGGAGATTCTCACGACTGGGCGGCCGTCTGCCGCTGGGAGGACGCGGGGCGCCCTCCGCTGCCGTGCGAGAAGCCCGCCGAGCCCGAGAGCACGGATGAGTCCTAGCGCCCTTGCGGCGATCGCTGCGCGGGTCCACCCCGTGCGTGACGCTAGCCGGCTTGGGAGCGCCGCCCGCGCCAGCGGGCAGGTCATCCCCGGACGTCGGTGCCAACCCAGTTCAGGGCGCCGTTCTTGCCGGCTACGGTCGCGCCCAGGTGGATCTGGTGGTACGGGGCGTACACGCGGATGGCGTCGGTCTGATACGAGAAGCGGCCGGAGTCGGCGCCGTGGTCGTGGGCTGAATCCAGTTCCAGCTCGGTGAAGGTGGGCACGCCGTAGACCGGTCCTGCCTTCACCAGCACAGCGCACATGTAGTTGCCGTCTCTGTAGACACCGACCCGACCGAGAACGGTTCCCGAGGCGTTCGTGACTCTCTTCGTCGTAACGTACGTTCCCTTACAGGACGATGAGTACGATGCTGCGTTGGCGGTCGCAGGCACGGCGACCGCCAGGCCCGCCACGAGCACAGCGGCACCAAGACCGGCGACCAGTCGCTTCTTGATCGACTTCATGGTTTCCCTCCCGTGATCCGGAGCGCCGGCGCGCTCCCCGAACACAGCATGGCCGATACGCGACGAGGAAGGGAATGGGGAGAAATACCCTGACCTTCCGTTGGGCAGCTGCAGCGGTTTCATCACGTGCTCAGTCCTCGATGCCGAAGCCTCGACGGCGTGCACGAGCTTGTCGATCCCTCTCATCGTCCCAGCGTTCCAAATGGCCGCTAGCGGGCGGTCCGCTCGCGTTCAGCGAGGTCCTGTCGCACGCCAGCCCTGCGACCTCAGGCCACCGCGCGTCTCGCACGTGAGAAATCGACGTCAAGGTCCTGCAATCGCAGGGTTGCAAGACTGTTGAAGCCCCGATACGTTTAAGTGCAACCAAAAGGTTGCTTCGAGTTGACTTAGATTGAGGTGCTCATCATGTCCGAGACCAACTCCGCGTTCTCCGGCGGCCGTAACATCGCGCTCAAGGTTCCGCCGCATCGCTACGAAGAGACATTGGCGTTCTATCGAGATGTGCTGCATCTGCCCGCAGTCGCGGGACCGTCGGGCGGCGCGACCGGATTCGTCTTTGGTCCGTGCAACCTATGGGTCGACAACTGCCCTGGGCTCTCCCAGGCGGAGATCTGGCTGGAGGTCGTCACTTCGGATGTGGGAGAGGCGGCGAGCGTCATGGCATCCGTCGGACTTGCCAGACGAGATGAGATCGAAGACCTCGGCCCCGGGTTCGACGGCTTTTGGATCTCGTCGCCGTCGGACACGATTCACCTCATCGACTCGCGCGAACAGACGTGGGCCTGACGGATTTGCCGCCTGATCGCTAGCGGCGTCAGTCGGCTGCGATACGAGCCAAAACTCTCGAGCCTGCGGATTCGGAGGGCGATCCCTTCATCTGATTCAGACGGCAACCCGTCGCAACTCCGCCCGGCGCGTAACACCGACTCCCCACCGTTAGCCGAAACCGACCGTTACCGGTGAGCCGATGGCTGGGTCGTCAATCAGCGCTCCAACAAATTTCCCGCGAGCCCGACAGGTTCCGTGAGACGCTCCACCATCTTCGTGAGAATCCGACAAGCTTGTGAGATCGACCCCTGATTCGGGTGACGATTCGTCCGTTACCGTTGTGCGATGGAGACCGCCTCGATAACCAGGACCGCGTGGGATGAACTGCCCGATCACGTGCATGAGCTCGTCGCCGAGCGTCTGGACGGGCCGATCACCCTTGCGGTGAGTCAGAGCAACGGGTTCTCGCCGGGAAGCGCCGACCGGGTGCGCAACGACGCCGGCGAGCGGGCCTTCGTCAAGACCGCGCATCGCACGCCGCACCACCCAGGCACCTACGATCTGCATCGCCGCGAACTGGGCGTGATGCAGGCGATGCCCCGCGGCATCCGCGTGCCTGCCCTGCTCGGGTCCTTCGTCTCGGACGACTGGGCGGTGCTGATTCTCGAGGACATCGACGGCAGGCATCCGGGAGCCGCGCTCGACGGCACCGACGTCGTCGCCGTCCTCGATGCTCTGGGAACACTGCCCGAGTTGCGGGGAGCGGATGCCGCCGGACTACCGCGCGCGACGGACGAGTTGGCCGTCGATGCGTCCGGTTGGGCCGAGATCCAGGATGCGGACGCCGTCGGCGACTTGCCCGAGTGGATCGTCGAGAACTTCGATCGCCTCCGCGACGTGGCCGATCAGATCGTCATCGCCGCTGAGGGCGACCGCCTCCAGCACCTCGACTGCCGCGCGGACAACGTGCTCATCGATCGCGTGGGAACGGCCTGGATCATCGACTGGCCGTGGGCCGCCGTCGGTGCGCACTGGATCGACGGGCTCTGCTATCTCTTCGATGTACGCCTGCGAGGCGAAGAGGTGGACGCCGAAGAACTTCTGCGGACTCATCCGCTGTTCACCGGCGTCTCTGCCGCGCACATCGACGCACTTCTCGCTGCCCTCACCGGCGGCTTCTTCGCCAAGGCGCGACGTCCCGCGGTGCCGAGCATGCCGACGCTGCGTGAGTTCCAGCGCAGTGAAGCGCTCGCCGGAATGACCTGGCTCCAGGAGCGCTGGGGCTGACCCCGAAGTTCGGGGTCGTCGTCAGCGGAAGTCGACGAGCCCCGCGTGTGCGGCCGTGACGAGGATCTGCACCCGGTCGCGCACCTGCCACTTCGACATGATGCGGCCGAGGTGGGCCTTGACCGTGCCTTCGGACACGATGAGCGTCCGCGCGATCTCTGCGTTCGACATGCCCTGAGCCAGACGTTCGAGCACTTCGGACTCGCGCTCGGTGAGGGACTCGAGGTCGCGCGCTCCGCGGCCGGTGGGCTCGGTGTCGCGGACGTGCTTGATCAGCATCGACGCGATCCTCGGCGAGAGCGAGCTGGCGCCCTTGTAGACCTCGCGCACTCCGAGCACGATGTCGTCGGCGCTCGAGTCCTTGAGCAGATACCCGGAGGCGCCGGCGTTCAGCATCGGAAGAACCGTGTCGCTGCCGTCGAGCGTCGTCACCGCGAGGATGCGGACATCGGGCCAGCGCTCGGCGATCACCGCCGTCGCCTCGATTCCGTTCATCTCGGGCATCTGGACGTCCATCATGACGACGTCCGGGCGGTCGCGCTCCACGGCGGCGATCGCTTCGACGCCGCTTTCGGCCTCACCGATGACCTCGATCTCCGGGTCGCGGGATACGAAGTGCGAGAGCGCTGAACGGACGAGGGGATCGTCATCGACGATGAGAACGCGGATAACCGGCATGGAGGAAGCCTAACGGCGGCAATAAGTCCGTCAATTTGTCGATATAGACCTTTGGCCAGAAAAGACTGCCGGGTAGTCCGATGTGGTCGCTGCAGATCACCGAGAAGATGAAGTCAGTTCTCGACAAAAGACCAATCAGGGAGGTGAAAGACCATGACTTTTTGGCAGCAGCTTTGCTACATTCTGGGCATCATTCGCTAGATTACCTGGCGAGTAGGAGATAGTGAACCATGGCGTTCGCCCCCTCAACCCGAGAAGACTCGGGCATTCTCCGGCTGAGCCGCGGAGAGGCGTTGAGCGTTCTCGAGCGCATCTTCGTCCTGGTGGTCATCATCGTCGTCGTCGCTGTCGATCTGCTCGGCGTGTTCTTCTCGCCCGGCGTGAACGTCATCGCGTCCGTGCTCAGCATCGCGACCACGTCCGTGCTGATCCTCTATCTTTGGTCGCCCCTCCTCGCTACCTGCGCGTTGGGGCTCATGCTGGCTCTCTCATTCGTCACGGGCAACGAGATCCAGACACTCTTGGCTGTCGCCGTCGCGGCAGCGCTGGTCATGCGGCTCGGGTGGAATTCGCTGATCCTCTCCTACATCGGTGGTTTCCTCGTCGCAGCGGCGATCATCGCCTACGGCGATCTGAGCGGCCCGGTGAACGTCGGGATCTATCTCATCGTCGCCACCGTGGCCGGAGCGATCGGCTTCGCCCTTCGGATGGCCTTCGCCCGCGGCCGCCGCCTCGAGCAGCAGCTCGTGGAACAGGAACTGCAGGAGCGCGAGGCCGTGCTCGCTGAGCGCCGATGGATCGCCGGCGAACTGCACGACAGCATCGCGCACCACCTCACCGTCGTTGCCATGCACGTCCAGATGCTGGACGACGCGCAGGTGACTCGGCAATCCCAAGAGGCGATCCGCGTCGCCGCGAGGAAGGCGATGGCCGATCTGCGATTCGTGATCGAGCTCGCCGATGACGGACCACGCGCGTCCGCACTGCAGACCGGGGACCTCGCTGCCGCCGTCGACGAAGCCAGAAGCGAGTTCGAATCCGCGGGACACCCGGTGGTCAGCCAGGGAGACCCCCGAGACGAGCGGATTCCTCGCGCCGCAGAGATCGTGTTCGCACGGATCATGCGCGAATCGGCCACGAACATCCTGAAGCATGCGGGACCCGGTGAAGTCGGGATCGGGTTGCAGGTCGACGATGAGTCGGCGACGCTGACCATCAGCAGCCCGCTTCCGGCAACGCCCCGGCGAGACCTTCCCTCCAGCGGCACCGGCCTGAACCGGATGGCGGAGCGCGTGCTCGGGGCGAGTGGCACGTTCAGCGCGGGCGCGGTCGACGGTCAGTGGCGCGTGTCTGCCCGGCTGCTGATCGCCTGAGCGGCCGGTCGACGGCGTCTCCGCGCCGATGGATCCTGGACGAACGTCTATATGACTTTCGACCTTTGGCGCTTCTGGGCGACGTCTCCTATTACTACCGTAGGGAATGCCCCAATTGAGGCGCCCCCAGCGCCTTGGCGAGAAGCGTCCCCAGCGCTTCTGCGATCGCGAGCGCGATCTTCGGCTTCTGACTTCCTATCGCGCTCGCGGTCGCACTCTCTGGCCGGTTCCCGGTCTCAGCCGCCCACTGCCCGCATGTAGTGGCCGTCGGTGGAGATTCCGGATGCTGCGACCGTGAACCGCACGAAGTCGCTGAGGTAGCGGTCCTCCGACGCCTCGAAGATGAGGCCGTCCGCGTCGCGGGAGATGCGGCTGAGCCGCAGGATCGGGGTACCCAGCGGCACACGCAGCAGTGCGGCATCCTGTTCGTCCGCGGCCACGGCGTCAATCTCGTGCTGCAGTCCGACGATCGGATGCCCCTGCGCGGTGAGGTACTCGGTGATGGACACCGTGTCGAGATCCACGTCGAACAGTCGACGCCCCACGGCCTCGGTGTAGAAGAGTCGCTCGAGCATCGTCGGGCGACCGTCGAGCAGCCGCAGCCGCGTGACGCTCACGATGGTGTCGTCAGGGGAGACCCCCAGAGCCGCGGCGCGTGTACCGGCCCGGCGAAGGCTCAGTTCCTGGGTCTGGGCGCCCGGTTTCACACCCAGCTGTCGCGCCCAGCGCGTGAACGGCACCGAGACATCCACTGCTTGATTAGCCTTCCGGGCGACCACGCGCGCGGGCCGTCCGCGGCTCGTCTCGATGAGTCCGTCCGTCCGCAACGCGGCCAACGCGTTCCGGATCGGGCCGCGAGACGTGCGCCAGCGTTCTGCAAGCTCCGCCTCGGTCGGAACGTCGTCGCCGGGGCGCAGAGTGCCCGCCGCGATCTGCGCTCGGAGGTCGTCGGCGATCTGGGTGTACACAGCTTCTGCCACATAGGCATACTACTTGGCTTCTTGGGAATGACTGCCCTGTTCTGTCGATGTTCACCCGGGCAAAATCCGGGTAAACAGCCGTTGAACAGTTCCAAGTTAGGTATATTTCTCGATCGCCCTCCTGTCAGAGTTGCTCGTGGATCACCCCACCCACCCTGAAAGGTCCTCATGAAGCTCCGCGCTCTCCCCGCCCTCGCCGGCGTCGCGATCCTCGCACTCGGCCTCGCCGCCTGTTCCGGTTCGGCCGAGGCCACCGGTACACCGGGCGCCGATGAGTCCTCCGCCGCCAGCGGCTTCGCCGTCGACGAGAACACCCTCGTCTTCGGAGTCGTGCCCGACTCCGTCGACACCGAGACCAACTACCAGCCGCTGATGGACTACATCGCCGAGCTCACGGGCAAGACCGTCGAGTACCACGAGTCCACCGACTACGCCGCTCTCATCGAGGCGGCCGTCGCCGGCAAGGTCGACGTCGCTTCCTTCTCCGGCTTCACCTACGTCACCGCGACCAACAACGGCGCGAAGCTCACCCCGATCTCCTCGATCGTCACCGAAGAGGGCCAGGAGCCCGGCTACTTCTCGCAGGCGATCGTCCCCAAGGGCAGCAACATCTCCAGCATCGCGGACTTCAAGGGCAAGAAGGTCTGCTTCGTCGACCCGTCCTCGACGTCGGGATACCTCTTCCCGTCGTACAACCTCCTCAAGGCCGGCATTGACCCGAAGACCGACATCACCCCGGTGTTCGCCGGAAAGCACGACGTGAGCGTGCAGAAGACGGGCGAGGGCGTCGAATGCGAGGTCGGCTTCGCTGAGGACTCCGAGGTCGAGAAGTCGGATGCCGTGAAGGTCATCGACGAGACCATGGTCCCCGGTGCGCCGCTGGTGTACTCGTCCACGCTTCCGGACGACGTCTCCTCGAAGCTCGTCGACGGTCTCGCCGAGGTCACGATCGACGACATCATCGCCGCCGGCATCGACAGCGCAGACAGCGACGCGTTCCGCAGCGTCTTCTACGCCACCAAGCCGGTCGATGACAAGTACTACGACCTCATCCGCGACATCTGCAAGGAGACCGAAGCGGAGCAGTGCCAGGGCTGATCCACCCGGATCGCCCCTGAACAGCTGAGACCCCTGGAGACCTGACCATGAGCGCGAACACCATGACCGCGGCATCCGATGCCCTCATCCGTCTGACCGGCGTGACGAAGACCTTCGGGTCGACCACGGCATTGAAGGATGCTTCGCTCGAGGTCGCCCGCGGCGAGATCGTGGTGCTGCTGGGTCTCTCCGGTTCCGGCAAGTCGACGCTGCTGCGCCACCTCGACGGACTGGAGGTTCCCACCTCCGGCTCCGTCGAGGTGCTGGGCTCGCAGGTTCCCGCTCTTCGGGGCAAGAACCTGCGGCGCCTGCGCAGCCGCGTCGGCTTCATCTTCCAGCAGTTCGAGCTGGTTCCCTCCCTGACCGTGCTGGAGAACGTGCTCACCGGCTCGCTCTCCGGCGTGCGCGGACCGCGTCTCGGTCTCTGGGGCTACTCGAAGGCGGCGAAGATCCGTGCTCTCGAGCACCTCGACCGCGTCGGTCTGCTCGACCGCGCGTATCAGCGCAGCGACACCCTGTCCGGCGGGCAGCAGCAACGCGTCGCCATCGCACGCGCCCTGATGCAGCAACCGGAGATCCTCCTCGCCGACGAGCCGGTCGCATCGCTCGATCCCGAGTCCAGCGACCAGGTGATGGCCCTGATCCGCGAGATCGCCGCCGACGAGGGCCTCACCGTCGTCTGCAGCCTGCATCAGGTCGATCTCGCGATCACCTGGGCCGACCGGATCGTCGGCCTCCGCCACGGCGAGGTCGTCCTGGACACACCCACGACCGACCTCACCAAGTCCGAGGTCATGGAGATCTACGGCCGGGTCGCGACGACGACCGCTGAGCTCAGGGCGGTCTCGATCGAATTGGCGAATGCCGGCGACGTCTCGGCGGCTTCGGAGGAGGCTGAGGCTTCCAGAGTCAAGGTGCAGGAGCGCGTCTCGTGACCCTCCTCGCCGAGCGGCCGGGCGCGGCGTCATCCGGCGTCGCGGATCGCGCCCCGAAACGCCCGATCTCCCCGGAGCGGATCGCCGCCTCCCTCACGCTCCTGACGCTCGTCGTCGTCGGTGTGCTCGCCGTGAACGAGGTCGGCATCTCCATTCCGGCGATGATCAAGAGCTGGGGCAACGCCGAGAACTTCATGGGCCGCGTCGGCGGACTCTCCTTCCCGGAGCCGGGCGACCTCGTCTGGTTGATCGCGCTCACCGTCGGCCTCGTGCTGGTCGGCACGCTGCTGGCCGCCGTGCTGTCCGTGCCGATCGCCTACCTCGCCGCGTCGAACACGACGCCGGGGAACGGCTGGCGTGCGGCGGCCCGTTTCGTCGGCGTGTTCACGCGCGCGCTGCCCGATGTCGTCCTGGCGATGGCTTTCGTGCTGATGTTCTCGCTGGGGACGCTTCCCGGCATCCTCGCCATCGGGATCCACTCGATCGGCATGATCTCGAAGATGTTCGCCGATGCGATCGAGCAGGTCGACGAAGGGCCTCGTCTGGCGATCCGTGCCGCCGGCGGCACGAAGATGCAGGAGTTCGCCTCCGGCATCCTGCCTCAGGTGCTGCCCAGCTGGGTCGCGACCGTGTTGCACCGCAACGACATCAACCTCCGCGGCAGTGTCGTGCTCGGCTACGTCGGCGTCGCCGGCCTGGGCCTGGAGATGTCGTACGCCTTCAAGTCGCTGAACTACGGCAAGGGCCTCGGCATCGCCCTGGTCATCTTCCTCCTCTGCATCGCGATGGAGATCGTCTCCAGCCTGGTCCGCGGCGCGATGCTCGGGCAGCAGAGGCACACGCGCTCCTGGATCGACCGGATCATCCACCCGCGCCTGCAGGACGCGGAGGCGGGGACGTCGTCGTCCTCGCGTGCGGCGTGGGCGACGAGCCCGACAACCGCGGTTCGCCGCCCGTGGACGGCGGAGCGCGTGCGCAACACGATCGGCGGCGTCGTCGCCGTGCTCGTCGTGATCGGGAGTGTCGTCGTCAGCCAGATCAACTGGCTCGACTTCTTCACCTTCTGGGGCAAACTCCCCGAGGTCGCCGCCAAGTTCTGGCCGCCGTCGTTCGGCAGCTACGAAGCTTCGGCGATGTTCGAGGCGATGCGCGAGACGGTGTCGATCGCGCTGGCTGCGACCGTGCTGACCCTCGTTCCCTCGATCGTTCTCGGCTCTCTCGCGGCCACGAACGTCGCCCCCGGTTCGGGTGTGCGTGCAACGGCCAGATTCCTCCTGGTGGGTATCCGCGGCATCCCCGAACTGATCCTCGCCATCGTCCTCGTGGTGATCACCGGACTCGGGGCCCAGGCCGGTGTCATCGCCTTGGCGATCGGCGGCATCGGACTTCTCGGCAAACTCATCGCCGACTCCTTCGAAGAGGTCGACCGCGGCCCGGAGCGTGCGCTGCGCGCCGTGGGTGCCAGTCGTCTGCAGACCTACGCCTCGGCCACCGTCCCGCAGGGGATGCAGGCACTGATCGGACACAGCTTCTACATGCTCGACACCAACATCCGCGCGGCGACGATCCTCGGTATCGTCGGCGGCGGCGGAGTCGGCTACTACCTGCTCAATGCCAGCCAGGGGTCGCGCTACGAGACCGTGACGGCCATCGTCCTGATGATCCTCGTCACCGTTCTCGTCGTCGAAGGCCTCGCGATGTGGATGCGGAAGGTGTTCCGATGAACGCGCCGATGAATGCAACCCAGAACCATGCCGATGTCGTGGTCGTCGGATCCGGCATCGTCGGACTCGGTGCGGCCTACGCCGCCGTGCGCCGGGGACTCCGCGTCGTCGTCGTCGACCGCACCGATGCCCCGGTCGGTGCGACGATCCGCAACTTCGGTCACCTCTGCATCGGAGCGCAGTCCGGCGAAGCACGCCGCTATGCGGACACCTCGCGCGAGCTGTGGCTGCGTCTCTCCCACGACGCCGGCTTCTGGCTGCGCGAGTCCGGCACCCTGGTCGCCGCCAGGCACGACGACGAGATCGCCGTACTCGAGGCGGCGACGCGTGACGGCGGGATGCGGATGCTGGCGGCAGACGAGCTGCTCCGTCTCGCCCCGCTTCGGGCCGAAGGGCTCGTCGGCGGCGCGCACATCGAGACCGACCTGCAGACCGATCCACGATCCGCCGCAGGGGCCATCGTCCGTCACCTGATGAGTCTGGGCGTGGAGTTCCGATTCCGCACGGCGGTCACCGCGGTGACCACGGGGATCGTCGAGACCAGTCGCGGCTCGATCACGGCCGGCAGCATCGTCGTGGCCGTGAACCACGACGTCGACCAGCTGCTTCCTGAGATCGCCGAACGACGTGGCGTCGTCCGCTGTTCGCTCGACATGATGCGCGTCGCCGTGTCCTTGCCGCGTCCGCTCGGGGCGCCGTTGCTCACCGGGTGGTCGCTGCTGCGTTACGGACGCTTCACCGGCGGACCCGAGGCGACCGCCCTGCGCGAGCGACTGCACTCTGAGAGACCGGACCTCGCGGCGCTCGACCTCAACCAGATGTACACCCAGCTGCCGGACGGCACCCTCATCGTCGGCGACTCGCACGTGGCCGCGGTTGCGCCCTCACCGTTCCAGCCGGAGGCGGCCTTCGCGGCGTTCCTCACCGAGGCGGAGGAACTGTTCGAGATGCCCGCGCCTCGTGTGCTGGAGCGCTGGCAGGGCGTCTACGCGAAGGGACCAGGGGAATTCGTCATCGAATCCGACGTACCCGGCGTGCTGGTCCTCGCCGCCACGAGCGGTATCGGCATGACGACGGGTCTGGGGCTCGCTGAAGAGAATCTCACCGCCACCTTCGGGTGGACACCCGCAATGGAAGGAACATCATGACCACTCCGCTCGAATTCGCCCCCATCGAACTCGTCGTGCTCGACATGGCCGGCACGACGGTGCTCGACGATGGGGTGGTCGAGCAGGCGTTCCAGCGCGCTGCAGAGCAGACCGGCGTCGCTGACCGGATGCCGTGGCACGACGCCCTCGAGTACGTCAGGGCGACCATGGGCCAGTCGAAGATCGACGTGTTCACGCACCTCGCCGCGGGTGATGTCGCCGCGGCCGAGCGCGCCACGGCCGCGTTCGAGGGGGCCTACGCGGACATCGTCTCCGAGCAGGGCGTCTCCGAGATCCCCGGCGCGGCCGATGCCATCCAGGGTCTGCGCGACTCGGGTCTCACCGTCGTGCTCACCACCGGCTTCGCGCCGGTGACGCGCGACACGTTGATCGACGGTCTCGGCTGGCGCGACCTCGTGGACTTCGCACTCTCGCCGGCGGATGCCGGTCGCGGCCGTCCCGCGCCAGACATGGTTCTGACGGCGATCATCCGCACGCAGACGTCGCACGTCGCCGCGGTCGCCGTCGCCGGTGACACGATCAGCGACGTCGAATCCGGCCGCCGAGCCGGTGCGGGATTCGTCGCCGGTGTTCTCAGCGGTGCGCACGATCACGCAACGCTCACCGCGGCGGGTGCCGACATCGTGCTCCCCGATGTCACCGGACTCCGTGGCGCGCTCGCCGAGCGCGGACTGCTTCGCCTGAGCACAACGCACTGAGAGTCGAGCGTCTGACATGGGCTCGGCTCTGATTCGGCCTTCCGTCCCGCGTACCGACGTCGCGCTGCGCCCGTCCGCAACGGCGATGGTGTGGGTCGGGGAGGGGCATCCGCACGAGACGATCGCGGTTCCCGGCGTGGCGCTCGCCGACGGCGACGTGCTCGTCGCGGTGGAGATGTCGACGATCTGCGGCTCCGATGTGCACACGGTGCTCGGACGGCGGACGGCGCCCACGCCGCTGGTGCTCGGCCACGAGAGCGTCGGCCGGGTGATCGCCACGGGGCACGCCGGAGCGGCCGCCGTCGACGGCACGCCGCTGCGCATCGGCGATCGCGTGGTGTGGTCGGTCACCGTGTCCTGCGCGAGTTGCGATCGCTGCCTGCGCGGGATGCCGCAGAAGTGCCGCACGCTCGGCAAGTACGGGCACGAGCGCATCGGCGCGCACGGCGACCTCACCGGCGCATTCGGCAGTCACGTGCAGCTGCGAGAGGGCACGGCGATCGTGCGCGTTCCGGAGTCGCTGCCGGCAGCCGTGCTGGCGCCGGCGTCGTGCGCGACGGCGACGGCGTGGGCGGCCGTGGCCCGCGCCGGCCGCGATCGCGATCTCGAGGGCGCCGCAGTACGGATCCACGGGGCCGGCCTCGTCGGGCTGTCCGCTGCGGCGATAGCGACCGAGCAGGGAGCATCCGTCGAGGTGCGCGACCCGAACGCGTCGCGCAGCCAGCTGGCCACCCGATTCGGCGCGCGGTCGCTCGGCCGCGATCCCGACGTGGTGATCGAAGCATCCGGTCATGCCGTCGCCGAGGCGCTCGCCGGCGTCGACACCGGTGGCACGGTGGTGCTCGTCGGCAGCGTGTTCCCGACAGAACCCGTCGCGCTGGATGCCGAGAGCATCGTGCGTCGGTTGATCACCGTGACCGGAGTGCACAACTACACCGGCGTCGAGCTCGCGGAAGCTGTCGCGTTCCTCGCCGGCCGAGGTCGCGCCTACCCGTTCGCCGACGTCGTCGGCGACGTCCGGCCGTTGACCGCCATCGACGACGCGTTGCGCGCGGCATCCGCTCCGGATGCTCCGCTGCGGATCGGCCTCATTCCCGGGCGCTGACGTGCGTCGCCGGCTGCCCTGAGGTGAGAGACTCCGCCACGCAGACGCGCAGCCGGCGGCTGGCCGCGAGTTCGCTCAGGCGATCGATGTGATCCACGCTCGAAGCCTCGGTCACTGCGAGATGCTCTCGACCGTCTCGCCGGTCTGCTCGGCCGAGAGCGACCGGGCGATGTCGGCCTGGCTCACGATTCCGACGAGCAGATGGTCTTCGATCACGGGTACCCGGCGGATCTGGTGCTTCTGCATCAGCGCGAGTGCGACGTCGATGTTGTCGTCGACGTCGACCGTCACCGGCTTTCCCTGAGCGAGCGCACTGGCCGGAGTGGTCTCGGTGTCGAGACCGACGGCGACGGCGCGCACGATGATGTCGCGGTCGGTCAGCATTCCCTTCAGCTTGCTGTCCTCTCCGCAGATCGGCAGGGACCCCACGTCGAGGTCGGACATGATGTTCGCGGCGATGCGCAGCGAGTCGTTCTCGCCGATGCAGCGGGGGCTCGGAGTCATGATGTCGCGTGCGGTGGTCATTGCGCTCTCCCTCTCGTGCCATTCGATGTTCTTTCCTTCTGCGATCGACGCTAAGGGCAATGGCGCGACTCGCGAGGGGCATTGACAAGGCGGCGTGCGTGCGTCAACCCCGCCAACGCGGTTCAGTGGTCGGGGTGCGCGTCGTCCCGGTAGTCGGGACGCGGTGGCTGCAGCCGCTGATCCGAGTACTCGCCGCCCAGACGCCCGCCGTAGGGTCGTCCGTGATCGGCGTACTCCTCACGCGCGAAGACGAAGGTCCACGGCCCCGCGGTGAAGCGCGCGCCGGTGCGGAGGGTCTGAGTGCGCTCGCCCGCGTGGGTCGCGGCTGCATCCGGTTGGGCATTCATCTCGCCTTCGCCGTGCAGTGTCAGAACGTACTCGTCGCGCTCGTCGTGCTGGATCGTCGCATGCACCGGATCGGTGTCGCTGAGCTGCAGTTCATTGCCGCCGGCAGAGCCGATCCGGACGACATCGACATCGAGCGGATGCTCCGTCCGCTCGTCATCCCTGGTGATCAGCAGGTGCGGGTTGCCCGCACCCCATTCGGCGTGGGTCGTGGTGGGGGTGTTTCCGTCGAGCGTTTCACTCTCATCGGTGCGGTTCTCGTCCATGGGGCGCCTCCTCAGCGGGTCTGCTTGACGACGCTAGACGCGACCGCCCACCTCGCCGAGGGGGTTGACTTCACGACGACGCGGCGTCAACTCCGTCGGGGGGCGTCGTGTGCTCGGGGACCAACGTGATACCGCCACTGGTGTTCGCGGAATTCGCCAAGGCCGTGATCCATTCGACGTGCAGCTTCGGCGGCTCCGGCTCGTCGAAGACGAACCGCAGGGGGATGGACGGATGCAGCCATATCGTCGATCGTCCGGGCGGATGATCATCGGAGTGCTTCCAGGACAGGGTGAAGCTCTCGTTACGACGAAGCTTGGTGGCGATGACGACCTTCAGATGCGCGAGGGTTCGGTCCTCGATCAGGATGGGGTCGGCCGTGCCGCCGTAGAAGAGCATGCCCATAAGGCTTACGCTACGCATGAGGGTTGAATCCGACAATCCCCTAGAGACGGAAGGGCGAATCTGCATGGGCAAGTTCATCTACGAGGGCGGCGTGAAGACCGAGATCGAGGACCGTGCTCTCACGCATCTGCAACTCGTGATCACGGCCAAGCTGCGCCGGGGTGAGCCGTTCCCGTTCAGCTGGCGAGAAGATGCGAGCGTCGGCGGTGGACGCACCACCGTGTGGATCCAGCCGAGCAGTTCTCTGGTCTTCAAGTACTTCGGGAGCAGGCAGCCGTCGATCAACCGGGCCTGGATCGAAGCACTGGCCTTCACGGCCAATGCACCGAGCGGTCTCTACCTCGTGCCAGAGCCGGCTGAGACCGGCGAAGCGCCCAGCAGTCCGGACCTGCCGGTCACGCCGCCGCTCTAGCGCTTCGTCAGCGCTCGCGTTGCCAACTCCCGCGTGATGCCGGAATAGCCGAAGGTGTGTCAACCCCCTGGGGCTCACCGGTCGGGGTATCGGATGCTCGTCTGACCGGACCCATGACTCGAGGAGACATCACGATGGCAGAGAACACCTCCGATCCCCGCACGCTGCACACGGGCGGCCCTTTCCCTCCGCAGCAGCAGGATCAGCCGGGGCTGACCGACGAGACACGTCCGACGCCGGACCACGGCGAATCGAGCTACGTCGGCCATGGCCGCCTCGAGGGGCGGCGGGCGCTGATCACCGGCGGAGACTCCGGCATCGGCCGCGCGGTCGCGATCGCCTTCGCCCGAGAGGGTGCGGATGTCGCGATCGTGCACATGACCGAGGAGCAGGAGGATGCCGACGCGACGCTCGAACAGGTACGAGCGGCGGGACGGAAGGGTGTGAGCCTCGCGGGCGATGTGCGAGAAGAGTCGTTCGCATCGGATGCCGTGTCCCGGACGCGCCGTGAACTCGGCGGCCTGGACATCCTGGTCCTGAACGCGGCGTATCAGCACGACATCGACGGCTTCGAGAGCCTCCGCACCGAGGACATGCGCCGGGTCTTCGAGACGAACCTGTTCGGGCTCCTGTATTCCGCGCGAGCGGCGTTCCCCGAGCTCGAAGCGGGTGCCAGCATCATCGTCACCGCATCGATCCAGGCGTACAACCCCTCGCCTGGACTCATCGACTACGCGATGACCAAGGCGGCTCAGGTGGCCTTCGTGAAGGCGCTCGCCGAAGAGGCGGGGCCCAAGGGCATCCGCGTGAACGCCGTCGCGCCCGGTCCGATCTGGACGCCGCTGATCCCCGCCACAGGGTGGGATGCCGAGAAGCTGGCGTCGTTCGGGCAGGACACGCCGCTCGGGCGGGCCGGACAGCCCGCTGAGCTCGCCGGAGCCTACGTCTACCTCGCCTCGAACGAATCGTCGTACGTGTCCGGTGCCGTGCTCCCGGTGACGGGCGGGAAGCACCTCTAGAACAAGCGCCGCACCGCCCCGCGCCGAATGGACGCGGCGCCGGGTGATGCCCCAGGGTGGAGTACGTGCCATCGAACGCGTCGCCTCGTCCTCTCCTCGGTGTCGCGCTCGTCGTCGGGTCTTGCCTGTCACTGCCCTTCGGCGCCGCCATCGCGACTCAGCTCTTCCCGGTGCTCGGCGCCTGGGGCGTGACCTCGCTGCGCATCGCGATCGCCGCACTGCTCCTCGTCGTGATCGTGCGCCCGAGACCACGCCGTTGGACCCGCACGCAGTGGATCGCCGCGGCGCTCTTCGGGCTCTCACTGGCGGGGATGAACGGCTTCTTCTATGCCGCGATCGACCGCATTCCACTCGGTCCCGCTGTCGCGATCGAATTCCTCGGCCCTCTCATCCTCGCCGCCGTGCTCACCCGCCGCCTCGCCGACGCCGCTTGGGTCGGCGTCGCGCTGCTGGGCATGGCGCTGCTGGGCATCGACGGGATGATCGGTGCCGATCCGCTCGATCCGCTCGGTGTGCTCTTCATCCTGATCGCGGCGGGCTTCTGGGTGATGTACATCCGGATGAGCGCGCGCGTCGGTGCGCTCATCCCTGGTAGCGCGGGGCTGGCGGTCGGATTGGTCGTCGCCGCGGTGCTGCTACTGCCGCTCGGTGTGCCGGCCTCGATCACGATCGCGGCAGATGGCCAGCTGATTCTGCTGGCAGTTCTCACCGCCGTGCTGTCGTCGGTGATCCCGTACAGCTTCGAGCTCGCCGCGCTTCGCCGTCTCCCGCAGCGGGTGTTCGGGGTGCTGCTCAGCCTCGAGCCCGCGTTCGCGATCCTCGCGGGCTGGCTCGTGCTCGGTCAGGACGCGACACCGTTGCGGCTGGCCGCCGTCGGTCTGGTCGTGGTGGCGAGCGTCGGAACGACTCTCGGTGTGCGACATGCACGGCGGCGAGCGGATGCCGAGGCGAAGGACGTCGACGACCCGCCCACCGTGTTCACCGGGACGATCCCGCTCCCGGACTGACCGCTCGTCCCCACCCGGTTGTTGAGCGAGCGCCAGCGAGACGAAACGCGTTGATCCGATGCCGACCGCGGATCGACGCGTTTCGTCTCGGTCGCAAGCTCCCTCGCTCAACGACCGGCGCGTCGAGGCGATGCCGCGTCGGGCAGCGGGAACCGCCTGCGCAGCAGCATCCGCTGGACGAGCGTCCAGACGACCGTGACGGCGAGATAGAGGGCCGCGGCGAGCGGGACCAGCACGGCGAAAACGGCGGTCAGATAGTGCATGGCCGCCATGATGCGCAGCATGCCGGGCGAGTTCAACGGCGAGTCGTCGACCGGGGCCGGTCGGAACACTCGGCGGGTGACTTCGGCCACGGCGATCATGAGCGCGAGGAGGGTGCCCCACACGAGCATGGTCGCTGCGTCGGCGGAGCCGCCGAACACGACCGAGACGAAACTCGCGCCCAGCGGAGCGCCGAGCAGGTCGTGGGAGAGCAGCGCGTTCGGATGCCCGGCGATCTCGGGTCGCAGGAACAGGGTGTACAGGATGCCGATCACCGGCGCTTGGGCGAGCACGGGCAGCATCCCGGCGAAAGGCGAGGTGTTCTCGCTGCGATACAGCGCCATGGTCTCGCGCTGCAGCCGTTCGGGGTTCTTCTTGTGCCGCCGCTGCAGTTCGCGCAGTCGGGGGGCGAGGCGCGAGCGGGTCTGCTCGGCCTTCGCCTGCGAGACCCCGACAGGGATGAGGAGTGCGCGCACCAGCAGGGTGACGAGAACGACGGCGCCGGCGGCGGCGATGCCGCCGAGGGCAGGCGTGAGAGCTGTGGAGAGGCCGGCGAGGGCGCCGTAGGCGGCGTTCAGGAGCGCGGCGAGGGGTGGAAAGGCAAAGGGGTCCATGAGGGTCCGTTCGTGGCATCGGGAAGGGTCGGCCGAGGCCGCGTTTCCCGAGCCAGGAAGGACGGGTTACGCGGCGGGCACGACTCCCGGCGCACGAGGACGCGGATGGCCAGCGGCATCCGGATCGCTCTGAGTGAGGAGGGTTCCGATATCGATCGCGCGACGCGGATGGGGCGAACCGCCGCCTCCGGTGGGAAGTGCGCTGAGCGTGATGGCGAGGGCGAGAACGGCGACCGCGACGACGGCGATGGCGAGCCCGAGGGCGGTTGCATCCGGCGTGGAGACGAGGCCGAGCGCGGTGAGGACGATGCTCAGCATCTGCCCGAACCATTCGCCCATGTGTGCGCTCCCTTCGCTGCGAGGGTAGCACTCGTGGTCGAGTCGTCGGCCGAGAACCCGGTCGCGGAAGCCAGCTAGCATCGCGGGGACGGCACTCTCGGCGACTCTGCGTCGCGACGGCGGGGCAAGCCGACTTCCTGGAGCACGCAATGATCACCTACCGGCAGGATGACTGGGCCGCGAGCCCTTCGCATCCGTCGACCGTGACCGGACCGTACCTGATGGGTACCGGGGTCGTCACAGGTGAGGACACCGGCACTCGACCGCTCTCGCCTCCGCATTCGCACGCGGACGCGATGCTCGCCTGGTGCTACCGCGGCACGGTGTGGGTGCACCTGCAGGATGCGATGTGGCGCCTCGCGCCGGGGCAGGGAGTGTGGATCCCCGCGCACACCCCGCACACGGCCCACCACGAATCCGACTCGACCGGCTGCTACACCTACATCCCCGACTCGTCGCTGATCGCCCCGATCGACGACGTCACGCGGGTGCTCGTTCCGCGCGCGGTGCAGGAGATGCTCCTCCACCTGGGCATCAACGACATGCCGACCGACCTGCGTGTGCGCATCCAATCGGTGCTCATCGAGATGCTGCAGCAACCCCTGCCGGAGGCCGCGACCGAATGGGGTGAGGTGCCGATGCCGGCCGACGAACGGGTCGCTCCGCTCGTGCAGGCGGTGCTCGCGGACCCCGGCGATCCGCTCAGCACCCAGGATCTCTTCCTGGCGCACGGGCTGCACGAACGAACCGTTCTGCGCATCTTCCAGAACGACGTGGGCATGAGCTTCGGGCGGTGGCGCACCGGCGTACGGATGACCCTCGGAGCGCGACTGATCGTCGCCGGTACGCCGATCGGGGCGGCGGCGCACCGCTGCGGCTACGCGACGACGAGCGCCTTCTCCGCGGCATTCAAGCAACGGTTCGGTCTCACGCCGCGGCAGTACGTCGCGCGTGTGCAGGCCGATGCCGCTCACCAGACGTACTGGCGGTGACGTCGAGCCGGTCCGGTTCACGACAGTTGTCGGTTCTTCGACACAAGTCGTCGATCCTTCGACACTGAGCACCGCATCCGCGTTCTACCATCGAATAGTTAGGACATGCTTACCTAACTTCTCGCTGCGTTGACGCGGCACACCCCCTCCCCATCCCGAAGGAGAATCATGACGCACGCTCTTGCGCGCCCGAAGATCCGGCGAGGTGCCGCGCTCGTCGCCGCAGCCGTCGCCGCAGCCCTCACCCTCGCGGGGTGCTCGGCACCGGAGGAGAACTCCGGATCCGCAGCCGCGGCCACGGACGGCGTGGTCATCGAGCACGCCCACGGTGAGACGGTGATCCCCGAGAAGCCCACGCGTATCGTCGCCCTCGGCTGGATGACTCCGGATATCGTCGCCGCTCTCGGAACCAACCCGGTCGGCATCGAAGAGGTGTGGGGTGCTGACGAGAGCGGCTATCAGCCGTGGTTCGAGGACTTCGTCACCGAGGAGTACGGCGACACTCCAGAGATCATCCCCTTCGTCGAGGACGGCCCGAACTACGAGGCGATCAAGGAGCTCAAGCCCGACCTCATCCTGAGCCTCTACTCGGGAGTCACCGACATCGAGTACGACCGGTTGAGCGAGATCGCCCCGACCATCCCTTACATCGAGGGACCCTGGAACCCGGGCACCTGGGAGGGCATGACGCGCACCATCGGCGCGGCGATGTCCGAGGACGCCAAGGCCGAGGAGCTGATCGGCGAGACAGAAGATCTCATCACCTCGCTCGCCGACGAGCACCCCGAGTTCGACGACAAGACGTTCGTCTGGGGTCTGACCCTGAACGAGGGCGGCACCGATCTCGGCGTCTACCTCGAGTACGACCCGCGCGTGCGCATCACCGAAGCGCTCGGGTTCACCTCGACTTCGGCGATGGACAGCTTTCTCGCCAGCGCCGAGGGCGACAACTGGTACACGGGCGTGAGCCTCGAGAAGCTCTACGACGTCCCGGCCGATCTGTTCGCCGCCTGGGGCGGCAGCGCCGCCGAGGGCACGTACACGGTGGAGAACAAGGTCGTGTCGCGCTGGGACCCGATCGCCAACGGTTCGTACGTCATCTACGCGGACGACGCCGAGGCCTCGGCGATCAGCGCACCGACTGTGCTCTCGCTGCAGTACATCCTGCCGAAGTACGTCGACGACCTCGCCGCCGCGCTGCAGGGCAAGCCGACCATCGCGGGGAAGTGACCTCGGCGATGCTCCGGCCGGCTTCTCGCCGGATCCCGCTGGCGGCAGAAGACGGCACCGATGTCTCGGACACGGGTGCGGGGAGTCGTGCAGACGGCTCCCCGCACCGCAACGGGACCCTCATCACAGGTCTCGCGATCTCGGTGGTGGTGCTGGTGGTCGCCGCCGTCGCCTCGCTCGCGGTCGGCAACCGCGCGATCGATCCGGTGACCGTGCTGCAGTCTCTCTTCGCCTACGACGACGACAACCCCCTGCACCTGATGGTCGCGGAGCTTCGGGTGCCCCGCACGCTGCTCGGTATCGCGGTGGGGGCCGCGCTGGCCGTCTGCGGCGGGCTGATCCAGGCCTTCACGCGCAACCCGCTGGCGGACCCCGGCATCCTCGGTGTGAACGCCGGGGCATCGTTCGCCGTCACGTTCGCGGTCGGCGTGCTCGGTCTGACCGCCCCGGGCGCATATGTGCCCTTCGCCCTTCTCGGAGCACTCATCCTCACCCTGCTCGTCTACGTTCTGGGCTCGTTCGGGGCGTCGGGCGCCACGCCCATGAAGCTGACGCTCGCCGGAGTCGCCCTGGGTGCAGCCTGCACGGGCTTCACGACCGCGATCGTGCTGCGCGACCACAGCACCCTTCAGGTCATGCGCTTCTGGGGGGTCGGCTCGATCGGTGGACGCACCCTCGACCAGCTCACCTGGGCGGTTCCCCTGATCGTGATCGGCCTGCTGATCGGGCTCCTGTGCGCACGTCCGCTGAACGCTCTGGCACTGGGCGATGACCTGGCGCAGGCGCTCGGAGCGCGCGTGCGCGTGACCCGTGTGATGGTGATCATCGCCGTCACCCTGCTGGCGGGAACGAGCGTCGCCGCCGCCGGACCCATCGCGTTCGTGGGGCTGATGATCCCGCACATCGTCCGCTGGTTCACCGGTCCGGACCAGCGCTGGGTGCTGAGCTACTCGATGATCATCGGTCCGGCCTTCCTGCTGTTCGCCGACATCCTCGGCCGTATCGTGCTTCCCAGCGGTGAGCTCCGTGTCGGTATCGTCACCGCACTCCTGGGGGCGCCGATCCTGATCGTCCTCGTGCGCCGCAAGAGGGTGAGCGGACTGTGAGCACCGATCAGAAGTCTGTCGCCCCGCGGGGCGCAGCAGCACAGCACACCGCATCCGCGCCGGTCGACCGCGGACATCGCCTGATCCGGATCGAGACCCCGCGTATCGCCGCACTCATCCCGGTGCGTTCGGTCATCGTGTGCGCCGCACTCGTCGTCGTGATCGTCCTGGCGGGCCTGGCCTCCATGACCATCGGCGCGTACGAGGTGGACTTCGGCTCGGTCGTCCGGGCGATCGCGGACCCGGCATCCGATCCGGACATCCGGCAGGTGGTGTTCGAATGGCGACTCCCGCGCGTGCTGTTCGCGGTGCTGTGCGGGGCGGCGCTCGCTCTCGCCGGCGGCATCTTCCAGTCCCTCACCCGCAACCCGCTCGGGTCTCCGGACATCATCGGCTTCGGGATCGGCGCCCAGTTCGGCGTGACGCTCGTGATGATCGTCCTCGAGCTGAACACGTACATGTTCAAGGCGGCGGGCGCGCTCGTCGGCGGTCTCGCCACCGCACTGATCGTCTACGTCCTTGCGAGCAAGAACACGATGTCGTCGTTTCGTCTGATCATCGTCGGCATCGGCGTCTCGGCGGGGCTCGGATCCCTCACCTCCTGGATCCTCATCTCGGTCAGTGTGGAGAAGGCCATGATGGCGGCGACCTGGGGTGCAGGCTCTCTCGCCTCGCTCGGCTTCGACCAGCTCATCCCCGCGGCGATCGTGTTCGCGATCGTGACCGTTCTCTCTCTCCCGCTCCATCGAACGCTCCCGGTGCTGGAGATGGGCGATGACGCGGCGACCGCGCTGGGCGTCAGCCCTGGGCGCACCCGTCTCGCGGCGATGCTGTTCGGCGTCGCTCTGGTCGCCCTCGTCACCGCGGCCGCCGGACCCATCTCGTTCATCGCGCTCGCGGCTCCGCAGATCTCGCAGCGTCTCACCCGTTCGAACACTCCGATGGGCACGCTTCCGGTGATGCTCACCGGCGCCGCCCTCGTTGTCGTGTCGGACGCCGTCGCCCAACTCGTCGCCGTGCCGGTGGGCGTCGTGACGGTCTCGGTCGGCGGCGTCTACCTCGCCTGGCTGCTGGCCGCCCAGTTCACGCGCCGCACCTGAAAGGAACACCCATGACCGCTTCACTGCTGGCCCGCGACATCACACTCGGGTACGGAGACATCCCCATCGTCTCCGCGCTGTCGCTGCAGGTTCCCGATGACTCGTTCACGATCATCATCGGACCCAATGCGTGCGGCAAGTCGACGCTCCTGCGCGGGTTCGCCCGCCTGCTGCGCCCGACCACCGGCGCCGTGTACCTCGAGGGCGACGAATTGCGCTCCCTCCGGCCGAAGGAAGCCGCGCGCAAGCTCGGGCTTCTACCCCAGTCATCCATCGCACCGGACGGCATCACGGTCGCCGACCTCGTCGGCCGGGGGCGTTTCCCCCACCAGAGCGCGATGCGCACATGGAGCAGCGCCGACGAACGTGCGGTGTCCGCAGCGATGGCGGCGACTGGGGTCACCGACCTGTCGCGCCGGCTCGTCGACGAGCTCTCGGGAGGGCAGCGGCAGCGCGTCTGGGTGGCGATGGCCCTCGCTCAGCAGACGAAGCACTTGCTGCTGGACGAGCCGACGACCTTCCTCGATATCGCGCACCAGATCGACCTGATGGAGCTGTTCGCCGACCTGCACCGCAACGGCACCACACTGGTTGCCGTGCTGCACGATCTCAACCACGCCGCGCGGTACGCGACCCACCTCGTGGCGATGCGCGACGGGGCCATCGTGGCGCAGGGCGATCCTCGTGAGATCATCACCGCCGAGCTCGTCGAGGCCGTGTACGACCTTCCGTGCATGGTGATCACGGACCCGGTGTCGGGAACACCGCTCGTACTCCCGCTCGGTCGGCGGACGTCGTGACGAGCACACCACGGCGACTCTTCGGTATCGCGCTGTCCGCCGAAGGACGCGGGGTCGCTCTCACCGCTGCGACGGCGCTCCTCGTCGTGCACACGCTGGCCGAAGCCGCGATCCCCGTCATCATCGGCGCGACGATCGATCGCGCGGTGCTCCCTGCTGACCCGATCGCGCTCGGGATCTGGGTCGGCGTGCTGGTCGGCACCTTTCTCGTGCTGACCGTGAGCTACCAGTCCGCATCCCGCCTCATGGTGACGATCTACGGACACGGCGAGCAGGCGCTGCGCCACCTCGCCCTCTCCCGGATGCTCCGGCCCCGGCTCTCCCGTCGCACCGTGACCGCGGGTGAGGCCTTGACCTTCGTCACCTCCGATACCTACCGGGTGGCCGGCGTCGCCTGGTCGGTCGCGCAGCAGTGCGCCGCGATCGCTGCGATCATCGGCGCGGGGCTGGCCATGCTGGTGATCTCGCCGGCTGCGACGATCGTCGTGTTTGGCTCGACCATCGCGATGATGCTCGTCATGCGCGTCGTCTCGCGGCCCCTCGAGAACCGCGGTCTGGTCGAGCAGCGGGCGGCGACCGAGGCGGGGGCGGTCGCCGCCGACTTCATGAGCGGATTCCGGGTGCTGGTGGGCATCGGTGCCCGTGAAGAGGCCGTGCGGCGTTATGTCGCGGCGAGTGACGTCTCCCGTCGCGCCGCAACGGCTGCCGGCCGATCGCTCGCCGCATACGAGGCGGTGAGCGCGACCCTCGCAGCCGTGGCCACGACCGCTCTGGCCGGCATCTCGGCATGGTTCGCCGCGGAGGGCAGGATCAGCATCGGCGAGCTGGTGACCGTGCTCGGACTCGCCCAGTTCATCAGCGGCTACCTCGCCTATGCCGGGTCGTTCCCCTCGAACTGGATCCACAAGCTCGCCTCGGCGAAGAGGCTCGCCGAGGTCATCGACGCCGAGGATCTCCTCGAGGTGCCATCGGAGCCGGAGCGCCCCACGACTCCGCCGAACGGCGCGGTGCTGGCCTTCCGCACGGCTTCCGCGGGTTCACCGCTCGTGGAGGTGCGCGCGGGTGAGCTGCTCGGTATCCGCCCCGCGGACAGCGACGCGGCAAGAGCCCTCTCCCGTCTCCTCGGCCTGCGCACGCGCGCGGATCGGGGCCGTGTCTCGCTCGTCGTCGACGGGGAGTTCAGGGACGTTGTCGATCTGGATCCGGTGGAGTACCGCCGCCGCGTCGTCGCCCCGCCGCACGGGCAGACGATCGTGAGCGGCACGCTGAGCGAAGCTGTGCGGGGACGCTCGATGACGGACCTCCCGCGCCCCGCCTTCATCGAGATGGCGGCTCTGCACGAGACCGTCGCGCAGGTCGGCGGCTGGGACGCGCAGGTCGGCGAGGCCGGAAGGCGATTGTCCGGCGGACAGCGGCAGCGCATCGGGATCGCTCGCGCCCTGCACGCGGACGCCGATGTGCTCGTGCTCGACGAGCCGACCTCGGCCGTGGATGCCATCACCGAGGCACACATCGCCCGCGCGCTCTCGGCGCACAGCTCGACCGTCGTCGTGATCACGACCTCTCCTGTGCTGCTCGGCATGTGCGATCGGGTCGTCGAACTCTCCGCCGAAGGATCGGACGCTCGAGATGAGTAGTGATCCGAGTTCGACCGCCGCGCTGCTGCCGATCGCCTCCAGCGTCCGCGTGCGTGCCGCCGTCGGAGCGCTGCTGCGACAGCATCGGGGGAGGGCCGCAGCCGTCGCTGGGCTCTTCCTCATGGCATCCGCTCTCGGGATCGTGACGCCGACATGCCTCGGCCGCATCGTCGACGCCGTCTCGTCACGCGCGGGGTTCGCCACCATCGCCGGCTGGGTGATCGGCGCCGGTGCGGGCGCCATCGGCGCGGCCATCGTGATGCTGTGGGCGGTACGGATGCTCGCCGGGCTGGTGCAGGACATGCTCGCCACCCTGCGCGAGGACGTGTTCGCCTCGGCGATGCGTCTTCCCGTGAGTGCGATCGACGACGGCGAGAGCGCCGATCTGCTCTCGCGGGTCACCGGCGACGTCGACGCCGTGGCGGAGGCCGGAGGGAACGTCGCCCCGACGCTCCTCTCGGCGGGGTTCGCGATCGGAGTCTCGGTCGTCGCGCTGACCGCTCTGGACCCCTGGCTCGCTCTCGCCGGCGTCGCCGCTGCTCCGTTCTATGCGCTCGGCACCCGTGCGTTCCTGCGGAGATCCCGCGTGGTGTTCCGCGAGGTCCGGGTGCGCGAAGCAGCGCGCAGTCAGGCGGTGCTCGATGCGGTCGAGGCCATCGACACGCTCACGGCGTTCAACGAACAAGAGCACGCGCTGGAGCGGGTGCGGGAGCGCGCCGAATCCTCGATCCGGATGCAGGTCGAGGGCGTTCGCGTGACGAACCGATTGTTCCGGTGGATCAACGCCGGAGAGCTCGTCGGCCTCGCCGCGATCCTCTGCACCGGCTTCCTGCTGCATTCCGCCGCTGCGATCACCGTGGGGACGGTCACCACGGCGGCGCTGCTCTTCCATCGGCTGTTCGACCCGGTCGGGCAGCTGATCTTCGGACTCGACGACATCCAGCGGGCGACCATCGGACTCGCGCGACTCGTGGGGGTCATCGATCTCGCGACTGCGGCGGTCACGGCGCGGGAGTCGGCGTCGGATGCTGCGCCGCAGCGCTCAGCGGTCATCGAGGCAGCGGGAATCGAAGTGCGCGATGTCACCTTCCGCTACCCGAGCACCGGTCGCGGGATCAGTGAGGTGACGCTGCGGGTGGAGCAGGGCAGCACCGCGGCCCTCGTCGGGACCTCCGGGTCCGGCAAGAGCACGCTCGCCCGCGTGATCGCCGGCCACCATCCGCCGACATCGGGCAGCGTGCACCTCGCTCCGGGCGGAGGCGCCCCCTACTACCTCTCGCAAGAACTGCACCAGTTCCGGGGCACGATCGCCGACAACCTCCGACTCGTCGCACCCGGGGCGAGCCACGACGACATGGTCGCTGCCCTGCGCGCGGTCGGGGCGGGGTGGGCGGTCGATGCGATGGCGACGGAGCTCGCCGAGGATCCCTCCGCGAATCCTGTGGTGCCCCTCGACGAAGGCCGCATCCAGCAACTCGCTGTCGCGCGCGCGTTCCTCGCCGACCCCGAGGTGGTGATCCTCGACGAGGCG
This sequence comes from Microbacterium sp. LTA6, assembly GCF_045690355.1. Taxonomy (NCBI): domain Bacteria; kingdom Bacillati; phylum Actinomycetota; class Actinomycetes; order Micrococcales; family Microbacteriaceae; genus Microbacterium; species Microbacterium sp. LTA6. Next base: position 2,228,008 of record NZ_CP147855.1, read on the forward strand.
ACCGCCGATGTCGGGCTGCATCATCGCGATGCGGTGGAGGAGGCGATCGGGGTGCTGCGCCAGGGCCGCACCGCGCTGCTCATCGCGCACCGGCTGCAGCAGGCAGCGAGTGCCGAGCAGATCATCGTCTTCGCCGACGGCCGGGCGACGCAGCGCGGCACCCACGCGGAACTCCTCGCGACGGACGGACCATACCGCTCCTCTTGGCTCGTCCAGACGCCGAGCTCGCCAGCCCCTCAGACCACCCCAGAAGAGACGGAGACTCCGTGAACATCCACCGCGGCATCGTCAGCAGCACCACCACCCTCACACCGACGCTCGTGCGCGTGACGCTCGCAGGCAGCGGCATCGCCGACTTCCTCAGCACCGGCATCGGCGACGAATACGTGCGGGTGTTCTTCCCGCACGGCGAAGACCCCACCGATGTCTCGCTGCCCGTGCCGGCCGGCGACTGGTGGGAGACGCCGGAGGGCGCACCGGAGGCCCCGATGCGCACCTACACGATCAGCGGCGTCCGTCCGGATGCCGACGAGCTCGACATCGATTTCGTGATCCACGAAGCGGGAGTCGCCGGCCCCTGGGCCGCGCGCGCCCAACCGGGGCATGTACTCGGGCTGAACTCCCCGACCGGCCTGTATTCGCCGCCGCCGGGAATCACCTGGCAGGTGCTGGTGGCGGACCTGACCGGGCTCCCCGCGGTGGCGCGGATCGCCGCCGAGACGCCGGAGGGCGTGCGGACGCGGGTCGTCCTCGAGGTGCCGAGCGAAGCCGATCAGGTCGCGTTCGAGGTGGGTGGCGACGTCGAGGTCACCTGGGTCATCGGCGGCAACGGCCACGGGCCGAGCGCGCTCGGTCCGATCCTGCGCGGCATCGTCGACGACCGGCTCCGGCTCGAAGACGGGTACGTCTGGGTCGCCGGTGAGACCGTCGCCCTGCGCGACGTGCGCAAGTACCTGCGCAAGGAACTCGGCCTGCCGGCCACGCGGTTCAAGGTCGTCGGCTACTGGACGCCGATCGCAGCGTGGGACGAGAAGTTCGCAGCGCTCCCCGACGCGGTGCAGAAGGAGCTCGACGCGATCTGGGCCGAGACCGACGATGCCGAGCCGGAGGACGTGCAGATCCGCTTCGAGGAGCAGCTCGACCGGCTCGGCCTCTGAAGCCGGGCACCGGCACGCGCCTCGCCTCTCCGTGCCGGGCGTAGCCTCAGATCATGAGTGATCTGCGCACCCTTCTCGGCATCGAGCATCCGATCGTCCTCGGCCCGTTCGGCGGACTCTCCTCCGTCGCGCTGGCGGCGGCGGTGAGCGACGCCGGCGGCCTGGGCTCGTACGGCCTCTACGGATACGACGGCGAGCGCATCCGGTCGACCGCGTCCGCCCTGCGTCAAGCCACCTCCCGACCGTTCGCGCTGAACATCTGGCTGCCCACCGGCGACGAGGTCGCGCCGAACGCGCAGCATGCGATCTTCGCGCAGGCGCTCCAGCCGTTCTTCGCAGCGGTCGGGGTGGACGTGCCTCAGCGGCCGACCGCCTACCTCCCCGAGCTCGGCGAGCAGCTGGAGGCGATCTGGGATGCCGCGCCGGCGGCGCTCAGCGTCGTGTTCGGAGTGCCAGAGGCGGAGGTCGTCGAGGAGGCGCATCGCCGTGGCATCCGTGTCATCGGCACCGCCACCACGGTTGCTGAAGCCACGGCTCTCGCTGACGGCGGCGTCGACGCGATCGTGGCGACCGGCGCCGAGGCCGGCGGGCACCGCGTCTCGTTCCTGCGCCCAGCCGAAGAATCTCTCATCGGGACCTTCGCACTCGTGCCGCAGATCGCCGACGCCGTCTCGGTGCCGGTGATCGCGGCCGGCGGCATCACCGACCGTCGCGGGGTGGCCGCCGCGTTCGCCCTCGGGGCCGCCGGCGTGCAGGTGGGCACGGCGTTCCTCGCCACGGCCGAGTCCGCGGCGAACGATGCGCATCGCGCGGCGATCCACTCGACAGCCGCTGATGAGACGGTGCTCACCCGGGCGATGAGCGGGCGACTCGCGCGCGGCGCGCGGAATCGGGTGGTGCGCGCGATCGAAGCCAGCGGCACGATCGCGCCGTTCCCGATGCAGAACTGGCTCACCGGACGCTTCCGCACCGCCGCCGGTGAGCAGAACCTGGGGGAGCTGCAGTCGCTCTGGATGGGGCAGTCCGCGCCGCTCGTGCGCTTCGACACCGCGGCCGACGTGTTCGCCGAGCTGGTCGCCGGTGCGCCGGAGCGCTAGAGGATGACGGTCGAGCGGCCGTGCACGATCACGCGATCCTCCGCGTGCCACTGCACGGCGCGGGCGAGCACCAATCGTTCGACGTCAGCGCCGCGGCTCTGCAGCTCGGCAGCGGATTCGGAATGGGTCACCCTGGTGACGTCCTGCTCGATGATCGGGCCCTCGTCGAGGTCGGCCGTCGCATAGTGCGCGGTGGCGCCGATGAGCTTCACGCCGCGGTCCTTCGCCCGTGCATAGGGGTTGGCCCCGATGAAGGCCGGCAGGAAGGAGTGGTGGATGTTGATCACGGGCGCCCCGACGCGTTCGATGAAGTCGTCGGTGAGGATCTGCATGTACCGGGCGAGCACGACGAGGTCGACGTTGCCCTGCAGCAGCTCGAGCTGGCGCGTCTCCATCGCGGACTTGTCGCCGGAGGGGATGTGTACGAAAGGCACACCGAAGGAGCGCACGGACTCGGCGAGGTCAGCGTGATTCGACACCACCATCGTCACGTCGATGTCGAGCTGTCCGCGCTGGGTGCGCCAGAGCAGTTCCATGAGGCAGTGATCGTACTTCGACACGAAGATCGCGACCCGCTTGCGGCGTGCGACATCGTGCAGCGACCACTCCATGCCGAAGCGCTCGGCGACGGTCGCGATGCTCGCCTCGAGTGCGGGTCGCGCGGCGGACAGCCCCTCCAGGTGGATGACGGTCCGCTGGAAGAAGCGCCCGCCCTCGGCATCCGTCGAATGCTGATCGAGCGAGATGATGTTCGCACCGTGCTCGGCGAGCACGCCGGCGACGGCGGCGACGATGCCGGGCTGGTCGTCGCACGCGATCAGAAGACGGGCGGTATCGGGCTGGGACATGAGGGCTCCTCAGAGGGTGTCAGTCGATTCTGTCGCGGATGCGGCGACCGGGCGAATCGCGCGGTCGGGTCGCTAATCTGAGAGCGTGAACGCGGGCGACGTCGGACTGGTGCTGATCCCGCTGCTCGCGGTCGCAGCACCGCTGCTCGCCCGAGGCGTGCGCCGGGTCATCCGCGTTCCGATCATCGTCTTCGAGCTGGTTCTCGGGATCCTGGCCGGACCCGCCGTGCTCGGCTGGGTCGAGCCGCACGAGATCCTGCAGAAGCTGAGCGATTTCGGGTTGGCGATGCTCTTCTTCGTCGCCGGATCCGAGATCGACTTCCGCGCCGTGTCGGGGAAGCCGCTCATGCGGGCCTCGATCGGCTGGGTGATCAGCGTCGCGCTCGGCATCGGCGTCGGTCTCTTCTTCGCGCCGGGCGACGGCATGATCGTGATCGGTATCGCGCTGAGCTCGACCGCGCTCGGCACGTTGATGCCGATCCTGCGCGATGCGCGCGAGCTCGACACGCCGTTCGGCAAGGTGGTCACCGTGATCGGTGCGGTCGGCGAGTTCCTGCCCCTCATCGCCATCTCCGTCTTCCTCAGCGCGCGCTCGACGCCGGTGGCTGCCGGGATCCTGCTGGCGTTCGTCGTGCTCGCCGGACTGGCCGTGCTGCTGGCGCGTCGGCTGCCGCACGGTGGACTGCACGAGTTCATCCGGGTGACCCTGCACACCTCCGACCAGTTCGCAGTGCGCTTCGTGCTGCTGCTCATCGCCGCACTCGTCGGCCTCAGTGTGATGTTCGATCTCGACATGCTGCTCGGCGCCTTCGTCGCCGGAGCCATCTGGCACATCATCATGGCCCGTGCACCGAAGGACGACGCCGCGGCGGTCGAGAGCAAGGTCGAAGCCGTCGCATTCGGCTTCCTCGTGCCGATCTTCTTCCTCTACACCGGCGTGAACTTCGACCTGGCAGCATTGCTCGCGTCTCCGGCGGCGCTCGGACTCGTGCCGCTGTTCCTGGTCGCCCTTCTCGTGATCCGCGGGTCGGCGGCGCAGTTGTCGGCGCCGCGGGGAATGAACGTGCGCGATCGTGCGGCGCTCGGGATGCTCGCCGCCACCGGGCTGCCGATCATCGTCGCGGTGACCGCGATCGGCGTCGAGCGAGGGATGCTCGACAGCGGGACGGCCGCCGCGCTGGTCGGAGCCGGGATGCTGTCCGTGTTGATCTACCCGCTCATCGCGATGATGCTGCGCGGGGACCGTGAGCGCGTCGTCGGCCCCCGGCCCGCCGACGAGCGGCCGCAGGGAGAACTGTGATGACGGCATCCGATCTGCTGAGTGAGGCGCGGGCCGCGCTGGCCGGTGCGCCGCAGGAGGGACTGGGCGAGGAGCGCAGCTCGCGGTGGCGCGGGCGGCGTATCGTTCGGGTCGGTTCCGCGTGGCATCTCGGCGTGCTGCTACTCACGGACACGCGCGTGCTGGCCACCGCCGAGGTGCTGCGGGCGGCCGACCCCGGCCGGCGCGGCTACACGGCGGAATCCGCTCGTGCGCGTGCGGCTCGCCGCGAGGAGGCGCTGCGCGGGGGCTTCGCCGAGGGCGAGGTCGTGCACGTCGGCTGGAGCGTCGTCGATGTGTCGGCCGTGGACGCCGGCGGGTCATCCGGTCCGCTCGCCGTCGTCGACGCGGTGGTGTCCGTGCACTGGAGCAGCGCCGGCGGCTACATGCCGCTGGCGACATACCTACGGGAACGGGTCGAGCTGCTGCAAACCCCCGGCCGTTGAGCGAGGAGCGCAGCGACGAGACGAAACGATCTCATCGGGCGCTCAAGGTCGGCGAGGCGCGTTTCGTCTCGTGAAGACCTGCACTGAGCGAGCGCCAGCGAGTCGAAGGGGCGCTCAACGACCGGGAACGAAGGTTTCCGCGAATCGGCGCAGGAGAGCGGCGCCCTCGGTGACGGATGCTGCGAGCACCTGTCCCTGCACCGCGTCGAACTCGGACGGATCGAAGTATCCGGTCGTGCGGTAGAACGTCATCCGATCCGCGAAGTCGCGCGGGGTGGGCTCGGGATGGAACTGCGCCGCGTACAGATGCGTGCCGACGCGGTAGGCCTGCACCGGGCACACGTCGTTGGTGGCGAGCAGCTCGGCACCGGGCGGGACGGATGCCGCGCTCTCTTTGTGCGCAGTGAAGACGGTCAACGCGGGAGCGCTGGGGCCGAACAGCGGGTCGGCGTCGCCGGCGGCAGTCGTACGGATGACTGTGGCGCTCGCGGCCTCCGGCGTGTCGATCGTCACGTCGCCGCCCAGCATCCGGGTCACGACGCCGATGCTGAAGCAAGTGAAGAACGCGGCCACCTCGCCCTCGATGGCGCGGTCCGCGATGGACTCGAGGTCTGCTTCGACACGGGCCTGCAGGGGCGACTTCGTCGCGTCGCTCACATTGAACGGCGACCCGCCGACGACGATGCCGCGGTAGTGCGCGAGCCGCACGGGATCGAGCGACTCGGTGAGCAGATCGAGGCGATCGACGACGTCCACGCCGAGCGCTCGCCGGAACGAGGCGTGCTCGGCATCCGCCGCCCCGATCTCCGGGCGCACGCAGACATAGAGAAGCGAGGCCATCCGGCGATTCTAACGAGCGCGGATGGCCGTCACCGAACGCCCGTCACACGGCGTCGCCGTCAGCGCGAGGAGTTCTGGGTGCGCCCGCGGACGATCCCGACGAACGTCTCGACGTCGGCAGTGGTGCGCTCACGCGGCCAGACCAGTGCGACAGTCGACGTCGGTCCGTCGAGAAGAGGCCGGTGGCCCACGTCCTTGCGATGGTGCAGTCGCGCCAGCGACATCGGCACGACGACGATCCCGACGCCGGTCGCGACGGTGACGATCGCCTCTTCGGTCGTCGAAAGCGGCGGAAAGGATGGGGCGAGGGTGCCGGGCAGATCGAGCGACGCGAGGACGTCATCCTCCGGCGTGATCAGCACTTCGCCGGCCAGATCCGCCGCGGAGAGTTCGTCGACGGCCATCAGATGAGAGTCGACGGCGGCCACGACGACGGGAGTCTCCACATAGAGCGTGATGATGTGGAGCGTGTCGTCCTCCAGCGGCAGACGCATCAGCGCCGCATCCAGATCGCCCAGCGCTTCACGCTGGCCGGCGGCCTCGATCGGGATCAGCTCCAGCGGGACCTGCGGCATCCGCTGCTTCCAGGCATCGATCCACTTGCCGGGTGTCGCACCGGGGACGACGCCGAGGCGGAAGGTGCGGGATTCCTCCACGGGAACCGCGGCGTCGAACACGACCGTCGGCTGCTTCTGCGGGCGCTTCTGGGGCTGCGCCTTCTTGGATCCCGCACCGAGAGGCCGCTTCGTGCCGCGCGCTGGCACCGTCTTGCGGCCGCGCGCGCCGCCCTGTTTCGCCATGCCCTCAGGGTATCGGGCTGTTCAGTGCGAATGCCGTCGCTGAGCGTGACGGATCAGACCGACTGCTCCGCTCACCAGAACCAGGGCGCCGATGCAGAGGAGCACGGTGGCGGTGATCGTGCCAGGAGTCATCCCGAGCGCCCAGTCGGCGACGGCATCGCTGCGATCGCGGTCGATCAGCAGCCAGAGGCCGAGGCCGGCGAGCGTGACGAAGACCGCACCCCACACGACGGCCGCCCAGCGCGTGCGCGGCAGCGCGTCAGCTGTCGATCCCTCTGCGGATGCGGGAGGGATCGGTGTCATGGTGTCGATGCTCATTCTTCGCCGTCCTTGCGTTCGTAGACCGTGATGGAGATCTCCCCGGCGGTCTGTTCGATGGTCATCTTCTGTCTTGTCACGATCGGGCCCTCCGCGCTGATCGTCTCAGCGAAGACGCGTTCGTCCTCACCGTTGGTGCGTGCCTGCCAGGTCCCCACATCGATCACGGTCCCGGTCGTCGGGTCGACGCGCTTCCACACGATCGAGGCGGTGCCGACGGTGGCTTCGAGATCGAGTTCCACTCCCTCCGAGACGGAGATCAGCGTGCTGCCGGTGCCCTTCTCGACGCTCATCGAAGGGGGCGTGCCGTCGTATGGGTCGAGGGTGATGTCGAGGTTTCCGAACGGCTGCTGGATCCCCAGAGAATGGGCGTTGCTCGCCCAGGCGTCGCCGAATGTGAACTGTCGCAGTGTGGCGACGCCGGTCGCGACCGCACCTCCGACCAGCACCAGCACGGTCAGGAATGCGAGGAAGCCGCTTCGGCGGCGAAGTGCACCGGCGATGATCATTCCCACCGCGAGCACGAGCGCCGCGGAGAGCAGTCCCACGGCCAGCCGGAGCCGCTCGTCGCCGCCGGACCAGAGCCCCACGGCGGCGCCGGCCACCAGCGCCAAGCCGATCACCGATGCGACGAGGGCGAAGCTCGCGCGGGGGTTCGATGCGCGCCGGATACGCCGGCGTTCTGCAGCCTCGGCGGCGAAGGCCGCCGCCACCGTCTGCCGCTCGCGCCGAGCCTGGTCCCGCGCTGCGCGCTCGGCATCCTGCTGCTGGCGCCGCCAGGCCTGATCCTGCTCCTTCCAGGCTGCGTGCTGCCGGCGCCACGCGTCGAGATCTTCCGGGTTCTCCGGCCGCTCCGGGAGCGGGGCCGGCGCGGGCGGCGGGCTCGTGAGGAGAGCGGATGCCGGAGCCGCCGAATCGGCGAGCGCTCCGGCATCCGACTCCAGCGCGTCCGCGTGCTCGACGGCACCCGAGCCGTCGAGCACAGGAGACGCATCCGGGGCCGCATCGTTCGTGGAAGCCATCGACGGACGAGGCGCGGAAGCACCCGGGGTGTGGCGCGCAGCGCGCACGATGAGGACGATCAGCGTGCCGACGAGCACGAGTCCGACGATCCAGGCGATCACCGACAGGGCGGTCCAGTCCGCGTACCAGAAACCGAACAGTGATCCGGTGATGGGCGCCGTCGGAATCAGTCCGATCACCGCCATGCCGAGGATTCCCAGCTGTGTCGGCTGGAAGTCCTGTGCCAGCAGATCACGGGTGTGCACCCGGCCATCGGCGTCGGGGAGCAGCGCCCACGCGACGGCGTAGAGGAAGATCGCCGGCAGGCCGAACAGCGCCGCGACGACGAACACGCCGCGTACGATCAGCGGGTCGATGCGCAGTCGTGCGGCGATTCCCGCGCACACGCCGCCGAGCCACCCGTCCGAGCGGATGACACCGAGGTCGGCAACCCAGAGGAAGAACTTGTCGGCGGGAGGCACCGGCGCAGCGGGCGAGGTCGTATCGGCAGCGGGTGGCGGCGCGGTCGGAATCGTCATGATTCGATCCTTGCGCCCGGCAGCGGGCCTCGACCATGGGGTGTTCCCCTGAGTCGACCCTGATCTTCGGCTGCTGGTCTGCCCTGGTCGCCTTCCGGGTGATTGGATGGCGACATGTCTTCTTCGGCTCCGATCGTGCCGGTGCGACCCGCGCCGGTCGCTCCGCCGCCGCGTCCGCCGCTCGCTCGCGATCGCGAATGCCTGGTCGCCGGGGTCAGCACCGGATTGTCACGGCACCTCGGAGCGCCGCTCTGGGCCGTGCGTGCGCTGTTCGTCGCTCTCACCCTCTGCGGCGGGGCAGGAATCCTGCTCTATGCGTGGTGCTGGGTATTCATGCCCTGGCAGCCGGGGGAATCAGCGCCGACGCGGAGGGCGCCGGTCGCATGGCTGCTCCTGGTGCCGGCGAGTATCGGCACCCTGCTGGTGAGCATCCGATGGGCCGCCGGGGACTCGTGGGGTGCTGACGCTCCTGTCAGTTCCTCGACTCTCGCGCTCGCAGGCGCAGTGGTGTTCGCGACGGCTGCGAGTCTGTGGGCGACGCTCATCGATCGCACCGACACCGCGAGAGGGCCGCGGCACACGGCGGTGATCCGGATCGTGGCGGTGGCGCTTCTCGTGCTGGTGTTCCTGATCGTTCTCGGGCGGCCGTTCGGTGGAACAGCCTTCGCCCTGATGCTTCCTCTCGCCGGGCTCATGGCGGTGGCCTCGTCGACATTCATCCACCGCTGGCGGGAGCTCGCCGGGGAACGCGTCCGGCGCATCCGTGAGGAGCAGCGCAGTGAGATGGCCGCGCACCTGCATGACTCGGTGCTGCAGACGCTCGCACTGATCCAGAACCGGGCCGGTGCCTCGAGCGAGGCTGCTCGTCTCGCTCGCGCCCAGGAACGGGAACTGCGGGCGTGGTTGTACGACGGCGATGCCCCGGCCGACAGCGATCTGCCGACCGATCTGCGCGACTATGCGGGCGGACTGGAACTCGACTATCCCGTGCGCATCGACGTCGTCTCCGCCGGTCTGTCCGCCGAACGCGCGAGCGGAGAGCTTGCGGCGGCCGCGCGCGAGGCGATGCTGAATGCGGCGCGGCATGCCGGCGGCGAGATCTCGGTGTACATCGAGGGCAACGGCACCGGGGTCGACGTCTTCATCCGCGATCGCGGCCGAGGCTTCGTCCTCGCCGCCGTCCCGAGCGACCGCCTCGGGGTCCGGGAATCCATCATCGGACGGATGCGTCGCGCCGGCGGCACGGGCACCGTGCGCAGCGACGAGAACGGAACAGAAGTGCATCTGCACATCGACACGGCAGGGGATGACCGTGGCTGACGGCATCCGCGTCGTCATCGTGGACGACCATTCGATCTTCCGCTCCGGGCTCCGGGCCGACCTCGATGCGAGCGTCGAGGTCGTCGGAGAGGCGGCGGATGTGCCGTCGGCGATCGCGGTCATCCGGGCCACCGCCCCGGACGTGGTCCTGCTCGACGTGCACCTTCCCGGCGGTGAGGGGGCGGATGCGGCGGGCGGTGAAGCGGTGATCAGAGGCAGCGCTCCGACGGCATCCCGCTTCCTCGCGTTGAGCGTCTCCGATGCCGCCGCAGACGTCGTGCGGGTGATCAGGGCCGGTGCCAGGGGCTACATCACCAAGGGGTCATCCGGCGTCGAGGTGAGCAGCGCGGTTCATGCCGTCGCGGGCGGCGATGCGGTGTTCTCGCCGCGCCTGGCCGGGTTCGTGCTCGACGCCTTCGGGGCGGTCGCCGGGGAGACGGCGACCGCCGACTCCGAACTGGATCGACTCTCGGCTCGTGAGCAGGAGGTCATGCGGCTGATCGCCCGCGGCTACGCGTACAAAGAGGTCGCCGCCGAGCTGTTCATCTCGATCAAGACGGTCGAGACGCACGTCTCCGCTGTGCTGCGCAAGCTGCAGCTCTCCTCGCGGCATGAATTGACCGCGTGGGCCTCGGAGCGACGGCTGCTGTAGCGCCGCGCGCCTCAGGCGGCGAGCCAGAGACCCTTCGGGTTGGTCGCGATCCTCATGCCTGCCGCCACCGTCTCGTCATCGCCGATCTTGGCACCGCGCGCGATGCGCGCGCCGGCTCCGACCTCGGTGCGGACGCCGATGTGTGCGCCATCACCGACAGCGGCACCCTGGCCGATGTGCGCGTGCGCGTCGATGAAGGCGCCTTCGCCGATCACGGCATCCGGTTCCACCCACGCGCCGCGAGCGACCTTCGCCCCGGCGGCGACCCGCGCGCCCGGTTCGATATACGCGCCCGCTTCCACCATGGCCCTCGGATGCACCTTCGCGCCGTGCGCGACGAGACCCCGGCCATTCGCGTGCTTGCGGTAACGCAGCGTCGCTCCCTGGTCGTTCTCGATGTCGACGTAGTTCTTTCCCACGATTCCTCCCGTGCCCGGAGTTCTCCGGATATATCAACAACCACGGGTGGTGCGGATTCATTCCCGCCGAGGGATGCTGTTCACCTCTGGCAGAACGGACACCAGAACGTGATCCTCTCGCGGGTCGGATCGGCCCCGAGTTCGCCCCTCTGAATGAGGGTTCCGCAGCGTCGGCACGGGCGTCCGGCGCGGCCGTAGACCCACGTCGTCTGCCCAGGGCGGTTGACACCGGTGAAGGTGCGGTCGGGCCGGTCGCGATTGGCTCGAATCGTTCTCACGCCGAGGTCGAGAAGGGCGGCGACATCGACGTCGGGTGTCGGCGTCGTCGGCAGCACACCGCGCAGAAACAGCAGCTCCGCGGCGTATTCGTTCCCGAAGCCCGCGACGTTGCGCTGATCGAGGATGGCGACGTGGATGCTGCGCGCATCCGCGCCGAGTCGCCTCACCGCCTCCCGCGCATCCCAATCCTCGGCGAGCGGATCCGGTCCGAGATGGCCGACCAGGCTGTCTTCTTCGCGTGTCGGCACGACCTCGATCTCGGCCAGATCGACGCCCACCGCCTCACGCTGCTCGGTGCCGACGACGGCCCGCACCTTGTACGCCGGATGCCGCCACTTCTCGCCCGGTCGGTAGACGAACCAGGCGCCGTCCATGCGCAGGTGCGAATGAACCGTGCTGTCGCCGATGCGCAGCAGCAGGTGCTTGCCGCGCGCTTCAGCTCCATGCACGCGCTGGCCGCGCAGATCGATGGTCGCCGCGCGAGGAACACGGAGATCGAAGCGGGTGACATCGGCTCCGGCCAGCGCCTCGTCGAGGCGGCGGGCGGTGCGGTGAACGGTGTCGCCCTCGGGCATCAGACGGGTCCGGCCGGTGGCGCCCCGGCGCCCGGCGGAGGTGGCAGCAGCGGTGTCGGGGTGGCGCCCACAGGGGGCGGTGGCGGATTCTGAGTCCGTCCGGAACGGTCGAGCATGGTCCGAGCCAGCATCGTGGAGCCGGCGACCGCGGCGGGCATGGCCACGACCGCACCGAGCGGAATCAGGAAGCACAGCTGCGTCGCGACGCCGAACCCGAGAACACGGGCCCTGCTTCCGGCGAAGAGCGCAGCGCGGTCCAGCGGCGTCAGATCCCTGGCGTCGAAGGCGCGCCCGGTGAGCTCGCGCGCCAGCAGGCGTCCGGTGAAGATCACGCCGCCCACCGCGCCGAGGACTCCGCCGACGATCGGGATGAGACCGACCACGAGGACGAGAATCGCGATGAGCAGGCCGAGCAGCACCAGTCGCACCCCTTCGCCGAGCGCGTTCCAGAAGCCGCCTCCGTCGACGGGCTGTTCGCCGCCGAGGTCGGATTCGACGGCCCGCCAGATCCGCTCGTAGAAGGGATCGCCGATCGTGAGCGCGAGGGCGCTGAACACGGAGGCGGCCAGCGCCAGCGCGGCGATGAACACGACGATTCCGACGGCTCCGCGCACGACGCCGCGCCAGGGCTCGGTCCAGCCGGAGGCGAACGGGGTGATCCACTCGGCGATGCCGCCGAGTGACAGCAGCAAGGGGACGAGCGCGGCGGCCAGGAGCAGGAAAGCGACCACGGCCGGGATGAGGCCGAGCGCCATCAGGCCCGGCCGAGTGCGCCACATCCCGAATCCCCGCAGCAGCAGGCGGACTCCGGCACCGAACTCGCGAATCATGGATTCAGCCTATGCGGCGCTCGTGGTGGCGGCAGAGCTGCGCACAACTTCGGATGCCGCAGGCGACACGCCGCAGAATCGTTCGCCTGCGTGGCGTGTCTCGAGGTCGGTCCGAAGTTGTGCACAGCCGCTCAGATGGCTTTGCGCAGGGTGTACCCGCGGGGGGTCACGACGAAGCCGGCCTCCTGAAGCGCGATCGCCAGAACCGTGCCGTAGACGCCTTCGCCGTTCACCTTCTCGACGGTGAGCGTGTCGAGCCGCCTGGCCCTGGCGGTGGTCGCCAGGTCGGATGCCGCCGCCTGCAGCACATCCGGGTCATCGCTGAACGACAGCACGGTGCGGCCGCCGCGCTCGAGATACAGCACGAGCTCGCCGTCGACGAGCACGACCAGACCACCCGCCTTCCGTCCAGGACGGTGCGAAACGCCCTCGCGGCGCGGCCAGCCGAGCGCGGCACCATAGGGATTCGCGGGATCGGTGGCGGCGAGCGTGATGGCCTTCCGAGGCGGGGGATCGCTGAGTCCGGCGAACGTGCGCAGACGGTCGACCGTGGCGGATGCCGCGAACTGCGCCGCTCCGAGCTTCTCGATCACGTATCCGCGGCGGCAGTGCCCGGCCTCTTCGAAGCCGGCGAGCACGCGATACGCCTGGGCGAAACCGCCGGGCACGCCTTCGGCCTGCACCGCGCCGCGGGTGACGACGCCGTAGCGATCGAGGAGAAGACCGGCGGTGACGGTCGCCCGGCGTGCCGCATCTCTCTCGGCCGTGGGGAGCAGCGACCATCGTCCGCCGGCCGTCGTCGGTCGCGCCGTCGAGCGTGCCAGGGACATGCCGCGGTAGGTCCGCGCCCGTGGAGCACGGCGGGTCACCCGATGCGCCTGCGACCCGCCGCCGAGGAGTGCGCGGATCGGCGCGAAGGTGTCGTTCGTCACCCGTCCGGCCCAGGTCAGGTTCCACAGTGCTTCGAGCACGGACTGCTCGTTCTCGGCGCCGGTCATCTCTTTGAGCTGCGCGGCGAAGTAGGCGCCACCGGCGCTGAGAGATTCGATCAGACGCGCGTCCAGCGAGTCGGTCGCGAGGTCGTCGTCCGGTTCGGGAAGTGTGAACGGCGCGAGATCGGCGGGATGCAACGAGACCCAGCCGTCGCGCCCCGGCAACGTGCCGTGTCCCGACCAGATCACTTCGCCGCTGGCGGTGAGCTCGTCGAGCAGGGCCGGCGTGTAGTCGCTGACGCGTGAGGGCAGGATCAGCGATTCCCATGCGCTCGCCGGGATCGGCACTCCGGCCAGCTGCTCGATCACGGCGAGCACGCCGTCGAGGCCCTCCTGCGGTCGAGTGAGGTGCTGCCATTCGGGGAGGAAGCGCGCGTACGCGGCGGGTGGCACCGGCTCGACGCTTCCGCGGATCGCGGCCAGCGACCGCATCCGCAGTCGGCGCAGCACCTCGGTGTCGCACCATTCGATGTCGGAGGCGCTGCCGGCGGCCTCGGGCAGGAAGTAGCCGCTGGTGATGCGTCCGGCGTTCTCGAGTCGTTGCAGCGTGTGGCGCGCGACGGCGGTACCGATGCCGAATCGAGTGGCCACGGCGTCGGTCGGGAAGGGCCCGTGGGTGCGCGCATGCCGGGCGACGAGGTCGCCGAGCGGGTCGGCGACCGGGTCGAGGAAGGCGACGGGGATGCCGGTGGGCAGTGCGACCCCGAGTGCATCGCGCAGGCGTCCGGCGTCTTCGATCGCGGCGACCCGGGTGGCCCCGGCGATGGTGACCGGGATGGCGCGGCGTGCGGCCACGAGGGCGTCGAGGTGGGCGGATGCCGCGTCCGGCTCCTCCAGCCGTGCGGCGACCTCGAGGGCATCCAGCGGGCCGAGCAGGCGCAGCAGGTCGGCTGTGCCCTCGAGCCCCCGTGCGTGACGTTCGGGATCGAGGCGCTGCGCCTCCTGTTCGAACTGTGTGATGACGGCGGGATCGAGGAGTTCCCGCAACTCGACGGTGCCGAGCAGCTCTCCGAGGAGCGCCGGGTCGACCGAGAGCGCGGCGGCGCGACGTTCGGCCAGCGGCGAGTCGCCCTCGTACATGAACGCGCCGACGTAGCCGAAGAGCAGATCGCGCGCATACGGCGAGGGCTGCGCCGGCTGCGTCTCGACGAGCCGGACACGGCGGTCGGCGATCGCGGTGGCGAGCTTTCGCAGCGACGGCAGGTCGTACACGTCCTGCAGCACCTCGCGCAGGGTCTCCAGGATCACCGGGAAAGTCGGATGCCGTCGCGCGACCTCGAGCAGTTGTGCGGAGCGCTGGCGCTGCTGCCACAGTGGCGATCGCCGATTCGGATTCGTCCGAGGCATCAGCAGCGCCCGCGCTGCGCACTCCCGGAAGCGCGAGGCGAAGAGAGCGGAGCCGCCGACCTCTTCCGTCACGAGTTGTTCCAGCTCGGCCGGATCGAAGACGAACAGCTCCGCTCCCGGCGGCTCTGCTTCGGCATCCGGGATGCGCACGATGATGCCGTCGTCGCTGGCCACAGCTGATCCTTCGACCCCGAGACGTTCCCGAACGCGCGCGTTGATGGCCAGCGCCCACGGGGCGTGCACTTTCATGCCGTACGGGGAATGAAGGATGACGCGCCAGTCGCCGACCTCGTCGCGCCCGCGCTCCACCGTGAGCGTGCGGTCGGTGGGGAGCGTGCCGGTGGCCTCGCGCTGCTCGCTGAGGTGCGCCAGCAGATTGGCGCGGGCCTGCTCGTCGAGTCCGGCGTCGATGAGCCGCTGCGCGGCCTTCTCGGGGGTGGCCGCCGACACCTCGCGGGAGAACTTCCCGAGCGCCTCGCCGAGCTCGTACGGCCGGCCGATGCCGTCGCCGTGCCAGAACGGCACTTTGCCCGGCTGGCCGTATGCGGGGATGACATTCACCCGGTCGTGCGTGATCTCGGCGATCCGCCAGCTCGTCGTGCCGAGGGTGAAGACGTCGCCGACGCGCGACTCGTAGACCATTTCCTCGTCGAGCTCACCGACGCGGGCGCCGGTCGTCTCGCCGGCGACGAAGACCCCGAAGAGGCCGCGATCGGGGATGGTGCCGCCGCTCGTCACGGCGATCCGCTGGGCTCCCGGTCGTCCGGTGAGCGTGCCGGCGTCGCGGTCCCAGACCAGGCGCGGGCGGAGCTCGGCGAACTCGTCTGAGGGATAGCGGCCGGCGAGCAGATCGAGTGTCGCCTCGTACGCCGAACGGGGGAGCGACTGGAAGGGCGCGCTGCGTCGCACCGTCTCGAACCACTCCTCGACGCCGATTGCTCCGAGGGCACTGGCGGCGACGGTCTGCTGGGCGAGGATGTCGAGCGGATTGCGCGGCACCTGGATCGCCTCGATCTTGCCCGCCAGCATCCGCTCCGTGACGATCGCAGTGTGCAGCACGTCGCCGCGGTGCTTGGGGAACATCGCGGCGCGGCTGATCTCACCCACCTGGTGGCCCGCTCGCCCGACTCGCTGCAGACCGGATGCCGCGGAGGGAGGTGCTTCGACCTGGATGACGAGGTCGACGGCACCCATGTCGATGCCGAGCTCGAGGCTGCTCGTCGCGACGACGCAGCGGAGCACACCGGACTTCAGCTCCTCCTCGACGAGGGCGCGCTGCTCCTTCGACACCGACCCGTGGTGCGCTTTGGCGAGCACCGGATCTGCTCCGGCGGTGGCGCCGGCCTGCGCCATCATCGCCGCGGGCACGGTGGCCTCGGGAAGAGCGATGCCCATCCGCTCGGAGTAGATCTCGTTCAGGCGACCGGTGAGACGCTCGGCGAGCCGCCGGGAGTTGGAGAACACGATCGTGGAGTTGTTCTGCAGGATGCGGTCGACGATCGCCTCCTCGACATGCGGCCACACCGAGCCGGTGACCTCCGTGTACTCGGCATCGGCGGCTTCGCCGGGGACGCCGGGCGGTGGCGGGGGATTGGTCATGTCGTCCATCGGGACGACGACGCCGATCTCGAAGGTCTTGGAAGCCGGTGGAGCGACGATCTCGACGGGGGACGAGCCGCCGAGGAACCGTGCGACCTCGTCGATCGGCCGGACGGTGGCCGACAGGCCGATGCGCTGCGCGGGCGCGGCATCGGGATCGTACGACTGCCGCAGCGCGTCCAGACGCTCCAGGCTCACGGCGAGGTGCGCTCCGCGCTTCGTCGCCGCGACCGCGTGCACCTCGTCGATGATCACGGTGTGCACGCCGCGCAGCGTCTCGCCGGCGCGGCTCGTGAGCATCAGATAGAGAGACTCCGGCGTCGTGATCAGGATGTCGGGCGGGTCGGAGACGAGTTTCCGCCGGTCGCTGGAGGTGGTGTCGCCGGAGCGGACGCCGACGGTCACGGCCGGAGCCGGGATGCCGAGGCGCCGCGCGGATTGCCCGATTCCGACGAGCGGCGAGCGAAGGTTGCGTTCGACGTCGACGCCGAGCGCCTTCAGCGGCGAGATGTAGAGGATGCGGGTACGCGGCTCGCCCTTGGCGGGCGGCGCGGCATCCGCCATCCGCTCGCGGAACACGCTGTCGATCGCCCACAGGAAAGCGGACAGGGTTTTTCCGGAACCGGTGGGCGCGACGACCAGCGCGTGCTTTCCCGCCGAGATCGCTTCCCACGCGCCCGCCTGGGCCGGTGTGGGGGCAGCAAAGGCACCCCGGAACCAGTCCTGCGTGGCCGGGGTGAAGCGGTCGAGCACGTCGCTCATCACTCCATCATGCGGCCTGCGTCCGACATCGGACCCGATGTGCCTGGCGGTCGGTCAGGAGCGGCTACTCGTTCGGCATCAGGATCCACAGGAGGATGTAGGCCCAGAGCGAGAGCCCGGCGAACAGGACGAGGATGACGGAGAGGATTCTCACGGTCGACGGCTTCATGTCGAATCGCCGAGCGATGCCGGCGCAGACGCCGGCGATGACGCGGTCGCCGCGAGGGCGTACGAGTGAGTTCATGCCTCCATCCTCTCTCGGGTGTCGGCGCGACGCAGCGTTCGCGGCGAGGTTGGGTGATACTGAGGCCAGGAGGCACGACATGAAGCTCACGACCCCGGCCACGCAATCCGGCTACATCCTGAACGGCTCATCCGTGCAAACGCCCGGTTGGCTGCCACCCGAGAAACCGCGCAAGGAGCCTGCCAAGGCCCGTGGGGTCATCATCGCGGCGGTGGTGCTGATCGCCGTCATCGGCGCCGCGATCGCGGTGTCCGTGAGCGTGCTCGCGCCCTCCACCAGGGATATCGAGATCGCGTCGACCTCGGGCATCGTCGACATCGACGGCGAAGACGTCGCGGTCCTCGTCTACCAGGACTCCTCGCGACCGGGGCTCTTCGTATCGGGCTTCCAGACACGGATCTCCGCGATCCGCACCTCCGACGGCGAACAGCTGTGGGATCAGCAGCTCAACGACGATCTGATGGGCGATGCCGTCGTGCTCGCCGGCGATGCGAATCTCGTGTACGTCGGCAGCGACGACGGCCTCGTCATCCTGGATGCCGCCACCGGCGCCGTGCGCTCCCAGGGGCTTGAGATCGCCGGTCTCGGCGCCGACGCGGTGCTCGCCGCCAGTGCCTATGGGTATGACGCGGAGGCGAACGCGGTGGTCGCCCTCGCCGGAACCGGGCAGGTCATGCAGCTGCCCGTCGGACAGGAGCAGGCGACGTCCGCCGATGCGGCGCTCGCCGGGCGCTGGAAGGACGTGCTGAATGCCGGGCCCTTCTACGACGACACCGTCCTCGTCGACCAGGTCGAACTCGCCGTGTCCGGAGAAGGCACCACCTACGAGGTGGAGTCCGTCTCCGAAGCCGTCGAGCGCGATGCCCTCATTGCCACCTCCGCCGATGGTCGGGCCGTCTTCCGGACCGAGCTCGTCGACATGTCGATTCTGCCGGCCACGGATATCGGCCCCCGACGCGGTGTGATGCTCGAAACCGGACAGTTCCTCGACGGAGATTTCGGCGACATCGATGAGGACGACATCCAGGCGCTCATCGAGAAGGTGATGGGCACGGGGCCCGACGGGAACATGCCGCCGGCGCCCGCCGGTCTCGGGCAGGGGTTCCTGCTCGTGCAGCACAAGGAATCGGTCAACGCCGAGCTGATGGCGCTGAGCAGCATCGACGCCGAGACCGGCCGGATCGTCGACACGGTCGAGATGAAGGTCGACGCTCTGCGCGCGCTGACCGGCCCAGGAGGGACGACGGCCGTGATCGCCGCCGCCCCCGACGCCTGGCGGCCGAACACCATGGTGGTCCTGCAACCGGACGGAACTCTCCGAACGGTCGAGGTCGGCACGCTGCCCTGGTGGCAGCGGCTGTTCATCTAGTTCATCTCGGCAAGCACCCCTTCCGCGTCGATCTCGAGTGTGAGGTCGAGATCGAGTCGCGCCAGGAACGCATCGTCGTGGCTGACGACGAGCACGGCGCCGCGGTAGGCACGGAGCGCCTCGACGAGCTGATCGACCGTGTCGATGTCGAGGTTGTTCGTCGGTTCGTCCAGCACGACGAGATGCGGTGCCGGGTCGGCGAGCAGTACTCGTGCCAGCGCGACGCGGAAGCGCTCGCCGCCGGACAGACTCGCCACCGGCCGGTCCACGGTGCCGCCGCGGATCAGGAAGCGCGCCAGCCGGTTGCGCAGTTCCTTCTCCGGGATCTGCGGCGCCGCTTCCGCGATGTTCTCGATCACCGAGCTGTTCTCATCGAGGCCGTCGATGCGCTGCGGCAGGTAGCCGACCCTGCCGGTATGGGCCGTCGCGCTGGCGCGCGATTCATAACTCCGGAGATCTGTCCCAGATTCGCCCGAATCGGTTCGCTCGGGTCCGATGTGCTCGGATTCTCCGGAGTTGTGGACAGCATCCGCCGCACTCTCGACGAGCCGCTGCAGCAGGGTGGTCTTGCCCGCCCCGTTCCGTCCGATCAGCGCCGTGCGCTCTGGACCCCGGATGACCCACGCGCGTTGCTCATCGCTGATCGTGGCGATGCGGCGACTGCGTGACACCAGCGGATCCGGCAGCTCGATCTTCATCGAGGCGTCACCACGGAGGCGATGACCGGCCTGATCGAGGGCTGCGCGCGCGGCCTCCTCCTTCTCGCCGACCTCGACGCGCAGCCTTCCCGCCGAAACCTCGGCGGCCATCTTGCGGCCGTGCGCGACGATCTTCGGCACCCGTTTCTCGAGTTCCGCCTTGCGAGCGGTCCTGGCGCGGTGCGCGAGTTTGGTCTCGGCCTCGATCCGCTGGCGCTTCTCCTTGCGGAGCACTTGGGCGGCGGCCACCTCGGCCTGCTTCGCGGCATTCTGCTCGGCATCCAGCCATGCTCGCCATTCGGAGTACGGTCCGCCGAACACGCTCAGCGTGTGCGCGTACAGTTCGGCGGTGTCATCCATCAGTTCGAGCAGTGCGACGTCGTGACTGACGACGATGAGTGCTCCCTTCCATGAGGTGATCATGGCGGCGAGCTTCGCCCGCGCGTCTCGATCGAGGTTGTTGGTCGGCTCGTCCAGGAGCGTGATCGGCGCTCGCCGAAGGCGGATGCCGGCGATCGCGACGAGCACGGCCTCGCCGCCGGAGAGTTCACCGACCCGGCGGTCGAGGAACGACGGATCGAGTCCGGCTTCGGCGAGGGATGCCTCGGCACGAGCCTCGATATCCCAGTCATCGCCGACCGCGTCGAAATGCGCCGGATCGACATCTCCCGCGGCGATCGCGCGGACCGCATCGAGCGGGCCGGCGACACCGAGAAGATCGGCCACGCGCCGATCGACATCGAGGGACAGTTGCTGCGGCAGGTACGCGACTTCGCCGGTGACCTGGACCACGCCGGACGTGGATTCCAGGTCGCCGGCCATCAGCCGCAGCAGCGTGGACTTACCGGAGCCGTTGCGGCCGACCAGCCCGGTACGGCCGGTGCCGAACGAGCCGGAGACCTGGTCGAGCGCGGTCGAGCCGTCCGGCCAGGTGAGGGTGAGGCGGTCGAGGGTGACCGATGCGTGCAGGGTTGGTGTTGACATTGAGCGTCTCCCGGAGGTGTTCGGGGTGCGCTGACGCCGGGCATCCGGGGACGTCGAAGAATCGACGCCGGAAGGCGGATGCGGCCGTGTGAGTCGGCGATCGTCGGGTCAGCGCGCGGAAAGAAGAGCGCGGAGGCGACGGATCAGATCAAAGGACTTCCAGACACGGCGGACAGGACCCGTCGACTGTACTCCGGGGGTGTCGCGCCTCGCAACTCCCGGGCGTGTCGCGGGCCACCGCCGCAGCGCGAACGTCGCAGAACCGCAGGAATCTCGCAGGGATTCGCCGGATCCCTGCGAAGATCATGCCTTTCTGCGACGTTCACCGGCCGGCCTTCAGGACGTCACCGACCGGCGTTAGGGTGGCCCGATGAAGATCACGTATCGTCGAGCGCGCGCCGCAGCCCTTGCCGCAGCCCTGCTGGTGTCGTCCGTTGCGGTGACCGCCGCCCCCGCGTCCGCGGACTACCGCCCCGCGGACTCCCGCCCCGCGGCCGCTACCGTGGCGGATATGCGATTCGCCACGTTCAACGCCTCGCTCAACCGCGGCACCGAGGGTGCGCTGGTGCGCGATCTGTCGGCACCGGGGAACGCGCAGGCGGATGCTGTCGCGGAGATCATCCAGCGCGCCGCTCCCGACGTGCTGCTGATCAATGAGTTCGACTACGACGCCGAGGGTGCGGCGTTGCGTCTCTTCCACGACAACTACCTTGCGGTTCCGCATGGCGACGCGCCGGCGGCGTCCTACCCCTATCGCTACACCGCGCCGGTGAACACCGGTGTGCCGAGCGGGTTCGATCTCAACAACAACGGAAGCGTGTCCGGCGGCGACGACGCCTGGGGGTTCGGCTTGTTCCCCGGACAGTACGGGATGGCCGTCTACTCGAAGTTCCCGATCGATGAGGACGCGATCCGCACCTTCCAGAACTTCCGCTGGGCCGACATGCCCGGCGCGCTCCTGCCTGACGATCCGAGCACCCCGGAACCGGCTGACTGGTACTCGCCGGAGGAGCTCGCCGAGTTCCCGCTCTCGAGCAAGTCGCACTGGGATGTGCCGATCCAGGTGTCGAAGAACAAGACCGTCCACTTCCTCGTCTCGCACCCCACGCCGCCCACCTTCGATGGCGACGAGGACCGCAACGGCACGCGCAACCACGACGAGATCCGGTTCTGGGCCGATTACATCTCGGGCGGCAAGACCGGTGGGTACATCGTCGACGATGCGGGCCGTGCCGGTGCTCTGAAGGGCGGCTCTCTGTTCGTCATCGCCGGCGACCAGAACGCCGACCCGAACGATGGCGACTCGACCGCGGGCGCGATCGATCAGTTGCTGACGCACCCCAGGGTGAACACCGGATCGGTGCCGACCAGCGAGGGCGGCGCGGAGGCGGCGGAGCTGCAGGGCGGGGTCAATCTCGAACACCTCGGTCGTTCCGCGGAGGACACCGCCGACTTCTCCGAGCCCCCGGGCAACTTGCGCGTCGACTACGTGCTGCCGAGCCGACAGATCAAGATCGTCGATTCCGGCGTGTTCTGGCCGACCGCGGCCGATCCGCTCTCCCGTCTCACGGGCACCTACCCGTTCCCGTCGAGCGACCACCGACTCGTGTGGGTGGATGCCGACGTTCCCGGTGCGAAGTCCGGGCGCTGACGCGCGGAGCGACTCAGCTCTTGCCGGCTGCCTCGGCGACGGCATCCCGCCACTTGGTGACGAAAACGCCCACATCCGTGAGCTCCTGCTCCGAGATGCTGTGGGTGAGGCCGGGATACACACGTCCGGAAAGTTCGGAGTGTTCGGGCAGCCACTGGGCGGTGTGGTCGACGAGGAACGCCGGGATGACGTCGTCGTGCGAGCCGCGCCCCCAGAAGACCGGCGGACGCCGCTCGCGCAGCGCTTCGTCATGGGGGAGATCGCCTGGCGCGACGTAGCCGCTGAGTGCGACCACCGCGCCGAAGCGCTCTGGCGCGAGGCGGAGTGCCTGCAGAGACACGGCGGCGCCCTGAGAGAACCCGAGGAGCGCGATATCGGATGTCGGGGCATGGGCGTCGAGCCAGGTGAGAAGCGATTCGGCCGCCGCCGACACGGCTGTGTAGTCGCGCCCGTTGAGACCCTCGATCGGATACCAGGATCGCCCGGGCATCGGCCGGGGCGGGGCCAGGGGAGCGGCGACGGATGCCACGGCGATCCCGTCGGGGAGGTAGGGAACCAGGCCGAAGAGATCGTTCTCATCGGCACCGTAGCCGTGCAGGAGCACGAGCAGCGGCATCCCTTCCCGCTTGTTGGGCGCCCACAGGGTCGCCGCGGCGTCGATGACGAGGGAAGAACTCATGCATCCATCCTGCCAGCGATGTCGGACGGCCCATCGGATGGGCGCTGCCGTATGCGGATGCCGATGCGGCTGATAGAAATGAGTCATGTCCGTGCGCACCCCTGACCCCGACCCCGAACCGAATGACGGTCTCGGCGGTTTCGGCGACGGCTCAACCGGCGGGAACCCGGGCTGGCTGACCGACGTCGAGCTCGAGGAGGCGCGTCGCCGGCTTCCCATGCTCTACGTCGAGGCCATCCCGGTGCGCACCGACGGGTCAGGGCAGGTGACCGAGATCGGCATCCTGCTGCGGTCCACCCCGATGGGGGAGATGACCAGGACGATCGTGTCCGGCCGGGTCCGCTTCGGCGAGACCATCCGCGATGCGCTGTTCCGGCACGTCGAGAATGACCTCGGGCCGATGGCGTTCCCGTTGCTGCCGCCGCAGCCGCTCCCGTTCACGGTGGCCGAGTACTTCCCGATCCCCGGGGTCAGCGCGTACCACGACGACCGGCAGCACGCCGTGTCACTGGCGTTCGTCGTGCCGGTCACCGGCACCTGCGAGCCGCGTCAGGACGCGCTCGAGGTCACCTGGTTCCCGCCGGAGGCTGCTGCGTCCGACGCGGTTTCGGCCGAGATGGAGGGCGGCCGAGGCACTTTGATCCGCCTGGCGCTCGCGAACCTCGGGCTGCTCCGCTAGCGAGCGCCGTCCGCGTGTTCAGTCGCGCAGGCGCGCCGCCAGCGCATCGAGCCGGACGCTGTCGACACCGGCAGCGCGAAGGTATGCCCGGACATCCAGTTCCGCGATCCAGTCGCGAAGCACCGCGACACGATCGGCGATCCGCTCCTCGATCTCGTCGTCGCTGAACATCGGCTCGACGTATCCGCCCTGCCCGGGGAGCGGCGCCGCTGGAAGGTCCCGCGCATGGCGCCGGCTCGCCTCGCGGAAGGCGGCGGCGTAGTCATCGGCGATCGCCTCAGGCTCGGCGCCGGTCAGCGCGAGCAGCATCGCCGAGATCATGCCGGTGCGGTCGCGTCCGCCCGCGCAGTGCACGAGCACAGCGCCCTGCGCATCGGCGATGGCGGTGAAGACGGCGGCAGCCTTCTCCGGATACATCTGCAGGTTGTCGGCATACGAGCGAGGGTGATCGAGCCACGGGCCGCAGACCCGCATGAACTCCGCGTCGTCCGGGTCCTCGGTCGGCGCGTGCACGATGTCGACGCCGGCGGAATGGTCGTCTGAGACCTGCGGATCCGTCTCCCGCCGTTTCCGCTCCGGCTCGTTGCGCAGATCGATCACTGTCGAGACACCGGCACCGCGGAGCGCGGTCCAGCCGGCGTCGGTCAGCGTCTCCGGGCGCCCCGAGCGGTAGACGCGACGCGCAGCCGTCATGCCGCCGTCCGCCAGCGGAAGGCCGCCGAGGTCGCGCAGGTTGAACGCGCCCGCCCAGTCGGTCATCAGCGGGTGAGGCGCGCGAGCTCGGCGACGAAGGCGTCGACGTCTGACTCCTCCGTGTCGAATCCGCACATCCAGCGCACCTCGTTGCGCGCGGCATCCCAGTCGTAGAACCGGATCGATTCGCGCAGCGCATCGGCGATGCCGTCGGGCAGCGTCGCGAAGACGCCGTTCGACTGCGTCGGCTGGGTGAACGCGACGCCGTTGATCGCCCCGTCCGCGATCCTCGCCTCGATCGCGCCGCGCAGACGCTGCGCCATCGCGTTGGCGTGGCGGGCGTTGCGCAGCCACAGGTCGCCCTCGAGCAGAGCGATCAGCTGGGCCGACACGAAGCGCATCTTGGAGGACAGCTGCATGTTGAACTTGCGCGAATAGATGAGACCGTCGGATGCTTCGGGGTTCAGCACCACGATCGCCTCGCCGAGCATGGCGCCGTTCTTGGTGCCGCCGAAGCTGAGCACATCGACGCCGACGTCGCTCGTGAAGGCACGAAGCGGCAGGTCGAGAGCGGCGGCGGCGTTGGAGAGCCGGGCGCCGTCGAGGTGCAGCTTCATGCCGCGCTCGTGCGCATGATCGGCGATGGCACGGATCTCGTCGGCGGTGTACAGGGTCCCGAGTTCCGTCGACTGCGTGATCGAGACCACGAGCGGCTGCGCACGGTGCTCATCGCCCCAGCCCCAGGCCTCGCGGTCGATGAGCTCGGGGGTGAGCTTGCCGTCGTCGGCGGGGACGGTGAGCAGCTTGAATCCGCCGATGCGCTCGGGCGCTCCGCCTTCGTCGACGTTGATGTGCGCGGTGGATGCCGCGATCACGGCGCCCCAGCGCGGGAGCATCGACTGCAGCCCGGTCACATTCGCGCCGGTGCCGTTGAACACCGGGAAGGCCTCCACGCCTTCGCCGAAGTGCTGCTGGAACACCTCCTGCAGGCGGGCCGTGTAGAAATCCTCTCCGTAGGCGACCTGGTGGCCGCCGTTCGCCGCCGCGATGGCCGCGAGGACCTCGGGGTGGATGCCGGAGTAGTTGTCACTGGCGAAGCCCCGGATCGCGGGGTCATGCTGGATGCTCACTGCACAAGCCTATTGCCCGGGCGGGTCCGCCCGGCTCACGGCGCGAGCGCTCGAGGGAGAGCACGAACTTCGCAGAACCGCAGCAGCTTCGCAGGAATGCTGCGATTTCCTGCGAAGTCAGTGACGTTCTGCGAGAGGGGGCGACCACGACAGAGACGAGGGGCACTACCGGATGTCGGAGCCTCGATCTACGCTCGAACCTGTGACCGATACCGCAGATTCCGCGGGCACGACCCGCGAAGCCGCAGGCCCCTCAGCACCGGGTGACCCGCGCACGCATGCGTTCGCCAATGTCCTCGTGAACACCCTCATCGCCAATGTGACGACGAGCTTCCTGTGGTTCGCCCTCACCTTCTGGGTGTACATCGAGACCCAGTCGGTACTGGCCACCGGCATCATCGGCGGCGCGTACATGCTGTTCGTCGCCTTCTTCGCGATGCTGTTCGGCACGATCGTCGATCGACACCGCAAGCACACCGTGATGGTGATCTCCAGTGTCATCTCAGCCGGTGCCTTCCTCATCGCCGGCGTGCTCTACCTCTGGCAACCCGAGTCGGCTCTGCTCGACCTCACCGGTCCCTGGTTCTGGTTGTTCTCGGGGGTCATCCTGTTCGGCGGCGTGATCGAACAGCTGCGCAACATCGCGCTGTCCACGACCGTGACCCTGCTGATCCCCGAAGAGAAGCGGGCGAACGCCAACGGCCTGGTCGGCACCGTTCAGGGCATCGCCTTCATGGTGACGAGCGTGTTCTCCGGGCTCTCCATCGGCTTCCTCGGCATGGGGTGGACTCTCGCGATCGCAATCGGCGCGATGGCGCTGACCTTCGCGCACCTGTTGTTCGTGCGCATCCCCGAGGGGGCTCCTGAACCTGATCCGAACGCATCGAGCGCACTCGACTTCCGCGGCAGCGTCCAGGCGATCCGGCTCGCGCCCGGCCTGTTCGCGCTCATCATCTTCTCCACGTTCAACAACCTCATCGGTGGCGTCTACATGGCCCTGATGGACCCGTATGGACTCACACTGTTCTCCCCGCAGATCTGGGGCATCGTCCTGGGCGTCTCGTCGACGGGCTTCATCATCGGCGGCGCGATGGTGGCGAAGTTCGGTCTCGGCAAGCGGCCGATGCGCACGATGCTGCTCGTCGTCATCGCGATGGGGCTCCTCGGCGCGGTGTTCATGATCCGCGAGTGGTGGTGGCTGTTCGCGCTCGGAATGCTCGTCTACATGGCCCTGATCCCGCCCGTCGAGGCCGCGGAACAGACGGTGATCCAGAAGGTCGTGCCGTTCCAGCGCCAGGGTCGGGTGTTTGGAGTTGCCGCCGCGATGGAGGCGGGGGCGGCCCCGATCACGGCTTTCCTGATCGCTCCGATCGCCGAGTTCCTGATCATCCCCTACATGAAGACACCAGCCGGTCAGCGGCAGTGGGCATGGCTGCTCGGCGAGGGCGAGGCCCGCGGGATCGCGCTCATCTGCCTCTTCGCCGGTCTCATCATGGTCGTCGCCGCGACGCTCGCGTTCTTCACCCGTTCGTATCGCAAGCTGACCGATCTGTACGCGCACGCGCCCGAGCAGGACATCGACGCCGGCGAGTCAGACGCCGCCGAGGCGACGGATACCGCAGATGCAGATGCAGATGCAGGTGCAGAGCGGGCGGATCGCGAGCGCCTGTTCGATGCGCCGCCGCCCGTCCGTGGTCAGGCGCCGGACTACCGGGGTCCTCGAAGCTGAGGTCGCTCAGGCATCGAGGTCGATGATCCGGTCGTTGAGTTCGGTGGCGTCGTCGTCCCACAGCCCTGCGATCGCGTGCGCCAGAGACTCTGAATCGAGCGCCTTGGCGCGGAACACGACGGATGCCGCGCGCAGCGGCTCTCCGGCATCCCTTGCCGTCTTGGCGAAGCCCTGCGCGACGGCGCGCGTCCACGCTTCGCTCGCGGCCTTCACCGCGGCGTAGTTCGCGCCGCCGGCCAGCGGGCGAGCGACGGCGGTCGATGAAACGATCGCGAAGCGACCGGCCTCCGCTGCGCGAAGCGCTGCGTCGAAAGCGCGGCTGGTCGCACGAACCGCCTCCAGCGCGGGCAGCAGCGCCAGGAAGTCTTCGTCGGACTGTCCGGCGAGTCCGCCGCCGCCGCGCCAGCCGCCGACCAACGGCACGAGGGCATCGACGGTGCCGAGGCGCTCTGCCAGCGCCGTCATGTCGGACAGCGAAGTCGCATCAGCGATCTCGACCTGCGCGCCTGCCGCATGCAGCGGCTCCAGGCGTGCGGCCGAACGGCCGGTGGCCACCGCGTGCGCCCCGGCAGCGATCAGGGCGCGGGCAACGGCGAGACCCGAGTCGCTTGTCGCGCCAGCCAGCACGATGGTGCGTCCGGATACGCCTGCAGCATCCGATGCGTTCATGAGTTCACTTTCGTGGATCGATGCGACTTCGGCGGCCGATCCCTGAGGATGTGGCCGCCGAAGTCGTTCAGGCTGGTGCGTCGACGTGAAGTCTTCTCAGTCGTCGGTGCCGCGGATGCCGACGGTCGATTCGATGACCGGCTTCATCTTCTTGTCGAGGGCCTCGAAGAACATCGACAGCGGGAACTCGTCATCCAGCACGGCGTCGGTGAAGCCCTTCGGTGCGCCCATCAGGACCTCGTCCGACAGGCCACGAGCCCACGCGGATGCCGGGTGGGGGGTGAGCACGCTGCGCACCAGGTCGTACGCGGCGAGCCAGTGCGACGTCTTCGGGCGGTCGATCGAGCGCCAGTAGAGTTCGTCGATCGCGTCACCGAGGGCGACGACGGCATCCGGCACGCCGTCCCAGTCGAACGCGAGTTGCGTGTCGGTCCAGTGCAGCACGCCGCGCTGGTGCAGCCAGGCGAACAGGAGCTGGCCGCCGAGGCCGTCGTAGTTGCGCACCCGCGAACCGGTGATCGAGAACCGGAAGATCCGGTCGAAGATGACGGCGTACTGCGCGAGGGGAGCGTGCTCGAGCATCTCCTGCTCGGCTGCCGTGAGCTCCTCGCCGTTCGAAACGCGCGCCGACAGCGAGCGCTGGATCTTCACCGACTCGCGGAACGCGGTCAGGTCGCACCGCAGCTCCTCGAGCGAGTAGAGGAAGAACGGCATGCGCTGCTTGATCATGAAAGGGTCGAACGGCAGATCTCCGCGCATGTGCGTGCGGTCGTGGATGATGTCCCACATCACGAAGGCCCGCTCAGTGAGCGCCTGATCGTCGAGCATCGCTGCGGCGGCGGCCGGCATCTCCAGCTTCGTGATCTCCGCCGCTGCGCGGGTCACGCGGCGGTACCGGGCGGCCTCGCGGTCCTGGAAGATCGCGCCCCACGTGAAGGTCGGGATCTCGCGCATCGCGACGGTCTCCGGGAACAGCACTGCCGAGTTCGTGTCGTAGCCGGGCGTGAAGTCGACCAGGCGCAGCGAGAGGAACAGCTTGTTGCCGTAGTCGCCGGCTTCGAGCTCCGCGATGAAGTCCGGCCAGATCGCCTCCACGATGAGCGCCTCGACGAGGCGGTCGCTGGAGCCGTTCTGCGTGTACATCGGGAACACGACCAGGTGGCGGATCCCGTCGACGCGGTGCAGCTGCGGCTGGAAGGCCACGAGCGAGTCGTAGAAGTCCGGTACGCCGAAGCCGTCGGCAGCCCAGCGGTCGAAGTCGACGATGGATGCGGTCAGGTAGTCGGCGTCGTGCGGGAAAACGGGCGCGAGTGCGCGGATGCCGGCCGTGATCGCGGCGACGAGCTCGCGTGCTGCGGCGTGGTGCGTGGCATCCGGAATCGAGCCGTCCTTGGTCTGCAGCTCGCGGATCGCGATCGCCGCGTCCTTGAGCTGGATCCAGGCGGCGGATGCTTCGACGAGGGAAGCGTCCTCGACGACCTCGGGTTCGCCGACGAAAGCGTTGCTGTGGGTGGTGGTGAGGGACATCGGGACCTCCGATCGCTGAATGCAGGAAATATTCCGGCGATTGCCGGTAACTACAGTTATTATTCCATGCATGGATGATCCTGTCGACCACGCCATCCTCGCTGCCATCTCCCTCGACGGGCGTGCCACGCTGTCGCAACTGTCGGATGCCGTCGGGCTCTCGGTGTCGGCCGTGCAGTCGCGCCTGCGCCGCCTCGAGACCCGCGGTGTCATCGCCGGTTACCGGGCGATCCTCGATCCGGAAGCGGTCGGAACACCGCTGTCGGCGTTCATCGAGATCACGCCCCTCGATCCCGCTCAGCCGGACAATGCCCCGGAGCTTCTCGAGCACCTCACCGCGATCGAAGCGTGCCATTCGATCGCCGGCGACGCCAGCTACATGCTCTTCGTGCGGGTCGCCTCGCCGCGGGCGCTGGAGGAGCTCGTCCGTGACATCCGCCTCTCCGCGAACGTCAGCACTCGCACGACGGTCGTCCTGCAGACCTATTACGAGCACCGGCCCCTCGTCACGGCCGAAACGCCGTAGGGGTCACAGCACGGCGCCGACCATCGCCTCCCCGAGAGGGGTGCGCAGGTGCAGCATCCTGGCGCCGTCGCGTTCGCTTCCGATGAGCCCCGCCTCGCGGAGCACGGTGAGGTGATGGGATGCCGTGGATACCGCGATGCTCGTGTCCTCGGCGACCTGAGAGGTCGTGCGTGCGGTTCCGGCGCTCATCAGGATGCCGGCGCGAGCGGGGCCGAGCAAAGCGCTGAGCGATGCCGCGACCTCGACCTGATCACGCGCCCACCCGGCGGTGACACCGCGTGCCGGATAGAACAGCGTCGGCTGCGCCGGCGGCTCGGTCAGCACCATGCATCCCCACGATGACATCACCGACGGCACGAGAACGAGCCCGCTGCCCTGGCAGTCGACCTGCTCGCTGTGTCTGCGCAGCGAGACGCGTACGGCACCGTCGCCCCAGCTGACCTTGGGGTGCAGGTCGTTCGCCATCCCTGAAAGCCCGTTCGTGGCGATGGTGCGCGCCCGCACGGCGATGTCTGCGCGCAGCAGTCGTTCGAGCTGCGGCCACACCGGTGCCAGCGCGGCATCCCAGACTTCCGACCAGGCGTCGGCGATCATGCTCCTCGCTCGCGCGGGGTGCTCCTGCATGCCACGCAGCGCCTGCTGTCTGGAGCCCGAGGAACGCTTCACCATCTTGCCGAAGTCGACCCTCATCGGCTCGAGCGCTGTCTCGCGGAGCGCGGCGAGTTCGGCGTCGGGTGTCATGTCCCAGCGAGGAGTCGCAGTCAGGAAGTCCGGCAGGTAGCCGTCGTCGCCGATGACGGCCACGAGCAGACCGAAGCTGTCCCGGGGGAGGCGGTCGCGTACCGCGCGCAACCAGCCCCATTGCAAGGGGTGCTGCTCGGGTCGCAGCAGGATGCGCACGGCATGCGCCAGCTCGTGTCCGGGGGAGATGCCGAATCGGACGGCCTGGATGTCGCCGGGGCTCAGCTGGAACTCGACGCGGTGGTCTGGATGCTCGACCCCTTCGATCGGGCTCTTGTTTCGATCCACATCGAAACTCTAGGCCGACATTCTCACGCTGTCGAGACTGGGCTTATGAACAGCACATCACTTCCTCACGGGGTCGTCGCCGGAGCTGACATCCGGATAGGCGCGGGCCGAAGCCGCAAGTTCGTCGGCGATGAGCACGGCGCCGACGTCTCGTACTTCTACGTGGAGAATCAGCCGGGCGAGGGGCCGGGTCTGCACTGGCATCCGTATTCTGAGACCTGGGTCGTCCTTGAGGGCACCGCCCGGGTCACCATCGGCGAGGAGACATTCGACGCCGAGGTCGGCGACACGGCAACGGGTCCGGCGTACGTGCCCCACTGCTTCACCAATGTCGGAGATGGGCTGCTGCGCATCATCGGCATCCACGCATCAGCCACCATCATCCAGACGTTCCTCGACGAGGACTGAGAAACAGGAGAACCAGATGTCGTTCCAGGCATACCTCGACAACATCGAGACCAAGACCGGCCTCACCCCGCGGCAGTTCATCGAACTCGCCACCGAGAAGGGATTCGACGCGAGCACCAAGGCCACGCCCATCATCGCGTGGCTGAAAGAGGAGTACGCGCTCGGCCAGGGCCATGCCATGGCACTCGTGCACGTGATCACGAAGGGGCCGTATATCGGCGACAAGCACGTCGGAAGAAGCGGCCCGCACGGCGACAAGTCCGACTCGCTCTGGCTCGACGGCAAAGACAGCAACCCGAACCCCTGATCCCGCACACCGGAGGAGCGCGAAACATGGCAGTACGCATCGACCTGAACATCTCACTCGACGGATTCGCGTCGACGACCGACCAGACGCCGGAGAACCCTTTCGGCGACGACTGGGGGCGCCTGGTCGCCGCCTATGTCTCGACCAGGACGATGCGCGAGCGCGTCCTCGGCGATGCGTCGGGCGCCGGCACGACGGGCGTCGACGAGAAGTACGCGAGCGGATACTTCGAGGGCGTCGGCGCCGAGATCATGGGAGCAGGGATGTTCGGGCTGCAGGCGAACCCCGATGATCCGGATTGGCGCGGATGGTGGGGCGACGAGCCGCCGTTCCATGCGCCGGTCTTCGTGCTCACGCACACGCCCCGCCCCGCGATCGAAATGCTCGGCGGTACGACTTTCCATTTCCTCGACGCGACTCCTGAGGAGGCGCTCGCCCGCGCGACCGAGGCCGCGGGTGGCAAGGACGTGCGGATCGGCGGCGGCGTCGAGGTCGCGCGCTCGTTCATCGCGGCACGTCTCGTCGACCGTATCCATCTCGCGGTGGTGCCGATCGTGCTCGGGCGTGGACAGCGCATCTGGGACGATCTGCGCGGTCTCGAGAACGACTACGACATCAGCAGCGAGGTCGCCGAGAGCGGCGTCACGCATGTGACCTTCACCCGGCGCTGACCGCGGCGCACGCCGGGTCGACGCGTTTCGTCAGCCCGGGGTCGCTCAACGACCGGAAAGGATGCTGCCAGTAGGATTCCCTGCGTGGCAGCATCCTCCCAGCGTAAGAAGAGCACGAGCCCGAAGCGCACGCCGAACCGCACCAGCGGCAACCCGGCGCGGCGCCCTGTCGTGGAGGCCGGACCGGTCACCGTCCGCGACTGGATAGGGGCTGCCCGTCTGCGCACCCTGCCGCTCGCCGTGGCCCCGGTCCTGATCGGAACGGGGGCTGCCCGCAGCACCGGGCCGGAGTTCCACTGGGTCATCGCGCTCGCCTGCCTCGCGGTCGCGGTGCTGCTGCAGATCGGCGTCAACTTCGCGAACGACTACAGCGACGGCATCCGTGGCACCGACGCGCAGCGCGTGGGTCCTGCCCGGCTCACCGCATCAGGACGCGTGCCGGCGAAGCGCGTGCTCGCCGTCGGCCTCGTCTTCTTCGCCCTCGCCGCAATCGCGGGGCTCGCGATCGTGATCCGCACCGGGCAGTGGTGGATGCTGGCTGTCGGCGCCGTGTGCATCGCCGCGGCGTGGTTCTACACCGGTGGCAAGCGCCCCTACGGTTACTACGGCCTCGGTGAGGTCTTCGTCTTCGTGTTCTTCGGTCTTGTCGCAACCCTCGGCACGACCTGGGTGCAGATCTTCGACCTGCCGCAGCAGGCGTGGGTGGGAGCGATCGCCGCCGGCCTCTTCGCGTGCGCCGTGCTGCTCGCCAACAACCTCCGCGACATCGACCAGGACCGCGCGGTCGGCAAGCGCACGCTGAGCGTGCTCATCGGCCGCCGAGCGACCCAGGTGCTGTACACGGTGTTCGTGCTGGTGCCGTTCGGGCTCTCCAGCTTCCTCGCGCTGCTGTTCCCGATCGCCTGGCTAGCTCTGCTGGCTCTCCTCGCCGCGCTTCCGGCGATCGCCATCGTCTGGTCCTACCGCAAGGCGCAGGAGCTGGTCATCGCTCTCGGACTGACGTCGCTGGCGGCGCTCCTCTACGCGGGCGTACTGTTCTGGGCCTTCGTAGGCTGACCCGTTCGGCGCCCTTCGAGCGTCGACCAGGGGCAGGGGGTGCAGATGGTCGCCTCATCCCCTTCAACGCGACAATGTGCGTCCCCTCGTGCCGAGGCGCAGCTGCGAGGGGGTCGCAGATGGCCGCTTTCCAGTGGTCGACCCGACAATGTGCGCCCCCTCCCCAGGGGAGGTTCGTCGCTACTGAAGTGTGATCAGGTGCGGTCGGCTGCTTCGTCTTCGGCATCCTCGTCGCGCTGACGGTCGGCCGCGCGTGCGCTTCGACGCTCGTGCAGTTCCGCCGAGGCGCCCGACAGGGGCGCACGCAGGAAGAGCAGCGAGATGCTGGTGCCGATGAGGGCGGCGAAGATCGCTGCGAGCCACCAGAATTCGCGGAAGATCGGGAAGAAGAACCACAGGATCGCGAGCGGCACGAGGAACGCGAGCAACCGCAACACGGTGTAGACGAGGAGGGGTGGCAACTTCACCTGACCAGTGTACGTTCGCGTTTCTATGCGTCGAATCCGAGCCGTGAGAAGGGAATGCCGCGCACCACGCGACGCCACGGATGCTCGCCGAGCGACCACAGCAGCCGGGCCTCCAGATCGAGTGCGAGATCTTCGCAGCCGACCGGCAGCGCAACGCTGTCGCGTTTCAGCGAATCGCGGCCTCCGCTCCACAGGACGCCCGCTCGCATCCCGTCGGACTGCGAGACGAGGTAGCGGTCGCCCCAGCGCACGGCGCCCTGCATGCTCGGGATGCCGGGGGAGAACTGATCCAGGCGATCGAACCGCCCGTCCGGATCTTCCGGAATGGAGAACTCGCCGATCCGTCCGTTCTCGTCGCCGCGATACTCGCCGATGAGAACGCGGCGCAGTGGCTCGCCTGCATCATCGAACACCCGACCGAGGTAGGAGCACCGCAATGGCACTGGATGCACGCGGGAACGCACCGCGACGAGTGCGCCCGCCCGCCGGCCCCGTCCCCGCGCGCCGGCCAGTCGCCGCGCGAGCGGACCGCGCACGCGGCGGAGGTCGGAGAGATCGAACTCCCATATGCCCTGCCCGGTGGCGGCGACGAACAGCCGATCGCCGAACCAGGCGAGCCCGCCGGCATGGATCTGCGCGGGAAGCAGCTCGCCATCGGCGTCTTCGATGGCGAGCGCGACGTCGAGGTGACGCGAGCGCTCCAGATCCACGAATGCGATACGGGATGCGAGGTGCTGGCGCATCCGATCCTGCCGGAACCAGCTGACGGCCAGTGTGCGCCGCCCTTCCCAGATGCCGAGATCGATGCCCTGGGGATACCACTTCGTCGTCCAGGAGCGCGCGGTCAGCCACCGCAGATCGACGGTGCCGCGCAGCTTTTGCCGCATCGGACGCCAGGTCGATCCGAAGGGCCAGAGCATGCTCCCATCGTCGCTGATCCGCATTCGGATTGCACATTGCGACGAGGGAGCATGCCGGCGCTCAGCTGCTGCGACGGATGGACCGCACGCCGACGATCAGCCCCACCACGGCCACCGCGATCGCTGACACCGCACCCCACAGCACGGTGCTGCTGCCGAGATCACCCGCGAACAGCGCCCTTTCGGCCTGCACGATCCAGTTCACCGGGTTCACCGATGCGACCGCGCGCATCCATGCCGGGCCGTCATCGAGCGGCATGAGCATGCCAGAGAGGATCAGCAGCGGGAAGATCAGCGACTGCTGCACGCCCCAGAAGAGCCATTCGCGATCTTTCGTGGCCAGCGCCAGCGAGTACGACAACGAGCCGAGACCGACGCCGAACACCGCGAGAAGTGCGAGCCCGATGAGGAGTCCGCCGACATGGATGGCGAACCCGAACGGCCAGGCGATGAGCACGATCACGAGCGCCTGGATGACGATCGGAGCGATCTCCTTCAGGGCGCGCCCGACCAGGAGAGAGGACCGCGCGAGGGGAGCGACCAACGTGCGCTCGTGCGAGCCGGTCATCATCTCGTACTGCAGGTTCGACCCGGTCGCGCCGGTGCCGAACAGCACGATCATCACGAGCACGCCAGGCACGAACCAGGCCAGCGTCTCGCCGGCGGGCTGCCCGGAGCTTCCGACGAGCAGCGGCCCGAAGAGGCCGAGGAACACCAGCGGCTGCAGCAGGCTGAAGATCAGCGTGAAGGGATCACGGACGACCGGCTTGAGCTCGCGGGCGAGCACATTGCGGGTGTCGCGTACGAGGTTCGGCCGGACGAGGGTTTCGTTCATGGTCATGACAGGACTCCGGTCTTCTCGGTTTCGGGAGCGGATGCTCCCGCGGATGATGCGGACGTGAGGTCGTCCGCTGTGGATGATTCGGATTCGGCTGCGCCTTCCCCGGCTTCGCGGAGTGTGCGTCCGGTGAGGGCGAGGAACACGTCGTCCAGGGTCGGGGGAACGCCGGTCGCGCTCCGCACGGTGATGCCGGCGGCGTGGAGCTCGCGGATCACGATCGGGAGCAGCTGATCACCGTCGGGCACCGCGAGCGAGAGGGAGGCCTCGTCGAGGGTGATGTCGGCGTTGCTGAGTCGTGCGACGATCGCCCGTGCGCGGGTCGCGTCTGCGGCATCCGCGAATCCGAAGGTGAGCACGTCGCCGGCGAGCGTCGCCTTGAGCGCGGTGGCGTCGTCGTCGGCGATGATGCGTCCCTTGTCCATGACCATCACCCGCTCCGCGTAGCGGTCTGCCTCCTCCAGGTAATGCGTGGTGAGGAACACCGTGGTGCCGTGCTGGGTGCGCAGGTCGAGGATGTGGTCCCAGAGGTTCGCCCTGCTCTGCGGGTCGAGACCCGTGGAGGGCTCATCGAGGAAGATGAGCGGCGGCGCGTGCATGAGACCGAGGGCGATGTCGAGCCGGCGCTTCTGTCCACCGCTGAGCTGCTGCACCGTACGTGTCGCGAAGCTGCCGAGATCGAGCGATTCGATCAGTTCGTCGGCTCGGCGGATGCTGTCGCGCCGCGACATCCCGTAGAACGCACCCTGGCTGAGCAGTTCGTCACGGACGCGCTGGGCGAAGCTGCCGCTGGTGAGCTGGCCGACGTACCCGATCCGAGCTCGTACGCCCGCGGCATCCGTGCGGATGTCGCGTCCGACGACCCGTGCCGTCCCCGAGGTGGGCGGGATGAGCGTGGTGAGCATCCGCAGGCTCGTGGATTTGCCGGCGCCGTTGGGCCCGAGGAACGCGACGAGCTCGCCGCGCGTCGCGGTGAAGGAGACGTCGGTGACAGCCTGCACCGAGGTCTTCTTGGCGGTGAAGACCTTGGTCAGGCCCTCTGTTTCGATGATCGGTTGATTCGTCATGGATCGACAGTAGAAAGCAACCAGGACAGATCCTGTCCGCAATGTCTGGCAATCTGTGAACATGTCCGACACCACCTCTCGCGCACTCGCACTGCTCAACCTGCTGCAGACGCACCGGCATTGGCCGGGGACCGAGCTGGCCGGACGCCTCGGTGTCACCGAACGCACAGTGCGCCGCGACGTCGACCGGCTCCGCGAACTCGGTTACCGCGTCGAATCGACGCCCGGCGCTGCCGGCGGGTATCGCCTGGAGGCGGGCAGCGCGGTGCCGCCGCTGCTGCTCACCGACGACGAGGCGGTGACGATGGCGATCGGCCTCCGCGTGGCGGCGACCCAGCAGCTCGTCGGCGGTGCCGAGGTCACGCTCACCGCGCTGGCGAAACTCGAGCAGGTGCTGCCGGCTGCACTCCGGCGTCGGGTGAACGCGCTCGCTGCGTCCGTGCAGCCGACGCGCATCGGCGACAGCCCGGTCGTCTCCCCGGAGGTCATCGGCGAGATCGCGCTTGCCGCCCGTGACAACGAGAGGCTGCGGCTGCGCTATGTCGACGCAGCCGGCGTCGAGAGCATCCGAAGGGTGGAACCGCAGGTGCTCGCGCCCGCCGGTCGCAAGTGGTATCTGCTCTGCTGGGATCTCGATCGCGACGACTGGCGTACCTTCCGTATCGACCGGATCGAGTCG
Organism: Microbacterium sp. LTA6; assembly: GCF_045690355.1. Classification (NCBI taxonomy): domain Bacteria; kingdom Bacillati; phylum Actinomycetota; class Actinomycetes; order Micrococcales; family Microbacteriaceae; genus Microbacterium; species Microbacterium sp. LTA6. Next base: position 2,265,168 of record NZ_CP147855.1, read on the forward strand.
GTCGAGCACACGCGAGCCCTGTTCGTACCGCGCGACATCAGCGAGAAGGAGATCGAGGAGCGCATCCTCGTCGCTTCGTCGTGGTCGCCGCAGAAAGTCGAAGTGGATGCCGTGATGGACCTGCCGCTCGCGAAGATGCAGGAATGGTTCGGTGTCTGGTCTCAGGGTGCGAGTGCCGAGGGGGAGACGCGGACCCGGTGGCCGGTCGGCGGCTCGGACTGGCGCGAAGCGATGTACGCACTGCTGTGGATCCCGGCGGGAGTGGAGTACGTCACCGATTTCCCCGAACCGGAGCGCGCCGAACTCCGCGAGGCACTGGAACGGATGCTGCGCGCGATCGACGCTCCGACACCCAGCGTCCGCGGCTGATCGTCGATGTCATCGACCGACTCATAGGGTTATCCCAGGCAACGATCCTGGCCAGGCAGGTCACGGCCAGGTAACGTCATTCCCATCGCGGCGATCCGGGCGGTCCCGGGCCTCAGTTCATACCTGATGGCGTGGCGGGTTCGACTCCCGCCGTCGCGTCCACTTCGCAGATCATGCAGGGGATGATGGTTCCATGCCTGCTTCTCATCGCCCCGGTCTGCGGATCTCGGCGGGGCTCACGATCCCCGAATCCGAGTTGTCGTGGCGATTCTCGCGCTCGTCGGGTCCCGGCGGACAGAGTGTGAACACCGCGGACTCGCGGGTGGAACTCGTCTGGGATGCGGCCGGTTCGACGGCCCTCTCGCCGATTCAGCGCGAGCGGCTGTTCGAGCGGCTCAGCGGTCGTCTCGTCGGCGGCGTGTTGACGATCGTCGCTTCCGAGCACCGGGCGCAGGTGCGAAACCGTGATGCCGCACGGGATCGGCTCGCCACGATCGTGGCCGAGGCGCTGCGCCCGCCGGCACCGCCGCGCCGACCGACCAAGCCGAGTCGAGGCTCGAAGGAGCGACGGCTGAAGGCGAAGCAGCAGCGGACCGACGTCAAGCAGTTGCGCCGGAGGCCGCGCGATACGTGATTCAGTCCTTCCCGCCCCGCACGAGTTCCAGCCCGGCGCCGGCGAACTGACGCAGCGTGGCATCCGGGAGGAATGCCCGGGTGAGCGCTCCGCCGATGCGCGTCAGATCGCTCTCGTCGCGGAACAGCAGGTACATCGTCTCGTACCGCGGATTGAACTTCTGCTTGAACTTGTGCAACGACCCGAACCCGTACACCGGCTCGAGAGACTCGGCGAGTTTGTCGCTGAGCGCCGCGATCATGCCGGCATCCGGTGGGTAGTCGTGGGCGAGCGGAGCCCCGGAGAGCGACATGATCTGCGCGCCCTCCTCGGAGAACAGCTTCGCCGAAGAGCCGATGAGGAACTCCATCACCGGGCCGAATCCGCCGTCTCGGCGTCGCATGAGGTCGAGCGTCCAGCCGTGCACCGATCCGTCGCTCCCGTAGACCGGAAGCCACGACAGGAATCCGTCGACATCGCCGTTCGGGGCGACAGCCAGTGCCAGCCGCACCTCCGGGTCTTCAGCCTCATCGAGGGTGCCCAGAGTGAATCGCATCTCCGGAAGGTCCTTGTCGCCGACCCATGCCTCCGAGATCGCACGCAGTTGCTGCCGCACGCCCCACGTCTCGTCCTTGAGGTGCGTCATCCGGAAGGTCATCTCCTCCCGCCCCGCGCGGTTGAGGGATGAGCGCACCGAGTTCCACTGCTTGCCGGTGAAGGCGAGACCGGGCAGGTCGACGATGGTGTCGTCGGCGACGACGATGCTGCGCCACGACGGCGGCACCGCAGCGCGGGTGTCGGCATCGGCGCTGAAGAAGCACGGCACAAGGCCGGCGTGCTCCGCCATGCGGATGAACTCCTCGACCGCCTGACCACGTGTTTCGGCGGGGCCGATGGGGTCGGCGAGCGCGAGCGCCACTCCGCCACGCCGTTGGTATGTCACGATGCCGTGCTCGGTGCGGGCGTAGCTGTTGCCCTCCCATGTCGACATCCAGGACAGCGTCCCGCCGCCGTGCGCGTGCAACGCCGCCTTCACCTCATCGATGTCGGGAGAGGGCTGCAATCCGAGGGTGGAGGACCGGCGCGCGCGGAACGCGCGACGCACCCAGATCAGGTAGACGAGCACCAGCAGCCACAGGAACCCGCTCCCGAGTGCGAGTTCGGTCTCGCCGTCGATCTGGGCCTCGATCCGCGCCTCGCTCGTGATGATGATCGCGGCCAGGATGAGTGCCGCCACGAGTACGTTGAAGACGCTGAGGATGATCGCCAGCACCCACGACCAGCGACGACCGCGGCGCAGGCCGTTTACGACCATGAGGATCACGACGGTGTCGATAGCCACGTCGATGAATCCGCCGGATGCCGGCTCGGTCGGACCGAAGGGTCCATCGGTGGGGACGAGGATCGTGATGATCTGCGTCACGCCGAGAACAAGCACCGCCATCACGGCGATGAGGCGCTGCTCGCGCACGGTGGTCCGCCGGATGCGGAGCGTCCTGTCGACGACGAGGATGAGCAGCACGGCGAGCAGGTGCTCGAGGTCGGCGATCGCTCCCCAGAACAGCATCGCGACGAACACGAAACCCAGCAGGATGAGCCAGCCGCGCACCCGCCACGGCGGGCGGAACAGCCCGATCGCGGCGGCGATGCACGCCATCGTGCCGCCGGAAGCACCGACATCGAGCGCGGTCGCCTGCGCCTGCGCCCACTCCCACTGCAGCTGTGAGAAGAGGAGCAGGAGCAGAGCCGTGGCGAGGATCGCGAAGAGCTGCCCGATCCAGTAGTACGCCAGGGCCACGCGGGAGCCGCGCCGGAACTCGAGGTAGGCCATGCCCCAGAAGCCCGCGATCGTGAAGAGATAGACCCACGGCTGGTTCACGAAGAAGGTGCCGGTGAGGGGAGTCCACCACCGGCCGTCGGTGAGATTCGGAAGCCCGTAGGCCACCGCGCCGAACAGGTCGTTGCGCTCGAACGGAATCCACAGACCCTGCCACACGATCCCGACGACGAGAATCAGCACGACCATGGTCAGCGTGGCCGGAATTCGCTTCAGGAAGAGCAGGATGCTGTTGGGTGTGCGGGTGCGAGGCTCGCTCATGCGTTCAGCGTAGCGATGCCGCTTCCGTGCCGGGCGTCGTTCGGCGCGGCGTGTAGTGGTTCCATGCCGAGCGGAAGCCGATCCCCCCGTAGGTGGCGAAGCCCACTCCGTCGAGCAGCCCGACACCGATCCCGACGGCCACCGCCCACTCGAACGCACCGCCGCCGGCGATGATCATCGACCCGGCGAAGAGGCCGATGACGCAGGCGTTGACGACGATGAGCAGCATGGCCGAGCTGCCGATGAGGATACTGGCGCCGCGGCGCCGCAGAAATGAATACGTCACCTTCATGCCGTCGAAGTCGTCGTACGTCGAGGCGAGGAAGACGTCGCGGACGGACGGGTCGAGGTCGACGTACGCACCGCGGAGTCTGTTCATCGCGACGACGTACATCATGTCCTCTTCGGACACGTTCATGACGCGGGTCTGAGTCATGAAACCGATGAGCGTGAGAAACCCCAGAATCGCGATCGACGCGCCCCCGAACCAGCCACGGAATTCCGATGCCTGGCCCAGGAGTCCGATCGTGACAAGACCGGCGGAGACGAGCGTGAGGAAGATCGTGATGCGAGTGAGCACCTCGCTCTGTGCGGTGCTACGCGCTGCCAGCAGGCCCCAATGCTCTGTCGCGAGTATCTGCGCGCGCCGGGCGAGGGCCGCATCCGTCTCGTTCGACCCGGGTGCGGCTTCCGTCTCCGTTTCCGGGAGGGGATCGCCGGCTGTCGGCGGCTGCTCCGGGAGTGAGCGTTCGCTCATATCGACATTGTGCACCCGGTGGGCTCCGGCCGATAGAGCGCAGCGGCGACCACTCATGACTCGCTGTGACGTCTGCTCGAGGCCGTTTCCCTGCCGTTCTTTTTCGGCCTGTAGCCTTATCGCCCGTATCACGCTGCCGCGACCCGTTCAGCGGCGCCCCCGATGAGTGAAGAGGTATCGCGATGGCGAAGACGACGAAGGCCGTGAAATCGGCGAACGCAGCCCTGGCAGCGGCGGCGGATGCCGCAAAGGACGCCAAGCGCCTGAGCAAGACCCTTCCCAAGAAGGATGCGAAGAAACTGCGCACCCTCGCCGACGAGGCGAAGGACGTCGCCAAGGCGCCGAAGAAGAAGGTGGAGCGCAAGCCCCGCAAGGTCGAGAAGAAGGCTGTCGCCGCCATCGGCCGCATCGAGAAGGCGTCGGACAAGATCGAGAGCAAGCTCGCTGCCGCCGCCGCAGCGGCGAAGAAGGATGCAGCGAAGAAGGCCGCCGCGAAAGCGGGCAAGGCGGCGAAGTCCGCCGAGAAGAGCGTCAAGCCTGACAAGGAAACCAAGGCAGCGAAGCCGGCGACCGCGTCAGCTCCGGCTCCGGTGACGTCGGAAGTCACGGCGGAGAAGGCGACGAAGCCCGTGGTCGCGACCAAGCCGGCGGCGAAGCCAGCGGCAGCGACGAAGCCGGCTGCGGCGACGAAGTCGGCTGCCGCGACCAAGCCGGCGACGAAGCCGGCTGCTGCGGCGAAGCCGGCGGCAGCAACGAAGCCTGCGTCAGCGACCAAGACGGCACCGGCCGCCAAGCCTGCTGCGAAGCCCACGACTAAGCCGACCGCCAAGCCGGCAGCAAAGCCCGCCGCCGCGCCCGCAACCCCCAAGGCATCCGCAGATCTCGCCGGCCTCACGGTCGCCGAGTTGCGTGCCAGGGCACGCGCCGCAGGGCGCACCGGCTACTCGAAGCTCACCAAGGCGCAGTTGCTCGCTCTGCTGTCCGCCTGATCGATGACAGCGCAGGAGTATCTCGACCGGACGGATGCAGCGCCGGCACCACGGACGCTGATCGACGTGCTGCGGGAGACCGCACGGCGGTTTCCTGAGGCCTCAGCGCTGGAGGATGCCGCCGGTGCGCTCAGCTACTCCGAGCTGCTCGCCAGCGTGTGGCGCACCGCCACCCGGCTGAGCGTGCAGGGTGTGCGTCGTGGCGACCGCGTCGGGGTGCGAATGCCGTCGGGGGATCGCGAGCTCTACCTCGCGATCCTCGGGATCATGGCGGTCGGCGCCGCCTACGTTCCGGTCGACGCCGACGATCCGCAGGAGCGCGCGGATCTCGTCTTCGGTGAGGCCGGTGTTCGCGGCGTCATCACCGGAAAGGGCGAGTACGGAGCACGCCACGACGAATCGCGAGCCGAGCCCGCAGCATCCGGCGGCCTGTTCGACGGCGCCGATCCGCATCCGAGTTCGAGCCTGACCGCCACGGTGCCGCCGCCGACCCTCGAGGATGACGCCTGGATCATCTTCACCTCGGGTTCGACAGGCGTGCCGAAGGGCGTCGCCGTCAGCCACCGTTCGGCCGCGGCGTTCGTCGACGCCGAGGCGCGCCTCTTCCTGCAGGACGCACCGCTCGGTCCTGGCGACCGCGTGCTCGCCGGCCTGTCGGTCGCGTTCGACGCCTCCTGCGAGGAGATGTGGCTCGCCTGGCGGCACGGCGCGTGCCTGGTGCCCGCTCCGCGTGCGCTGGTGCGCTCGGGCGAAGACCTCGGCCCGTGGCTGCTCGGGCATGGGATCACGGTCGTCTCGACCGTGCCGACCCTCGCCGCGCTGTGGCCGCAGGACGCGATCGAGAACGTCAGACTGCTGATCTTCGGCGGCGAGGCATGCCCGCCGGAACTCGTCTCCCGGCTCGTCGCCGAGGGGCGCGAGGTCTGGAACACCTACGGCCCGACCGAAGCCACCGTCGTCGCCTGCGCGGCTCTCCTCGACGGCACGGGCCCGGTGCGCATCGGTCTTCCGCTCGATGGCTGGTCTCTCGCCGTGGTCGACGCCGATGATCAACCGGTCGCCGATGGCGAAGTCGGCGAGCTCATCATCGGGGGAGTGGGTCTCGCCCGCTATCTCGACCCGGTCAAGGACGCCGAGAAGTACGCGCCGATGCCCTCTCTCGGCTGGGACCGGGCGTACCGCTCCGGTGACCTCGTGCGCGCAGACACGGCCGGGCTCCTCTTCCAGGGGCGGGCGGATGACCAGGTGAAGGTCGGCGGGCGGCGCATCGAACTTGGTGAGGTCGAGTCCGCTCTGCAGGCGCTGACGGCTGTCTCCGCGGCGACCGTCGTGGTCCAGCGATCCGAGGGTGGAGTGTCGCTGCTCGTCGGCTATGTCGTCCCGACCGATGGCTTCGATCGGCAGGTCGCTCGGGCCGAACTCGCGGAGACGCTCCCCGCACCCCTGATCCCGCTCCTCGCCGTGATGGACGACCTCCCGGTGCGCACCTCCGGCAAGGTCGACAAGGCAGCGCTCCCGTGGCCGCTCGTCGACACGGACGCCGCGGACTCCACCCTCTCCGGCACGCAGGCGTGGCTCGCCGAGCAGTGGGTCACCGTGCTCGGCATCCGTCCCACCGACGAGAAGGCCGACTTCTTCCAGCTGGGCGGCGGGTCGCTGGCCGCTGCGCAGCTGGTCTCCCGCATCCGGGCTCGCGCCCCGGAATTCACGATGGCAGACGTCTACGATCTGCCGCGTCTCAAGCAGATGGCGGATGCGGTCGACGCGGCGTCGTCCGACGAAGACCCTTCCGATTCGTTCAGCAGGGCACGCCCGACCCCGCGGGTCATGCAGTGGGTGCAGACCATCGCGGGGGTCCCGCTGTTCATTCTCGCGGGTCTTCGCTGGGTCACCTGGCTGCTCACCGCGAGCTGGCTCCTGCGCCTCGTTCCCGGCTTCGACTTCCTGCCCACCGCGCCGGTGTGGGTCATCGCCGGTGGCCTCCTGCTCTTCGTCACGCCATGGGGCCGGATGGCGGTCTCCGCCGGGCTCGCCCGCCTGCTCCTCCTCGGGTTGGAGCCCGGCGACTATCCGCGGGGCGGCGGCGTGCATCTGCGTCTCTGGCTGGCCGAGCAGGTCGCCCACCAGATCGATCCGGTGGGTCTGGCTGGGGCGCCGTGGGTCTCGTACTACGCCAGGGCGCTGGGCGCCAAGATCGGCCCGAACGTCGATCTGCACACGCTTCCTCCGGTGACCGGCATGCTCGATGTCGCCGAGGGGGCGGCCATCGAGCCCGAAGTCGACCTCACCGGGTACTGGATCGATGGCGACACGGTCCGAGTCGGCGGCATCCGCATCGGCGCGAACGCCACCATCGGCTCGCGCAGCACCCTCGCGCCGGGTACCAGGATCGGCCGCGGTGCCGAGATCGCGCCTGGCTCCGCCGTCTTCGGCCGGGTGCGCGCCGGACAGCGCTGGGCAGGGTCGCCGGCGGCACGCGTCGGCGGCACCTCGAAGCCGCTCGCCCCGGCGCGCCCGCCCGCGCGCCGCCGCTGGCTGTGGGCGTACGGGCTCTCCTCCGCTGCGCTGGGCCTCCTGCACTTCGGCGCCTTCGGCGTTGGGGCGCTCGTCATCGCGCAGGGAATCCGGGGTGCGACGTCGCTGGCTTCCGCGATTCCCGGCGCATTGTTCTGGCTGATTCCGGCTGTCCTCGCAACCGGCGTCACCTTCGCCGGCGCGGTGCTGCTCTTCACCCGGCTGCTCTCGATCGGACTGACCGAGGGAGTGCATCCCGTTCGCGGGCGGGTCGCCTGGCAGGCATGGACGGTGGAACGCCTGCTGGATTCGGCGCGCACGCTGCTGTTCCCGATCTACGCCAGCCTGTTCACCCCGATCTGGCTCCGGATGCTGGGGGCACGCGTGGGCCGCGAGGTCGAGGCATCCACCGTCCTCCTCCTGCCGTCGATGACCACGATCGACGACGGCGCGTTCCTCGCCGACGACACGATGGTCGCCACGTACGAACTCAAGGGCGGGTGGATGCGGCTCGCGCACGCCAGGATCGGCAAGCGGGCATTCCTCGGCAACTCCGGCATGGCCGGCCCCGGGCATCGGGTTCCGAAAGACGGTCTCGTCGCCGTGCTGTCGGTGGCTCCGGAGAAGTCGAAGCCGGGTTCGTCCTGGCTCGGATCTCCCGCTGTGCGCCTGCGCCGGGTCGTGAACGACTCCGATCTGAGCCGCACCTACAAGCCCCGCACGTCTCTGCGCGTGGCGCGGGCGCTCTGGGAGGCGTGCCGCCTCATCGCGGTGTTCGTCACGTGCGGGCTGGGCCTGGCCGTCTTCTTCGTACTCGCGGCACTCATCGACAGCTGGGGGCTCGTGGCCGCCGGAGTGCTCTCCGGCTTCGTGATGCTGCTCGCCGGTGCTGTCGCTGCTGCCGTCTCGACGATCGCGAAATGGGCGTTCGTCGGGCGGATCCGCCCCGGCGAGCATCCGCTCTGGTCGAGTTTCGTGTGGCGCACCGAGGTCGCCGACACGTTCACCGAGATGGTCGCCGCGCCGTGGTTCGCCAACGCGGCCGCCGGTACGCCGGCGCTAGCGCTGTGGCTGCGCTCGCTCGGCGCGAAGATCGGTCGCGGCGTCTGGACCGACAGCTACTGGCTGCCCGAACCCGATCTGGTGACTCTCGGCGACGGGTCGACGGTGAACCGCGGATGTGTGGTTCAGACGCATCTGTTCCATGATCGAGTGATGAGCACCGACACCGTGACACTCGAAGCTGGCGCCACGCTCGGGCCGCACAGTGTGATCCTGCCTGCGGCGACCATCGGCGGCAACGCCACGGTCGGCCCGGCCTCACTCGTCATGCGCGGGGAATCGGTGCCGATCGGCAGCCGATGGAGCGGCAATCCCATCGGCCCCTGGCGTGCGGTGAAGGTGCGCGCGTACCAGGCGGACCACTCATGACCGGCGACCCGTACACACCCCAGTCCGGTGATGCGAACCTCGACGTCGAGCACTACGACCTGACGCTCGATTACAAGGTGAGCACGAACCGCCTGGCCGGCGTCGCGGTGATCCGCGGGCGGGTCATCGCATCCACCTCGTCGCTGTCCTTCGACCTCGTCGGCATCCGGGCGAGCAAGGTGCTCGTCGATGGTCGACGACCCGCATCCGTCCATCAGAGCGATCGCAAGCTGCGCATCTCGCTGGCTGGTCCGCTGGCGGCGGGTGCGGAGTTCACTGCAAGCGTCACGTATGCCGGTGCGCCTCGACCCCGGCGATCGCGCTGGGGAACGATCGGTTGGGAAGAACTCGAAGACGGCGTGCTCGTCGCTTCCCAGCCCACCGGAGCTCCGACCTGGTTCCCCTGCAACGACGTGCCGTCCGACCGGGCGACCTACGTGCTGAAGGTCACCACTGACTCGGCGTACACGGTCGCATCCGGGGGGAGCGCTTCGCGAGCGGTGCGCGGCGGCAAGACGACCTGGACGTTCGAGCGGGCTGCTCCGACACCGACGTACCTCGTCACCCTCCAGATCGGCAGATACACGACCGAGGTGCTCGACCTGGGGAAGACGAAGGGCGAGGTGCACTACCCGCGCCCGCTCGCGAGCAGGGTCCACGCGGACCTCGCCGACCTGCCGCGGATGATGGCGGTGTTCGAGGAGTCGTTCGGTGCCTACCCGCTCCCGGACTACACCGTCGTCGTCACTCCGGATGACTTGGAGATTCCGCTCGAGGCGCAGGGGATGGGCATCTTCGGCGCCAACCATGTCGACGGTGCCGGCGGATCCGAACGTCTCATCGCGCATGAGCTCGCACATCAGTGGTTCGGCAACGGCGTCGGGTTGACCCGGTGGCGCGACATCTGGCTCAACGAGGGTTTCGCCTGCTACGCCGAGTGGATCTGGTCCGAGCGATCCGGCGGACCGAGCGCGCACGCCAAGGCGCTCGCCCACCACTCCCGGCTCGCGACGCTTCCGCAGGATCTCGTGCTCGGCGATCCGGGACCGGATCTGATGTTCGACGATCGCATCTACAAGCGCGGCGCGCTGACGCTCCATGCGCTGCGGCTCACGGTCGGAGACGTGCTCTTCTTCGAGATCCTGCACCGATGGACGACACGGTTCCACGGGAAGACAGTGACGACGACGGATTTCCGGGTACTGGCTGAAGAAGTGACGGGCCGACCGCTCGCCGCGCTGCTCCACGCATGGCTCGAGGCGGAAGCGCTCCCTGCGCTGCCGGCGACGGCGCTGTCGGTGGAGCCTGCTCCGGTCACGGGGATGGTGCCGCAGCAGCCGATATCACCGCAACGCTGACGACGAAGCCGGCAGGTCCCGGCGCCGGTGCTGCTTCGACCGGAGCATCTCGCCCCGGCATCCGCACCGCGAGTCCGCCGGGGAGCACCTCGGGGACGACGTCTTCGAAGCGCACGTCGGATGGCGGCACCTGCAGGCCCCGGCCGTCTGCCTTCAGCGCCGCCTCGATCAGCGTCCACCCGCGCAGCGTCGGGGGCGGGTGCGGGGCGAACAGGGGCGTGAGGTCGGCGAGGGCGGTGTGCTCGGATGAGATCACCCGTTCGATGTCGACGCCGATCGCCGATATCCCGTCCAGCCGGGCGGCGGCCGCGACGACCATGTCGCCGGCGTAACTGACGCTCACACCGAACCGATCGCCGAGCACGCGGGGACGACCGTGATCTCCTCCGCAGCGCTCGCAGACGCTGGAGATGCGGATGCCGTCCAGCGGGGTGAGGGCGGAGAGAACGTCCGCCAGCAGCGCACGGCCGGTGGCGAATCGGGTGGCGCGAACCGGGTCCATGGCCCTGTGCCGACGCTGCTGGGACTCGCCGAACTGTGCGACCGCCTCTCCGGAGCGCGTGGCGACGTCGGTCCAGGCGAGCCGGACCGGGCCGATCGTGCTCCGTTCGACGGTCATCCTCCCAGCGTAGGTCGCGGGCGCTGCCGCCGATCCGCACCCCGCTGCATTGTCAACGCCCGATCCCGGCGACGCAGGCACGCCTAGACTGGAGGGGTGGTGAGACTGTTGATCATCGGCGGCGTCCTCGCCGCCGTGTTCTGGGTGTTCAGTGTCGTCGACTGCGCAGTGCAGCCGGCGACGCGGCACCGTGGCGTGTCCAAGGCCGCATGGCTGGCGATCGTCGTCCTCATCCCGGTCATCGGCGGCATCCTCTGGTTCGTGATCGGCCGTCGCCGCGCGAACGACAACGGCGCGGTCGTCTACATCCCGCCGGATGACGACCCCGCGTTCCTGCGCAGCATCAACAAGACCGAGCAGGATGCCCGCATCCAGCAGCTCGAGGAAGACCTCGCGCGCCTGAACGACGAGACCGACGAGGGCCCGACGCCGGAACCGCGCCCGTGACTTCGTCGCCCGCGACGGATGCTGCGGCATCCTTGATCGCGGACCTCATCGGGCACGGCGTCCGCGATCTCGTGCTCTCACCCGGCTCGCGCTCGCAGTCGCTGGCCCTCGCCGCCATGCACTTCGCCCGCGAGGGCACCCTGCGGGTGCACGTCCGCATCGACGAACGAGTCGCCGGGTTCACCGCGCTGGGCATCGCGCGCGAGACCGGAGTTCCGGTCGCCGTGCTCTGTACATCGGGGACGGCGGTGGCGAACCTGCTGCCGGCCGTGATGGAGGCGTTCCACGCCGGCGTTCCGCTGCTCCTGCTCACCGCCGATCGGCCACCCGAGCTGCGCCGGGTCGGGGCGAACCAGGCCACGATTCAGCCCGGCATCTTCGACCCGTGGGTGCGGACGGCGATCGATGCCGCGGTTCCCGGCGACGGGGAGTGGACCGGATTGGCCGGGCTGGCGGTCGCCGCCGCGATGGGGGCGTCGGTCGAGAACGGGCTCCCCGGTGTCGCCGGCCCCGTGCACCTCAATCTCCCCTCGCGGGAGCCGCTGTCCGGCGTCCTGCCCGAGATCGAGGTCTCGCCGGGGCAGGCTCCCCGACCGCCAGCGGAAGAGCCGCTGTTGCTCGATCGCGGTCCGCGTACCGTCGTCATCGCCGGTGCCGACGCGGGGCCAGATGCCGAGGAGATCGCGCACACCGGGTCCTGGCCGCTGATCGCAGAGGTCGTCAGCGGAGCGCGGTACGGCCGTCAAGTCGTGCACGGCTATCGAGCGCTGCTGAGCGACGACGACCTGGGCGGACGAATCGAGCGGGCCGTCGTCTTCGGGCATCCCACGCTCAGCCGCGAGGTCGCGCGCCTGCTCTCCCGATCCGACGTCGACGTCATCGCGATTCGTCGCGGGGGCGAGGCGATGAATCTCAACCACCGCACGCGCGCAGCCGCGTCCGTCTCGATCGAGGACGGGGCGCCGGATCGCCCCTGGCTCGGTGCGTGGCTGGAAGCCTCGGCCGCGGCAGCCGTCGACCTCAGCGAGCGGGCACCCGACCAGGACGGCCTCGCGTCGGCCGACTTCGCCACCCGCCGTGATGCGGTGAAAGCCGAACTCGACGCCGTGCGGCGCCCGCTCGATCGGGAACTTCTCGTCGACGCGGTGTGGCGGGCGACCTGGCCGCATGACCGGCTCGTGTTCGGATCCTCGCGACTCGTGCGCGTCGCCGACGCCGTCCTCGGCGGCAAGAAGGTGCCCGTGCACGCCAATCGCGGGCTCGCCGGCATCGACGGCACGATCGCGACGGCGACGGGCATCGCCCTCGCCAGTCAGGCCGACGGAGCGCCCGGCGTCACGCGGGTACTGCTCGGCGATCTCGCTTTCCTGCATGACGTCGGCGCGCTGCTGCTGCCACCGGACGAGGCCGAGCCGCGTCTGCAGGTGATCGTCGGAAACGACGGCGGCGGCACGATCTTCGACGGACTCGAAGTGGCGGCATCCGCGCCTCGCGCCGACCTCGACCGTGCGTTCTACACTCCGCATACGGTGCGCCTGGAGAATCTCGCCCTCGCCTACGGCTGGGAGTACCAGCGCGTGACAACCCGGACGGCGCTGGATCAGGTGCTGACGACCCCGTACGGCGGTCGCCAGCTCATCGAGGTCCCCCTGGCCCGCTGAGCAATTCCCCTGCGGGACTGCCGCATCGCGACGGTATTCGGCAGGATGAGGTCATGACTGCGCACAGCTGGACGACAGAGCCCGCCGACATCCTCCGCGTGGGTGAGGGCTTCCAGCTCGCCGATGTCGATCCGGACAGCACGCCGGGATTCGACGGCGACAAGGTTCGAGGCAAGAAAGAACTCGCGGCGCGGGTCACGGAGCTCGATGCTCTGCAGGAGCGGTTGTTCGCCGAGAGCCGCGTCGGCGCGACGACGGATGCCGTGCTGCTGGTGCTGCAGGCGATGGACTCCGCGGGCAAAGGCGGCATCGTCCGGCACGTCGTCGGGGGAGTTGACCCGCAGGGGGTGCTGCTCACGGCGTTCAAGGCACCGAGCGATGAAGAGCGGGCGCACGACTTCCTCTGGCGCATCGAGAAGCGCCTGCCGGCGCACGGATTCATCGGCGTCTTCGATCGCTCGCACTACGAGGACGTACTCATCGGCCGCGTCCGCGCCCTCGCTCCCGACGAAGAGATCGAACGCCGATACGAGGCGATCAACGACTTCGAGGCACGCGTGGCGGCATCCGGAACGCGCATCATCAAAGTCATGCTGCACATCTCACCGGATGAGCAGAAGGAACGGTTGATGGAGAGACTCGACCGTCCGGACAAGCACTGGAAGTACAACCCGGGCGACGTCGACGAACGGATGCGGTGGTCGGACTACATGGCGGCATACCAGACCGTCTTCGAACGGACGGCGACGGATGCTGCGCCGTGGTTCGTCGTGCCGGCGAACCACAAGTGGTACGCACGCCTCGCGGTGCAGGAGCTGCTGCTCAGCGCGTTGCAGGACATCGACCCGCAGTGGCCCGTCGCCGACTACGACGTCAAGGCAGAGAAGAAGCGCCTCGCCGCCAGCTGACCGCGCCGGTCCATGATTCCACTCTCTCCCCGGTCGTTGAGCGAGCGGAGCGAGTCGAAACGTGCCCAACCGGCGTCTGACGTTGGATAAGCGCGTTTCGTCTCGTCGCTGCGCTCCTCGCTCAACGACCGAGAGTTGCCGGTCAGGCCAGGGCGTCGACGAGCGGTCGGAACTTCACCCGGGTCTCCAGCAGCTCCGTCTCCGGGTCCGAGCCCGCGACGATTCCCGCCCCGGCGTACGCCGTGACGCCGATCGCGTCGCCATCGTCGCCGGTGTCGAACTGGGCGCAGCGCAGCGCGATCGCCCATTCGCCGTTGCCCGCGGCATCCACCCACCCGACCGGTCCGGCGTAGCGCCCGCGGTCGAAGGGCTCGAGCTCCCGGATCGCCTGGATCGCCGCTGCGGTCGGCGTGCCGGCGACGGCAGCGGTGGGATGCAGTGCGCCGACCAGGTCGAGGGCCGACTCGCCGTCCGACAGCTCGCCCTCCACGTCGGTCGCGAGGTGGAACAGGTTCGGCAGCTTCAGCAGGAAGGGCTGCTCGCTCGCGGCCAGAGCGCGGGTGTGCGGGCGGAGTGAGGCGAGCACACTCTGCACGGCGTACTGGTGCTCGTCGAGGTCTTTGTCGCTGGAGGCGAGGGATGCCGAGACAGCCGTGTCGGCATCCGCGTCGGCACCGCGGCCGATCGTGCCGGCGAGCACCCGGGCGGTGATCGTGCCGTTCTTCACGGTGACGAGGGTCTCGGGGCTTGCGCCGATGAGGCCGTCGACGGCGAACGTCCAGGTGTCGGGATACTCGGTCGCGAGCGCCCGCACCAGTCGGCGGAGGTCCGAGCCCCTCGGGATCGAGCCGGTGAGGTCCCGCGCGAGCACGACCTTGCTCAGCTCGCCGGCCGTGATGCGTGCGAGAGCCTGACGCACCGACTCCTGGTAATCCTGCGGAGTCTGCAGACCGGGGCCGACCGTGCCCGCCCAGTGCGGGCCGTAGGTGCGAAGGCCCTGGTCCGCCACGAACTCGCCGGCGGACGAGCGGACCCGCGTGCGCCAGAAGCGCCCGCGGTGCCGGCCGAAGAGCAACGAGGGCACGACCAGCACGCTGTCGGCGGTGGAGTCCTCGTCGAACGCGAACGCGCCGAAGGCCACGAGTCCGGACCCGGGCAGGCCGACGGGGTCGTCGATCTGAGCGGATGCCGCGGCATCCCGCCAGGCTTCGGCGATCAGTTGCGAACGGGGAGCGCCGGAGTCCGCCGGAACGCGGATCACGAGCGGGGATGCGGAGCCCGCGGCGACGATCCCGTCGCCGCGGCGAAGCCAGGCGAGCGGACGGGCAGGGTCCGCGAAGGCGAGGAGGTCCTCGACCGGATCGATCTCCCGTGTCTCCACGACCAGGTGAGTGGTGTTCACGCGTCCAGCCTATTCCGCCGCGGTGAGTCGACTTGCCGAGATGCCTAGAGTGAAACCATGAGTGCACGTCGTCCCGAGCCCGGTTCCGAGATGATCATGCAGTGGCGCAAATGGGACGGCTCGGCGCACTGGCGGCACGAGTGCGTGTACCTCGGCTCCGACGAGTGGGGGGACTGGCTCGGGCAGCCGACCGGCTGGCGCAGTGCCCGCCCCGGGGCATCCTTCATCGCGGCCACCCCGAATGTCACCCTGGTGCCCGCAGCCGGAGACTTCGCCCTCACCGTCAATCGCGATCACCCCAAGCGGATGCGAATCTACATCGACCTCGGCTGGGACATCCGCTGGTCGGATGATCCGCTGCTCGTCACGGGGATCGACATGGATCTCGACGTCGTGCGCGTCGAAGGAGAGCGGGGCACCTGGGTCGATGACCGTGACGAATGGGCGGAGCACAGCATCCGCTACGGATACCCGGCCGAGGTCATGACGCACCTCGAGGCGCTCGCGCTCGACCTCGAGGAGCGCGTCCGTGCGCAGCATCCGCCCTTCGGCGATGCGGTCCCCGACGTCTGGCTCGACCGTCTCGAAGCTCTCGCACTGGCACCGACGCCTAAACTCGACCTATGACCCCGAACGAGCCCAATCGCCCGGACCTCGGCAAGGACCCCGCCCGCGTCAGTGCGATGTTCGACCAGGTCGCGGCGGGCTACGACCGCACCAATATCGCGATGACGTTCGGCAATGACGCGCTCTGGCGTGCCGCGACGACCCGCGCTGTCGCGCCGAAGCCGGGGGAGCGCATCCTCGACCTCGGCGCCGGAACCGCATCGTCGTCCGCGTCTCTCGCTCGCAGCGGAGCCGATGTCGTCGCCGCTGATTTCTCGCCGGGGATGCTCGCCGAGGCGAAGCGCCGCCACGGCAGCATGCGCAATCTCTCCTTCGTCGAGGCCGACGCGACGAACCTCCCGTTCGGTGACGCCGAGTTCGACGCCGTGACGATGTCGTATGCACTGCGGAACGTGAACGACCCGAAGAAGGCTCTCGCCGAGCTGTTGCGGGTGACGAAGCCCGGTGGCCGACTGGTCATCAACGAGTTCTCCACGCCTCCCGGCAAGCTGTTCCGCTTCGCCTACCGCGTCTACAACGACCAGGTGCTGCCGCGGGTCGCCCGCGTCGCCGGCACCAACGGCGAGGCCTACGACTACCTCAACGAGTCGATCCGCGAGTGGCCGGACCAGAAGAAGTTCTCCGGGTGGATCCGCGAGGCGGGCTGGACGAACGTCGCGTACCGCAACCTCGCCATGGGAATCGTGGCTCTGCACCGTGCCACGAAGCCCGCGTAGGAACCGCGCGCAAACGGTGCACGCGACGAAGGTAGGCTGAGAGACGTGACTTCGAGCCCCGCCGCCCCGGGTTCGCGCCTGGCGAGCCGACTCGGCTTCAGCGACCGCGTGTTCATCGGTCGTGCCGCCCGCCGCGTGGCCCACACGATCGAGACCGGCCTCGAACTGGTCGAGACGGGTCTCGCTGAAGACCTCCGCGTCGCGGACTCCCTGGCGGATGCCGCCAGCCGCTATCTCTACGAGGCGGGTGGCAAGCGCATCCGCCCCGTGCTCACGCTGCTGGCCGCGCAGCTCGGCGACGGCAACACCGACGCCGTGATCGACATCGCCAAGGCGCTGGAGATGACGCACCTCGGCTCGCTCTATCACGACGACGTCATGGACGGCGCGGATCGTCGTCGCGGCGTACCGGCGGCGCACGCCGTATGGGGCAACAGCGTCGCCATCCTCACGGGTGACATCCTCTTCTCCCGCGCCAGCCAGCTCATGGCCAGGCACGGCGATCGCGCGATCCGGCTGCAGGCCGACACCTTCGAACGTCTGGTGCTCGGTCAGATGCACGAGACCATCGGCGCGCAGCCCGATGACGATCCGATCGCCTTCTACATCCAGGTGCTCGCGGACAAGACCGGTTCGCTGATCGCCGCCGCGACGCAGGCCGGCGTGATCTTCTCGAACGCGCCGTCCGAGTTCGAAGAGCCGATGCGCGTCTACGGCGAGAAGATCGGCGTCGCCTTCCAGCTTCTCGACGATGTGATCGACCTGTCCGCGAAGCCCGAGGACACCGGCAAGGTCCCAGGCACCGACCTGCGCGCAGGTGTGCCGACCATGCCGTATCTGCTGTTGAAGGCCGAGTCGGATGCCGCTGCCGGTGCTCTCGCCACGCGCATCGACGAGGGCGTCGCCCTGATCGCCGACGGCGCGGATGCCGCGATTCTCGACGGCCCGCTGGCGGAACTGCGCGATCATGCGGTGACGCAGAAGACGCTCGAGCTCGCCCACACCTGGACCAGGGATGCGGTCGCGGCCCTCGAACCGCTGCCTCAGGGCCCGGTGCGCGATGCGCTCACCCGATTCGCCGAAACTCTCGCAGAGCGCTCGAGCTGAACGCGGCTGCTGACGAAAGGATCCCCATGACCAAGCTCAGGCTGGCCATCGTCGGGGCGGGACCGGCAGGCATCTATGCCGCCGACATCCTGCTCAAGGCCGAGCGCAAGTTCGACGTCTCCATCGATCTCTTCGAGCAGCTTCCGGCGCCGTACGGCCTGGTGCGCTACGGCGTCGCCCCCGATCACCCCCGGATCAAGGGCATCATCAACGCCCTTCGCGACGTGCTCGACCGTGGCGACATCCGGATCTTCGGCAACGTCCGCTTCGGTACGGACATCGACCTGGAAGACCTCAAGAAGCACTACAACGCCGTCATCTTCGCGACCGGCGCGATCCGGGACACGTCGATGGACATCCCCGGAGTAGACGCGGTCGCCTCCTACGGCGCCGCGGACTACGTCAGCTGGTTCGACGGCCACCCCGATGTGCCGCGCGAGTGGCCGCTGGATGCCGAGTCGGTCGCCGTGATCGGCAACGGCAACGTCGCCCTCGACGTCGCCCGGATGCTGGCCAAGCACGCCGAAGACCTGCTCGTCACCGAGGTTCCGGCCAACGTCTACGAGGGACTCAAGGCGAGTCGGGTCACCGACGTGCACGTCTTCGGACGTCGTGGCCCCGCACAGGTGAAGTTCACCCCGCTGGAGCTGCGCGAGCTCGGCGAGCTGCGCGACGTCGACATGGTCGTCTACGACGAGGACTTCGACTACGACGAGGCTTCGAAGGATGCTGTCGCCAGCAACAAGCAGGTCATGGTCATCGACCGCGTCCTGCAGTCGTGGCGCAAGCGCGATTCGGTGAACAACGCCGGTGGCACGGCATCCCGTCGCCTGCACCTGCACTTCTGGGCGCGTCCAGTCGAGATCCGCACGGATGAAGACGGCCGGGTCGCCGCACTCGTCTACGAGCGCACGCAGCCCGATGATGAGGGCGCTGCCGTCGGAACCGGCGAGATGCGTGAGGTTCCGATCCAAGCCCTGTACCGGGCCATCGGCTACTTCGGATCCCCGCTTCCCGGTGTGCCCTTCGACAAGAAGCACGGCGTCATCCCGAACCGCGAGGGACAGGTGCTCGCCAAGGACTCCAACCAGCGTGTGCCCGGCATCTACGCGACCGGCTGGATCAAGCGCGGACCGGTCGGACTGATCGGCCACACCAAGTCCGACGCGATGGAGACCGTCCGTCACATCATCAACGACCAGGGCTCCTGGTGGCACCCGGAGGAGCCGTCGGAGGCGGCGATCCCGGCACTGCTGGCGGAGCGTGGCGTGCAGTGGACCGACCTTCAGGGCTGGCATCGCCTCGACGAGCACGAGGTCGCCCTGGGGGCACCCGAGGAGCGGGCGCGCGTCAAGGTCGTACCGCGCGACGAGATGGTGCGCATCTCTCGCGGCGAGTAGCGCGCCGCGGCCTGAGCGTCAGCCGGACGAAGGACGGCTAGCCTGGCGGCATGGCCGATTGGATTCCGGATGTGCTCGGGGACGAGTTCGAGCAGTTGACGCTCGAACTCGACGACGACACCGAAGGGCCGGTCGTCGCGACGCTCGTGCGTGCGCTGCCGGTCGAGGCGACCTGGTGGCAGCGCCTGCAGGGGCAGCGACGTCTGCTCGACGGTGTCGACGTGCTGTACGTGCACGGCTGGTCCGACTACTTCTTCCAGAAGACACTCGCTCGGTTCTGGACATCACGCGGTGCCCGCTTCTTCGCCCTCGACCTGCGCAAGTACGGCCGCAGCCTGCGCGACGGTCAGACGCCGGGATACATCGCCGACCTCGCCACCTACGACGAGGACATCGCGGCGGCGCTGGAAGCCATGGGACGCGGGACGGATGCCGGGGCATCCGGTCGTCGACTGGTGCTGTTCGGGCACTCGACCGGGGGGTTGATCCTGAGCCTGTGGGCATCTCGCCATCGCGGAGTCGCCGACGCCGTGATCCTGAACAGTCCGTGGCTGGAGTTCCAGATCGCACCGGCGAGGGCGGCCATCGCGCCGATGGTCGAGCTGCAGGCGCGGCTGCGTCCACTCGACGTCGCACCCCAGGTCGATCTCGGCTTCTACACCCGTGCGCAGCAGGAGGTCGCCGACCCGGATGACCCGATGGACGTGAATCCGCTGTGGCGCCCTGCGCAGACGATGGCCGTGCACGCCGGATGGCTGCATGCGATCCTCAGCGGGCACAAGGCGGTCGACGCCGGTCTCGCGATCGACGCTCCGGTCTGCACGCTGCTCTCGGCGCGCAGCGCGACGCCGACGCGGTGGTCAGAAGATCTCACCTCGGCCGACACCGTGCTCGTCGTCGACGACATCGCGCGAGCCGCGCTCAAGCTCGGGTCTTCGGTCACGGTGGAGCGTATCGATGGCGCGCTGCACGACGTGTTCCTCTCCCGGCGTGATGCGAGGCAAGACGCCTACGTCCGGCTCGATCGTTGGGCGAAGGGGTGGGTCGCCGCTCGTCGCTAGCCTGCGCGGCTGAGGAGACCCGATACGATGCGCATGAGTTCCTCGGCGGAACCGGACGGCAGGAGCATGCGATGACGATGACCGACACCTCGACGCGACCGATCAGAACCCGCGCGACCGTTTTCGCGATTCTGAGACTCGCCGTCGTCGCCCTCGTGGTGACCGCGATCGTCGCGACCTTCTTCGACACGGCGACCCGGGCCACGATCAACCCGTTCAACTTCTTCGGGTTCTTCACCATGCAGAGCAACATCATCACCGCTGTCGTGCTGCTGCTCGCGGCCGTGGCAACCCTCACCGGACGCACGCAGAAGCCGGGGCTCGTGCTCGCGCGCGCGTGCGCGACGACCTACATCGTGGTCGTGGGCATCGTCTACAACACTCTGCTCACCGGCCTGGAAGGCGGTGTCTCGCTGGAATGGGCGAACTGGGTGCTCCACGTCGCGTTCCCGATCTACGCCGCGGTCGACTGGGTCTTCTTCGGCGATCGCGCAGCTCTGCCGTGGAAGCAGCTCTGGGTCGCGCTGATCTACCCGGCGGTCTGGATCGCCGTGGTCCTCATCCGTGGAGCGACCGACGGCTGGGTGCCCTACCCGTTCCTCGACCCGGCCACCGGCTATGGGACCGTCGCGATCTACTGCGTCGCGATCCTCGTCGTGATCATCGTGGTGGCGGCGCTCGTCTTCGCCGTCAGCCGGATGCGCAAGGCGAAGCCCTAGCGCGTCGTCACCGGCTGACTCGGGGTCAGCGGTAGTTGATGAACTGGAGGTCGACGTCGAGATCCGCGCCCTTGAGCAGCGAGATCACGGCCTGCAGATCGTCGCGGCTCTTGGACTGCACGCGCAGCTCGTCGCCCTGGATCTGGCTCTTCACGCCCTTGGGGCCTTCGTCGCGGATCAGCTTGCCGATCTTCTTCGCGTTCTCGGAGGAGATGCCGTCTTTCATCGTCGAGACGATGCGGAACTCCTTGCCGCTGGCGAAGGGGTCACCGGACTCGAGGCTCTTCAGCGAGATCCCGCGCTTGATGAGCTTCGTCTGGAACACGTCGAGGACGGCCTTGGCGCGCTCCTCGGTGTTCGCGATGATCAGGATCGATTCGCCGCTCCACGCGATGGACGCGCCGGTTCCCTTGAAGTCGTAGCGCTGCTCGATCTCCTTGCGGGCCTGATTCAGGGCGTTCTCTGCCTCTTGGTGGTCCACTTTCGAGACGATGTCAAAGGAGCTG
Organism: Microbacterium sp. LTA6; assembly: GCF_045690355.1. Lineage (NCBI taxonomy): Bacteria > Bacillati > Actinomycetota > Actinomycetes > Micrococcales > Microbacteriaceae > Microbacterium > Microbacterium sp. LTA6. The sequence goes on from NZ_CP147855.1 coordinate 2,286,470, forward strand.
TCAGCCATGCCCCCATTCTACCGATCAGCGGGCGCAACGGAATTTTGGAAGCGCTTGCACAGCCCGGGCGCCCAGCAGCTGGGTCACGGATCGATATCGACGCCCATCGGGCGTTGCTTCTCTGTCGACTTTCATTGCATACTGTAAGCGCTTGCAGTAAACGCAGGCTTCCAGCATTGAGAGAGGCATACACCAATGAAGGTGAACAAGAGGGGCATCGTCGCCTTCGGCGCCATTGCCATGATTTCGACTCTGACGCTCGCCGGTTGCTCGACCGGATCCAGCGACGACGGCGCATCCGACGGAGACAAGGCCAGCGCGCTGACCGTCTGGGTCGACGCCGAGCGCGTGGACGCGCTGCAGGGCGCCGCGGACGCGTACGAGGAGAAGACCGGTGTCAAGGTCGAACTCGTCGGCAAGAGCGTCGATGACATGAAGGACGACTTCATCCAGCAGGTTCCGACCGGCAAGGGCCCCGACGTGGTCATGGGAGCGCACGACTGGCTGGGCGAACTGTCCACGAACGGCGTTGTCGCTCCGCTCGAGCTCGGCGACTCCGCATCCGACTACCTGCCTGTCGCTGTGCAGGCAGCCACGTACGACGGAACCGTCTACATGCTCCCCTACGCCGTCGAGAACATCGCGGTGCTCCGCAACGCGGACCTCGTCCCCGCGGCAGCGACCAGCTTCGATGACATGATCTCGAAGGGCAAGTTCGTCGTCGAGCAGGGCGCCGAGGGCAACCCGTACCACCTCTACCCCTTCCAGACGGCTTTCGGTGCTCCGGTCTTCGGCACGGACGAGTCCGGCAGCTACGACTCCGCTGACCTGCAGCTCGGCAGCGAGGGTGGCACGGCCTTCGCCAGCTGGCTCGCAGCTCAGGGTGCGGCAGGCACGCTGAACACCGATGTCGACGGTGAGATCGCCAAGCAGCAGTTCCTCGACGGCACGGCGGCTTTCTGGCTGACCGGCCCGTGGAACGTCGGCGCAGCAGTCGACGCCGGCATCAACGTGGCGATCGACCCCGTGCCGAGCCCGACCAGCGAGGCGGCCTCGCCGTTCGCCGGCGTGAAGGGCTTCTTCGTCAGCGCCGAGTCCAAGAACAAGGTCGCCGCGAACGACTTCCTCGTCAACTACATCGGCACCGAGGACGTCCAGCTCGAGCTGTTCAAGGCCGGCAACGTCCTGCCCGCGCTGACGGCTGCGGCCGACTCCGCGGCATCCGACCCGATCATCGCCGGCTTCCAGTCCGTCGGCGCCGACGCCGTCCCGATGCCGGCCATCCCCGCGATGGGTTCGGTCTGGCAGTTCTGGGGCGTCGCAGAGGCAGCGATCATCAACGGCTCCGACCCGGCGACGACGTGGCAGAAGCTCGTCGACGACGTGACGGCCGCCATCAAGTAACGGTTCCACCACCCCTGCCGGGGCGGGCGATCATCGCCCGCCCCGGCAGAACCACGACGGGGACGAGATGACAGACACCACTGAGACCACGGCGCCTCCCACCAAGAGGCAGCGCCAGGCCGCACAGATCGCCGAGGCCGCATCCGGTCCGATCGGCTGGATGCTGCTGAAGATCCTGCTGCTGGCGGTCGTCGACGCGATCGCTCTCTACGCGGTCTTCGTCCTCTTCGGCCACCAGGAATGGGTGCTCCTCGGCCTCGTCGTCGCCGTCACCGTCCTGGTCAACTACATCTACTTCTCGCGCAAGCGCGTGCCGGCGAAGTACCTCACGCCCGGCATCATCTTCCTGCTGATCTTCCAGGTGTTCACGCTCGTCTACACGGGCTACATCGGCTTCACGAACTACGGCACCGGGCACAACGGCACCAAGGATCAGGCGATCTCCGCGCTCCTCGCCAAGTCTCAGGAGCGCGTCGAGGACTCGCCGACCTACCCGGTCAAGGTCGTCGAGCAGTTCGGCACCTACGGTCTTCTCGCCACCGACCCGGAAACGGGTGACGCTCTGCTCGGTACCAACGAGCAGCCTCTCCAGGAAGTCGACGCCGAATTCGAAGGCGGGCAGGCCGTCTCCGTCGACGGCTGGACCACCCTGCCGCTCGCGACCGTCTTCACCCTCTCCGAGGAGCTGGAGAACCTCGCGGTGCCGTTCAGCGACGACCCCAACGACGGCAGCCTCCGAGCGGCAGACGGGCAGAAGGGCAACCTCTACGTCTCGACGCTCGAGTACGACGCGGATGCGGACACCATCACCGACACCAGTGACGACGTCGTGTACTCCGACGTCGGGTCCGGGGCATTCACCGCCGAAGACGGCACCGAGATGCTTCCCGGCTGGCAGACCACCGTCGGTTTCGACAACTTCGTCCGCGCCGTGACTGACGAGTCGATTCGTGGACCACTCATCTCGGTGACGGTCTGGACCTTTGTCTTCGCGCTGCTCTCCGTGGCGACCACGTTCTTCCTCGGCCTCCTGCTCGCGCTGGTGTTCAACAACACGCGGATGCGATTCCGCAACGGATACCGGATCATCATGATCCTTCCCTATGCGTTCCCGGCGTTCCTCTCCGCCCTCGTCTGGGCCGGCATGATGAACGAGAGCTTCGGCTTCATCAATCAGGTCATCTTCGGGGGAGCGCAGATCCCGTGGCTCACCGACCCGGCCCTGGCCAAGGTGTCTGTGCTGCTCGTGAACCTGTGGCTCGGCTTCCCGTACATGTTCCTCGTCTGCATGGGCGCGCTGCAGGGCATCCCCGAGGATGTGAACGAGGCGGCCGTCATGGACGGCGCCAACCCGTGGCAGGTCTTCCGTCGCATCAAGCTGCCGCTGCTGCTGGTGACGGTCGCACCGCTGCTGATCTCGTCGTTCGCGTTCAACTTCAACAACTTCAACCTGATCTACATGCTCACCAAGGGCGGGCCGCGCTTCGAGGACGTGAGCATCCCGGTCGGGCACACCGACATCCTGATCTCGATGGTCTACAAGGTGGCCTTCACCGGCCAGAATCGCGACTACGGTCTGGCCTCCGCCTTCACCATCCTGATCTTCATCGTGGTGGCGACGATCTCGGTCATCAGTTTCCGCAAGACCAAGGCCCTCGAGGAGCTGAACTGATATGAGCACTTCCAGCCCCGCCACCGTCGAGCAACGCCTCGCCCCGCGTCGCCGCAGCCTCGGCGCCTGGTTCGCCGACACCGGATGGCGCCACCTGGTCGCCATCGTGGTGAGCGCGTTCGCGCTGTTCCCGCTGCTGTACGTGCTGTCGGCATCACTCAACCCGAAGGGCACGCTGACCGGATCCAACCGGCTGTTCTCCGCCATCGGCATCGACAGCTACGTGCGCATCCTCAGTGATCCGCAGAACCCCTACGGGCTGTGGTTCCTGAACACGCTGATCATCGCTGTCATCACGGGGGGCGCGACCGTCTTCATCGGCGCGCTGGCCGCATATGCCTTCTCGCGCATGCGCTTCGCCGGCCGTCGTATCGGCCTCGTCACGATCGTCGTCGTGCAGATGTTCCCGCAGCTTCTCGCCGTCGTCGCGATCTTCCTGCTCATGTCGACCCTCGGCGACTGGTTCCCGGCGATCGGCCTGAACACGCACACCGGCCTCATCCTGGTCTACCTCGGTGGCGCGCTCGGCGTGAACACCTATCTCATGTACGGCTTCTTTAACACGCTGCCGATGGAGCTCGACGAGGCGGCGCGCATCGACGGCGCCGGGCACGCGCGGATCTTCTTCACCATGATCCTGCCGCTGGTGGCGCCGATCCTCGCGGTGGTCGCACTGCTGTCGTTCATCGGCACGGTCAACGAATACGTGATCGCCAGCGTCATCCTCGGCGATGTCGAACAGCAGACATTGGTCGTCGGTCTCACTAAGCTCGTCGCGAACCCGCGTTACGCCGACTGGTCGGCGTTCTCGGCCGGCGCGGTCATGGCCGCAATCCCGGTGATGATCCTGTTCCTCTTCCTGCAGCGGTACATCGTCGGCGGGCTGACAGCGGGGTCCGTGAAGTAGGAGCTTCTCATGACTGTTCTGCTGCCCCATCACGATGGGTCGCCGCTCCACGTCTCGAACGACGCACCGCGGCTCGGCGACGTCGTCACCGTCCGCCTGCGGGTTCCGGCGGGGTACGGGCCGATCGCCGATATCCGCACCCGATCCAACCCCGACCATGAGCCGGAGTGGACGGCCGCAACCAGCATCGGAATCGCCGACGGCTGGGAGTGGTGGGAAGCGCCGATCACGGTGCGCAACCCGCGCCACGGTTATCGCTTCGCGATCGAGCACGCAGACGGCACGCTCGAATGGCTGAATCAGACGGGCATCCACCGCCTGGAGACCTTGGATGCCGAGGACTTCGCACTCGTCGCGAACTCGGCGCCGCCCGCCTGGTTGCATGAGTCCGTGATGTACCAGGTGTTCCCCGACCGCTTCGCGAGGTCGGCGCAGGCAGACGATCGGCCGACCCCGGACTGGGCGCTGCCGGCTGCCTGGAACGACCCCGTCGACCCGGTGATGCCGGCGCGGGCGACCCAGTTCTACGGCGGCGACCTCGACGGCCTGACCGAGAAGCTCGATCATCTCGTCGGTCTCGGGGTCAACCTGCTCTATCTCACCCCGGTGTTCCCCGCCGCCTCCAATCACCGCTACGACGCGTCCCGCTTCGACGCCGTCGATCCGATGCTGGGCGGCGACGAGGCCTACATCCGTCTTGTCGAGGCAGCGCATGCGCGCGGCATCCGCGTCATCGGCGACCTCACCAGCAACCACTCCGGCGATCGCCATGAGTGGTTCCGTGCGGCGTACGGTCACCCGGGAGCTCCGGAAGAGGACTTCTACTACTTCACCGACGAGGGCAATACCGAGTACGAGTGCTGGCTGGGCGCGAAGAGCCTGCCGAAGTTCAACTGGGCATCCGAAGAACTCCGCGAGCGTTTCATCACCGGCGACGATTCGATCGTCGCGAAGTGGCTGAAGCCGCCGTACAACGCCGACGGCTGGCGCGTCGATGTGGCCAACATGACCGGTCGCCTCGGCGATATCGATCTCAACACCGAAGTGCGCCGGCTGCTGCGCGAGACGATCCTGGGCATCAACCCGGATGCGATCCTGCTGGGGGAGTCGACGAACGACGCGGCGAGCGATCTGCAGGGCGACGGATGGCACGGGGCGATGACCTACCCGTCCTTCACCCGTCCCCTCTGGGGATGGCTGAGCGAGCCGAACCTCGAGCCGTATCTGAATGCTCAGGGCGGCGAGGAAACCGTGCCCTGGTTCTTCGGGATGCCGATCGGCGGCATCCCGCGGTACACGGCACGCGACTTCGTCGACGCGGTCACGCGGTTCACAGCCGGCATCCCGTGGCGGGTGCGCCAGGGGAACATGCAGCCTCTGGACACGCACGACACCGGCCGATTCGCGACCAACGCCGCGCCGGGAACGGTGCCGGTGGCCGTCGGGCTGTCGATGACGATGCCGGGGGTCCCGGTCGTGTTCGCCGGCGACGAATTCGGTCTGACCGGGGTCGACGGAGAGGCGAGTCGCACTCCGATCCCGTGGGGCACCGAGACCGCCCCCGATGTGGCCGAGCGGCTGTCCCTGTACCGCGATCTGGTCGCGCTCCGGCGCCGGCATCCGGTGCTGGGAACGGGCGGGCTGCGGTGGCTGCACGTCGACGATGCGGCCGTGGTGTTCGTTCGGGAGTCGGCCGACGAGTCGGTCCTGGTGCTGGCGACGAGAGACGGCGTGGATGCCGGGCTGCCGGCGGGTGCGCTCCTCGGCGCTGCGGCCGCCGAAGCACTGTTCGGCGAAGCGACGCTCGCCGTGGCATCCGACGGCTCCGTCGACATCGTCGCCGAGGGGCCGATGTTCGCGGCCTGGAGTCTTCCCGGCGTGACCGTCCCGGCGTGACCGTCCCGGCGTGACCCTCCCGGCGTGACCTTCTCGGTTCGCTGAGGGGAACGCTGGTCAGTTTTCGGCCGCGACCTGCTGCTTCTGGCCGCCGCTGACCGAGGCTAGGACCTCGTCCTGAGTGACCGTCACGGCGAGCCACAGCGCACCCGTGAGAACCGGGTTGCCCTCGACTGTCGTCAGCAGCACCGGCGGCCGCGCGGTGACGATCGCGTACAGATGGTGCTGCACCAGGCTTCGGAGGCGGTCGGATCCGGCAGCGGAGAGGGAGCCAGCGAGTACTAGGAGTTCCGGGTCGATGATCGCGACGACGGCGGATAGGCCGAGGGCGAGGCGGCGTGCGATCTCATCGAGCGCGGCTGCAGCGCCCTCGGCATCCGAGTCGACGGCCGCAGCCAGCGCCTCGGTGACCGTGTCGCCCGTGAAGCCGTGCTGACGGAGAACCTCTTCGAGTGCCGGTGCGCCGGCCAGAGCCTGCATCCCGTTGCTGCCGTACTCCGGCGATTCCTGCACGGTGGGGGCACCGGGAATGGGCATGTCAGAGATCTCGCCCGCGCCACCGGTGAGCCCGCGATGGAGCCGGCCACCCAGCATCAGCCCCATTCCGATCCCGTCGGAGACCCAGAGCAGCGCGAAGCTGTCGAGGCCCTCGGCGGCACCGCTCACCCGTTCTGCGATCGCGGCCAGGTTGACGTCATTCTCGATATCGATCGGAACGCCGACACGCGCCTCGATCGTGCTGGAGAGTCCTGCCCGTTGCCACCCGGGGATGTGTGCGGCGAAGCGCAGGCGATCCGTGGTCGGATCGATCGCTCCCTGGATGCCGATGACGACCCGGCGCAGATCGGTGAGGTCGATCCCGGCGGCTGCGCAGGCGCCGGCGAGGGCGGCATGCACGTCCGCCGCCGGATCGGGGGTCTTGTCCGACAGGGTCGGAAGCTCGAACTCGCCGACGATCGTGCCGGCGAAGTCGACCACAGTGGCCGCGATCCGCTCGGGGGTCACGTCCAGCGCGGCCATGTGGGCGATGCGCGCATCGGCGCTGAACAACTCGGCTGCGCGCCCGATCGCGCCGTCGCGGTTGCCGTCGCTCTTCACGAGTGACATCTCCCGCAGCTGGGAGAGGAGGTGGGAAGCCGTCGGTTTGGAGACGCCGAGGCTGGCGGCGATCTCCGGTCGGGTCAGCGGACCATGATCAAGCAGCAGACGGAGTGCAGCACGAGCGTTGATGGCCCGGACCACGCCGGTGCCGATGGGAGGGCTGGCGCCGGTAGGTGGATTGAGCACGGTGTCCTCGAGGATTCTGGGTCGGGTGAAATCGAATGCTACCGAAGCTACGCCCCGGTGAACGCACTGAGAAGTATCGAGTTCACCATTGCGCCCGGGGGATGCTCGGTGTATAACTTCGGAAAGGACGTTTCTTAACGTTCAACCCGACCCCCCTCGGAGGAACTCATGCGTCATCGTCGACCATTGCTCGCCTTACTGGCTGCGGCCCTCGTCATACCCCTCGCCGGGGTAGTGGCGACGTCCGCGCAGGCGGCGCCCGTCACCCTTCGCGACCCGATCAAGCGCGAGGTCGCCATGGCGGTCATGATCTCCGCCGAGAACTCGGATATCCAGTGGTGGACCAAGTACGGCTACATCGAGCCGATCAACGACCACCGCGGCTACACCGCCGGTATCGTCGGCTTCACGTCGGGCACGGGCGACATGCTCGAGCTGGTGAAGTACTACACCAGCAAGGTTCCGAACAACAACCTGGCCAAGTGGATCGACGAGCTCGAGGATGTGAACGGCACCGATAACATCGGCCCACTCGGCTCTGCATACGTAGCGGACTGGGAGGCAGAGGCTCAGCAGCCTCGCTGGCAGCAGGCGCAGCGCGACATGGTCAACCGGATGTACTTCGATGTGTCCGTCGACCAGGCCATCGCCGACGGACTGGGCCCGCTCGGCCAGTTCATCTACTTCGACGCCTACGTCATGCACGGCGACGGGGGCAACACCGGGTTCGACGCGATGCGCACCAGGACGCGTGCGAAGGCGAAGACTCCGGCCTCGGGTGGTACGGAGGCGGCCTATCTGAAGGCCTTCCTCGACGAGCGCCGCACGACGATGAAGAACGCGCCGGAAGACGTGGATGGGGCATGGGAAGACACCAGCCGCATCGACACCGCGCAGCGTGTCTTCCTCAACAACGGCAACTTCAACCTCAACACGCCCCTGACCTGGGCCGTGTACGGCGAGTCCTTCTCGCTCCCCGCGACCGTGACGCCGCACTGGCCTGCCGACATCCCCTACACGGACCCCGGTACGCCGACCCCGACTCCGACGCCCACGTCGAACCCGGGCACCGGCACGCTGATCTCGAAGAACCGGCCGGCGACGGCATCCACGGTCGAGGCGGCCGGCCATGAGGCCGCGAAGGCCGTTGACGGCGACGTGACCACGCGCTGGGCGAGCACCGAAGGTGTGGAGAACCAGTGGGTACGCGTCGATCTCGGCGCCGGCGCGAAGGTCGACAAAGTCGTCCTGAAGTGGGAGGCGGCCTACGCCTCGAAGTACCGCATCGAAACCTCCAACGACGGCACCACCTGGACTGTGCTCAAGACCGAGTCCGCCGGCAACGGTGGCACCGACGAGCACACCGCCTTGAACGGCACCGGACGGTACCTGCGGATCTTCGGCACCGCACGAGGCACGGCCTACGGCTACTCGCTGTTCGAGGTCGAGGCCTACGGCACAGCCGGTGGTACGACGCCGACGCCGACCCCGACTCCGACGCCGACTCCGACCTCGACGCCGACGCCGACTCCGACGCCGACTCCGACGGCCGACGTGCTGATCTCCAAGAACAAGACCACCACCACCTCAACCGTGGAGGCGGCAGGTCACGAGGGTGCCAAAGCCGTTGACGGCGATGCCACCACCCGTTGGGCGAGCATCGAAGGCGTTGACCCCCAGTGGATCAGCGTCGACCTCGGTACCGGAGCGAAGGTCAACAAGGTCGTGCTGAAGTGGGAGGCGGCCTATGGCAAGAACTACACCATCGACATCTCCAACGACGGCACCACCTGGACCACGCTGAAGACCGAGTCCGCCGGTAACGGTGGCACCGATGAGCACGTGAACTTGAACGGCACGGGACGCTACCTGCGCATCAAGGGCACCGCACGCGGCACGACCTACGGGTACTCGCTGTTCGAGCTCGAGGCGTATGGCACGGCCGGCACCGGTGGGGGCAACCCCAACCCGGGTACGTCGTTCACGGTGGTCGCCGCTGGTGACATCGCCGGTCCGAACTGCACGACGCGTGGAGTGCCGACCGACAACGGAGACATGCAGTCCGACTGCAAGCACTTCGAGACGTTCGATCGTGCGAAGGCGATCAACCCGGCGTTCTACATCACCCTCGGCGACATGCAGTACGACGACGGTCACATGGAGGACTTCATGGGCGCGTACAACAAGACCTGGGGCACGGTCAAGAACAACACCTGGCCTGTCCCGGGCAACCACGAGACGTACGACGACTACGAGAACCTGGACCCGAAGGCGTACCGCGACTATTTCGGAAGCCGTGCCACGCCTCAGGGCAAGATGTACTACAGCTACAACTACGGCAACTGGCACTTCATCGCGCTGGACTCCAACAACGTCGATGACCAGGCGCAGCGCGACTGGCTGGCAGCGGATCTCGCGTCGAACACCAAGCAGTGCGTGGCCGCGTACATGCATCACCCGGGATACAGCTCGGGCAGCCACGGCAACGAGCCGGTGGCCCAGCCCTTCTGGAAGATGCTCGCGAACGCGAACGTTGAGCTCGTGCTCAGCGGACACGATCACGACTACGAGCGCTTCGCTCCGATGAACGCCTCTGGTGCTGCGTCCTCCTCCGGGACGGTCCAGATCGTCAGCGGCCTCGGCGGCCACGAGATGCGCGACTTCGGCAACACCAAGCCGAACAGCGTGAAGCGCATCAACACCGCGTACGGGGTGTCGCAGCTCGACTTCACCGACACCACCGTGACGCAGAAGTTCGTCGACATCGGCGGCAACGTGCTCGACAGCACCACGATCACCTGCCACTGACGAACATGTATCTCGCCGGCAGCAAAGCGCGGCAAGACGAAGGCAGCACGGCGGTCCACCCTCAGGTGGGCCGCCGTGCGGCTGGAGTCGGCAGCACCGCGATCGCACTCGGAGCGGTGAGCCTGCTCACCGATCTCTCCTCAGAAATGGTCACGGCGGTCCTCCCGCTGTACCTCGTCATCGGGCTGGGCATGTCCCCGCTCGCCTTCGGCTTCCTCGACGGCCTCTACAACGGCGTCACCGCCTTCGTGCGGCTTCTCGGCGGGCACCTCGCTGACCGCTGGTCGCAGCACAAGCTCGTCGCCGGCATCGGTTACGGGCTTTCCGCCGTCTGCAAGCCGTTCCTTCTGCTTTCTGGGTCCTCGACGACGGCGCTCTCTGCGACGCTGGCGATCGACCGGATCGGCAAGGGCATCCGCACCGCCCCGCGCGACGCGCTGATCTCGCTGTCGGTCGACGACGCGCACCAGGGGCGTGCCTTCGGTGTTCACCGCGCCATGGACACGGCCGGTGCGCTGATGGGTCCGCTCGTCGCGTTCGCCCTGCTCTGGTTCGTGGCGGATGCCTTCGACGCGGTCTTCATGGTGAGCTTCTGCGTCGCCACTCTCGGCGTGATCGTGCTCATCGCGTTCGTGCCGGGGCGCAAGTCGATGCCGGTCGGAGCGCCGCGTCCGACACTGCGAGAGACGCTCGGCCTTCTGGCGGAGCCGAAGTTCCGTCGGCTCCTGATCGCTGCGACGATCCTCGGGCTCGCGACGATCGGCGATGGTTTCCTGTACCTCGGTCTTCAGGAACGTCTGCAGCTCGACGTCGCGTTCTTCCCGCTGCTGCCTCTCGGCAGCGCCCTGGTCTACCTTCTGCTCGCGGTGCCGATGGGCAAGCTCGCGGATCGCATCGGTCGTCGACTTCCGTTCCTGCTGGGCAACCTCGCCCTGGTCGGCGCGTACTCGACGCTGCTGCTGCCGATCGAAGGCCCGATCCTGCTCGTGCTGCTGCTCGCGCTGCTCGGTATCTTCTACGCAGCGACCGACGGCGTGCTGATGGCCCTCGCCGGCCCCGACATCCCGCGGGAGCGCCGTGCCGGCGGTCTCGCGCTGCTGCAGACCGGGCAGGCTACCGGCCGGCTCTTCGCCGCGGTCATGTTCGGTGCTGCCTGGACCTTCTGGGGCGTGGCGACGGCGCTTGCGGCCGCCGCAGTCGTCCTGCTGCTGGTCCTGATCGCCGCAGCCGTGCTGATCCGGCCGGAGCCGCGTGTGCAGGAGGTCGCCGAATGACCACGGAGGCGGATGCTCTCGCGTCGGACGTTACGGAGCCAGCGCCGGAGACCGAGCCCGACGGGCGCTCGCTGAAGAAACGGCTGCTGCTCGTCGGGGTCGCAGCTCTCGCGCTCGCGGCCATCGGCATCGGGTACACCGTGTGGGCCGGTGCTCGACCTTCGGACAGCGCGTACGCGTCGGGGGATGCTGCGCCGGTGAGCGATCCTGGCCTCTACCTCCACGATCAAGGCGGCTATGTCGTGCTCCAGGACGGTGGTGGAAAGGTCAGCGTCGACGACGGTTCGAAGACGCCGCCGCGCACCGGCACCGGTGTGGATTGCCTCCGCTTCTACGCGGCGGGGGAGAACGCCGTGTGCGTGCGTCCGCAGGGCGGACTGAAGCCGATGACGACGGTGGAGATCCTGGACACCGAACTCGCGGTCAAGGAGACCTTCAAGTTCGAAGGGGTGCCGAGTCGCGCGCGGGTGTCGCCGTCCGGGAAGATGATCGCGTGGACGCTGTTCGTCACCGGTGACAGCTATGCCGGGACGAACTTCTCGACGAGGACGGGCCTGTACGACGTCGACTCGAACTATCTCGTGGACTCCATCGAGGAGATTCAGTTGTACATCGACGGCAAGCGCGTGCGCCGGCCGGATGTGAACTACTGGGGTATCACCTTCGCCGCGGACGACAACACCTTCTACGCGACCGTGGCCACCGACGGGAAGACCTATCTCGTCAAGGGTGACTACGAGAACTGGACGGCGACGACCGTGCGGGAGAACGTGGAGTGCCCGTCTCTCTCTCCGGACGAAACCAGGCTGGTCTTCAAGAAGCGCGTGAACGAGGGCGTCGAGGATCCCTGGCGGCTGTACGTCCTCGATCTGGAGACGATGCAGGAGAAGCCGCTGGCTGAGGATCGGAATGTCGACGATCAGGCGGCGTGGCTCGATGACGATACGGTCGCGTACATGATCGACGGTGACGTCTGGTCAGTGCCGGCCGACGGCAGCGGTGAGCCGAAGCTGATCGCACCCGATGCGACGTCGCCCGTCATGGTCGGCGGCTGACGCGAGTCCGAGAAGGCGGTGTCTTCGGGCACCGCCTTTTTTCGGACCGGCTACCTTGCGTTGCATGCTACCTTGTCATGCATGACAGCGGACGTCGGTGCGCAGATGCGCAAGGGAGTGGTCGAGTACTGCGTGCTCGGACTCCTTGCGCGCGAGCCGATGTACGGCTGGCAGCTCGCCGAAGCGCTCACCGCGGCCCGGCTGATCGCCAGTATCGGCACGCTCTACCCGCTGCTCGGTCGGCTGCGTGACAACGGATGGGTCAGCACGTTCGACCTCCCGTCGGAAAGCGGTCCGGTGCGCAAGTACTACCGGTTGACGGATGCCGGCACCTCCCAGCTCGCGCATTTCCGTGTGCAGTGGACGCCGTTCGCTCGGGTCGTCAGCGGGCTCGTCGGAGAGGGATAGACATGTCTGAGAACGAAGTCGCCTGGCAGCGCGAGGAATTCCTCGCCCGACTCGACGCCGCGATGCGCGACGTGCCCCACGGTGTCGCCACGGACATTCGTCGGGGGATCCTGGAAGAGCTCGAAGGGTTGGATGCGAACGCGACGGCGGAGCGCATCGCACGCCTCGGCGATCCGGTGCTGATCGCCACGGAGGCTCGGATGGACGGTGCGGATGCGGCGGCCCCCGCGCCCGTTGTCGTGGCGCCGAGGGAGCCGATGACGCAGACCCGCGGGTTCGCGATCATCGCCGCTCTCGGTTTGGGGTTCGGCGGATTCCTCATTCCTGTCGTGGGTTGGGTCATCGGCGCCGTGCTCGTGTGCCTGAGTCCGCTGTGGAGGCGAAGGGAGAAGATCATCGCGTTCGTCGCCCCATTCGTGTTCGTCGGGCTCTCGGCCCTGATCATCTCCCTGCTGTCGGGGTTCGGGTCGGGAAGCCGCAGCGACTCCACAGGCACCTTCGAGACGCCCGTGGCTAACAATCCATTGGTGCCGTCAGGACTCGACCTGTGGCACAGCGGCTTCCTCTTCGCGTTCCTGCTTCTCCCAGCATCCGGTCTCTGGCTCCTCTGGCGCCTCCGCGGCCGCGCCGCGCGCTGAACCGGCCGTGCCCTGTTGCACTTGCAGGATGAGTGCACGGATGTCGGACGAAAACAGTGAAATCGTCCGACAGGTGTGACAACGTCCTGCAGGTGCAACAGGGCTCCGCGAAACACACGACCGGTTCGTCCTGAATCGGCGCGCTGAGTCCGAGGTCGGCCGGCACCGCCGTAGCCTGAGGGCATGTCACGGGTGGGGGGTCGAAATCTCGCAGTGAGCTGGGTGGCCGGCATCCTGTGCGCCGGCGTGATCGGCGGCCTGCTCTGGTTCGCTGTTCCGATCGTGCCCTCGCTCGTGGAGCTCGCCGGCGGACTTCTCCGAGACGCCTTTCCTTGAGCGAGGCGCGCGGGCCGGATGCCGCGGAATCACGCCGATTGCCGACACGTCGGCACGCCTCCTGGCCCGTGTCTGTCTGCGGCGGTACCCTCACACTGCACACTTCCCACGAGAGGCGCACCCCATGAGTGACCCCGACGTTCCCAAGGACGATAAGCCGAACGACGTGAACGACGTCGTCGACAGCGCGAACGCCGGTCTCGCCGAGGCCGAGGCGGCTCGCGCCGACCTCCCCGACACCACCGCGGACGCTGCTCACGACGCGCATGTCGATCCCGACCTCGCAGCCTTCGAAGAGGCCGAGCGCGACTATCCCGGTACGTTCGCGGCTGCCCAGGCAGCCGAAGCGGCTCGGGTCGACGCAGAGACATCGGTCGTCGACGACGTCAGAGTCACCGAGACCGAGGTGTACGCCGCTCCGCACGTCCACGAGGAATCGGCGATGGCCGGTGCCGCCTACACAGCACCTGTGGCGAACGACGCCGAGACCCGCGTGGTTCCCTCGGAACCCGTGCTCTCGCCGGTTCTGCAGCAGCCGATCTTCGTCCAGGCGCCGGAAGCGCCTCGCGAACGCGGCAACCGCGGCACCGCGGCCGGAATCGGCCTGCTGGCGACTCTCAGCTTCGCGGTCCTGTATCTCGGTGCCGCCCTCGGCTTGGGCGCGATCGCGGGTGACGTCACCGGTGCGAACATCGGCGAAGCGGCGCTCGCTCCACTGACCACATGGGGCTTCTGGGTGCCCGTCGTCGTCTTCTTCATCGGCTTCTGGTTGCTCGGCGCGATCATCAACCGCGGACGCTGGGGCCTGTGGGTGGTCCTGGGAATCCTCGTCGGACTCTTCGCATACGCCGGGCACATCCTCGGTCAGCTGTTCGAAGCCCCCTTCTGGACCCTCACGGCAGCACAGGGCAACGCGCTCGTGGGGGAGCAGTTGCTCGCCCCGCTCGCGATCGCGGCCTTCGTGTTCGCGCGGGAGCTCACCATCTGGTTCGGCGCCTGGGCTGCACGCAGCGGCGCTCGCAAGACGGAACTCAACGCCGAGGCGCAGCGCGAGTACGAGCGAACCCTCGAAGCCGGTCCCACCCTTTCGAGGTAGTCACGAACACCACGACGCCGAACCCCCGCGGATCCGATTCCGCGGGGGTTTCGGCTGTCCTGGCGCTGACGCTTTCGACGGTGAGCTTCTTCGCGCTGACCGTGTTTGGTCTCGGAGCCATGAGCGTTGCGACGGACACCGACATCATCGCGGTGCCGGGGCTCGGCCAGTCGCCGGGAATCGTGGGGATGCTGGCCGCACTCGTCGTGTTCGCCACGACTCTGCGCTCTGCGCTGCGGCGCCAGCATCCGACCTTCCTCGCCGCACCGGTGACGGCGCTGACGACCGCGCTCGTGCACCTGATGGCGGTGTGGTTCGCCACGCTGGTCTCGAGCGGCGACCTCGTGATCGCCACCGTCGTCGCCGGCGGCCTGGTGCAGGGCGGCCCGAGCCTGGTGCTGCTTCTCGCGGCCGCGATCGCGGCCTGGGGCGGTATCGCTCTGCGGCGTACGCGCGCCGAGCATCCGCGTTGGCCGTGGGAGCGCGACGAGGACGAGTGACTGGCGCCCTGAGACCCGCGCCGCGGCGCGATGCGGGAAATCAGGAGGGGGGAGCCCCACGCGCCGTACCCTGGAGACGTGGAGCGCTCATTGGAGACGCAGGTGGATCAGGCCGTCGAGGCCTGGTTGCGCTGGGTGCCGCGCTGGGAGCCGGCGACCCACCGAGGGCGCGTCGCGCCCTGTCGCCGCTGTCTCGGCTCGCCCATCCTGTCTGCGGCCGGCATCGGCGGGAACGTTCCGCACGGTGTGCAGCACGGACTGTCGACGCGCATCAAGACCATCGTCGACCACGCGGTCGCCGACTACACGGCTCGCAACCTCCCGATGCTCCAGCACGAGCTCGACCAGCAGGCGGAGCGCAACCGGGCGCGTAGCTACCGTCCGGCCGAAGACCTTGCGCCCGAATTCGACGGCCTTCCGCTGGATCCGGACCCGGTGCCCGGAGCACCATTCCTGTTCACGATTGCCGGGATGGCCGACGACGCCGCGGACGAGTTGCCGCCGCTGCCGCCGTTGACCGACGAGGCCAAGGCCGCGCTCCGGCAGGAGGTCGCCCTCGCCGACGAGTACGCGAACATGGTGGGGCGCGAGATCTGCGGCATCCTGCTGCGGCATCGGCTCTACATCCAGGCCGCGATCTCCCAGCACGTCGAGCCCCAGATCGAAGCTCTGCTCGCCGAACTCACCGAGTCGCTCGATTCGCCGTTCGACCCCGACGTCTCGTAGCGCCACTCGCCGAAGAAGTCCGTAAGCCGTGTATCGGCTGTGAGGTGACGGTTTCGACTAGGTGTGTCCGGATGCCAGTCACTATCGTTTTTCGATAGATATACGTCGATCTTCGATAGGGGCATCATGCAACCGCGCGTCACCTTCCTGCTCAAGGCTCTCATCGCCGTCATGCTGCTTCTGCTGCTGACGAGCCAGGTCGTCGTGATCCCCGAGGTGGCGCGCATCACCGCGATCCGCAACCCCGACGTCGCTCACCTCGAGCTCCCCGGCATCGTTGGGTCGGTCGTGTTCCTGCTGCTCATCCAGGTCACCCTCATCTGCGTCTGGCGGCTGCTCTCGCTTGTCCGGGCGGAGCGGATCTTCAGCCCCGACGCGTTCCGCTACGTCGACGTGATCCTCGGGGCGCTCATCGCGGCGGGTGTGCTCATCAGCGCCTCGTATGTCGTGATCCTCGCGAACCGTGCCGTCTCCCTTCAGCTCACCCTTCTCGCCGTCCTCGGTGTCGTCGTCAGTGCCGCGCTCGCGCTGCTCGTCGTCGTGCTGCGGGGTCTGTTGCGCAAGGCGCTCGAGCTCGAGCAGGACCTGGCCGAGGTCGTCTGATGCCGATCGTGATCGACCTGGACGTGCAACTCGCGCGCAAGAAGATGAGCGTGCAGGAGTTCGCGGATGCCATCGGCATCACACCGGCCAACGTCGCCGTGCTCAAGAACGGGCGTGCGAAAGCGGTGCGCTTCACGACGCTCGAGGCCATCTGCCGGGTGCTCGAATGCCAGCCGGGGGACATCCTGCGCTGGGTTCCCGGTGATGACGCGGACGAGGAGAGATGATGACGACGACGATGTCGGTACCGGCGGCGACCGGCTGGGGGGAGAGCGTCGCCCGGCGGCTGCTCGATGACCACGCGTGTCCGGTGTGCGTGCAGGGGCCGCTCTCGGGCGGGTACTGCACCCATTGCGGCGCAGACCTGACAGGGCAGATCGGTACCGAACTGTGGAATGCGTCCGTCGCGGCGGCCGAGCAGATCCGCGCGCGGGACGCACTCCTGCACCGCGTGCCGCGCCTACGGCCGGCCCTTCTGAAAGCGGTGCACGCTGAGTCCGGACTCGTGGTGCCGCCTCCGCCGGTCGCCGCGACTCCCGCCGCTGCCGCCCCGACCCCGCGGAACAGTGCAACCCTCCAGTCGGTCCTGGCGACCGCCGGCGCCGGCCTCTTCGCAGTGGCGGCGATCGTCTTCACATACTTCAACCCCGACCTCGCCGATCGCGCGGCCCGCGGCGTGGTCACGGGCCTGATCACGCTGATCTTCCTCGGTGGCGCGTGGTTGCTGGCGCGGCGTCGACTGCAGTTCTCTGCCGAGGCGGTGGGTGGGCTCGGCCTGGTCTTCGCCGGCCTGGACGTGCATGCCGCCGTACAGCTCGCCGCTCCCGGGGCGAACGCCTGGCTGACCGCTGCTCTCGTGACCGCGGCGGCAGCCGGAGTCATCCTGGCAGCGGCGCTGCGCTCGGGGATTCGGATCTGGCTGTGGACAGCTCTGGTCGCGCTGGCGGTCACTCCGGCGATGCTCGGATATGCCGCTGATGCTCCGCTCCTCATCGCGCTCGGTCACGTCGCAGTCGCGTTCGCGGCGGCAGGGATCGTCGAGGTGCTTCCGCCGTTGGCGGCGCGATTCCCGCGGGCGGTTTCTGCGGATACGGATGCGGACGCCGATACAACGGATGCGGATAGGACGGATGCCGACACGACGGACGTGACCGCCCTGGCCGGCCGGGGGAGTGGCGGTGCGCCGAGGCGTCTGCTGACGGCAGAGCGCACGACGCTGGTCGCCCTCCAACTGCTCGCCGTGCTCAGCGCGCTGGTGCTGACGCTGCGCCTTCCGTCCGCCGACGCGACGGCCTTCGCGTTCTCGGTGAGCGGGGTGCTCGCCCTCGTCGCCGCGCACGCGCTCGTCGCCTCGCGGCAGGCGCTGACGCGGCTGTGGAGCTTCGCCGCGGGCGCGACCGCCGCGACCGCCCTGACCGTCGGTGTCTACGGTGCGAACCAACCGGCCGTCGTCGGAGGCGCCTGGTTCCTCGCGATCATCCCGGCGGCCGCGGCCGGCGCCCTGGTTCTCGTCGGAGGCCTGCTTCCCCTGCCGAGACGGACCCGGCGCGGCTTCCTCGTGGGTGGCGCACTCACCGTGCTGGCGGCGGTCGGTGCTCTGCCGCTCCAGTTCTCCGTGTTCACCGGTGGTTTCACCGTGATCGATTTCCTCCGCTTCAGTGGCGGGGACGTAATGGCGGGCGCCGGGACCGACCAATGGGGCTGGGCGCCGTTGGTGGGGCTGACCGCGATGGCCGTCGGCCTCGCCCTGTTCGGCATCGTCGCGCGTCGGCGTCCCGAGATCCGGGGTCTTGCCAAGGGGACGGACACGGTGGCGGTCATGCTGGGCGTCGTCGTCATCCTGACGCTCGGCTGCCTGCGGGTGCTCCCGCTGCCGGCGGCCGTCGGCGTGCTCGCCGGATTCGCCGCGGTCGTCGGATTCGCGCTCCGGGGGCTCCCTCTGCTGCGCCAGGCCCGCGGGGGCCTGCGCCTGCCTCTCCTGATCGGCGCGCACCTCGCGATCCTGGTCTCGGTCATGATCGCATGGCGCGATCTCGCGATCGTCACACCCGCCGGAGTGGCGAGCATCGTCGCGCTCGCGGCCGTCGGCGCCGCGTCCGCCCGGGGGAGCCGCTTCCTGCATGTCGGTCTCGGGTTCGGCTACGCACTGGTCATCACATCGACCGCTCTCTCGCAGGCCGGTGTCGGCGGTATCGCGCTCCTCTGCCTCACCGCATCCGCCGGTCTCGCCGTCGCGATCGCCGCGACCTTCCTGCCGCGCATCGGAGCACGCGCCTGGCAGGCGGTGCTCGTCGTCGCTGCGGTGCCGTTCGGCCTCGGGGTCGTCCAGGTGATGTACGAGCGCAGCGGGTGGACCGCGGTCTCGACCGGGCTGATGTTCGTCCTCGCCGTCTCGCTGCTGCTGACCCGCCGCCCAGGACTCACACCGGTCGTGCGCACCGCGGCCGCAGGAATGCTGGTGCCGACCCTCGCCGTCGTGATCGTCTGTCTCGGCGCGCAGGTTCTCGCCGCCAGCGCGTCGCCGGTGACGCTGCCCGTCATCGCCGTGCTGGTCGCAGCGGTGCTGCCTTCGACCACGCTGATCAGCGAGGCGCTCGCGATGCACGGCATCGGTGTGCGGGCATCGGACGCTGCGCGGGTGGCGATCGAGGCGTCGGCTCTTCTCACGGGGGCGATCGCGGTCGGTCTTGCTCTGGTGCGGGATGCCGCAGGGCTGGGGACGACCTTCCTGGTGCTGCTGATCCTCGGCGTCGGAGCCGTCGCGAGTGCCGTGTTCACCGGTCGTCGCTACGCGTGGTGGGTCGCGGCGGCCTCCTTCACTGGTGCGCTCTGGTGCGTCTGGGGCCTGATCGGCGTCGATCTGCTCGAGGCCTATCTGCTCCCGCCGGCGCTCGGCGCCGCGAGCGTGGCGGTCGTGCTCACCGTCCGCGGTCGACGGGCGACCGGCCTGTACGCGGCGGGCCTCGGCGCGGCGATCGCGCCGCTGCTCGCGGCGCTGGTTCTCGCCGACGCGCGTGCGGACACGGTCCCGTGGCGTGCCGCCGGACTGCTGGCCGCGGCCTGGGTGCTGCTCGGACTCGCCCGATTCCTCGGCTCGGCGTCCGCGAAAGCGATCCGGTTCCGGCGGCTCAGGGTCCTCCGTACGTCGACGTTCGGCGCTGCGGGCCTCGCCGGCCTTGCCGGTTCCGTTCAGGGCATTCGTCTCGGACTCGGCGACGACGTCGCCGACCTGCACGGCGCGATCCTGTTCCTCGTCTGCTTCGGCGTCAGCGCCGTCGGCGCTCTGGCGCTCGCCGCCGCCGGACACGGCATCCGGCTGGCGTCTCCTGAGGGATCGCGGAGACGGACCACGCGCTGGTTGCAGGCTCCTGCTGCATTGGCCCTCGCTGCCGGGACCTGGTGCGCCATCGAACGCGACTGGTTCTCGATCTGGGCGATGTGGGCGCTGATGCTCGCGTACCTGTTCGCCGTCGTCCTCGTCGCCGCGCGCGGAGTGCGCACCGCGATGCCCCCGGTGTGGTTCCTGTTCGCGCTCGCGTTCGTGACGGCGATCGTGGCCTGGAGCCCTCGAGACCTCCGCGTCGAGTGGTTCTCCCTTCCGCTGGGGGCATTCCTGCTGGTCGCGGGCGCATGGGGCATGCGGTCGGATGCCGCGGCGCACGTGGCGACACCGGGGATGCCGGGGGACCGGCCGACGTTGAACAGCTGGCCAGGACGCTGGACGGGATCGTGGGCACTGCTGGCGCCCGGGATCGTGACGATGATGATCGCATCCATCGTGTCGACCTTCACCGATCCGCTCACCTGGCGGGCGATCCTGGTGATGGTGCTCGCGCTCGCCGCGATCCTGGTCGGCTCCGGCCGGCGACTGGCGGCGCCGTTCCTGCTCGGGCTGCTCGTGCTGCCGATCGAGAACGTATTCGTGTTCGCCGTGCAGATCGGTCGCGGCATCGAGTCGATGCCGTGGTGGATCACGCTCGCCGTCATCGGCGCCGTCCTGCTGATCATCGCTGTGACCGCAGAACGACGCACTGGAACGGAGAACTCGATGGCGGCACGCATCCGGGATCTGCGCTGACGCGTGGACCGCGACCGTCCGCCCATTTGACCGCCAGGTTACGCACCATTACACTTGGCCAGGTGTGTGCACGTCTTGACGTGCGCGCTGGGCGTCGGCACCATGCCGGTCCGCCTCCACGGCATACCCACCACACCAAAAGCTCGCCGATTCCGGCGTGCCGGTGGGGCATGATGTGAAATCCATCACGCTGTCACCGTGCAGCACTATGAGGAGAGAACGTGCCAACCATTCAGCAGTTGGTTCGCAAGGGTCGCTCGCCGAAGGTCACCAAGACCAAGACGCCTGCCCTGAAGTCGAACCCGCAGCAGGCCGGGGTCTGCACCCGCGTCTACACCACCACCCCGAAGAAGCCGAACTCGGCGATGCGCAAGGTCGCTCGTGTGAAGCTCCGCAACGGGGCCGAGGTCACCGCCTACATCCCCGGCGAGGGCCACAACCTGCAGGAGCACTCGCTCGTGCTCGTCCGCGGCGGTCGTGTCAAGGACCTCCCCGGTGTCCGTTACAAGATCGTCCGTGGTGCACTCGACACCCAGGCCGTCAAGAACCGTAAGCAGGCTCGTAGCCGCTACGGCGCGAAGAAGGGTTAAGACCAATGCCTCGTAAGGGTCCAGCCCCCAAGCGCCCCGTCGTCAACGACCCGGTATACGGCGCTCCGATCGTCACCTCGCTGGTGAACAAGATCCTCGTCGACGGCAAGAAGTCGCTCGCCGAGTCGATCGTCTACGGCGCCCTCCGCGGCGTCGAGGCGAAGAACGGCGGCCAGGACGCCGTCGCCACCCTCAAGAAGGCGCTCGACAACGTGCGCCCGACCCTCGAGGTCCGCAGCCGCCGCGTCGGTGGCTCGACCTACCAGGTGCCGATCGAGGTCAAGCCGCACCGTGCGAACACTCTCGCGCTGCGCTGGCTCGTCAGCTACGCCAAGGGCCGCCGTGAGAAGACGATGACCGAGCGTCTCCAGAACGAGATTCTGGATGCCTCGAACGGCCTCGGTGCCGCGGTCAAGCGTCGTGAGGACACTCACAAGATGGCCGAGTCGAACCGCGCGTTCGCTCACTACCGCTGGTAAACCCTTCGGCAGGCTCGGTGACGCACCCGCGACGCCGAGCCTGCCGAACACCCCACTCTTCGCAGTACAACTGCTCACCAAGATAAGGACACTCCTGTGGCACAAGAGGTGCTCACCGACCTGAGTAAGGTCCGCAACATCGGCATCATGGCTCACATCGATGCCGGCAAGACCACGACCACCGAGCGCATCCTGTTCTACACGGGTGTCAACCACAAGCTCGGCGAGACGCACGATGGCGCCTCGACCACCGACTGGATGGAGCAGGAGAAGGAGCGCGGCATCACGATCACGTCTGCCGCCGTGACCTGCTACTGGGACAAGAACCAGATCAACATCATCGACACCCCCGGTCACGTGGACTTCACCGTCGAGGTGGAGCGTTCGCTCCGCGTCCTCGATGGTGCGGTTGCCGTCTTCGACGGCAAGGAGGGCGTCGAGCCCCAGTCCGAGACCGTCTGGCGCCAGGCCGACAAGTACAACGTTCCGCGCATCTGCTTCGTCAACAAGATGGACAAGCTCGGCGCCGACTTCTACTTCACGGTCGACACGATCATCAACCGCCTCGGCGCGAAGCCGCTCGTCATCCAGCTGCCGATCGGCGCGGAGAACGACTTCGTCGGTGTCATCGACCTCGTCGAGATGCGCGCACTCGTCTGGGCCGGAGACTCCAAGGGTGACGTCACCATGGGAGCCTCCTACGAGATCCAGGAGATCCCTGAGGACCTCAAGGAGAAGGCGGCCGAGTACCGTCAGCAGCTCCTCGAGACCGTCGCCGAGACCGACGACGTGCTGCTCGAGAAGTTCTTCGGTGGCGAAGAGCTGACCGTCGCCGAGATCAAGGGCGCGATCCGCAAGCTGACCGTCGCATCCGAGATCTACCCGGTGCTGTGCGGCTCCGCGTTCAAGAACCGCGGCGTTCAGCCGATGCTTGACGCGGTCGTCGACTACCTGCCGAACCCGCTTGACGTCGGTTCGATCCAGGCGCACGACCCCAAGGACTACGACACGATCATCGAGCGCCACCCCGACGCGAACGACCCGTTCGCGGCGCTGGCGTTCAAGGTCGCGGTGCACCCGTTCTTCGGTCGCCTCACCTACGTTCGCGTGTACTCGGGTCACCTCGACTCCGGCTCTGCGGTCATCAACTCGACCAAGGGCAAGAAGGAGCGCATCGGGAAGATCTTCCAGATGCACGCCAACAAGGAGATCCCGGTTCCCTCGGTCACCGCCGGCAACATCTACGCGGTCATCGGTCTGAAGGACACCACCACCGGTGACACCCTGACCGACCCGGCATCGCCGGTCGTCCTCGAGTCGATGACGTTCCCCGAGCCCGTCATCGAGGTCGCCATCGAGCCGAAGACCAAGGCCGACCAGGAGAAGCTGGGTGTCGCCATCCAGAAGCTCGCTGAGGAGGACCCGACCTTCCGCACGGAACTCAACCCCGAGACCGGTCAGACGACCATCAAGGGCATGGGCGAACTGCACCTCGACATCCTCGTCGACCGCATGAAGCGCGAGTTCAACGTCGAGGCGAACGTCGGCAAGCCGCAGGTGGCGTACCGCGAGACGATCCGCAAGGCCGTCGAGAAGCACGACTACACCCACAAGAAGCAGACCGGTGGATCGGGTCAGTTCGCAAAGATCCAGTTCAACATCGAGCCGCTCGATCTGGATGCCGACAAGACGTACGAGTTCGTCAACGCCGTCACCGGTGGTCGCATCCCGCGCGAGTACATCGGATCGATCGATGCCGGTTTCCAGGACGCGATGAACGTCGGCGTCCTCGCCGGCTACCCGATCGTCGGCGTCAAGGCGACCATCGT
This sequence comes from Microbacterium sp. LTA6, assembly GCF_045690355.1. Lineage (NCBI taxonomy): Bacteria > Bacillati > Actinomycetota > Actinomycetes > Micrococcales > Microbacteriaceae > Microbacterium > Microbacterium sp. LTA6. The sequence continues at coordinate 2,310,056 of NZ_CP147855.1, forward strand.
CGATGGTGCGGCGCACGACGTCGACTCCTCGGAGATGGCGTTCAAGATCGCCGGATCGATGGGCTTCAAGGAGGCGCTTCGTCGCGCCAGCCCTGTGCTCCTCGAGCCGCTGATGGCCGTCGAGGTCCGTACTCCTGAGGAGTACATGGGCGACGTCATCGGCGACCTGAACTCGCGTCGTGGCCAGATCCAGTCGATGGAGGATGCCGCAGGCGTCAAGGTCGTCCGCGCACAGGTTCCGCTGTCCGAGATGTTCGGATACATCGGCGACCTGCGCTCGAAGACCTCGGGTCGCGCCGTCTACTCGATGGAGTTCCACAGCTACGCTGAGGTTCCCCGCGCGGTGGCCGACGAGATCGTCCAGAAGACCAACGGCGAGTAACACTTCTGGGAGCCGGGTTCGCGCCCGGCTCCCAGGTCCCCTACAACTTCACATTCCCTCTCTACTAAACTGAGAATCAAACCCGTAGAGAACCGGTCACAATCCAGTGCCCGGCACCCTCTACACGAACGTCCTGAGGAGGACCCAGTGGCTAAGGCCAAGTTCGAGCGCACCAAGCCGCACGTCAACATCGGAACCATCGGTCACGTCGACCACGGCAAGACCACGCTCACTGCAGCGATCTCGAAGGTTCTTGCTGACAAGTTCCCGTCGGCGACCAACGTTCAGCGCGACTTCGCGTCGATTGACTCCGCTCCTGAAGAGCGTCAGCGCGGCATCACGATCAACATCTCGCACGTCGAGTACGAGACCCCGAAGCGTCACTACGCACACGTTGACGCTCCTGGTCACGCCGACTACATCAAGAACATGATCACCGGTGCTGCTCAGATGGACGGCGCGATCCTCGTGGTCGCCGCCACCGACGGCCCGATGGCCCAGACCCGTGAGCACGTTCTGCTCGCCAAGCAGGTCGGCGTGCCGTACCTGCTCGTCGCGCTCAACAAGAGCGACATGGTCGACGACGAGGAGATCCTGGAGCTCGTCGAGCTCGAGGTCTCCGAGCTGCTCGCATCGCAGGGCTTCGACGAGAACGCTCCTGTCGTCCGCGTCTCGGGCCTCAAGGCTCTCGAGGGCGACGAGAAGTGGGTCCAGTCGATCCTCGACCTCATGGACGCCGTCGACGCGAGCGTTCCGGACCCGATCCGCGACAAGGACAAGCCGTTCCTGATGCCGATCGAGGACGTCTTCACGATCACCGGTCGTGGCACGGTCGTCACGGGCCGCGCCGAGCGTGGAACGCTCGCGATCAACTCCGAGGTCGAGATCGTCGGCATCCGCAACACCCAGAAGACCACGGTCACGGGTATCGAGATGTTCCACAAGCAGCTCGACGAGGCATGGGCCGGCGAGAACTGTGGTCTCCTGCTCCGTGGCCTCAAGCGTGAGGACGTCGAGCGCGGCCAGGTCGTCGTCAAGCCGGGTTCGGTTACGCCGCACACCGACTTCGAGGGCACCGCGTACATCCTGTCCAAGGATGAGGGTGGGCGTCACAACCCGTTCTACACGAACTACCGCCCGCAGTTCTACTTCCGCACCACCGACGTCACCGGCGTCATCTCGCTGCCCGAGGGCACCGAGATGGTCATGCCCGGCGACACCACCGACATGACGGTCGCGCTGATCCAGCCGATCGCCATGGAGGAGGGCCTCGGCTTCGCCATCCGTGAGGGTGGACGCACCGTCGGCGCCGGTACGGTCACGAAGATCATCAAGTAAGCATCTGCTTCCTCGCAAAGGGGTCGGGCCTTCGGGTCCGGCCCCTTTGTCGTATCCCTGAGCATGGGGGTTCCCTTTTGGGGGCGCGCCCATGCAGAATAAGTGAGAGTTGACGGGACCGTCGGCTGCAGACACCTCATAGGGGGACACATGGGTATCCAGGAATCGTTCAACGGCGCCGTCGACAAGGGCAAGGAACTCTTCGAGCAGAACCGCGACAAGATCGAAGAGGCCGTCAAGAGCGAGCAGGCCGAGGACGTCAGCGACAAGGTCCTCGACGGCGTCGCCGACTTCGCGAAGAAGATCGCACCGGGTGCGGCGGACAAGATCGATGAGATCCGCGACAACGCCGACAAGGCCGTCGGCAACGAGTAGCAGTCGGACCACACGCGTCGAACGGCGGCTCATCCCCTCGGGATGGGCCGCCGTTCTGCTGCGTGTGGCGACACTCGCAGCGAGATACTCGCGCTGAGGGCATGCTGCCCACTAACATGATGCTGACCGCCTGGGGTTCTTGCGGTCACGGATAGTCGAAGGGGTTCGGCAATCCACACTCGCGCGGCTCGCCGCGCACGATCTGGGGACGACGATTTTGGGGATCATCGTACGACGCATGCGCACTCGGCGCTTCGTCGTCTCCATGCCCGCGCAGTGTTTCGCTGCGCCCTCGATCGAGGGTCTCGACGTCCCTTCACGTCTGGATCCTCGCGTTCGATGCCTCCCCCTCGCATCGGACGCTCCCCAGGCAGGGCGAGGCATGGGGATGCCTCGCCCTGCCGTTGGGTGACACCCGGATCCACTGCGCTGCAGCGCTCGGAGGCGGCACCGAAGCGAGTGCGACACGCCCGGGTTTGCGCAAGTGAAATCAGGCATGGCAGAATAGACAGGTTCGACATTTCGGCTGTGCCTCGCGTGCGCCGGATCACCATCATGGCAGTGCATAGGCGGCGTCCTCTCTCACGAGAACGATGCAGGGATCTAGGCCGCGGGTGGCAGGACAACCCCGACACCTCCTCACGGAGGCTCTGCCGTGCGCGGCAGGCTCGGGATCCGCTTGTCGAGAGATCGGCGGGCTGACAGTAGAACAGTGGTGCAGCAGATCGACTCGCGAGTCGTTCGAGTGCCGAGGCGCGAACAGCGTCGACGTGCGTCCAATGCCCCAGGGTCACCCGGCCCAGGACGGTAAGACGCTTTATAGAGAGTGAACAGACAATGGCGGGACAGAAAATCCGCATTCGCCTGAAGTCGTATGACCACGAGGTCATCGACTCGTCGGCGCGCAAGATCGTCGACACCGTGACCCGTGCGGGCGCGACCGTCGTAGGCCCCGTGCCGCTTCCGACCGAGAAGAACGTCGTGTGCGTCATCCGGTCGCCGCACAAGTACAAGGACAGCCGCGAGCACTTCGAGATGCGCACCCACAAGCGTCTGATCGACATCGTCGACCCGACGCCCAAGGCTGTCGACTCGCTGATGCGTCTCGACCTTCCGGCTGACGTCAACATCGAGATCAAGCTCTGAGGATCGACATGGCTGACATCAACGCAAAGATTTCCAAGGGAATGCTGGGCACGAAGCTCGGCATGACCCAGGTGTGGAACGAGAGCGGCAAGCTCGTTCCCGTCACCGTCATCGAGCTGTCCCCGAACGTGGTCACCCAGCTCCGCACGCCTGAGAAGGACGGCTACAAGGCCGTTCAGATCGCGTACGGACAGATCGACCCGCGCAAGGTGAACAAGCCGCTCACCGCTCACTTCGAGGCTGCCGGCGTCACGCCGCGTCGCCACGTCACCGAGATCCGCACGGCGGACGCTGCTGACTACACGCTTGGTCAGGAGCTCACGGTCGACGGTGTCTTCGAGGCCGGCCAGCTGGTCGACGTCGTCGGCACGAGCAAGGGCAAGGGCACCGCGGGTGTCATGAAGCGCCACAACTTCAAGGGCGTTTCGGCATCCCACGGTTCGCACCGCAACCACCGCAAGCCCGGCTCGATCGGCGCATCGTCGACCCCGAGCCGCGTCTTCAAGGGCATGCGCATGGCCGGCCGTATGGGTGGCGAGCGCGTGACCGTCCTCAACCTCACGGTGCACGCCATCGACATCGAGAAGGGACTCATGCTCGTCAAGGGCGCCGTCCCCGGTGCTCGTGGCCGCATCGTTTACGTCCGCAACGCAGTGAAGGGGGCCTAGTCCATGGCTGACTCGACTCTCGCGCTCGACGTCCTCAACGCAGACGGCAAGAAGGCAGGCTCCATCGAGCTTCCCGCCGCGCTGTTCGACGTCAAGACGAATATCCCGCTCATCCACCAGGTCGTCGTCGCGCAGCGCGCGGCAGCACGCCAGGGCACCCACTCGACCAAGCGTCGCGGTGAGGTCTCCGGTGCCGGCCGCAAGCCCTTCAAGCAGAAGGGCACGGGTAACGCCCGTCAGGGCTCGATCCGCGCGCCGCACATGACCGGCGGTGGCGTCGTGCACGGCCCCAAGCCGCGCGACTACTCGCAGCGCACCCCCAAGAAGATGATCGCGGCCGCCCTGCTGGGCTCGCTGAGCGATCGTTTCCGCGGGAACCGCATCCACGCCATCGAGTCCTTCGGGATCGACGGTACGCCTTCGACCAAGACCGCCGTGAGCTTCCTCACGAACGTCGTGTCGTCGAAGAACGTGCTCGTCGTGATCGAGCGCGACGACGACGTGACGCTGAAGAGCATCCGCAACCTGTCGAACCTGCACGTGCTGACGTTCGACCAGCTCAACGCCTACGACGTGCTCGTCTCCGACGACATCGTCTTCACCCAGGCCGCACTCGAGGCGTTCATCGCCTCGAAGTCCGGTGCAACCAAGGAGGTCTCGGCATGAGCGAGCAGGCAACTGTCCTCCAGACGGCCCTGAACAAGGACCCGCGCGACATCATCCTGAAGCCGGTCGTGTCTGAGAAGAGCTACGGTCTGATCGATGAGGGTAAGTACACCTTCCTCGTCGACCCGCGCGCTACGAAGACCGAGATCAAGCTCGCCATCGAGAAGATCTTCGGCGTCAAGGTCGCATCGGTCAACACGATCAACCGGGTCGGCAAGGCCCGCCGCACCCGCTTCGGCACTGGCAAGCGCAAGGACACCAAGCGCGCCATCGTGTCCCTGAAGTCGGGCACCATCGACATCTTCACGGCCGTCGGCTGACCGGGGGATAAGGACTAATAATGGCTATTCGCAAGTACAAGCCCACGACCCCGGGCCGTCGCGGCTCGTCGGTGGCTGACTTCGCCGAGATCACTCGATCGACGCCGGAGAAGTCGCTGCTGCGCCCGCTCTCGAAGACCGGTGGTCGTAACAACCAGGGCCGCATCACGACCCGTCACATCGGTGGTGGCCACAAGCGCCAGTACCGTGTCATCGACTTCCGTCGCAATGACAAGGACGGCGTCAACGCCAAGGTCGCTCACATCGAGTACGACCCCAACCGCACGGCACGCATCGCGCTGCTGCACTACTTCGACGGCGAGAAGCGCTACATCGTGGCGCCGAACAAGCTGAAGCAGGGCGACATCGTCGAGTCGGGTCCCGGGGCTGACATCAAGCCGGGTAACAACCTCCCGCTGAAGAACATCCCCACGGGTACCGTCATCCACATGATCGAGCTCCGCCCCGGCGGCGGCGCGAAGATGGCACGTTCGGCCGGAGCATCCGTCCGTCTCGTCGCCAAGGACGGTCCCTACGCTCAGCTGCGTCTGCCCTCGGGCGAGATCCGCAACGTCGATGTGCGCTGCCGCGCCACCATCGGCGAGGTCGGCAACGCCGAGCAGTCGAACATCAACTGGGGTAAGGCCGGCCGTAAGCGCTGGCTGGGCGTCCGCCCGACCGTTCGTGGTGTTGCGATGAACCCTGTCGACCACCCGCACGGTGGTGGTGAGGGTAAGACCTCTGGTGGCCGTCACCCGGTCACCCCGTGGGGGCAGGCCGAAGGCCGTACCCGTCACGCCAACAAGGAAAGCGACAAGTACATCGTGCGTCGCCGTAACGCCGGCAAGAAGCGCAAGTAGGAGTAGAAGAAGATGCCACGCAGTCTTAAGAAGGGCCCCTTCGTCGACGAGCACCTGCTTCGCAAGGTTGTCGTCCAGAACGAGGCGGGTACGAAGAACGTCATCAAGACCTGGTCACGTCGTTCCATGATCATCCCGGCAATGCTGGGTCACACGATCGCGGTCCACGACGGTCGCAAGCACATTCCTGTGTTCGTGACGGAGACCATGGTCGGTCACAAACTGGGCGAGTTCTCGCCCACCCGCACCTTCCGCGGCCACGAGAAGGACGACAAGAAGGGCCGCCGCCGCTGACGCGGGGGCGATAGAGGAGAGAGAAATGGTGGAGTCCATCGCACGCGTGCGACACATCCGCGTGACCCCTCAGAAGGCTCGTCGTGTCGTCGCGCTCATCAAGGGCAAGCAGGCCCAGGAGGCTCTTGCGATCTTGAAGTTCGCAGCGCAGAGCGCCAGTGAGCCGATCTACAAGCTTGTCGCGTCGGCCATGGCCAACGCGCAGGTCAAGGCGGATCGTGACGGCGAATACCTCGACGAGCAGGACCTGTACGTGGCGAATGCCTACGTAGACGAGGGAGCGACGCTCAAGCGTTTCCGCCCCCGTGCACAGGGTCGCGCTTTCCAGATCAAGAAGCGCACGAGCCACATCACGGTCGTGCTCTCGACGCCGGAGGCTGCCAAGGCAGTTGACGGCGACAGCAACAAGAAGGCGAGCAAGTAATGGGACAGAAGGTAAACCCGTACGGCTTCCGTCTCGGTATCACCACTGACCACGTATCGCGTTGGTTCTCGGATTCGACGAAGAAGGGTCAGCGTTACGCCGACTACGTCGCCGAGGACATCAAGATCCGTCGTCTGCTGCAGACGCAGCTCGACCGCGCCGGCGTCTCGAACATCGAGATCGAGCGCACCCGTGACCGCGTCCGCGTCGACATTCACACCGCCCGTCCGGGCATCGTGATCGGTCGTCGTGGCGCCGAGGCCGAGCGCATCCGCGGCGACCTCGAGAAGCTCTCGGGCAAGCAGATCCAGCTGAACATCCTCGAGGTCAAGAACCCCGAGGCTGACGCTCAGCTCGTCGCGCAGGGTGTCGCCGAGCAGCTCTCTGCTCGTGTGGCGTTCCGTCGTGCGATGCGCAAGGGCATGCAGGGCGCGCAGCGCGCTGGTGCCAAGGGCATCCGCATCCAGGTCTCCGGCCGCCTCGGCGGCGCCGAGATGAGCCGTTCGGAGTTCTACCGCGAGGGTCGTGTGCCGCTGCACACGCTGCGCGCGAACATCGACTACGGCTTCTACGAGGCGAAGACCACCTTCGGCCGCATCGGCGTGAAGGTCTGGATCTACAAGGGCGATCTCACCAACAAGGAGCTCGCACGCGAGCAGGCCAACGCGCCGAAGTCCCGCGGTCGCGATGACCGTGGTGGCGACCGTCGCCGCGGACCTCGCAACGAGGCCCCCGTCGCAGAAGGAGCGTCTGCCTGATGCTTATTCCCCGCAAGGTCAAGTACCGCAAGCAGCATCACCCCAAGCGTGATGGCCAGGCCACCGGTGGCACGAAGGTCTCCTTCGGCGACTTCGGCATCCAGGCACTCACGCCCGCTTATGTGACGAACCGTCAGATCGAGTCCGCTCGTATCGCGATGACCCGTCACATCAAGCGTGGTGGCAAGGTGTGGATCAACATCTACCCCGACCGTCCGCTCACGAAGAAGCCGGCCGAAACCCGCATGGGTTCCGGTAAGGGTTCCCCCGAGTGGTGGGTCGCAAACGTCAAGCCGGGTCGCGTCCTCTTCGAGGTCGCAGGCGTCAACGAGGAACTCGCCCGCGAGGCCCTCACCCGTGCAATTCACAAGCTGCCGCTCAAGGCACGCATCATCAAGCGCGAGGAGGGCGACGCGTAATGGCGATCGGCACCAAGGAGCTCGCTCCGGCAGAGCTCGACACGTTCGAAGACCAGCGCCTCGTTGAGGAGCTGCGTAAGGCCAAGGAGGAGCTGTTCAACCTCCGTTTCCAGTCGGCCACCGGCCAGTTGGAGAGCCACGGCCGCATCCGCGCCGTCAAGCGCGACATCGCGCGCCTCTACACCGTGATCCGCGAACGCGAGCTGGGCATCCGTGCGACGCCCGCTCCGGTCGAGGCTCCGGTCAAGAAGGCGACCAAGTCGAAGGCGAAGAAGGCGGACTCCGCCGACGACGCCGTGAAGGAAGAGGCTGAGTGATGGCCACCGAGAAGAAGGTCGCGGAGAAGCCCGCGACGAAGAAGGCAGAGGCCGTCGTCGAGCATGCAGCTCACGATGTGCGTGACGCCGAAGCGCGTGGGTACCGCAAGTCCCGCCGCGGCTACGTCGTCAGCGACAAGATGGACAAGACCATCGTCGTCGAGGTCGAAGACCGCGTGAAGCACCCGCTGTACGGCAAGGTCATCCGCCGCACCTCCAAGGTCAAGGCGCACGATGAGACGAACTCCGCCGGCATCGGCGACCTCGTCCTCATCAACGAGACCCGGCCGCTGAGCGCCACCAAGAACTGGCGTCTGGTGGAGATTCTGGAGAAGGCCAAGTGATTCAGCAGGAGTCCCGCCTCAAGGTCGCCGACAACACCGGCGCCAAGGAACTGCTCACCATCCGCGTTCTCGGTGGCTCGCGCCGCCGCTACGCAGGTCTCGGTGACACGATCGTCGCCACCGTCAAGGACGCGATCCCCGGTGGCAACGTGAAGAAGGGTGACGTCGTCAAGGCGGTCATCGTTCGCACCAAGAAGGAGGTCCGTCGTCCCGACGGCTCCTACATCAAGTTCGACGAGAACGCCGCCGTCATCCTGAAGAACGACGGGGAGCCCCGCGGCACCCGCATCTTCGGACCGGTCGGCCGTGAGCTTCGCGACAAGAAGTTCATGAAGATCGTCTCGCTCGCGCCGGAGGTTATCTGATCATGGCGAACATCAAGAAGGGTGACCTGGTTCAGGTCATCACGGGCGCCAAGCCCGAGCGCGGCGGCGACCGCGGCAAGCAGGGCAAGGTCCTCGAGATCCTGTCCGGGCAGAACCGCGTCATCGTCGAGGGTGTGAACTACGTCACCAAGCACACGCGTGTCGGTCAGACGCAGCGCGGCACCAAGACGGGCGGCGTCGAGACTGTCGAGGCACCCATCCACATTTCCAACGTCGCTGTCGTCGACCCCTCCACCAAGAAGCCGACTCGTGTCGGCCACCGGGTCGAGGAGCAGGTCAAGGACGGCGTGAAGCGCAACGTTCGCGTTCGCTTCGCGAAGAAGTCAGGTAAGGACCTCTGATGAGCACCGACACTGCCGCGCCGGCTGGCAAGATCCAGCCGCGCCTGAAGCAGAAGTACAAGGCCGAGATCCAGCAGAAGCTGCAGGAAGAATTCGGCTACAGCAACGTGATGCAGATCCCCGGTCTGGTCAAGGTCGTCGTCAACACCGGTGTCGGTGAGGCAGCTCGCGACAGCAAGGTGATCGATGGTGCGGTCGACGACCTCACCAAGATCACCGGCCAGAAGCCGATCGTCACGAAGGCCCGGAAGTCCATCGCGCAGTTCAAGCTGCGCGAGGGCCAGGCCATCGGCGCGCACGTCACCCTCCGTGGTGACCGCGCGTGGGAGTTCCTGGACCGTCTGGTCACGCTGGCGCTTCCCCGTATCCGCGACTTCCGTGGCCTCTCGGCCAAGCAGTTCGACGGCAACGGCAACTACACCTTCGGTCTCCAGGAGCAGAGCGTGTTCCACGAGATCGATCAGGACAAGATCGACCGCGTACGCGGCTTCGACATCACCGTGGTCACCACGGCGAAGACGGATGACGAGGGTCGGGCTCTGCTCCGTCACATCGGATTCCCCTTCAAGACCGACGACGCGCAGGCGTAACCCTTCGACAGGCTCAGGGACCTCACCGGTCACTGAGCCTGTCGTTCGGTCACTGAACATGTCGAAGTGGCCGTACAATTGAAGATTGCGTGCTCATCGCAGGCCGGCTGTCGTGTAACGGCAGTCGGAACCTCATGAACAAAGGAAAACAACAATGACAATGACAGACCCGGTCGCAGACATGCTGACCCGTCTGCGCAACGCGAACTCGGCACACCACGATTCCGTGACGCTGCCGTCGAGCAAGCTGAAGACGCACATCGCCGCGATCCTCCTTCAGGAGGGATACATCGCCAGCTGGGAGACCTCTGAGGCTCGTGTCGGGCAGAGCCTGACCCTGCAGCTGAAGTACGGCCCCAACCGTGAGCGTTCGATCGCGGGCATCAAGCGCGTGTCGAAGCCCGGCCTCCGCGTCTACGCGAAGTCGACGGAACTCCCCAAGGTCCTCGGCGGCCTCGGCGTGGCCATCCTGTCCACCTCCTCCGGTCTCCTCACTGACCGTCAGGCAGAGCAGAAGGGCGTGGGCGGAGAAGTTCTCGCCTACGTGTGGTAATTCATCATGTCGCGTATTGGACGACTTCCCATCGAGGTTCCCGCGGGCGTGACCGTTTCGGTCGACGGCCGTGAGATCGCGGTGAAGGGCCCCAAGGGTGAGCTCACCCTGACGGTCGCCAACCCCATCGAGGTCGCGGTCGAGGAGGGCCAGGTTCTGGTCACCCGTCCCGACGACGAGCGTGAGTCCCGGTCGCTGCACGGCCTGACCCGCACGCTCATCAACAACAACATCATCGGCGTGACCCAGGGTTACACCAAGGGTCTTGAGGTTGTCGGTACCGGTTACCGCGTGGCGCAGAAGGGCAGCTCGGTCGAGTTCGCCCTCGGCTTCTCGCACCCGGTCCTGATCGACCCGCCCGCCGGGATCACCCTCACGGTCGAAGGCACCAACAAGGTCACCGTGAGTGGCATCGACAAGCAGGCTGTCGGCGAGGCAGCTGCGAACATCCGCAAGATCCGCAAGCCCGAGCCGTACAAGGGCAAGGGTGTGCGCTACGCCGGCGAGATCGTGCGTCGCAAGGCCGGAAAGAGTGGTAAGTAACCATGGCTCTCAAGTCAAAGTCTGACGCCCGCGCGCGTCGTCACGCCCGCCTTCGCAAGAAGGTCGTCGGCACCGAGGCGCGTCCGCGTCTCGTCGTCAACCGCTCGGCTCGCCACGTCTTCGTGCAGCTCGTCGACGACAGCAAGGGTCACACCGTGGCGTCGGCATCGACGCTCGAGACCGACCTGCGCTCGCTCGAGGGTGACAAGACCGCCAAGGCCCGCAAGGTCGGCGAGCTTCTCGCCGAGCGTGCGAAGGCTGCCGGCGTTTCCGAGGCGGTGTTCGACCGTGGTGGCAACCGCTACGCAGGTCGTGTCGCTGCCATCGCCGATGGCGCCCGTGAAGGGGGGCTGGCACTGTGAGTGACAACAAGGAGAACGAAGTGACCGAAACGGCTGCTGCCGCTCCCGAGACGGCTGCTGTCGTCTCCGAGACGGCTGCCGGCACGACGCAGGCGGAGCCCGCTCGCGAAGGTCGCCGTGGCGGCGGTCGTGGCGAGCGCAACCAGGGCGGTCGTGACCGCAACTCGCGTGACCGCGGCGACAACCAGTTCCTGGAGCGTGTCGTCACGATCAACCGCGTCTCGAAGGTCGTCAAGGGTGGTCGTCGCTTCAGCTTCACCGCTCTCGTCGTCGTCGGTGACGGCAACGGTCTGGTCGGCGTCGGCTACGGCAAGGCCCGCGAGGTCCCTCTGGCGATCTCGAAGGGTGTCGAAGAGGCCAAGCGCAACTTCTTCCGCGTTCCGCGCGTCGGCAGCACCATCCCGCACCCCGTGCAGGGTGAGGCCGCTGCTGGTGTGGTGCTCCTGCGCCCCGCCTCGGGTGGTACCGGTGTTATCGCCGGTGGCCCCGTTCGCGCCGTCCTCGAGTGCGCCGGTATCCACGACGTGCTCTCGAAGTCGCTCGGTTCGTCGAACACGATCAACATCGTGCACGCGACGGTCGCGGCCCTGAAGCAGCTCGAGGAGCCCCGTGCGGTCGCCGCACGTCGTGGCCTCGAGTTCGACCAGGTCGCCCCGGCGCGTCTTGTCCGCGCGGAGGCCGAGGCCATCGCCGCACAGAAGGTAGGTGCCTGATGGCCGCCCGGCTGAAGGTCACACAGATCAAGTCCAAGGTGAGCGAGAAGCAGAACCAGCGTGACACGCTGCGCAGCCTCGGTCTTAAGCGCATCGGTGACAGCACCGTTCGCCCCGACGACGCGCAGAATCGCGGATACGTCAAGACCGTCGCACACCTCGTCAAGGTTGAGGAGATCGACTAATGGCTGAGAAGAACGACGCCGTCGAGGCCGAGAAGGCCCCGAAGAAGGCTGCCGCTCCCAAGGCTGCTGCTGAGAAGAAGCCCGCGGCTAAGAAGCCTGCAGCGAAGAAGGCGCCGGCTACGTCCGCTGCCGCCGACGCTGCGGCTGACAAGCCCGCAGCGAAGAAGCCCGCCGCCAAGAAGGCAACGCCGGCGAAGGATGCTCCGGCATCCCGCCCCGGCGTGCTGAAGGTGCACCACCTGCGTCCGGTCCCCGGATCCAACACCGCGAAGACCCGTGTCGGTCGCGGTGAGGGCTCCAAGGGCAAGACCGCCGGTCGCGGCACGAAGGGCACCAAGGCCCGCAACACCGTGCGCGTCGGATTCGAGGGTGGGCAGATGCCGCTGCACATGCGCACCCCGAAGCTGCGCGGCTTCAAGAACCCGTTCCGCGTCGAGTACCAGGTCGTGAACCTGGAGAAGCTCGCGGAACTGTACCCCAAGGGTGGCGACGTCACCATCAGCGACCTGGTCGCCAAGGGTGCTGTTCGCAAGAACGAGAAGGTCAAGGTTCTCGGAGACGGCGACATCGCCGTCAAGCTCACCGTCACGGTCGACAAGGTCTCGGGTTCTGCCGAGCAGAAGATCGTGGCTGCGGGCGGATCCGTCAAGTAGCCAGTGCACAAGAGGGGTCGGAGAATTCTCCGGCCCCTCTTGTGGGTTACCCTGGTCTTTCAGCCGCCCTGCAGGGGCGGCAACCTTTTCAGGAGGAACGCCCTTGTTTAGCGCTATCGCGCGGATCTTCCGCACGCCCGACTTGCGACGGAAGATCGGTTTCACACTGGCGATCATCGCCATCTACCGATTCGGCTCCAACGTCCCGGCCCCGTTCGTGCACTTCCCCAACGTTGAGGAGTGCCTCGCCGAGAACGCCGGCGCCGATGGACTGCTCGGGCTCGTCAACCTCTTCTCGGGTGGCGCGCTGCTGCAGCTCTCGATCTTCGCGCTGGGCGTCATGCCCTACATCACGGCGACGATCATCACGCAGCTCCTGCGCGTGGTCATTCCACACTTCGAAGCGCTGCACAAAGAGGGCCAGGCCGGTCAGGGCAAGCTGACCCAGTACACCCGCTACCTCACGATCGCGCTCGCGCTGCTCCAGTCGACGACGCTGATCACCGTGGCACGCAGCGGCCAGCTCTTCGGTAACACCGACATCGCGGCGTGCCAGAACCTGCTCACGAACGACGTGTGGTGGGCGCAGCTGCTCATCATCATGACGATGACCGCCGGAACCGGCCTCATCATGTGGTTCGCCGAGCTCGTCACCGAGCGCGGCATCGGCAACGGCATGTCCCTGCTGATCTTCACCTCGATCGCAGCGACGTTCCCGTCCGCGATGTGGCTGATCTGGGAGTCGCGTGGCTTCGAGGTCTTCCTCCTCGTCCTCGCCGTCGGCATCGTCGTGATGGGTCTCGTGGTCTTCGTCGAGCAGTCGCAGCGCCGCATCCCGGTGCAGTACGCCAAGCGCATGGTCGGACGCCGCACCTACGGCGGCACGAACACGTACATCCCGATCAAGGTGAACATGGCGGGCGTGATCCCCGTGATCTTCGCCTCCTCGCTGCTGTACATCCCGATGCTGGTCGCGCAGTTCAACACCCCGCAGGACGGCTCAGCGCCGCCGGCCTGGGTGACCTGGATCTCGACGCACTTCGCCACGGGCGACCAGCCGTTCTACATGGCTGTCTACTTCCTGCTGATCATCGGCTTCACCTACTTCTACGTGGCGATCACGTTCAACCCGGTCGAGGTCGCGGACAACATGAAGAAGTACGGCGGCTTCATCCCGGGCATCCGCGCCGGACGTCCGACCGCCGAGTACCTCGACTACGTGCTCACCCGCATCACGCTGCCTGGCTCCCTCTACCTGGGTCTCATCGCTCTGATCCCGCTCGTGGCCCTGGCCACGGTGGGCGCCAACCAGAACTTCCCGTTCGGCGGCGCATCGATCCTCATCATCGTCGGTGTGGGTCTCGAGACGGTCAAGCAGATCGACGCGCAGCTGCAGCAGCGACACTACGAAGGGCTCCTCCGATGACAGCATCCGCTCGTCTCCTCATCGTCGGCCCGCAGGGTTCCGGCAAGGGCACGCAGGGCGTGCGCATCGCCGAGTCCTACGGAATCCCGGTCGTATCCACCGGCGACATCTTCCGGGCGAACATCAAGGCGGGAACGCCCCTCGGCCAGCAGGTCACGGCCATCCTCGACAAGGGCGACCTCGTCCCGGACGAGCTGACGAGCGAGATCGTCCGTGACCGTCTTTCGCAGGACGATGCTGCGCACGGATTCCTCCTCGACGGCTACCCGCGCAATACGGCGCAGGTGGCGCACCTGGATGCATTCCTGAGCGACCGCGGCGAGTCCCTCGACGCAGTCATTCTGCTGGATGTTCCGCGTGACGAGAGCATGGAGCGCCTGCGGCTGCGGGCGAGCGAGCAGGGGCGTTCGGATGACACGGAAGATGCGATCGCGCATCGTCTGGACATCTACGAGCGCGAGACTGCTCCGATCCTCGAGGCGTACGGCGACAAGAACATCGTCGACCGCATCGATGGTGTCGGCTCGCTCGACGAGATCACCGAGCGCATCGTCGCCGCGCTGGACGCGCGCGGCCTGCGCGTCGCGGTCTGAGCCGACGCGATGTTCCGCCGATCGATCTACAAGACTCCCACCCAGCTTCGGGCCATGGTGGAGCCTGGACTGATCACGGCAGCAGCGCTGGATGCCATTCGTCCCCTGATCCGCGCCGGGGTGACGACCCTCGAGCTCGACGCGGCGGCGAACCGTGCGATCCTCGAACGCGGGGCCGAGTCCAACTTCCAGCTGGTCCGGGGGTACCACCACACGATCTGCGTCTCCGTGAACGAGCAGGTCGTGCACGGCATCCCGAGCGACCGCGTGCTGCAGCCGGGCGACATCGTCTCGGTCGACTGCGGGGCGCAGTTCCAGGGCTGGAACGGCGACAGCGCGATCACCGTCGTGATCCCCGACCCGTCGCGCGCCGATCTCGTCGCGCAGCGCGAGGAACTCTCGCGCGTCACCGAGGGGTCGATGTGGGCCGGTATCGCGACGATGGCGACGGCGTCGCACCTCGGCGACGTCGGCGCAGCCATTCAGGACTACATCGAGGCGCAGGGATCCTCTGCGGTGACGGGGGAGCCGTACGGCATCCTCCGCGAGTACGTCGGACACGGCATCGGGCGCAAGATGCACGAGGCGCCGAGCGTGTTCAACTACCGGACGCCGGATCCCGGTGCCGAGGTGAAGCCGGGCCTGGTCGTCGCCATCGAGCCGATGGTCACCGCCGGCGGCGAGATGACGTTCGTCGAGGATGATGACTGGACCGTCTCGACCATCGACGGCACCGACGGCTCGCACTGGGAGCACAGCGTGGCTGTGCACGACGGTGGCATCTGGGTGCTGACGGCGCCTGATGGCGGCGCTGAGGGGCTGGCGCCGTTCGGCGTCACTCCGGTGCCCGTCGCCTAGAACTGCGCAGCTCCAGGCGCTCACAAGAGGCGCATAGGCGCGCCGGGCAAAATAAGATCGTAGGGTGCGCGCTGCGCACGGAGACTTCAGTCGGGTTCGCGCTTCGGGCGAGCCTCGAGAGAAACGGAACGCAATGGCCGCTGCGAAGGGCAACACCACCAACTGGTTCGCCATCTGGATATCGATCGCCGTGGTCGTCGTCCTCGTCGGACTCGGCGGCCTCGTCGTCTTCCTGAACAACATGGCCACCGCTCCTGGTGCCGCTCCGAAGAGCGACATCGTCAACGAGGAGACCGGCGCGATCTCCTTCGGCACCGGCGAGGATGTCGTCGACACGTACGTCGACTTCATGTGCCCCGCCTGCAACGCTTTCGAGGGTCAGTTCGGCGAACAGCTTCAGAGCGCAGCGGCGGACAATGAGATCACCCTCAACATCCACCCGATCTCGATTCTCGACCGCCTGTCGCAGAACACGAACTACTCGACGCGGGCAGCGAATGCGGCGTACTGCGTCGCGGAAGACGCTCCCGACGCCTTCTTGGACTTCTTCAACCTTCTGTACGCGAACCAGCCGGCGGAGAACTCCACCGGTCTGACGGATGACGAACTCGCGGCCTTTGCTGAGCAGGCGGGGTCCGCTGGAGCGGCTGACTGCATCGCGGACGGCACCTTCAGCGACTTCGTCGCGGACCGTACGCCCGAGACGCCTCCGGGCCCGCAGGGCATCAGCACGCCGACGGTCACCATCAACGGAGAGCGTCTCGACCTGCAGGCCGGCGGAGCCGCGGAACTCGCGAAGCTCCTTGGCATCGGCTGATCAACAGACGCGAGGAGGGCGGGCCCGCACAGCGCGGGTCCGCCTTTCCCACGCCGGGGTGTCCGCATTTGCCGGATGCCCCGCCGTCAGATACCATGGATCTTTGGTGCCTTGCGCCTTGATTCGGCGTGTCTGAATCGGCGAAGCATCAATATCCAATCACCCACCGCAGATCGACCGGTCTGCAGAAGCGTCAGCGAGGCTATGGCTAAGAAAGACGGTGTCATCGAGATCGAGGGCGTGATCTCCGAGGCGCTGCCCAACGCGATGTTCCGCGTTGAGCTCGCCAACGGGCACAAGGTCCTTGCAACGATTTCCGGAAAGATGCGGCAGAACTACATCCGCATCATCCCCGAGGACCGCGTGGTCGTGGAGCTCAGCCCCTACGACCTGACGCGCGGTCGTATCGTCTACCGCTACCGCTGATCGGTCGAGAAGTAACGGCCTGATTCCGCGGAGCGGGGTCGGTACGAAGACAGCGAACAGGAAACATCATGAAGGTCAACCCCAGCGTCAAGCCCATCTGCGATCACTGCAAGGTGATCCGCCGTCACGGCCGCGTCATGGTGATCTGCAAGAGCAACCCGCGCCACAAGCAGCGTCAGGGCTGATCTTTCAGATCCCCCAGCACAACTGAATACACAACAGGCAGGATCAGAACCCGCGCAAGCGGGGGACACCTCGGGGCAGAGGCCCGGGCACCGATCCTGCTCCACACCTCTACAACACTCAGGAGAGTCGCATGGCACGTCTTGCCGGCGTTGACATCCCGCGCGATAAGCGCGTGGTGATCGCCCTTACCTACATCTACGGCGTTGGCCGTACCCGTTCTGTCGAGATCCTCAAGGCAACTGAGATCGACGAGAGCATTCGCGTGAAGGACCTCAGCGATGACCAGCTGATCATCCTCCGCGACTACATCGAAGGCAACTACAAGGTGGAGGGTGACCTGCGCCGCGAGGTCGCCGCAGATATCCGCCGCAAGGTCGAGATCGGCTCCTACGAGGGCATCCGCCACCGTCGTGGTCTCCCGGTCCGTGGTCAGCGCACCAAGACCAACGCCCGTACCCGCAAGGGCCCGAAGCGCACCGTCGCAGGCAAGAAGAAGGCCCGCTAAGCAGCGGCCCCAGGGACTAGGAGAACACTTTCATGGCTGCACCCAAGGCCGCCGCGCGCAAGCCGCGCCGCAAGGAAAAGAAGAACATCGCGCTGGGCCAGGCCCACATCAAGTCGACGTTCAACAACACGATCGTCTCGATCACCGACCCGTCCGGCGCTGTCATCAGCTGGGCATCGTCCGGTGGAGTGGGCTTCAAGGGCTCGCGCAAGTCGACCCCGTACGCGGCCGGCATGGCCGCCGAGTCGGCTGCTCGTCAGGCGCAGGAGCACGGCGTCAAGAAGGTCGACGTCTTCGTGAAGGGTCCGGGCTCCGGCCGCGAGACCGCGATCCGCTCGCTGACCGCTGCCGGCCTCGAGGTCGGCTCGATCCAGGACGTGACGCCGCAGGCTCACAACGGCTGCCGTCCGCCGAAGCGCCGCCGCGTCTGATCCGGCAATGACGAGGGATGCTTCGGCATCCCTCGTCATGCCCGCGTGCGGGCACTGATTCAACTAAAGACCTCACCCACCACATGTCATATAGCGGTCATGTGATCGAAAGGAACACAGAGTGCTTATTGCACAGCGTCCCACACTCATCGAGGAAAAGATCGTCGAGAACCGGAGCCGGTTCATCATCGAGCCTCTGGAGCCCGGCTTCGGATACACGATCGGCAACTCGCTGCGTCGCAGCCTGCTGTCGTCGATCCCCGGTGCCGCTGTCACCAGCGTTCGCCTCGACGGTGTGCTGCACGAGTTCAGCACCATCCCCGGCGTGAAGGAGGATGTCACCGAGATCATCCTCAACATCAAGCAGCTCGTCGTCTCGAGCGAGCGCGATGAGCCCATCACGGCATACCTGCGCAAGACCGGTTCTGGCGAAGTGACCGCTGCAGACATCTCGGCTCCGGCCGGTGTCGAGGTGCACAACCCCGAGCTCGTCATCGCGACCCTGAACGACACCGCGAAGTTCGAACTCGAGCTCACGATCGAGCGCGGCCGTGGCTATGTCTCGGCGACGCAGAACCGCAACGAGTACGCCGAGGCCGGTCAGATCCCGATCGACTCGATCTACTCGCCGGTCCTGAAGGTCAGCTACCGGGTCGAGGCGACTCGTGCCGGTGAGCGCACCGACTTCGACAAGCTCATCCTCGACGTCGAGACCAAGTCCTCGATGCTGCCGCGCGACGCTGTCGCGTCGGCCGCGAAGACGCTCACCGAGCTGTTCGGTCTCGCCCGCGAGCTGAACGTCGAGGCCGAGGGCATCGAGATCGGCCCGGCGCCGGTCGAGGCGGTGAGCTCCAGCGAGCTCTCCATGCCGATCGAAGACCTCGACCTGTCGGTCCGCTCGTACAACTGCCTCAAGCGTGAAGGCATCAACACGGTGTCCGAGCTCGTCGCCCTCTCGGAGACGCAGCTCATGAACATCCGCAACTTCGGCCAGAAGTCGGTCGACGAGGTGCGCGACAAGCTCATCTCGCTCGGTCTGTCGCTCAAGGATTCGGTGCCCGGTTTCGACGGCGCCCACTTCTACGGCGGCAGCGAAGACGAGTCCTTCTGACCTTCCCGAAATTCTGACCAGGAGTTAGTCAACTATGCCTAAGCCCACCAAGGGTCCCCGCCTCGGAGGCGGCCCCGCACACGAGCGCCTGATGCTTGCCAACCTCGCGGCGGCGCTCTACACCCACAAGTCGATCAAGACGACCGAGACCAAGGCCAAGCGCCTTCGTCCGCTCGCCGAGCGACTCATCACCTTCGCCAAGCGCGGCGACCTGCACGCACGCCGTCGCGTGCTGTCGGTCATCGGTGACAAGGAAGTCGTACACATCCTTTTCGCCGAGATCGCGCCGCTGGTTGCAGACCGTGAGGGCGGCTACACCCGCATCACGAAGGTCGGCAACCGTAAGGGCGACAACGCTCCGATGGCCGTGATCGAGCTCGTTCTCGAGCCCGTCACCCCGAAGGCGAAGTCGACCAAGAAGGCTGCTGCTGCCCCGAAGGCTGCGGAGAAGCCGGCCGAGGAGGCCCCCGTCGAGGAGGCCGCCGAGGAGACCGCTGCTCCTGCCGCGTTCGCCGCCGCAGAGTTCGGTGACGACTCGGCAGAGCCGCTCGAAGACGGTTCCGCTCCCGAGGGCTTCGACATCAAGGGCAACAAGGACTCGATGAAGTTCCACCGCCCCGATGGCCAGTGGTACGAGGCCACCGTCGCCGAGGTGTGGTTCCGCACCGCTGAGGCCGCTGAAGCCGCAGGTTTCGTCGAGGCCGGCAAGTAAGCCACAGCTTCACAACGAAGAAGCCCGCCCACCCTTCGGGGTCGGCGGGCTTCTTCGCGTTCGCGGCGCGGGTCAGCGGGCGCGAAGGTCCTTGCGTAGGATCTTCCCGGCAGCGGACTTCGGGATCGCATCGATGAACTCCACCTGGCGCACTTTCTCGTGCGGTGCGACCTTCGCCGTGACGTGAGCCATCACCGCATCCGCGTCGATCTCCGCGCCCTGCTGCACGACGACGAATGCCTTCGGCACTTCCTGCCCGTCGCTGTCGAGTGCCCCGATGACGGCGGCATCGGCGATGGCCGGATGCTCGAGGAGTACGGCTTCCAATACCGCAGGCGCGACCTGGTACCCCTTGTACTTGATGAGTTCCTTCAGGCGGTCGACGATCCGGAAGATGCCGTCGGCGGACACCGTCGCCACATCGCCCGTGTGCAGCCAGCCGTCGGCGTCGAGCATCTCGGCGGTGGCCTCGGGGCGATTGAGGTAACCGCTCATCACCTGCGGCCCGCGCACCCACAGCTCGCCGGGTGCGCTGACTCCGTCGGCAGAGGCTGGGACGTCTGCTCCCGATTCGGGATCGACGAGCCGCGCCTCTGTGTTCGGGACGAGCGGGCCGATCGACGACTTGTCGACGTCGTGGCGTTCTGCGGGGATCAGGGTGACCGCCGGGCTGGTCTCGGTCATGCCGTAGCCCTGTACGACCGTGCAGCCGAGTCTGTTCGCCACGGCAGCAGCCAGGGCGCCATCCAGCGGCGCGGCGCCCGAGAAGATCACATCGACGGCGGAGAGATCGTACTGGTCGATGATCGGATGCTTCGCGAGGGCCACGGCGATCGGCGGGGCGACGAAGACCCAGGTCGTGCGATGCTCGCTGATGATGCGGAGGAACTCGGGCAGATCGAACTTCGGCATCGTCACCAGGGACGCGCGCTGCCGCAGCGCGAAGTTCAGAAGTACGGTCATCCCGTAGATGTGGAAGAAGGGGAGCACGGCGAGCAGTCGGTCGGTCTCATCCACGCTCAGGACGGGGCGGCACTGTGCGACGTTCGCCACGAGATTGCGGTGCGTGAGCATGACGCCCTTGGGCCTGCCGGTCGTTCCCGAGGAGTACGGCAGAACGGCGAGATGCGTGGCCGGATCGAATGTCACCTCCGGTGCACCCCGGCCTTCACCGAGAAGGGCAGGGAGTGACGGATGGCCCTCGGCGCCATCGAGCACGATCACGTGATCCGCATCCATGCCCACCTTCTCGGCCGCTGCCTTCGCGCCGGCCAGTAGTGGCGAGACGGTGACAAGCCAGGTCGCCTCTGCGTCGACGAGCTGATTGGCGATCTCCTCCGGCGTGTAGAGCGAGTTGATGGTCGTCGCGGTTGCGCCGGACCGCAGGATGCCGTGGAAGACGGTGGCGAAGGCGGGGATGTTCGGGCAGAGAAGGCCGATCGTGGTGCCCACTCCGACTCCGCGAGCAGCGAGTGCACCCGCGAAGAGGTCGATCTGACCGATCAGCTGACGATAGGAGGTCTCCGCGCCACTGGTTCCGTCTACGATGGCGACAGCATCCAGTCGAGACTCCTCCAGGTCTCCGAAGAGATAGTCGTACACGGAGACATCGGGGATGTCCACGTCGGGGAACGAACTGCGATGCATGTGATCTCCTTTGACCGAACCGAACGACGGACCTCTCCGACGATGCGATTCAGTGTCGCATAAATCGACACTGCGTCCCAGGGGTCATTCCGGCGACCCGATCAGAGGGGGCGGACGTCCGTTGCCTCATGCGCGCGGTAGCGCGTGCTCGGGCGCCCCTTGGTCGTGTAGTCGAGCGCACGGAGCGCGCGGCCGGAGCCGGCGAGATGCTCCAGGTAGCGACGGGCGCTCACTCGGGAGATCTGCACGTCCTCGCCGATCTCGCTGGCCGAGGCATTCGGCCGAGCGGAGAGCGCAGACACGACCCGATCCAACGTCTCGGCGCTGAGTCCCTTGGGCACCCCGAACCGCTGACGGAACGCGATGATCGCGTCGGCCGTCTCGACCCTGCGCACGACATCGTGCAGTTCGGTGTGATCGCGCAGCAGCAGCGTCGCCTCGACGCCCTCGCCGTCGACGATGCTGCCGGTGCTGCGGGCGACGAGTACATGCGAGCCGACGATCACAGGTCGTCCTGCGGGCTCGCCTTCGCGGAGAACCGCCATCAGTTCGTCGCCCAGCACGCCGTCGGCATCCGCATCGGTGATGTCCACGGCATCCCTGCCGAGGAACCTCGCGGCCGCATCGTTGACGAGCGTGACGCGGCCCTCAGCGCTGACCGTGATCACGCCCTCGCTGAGGCGGTGCAGGGTGGTCTCCTGATTCTTCACGAGCGCGGCGATCTGGTGGGGTTCCAGACTGTAGATCCGGCGCCGGATGACGGAGGTCACCCATGCCGATCCCAATACGCCGAGCACGGCGGCGGCGAGCATCGCCGAGATCAGCCAGGTGAGGTTGCTCAGGAACTCGGCGTTCAACTCCGATTCGAGGATGCCGACCGATGCCGTGCCGATGACGTCGCCGTCCTCGTCGCGGATCGGCACCTTCACGCGCCATGACGTGCCGAGCGTGCCGGTCTGGGTGCCGACATAGATCTCACCGGAGAGCGGAACGGACGCATCGGTCGACACCTCCTCGCCGATGCGGTCGGGATTCGGGTGGGAATAGCGGATGCCGTCGGCATTGGCCACGACGACGTACGCGAGATCGGACGCCTCACGGATGACCTCGGCGACGGGCTGGATGGCGGCCGACGGGTCGATGTCGTCGAACGCATCGAGAACGGTCGGCAGCGAGGCGACCGATTGCGCCACCGCCTGCATCCGCTCCTTGTAGGCCTCCCGGAGCGCATTCTCCTGGAAGGCTCCGGCCACGATGCCGGTCGCCAGGGTCACCAGGAACACGATCAGCGCCTGGAGCAGGAGCAGCTGTACGCGGAGCGTCATCTTCGAAGCCACCTGACCATTGTCGCGCGGTGCCGGGGCGCTCGCGAGGCCTGGAGATGTCCGTCGACGACCAATAGTTCCGAAAGCGGGACCAATGGTTTCCGAAGCTTGAGCAGCAGCATCCGCCCTCTTACGGTTGCGGACAGCAATCACGAACGCTCAAGGAGGAGCGCATGAAGAAGACACGCACCGGCATCCTGGCCGCACTCGCCACAGCCACAGCCCTGGTATTGACCTCTTGTGCCGGCGGGACGACACCCGCCGCCGATGAAGAAGGACCCGAAGAGGCGGTGTCGATCACCGACGTCTCCATCGTGGTCCCCGCAGATCCGGGCGGAGGCTGGGATCAGACCGGCCGCGCCATGTCGGAGCTGCTGACGGGCGAGAAGATCGTCGACTCGGCACCGGTCACGAACGTCGGCGGCGCCGGCGGTACCGTCGGACTCGCACAGCTCGCCAACCAGAAGGACCCGAACACGCTCATGGTGATGGGTCTGGTCATGGTCGGCGCCGTGGAGACGAACGCCTCCGCGGTGCGGATCGAGGACATGACGCCCATCGCTCGGCTGACCGATGAGCCACTGGTCGTCGTCGTGCCGGCCGACTCGAAATACGACACGCTCGAGGACCTGGTCGAGGACATCGTCGACAAGGGGCAGGCGATCACCATCACGGGCGGCTCCGCCGGCGGCGCCGACCACATCCTCGCCGGGCTCATGCTGGAGGCGGCCGGGCTCGATGGAGCCGAGATCGCTGAGAAGCTCAACTACACGCCGAACTCCGGCGGTGGCGAGGCGACGACGCTGATCCTCGGTGGGAAGGTCGCGGCCGGCATCTCCGGCGTCGGCGAGTTCCTGCAGCACATCGAGGCCGGCACCATGAAGGCGCTCGCGGTCTCATCCGAGAAGCCCGTCGAGCAGCTCCCAGATGTGGACACCATCACGGATGCCGGCTACGACGTCGTGCTCACCAACTGGCGCGGAGTGATCGCACCCGGAGGAATCGACGACGCCAGCCGTGCCGAACTCGAGCGGATCGTCACCGAGCTGCACGACTCCGAGGCGTGGGCCGCAGAGCTGGAGACCCGTGGATGGGCCGACGCTTTCCTCACCGGGGCGGAGTTCGATGACTTCCTGACCGGCAACATCGAGGAAGTCACGGCGACCCTGAAGAACATCGGATTGGTCGGCTGACATGACCACGGGGTCTCCGGGAACGGGACCCGACAGCGTACGGGCCGGTACGAACCGGCCCGTACGGCTCGTCGCCTCCCTCCCGATCGGCGAACTCGTCTTCGCCGCACTCATGGTCGCGCTCGGCGTCTTCGCCCTCGTGGGCGTCTTCGCAATCCACGTCCCGGTCGGCGCGCACGTCGGGCCGCGGGTCTTTCCGATCTTCGTCGCCGTGATCCTGCTCGGTTCCGCGGTCGCGGTGCTCGTCGGCATCCTCCGCGGACAGCGCGGCGTGCCGGAAGGCGGGGAGGACATCGATCAGAGCCTGCCGACCGACTGGCTCACCCTGCTCAAGATCGCCGGTCTGGTCGTGGCGCACCTGCTGCTCATCGAACCCATCGGCTGGGTTCCGGCAGCCGCTCTGCTGTTCGGCGGGGTCGCGTGGTCGCTCGGGGCCAAGCGCTGGTGGATGGCGCTCCTCATCGGGACCGGGCTCGCCCTCGTCATCCAGATCGTGTTCGGTGGCCTGCTCGGGCTGTCGCTGCCCTGGGGTCCGGCGCTCGAGTGGCTGGGAAGGATGTTCTGATGGACAGCTGGACTCTGCTCCTCGAGGGCTTCGCGACCGCTCTGCAGCCGCAGTATCTCGCCTTCGCCTTCTTCGGCGTGCTCGTCGGCACCGCCGTGGGCGTGCTCCCCGGTATCGGTCCCGCCATGACGGTGGCGCTGCTGCTGCCGCTGACGAACACTCTCGATCCGGCGGCTGCTCTGATCACCTTCGCCGGCATCTACTACGGCGGAATGTACGGCGGTTCGACCACCAGCATCCTGCTGAACACCCCAGGGGAATCGGCCTCGATCGTCACCGCGATCGAGGGGAACAAGATGGCGAAGCTGGGGCGGGGCGCTGCGGCGCTCGCCACGGCCGCCCTCGGATCCTTTGTGGCCGGCACTCTTGCGACCGTCGGGCTGACGCTGCTGGCACCGGTCCTCGCGCAGTTCGCGGTGAACCTCGGGCCTGCGGATTATGTCGCCCTGATCGTGATCGCGTTCATCACGGTCGGCGCACTGATCGGATCGTCGGTATCGCGCGGAATGCTGTCGCTCGGCGTCGGCCTCTTCCTCGGTCTCGTCGGCACGGACACGCTGTCCGGTCAGCAGCGCTACACGCTGGGGCTGCTGCCGCTGTCGGACGGCATCGATGTCGTGCTCATCGCGGTCGGTCTGTTCGCGGTAGGGGAGACGCTGTACATCGCTGCGCGCCTGCGCCACGGCGGTGTCTCCGTCATTCCCGTCACCCGCGGCCGGAGCAACAGGATGACCAGGGACGACTGGCGTCGCTCGTGGAAGCCGTGGTTACGCGGCACCGCCATCGGCTTCCCGATCGGCACGATCCCCGCCGGTGGTGCGGATGTGGCGACCTTCCTCTCGTATGCGACGGAGCGCAAGCTCTCTCGCCACAAGGAGGAGTTCGGCCATGGGGCGATCGAGGGCGTCGCAGGTCCCGAGTCGGCGAACAACGCGGCAGCCGCCGGCGTGCTCGTGCCCCTGTTGACGCTCGGGCTGCCGACGACGGCGACGGCCGCGATCATCCTCACCGCGTTCCAGTCCTACGGGCTGCAGCCGGGGCCGATGCTCTTCCAGAGCCAGTCCACCCTGGTGTGGGCGCTGATCGCGAGCCTCTACATCGGCAACGTCATCCTGATCGTGCTCAACCTGCCGCTGGTGGGCATGTGGGTGAAGCTGTTGCAGATCCCGCGGCCGTATCTCTACGCCGGCATCCTGATGTTCGCCGCTTTCGGGGCATTCGCGCTGAACTTCTCGGTCGTGGACATCCTGATCCTGCTGGTCATCGGCGTGCTCGGCTATTTCATGCGACGCTACGGGTTCCCGGTCGCGCCGCTCGTGGTGGGCACGATCCTCGGCCCGATGGGGGAGGAACAGCTGCGCAAGGCGCTGCAGTTGAGTCAGGGCGACGTGACGACGCTGATCGCGCAGCCGTTCGCGGCGATCGCGTATGCGCTGCTCGCGTTGCTCATCGTGGGCGGGCTGTGGCTGCGCCGGCGGCAGCGCCGGTACGAACAGGCGCTGACCGAGTCGATCGCCGTGCCGATCAAGGCCGATTCAGAAGTCTGAATCGTCGCGCGCCCTGCCCTCCCGACGGGAGGGCAGGACGCGCGGGGCTAGGCTGGAGACGTGATGGATGCCGCAGCTTCGCCGCGCCGCGGGGCTCGGGCCTACGCGGCTTTCGTGGTCATCGGGCTGCTCGCCGGACTTCTCTCCGGACTCTTCGGCGTCGGCGGCGGCACCGTCATCGTGCCTCTGCTGGTGCTGCTTCTGCAGTTCGATCAGCGCATCGCGGCCGGCACCTCGCTCGCAGCGATCGTGCCGACGGCTACGGTCGGCGTGGTCTCTTATGCGGTGTCGGGCTCGGTGGCCTGGGTCCCCGCGATCATCCTCGCGGCCGGTGCGGTGGTGGGTGCCCAGATCGGCACCTGGCTGCTGCCGCGGATCTCGCAGACGGCGCTGAGGTGGGGCTTCTTCGGGTTCCTGGTCGTCGTCATCGCGAGCCTGTTCCTGGTGATCCCTTCTCGAGATGCCGCCTTCGCGCTCACCTGGTGGAGCGGAATCGCACTCGTCGCCGTCGGCGTCGGCGCCGGGCTCCTCGCCGGCCTGATCGGCGTCGGCGGCGGTGTGATCGTCGTTCCCGTGCTCATGCTGGCGTTCGGGACGAGCGACCTGGTCGCCAAGGGCACGTCGCTGCTGATGATGATTCCGACGGCCGTCTCCGGCACCGTCGGCAACATCCGGCATCGAAACGTCGACCTGATCGCCGCGGCGGTGATCGGCGCCTCCGCCTGCACGACGACCGCACTCGGCGCGTGGTTGGCGACGATCATCGATCCGGCGGCGGGCAACATGCTGTTCGCGGCATATCTCGTCGTGATCGCTGCACAGATGGCGATGAAAGCCATCCGCGGACGCAAGCGGGACTGAGCGCGCACTCGGGCTCGAGGATGAAGGAATCTTCATCCTCACCTCATGCAGGCATCATGATCGCCCAGCAGGATGGTCGTATGACCTCCGCACGACGCATCCTGATCCCGGGCGCTCTGATCGCACTTCCGGTGGCCTTTGCCGTGGGCATCGTGGCGCACGCGCAGATGCCCGCAGCTCCGCGGCTGCCGGACGCGCCGGTCACGGTGCAGCTGGCTTCGCCGACGCCGGTCACTCCGGCTCCGCCGGCACCGCAGGTAGAACCCGCGCCTGCACCACCGGCCGCTCCGGCGCCGGGCGTTCCCGGCGACGACGACGATGACGAGGGCGACGATGACTGATCCGCTGGTCGACCTGCACCAGGTCGCCGAGACCGACGACGTCCGCGTCGGCCGGCCGGGCACTCCGCTGCGCACCCTGCGTGCCCGGTCGATGCCCGCCCGCTGGAGGATCACCGCCTGGATCATCCTCAGCACGATGGTCACGCTCGTCGCGGTGGGCATGATCGGCCGCAGCATCTTCGTGGCCGGCGTGGAGCGGGCGGCGAACACCGAGATCGAACAGGAAGCCGATGAGTTCATCCGGTTCTCGGAGAAGGCCGGTGCAGAGGGGCTCTCCACGCCGGAGCAGCTCCTGCAGGAATACGTGGCGCGGCAGGTGCTGCACGATGAGGTCGTCGTCGGAATCGTCGACGGGTCGATCGTCGCGGTGGCGAACGGCCTCACGGGAGCGAACTCGGTGAGCGGCGGTTCCGCAGAGGTGCCGGGCGGTGACGGACTCGTCGACCGGCTGCTGGACTCGAATGCGGCATCCGGTGTCGTCGAGACCGGAGACACCGGACCCGCGCGATGGGGACGGCTGGAGTTCACGTCGGGCGACAGCGGCGGGACGCTGGTGATCCTGCAGTTCACGCAGGATGCTCGAGCTCAGGTCGACGAGAGCTTCACGGGGATCGCCTGGGCCGCCCTCCTCGGCCTGCTGCTCAGTTCGGGAGTCGCATGGCTCGTCGCCGGTCAGATCCTCGCGCCGGTGCGCGACGTCTACCGCGTCGCGCGCGACATCGGCGAGCACGATCTCACCGCCCGCGTGCCGGTGGACGGCAGCGACGACATCGCGGCCGTCGCGACGACTTTCAACCAGATGCTCGATCGCCTCGAGGCCGTCCATGCCACGCAGCAGAGATTCGTCGACGATGCGGGTCACGAACTGCGCACCCCGATCACGATCGTTCGCGGCCACCTGGAACTGCTCAGCGACGACCCTGAGGAGCGTAAGGCCACGCTGCGGCTGATCAGCGACGAACTCGATCGGATGAGCCGCATCGTCACCGACCTGCTCGTCCTCGCCCGCGCGCAGCAACCGGACTTCGTCCGCGTCGCATCGTGTGATGTGACCGCGCTCACGCTCGACATCGAGGCGAAGGCGCAGGCGCTCGGTGCTCGACGATGGCAACTGATGGAGGTCGCCGAGGGCAGCATCCGCCTCGATCCGCAGCGCGTCACCCAAGCCGTTCTGCAGTTCGCGGCCAACGCGGTGCAGGTGACCGATGAGGACGACCGCATTCGGATGGGCTCCCGCTTCGAAGGAGACGGCACCGAGCGGCTGCTGCGGCTCTGGGTGCAGGACACCGGCCCTGGCGTGCTCGCGGAGGATGCGGAGCGGATCTTCGAGCGCTTCGTCCGCGGCTCCGCTCGCGGCGACACGGTCGGGCGGCATGGCTCGGGCCTCGGGCTCGCCATCGTGCGCGCGATCACGGACGGCCACGGCGGATCGGCCTGGGTCGACAGCGTCCCGGGCGAGGGCGCCACCTTCGGAATCGACATCCCGGCGCCGATCGACGCGCGGGAATCGGCTGCCGGCGAATGGTCGCCGGCGCTCATCGCAGAGAGGAACTGAGATGCGGACCATCCTCATCGCGGAAGACGACCCGCACATCGTTTCGTTCGTGCGGCGCGGTCTGCGCGCCGCCGGATACGACACCGCCGAGGCCGCGGATGGTGAGACGGCCCTCATCCTCGCGCGCGGCGGGACGTTCGATCTGGTGCTGCTGGACATCGGCCTCGGCGGAATGGACGGCTTCGACGTCCTCGCTCACCTCCGAGGAGAGGGCGTCACCACTCCCGTGATCGTGCTGACGGCGCGCGATTCGGTGATCGACACCGTCCGTGGTCTGGAGAGCGGAGCCAACGACTACGTCACCAAGCCCTTCCAGTTCGCGGAGCTTCTCGCTCGGGTGCGACTGCGCATCGGAGACGGAGAAGGCCGAGCATCCGGTCCCGTGCTCGCACACGGCGACGTGCACGTGGATGTGCGAGCGCGTCGTGTGACAGTGGGCGGCGAGATGCGGGAGCTCACCTCGCGCGAGTTCGCACTGCTGGAGGTGTTCATCGAGAACGCGGGGCAGGTGCTCTCCCGCGACCAGCTGATCGGTCACGTCTGGGGTATGGATTTCGATCCCGCGTCGAACGTCGTGGACGTGTACGTGCGGGCGCTGCGGGGCAAGATCGGCGCAGACCGCATCGAGACCGTGCGCGGGGCGGGATATCGACTGCGATGAGCACCCTGATCGACTCCCGAGCCGGCGTGAACTCGACGACTCCCGAGATCCTGGAGCCGCCGACCGAGCGTCCGAAGCATGTGCGTTTCGCGACCATCCCTCCGGTCAGGATGTCCGGCGCCGGCCGCTCCCTGCCCGAGCGCGCACCGCAGCTCCGCGATCGCCCGGCACCGCCGCGTTCCCGGGCGATCGGCGGGCGGGACCGGATGCGTCGCGTCATCGCACTCGTGGCGCTCGCCGCCGCACTGGCTGCCGGTGCCGCGATGGCCCTGTCGGCGGCCGGGGCGCCCGTGTCCACCGCTGCCGGTGCTGCGGGCGGCCTCACGGTGCCCGTCGCCATCACGGTGACCGTGTTCCTCCTCGCCGTCTGGGCGTGGACCGCGACCCGACTGGACGACACCCTGGTCGCCCTCCTCGCGGCACTCGCCTTGATCGCCACTGGAGTGCTCCCCGTCGACACGTTCTTCGCATCCCTCGGGGACCCGACGATCTGGCTGCTGATCGGCGCGTTCGTGATCGCGGCAGGAGTGACGTCGTCCGGCCTCGCGATGCGCGGCGCCGCCCACCTGCTGCGTCGGGCGCGCAGTCCGCGAGCGCTGTTCCACCTCACGACCGTCGCCCTCACCCTCACGGCGTTCGCAGTGCCGGCGACATCCGGTCGGGCCGCTCTCGCCATCCCGGTCTTCACTGCAGTGGCAGCAGCCCTCGCGGGCCGCGAGAAGCTGGTGAAGGCGCTCGCGCTGCTCTTCCCCACGGTCATCCTGCTCTCTGCGGCGGCATCCCTCCTCGGGGCCGGCGCGCACATCATCACCAACCAGCTGCTGGTCGCCGCCGGCGGTGAAGGGTTCACCTTCCTCAGCTGGTTGTGGTTCGGGTTGCCGGTGGCGGTGATCTCCTCGCACCTCGCCTGCGAGATCATCCTGTGGCGGTTCACCGATCGCCCCGAGCGCGCCGGCCGGCTGCGGATCGGCCTCGCCGATTTCGAACGCACCGCGCCGATGCCGGTGACCGGGCCGCTGCGGGCCGATGAATGGCGGGCGACGGCGCTGCTGTCCGGCGTGATCGTGCTCTGGAGCACGGAGCCGCTGCATCAGCTCTCTCCGGCACTCGTCGCTCTACTGGGCGCGGTCGCCGCGGTCTCACCGGTGATCGGATGCACGCGTCTTCCCGCCGCTGTGGCGAAGGTGCCGTGGGGGCTGCTGCTCTTCCTCGCCGCGACGCTCGCGCTGGCATCCGCGCTCACCGAGACGGGTGCGGCGGTCTGGCTGAGCGGGTCCGCCCTCGCCCCGCTCGCGGGATTGGGTGCGGGCGGGGGCATCGCCTTCATCCTCATGGTGATCGGACTCTCGATCGCCGCGCATCTGCTCATCCCGTCGCGGTCGGCGCGTTCGGCCGCGGTCATCCCGGTGGTGATCGCGCTCGCGCCAGGTCTCGGCGTCGAGCCCATGGCGGCCGCGTTCGCGTCGACGGTGGCTGCGGGCTTCTGCCATACCCTGCCGAGTTCGGCCAAACCGGTGGCGATGTTCGCCGATCCCGCCGCCGTCCCCGGCGGGTTCGCACCGCGCGACCTGCGACGGCTCTCCGTCGTCCTGGCGCCGATGATGTTCGCCCTGGTCGCGGTCTGCGCGTTCTGGATCTGGCCGGCGATGGGAATGCCGCTCATGCGCTGAGCATCCGCGCCTCACCCGGGTCCGCACCGCGTACCCGTTGTTCGTCGTGCCCGTCGAAGGGCACTCCGCCCCTGCCCACGTCGTATCGAAGGAGAACACATGTCCATCCACATCCCGCAACGCATCCTCGTCGCACCGAGCGGATTCAAGGAGAGCCTCAGCGCCGAGACCGTCGCACATGCCATCGCATCCGGCATCCGCCGGGTCATCCCCGGCGTGCAGGTGGACGAGTTCCCGGTTCCGGACGGAGGTGAGGGCACCGCACTGGCGCTCGCCGCGGCGACCGGCGGCGACGTCGTGCCGGCGCGAGTCACCGGTCCGGTCGGAGTCGCCGTCGATGCGCACTGGGCGCGACTCGGAGGCGCCGCCACCGGGACCGCGGTCGTCGAGATGGCAGCGGCGGCCGGCCTGCGCCTGGTGCCCCGCGATCGCCGCGACCCCGGCGAGACCACGGCCTACGGGGTCGGTGAGCTGATCGTCGCCGCCCTTGACGACGGTGCAGAGCGCATCGTGATCGGATGCGGCGACTCGGGTACCAGCGACGGCGGTGCGGGTGCGCTGCAGGCACTCGGAGCGCGGATCCTCGACCGCGACGGGATTCCGCTCGCACGCGGCGGCCGGCACTTGATCGAGGCGGCCGCACTCGATCTCACAGGGTTGCATCCGCGTCTCGGCGACGTCGAGATCGTGCTCGCCTGCAACATCCACAACGTGCTCTGCGGGCCGAGGGGCGTCGCGCGGGTGTTCGGGCCGCAGAAGGGCGCGACTCCGATCCAGGTCGAACTGCTGTCGACGGCGCTGGACGCCTGGGCTGCCCTCCTCGAGGCGCAGTCGCCTTTCGGGGGTGCGATGGATGTCCGCACCGGCGCCGGAACGGGCGCGTCAGGTGGACTCGGCGTCGGTCTCGCCGCAGTGCTCGGGGCCCGGCTCGCGCCGCGTTTCGAGGTGCTGCTCGACAGTGGACTTCTGCCGACGTCGCTCGACGACTTGATCGCGAAGGCCGACCTGGTCATCACGGCGGAGGGCGCCATCGACTTCCAGACTCCGCGCGGCAAGGTCCCCGCCGAGGTGGCGATGCGGGCGCGGGTGGAGGGCGTTCCAGTCCTGGGGATCGCCGGATCCCTCGGCGCAGGAGCGCCGGCCGTGCACGACATCGGCATCGGCGCGATCGCCTCGATCCTGACCGTCCCGATGGAGCTCGAGCAGGCTGTCGAACAGGGGGAGGAACTGCTGCGCGATGCCGCAGAGCGATGCATGCGGCTCGTGATGCTCGGATCGGCGCTGTCGGCGAGGGCGGCGTGAGATCAGGGCGAGGTCGGCGTGAGGTCAGCGTGCAGGGAACCCCGCGAGTCACCGTCTCGATAGACTCGAACGGTGCCCGTGAACTCAGAATTGGTCGGCCGGGAGTTCCCGCCGACAGCCCCGTACCTCGTCGGACGTGAGAAGGTGCGCGAGTTCGCGCGCGCCGTCTTCGCCGATGCGCCGCAGCACACCGACGTGAGCGCGGCACGCGCCGCCGGCTTCGCCGACGTGGTCGCCCCGCCCACGTTCGCGATGGTGGTCCAGGATCACACCCTGCAGCAGCTGCTGGCCGAACCCGATTCGGGAATCGTTCTTGCGCGGACCATCCACGCCGAGCAGCGCTTCACCTACTCGCGCCCGATCGTGGCCGGCGACGAGCTGACCGCACAGTTGAAGGTCACCGGCATCCGGATGATGGCCGGCAACGCGTTGATCACCAGCGACGCCGAGATCACGGATGCCGAGGGCTCGCATGTCGTGACGGCGACCAGCGTTCTGCTGGTCGGCTCCGATGAAGAAGGAGAGGGGCAGTGATGGCCTACACCGTCGGAGACACCATCGCCGAGCGCACCGTGCACCTCACCCGTGAGTCGCTGGTCCGCTACGCCGGAGCATCCGGAGACTTCAACCCGATCCACTATCGCGATGACGTCGCGGCATCCGTCGGGCTTCCCGGAGTGCTCGCGCACGGCATGCTGACCATGGGCATCGGATCCTCGGTCGTGCTCGCCGCACTCGAGCCGGGCGCCCGCATCCTCGATTACGGTGTGCGCTTCACCAAGCCGGTCGTCGTCGATCCCGTCACCGGCGCAGACGTGCATGTGCTGGCCACCGTGGGAGCCGTCGACGAGACGTCGACGCGGATCGACCTGAAGGTGACCTTCAACGACGCGACCGTGCTGGTCAAGGCGCAGCTGCGCGTCGCGGTCTGACGCATGGTCTTCTCGAACCCTGTGGAGATCGCCCCGATCTCGTTGTCAGAGCTCACGACGCTGCGCACCGGGGCTGCCCCCGAGCGGATGCTGCAGGTGTCGACGTCCGCCGAACTGGTCGAGGCGCTGCGGGAGACGTGGGCGCGCGGCGACGAATGGTTCGTGCTCGGCGGTGGCTCCAACCTCTTCGTCGGGGATGAGTCGTTCGAGGGCACCGTCATCCGGGTGCTCACCCGCGGCATCGACGAGCTCCCGTCACCGCACCAGGGGCGTGTCCGGCTGCGAGCTCAGGCCGGTCACAGCTGGGATGCTCTCGTGGCGCACGCGGTCGAGCGCGGCTATGCCGGGCTGGAGGCGATGTCGGGGATCCCGGGCACGGTCGGCGCCGCTCCCGTGCAGAAC
This sequence comes from Microbacterium sp. LTA6, assembly GCF_045690355.1. Taxonomy (NCBI): domain Bacteria; kingdom Bacillati; phylum Actinomycetota; class Actinomycetes; order Micrococcales; family Microbacteriaceae; genus Microbacterium; species Microbacterium sp. LTA6. The sequence continues at coordinate 2,343,759 of NZ_CP147855.1, forward strand.
ATCGGAGCGTACGGCCAGGAGATCCAGGAGACCCTGGTCGAGGTCGAACTCATCGACGAGTCGACCGGCGAGATCTCGGTGGTTCCTGCGGCAGAGCTCGGACTCGGCTTCCGCACGTCGGTGCTCAAACACCACTACGGCGGCGAGCCGCTGCGCCGCGCTGTCATCCTGTCCGTCACTGTCGACCTGCATGTCGCGAACGAGCGGGTGGTGCGCGGCGACCAGTTGCGACGGGCGCTCGGACTCCAGGACGATGCCCCGGTGCCCCTCGCCTGGGTGCGCGAGCGGATCCTCGCCACTCGCGCCTCGAAGGGCATGCTGCTCGACGAGCATGACCCCGACACGCACGGCGTCGGCTCGTTCTTCCAGAACGCCGTCGTCCCGGAAGCGGTCGCGCGTGCCCTCCCGGCGGAGTGCCCGCAGTGGCCGGTCGCTCCCGACCTCGACGCGGTCACCGTCATCCCGCTCGCGTCGTACGACGGACTGCTCCCGACGCCGCGGCATGAGGCATCCGATGTGAAGGTGAGTGCGGCGTGGCTCATCGAGCAGGCCGGTATCGGAAAGGGATTCAAGCTTCCGCGCTCGCGCGCCTCGGTGTCGACCAAGCACGCTCTCGCGCTGACCAATCGCGGTGGTGCGACGGCCGGTGAGGTCGCCGAACTCGCCCGCTTCATCCAGAGTCGGGTTCATGCCGAGTTCGGCCTCGTGCTCCAGCCCGAGCCGGTGCTGGTGGGCGTCGAGCTCTAGGTCGATCCCGCCGACGGAAGGTACGCTCGGCGCATGGCCGGACTCGTCCCGTATCTCTTCCTTCCCGGAACCGCCGCCGAGGCGCTGACGTTCTACCACGGCATCTTCGGCGGCGAACTGATCCTGCACACCTACGCCGACTTCGGGCGCGCCGACGGGCCAGGTGATGCGATCGCACACGGCGAGATCCGGGGGCCGGTCGAACTCTTCGCAGCGGATGCCGGACCCGACCAGGATGCCGCGCACATCGTCGGTGCGGTCTTCTCCCTGCTCGGGACGACGGATGCGTCCGCGCTCACGGGCTGGTTCGACGCGCTCGGCGAAGGCGGGACGGTGACCGACCCGCTGCAGAAACGGCCGTGGGGCGACTACGACGGTCAGGTCACCGATCGCTACGGCATCCGCTGGCTCATCGGCTTCGAGGAATAGCGTTCGCGCGCGCGACCTCAGGTGCCCTGGGGATTGCCGAGACCCACATCTCTCGCCGAGACCCCCTGTTGCAACTGTGGGTCTCGGTGACAACTGTGGGTCTCAGCGACTAAGGTCACAGCGACCCACAGTGCCGCGCTTCAGGCGAACAGGCGCTGCAGGCGCTGCACGCCCTCGAGCAGCGCGTCGTCGCCGAGCGCGTACGACATGCGGATGTAGCCGCTCGGCCCGAACGCCTCACCAGGCACGACGGCGACCTCGGCCTGATCGAGGATGAGGTCGGCGAGTTCGAGCGAGGTGCTCGGCGTCACGCCGCCCCAGGTGCGGCCGAGCAGGCCCTGCACGTCGGGGTAGACGTAGAACGCGCCGAGCGGGTTCGGCACCCGCATCCCGTCGATCTTCGACAGTTCGGCGACGATGAGCTTGCGGCGGCGGTCGAACGCCTCGCGCATCTGCTCGGCCTCCGTCTGCGGGCCGTTGAGTGCGGCGATCGCGGCCTTCTGCGCCACGTTGTTCACGTTGCTGGACAGGTGCGACTGCAGGTTGCCCGCGATCTTGATCGCATCCGCGGGTCCGACCATCCAGCCCACCCGCCATCCGGTCATCGCGTAGGTCTTGGCGACGCCGTTGACCAGGATCGTCTGGCCGGCGGCAGCCGGGACCGCCTCGACGATGGAGGTCGCCTTGACACCCTCGTAGGTGAGGTTCTGGTAGATCTCGTCCGAGATGATCCAGATGCCGTGCTCGACGGCCCACTCGCCGATCGCCTTCGTCTCTTCTGCGGTGTACACCGAACCGGTCGGGTTCGAGGGCGAGACGAAGACGAGCGCCGTGGTGCGGTCGGTGCGTACGGCTTCGAGCTGCTCGACGGTCACCTTGTAGTCCTGGTCGGCACCCGCGAACACCTCGACCGGGATGCCGTCGGCGAGACGGATGGCTTCGGGGTACGTGGTCCAGTACGGCGCGGGCAGCAGCACCTCGTCGCCGGGGTTCACCACGGCCTGGAAGGCCTGGTAGACGGACTGCTTGCCGCCGTTGGTGACGATGACCTGGCTGGGGGAGACCTCGAGCCCGGAGTCGCGCAGCGTCTTCGCAGCGATCGCTTCCCGCAGGGCGGGCAGGCCAGGAGCCGGGGTGTACCGGTAGCTCGCCGGGTCGGCGAGAGCCGTGGCCGCGGCATCCACGATGAACTGCGGCGTCGAGAAGTCCGGCTCGCCGGCCGCGTAGGAGATGATCGGCTTGCCCTCGGCCTTGAGGGCCTTGGCCTTGGCATCCACCTTGAGGGTGGCGGACTCGGCGATGGCGGACAGTTTGCGAGAGAGAGGTGCGCGTTCGGTCACGCCTTCGAGCGTACTCGGGTCGTCCGCTCTCGAGACGTCGGAAAGTCATGAAGATCGGCGGATCTTGAGGCTTTCGTGATCGGGCCCGGCCTTGCCGGCCTTCGGTCGGCGACTGACTGTGAGCCGATAGGCTCCATCGTCATGAGCCCAGAAGCCTCGGATGACGTCACCGGTGCCGCATTCGGAGCCGCCCCGCGGCCCCAGCATCTGATCGTCACGGTTTTCGGGCGCTACGTGCGAGCGCATGGCGGGGTGATCCAGGTCGCCGATCTGATCGAGATGATGGCGGTGCTCGGCGCCGATGCTTCAGCGGTCCGCTCAGCGGTGTCACGGCTCAAGCGGCGCGGAGTGCTGGTCAGCATCCGCTCCGGCGGGGGAGCCGCGTATCGGCTTGCCGAGTCGCTGGAGGGCGTGTTCTCGGCCGGAGACCACCGCATCTTCGAGGATCGCCGCGCCCAGGCGTCGGATCCTTGGCTGCTCGCTTCGTTCAGCGTGCCCGAACGGGAGCGACCGTTGCGGCACCAGCTGCGAAAGCTGCTCCAACGCCTCGGGTTCGGCCAGGTCAGCGGCGGGCTGTGGATCGCGCCGGGGCGGATCGCCGACGAGACCCGCACGGCGTTGCGGGGCGCAGGACTGGACGGATACGTCGAGCTCTTCCTCGGCGATCGTGTGTCGGATGAACCCCTTGTCCAGGCCGTGCGGCGCTGGTGGGATCTGCCGGCGATCGAGCCGATGTACCGGGGCTTCATCGACGGCTTCCGGCCGGTGCTGACGGCGGAGGAGACCGACCAGGAGGCGTTCGCCATGCACGTGGGCGTCATCACCCAGTGGCGGCGACTGACGTATCTCGACCCCGGTATCCCGCTCGAACTGCTGCCGGAGGGCTGGGTCGGCCTCGAGGCGGAGCGGCTGTTCGCCGAGCTGCATCAGCGCTTGGAGCCTGCTGCGGAACGGTTCGTTGCAGCCGTGATGAGCTGATCGATCTCCTGAAGAACCCCTGGTCCCGCACAGCGGGATCAGGGGTTCTCGGTGTTCGTCGGGCCTTCTCGATATTGCACTTGTGTGACGGTGGTCACGCATGTGACACTTCTTGAGTCGGGTTCATCGGAACCACGGCACGGCGCAGGCTGCGCCCGGGTGATGCGAGCGAAGGGGCTTCGATGACCGAGAACGAACTGCGCTGGGACAGGGTTCCTCAAGTGACTCGCAGCGGAGAAGAGGACACGCAGACCATGTCCTCCGGCGGCTGCATCCGTGTCTCCGGCGTCGGCCCTCAGCACACCGAGGCCACGAAGATCTGGTTCGGCCAGGTCTCCAACGATCCCGGTTATCGATCGCTGCCGCACCACCACGGCGAGGCGGAGACCGGCGGATTCGTGCTGCGGGGCCAGGGGCGCATCTACTTCGGCGAGGGTTATCGCGAGTACCTCGACATGACTGCCGGGGACTGGGTGTTCGTGCCGCCGTTCATGCCGCACGTCGAGGCCAACATGTCGGTCACCGACGAACTCGTCTGGCTGACCACTCGTACCCCGGACAACATCGTCGTCAACCTGCCCGAGGTCGACGACGCGACACTCGAGGGCTTCCGCCGCTCATGAGCACCTCCGCCGCCTTCCATCGTGCGATCGCCCTCACCGAGGTGGCGTCCGGCGAGGACGGGTACGCGTTCGAGGCGCAACCGCAGCCCGTCCCTTGGCCCAAGGCCTACGGTGGCGACACCGTGGCACAGAGCGTGGCGGCGGCGCTGCGCACGGTGGAGCGCGACCGTGTGCTGCACTCGGTGCACAGTTCGTTCCTCCGCGGTGTCGACATCGCCGAGCCGGTGCGCTACGACGTGGAGCTGATCCGTGACGGCCGTGGTTTCTCCACCCGTCACGTCCGAGGGCACCAGCACGGCCGGCTCGCCTTCATGGCGACGGCATCCTTCCATGTGCCGGAGGAGTTCCCCGAGCATGGACCCTCGATGCCCGATGTCCCGGGGCCCGAGACGCTGCGCACGTCTGCGGAGGCATTGTCGGGCCTCGAGGGACCCGACATCGAGTACTGGTCGCACGGGCGCAGCTTCGACATGAGGCATGTCCCTGGTCCTGTCTACGCAGAGGTCGAGGGTGAGCGCACGGCGCACCAGGCGGTGTGGGTTCGCGCTTTCGACAGGCTCGACGACGACCCGCGCACTCATCAGCTCGCTCTCGCCTACGTCTGCGATTACACGATTCTCGAGCCGATACTGCGTGTTCTGGGTCTGCCGTGGCGCGCCGAGGGACTGATCACTGCCAGCCTCGACCACGCGATGTGGTTCCACACGCCGGCCCGCGCCGATGAATGGCTGCTCTACGCGCAGGAGAGCGCCGGTATCGCGGACGGGCGCGGCCTCGGCCTCGGCCGGTTCTTCACGATGGATGGCCGTCTGGTCGCCACGGTGGCTCAGGAGGGGATGATCCGCCCGGGTCGTCCGCTCTGAGCCAGCCCCGATTCCCCGAAGGGACAAGCAATGCAGCTCTCCCCCTCAGCCCACCTCGACACGTTCGCGCGTGAGGCGCTGCCCCCGGCCGATCAGTGGCCGACGCTCGAGTTCACGATCCCCGACGTCCAGTATCCCGAGCGCCTGAACGCCGCCGTCGAACTGATCGATCGGACGATCGATCGTTTCGGGGCAGACCGCGACGCGATCGTGCTCGCCGACGGCACGACCTGGAGCTACGGTCTCTTGCAGCATCGCGCGAACCAGTTCGCGCAGGTGCTCACCGAGGATCTCGGTCTTGTGCCGGGCAACCGGGTGATGCTGCGCATGCTGAACGGCCCGTGGACCGTGGCGTGCTGGCTTGGTGCCCTCAAAGCGGGCATGGTCGTGGTCACGACGATGGTCGCATGGCGTGCGCAGGAGGTGCGCGGCATCACCGAGCGCGTGCGTCCCCGTGTCGCTGTGGTCGACCATCGCGGCCTGACGGATGCCGAAGAGGCCTTCGCCGGTCTTCCTGGGGCCCCGATCATCCTCGTGGCGGGAGGTCACGAGGATGCGCTCCTCTCCGCCTGCGATGCCAAGGACGGCGTGTTCACACCCGTCGACACCGCGGCCGACGACGTCGCGCTGCTCGGCGCGACCAGCGGCACCACCGGCGTCCCCAAGGTGACGATGCATTTCCACCGCGACATCCTCGCCAACGCGGACACCTTCGCGAAGCACATCCTGCATCTCACGCCGGATGACGTCAGCGCGAGCACCGCCCCGCTCGCCTTCACGTTCGGACTCGGAGGCAACGTCGTGTTCCCGCTGCGTACCGGCGGCTCGATGGTGCTCGTGGAGCGCGCGACGCCCGTCGAACTGGCGAAGCTCATCCGGCCCCTCGGGATCACCGTGCTGTACACCGCCCCGACCGGCTACCGAACGGTGATCAAGGAGGGGCTGGCCGATGAACTCGGCCGGCTGCGCCTCGGCGTCGCCGCCGGTGAGCACCTCACCATCTCGACCTTCGAGGCCGTCGAAACGGCGAGCGGTCTGCGCCTGGTCAATGGAATCGGATCGACCGAGATGCTGCATGTCTTCATCTCCGCCTCTGGTGACGACATCCGCCCCGGAGCCACAGGCAAGGCCGTTCCGGGGTACCGGGCTGCGGTGTTCGACGATGATGGGCGCGTCCTCGGCGCGGGAGAGCCTGGACGGCTGGGCGTCATCGGCCCGACCGGATGCCGCTACCTCGATGATGAACGCCAGCAGGTCTACGTGCACGACGGGTGGAACATCACCGGAGACACCTTCGTGATGGATGAGGACGGCTACCTCACCTTCCACGCGCGCAACGACTCGATGATCGTGACTGCGGGATACAACGTCGGCGCCCCCGAAGTCGAGGAGGCGGTGCTCGCCCATCCCGGCGTGCTCGAGTGCGCGGTCATCGGCTGCGACGACCCGGACCGTGGCACGATCGTCGCCGCCTTCGTGGTGCCGAGGGAGGGCGTCGAACCCACCGAGGAGCTCACGGCGAGCATCCTCGAGACCGTGAAGTCGCGCCTGGCCATCTACAAGTGCCCGCGCCGCGTCGAGTACATCACCGCTCTGCCTCGCAACCCCAGCGGCAAGGTGCAGCATTTCATCCTTCGCGAACGGGCGGCTCTCGCGGCCGCGGCCGCCGAGACCATCACCCAAGGAGCCTGACATGCGCGTTGCCGTCATCGGCGGAGGCCCCGGAGGGCTCTACTTCGCCGCACTCATGAAGCAGCTCGATCCCAGTCACGACATCACCATCTGGGAGCGCAATGCGCCGGACGACACGTTCGGATTCGGGGTGGTCTTCAGTGACGAGACCCTCGGAGGGATCGAGAACGCGGACCCGGTGATCGCCGCTCGGATGGGCGCGCAATTCGCCCGCTGGACGGACATCGACATCCTCTTCGGCGGGACCACGCACACCGTCGGCGGGCAGGGGTTCGCTGCGATGGGGCGCAAGGAGCTGTTGCTGCTCCTCCAGCAGCGCTGCCTCGAGCTGGGAGTGACGATCCTGTTCCGCACCGAGGCGCCGGATACCGCTGAGCTGATGGCCGAATACGACCTCGTACTCGCCGCCGACGGTGTGAACTCGCGGGTGCGCGCGAAGTTCGCCGAACAGTTCGTGCCGGATCTGGACCGCCGAGCGTCGAAGTACATGTGGCTCGGAACCGATCGTGTCTTCGAGGCGTTCACCTTCGCTGTGCTGCACACGCCGCACGGGGTCATGCAGTTGCACGGCTACCCGTATTCCGCTCAGGAGAGCACCTTCCTCATCGAGATGCACGAGGACGTGTGGCGGGCGGCCGGGTTCGCCGCGACCGAGAACGAGGTCTTCGCACCCGGCGTCAGCGACGACGACTCCGTCGAGAAGATCCGGGAGCTCTTCGCCGACGTCCTCGACGGACACGAGGTCCTGACGAACAACTCGAAGTGGCTGAACTTCACCACCGTCCGCAACGAGCACTGGCACCATGAGAATCTCGTTATCCTCGGTGATGCGGCGCATACGGCGCACTTCTCGATCGGCTCCGGCACGAAGCTCGCCATGGAAGACGCGCTGGCGCTCGCTGCCTGCCTGCACGAGCACGACTCCCTCGATCGGGCACTCGAGGCCTACGAGGTCGAGCGCCGTCCGGTCGTCGCCTCCACCCAGCGCGCGGCGCAGGCGTCGCTCGAATGGTTCGAGCGGATCGGCCAGTACGCCGACCAGGATCCGCTGCAGTTCTCCTTCAACCTGCTCACACGCAGCCGACGGATCACGCTGGAGAATCTCGCGGTGCGCGACCCCGAGTTCGCCGCCGATATCGTGCGCGGTGCGCCGCTCACCGCCCGTGCGGCCGATGAGCCGGCGATGTTCCGCCCGCATCGCATCGGAGGGCTGGAGCTGAAGAATCGGATCGTCGTCTCGCCGATGGACATGTACTCGTCGGTCGAGGGCGTTCCCGGCGATTTCCATCTGGTCCACCTCGGGGCCAAGGCGATGGGAGGAGCGGGGCTCGTGATGACCGAGATGGTGTGCGTCTCGTCCGAAGGGCGGATCACGCCGGGCTGCGCCGGTCTGTACACCGACGAGCAGCTCGACGCCTGGAGTCGTGTGGTCTCCTACGTGCACCGGCAGTCGACGGCGAAGATCGGCGTGCAGATCGGCCACTCCGGCCGCAAGGGCTCCACCAAGCTCATGTGGGAGGGGATCGACCAGCCGCTCGCGGAGGGCAACTGGGAGACCGTCGCCCCATCGGCGCTGCCGTATGGACGAGCGAACCAGGTTCCGCGGGAGATCGACCGTGAGGCGATGACGCGCGTGCGCGACGAGTTCGTCGCAGCCACCCGCCGCGCGGCCGCCGCCGGATTCGATCTCGCAGAGCTGCACGCGGCTCACGGCTATCTGATCTCGTCCTTCCTGTCTCCCGTCTCCAACCGGCGCACCGACGAGTACGGGGGATCGCTGGAGAACCGGTTGCGTTATCCGCTCGAGGTGTTCGACGCGATGCGGGCGGTCTGGCCTGCCGAACGCCCGTTGACCGTCAGGCTGTCCGCGGAGGATTGGATCGAGGGCGGGAACACGGTGGATGACGCCGTCGAGATCGCCCGTGCGTTCATCGCGCATGGCGCCGATGCGATCGATGTCTCCTCCGGCCAGATCGCCGAGGGGGAGCGCCCGCAGTACGGGCGCAGCTATCAGACCCCCTTTGCGGACGCGATCCGCAACCGGGTGGCGGCGGCGGCGGGTGTCACCGTGATCGCGGTCGGTGCGATCTCCAGCCATGACGACGTCAATTCGATCCTGCTCGCCGGCCGTGCCGACATGATCGCCCTCGGACGCACGCACCTGTGGGATCCGCAATGGACGCTGCATGCGGCCGCGGATCAGGGATACCGCGGGGCCGGCGCCGACTGGGTGGCTCCGTTCCGTGCAGGATCACGCAAACCGCCTTCCGCTCGCACGGATGCCGTCCGTCCGCGTCTCTCGCTCGTGCGCGACTCGTCGAGCGTCGAGGAGACGTCGGCGCACCGTCGCTGGACGCCGCAGCCCTCGACAGTCGACGCCTTCGCACGCTGACCCGCACTCCCACTGACACGCACGCACTGACACCTAAGGAGGCCGCACATGTCGCGGCAGATCATCAACCCGGATTCTCTCGTGAAACCGCGCGGCTTCGCGCACGGAGTCCGCGCAGGAGAATTCGTCTACCTCGGCGGGCAGACGGCGATGGATGCTGCGGGGGAGATCGTCCCCGGTGGCATCGTCGAGCAGTTCGTGCAGGCGTTCTCCAACGTCCTCACCACCCTCCGGGCAGCAGGGGGAGCACCCGGCGACCTCGTCGACGTCACCATCTACCTCACTGACGTGGACGGCTACCAGCGCCACGGACGTGAGATCGGGCGGCACTGGCGCGAGATGGCAGGCACGGAGTACCCCGCGATGGCCGGAATCGGCGTCACCCGGCTCTGGCAGCCTGAAGCGCTCATCGAGATCCAGGGCGTCGCGCACATCGCCGCGCCTGAGGAAGGCTGATGCGGCTCGCCACCGTGCGGCACGGTTACGGTACACGTGCCGCCGTCGGCGACGATTCCGGCTGGGTGTTGTTCGGCGAGGCGGACGCCCAGGAGCTGTTCTCCGACCCGGACTGGCGGGAACGGGCAGAGGCCGCCCTGGGGCAGGAAGGTCGCGTCGATCTCGCCGAGACGGCATTCGCGAATCCGGTCCCGCGCCCGGCGAAGATCTTCTGCTGCGGCCTGAACTACCGCGACCACATCGTGGAGACGGGGCGGGCCGTGCCGGAGTTCCCGACGCTGTTCGCCAAGTTCGCCGACACGCTGACGGGAGCCACCGACGCGATCGTCGTCCACGACACCGAACGTCTCGACTGGGAGGCCGAGCTCGTCGTCGTGGTCGGTTCCGAGGTGCACCGGGCGGACCGCGAAAGCGCCAGCGCGGCGATCCTGGGCTACACGGTCGCGAACGACATCTCGATGCGCGACTGGCAGCAGCGCACGCTGCAGTGGTTGCAGGGGAAGGCCTTCGACGCCACCACGCCGATCGGTCCGTGGGTGGTCACCGCCGATGATGTCGAGCCGCGTGACGGCCTGCGCATCACCTGCGATGTGAATGGTGAACTCGTGCAGGATGCAGACACCGCGGGGATGGTCTTCGATGCCGCCGATCTGATCGCCTACGTGTCGCAGATGACGACGTTGCGACCGGGGGATCTCGTTCTGGCCGGTACGCCGGGTGGTGTCGCGCTCGGCATGGACGAGCCGCGCTGGCTTCGCGACGGCGACGTCGTGACCACGGCGATCGAGGGCATCGGCGCCCTCCGCAACATCATCCGGTTCGAATAGCCGCGCCGGATCGATGAGGGGCCGGGGAGTGATCTCCCCGGCCCCTCGTCGTGCCCGCTCAGGCGAAGGTGAGACCGTGCGCCTGAGCGACGGCCTCCAGCGTGATGCGTCCGCCCTGGATGTTGAGCCCCTTGGCCAGCGCCGCATCCTCTGCCGCGGCGCGCTCCCAGCCCTTGCCGGCGATTGCCGAGACGTAGGGGAGGGTGGCGTTCGTGAGCGCTCGGGTCGCGGTCTCCGGGACAGCGCCCGGCATGTTCGCGACGCAGTAGTAGATGGAGTCGTGCACGGCGAAGGTGGGGTCGTCGTGCGTGGTCGGGCGGGAGCCCTCGAAGCATCCGCCCTGATCGATCGCGATATCCACCAGCACTGAGCCCGGTTTCATCGTGGCGACCATTTCGTCGGTGACGAGCTTCGGAGCCGCGGCCCCAGGAATGAGGACCGAGCCGATGACGAGGTCGGCGGTCGCGAGCTCCTCCGCGATGTCATAGCGGTTGGAGGCGCGCGTCTCCAGCGCTCCGCCGTAGCGATGCTCCAGCTCGCGAAGGCGCGGCAGCGAGATGTCGATCACGGTGACCTTCGAGCCGAGTCCGAGGGCGTTGGCCGCGGCATGCTCTCCGGCGACGCCGCCGCCGATGACGACGGTCTTCGCGCGAGGGGTCCCGGCGATGCCGCCGAGCAGGATGCCTCGTCCGCCCGCTGACCGCATCAGCGAGTACGAGCCCATCGTGACCGAGAGGCGGCCGGCGATCTCGCTCATCGGCACGAGCAGCGGCAGGCTGCGGTCGGGCAGCTGCACGGTCTCGTAGGCGACGGCCGTGGTGCCCGCATCGACGAGCGCCGTCGTCAGGGCCCGATCGGCAGCGAGGTGCAGGTAGGTGAAGAGCGTCAGATCGGGGCGAAGGAATCCGTACTCCTGGGCGATCGGCTCCTTGACCTTGATCAGCAGGTCGGCTTCACCCCATGCCTCGGCGGCGGATGACACGATCTCCGCGCCGGCTGCCCGATACGCGTCATCGTCGATGCGCGATCCCAGCCCGGCACCCGACTGCACGAGCACGCGGTGACCCTCATGGACGAGGCGGTCGGCGCCGGCCGGGGTGAGGGCGACACGGCTCTCATTGTTCTTGACCTCTGTGGGTACGCCGATCTTCATCGATCCTCCATGTGCTGAGTATGCGCGTAGTACTTCTCAAACGATCGCAGAAACATCGGTTCAGCAACAGATTCAGTGAAGAACATTCGTTGGAGCCGGGATTCCTGAATAATCATTCACATGAACATGCTTTCTGGGGCGGCAGCGCCGAATGGTATTCAGGGCGCGCCCCTCGACGCGATCGACGCGCAGATCGTGAAGCTCCTCGCGGCGGACGGGCGGATGACGAACGCCGAGCTCGCCGGGCGTCTCGGTGTCGCGCCATCGACGGCGCACGCCCGGTTGCGCGCCCTCATCGACCGCGGAGTGATCACCGGATTCCACGCCAGCGTCGACGAGCGGATGCTCGGCGCCGGCCTCCAGGCGATCATCGGCGTTGTGTTGCGCCCGAGTGGGAGACGGGAGAGCATCGTCGAGTTCGCCGAACGGGTGCGGGTACTGCCGCAGGTCATCCAGGTGTTCTTCCTCGGCGGTGACGACGACTTCCTCCTGCACATCGCCGTCGCCGACTCGTCGCAGATGCGCGAGTTCGTTCTCGAGCACCTCTCCGCACAGAGCAGCGTCGCATCGACGCGCACCAGCATCGTCTTCGACTATCACCGCAATTCGGTCGCCGCATCCTTCGAGTGACGCGGTGACGCTCGGATGCCTGACCGGGAGCGGAGCGTCACGGTGACATCGGGAACGGGAACGGGAGCGGTTCGCCGGAGATGATCGCGGGCATGAGGTGGCAGAGCGCGACCAGGCCGAGCGCAACCGTACCGAAAGCAGCCGGGAGTATGTGGAGGTCGCTCTGCCGGGGGAGCCGCCCGATCAGCAGGAGGGCGACGACGGGTGGGATCAACCAGTACGGCGAAGAACGCTCGAAGAGCCGCATCAGCGCGCTGGCCGCGCCCGCCCCCGCGGGATCGGTGCCGGGCAAGAGCGTCTGGACGGCGAGGACCAGCATCGTGGCCACGATCGTCAAGGAGCTCAACATGATCGACACGGCGCGGCGAACTCTGATCGCCTCCGGCGACGGTGCAGCGGTGCTCGACATGCCGCGAGAGTAGCGCGCACCGCGAAGCGGCGTCGCAGTTATCCACAGGTGATGCGGTCGCCTTCGGCGACGGACTCAGGATGCGGGTGCCGCCGCTGCTCTGATCAGTGCGCCGAGTCGGGCGACGGTTTCTTCGACGAGGGCATCATCGAGATTCCCGTAGCCGAGGACGAGGGCCTCTGGCGCACGCGCACCTGCCGCATAGCGATGAAGCGGAGTGATGGCGAGATTCGCGGTCGCCATCGCCACGACATCGGCCGCTGCGCACCCCGCGGGGAGAGGGAGCAGGAGATGCATCCCGGCGGCTATCCCGGAAGGAGTGAGGTCGGGCAGCTCGGTGCGCAGCGCGTCGAGCAGGCGAGCACGACGGCGCCGGAACCGGATCCGTGAGGCGCGCAGATGTCGTTCCAGGTCACCGTTCACGATGAAATGCGCCAGCGCGGCCTGATCGACGAGCGAAGGTGCCGAGGTCGATGGCGGCGGGTCGATGCCTGGGGGCAGGAGCGCCCACCCGATTCCCAGAGCGGGAGAGACGGATTTCGACAGCGACCCGAGCAGCGCGATGCGGTCGGGGGCGAGACGTTGAAGCGCGGCGATCGGTCGACGGTCGTAGCGGAATTCTGCGTCGTAGTCGTCCTCGACGACGATCGCATCGTTGTCCCGCGCCCAGTGCACGACCTGCTCCCGCCGCGCGGCCGACAGGGCGGCTCCGAGGGGGAACTGGTGGGCCGGGGTCAGGAGCGCCGCGCGGGCTCCGGTGCGGGCGGCGGCCTCCGCAAGCACGGACGCGTCGACCCCTTCCTCGTCGACCGGAACGGGGATCGGCCGCAGGCCGGCCCGTGCCGCGATGTCACGCAGCCGAGGCCAACTGGGATCCTCGACCAGGATCGCGCGGTGGCCGCGACGGTGCAGCTCGGTGGCCAGGATGCTCATTCCGTCGCTCGCGCCGTGGGTGAGCAGCACGCGCTCCGGGTCGGCGACGGCGTGCCGAGATCGGCTCAGATGCTCTGCGACGGCGACGCGGGCCGGCAGATAACCGGAGGGATGCGCCCTCGCGAGATCGCTGTCGGGCAGTGTCGCAAGCGCCGATCGCAGCGCGGATGCCCAGCGCGACCTCGGTGTGGCACGGAGATCCGGGATTCCCGGGCGAAGGTCGAAGCGGGGTGCCGGGGTCGATGTGATGCCGGCCACCGACGATGGGAGGGGGCGGCTGCGGCCGGGGGAATGCGCTTCTGGTCCGGTGTGGAGAGCCGATGGATGTGCGGTAGCCGCCACGCGGGTGGCGGAGCCGATTCGTGCATCGAGGACCCCCTCGGCGACCAGTTGACCGTACGCCTCGGTCACCACCCAGCGTGATACTCCGATCGTGTCGGCCAGGACGCGGCTGGGCGGCAGCGCAGCATCCGCCGGGAGTCGCCCCTCGGCGACCGCAGCCCGCAGTGCGCGCTCGAGACGGTTCCGCAACGAAGTGCACGCGGCGCGGGGTTCCGACCCGGCGTCGAGATCGAGGAGCGTCTCCCACGCGAGAAGTGGTCTGGTCTTCTTCATCGTGATTGGAGTGTATCTCCGGGCCGATTTTTTTCTAGCGTGGAACCACCGATCGAAAGGACCACCCCATGCACTACCGCACCGTCTCCGACGGCGTCACCTCGTTCGATGTGTCCACGCTGTGCCTCGGCACGATGAATTTCGGAACCCGCACCGACGACGAGACGTCCAGGGCCATCCTCGACCGCTTCATCGAGGCGGGAGGAACCTTCATCGACACGGCGAACAACTACAGCGTCTGGGCGGGTGGCAGCGGCCGAGACAGTGAGGATCTCCTCGGGCGGTGGATGACCGAACGCGGCAACCGCGACTCTCTGCGCATCGCGACGAAACTGGGCGCCGCGCAGAAGGACCCGTCGAAGCCGCTGTCGAGTACGCCGCCGACGAACTTCGAGGGGCTGTCGAGCGAGGTGATCCGCAGGCAGGCGCCAGCGAGCGCGAAGCATCTCGGCATCGATCACATCGACGTGCTGTACGGCCATGTGGACGACCGCGACACCGACCTCGCGGAGACGGTGGCCGCTTTCGGCGAGCTGCAGCGCGACGGCCTCATCGGAATCGCGGGCATCTCGAACGTCGCGACCTGGCGCGTCGTCGAGGCGCGGGAAGAAGCCAGGCGCCAGGGAATCGCACCATACGGATTCGTGCAGCAGCAGTACAGCTATCTGCACCCCGCGCCGAAGTACGGTCGCAACAACTTCGTCACCCCTGGGCTGCTCGACTACGCGGCATCAGTCGGAACCCCGGAACGGCCGCCCCTCGCGATCACCGCCTATTCCCCGCTGCACCAGGGCGGCATCTCGCGGCTCGACAAGCAACTGTGGGGTGGCGTCGACCACCCGACCAGCCACGCCAGGCGCGCGCTTCTGCACGAGGTCGCGGCCGATATCGGCGCGACGCCGAATCAGGTCGCGCTCGCCTGGCTGCTGGGCGCTGCGGTACCGGTGATTCCGGTCGTCGGTGTCTCGAGCCTCGCCCAGCTGGAGGAGGCGCTGGGGGCTGCTGATCTCGTTCTCGACGATGATGTGCGGGACCGGCTCGACGCGGAGCCCGGCGACGAGGGCTGACACGCAGACCCCCGTTCGCCCGGATGTCCGGGCGGACGGGGGTCTGTGCAGAGACCTCAGCCGAACTGGTTCATCGTGTTGTGCTGGCCACCGGCCTTGAGGGCGGCGTCGCCGGCGAAGTACTCCTTGTGGTTGTCGCCGAGGTCGCTTCCGGCCATGTTCTGGTGCTTGACCGTGGCGATCCCTCCGCGGATCTCCCGGCGCTGGACCCCGCTGACGTACGCGAGCATCCCCTCGTCTCCGAAGTAGCCCTTCGCGAGATCATCGGTCGACAGCGCCGCCGTGTGGTACGTCGGGAGCGTGATCAGGTGGTGGAAGATCCCGGCGCGAGCGGAGCTGTCGCGCTGGAACGTGCGGATCTTCTCGTCGGCCAGCCGTGCCAGCTCCGTGCCGTCGTACTCGACGCTCATGAGAGCGTTGCGGTCGTAGGCCGAGACGTCCTGGCCCTGCTCCACGAGCAGGTCGTACACCTGCTGACGGAAGTTCAGCGTCCAGTTGAACGACGGGCTGTTGTTGTAGACGAGCTTCGCGTTCGGGATCTCCTCGCGGATCGCGTCGACCATGCCGGCGATCTGCTCCACATGCGGCTTCTCCGTCTCGATCCACAGCAGGTCGGCGCCGTTGCGCAGCGACGTGATGCAGTCGAGCACGACGCGTTCCTCACCGGTTCCCTGGCGGAACTGGTACAGGTTGCTGGCCAGGCGCTTCGGGCGCAGCAGCACGCCGTCGCGCTTGATCACGACGTCGCCGTTGCCGAGCTCGTCCTCCGAGATCTCTTCGACATCGAGGAACGAGTTGTACTGGTCGCCCAGGTCGCCCGGCTCGTGCGTGACGGCGAGCTTCTGCGTGAGTCCTGCGCCGAGCGAGTCGGTGCGGGCCACGATGATGCCGTTGTCGATGCCGAGTTCGAGGAACGCGTAGCGGACCGCGTTGATCTTCGCGATGAAGTCCTCGTGCGGCACCGTGACCTTGCCGTCCTGGTGGCCGCACTGCTTCTCGTCGGAGACCTGGTTCTCGATCTGGATGGCGCATGCGCCGGCCTCGATCATCTTCTTGGCGAGGAGGTACGTCGCTTCCGGGTTGCCGAAGCCGGCATCGATGTCCGCGATGATCGGAACGACATGGGTCTCGTAGTTGTCGATCTGGGACTGGATGAACTCCACCGCGGTCTCGTCGCCGCCGGCGCGTGCCGCGTCGAGCTGGGAGAAGAGCAGATCGAGTTCGCGGGCATCGGCCTGGCGGAGGAACGTGTAGAGCTCCTCGATCAGCGCGGGCACCGCGGTCTTCTCGTGCATCGACTGATCCGGGAGCGGGCCGAACTCGGAACGGAGCGCGGCGACCATCCACCCGGAGAGGTAGAGGTAGCGCTTGTTCGTGGTCTTCAGATGCTTCTTGATCGAGATGAGTTTCTGCTGCCCGATGAAACCGTGCCACACCCCGAGCGACTGCGTGTAGATCGATGAGTCGGCGTCGTACTCGCCCATGTCGCGGCGCATGATGTCGGCCGTGTACTGCGCGATCTCGAGTCCGGTGCGGAAGCGGTTCTGTGCCCGCATCCGGGCGGCGGACTCGGCGTTGATGGCGTTCCAGCTGGAACCGTTCGCGTCCTTCAGGGACTGGATGGCGTCGATGTCGTTCTGATACTGGGTCATGTCATTGCCTTCGTGGGTGGGTGAACGGTCAGTCGGTCTCGGCGAGGTAGCGGGAGTACGCACCCAGGGTGAGGAAGGTCGGGAACTCCTCCTGCAGGGCGACCTCGCGGAAGATGTCGGCCGCGTCGTCGAAGCGATCGCCGGCCGACCTCGTGGCCTGAGCGAGCACAGTGGCGATGAGGCCCTCGACGTACTCCGGGGTGATCGCCGTGCCGTCTTCGGTGGAGCGGTCCTGGTGGATCCACTGCCATACCTGCGACCGGCTGATCTCCGCCGTCGCGGCATCCTCCATGAGGTTGTCGATCGCCACGGCGCCGAGCCCGCGCAGCCACGCTTCGAGGTAGCGGATCGCCACCGAGACGTTGTCGCGCACGCCCTGCGCGGTGATCGGTCGCCCGATGTGCAGATCCAGCAGATCGGATGCCGTCACGTGCACGTCATCACGCTGGCGATCGACCTGGTTCGGGCGGTCGCCGAGCACGGCGTCGAACTCGGCCTGCGCGGTCGCGATCAGGTCGGGGTGCGCCACCCAGGTGCCGTCGAAGCCGTCTCCGGCCTCGCGCTTCTTGTCGGCGGACACCTTCTCGACGGCGCGGGCCGTCACCTCGGCGTCGCGGCGATTCGGGATGAAGGCGCTCATGCCGCCGATCGCGAAGGCGCCTCGCTTGTGGCAGGTCTTCACCAGCAGCTCGGTGTAGGCCCGCATGAACGGCACGGTCATCGTGACCTCGCTGCGGTCGGGGAGCACGAAGCGTGCACCGCGCCCGCGGTAGTTCTTGATGATCGAGAAGATGTAGTCCCAGCGTCCGGCGTTCAGCCCTGCGCAGTGATCGCGCAGCTCGTACAGGATCTCGTCCATCTCGAACGCGGCGGGCAGTGTCTCGATCAGGACCGTCGCACGGATGGTGCCGTGGGGGAGACCGATGTACTCCTCGCTGAAGGTGAAGATGTCGTCCCAGAGCTTCGCCTCTTCGCTCGACTCGATCTTGGCGATGTAGAAGTACGGTCCGCGGCCGGAGTCGATGAGCGCCTTGGCGTTGTGGAAGAAGTAGAGGCCGAAGTCGACGAGCGAGCCCGATGCGGCCATGCGCCGACCGGAACGATCGGTGAACTCCATGTGCTTCTCGGTGAGGTGCCAGCCGCGCGGTCGCATCACGATCGTCGGCGTGCGCTCGGCGGTGACGCGGTACTCCTTGCCCTCGGGGGAGGTGAAGGAGAGTTCGCCGCGGATCGCGTCGCGCAGCGACAGCTGCCCCTCGATGACGTTCTTCCAGGTGGGGCTGGTGGCGTCCTCCTGGTCGGCGAGCCAGACCCGAGCTCCGGAGTTCAGCGCGTTGATGGTCATCTTCGGATCCGTCGGACCGGTGATCTCCACCCGGCGGTCTTCGAGCCCGGGGCCGGCGCCGGCGACGCGCCAGTCGGCATCTTCACGGATGTGCGCGGTGTCGTCGCGGAAGCGCGGGTCGTGCCCATTCCCGATCTCGAAGCGACGGCGCATCCGGTCGGCGAGGCGATCGTGCCGACGGTTGGTGAAGCGGTGGTGCAGTTCGGTGAGGAAGGCGACCGCTTCGGGCGTGAGGATCTCTTCATAACGATCGCGAACGGGGCCGGTGATCTCGATCGCGGGGCCCTGCTGCGCCGTCTGGATCGGCGCGGTGAACGGGGCAGCGGTGGGAGTGGTCATGATGTGAGTCCTTTCGGTCGTACTCAGTCGTTGAGCTGCCGGGTGGCTTGAGACCACTCTGCGTGAAGTTCAGCGACCCAACTGGCCAAATCCGTTGTGAAGTTTGACCGAAATTCTTCTTCTGTGACACAATCGGGCGCATGGTCACCGTAGACACCGCAGAAGAGACCGACGCCCTCACGATCGGCCGGCGCATCCGTCAGCTGCGCACGGCGCGGGGGATGACCCTCGATGACCTCGCCACGGCGGTCGACCGGGTGCCCAGCCAGCTCTCGATGATCGAGACCGGAAAACGCGAGCCGAAGCTCACCCAGTTGCAGGCCATCGCCCGCGCGCTCGGCGTCACCATCGACGCGCTGCTCGAAGGCGAGCCGCTCGATGAGCGAAGCGCCGTCGAGATCGCTCTGGAGCGGGCGATGAAGGGGCAGACCTTCCAGGCCCTCGGCATCGAGCCGTTCCGGATCGGCAAAGGCATGCCCACTGACGCGTTGAAAGCGCTGCTCGCCCTGCACGGCGAGATCGACCGGCTGCGCGATGAACGGGCGGCGACGCCCGAGGAGGCGCGGCGTGCGAACGTCGAGCTCCGCCACCTCATGCGGCGCCAGGACAATCACTTCGCAGACCTCGAGACGAAGGCATCCGAGATCCTGGCCGCGGTCGGACACCCCGGCGGTCCCCTCACGCAGCGCACTGCATCCGAGATCGCCGCGTACCTGGGGTTCACCCTGCACTACGCCCCCGACCTGCCGCAGACCACGCGCAGCGTCGCGGACCTCGCCAACGGGCGTCTGTACCTTTCCAGCCAGGTGCCGGCGAAGGGCGATGCGCGCACGGCGGTGCTGCAGGCGCTCTCGTCTCGGATGCTGGGGCATTCCGAACCCCGAAGCTATGCGGAGTTCCTGCGCCAGCGGGTCGAGACGAACTATCTCACCGGTGCCCTGCTGATCCCGGAGGCGCACGTCGTGCCCGCCTTGAAGGATGCGAAGAGCCGACGGGCGATCTCGATCGAGGATCTTCGCGACACCTACTCGGTGTCGTACGAGACCGCAGCGCACCGCTTCACGAATCTGGCGACCCGCCACCTCGACATCCCGGTGCACTTCCTGAAGGTGCATGAGTCCGGCACGATCACGAAGGCGTACGAGAACGACGATGTGAACTTTCCGACTGATCGGCTCGGCGCCATCGAGGGTCAGATGTGCTGCCGCAGGTGGACGAGTCGGGTCGTGTTCGACGAGGACGATCGCTTCAACCCGTACTACCAGTACACCGATACCGGCAACGGTACCTACTGGTGCACGGCGCGGGTCGAGTCGTCGAGTGAAGGCCTGCACTCGGTGAGCGTCGGCGTGCGCTTCGACGACACGAAATGGTTCGTGGGGCGCGACACCGCGAATCGCGGCACATCGAAGCACTCCGTCGAGGTCTGCTGTCGACGCGCCCCCGCAGACCTCGAGCAGCGCTGGCGGGAGAATTCCTGGCCGAACGTGCGCACGCCCCGCACTCTGCTGGCGACGCTCCCGACCGGTGCCTTTCCCGGCGTCGACACGACCGATGTGTACGAGTTCCTGGAGGCGCACGCCCCGCGCTGAGGCCGGTGGCGCTGACCGGGAACCCGGGTGATCTCACGCAGCCAGGCCGCGGAGAACGATCTCCAACCCGCGCTCGAAGGCGGCATCGACGTCGCCACCCTGACGGAATCCGCCGTTCTGCTCCATCGTGCAGAATCCGTATGCCCACGCCGTGAGGGTGCGTGCGGCCGACAGCGGGTCGTCGGGCGCGATCGCGGACACGGCGGTGAGCAGATCGGTCATGATCGGCACCAGCGAATCCGGCGACGGCCCCGACTGTGGGGCTGGGGCGCAGAACAACAGGGTCGTGATGTGGGGCGAGCGCGAGGCGAGCGCGCGCAGTGCGCGGGCGGTGCCCGCGAGGATCTCGCGCGGGTCGTTGGTGCGCGCGGCGCGCGCAGCGATGTCCGCGGTCAGCTCGGCCACGGCATCGTCGGCGGCGAGCCGGAGCAGATCGTGGCGGTTGGCGGCGCGCTTGTAGAGGCTCGGAGCGCGGACGCCGACGGCCGCCGCGACCGAACTCATCGTCACGGCATCCACTCCTTCTCGTTCGGAGATCTCGCGGATCGCGCTCACCAGCGCCTCGGGCGTGACTCTCTGCGGTGCGGGCATGTTCGTCCTCCTGCCCTCCAGCATAAGGCTATTGACTGTAGCCATCAAGGCTATGTACTGTAGCCAACATGACAGCTCGAATTCTCCGCATCGGCGACGACATCATCGCCGTGCACGCGATCGTGACCGAAGACGGTGTGACACTCATCGACGCGGGACTCTCCGGTGATCTGCGGATGCTCCGCGAGGCACTCGCCGTTGAGGGGCTCTCGCTCGACGGCATCCGCGGCATCGTGCTGACTCACGGCGACGCCGATCACATCGGCGTCGCCGAGCGGCTCAGGGCCGACCACGGCATTCCCGTGCACATCCACGAGGCCGATGCGGCGCTCGCGACAGGTCGTGATCCCGCGCGCGGGGTCAAAGCCGACGCCTGGAAGCTCGGGCCGTCCCTCGGTTTCCTCTGGGCGGGGATCCGACGCGGCGCTCTGCGCACACGCCACATCGCCGACGTGCGCCTGATCTCCGACGGCGACGTCTTGGATCTGCCCGGCAACCCGGAGATCATCGCGATTCCCGGACACACTCCTGGTTCGGTGGCCATCCGCATCCCGGCCGTCGACGCGCTGTTCCTCGGTGACGCGATCACCACCCGGCACGTGCTCACCGGAGTCGGCGGCGCCCGGCTCGCGCCCTTCAGCAACGACGCTGAGCAGACGCGGCAGAGCCTGGAGCGCCTTCGGGATCTTCCGGAACGGCGGATCTTCCCCGGTCACGGGCCGGAGTTCCGAGGAACCGCAGACGATCTCCTCGCCGCGCTCGCGTGAGGCCGTCGCCGCTCACTCCGACGGGGCGGCCGGCTTCGAGGGAGAGTATCCGGGAGCGCCGGTGATGGCGGCGATCAGATCGGAGTAGGTGGCATCCGCTCCGGTGAACGAACCGTTGTTGCGCCCGTGGCGGAGGACTTCGATCCGGTCGGCGATCGCCCGGACGTCGCTCAGATTGTGGCTGATGAACACGACGCCGAATCCGAGGTCGCGCAACCGCTCGATGTGGGTGAGCACCTCTGCTGTCTGCGAGACGCCGAGCGATGCGGTCGGCTCGTCGAGCACGACCAGTCGCGGCCTGCCGATGAGCGTGCGTGCGATCGCGATCGACTGACGTTGACCTGCCGACAGATCACGCAGCAGCGACTTGATGGACGGCACGCGGATCTGGAGGTCGCGGAGCGCTTCCCGCGCCGCGAGTTCCATCTCGCCGTCTCGCAACCCGCCATGGCGCTGGAGTTCGCGACCGAGGAAGATGTTGGCGGTGACGTCGAGGTTCTCGCAGACGGCGAAGTCCTGGAACACGGTCGCGATGCCATGCTGGTGCGCGGCGGAGGGCGATGGGATCGATGTCTCGACGCCGTCGATCCTGATCACGCCGGATGCCGGCTCCAGCGCGCCGGCGATGATCTTCGCGAGCGTCGACTTACCGGCGGCGTTGTCGCCGACCAGGCCGACGACCTCGCGCGCGCGCACGTCGAAGTTCACATCGGTGAGAGCCTTGATGGCCCCGAAGTGACGGCTGATGCCCTGCATGGACAGCAGCGGAGGCGGTGCAGGATCGTTCATGTTCGCTCCTCAAACCGTTGGAGAACGTCCGTCGTCTGAATGATCTCGACGAGCGCGCCTGCGAGAACGGAATCCGGGGGAAGTGTCGACTGCATGATCACCATCTCCCGGTGGCGACCGGTGTTGACGTGCTCGCGCACTGCCGTCGAGAAGGCGTCGAAGAACGCGTCTCCGGCCTGTGCGAGTTCTCCGCCGACGACGATGAGCCCGGTGCCGATGCCCTGAGCGAGACCGGCGACGACGCGGCCGATCGTGCTCCCCGCATCGGCGACCACGCGGCGGCAGCCCTGGTCGCCGGCCGCCGCCTGCGAGACGACGTCGCGGAATGTGAGGTTGCCGTAGTGGCTGCGCAGGGGCGCCAGCAGGGCGTTGGCCCCGACCACCGTGTCGAGACAGCCGCGCAGGCCGCAACGGCAGATCTGCCCCTGCGGATCGATCTGGATGTGGCCGATCTCGCCGGCCGTGCCGTCGGCGCCGCGATGCAACCGGGAATCGATCACGATGCCGGCGCCCGTGCCGTCGGAGGCCAGGACGGTGATGCTGTCGGCGACTCCTCTGGCTGCGCCGAGCGTCGCTTCGGCGAGAGCTGCCATGTTGGCGTCGTTCTCGACGATGACCGGACATCCGAGGCGCTGCGAGAGGATCGGGGCGATCGGGGCGTCCTCCCATCCCGGCATCAATCCGCTGAACGTGATCATTCCGGTGGCCGGATCGATGGGTGCGGGGATCGTGAGGCACACGCCGAGCAGCTCGTCCGGTTCGGAGCCGATCATCTGGAGCATCTCGAAGATCAGCACGGCTGTGCGGTCGAGAACGGTGTCCATGGGGTGGTCGGGAGGAAGGGGCAGTCGCCGCTCCTCGAGAATCTCCTGTGCGGTGTCGGCGATTCGTACCCGGATGGCTCGCGCCGTGACGTGGGCGGCGATGACCAGCCCGCTGCGGCGAGCCATGGTGACCAGCTGCGCGCGACGGCCGCTGCGAGATGTCGGTCGAGTCTCGACCAGTCCGGTCAGGGAGAGTTCCTTGACGATGGCGGAGATCGTGGCCGCGGAGAGCGCGGTCGCTTCGGCGAGCTCCACCTGGGTGAGCCCGCCGAAGCGTTTGACAGCATCCACGATCTTCGCCGTGTTGGCCTCGCGTAGGGCAGATTGCGAGCCCGCCGCTGATCTGCTCACAGCCGGAGCCTATCAGCGCACATCACCGTCACGATCGCGTCAGGCTGCTCGGGCAGCCCGCTTCTTGTTCCACACGTCGAATGCGACGGCGACGAGCAGGACGAGTCCCTTGACGACCTGCTGCGTCGGCTGGTCGACACCCATCAGCTGCATCCCGTTGCTCATCACGGCCATGATCAGACCGCCGATGATCGCGCCGCCGACACGTCCCACGCCGCCGGTGACGGCGGCACCGCCGATGAAGCACGCAGCGATCGCATCGAGTTCGAACATGTTGCCCGCCCCTGGCTGGGCGCCGTTGGTCCGGGCGGAGAAGAGCACGCCCGCGACAGCCGCGAGCATCCCCATGTTCACGAAGATCCAGAAATTGACCTTCCGGACCTTCACGCCGGAGAGGATCGCGGCGTTCAGGTTGCCGCCGATGGCGTAGACATGGCGTCCGAACACCGTCTTCTGCGTGAGCAACGTGTAGGCGATGATCAGTGCGGCAAGGATGATCAGCACGTACGGGAGGCCACGGCTGGCCGCCAGCTGGAAGCCGAACCACATGACGATGATGGCCACGGCGACGATCTTCAGGACGAAGAGCGGCATCGACTCCACCGCCTGCTGGTACGCGAACTTGGCGCGCCTGCGACGAAGCTGCCAGACGGCGTAGCCGATGACGCCGATGGCGAAGATCGCGACCGTGAAGACGTCGAACTTGATGGCGATCGAGAAGGTGAGGCCGGCGAACCCGACCGCGTAACTGCCGAGATCGACGGTGCCGAACATGCTGTTCAGGAACCCGTTCGCGATCTGGTAGTAGGTTCCGCCGAACGGCGAGAGCGAGATGTTGCCGAGGACGAGGTAGGTGAGGCCGCGGAACAGGAGCATGCCCGCGAGCGTCACGATGAACGCCGGGATCCCGACGAATGCCACCCAGAACCCCTGCCAGGCGCCGACGATGATGCCGACGACGAGAGCGGCGAGAACGCCTGCCCACCACGGCATGTCCATCCGGATCACGACCACGGCGGCCACCGCACCCGTCAGGGCGACGACCGACCCGACCGAGAGGTCGATGTGGCCGGCGATGATCACGATCACCATGCCGATCGCCAGCACCAGGATGTACGAGTACTGCAGCACGATGTTCGTGAGGTTGCCCGGGGCGAGGAAGTTCGGGTTGAGCACCGCGAAGAAGATGACGATCGCGATGAAGGCGACGAGGATCCCGCTCTGGCGAAGGTTCCGCG
This sequence comes from Microbacterium sp. LTA6, assembly GCF_045690355.1. Lineage (NCBI taxonomy): Bacteria > Bacillati > Actinomycetota > Actinomycetes > Micrococcales > Microbacteriaceae > Microbacterium > Microbacterium sp. LTA6. Next base: position 2,368,401 of record NZ_CP147855.1, read on the forward strand.
TCGCGAGGTTCCAGAGGTTGCTGACGACGGTCATCGGCCGGTTCCTTCCAAAGTCATGAGGTGCATGAGTTTCTCCTGGGTTGCTTCGGATGCGGCTACTTCGCCGGTGATGCGTCCGAAGGCAAGGGTATAGATGCGGTCGCAGACGCCGAGCAGCTCGGGGAGCTCCGAGGAGATCACCAGCACACCCTTTCCGGCCGCGACCAGTTCGTTGATGATCGTATAGATCTCGTACTTCGCGCCGACGTCGATTCCGCGCGTGGGCTCGTCGAGGATGAGGATCTCGGGTTGCGTCTCGATCCACTTGCTCAGCACGACCTTCTGCTGGTTGCCGCCGGAGAGTGTGCCGACGACGCTCAGCACGCTGGGTGCCTTGATCTTCATGCTCTCGCGGTAGCGCCCTGCGACCCGCAGTTCTTCGTTGTCGTTCACCCAGCCGGCCGTGCTGATCCGCTTCGGCGACGCCGAGGTGATGTTGTGACGGATGTCGTCGATGAGGTTCAGGCCGTAGCGCTTGCGGTCTTCCGTGGCGTAGGCGATGCCGGCGTCGATCGCCGCGCTGACGCTGCCGGTCGAGACCTCCTGGCCGCGCACGAACACGCGTCCGCTCAGGCGCTTGCCGTACGTGCCGCCGAAGACGCTCATCGCGAGCTCGGTGCGTCCGGCGCCCATGAGCCCTGCGACGCCGACGACTTCTCCTGCTCGTACGTTGAGGCTCGCGCCGGAGACGACGATACGGTCGGACTGCGTCGGGTGGCGCACGGTCCAGTCCTCGATGCGGAGGACCTCTTCGCCGATGTGCGATTCGCGTTCGGGGTAGCGATGGTCGAGATCGCGGCCCACCATGCCACGGATGATGCGTTCCTGGGTGGCGTCCGAGTCGGACATGTCGATCGTCTCGATCGTGCGCCCGTCGCGGATCACCGTGGTCTTCTCAGCGATGGCGGCGATCTCGTTCAGCTTGTGCGAGATGATGATCGACGTGATGCCCTGCTCTGCGCGCAGATCGCGCAGCAGCTGCAGCAGGTGCTCCGAATCGGAGTCATTCAACGCGGCCGTGGGCTCGTCCAGGATCAGCAGGCGCACGTTCTTCGCCAGCGCCTTCGCGATCTCGATCAGCTGCTGTTTGCCGACGCCGAGCTGGTTGACGTGGGTGATGGGATTCTCGGCGAGGCCGACGCGCGCGAGGAGTTCGGCTGCATCCGCGTTCGTGCGGTCCCAGTCGATCAGCCCGCTCCGCGAGAGACGCTCGTTGCCGAGGAAGATGTTCTCCGCAACGCTGAGGTGCGGTACCAGCGCGAGTTCCTGGTGAATGATGACGATGCCGTGGTGCTCGCTGTCGTTGATGCTCGAGAACCGCACCTGCTCACCGTTGAAGATGATCTCGCCGTCGTACGTGCCGTGCGGGTAGACGCCGGACAGCACTTTCATGAGCGTGGACTTCCCTGCACCGTTCTCGCCGCAGATCGCGTGGATCTCGCGCTCGTTCACGGTGAGGTTGACGCCCTGGAGCGCCTTGACGCCCGGGAATGTCTTCGTGATGTCTCGCATCTCGAGGATGGCCTGTGACATGTTCTTCCTGCCTCGATGGTGTTCGGGGTGCGCCGTGGAGCGGCGCACCCCGAACAACTCTGATGGGACTGTTACTCGGCCTGGCCGGACGCGACCTCTTCTGCGGTCCAGTAGCCCGAGTCGACGAGGAGCGACTCGATGGTGTCCTTGTAGACGATGTCGCTCGTGAGCAGGTACGACGGCACGACCTTCACGCCGTTGTCGTAGGTCTCGGTGTCGTTCGCCTCCGGCTCGTCGCCCGCGAGGATCGAGCTCGCGGTCTTGATCGACTGCTCGGCCAGCTTGCGCGTGTCCTTGAAGATCGATGCGAACTGCACACCCTGGTCGATGAGCGCGACGGACGCGATCTCGGCGTCCTGTCCGGTGACCACCGGCAGGCCGTCTGCGATCGTGGCGCCGCGGCCGTCGCCCTGGAGGGCCGTGATGATGCCTCGGGAGAGGCCGTCGTACGGCGAGAGCACACCGTCGAGCTTGGTGCCGTTGCCGTAGGACGCCGTGAGGATGTCCTCCATCCGCTTCTGCGCCGTCTCCTGCTGCCAGCGAAGGATCGCGGCCTGCTCGATCGTCGTCTGGCCGGACGGGACGTTCAGCACCTTGGAATCGATGTACGGCTGGAGCGTGTCCATCGCACCCTTCCAGAAGAAGTGCGCGTTGTTGTCATCCAGCGAGCCGGCGAACAGCTCGATGTTGAACGGGCCGGTCGCGCCGGCCTCGCTGCCGTCTGCCTTGAGGATGCCCAGTCCGACGAGCAGAGACGTTGCCTGCTGCACGCCGACCTCGTAGTTGTCGAACGTCACGTAGAAGTCGACGTTCTCGCTGTCGCGGATGAGCCGGTCGTAGGCGATGACCGGGATGTCGGCAGCGGCGGCCGCGTCGAGCTGGCTGGAAAGGGCGGTGCCGTCGATCGCCGCGATGATCAGGAGGTCGGCGCCCTCCGTGATCATCTGGTCGATCTGCTGGCTCTGCGTCGGGATGTCGTCGGATGCGTACTGCAGGTCGACGTCATAGCCTGCCTCTTCGAGGCCGGCCTTCACCGCGTCGCCGTCGGCGATCCAACGCTCCGACGTCTGGGTCGGCATCGAGACGCCGACCGTGACGTCCTTGGCCTCGGTGCCTCCATCGTTCCCGCCGGGGGCGGTGCTGGTGACACTGCATCCGGAGAGCACGAGTACGGCTGCTGCCCCGAGGGCGGCGAGTGCGCGCTTCTTCATTCGAAACTCCTTTGTCTGATCGCGCACACCACCGTGCGCGAATTCTGCGGCCGATCGGCTGGCTCGAGACGATCACCGCGATTGAACGATGCTTGAGTTCGAGACATGAAGTCAAGCGTTGTTACCGTTCCGTGATCATGCGATCGAAATGACAAACTAGTTGACGCTAACTATCGGTAATATTGGCAATGTAGCCAACGAATTCCCGCGGCCCCGCGTAAGGTTTCAATGAGTTCGAGAGCCGAACTCAAAGAGGGCGATCAATCCCGGGCGGTTTGGAGCAGTGTCCACAGCTCGGCGCGAGCAGGGAAGGAAGACAGTTCGACGCCCAGAATCGTGCCGGCCTGGGCGATTCTGGAACGCAATGTGTGCCGGTGGACGGCCAGTGCCGTCGCGGCGGATTCGACCCTCGCATCGTGCTCCAGCCAACTTCGCAGCGAGCGCTCCAGCTCGGCCCCGGTCCGCCGGTCATGGTCGCGCAACGGCGCCAACCGTGACTCGGCGACCAGCCGCGCCTCGTCGGTGGCCAGGGCACTGAGGATGCTGGAGCCGACGGTGTCCGCGAAGCGGATCGCACCCTCGCCGCTCTGCTGGCGCAGTGCAGCGAGCGCCTGGGCGTGAGCGCGAGAGAAGGCATCGTACGCCTCAGGTTCGGACACTCCGAGGCGGATCCCGAACCGTAGGGCGACCTCGTCGAACAGCTCTTCGTCGACGGCTGACACGCAGATGGTGACGCCTTCGACGGATTCGGCGAGGAATGCGGCGGTTCCGTGCTCCGTGCGGCGGCGTTCCCACCAGTCCGAGAGCGGTCCGACCGGGGCATCCCCGGTGACGGCGACGACCACGGGCGCGGCCGGGATGCTGCCGAGCACCCTCCTCGCCAGCGCGGGGTCGTCGGCGAGGAGGGAGTCCAGGAGCTGAGCGTGCAGCCTTCTCCGACTGCGGGCCAGTTGTTCGCTCTGTTCCAGGGCGAGACCGGCCATGGCGATCACAGAGGTGACGACCGATCTCGCCTCCGCGTCGATGGCGTCGATCGCGAGGGCGACCACGCCGCGCAGGTGACCGCCCCGCCCGACGGTGAAGAGCATGAACGTGCGGCCGTCGATCGTCAGCGACTGGCCGGCCTCGAGACCGCGGGAGAGGATCTCCATGATCCGCATGCCCAGTTCGTCGAGGACCGCTGCGTCGACGGCGTCCCGCGGATGCGAGACGCTCAGCGCGCCCGCGGCGTCGAACATGCCGACCCAGGCGTCGAGTCGGCGTCCGAGTTCGGCGAGCGTCGCATCGAGCCCTCGGGGGCGGAGAGCCGCGAGCGCGAGCGCACGTTGCGCGTCCAGGGCCCACGATCGCCGAGCATATGCCTGCGCGGCGATCGCCTCGGAGTGCGCACGCGCGACCGCGATGAACGGCGTTCGGTAGGGGACTTCGAACAGGGGCATCCCGCGCGCAGCGCAGGCCGCGACGAGTTCATCAGGGATGCCGACGCGATACACCTCGGTGCCGAAGCCGAGCCCGACCACGCCGCGATCAGCGAGTCGCCCGACGTAGGTCTCGATGGCGGCGGCATCCTCGTCGGCGAACTGCGTCCCGGTCGTGAGCAGCGCGAGGTCCTCGGCGAGGAACGGGGTCGGATCCGCGAGATCCGAGCTGTGCACCCAGCGAAGAGGGCGGTCCAGCGCCGCGTCGCGGAGCGATTCGACGGGCGAGACCAGGCGCAGCCCGAGGTCGCGGCGCTGGAGCAGCGTGCGCAGTGTCGGCTGTTCCACGGCGGGCATCGGGCTCCTTGACGCAGATATACGCTCGGGCGAACTCTCTGCTCAGATTGTACAGGTGGGCGAATGCGCGCGCATCGTAGGCGCACCTACGCTCGCCTGCATGGCACTTCTCGACACCGCAACCACCGCTGTTCCTGTCGGCGGACCCGAGCTTCCCCAAGAACGTCGTCTGGTCACCGAGCTTCCCGGCCCGCGTTCCGCGGCGATCCTGGCGCGCAAGGCGGACGCCGTCGCATCCGGCGTTGGCCACACCGTGCCCGTCGCAGCGGTCGCCGCCGGTGGCGGAGTGGTCGTCGACGCCGACGGCAACTCGCTGATCGACCTCGGGAGCGGCATCGCCGTCACCACGGTCGGAAACGCGCACCCGAAGATCGCCGCAGCCGTCGCCGCGCAGGCCGCGCAGTTCACGCACACCTGCTTCATGATCTCGCCGTACGAGTCGTACATCGAGGTGGCTGAGGCACTGAACCGGATCACCCCCGGCGACTTCGCGAAGAAGACGGCGCTGTTCAACTCCGGTGCCGAAGCCGTCGAGAACGCGATCAAGATCGCCCGCAAGCACACCGGCCGTCAGGCCGTCGTGGCCTTCGATCACGGCTACCACGGCCGGACCAACCTCACGATGGCGCTCACCGCCAAGGCGATGCCGTACAAGAGCGGCTTCGGTCCGTTCGCCCCGGAGGTCTACCGTGCCGCCGCGTCGTACCCGTTCCGCGACGGTCTCACCGGTCCCGAGGCGGCGGCTCGCGCCATCCTGCAGCTGGAGAAGCAGATCGGCGCAGACAACCTCGCCGCGGTCATCATCGAGCCGATCCAGGGCGAGGGCGGCTTCATCGTGCCCGCTGAGGGCTTCCTCAATGCGATCGTCGACTGGTGCCGCGCGAACGGCGTCGTCTTCATCGCCGACGAGGTGCAGACCGGCTTCGCCCGCACGGGAGCGATGTTCGCCAGCGACATCTTCGGCATCGAGCCCGACCTCATCACGACCGCCAAGGGCATCGCCGGCGGCCTTCCGCTCGCCGCGGTCACCGGTCGCGCCGAGATCATGGACGCCTCGCACTCGGGTGGCCTCGGCGGCACCTACGGCGGCAACCCGATCGCCTGCGCGGCAGCGCTGGCCGCGATCGACGTGTTCGAGAACGACGGGATGATCGAACGGGCTCGCGAGATCGAGACGCTCCTCAAGGACCGGCTCGCCACGATCCAGCAGAACGACCCGCGCGTCGGAGACATCCGCGGGCACGGTGCCATGATCGCGGCCGAGTTCGTCGATCCCGAGACGAACGCCCCGGATGCGGCTCTCACCGCGGCCGTCGCCAAGGCCTGCATCGCGCAGGGCGTCATCGTCCTCACCTGCGGCACGTTCGGCAACGTCATCCGCTTCCTGCCTCCGCTCTCGATCGGCGACGATCTGCTCAACGAGGGCATCGACATCGTCGCTGCGGCACTCGCCGCAGTGGCTCGATAGATCCGGGACGCGCTCACGCGCTGACCAGCGAGACGTCCGGTCGCGACCCGGGTCGGGGGATTACGGGTCGCGACCGGCACATTCAATGAAGCCGGCACATTCAATGAAGGAGTTGCAGATGGCTGAGATCACGCGCGATGTGCTCATCGTCGGCGCCGGAGCCGCAGGGCTCACGGCGGCGAACGACCTGCGGAAGGCCGGCCTCTCGGTCGCCGTCCTCGAGGCTCGGGACCGTGTCGGCGGACGACTCTGGACCGACGTCATCGACGGCGCGATGCTGGAGATCGGCGGACAGTGGGTATCGCCCGATCAGGACGCGCTCATCGACACGGTCGGCGAGCTGGGGCTGGAGACCTTCAGCCGCTACCGCGACGGCGACAGCGTCTACGTCGGTCCGGACGGCACCGTCTCGCGCTTCACGGGAGAGATGTTCCCGGTCTCCGCCGCGACCGAGGGCGTCATCGCCGAGATCACGGACCGCCTCGATGCGATGGTCGCCGAGATCGACCCCGACCGCCCGTGGGAGCATCCGAACGCCGCGGAGTGGGACTCCGTCACCTGGGATGCGTGGCTGCGCGCGCAGACCGATGACGACGAGGCCGTCCGCAACCTCGCCTTCGCGACCGGCTCTGCGATGCTCACCAAGCCGACCCACGCGTTCTCATTGCTGCAGTCCCTGCTGATGGCGGCATCCGCCGGTTCCTACTCGAACCTCGTCGATGCGGACTTCATCCTCGACAAGCGCGTCGTCGGAGGGCTCCAGCAGGTGCCGCTGCTGCTCGCCGAGCGACTCGGGGACGACGTCATCCTGAATCAGCCGGTGCGAAGCCTGGCATGGGGCGATGACGGGGTGACCGCGACCACCGCCGACTACACGGTGAAGGCACGCTTCGCGATCCTCGCGCACGCGCCGGTGCTGTACAACCGGATCTCTTTCGTGCCGCCGCTGCCGCGCCGCCAGCACCAGATGCACCAGCACATTTCGATGGGCTTCGTGATCAAGGTGCACGCCGTCTACGAACGGCCGTTCTGGCGCGAAGGCGGTCTCTCCGGTACGGCGTTCAGCCCGTACGAGATCTGCCACGAGGCCTACGACAACACCAACCACGGTGACGAGCGCGGCACGCTGGTCGGCTTCGTGTCGGACAACACCGCCGACGGCGTCTTCGAGTTGTCCGCCGAGGAGCGCAAGGAGCGCATCCTGGAATCCCTCTCGCACTACTACGGACCCGAAGCCAAGAACCCCGTCGTGTACTACGAGAGCGACTGGGGCAGCGAGGAGTGGACCCGCGGCGCGTACGCGGCGAGCTTCGACATGGGAGGCCTGCACCGCTACGGGGCCGACCTGCGTGCCGCTGTCGGCCCGATCCACTTCGCATGCAGCGACATGGCCGGCGCCGGATACCAGCACGTCGACGGTGCGATCCGCATGGGCCGTCTGGCGGCGTCCAGCATCCTCGCGGCCAGCCGTGAAGCCGTCGCCTCGGTCGAGGTCGGCTGATGACCGGCTCCATCGTCGTCGGCTACACGGCGACGGATGCCGGGGCCGATGCCGCCGCGCTCGGCGCGCGACTCGCCCGCAGCCTCGGTGCGACCCTCCACCTGGTGATCGTTCTCCCGACGGAGGGCACGCGCAGCGCCGGAGTGCCACCGGAGCGCGCCTATGAGGACCACATCCGCGCTCAGGGCCGGCAGTGGCTCAACGACGCCGTGATCCGGCTTCCGCAGGAGCTCACCCGCAGCGGGCACGTCCGCTTCGCGGAGTCGTTCGCCGAAGGGCTCATCGCCGCCGGCGAGGAGTTCGGGGCTCGGCTGATCGTTGTCGGAGCAGCCGGTGGCGGCCTCTTCGGCCGGCACCGCCTCGGCAGCGTCGCATCCGAACTCCTGCACTCCTCGACCATCCCGGTCGCGCTCGCCCCCGTCGGTACCGCACGGCAGGACGATCACGTCGTCCCGCGGGTCACCGTGGCCGTCGGTAAGCGGCCAGGCGCAGACGCCCTGCTCGACGAGGCCGTCGCCATCGCGGCGGACAGCGGCACCGATCTCCGGCTGGTCTCGCTCGTACCCTTCGACGTGCCGCCCGGCCTCGACACCGGCGCGATCCGCCTGGTCGGCAACGCGCATGCGCACGATGTGCTCGCCGTCGCGACCGAACTCCTCCCGGACGGCCGCACCGCCGAGATCGAAGAGGCGCCGGGCGAGAGCGTCGAAGACGCCGTCGCACACCTCTCCTGGCTTCCCGGCGAGGTCATCCTCGTCGGCTCGAGTCGGCTCGCCCAGCCGCGCCGACTCTTCCTGGGCTCCACCGCAGCGAAGATGCTGCGCGAACTGCCCGTTCCCGCGATCGTCGTCCCGCGCACCCGCGCCGAAGCAGGAGACCTCTGATGTCCAGCACAGAGCGGGCGACGGAGCCCGAATCCGGAGTGACCGGCGGGATCTCCCGCAAGGGGCTGAGCGCCGGTACGGTCGGCCTCATCGGTGCCATCGTGATCGGCATCTCCTGCATCGCCCCGGCGTACACCTTCACCGCCGCCATCGGCCCCACCGCATCCGAGGTGGGTGCGCAGATCCCGGCGATCATCCTGGTCGGCTTCATCCCGATGCTGCTCGTCGCGTTCGGGTACCGCGAACTCAACAACCGGATGCCCGATTCCGGCACGTCGTTCACCTGGGCGACGCGCGCATTCGGACCGTGGATCGGCTGGATGGCCGGATGGGGACTCGTCGTCGCCACGATCCTGGTGCTGTCGAATCTCGCCGGCGTCGCGGTCGATTTCCTGTTCCTGCTGCTGTCGCAGATCACCGGCGACGCGACCATCGCGGATCTCGCGAGCGTCACCTGGATCAACATCGGCGTCACCCTGCTGTTCATGCTCGGTGCCACTTGGATCTCCTACCGCGACATGCAGACCACGCAGAAGCTGCAGTACTGGCTGGTCGGCTTCCAGATCCTCGTCCTGGTGCTGTTCGCAGGTGCCGCGATCGTGCAGGCGGTGAGCGGGAACGGCTTCGACTTCCAGCCCTTCGACCTGAACTGGTTCAACCCGTTCGCCGTCTCGTCGTTCAGCGCGCTCGCGGCCGGCCTCTCGCTCTCGATCTTCATCTTCTGGGGGTGGGATGTCACCCTCACCATGAACGAGGAGACCAAGGACCCGGAGAAGACTCCCGGACGCGCAGCCACCCTCACCGTGATCACGATCGTCACGCTGTACCTGCTCCTCGCGGTCGCGATGATCATGTTCGCCGGTGTTGGTACAGGGGAGCTGGGGCTCGGCAACGAGGACATCCAGGAGAACGTGTTCTTCCACCTCTCCGGTCCCGTTCTCGGACCGCTCGCGTTCCTCGTCTCCCTGGCCGTGCTGACCAGTTCCGCATCGTCCCTGCAGTCGACGTTCGTCGGACCGGCTCGCACGCTCCTCGCGATGGGCCACTACGGCGCACTGCCGAAGTCGTACGCGAAGATCAGCCCGCGATTCTTCACGCCGGGCTACGCGACGATCGTCTCGGCCATCGTCGCCTCCGCGTTCTACGCGGTCATGCGCGTGGTCAGCGAAGACACCCTGTGGGACACGATCCTCACCCTCGGGATGATGATCTGCTTCTACTACGGCATCACCGCGTTCGCCTGCGTCTGGTACTTCCGCAAGCAGTGGTTCGACTCGGCACGGAACTTCTTCTTCACGTTCCTGTTCCCGCTCGTCGGCGGAGTCATCCTCGGGGTGCTGTTCTTCACCACCCTGATCGACTCGATGGACCCGGCCTACGGATCCGGCTCGCAGATCGGCGGCATCGGGATCGTGTTCATCCTCGGCATGGTGATCATCGTCGCCGGCATCGCCATCATGATCTGGCAGGCCATCCGTCGTCCCGCGTTCTTCCGCGGCGAGACCCTCAGCATGGACGCGCCGCCCAGCCGTCGCCGTCGCTGACTTCCGCTTCCCTCACAGAAAGAGACTTCCATGAGCACTCAGACCGCATCCGCCGAGCAGGCGCTGCTCGAACGCGTCCCCACCGGCCTCTTCATCGGCGGCCAGTGGACGGATGGCGAGACCGGCGGAACCTTCGATGTGCAGGACCCCGCCACCGGCGCCGTCATCCGCACGATCGCCGACGCCACGCCGACCGACGGCATCCGCGCACTCGATGCCGCTGTCGCCGCACAGGACGGCTGGGCGGCGACCGCCCCCCGTACCCGCAGCGATATCCTTCGCCGCGCCTTCGACCTCGTGCAGGAGCACAAGGAAGACCTCGCGCTGCTGATGACGCTCGAGATGGGCAAGCCGCTTGCGGAGGCCCGCGGCGAGGTCGGCTACGGCGGTGAGTTCCTCCGCTGGTTCAGCGAGGAAGCCGTGCGCATCAACGGCCGCTACGGGCTCAACCCGGAGGGCACCGGCCACATGGTCGTCTCTCAGCGTCCGGTCGGTCCGTCCTTCTTCGTGACGCCGTGGAACTTCCCGTTCGCGATGGCGACCCGCAAGATCGCCCCCGCGCTCGCGGCCGGCTGCACCGTGGTCATCAAGCCGCCGGCGCTCACGCCGCTGACGACGATGTTCTTCGTCTCTCTGCTCGAGAAGGCGGGCCTGCCTGCCGGTGTGGTCAACGTCGTGCAGACCTCGCGTTCGAGCGCCCTGTCGGCGCCGATCATCGCCGACCCGCGTCTGCGCAAGCTGTCGTTCACCGGTTCGACCGAGGTCGGGCGCAAGCTCATCGCGCAGGCGGCCGAGGGTGTGCTGCGCGTCTCGATGGAGCTCGGCGGCAACGCTCCGTTCGTGGTGTTCGAGGACGCCGACCTGGACAAGGCCGTCGACGGCGCGCTCGCAGCGAAGTTCCGCAACATCGGCCAGGCGTGCACCGCGGCCAACCGCTTCATCGTGCAGGCATCCGTCGCCGAGGAATTCGCGCGTCGGGTGACCGAGCGGGTGCAGGCGATGAAGATCGGTCGTGGCACCGAAGACGGCGTGTCCATCGGCCCGCTCATCGATGCGGATGCCGTGTCGAAGGCCGCGGAACTCGTCGGCGACGCTGTCGAGCGCGGCGCGACCCTGCTCGCCGGCGGCAAGGCCGTGGCCGGCGTCGGATCGTTCTACGAGCCGACGGTGCTCACCGATGTCGTGGCCGGCAGCGCCATCCTCCGCGAAGAGATCTTCGGCCCGGTGCTCGCGATCGCCACGTTCGATTCCGAGGAGGAGGCCGTGCGCCTCGCCAACGACACCGAATACGGTCTGGTGTCCTACGTGTTCACCGAGAACCTGCAGCGCGGACAGCGGATGATCGACAAGCTGGAGACCGGCATGATGGGGCTCAACGTGGGCGTCGTCTCGAACGCGGCTGCTCCCTTCGGCGGCGTCAAGCAGTCCGGAGTCGGCCGCGAGGGCGGTGCCGAGGGCATTCACGAGTACCTGTCCACGAAGTACACGCTGATCCCGGTCGCCTGAAAGCTCAGAGAGGACGAGAAATGACTGACTACGCCGTCATCAACCCGGCTACGGGGGAGACCCTGGCATCCTTCGACACCTTCACGGATGCGCAGATCGAGGAGGCCGTCGCCGCCGCCGACACCGCGCACCGCGAGTGGTCACGCTCCTCGACCGTCGCCGAGCGCGCAGCGCTCGTACGCCGGATGGCCGAGCTGCACCGCGAACGCCGGGAGGATCTCGCTGACATCTTCGTGCGCGAGATGGGCAAGCCGCGCGAGGCGGCACTCGGTGAGGTCGACTTCGCGGCCGACATCGCCGAGTACTACGCCGATCAGGCCGAGGCGATCATGGCCGACCAGTCGATCGCCATTCTCGGAGACGGCTCGGCGATCATCCGCCGCTCCTCGCTCGGACCGCTCATCGGCATCATGCCGTGGAACTTCCCGGCGTACCAGATCGTGCGTTTCGCCGCCCCGAACCTGATCGTGGGCAACACGATCCTGCTGAAGCCCGCACCGCAGTGCCCCGAGTCGTCGAACGCCATCGCCGAGATCTATCGCGACGCGGGCTTCCCGGCAGGTGCGTACCAGAACGTGCTGGCCACGAACGAGCAGATCGCGACGATGATCGCCGACCCGCGGGTGCAGGGCGTCTCGCTGACCGGCTCGGAGCGCGCCGGAGCTGCCGTTGCGGAGGTCGCCGGACGCAACCTGAAGAAGGTCGCCCTGGAGCTTGGAGGCTCCGATCCTTTCATCGTGCTCTCCAGCGACGATCTGGACGCCACCGTGCAGGCCGGAGTCGATGCCCGCCTCGACAACAACGGCCAGGCATGCAACGGCGCGAAGCGCTTCATCATCGCCGACGACCTCTACGACGCGTTCGTGGAGAAGTTCACGGCGGCGATGGCCGCCGCGACGCCGTCGGACCCGATGCTCGAGGACACCGTGCTCGGACCGGTCTCCTCCGAGGCCGCGGCCGCGAATCTGCAGGCCCAGATCGACCAGGCGGTCGCTCAGGGCGCCACGCTGCTCACCGGCGGCACCCGCGATGGTGCGTTCTTCGCGCCGACCGTGCTCGCAGACGTGACCCCTGCGATGAACGTGTACCACGAGGAGCTGTTCGGGCCGGCCGCGGTGGTCTATCGCGCGGCCGACGAGGACGCTGCGGTCGCGCTGGCGAACGACACCACCTTCGGCCTCGGCTCGTACGTGTTCACCACGGATGCCGCGCAGGCCGAGCGCGTCGCAGACAGGATCGAGGCGGGGATGGTCTACGTCAACCTCGTGCTCGCCGACAGCCCCGAGCTGCCGTTCGGCGGCATCAAGCGCAGCGGCACCGCTCGCGAGCTGGGCCACCTCGCCGCCGACGAGTTCGTGAACAAGAAGCTCATCCGCATCGGCTGAGCGGGTTCTCGAAGGGCGGAAGGGGCGGATGCACGGCATCCGCCCCTTCCGTCCTTTCTTGGCCGTGTGGGCCGGACGCTCAACTCTCGATGAGTGCCCGAACCTCGGCGGCGTCATCGTGTCGACCGAGCCGCTCGAGCACGTCGCCGAGCTCGAGGGCCGCGACCTGACGCAGCTGTGGAGCGTCCGCGCCATGCTCGAGGGCGTTGCGGTAGATCGGGACGGCATCGGCCGCCCGATCCTTCCCGGCGAACAGCCGGGCGGCGAACAACTCGGATCCGCCGGCTGAGCCGAGATCTCCGAGTCCCGCGAACCCGTCGGCGGCGGTGAGCACGGCCGAGACGGCCTCGTCCACCCGGTCGAGTTCGGCGAGGGCTCGGCCACGCGAGTCGGTGACATCGGAGAGGAGCCAGTCGGCCTCGTGTTCCTTCGCGAGGGCGGCGACCTCGTCGAACAGCGCGAACGCTCGTTCGTCCTGCCTGGTTCCGTAGACCTGACCGAGGTCGTGCAGGACCTCGGTCAGCGCGCCGAGTGCATCGTCGGCGCGCCGTACGATCTCCGCCGCCCTCTCGAGCAGTTCGATCGCGTCATCCTGCTCGTCGAACCGCGCGAGGATCTTGGCTTGAGCCGCCAGCGACATCGCGTGATCGGCGTGCTCCTCGGCCTCGCCGAAGAGCTGGGCAGCGTACCCGTAGGCGCCGACGGCCTGTCCGAATTCGCCGGCGGCGCTCAGCGACCGCGCCAGCAACGACACCGTCATTCCGCGGGAACCGGCCGGCACCTCGGCCTGCTCCTCGAGTTTCAGCACCTCCCCGAACAGCTCGGCGGCTTCTTCGGCGTCGCCGGCCTTGAGCATCGCTCGGGCGAGACGGAAATTCGCTCCGGTGACATCGCCGCCGTCCTGGCTGATGAGCCGCGACATGAGGCGGTAGCGCGATACGGCCTTCTCCGGTTCGTCCGCGTCCTCCCAGAGGGCAGCAGCGAGGAGATGGGCGCCGGCGAGCGCTCTCGTTGCACCGAGTCCGGCGAGAATCCGGCAGGCTTCGTCGGCGTCCGTCGCCCCCGCGACGAACGATCCGTTGCCCCCGTGAATGCGCGCCCGCGTTTCCATCGCGTGGGCGCGGTGGCCGTCGCTGACGTCGTCCTGGGCCAGGAGCCGATCGAGGAGTGCGGTCGCCGCGTCGGTCTCGCCCTTATGCAGCAGTGCGGAGACGGCGAGAAGGGTGGTGGTGTTGACCAACCGGGGATCCCCGGCCTCGGCGAAGGCGCGAGCGGATTTCTCGAGGAGCTCGAGTGCGGTGTCCGGATCATCTCCTCGCAGGTGCAGCGAGGCGCGACTGAATGCCACGTCGCCACGGCTCCACGCCGGCAGAGCATCCGCCCCTTCGAGCTCGCGATCGAGGGCAGCCGCGTTCTCCGGCGTCTCCACGCCGAACGTCGCCAGGCCGAGGCGCTCCTCCAGGTCGGCCTGTGCCTCCTTGCCCGTGGCGCGCAGCAGCGCGATGCGCTCCGTGCGCAGCAGCTCGGTCTCGTCGGCGCGATCAAGACCGACCAGCATCCCGATCTGCAGTGACAGCAGTTGTGCCCGTTTGCCGTCGTCTTCGATCTCGAGGGCGCGGGGCATCGCGGCCAGCGATTCCTGCTCGGCCCCGTACTGCCCGAGGTTCATCGCCCGCTCGTACCAGGCCTCGGCGTCGGCCGGAACGGCCGCGGCACTCGGCGCGACGAAGGCATCCGAGCGGATCGGCACGTCGTAACGCACGTCGCCGAGCGCGCGCATCGCGGTGAGCCGGCTCGAGTGGCCATCGGTGCCATCGCGACGGTCGAAGTCGCTGCCGATCCGTTCGGCTGCCGCCCATGCGGCCGCAGCCAGCTCTGCCGCGCTCCAGGCCCCCTCGTGAGCTCCGAAGAACGGCGTCAGCACCGATGCCTCGGCTCCGCGCACCGGTGTCTCGCCGTGGCCCGCGGCGACCACGCTGTCCAGGGCGAGCGCGAACGCCGCGAGCGCCGCGAAGTGCGCATCCACGTTGAGGCCGTCGTGAGCGAGCCAGGACAGGTGCCGCTCCACCAGCGAGAGCGCGCGCGCCTCGTTGCCGGTGACGGCGCAGAAGACGATGTTGTTCGCGACGATCTGCAGGTTGTCGCGATTGTCCTGCGCGAGGCGGTAGCTGCGCAGGTGTGCGGTCTTCGCATCGTCACCGCGTCCGGCCCGTAGATAGGGCAGGAGCACCCTGGACAGAGCGTGCTCCGGCTCCTCTCCGCAGGAAAAGCCTCCCTCGATCATCTCCTCCACGAGTCGGATCGCGTCGGCGTCGCGCTCGGTCTCGGCGAAGAATCCGGCGAACTGACTGCGCCCACAAGCATCGCAATGACTGTGCTCATCGCGGGGCGTCGCCTCCAGCTGCACGCGCAGGGCTTCGGCCTCGGACATCCGGCCGGCGTCCCACGCATCTTCAAAACGAGCGGTGAGCACGCCGCTCACGCCCAGTCCCGCCTTCAGATAGTGCGCCTCCATGTCGTCCAGCACCGCGGCGATCTGTTCTTGCGAGAACGCGGGGGATGAGCGCAGCGACGCCGCCATCCACTTGAACTGCCACATCAGGTCCGCGCTGCCGTTGTCGAGATCGGCGGGGAAGCGCTGAGGGTCCGCATCGTGGCGAGCGAGGCACCAGGCGAACGAGTTCAACATCACGTCCGTCGCGCCGTTCATGTTCGCGGATGCCGTCTGACGCATCCGCGCCTCGTACTCGAGGCGGTCGTCGC
The DNA here is from genome assembly GCF_045690355.1 of Microbacterium sp. LTA6. Classification (NCBI taxonomy): domain Bacteria; kingdom Bacillati; phylum Actinomycetota; class Actinomycetes; order Micrococcales; family Microbacteriaceae; genus Microbacterium; species Microbacterium sp. LTA6. Next base: position 2,384,010 of record NZ_CP147855.1, read on the forward strand.
CGATCTCGATGGCAAGGGTGACGGCCTCCGAGATCAGGGCCTGCTCAGCAGGCCCCCAGGGTGTGCGGTCGATCTCTTCGATCAACTGCTGGAAGCGCTTCTTCGGTCGAGCCATGGTGGTCCTTTCGGATGCTGACGGCCTCAGCGGGTTCCATCGAAGGAGATCCGGTCTCCCTCGATCCCGGCGGAGAGGGATACGAGGTCGGCCAGCGCGCTGGACATCAGCGAGCGGTCGGAATCGGTGAGCGGATGGTGCCCGGCGAGGAGCGCCTGGATGTAGAGGAGTTGCAGGGTGCGCGCGAACACGGCGTCGTCGCGCACGCGAACCAGGGCGCGCACGACCTGATTCGACCAGTTCAGGCACAGGCGCGCCGTGACGTCGTCGTCGCGTGCCGCGGCGAGGGTGTCGTCGATGCGGTCGAGCACACCGCCCCAGAGCGAACCGGTGATGCCCTTGGTGCGGCTGCGGTCGATCGCGCGCAGCACCTCGGGGTCGGCGACGTAGAGCGCCGGCATCTCGGGTCGGTCGATCGAACGCACGATCACGGAGCAGCCGGATGCCGAAAGGACCGCCCCCGCTCGCCCTTCCAGCGCGACGGCCGCCTCGCGATCGTCGAGGGGCGGCGGGTCCAGCCGGTCCAGTTCGCCGGTGACGTCGACTTTTTCCACGGTGACCTGCGGGTAGAGATCCGGCAGCATCCGCGTCAGATCGGCGTCGTACAGGTAGCCGCCGTTGACGAGCACTTCCGAGCCGGGTGAGATGCCGGCGACCTGCCGGAATTCGTCGACCGTCTGCGCGTAGCGGATGTGCGGATAGCGTTCGACGAGGTCGCCGATCTGCATCGTTCCGTGTGTGGTCTCGACGCTCAGCCATCGAGTGATGAACCGGGCGAGCTCGTGATCGTGGCGCACCAGCGATTTCAGGCCGACCTCATGCACGGCCACGAACTGGGCGAGACGGTGCGGTTCACGTAGTCCGAGTTCGAGAACCCAGCGGCGGATGCCGGCGCCCAGCTGCTCGCGCACCCGTTCGAGCGCCGCGTCTTCGACGAGCGCCTCTCGGCTCGCCGTCGGGGCCAGGCCGGTGGAGTCGATCGCCGCGCGGACGAAGAACGCCCAGTCGGGGAGCACGTCCTCGACGCGTTCGGAGAGCAGCATACGGCCGAGGTACATCCTCGTCGCCTGCCGTGCACCGGGCGGCGGCGCGAACGGCAGGACGTACGCGAGGCCCCTGGTACCGGTGGCCTGCTCGGTCAGCTCGATGACATCGAGGGGGGCGGCGCCGAGCAGATCGCGGCCGTACTGCACCGCGGCATCCGGGTCGGTCGCCGCATCGAGGAACGGGGCAGCGCGGGTGATGTCGACATCACCGGCGCGAGTGTCGACGGTGATGCGCACAGGGAGGAACTCGCCGAAGGTCGTCGCCAGCTCGTGCACAGCCGCCGGTCGCAGCAGCTCGTCCGCATCGAAACGAGGAACGAGATGCACGCTGGTGCCGATCGGAAGGTCATCGTCGATCTCGGTGACCCGGAATGTGCCGTCGGCGGACCCGGTCCATTCCACAGCCGGTCCGCCACGGGCGCTGCGGGAGCGGATCACGATGGTGTCGGCCACCATGAAGCAGCTGAGCAGGCCGATGCCGAACTGGCCGAGGTAATCGCTGCGAGGAAGGTCGAAGATGTCGCGCTTGGAGCTGCGCCCGACGGTCGCGAGCAGGTCGGCGACTTCGGCGGCGGTGAGACCGATGCCGTCATCGCGCAGAACGAACTCTCCGGAGGCCTCGGTGAGAGGCGTGATCCGGATTCGACCACCGCCGCCGTCGATCTCGTTCCGGGCGGTGATGGCATCTCTGGCGTTCTGCAGAAGCTCACGCAGGTAGACGCGAGGACTCGAGTAGATATGCCTGCTGAGCAGGTCGACGACCCCACGCAGATCGACCTGGAACTGCTGCACATCCGCACCCACGTGTCCACCCTCCCACTGCATTCGCTCGCTGAGCCTAACAACATTGTCGTGAGACGGAACGAGCGCTCCGGTTCGAGACCGGCGTGCGGATGCCGTATGCTTGAACCGCAGTTGTTGTCTGCATTCTTCCGCCGTGCCTGGGATCTCCTGATCGCAGTTCTGGCGGCGGGGCGCAGGCTCCCGAGACTTCCGGGTCTCTAGGGCGGTAGCTCAATTGGCAGAGCAGCGGTCTCCAAAACCGCAGGTTGCAGGTTCGATTCCTGTCCGCCCTGCGCGTCAGCGCAACGCTGGCACACGAAAGGTACATTCAGGATGGATCAGGACGAACCGCGCGGCGAGGTCGTCGCGGCCGGCGCCACCCGTGAGAAGAAGCAGAACGCCTTCGGGAGGTTCTTCGGCGGGATCGCCCTCTTCATCCGTCAGGTCATCTCCGAGCTGCGCAAGGTCGTCACCCCGACCCGCAAGGAGCTGTTCAAGTTCACCGCAGTGGTGCTCGTCTTCGTTCTCATCGTCATGGGAATCGTGTACGGCTTGGACAACCTGTTCGCCTGGGTCACGCACTGGGTGTTCGGAATCCCTGGCTGATGACACCCCGCGGCTCGCGCCGCAGTGATTGGAAAGAAACAACGTGTCTGAACGATATTCCGACGACGCCGACTGGGCGACAGCCGCAGAGCAGTCCAGCGAAGAGGATGAGGCCCAGGAGGGCAACGTCCTCGCCGCAGAGGAGCTCGCAGTCACCTCGGCAGAGCACGTCGCCCTGCACATCGAGGGTGAAGACGACGAAGACGACATCGATGATGACATCGAAATTGACGAAGACCCGGAGGCGGACGCGATCGTGAACGACGCTCTCAACCTGGACGAAGCGGCTGAAACTGAAGCTGCCGCTGAGGTCCTCAATGATTCTGTGGCCGAAGAGGCCGCCGACCTCGAGGCCGCCGCGGCGGACGAGGTCGCACCGTACGACGGCCCCGACGTGAACGGCGACGAGGATACTCCGGCATCCGACGACGACGACGAAGAAGAAGACGAAGACGACGCGGAGGCCGATCCGTACGAGACGTTCCGCGCCGACCTGCGGATGCTGCCGGGCAAGTGGTACGTCATCCACTCGTACGCCGGCTTCGAGCGCAAGGTCAAGGCGAACATCGAGCAGCGCAAGTCGACGCTCGAGGTCGAGGACGAGATCTACCAGATCGAGGTCCCGATGGAGGACGTCGTCGAGATCAAGAACGGCCAGCGCAAGATGGTCACTCGCGTGCGCATCCCCGGCTACGTGCTGGTGCGCATGGAGCTCACCGAAGACACCTGGTCCGTCGTTCGCCACACGCCCGGTGTCACCGGCTTCGTCGGCAACGCGCACAACCCGACGCCGCTGCGCTTCGAAGAAGCCTTCAACATGCTGAAGTCGCTCGTCGAGGTCAAGGACATCCCGACGGCGAAGAACATCGCTTCCAAGGGTGGACTCGCCGTCGCTCGTCCGCTGCCGGCCGAGGTCGACTTCGAGGTCGGCGAGACCATCACGATCAAGGAAGGCTCCTTCGCGGGTCTTCCCGGTTCGATCAGCGAGATCAAGCCGGAGAGCGGCAAGCTCATCGTGCTCGTCTCCCTGTTCGAGCGCGAGACTCCGGTCGAGCTGTCGTTCGACCAGGTCACCAAGATGAACTGAGAGTCTTCTCGTCAAGAACGGCCGTCCCTTTCGGGGCGGCCGTTCTTGCGTTCCGGCTCAGCCTGCGTGCTGCGCGGCCCAGTGCGGGCTCTGGATGAGTCCGATGAGGTTGCCGAACGGGTCGGTGACGGATGCTGACCACCAGCCCTCTCCGCGCTGCGTCACCGGGTCGAAAGCCAGGGCGCCGAGCTCGATGAGTCGATCGAAGGTGGCGCGGACGTCGTCGACGTGCATGCTCATCAGTGCGCCTCCCGGCTGGGCGAGCGCGGGGCGGAAGCGGGCATCCATCAGCGCGAATTCGTCGTCGTCGTCGCCGAAGCGCCATTCGGCATACTGCACCGGTCCTTGTTCCGGCCGGACGAAGTAGGGCGCGGAGTCGAAGACGGTCGTGTACCAGGCGACCGCTGCGGACATGTCATCGGCGACCAGGTTGAGATTTGCGAGACCACGGAACATGAGATTCTCCTTCTGAATCGGTTGTTTCTTCTATGCTCGTAGCTGAAGTGATCATCAATTGATCACTTCAGAAAAGAGGTTGAGAGATTCGCGCCGACCGTCTCATCCAGGCCCTGCTGCTGCTTCAGGGGCGTCCGCAGATCACGGCGGCCGAGCTGGCGGCAGAGCTCGAAGTGTCGGTGCCGACGGCGCGACGAGACCTGGAAGCCCTGGCGATGTCGGGTGTTCCGATCTATCCGACGCGAGGCAGGGGAGGAGGATGGCGCCTGATCGGCGGAGCGCGCACCGACCTCACCGGACTCACGCAAGGTGAGGTCACGTCGCTCCTCATCGGCCTCACCCAGAGCGACACGGCGAGTCCTGAGCGCATCGCGGCCATGCGAAAGCTCGTGCGTGCGATGCCGGAACCGTTCCGCGCCGGAGCACAACGTGTCGCGGCAGCGACCGTGCGAGATGCGCCGTGGGGTGTCACCGAGAACGATGCGGCACCGCCGGTGGTCGCCGAGTTGCAACGTGCCATCGCGGACGATCGTCGGGTGCAGTTGGAGTATCGCGGCTCGCGCGGCGCTGCTTCCATAGAGGTCGTCCCTCTGATGATCGGCAGTCGCGGGGTGCGGTGGTATCTGATCGCAGCTCCAGTCGTCGAGGGGGCAGATGTCGCGGACGAGAGCCGCGTGCGGACGTACCGCGCGGATCGGATCGAGGGGTCGCGCGTGCTGTCCGAGCGGGGCATCGCTCCAGCGGGCTTCGATCGGCCGCGTGTGTGGGCCGAGATGGTCGAGCGGGTCGAAGGCTTTCGTGGAGCGGTACGCGCGGTGGTGAGGGTGGAGCCCTGGGCGGTGCGGGCGCTCTGCGACCGGTTCGGAGTGCAGGCGCAGCCGCTGGATGATCCTCCGGACCGGGACGGGCGGGTGCGGGTCGAGGTGCAGGCGCACAGAGTGGATGCTCTGGCGGAGCAGCTCGCGGGGTGGACGAGCGCCGCGGAGGTCGTCGAGCCTGCCGAGGTGAGGACTGCGCTCCGCGAACTCGGCGAACGGATCGCCGCCCTGTACCGCGGGGAGGCCGCCGAATCGCGGGAGCGTCGTTGATCGGGTAGACTTACGTGGTTTGTGTGCCGCTTCGGCGTGCGCGCGGACGACCGCAGTCCGGAACCGCCGGATTCGCGGGAGAAACGGATGCTCCGCATCCGATTCGATGAAAGGAAAGAGAATGGCACCGAAGAAGAAGGTGACCGGCCTGATCAAGCTTCAGATCAACGCCGGTGCAGCCAACCCGGCGCCGCCGATCGGGCCCGCGCTCGGTCAGCATGGCGTCAACATCATGGAGTTCTGCAAGGCGTACAACGCCGCGACCGAGTCGCAGCGCGGCAACGTCATCCCCGTGGAGATCACCGTCTACGAGGACCGCAGCTTCACGTTCGTCCTGAAGACCCCGCCCGCTGCGGAGCTCATCAAGAAGGCCGCCGGCGTCCCCAAGGGATCGGCGACCCCGCACACCGTCAAGGTGGCGAAGATCACCAAGGAGCAGGTCCGTCAGATCGCCGAGACCAAGCAGGCTGACCTGAACGCGAACGACATCGAGGCCGCCTCGAAGATCATCGCCGGCACAGCTCGTTCCATGGGCATCACGGTCGAGGGCTGAGGAGAATAATCATGGCTACCAAGTCCAAGGCTTACAAGGCTGCCGCCGAGAAGATCGAGGCAGACCGTTTCTACACTCCCGCTGAGGCCGTCGCCCTGGCGAAGGAGACCGGCTCCGCGAAGTTCGACTCGACCGTCGAGGTCGCGCTGAAGCTCGCTGTCGACCCCCGCAAGGCAGACCAGATGGTGCGCGGCACCGTCATCCTGCCCCACGGAACCGGCAAGACCGCCCGCGTCATCGTTTTCGCCACCGGCCCCGCGGCCGAGGCGGCGATCGCCGCTGGTGCGGATGAGGTCGGCGGCGCCGAGCTCATCCAGCGCGTCGCCGATGGCTGGACCAACTTCGACGCAGCAGTCTCCACCCCGGAGCTCATGGGCCAGGTCGGTCGTCTCGGAAAGGTGCTGGGTCCGCGTGGCCTGATGCCGAACCCGAAGACCGGCACCGTGACCCCGAACCCGGCCAAGGCCGTCGAGGAGATCAAGGGCGGAAAGATCGAGTTCCGCGTCGACAAGCACGCCAACGTGCACTTCGTCGTGGGCAAGGCGTCCTTCACCACCGAGCAGCTGAACGAGAACATCGACGCAGCGCTCGAGGAGATCGTCCGCCTCAAGCCGTCGAGCTCCAAGGGCCGCTACATCCAGAAGGGTGCGGTGTCGACCACGTTCGGCCCCGGCATCCCGCTGGACGTCAACGCCATCTGAGTCTGACTCACAGAAATGCCCCCGCTTCGGCGGGGGCATTTCCGCGTCCGGGCACGTCTCGGCCGCAATCCGACGTCATCCGATATCGCGTGTCACCCGTGCGCGCGTACGCTGAGTGAGTTCCACCCGATCACCGCGCCCCACAGCATCAGCGCGAACCGCACCCCAGGAGGGTCCCGCCCATGTCCCGTCGTCTCATCGCCGTCACCGCCCTCGTCCTCACCGCCGCCGCGCTCACGGCCTGCAGCGGCGCGACCGCACCCGAGAAGACCGGCGCGTCCGATGACAGCGGCTCGGCGTCCGACTTCGGCCTCGTCGCCGACGGCACCCTCACGGTCGCGACCGAGGGCACCTACCGCCCGTTCAGCTTCCACGCAGACGGAGGCACGGGCGACCTGACCGGCTATGACGTCGAGATCATCGAGGCCGTCGCCGAAAAGCTCGACCTCGAGGTCACGTTCCAGGAGACGCAGTGGGATGCGATCTTCGCCGGCCTCGACGCCGGGCGCTTCGACGTCATCGCGAACCAGGTGACCATCAACGACGAGCGCGAGGCGGAGTACCTCTTCAGCACGCCGTACACCGTTTCGCCGGGCGTGATCGTCGTCGCCGAGGATGACGACTCGATCACGTCATTCGACGACCTCAAGGGCAAGAAGACCGCGCAGTCGCTCACGAGCAACTGGAACGAACTCGCCACCGAGTCCGGCGCCACCGTCGAGCCCGTCGAAGGGTGGGCTCAGGCTGTCACCCTCCTCAAGCAGGGGCGCGTCGACGCCACCATCAACGACAAGCTCACCTTCCTCGACTACGAGACGACCGACGGTCCCACCGGACTGAAGATCGCCGCCGAGACCGAGGAAGCCGGTCAGCAGGCGTTCGTGTTCACGAAGGACAAGCAGGCCCTCGTCGACGCCGTGGATGCCGCGCTCGAGGAGCTGCGCGCCGACGGCACTCTGGCCGAGATCAGCGACAAGTACTTCGGCGCCGACGTCACCGAGTAGCCTGTGGAGCCCTGGGAGCTGTTCCTCACGTCGATCGGGCCGATCGCCCTCGCAGGGCTGGTCGGGACCATCCCGCTGGCGTTGAGCTCGTTCGCGCTGGGCCTGGTGATCGCGCTCGGGATCGCGCTGATGCGCATCTCGACGCGCTCGGTCGTCTCGGGGTTCGCACGCGTCTACATCTCGATCATTCGCGGCACGCCGCTGCTCGTGCAGCTGTTCGTGATCTTCTACGGCTTGCCCTCGATCGGGGTCACCATCGACCCCTGGCCGTGCGCGATCATCGCCTTCTCGTTGAATGTGGGCGGCTACGCGGCCGAGGTGATCAGGGCATCGATCCTCTCGGTTCCCCAGGGGCAGTGGGAGGCGGCATACACGGTCGGGATGGGGCGCACTCGCACGCTGACGCGAGTCATCCTGCCGCAGGCGGCGCGGGTATCGGTGCCGCCGCTGTCGAACACGTTCATCTCTCTGGTGAAGGACACCTCGCTCGCATCGCTGATCCTGGTGACCGAGCTGTTCAAGGTGTCGCAGCAGATCGCGGCGTCGACCTACCAGTTCATGGTGATCTATCTGACGGCCGCGCTCGTGTACTGGGTGTTCTGCCTGGTGCTGTCGACGGGTCAGAGCGCTCTGGAGAAGAGATTGGACAGCCGTGTCGCGAATTGAACCAGCCGAGGCGCTGCTCACGGCCCGCGGCCTGCACAAGAGTTTCGGTGACAACGAGGTGCTGCGCGGCATCGACCTCACGCTGCATCGCGGAGAGGTCGTGGTCCTCATCGGACCCAGCGGCTCGGGAAAGACCACGGTGCTGCGTTCGCTGAACGGGCTCGAACGGCCGGATGCCGGCACCATCGCCGTGCACGACGGCCCCGATATCGACTTCGCCGCGCGCCCGGATGCGAAGCAGCGCTTCGCACTGCGAGACCGCTCCGCGATGGTGTTCCAGCACCACAACTTGTTCCCGCACCTCACCGTGCTGGAGAACGTGATCGAAGGCCCGTGGCGGGTGCACGGTCGCCCGAAGGACGAGGTCGTCGCCGAGGCGCAGGTACTGCTCGCTCGCGTCGGCCTGGCCGACAAGGAGAACGCGCGGCCGCATCAGCTCTCCGGCGGTCAGCAGCAGCGGGTCGGCATCGTCCGTGCGCTCGCGCTCAAGCCTGACCTGCTGCTCTTCGATGAGCCGACCAGTGCCCTCGACCCCGAACTCGTCGGCGAAGTGCTCCTCGTCATCAAGGAGCTCGCCGATGAGGGCTGGACGATGGCGGTCGTCACGCACGAACTGAGCTTCGCCAGGGAGGCGGCCGACCACGTGCTGTTCCTGGATGCCGGAGTCGTCGTCGAGGAGGGCCCGCCGGAGAAGCTCTTCAGTGCTCCGCAGCACGAACGCACCCAGCGGTTCCTCACCCGGATCATGCGTCCACTCGACGGCGCGTGACCTCGCCTCGCGCCGAGCGCGTCAGGGGTGCAGCACGGGCAGGACGAGACTGATCGCCAGGGCGATCATGATCACAGCGATGATCGCGTCGAGGATGCGCCACGAGCGCGGGGTACGCAGCCACCGGCCGAGATAACGGGCGCCGAAGCCCAGCGCGGTGAACCAGAGGATGCTGGCGGCGACGGCGCCGGCGGCGAACAGCCAGCGGTTCTCGCCGTGTGTGGCCGAGATCGAGCCCAGCATGAGTACCGTGTCGAGGTAGACGTGCGGGTTGAGCCAGGTCAGCGCGAGCACCGTGAGGATGACCGGGGCCAGGGCGGTGCGCGTGGCGGTACGTGTGGCGGTGGCCGTGCCGCCGGATGCCGCGGGCGCGGCATCGGAGGAGTCGCCGGCTTCCGCCCGCAGTGCATCGTCTCCACCTTTCCAGGCTCGTCGTGCAGCGAGCAGGCCGTAGCCGAGCAGGAACAGCGCCCCCGCCCAGCGGGCGACGACGACGAGCCAGGGTGCGGTCGCGATGACGAAGCCCAGGCCGGCGACGCCCGCGATGATGAGCACGGCATCCGACACCGCGCAGATCGCGACGACGGCCAGCACGTGCTCGCGGCGGATCCCCTGGCGCAGCACGAAGACGTTCTGCGCGCCGATGGCGACGATCAGGGAGAGGCCGAGGCCGAGGCCGGCGAGGAGGGAGAGCATGCTTCCACGGTAGGAGCTACGAGAGAACAGCACCAGCGAAGATTCCTACTGCAGCATTAGCATGGCTTATGTGAGGATCGATCCGGAGCTCGCTGCCACCGTGGCGGCCGTCGTGGACGAGGGAACGCTCGACGCGGCCGCTCGCCGACTGCAGATCACGCCGTCGGCGGTGAGTCAGCGGCTCAAGACGCTGGAGCAGCAGCTCGGACGCGTCCTCGTCGTGCGCTCGAAGCCGGCTCGGCTGACCGAGACGGGGGAGGCGGTCGTGCGCCTGGCCCGCCAGATCGCCCTGCTGGAGCGTGATGCGCTCGCCGGCATGGATGCCGAGGGCGGAACGCAGCGCATCAGCATTCCGCTCGCCGTCAACGCCGACTCGATGGCGACCTGGTTCCTGCCGCCGCTCGCACGCCTCGCCGACCGCCATGATCTCGACTTCGACCTGCATCGCGATGATCAGAACTTCACGGCCAGGCTGCTGGAATCCGGCACCGTGATGGCCGCCGTGACCAGTGAAGAGACGCCGGTGGCCGGATGCTCGGTGTCGCCGCTCGGCGTGCTCGAGTATCGGGCGATGGCGACGAAGACCTTCGCCGATCGGTGGTTCCGCGGCGGGATGACGCCGGACGCTCTCGCCGCTGCCCCTTTCGTCGATTTCGACCGCCGCGACACCCTGCAGCACGAATGGCTCCAGGCTCAGGGCGTTTCGCACCAGGGCGTTCCACGGCACTACGTGCCGGCATCGCACGATTACGCGCTCGCTGTGGCGCTGGGGCTCGGATGGGGAATGCTGCCGGTGCCCCAGCAGCCAGACGGGCTGATCGCCCTCGGCGGGCCGACACTGCGCGTGAAGTTGTTCTGGCAGCAGTGGAACCTGCGCTCGGAGCTCCTGGACACCGTTGCGGCCGAGGTCGCGGCAGAGGCGCGCCGGGTCCTCCCCGGGCCGCCGGCGGCGGTCTAGGCCGGGCGGTCCGGTGTCGCTCCGGTCGCGAGCGCGTGCAGCAGGCGGGTGAGACTGTCGATGTCGCGCAGACTCCATTCCTCGAGAGTCTTCATGAGCATCCCCTCCTGCGGCAGTCGGGCGGCGGCCAGTCGCTCGGTGCCGAGCGGTGTGGCGCGCAGGAGGAAGGAACGACCGTCACTGGGATCCGTGGAGCGCTCGATCAGCCCGAGTTCCTCGAGCTCGCGGACCATGCGGCTGGCCTGGCTCTTGTCCACCAGCATCCGCTCGGCAAGGGTTGATACCGTCACCTGCTCGCAGCGCGCGATCGTGGTGAGCGTCTTGTAGGCGCCGGGGAGCATGCCGGGGCTCACGCGATTGGCGTTCTCCATGAGGATCCGCCGGATGTGGGTGATCAGTTCGCTGAACTCCGCCTCGAGTGCGCGGACCGCGACGGCCCGCGCCTCGGAGGATTCGCCACCGACGGTGGACTCAGCCGCGGACATCGCCGACCCCGCCATCGCGCTTCTCGCCCGATCCATCGCCACGCCTCGCACCGGATGCTGCGACGACCGTGACGCTGCCGGTCGGCGCGCCGGACATCGCTGTCGCGTCGGCGAGTGCCACTTCGGCGGCATCCTCGACGACGTGCTCTGCGGCATCCGCCTCCGCCCGCTCGCTGGTGGTCATCTTCGTGAGCGGCACGTTCGGCAGGAACAGGATCGCGATGAGGCTCAGCAAGGCGAGTGGCACGCCGATGAGGAAGGCCTGCGAGATGCCCTGGGCGTAGAAGTCCTCGACGATGACGCGCACCGAATCGGGGAGCAGGCGCACCTCGGGAAGGGTGCCGCTGGCGAGTTCCGCAGCGACCGCCGCACCCTGTTCGCCGAGCCCGGCGATCGCCGTCGCGAGCCGTTCCTTGCCGTCGGCGAAGAGCGTGGTGATGGTGTTCGCCACCACAGCCCCCATCACCGAGACCCCGATCGTGCCGCCGAGGCTGCGGAAGAAGGTGACGCCGGAGCTGGCGACTCCCATCTCGGCGGGCTTGGCCGTGTTCTGCACGATGAGCACGAGGTTCTGCATCGTCATCCCGAGGCCGGCGCCGGTGAGGAACATGTACACGGAGACGAGCACGAAGTTCGTATCGTAGTGCAGCGTCGACAGCAGCGCGGTGCCCGCGAGCAGGAGTACGGCGCCGAGGATCAGGTAGCCCTTCCAGCGCCCGTAGCGGGTGACGAGCTGTCCGATCAGCATCGATGCGATGAGGAGTCCCGCCATCATCGGCAGCGTCATCAGGCCGGCCTCGGTGGGAGAGGCGCCGCGGGAGAGCTGCATGTACTGGGCGAGGTACACCGAGGTGCCGAACATCGAGATGCCGATGGAGATCGAGGCGAGCACGGACAGGGTGAACGTGCGGTTGCGGAAAAGGGAGAGCGGGATCAGCGGCTCGCGCACCTTCAACTCGACGATGATGAACGCGACGGTGGCGACGACGACCCCGCCGAGCATCAGGATCGTCTCGGTGCCCCACCAGTCGAAGTTCGATCCGGCGTTGGTGATCCAGATGAGCAGCAGCGACACCGCCGTGGACAGCAGCACGATGCCGGCGTAGTCGATCGAGACCTTGCGGGCCTGCTGCGCGGTGATGTGCAGCGTCTTCTGAAGCAGGATCAGGGCGGCGACCGCGAAAGGCAGCGCGACGAAGAAGTTCCAGCGCCAGCCTGCCGTGTCGGTGATCCAGCCGCCGAGCAGCGGACCGCCGACGGTCGCGACCGCCATCACGGCACCGAAGAGTCCCATGTAGCGACCGCGCTCGCGCGGGCTGATGATGTCGGCCATGATCACCTGGCTGAGCGCGGCCAGGCCACCCGCACCGAGACCCTGCACGGCGCGGAAGGCGATGAGCGTGCCGGTGTCCTGCGCGAAGCCGGCAGCAGCCGTCGCGACGACGAAGAGCACGAGGGCGATCTGGATGAGCAGCTTGCGGTTGAAGAGGTCGGCGAGCTTGCCCCAGATCGGGGTGGAGATCGCCGTGGTCAGCAGCGTCGCGGTGATCACCCAGGTGTAGGCGGCCTGGTCGCCGCCGAGGTCGTGAACGATGACCGGCATCGACGTGGAGACGACGGTGGCCGCGATCATCGATACGAACATGCCGAGCAGGAGGCCGGTGAGGGCCTCGAGCACCTGGCGGTGCGTCATCCGAACGGGGGAGTCGGTGGTCATGGGCGACCTTTCGCAGTGGAGTGTGGATGCTGCGACAGCACTGGCGCGCACGAGAAAGTTGACGAAGATCAACTATACGTCAACTGGTTGAGTCTCGTCAACTATCTCCGAGTGGTCGGGCGGCCGGGCCACGAGGTGTCGGCATCCGGAGCACGCAGTACCCGATCGTGACTTTGCCCCGTTGTGGTTGCGGCGGCGTTCAACGATGATGAGTGAAACGCAAGATGTCGGCCGCTGGGGAAGGTCGCGAAGGCATTCGCGCGCACAACCCAAATCCCTGAGGGGGGAAGACTGACATGGCAACGAAGGCAAATCAGCGCAAGGTTCTGGCGATTCTGGCGGGCGGGCTCGTGCTCGGCGTCGGTGCGGCAGTGACACTCGCGGCCTGGAACGACTCCGAATTCGCGACCGGCACGTTCACCGCCGGCGCATTCGATCTGGAAGGTTCGACGACGTCCGCAGCCGCGGGCTATGCGAGCCACAACACGGGGGCGACCCCGCCCGAAACCGCTGCGACGCTCGTCTTCCAGCTGCCTGCGGTGGCGAGCAACATGGCCCCTGGCCAGACGGTCTACGCGCCGTTCTGGGTGCGACTCGCCGCCGACACGACGACGGATGCCACGCTCGACGCGGCCGGTGTGACCGCGTCGCCGGATGCCTCCTCGAACGCGGAGAATCTGTCGTACACGGTGTACTCGATCGACGCGGCAGCGACCTGCGATGCGGCGGGCATCGCCGGAGCAGACGTCGTCGCATCGGGAGCGACACTGAGCGCCTTCACGGCGGGAGTCACCGAGAACCTCGCGAACGGCGCACCGGTGACCGACGCAGGCGCCCCCGTGCAGCTCTGCTTCGAGGTCACGGCCGGAGCCGGACTGACGCAGGGTGAAGCCGCCACGGCGACGTGGCAGTTCACGGCGACCTCGACGAGCTGATCACGTGTCGACCCGCAAAGGCATGCGGGAGGCGAGGCGGCTGCGCTCCCGCCGGATACGGGCCGTTCTCGCGAGCGGGCTCGTCTTCGGCGTGGGCGCCGCCATGACCCTCGCGGCCTGGAACGACTCAGAGCATACGACTGCGAACTTCACGGCCGGGCGCTTCGGGATCGTCGGTGCGACCGACGGGGTGGCGTTCAGCGAGCATCCGACCGCACCCGGAGCCACGCTGCCGTTCCAGCTGCCGGCGACCGCTGCGGCGATGACCCCGGGTGCGACGGTGTACGCGCTGTTCAGCGTGCGCACGATCAACCCCTCCGTGGCTGGATCGGTGCAGCTCAAAGCTGGGGCCGGCAACGGTGCGGGGCTCGGCGCACACCTCACCTACAGTGTGCGCACCATCACCCAGACCACGTGCAATGCGGCCAACTTCGGCACGGGCACGGCGGTCGCGGGTCTGCCCGTGAACGCCACGCTGGTGACGGGGGCGACGAGTTCCCAGGCTCTCACCGCGAATGCGGGGGCCCAGGTCAACTACTGCTTCGAGGTCACGCTGCCCGCGGCGGCCCCCAATACGGCTCAGGGGCTCACGCTCACCGCCACGTGGGAGTTCGCCGCGACGGCGTCGTGACGAGCGGAGGAGCGATGGAGGAGGAGATGACGACGCCGAGCAGCCGGCGCGAACTGCGTGAGCGCTCGCGCGATGCCGACGGCGGGTCGCCGCCTCTCCAGGTCGGTGGGACGCGCACGGCCGTCGGGCGGACGCTCGCCGACATCCTGCTGTGGGTCGCCGCGGCGGGTGGAGCGGTGTGCATCGTGCTGGTGATCCTCGCCTTCACCTCGAACATCACTCTGATGATGTTCCGTACCGGCTCGATGTCGCCGACCATTCCGGCCGGATCGGTCGCCGTCGTGCAGCGGATACCGGCATCCGAGATCGCCGTCGGCGACATCGTCACGGTCGATCGCGACCCCGAGCTGCCCGTCACCCACCGGGTGACGTCTGTGGCGCCGGGGGAGACGGATGCCGCTCGGATCATCACGATGCGAGGAGATGCCAACGCCCAGGACGACCCGTTCCCCTACGCGGTGGACGAGGTCCGCATCGTCCGCTTCGCCATACCCGGCATCGCTTCCTTCGTCGTCGCCCTGGGGAACCCCTTCGTGCTCGGCGGCATCACCGTCGCTGCCGCGTTGCTCGTGGGCTGGGCGTTCTGGCCCCGCGAATCGCACCGCCCCCGCCGGACCGTGGAGGAACCGCGAAGCGACAGGAGCGGACCGTGAGGAGGCGCTACGCCGCGGCCGTCGCCGCGCTCGCCGGGTGCGTCGCGTTCGCCGTGCTCGGCACGTTCTCGGCGCCGGCGTGGGCCGCATCCGCGACGGAGGTCGTGCAGGGGCAGTACCTGCGTCTCGTCTCGGTCGCCGATTGGGAGGCGGCCTCGCGCATGATGCCCGGTCAGGAGGTGCGGTGGGACGTCGAAGTGAGTGCGGATGCGCCCGATCCGGGAAAGATCGCGATCGGAGTGAGCGCCGCCGGCGCCGCACCGCTCACTGTCGATGTGTCGATCTGCGCGGTGGCGTGGGAAGAGACGGGGTGCCCCGTCGGTGCGACTGCGCTGGAGACGGCATGGGAGATTCCGCGGGACGGCAACACGACGGCGCTCCTCGACATCGCGGCCACCGACATCGCCTACCTCCGTCTGGAGATCTCGTTGGGCGCGGCGGCGGAGGGTGAGGGAGCGACGATGCGTGTGCACGCCGACGGTGCCGGTGAGTCGGTCGCCGTCGGACCCGGTGGTGAGCTGCCAGCCACCGGCATGTCTCCCGTCGTGCCGTGGATCCTGGGCGGGGGAGTGGTTCTGCTGCTGGTCGGCGGCGTCTTGCTGTTCGCACGGCGGCGACGTCGTGGTGACGGTGACGAGGGGGCGACCCGATGAATGCGTCGTCGCGTCACCGCATGCTCGCCGGGGTCATCGGAGCCATCCTGCTCGTCGGAATCAGCCTCGCCCCCTCGGCTCAGGTCACAGACGCGGCCTTCACCGATTCGGAACACACGACGGCGACGCTCACCGCGGCCACGCTGGAGACCCCGGTCGTCACCAGCTGCACGGTGACGAGTTTTCTCGGTACCTTCACCGGGTTCACGATCGTATGGACCTCTCCGTACGTCAAAGCGAACGAGCGACTGTCGATCAACAATGTGACGGTCGCTCCGGCCAACATCACCCAGAGCGGCGCTGGGCCCTACACGTACACGTCGACGATCTCCTCCGGACTGCTCAACACCCTTCTCGGGAGCCTGCTCGGTTCGACGAACACCGTGAGGGTGGAGGCGATCGCCGGAACCTCTTGGGCGTCTCAGGCTGCCACGAAGACACTCTCGGTCGGGGGGCTGCTCGGGCTCGGCGGCAACAACACCTGTACCTGAGGCGTGAGTCAGTCAGCGAGGGCGAGCGCGCGGAACGCGTCGCGCTCGCGGAGTTCGGCACGACGGCTGGCGGCGGCATCCACCGGCCGTGCAGGCGCCTGCTGCCCCGTGGTGCGGCGGTACAGCTCGTCGATGAGGTCGGTGGCGAGCCCGACGAGCTTCGCGATCTCACGGTCGTCGCGGTCGATCCAGACGCACTTCGGCTCTTCGTGGATCGGCGAGAAGTCGACGTGCTCCTCCCACACGAACAGGGTCCGTTCGGCGCCGAGCACGTGCTGCTGCCACCAGATCTGGCGCAGATAGGTGCGGGGGATGCCGCGCCACGCCTTGTTGGTGGTCTTGATCTCGGCGAGCTGCACACGGCCGGCGGCATCCACCGCGACGCCGTCGGGGGTGGCGAGGTGTCGGTGCTCGACCTCGGCGCGGAACAGGGCGGACGAGGGCAGGATGCCGTGGGTCGCGGCGACCCAGCTGGCGATCTCCGGTTCCCGACGACGGCCGTGGTCGGTATAGGCATTGCCGCCGAAGCGCGGACCGCCGCCGAGCTTGGCATCCGCTGCCCGGACGATCGACTTGTCTCCGGTGAGACCGGCCACGTCTGTCGCCGTGATGCCGCGCGATCGCGCGCGCATCCACGCCACCCGATCGCGCGAGTCCGCGACGATACGCGCAGCGAGTTCTGGGGTCACCTCTCGAGACTATCCCGGCCCGCCGACGTCATGTCTCCTCCCACGCCGCCGTCGCGGCCGCTCCGCCCTCATCCGGAACGGAACGGTCACCGAGACCCACACTTCTCGCCGAGACCCACGTCCATATGACGGGGTCTCGACGAGAAGGGTGGGTCTCGACGAGGGAGGCCACCAGGGCTTCAGTAATCCTGCACAGCACAGCGTCGGTGCCGGTCTTCCACACCTCGTGCGTTCGCACCCGGATCGCAAATCCTGAATGCCACAGGATGAGGGATGCCAAGAAACATCACCATCTCGGAGGGCCGCGAGTTGCTGCTCACGCGTGCGCAGCTGCGCGAAAGTGGTCGTTCTGAGCGTGAGATCCGGATGCTGGTCGCGACGAGCGGTCTCGTGCGTGTTCGGCGCGGCTGGTATGTCGACGGTGAAGCATGGCGTGACCTGTGGAACGAGGGGCGCCATCTGCTCCAGGTCATCGCGACCCATCTCAGCTCCGACCTCCCCGGGCCGGTGTTCATGCTTTCTTCAGCCGGCGTTCTCCGTAGGCTGCCGTTGTATCGGCTGGCGCCGAAGCATGTCCACGTCGCGCTCGGCGGAGCGAGCCATTCCAAGACCCGTTTCGGGGTCGTTCATCACGATGTTCAACTGGCTCGGCGAGATGTCGATGAGGTCGAGGGCATCCGCTGCACGTCTTTGGATCGCACCGTCCTCGATCTAGCGTGCACGATGTCCGAGGAGGCAGCCGTGTCCTGCGCGGATGCGGCGTTGCGCCGGCTGGCCGTCGTCGGCCATGTGCAGAACGAAGATCTCGCCGACGAGTGGCGTCTCGCACTCGGGGAACGGGCCGACCGGGTGAGCGTGCGCGGGATTCGACGGGCGCGAAGGGTGATCGAGTTCGCTGATGGGCGTGCACAGCTTCCCGGGGAGAGCGTGAGCCGATTGCAATTGCACAGGCTTGGGTTCAGGAGCGTGCCGTTGCAGACTCGGGTGGTCGGCCCGAACGGCGAGGACTACTGGCTGGACTTCGCCTTCCCAGCGCGCGTCGCTTCGGGGAGTTCGACGGGAAGCGGAAGTATCTCGACGCCGATTTGCGCGGCGGACGATCCGTGGGAGAAGCGGTCCTCGACGAGAAGTACAGGGAGGATGCCGTTCGCGGTGTCGCGGGCTGGGGCTTCGCCCGCTGGGGTTCCGAGCACATCGAGACGGCGGAGCAGCTGGGTCGGCGGCTCCGCGCCTTCGGCATCCGTCCGCCCGGATGACTTGTCGCCCCCTTGGCCGGCGCCGATACCCACGCTTCTCGCCGAAACCCACGTCTACATGACGGGGTCTCGGCGAGAGGTGTGGGTCTCGGCGAGATCCGACCGGAGTCCGGCGAATCAGCGCGGTGAGTCCGGATGCGGAGCATCCAACCCCGCCGGAGCATCCCACCCCGCAGGAGCATCCCACCCCGCAGGGCCCGGGGAGCCCGCGACGTACTTGTCGAGGGGCACGTCGCCGTTCTTCCAGGCCTGCAGGATCGGTTCGACGATCCGCCAGCTCTCCTCGGCGGCGTCTCCGCGCACCGCGAGCATCGGGTCGCCGTCGAGAACACCGGAGAGCACCTCGGCGTACGCCTTCAGCGCTCCTTCGCCGAGGTCGGCGGAGAGCGTGGCGCGCTCCAGCTCGAACGGATCATCGGCGCCGTTGACGTTCAACTCGAGGGAGATCCGATCGGGACCGAGCGAGAAGCGCAGCACCGCGCCCTCGGCCGAGCCGGTGAGACCGATCGGAACGTGCCGAACCGGACGGAAGCGCACGACGATCTCCCGCGCGGGGTCTCCGATCGCCTTGCCGGAACGAAGGGTGAAGGGCACGCCTGCCCAGCGCGCGTTGCGCACTTCGAACGTCACTTCGGCGAGCGTCTCCGTGCGGCGAGCTGGATCGACGCCGGGCTCGTCGACGTAAGACGGCTTGTCCGTGCCCGCGACGGTGCCGGCGGTGTACCTGGCGCGTCGCGATGAGGACGTGGGGTCATCGCCCCAGACCGATGTCGCTCGCAGCACGGCACTGGTCGCCGCACGGAAGTCCACCTCGTCGAGGGTGGCCGGCTCCTCCATGGCGAGCACCGCCAGCACCTGCAGGAGGTGGCTCTGGATCATGTCGACCATGGCGCCGGCCGAGTCGTAGTACCCGGCGCGCCCCTCCAGCCCCAGCTGCTCGTCGTAGACGATGTCGACCGACTCGATGCTCTCCGCAGACCAGAGCGGTTCGAGCACGCGATTGGCGAATCGGGCGCCGAGCAGATTCAGCGTCGTGGATCGGCCGAGGAAGTGGTCCACGCGGAACACCTGGCTCTCGGCGACCAGACCGGCGAGCGTCCGGTTCAGGAGCCGGGCGCTCTCCTCGTCGGTGCCGAACGGCTTCTCCAGAACGAGCACCGCACCCTCGGGGAGCATCTCCGCGGTGAGGGCCTCGAAGGCGGCCGTGGTGACGCTGGGCGGCACGGCGAAGTACAGTGCGACCTGGCCCGAGCACTCGCCCAGCAACGCGTTCAGATCGTCGGCGCGGGTAATGTCGGTGCGACGGTAGGACGCATCCACGCGGGATGCCGCCCCCTCCGCCTCCACGGTTGCGAACGCCGTGCGCACGAGCTCGTCGAGTTCACGATCGGTCCAGTCTTCGCGGTCGGCGCCGATCAGCCGCACCCGGCGCGACGGCTCGTGCACGAGCAGCTGGCCGAGTGCCGGAAGCAGGAGGCGGGAGGTGAGGTCACCGGAGGCCCCGAAGATCACCAGCGTGGTCGCATCGGTCATGCGACCACCGTAGCCCCGACGCCTCCGTCGCGGCAGGACGTGCCGCTCTCTCGATTTGGGGACGGCGGATGCCGTGGGGTACAGTTATCCCAACCGAAGACCGCTGGTCATCGTCGTGCGCGCAAGTGCATGAGGATTGAAGCTCTGTAATGCAGGGGCCCGCGCAGGTGTCACGAACTTTTCAAAGCTCCGTGCGCTTGCGCCGGAGCTTTTTTGTGTGCAGATCCTGTTCCATAGGCGGTCGAGGTCGGTGCCTCACCACCGTGAGGCGCCTCGTAGACACCAAGGAGTGACCATGGCGCAGAAGGATGCATCGGTCGCCGAGCTCACGAAGTCATTCGAGAACTCGAACGCCGTCCTGCTGACCGAGTACCGCGGTCTGACGGTTGCCCAGCTCAAGCAGCTGCGCAACAGCATCCGTCAGGACGCCGAGTACGCCGTGGTGAAGAACACGCTGACCAAGATCGCCGCGAACAACGCGGGGATCAGTGCGCTGGATGACGACCTCAAGGGTCCGTCCGCCGTCGCATTCGTGCACGGTGACTTCGTCGCCACCGCCAAGGCTCTGCGTGACTTCGCCAAGGCGAACCCGCTTCTCGTGATCAAGTCCGGCATCTTCGAGGGCAACGCCCTCACCGCCGACGAGGTCAACAAGTACGCCGCGCTCGAGAGCCGTGAGGTTCTGCTGGCGAAGGCTGCGGGCATGATGAAGGCGACGATGGGCAAGGCTGCGGCTACCATCGACGCGCTTCGCGAAAAGCTGGAGACCGCACAGGCCGCGTAAGCGACCGGCGATCTTTTTCACAAACCCCATCTATTAGGAGATACATCATGGCGAAGCTCACCACCGAGGAGCTGCTCGAGCAGTTCGCTGGCCTGACCCTTGTCGAGCTCAACGACTTCGTGAAGGCGTTCGAGGAGAAGTTCGAGGTCACCGCTGCTGCCCCCGTCGCCGTTGCCGGCGCTGGCGGCGCTGCTGCTGAAGAGGTCGAGGAGAAGGACTCCTTCGACGTCGTCCTCGAGGCTGCTGGCGACAAGAAGATCCAGGTCATCAAGACGGTCCGCGAGCTCACCTCGCTCGGCCTCGGCGAGGCCAAGGCTGTCGTCGACGGTGCACCGAAGGCCGTCCTCGAAGGCGCGACCAAGGAAGCTGCCGAGAAGGCCAAGGCTGCCCTCGAAGAGGCAGGCGCAACGGTTACCCTCAAGTAATCCTGTTCGGGTCGAGGCGTAGAGCGCCCCGTCCTGAATGCGTCTGAACGCTTGCGAAAGCCCCGGGGTTCGCCCCGGGGCTTTCGTGCGTCCCTGGTCCTGGTCAGCGCGCCGGAGCGGTGGAGTTGCGCACCACGAGAGCGGATGCCGCCACCACGTGCTCGACCGGAATGGCGGGGTCCTCGATCCGCTGCTGCAGAAGACGGACGGCCTGAGCGCCCTGCTCGCGCGGCCGCTGCCGGATCGTGGTCAGCGCGAACATCTCGGCGTGCTGATGATCGTCGATGCCGACGACGCTCAGTTCTGCCGGCACCGAGATTCCGAGCCGGCGCGAGGCGATGATCGCGCCGATCGCAGCCTCGTCGCAGATGCCGACGATCGCGGTCGGCCGGTCGCGCCGATCGCCGAGGAGCTCGGCGGCGGCCGCGTACCCGTCCGGCATGGTGCCGGCGCCGGCCTCCACGCCGTCGGCGACCCGCAGGTGCGACCCGAGACCGGCGGACGACATCGCGTCCCGATAGCCGTCGACGCGTCGGGAATCGACGAAACTGCGGGATGCGGCATCCGCTGAGGTGCCGACAAGGGCGATTCTGGTGTGGCCGAGCTCGATCAGATGCTCAGTCGCGATGCGCGCCGCCGCGGAGTCGTCGATCGACACGGAACTCGCCCGGTCGGCAGGCGGGCCGACCGTCACCAGTGGATGATCCGCGCGCTGCACGCGTTCGAGTTCGTGAGGGCCGGGCTGGATGCCCGCAACGATGAGCCCGTCGAACCGTTTGCGCGGCAGCACGCTCTCGAAGAGACGCGCGCGCTGGCCCGCGCCCTCCCTGAAGCTGTACAGCGCGAGGTCGTAGTCCAGCTCCAGGAGTGACTCCTGGATACCGGCCAGCAGTTCGGCGAAGAACCACCGCTCGATCGACGGCAGGACCACGCCGATGGTCTGGGTGCGTCCGGTGGCCAGGCTCGTCGCCGAGGAGTGTGCGACGTAGGAGAGCTCCCGCGCGGCCTCCGTGACGCGGGAACGAGTCGCGTCGGACACATAGCCCCGTCCGGTCAGGGCGCGGCTGGCGGTCGCCTTGGAGACGCCGGCACGTGCCGCGACGTCCGCGATCGTGCTCATCGGTCCTCCTCGACCTCGGCGTACGCGACGGCAGGGCAACTCTGCGCGCCCGTCGGTTCCTCAGGGTACGCGGAGAGGAACCGGTTCCACAATGACCGGCGGCCAGTCGTCCCTGAATACGTCGAATGGTTGTGCGCTTGTGATCGTTGCCTATTGTGCGGCGTCCTCGCGGGGAAGTAGGTTGGCCTGGAATCGGTTCCCTATCGGCGAGACACACAGCATCGCCATCCGCGAGGGGCCGGGTACTCGAAGAGGAGAATTCACATGGGTCTGTCACAGCGTCACCGGCGACTCGCGCCGCTCGCCCTGCTCGGTGCCACGGGCATCGCGCTCGCCGGATGTGGAGCGCCCGGTGCCCCAGACGGTGGTGGCGAGGGCGGTGGCGGCAACACGGTCACCATCTACGGCACGATCGTCGATGCCGAGGCGGAACTGCTGCAGGAGTCCTGGGCCGATTGGGCCAAGGAGAACGACATCGTGATCAAGTACGAGGGCAGCCAGGACTTCGAGACCCAGCTCGGCACGCGCGCGCAGGGTGGCAACCCGCCGGACATCGCGATCTTCCCGCAGCCCGGCCTGTTCGCCGACTTCGCCGAGCGCGACTTCTTGAAGCCCGCGCCGGAAGAGGTCAAGAAGAACGCGAACGAGTACTGGACCGAGGACTGGGTGAACTACGGCACGGTCGACGACACGTTCTACGGCGCGCCGCTGATGGCCAACGTCAAGGGCTGGATCTGGTACTCGCCGACGAAGTTCGCCGAATGGGGCGTCGAAGTCCCCAAGACCCTCGATGAGCTGGGGGCGCTGACCACCGCGATCCAGGCAGCGTCGGGAACTCCCGCCTGGTGCGCCGGCTTCGAATCCGGAACGGCGACGGGCTGGCCCGGCACCGACTGGGTCGAGGACTACGTGCTGCGTCAGGCCGGTCCCGAGGTGTATGACGAGTGGGTCACCGGCGAGGTCCCGTTCAGCGACCCGCAGATCAAGCAGGCGTTCGACTCCGTCGGCGAGGTGCTGCTGAACCCGGCGAACGTCAACGCCGGCTTCGGTGACGTCCGGTCGATCAACTCGACGGCCTTCGGCGACGTGGCTCCCGCGCTCGCTGCAGGAACCTGCGCGCTCACCCACCAGGCGTCGTTCCTCTCCGGCTTCTACCCGGAAGGCACCAACATCGCCGAGGACGGCGATGTCTGGGCCTTCATGCTTCCGGGCGAGAAGGCTGGCGAGAACGCGGTGACCGGTGCCGGCGAGATCGTCGGCGCGTTCAGCGACAGCGAGGCGACGCAGAAGGTGCTCGCATACCTGTCGAGCCCCGAGTGGGCGAACAGCCGCGTGAGCCTCGGCGGCGTCACCTCCGCGAACAACGGGCTCGACCCGGAGAACGCGAAGGACCCCATCCTCCAGGAGACCATCAAGATCCTGCAGGACCCGGAGACGACGTTCCGCTTCGATGCCTCCGACCTGATGCCCGGTGCTGTCGGCACCGGCACGTTCTGGAAGGGCATGGTCGCCTGGGTCAACGGAACTCCGACCGATGAGGTTCTCACGCAGATCGAGTCCGGCTGGCCGGCGAGCTGATCGGAACGGAGCGGGCCGTCCATCCGGGCGGCCCGCTCTCTCGAATCCGAACAGCTGGCCCGAGCGCTGAGGCTCGGGGCGGCTTCGCTCTGCACAAGGTGAAAGGACCGACGTGACCGCGTTCTTCCAGTGGATCGGCACGATGCATCCGATCCTGCAGGCTGTGATCGTCGTCATCGCATTCGCGGTGGTGGTGGCCGTCATCCTGCTTCTCGTCGACATCGCGCCTCGCAAGGGCGCGCTCTACACCGGCATCCGCCTGGCGATGTGCCTGCTCATCCCGCTGGCCGTGATGGTGACGTTCAACGCGTGGTACTGGGCGATGGGAGTCGCCGTCGCCGTCGGGGCGCTCTTCTTCCTGTTGGACTTCCGCTCCCGCGAGGGCACCGGGTATCTCATCCAGCTCGTGGCGTTCATGGCCCCGGCGATGCTGCTGCTGCTCGTCGGACTGATCCTGCCTTCGCTGCAGACGATGGTCACCTCGTTCATGAACTCCTCAGGCAAGGACTTCGTCGGCCTCGCCAACTACGCGTGGATCTTCACACAGCCCGACGGCATCCGCGTGGTGCTCAACACCGTCGTCTGGGTGCTGCTCACACCGACCGTCTCCACGATCGTCGGCCTCGCCTACGCCGTCTTCATCGACAAGACCCGCGGCGAGAAGATCTACAAGGTGCTGGTGTTCATGCCGATGGCGATCTCGTTCGTCGGTGCCGGCATCATCTGGCGCTTCATGTACGAGTACCGCGGCAAGGAGTTCGACCAGATCGGCCTGCTGAATCAGCTCGTCGTCTGGTTCGGGGGAGAGCCGCAGCAGTGGCTGCTGAACCCGCCGCTGAACACGCTGTTCCTGATCGTCGTGCTGATCTGGGTGCAGACCGGCTTCGCGATGGTCGTGCTGTCCGCATCGATCAAGGGAGTGCCGGCCGAGCTGCTGGAAGCGGCTGAACTCGATGGCGCGAACGCCTGGCAGCGGTTCAAATCGGTCACGATTCCGGCGATCCGCCCCGCGCTGATCGTCGTCTTGACGACGATCTCGATCGCCTCGCTGAAGGTCTTCGACATCGTGCGCACGATGACCGGCGGAAACTACGACACGTCGGTGCTCGCCAACGAGATGTACACGCAGTTCACGAAGTTCGAGGGAGGACGCAGCGCCGCGCTCGCGGTGATCCTGTTCATCCTGGTGCTGCCGATCGTCATCTACAACGCGCGCCAGATTCAGAAGCAGCGGGAGATCCGATGACCGACACCGTGAAGACCCAAGAAGCGTCCACTACCCGCGCCATCACCACCGGCGGACGGCTGGATGCCTCGGCTGGCCGTGCCCGCAAGGTGCTCTCTCGACCCTGGGCGTCGGTCGGCTCGATCGTGATCGCCGTGCTGTGGACGATCCCGACGCTCGGCCTGTTCATCTCGTCGTTCCGCCCGCGGGATCAGATCCGCAGCAGCGGTTGGTGGGAGTTCTTCGCGAACCCCCAGGTCACTTTCGAGAACTATGCCGAGGTGCTGCAGTCGGGTACGACGCAGCTCACGATGGTGGAGTCGTTCATCAACTCGATCGCGATCACAATCCCGGCGACCGTGGTGCCGTTGATGGTCGCCGCGATGGCCGCGTACGCGTTCGCGTGGATCGACTTCAAGGGCCGCAACGCGCTGTTCATCTTCGTGTTCGCGCTGCAGATCGTGCCGATCCAGATGGCCCTGGTGCCGCTGCTGAGTTCGTTCTCGCGAGGGATCAACCTGTTCGGCCTCCAGGTCACGCAGCCCCTCGGTGCATCCGGAGGGTTCGCGCAGGTCTGGTTCGCGCACTCGATGTTCGCCCTGCCGCTGGCGATCTACCTGCTGCACAACTTCATGTCCGAGATCCCCGGTGAGATCATCGAGGCCGCGCGCGTCGACGGCGCATCACGTGGGCAGATCTTCTTCCGCATCGTGCTGCCGCTGACGATGCCGGCCATCGCGTCGGTCGCGATCTTCCAGTTCCTCTGGGTGTGGAACGACCTGCTGGTCGCCCTCGTGTTCGCGGACGGCGCGGCCGCACCGATCACGAAACTCCTGGCGGAGATGGTCGGAACGCGCGGCAACGACTGGTTCCTGCTCACGGCCGGCGCCTTCGTGTCGATCATCGTTCCGCTGATCGTGTTCTTCTCGCTGCAGCGGTACTTCGTGCGCGGACTCCTGGCAGGGTCGACCAAGGGCTGACCGATTCCTGAATCGGTGGAACGGGCGGATGCCGCGGCGAAACATACCTGCTGCCGCGGCATCCACCCCCGTACGCTGAAATCATGAAGTACGCCGAGTCCATCGTCGACCTGGTCGGCGACACGCCCCTCGTGAAGCTGCAGCACGTCACTGACGGGCTCGCGTGCACGGTGCTCGTCAAGCTCGAGTACCTCAATCCCGGCGGCTCCGCGAAAGATCGGATCGCGACCCGGATCATCGACGCGGCAGAGGCATCCGGCGAATTGAAGCCGGGCGGAACCATCGTCGAACCCACCAGCGGCAACACCGGCGTCGGGCTGGCATTGGTCGCGCAGCAGCGCGGGTACAAATGCGTCTTCGTCCTGCCGGACAAGGTCGGCGAGGACAAGATCGATGTGCTGCGGGCGTACGGCGCCGAGGTCGTGGTGACCCCCACATCGGTCCCCGCGGACAGCCCGGAGTCGTACTACAGCGTGAGCGATCGCCTCGCCCGAGAGATCCCCGGGGCGTTCAAGCCGAACCAGTACGAGAACCCGAACGGGCCGCGCAGCCATTACGAGACCACGGGCCCCGAGATCTGGCGCGACACCGACGGCGAGGTCACGCATTTCGTCGCGGGCGTCGGGACCGGCGGCACGATCACCGGCACCGGTCGGTACCTGCGCGAGGTCTCCGATGAGCGCGTGCGCATCGTCGGCGTCGACCCGGAGGGCAGCGTCTACAGCGGTGGCACCGGCCGCCCGTATCTCGTCGAGGGTGTCGGTGAGGACATCTGGCCGGGCGCCTACGATCCGAGCGTGCCGCACGAGATCGTCGCGGTGGGCGATGCCGAGGCTTTCGCGATGACCCGCAGGCTGGCGCGGGAAGAGGGCATCCTCGTCGGCGGCTCCAGCGGGATGGCCGTGATCGGCGCCCTGCGCGTGGCCCGGGAGTTGCCGGCCGATGCCGTCGTCGTGGTGCTCCTGCCGGACGGCGGACGCGGCTATCTCGGCAAGATCTTCAACGACGGCTGGATGCGCTCGTACGGTTTCAGCGAGGTCGAGGAGGGCGAGACGGTCGCTCATGTGCTCGCCGAGCGCCCCTCGCGGAAGGGGCACGGCATCCCCGATCTGGTCCACGCGCACCCGAGCGACACTGTGCTGGAGGCGATCGGCATGATGACCGAGTTCGATGTGTCTCAGCTCGTCGTCCTCAGCGCCGAGCCGCCGGTGATGATGGGCGAGGTCGTCGGCACCGTCGACGAGAAAGGGCTGCTGGACCTGCTCTTCCGCGGCGAGGCTTCGCCAGCCGACGCGGTGGGCGAGCATGTGGGGGAGCGGTTGCCGCTGATCGGCATCCATGCTCCCGTCGCCCAGGCGCGGACCGCACTCGCCGATGTCGACGCGCTGCTGGTGACCGAAGACGGCAAGCCGCACACCGTCCTCACCAGGCAGGACCTCCTCGCGTATCTCTCCCGCTGATCGCGCGCCGTCCCCGGCCGTAACAGGATCGGCCCACGGGGCGGGGCCGGACGTAGGCTGATAGGCATGTCCGACCACGCTTTCGCCACCCGAGCCATCCACGCAGGGCAGGAGTTCGACCCGACCACGGGTGCGATCATCCCCCCGATCTATCAGACCTCCACTTTCGTGCAGGACGGCATCGGCGGCCTCCGCGGCGGATACGAATACAACAGAGCCGCGAACCCCACGCGCTCATCGCTCGAGACGCAGCTCGCCGCGCTCGAGGGCGGCTCCGCGGCGCTTTCGTTCGCCTCGGGCCTCGCCGCCGAGGACGCCCTGTTGCGCGGTGTGTTGAAGCCCGGCGACCACGTGCTGCTCGGCAACGACGCCTACGGCGGCACCTACCGCCTGCTCACGAAGGTGCTCGCGCCCTGGGGGATCGAGACGACGACGGTCGAGCTCTCCGACGTCGACGTCATTCGTGCGGCGATCCGGCCGGAGACGAAGATCGTCTGGCTGGAGACGCCGAGCAATCCGCTTCTCAAGATCATCGACATCGGTCGGATCGCCGAGATCGCGCACGCCGCGGGAGCGATCGTCGTGGTCGACAACACCTTCGCCTCGCCGGCGTTGCAGCAGCCCCTCGCGCTCGGCGCCGACCTCGTCGTGCACTCGACCACGAAGTACCTCGGAGGGCACTCCGACGTACTCGGCGGCGCCGTCGTCTTCGGTGATGACCGCTTCTTCGAGCAGGTGAAGTTCCAGCAGTTCGCCGTCGGCGCCGTCTCTGCTCCGCTCGACGCCTGGCTGACGACGCGCGGCATCAAGACGCTCGCCCTGCGGATGCGGCAGCACTCGGAGAACGCGCAAGCCATCGCCGAGTGGGCGCAATCGCGTCCGGAGTTCGAGACCGTATTCTTCCCCGGGCTCGCATCGCACCCCGGCCACGACATCGCAGCCCGCCAGATGAGCGGCTTCGGGGGGATGCTGTCGCTCGGCCTCGCCGGCGGGTCCGCCGCGGCGCGCGCGTTCGCGGAGTCGACCGAGCTGTTCCAACTCGCGGAATCGCTCGGTGGTGTGGAGTCGCTGATCGGCTACCCGTCGGAGATGACGCACGCCTCGGTCCGCGGCACCCCGCTCGCCGTTCCGGAGAACGTCGTGCGGCTGTCCGTCGGAATCGAAGACGTCGGGGACCTCATCGCCGACCTCGAGCAGGGGCTTGCTCGACTCTCCCGCTGACCGGTACGCCCGGCCCTTCGCCGTCGGGGGATGCTTTGGGACGCTCCCGCAGCCCGGGAACCGTCTGAAACCATTCCGGAGGGCGCCCCGGCGGGCATCGCCCGGTGGTCGCGGGCGGTAGCATGGATGCTTCGCCAATCGAATCGATTCGAACGATATCCCGCCACCTGAACTCCGGAAGGACCGTCGTGCCCGACGCTCCGCACACTGATCCCACGCCGACCGAACGCACCGCGACCGGCAGCATCCGCACCTCGACGCCGACCGGCGCGATCCGCACCCTCGGGTCGAACCCGGCCACGGCGCCGGTCATGCTGCACCCCGGGGATTCGATCCCGACGGCGCGCCGGGTCCTCTACATCATCCTGCTCGGCGCCCTCACCGCGCTCGGCCCTTTCACGATCGACCTGTATCTGCCCGCGTTCCCGGTGCTGGAAGAGGACTTCAACACCACGGCAGGTGCGATCCAACTGACCCTCACCGGCACGATGATCGGTTTCGCGATCGGTCAGCTCGTCGTCGGCCCGCTCAGCGACAAGGTCGGTCGCCGTGTCCCGTTGATCGCGGTCACGGCGCTGCACGTGCTCGCCAGCCTCGCGGCGGCGTTCGCCCCGGATCTCGGCCTGCTGAGCGCGACGCGCGTACTGATGGGCATCGGAGCCGCGGCGGGTGGTGTGGTGGCGATGGCCATCGTGCGAGACCTGTTCGGCGGACGCCGGCTCGTCGTGATGCTCTCGCGGCTCGCGCTCGTCTCGGGGGTCGCCCCCGTGGTCGCTCCGCTGATCGGATCGTGGCTGCTCACGCTGATGCCGTGGCGCGGGATCTTCGTCGTGCTCGCCGTCTACGGCATCGTGATGCTGCTCTCCGCGATCATCTTCATCCCAGAGACCCTCCCGGCAGCGCGCCGGCAGGAGCGTGGCGGCGCGACGGTGCTGCAGCGTTACCGTTCGGTGCTGTCCGACCGGGTCTTCATCGGCGTGCTGATCATCGGCGGGATGACGTTCTCGGGTCTGTTCTCCTACCTTTCGGCATCCCCCTTCCTCTTCCAGCAGACGCACCAGCTCGATCCGCAGCAGTACGGGCTCCTGTTCGCCGCGAATTCGCTCGGCCTGGTCATCGGCGTTCAGATCGCCTCCCGGCTTGCGACCCGCTTCGGACCGCAGTGGGTGCTGGCGGTGTCCACCGTCGTGCTTCTCCTCGCCGGATCCGCGATCATCGTGACCGATCAGATCGGCCTGGGGCTCTGGGGCACGGTCGTGCCGCTGTTCGTGTTCATGACGGCATGCGGTTTCACGTTCCCGAACGTGCAGGTGCTGGCGCTGGATCGACACGGCAAGGCGGCAGGCACGGCTGCCTCGATCCTGGGCGCGGCGAACTTCGGCGTCGCCGGACTCATCTCACCGGTCGTCGGCTGGATCTCGCACGATGCCGGCATCACCGCGACCACCATGGCCTCGGTGATGGTCGGGTGCGCAGTGATCGCGATCCTCGCGCTGTGGCTGATCGTGCGTCCGCGCACGGTGGGGATGCTCACGCCCTGACCTTCCAGGTGACGTCGGCCAGAATGGGACGATGAACAGGCGAATGCTGTGGTGGGGGGTCGGTTGTCTCGTAGCGGCGACGGTGCTGGGGGCGATCGTCGTACTGGGATTCGCGGATACTCCGGCGATCGATCGCTGGTGGAACTCGGTGGTCGCCGATCAGAGAGTGCCCTGGCTGCTGGGTTTCGCCCACCTGACGAACCGGATCGGCGGCGGTTGGATCGCGATCCTGCTGGTGCCGCTGCTGGTGATCGCGGTGCTGCTGCTGACGCGTCGCTGGCGATCGGCGGTTTTCGCGGCTCTCGCCTTCCTGCTCAGTGCCGGGGCGGTGCAGGGGCTCAAGCAGTTGTTCGGGCGGGCCCGACCCGATGACATGCTCGTGGCCTCCGATTACGGTTCATTCCCTTCGGGGCACGTCGCGAACGCGGCGACCATCGCTGTCGTGATCTGCGTGATCTTCCCTCGGGTCTGGACGATCGTCCTCGGCGCACTCTGGGTCCTCGGGATGGCGTACTCGCGCACCCTGCTCTCCGTGCACTGGGCGACGGACACGCTCGGCGGGGCGCTGGCCGGGGCCGGGGTCGTGCTGATGCTGGCCGCCCTGCTCGGCGACTGGGTGCAGGGCCGGAGGCCGCAGTCCGATCCGCCGATAGGCTGGAAGGCCGCCCGCTCTTCCTGAGGAGTCCTCTTGTCTCGCATCCGTCCGTATCGACCCGCAGATCGCGCCGCGATGTACGACATCTGCGTGCGGACGGCGGACGCCGGCGCGGATGCGACGGGCATCCTCTCGAACGATGAGCTGTGGGGCGACGTCTACGCTGTTCCCTACGTCGAGCGTCACCCTGATCTCGCCTGGGTCGTCGAGGCCGAAGACGGACGCGCGATCGGTTACATCGTCGCGACGGACGACACGGATGCCTTCTCGCAATGGTTCCGCGATGAGTGGTGGCCGCAGCGGGCGCAGCGGTATCCGCGGCCCGGGGAGGTCATCACCCGCGAGGACCGGATGGTCGAGTCCGCCTACAGTCGTGCTCCGGGCGACGACGTGCATGCCGTGGACTACCCGGCGCATCTGCATATCGACCTGCTCCCCGAGACCCAGGGTCAGGGACTGGGGCGCGTGCTCGTCGAAACACTCTTCGCCGAGCTGCGACGTCGGGGAGTGACGGGCCTGCACCTGGGCATGGATCCGAACAACACCGGCGCAGCCGCGTTCTACGAGCGCCTCGGGATGGAGCGTCTGCCCGAAGGGCCGGGCGCGCAGAGTTACGGCGTGCGTTTCGTCGGCTGAGTCATCCGGAGGGCTCAGCCCCGCCAGAGGAACAGCGCCACTCCCAGGAGAGCGACCACTGCCAGCGACGTCAGGGTCCGGAACGTGTTCCACGCTGTCCAGCGCGGCGCGTAGTCGCCCCACGAGAGCGTGCCCGCCTCGAGCGCGTTGTTCATGGGGACGTTGACCGCCGCGGTGACGAGGAACGAGCCGACGAAGCTGACACCGGCAGCGAGATAGAGCCAGAAGCCGTCCCGGCCCGCGATGGTCGTCATGATCCCGGCCGCAAGTGCGCTCAGAGGAGTGCCGAGAAACGCCAGGAACAGCCAGGGGTTCAGGATGCGGCGGTTGATGCTGCGCATCGCGGCGGATGCGGCATCCGCCCCCAGCTCGTTCAAGCCGCCGATCACCGACATGGAGAACGCGAAGAAGAGGCCGGCGAGCGATGCGGCGAGCGCGAGCGAGACGAACGTCAGGACGAGGGCGATGCTGATCACGGGAATCAGCATAGGGCGAGCATCGGGATGCGGCCATGCATGAGAAAACCCCCGGAAGCTCTCGCTTACCGGGGGTTCAGTCATTGGCGGTGACGGCGGGATTCGAACCCGCGGTTGCTTGCACAACACACGCTTTCCAAGCGTGCTCCTTCGGCCGCTCGGACACGTCACCAGGAACAACCTGTCCATCCTATCCGATCGGCCGGGTGCCGCGTGACAGGTGCTATCCGGCCGGAACCTCGGCGATCGAGAAATAGACGGGCAGGCCGCGCTCGCGGGCGATGGCGACGTCATTGTCGGCACCCGTCGAATCGCCGGGGAGGCGCAGCACCGCGTCGCAGTGCTGCAGCAGGCGCGCAGCCACGTCGTACATGACATCGCTGTTCGCGGCTTCGGCGGAGTCCAGCCCGCGGAGCACTGGGAGGGCGACCCATTCGCCGATCATCGGGACATGTCCCAGCCGGTGGAGGGGGGCTGCGGCGGCCTCGAGGCGCTCGAGGTTGCGTGCGATCGCTTCGGGATCGCCGTCGGTGCCGGAGCGGTAGGGTCCGGCGATGAGAATGAGGAGTGGTTTCGTCATACCGAAGACTGTAACGTTAACCGTGCAGAAACGTAAATAAACGTGAAGGAGTCGGAATGCTGAGTGTGCAGCGCAAGGAACATCTGCTCGGGCTGCTCGCTCGCGACGGTCGGGTCGTCGCGAAGGATGCGGCGACTGAGCTCGGCGTCTCGGAAGACTCCATCCGTCGCGACCTTCGCGAACTCGCGGCGATCGGGGCGTGCGTCCGCGTCTACGGCGGTGCCGTCCCGATTGCGGAGCGCCCGGTGGCGCAGCGCCAGGACATCGCGACGGAGAGCAAGGAGCGGGTGGCGAGGGCAGCGGTCGCTCATATCCGCCCCGCTTCCACGATCATCCTCGACGCCGGCACGACGACCCTCGCCATGGCGCGGATGCTCCCGAACGACGCGGCGCTGACGGTGATCACGCCGAGTCCCGCCGTGGCACTCGCGGTGGCGGAGCATTCGGACGCCAGGATCATCCTGGTCGGTGGGGAGCTCACCCGGCACTCGATGGCGTCGGGCGGAGCCCTTGCGCTCGAGGCGATCGCGCATCTCGGCGCCGACATCTTCTTCATGGGGGTGTCCGGGATCGACCCCCTCCACGGATTGACGACCGGCAGCATCGACGATGCCGCGACGAAGCGAGCTCTCGCCGCACGGAGCACAGAGGTGCTCGTCCTGGCCAGCGAGGAGAAGATCGGTGCGGCATCGCGGTTCCCGGTTCTCGGTTTCGGCGAGATCGCCGGGATCATCGTCGACCCGGAGGATGACGATCCGCTCATCGCGCAGCTGATCCCCGCGTAAAATCTCAGGGTGGCCACCCCGAAGATCGTGCTTTTCTATGCCTTCACGCCGCTCACCGACCCCGAGGCGATCCGTCTCTGGCAGCGCGATCTCGGCGAGGCGCTCGGGCTGCGCGGTCGCCTCATCATCTCGAAGGACGGCGTCAACGGCACCCTCGGCGGTGACCTGCTCGCGCTGAAGAAGTGGGTGCGGTCGTTCCGCGCCTACGCGCCGTTCAAGGACGCCGACATCAAATGGAGCGAGGGCACGGGACTCGACGCGGCCGGTCTCAGCCTCGACTTCCCGAAGCTCAGCGTGAAGGTCCGCGACGAGATCGTCTCCTTCGGGGCGCCCGGTGAGCTGCGGGTGGACGCACACGGCGTCGTCGGCGGCGGAACGCGGCTGACCCCCGACGCACTCCACGACCTCGTGGCGGAGCGCGGCGACGACGTCGTGTTCTTCGACGGCCGCAACGCGCTCGAGGCGCAGATCGGGCGCTTCAAGAACGCGATCGTCCCGGACACCGACACGACCCGCGACTTCGTCAGCCTGCTCGATTCCGGGGCGTACGACGATCTCAAGGGCAAGCCGGTCGTCACGTACTGCACCGGCGGCATCCGCTGCGAGGTGCTGTCCAGCTTGATGGCGTCCCGCGGCTTCGGCGAGATCTACCAGCTGGAGGGCGGCATCGTCCGCTACGGGGAGCGATTCGGAGACGACGGACTGTGGGAGGGCTCGCTCTACGTGTTCGACAAGCGCGGTTCGGTCGATTTCTCGGACCACGCCGCGGTCATCGGAGAGTGCGTCGGCTGCTCGACGCCCACCAAACGCACGGCGAACTGCCCTGACCTCTCGTGCCGCGTGCAGTTCGTCGTGTGCGAGACGTGCGCAGCGGTGCCCTGCCAGGAGCACGCCGCGGCGTGAGGGCTACGCGAGCAGGGGAGCATCCGCACTGCGCCCCGCGAACAATGACCGCGGGATCATCACGGCGGTCAGCCGGGTTCGATGATCCACGCTCCGCTGCAGGTCGCCGAGGATCGTGGTGAGCGGCACCGAGAGGTCACCGACCTCCGCTCCGCCGCGGGCATAGCTCGTCTGCTCGACGGCATCCGTGAGCCGCTTCACGGCGTCGGGGTCCGCGCCTCGCTCGCGCACGAGGGCCGCTCCGCGCACCCGTGGAGTGTCGGCATCCGACACCGCGACCCGCAGGTCCAGCAAGGTGTCTCGCAGTTCGGACCAAGCCGCCATCGCGTCGCCGTCGCGCGCGCGCCGTCGGCGGATGGCGCGACGTGTGCGCCGGATCAGCGCCGGGAGCAGCAGGATCAGCACGATCGTGACGATGCCGAGCATGATCGGCGTCGGGTCGAGCTGTCGCAGAGGCCCGGTCGTCCCCGCGCTGTCGCCGGCATCGTTGCGCTCGAGGTCCGGGCCGTTCGTCGCCGTCGCGCCCGGCGACGTCGTCGGCGCCGGCGAGGCAGGTCCTCCTGCCCCCGGTCCCGTGGTGGTCGCCGGCTCGAACCGGGTCGGCACGCCCAGGGATGCGGTCGGCTCGAACGGCACCCAGCCGATGCCCTCGAAATACACCTCCGGCCAGGAGTGCAGCTGGTCGCTCGTCACGGAGAACACCGACTCCTCGCCGCGCTCCTGATCCGTGAGCAGACCGGGAAGGTAGCCGACGACGATGCGCACCTGCATCCCCAGCTCTTCAGCCATCAGGGCGAAGGCGCCCGCGAAGTGGATGCAGTACCCGGAACGCACCTCCAGGAACCGCGCGACGGCGTCAGCGCCGGTTCCGTCGAACTCCTCCTCGACGGGCGTCTCCAGGGAGTAGCTGAAGGTGCTGCGGAACCACGTCTGCAGGGCGATGAGTCGGTCGTAGTCGGAGCCGGCGCCGGCCGTCACCTCTGCCGCCAGGTCGCCGATCGCCGCGGGCAGCTCCACCGGCGTCTCGTCCGTCTCAAGAGGCGGTGCCGCTGATGCCGCCTGGATCTGCTCGAGGGTCGGGGTGACGGAAACCGAGGTCACGGTGTAGTCGTTGCCGACGGCGTCGCCTCGATCGGAGACGACGGTGCGATTCCCGGGCATCACCATCCACGATGAGGGCGCGCCCTGGATTCTGGTCGCGGCGTACGGAACCGGAAGCCACGCACTCGACATCCGCAGAATCCGGATCGACGTGCGCCGGCTCTCGCTCTCGATCTCCTCGGTCCAGTCGGGGTCCCCGAAGCCGTCCGACTGCTCCTGCAGCTCGGATTCATCAGGGTTCCAGACGCGGCCGTCGAATTGCGAGAGGGTGGCGAGTCGCAGGTAGGGGGCGACCTCGCCTTCGGCTGCGACCGTCAGCACCTCGACCGGCGTCGGACGGCGCAGATCGTCGCCGAGATTCAATGATGCGTTGACGGTGATGCCGACGCCCGAGCCGGCCCAGCTCGCCGATACGGGCAGCCCCGGCGCGATCATGATGGTAGCGGTCAACGCGATGACGCCGATCCCGGCGGTGATCGCGGGTGCGGACCGGGCGGGCGCGTCCGGATCCTGCCGCGCGGTGTAGCCGAAAAGGACGAGCATCAGCACGCCGAGCATCACGAACCAGACGACGTTGGCGCCGCTGACGGTGACGATCATCGGCAGCGCGCCGACGACGGCCGCGAGGAGGCCGGCGAGCAGGGCGTTCCGATGCGCGACGAGCTGGTCGAGCAGGATCGCGAGCACCGCGAAGCCGCCGGCCAGCACCAGCTGCAACCCCGGCGTGGCGTTCAGCGGCGCCGATCCGTAGGCGATCTCCTCCCACGCGCCGGCCGCGAGTGAGCCGAACACCGACCAGGTGCTCGGGGTCGGAACGACGCCGAAGACTGCGGTGTCCCCGGCGACCAGCAGAGTGACGGTGCCGATCGCGGCGACGATCTGGGCGAAGAGCGGCACGAGCTCCCGCACCCATTCGGGTCGGCGCTGCAGCAGTGTCCGCATGCCGATTCCGGTGAGCGCCGTCACGAAGATCACCGCTGTGACGGCGAAAGACCACGCGCCCGGTTCGATCACCGAGGTGAACGGCCACAGCGCGACGAATCCGGCCGCAGCGGCGAGTGCACCGGGCGCCAGTCGCCGGGGCGGGGTCTCCTCGTCCCGACGCCACGTCGCCGCGCCGACGGCCGGGTCCACCCGCTCAGACCGGCGCATCGCCGACTCCGGGTCGCTGGGGCAGTGCGTCCTCCCAGGCGTCGGCGATGTCCTCGCCGAGTTCTGCCGTCGACCAGCCGTGTGCGGTGGCGGCCGCCATCGCACCGGGCTGGGCTTCCGTGGCGAACAGCATGGCCGCCGCCGCCCCTGAGGGCCGCAGCAGCGCGGCGTCCTCTTCATCGATCCGCCCGGTGATGTACACGAGCGGGCCGGGAGGGGTGCCGCCGATGAGCGTCGGGAGGTCGCGGGAATCCCCGCGCGGCGTGACCATCGCG
Source organism: Microbacterium sp. LTA6 (assembly GCF_045690355.1). Taxonomy (NCBI): domain Bacteria; kingdom Bacillati; phylum Actinomycetota; class Actinomycetes; order Micrococcales; family Microbacteriaceae; genus Microbacterium; species Microbacterium sp. LTA6. The sequence goes on from NZ_CP147855.1 coordinate 2,420,478, forward strand.
AGCGCCACGAGGAGCCCGTCGCGATCGTCCTCGTGCCCGCGCAGCTCGCCCAGCACGTTCCCCGCGCTGTCGATCACGTCGACGCTGTAGCCCTCCTGAACCAGGTGGATCGCCGCGGAGGCGCAGAGCGAGACCGCGGTCTCGAATCGGGCGTCGGCGCTGTGTCCTGGCCGATCCCAGCGGGCGGCGCTGCGATCGAGCACGACGAGCGCGTCCGGACTGGACTCCTCCTCTTCCTGACGCACCATCAACTGGCCTCGGTGCGCGGTGGCACGCCAGTGGATGCGGCGCATCGAGTCGCCGGAGATGTAATGGCGCGGCGAGAGATTGTCGCTGCCCTGTCCGAGCCTGCTCGACGAGGTGTGCGCAGTGCCGCCGGCGGCGCCGACGCGGACTGTGAGCGGTGCCAATGTGAAGACCTCCGGCACCACGGTGACCGTCCGGGTCTCGCCGAACTCCTGCTCCCGCTGAGCGAGGCCGAAGGGATCGACGGTGCGCAGCATGAGGGGCCCGATCTGCCAGATACCGCGCCGCACTCCGGTGATGACGTAGCTCAGCTGGCCGCTGCGCGGCGGGTACTCGCCGCCGGACTCACCGGCGACGGCATCCGGCAGCACGTCACGCCAGAGGCCGTGCGGAATGCGGATGGCGCGCAGGTTGAAACGCACGGTCACCCGGGAAAGCTCGGAGACGGTGATCAGGTCGGTGGAGATCTGCCGTGCCACGGTGCCGGTACGCCGGGGAATCCGCACCACGAGGAAAGAGAGTGCGGGGAGCAGGAAGAGCAGGAGCCCGACGTAGAGGAGGATCGGAGCCGCGACGGCGTTCGCGAGGACCACGCAGGCGACGCCGGCGAGGAGAGCTCCCGCTCCTCGCCCGGTGAGAGTTCGCCGTCGTCGCATCTCTCCGTTCCTCAGGAGCGGGCCGCGATCGGGACTCGCACCCGATCGACGATCTGCGCGAGCGCCGCCTCGACCGGCTGGGCGCCGGCGCGGTGCGCGCCGCGGGCCGGCAGCAGGCGGTGCGCGAACACCGGGACGAGGAGTGCGGTGAGGTCGTCGGGGATCACGTATTCGCGTCCGTCCAGAGCAGCCCAGACCTTGGCAGCCCGCACGAGCTGCAGCGTCGCACGCGGGCTCGCCCCCAGATGCAGGCTCGGGTCGACCCTGGTGGCCTGGGCGAGAGCGACCGCGTACTCCTCGAGCGCCGGGGCGATGTGCACGGACCGTGCCCACGCGACGAGCAGGCTGATGGATGCCGCATCCGCCACCGGGGTCACGGCGGCGAGCGGGTTCACGACGTCGCGCTGGCGCAGCATCAGCGCCTCGGCAGCGGCATCCGGATACCCCATCGAGATCCGCATCATGAAGCGGTCCCGCTGCGCTTCCGGCAGGGCGTACGTTCCCTCCATCTCGAGCGGGTTCTGCGTGGCGACGACGAGGAACGGCCGCGGCAGCGGATGCGTATCCCCATCGACGGTGACCTGTCCCTCCTCCATCGCCTCGAGCAGGGCCGACTGAGTCTTGGGGGAGGAACGGTTGATCTCGTCGGCGATGACGATGTGCGCGAAGATCGCACCGCGCTTGAACTCGAACTCGCGGTCGACCGGGTTGTAGACGGAGACACCGGTGACATCGCCGGGGAGCAGGTCGGGGGTGAACTGGATGCGGCGCACCGTCGCATCCACGCTGGCGGCCAGCGCCCGCGCGAGCATGGTCTTGCCGACCCCCGGGACGTCCTCGATGAGGAGGTGCCCCTCGGCCAGCAGGCAGATGAGGGCGCTGCGCACGGCATCCGGTTTTCCATCGATCACCGCTCCGACGGAGCCGAGGATCGCGGAGGTCTGCGCGGCGAACTGCTCGGCGCTGATTTCAGCCGGGATCTGGGGGGCGGTGTCTGGCATGCGTTCCCTCTCGCGTGAGCGCTGCGATGCGCGTGAATCGATCGTAACCCGCGCGAGCGGTCGTCGTCCGGTCTCCTGGGCGCTCGCAGCGCAGAGGTTCCGGTAAGATGGTTGACGGCTCTCCGCGTGGCGGCATCCAGGCCAATTCCCCCAGGGCGGAAACGCAGCAAGGGTAACCGGGCTCTGCTGGGTGCGCGGAGGGTCACTTTCTTTTTCAGCGTCCTCCGGGGCGGCACTGCCAGGATCGTGACGTGACCAGCCCCGCCGTCTCCCCGCGCTCGAACCCGATCGGTCGGTTCGCATCGCCGGTCGTGCTCCTCGCCGCCATGTGGCTCATCCAGTTCGCTGATGCCGTGCTGCCCGGTTCGTTCACCGGGTTCGGCGTGCGCTCATGGGATGTCTCCGGTCTCGCCGGTATCGCGCTGGGTCCGCTGCTCCACGTCGATTGGGCGCACCTGATCGCCAACTCCGTGCCGCTGCTCGTGCTCGGCTGTCTGGTCGCGGTGGACGGCGCTGGACGCTTCTGGGCGGTGACCGCGACCGTAGCGATCGTCGGCGGTATCGGCACCTGGCTGCTCAACGCGCCCGGCGCGCTGACGGTCGGTGCGTCCGGACTCGTCTTCGGCTACTTCGGCTATGTCGTGATGAGGGTGTTCGCTCCCGGTCGCATTCCGCACCGGTTGCTGTACGCCGTGATCGCGTTGATCGTGATCGCGCTCTACGGCGGTTCGATGCTGGCCGGCGTCGTCGGCGTGCGCGATGGCGTCTCCTGGCAGGCGCACCTGTTCGGGGCAATCGGTGGCGGGCTGGCTGCGCTCGCTCGCAGACGCGGAGACCGATCCGGATGAGCACACGGCGTCCGAGATCGCGCAGCAGCGCGCGCACGCGCAAGCCCGGCGCCCGGCGGCGGGCCGCTCTTCGGATCCGGCGACGGCGGATGCTGCGGCGCATCCTCATCTCCGCGGCGATCGTCGTGGCGGTCGTCGGGTTCGCGGTGCTCGTGCCGTTCGGCCTCGCGCGGGATCCGGCACCCGTCTGCGCGGCGGACTCGGGGACGTTCCCGGAAGTCGGCATCGAGGGATGGCGGGGGGAGCAGCTCGAGAACGCCGCCACGATCATGCAGACGGCATCGGGTCTCGGATTCGGCCGCGACGGGCAGATCATCGGGGTGATGACCGCCATGGGTGAGAGCGGTCTGCGCAACATCGACTACGGCGACTGGGAGACCATCGGCTTCCGCAACCCGGACGGAACGCGAACCTCGAGCATCGGGCTCTTCCAGCAGCAGGACTGGTGGGGCAGCGTCGAGACCCGGATGGACCCGGCCGCATCCGCCACCCTCTTCTACACGCGCCTCGGCGGGTTGGAAGGGTGGCAGCAGATGGCGCCGTCGCACGCGATCCACCGTGTGCAGATCAACACCGACCCCGACTACTACGCCCAGTACGCGGCGGATGCGACGGCCGTCGTCGTCGCGTTGTCCGGCCCGTGCGCGGCATAAGCTGAAGTCGTGGCTCGGAGCATCTACATCACCTCGGCCGAAGGACACAGCGGCAAGTCGACCGTCGCGCTCGGCGTGCTCGACGCGGTGATGCGCGTGACCCCCAGAGTGGGGGTGTTCCGCCCGATCGCCCGGTCCGCCGAGGAACGCGACTATGTGCTGGAGCTCCTGCTCGCACACGACGGCGTGCAGCTCGACTACGACGAATGCGTCGGCGTCACCTACGACGATGTGCGCGAGGACCCGGATCGCGCCCTGTCCACGATCGTGTCGCGGTTCAAGGCGGTCGAGGCGCAGTGCGACGCCGTCGTCATCGTCGGCAGCGATTACACCGATGTCGCCAGTCCCGCGGAGCTCGGATACAACGCCAGGATCGCTGCGAACCTCGGTGCCCCGGTACTGCTCGTGCTCAGCGGTCGCGATCAGCAGCGCCAGGGAGAACAGCTCGGCACCACCACCGCGCGCACCCCGGAGGCGATCGGTCAGATCGCGGGGCTCGCGATCGCCGAACTCGGCGAGGAGCGTGCGGAACTGTTCGCACTCGTCGTCAACCGCGCCGACCCCGACGCGATGGACCGGACGATCGAGACCCTGCGATCCGCATCGACCGCAGCGACTCCCGTCTGGGCGATCCCGGAGGATCGCAGCCTCATCGCTCCGTCGATGAGCGGCATCCTCACGGCCGTCGGCGGCCGGCTCCTCAAGGGCGACCCCGAACTGCTCGGTCGCGAGGTGCTCAGTGTCGTCGTCGCCGGGATGTCGATGGTCAACGTGCTCCCTCGTCTCACCGAGGATGCCGTCGTGGTGATCCCGGCCGACCGCACCGAGGTGCTCCTCGCGACGCTGCTGGCGCACGCATCCGGCACCTTCCCGCGCGTGTCCGGAATCATCCTGAACGGGCCGTTCCCGCTGCCGGAGCCCATTGATCGGCTCATCGACGGCTTCGCCTCCGCGGTCGCGATCATCGCGACCGATCTCGGCACGTACGAGACGACCCTGCGGGTCATGGGCACGAGAGGGCGCGTCAGCGTCGACTCCCGCCGCCGCTACGACACAGCGCTGGGGCTCTTCCAGACGCACGTCGACATCACCGAGCTCACCACCCAGCTCGGCCTCGCGGAATCCCGCGTCGTCACTCCGCTGATGTTCGAGTACGGCCTCATCGAGCGCGCCCGCGCAGAGCGCAAGCGCATCGTCCTGCCCGAGGGCGACGACGATCGCATCCTCAAGGCGGCAGCCACCCTGCTGGCCAGGGAGGTCGCCGATCTCACGATCCTGGGCGACGAGTCCGAGATCCGCGCACGCGCCACCGCGCTGGGTCTCGACCTCACCGCCGCCCAGATCCTCAGCCCGTTCGACGCCGAACTCGTCGAGCGCTTCGCCACGGAGTATGCGCGGCTGCGGGCCCACAAGGGCATCACGCTCGCGCAGGCGGCGGACACGGTCACCGACGTCTCGTACTTCGGAACGATGATGGTGCATCTCGGCCTCGCCGACGGCATGGTCTCCGGAGCCGCGCACACCACGGCCCACACGATCCGCCCGTCGTTCGAGATCATCAAGACGAAGCCGGGGGTGAACGTCGTCTCCAGCGTGTTCCTGATGGCGCTCGCCGACCGGGTGCTCGTCTACGGCGACTGCGCCGTGATCCCGGACCCGACCAGCGCGCAACTCGCGGACATCGCGATCTCCTCGGCGGCGACCGCCCGCCAGTTCGGCATCGAGCCGCGCGTCGCCATGCTGTCCTACTCGACGGGGGAGTCGGGCTCCGGCGCGGACGTCGACAAGGTTCGCGAAGCGACGGCCCTGGTGCGGGAGCGGGATCCGGAGCTCCCAGTCGAAGGGCCGATCCAGTACGACGCGGCGGCGGATGCGGCGGTGGCCGCGGCCAAGCTGCCGGGGTCGGCCGTGGCCGGGCGAGCGACCGTGTTCGTGTTCCCCGATCTCAACACCGGCAACAACACCTACAAGGCGGTGCAGCGCTCCGCCGGCGCGGTGGCGATCGGTCCGGTCCTGCAGGGGCTGAACAAGCCGATCAACGACCTCTCACGCGGTGCCTTGGTCGACGACATCGTGAACACGGTCGCGATCACTGCGATCCAGGCTCAGGGAGTGGATGCCGGCGCATGAGTGCGATCCTCGTCATCAACAGCGGGTCCTCGTCGCTGAAATACAGTCTCATCGACGTCGCGCGCGAGCGTGAACTGGCCGGCGGTCTCATCGAGCGGATCGGCCAGGACATCAGCGCGGTGATGCACACGGTGCGGCAGTTCGCAGCACCCGGCGAGCCCGCTCCCACGATGCTCGACGCCACGTACAAGAGCGAGCTGCCGATCGCCGACCACGATCGCGCGTTCGCGGTGATGCTGGAGCAGTTCGCCGCACACGGGCCGTCGCTCGTCGAGCATCCGCCCGTCGCCGTCGGCCACCGCGTCGTGCACGGAGGATCGCGCTTCGTCGCGCCGACACTGATCACGCAGGACGTCGAGAACGAGATCGAGGAGCTGTCGGTCCTCGCACCGCTGCACAACCCGGCCAACCTCGCCGGGATCGTCGCCGCGCGCGCCGTGTTCGACACCGTGCCGCACGTGGCCGTGTTCGACACCGCGTTCCATCAGACGCTGGCGCCGGCGGCCTACACCTACGCGATCGATGCCGCGCTCGCCGCAGACCATCAGGTGCGCCGCTACGGCTTCCACGGCACGAGCCATCAGTACGTGAGCGAGGCGGCCGCGGCGTTCCTCGGCCGCGATCTCGGATCGTTGAAGCAGATCGTGTTCCACCTCGGCAACGGCGCCTCGGTCACGGCCGTCGATGGCGGGCGGTCGGTGGAGACATCGATGGGGCTGACGCCGCTGGAGGGTCTGGTCATGGGCACTCGCTCCGGCGATATCGATGCGGCCGCACTGATGCACATCGCCAGGACCGCCGGTTACACGATCGACGATCTCGACACCCTGCTCAACAAGCACAGCGGTCTGCTGGGGCTCGCCGGACACAGCGACATGCGTGACATCCTCGCCGGGGTGGACGCGGGTGAGGCGGCATCGACACTCGCGTTCGATGTCTACATCCACCGACTGCGCGCCTACGCCGGGGCGTACATCGCGCAACTCGGCGGCGTGGATGTCATCTCGTTCACGGCAGGGGTCGGGGAGAACGCCGCGCGTGTGCGCGCGGAATCGATGTCGACGCTGGGCTTCGCTGGTATCGAGATCGATGCCGCCCGGAACGAGGCCCGCGAGCGGGGCATCCGGCGCATCTCCACCGACGCCTCCTCCGTCGTCGTCCTCGTCGTGCCGACGAACGAAGAGCTGCAGATCGCCCGCCAGACCGCTGAACTGCTCTGAGCCCCGGCGCGGGGGTTACCTGGATGCCGAGCCCGCACTACGCTGGCACGGAGGCACGCCGAGGTGCCGTACCCCTCGCCCTTCTCCCGGAGGTTCTCGTGCCCGAAACCCTGCCTGACTTGCTGACCGCGGCCGGCGTGCTCTTCGATCTCGACGGCGTGCTGACGCCCACCGCCGAGGTCCACATGAGCGCGTGGAAGACGGTCTTCGACGAGGTCTTCGCACGCTGGAACATCGAGCCGCCGTACACCGATGCCGACTACTTCGACTTCGTTGACGGCAAGAAGCGCTATGACGGCGTCGCGAGCCTGCTGCACAGTCGCAACATCGAGGTGCCGTGGGGTGAGATCGAGGATCCGCCCGAAGCCGAGACCATCTGCGGCATCGGCAATCGCAAGAACGCCGCCTTCGCGGCATCCCTCCGCAGCACCGGTATCGCACCGTTCCCCGGCTCTCTCGCCCTGATCGAGTCTCTGCGCGCCGCCGGGCTGCCTCTCGGCGTCGTGTCGAGCTCGAAGAACGCCGAAGAGGTGCTCGCCGCCGCCGGCATCCGCGACTTCTTCACCGTCGTGGTGGACGGGGTCGTCGCCGAGCGGGACGGCCTGGCATCCAAGCCCGCCCCTGACATGTTTCGCGAGGGCGCGCGTGCTCTCGGTGTCGACCCGGCAACGAGCGTCGCCGTCGAGGATGCGACCTCGGGGGCGGCATCCGCTGCCGCCGCCGGATTCGCCACTGTCGTCGGCGTCGACAGGGGAGCGGGCGCTGACGCCCTGCGCGCCGCCGGCGCCACCTGTATCGTCGACGACCTCGCCCAGCTCATCACCGAACCCACGGAGACCGCATGATCGACCGCGACCACTTCCCCGTCGACCCGTGGCGTCTCATCGAGACGCGCTATTCCGAGGAGGGCGTCGGCGAGACGCTGTTCTCCGTAGGCAACGGCTATCTCGGCCTGCGCGGCAACCACATCGAGGGCCGTGGAGCGCACGAGCACGGCACGTTCATCAACGGGCTGCACGAGACCTGGCCGATCCGGCACGCCGAGCAGGCCTACGGGTTCGCCGAGGTCGGTCAGACGATCGTCAACGCGCCGGACGCCAAAATCATGCGGGTGTACGTCGATGACGAACCCATCTCGTTCGACGAGGCGGATGTGCGCGAGTACCGGCGCACCCTCGACATGCGCACCGGCGTGCTGGAGCGGCTCGTGGTCTGGGAGACGCCGTCCGGCAAGCGCGTGCGCATCAGGGATGAGCGCCTCGTCAGCTTCGAGGAGCGGCATCTGGCGATCCTGCGGCTCGAGGTCGTCGTGGAGAATTCCGACGCGCCGGTCACGATCAGCTGCCAGCTGCTGAACCGTCAGGACGGCGCCGGTGTCTACTCCGGCACTCCGGCTGCGGCGCAGAAGACCGGATTCGATCCGCGCAAGGCGGAGCGCATCGCCAACCGCGTGCTGGAGCCGGAGGAGTACTGGCAGGACGGACTGCGCTCCGTCCTCTCGTACGAGGTCGCCGACTCGGGGATGACCGTCGCGGTCGTCGCCGACCACGTCATCGAGACGGACAACGAGTACAGCGCCCGCCAGCTCAGTGAGGCGGACACCGCCAAGAACGTGTTCCGGGTGCAGGCCAAGGCAGGCATCCCGATTCGGCTCACGAAGCTCGTCAGCTATCACACATCCCGCGGCGTGCCGGCTCGTGAGCTCGTCGACCGTTGCCGTCGCACGCTCGACCGGGCGGCGGTGGAGGGCGTCGAGGCGCAGTTCCGCAAGCAGGCCGACTGGCTGGCGGCGTTCTGGGAGCGCAGCGATGTGCAGATCGGCGGTCACGACGACCTGCAGCAGGCCACCCGCTGGTGCCTCCTGCAGCTCGCCCAGGCGTCGGCGCGCGCCGACGGCAACGGCGTGCCGGCCAAGGGGCTGTCCGGCTCCGGCTACAGCGGCCACTACTTCTGGGACACCGAGATCTATGTGCTCCCGTTCCTCACCTACACCTCGCCGCAGTGGGCCAGGAACGCCCTGCGTGCCCGTGTCCTGATGCTTCCAGCCGCGCGCCGTCGCGCCGCGCAGCTGAACGAGGCCGGAGCGCTCTTCCCGTGGCGGACCATCAACGGCGAGGAGGCCTCCGCGTACTACGCGGCCGGCACCGCGCAGTACCACATCAACGCCGACGTGAGCTTCGCGCTCGGCAAGTACGTCCGTGCGACCGGTGATGAGGAGTTCCTCCGGCGGGAGGGCGCCGACATCGCGGTGGAGACCGCGCGGCTGTGGGCGACGCTCGGGTTCTGGCGCACCAACGAAGGCATCGAGACCTTCCACATCCACGGCGTCACCGGTCCTGACGAGTACACGACGGTCGTCAACGACAACCTCTTCACGAACGTCATGGCGCGGTACAACCTCCGCTATGCCGCACGGGTGGTGCGGGAGATCGCCGAGAACGACCCGGCCGCGTACGCCGCGCTGGTGGATCGCACCGATGTGGCGCCGGAGGAGCCGGATGCCTGGGACCGCGCCGCCGAGGCCATGTTCATCCCGTTCAGCGAGAGCCTCGGCATCCATCCGCAGGACTCGCTGTTCCTGGAACGCGAGCTCTGGGATCTGGAGCACACTCCGAAGGAGCAGCATCCGCTGCTGCTGCACTTCCACCCGCTGGTGATCTACCGGTTCCAGGTGCTCAAGCAGGCCGACGTGGTGCTCGCGCTGTTCCTACAGGGCAACCACTTCACCCCCGACGAGAAACTCGCCGACTTCGAGTACTACGATCCGCTGACCACCGGCGATTCCACGCTGTCCGCGGTGGTGCAGTCGATCCTGGCGGCGGAGGTCGGCTACCAGGATCTCGCCAAGGAGTACTTCGCGCAGTCGATCTTCGTCGACCTCGGAGATCTGCACCACAACGCGGCCGACGGCGTGCACGTGGCGTCGGCCGGCGGCGTGTGGACGGCGCTGGTGTCCGGCTTCGGCGGGATGCGGGATCACGCGGGCGAGCTCAGCTTCGACCCGCGCCTTCCGGCGGACTGGCCATCGCTGTCGTTCCCGATGCAATGGCAGGGGGCGGTGCTGCAGATCACGGTGACACGCGACGAACTGCGTGTCGAGGTGCGAGCGGGACAACCGGTCGAGTTCACGGTACGCGGTGTTGCGTACACGGCATCGGTCGGAGCCGATGCCCTCGTCGCTCTCGCGGATCAGGGACCGCTGATCCCCGGACGGCCGACGCTGCGCCGTTTCGCCGGCGCGCGACGGGACGACGGGACGCAGCTCTCGGCATCCGTTCCGGTGATCACGACGGCGATCCCGATCATCCAACAGATCGACTGACGGGCCGGACACTGCGGTGCGACGAACGGAGCCCACCGCAGTGTCCCCGGCACGCCGTAGGCTGTTGTGGTGACCACAGCCCTCTACCGCCGCTACCGGCCCGAATCCTTCGGCGAGATGATCGGGCAGTCGCAGGTGACCGAGCCGCTGATGACCGCACTCCGCGGCGACCGGGTCGGGCATGCCTACCTCTTCTCCGGTCCACGCGGATGCGGAAAGACGACGTCTGCGCGTATTCTCGCCCGCTGTCTGAACTGCGCCGAGGGCCCGACCGACGTGCCATGCGGAACCTGCCCGAGCTGTGTGGAGCTTTCCCGTGCCGGTGGGGGATCGCTCGACGTGGTCGAGATCGACGCCGCCAGCCACAATGGCGTCGATGACGCGAGAGACCTCCGCGAGCGTGCGACGTTCGCCCCCAGTCGCGATCGCTACAAGATCTTCATCCTCGACGAGGCGCACATGGTGACCCCGCAGGGGTTCAATGCGCTCCTCAAGCTGGTGGAAGAGCCGCCGGAGCACGTGAAGTTCATCTTCGCGACGACCGAGCCCGAGAAGGTGCTCGGCACCATCCGTTCGCGCACCCACCACTATCCGTTCCGGCTGGTGCCTCCGGCGGCCATGCTCGAGTACGTCGCGAAGCTCTGCGGCGAAGAGGGCGTGATCGTCGAACAGGGCGTGCTGCCGCTCGTCGTCCGCGCCGGTGGCGGATCGCCGCGAGACACGTTGTCGCTGCTCGATCAGCTCATCGCCGGCTCGGACGCGCCGGCCGGGTCGGCGACCGTCACGGTCGGCTACGAGCGCGCGGTGGCGCTGCTCGGCTATACGCACGCGGCACTGCTTGACGAGATCGTCGACGCTCTCGCGGCCGCAGACGCGGCTGCTGCCTTCCCGGCGATCGACCGAGTGGTGCAGACCGGGCAGGACCCGCGGCGCTTCGTCGACGACCTGCTCGAGCGGCTGCGCGACCTCATCGTCATCGCGGCCGTAGGCCCCGGCGCATCGGCGGTGCTCCGCGGCATCACCGAGGACGTGCTGGAGCGGATGCGGGCGCAGGCGTCCGCGTTCGGTGCGGCACGGCTGTCTCGAACCGCCGACCTCGTCAGCGCCGCCCTCGACGACATGTCCGGGGCGACCTCGCCGCGCCTCCACCTCGAACTCATGGTCGCTCGCGTGCTCGCCAGCGCAGGAACAGCGGATGCCGGCGCCACTGCCGATGCGGCGGTTCAGCAGGCTCCGGCTCCGGTGACGCAGCGGGCAGTCCCGGCCCCGGCTGTGTCGGCGGCGCCCGCATCCCCGGTCTCCTCGGCGCCGTCAGCCCCCGCGGTCAGCACGCCGACGACTGCAGCGAGCGAGACAGAACACAGCTATCCGGCGGATGCGCCGACCGAGGCCCCCGCTGCGGCGACCTCCGTCCCGACCGGGCCGGTCACGTACGAGCGGGTCACCGCCGTCTGGCCCGCGGTGCTCACCCGGCTGGAGAGCATCAGTCGCACATCGTGGCTGCTCGCCACCGCCGTGCAGCCGTTGGCGTACGGCACCGACTCCGAAGTGCTTACGCTGGGGTTCACCAGTCAGCATGACGTCGCGAAGTTCAAGGGTTCGGTCCCCGGATCCGGTCCGTCCGATCACCTGCGCACGGCGATCGAGCAGGAACTGGGCGTGCGCGTGAAGTATCTGCCGGCGCCGCTTCCGACCGGGGCCGCGGCTCGTCAGGGCTCTGCCGACACGCCGACGGCACGCCCTCAGGGCGATGCGGGTTCCGCTGATGCTTCGGAGCCTGCGAGAGTCGGTTCCACCGGGGCAGCCGGATCCACCGGTTCAACCGCTGCTGCGAATGCCGAGGCGGGGAATGCTCCCGAAGCGAGGGACTCCGACTCCGCGGGAAGGCCGTCTGCGGCATCCGCTTCGTCATCCCGACCGCAGTCCCGCGGCGCGTCGGCGCCGTCGGTGACGGAATGGGCGGTCGCCCCGATCCCGACCACCGTCGAAGCTCCGGTCACCGTGGCACCCCCGGCGCCGCAGCTGCCCGTCGACGAGGAGCCGGCCGAGGTCGAGGCCGCCGCATCCGCTGTCCCCTCGCCGGTCGACGGCGCGATCGACTCCGATGAGCCGCCGCTTCCGGGCGACGATGACGTGCCGTACTTCGACGACGAGCCGCCATACGACCCCTCCTACGAGCCGCCGGCGTCGACACAGGCCGCGCCTGCCCGACCAGCGGCAGCACAGGCGCCCACTCAGGACGCACCGCCCGCTCGGCAGGTGCAGCCGGCCAGGCCGGCGCCGGTCATCTCCGACCGCAGCCCGGTCGCCGGTGGCGTGCAGCGCTACGGCGAGGCCGTGATCCGCCAGGTGCTCGGCGCCACGTTCGTGCGCGAAGAGCCCTACGAGCCGCCGACGAGGTTCGCCTGATGTACGACGGCATCGTTCAGGAACTCATCGACGAGTTCGGGCGCCTCCCCGGCATCGGCCCGAAGTCCGCGCAGCGCATCGCGTTCCACATCCTGCAGACTCCGACGTTCGACGTCGCCCGGTTGTCCGAACTGCTCACCGAGGTGCGCATCCGGGTGCGCTTCTGCGAGATCTGCGGAAACGTCGCCGAGCAGGAGCGCTGCGCGATCTGCCGCGATCCGCGACGCAACCCGGCTCTGATCTGCGTGGTCGAAGACGCGAAAGACGTCGCGGCGATCGAACGCACCCGTGAGTTCCGGGGGCTGTACCACGTGCTCGGCGGCGTGATCAGTCCGATCGCCGGAATCGGCCCCGATGATCTGCGCATCGCCCAGCTGATGACGCGCCTCGCCGACGGCACGGTGCAGGAAGTCATCCTCGCCACCAACCCGAACCTCGAAGGCGAGGCGACGGCGAGCTATCTCAGCCGTCTGCTCACCACGATGCAGATCACCGTTTCTCGGTTGGCCTCCGGCCTCCCGGTCGGCGGCGATCTCGAGTACGCCGACGAAGTCACTCTCGGGCGAGCCTTCGAAGGGCGGCGCGTGCTGTGAACGTGGGTCTATTGCTGAGCCCGACGGGGCCCGCCGCGGTGGCGCAGTGACCGCGCACTCCGGTTTCACACGCCGCGGCTGGCTCCTCTTCGGGGCGATGGCCCTGCTCTGGGGCGTGCCCTACCTGTTCATCAGCATCGCCGTGGAGTCGATCTCGCCACCGGCGATCGTCGCCGGCCGAACTCTCATCGCCGCGCTGCTGCTGCTGCCGTTCGCGATCCGCAACGGCGCGCTGCGCGCCGCTCTGAAGCACTGGCCATGGGTGCTCGCCTTCGGCTTGATCGAGATGGCCGGTCCCTTCGTGCTGCTCGGCCATGCCGAGATGACGCTGCCGTCCGGCCTGACCGGGCTGCTCGTCGCTACCGTGCCGCTTTTCGCTGCACTCATCGCCCTCGGTGGCGGTGATCGCGGCGTGCTCCGCCCCGCTCGCGCGATCGGACTCGTCATCGGATTCGTCGGCGTCGCGATCGTGGTCGCCGGCCCTGGGCTGTTCGGCGGCGAGATGAGCCTGCTGGCCGCGGGCGAGGTGCTGCTGGTCGCGGTGCTCTACGCGATCGCGCCGTTCATCGTCGCGCGCAAACTCGCCGACGTGCCCTCGCTCGGCACGATCACCCTCTCACTGCTGATGATCGGCATCCTCTATCTGCCGCTCGGTCTCCTCACGCAGCACCGCCTGCCGACCGTGACCTCCGCTCTGGCGCTGCTGGCACTGGCCGTCATCTGCACGGCCGTCGCGTTCCTCGCATTCTTCGCGCTCATCCGTGAGGTCGGCCCGGTGCGCGCGCCGCTGTTCACCTACGTCAACCCGGTGGTCGCGATCATCCTCGGCGCGATCGTCCTCGCCGAGCCCCTGACGCTCGGCCTGGTCATCGGCTTCCCCCTGATCATCATCGGGTGCTGGTTCGCGGGCACCGGCGGGCGTCTCCGCCCCGCAGCGTCACCCGAGCCGGCGCCGATCCCCGCCCCCTGACGGGGTCCGGCTCGCGGGTAGCCTGTGGAACCGGGCCCCGGTCGAGGGGGCGCGGGAGGTCGCCTCTGGCCCGCGAATGCGACCGTCTTTGACCCCTGCCGAGGGGGAGGGGACGCGGGTGGTCGTCCCGGGCCCGTGGACGCGGCTTTCTTCGTCCCCCGCAGACGCCGAGGCTCTGGCATGCAGACGTCACATGCACAGCACGGCATATGCGTCGAACGTAGAATGTGCGTGGGCGGATCCGCCCGACACCCCCGGGAGTGAACGTGGCCCTCATCGTGCAGAAGTACGGCGGCTCCTCTGTCGCCGACGCAGAGAGCATCAAGCGCGTCGCCAAGCGCATCGTCGACACCCGCCGCGCCGGCCATGATGTGGTCGTCGCGGTCAGTGCGATGGGCGACACCACAGACGAGCTGCTCGACCTCGCGAACGAGGTGGCCCCGATTCCGGCGCCGCGCGAGCTCGACATGCTGCTCTCCAGTGGTGAGCGCATCTCGATGGCGCTGCTGGCCATGGCCATCCACTCGATGGGCTTCGAAGCGCGCTCGTTCACCGGCAGTCAGGCCGGCATGATCACGGACTCGAAGCACGGATCGGCCCGGATCGTCGATGTGACCCCGGTCCGTCTCCGCGAGGCGCTCGACGAGGGCGCGATCGTCATCGTCGCCGGGTTCCAGGGATTCAACCGCGACACCCGAGACATCACCACGCTCGGCCGGGGCGGCTCCGACACGACCGCCGTCGCGCTGGCCGCGGCGCTCGACGCCGACGTCTGCGAGATCTACAGCGACGTCGACGGCATCTTCACCGCCGATCCGCGCGTGATCCCGCGAGCGCAGAAGCTCGATCACGTCAGCAGCGAGGAGATGCTCGAGCTCGCCGCCAACGGAGCCAAGGTGCTCTACATCCGCGCCGTCGAGTACGCGCGCCGTCACGGCGTGCTCATCCACGCCCGGTCGACGTTCTCGTCGGCCGAGGGTACTTACGTTCTGGGCGAGGGTATGAAGAACCCTCGCGAAGCCGAGGGAGCAGCAGCCATGGAAGAACCGATCGTCGCCGGAGTCGCCACCGACTTCAGCCACGCGAAGATCACGGTCGCGGGCGTGCCGGATGTTCCGGGCAAGGCCGCAGAGATCTTCAAGATCGTCGCGAAGTCGGGCGCGAACGTCGACATGATCGTGCAGAACGTGTCGGCGGCATCCACGCGACGCACCGACATCTCCTTCACGGTCCCGAAGGCAGACGCCGCAGCCGCGCTCAAGGCGCTGGCCGCCGAGCAGACCGAGGTCGGTTTCCAGAACCTCGTGCACGACGACCAGATCGGCAAGCTCTCCGTCGTCGGTGCCGGCATGCGCACGCATTCCGGCGTCTCGGCGACGCTGTTCGAGGCGCTGTCCGCCGGCGGGATCAACATCGAGATGATCTCGACCTCCGAGATCCGCATCTCGGTGGTGCTCCGTGCCGACGACCTCGCCGAGGCCGCACGCACCGTGCACACCGCCTACGGCCTCGACGGAGACGACGAGGCGAAGGTGCACGCCGGCTCCGGTCGCTGATACAGACCTCGGATCGTGATGTCGGGGACCGACCCGGAGCATCCGGTCGACGCGGTAGACTCACCGCAACCCTGACATCGGCGCCAGGCGCGGCATCCGCATCCCGACGCCGTGCCTTCCGCCTCGTACGCATCACTGCACGACGCCAAGGAACCTCATGACCCGCATCTCCGACTCAGGACTCTCCGTCGCCATCGTGGGCGCCACCGGCCAGGTGGGCACCGTGATGCGCGAGATTCTCGCCGAGCGGTCGTTCCCGATCCGCGAACTGCGGCTCTTCTCCTCCTCGCGTTCTGCGGGCACCGCGATCGACTTCGGTGGCGTCTCGGTGATCGTCGAAGATGTCGAGACGGCGGATGCCGCAGGCATCGACGTGGCCCTGTTCTCGGCCGGCGCGACCGCCAGCCGCGCCTACGCGCCGCGCTTCGCAGAGGCCGGAGCCGTCGTCATCGACAACTCCAGCGCCTGGCGCAACGACCCCGAGGTCCCGCTCGTGGTGAGCGAGGTCAACCCGCACGCCATCGATGAGCGTCCCAAGGGCATCATCGCCAACCCGAACTGCACGACGATGGCCGCGATGCCGGTGCTGAAGGTGCTGCACGCCGAGGCCGGTCTCGAACGGCTCATCGTCTCGACGTACCAGGCGGTCTCCGGCTCCGGTCTCGCCGGCGCGCAGGAGCTGCTCGGCCAGGTCGAGGGCGTCCTCGCCCAGGGTGACACGCTGCGCCTCGTGCACGACGGCTCGGCCATCGACTTCCCCCAGCCGGAGAAGTACGTCGCGCCCATCGCCTTCGACGTCATCCCGCTCGCCGGCTCCATCGTCGACGACGGACAGAACGAAACCGACGAGGAGAAGAAGCTCCGTAACGAGAGCCGCAAGATCCTCGAACTCCCCGGCCTCCGCGTTGCGGGCACGTGCGTGCGCGTGCCGGTCTTCACCGGCCACTCCCTGTCGATCAACGTCGAGTTCGCGCGCGACATCACCCCGGAGCGGGCACGCGAGGTGCTGTCCGCAGCGCCCGGCGTCGTGCTCGAAGAAGTGCCGACGCCGCTGTACGCCGCCGGCAAGGACCCGAGTTTCGTCGGCCGGATCCGCGCCGATCAGTCGGCTGCCGAGAACAAGGGTCTGGTGCTGTTCATCAGCAACGACAACCTGCGCAAGGGTGCAGCACTGAACGCCGTGCAGATCGCCGAGCTCGTCGCCGCGCGCATCGGCGCAGCATCCGCCGTCTGACAACCCATGGTGGGTCCCTGGGCTGGCTCAGGGACCCATTCCCGGGGAACTAGACTGGTCTGGTGACTGAAACCGTCGATGTCGTCCTGATCGGTGGTGGCATCATGAGCGCCACCCTGGGTACTCTGCTGCACGAGCTGCAGCCGGAGTGGAAGATCGTCGCCTTCGAGCGACTCTCCGATCTCGCTCAAGAGAGCTCCAACCCGTGGAACAACGCCGGGACCGGACACGCCGCCCTCTGCGAGCTGAACTACATGCCGCAGAACGCGAACGGTCCGCTCGATCCCGCCAAGGCGGTGAACATCAACGAGCAGTTCCAGCAGAGCCGCCAGTTCTGGTCGTCGTTGGTCGAGAAGGGTGTGCTCGACGAGCCGTCGACGTTCATCAACGCCACCCCGCACATGACCTTCGTGCGCGGTGAGAAGGACGTCGCCTACCTCAAGGAACGCTACGAGGTGCTCAAGGAGCAGCCGCTGTTCGCCGGTATCGAGTACAGCGAGGACTCCCGCGTCATCAACAAGTGGGCGCCGCTGCTGATGCAGCAGCGCCGCAAGGGCGAGCCGTTCGCGGCGACTCGCGTGCCCGCCGGAACCGACGTCGACTTCGGAGCGCTCACGCACCAGCTCTTCGATCACCTCACTGCCGACGGTGTCGACCTGCGGGTCAACCACGAGGTGCGCAGTCTGAAGAAGCAGAAGGACGGCACCTGGCTCGTCAAGTACCGCAACACCATCGGGCATGCCCCGAACGAGGTGAAGGCTCGTTTCGTCTTCGTCGGCGCCGGCGGCTGGGCCCTCAAGCTGCTGCAGAACTCCGGCATCCCGGAGATCAAGGGCTACGGCGTCTTCCCGATCGGCGGGCAGTTCCTGAAGACGACGAACCCGAAGGTCGTCGCCCAGCACAAGGCGAAGGTGTACTCGCAGGCATCCGTCGGCGCACCCCCCATGTCGGTGCCGCACCTCGACACCCGGGTGGTCGACGGAGAGTCCTCGCTGATGTTCGGCCCGTTCGCGACGTTCAGCCCGAAGTTCCTCAAGAAGGGTTCGATGCTCGACATCGTGACCCAGGTGCGTCCGCACAACCTCGTGCCGATGCTCCAGGTCGCCGTCAAGAACCCCGACCTCATCACGTACCTCGTCGGCGAGCTCATGAAGAACCACCGCAAGAAGGTCGACAGCCTGCGCATCTTCATGCCCACGGCGAAAGACGAGGACTGGACCCTCATCGACGCGGGCCAGCGTGCCCAGGTGATGAAGAAGGACCCTGAGAAGGGTGGAATCCTGCAGTTCGGCACCGAGGTGATCTCCTCGGCAGACGGTACCATCGCCGGCCTCCTCGGTGCGTCTCCTGGTGCGTCGACCGCCGTGCCGATCATGCTCGGCCTGCTGAAGTCGTGCTTCCCCGAGCACTACCCGAGCTGGGAGCCGGCACTGCGCGAGTTGATCCCGACGTTCGGCGAACAGCTGAACAAGGACGCGGCTCTGACGGAGCGCTCCACCGCGGCGACCGCCGCGACGCTCGGCATCAACGTCTGAGCTCCCGGTGGGCAAGCTCTACTTCCGCTACGGCGCGATGAATTCGGGCAAGTCCACGTCTCTCCTCCAGGCTGCCTACAACTATGAGGAGCGTGGTCAGCACGTCCTCCTCGCCAAGCCGGCGATCGACACCAAAGGCGCAACGCAGATCGAGAGCCGACTGGGGATGACCCGCGAGGTCGACTTCCTGATCGCGCCGGAGGATGACGCACGGGCACTGTTCTCGGCGCACCGCGAGCGGATGCGGCGTTCCTCCGACGATGAGCTGCTCCCCGGCGGCCCTGTCGACGTCGCCTGCCTCCTGGTCGACGAGGCGCAGTTCCTCACCGCTGCGCAGATCGACGACCTCTTCCGGATCGCGGTCGACGACGGCATCCCGGTGATGGCCTACGGCATTCGCAACGACTTCCGCACGCAGGCCTTTCCGGGCTCGGCGCGACTGCTCGCGATCGCGCACTCGCTGGAGGAACTGAAGACCATCTGCCGCTGCGGTCGCAAGGCGGTGTTCAACGGCCGGGTGATCGACGGGCGTTTCGTCTTCGACGGCGATCAGGTCGCGATCGACGGGGGCGGCGACAAACTCGTCACGACGTACGAATCGCTGTGCGGCGCCTGCTACCTCGACGAGTCCGGCGGTCGTCTGAGCTGAGCGCGCCTGCGTAAACCCGGTCGTTGAGCGAGCGAAGCGAGACGAAACGCCTTGATCCGGCGTACGACGTCGGACGACACGTTTCGTCCCGGTCGCTGGCGCTCCCTTGCTCGACGACCGGAGCAGGCGCGTGCTTGCGTGGTCTGACCACACAGGCTACTCTGTGGTCAGACCACAGGAGGACGGATGTCGGAGCACAACGAGACCGAGTCGGCGCCCCGCGCCTGGCGACTCGTGCTGGAGAGCATCGAACGCGACCTCCTCGACGGGCGTCTCGGTCCTGGCGACCGCATCGCGTCGGAGCGCGACCTCGCCGCCGACCTGGGCGTCGGACGCTCCAGCGTCCGTGAGGCGCTGCGGGTGCTCGAGGTGATGGGGTTGATCCGCACCGCGACCGGCTCAGGCCCGCAGTCCGGCGCGATCGTCATCGCCACGCCCACCGGCGGCCTGTCGACGCTGCTGCGTCTTCAGGTGGCAGCGCACGGCTTTCCGCTCGAGGATGTCGTCCGCACCCGTCTCGTGCTCGAGGATGCCGTCGTCACCGCCCTCGCCGGCGCGCACAACCGAGACCTGTCTGCCGCGCACCAGACCCTGGACGCGATGGATGCGGCGGACCTCAGCCCTTCCGAGTTCCTGGCGCTCGACGCGCAGCTGCATCTCGCGCTGGCGGAGTCCAGCGGCAACACCGTCATCGCCGCGATGATGACGGGCCTGCGCACGTCCATCGAGTCGTACGTGCAGGAGGGGGCCGTCGCCATCGCCGACTGGGATGCGATGTCGGCCCTGCTGCGTTCCGAGCACCGCGCCCTCGTCGCCGCGATCGATGCCAGCGACGTGGATGCCGCCCGCAGCCTCGTCCATGCCCACATCACCGGCTACTACACGGCGACGGGCCTCACGCGCCGCGCCGATGCACGAAACCCCACATCCACCGACTGAGAGGAACACCATGGTCACGCGCCAGGTTCCCAACCCTGTTGAGCTCTTCGAGCTGATGAAGTTCAAGAAGCCCGAACTGAACGGCCGGAAGCGCCGCCTGGACTCGGCGCTCACGATCGACGATCTGCGCCTCATCGCCAAGCGCCGCACGCCGAAGGCGGCCTTCGACTACACCGACGGCGCCGCCGAGGGCGAACTCTCGTTGACCCGCGCGCGCCAGGCGTTCCAGGACATCGAGTTCCACCCCGGCATCCTGCGTCCTGCCCCCGACGTCGACACCTCTGTCGACATCCTCGGCGGTCCGAGCGCTCTCCCGTTCGGCATCGCTCCGACGGGGTTCACGCGTCTCATGCAGACCGAGGGGGAGGAGGCCGGGGCCGGAGCCGCGGCGGCCGCCGGCATCCCGTTCACGCTCTCCACCCTCGGCACCACGTCGATCGAAGGCGTGAAGGCCGTGAATCCGCACGGGCGCAACTGGTTCCAGCTCTACGTCATGCGCGATCGGGAGATCTCCTACGAACTCACCCGCCGCGCCGCCGGCGCCGGGTTCGACACGCTGCACTTCACGGTGGACACCCCAGTCGCCGGAGCGCGCCTGCGGGACAAGCGCAACGGTTTCTCGATCCCGCCGCAGCTGACGCTCGGAACCATCATCAACGCGATCCCTCGGCCGTGGTGGTGGTACGACTTCCTCACCACGCCGAAGCTCGAGTTCGCTTCGCTGAGCACCACCGGCGGCACCGTCGGTGAGCTTCTGGATGCCGCGATGGATCCCACCATCAGCTACGACGATCTCGCGGTGATCCGTGACATCTGGCCGGGGAAGATCGTCATCAAGGGCGTGCAGACGGTCGAGGACGCGCTGACGCTGCGTGACGCAGGTGTCGATGGCATCGTGCTGTCCAACCACGGCGGCCGTCAGCTCGATCGCGCACCGATTCCGTTCCACCTGCTGCCATCGGTGCGATCGGCGGTGGGAGACGACTTCACGGTGATGATCGACACGGGCATCATGAACGGTGCCGACATCGTGGCCTCGGTCGCACTCGGTGCCGACTTCACGCTGATCGGCCGCGCCTATCTTTACGGGCTGATGGCCGGCGGTCGTGCAGGCGTCGACCGCACGATCGACATCCTGCGCAGCGAGATCGTGCGCACGATGCGTCTGCTCGGTGTCTCTTCGCTGGCCGAGCTGGAGCCGGGGCACGTCACGCAGCTGCAGAGGCTGGTTCCGGTATCCCGCCGCGGGGTACCTCGTGTCCGTGCGGCGGACGTCTCGGCATGACGCGGCTGAAGATCGAGATATCCGTTCCCGCGAGTCACGCCGAAGCGGTGATCCACGCCCTGCACGCCGCCGGTGCGGGGCGGATCGGGGCGTACGAGCGGTGCACCAGCTCCTGGAAGGTGACGGGCCGCTGGCAGGCCCTCCCCGGCTCGCAGCCGTATGAGGGCGACGTGGGCGCGGTGCAGCGCAGCGAGGAGATCCGGATCGAGTCCGTCTGCGACGTCGAGCAGGCCGGTGCCGTCCAGGAAGCGATCCGCCAGGCCCACCCCTACGAGGAGGCGGTCATCCACTTCCTGCCGATCTACGAGCCGTAGCGCGGCTCAGCGGACCCGGGCCGCCGGGTTCAGTGTCTTCAGCAGCTCATCGAGCTTGTCTGCGGTGTCCTCCCAGCCGTCCACGGCCACGGAGGGCACGCCGATGGCGAGCACCGGGTAGTCGTTCCCGCCTTCGTCGAGGCGGTCGCCGTAGAAAAGCATGCTGGACAGCGGGATGCCGGTGCGCTCGGTGAGCTGCTGCATCCCGTAGGCCTTGTCGATGCCGGCGCGAGTGATGTCGATCGAAGTCGATCCACCGGAGCGCACCTCGAGACCTGGCAGGCGCGCGGCGACGGCGTCGCGCAGTGCTGCGCGCTTGGCCTCTGTCGGATCCCATGCGTGTTTCGCGTCGCGCGGGGCCTGCTGGCCGAGGGCGGAGAAGGTGATCTGCGAGCCGCGGTCCTCGAGGATGTCGCCCCAGGGCTCCGGCTCCCAGAAGCCGAGCCGCTCGGCTTCCTCGCGCAGTGCGGTGAGAGCCCCGGACTTCTCGTCATCGGAGAGATCGTGCGCGTAGACGAGCTCGAAGCCGGATCCGTCGTGGCGGAGATAGCGCGTGCCGCACGTCGGCAGCAGGTGCAGGCGCGCCAGCGTCGCGGCATCCGCGTCGCCGAGCTGGGCGACCACCTGCGTGCGGAACTGCTCCTCGTTGCCGCCGGAGATGATGGCGACGTCGACCGAGCGCAACAGGGCGCGAAGCAGGTTCGCGATGCGCGAGCTGATCGCTCCCTTGGACGGAGCGAGGGTGTCGTCGAGGTCGAAGGCGACAAGGGTGGGCGCAGTCATGATGCTTCCAGATTAGGGGAGCGCTCCTGCGAGGGGCGTGGGGCGAACAGCAGCGTGCAGGCGATCGCGAGGAGGACACCGGCGGTGGCGCCGACGGAGTTCGCGACGATGTCGTTCACGGTCGCTGCGCGATGGGGAAGCGCCACGCGCTGAACACCCTCGATCAGGACCGAGATCGCAGGTCCGGTGAGGAGCGAGAGCACCCAGATCCGCCGCGGCAGGAGCACGAAGGCCAGAGCGCCGACAGGCACGAAGACGAGGATATTGGCGAAGATCTCGAGCTCCGTGAATCCCCATCGGCTCCAACCCAGCTGGTGGACGATGTCGACGACCCGGTCGAGGAGATTCGGCATCCGCTCCTCGATACGAGGAGGAGTGAGAGTGAGCATGGCGAGAGCTGCCAGGAGGAGGATTCCGATGACGGTGGCCGCACCACGGGTGATCCGGCGCGGCGGCGGAAGCAGGCCTCTCATGCGGTCCCTTCTCACTGGTGCGGATACGAGGAAGGCCGCCTCGAGGGCGGCCTTCCGGTGTTACTGGTCGGGGTGACAGGATTTGAACCTGCGACCTCTTCGTCCCGAACGAAGCGCGCTACCAAGCTGCGCCACACCCCGTTTTGCAACCCTCCGAGTCTACAGTGAAATCCCCGTGGCACCGAATCGGTGGTCCCGCGCGGTCAATGTGAGCAGCGTCGCTTCGGGACGGCACGCGAAGCGCACGGGGGCATAGATCGAGTGCCCGCATCCGGCGCTGACGTTCAGGGGGACGCTCCGTCCCTCGTGCGTCCAGGTGCTGAGCCCCTTCGCCTGCTTCAAGGGGATGTCGCAGTTCGCGACCAGTGCGCCGTACCCGGGCAGGCAGACCTGACCACCATGGGTGTGCCCGCCGAGGATCGCATCGGCGCCCAGGTCGATGAAGCCGTTCAGCACCCGCTGGTACGGAGCGTGCGTGACGCCGACGACCGAGGTGTCCGCATCCCGTGGCCCGAGGTCCTTGATCGCTGAAGGCAGATCCTCGAGGCGGTCCCAGTTGCGGTGCGCATCGCTGACGCCGAAGAAGTCGACGGTGTCGCCCGCGACCGTGAGACGCGCCGCCGCGTTGTTGAGATCGGTCCAGCCGAGGTCCTCGGTGAAGTACGCGTCCATCGCATCGGTGTCGAGCATCTCCGGTGCACGGTGGCGCTGCGATGGCCCGGAGAAGTACCGCAGCGGGTTGCGCGCGGACGGTCCGTTGACGTCGTTCGAGCCGTGCACGAACACTCCGGGGATGCCTGCGAAGGGCGCGAAGGCGCGCCGGATGCCGTTCAACCCGTCCCGATGCCCCAGGTTGTCGCCGGTGTTGACGATGAGGTCGGGGTTCAGCTGGGCGAGCGAGGCCAGCCAGTCCTGCTTGCGGTGCTGCCACGGCGCCATGTGGGCGTCGGAGAGGTGCAGCACCCGGATCGGGGCCGAGCCTGGCGCGAGCGCCGGCGCGGTTACCTCGCGCACGGTGAAGAGGTAGCGCTCGATGCCGATGCCCCACACGGCAGCGGCCGCACCCGCGGCCCCCACCGCGCCGAGCGCGATGAGGGCCGGGCGCGCGCTTACTCGCATGCGACCGAGACCGGCGTGCTCTTCTTCGTCGCTGTCCCCGCCGCCGGACTGGTGGCCTTGACGACCGCTTCCGGCGGGTTGCAGGTCTTGTTGAACGAGATCGTCGTGAACCCGGCGCCGATGAGTGCGGACTGCGCCGCGCCCTTCGACTGGCCGGTCACGTCCGGCATCGTCACGCCCTGGGCGTTGCTCGGCGAGAGCGTCACGGTACCGCCGCTCGGGGCCTGCCCGGCGGGATCCTGCGCGGCGACGATGTTGGTCGGCTTGTCGCTGTCGACCGGAGCGCCGACGGAGACCGAGAATCCCTGGTCTTCGAGGATCGCCGTCGCCTCATCGATCGTCTTTCCCACAACGTTGGGCACATTCGTGAGCACCTGACGGAGCAGATTCTCGTCCGGGCCGGGGAAGTCGTTACCGCTGTAGACGGCGTTCGCCGCACTCTGCATGTCGCGGGCGAGCGCGTATCGCATCGAACTGAGCGCGTAGTCATCGGTCGACTGGTTGTCGATGCGGGCATCGCCCTTGGAGCGGCCGACCCAGATCGCGCTGGTGACGTTCGTGCTCGACTCGATCATCATCGTCGAGTAGGTCTCGTGCGTTCCGGTCTTGCCGAGCACGGGGGTGCCGTCGTAGGGGTTCGCTCCGGTACCGGTGCCGTTCGTCATCACGTTCTGCAACGCGTATGCGGCCGTCGCGGCGACCTCGGGGGAGATCACCTGGGTGCAGGACGAAGCGGGCAGCGGCAGCTCCTTGCCGTTCTGCACGACCCGGTCGATCGCCTTCGGCGTGCAGTAGATGCCGCCGTTCGCCACGGTCGCGTAGGCTCCCGCCATCGCCATGGGGGAGATGTACTTCGAGCCGAGGATGTCGTAGATGAAGTTCTCTTCGGTCACCTTGCCGCCGTTGCCGAGGGTCACGCCCATGCGGTCGGCGACCTTGTTGATCTCGCACAGGTCGAGCTTCTCCGCCATCGCGAGGTAGCCGCTGTTCAACGACTGCGCGGTGAACGACATCGGGGTGCCGTTGCCGCCGTTCCCGCCGCCGTAGTTGCCGATCTTCGACGTCATCGGGATCGGGGAATCACCGCAGTGCATCTTGGTGAACATGCGGTTGCTGCCGTTGATCGACTCCCGCAGGGAGTGACCCTTCTCGAGCCAATCGATGAGGGTGAACAGCTTGTATGTGGAACCCACCGGCACGCCACCGTGTCGCTTGTCGTTCGCGAAGACGAGCGAAGAATAGGCCTGGTCGTCGAGAATCGTCTCGCTGAACGTCGTGTTCTGCGTGATCGCGAGCACGCGGCCTGTGGTGGCTTCGACCGAAACTCCGGCGGCACCGAAGAACTGGTTGTCGAAGTTCGCGGGAGCGATGTTCGCCATCGACTCGGCTGCAGGGTCCTGAATGCGCAGATCCAGCGAGGTGTAGATCTCCAGGCCACCGCGGCGCAGCAGGTCGCTGCGTTCCTGCGGGGTGGCGCCGAAGGCCGGATCATCGAGGACGATCGACTTCACGTACTCGCAGAAATACGCGTTGCGCCCGGCTGCAACACAACCCTGCTGCGGCTCCAGGATCGCGGGCGCGATGTCTGAAGCATCCGCCTCTTCGTACTGCGCCTGGGTGATCTTGCCGTCGGTGAGCATGCGTTCGAGCACATAGTCGCGGCGCTCTTTCGTCTTCGCGTAGCCGTCCTCGGCGCTGTTGACAGCGACATCGTTCTCGGTCGCGGTGCCGCCGGGCAGGTCGATACGGTAGTAGTTGGGGTTCTGCACCATGCCGGCGAGCGTCGCGGCCTGCGCCAGAGTGAGGTTCGCGGCCGTCGTGGAGAAGTAGTAGCTCGCTGCGGCTTCGATGCCGTAGACGGTGCCGCCGAAGTTGGCGATGTTCAGGTAGCCGAGCAGGATGTCGTTCTTCGAGTAGTCCTTCTCGATCTGGATCGCGAAGCGCATCTCCTGCAGCTTGCGTTCGATGCCCTTGCTGCCGGTCGCGTTGGTCGCGTCGGTCCAGCACTGCTGCAGCTTCTCGGAGTAGTTGTCGTCATTGGTGTCGACGTCCTGCTCGCACTCCTGGATCAGCACGTTCTTCACGAACTGCTGGCTGATCGTGGAGGCACCGCGAGAGGAGGTGCCCTTGACGTTGTCGACGATGGCCTTCACCGTGGCACCGAGGTTGACGCCGCCGTGGCTGTAGAAGCTCTTGTCCTCACTGGAGAGCACGGCCTCGAACATCACCGGAGCCACCTGCTCGTACGTGACAGGCACGCGGTTCTGCTCGAAGACCGACGCCAGCTTGAAAGGGGCGCCGTCGAGACCCGTCGCGTAGAACGTCGACTGCTCCATCGGGGCAGACGGGTCCAGGTTCGAGGGGAGCTCGTCGAAGAGCGTCAGGGCCTGGCTGCCGGCGAGGCCGGTCATCGCGAGGACCGGGGTGACAGTGGCGGTGACCAGAAGGCCAGCGACGGCGCTGAGCCCGACGAGCCCGAGAAGGCCGCCGAGCACGCCTTTCACCGTGCGATTCTTTTGAGGCATACGCTTGATCGTAGGGGAGTTCCCTGAAAACAGCCTTTGACGGGCGCGCACCTCTTCGACAGGGTCTCTGGGCCCGCCGAAGGGCGGCACGCCCGAATCGATAGGAGTGCCATGACCACGTGGGAGTACCTCACCACGCCGCTGCTCATCCACAACACCGCCGCGATCCTGAACAACTGGGGCAAGCAGGGCTGGGAGCTCGTGCAGGTCGTCCAGGGGCCCGAGGGTGGGCTCGTCGCCTACCTCAAGCGCCCGGTGACGACGGATGCTGCCGCCAACGCCGGTCTCGCCGCCGCGGCCGAGGCCTCGCGACAGTTCGAGGGCGGTGCCGCATGAGCATCGCCGCTCGTCTGACCGAGCTCGGAATCGAGCTCCCCGCGGTCGCCGCGCCGGTCGCCGCCTACGTACCCGCCGTCGTGCACGGCGACCTCGTCTACACCTCGGGCCAGTTGCCCTTCACAGACGGAGCGCTGCCGGCGATCGGCAAGGTCGGCACGCAGGTCACCGCCGACGATGCGAAGGCCTACGCGCGCACCTGCGCTCTGAACGCGCTCGCTGCCGCCGCGGACGCCGCCGGGGGAGTCGACCGCATCGGTGGCGTGCTGCGTGTCGGCGGGTTCGTGGCATCCGCCGCCGCCTTCACCGGTCAGCCCGGTGTGATCAACGGCGCGAGTGAAGTGCTCGGCGAGATCTTCGGCGACGCAGGAAAGCATGCACGCGCGGCCGTCGGCGTCGCCGAGCTCCCGCTCGGCGCTCCGGTCGAGGTCGAGGTCACCTTCATCCTCGCCTGACGAAATTCGATCCCGGCATCCGGGACGGAAAAGGCTGGTTCCCGACATCCGGAACCAGCCTTTTCCATCTCTGGAGCGTCGAACGACCTACTTGACCTGCGCCGAGATGATGCTCATCACCGCGGTGTCGGCGAGGGTCGTCGTGTCGCCGACCTCGCGTCCTTCCGCGACGTCGCGCAGCAGACGGCGCATGATCTTGCCCGAGCGGGTCTTCGGCAGCTCGCCGACGATGTACACGTCGCGCGGACGGGCGATCGCCCCGATCTGCTCGCCGACCCAGAGCCTCAGCTGCTGGGCGAGACCGGCCGGGTCGTGCTCCGACAGGTAGCTCTCCTTGATGATCACGAAGGCGACGACGGCCTGCCCGGTCGTCTCGTCGGATGCACCGACGACCGCGGCCTCTGCCGTGGCCTCGTGCGCCACGAGCGAGGATTCGATCTCGGCGGTCGACAGGCGGTGGCCGGAGACGTTCATGACGTCGTCGACGCGCCCCAGCAGCCACAGGTCGCCGTCTTCGTCGAGGCGGGCGCCGTCGCCGGCGAAGTAGTAACCCTGATCCTCGAACTTCTCCCAGTACGTCTCCTTGTACCGCTCCGGGTCACCCCAGATGCCGCGCAGCATGCTCGGCCACGGCTCGGTGATGACGAGCAGTCCGCCGTTGCCGTTGCCGACATGCGCTCCCTGCTCATCGACGACGTCGAGGGTGATGCCCGGCAGCGGTACCTGCGCAGAGCCCGGCTTGGTGGCGATGACGCCGGGCAGCGCGGATACCATGATCGCGCCGGTCTCGGTCTGCCACCAGGTGTCGACGATCGGGGTCTTCCCGCCGCCGATCACGTCGCGGTACCACATCCATGCTTCGGGGTTGATCGGCTCACCCACGGAGCCGAGCAGTCGCAGCGACGACAGATCGAACTTCTTCGGGACGCTGCGTCCGATCTTCATGAACGAGCGGATCGCTGTCGGGGCCGTGTAGAAGATCGAGACCTTGTACTTCTCGATGATCTCCCACCAGCGGCCGGGGTGCGGAGCATCCGGTGTGCCCTCGTAGAGCACCTGGGTTGCGCCGTTGGCGAGCGGACCGTACGCGACATAGGAATGCCCGGTGACCCATCCGATGTCGGCGGTGCACCAGAACACGTCGGTTTCGGGATGCAGGTCGAAGACGTACTTGTGGGAGTACGCGGCCTGAGTGAGGTAGCCACCGGACGTGTGCAGGATGCCCTTCGGCTTGCCGGTGGTGCCGGACGTGTAAAGGATGAACAGCGGGTTCTCGGCGGGGAACGCCTGCGCTTCGTGGTCGGCCGATGCCGCGGGCACGGCCTCGTGCCACCAGACATCGCGGCCTTCCACCCAGTCGACGTCGTTGCCGCCGCGTCGGACGACGAGCACGTGCTCGACGGTCTGCTGCTCACCCTCGCCGCGGTCGCTCAGCGCCTGATCGACGGCGGGCTTGAGTGCCGACACCTTGCCCTTGCGGAAGCCGCCGTCGGCGGTGATGACGACCTTGGCGCCGGCATCGTCGATGCGCGAGCGGAGGCTGTCGGCGCTGAAGCCGCCGAACACGACGGAGTGGATCGCGCCGAGTCTGGCCACCGCGAGCATCGAGGCGATGGCCTCGGGGATCATCGGCAGGTAGATGGCGACGCGGTCACCGTGGCCGACGCCGAGCCCCTCGAGCACGTTGGCCGTGCGCTTGACCTCGTCGGTCAGCTCGGCGTACGTGATGCGGCGCTCGTCGCCGGGCTCGCCCTCCCAGTGCAGAGCGACGCGGTCGCCGTTGCCTGCTTCGACGTGCCGGTCGAGACAGTTGTAGGCGACGTTCAGCTCACCGTCGTCGAACCACTTGGCGAATGGCGGGTTCGACCAGTCCAGGACGTGGGTGAACGGCGTGTGCCAGTGCAGCAGCTCAGCGGCCTGCTCTCCCCAGAATCCCTCCCGGTCGGCGGCGGCGCTCTCGTAGAGCGCGGGGGACGAGATGGACTGTGCGACGAATTCCTCCGACGGCGGGAACCGGCGTGTCTCGTCGAGAAGGTGATCGATCTGGCTGCTCATCGGCAGGCGCTCCTTTGCGGCATTGCTGGTCCTGCTGGGCGCGGTCATGTGGGGTCGCGTGACCGGGTCATCGTGAATCTAATCGCGGGGCCCGACATCGCCTACCGCCGAAAGTCGGTATCGGGATGGGTTTTGTCAGGAGTGCCGCCTTGCGTACACTCGACGTCAGCCGAAATCTCATTCCGGCCTTGGCGTGCCCGTTTCCCCCGAACGGGCCCTGCCGTGGGCGGCATCTCATTCCCCCCGTGAGGTGCCGCCCTTCTCCGTTTGGGAGCGGTCCCGGAGTCGGTCGTGCGCTGGCGCGCGGAGTGCTTCTGCACGGATCCAACTGCGCGAGAAGTTCTGCACAGGACGCGCGAATCGCGCACCGCGGTCGGGAAGCGGGTGCCTAGCGTCGGGGGATGACCGATTCTTTCGTCATCCAGCCACGCGGTGTCGGCGTACCGGCACCGTCGACGACGATGCCGGTCGAGGCTGCTCCGTTGCAGGTCGATCCGGCGTTCGGCGCCCTTGCCGCGTGCTGCGCCGATGAAGCGGTGACGGACATCTTCGTCAACGGGGCGGCCGGGCTCTTCGTGGATCGCGGAAACGGCGCCGAGCGCGTGACGGAGTGGAGCGCGTCGGAGCGGGAGGTGCGCGATCTCGCCGTCGCTCTCGTCGGTCTGGGTGGCAGGCATCTCGACGACCAGGCGCCGTGCGTCGACGTACGGCTGGCTTCCGGCATCCGCGTGCATGCCGTGCTCGCCCCGGTCTCGACGTCCGGAACAGCCCTCTCGATCAGGGTGCCGCGGGTGCGCGCCGCCGATCTCGACGCCCTTGCTGGGCTCGGCGCGTTCGATGCGCGTCAGCAGGGCTGGCTGACGGCACTCGTCGCCGAGCGCGCGAACATCCTCATCACCGGCGGCACCGGTACAGGGAAGACGACATTGCTGTCGGCCCTTCTCAGCGCCGTGCCGCCCGGCGAGCGCATCGTCACGATCGAGGACGTGGCAGAACTGCAACCGCAGCACCCCCATCACGTCGCGCTGGAGGCGCGGCAGGCCAACCTCGAGGGAGCCGGCGGGATCAGCCTGGCCCGGCTCGTGCGCGAGTCCCTGCGGATGAGGCCCGACCGGCTGGTGGTCGGGGAGTGCCGTGGCGAGGAGGTGCGCGAGCTGCTGACCGCACTGAACACCGGCCACGACGGTGGCGCTGGCACACTCCATGCCAGCGGTCTGCGGGACGTGCCCGCTCGGCTGGAAGCATTGGGCGCGCTGGCAGGAATGGATGCCATAGCCCTCGCCCGGCAGGCGGTGAGCGCGTTCACGGTCGTGCTGCACCTGGCTCGCGCGCCGGATGGCACCCGGCGCATCGCACAGGCGGGCGTCTTCACGGTGAACGGCGAACGGCTCGGTATCGAGGAGGTGCAGCCATGGTGAGAGTCTCTCGTGCTGGCAGCGCCGCGGCCGCGGCCGAGGACGCGGCGACGGCCGTGCGCACGCTGGCGGTGCTGCTCCAGGCGGGTGCGGTACCGCTGGTCGCCTGGCGGCACCTCGCCGAGAGCGGCGACCCGCACGCAGCCAGGATCGTCGATCGGGTCGACAGAGGCATGCCACTGCTCGGCGCGGTCGAAGCCGAGGGCGGCGCATGGGTCGATCTCGCAGCGGCGTGGGACGTCGCGACGACAGTGGGGGCACCGCTCGCCGAGGTGCTGCGGATGCTCGCCGACACCCTGCAGGACGCGGCGTCTGCCGCCGACGATGTGCGGATCGCGCTCGCCGAACCGGCCGGCACTGCGCGGCTGCTGCTGTGGATGCCGTTGGCTGGACTCCTGCTGGGCTTCGCGCTCGGCTTCGACACGCTCACGGTCGTCGTCTCGAACCCGATCGGCGGCGCCTGCGTCGTCGCCGGGCTCGGCCTCGTGCTGGTGGCGCGGGCGTGGACCCGACGCCTGCTGCGCACGGCGCAGCCCGAACCGGGAACGCCGGGTATGCAGGCCGAGCTGGTCGCGGTGGCCCTTTCTGGAGGCGCCTCGATCGATCGCGCACTGCGACTGGTCAGCGAGAGCTCAGCGAGCGATCAGGGCGGGGAGGAACGCACCCGATCGGTGCTGGACCTCTCCCGGGCGGCCGGAGTCCCCGCCGGCGAGCTCCTGCGCGCCTCCGCCGCGCAGGACCGCCACACCGCCCGCGTGCGGGGCAGGCTCGCGGCAGCGCGGCTCTCGACCCGGCTGCTCATTCCGCTCGGCGTGTGCACCCTCCCGGCCTTCCTCCTCCTCGGTGTCGCACCGCTGCTGCTCAGCGTGCTCGCCTCGACCCCTCTACCGCTGTGACCGAACCCACGACCACGGACGCCGGACGGCGTCCAGAGAGAAAGAAGGAACACCATGAACACCATCCCCACACTTGACCGCCGTCGTGCGGCGGCGCTGTTCCTCGATGACAGCGGTGCCGCCACGGCCGAGTACGCCATCACGACGATGGCCGCTGTCGCCTTCGCCGGCCTGCTGGTCGTCATCATGCGCTCAGAGGAGGTTCGCGGCATCCTCACCGATCTCGTGCGGCGGGCGCTCACGGTGTCGTGATGCGCCTACCGGTTCGTGCCAGACGGAGCAGGCTCGGCCGAGACCCGGCGGGTGAACGCGGCTCGGTCGCCGCCGAGCTCGCGCTCGCGCTGCCCGCGGTCGTCCTGACGCTCCTGCTGGGTGCCGGAGCGCTCGGCGCGGCGTCGCGGCAGGTCGCGCTGCAGGATGCCGTGGCCGATGCGGCCCGCCTCCTCGGCCGCGGCGAGAGTGTTGCAGCCGCCGAGGCAGCCGTCGCGGCATCCGTCGCCGGAGCAGGCATCTCGACCGCATCACCGGGTGATCTCGTGTGCGTGACAGCGCGCCTCGAGGTGGCGGTCGGTGCTGTCATCCGGGTGCCGCTGCAGGCGTCCAGCTGCGCACTCGGCGGTGGTCGCTGATGGCCGGGTCGGCGCTCGGAGCAGGGCTCCTGGCCGTCACGGCCGTGCTGTCCCTGGGGCTTGCGGCCGTCGGCGGGGCCGCGGTCACCGCCCAACGTGCGGCGGGTGCGGCCGATGCTGCCGCGCTCGCCGCGGCCGATGCGGCGAGCGGTGCGATCGCCTCTCCGGAGTCGCCGTGCGACCTCGCCGGAAGGGTCGCGGCGGCTGCCGGAGCGACCCTCACCGCGTGCGCCGTGGAGGGCTTCGTTGCGACCGTACAGGTGGAGGCGGCGTACGCTGGACTCGCTGCCGTCTCCCGAGCCCGTGCCGGGCCACCCGAGGGAAACTGACGGCGGCGCATACTTCCGTCACTGTGAACGACCCCACGCAGTGGTGTGTATGGTGTGCTTCGAAGAAAGGACGCACCCTTGGCTGAAGGCAAGAAGCTCGTCATCGTCGAGTCCCCGACGAAGATGCGGTCTATTCAGGGATACCTCGGCGACGGTTACGAGGTGCTCAGCTCCGTCGGCCATATCCGTGATCTCGCCGACAAGAAGGACATCCCGGCCGAGGACAAGCAGGCCTACGGCAAGTACTCGATCGACATCGAGAACGGCTTCGACCCCTACTACGTCGTGTCCGACCGCAAGACCAAGACGGTCGCCGAACTCAAGCGTGCGCTGAAGACCGCCGACGAGCTCCTGCTCGCAACCGATGAGGACCGCGAGGGCGAGGCGATCGCCTGGCACCTGCTCGAGACCCTCAAGCCGAAGGTCCCCGTCAAGCGCATGGTCTTCCATGAGATCACCAAGGACGCGATCCAGGCGGCCGTCGGCAACACCCGCGAGCTCGACCACGACCTCGTCGACGCGCAGGAGACCCGCCGCATCCTCGACCGCCTCTACGGCTGGGACGTCTCGCCCGTGCTTTGGTACAAGGTGAAGACCGGCATCTCTGCGGGCCGCGTGCAGTCAGCGGCCACCCGCCTGGTCGTCGATCGGGAGCGCGAGCGGATGGCGTTCTCGTCCGCCGAGTACTGGGACGTCGACGCCGCAGCGGCAGCGACCGGCACCAGCTTCAAGATCCGCCTCGTCCGCGTCGACGGCGGTCAACTGGCTCGAGGCACCGACTTCGATGACAACGGCAAGCTCAAGAAGGCCGTCATCATCCTCGATGAGGCCGCGGCCACAGCCCTCGCCCAGGCGGTCGAAACCGTAGGCACCGGAACCGTCACCAAGGTCGAGGCGAAGCCCGGCACCCGCAGCCCGTATGCCCCCTTCACGACCTCGACCATGCAGCAGGAGGCAGGGCGCAAGCTCTCGATGGGTGCGAAGCAGGCGATGAGCGTCGCCCAGCGCCTGTACGAGAAGGGGTACATCACTTATATGCGTACCGACTCCGTCGCGCTGAGCACCCAGGCGGTGCAGGCTGCGCGGAGCCAGGCCGTGGCCCTGTACGGCGACGCCGCCGTGCCGCTGAAGCCGCGGGTCTACAAGTCGAAGAGCAAGAATGCGCAGGAGGCGCACGAGGCGATCCGCCCATCGGGTGAGAACTTCCGCACTCCGGCATCCCTCTCCGGTGAGCTCGACCGCGAGGAACAGCGTCTCTACGACCTCATCTGGAAGCGCACCGTCGCCAGCCAGATGGCCGACGCAAAGTACGAGACCACCACGGTCACCATCGCCGTGGATGCCGCTGGGCAGACCGTCGAGTTCACGGCATCCGGCACCGTCTACACCTTCAAGGGCTTCCTGGAGGCGTACGAGGAGGGCCGCGACGAGAAGCGCGGCGATGCCGATGCGGCCGAGAACCAGTCGCTGCCGGCGGTCGCCGTCGGCGACGCGCTCGCCGTGTCGGATGCCGAGGCGAAGGGCCACCGCACCACGCCCAAGCCCCGTTACACCGAGGCATCCCTCGTGAAGGTGCTCGAGGAGAAGGGCATCGGTCGTCCTTCGACGTTCGCATCGATCCCCGAGACGATCCTCGACCGCGGCTACGCGGTCAAGCGCGGCCAGGCTCTGGTGCCCACATGGCTCGCATTCAGCGTCGTGCGTCTGCTCGAGGAGCACTTCGCCGAGCTCGTCGACTACGACTTCACCGCAGCACTCGAGGATGACCTCGACACGATCGCGCGCGGCGAGCAGAACCGTGTCGAATGGCTCAAGTCGTTCTACTTCGGATCCGATTCGCATGTCGGCCTCCGTCAGGTCGTCGACAACCTCGGCGAGATCGATGCGCGGGCGCTGAACTCCACGCGCATCACCGATACGGCGACACTGCGCTTCGGCAAGTACGGTCCATATCTCGAGGTCGTGGATCCTGCGAACCCCGAGGCCAAGCCGCGTATCGTGAACGTGCCGGAAGACCTGGCACCCGACGAACTCACCGAGGCCAAGGCGCAGGAGCTCATCGACGCACCCGTCGCCGGAGACCGCGTACTCGGTGAGAATCCCGAGAACGGCAAGATCATCGTCGTCAAGGACGGGCGCTTCGGTCCCTACGTGCAGGAGAACGATCCGGTCGATCCGGACGCTGTCGACGAGGCCACCGGCGAGGTCGTCGAAGCACCGAAGCCGAAGCGCGGAGCCAAGAAGGAAACGGCGCCCAAGCCGCGGACCGGCTCGCTGTTCCGGTCGATGTCCGTCGAGACGATCGACCTGGACACCGCTCTGCAGTTGCTCAGCCTGCCGCGTGTCGTCGGCACCGATCCCGAGACAGGCGACGAGATCACCGCGCAGAACGGCCGATTCGGGCCGTATCTGAAGAAGGGCGCCGACTCGCGCTCGCTGGAGAGCGAAGCGCAGATCTTCGACGTGACGCTGGAGCAGGCTCTCGAGATCTATGCTCAGCCGAAGTACGGCGCCGGCTCCCGCCGCGCATCCAGCGCACTCGCCGAGTTCGATGCCGACCCCGTCAGCGGCAAGCCGATCCGCATCCGGGACGGACGGTTCGGCGCGTACGTCACCGACAGCGTGACGAACGTCACGATCCCGCGCGGTGAGAAGCCCGAGGACATCACCTTCGAGCGAGCTGTGGAGATGCTCGCTGACAAGCGTGCGAAGGGACCCGCTCCCAAGCGCGGTGCCAAGACGGCCGCGGCGAAGAAGGCTCCCGCGAAGAAGGCCCCGGCGAAGAAGGCACCTGCCAAGAAGGCTCCGGCCAAGATCGCTGCGAAGAAGGCTCCGGCGAAGACGGATGCGGCGAAGGCCGCTGCCCGCTCGGCGGCGGCCAAGAAGGCCGCGGCGACGCGGGCTGCCAACGCGGCCAAGAAGAAGGCGGACGCGTGACCGAAGGGTCCGGCATCTGGATCACTCTCGAGGGCGGCGACGGCTCCGGCAAGACCACGCAGGCGAATCTCCTCGAGTCGTGGCTGACCGGTGCGGGGCACGCCGTGCTGCGCACTCGCGAGCCGGGCGGTTCCGAGGTGGGGCACCTCATCCGCGACATCGTCCTGCATCATCGCGGTGACATCGCTCCGCGGGCCGAGGCGCTGCTGTACGCGGCCGATCGTGCGCACCATGTCGCGACCGTCGTACGACCAGCGCTGCAGCGCGGAGACGTGGTTCTGCAGGATCGCTACCTCGACTCCTCCGTCGCGTATCAGGGGGCCGGCCGCGTGCTCGATGCCACCGAGATCCGTGAGCTGTCGCTGTGGGCTGCTGAGGGGGCACTGCCCGATCTCACGGTGCTTCTCGACCTGGATCCCGCGACCGCTCGGACGCGGCTGGACTCGGCCGACAAGCCCTTCGATCGCCTGGAGGCGGAGAAGGCCGAGTTCCACGGACGGGTCAGGGACGCATACCTGGCGCTCGCTGCCGCCGAGCCCGATCGTTTCCTCGTGGTCGACGCCGCTGGTGATCCGGATGCCATCGCCGCCGGCATCCGCACCCGCGTCGCCGCGCTCTTCGCCTGAGTCCTGCTGGTCGTCGACCAATGGGCTGTCCCTGCTCCCGGTTAGGCTGAGTCCATGCCCCAGACTGTCGCCGCTCCGTTTCCCTGGGCCGACGTATGGGGGCAGGATGCTGCTGTCGAGACGCTGCGCGCCGCAGCATCCGATCCCGCAGCCCTCTCGCACGCCTGGCTGATCACCGGCCCACCCGGGTCCGGGCGGTCGACACTCGCCTATGCGTTCGCGGCCGCACTGGTCGCCGATGAACCAGGTGACGAGGCGGCGATGCGCCAAGTGCTCGCCGGTACCCATCCCGACGTCACGGCGCTGCGCACCGACAAGGTCATCATCACGATCGCCGAGGCTCGTGCTCTCGTCGAACGCTCGTACTTCGCGCCATCAGCGGGTCGCTATCGCGTGATCGTCGTCGAAGACGCCGATCGCATGGTCGAGCGCACCTCCAACGTGCTGCTGAAGGCGCTCGAAGAGCCGCCGGAGCAGACGGTGTGGATCCTGTGCGCGCCCAGCGAAGCCGATCTGCTGCCGACGATCCGCTCCCGCGTCCGCTCGCTGCGCCTGCGCGAGCCCGACGTCGCCGATGTCGCCCGGCTGATCGTGCTGCGCACCGGCGTCGATGAGGTCGTCGCCGAGCAGGCCGCACGTCATGCGCAGCGTCACATCGGCATGGCTCAGCGGCTGGCCGTCGACGAGAACGCCCGCCGTCGACGGGATGACACCCTTCGCTCCGTGCTCGCGGTGCGCGGCGTCGGTGATGCCGTGGAGGTCGCCGGGCGCATCATCCAGGCCGCGACCGAGGATGCGAAGGCGCTGACGGCCGAGCGCGACGCGACCGAGCGCGCATCACTGCTGCGTACCGTCGGCATCGCCGAGGGGCAGGCGGTGCCACCCGCGCTGCGCGCACAGCTGTCGGCGCTGGAGGACGATCAGAAGAAGCGCGCGACGCGAAGTCTGCGTGACGGCATCGACCGCGTGCTCACCGATATGCAATCGCTGTTCCGCGACGTCGTGATGCTCCAGTTCGGCCGGGACGACGAGCTCATCAACAGCGAATTGCGTGCCGAGCTGAGCGGGCTCGCGGCCGCATGGCCTGAGACACGTACGCTTGTCGTACTTGACCACCTTGCCGAGACGCGTCAGTCGCTGGAGCGCAACGTCGCACCGCTGCTCGCCCTGGAGAGCTTGCTCGTGACTGTCACGAGCGGGAGGACACCGTGACCCACCGTACGACTTCCCGCATCCGGCGCGCTTCCGCGCTCATCGCCGGCCTTGCCGCCGCATCCGTCGCACTCTCCGGATGCCTCTATGCGATGATCCCCGAGCAGGCGGCTCCGCGTCCGTCCCGCACGAATGCGCCGGACACCGAGGGGGTTGCCGAGAACCTGCTCCGGTATTACGGGCAGACGCTGGACTGGAGCGAGTGCGGCAACGGTTTCGACTGCACCGAGGTCACCGCGCCACTGGACTGGGAGAATCCGGGCGACGGCGAGATCCAGCTCTCGGTGGTGCGCCACCAGGCGGAGGGAACGCCGCTCGGCTCGCTGCTGACCAATCCCGGCGGGCCAGGCGCGAGCGGCGTCGACCTCATCCAGGGGAGCCTCGACTTCGCTGTCGGTTCTGCTCTCATCGAAAGCTACGACGTGATCGGCTTCGATCCGCGTGGCGTCGGCCAGTCCACGGCCGTGACCTGCCTCGACGCGGCAGGGATGGACGACTACCTCTACGGCATCCCGGTGGCCCCGCGTGGCACCCCGGAGTGGGAGGCCGAACTGCTCGAGACGCATAAGACGTTCGCCGACGCGTGCGAAGCGAACAGCGGCGGCATCCTCGAGCACATCACCACCATCAACTCGGCGCGCGACATGGATCTGATCCGCGCGGTCCTCGGCGACAAGCAGCTGAACTACCTCGGTTTCTCGTACGGTACGTTCCTCGGCGCGACCTACGCGAAGCTCTACCCGGAGAAGGCCGGTCGCCTTGTCCTCGATGGCGCGATCGATCCTTCCGTGCCTGGGCTCGAGGTGGGCGCCACACAGGCACTCGGTTTCGAGTCCGCACTGCGGGCGTACATGCAGGATTGCCTCGATTCCGGCGAGTGCCCGTTCAACGGCACGGTCGACGACGCCATGGCCGATCTCGGTGCGCTGCTCGCGAGTGCCGATCGTCTGCCGCTCGAGAACGGCGACGGACGCATGATGGGCGCCGACGCGATGATGACTGCGATCATCGCCGCGCTGTACTCGCAGGAGAGCTGGAGCTACCTCACCCAGGCGTTGACCGAGGCGCTGCAGGGTGACCCGGCCACAGCCTTCTATCTCGCCGACTTCTACAACGGTCGTGAGGACGGCACCTATATCGACAACTCGAGCGAAGCCTTCCGTGCCTACAACTGCATGGACTACCCGGTCGAGAACGACCCCGCTGCGGAGGAGGCCACGATGGCCAAGATCCGTGAGGGCGCACCCACGATCGCACCGTACTGGAGTGGTCCGGACTCCTGTGAGGTGTGGCCGTACCCGCCGACCGGCACACGGGGCGAGATCACTGCCGCCGGTGCGGGGCCGATCCTCGTGATCGGCACGACGAACGACCCGGCGACTCCCTACGCGTGGTCGGAGGCGCTCGCGGGCCAGCTCGAAGAGGGCGTTCTGATCACCCGTGTCGGCGAGGGGCACACCGGTTACAACAAGGGCAATCTGTGCGTGGACGACGCGGTCGAGGCGTTCTTCCTCAACGACGTCGTGCCGGAAGACGGTCTGCGCTGCGAGTGAACCCGCGTCGGTTCGCGGCGCGCTCTCGGACAGGGTAATATCGTTGATCGTGCCGCTTATGCGGCACACGCCGCCCTAGCTCAGTCGGCAGAGCATCTCACTCGTAATGAGAAGGTCAAGGGTTCGATTCCCTTGGGCGGCTCCGAAGGCCCCGTGATGTGAAGAACATCACGGGGCCTTTCCCGTCCCGGCGGCGTACCCTCGAAGTATGAGCAGAGCACTTCTCATCGTCGATGTGCAGAACGATTTCACCGAGGGCGGCGCGCTCGCCGTCGCCGGTGGAGATGCCGTGGCATCCGGGATCACCGCGTTCCTCGCTGACCACGCGGGCGACTACGACGCCATCATCGCCTCGCGCGACTGGCACGATGTCGATGGCGATAACGGTGGCCATTTCTCGGACGCTCCGGACTTCGTGGACACCTGGCCGACGCACTGCGTCGCCGGCACCGACGGGGCCGAGTACGACCCGTTGTTCGTGACGGATGCGGTGACTCATCACGTCCGTAAAGGGCAGGGCAAGCCTGCCTACTCGATGTTCGAGGGTGTCACCGAAGACGGTCTGACCGTCGGGACGGTGCTGACGGCCGGTGGTGTGTTGAGCGTCGATGTGGTCGGGATCGCGACGGACCATTGCGTGCGGGCATCCGCTCTGGATGCGATCGAGCACGGGGTGCGCGTGCGCATCCTCACCGATCTCATCGCGGGGGTCGCAGCGGAGCCGAGCGAGGCGGCGCTCGCGGAACTCGCGCACGCCGGTGCGGAGCTGGTCGAGAGCACCGAGGCGTGAGTCGCAGTGTTCTCCTACTGCGGGCGGTGAACGTCAGCGGCAGGAACTCCGTT
This sequence comes from Microbacterium sp. LTA6, assembly GCF_045690355.1. Classification (NCBI taxonomy): domain Bacteria; kingdom Bacillati; phylum Actinomycetota; class Actinomycetes; order Micrococcales; family Microbacteriaceae; genus Microbacterium; species Microbacterium sp. LTA6. The sequence goes on from NZ_CP147855.1 coordinate 2,460,224, forward strand.
CCGATGGCGCGCCTGCGCGAGCGGCTGACGGCATCGGGGATCGTCGAGGACGTGTCGACGTACATCGCGAGCGGGAACATCGTCTGCGCGCATCCGCAGGACTCTGCGGCGGCCTGCGCCCAGGTGCGGCGGCTGATCGCCGATGAGTTCGGCGTCGACACCCCGGTGATCCTGCGTACGCATGATGCTCTGGTCGCCTCGCTCGCCGCACAGCCGTTCGCGAATCCGGTGGAGAAGCTGCTGCACGCAATGTTCCTGGAGGGCTCGCCGACACCGGGCGCGGTGGAGGCTCTGCGGGAGCGGTTGGTGCCGGGAGAGGAGCTCGCCCTGGTCGGCGACGACCTCTGGATCAACTACGCCGAAGGTGGCGTTCACGCGACCAAACTGACGAAGGCGGTGCTCGATCGGGCGTTGGGCGTCGCCGGCACTGCGCGCAATCTGCGCACGACCAGGAAGCTGGCCGAGTTGACCGCCTAGGTCGCGTCGATCTCACGGCTGAGCGCGGTCGGCGGATGCTGAAGGCGCGCCTGCACATCGACACGGCGAGTCCCGCATCCCGCACATTTCACATAGAGCAGCACGCCCTCGGACGTCGGATGCCGGGATTCGGTGACCCAAGCGTGTTCGTGCAGTGCTTTCCGGGGGAGTGCGACCGGTACCGGTCGGGTGTCGAGATCAGCCATGGTTCCAGCGTGATGTAATGGCCTTATGCATCTCAACCCTTACGGCGAATATGCGGTCCTGATGGCGGCGTCGCTCGCGAACGAGTGGCCCGCCGACCGCGACGGGATAGAGGAACGCACCCGGGAATTCGGCATGACGATGGCGTTCCCCGAGGCTTCGGATGACCACGCCCGCACGCGAGAGGTGATCGACGAATGGCTGAGCGTTGTCGATGCCGGCTCCGGCTCGATGCGCGCCGACGCGCTCAACGCCGTGATGGCGGCGACGGCGGCGTATCCGCGACTCACCGACCACGATGGCGAGGGTTGGCACCTGCACTATCGCGACGACATCCAGAGGCTACCCGCCGTGCTGCGTGCGGTGATCTCCGTCGGCACGGCGCTGCATTTGTCCACGCGGGGGATGAGCCGGCTCGGTCGCTGTGCGGCCGAGCCGTGCACTCATGTGGTCGTCGATGTGACCCGCAACGGTCGGCAGCGGTACTGCTCGGTGCGCTGCGCCAACCGCGCCGCTGTGCGTAGGCACCGGGCGCGTTACTGACCGTGGACGCCGGCCGGGTTGCCGAGGGATGTGACGGATCTACTCGGGGCCATCGGGACGCTTCTACTCTGCATTTCGTTCGGTCATCGCGAGGGAACGCCAATTGCTTCCCATGCGCTCGTACGTCACGATCGCATGGCAATTGCGGCAGCGGACATCACATTTCGCGATCTCCTCTGCGATGCAAGGGATGCTGAATCCGTTGCGTATGAGTTGCATGACGCCGTCTCGCTTGTCGGTGCCTGGTCTGTGGTCGAAATCCAGAACTCTGAGGTCGGACGCTCCGCAATCAACGCATGGGTGATCGATCAGGTACTGGGCGACGTAGGCGAGACTCATCGCCTTCTGTGCAACGGTTCGCGCGCGGATCACTGTGATGTGATGCTCGCGATTGCGCTGGTAGTAGCGCCGTGAGGATGCCCGATTGCAGTCGCGGCAGACCTCTTGGCGCCCGTCTGCCCGCGACGACTTTCGATTGAAGCCTGTCAGGGCCTTGAACTGCCGGCACGTCGCGCACTGCTTCCGTGCGCCATCCGGAGGCGTTATCGCATCGTCATCGTGCATGTCTCTTCCCGCCGTCGTTGCTGTGACGATATCGCCACGCTCTGACATCAAGAGGGCAGGATCCGACGCGAGTGCACGGTGCGAAAATCGCAGCCGCACTCGATCCGAGTAACAACACGGTGGGCCCCGAGGGGCTCGAACCCTCGACCCGCGGATTAACTTGCCACTTCGGCTTTCGCCGCCGCCCATTGGGCGTTCGTGGTCTGGACTGTCCCTTCACCATAGCTTTCGCCGTAGGTGCCACCCGTCCAGTCTCTACACCTTCCGAACTCGCGTCCGGCTTGGCTCGGGATTGCCAACTGGTTGCCCAGTAAGGGTTCCCCGACTTTGAGTGGTGTCATCCCCGGAGTTTCCCCCGAGGCGCTCCTATTTTGTTGAAGTCCGATGCTCTGCCAACTGAGCTAGAGGCCCGTGTCCTCCCAGTCTAGTGCGCCCGATTGATGGTCTCTGCTCGGCAGCCCGTGCGCACTCGTCCCGGGCGCACAGAAGCGGCCGCCGACGACAAATGTCATCGGCGGCCGCTTCTGATCCTCGTGCGAGTCCCCCGACCCGCACGAGGATCAGATACCGAGAATCCCCACTCGGCGAACCCGCTGCTACTGAGCGGGCGGCATCAGCACCGTGTCGATCAGGTACACGGTGGCGTTCGCGGTCTGCACTCCGCCGCAGATCACCATCGCGTCGTTGACCATCCACTCGTCACCGCTTCCGGTGACTTCGAGGTCTGCGCCCTGCACCGTGGTGTGCGTGCCGGCGATGTCAGCGGGCGCGATCTGCCCGGGAACGACGTGGTAGGTGAGGATCGACGACAGCGTGGCGCTGTCGGTCTTGAGTGCCTCGATGGTCGCCGGGTCGATCTTCGCGAAGGCCTCGTCGACCGGCGCGAAGACGGTGAACTCGTCACCGTTGAGGGTGTCGACCAGGTTCACATCCGGGTTGAGCTGTCCGCTCACTGCGGCAACCAGGGTCTTCAACAGCGGGTTGTTGGATGCCGCGACAGCGACCGGGTCCTGAGACATGCCCTGCACGGAACCGGCGCCGTCCGGGACGGCCTCGGCATATGCCGCGCAGCCAGGACCGACGAGGTTCGCTGCCGGATCCATCGTCTCGGGCGCTTCGGACTCCTCCGAGGTCTCGGGAGCCTTGGGCTCGGTCGATTCCTCAGCCGGGCCACTGCCCATGGCACAACCCGAGAGCACGAGAACGCTGGCGAAGCCGAGCGACAATGCTGCGGTGATCTTCTTCTTGGTGCTGAACATCTCTACCTCCGGAGATCAAGACCACGGCATCTCCGTGGCGTCGACATCTGTTCGGAGCCCGTCGCAGATCGGATGGGAAGAATCTCGGATCTCGCAGAATCCAATCCGACGGGCCCGTCCGGAGCGAACAATCACTGACGGAGGCGAGGACAGGATGCCGAGGGGCCACGGTCGGGTTGACGCCGGGGGTCGAGGCTCCTTCCTCACATTCAGGTGACGCTCCCACGCAATCGAGGGGAGATGCGGCATGCTGGTGGAGATGGTCATCGACGGAATGGACGTGCCCGAGGACGGGACGGCGAGCGACGCCGTCGCCGAGCTCCTCATCCGCACTGCCGACGGCGACCAGCGGGCTTTCGCGGACCTGTACGACACACTCTCCCCGCGCGTCTTCGGACTGATACTCCGAGTGCTCGTGAACCGCGCACAGAGCGAGGAAGTGCTGCAGGAGGTCTTCCTCGAGATCTGGCAATCCGCATCCCGGTTCGCTCCGAACAAGGGGCAGGGAAGAGCATGGGTGATGACGATCGCACATCGTCGGGCCATCGATCGGGTACGCGCATCACAGTCCAGTTCGGACCGCGATGTGCGAGCAGGGTTGCGTGATATCGGGGTCGCCCACGACAGCGTCGCCGAGCAGGTGGAGCTGGGCATCGACGGCGAGAAGGTCGTCGAAGCGCTGGGGGGCCTGCCCGAAGCGCAGCGCGAAGCGCTCGTCCTCGCTTATTACGGTGGCTACAGTCAGAACGAGATATCGGTGCTCATCGGAGCACCACTGGGAACGATCAAGACTCGGATGCGAGACGGACTCACACGTCTCCGTGCGGCGATGGGGGTGACGGCATGAACGAGAAGGAATTCGCGGAGCTCGCGGCCGGCGCCGCCCTGCACGCTCTGTCACCCGAGGATGATGCGCGCTTCCGCGGCGCTCTCGCCGCGCACCCCGAATGGCGGGCGATCGTCGAGGAGGATGCCGAGACGGCCGCGTCGCTTGCCTTCGCGTTGCCGGTGGCTCCGCCGGACGGCATCCGCGCCTCTCTCCTCGCACAGATCGCGCAGACCCCGCAGATCCCGCAGGAAGATTCCCCAACATCGAGTGTTCCACCGGCGCAGTCTCCGCTCGCGGCGCCCGAGATCCTGGAGCGACGGCCGCAGCGCCGCTGGAGCCGGGCGGTTCTGGCGCTCGCCGCATGCCTCGCCGTTCTGGTCGGATTGGGAATCGGTGCGGTCGCGCTCAACCAACAGCTGAATCGTCCGGCGGACGTCATCGCGCTCGACGAGATCCGGTCGGCGGATGACGCCGCGCAGGCCAGCATCGAACTGGAGTCGGGAGGCACGGCCACGGCGTACTGGTCGGATTCTCTCGGGGCAGCCGTGCTCGTCACGGACGGTATCGCGGCGCCGAGCGACGGCGAGACGTACGAACTGTGGTTCGTTCGAGGGGAGACACCCGTCTCCGCCGGTGTCTTCACGGTCGACGGCGGCGATGCGACGGCGGCTCTGCAGGGCGACATGCATGCCGGCGACGTCATCGCGGTGACCGTCGAGCAGGCCGGCGGTTCGCCGAGCGGACAGCCCACCAGCGATCCGGTGATCGTGATTCCGACGGCCTGAGCCACCCAGCACGGGTAGCCTTGTTCGATGCCCGAGCAGCACTCCCGACCCGTGCGTCGTCCGACCAGCGCCTTCGACAACCTGGTCGGCGCCCACGACCCCGCCGAGGAGACGCGAACGGCTCATGCCACCGCATCCGCTCTGCTGACCCGGGTGCGCGCCGACGAAAGCGGCGTGAGTGCCGAGCGCCTGGTGGCGTTCACCGCCGAGCACGGCATCGACGAGATCGCCGAGCTCTGGTCGAAGGCTCCGGCGCGCACGCTCCCCGGTGCTCTCTGGCGGCTGTACCTCCTGCAGCTCGCGATCCACGGCGACCCGCAGACCGCGGCGCTGCTCTACGAGCGCGGGCGCGTCGAGCTGCTGTCGGCGGATGCCGTCGTCGCGGGAGCCCCCGTACCGGCGAACCCCGACGAACTCGTCGAACTCATCGACACGATCCTGCGGGGCGCGTTCCGGGGCGACTTCGCCGTGGCGCTCGAGCGGGCGGCCGCGTTCTGCCGTGTCCAGGCCTCGGGTGCGACGCACACGGCGGATGATTACGAGCCGACCGAGCCGGTCAGAGCGAGCGAGCTCACGACACGGGCGCTGAGACTGAGCAGCTATGCGCAGGATCTGGCGGCATCAGCGGTGCTGTGGCGGGCGAGCGCCCTGGCCTGAAGGAGCGGCCCGGGTATGAAAAGACCGGGCCGCAAGAACGCCTCTCGGCGGAAGGCCGCTCAAAGCGGCAAAAATTGGAGCCCGGGGTTATGCGGCCCGGCCGATCAATAATAACGCGATACGGCGAGTGCTATTCCCGACCTCTAGGCTCATTCTCATGAACTGGCGCTTCGCATTGATGATCGACCCCGTCGCCGCTGGTGAGGAACGCGCCGATTTCGGCGACACGTTCACGGCAGTGGATGCTGCCGCTCCGGCCCTCAGCGTCGGCGAACTCAGCACGCAGCGCGGAGACGGCGTCTTCGAGTCGATCGGTGTGATCGACGCCCACGCGCAGGAGGTGGTGCCGCATCTGGAGCGGCTCGCCCATTCGGCGAAACTGTGCGACCTGCCCGTTCCGAATCTCGTGCAGTGGCGTCAGGCGGTTGATCTGGCGGCGGCGCAGTGTCCGGCGGGGGAGTCCGTCATCAAGCTCATCCTCAGCCGGGGTGTCGAGCACGGGCCGACGCCCACCGCGTGGGTGACGGCGGCGCCGGCATCCGACTTCACCGCGTCGCGCGAACGCGGGATCAGAGTCGTCACGCTCGATCGCGGCTACGACCTGAGCGCGGCGGAGCGGGCCCCGTGGCTGCTGCTCGGGGCGAAGACGCTCTCGTACGCTGTGAACATGGCGGCACTGCGTGAGGCGCATCGTCGCGGCGCCGACGACGCGATCTTCCTCTCCAGCGACGGCTTCGTACTGGAGGCGCCGACGGCCTCGCTCATCCTCCGTTTCGGCGACCGATTCGTGACGCCGGCGCCGAACGGCGGCATCCTGCACGGCACCACGCAGTTGAGCGTCTACGAGCACCTCGCGGCGCGTGGTTTCGACGTCGGGTACGCCCAGGTGCCGGCATCCGACCTCTCCCGAGCGGATGCCGCCTGGCTGGTGTCGAGCGTCCGCCTCGCTGCCCCGATCACCGCCGTCGACGAGATGGCGCTGCCGGTGGACCATGCCCTCACCGCGGAGCTGAACCGGTACCTGCTGTCGCCCCGCGACTAGCGCCTTGAGACGAAGCGCCCAGAAACGCAGAAGTGCCCGGGGACCGAAGTCCCCGGGCACTCAGGCCAGACGAGCCGGGACTTATCCGAATCGGCCGGACACGTAGTCCTCGGTGGCCTGCACGGACGGGGTCGTGAAGATCGACTTGGTGTCGTCGAACTCGATGAGCTTGCCCGGCTTTCCGGTGCCGGCGATGTTGAAGAAGGCGGTCTTGTCGGATACGCGCGACGCCTGCTGCATGTTGTGCGTGACGATCACGATCGTGAACTCGTTCTTCAGCTCGCCGATCAACTCTTCGATCGCGTACGTCGAGATGGGGTCCAGCGCGGAGCACGGCTCGTCCATCAGGAGCACTTCGGGCGAGACGGCGATCGCACGGGCAATGCACAGGCGCTGCTGCTGGCCGCCGGACAGGCCGGAGCCGGGCTTGTCGAGCCGGTCCTTGACCTCGTTCCACAGGTTCGCGCCGATCAGCGACTTCTCCACGAGTGCGTCCTGATCGCTCTTGGACATGCGGACGTTGTTCAGCTTGACCCCCGCGAGCACGTTCTCCTTGATCGACATCGTCGGGAACGGGTTCGGACGCTGGAAGACCATGCCGACCTGACGCCGCACGAGCACCGGGTCGACGCCGGGGCCGTAGAGGTCCTTGCCGTCGAGCAGTACCTCACCCTTGACGCGCGCGCCCGGGATGACCTCGTGCATGCGGTTCAGGGTGCGCAGGAAGGTGGACTTGCCACATCCGGACGGACCGATGAAGGCGGTCACGCTGCGGGGCTGGATCTCGAGGGAGACGCCCTCGACGGCGAGGAAGTCGCTGTAGTAGACGTTGAGGTCGTTGACTTCGATGCTCTTGGACACTTCTGTTTCCTTACGGATGGAGTCGGGAGGCTCAGCGGCCGTTGGTCTTCGGGGAGAACCACTTCGCGATGAGGCGCGCGAGCAGGTTCAGCACCATGACGATGAGGATCAGGGTGAGGGCGGCGGCCCATGCCCGATCGAGGGAGGCCTCGGGATTCGTGCCCTGGTTCATGTACTGGTTGTACGCGAACACCGGCAGGGTCATCATCTGGCCGTTGAAGATGTTCGTGTTCAGGCTCTGCGTGAAGCCGGCCGTCAGCAGCAGAGGTGCGGTCTCGCCGATAACACGCGAGATGGCGAGCATGACCGAGGTGGTGATGCCGGCGATCGACGTAGGCAAGACGACCTTGAGAATCGTCAGCCACTTCGGAACGCCCAGTGCATACGACGCCTCGCGAAGCTCGTTCGGGACGATCTTGAGAAGCTCCTCGCTTCCGCGGACGACGACCGGCGTCATCAGCACGGCAAGGGCGAGCGCTCCCATCATGCCCATCGAGATGCCCGGGCGGACGAGCAGGGCGAACATGGCGTAGATGAACAGGCCCGCGACGATCGACGGAATGCCGGTCATCACGTCGACGAGGAAGGTGATCGCCTTCGCGATCTTGCCGCGACCATATTCGACCAGGTAGATCGACGTCATCAAGCCGACCGGCACCGAGATGACGGTCGCCGTGAGAGTGATCAGGAGGGTACCCCAGATCGCGTGCACGATTCCGCCGCCGTCGCCGACGACGTTCCGCATCGAGAAACTGAAGAACTCGGCGTCGAAGCGCTGGATCCCGTTCGCGACGACCGTCCACAGCAGTGACACCAGCGGCAGCAGCGCGATGAGGAACGCCGTGGCGACGAGTGCCGTCATCAGTCGGTCGACCGCCTTGCGGCGGCTCTCGGCGATCGAGGAGATCACCGTGATCAGGACCATGTAGAGAAGGATGCCGACGACGCTGGCCCCGGTGATGTTGAAGTCAGCGAGATCCGCTCCGATCGCCGCCACACCGAACACGGCGAAGGCGATCACGAATGATGCGGCGAGCAGGGCCCACGGAGCCCACTTCGGCAACTTGCCGGAAGTGAGAGTCGCCGCGGGGGCGGGGGCGGGGGCGGTGAGGACGGTCATATCAGTTCGCTCCCGAGAACTCGGCGCGGCGGGCGACGATCCAGCGCGCCAACGCGTTGACCACGAAGGTCACAACGAAGAGGATGAGGCCGGTCGCGATCAGCGTGTTGACGCCGGTGCCGTGCGCCTCGGGGAAGGCCAAGGCGATATTCGCCGGGATGGGAGTCGGATTCGTGGCGGTCAGCACCAGGAAACTAACGACCGCGGAGGGCGAGAGCACCATGGTCACGGCCATCGTCTCTCCGAGTGCCCGGCCGAGCGCCAGCATTGCGGCCGAGACCATGCCGCCTCGAGCGAACGGGAGAACGGCCATCCGCACCATCTCCCAGCGAGTCGCCCCCAGAGCCAGTGCGGCCTCCTCATGGAGCTTCGGAGTCTGCAGGAACACCTCGCGGCAGATCGCCGTCATGATCGGGATGCACATGACCGCGAGCACGAGGGCCGCGGTGAGGATCGTCTTCCCGGTGGAGGAGACCTGGCCGCCGAAGAACGGGACCCAGGAGGCGTGGGTGCTCAGCCAGGCGTAAATCGGCTGGAGCAAGGGAGCGAGCACGAGACCGCCCCAGAGGCCGAAGACCACGGACGGAACCGCCGCGAGCAGGTCGATGATGTAGCCGAGGATCGCGGCGAGACGGCGGTGGGCGTAGTGCGAGATGAACAGGGCGATGCCGATGGCGATCGGGGCCGCGATCAGCAGAGCGATGAACGAGGCCCAGAGAGTGCCGAAGACGAGCGGCCAGACGTAGACCCAGAACGACTCGCCCTTGAGGATGTGGTTGTCGCTCGTGTCCAGCTGGAACGCCGGGAGGCTCTGGATGAGAAGGAAGGCGGCCACCGCGGCGAGGACGACGAGGATGATGGTCCCCGCTCCGAGCGCGGTGCCGGAGAAGACCCGGTCGCCGAGTCGCTGCTTGGCCTTGATCGGGGCGGGCGGCGCCTGTGTCGGCGCCGGAGTCGGTGCCTGCGCGATCGTGCTCATGGTCTCCCTGTTTCGGGCGGAATCGGGTGGATCGGGTGCTGACTCATCGAGGCCCCCGCGCCCGGTTCGGACGCGGGGGCGACGAGATCAGCGCTCAGCCGTCAAGGCCGGATCAGCTGACCTTGATGAGATCGATCGCGGTCAGGACCTGCTCGCGCAGACCATCGGAGATCGGTGCGCTGCCGGCGTTCTCCGAGGCGGCGTCCTGTCCTTCGGCGCTCGCGATGTACTGGAAGTACGCCTTCACGAGCGCTGCGACGTTGGTGTCCTCGTACTCCTCGCACCCGATCAGGTAGCTGACCAGAGCGATGGGGTAGGCGCCGTCGCTGGCCGAGGCCGGGTCGACATCGAAGACGAGGTCGCCATCGCCGCGGCCTTCCACCAGGGGCGAGTTCTCGACGAGCTTCGATGCGGCCTCAGCGGAGTACGCGACGAACTCCTCGCCGACGCCGACATGGACCTGGCCGAGGTCGCCGACCTGTGAGGCGTCGGCGAAGCCGATTGCGCCGTTGCCGGCGGTGATGGCCTGGACGACACCCGAGGTGCCCTGAGCGGCTTCGCCGCCTTCGATCGGCCATACGTCAGCCGGCTCGTGCGTCCACACGTCGGGGGCCGTTGCCTGGAGGTACTTGGTGAAGGTCTCCTGCGTGCCGGAGGGGTCGGAGCGGTGGACCGGCGAGATCGCCAGGTCGGGGAGCTTCGCGTCCGGGTTCAGTGTTGCGATGGCGCCGTCGTTCCACTTGGTGATGGTGCCGGCGAAGATGCCCGCGATCGTCTTGGCGTCGAGGTTCAGAGTGTCGATGCCTTCGAGGTTGAACGCGACGGCGACCGGCGAGATGTAGAGCGGGACCTCGACGATGGCGTCGCTGGTGCAGGCGCCGAAGCCGCCGGCGGCGACCTCGTCGTCGTTGAACGCGCGGTCGGAGCCGATGAAGTTGCTGCCGCCCTCGAGGAAGTTCTCACGTCCCGTGCCCGATCCGGTGGGCTCGTAGTTGACCGTGACGTCGGGGTTTGCGGTCTGGAACGCGGCGACCCACGCTTCCTGGGCGGAAGCCTGCGAGGAGGCGCCCGTGGCGTCGACGGTGCCGGAGAGTGTGGACTCTGTGGGCTCCTCGGCGGAGCCGGTGCCGCCTTCGTTCGCGGCGCAGCCGGCGAGCGCGAGGGCGGCGACGGCGCCGATGGCGCCGATTCGTGCGATTCGGGAGATCTTCACTGTGGATCCGTTCGATCGTGGATGGGGTAGAGGCCCGGTGCAGGGCACACAGTGACGCTAGACGCGGCGGTTAACGAGACTCTCCCGCGCAGGTGAACGGGAGGTGAACGACCGGCAACCCTCTGGGGCGGCTCTCCCGCACCCGAAAGCGACGTTCAGACCTTCGGAACGTGCGTTTCGATGGCGATGATGCCCGAGCCCGGGTTCGTGGCGGAGAGATGCACGACAGAGAATGCGGCGGGCTCGAGGTCGGCGGCGCTGGAGAGGTAGGAGCCGCGAATGGTCCCGGTGGCCAGCGAGATCTCGGCGAGCAGTCCTGGCAGCACGGGCCCGTGGCTGCACAGGACGGCCGGCTTTCCGGATCGCACGCGTCGGCCGACGATCGATCGGAGGTCGGCGGTGCCGTCCTCCCAGGCGTCCTGACTGATCTGCTCGGTCCGCACGGCCTTGCGCTCCAGGGACTTCGCGAGCGGCTTCACGGTGTCGACGCAGCGAACGGCATCGCTGGTCACGATCTTGCGTATTCCGAAGGCGCGCAGCGGCCCGACGATCGACTTGGCCTGGTGGCGGCCGCGTTCGCTGAGCGGACGCGCGGCATCCGCTCCGTCCCATTCTGAGCGGGAGAGCGCCTTCGCATGCCGCAACGCCACGATCGGGAACGTGTGCAGGACGCCGTCGTCGACGAGATTGTCGAAGAAGTCCAGGATCTCCAGATCGACCGGGTAGCTCAGACGCGCGCGTGCCTTCTTCACGCTGACCCATTCGATCGCGGCGATCTCCCGGTTCGGCACGAACGTCGATGCGCGAATAGCGTCTTCCGTCGCTTCCGCCGCCCAGTAGTGCACGACCTTCTGCTTCGTCGACGCGAGGTGGTAGCGGCTGACACCGACGGGGACGCCCAGCGACACGCGGATGCCCGTCTCCTCGTGCACCTCGCGCACCGCCGTCTCGGCGAGCATCTCGCCCGGATCGACCTTGCCCTTCGGCAGCGTGACGTCGCGATACTTGGTCCGGTGGATGAGCAGAATGCGCAGCTTGCCGTCGACGATGCGCCAGACGACGGCGCCGGCCGCGTACACGGCCTTCTCGACCGTCTTCGGGCGCGCCAGGCTCTGCGCCGACGTGGATCCCTCAGCCTGGCGAACAGTCATCGCACCGACCGTGAGCGACGACGCTTCTGGATCAACCCCATGGTCTGATCCTGCAGGTCGACCAGCGGATTGCCGTTCGCGTCCACGGCGTGGCGCTCCCATGCGCCTTCCGCACCCAGGTGCCAGGAGATCGTGCCGGGATCGAGAGCGAGGTCGAAGAACGTCAGCAGATCCTTGAGGTGCGCAGGATCGGTGACACGCACCAGGGCCTCGACGCGGCGGTCGAGGTTGCGGTGCATCATGTCGGCGCTGCCGATGTACACCTGAGGGTCGCCGTTGTTCTCGAAGGCGAAGATGCGCGAGTGCTCCAGATAGCGGCCCAGGATGCTGCGCACCGTGATGTTGTCGCTGATGCCGTCGAGGTCGACCCGGAGACTGCAGATGCCGCGCACCCACACATCGACTTTCACGCCGGCCGCGCTCGCGCGGTAGAGCGCGTCGATGATCTCCTCGTCGACCATCGAGTTCACCTTGATGCGGATGTGCGCCGGCTTGCCGGCCTCGGCGTTCTTGCGCTCGTTGTCGATCTGCCGGATGAGCCCCTTGCGCAGGTGCAGCGGAGCGACCAGCAGCCTCTTGAACTTCTTCTCGATGGCATAGCCGCTGAGCTCGTTGAACAGGCGGGTGAGATCCTTCCCGACCTGCGCGTCGGCGGTGAACAGGCCGAAATCCTCATAGATGCGGCTCGTCTTCGGGTTGTAGTTGCCGGTTCCGACGTGCGAGTAGTGCCGCAGCATCCCGTCTTCCTCGCGGATGACGAGAGCGAGCTTGCAGTGCGTCTTCAGCCCGACCAGGCCGTAGACGACGTGCACGCCCGCCTTCTCGAGCTTTCGGGCCCAGACGATGTTGTTCGCCTCGTCGAATCGAGCCTTGACCTCGACCAGTGCGAGCACCTGCTTGCCGGATTCTGCCGCGTCGATGAGCGCCTGCACGATCGGGCTGTCACCCGAGGTGCGGTAGAGGGTCTGCTTGATGGCGAGCACGTGCGGGTCGCGGGCCGCCTGCTCGAGGAACGCCACGACGCTGGTGGTGAAGGACTCGTACGGGTGGTGGACCAGCACATCGGATTTGCGGATCGCCTTGAAGATGTCGGCGCGGGTGCTCGAGCCGGTCGGCTGGAAGGCCACTGCCGTCGTCGGCAGGTGCGGCGGGAAGCGCAGGTCGGGGCGCTTGATGCGCCCGAGATCGAAGAGACCGCGCAGATCGAGAAGGCCGGGGAGGCGGTAGACCTCCTGGTCGGTGATGTCGAGCTCTTTCACCAGCAGGCCCATCGTGACGTCGTCCATGTCGTCGGTGATCTCGAGACGGATGGGCGGACCGAACCGACGCCGGAGCAACTCGGCCTCGAGCGCCTGGATGAGGTTCTCGCTCTCGTCCTCCTCGATCTCCATGTCTTCGTTGCGGGTGAGGCGGAAGGCGTGGTGATCGAGCACCTCCATGCCGGGGAACAGGTCGCCGAGGTGGTTGGCGATGAGTTCCTCCAAGCGCAGGAATCGCTGGATCTCGCCGGAGCCCGGCACCTCGACGAAACGGGGGAGCATCGGCGGCACCTTGAGGCGCGCGAACTCCTGACGTCCGGTTCGGGCGTTGCGGATGCGGATCGCGAGGTTCAGTGACAGCCCGGAGATGTACGGGAACGGGTGCGCGGGGTCGACGGCCAGAGGCATGAGGACGGGGAACACCTGCAGCTGGAAGTACTCCGACAGTGCAGCGCGTTCGTCATCGGTGAGCTCGGACCATTCGGTGATCTCGATGCCGGCGTCCGCGAGGGCGGGGCGGACCTGCGAGGTCCACGCGTCCGCGTGGCGGAGCTGCAGCGCGTGCGCCTCGCGGGAGATGTCGGCGAGCGCGTCGGCTGGAGAGCGGCCGATGTTGGTCGGCACCGCGAGGCCGGTCATGATGCGGCGCTTGAGCCCGGCGACGCGCACCATGAAGAACTCGTCGAGGTTGCTTGCGAAGATCGCGAGGAAGTTCGCCCGTTCCAACTCGGGAAGCGAGGCGTCCTCTGCGAGCTCGAGCACGCGCTTATTGAAGGCGAGCCAGCTGATCTCGCGATCCAGGTAGCGGTGGTCGGGAAGCAGGGCATCCGGGGACTCGACGGCGTCGAAGTCGTCGTCTTCTGCGTCGCCGAGGCCGGCATCGGCGAGTGCGGGATCGATCATGGGGTACATCTAAGCACCGTGAGGTGACGCGCGTGTGAACGCGGATGCTTCGTCACCGTGCTGCGGCGATGGACTCGTCGTCGTACACATTGAACCGGTAGCCGACATTGCGGACGGTGCCGATGATCTGCTCCTGGTCGCCGAGTTTCGCGCGCAGGCGCCGCACATGCACATCGACGGTGCGGGTGCCTCCGAAGTAGTCGTATCCCCAGACCTCGCTGAGCAACTGCTCCCTGGTGAACACCCGTGACGGATGGGTGGCCAGGAAGTGCAGCAGCTGGAACTCCTTGTAGGTGAGGTCCAGGGGTTTGCCGTGCAGTTTCGCCGAGTACGACTGCTCGTCGATGGTGATGCCGGACGCCTGCACGCGGGTGGGAGCGGCGGCATCGTCGCGTCGCGCCAGAGCCAGGCGGATGCGGGCATCGGCCTCCGCAGGACCGGCGGTCGAGAGCAGCACGTCGTCGATGCCCCATTCGCCGGAGACGGCGCTCATGCCGCCCTCGGTCACGACGAGCAGCAGCGGCGAGTCCTGCCCGGTGGCGCGCAGCAGACGGCACAGCGACTTCGCCGCGGCGAGGTCCTGCCTGCCGTCGACGATGACGATGTCATATTCGGGCGCATTGATCAGCCGTGCGGGCTCCGCAGGGATCTGGCGCACTCGATGGCTGAGCAGTTCGAGCGCGGGAAGGACCTCCTCCGAAACCGGAGCGTTGGTCAGAACCAGCAGCAGGGCCACGCACTATCCTTCCGAGACGACGGTCGACGCCGTGGGGCCATGATACCGGCACCGGATGCGCAACAATGGAGCCATGTCCGAACCGGCACTCGCCCCCCGTAACCCGTTCATCGCGGTCTTCGGCGTGTGGGCTGCAGCTTTCCTCGCGAGCATCGCCATCGGCATCTTCGTGCCGGAGGAATGGCGGGTGCCGTGGATGCTCGTGGCCTTCGGCGGTGTCGTACTGCTCTCCTTCGCCGTGCAGCTCTGGTACGGCCGCACGCAAGGGTTCATCTTCCGGGTTGCGGGCAGCGCTACAGGGGCACTGCTGATCATGGGGCTGATCTCGGTCGGCTTCGGTCTCGCTGCGCTCATCCCCTCCTGACCAGGTGGGGGTAATGTGGGAGACATGGATCTCCTGGCGCTCGAACTCTTCTTCATCGGCCTGCTGGGCCTGGCGAGCCTCGCGATCGCCTTCGTCTCTGGCGTCGTGCTGCTGAACCTCTTCCGCGGCCAGCGCTGAGCTGATCGTGCTCGAACTGCCCACCGACCTTCCGGCCGACATCGTGCCTCTTTCCTGGCTGATCGGCGTCTGGGAGGGCACTGGCGTCATCGACTACACGATCGGCGAGCGTCGCCTGCAGGGCGAATTCGCGCACCGCGTGAGCTTCAGCCATGACGGCGGCCCGTTTCTGAACTACTCCGGTACGGCCACCTTCACCGCTGACGATGATTCCGATCCGGTCCAGCTGATTGCCGAGGTCGGGTTCTGGCGGCTGTCGCGCGCAGCGACGGATGCCGACGCGGGACCCGCGTTGCTGCCTCCGCTCGATCTTGCCGTCGTCCGCACTGTCGACGACGTGGAAGAGCTGCGTGGCGCCGGGGGCGGCTTCCCGATCGAAGTATCGCTGGCGCATGCCGACGGGACGCTGGAGCTGTACCTCGGCGAGATCAGCGGGCCGCGCATCGATATCGCATCCGACGCGATCGTCCGCGGCGCCGGAGCCAAGGAGTACGGTGCGGCGACGCGCATGTACGGGCTCGTCGACGGGCACCTGCTGTGGGCATGGGACATCGCCGCGCTCGGCACGGCTCTCAGCTCGCATGCGTCCGCCCGACTGGCGAAGGTCTGACGTGGCCGGCTTCGGGGAGATCGAGGGAGCCGTCGCCGGCGACAGAGGGTTCGCGCACTTCGGCGATCCGATCCGGGAGCAGCGCCGACTCATCGCCGGCACGGCGATCGCACCGCTCGATGACCGCATGATCGTCGAGGTCACCGGTCCGGAACGCCTGAGCTGGCTGGATTCGATCACCTCCCAATCGGTCGCGCGCTTGGCGCCGGGCGAGAGCACGGAACTGCTCGTCCTCGACCCGCAGGGCCGAGTGGAGCACGCCGCCGGTGTACTCGACGACGGGACCACGGCCTGGCTGATCGCCGACGCCGCTGATGCGGAACCGCTCGGCGCCTGGCTGTCCCGCATGGTCTTCCGCACGCAGGTCACCGTGGCGGTCCGGTCGGATCTCACGCTTCTCGGTTTCGTCGACGGCGGCACGGCGGCCGCGACGGCGACGGCCGCGGCCTTCGCGCCGAACGGCACCGCCCTGGTGTGGGCCGACCCCTGGCAGCAGGTGCGCGCCGGCGGGCACCAGTACGCCGAGATCGCAGATCACCCCGGAGCCGGCCTGGCCTGGCGAGTGGCGATCCTCGAGGCGGCACCGGCCGAGGCCCTCGCCGTTGCGCTCGCTCATGATGAGGTCGCCGGCCTCCTCGCTGCGGAGGCCTTGCGGGTAGCGGCCTGGCGACCGCGCTGGGCGGCTGAAGTCGATGAGCGCTCCCTGCCGCACGAGTCGGACTGGATCCGCAGTGCGGTGCATCTCAGCAAGGGCTGCTACCGCGGCCAGGAGACGGTCGCCAAGGTGCACAACCTCGGTCACCCGCCGCGCCGGCTGGCTGCTCTGCATCTCGATGGCAGCGACGACGTGCTTCCGGAATCAGGAGCGCCGGTGTTCGCGGGCGATGACGAGGTCGGTCACATCACCTCCGCCGTTCGTCACCATGAGGAAGGACCGATCGCGCTCGCCATCCTCTCTCGGCGCACTCCGATCGGCGACCTCGTCGTCCGCGCGGACGGGGTCGACATCGCGGCGGCGCAGCAGGTGATCGTTCCGGCGGATGCTGGTGCGACGGCCGATATCCCGCGACTCACGCGCCTCTCCCGCCGGCCGACGGCACCGGATCCCCGGGACGGCTGAGCCGCCTACAGCGGAGCCACCGCGTCCCACGGCAGCGTGAGCTCGCCCAGGCGCCAGCGGGTGCGGCCGCCGCGTACCGGCCAGCCCAGATCGCGCAGTGCCGCCACCGTGGCGAGGAAGCGCTGGGTCGCGCCGAATGTCGACAGCGAAGCGGCTCTGGCCCACTCGCGGTCGAGGTCGGTGAGCAGAGCGTGGATGCGTTCACCGGGGACGTTGTGATGGATCAGGGCCTTCGGCAGACGCTCGGCCACGATGCTCGGATGTTCCAGCTCTGCCAGGCGCAGGGAGATCGTGAAGCGCACCGGCTGCCCGTCCGGGGTCACGTCGACCCAGCTGGAGACGCGGCCGATCTCGTCGCACGTGCCCTCCACGAGCAGCCCGTCGGGGGCCAGTCTCGCGGCCATCGCGCGCCAGGCCGCGGCGACATCTGCCTCGTCGTACTGGCGGAGCACGTTCATCGCGCGGATGATGGCGGCGCGTCTGCCGTCGGGGAGCGGCACCTCGAACCCGCCCCTGGCGAAGGAGACGCGGATATCCGGCGGGAACGGCGTGCGGCCGGCGCGCACCTCTTCGAGCTGCTCGCGAGCCGTGGCGACGCGCACAGGATCGATTTCCAGGCCGATCACTTCGGCGTCGGATCGCACCTGCCGCAGTCTCGCGGCGAGTTCGAACGCCGTCACGCCGCTCGCCCCGTAGCCGAGATCGACGATGAGCGGATCGGGAGAGGAGCGGAACGCGCTGCTCACGGCGATCCAGCGATCGCTCCGGCGGAGACGGTTCGTCCCGGTGGTGCCCCGAGTCGGCCGGCCGAGTGGAGATGACGCCATGAGTCAATCCTTCCAGCCCGCGGGCGTGGTCGACGACCTCCCCGATAAACTGGCCGCATGACTGCGACGCGCACCCTGATCCTGCTCCGCCACGGCCGGAGCGAGTGGAACGAACTGAATCTCTTCACCGGTTGGGTGGATGTCCGCCTGAACGAGCAGGGCAAGGCAGAGGCTCAGCGCGGTGGCGAGCTGCTCGCCGAAGCCGGCATCCTCCCCGATGTCCTGCACACCTCACTGCTCAGCCGCGCGATCCAGACCGCGAACATCGCGCTCGATGCCGCCGATCGCCTGTGGATTCCGGTCACCCGCTCCTGGCGTCTCAACGAGCGCCACTACGGCGCACTGCAGGGCAAGGACAAGGCCCAGACGCTCGCGGAATTCGGCCCGGAGCAGTTCCAGCTGTGGCGTCGTTCCTTCGATGTGCCGCCGCCCCTGCTCGACGACGACAGCGAGTTCAGCCAGGTGAACGACCCGCGTTACGACGGCATCGACGGCGAGGTGCCGCGCACCGAGTCGCTCAAGCTGGTCATCGATCGGATGCTGCCTTATTGGGAGAGCGCCATCGTTCCCGACCTCGAGGCGGGCAAGACCGTGCTCGTGACGGCGCACGGCAACTCGCTGCGCGGTCTCGTCAAGCACCTCGAGGGCATCAGTGATGACGACATCGCCGAGCTCAACATCCCCACGGGCATCCCGCTGGTGTACGAGCTCGACGAGAACAACGTCCCCACCGGGCCCGGGCGCTACCTCGATCCCGAGGCCGCCGCAGCCGGTGCCGCAGCGGTCGCCGCGCAGGGCAAGAAGTAGTACTCAGAGATCGTGGGTCAGCTCTTCGCTGACCCACGATCTCAGAGTGGTGGGCGTGGTGGACACGACCGTGCGAGCCTGCTCCGGTGTGAAACCGTCGCGCAGTCCCGTTGACATGCCGAGCAGCGCTTCGGCCGCGGACTGTGAGATGCCCGCAGACAGGTAGATGCGTCGCATCTCATCGTCCGCGATCTGCTCGGCCTTCACGGGAGTTCCCCGCTCGGACGCCAAGATCGCGGCGACATCGTTCCAACTGAGATCCGCAGGTCCGTGGACGGCTTGCACCCGGCGTCCGGACCATGACGTGCTCAGGAGCAGGCCGGCGGCCACGTCCGCGATGTCTCGCGGGGCCACCCAGCTCATCCGAGAGTCGGGCGGCAGCAGCACCGGAATCGTTCCAGACCGGATCGCGTCGAGCTGCATGACCAGGTTCGTGAAGAAGTATCCGCAGCGCAGGTGCGTGACGTCGATGTCGAGCTCATCCAGGGCCATCTCCGTCGCGGCGAGCCCGTCGATCTCGCCGGCGCCGTGGCGCTTCTCGGCTCCGACGCTGCTCTGGAAGACGACCCGGCCTATGCCGTTGGCGGTGACCGCGGCCGTCACAGCCTCGGTCGCCCTTGCGTAGTCCGCGAGCGGGTCGTCGGTCATCGACGGCGGGTCGACCCAGTACAGGGCGTCCACGCCGCGAGTCGCGTCAACGATCTCCCCGGCGTTCAGGGAGTCGGCTTCGGCGACGTCAGCGACCTCCCGCAGTTCGTCGTCCATTCGACTCCTGTCGCGCATGACGAGGAGGGGCCGCACTCCCGCCCTGACGAGGGCGCGTGCGAGGTGGTGTCCGACGTGGCCGTTGGGGGTGGTGACGGCGATGCGCATGATCGCTCCTTTCGTCCGTGGTCCCTCACGATACGAGCAGTTAAGGTCTGATCCTGTCCGTATCTATATGCGAGGCTGGACGGATGGCGACGCCGACAGAACGCGCACTGCAGTTGCTCTCGCTCGTGCAAGGAGGAGGCGAGCTGCCCGTCGACATGCTCGCTCGACGACTCGAGGTGAGCGAGCGCACGGTACGGCGTGATGCCAGGCGATTGCGCGATCTCGGATATGACGTGAGCGCCCGGACAGGTCCTGGCGCGAGTTATCGGCTGCGCCCGAGCGTGAAGATCCCGCCGCTGCTGCTCAGCGAGGATGAGATCGCCGCAGTCGCGGTCGGACTCGGGATGCTCGCCGCGTGGAAGCCCGCCGATGAAGCCGCCGCATCCGCGGCCGCCAAGCTGACGTCGTTGCTGCCGCCGCGGCTGGCGCGGCGGGCGCGCGCCGTGTCCCTGTCGACCCAGGTGCTGCACGCGGATCGTCCGGCGATCGACATGGCCACGATGGGGGTGCTCGCCGATGCTGTCGCGAACGCGACGCGGGTACGGTTCGCCTACAGGGACAGCCGCGAACGTGCGTCGCTGAGGCAGGTGGAGCCGTACCGGCACGTCCTGCGGGGCAATCGCTGGTACCTCGTCGGTTTCGACGTGGATCGGGATGCCTGGCGATTGTTCCGACTCGATCGCATCCGTGACGCCGAGAGCGGGTCTGAGCGTGCGGCGGAGCGGACGTTTCCCGAGGAGTCAGTGGAGCAGTGGTTGGCGACCGACTTCGGTCGTGAGCCGAAATCCCCCGTCGGGGACGACGTGAGGTCGTCCCCGACGGGGGATCGGCGAGGGCGGTGACGAGCGCGTAGGCGCCCGCAACGGGTGGCTAAGCGTGTCCCTGCACCTGCTGCTCGACGGCGAGGGGAATGTCCTGCTCGTCGACCTGCCAGTCGCCGGTCGCGAGGTAGACCACCTTCTTCGCGACGGCGACCGCGTGATCGGCGAAGCGCTCGTGGTAGCGGCTGGCGAGCGTCGCGTCGACCGTCGCCGTCGCCTCGCCCTTCCAGTTGTCGCTGAGGACCTTCTCGAACACGGTGGCGTGCAACTCGTCGACATCGTCGTCCGCGTTGCGGATGATGTCGGCGTAACGGAGGTCCTGCGTGCGCAGCAGTTCGGACAGGGTGCGGGAGATCTCGACGTCCAGCTCGCCCATCTTCACGAAAGTGCCCTTGAGGCCCTTCGGGATGGCGCGCTCGGGGAAGCGCAGTCGGGCGAGCTGCGCGATGTGCTCGGACATGTCGCCCATGCGCTCCAGCGAGGCGCTCACCCGGAGTGCCGTCACCACGATGCGCAGATCGCGCGCGACCGGCTGCTGACGGGCGAGGATCTCGATGGCCTGCTCGTCGAGGGTGATGGCGAGGGCGTCGATGTTGGCGTCGTCGGCGATGACCTCTTCGGCCAACGCCACATCGCTCGTCGCGAACGCACGCGTCGCCTTGTCGATCGACACCGTGACGAGGTCAGCGATCTCTACGAGCTTGGACTGCAGATCCTCGAGGGACTGGTGGAAGACTTCGCGCATGGCGGCGCAACCTTTCATTCATGTCTCGACGGGCGTCATCCGGCCGAGAGGGTGGGCTGAGCTGCCGCACAGGCCCGAAGCGATTCTGTGCCTCGAAGGTTAACGAACGGTGCCCAGCATATGAACAGTACTTCGCTGACCGCGTGGATGGCCAGGAAACCCGCCAGCGGCCCGGTGAACACACTCTACGCTTGAGCCATGAGCACGCCGCAGATCGCCCTGATCGCACTGGCCATCGGCCTGGTCATCGGTGTCGGCCTGTCGATGATCGTGGTGTGGGCGTACCGTGCCAGAGCTCGCGCCGAGGAAGAGACCTCGGTCGTCATCCCCGACGGTGTCGCGGACGTGCTGCGCAGCATGGATGACGCCGCCTGCGTCGTCGACACGTCGGGGCTCGTGCTCGCGCGGTCGCATGCCGCGACCCGCTTCGGAATCGACGTCGGTGCGAATCTGGAGAATCAGGAGCTGCGTCAACTGGTGCGCAGTGTGCGGTCGACGGGGGGAACCGATACCGAGACGATGCGGATCACCCGCGGCGGCCTCAGTCTCGATCCCCGCCTCGTCTCAGCCAGGGCGAGCGTGCTCGGCTCACGATTGATGCTGCTGATCATCCGCGACGTCACGGAGCAGGAGCGCCTCGATCAGATGCGTACCGACTTCGTGGCCAACACCAGTCATGAGCTGAAGACGCCGGTCGGTGCTGTCAGTCTCCTCGCCGAGGCGATCGAGTCGGCGGCAGACGATCCCGCCCAGGTGCGGATCTTCGCTGCGCGGATCCTCGCCGAGGCGACCAGGCTCGGTCAGCTCACCGGCCGCATCATGAGCCTCTCCCGCTTGCAGGCGGCAGACGGCCTCGCAGAGGTGAATCCGGTCGCGATCGACGAGGTGATCACCGCCTCGATCGAAGCGAACGGCGTGCAGGCGGATTCCGCGGGCGTCGAGCTCACCCGTGGCGGCGACCGCGGTGTGTGGGTGCGCGGTGATGCGCAGATCCTCATCGAAGCGGTCGGTAACCTCATCGCGAACGCCATCGTCTACTCGCCTCGCGGCTCGCGCGTCGGCGTCGGCGTCAAGGCCGACGGCGACATCGTGGAGATCGCCGTCGCGGATCAGGGCATCGGCATCTCGGAGACCGATCGCGAGCGGATCTTCGAGCGCTTCTACCGCGCCGACGAGGCCCGCTCCCGCCGCACCGGCGGCACCGGCCTCGGCCTGTCGATCGTCAAGCACGCGACGCAGCGCCACGGCGGCGAGGTGCTCCTGTGGTCGCGGCCGGGACGCGGCTCCACCTTCACCATCCGGCTGCCGCGCATCGATGCGCCGGAGTTCGTCGACCTGGACCAGAAGCGCAAGAAGCGCGAGAAGAAGCAGGCACGCAAAGCGGCGAAGGCCGCCAAAGCTGCCGTATCCGCGCGCACCCGAAACGGAGAACTCATATGACCCGCATCCTTCTCGTCGAGGACGAGCCCGATCTCGCCGACCCGCTCGCCTATCTGCTGCGTCGCGAGGGTTACGAGGTCGAGATCTCGGAGGACGGTCCCGGAGCCCTCACCGCCTTCCGTGAGCGCGGCGCGGACATCGTGCTTCTCGATCTCATGCTCCCAGGGATGCCGGGAACCGAGGTGTGCCGTCAGATTCGCTCGACCTCGGCCGTGCCGATCATCATGCTCACGGCCAAGGACTCCGAGGTCGACATCGTGGTCGGGCTCGAACTCGGCGCCGACGACTACATCACGAAGCCGTACTCCTCGCGCGAGTTGCTCGCGCGAATGCGCGCGGTGCTGCGCCGAGTCGTGCAGGCCGAGAGCGAGCTCGATGAGCGTGTGCTGGACGGCGGGCGTGTGTCTCTCGACATCGACCGCCACACGGTCACGGTTGCGGGCGACCTGATCAACATGCCGCTCAAGGAATTCGAACTGCTCGAGGTCCTGATGCGCAATTCCGGGCGGGTGCTCACGCGCGGTCAGCTCATCGATCGCGTGTGGGGGAGCGACTACTTCGGCGATACGAAGACGCTCGACGTGCACATCAAGCGCATCCGTTCGCGCATCGAGGTCAACCCTGGCGAGCCGGTGATGCTGGTCACGGTTCGCGGGCTCGGATACCGCTTCGAAGGCTGAGAGCCAGCCTCGCGGGCGCGCTTCGCGTCCGATCAGACGAGAAGAGGCCGGTCACCCCGTGGGGTGCCGGCCTCTTCTTTCGTTCTGGAAGGTCAGTTCGAAGGAGCGGACGTCGCGGTGTCGGTCGGCACAGGTACGGGTGTGCTCTCCGGCACGGATACCGGCTTCGCCTCGGAAGGCACCAGGTCTGCGTAGTAGGGGAGGGATCCGTCCAGCACGGGGATCTCGGCCTTCGTGCCGGTGGAATCTCCGGACTGGAAGTGGATCTCGACCGTGGAGCCGGGCATGCTGTCGAGGTCGATGATGCGCAGCGGCTCCGCGTCGGCGCCGAGGCTGATCGTCTCGCCGGCCGAGACGGTGACCACGAACGGGGCGATGCCCGCGAGCGTGATCGTCATCGTGGCGCGCTCTTCGGTGGGGTTCACGATCGCACCGACGAGGTTGCCGATGGAGCCGTCCTCGGTGGCGACGATGAAGGCGTTGCGGACGACGAGAGGGCCGTCGGCGTCGGAGACGTTCACGCCGTCGGACGAGGGATACTCGATCGTCGTCGCCTGAGGCGTGAGGAAGGTGCACCCCGTTGCGCCGAGAAGAACGAGGGCGCTGACAGCAGCAGCGGCGACAAGGCGCGATTTCACGGGTCCTCCTGAGGTCCGGCGGGGTGTCCGTGATCCATTCTATGGGTATGCGCGCGGGGGATCGGAGACGATGAGGCGCGAACCTTAGCGCATATCCCCTGTGGTATCCTTGAGGTTGCCGAAAGGACACGTTTTTATGCTTTTTGAGGTTGGCGAAACAGTCGTCTATCCGCACCATGGGGCCGCGACCATCATCGAGGTCAAAGATCGCATCATCAAGGGCGAGACGAAGAAGTATCTGAAGCTCAACGTCACGCAGGGCGACCTGATCATCGAGGTGCCGGCGGAGAACGTCGACCTCGTCGGCGTTCGCGATGTGATCGGCAAGGAGGGCCTCGACCATGTGTTCGAGGTGCTGCGTGCCCCGTTCACCGAGGAGCCGACGAACTGGTCGCGCCGTTACAAGGCGAATCTTGAGAAACTCGCCTCCGGCGACGTGATCAAGGTCAGCGAGGTCGTGCGCGACCTGTGGCGTCGCGATCAGGACCGTGGCCTGTCCGCGGGTGAGAAGCGGATGCTGGCGAAGGCTCGCCAGATCCTCATCTCCGAGCTCGCACTCGCCGAGAAGGTCGACGAAGACAGGGCCGGTGCCGTGCTTGACGAGGTTCTCGCCTCGTAACGACCGGGACTTTTCTTGAAGAGGGCGGATGCTTCGGCATCCGCCCTCTTCGTCGTTTCCGGTCGCCGCAGGTAACGTGTGCGTGTGACTCTGCTTCCCGTGCCCCACGTGGCCATCATCGTCGTCGCGGCCGGCTCCGGCACCCGCCTCGATGCGGGTGCACCCAAGGCTTTCGTCGGCATCGACAGCCGCCCGATCCTCCGGCATGCGCTCGACGGCGTCTTCGCGGCCGCACCCGCACAGGTGATCGTCGTCGCCCCCGCCGGATTCGAGGGGGATGCCGAGACCGAGCTGCTCGCCGCCGCGGGCGGGAGGAGCGATCTCGGCCGTGTCGTCACGGGCGGTGGCACGCGTCAGCAGTCGGTGGCGGCGGGGCTCGCCGCGCTCTGGGGCGACGTGACGACCGTGCTCGTGCATGATGCGGCGCGGGCATTGACGCCCTCGTCGCTCATCGACGCCGTCGTCGCCGCCGTGACGGACGACACGGGAGTCATTCCCACACTGCCGGTGGTGGACACCCTCAAGAAAGTCGACGGCGGCGCGGTCGTCGGTGCCGTGGACAGGTCGGAGCTCGCCGCGGCGCAGACGCCGCAGGGGTTCCCGCGCGGACATCTCGAATCCGCCTACGCGGCGGCTCTCGCCTCGGGTGCGGAGTACACCGATGATGCCGCGCTGTTCGCCGCAGCGGGCCATGCGGTCCGACACATCGACGGGGCGGCGCGCGCGTTCAAGATCACCACCCCTGCCGATCTGGTGCGCGCTCGGCAGCTGCTGTCCGCGGCTCCGGCCCCCGCCGCCGCGATCCCACGGGTCGGCATCGGCACCGACGTGCACGCATTCGGAGGCGAGGGGAATCTCTGGCTCGCCGGTCTCGAGTGGCCGGGGGAGCAGCCGCTGTCCGGACATTCCGACGGCGATGCGGTCGCCCACGCGATCGTCGATGCTTTGCTGGGGGCGGCGGGACTCGGTGACATCGGAGAGCATTTCGGCACGGCCCACCCGGAGTACGCGGGCGCGCACGCGGAGGTCTTCCTGGCCCGCACCCGGAACCTGCTGGCGGACGCGGGGTTCACGATCGGGAACGTCTCCGCGCAGTTCCAGGGCAACCGCCCGCGATTCAGTGCTCGCCGATCGGAAGCGGAACAGGTGCTCTCTGCCGCGCTCGGCGGAGTGCCGGTATCGGTGACCGCGACGACGACCGACGGGCTGGGATTCCCCGGGCGAGGCGAGGGCATCTCCGTGACAGCCGTCGCGATGGTGTACCCGGTCGAGCAGGCACGATGAACGAGCTCTCCTTCCGGCAGCCGCGTCGTACCCTCATCCTGGTGCTCGGGCTCGCGTACCTGGTCGTGGTGCTCACGCTGATGATCATCAACTTCGATGCGCTCGCCGAGATCGTCAACGACATGGCCGCAGGGGGTGCGAAGGGCACCGGGATGCTCGTCGGAGCGGTCGTCTTCATCCCGCTCATCGCGCTCGCCGCGGTGTCGATGCAGCGCGTGCACCTGCGTCGCGATGCCGACACCCTCACGGTGCGGATCGGGAGCGCGGAGAAGCACCTGCGCAATGGCGACATCGCGCGGTACACGGTGAACACCCCGCGTGTGGGCACCATCCGGCTGCTGGCGCCCGACGGCTCGATGCTCCAGGAGTTCAACCCCCGGATGCAGGATTACCGGCGAGTGCTGGAACTGGTCGATCACGGCGGTCGGTACGCCGAAGTCGAACGACGTACTGCCTTCCGCGGCAGGGTGAACGTCGTCACCTACGAGCGGTCACCGCGGCCGGTATCACCGCCGCGCTGAAGGGCGCGGGACACACTCAGGGGACGAGGGAGCGGGCCGAGTAGGCTTGAGCGGTGACTCTCCGCCTCTACGACACCCGCGCACAGCAGCTGCGCGACTTCGTGCCGCTCGACGCCGGAAACGTCACGATGTACGTCTGCGGTCCGACGGTGCAGTCCGGCCCGCACATCGGGCACGTCCGCGCCGCGCTGAGTTTCGATCTGCTGCGCCGCTGGCTCGAGCGCCGTCATGGCCGTGTGACCTTCGTGCGCAACGTCACCGACATCGACGACAAGGTGCTGGCGAATCACACGGACGCCGAACCGTGGTGGGCGCTCGCCTTCCGGTTCGAGCAGGAATTCACCGCCGCATATGGCGCAGTCGGCATCCTCGCGCCCACCTATGAGCCGAGGGCGACAGCATCCGTCCCGCAGATGCAGGACATCATCGCGGCGCTGATCGAGCGCGGTCACGCGTACCCTGCATCCGATGGTTCGGGGGACGTCTACTTCGACGTGCGTTCCTGGTCCGACTACGGCTCGCTCACCAATCAGTCGGCCGACGCGATGGAAGCCGCGCAGGACGCGGACCCGCGCGGAAAACGCAACCCGCAGGACTTCGCCCTCTGGAAGGGTGCGAAATCGGACGAGCCGGCAGATGCGACCTGGGCATCGCCCTGGGGCGCTGGGCGGCCCGGCTGGCACATCGAGTGCTCGGCCATGGCGAAGCGCTATCTCGGCGCGGAGTTCGACATCCACGGCGGTGGCCTCGATCTGCGCTTCCCGCACCACGAGAACGAGCTGGCCCAGTCGACGGCTGCCGGCGACGGATTCGCGCGGTACTGGGTGCACAACGGCCTGGTCAACGTCAACGGTCAGAAGATGTCGAAGTCGCTCGGAAACTTCACGCTCGCCGCCGACGTGCTGACCGCGCACGACCCGCTCGTCGTGCGTTACGCGCTGGCCGCTGCGCACTACCGGTCGAACATCGACCTGTCGGATTCGTCGTGGGCAGAGGCGGAGGCGGCGATCGGGCGCATCCGCGCGTTCCTCGAGCGGGGAACGCGAATGGCGAAGCCGGGCTGGGGCGAGGCCGAGGAAGGTCTTCCGAACGAGTTCGTCGAGGCGATGGATGACGATCTCTCCGTTCCTCGCGCTCTGGCGGCGATCCACAACAGCATCCGCTCCGGCAATGCTCTCCTCGACGCGGGGGAGCACGCCGCAGCGAGACAGGATGTGATGGACGTCACTCAGATGACGAACATCCTCGGAATCAATCCGCTGTCGCGAGAGTGGCGAACGACGGACGGCGGACCATCCGCCTCCGCGCTCGACACCCTCGTGCAGACGATGATCACCCAGCGTGCACAGGCACGCGCAGACAAGGACTGGGCTGCGGCTGACCGCATCCGCGACGCGATCGCGGCTGCGGGCATCACGCTCGAAGACGGCCCGGACGGAACACATTGGAGTATCGATGGTTAAGCCTCAGCGCCCCGGCGCAAGCAACGGCAAGAAGAAGGGCCCGCTGAAGGGCACCGGTGGCCTCGGCCGCAAGGCGCTCGAAGGGCGCGGACCGACTCCGAAGGCGGAGGACCGCGCCTGGCACCCCGCGGGGAAGCGCAAGGCTGCGGCCGAGCGTTTCGCGGCCTCGGGTGGCAAGGGCAAGCCGGGCGCACGTTCGTCATCCGGCGGCAGCCCGAACCGCTCCGCTCGTGCGAAGGACAACACCTCCGACACCGAGACGGTCACCGGGCGCAATTCCGTGCTCGAGGCGCTCCGTGCGAAGATCCCGGCGACGGCGTTCTACATCGCGCAGCGCGTGGAGATGGACGACCGCGTCAAGGAGATGCTGTCGATCGCCACGAACCGCAACATCCCGGTGCTCGAAGTCACCCGACAGGAACTCGACCGGATGGCCGGCTTCGACGGTGTGCACCAGGGCGTCGCCCTGAAGGTTCCGCCGTATGAGTACGCGCACCCGCAGGACCTGCTCGAGAAGGTCATCAGCCGTGGCCAGGTGCCGCTGTTCGTCGCACTGGACGGGGTCACCGACCCGCGCAACCTGGGCGCGATCATCCGCTCGGCCGCTGCTTTCGGCAGCCAGGGGATCATCCTCCCGCAGCGTCGCTCGGCCGGCGTCAACTCGGCAGCCTGGAAGACGAGCGCCGGAGCGGCAGCACGTATTCCGGTCGCGCTCGCGACGAACCTGACGACCCAGCTCAAGGAGTTCAAGAAGCAGGGCGTCTTCGTGCTCGGCCTCGACGGCGACGGCGACGTCTCGCTCCCGGATCTTGAGCTCGCCGACCGGCCCGTCGTGATCGTCGTCGGTTCCGAGGGCAAGGGCCTCTCGCGCCTGGTCACCGAGACCTGCGACCAGGTCGTCTCGATCCCGATCAACGCGGCGACCGAATCGCTGAACGCCGGTATCGCGACCTCTGTCGCGCTCTACCAGGTCGCCACGATCCGCGCCGCCCGCTAGAAGCACACCCTCCCGAAAGGAAACCGCATGGCTCGCATCGTCGTCCTCGGAGGAACCGGCTACGCCGGCCGCCACATCGTCTCCGAGGCGGTGAGTCGAGGGCATGAGGTGATCTCGGTCTCCCGGTCGACGCCGTCTGACCCGGTCGACGGCGCCCTGAGCGTTCAGGGATCCGTGCTCGATCTCGCCTCGCTCGGCGACGTCTTCGACGGGGCAGATGCGGTCGTCTCGTCTCTCTCGCCGCGCGGTGACATGGAGCACGAGATGCTCGGTGTGGTCTCCAGCCTGATCACGAGGTTCACCGGCACAGCCACCCGGCTCGGTGTGGTCGGCGGCGCCGGTGGCAGCCTTGTCGCGCCTGGTGGCCCTCGGCTCTTCGACCAGGGTTTCCCTGAGGAGTACAAGCACGAGGCTCAGGTGGGCATCGACTCTCTCGCACTGCTGGAAGGGGCGGATGCCGGGCTGGACTGGTTCTTCATCCATCCGGCCGAGGTGTTCGGACCGTGGGCCGAGGGTGAGCGAACCGGGCGCTACCGCGACGGTGGCGACGTGATCGTCCGCGACGCTGAGGGCCAGTCGTTCATCTCGGGAGCGGACTTCGCGATCGCGGTCGTCGATGAGATCGAGCAGCCGAAGCACCGCCGTGGGCGGTTCACCGTCGGCTACTAGACGAGATCGCGCCAGTCGACGTCGTCCTCATCGTCGCCGGACACCGGCGTCGCACCGGTGATGACCGGGAGGCTCATGGTCTCGGTCGGCGGCCCCATGATCGTGGCCTCGTCGCGACGGTGCCGCAGCACATCGTTGATGTAGCTCGTCAGCACTTCGGCCAGGGGCACGGCGCGGCCCTGCGCCTGGGAGAGGTACCACCGGTGCTCCAGCACCTGGTGAAACACCTCGGCCGGCTCCAGCTTCGCCCGTAGCTCGTACGGGATCGCGCGCACGACCGGCTCGAACACGCGCGTCAGCCACTCGTGCGCGTACATCTCCTCGTCCACCCACTGCTTGGTCGAGCGGGCGCGGAACTCGTCCAGATCGTTCAGCAGTCGACGGGCCTGGTTCTCCTCGACGTCGAGTCCGGTGAGCCGGATCAAGCGGCGCTGGTGGTGCCCGGCATCCACCACCTTCGGCTGGATCTCGACGAGAGTGCCATCCGCAGTCGTCGACATCGACATCTCGTCGATGTCGAAACCGAGAGCGTTGAGACGCTCCACCCGCTCGGTGATCCGCCATGTCTCGGCGGCGGCGAACGACTCTCCGGCGGTGAGTGCCGCCCAGAGCGAGCGGTACGACGACACGAGACCGTCGGCGATCGCGACGGCATCCACGCCGTGCTCGAGGCGGCCGCCGGCAGCCAGGTCCATGATCTCGCCGGCGATGTTCGTCCTGGCGATGTCCAGATCGTACGCGCGCTGCCCGTCGGTGAGACCTTCCTCGTGCAGCTCTCCGGTCTCGGCATCGACCAGGTAGGCGGCGAATGCGCCCGCGTCGCGTCGGAACAGGGTGTTCGACAGCGAGACGTCTCCCCAGTAGAAGCCGACGTTGTGCAGCCGGACCAGGAGCAGCGCGAGGGCATCGACGAGGCGGGTGGCGGTGTCTGGGCGGAGCACGCGGGTGAACAGCGCACGATACGGCATCGAGAAACGGAGATGCGAGGTGACCAGGGCCGCGGGGAGAGGTGCGCCCGCCGTATCCGTCCGCCCGGCGATCACCGCGACGCGACTCACGCACGGCACGTCGAGGCGTCCGAGATTGCCGAGCATGTCGTACTCGCGCTGCGCCATCTCCGTCGTCGTCTCCTTGACGGCGATGACCCGCCCGGACAGATCCGCGAAGCGCACCAGATGACGCGAGAGACCCTTCGGGAGAGAAACGATGTGCTCCGAGGGCCATTTCGCCAAGGTGATCGACCAGGGCAGCGATAGCAGTCCGGGGTCGACGGTGCTGGCGGTGATCCTCAGTGCATCCTGCATGTGCTCTCCGGGGTGAAACGACGCGGCGCGGACGACCCGAGGGTCGCCCGCGCCGCGAGGGGTGTGGAACTCAGGAAGCCGAAGACGACGAGATGACCGGCTTGTCGTTCAGGCGCTCGCCCGACTCGATGTCGAACGCGTGCACGTGACCAGCGGACGCCGCGAGCGTGACCGTCTCGCCGGCGTTCGGGTGGCTGCGGCCGTCGACGCGTGCGACGAGGTCGGCGCGCTTGCCGTTGATCTCGGTGTGTCCGTAGAGGTAGCCGTCTGCGCCGAGCTCCTCGACGAGATCGACGACGACGGACAGGCCCTTGCCGTCTGCCGGTCCGACGACGATGTCCTCGGGACGCACGCCGACGGTGACCTGGCTGCCGTGTGCACGGCCGACGGTGTCGCGCTCGAGCGGAACGACCTCGGTTCCGAACCGGACGCCGCCTTCGGCGAGGTCGGCGCTGAACAGGTTCATCGCGGGCGAGCCGATGAAGCCGGCGACGAAGACGTTGTTCGGCTTCTCGTACAGGTCACGGGGCGTGCCGACCTGCTGGAGGAGACCGTCCTTGAGGACCGCGATGCGGTCACCCATCGTGAGCGCCTCGGTCTGGTCGTGCGTGACGTAGACGGTGGTGACGCCGAGGCGGCGCTGCAGCGACGCGATCTGCGTGCGGGTCTGCACGCGGAGCTTGGCGTCGAGGTTCGACAGCGGCTCATCCATGAGGAAGACCTGCGGCTGGCGGACGATGGCACGGCCCATGGCGACGCGCTGACGCTGACCACCGGAGAGCGCCTTCGGCTTGCGCGTGAGGTAGTCCTCGAGGTCGAGGAGCTTCGCCGCCTCGAGAACGCGGGTGGCGCGCTCGTCCTTGTTGACGCCGGCGATCTTGAGCGCGAAGCCCATGTTCTCGGCGACCGTCATGTGCGGGTACAGCGCGTAGTTCTGGAAGACCATCGCGATGTCGCGGTCCTTCGGCGGCACGTCGGTGACGTCGCGGTCGCCGATGAGGATGCGACCCGCGTTGACCTCTTCAAGGCCCGCGAGCATGCGGAGCGACGTGGACTTACCGCAACCGGAGGGGCCGACCAGGACGAGGAACTCGCCGTCTCCGACCTCGAGGTTCAGCTTGTCGACTGCGGGACGGGTGCCGCCGGGGTACAGGCGGGTCGCGTCGTCGAAAGTTACAGATGCCATTAGTGTTTCTCCTCACCGGCAGGTACGTGCCGGACGATCCGTTGTGATGGAAGCGGTGGAGTGACCCACCGGGACCCTTCTTTGGGTCGCGATCAGTATGGCATGAAACGGCGCACCTGGGTATTTCCCAGCCAGCCTGGTTAACATCGAAACCGGCCGCCTACGCGCGGCGATCGCCGCCCCGTACGGCGATCGGGGTCCCGCCCCCACGAGACTTCAAGAGGAACGATGTCGAGCGACGAAACGCCGAACGTCCCCACGCCGCGCAACTCGCGCGAGGCCGTGCGGGAGAAGGCACAGCAAGTGCACGCGCAGCAGAGCAGGGCGCGCATGATGCGACGGATCATCATCGGTGCCGTCGCGCTCGTCGCCGTCGGTGCGATCGGAACCGCCGTCGCGATGGCCGTGAACTCCACGGTGAGCAAGCCACAGCTGACGCCGACCGGCATGGACGGCGACGGCGTCGCCGTCACCGAGATCAACGCCGCCGGAGCATCCGACGCGGCAGCCTCGCCGACACCCGCGCCGGACGAGGCAGGGCAGACCGCGACCCCGACGCCGGAGCCGTCCACCTCCGGCCAGGTCGACATCCACATCTACGTCGACTACCTGTCGCCCGGTGCGGGCGAGTTCGAGCGCGCCAACGCCCGCCAGCTGGCGAGCTGGATCTCGGAGGGCGCCGTGACGGTGACCTATCACCCGGTGTCGCTGCTCACCGCGAGCTCGAACGGCACGAAGTACTCCCTGCGTGCTGCGGCGGCCGCGGCGTGCGTGGCCACGCATTCCCCGGAGCAGTTCTATGCGTTCAATCACGACCTGCTCAACGACCAGCCCGAAGTGGACAGCGACGGGCTCTCCGACGTCGAGCTCGCCGACCTCGCGGGCGCTGTCGGAGTCGACAACGCCAAGGCTGTGCGCTCCTGCATCGAACAGCAGGACTTCCTGACCTGGGCGAAGGACGCGACGGCTCGGGCGCTCGAAGGCCCCCTCGCCGGGTCGGACGATCTCGTGCTCACCTCGGCGCCGATGGTCGTCGCGAACGGTGAGGCCTATGTCGGCGCCCTCAAGGATCCGGCCGAGTTCTCACAGTTCATCCTCACCGTCGCCAGCGATGCCTACTACGCGACGCCGACACCGGCGCCGAACGCCACGGGAAGCCCGGCCCCGACGGAGACCCCCGCGCCGTAGCGCGTGGACCCTGGCGGCTCGGTCCGCGTCGCTTGTCGTAGACTCGGTGACGCAACGGCCCAGCGCGCCGCTCGCCGACTTAGCTCAGCTGGTAGAGCACCTGTCTTGTAAACAGGATGTCACGGGTTCGAATCCCGTAGTCGGCTCTGACTTCTCGTGGCAGGAGCGGAGCGATGGAGATCGAGACCGGAGCAGCACTCGCGGAGATCGCGGCCGAGCTCTACTCCGCTCCGCCCGCCGACTTCACCACGGCGCGGAACTCTCGTGCCGCAGAGATCGGTGATCACGATCTCGCCACCCAGGTGCGCGCACTCCGGAAGCCGTCGATCGCCGCCTGGGCGGTCAACGTCTTCGCACGGGAGCGTGCGAGTGAGCTCGGCGAAGCCCTCCAGCTCGCCGAGGAACTGCGAGAGGCGCAGGCGGACCTCGATGCGCCGACCCTGGCGGCGCTGGGACGTCAACGGCGCGCACTCACCGGGCGGCTCGCAGAGCGGGCGGCGGAACTGGCCACGGCGCGCGGAGCGCAGATCTCCGCCAGCACTCTGGACGCCATCCGCCAAACGATCACCGCCGCCTTCTTCGACCCGGATGCGGCGCGTGCCGCCGCCTCCGGTCGGCTCATCCGCGAGCTGGAGCCGTCCAGTCCCATCGATCTGGACGCTTCGGTCGCCGGGGGGCTCTCGGACTCGCCTCCCGCTCCGCCGGTGCCGGTCGACGAGGTCCGAGCACGACGAGAACGTCGGCAGGCCGAGCAGGCGGTTCGTACGGCCGAGCGGGAATTGGCCAGCGCCGAACGCGACCAGGGGAAGGCCGACCGCGACGTCCGCGACACCGCGCGGCGCGCCGCGCAACTGTCTGCCCAGGCGGCCGAGCTCGAGGCCGAACTCGCACGCGTGCGCGCCCAGATCGAGATCGCGGGAGCAGAGATGGTCCGCGCCGAAGAGCATCAGGGCATCGTGCAGGAGCGCCTCGCATCAGCCGAGCGCGCGATCGAGGACGCCCGCAAGGCCCTCGATCACCTGTAGGGCGCGGCGAACACCGTCGAGGTCTACTCGGCCGGCGGCATCGCCTCGTCGCCGACATAGCCCAGACGGTGGGCGAGGATGACGGCGTGGATGCGATCGCGCGCGCCGAGCTTGGTCAGCACCCGCCCGACATGCGTCTTCACGGTGGATTCGCTGACGTAGAGGGTCTCGCCGATCTCAGCATTGGTCATCCCGCGGGCGATCGCCAGGAACACCTCCCGCTCCCTTTCGGTGAGCGATTCAGTGACGGGATCGTCTCCGACGTCTGCTGTCGCCGTTGCCGTCCCCAGCCTCGGCGACACGTGTTCCAGCAGCATGCGCGTGATCCGCGGCGACAGGGCTGCGTCGCCGCGGTGCACCGCGCGCACAGCGGAGGTCAGTTCGTGACGCTGGGCATCCTTCAGAAGGAATCCGCTGGCTCCGGCGTGGATCGCCCCGAAGGCGTACTCGTCGAGGTCGAATGTGGTCAGCACCAGCACGCGGCTGGCCGGATGCTCTCGCACGATCGCTTCGGTCGCAGCGATTCCGTCCAGCCCTGGCATCCGGATGTCCATCAGCACGACATCCGGCTGCAGCAGCGCGGCCTCCGCGATGGCCGCGTTGCCGTCACCGGCCTCCCCGACCACGACGATGTCGGACTCG
The DNA here is from genome assembly GCF_045690355.1 of Microbacterium sp. LTA6. Taxonomy (NCBI): domain Bacteria; kingdom Bacillati; phylum Actinomycetota; class Actinomycetes; order Micrococcales; family Microbacteriaceae; genus Microbacterium; species Microbacterium sp. LTA6. The sequence continues at coordinate 2,494,767 of NZ_CP147855.1, forward strand.
GCTTCCAGCACCATTCGGAATCCCACTCGGATGAGTTCCTGGTCGTCGACGAGCAGAACTCGGATCGGTCCCGTCATTTCGTCTCCTTCACCGGTTGCCCGGCATCATCGGGATGGGCACCGCTGGGAAGGTCGGCCCGCAAAGACCACCGTCCGCCCGCGGCCGGTCCGGAGTGCAGACGTCCCCGGACGTGGGCGGCGCGCTCGGCGAGACCGCGCAGGCCGAAGCCGCCGGTGCCGACAGTCCCGGCGACACCGTCGTTGAGGATCTCGATGATCACGGTGTCCGGTGTGTGGTCGACTCCCACAGAGATCGCTGTCGCGGCGGGCGCATGGCGCATGGCGTTCGTCACGCCCTCCTGCACGATCCTCGCGATCGCGTGGGCGACGGCAGGGGAAACGTCTGCCTTCCCGCTCACCGCCAGCGTCACCGGATAGCCGGCTCGCTGCGCGCTCGCGACGGTGTCGTGCGGCTGCACCGGCTCCAAAGGTGCCAGGGGGAGAGGGGAATCATCACTGCGGAGCACGCCGAGCATGGCGCGCATCTCGGTGAGTGCGCTTCTGGCCGTCGTCGCCGAAGCCGTCGCAGCTCTGCGCGCGCGCTCATGGTCGGGGGTGGCGGCCGCGCCCTCGGAGAGTGCGACGATAACGGTGAGGGAATGCGAGACGATGTCGTGCATCTCCCGGGCGATACGGGCGCGTTCGCCGGCGGCGGCCAGCTGCGCCTGTTGATCCCGCTCCACCAGAAGCTGGCGCGAGCGGTCGATGACGGCTTCGATGTAACGCCGGCGGCCGCCGACGTTCACTCCGATGAGCGCTCCGATGAGTCCGAGCATGAGTTCGCCGATGACCGCGTTCGCCGCGGTCTGGAACGTGATCACGCCCCCGCGCTCCAGCGCGAATGCGATGATCGCCAGCGCGGCGATGGCGATGGCGAGGCCGCGCCAGCAGGCGCGCGAGGAGCGGTACACGGCGAGCGAGTAGCTGGTGACGAGCAGCAGAGGCCCGCCTGTCGGCACCGACACGAACAGATACGACACCGAGACGGCGACGGCGGCCACGAATGCCGCGACCGGCCACTGCCGCCGTCGAACGAGCAGGGCGCACGCGCCGATCACGACGATGGAGATCGACACCGATTGGAACACCAGAGCAGGAGCCGCGTCGGTTGTCGGGGCGGAGGTGTCGCCGGGCGCGAACGGTGCGATCATGCCGGCCGGCACCAGCGAGAGCGCCAGGCAGAGAAGGGCGATCAGCACGTCGGCGACGATCGGATGCCGCGCCCAGAAGCGACGGATCATCCCGGGCGTACGCGGCAGCCGCAGCTCCTCGTCCTCACGGATCGAGTCGCTGCGGCTGCGCGGGGAGGTCACGACGAGACTCTACGCGTCGCGGGTGCGCAGCGACGCCCAGGCGCCGATCATGCTGGCGGCGACCCAGCCGGCGAGAGTCAGGTAGGCCACCGGGGTTTCGAGCGCCGCACCCTCACCGGGGAGGATCGCGCTCTGCGCGGCGACCATCGGGAGGTAGTTCGCGAGGTCGAGGATCCACGCCCAGCTCTCCCCGCCGAAGGAGAACATGCTGGCGACGATGGGGAGCACGAACAGCACGCCGACGGTCGCGGCGATCGCACCGGCTCCGGAGCGCAGCATGTACCCGAACCCGACGCCGATGAGCGCGAACACGGCCATCGCCAGCGAAGCGACGATGATCGGAAGGATCGTCGCCTCGGGGGAGGACCAGTCGAGCACGACGTCGTTCGGGGCGCCGACAGCGGTCACGACGAACGCGGCGATCGTGAAGATGACGAGCGACGCGATGAACAGGAACGCGGCGATCACGACGGCCTTGGCCGCGAGGGCGGCTCCGCGCACCGGATTGGCGGTGAGCGTGGAGCGGATCATGCCGGTCGAGTACTCGCCGGTGACGGAGATCGCGCCGAGGATCCCGGCGAGCAGCATCGTGAACTGGATGGGGCTGACGACGGCTTGGATCGCGTCGAACCCGGGCACATCGGCTGAAGCCGCGATGAGGGCGGCGATGCCGACCGTGAGGACGCCGGTGATCGCGATCGACCACCAGGTGGAGCGGAGCGTGGCGATCTTGATCCACTCGGACCGCACCAGGCGGGGGAAGGTCACGCTGTGACGGTCGGCCGCGACGTGGCTGGAACGGGTGAGCTGTGCTGCGGCGGTCATGCCACGACCTCCTCGAGCGGGGCGCCGGCCTCCGACGCGGTGCGGGTGCGGTATTCGACGGCATCCCCGGTGAGCGCGAGATACGCGTCCTCCAGGGAGCCGCTGGTCGGTGTCAGCTCATGCAGCGGGATGCCGCGATCCGCGGCGAGATCGCCGATGCGCGCGGCGGTGAGGCCGACGATCTCGAGCAGATCGGGCTCGACGCTGACGACCTCGACGTCGGCGCCGTTCACCGCGGCGGCGAGGTCGCCGGTACGGGGGGTGCGCACGCGCACGGTGCTGCGGGTCCAATCGCGCACCAGTTGGTCAAGCGGTGCGTCCGCGAGCACTCGGCCGCGACCCATCACGATCACGTGATCGGCTGTCTGCGCCATCTCGCTCATCAGGTGGCTGGAGAGCAGGACAGTGCGTCCCTCGGAGGCGGCGTGCCGCACGAAATGGCGCACCCACAGCACGCCTTCGGGATCGAGGCCGTTCACCGGCTCGTCGAGGATCAGCGTGTGCGGATCGCCGAGGAGGGCAGCGGCGATGCCGAGGCGCTGACCCATGCCGAGCGAGAACTTGCCCGCGCGCTTGTTACCCACCGATGTGATGCCTGCGAGGTCGATGACCTCGTCGACGCGGGATGCGGAGATGCCGTGGGTCGCCGCCATCGCACGAAGGTGGTTCCGCGCGGTGCGGCCGGTGTGCACGGCTTTCGCGTCGAGGAGCACACCGACCTCGGTGAGGGGGGCGCGCAGCTTGCGGTACTCCCGGCCGCCGATCGTGGCGCGTCCGGCGGTCGGCCGGTCGAGGCCGACGATCAGGCGCATGGTGGTGGACTTCCCCGCACCGTTCGGGCCGAGGAAGCCGGTGACGCTCCCCGGTCGGACGGTGAACGACACGTCCTGGACGGCGGTCTTGTCTCCGAACCGCTTCGTGAGGCCTTCTGCTGTGATCATGCTTCCACGCTAGGAGGCCTCATCCGTCCACCGCATCCTCCGCAGGTACCGTCTCTCTGCGCCGTGGGGGTCCTCGTGGCGGGGACGGTCAAGCCGGCGGGCGCCCGAAGAGGGCAGGATCCACCGGACGCAGCCTGCGCGGGAGATTCTCCACCACGAGAAGGTACGACTCGGTCACGAGTTCGGCGATCAGGTCGGCCTAGAGTGTGGTCCCCGGCGTCAGCGTGATCCAGTGCTTCTTGTTCATGTGGTACCCGGGGATGATGTCGGCGAACGTCTCACGCAGTGCCACGGCGTCGTCGGGGTGGGATTTGAGAGTCACTCGGCCGGTGCCGTCCAGCGGTGCCAGCAGGAAGACCCGGCCTCGCACCTTGAAGACGTCCCATTCGGGCCCGAAGGGGTTCTCCCGCTCGGACCCGGGGAGTTCTTCGGCGCGCGCCGAGGCGAGGGCGATCAGCTCTGCGGCATCCAAGGCGCTCAGAAGAGCCGCTCCGTTCCCTTGTCGTCGGTGCGCGGCACGGCGGTCACGCGCTCATCGAGGGATGCCGCGGCCAGCAGCGCCTCGTCGATGAGCTCGCGATCGCCTTGCGCCGACAGCCAGTCGCGCGCGAACGGCGTCGGGATCAGCACGGGCATCCGGTCGTGGACGCCCGCCAGGTGTTCGGGCGCCGGGCGCATGACGACCGAATAGCAGGTGAACCATTCGCCGTCGGCGGTGCGTCCGCGCTGCGTGACGGCGGCCATGCCGAAGAGGGCACCGCCCCCGAGGCCGAACTCGTGCCACACCCGCTCGGGCTTCTTCATCTCGTACCAGCCGGTCGCCGGAACGATCGCACGCGACCGCAGACTCCCCGGGCGTTCCTGAAGTCGTTCGGAGCGGGTGTTGATCGAGGGGAACCGCGAGGGGGCTCCGTCGATCAGGAAGCCCCACCACGCGGGCGCCACTGTGATCTCGCCGTCGGCATCGACGAGGATCGGGTTGAGGTTCCGGAGGTTCTTGCCCGTCGGTCTCAATGTCTCGCCGGCATTCTCCGCGGCCCAGGTGCGAAGCCCTTCGAGGATGTCCTCGTCAGCTTCAGCAATGAGTTCCGCATCGGTGAACCGGGGATCCAGGCCGTAGCTCGCGCACATGCACATAGGGTAGCGCCGACCTCCGACACGCGCTCGGGTAGGGTCGATGCGTGACCGAGAAGCGCGTGCTGGCCGCCCCGGTGGCTCTCGGCGGAGCCGTCGCGATCGGTGCGATGACGGCCATTCAGGCGCGCATCAACGGCGTTCTCGGCGTCCGGGTCGATGACGGAATCGTCGCGGGGCTCATCTCCTTCACCGTCGGTCTCATCGTGTTGATCGCCGTCATTCCGTTCATCCCTTCGGCGAGGGCCGGTGTGGCACGGCTGTGGAGTGGCGTTCGCGAGCGGAGGATCCCGTTCTGGATGCTGCTCGGCGGCGCCTGCGGCGCTCTCACCGTCTCCACCCAGGGCCTCACCGCAGGAGTTCTCGGGGTGTCGCTGTTCACGGTCGGCGTGGTCGCCGGGCAGACCCTGCACGGATTGATCCTCGATCGGATCGGCTTCGGGCCGGCCGGCGTCGTCGCCGTCACTCCCGGACGGGTTCTCGGCGGGGCGCTTGCGCTCGCCGCGGTCGGAATCTCGCTCAGCGGCGACGTGCTCGCGACCGCTCCGCTGTGGATGCTGCTGCTGCCCTTCGCCGCGGGCGTCGGGATCGCCTGGCAGGCAGCGACCAACGGGCGCCTCGCCCAGCGCGTGCAGTCTCCGATGGCCGCGACCCTGACGAGTTTCATCGCGGGAACAGTCGCGCTCGCCCTGGCGGCGTCGGTCAGCGTGTCCATCCGCGGACTGCCGGATGCTCTTCCGGCGGAGCCCTGGCTGTATCTCGGTGGCTTCCTCGGATTCGCCTACATCCTGCTCGGCGCGTTCATCGTCGGTCAGACCGGCGTGCTCTTGATGGGGCTCGGCTCGGTGCTCGGGCAGCTCACGACGTCGGTGGTGATCGACCTGCTCTGGCCCGCCGTCTCCGGGCCAGCGCCGTGGCAGCTCATCGCCATGGTGGTCGTCGCCGTGGCATCCGTGGTCGTCGCCGTTCCGTGGCGCCGTCGCCGCCGTTGATCGAGGTTCCGCGAGGAGCCCGAACCTACTTCTTCTTGGACTTCTTCGGCATCCGGGAGACGAGTCGCCGCGCGTCGACGGGCTTGCGTCGTCCTGCCTTCTTGCCCGCAGGCTTGCCGCCGACGTAGAGCCAGCCGAGAAGTTCCTCATCCTTCGACAGGCCGTGCGCCTTCGCGACCGCCTTCGATCGTGTGGAGTGACCGGTGCGCCAGAAGACGCCCCAACCTGCGTCGTCCAGCAGCAGGCTCAGCATGTGCGCGACACCGGAGGCGACGGCCTCCTGCTCCCAGCGGGGCACCTTGCTGCTCTTGCGGTAGCTGGCGACGACGGCGATCAGCAGCGGCGCACGCAGCGGCTTCGACGACGGCGACTTGTCGCCTTCGGCCTTCGCGATCGCTGCGGCCAGCACCTCGCGATCGGCGCCACGCAGTTCGATCAGGCGCCACGGGCGCAGCGAGGAGTGGTCGGCGACGCGTCCGGCAGCGGCGACGAACGTCAGCAGCTCCTCGCGCGAGGGCGCATCGTCGGTGACCTTCGACCAGGACTGTCTTGTCCGGACGGCATCGAGAACACTCACGACTCGTCCGGAGTGAAGTTCATCGCGATCGAGTTCATGCAGTAGCGGTCGCCGGTCGGTGTGCCGAACCCATCGGGGAACACGTGCCCGAGGTGTGACCCGCAGTTCGCGCAGCGCACCTCGGTGCGCACCATGCCGAGCGTCGCGTCCTCGATGAGCTCGACCGCCTCCGGCCTGATCGACTCGTAGAAACTCGGCCAGCCGCATCCGGAGTCGAACTTGGTGCCGCTCTTGAACAGCTCCGCACCGCACGCGCCGCAGGTGTAGAGGCCTGAGCGCTTCTCGTCGAGCAGCTCGCCCGTCCAGGCGCGCTCCGTCGCGGCCTGACGCAGCACCGCGTACTGCTGGTCGCCGAGCTCTCGGCGCCACTCGTCTTCGGTCTTGTCCACGCTGTACGGCATGAGTCCTCCTGTGTCCCCTCTATTCTCTCGCGTCTGCGATCATGGCGGGCCATGCACGGGAGAATGGAACCATGACGGACGCAGTGCGACTTCGCTACCTGCGGTTCGCGCAGGAGGAGGCGCCGGGCCGGAGCGAGCTGTACGCGGAGTGGGCGTCCGGCGTCGTCGATGACACGGAGGTACAGACCCTCCTCGCGCGGATCCCGGAGACCCGACGCCAGCCTCCCCTGGTCTTCGCGGTCACGCGGATGCTCGGCGCCGCACTCACCGGCTACCCGGCCTGGCGCGCCTTCTTCCTCGACCACGCCGACGAGATCGTCGCGGAGTGCGGGCGGAGGCAGCTCCAGACGAATGAGCCGCTGCGCCTCGCGGCGTTGCTGCCGGTGCTGTCAGAGATCCCCGGCCCCATCGCGCTGCTGGAGTTGGGCGCGGCGGCCGGGCTCTGCCTGTATCCGGACCGGTATTCCTACCGCTTCACCGCCGAGGACGGATCGCTCCGCGCGGCGCTCGATCCCGACGAAGGTCCGTCTTCCGTGGTGCTGGAGAGTACGGTGACCGGCGCGCTTCCGACACTGCGGATGCCGGAGATCGTCTGGCGTGCCGGCATCGATCTTGCGCCGCTGGATGCCCGCGACGATCGTGATCGACGGTGGCTCCGAGGGCTGGTCTGGCCGGGGGAGGAGGGGCGTGAAGAGCGGATCGCGGCCGCCCTCGACATCGCTGCGTCCGATCCGCCGCTCCTGGTCGCCGGCGACGCCGGGGAGCGGCTGCGTGCGCTCGCCGGTGAAGCCCCGGCGGGGGCGACGCTGGTGATCAGCACGCCCGGCGTGCTCGTGCACATCCCGCGTGCCGACCGGCTCGCGCTCGTCCAGGACATCCGCCGGCTGCCTGCGAGATGGGTGACGATCGATCCTCCCGGCCTGCTCGACGTCTGGGAGCCTCCCGTCGATGCCGACACCTGGCCCGGCTTCGTCGTCGCCCTCGACGCCGCGGTCCGGGCGTCCGCCGACCCGTTGGGCCGCTGGTGGGAGTGGCGCGCGGGCCACGCCGCGGATTCGTCCTAGCCTGGAGCCATGCTCGGAGACCTGACGGAGCGCGACCGCGCGATCCTCGCGCTCGAGGCCGCGTGGCCGCGACACGGTGGTGCGAAGGAAGAGGTCATCCGCACGCAGCTCGGGATGAGTGCCGCACGGTATTACCAGCTGCTCACGCGGTTGATCGATTCCGATGTCGCGCTGGAATACGATCCGATGCTGGTCCGGCGGCTGCGCCGCATCCGCGATTCGCGCGCCTCCCGTCGTGCGGCCCGGATTCCGGGTTTCGTGAGCTGAACGCGGAGGCTTCGCCGGAGCGGGCGAGCCCTGCCCGATGCGGATTCGCAGACGGGTGCCGCTAACATCGAGGGGTGCCCCAGCCCACTCGAGATCGCTTCGACGACGTTCCCCGTACCTCCGGACGCGTCGGAGCACACCGTGCCGAAGCCCCGGGCATGAACGGATGGGTCGTGCTGCTGTGGTCGTTCGTCGCCGCACTGGTGCTCATCATCGGTGGCATCTTCGTCGCCCTGGTCATGATGGGCCGCATCACGCTCTTCCCCGAGGCTGAGCCGAGCGTCGCACCGACCCCGGTGGAGACCGGGATCGTCGACACGACCTATTCGGTGATGATTCTCAACGCGACCCCGGAGGAGGGTCTGGCCACGCAGATGCGGGAGACGCTGCTGAACAGCGGTTGGGCCGCAGACGTCGTCTACGCGACCGACAGCGACAGCCAGGATTTCCCCACGACCACGGTCTACTACGTCGCAGACGACGACGAGCTCGCGGCGATCGGACTGGCCGGTCTGCTCGGCGGCGCCGAGGTGCAGCAGAGCGATGTCTACGCAGGGCTCAATGAGACGGACCAGAAGCAGCTGGCCGTCGTGATCGGGCTGGACCGTTCGACGACGCCGCCCGAGACTCCTGCGGAGTAGCACCCTCCGCGCAGCTTGCACTCGAAGGGGTCGAGTGCCAGAATGGCGTTAGCACTCTCTCAGTCTGAGTGCTAAACCCAACGTCTACGTCCAGGAGGGACGACAAAACTCATGGCAAAGATCATCGCTTTCGATGAGGAGGCCCGCCGCGGCCTCGAGCGTGGCCTGAACATCCTCGCCGACGCTGTCAAGGTGACCCTCGGCCCGCGCGGCCGCAACGTCGTGCTTGAGAAGAAGTGGGGCGCCCCCACGATCACGAACGACGGCGTGTCCATCGCCAAGGAGATCGAGCTGGACGACCCGTTCGAGAAGATCGGTGCGGAGCTCGTCAAGGAGGTCGCCAAGAAGACCGACGACGTCGCAGGTGACGGAACCACCACCGCGACCGTTCTCGCTCAGGCGCTCGTCCGCGAGGGCCTGCGCAACGTCGCAGCCGGCGCTGACCCGATCTCGCTCAAGCGCGGCATCGAGAAGGCCGTCGCCGCGATCACCGCGGAACTGCTCTCCAGCGCCAAGGAGATCGAGTCGAAGGAGCAGATCGCCGCGACGGCGTCCATCTCCGCCGCTGACCCCGCGATCGGCGAGCTCATCGCCGAGGCGATCGACAAGGTCGGCAAGGAGGGTGTCGTCACCGTCGAGGAGTCGCAGACCTTCGGCACCGAGCTCGAGCTCACCGAGGGCATGCGCTTCGACAAGGGCTACCTGAACCCGTACTTCGTCACCGACCCGGAGCGCCAGGAGGCGGTCTTCGAGGACGCGTACATCCTGATCGCGAACCAGAAGATCTCCAGCATCAAGGACCTTCTGCCCATCGTCGACAAGGTGATCCAGGACGGCAAGGAGCTCGTCATCATCGCCGAGGACGTCGAGGGTGAGGCTCTCGCGACTCTGGTGCTGAACAAGCTCAAGGGCATCTTCAAGTCGGTCGCCGTCAAGGCTCCCGGCTTCGGCGACCGCCGCAAGGCGCAGCTGCAGGACATCGCGATCCTCACCGGCGCCCAGGTCATCACCGAAGAGGTCGGCCTCAAGCTGGAGAGCGCCACGCTCGACCTGCTGGGTCGCGCTCGCAAGGTCATCGTCACCAAGGACGAGACGACCATCATCGAGGGTGCCGGCGAAGCTGACCAGATCGAGGGTCGGGTCACGCAGATCCGTCGCGAGATCGAGAACACCGACAGCGACTACGACCGCGAGAAGCTCCAGGAGCGTCTCGCCAAGCTCGCAGGTGGCGTCGCCGTCATCAAGGCGGGAGCGGCAACCGAGGTCGAGCTCAAGGAGCGCAAGCACCGCATCGAGGACGCCGTTCGCAACGCGAAGGCTGCCGTCGAAGAGGGCATCGTCCCCGGTGGTGGCGTCGCGCTGATCCAGGCCGGCACCAAGGCTCTGGCCACGCTCGAGCTCACGGGTGACGAGGCGACCGGTGCCAACATCGTCCGCGTCGCCATCGAGGCTCCGCTCAAGCAGATCGCGCTGAACGCCGGTCTCGAGCCGGGCGTCGTCGCGAACAAGGTCGCCGGCCTGCCCGCAGGTCACGGCCTCAACGCCGCGACCGGCGAGTACGGTGACCTGTTCGCACAGGGCATCATCGACCCCGCCAAGGTGACCCGCTCGGCGCTGCAGAACGCAGCCTCGATCGCGGCTCTCTTCCTCACCACCGAGGTCGTCGTCGCCGACAAGCCTGAGAAGGCCGGCGCTCCGATGGGTGACCCGTCGGGCGGCATGGACTTCTGAGTCCCGCTTCCTCGCACAGAAACGCCCCGGCCTCTCGGCCGGGGCGTTTCTGCGTTCCGCGGAGGGGGCTCAGCGGAACAGGCTGGCCGAGTACTGGTCGGCGTCGGCGTACTGCATGGCGGCAGCGCCGAGGGCCGTGCCGATCGACTCCAGAACCTGCTCGACGTGCAACTGCGCGCCGCGCCACTGCTCGCTGCAGGTCTGGAAAGCGGCCGATGCGCTGCCGGTCCACGATGACTGCAGCTGCCCGAGCTGAGCCATCAGGGTGGTGGACTCGCCCTGCAGGCGCGCCATGGTGGCGTGGGCCGCGCTGTTCGCGGCCTGCACGGCTTCGGTGTCGACGGTGAAGACGGACATGGGAACTCCTCTCGATGGAGTTCTGAACCTATTCGTCGATCGCCCGCCGTCCCCACGGGTAATGGGGCGATCTCCACGGTCTGTGTGCAACCCGCGGGTTCGAGAAACGGTGCAGGAGGAGTGCGCTACAGGTCGAGCCGGTCCAGCGGCTGCGTGTCCTCCATCAGGTGCGCGGGCGTCGCTCTGGCCGGCGCCAGAGGCAGGGTGACCGTGAAGGTGGCGCCGCCGCCTGCCGTCTCGGAGACGGCGACCGAACCATGCAGCGCCTTGACGATCGATGCGACGATCGCCAGGCCCAGGCCGGCGCCACCGGTCTCTCTGGCACGCGAGGTGTCAGCCCGCCAGAACCGCTCGAAGATCTGCTCGCGAATCTGCGGGGGAATGCCTTCGCCGTGATCGACGACCGCGATGCTGCCGGTCCCGCGCACGCGATCCGTGTCGACGACGATCTCGATCGGGCCGTCCTCGGGGGAGAACCGACGAGCGTTGCCGAGCAGGTTGGTCACCACCTGGCGCACCTTGTTCTCCTCGCCGAGCACGATCGGCGGCGTGCGCACGGGAAGGTCGGCCGACTCGGTGAAATCGATCGCCGGCACCGCATCGGCGGAGCCGCGCGGTTTCCTGCGGAGTCGGGCGAGGGTGGCGCCCGCGAGCCCGCGAGGTGCTGCCGAGTGCGCGTCCGGGCGCACCGTGACGGTGTACGTCGGTGGTGCGGATGCCGCCTTCCCCGTGAGGTCGACCACCGTGACCGTCCGCCCTGGGGCGGCTGCACGCAGATCCAGGGCGGCGTCGCGGGCGATCGGCCGGAGATCGAGGGCTTCGATCTCCGGTTCGCGCTCCTCGTCCAGTCGGGCGAGTGCGAGGAGATCCTCGACGAGCACGCCCATCCGGATGGCCTCCTTCTCGATGCGCTCCATGGCGCGCGCGGTGTCCTCGTCGCCGCGGATCGCGCCCATCCGGTACAGCTCGGCATAGCCGCGGACGCTGACGAGCGGTGTGCGCAGCTCGTGGCTGGCGTCTCCGATGAAGCGGCGCATGTGCCGCACCGTGCGATCCCGTTGGGCGAGCGAGCCGTCGACGCGGTCGAGCATGGTGTTGATCGCGGCGTTGAGCCGGCCGACTTCCGTCGTCGGCTCGAGATCGGTGAGACGCTGGCTGAAATCACCGGCTGCGATCGACATCGCCGTCGATTCCACCTGGCCGAGTCGGCGGAACGTGAGGGTCACCAGCCCTCGCGTGAGCAGCGCCGCGAGGAAGATGGTGATCAGTGCGACGGTCGTGTAGATGCCGAAGTACTGTCCGATGATCCGGTCCACTTCGTCCAGCGGCATCGCGACCAGCTGTACGCGAAGCGGGCCATCGTCACCCTGCACCACGGCGACCGCGGCGCGGAACGAGCTGCCCCCGTCTCCCGTGAGCGTGAACTTGCGGTCCAGGTCTGCCGTGGCGCGCTGCAGGGAGTACTTCGTGGGGAAGTTCGGCGAGGGGCCGTTCCCCGCCGTTGCCGCCAGCCGTCCTTCGTGGTCGTAGACGGCGAAGGAGAAGTCGCGTGGTGTCTCCAGCTGCGTGTAGCTGGTCTGGCCGTCGGTGGTGACGACGTCGAAGTAGCGGCCGGTGATATCGCTGGAGACCAGGGAAGGCAGCTGGGCGTCGATGTTCTCGATGAGGGAGTTGCGCAGCATCGGCACCGTTCCGATTCCCGCAAGGAGCAGGCCGAGGGCGAGCACCGCGACGGTGACTCCGGTGACTTTCGCCCGCAGGCTGATGCGGCGCCACCAGTGGGTGACCGCGTCCGGCTGGTGTGCCATGCGGTCCTCCCGTATGCGACGTCGGCGGCCACCAGAGGCGGCGATGGGGCCACTGGCAGAGCGGCGATGGGTGCGGGTCGAGTCAGCCCGACTTGCCGACCTTCAGCATGTAGCCGAAGCCGCGCTTGGTCTGGATGAGCGACTCCTCGGTGTGCGGGTCGATCTTGCGGCGAAGGTAGGAGATGTAGCTCTCCACGATGCCGGCATCGCCGTTGAAGTCGTACTCCCAGACGTGATCGAGGATCTGCGCCTTGGAGAGCACCCTGTTCGGGTTGAGCATCAGGTAGCGCAGCAGCTTGAACTCGGTCGGACTCAGCTCGATCGGTTCCTTGCCGACGTGGACATCATGCGTGTCCTGGTCCATCGAAAGCTCGCCGGCGCGGATGATCGACTCCTCATCGGCCTGCATGGTGCGCCGCAGGATCGCCTGCGCCCTCGCCACGATCTCATCGAGGCTGAACGGCTTCGTGACGTAGTCGTCGCCGCCGGCATTCAGGCCTTCGATCTTGTCGTCGGTGCCGTCCTTGGCGGTGAGGAAGAGGATCGGCGCGGTGAAACCGGCGCCGCGAAGGCGCTTGGTGACGCTGAAGCCGTTCATGTCCGGCAGCATCACGTCGAGGATGATGAGGTCGGGTTCCTCCTCCAGCACCGCCGAGATGGTGGCGGCGCCGTTGGCGACCGTCTTCACCGAGAATCCGGCGAAGCTCAGTCCGGTCGAGAGGAGGTCGCGGATGTTGGGTTCGTCATCGACGACCAGGATGCGCGCTGCTGTCATGTCCCCATTATGGTGACTTCCGTGATGAGCGGGCTGATTATCTGCCGGAGCGGCGGTTCATGCACGTAGCGCGGCGGTGACGGCCTGCGTGATCGCCGCCTCGATCGGCGCCTCCGGATCCACAGTGATGCGGTGCAGCAGGAGCCCGTCGCCGGTCGCCATCAGGAAGGCGGTATGCGCCGCTGCGGCCTCGCCTCCGAGTTCGTTGAGGATGCCGCGCACCCACTGCTCCATGCCCGCACGCTGCGCCCTCAATGGGCCGGCGGCGTCTTCGTCGGCTTCGAGGAACAGGGCGTAACGCGCACGCGTCCTGGCCGCGAGCGGCCCGGATTGGGCCTCGATCATCCGCGTCAGTGCGCCGATGAGCTGCTCCCGACTGTGGATCTCCGGGATGCCGGCGTCCGCTCGCTCCTGTACGGCCATCCACTCGATCACGCCGGCGAGCAGTGCCGCGCGGGTGCGGAAGTGATTCGAGGTCGATCCGGGCGGGAGGGACGCGGCGGCATCCACGCGTCCATGGGTGAGCGCGCGCACTCCTTCGGTTCCGACGAGGGTCACCGCGGCATCCAGGGCGCGCTCTCGAGTGCTGCTCACGGTCCGAGACTATGCGCACTATGAAACTAGTGGCAAATTTACTATGAACGTAGTATTCTGTGCTCAGGGCCGAACCGACCCGGACGTGCAGACGCGGAGGTCTCGTCATGGACACACCGGCATTCCCGCAGGGATCCCTCCGAGGGACGTGGTCGCCCCCGTTGCCCGACGCGGCCGGGTTCACGCATACGGTGGTCGAGACGCCGGGGCTGCGCACGCACGTCGCCGCCATCGGCGAAGGAGACGCCGTCGTGCTGCTGCACGGTTTCCCGCAGCACTGGTGGCAATGGCGGCTGATCGCCCCGACGATCGCCGCTCGGGGGTACCGCGTGATCTGTCCCGATCTGCGTGGTTCCGGGTGGTCCGAGGCCGACGACCCCGGTTTCGAGCGCGACTCTATCCAGCACGACCTGGAGTCGCTGCTCGACGCCCTGGGGATCGAAAGGGCCCACCTGGTCAGCCACGACCTGGGCGCGGTCGTCGCAGGTCAGTTCGCCTACGCGCACCCCGAGCGGGTGCGCACAGCCGTGCAGATCGCGGTGCCGCCGGGGTTCATGGCGTTCACACCCCGGCTCCTGCCCGCGTTCGCGCACATGCCGCGGATGCTCATGCACCGCGAGGGCCAGTCGCTGGGCTGGCTGTTCGGCCCCCGATACGTCGCGCACCCGATGAGCGGCGCCACCGTCGACGCCTACCTGCGCGTGCAGCAGCGGCCTGAGGTGAGCCGCGCCGTGCGGGCGCTGTACCGCGGAATGATCATTCCCGAGGTGCTCCGCCTCGCGCGGGGCACGTACAAGAGAATGCGGTTGCAGCCGCCGACGCTCGCCGTGTTCGGGCGGCACGACGGTCCGTTCACCGAGACGCTCGTCCGCAAAATCTGCCGTGACCACGAACGGCGCGCCGAGCACTTCGAACTCGCCTTTGTCGAAGACGCGGCCCACTTCGTCACCGACGACGCTCCGGCCGAGATCTCCGAACTCGCGTTGGACTGGTTCGAGCGCGCGGACAGAGCGGCCTGATCAGGCCGCCAGCGCGTCCGCATCCATGATCGTGTAGCTGTAGCCCTGCTCGGCGAGGAACCTCTGACGGTTCTGCGCGTAGTCCTGATCGATCGTGTCCCTGGCCACCAGCGTGTAGAAGCTCGCGGTGTGTCCCGACTGCTTCGGGCGCAGCAGGCGACCGAGGCGCTGGGCCTCCTCCTGGCGGGATCCGAATGAACCGGACACCTGGATGGCGACGGACGCCTCCGGCAGATCGATCGAGAAGTTCGCGACCTTCGACACAACGAGCAGCGAGATCTCGCCCTCGCGGAACTGACGGTACAGTTCCTCGCGCTCGTCGATCGGGGTCGCGCCGGTGATCGATGGGGCGTTCAGCGATTCGGAGAGCGTCTCCAGCTGATCCAGGTACTGCCCGATCACGAGGATGCGCTCGCCGGGATGCTTCGCGATCAGTTCCTTCACGGCATCGATCTTCGCCGGGGCCGATGCCGCGAGCCGATAGCGCTCGTCGTCGGTTGCTGCCGCGTACTCCAGGCGGTCGCTCGGCGGCAGGTCGACTCGCACCTCGTAGCAGGCCGCGGGGGAGATGAACCCCTGGGCCTCGATCTGCTTCCACGGGGCATCGAATCGCTTCGGCCCGATCAGGCTGAAGACATCGCCCTCGCGGCCGTCCTCGCGCACCAGGGTCGCCGTGAGGCCGACCCGGCGGCGGGCCTGCAGGTCGGCGGTGAGCTTGAAGACCGGGGCCGGCAGCAGATGCACCTCGTCGTACACGATGAGACCCCAGTCCAGGGCATCCAGAAGTGCGAGGTGGGCGTACTCGCCCTTCCGCTTCGCCGTGAGGATCTGGTACGTCGCGATCGTGACCGGCTTGACCTCTTTGGCCTGGCCGGAATACTCACCGATCTCTTCAGGGGTGAGGCTCGTGCGCTTGAGCAGCTCGTCGCGCCACTGACGCGCTGAGACGGTGTTGGTGACCAGGATGAGCGTGGTGGTCTTCGTCGCGGCCATCGCACCGGCGCCGACGATCGTCTTGCCGGCGCCGCAGGGGAGCACCACGACCCCCGAGCCGTCCTTGCTGAACGCATCGACCGCATCCTGCTGGTACGGGCGGATCTGCCACCCGTCTTCGGTGAGCTCGATCGGATGCGGTGTCCCCGGCGTGTATCCCGCAAGGTCCTCGGCCGGCCAGCCGATCTTCAGAAGCTCCTGCTTGATCTGGCCGCGCGCCCACGCGTCGACGACGAAGGTGTCCGGGGTCGGATGTCCGATCAGCAGCGGCTGGATGCGCCTGTTGTTCGCGATCTGGGTGAGCACGGCCGGGTCGGAGGAGCGCAGGATGAGCGTGCCCTCCTCGTCGCGCTCGATGACGAGCCGCCCGTATCGGTTGACGGTCTCGCGGAGGTCGACAGCCACCGACGGCGGCACGGGGAAGCGGGACCAGCGGTCGAGCGTCTCCAGCATGTCCTCGGCGGTGTGACCGGCAGCGCGGGCATTCCACAGGCCGAGGCGGGTGATGCGATATGTGTGGATGTGCTCGGGGGCACGCTCGAGCTCGGCGAAGATCGCCAGTTCGTGGCGGGCGCTCTCGGCCTCGGCGTGGGCGACTTCGAGAAGCACGGTGCGATCGCTCTGGACGATCAGGGGGCCATCAGACATAGCTGACCAGTCTATCGCGGCTTCGAGTCACGGGGTCGGCCCTGCACTCGACGGGTGGTTCACTGCTCGACGACGAAAGCCGCGCGGATGCTGGAGACCGGCAACGTCCGCTCGACATCGGCGGCACGGTCGCGTCCGCGCAGGCGTCCGCCGCCCAGTCCGGTGGCTTCCAACAGCAGGTCCCGTGTCGACCCGTCGGGCATGCCGACGGTCACCTGCAGGACGGCCTTGGCGCGGACGGCCGCCTCCAGCTCTCGGTCGAGCCAGGCGGCGTCGGCATCCGGTCCCTGCTGCGCTCGCAATCGAGCAAGCAGCGGCGAATAATCCGCGATGACGGCGACGGGTCCCGTCGTCGCCGGATGCCTGTCGGCCGTCAGGACGGTCCCGTCCGCGCCGACGAGCGTCGCGGGGTAACGGGCGTCCGTGAGGGCCCAGTAGACGGTGTCGCGCCCGACGCGAGAGGCCAGAGATGCGCCGACCCTGCTGAGAGCCAGGGGTCGCAGGGTCTGGTCGACGGCCATCGCGTCGATCAGATGACCGTCGACGCTGTCGATGCGCGTGCGCCCGGTTGCGGCATCGGCCGATACTCGCACCAGGCCGTGGCGCTGAGCGGTCTGCACGATGAGATAGCTCAGAGGCTGCGGGATACCGGTGAGCGAGAGCGATCCGAGGAACTCGAGGATCGAATCCTCGGTCTCGCCGGAGGCCAGCGCATGAGCGATCGATTCGACGGTGAAACGGTACGACGACGCCTGCGCCGCCGATTCTCTGGCAGCGATCGTGCGCAGGCGCACGTCGAGTGCGGGCGCGAGCGGGCCGGGGGCGATCGCGCTGAGATCGTTCTGCAGGAAGATGCGGTCGACCTCGGCGGGGAGCACGCCGGTCAACGCCTCGGCGTCGACCTCTCCGCGTTCGCGCAGCGGTACGGTCCAGTCGGGTTCGCTGCCGTCGTCGGCGATCAGGCCGAGGAGCCGGGCGCGCTCGAGCAGTACCGCGCAGCGATCGGGCCAGGTCGGATCCCACGGATGCGCGTTCGGCCAGACGGAGAGATCGGGCCAACCGGCGGCATCCCGGCGGAGCCCGCGCGGCAGCGCGCGGAGGAACCCCATCGCCAGGCGTCCCCAGCGGTCGCCGACGCCGGCGTGCAGCCAATGCTCGGTATCCGCGGAGACACGGAGCTTTCGCCCGTCGGCGCGGACCAGATCTGCGTCGACGGCGATCCCCAGCAGGGCGTCGATGGACTCCGCAGGCACCCCGGCTTCCGCCAGCAGACGCTTCTCGCCGGCGCTGATCCCGCCGGTGGCGAGCAGCGCCAGAGGGGTCTCTCGCGCGTGGAGCAGCAGATCGGCCAGCGAGGTGACCGTAGTGAACGCGCGCTCGGCCGCATGCGCGGCATTCTCGGCCGAAGCCGGTGTCGGCGGATCTCCGCCGGCGTCCGTGGGGATCTGCAGGCCCGCGACGACCGCGAGAACAGGCGGATACGGAGTCCCGTCCGGACGGAGCAGCGCCAGTGCCGTCAACCCAGCGCGCTCCGCGCCGGCGTCGACACCGTCGGCCGCACTCCGCAGCCCGATGGCCTCGCGCAGGGTCAGCTGAGGCAGCATCCGCGCCAGCGACGCGGGTTCGAGCAGCGCCTCGGCGGCGTCGAAGAAGTCATGCCATGGAGCATCCGCTCGGATGCCGCGCGCGGCGAAGAGATCAGCAAGCTCCGCATCGCTCGCCGCGGCCAGCCAATCAGCAAGCGGGCGCGCGTGAGTGCTCATATGGAGTGCCTCAGGACCGCGAAGCCGCGCGTCCCTTGCGTATGAAGCTCATCACGAGCAGCGCGATGATCATCACGAAGGCGACCGGAAGACCCCAGAGCGGGATGCCGGCGACGAGCGGCCAGAGGCCTTCGCCGAACGCGGCCTGATCCATGCCGACGGCGCTGCCGATGATGATCGCGAAGAAGCAGAGCACGGATGCGGCGGCAAGCCCGAGCGCGCTGAACGCCAGGATCCGGTCGACCTGACGGACCGGAACATCCGGTCCGGAACTGTGCGTGCTCATCTTCCTCAGCCTACCTGCACTGCGGTGCTGGGTTCCGCCGTGACCGGTAGGCTGAGGGTGGATGCGTCTCGGCGCGCCTTCTGTTCGATTTCTATAGCGAGGTTCTTCCATGCCCACCGGCAAGGTCAGGTTCTACGACGACGACAAGGGTTTCGGCTTCATCGCCAGCGATGACGGCCAGGACGTGTTCCTGCACGCCTCCGCCCTTCCCGCTGGCGCTGCCGTGAAGGCGGGTGCCCGCGTGGAGTTCGGCGTGGCCGACGGCAAGCGCGGTCTGCAGGCGCTCTCGGTGCGCGTCCTCGAGGCGCCGCCGAGTCTGGCGAAGGCGCAGCGCAAGCCTGCTGACGACATGGCGATCATCGTCGAGGACCTCGTGAAGCTCCTCGACGAGATGGGCGGCGACCTGCGTCGCGGTCGTTATCCTTCCTCCGGCCACAGCCGCAAGATCGCGGCCGTTCTGCGCAAGGTAGCCGATGACCTCGAAGCCTGACGCCGACGCGCGTCTCGTCGGCGCTCACGATCTCGCGCTGGAAGCCCTGCGCGAGATCACTCCGGCGACGACGATCGGCCCCGCGGCCGGCTACCTCCTGGAAGACGACGGTTCGGTCTCGTTGCGCTTCGAGAACCGGCTCCCCGGGTATCCGGGTTGGCACTGGACGGTCACGGTCGCTCGCGTCGACGACGAGGAGCCGACGGTCCTCGAGATCGAACTCCTTCCCGGTGACGGCGCGCTTCTCGCACCGGAATGGGTGCCCTGGGTCGAGCGACTCGCCGAGTACCGCGCCCACCAGGTCGAACTCGCCGAGCAGGCGGCTGCCGCGGCTGCCGATGCGCCCGATCTTGACGACGACGCCGATGTCTTCGACGACGACGCCGATGATCTCGACGACGATGAGCTCGATGAAGACGATGAGCTCGACGATGAGGATCAGGAAGCAGACATCCTGCATGCCGGAGACCTCGACGGCGTCGACATCGACGAACTGGATGAGTCGGCGGTCGATTTCGACGACGACTCCGACGATGATGACGACTCCGACGACGAGAACGACTCCGACGACGAAGAGGAATAGCGCGTCCGCTCGGTGATGACGCCGATCCTCGCCTGACGGCGAGAAGACGTTCCGGCGAACCGGGGGTTCAGGATCCGGAGTTCGCCAGCACGTAGTCGAGCGCGCGGGTCAGCTGACGCACGTCTTCGGGCTCGATCGAGACGAACGTCGCGACGCGCAGCTGGTTGCGTCCGAGCTTGCGGTACGGCTCGGTGTCGACGATGCCGTTCGCACGCAGTGTCTTCGCGACGGCCGCGGCATCCACGCTCTCGTCGAAGTCGATCGTGACGACGACGGGGGAGCGGTGCTCGGGGTCGGTGACGAAGGGGGTCGCGACGGCGGATGCTTCGGCCCAGTCGTACAGCACTCCCGACGATTCCGCGGTGCGGGCGGCCGCCCACGCCAACCCGCCGTTCTCGAGGATCCAGCCGAGCTGGCTGTCCAGCAGGTGCAGGGTCGTCAGTGCCGGCGTGTTCAGCGTCTGGTTGAGCCGGGAGTTGTCGACGGCGTTCTTCAGGCTCAGGAACTCCGGGATGTAGCGATCAGATGCAGCGATCCGCTCGATCCGCTCGATCGCTGCGGGCGAGACCGCGGCGAACCACAGCCCGCCGTCCGAGCCGAGGTTCTTCTGCGGGGCGAAATAGTAGACATCGGCCTGGGTGACGTCGAAGTCGATGCCTCCGGCCGCGCTCGTCGCGTCGATGACCGTCAGGGCGCCGTCTGCGAGCACACGTTCGATGGGTGCTGCGACACCGGTGGAGGTCTCATTGTGCGGCCACGCGTAGACGTCGATGCCGGAGACGATCTCGGCAGCAGCGCGCGAACCGGGCTCGGCCTTGCGCACGTCCGGAGCTTCGAGCCACGGCGCTCCGGCGGCGGCGGCGAACTTGCCGCCGAATTCGCCGAAGACGAGGTTCTGGCTGCGGCGCTCGACGAGACCGAAGGCGGCGGCATCCCAGAAGGCCGTCGAGCCGCCGTTGCCGACGAGGATCTCGTAGCCCTCGGGGAGGCGGAAGAGGGTGGACAGCCGCTCGCGCACACTGCCGACGAGGTTCTTCACCGGGGCCTGGCGGTGCGAAGTGCCCAGCAGGCTCGGACCGGCCGCGAGGAGCGCCTCGAGCTGCGCGGGGCGCACCTTCGAGGGCCCGCAGCCGAATCGGCCGTCAGCGGGCAGGAGTTCTCGGGGGATCTCGATCGCCATAGCTCGATTCTATGGCTTCGGAGTGACGTCGTTTCACGAGCCCCGGATCCGATGTCGGCGCAGGAATGTAGGCTTACCTAAGAACTCTCGGAGGGCCAGACATGACCGACCTGATCGACACCACGGAGATGTACCTCCGCACCATCCTCGAACTCGAGGAGGAGAACATCGTGCCCCTGCGTGCGCGCATCTCCGAGCGCCTCGGGCACTCCGGCCCCACGGTCTCGCAGACCGTCGGCCGGATGGAGCGCGATGGCCTCGTCGTCGTCTCCGAGGATCGGACCCTCGAACTCACAGACGCCGGCCGGTCGAAGGCGGTCAACGTGATGCGCAAGCACCGCCTGGCCGAGCGACTGCTCTCCGATGTGATCGGACTGGATTGGGCGTTCGTGCACGAAGAGGCCTGCCGCTGGGAACACGTCATGAGCGAGCAGGTCGAGCGTCGCCTGGTCGAGCTCCTCGGTCACCCCACCGAGTCGCCCTACGGCAACCCGATCCCCGGACTCGATCAGCTCGGCGACCTCCCCGCGCGCACGTTCGATGAGGGCGTCATCGGTCTTGTGCAGAAGCTGAACACCGCCGGAGCGCCGATCGACGGCACCGTCCGGCGCCTTGCCGAGCCTGCGCAGGTCGACCCGGAGTTGCTGCAGCAACTCCGTGACGCCGGAGTCGTTCCCGGTGCGCATGGCGACTACCGCTATAACGAGGGCTACGTCCTGATCCAGATGGACGGCAACGGCGAAGGGCTCGAGCTTCCGGTCGAGCTGGCCTCTCATATCTTCCTGGTGGCTGAGCCGGTCTGACCCGCGCGGCCGGTGCTTCGCGCGGCGAATCCGGAGCCCTCTCCGAGGATTGCCAGGTTCGCAGGGTGACACGATCGTTATCTTCCGGTAACCTCGGACAGGTCGTCAGCGAGAAGCCCGCAGACGATGACCGTGAAGATTGCCTTCCAGGCTCGTCGTCTTTCCGGTTAAGTCGCACAAAGTACCCGAGCTACATCCGTGCACGAGAAGCAGAGTGCCGACGAGCCAGCGCTACCCGAAGCGCGCAGGCGCAGGAGGACCCACTTTTGGCCGCAGACATCGAATCGCCCACGAATACAACCGAAGACCGAACACCTGCTCGACGCTCACCAGCGCGAGCGCGTACCCACAAGGCCGCAGGTCCTCTGCGGTCGATCGCCATCTTCGGTGCCGTAGGCGCCCTTGTCGCCGTCATCGCGCTGCCCGCCTATGCGGCGAGCAAGCCCGCCGAGGCCGGAACGACGATCCAGCAGCTCGCCGAGGCCGATGCGCAGTCGCTCGTCGTCGCTTCGCAGGCGACCGCAGCCCCGCTCAGCCGCGGTACCTTCACGGCTACCACACCCGATGAGATCGAGAAGAAGAAGGCGGAAGAGGCTGCCGCAGCCCGCGCCGCCGCTGCCGCATCGACCGCCGGAACTGCCTTCAACACCGCGGGCTATGCGCTCGTCTCTCCCGGCTCCGGTGAGGTCCGCTATCCGCTGCCCCAGGGTTCGTACACCCAGGGACGCACGACGGTCGGCCCCGACAGTGGCGGCCACGACGGTGCAGACATGCTGGCCCCTGCGGGCACCCCGATCTACGCGGCTGCGGCCGGTGTCGTGCGGGTCTCGTCCGAGAGCTACTACGGCTACGGTGTCGCCATCGTGATCGACCACGTCATCGCCGGACAGCGTGTCTCGACGACCTACGCGCACATGACGTACGGCACTCGCCAGGTGCAGGCCGGACAGACCGTCGAGGCGGGTCAGCTCATCGGAGCGGTCGGCAGCACCGGCAGCTCGACGGCGAACCACCTCCACTTCGAGGTGCGCATCGGCGGCAGCATCCTCGAGCCGTACTCCTGGCTGGCCGCCAACGCCGGCTGATCCTTCTCGTCGGTAGAACGGACCCGAGGCGGACACACCTTCGGCCGTTCACCTGCTGTTTCGCCCGCTGTGCGCGTGAATGAGTTAGCCTGAACCCGTTGTCGTACAGACGGGAGAAGCTGATGGAGCGAATACCGAGCATCCGAACCATGGATGCCCTCGGCCGTTACGTTCTTCGGCATCGTCCGCAGGGATGCCACGGCGTTGCCGTGCGCGAAAGGCGCTGTCTCTGAGACGGCGCCTTTTTTCGTCTCTGCAAACCCTCTGCCGCCAGTTCGACCTCATGTGAGTCGAGAGTGCCGGGAAGCCGTCCCGGCGGATCGAGAGGATGACGATGCGCACACTTGTCTTGAACGCCGGATACGAACCGCTCGCGATCGTGTCATTCAAACGAGCATTGGTTCTCGTGATGAATGACAAGGCGACGGTGATCGAGCGCGTCGAGGACGATCCGGTCTGGGCCGCCCGCGGAAGATACGAACGTCCTGCGGTGATCATCCTCTCCCGCTACGTGCGTGTTCCGAAGAGTCGCCGCGTTCCGGTGACACGCCGCGGGGTGCTGCGGCGCGACAACAATCGCTGCGGGTACTGCGGCAAGGCGGCGTCCACCATCGACCACGTGCTGCCCCGCTCGCGCGGGGGCGCGGACTCCTGGGAGAACCTCGTCGCCTGCTGCCTGCGCTGCAACAACGTCAAGAGCGACCGGACGCCGCAGGAGATGCGCTGGGAGCTTCGGATCACTCCGCGCCCGCCGCACGGCACGGGCTGGACCGTGCGCGGTACGGAGCGAAGCGACCCGCGGTGGGAGCCGTACCTCGCACTCGCTGCGTGACGTGTAAGTGCTTTGGGTGCCCTCGACAGGATTCGAACCTGCGACCTGCCCTTTAGGAGAGGGCTGCTCTATCCCCTGAGCTACGAGGGCGCAGAATCATTCTAAAAGATCCCGCGACCGAGTTTTGACGGCCACCAGATGGCCCTCCCAATGTCATAGGCGAGTGCCGGCACCAGGAAGGATCGGACGATGAAGGTGTCCAGCAGCACACCGAACGCGACGATGAACGCGAGCTGGACCAGGAACAGGATCGGGATCACCGACAGGGCGGCGAACGTCGCGGCGAGCACCAGCCCTGCCGACGTGATCACCCCGCCGGTGATCGCGAGCCCGCGCAGCACGCCCTCCCTCGTGCCATGGCGACGGGATTCCTCGCGCACGCGTGTCATCAGGAAGATGTTGTAGTCGATCCCCAGCGCGACGAGGAACACGAATCCGAAGAGGGGAACGGCCGGGTCGGCTCCGGGGAAGTCGAACACCCCGTTGAAGACGAGTGCGGACACGCCCATCGCCATGCCGAAAGAGAGCACCGTCGTGACGATGAGCAGCACCGGGGCGAGGATCGATCGCAACAGCGCCATCAGGATCAGCAGGATGACGACGAGGATGACGGGAATGATGAGATTCCGATCGTGTATCGACGCATCGTCGGTGTCGACCGCGGTGGCGGTCACTCCGCCGACGAGAGCATCGAGGCCCTCGAGCTCTGCGCGCATCTCGCGCACCGTGGCCGCCGCGGCATCGGAGTCCGCGGCGTCTGCCAGTGTCGCCTGAAGCAGCACCCGGCCGTCGACCACGGTCGGATCCGGCGTCGGGCTCCCTGGAGGACCGAACGCGGTGATTCCCTCGTCCGTGACCGCCGCCGTACCGCTCGGTGCATCGGTTGCGGTCACGGAGACCGCATCGACCCCGTCGAGCGCAAGGAGGATCTCGGCCGCATCCTGCAGGTCGGCCTCATCGGCGACCACGTACGCGGGACTTCCCGAGCCGCCAGGGAAGTGCTCCCCGAGCACCACCTGACCGTCTCGAGCCTCCGATGAGCCGAGCACGAGGTCCGATTGCGGCACACCGGAGGCATTGAGCTGCGTCACTCCGAGCGCCCCGACCAGGAGCACGAGCGTCGTCACGACCCAGATCGTTCGCGGACGGCGGCTGATCGCAGTGGCCAGTCGAGCCCAGACGCCCGTGGACGGCATCCCACCCTCGGCGGCAACGACGTCAGGCTCGAAGGACGGCCGGCGCGGCCAGAAGGCCGCGCGTCCGAAGAGCAGCAGCAGTGAGGGCAGCAGCGTCAGTGCGGACAGCATCGCGAAGACGATCCCTATCGCGGCGACGGGGCCGAGGGTGCTGTTGGATTTGAGGTCGCTGAGCAGCAGGCACAGCAGACCGGC
This sequence comes from Microbacterium sp. LTA6, assembly GCF_045690355.1. Classification (NCBI taxonomy): domain Bacteria; kingdom Bacillati; phylum Actinomycetota; class Actinomycetes; order Micrococcales; family Microbacteriaceae; genus Microbacterium; species Microbacterium sp. LTA6. The sequence continues at coordinate 2,519,319 of NZ_CP147855.1, forward strand.
GATCACTGTTCCGCCGGAGGCGACGATCGGCTCGAACGAGCCCTTCCAGGCCGCGGCGACCGCGGCACCCTTGTCGGACGTGCTGCGGAGTTCCTCGCGGAAACGTGAGACGAACAGCAGCGAGTAGTCGGTGGCTGCGCCGATCACAAGGATGAACAGGATGCCCTGTGTCTGTCCGCTGAGCAGCAGCACCTCCGCCTTCGCCAGCCACCAGACGACCAGCAGCGCCACGCAGAGCGCGAACAGGCTCGTGGAGAGCACGACGACGGGCAGGAGCAGAGAGCGGTAGACGAGCACGAGGATCAGAAGCACGGCGAGGAGGGCGACCCCGAGGAGCAGGCCGTCGATCCCCGCGAAGCCGGCGACGAGATCCGCCGTGAAGCCGGCGGGGCCGGTGATGAAGACGTCGACTCCTGCCGGTGCGGATTCGCGGAGCGTCGTCCCGAGCTCGGCGACGACATCACCGACGTCGGACCCCGAGGAGATCGGTACGAAGGCCTGCACCGCTTCGCCGTCCTCAGAGGGGAGCGCGGGAGAGACATCGTCGCCGACACCGTCGAGGGCGTCGACCGTGGCGAGAAGATCCGAGATGGCTTCGAGCTGGCTCTCGCTGAGAGCCGTCTCGCCGGTGAACACCACGATCGCGGGTATGGCATCCGAATCCGTGAAGTCGCCCAGCAGCTCCTGCACCTGGGTGGCGTCGGCGGACTCGGGCAGGTATGTGGTCCGATCGTTGGAGGAGACCTCATCGATCTTGCCGAAGAGCGGACCGCCGAAAGACGCGCCGGCGAGCCACGCGAGGATCAGCACCGCCGGAACGAGCGCACGCAGCCAGGAACGGCTGCGGACCCGCTCTCGACGGGTGATCGGCGGGGCGGATTCGGGGGACGTCATCTCGGTCCTTTCGGGAGCGGGTGAAGGGATCGGGTCACGAGGAGAACCAGGCGAGGATCAGGAGCATCGTCGCGAGGAAGCCGACCACATAGTTGAGTGCGATGAACCGTCGCCACGCGACATTCGTAGCGGCGGAGGTATCGTCGGTGACGTTCCACCAGCGTGCGGTGTTCAGCAGGTACGGCAGCACCAGTGCTGCGGCGAGCGGTCCCGGCCAGGTCGTTGTCAGCATCAGGATGCCGGCGAGCAGCCACAGGGCAAGTGCCAGACGGACGGTGGCGCGGGCGCCGATCACGGTGGCGACGGAGCGGATCCCCGCTTCGCGATCCGGGCCGATGTCCTGCACGGCGCCGAAGGCGTGAGCAGCCATGCCCCAGAGGAAGAACGCGAGAAGCGTGGTCACCATGGCCACGGTCGGCTTCGCTTCGGCGAGAGCGAGTCCGAAAACGGCCGGGCTGACGAAGTGGATGCTCGAGGTCACCGAGTCCAGGAAGGGGCGCTCCTTGAAGCGCAGCCGCGGCGCGGAGTAGGCGATGACCGCGAAGATGCTGACCGCGAGCCATGCGGTGGACGCGAGATTCCCAACAGCGACGAGGAACACCAGAAACGGAAGGTTCGACAGCGCGGCAGCCCAGAGGGTCGTGCGATGCAGCCTCGGTGCGAGAAGAGCCCCTTCGATGCCGCCCTTGCGCGGGTTCGCCACATCGGATGCGTAGTCGAATACGTCGTTGATTCCGTACATGGCGAGGTTGTACGGCACGAGGAAGTAGAGGAAACCGATGACGAGGGTCGCGTCCAGTTCGCGGGTGGTCAGGAGATAAGCCGCACCGAAAGGGAACGCGGTGTTGATCCAGCTCACCGGTCGTGAGGACAGCACGATCTGGGCGATGCTCCGACCGCTCCCGGTCTTCATCGGTTCTTCGCGATTCATCGTTCCCGCCCCGATCTCCGTGATCTCCGCCCGAGGAGCACGACCCAGATGCTCGGAAGCAGCAGAACGGCAGCCAGCGAATAGGCGAAGTCCTCGATGGGGGCGAGACCGACATGCAGCCCGAGTAGCCGTGTCGGCGCGTAGTGGAACAGTTCGGCGGCGATCATCGCGCTGTCGAAGACGGCGGTGAGCAGAACGAGCCCTGCAGCGCTGATGACAAGGGCGGCCATCGACGGTCCCCGCGTGCGCGCCAGGAGCGGCAGCGCGGCGCCGGCCGTCGCAGCGACGGCCAGGAAACAGAGGGCGAGAGTCGAGTAGCTCACCGGGTGTCCCCGCGGCCGCGCGTCGTGTTCCGCGTCGCTGTCGGTCGACGGGCGAGCACCTTCACGGATCCGGTGTAGAGCACCATGGCGCACAGGACGAGGAAGAACAGGAACACGGGTTCCTCGAGAGGAAGGTGCGGAGCGAGGAGGACGCCGCTGGCGATGGCGCCCTCGCCCCGGAAGAAGATGCCGAGACTGATTCCTGCGACGTCCCAGGCGAGGAAGAAGGCGACGCCGATCGCAGAGACGATGGCGGCGGCCACCGGATCGCGCCAGAAGAAGAGACGGAATCGCCAGTCGAGCAGGAGCAGGCAGCCGGAAGCCCCCACGAGGAAGGCGAGGTAGATCAGGCCCATGGCTGCGCCTCGCTTCGTTCCCCGACCGGCACCGGCTCGGGAAGAGGGCCGCCGCTGTGATCCCCGCGCACGCGTTTGAGGACGAGTTCGGCGCTGATCAAGCACATCGGAACGCCGACGCCCGGCGCCGTCGTGGCGCCGGCGTAGAACAGGCCGCTCACCCGCTTGGACGCATTCTGCGCTCGGAACATGGCGCTCTGGCGCAAGGTATGCGCGGGGCCGAGCATCCCGCCGCGCCAGGAGTGGTGGTCGCGCGCGAAGTCGGCGGGCCCCTTGGTCTGGCGGACGACGATGCGCTCTCGGAGGTCGGGGATGTCCGCCCAGCGGGCGACCTGATCGATGGCGGCGTCGGCGATCGCCTCGACCGCCCGATCACCGGCGCCGTCGGCCCCGCCGCCGCCGAGGGAGACATCCGCCGGGACGGGGACGAGCACGAAGAGGTTCTCGTGGTCCGCCGGTGCGACCGTGGCATCCGTCGCACTCGGTCGACAGACGTAGATGGACGCAGGAGACGGCACGTGCGGCGATCTGCCGAAGATGGCGTCGAAATTGGCGGTCCAGTCGCGGGTGAAGAACAGTGAGTGATGCGGCAGCTGAGGCAGCCCGCCACGCACACCCAGCATCACGAGGACGGCGCCGGGACCACTGGTCCGCCGGCGCCACCAGCGTTCCGGATAGCTGCGCTGGGGTGCGGACAGCAACCAGGTCTCGGTGTGATGAAGATCCGCGCAGGAGACGACGATGTCGGCTGATTCCACATGCTCGTCGCCATGCGCATCCTGCCAGTGCACCCCGGTCGCGCGATGTCGTCTGCGATGGCGACCCACCGGTTCGGTGTCGATGAGCTGCACTTCGGCCTGGGTCCGCACTGTCGCCCCCGCTTCGATGGCGAGCGATTCCAGTCGCTGGATCACCGTCCAGAATCCGCCCTGGGGGTACTGCACGCCATCATCGAGATCGAGCGCGCTCATCAGGTGGTACATGGCGGGGGCCTGGCCGGGGTGGGTTCCGAGGAAGACCGCCGGGTATCCGAGGATCTGCCTGAGTACAGGATGGGAGAACCGTCGCGCCGCCCAGGCATCCAGGCGCGTCAGGAGGAGCCGCGCGAGCTCAGGTGCTGCGCGGAGGATCTCCGCTGTGGCGAGGGAGGACGCCCGGGTGAACGGATTGTAGAGAAAATGCTTCTCAGCCATCTCGCTCGTGTGGCGGGCAGAGGAGAGATAGCTGCGCAGTGACGCGCCGGCGCCCGCCTCCATGTCCTCGAAGAGGCGCGAGACCGCCTCGGCACCGCGCGGGATCGTCACCGCGCCGGAGCTCGCCGCGTCGTCGGACGGCTCGCTGAAGACCCGATAGCCGGGATCCAGCATGGTCATGTCGAGTTCGCGCTCGGTACGCGTTCCCATCATGGCGAAGAAGTGGTCGAAGACGCGGGGCATCAGGTACCAGGACGGGCCTGTGTCGAATCGGAATCCGTCACGCTCGATCGACCCGGCCCGCCCGCCCACCTGGGCACTCTTCTCGAGCACCACGACCTCGTGTCCGTCGCGGGCGAGGAGACCCGCGGTGGCGAGTCCGGCGACGCCGGCTCCGATCACGACGACACGGCTCATCGTCGCGGCTCCGTCCAGGTGCGAAGAACAGCCACTGCGACCAGAAGGCCCTTCTGCGCGGCAGGCACACGGATGCGGCGGTGGTACAGCTCAGCGGCCGGCGTGCGTTCGATGCGGTCGGTGAGGGCGGCGAACAACGCGAGCGCACTGCGCACCGCGGCGCGCGCATCCCGAGGCAGCAGGGGGATGGCGAGGCGCGCTCGATCGAGCTGCTCTCGGATGGTGGCCACCCACGTGTCGCGATCCTCGTCGGTGAGGCGACGGACGCCGGTGAGGTAACCGCGGCGGAGTCGCTCCGTGTCATCGGCGAGATCGCGCAGGAAATTGATGTTCTGGAACGCGGCGCCGAGCTGGCGTGCGCCGGAGCGCAACGTCTCGAGCGCAGCGGCATCGCGAACCTCCTCGCGCAGGAAGACTCGCAGGCACATCAGGCCGATGACCTCGGCAGATCCGTAGACGTAGCGCTGATGGGCGGAGGGGTCGTAGGCCGCGAAGGTCGAGCCGGCGTCTGCTGAGGGCAGGTCGCTCTGCATCGAGTCGAAGAACGGACCGGTGAGATCCTCGTCGATTCCTGCGTCGCGCGCGGTACGAGCGAACGCGTGCAGCACGAGGTCGCTGCTGTAGCCGTCGCGGATGGCGCGGTGGGTCTCTGCCCGGTAATCGCGCAGAGCGGCTTCGAGAGCCGGGGGAGTCAGCCCCGCCTCAGCGGCGACGCCGTCGACGATCTCGTCCGCGATCCGCACCATCGCGTAGATGTTGCGGACGTGACGTCGGTGCCGGGAACCGAGGAGCCTGGTGGCGAGTCCGAACGAGGTCGAGTACGTGTGGATCACGTCTCGTGCCGCGGTCTCCGCGGCATGGGTGAAGCGCTCCAGAGCATCACCGGTCGTGTCGGCTCCGGGAGCGTCATCATGTCTCATCGGCGTCGGTCCTTGATGCTCGCTGCGACGCGCCGGATCGCCTCGCGCGCGGGTCCGGGGATCTCCGCGCGCCCTGCAGTGTTCTCCAGAACGGAGTGCGCGGCGGCGAGCTGATCCTCGATGAGGCCGCGCGTGAAGGCCTCGGCGCCGCACTCGATCAGATGCTCACGAATGCGAGCGGCATCCCCTGGTGGCAGCTGCGGGTGCCCGAACCCGTGCTCGATGCGCGACCACGCCCCCGTCTCCCTCGCGAAGGCGATGATCGCGGTCTCCTTGCCGGCGCGAAGGTCGGCATACGGGTCCTTGCCGTGGTCGGCATGGTCTCCGAACATCGAGAGATGGTCGTCCTGGAGCTGGTAGGCGAGGCCGAGGTGGCGACCGATCGTGACCATGCTCATCTCTACCGATGGATCTGTTTCGGCCAGGATGGCGGCCGCGCGGAGCGGGAGAGCGAACGAGTATGTCGCCGTCTTATAGGCGGTCATCGAGAGGATCGTCGTCAGATCCGGCGTGATCACGCCGTCGCTCAAACCGACATCTGTGTGCTCTCCCGCGACCGTTTCGACGATGGCGTGCTCGAGAAGATCGAGAAGCCTCCGACGCGTGCTCTCGGCGACCTTCGCGCGCGCGAATCCCAGGATCGCGGACGACAGCAGCAGGTCACCCATCAATATGGCGCCGCTGCGCGCCCAATGCAGGACGACGTCCTGCGCGGAGGCGGTCTCTGTGTGGATGCCGGCCAGCGTGCCGATCAGATTTGGCCGGTGCCGCCGGGTCAGGTCGCCGTCGATCACGTCGTCGTGCAGAAGGAACGCGTAATGCAGGAGCTCGACGTTCGCGGCGATCTCGATCGCGACATCGTTCTGCCGGGGGGACTCGGCGGGGCTCAGCGCTCCGTGCACGTCGAGGAGCAGCCGCGGACGGATCAGCTTGCCGCCGAGGACGTGGTCCGCGGCGAGGCGCCAGAGCAACGCGAACTGTTCTCCGTACTCCTCGGCTGCGCTGCTGCGTTCCGCGAAACGTCGCCGCAGTGCATCCTCGACCGCGGAGTGCTGGTTCTGCGTCTTCGTGGCCGTCGCGCTCATGTCTGGTCCGTGCCCGACAATTGGGGCAACTGCTCCCTGAGCCAGGGAGTGAAGGCGAATGGTGCGCGCACGAGGGCCTCGGCCAGATCCTCTGCCTGCACCCATGCCCATTCGGCGACCTCGTCCGGGTTCGGCGAGAGCTCGCCGTCGATGACCGCCACGTATACGGGACAGATCTCGTTCTCGACGATGCCGCTCGCATCGACCGCCCGGTAGCGGTAGTCGGGGAGGACCAGTCGGATCGATGACAGGCTGATACCGAGCTCGTCCTGGGCGCGCCGCCGGACAGCGTCCAGCATCTCCTCGCCGGGGCGAGGGTGTCCGCAGAAGCTGTTGGTCCATACTCCCGGCCAGGTGCGCTTGCCCAGCGCTCGCCGGGTCACCAGCAGCCGTCCGTCTGCGTCCTTGACGTGGCACGAGAAAGCGAGGTGCAGCGGCGTCTCGGCGGAATGGACCTCGCTCTTCGGAAGGATGCCGACAGTGGAGCCATCGTCGGCAAGGAGGACCACATCATCCATCGCTATCCTCTCCTTCGGAATATTTAGCTAGCTTAGCAAGTAGTCACCTTAGCATGTAGCAATTCATGTGTAGCATGATGCCATGGAGAACGAGTCCGGCGCCATCCCCGATGCCGAGTCGCCGGCGCCCCGCGGCTCATCGGCGGGAGAGGGGGACACCGTCGACGGGCTGAGCCACTCGAGCATCTACGACGTGGACGCCAGCGATCCTCGCAGCACCCTGATCGACAGGACCGGCGTTTCGCCGGAGGCGCTGCGGCAGATCGCGGCGCTCATGGGTGCTCTCGGCGAGCTGCGCGAAGCGGAACAGCGATTGTCACGTGTGTCGAGGCGGTACATGCAGCTCAACGAGACGGACATGCGCGCGCTGCACTATCTGATCGTGTGTTCGAATCGCGCGGTCATCGCGACGCCAGGAGGTATCGCCCAGCACCTCGCCATCTCGACGGCTTCGACGACGAAGCTGCTCGACCGGCTGGAGAAGGGAGGGCACATCGCGCGGGCTCCGCATCCGACGGACAGAAGGGCGCTCGCCATCACGATCACGCCCGAGACCCGCCTCGCCGCGATGGAGACGGTCGGTCGTCAGCAGGCCAAGCGGTTCTACGCGGCGGCCCGGCTCACGGGGGAGGAGCGGGACGTGGTCATCCGGTTCCTCAGAGATATGACGGACGAGATCACGATCCGTGACGAGCCCTGGGCTCAGGACGTCACGCCATAGGGCGACGAACACCGGTTGTGTTCGGCACCTCGGCGGGCGACGGAGGCGCTCAGCGCGCGGATGCGTCGATGTGCGCGCGTCTCAGTGTGCGGCGTTGTACGCCTCGACGATGGGCGCCGGAATGCGACCGCGCTCGGAGAGCGTGTGACCGTTCGCCTTCGCCCACGCCCGAATGGCGCTGACCTCAGGATTGCGTCCGGCGCGCTTTCGCGGACTCGAGGACCTGGCAGAGCTGGAACCCCCGGCCCGACGACCCGCCGAGATGTACGGCTCCAAGGCGCTGCGCAATTCCTCACTGTGCGTCGCATTCAAGTCGATCTCGTAAGAGGCGCCATTGAGTGAGAAATGCACAGTCTCGCCCTCGCCGACCTCCAGGACCGTTCCGTCGATATCGTCGACCAGCTGGTGCACAATTCTTCTTGCCATGGAATTGACCATACCTGGCAGTCGGAATTACGACAAGAAACCTATTCGTGGCCGGGGTCGATCAGCTTCAGTCCGACGATGCACCCGACGAGTCCGAGCAAAAGCAGGATTCGCATCCAGGAGATTTCGGTGTCGCCGGTGATCATCGCCCAGATCACGGTGAGAGATGCGCCGATTCCGACCCAGACGGCATATGCGGTTCCGGTGGCGATCTCGCGCATTGCGAAGGCGAGTCCGAACATCGATGCGGCGAGGCCGACGAAGAAGATGACGCTCGGCCAGAGTTTCGTCAGGCCTTCGGATTTGCCGAGGGCGGTCGCCCAGACGGCTTCGATGACACCGGATGCAATAAGAATGATCCACGACATGGTGATCCTCCGGACCAGTCTTGTCGCTTTCCGGGTACTGGCCTGCCTCGTCCGGGATCGGGAGGACCGATCTGCTTCCACCATAGCGAACGCGCCTGATCAGGGACTGTGCAGTCGGCCCGACCCGTGAGAGGTGATCAGGGCAGAAGTCCCGCTCGCCGGGCTTTGGCGACGGCGGCGTGCCTCGTCGAGGCGTCGAGTTTCGACATCGCCGTTCCCAGATACGCCTTCACCGTGCCCTCACGGAGACCGAGCTGGCCGGCGATCTCCGCGTTCGTGGCGCCGAGCGCCGCGCACGCGAGCACGTCGGTCTCCCGGGGGGAGAGCCGCACCGTCGGCAGCGGACCCGTGCGCGGGGTCGGGCTGTCACCGGCCAGGGTCACCAACCGGTTCTGCACGTCTGCGATCCGCGCGCGCAGCGAGGAGTCATCCACGGCGGCCGCGATGCTGCGCAGCTCGGCGAAGCTCTCACGGAGCTCTTCCCGTTGGGAGGGAGCGACCAGCTGCGCTCCGGTGGCGAGACGAAGGCGCCGATCCACCTCATCGCGGATGCGCAGCTCGTCGGCGACGGACTGGGCGACCTGCATGGCCGGTGCGGTCGTCACCCCGCCGGGGGGAGCCTGCTCCCAGGTGCCCGCGTAGAGCACTCCACGAGGACGACCCGCGACGATGATCGGAACAGCCAGCAGGGTGCTCAGCCCCTCGCCGAGGACGAAGACGTCATAGTCATGGGTGATCTGCTGCGAGGAGCGGTAGTCGCTCGTCATCCGTGGGCGCAGCTCCATCATCGCCCGACCGCCGAGGCCGCGTTCCGGCCTCACACGCAATCCGTCCAGGCTATGGGTGCGGTTTCCGACGATGCTCGTGATGCTCACCACGCCCTCGTCGATGAGGCCGCCGAAGGTCACGGGAAAGCGCGTGCGCCGGGAGAGTTCCCGCACCGCACGGTCGACGAGGTCGGTCTCTGATTCCCCAGCGCTGGTCGTGCTCACGGCTACCTACTTTCGGGGGTGACGGCATTGCCCCCCGTTTCGTAGCGTCGACCCTACCACTCGTGCGGAACTGTGCCGTGCGAGCTCCGAACATGTGGCAAGGAGGCCCCATGAGCGACCGAAGCATCGCCGAATCGGCAGGCGAGATCGATTACATCGCCGTCGAAGAATCATCGAGATTCAAGTCCCTCAAACGCACGCAGCGTTCATTCATCTTTCCGCTCGCCGCATTCTTCCTGATCTGGTATTTCGCGTATGTCCTTCTGGCGGCATTCGCGCCGGAATTCATGGGGCAGCGAGTGTGGGGCGATATCACCATCGGGTTGCTGCTCGGTCTGGGGCAGTTCGTGACGACCTTCGCCATCACGATGGGATATGTGGCTTTCGCGAACAGGAAGCTCGACCCCCTGGCGCAGGAGATCCGTGAAGACCTCGAGAAGGCGCAGGCCGGAGCATGAACATCATCCACACCGCCACGACCGTCGTCGCCGAGAGCAATCCCGTTCTGAACATCTCGATCTTCCTCGCGTTCGTCGCCGTGACGCTGTTCATCGTCATTCGCGCCAGCCGTAACAACAAGACGGCGGCCGACTACTACGCGGCGGGCCGTTCATTCACCGGCCCGCAGAACGGCTTCGCGATCGCGGGCGACTATCTGTCTGCCGCATCCTTCCTCGGGATCTGCGGCGCGATCGCCATCAACGGCTACGACGGGTTCCTCTACTCGATCGGCTTCCTCGTCGCCTGGCTCGTCGCGCTGCTGCTCGTCGCCGAGCTGATGCGCAACACCGGCAAGTTCACGATGGCCGACGTGCTGTCGTTCCGACTCAAGCAGCGCCCGGTACGCGTGGCAGCCGCGATCACCACCCTCGCCGTGTGCTTCTTCTACCTCCTGGCTCAGATGGCGGGGGCAGGAGGGCTGGTCTCGCTTCTCCTCGGAATCGACGGTCGCGTGGGGCAGTCCATCGTGATCGCCGTCGTGGGCGTCCTGATGATCGTGTACGTGCTCATCGGCGGCATGAAGGGCACGACCTGGGTGCAGATCGTGAAGGCCTTCCTGCTCATCGGCGGCGCGATCGTGATGACGATCTGGGTCCTGGCCATCAACGGGTTCAGCCTGAACACGCTCCTCGAGGCCGCTGTCGCGAATTCCGACAAGGGCGATGCGATCCTCGCGCCCGGGTTGCAGTACGGTGCGAACCCCTGGGACTTCCTTTCGCTCGGCATGGCGCTCGTGCTCGGAACGGCGGGGCTCCCGCATGTGCTGATGCGCTTCTATACGGTGCCGACGGCGAAGGAAGCGCGTCGGTCGGTGGTCTGGGCGATCTGGCTGATCGGCGGGTTCTACCTGCTCACCCTCGTGCTCGGGTACGGCGCTGGAGCACTTGTCGGCGCAGAGGTCATCGCGAATGCGCCGGGCGGGGTGAACTCGGCCGCTCCGTTGCTGGCACTGCACCTGGGTGGTCCGCTGCTGCTCGGATTCATCTCCGCCGTCGCGTTCGCCACGATCCTGGCGGTCGTCGCGGGACTGACGATCACGGCCGCGGCGTCGTTCGCGCACGACATCTATGCGAACGTCATCCAGAAGGGCAGGAAGGATGCCGCAGGCAACCCCGTCGAGGCAGACCCGAACGGAGAGGTGAAGGTCGCCCGCCGCACGGTCATCGTGATCGGCATTCTCGCGATCCTCGGCGGTATCGGGGCGCAGGGGCAGAACATCGCGTTCCTCGTGGCGCTGGCGTTCGCTGTGGCGGCATCCTCGAACCTGCCGACCATCCTGTACTCGCTGTTCTGGCGGCGCTTCACGACCCGCGGTGCGGTGTGGAGCATGTACGGCGGCCTGGGCTCGGCGATTCTGCTGATCGTCCTCTCGCCGGTGTTCTCCGGGACGCCCACCTCGATGATCCCCGGGGTCGACTTCGCGATCTGGCCGTTGAACAATCCGGGCATCGTGTCGATCCCGCTCGGGTTCTTCCTGGGCTGGCTGGGGACGGTCACCAGCACGGTGAAGGAGTCTCCACAGCTCGCTGCCGAGATGGAGGTGCGCTCGCTCACCGGCTTCGGCGCCGAGAAGGCGGTGGATCACTGATCCGCGCCGCGGCTTGAGAACGAGCACGCGGACCCCGGCGGCCTACCCGCCGGGGTCCGCGTCGTCTCGGGATCAGCGACTGGGCGTGGTGGCCGCTTCCAGATCGAGGAGGTACTTCTTGCGCTCCGGGTGCGCGCCGTAGTGTCCGGGGGTGCCGTCGGAGCGCACGACCCGGTGCACCGGCACGATGATCGAGAACGGCGTGAGCCGGCATGCCGTACCGACGGCGCGGGCGGCCCCGGGATGACCCGCCACGATCGCCACCTCGCCGTAGCTCATGGTCTCGCCCCACGGGATCTCGGAGATGACCCGCAGCGCGGCCAGCGGGAAGCCCTCAACGAGCCGCCAATCCAGGCGGAGATGCTCGTCGAAGCGGACGGGCACTCCCTCGAAGTAGTCGTCGAGCAGATGCGCGAGCTCATCGGCGGCACCGGGGTCTGCCTGTGGCACCGCGTGCAACTGGCGGGAGACGTCCTCCAGCAGCCACGGCACCGATGGGTCCTCCGACTCGGAGAGATCGAAGCGCACGATCCCCTCGTGCGAGAACACCGCAAGGGCATCACCGAACGGGGTCGGTGCGAAGTCGTAGCGGAATGTCATGCCCCCATACTGACCGCCTGCACCGACTCCTCGGAGCGGCGAAGGCGGGAACCGGGGACAACCTCGCTTCGGGCGTTGTCGTGCAGGAAGAGTGCGGAGAGGCTGTTCAGCGGCATGAATCCGGGAGAAACCCGCCAGGGATACAGCTTCACCCTGGCTTGCGCGCCTAGGGTGTGTGGTGTGTGGCGACGTGAAGAAAAGTCTGCGGATGGTGCAGCGACGGAGGCCGCGGTGACTCTCGGCGAGCTGCACGGGTCGCCGACAGGCGTCGGTGTCGCGCACGCAGCCGAGGCCGAGCGTACCCGCCTGCGCGCGGAGGCCGCCGATCTGGGCGGCCCTTCTCCGCTGATCACCTACCGCGACAGCCCGGAGTCCGGGATCGACATCTCCAAGGCGCACCCCGGAAGCCTGCCGCAATTCATCACGGGCAAGTCGACTCTGCTGTCGAACCTCTTCCGGGATGAGGTCGGTCTGCGCACGGCGCGCCTCGCGGCAGAGCGGATCACCGCGAAGAACACCGAGCTGCGCACCGTGCGCGGGATCGAGGCCGTGCACCTCGCGGTCGGCGTGGCGCAGTGGCGCATCGGCGGCGCGGATTTCGCCGCACCGGTGCTGCTGCGACCGCTGGCGATCCGCCGTCATCATTCCGACTTCGAGCTCAAGCTGCAAGGAGTCTTCGAGGTCAACCCCGAACTCATCCGGATCGCCCGCGAGCACTTCGGGATCACGATCGATGCCGCATCTCTTGCGGCGCTCGCCTACGACGGCGGAATCTTCAAGCCGCAGCCGGTGATCGACAGCCTGCGTGGGACCACGCGCTCGATCGACACCTTCTCCGTGCAGCCGCGTCTGGTCGTCTCGACGTTCGCCGACGTGGGCGGCGCGATGGCGCGAGACAGCGGGAGCCTGGATTCCACCGTTCTCAATGCCCTCGCCGGCCACGTCGACGACCGCGAACAGGTGTCGACGCCCCGCGCCGAACCGCACTACACCGGGCCGGATGACCGCGCTCCGGCATCCGACAATCTGCTGCTCGATGCCGATGCCGAGCAGGAGGCGGTGCTGTCGCGGATCGCGGCCGGCCACTCACTGACCGTGGCGACGTTGCCGGGCACCGGCGGCACGCAGACCGTGATCAATGCACTCGGTGAACTCGTGCGCGGGGGCAAGCGAGTGCTCGTGGTCTCCGCGCGGCGCTCGACGCTCGACGGCGTGCGGCACCGCCTGGCCGGCATCGGGCTGGACAGCCTGGCGGTCTCGCCGGCGAGCGTTCGCCGTGATCTGGTCCGGGCGATCGTCCGGAACGAGAAGGCCACCGCCCCGAAGGTCGGCGAGGTCGATGATGCGCTGGTGCGCCTGCGCACGGTGCTCCGCGACTATCGGAGCGCTCTCACGGCTCCCGTGCCGGGTCTGAACGCCTCGGTCCTGGAGGCGACCAGGCAGCTCACCAGGCTCGCCTCGTTGCCGACCCCGCCGTCCACGACCGCTCGGTTGGGAACGCAGGCGCTGCAGCGTCTCGCCGGTGATCGGAGCGCCGCAGCCGGGATGCTCGCCCAGGCCGCACGCCTCGGGGAGTTCCGGTTCGGACCGGACGACTCGCCGTGGTACGGGGTGTCGTTCGCCAGTACGGAGGCGGCGCGTGCGGCTCACGATCTGGCCGCACGTCTGCACTCGGACAGCGTTCCCGCCCTCCTCGAGCGCGGCTACGAGCTCATCGCGCAGACGCGCATGCGCCCTTTCGCCACCGTCGACGAATTGGGGGAGTACCTGCGGTTGCTGCAGGGAATCCGGGATTCGCTCGACCGGTTCAGCCCGACGGTGTTCGAACGTCCACTCGGCGAACTCATCCAGGCTCATGGCTCGCGCCGGGATGCCCCTGGCATGTCCGGAGCGAACCGGCGCAGGCTGCGCCGTCTCGCCAAGGAGTATGTCCGCCCCGGCGTGCACATCACCGAGATGCACGAGGCGCTGCTGCGCATCCAGACCCAGCGCACGCAGTGGCAGCGCTGTGTCGACGCTGGCGTCGCGCCGGAGGTGCCGCTGGGCCTCGCCGATGTGTACGTGGCCTGGCAGCGTGTCGAGGCGGAACTCGCTGAGCTGGACGCGGCGCTCGGACGGCGGGAGCCGCTCGCCTCGCTGCCGGTCGCTCGCCTGGTACGGACGCTCGCGGGGCTCGCCGCCAAGTCGGATGTCTTCGACAACCTCGTCGAGCGCTCGGAGCTGCGCGAACAGCTGGCCCTGCTCGGTCTGGAGCCGTTGCTCGCCGAACTCTCGATCCGTCACGTCTCCGAGACGCGGGTCGGGGATGAGCTGGAGTTCGCGTGGTGGCAGTCGCTCCTCGAGCGGGCGCTGCAGGACAATCGAGCTCTTCTCGGCGCCAACACGGCCGTGGTCGATCGACTCGAGCGCGACTACCGCCTCGTCGATGAAGCCCATGCGGCGATGTCGGGTCCGCTGCTCGCCTGGCAGCTGGCGAGCCAGTGGAAGATCGCGATCGTCGACGAGCCGCAGGAGTCCCAGCATCTTCGTCGGGCGCTCACCCAGCCCGACGCCAGCACCGCGCAGATCGTCGCGTCGGCGCCGACGCTGGTGGACGTGCTCGCTCCCGTCTGGATCTCGTCCCCGTATCTCCTGCCGGAGATCCCGGACTCCGTAGAATTCGATACGGTCCTGCTCGTGGATGCCGCCGCGATCAACCTCGCCGAGGCTGCTCCGGCGATCCGGCGCGCACGTCAGGTCGTCGCTTTCGGCGATCCGGTGACCCAGCGGCCGTCCCGGTTCGACGTCGCGGTCGATCCGGGGGAGGACTGGGAGCACGAAGTCCCCTTCGACGAGGTCTCGGTGTTCGAGCGGCTCTCCGAGTTGCTGCCGGTGATGACGCTCACGCGCAGCTATCGCGCCGGCGGCGAAGATCTCGCCGAGCTCATCAACGACGCCTTCTACGGCGGCGAGATCGTCTCGCTCCCGTGGGCGGGTTCCTATCTCGGGCGAGGCAGCCTGACCGTCGACTACGTGGAGCGCGGCGTCGGAGCACCCGATCCGATCTCAGGCGCGGTGGAGAGCCCGGATGCCGAGGTCGCGCGTGTCGTCACGCTCGTCGTCGAGCACGCCGTGCACCGGCCTGCCGAATCGCTGATGGTGGTCACGGCCAGCATCCGCCATGCCGAGCGGGTGCGTGCTGCTGTCACCTCCGCGTTCGCCGGTCGTTCGGATGTCGCCGAGTTCGTCTCCCGCGACACCGCTGAACCGTTCGCGGTGCTCACGCTGGAGGAGTCGGTCGCGGAGAGCCGCGATCGAGTGATCTTCTCGCTCGGCTACGGCCTGACGAAGCACGGCCGAGTGCTCAGCGACTTCGGGGATCTGTCCACTCCAGACGGCGAGCGACTCCTCACCGTCGGGATGACACGCGCGCGCCGCTCCATGGTGCTGGTGTCGTCGATCCGCCCCTCGTCGTTCGACGATGGACGCCTCGAGCACGGCGCCGCGACGCTGATGTCGATCCTCGGCGGCCTGGCCACGCGCGGGCGGGAGGCGCGCCTGGAGGATCTCGCCGATCCCCTCACGCTCGCACTCGCGCGGGAACTGCGCCGCCTGGGCGCCTCGGTCGATGTGGACTACCGCGGTCTGCTTCCCCTGGTCGCCCAGCACAAGGGCAAGGCCGTGGTGATCGAGTCCGATCCGGAATCGCGCGGCGAATCCCTGCGCGAGACGCTGCGGCTGCGCCCGCAGGTTCTGCGTCGACTCGGCTGGCATTACGTCCGGGTGCACGCCTTCGACCTGTACAGCGATCCGGCCACGGCGGCGACGCGGATCGCCGGGATCCTCGGCATCTCGGCCCAGGCGCAGCGTGCCGACACGGACACGCAGCCGATCGATCTCGATCCGCGCGATGGGTGAGGAGTCCCGTCAGCGGATCGTGCGGGTGCCTGGTTCGCGACGTGCTCGCCTCACACCGGCGCCGGGGACGGACCCCGCCCCGGATGTCGCGACCGATTCGACCGCGAAGGATGCGGCAGCATCCGCGTCCCGTGCGGCAAAGGGCCCGAACGACGATCGCCTGATCCAGGACATCCCCCCGCACTACTGAGCGGGGAACGGAAAGGCCCCCGACTCCCGAAGGAGCCGAGGGCCTCGAGGCCAGATTCCGTACGCGTCAGCTCGACGCGGTGTTCTTGCGCAGCGCGTCGCGGATCTCGATGAGCAGCTCCTGCTCGGTCGGCAGGGTCTCCTCCTCGACGGCGGGGTTCTTCGCGGCCTGACGCTCCTTGTACTTGTTCATCGGGATGACGAAGACGAAGTACACGACGAGTGCGACGGCGAGGAAGCTGATGATCGCCGTGATCAAGTCGCCGAGCGGAAAGGTGACTTTGTCGCCGTAGATGCTAGTGAGTTGCGGCCCGAAGTTGCCCGCAGCGTCGGCCTTGAAGAATAGCGAGACGAGCGGATTGATGATGCTGGCAACCACGGCGTTCACGATCGCGGTGAAAGCGCCGCCGATGACCACGGCGACGGCCAGGTCGATGACGTTGCCCTTGGTGATGAACTCTTTGAATCCCTGGAACACGGAAACCCCCATGAAGATCGTGACCTCAGGAAGAGGCCGGAGCCGATGCGGGCGCCGGTTTGGCGCTCGTCGACGATTCCGACTTCGATGATGCCGAAGCATCCTTCGATCCGCCGGTATTGCTGCGCGAGTCCGTGCGATAGAAGCCGGAGCCGTTGAAGGTCACTCCGATCGACCCGTACTGCTTGCGCAGCGCACCGCCGCACTCGGGGCAGATGGTCAGCGCGTTCTCCGCGAAGCTCTGCACGGCGTCGAACTTGTGTCCGCACGACGTGCAGGCATAGGCATAGGTGGGCATGGTGTCCTCGCGGTTCAGTGTCGCGACGGCGACAGGATCAGGGTCTGCGACGGGGTCACGACGCCGGTCACCGGCTGGTCGTGCACCTCCCGCGGCAGCGAGTCGAGTATCTCGGAATCATAGATGACGGCGTACACGGGTGGGCACTTCTCCATCGAGCCGATGGTCTTGTCGAAGTATCCGCGCCCCCAGCCGAGTCGCATGCCGCTGCGATCCACGGCCGCAGCGGGGATGATCATGAGGTCCACATCGTTCACGGCGATCGGGCCGAGAACCTCGCCGGCCGGCTCCGGCAGACCGAACATGCCCTCTGCGATCTCGCCGTCGTCCGTCGCGATCGCCCAGTCCAGCAGGCCGTCGGCCCGGGTCACCGGAAGCAGCACGCGGATGCCGCGTCGCACCGTTCGCGCGACGAACTCCCGGGTGCCCGGCTCGTTCGTCGTCGACAGGAAGCAGGAGATAGAGCGGGCATCGGCGTCGTCCACGAGCGCGTCGAGCCGTTCGCCGATCGCGGCTGCCGCGGCATCGCGCTGGGCGGCGGAGAGGAGCTGGCGTCGTTCGCGGAGTTCAGCACGCAGTGCGCGCTTGGCATTCTCGACGTCGTTCGACATGCCCCCGAGTCTACGCGGCGGTCCCGGTAGGCTGAGTGGATGCGAGTCCAGAAGATGAAGGCAGTCATTCCCGCGGCCGGCCTCGGAACACGATTCCTCCCGGCGACGAAGGCGATGCCGAAGGAGATGCTGCCCGTCGTCGACAAGCCGGCGATCCAGTACGTCGTCGAGGAAGCGGCAGATGCCGGCATCAACGACATCCTCATCATCATCGGGCGCAACAAGAACGCGATCTCGAACCACTTCGACGCGGTCCCCGAGCTCGAGGTGAAGCTCTTGGAGAAGGGCGACACCGGCCGGCTCGAGCGCGTGATGAAGTCGAGCGACCTCGCTGACATCCACTTCGTCCGTCAGGGCGAGCCCAAGGGCCTCGGCCACGCCGTGCTCCGTGCGCGCAGTCACGTCGGCGACAATCCCTTCGCTGTCCTCCTCGGCGACGATCTCATCGACGAGCGCGACCCGCTGCTCACCACGATGATCGAGGAGCATGAGCGCACCGGCGCTGCGGTCATCGCGCTGATGGAGGTCGACCCCGCCAACATCCAGATGTACGGTGCTGCAGCGGTCGAGCCGATCGAGGGCAGTGATGCGGTGCGCGTCACGGGGCTCGTCGAGAAGCCGGCTCCCGAGGACGCGCCTTCGAACCTCGCCATCATCGGCCGCTACGTGCTGCCTGCTTCGGTGTTCGACATCCTGGAGCGCACCGAGCCCGGCAAGGGCGGCGAGATTCAACTCACCGACGCGCTGCAGGAGCTTGCGGCGGACCCGAACGGCCCCGGCGTCGTCGGCGTCATCTTCGGGGGACGGCGCTACGACACGGGCGACCGTGTCGACTACATCAAGGCGATCGTGCAGCTCGCGTCCGACCGGGAAGACCTCGGGCCGGAGCTGCGGCCGTGGCTCAAGGAATTCGCGGAACGCCTCTAGGCGGCCCAACGGCGTCATGCTGATGGATCTGGCGGTGGGAATGCGGCACGGTCCGGTAGAGCTGCGTCTCGTGCGCACCCGTGACGCACGCGCGCTCCAGCATGAGCTGCTGAGCAACCGTTCCTGGCTGCAGCCTTGGGAGGCGACGATTCCCTACGGGTCCGTGTCCTTCGACATGCGACTCAGCATCCGTCGTCTGCTCCAGCAGTACCGGGACGGCGCCGGGTATCCCTTTGTGATGGAGTACGAAGGAGAGATCGCCGGGCAGTTGAACGTCTGGGGCATCGCCCGCGGTTCACTGGCGTCGGCGACGATCGGCTACTGGGTGAGCGAGAGGTTCGCGGGCAAGGGGATCACTCCGACCGCGGTCGCTCTGGCGACGGATGCGTGCTTCGTCGAGTACGGCCTGCACCGGATGGAGATCTGCATCCGCCCGGAGAACGTCGCGAGTCTGCGCATCGTCCAGAAGCTCGGCTTCCGTTACGAGGGTCTTCGTCGCCGCTTCATCCACATCGACGGTGACTGGCGCGATCACTATGCGTTCGCGCTGACTCGCGAGGACGTTCCGCAGGGAGTCCTCGCCCGATGGCTGAACGGGCAGGTGCCGGCCGACGCGGCGACCATCCCGCCCACCGATCGCCTGGCTCGCTGAGCGGGATCGACCGACGCGTTCGCTCACCCGCATCGGCCCGAATACGGGTTCTGGCCGCGACACGCGCCGGGACTGACCGAGCAGGCGGGGTCCGGTCGCTTACCGTTGACCGTATGGATGGGCCGGTGCTGAGCGGGGGAGTGATCGTGCTCGTCGCTGTGCTCCTCTGGATGCTGTACCTGCTGCCGTCCTGGCGTGGACGTTTTCAATACAACGCGGCGGAGCGCAACGCCGTACGCCTGAATCAGGCGCTGCGCGTGCTCGCCGAGACGAGTGAGACTCCCGGCGAGGTGCGGCTCGAACTCAACGCGCGCACGGCGCTCGCCCAGCAGAAGCTCGCCAAGCGCGTGCAGGCGGAGAAGGAATCAGCCGAGCTCGAGGAATTGCGCCGCGAACTCGCTGCGACGCGAGCCGATCCTGCGGTACGACAGGCGCGAGCCAGACGGCGCGTTCGGGTGGCAGCGACCACCACGCTGCTCGTCGGAGCGTCACTGGTGGGGCTCGGCGTCTGGCAGGTCGTCGCAACCGGAGCGCAGATGCTGCTCTGGATCGGCGGTTGCACCGTGGTGCTGGCCGGCGTCGCACTCCAGCAGATGGCGGCGGTCGCGTCACGTGCAGCCCGTCGGTCGGTGCCCAGGCCCATCGCGGCCGCTCCCCGCGTCGCGCCGCCGTTGCACGACCAGGGACGGGCGAGCTGGACGCCGCGGCCCTTGCCGGAGCCGCTGGTATCGGTTGCAGGTTCTCGAGCTCAGGCAGCCCGCGCTGAGATCGATGCGCAGGACGAGCGTCGCAAGGCGGCGCGGCTGGCGGAACTCCGCGAGCGGGCGGAACGCATGGCGCGACCTGCACCGCCCCAGATCCCGGCGGCGACGTCTCCTTATGCGCGGATGGGCTTCGTAGATGACGCGGAGATCGAAACGCATGTCCGCGAGATGCTCGCTCGTCGGGCCGCAGGCTGAACGGATCTTCGGTCCGCTCGTGGCGTGATAACGTAGTTGACGATCACACGGGCCTATGGCGCAGTTGGTAGCGCGCCTCGTTCGCATCGAGGAGGTCAGGGGTTCGAATCCCCTTAGGTCCACACTGTGTTGAGACAGTGAAGAAGAGGCTCCGCTCCGGCGGGGCCTTTTCTGTGTCTTCGGGCACTGGTCATGGTGTGAGCGTCATGGACGACGGCACGAATCCGTAAGCGTCCGAGGCGCTGTTCGCACGTGCGCAGGATGCACTGCGTGAAGGCGGCCCCGGTGCTGCTGTCGACTTCCTCGAGAGCGCCGCCGCCGGGGGGAGTGCGGAGGCGGTGCACCTGCGTACGCCCTGGGGGACGAGGAGGCCGCCGCGCGGCTGAGAGATCCGCGAAGCCGGGGCGACACGCCCGGCGGTCCGTCCTGATTTGCCCAAACCCCGGGATCCGCGTAACTTATTACTTGTTCGCCCCACAGGGAAGCGGAGAGGCCGAGAGCCTTACCCCCCTCAAGCGGAGAACCACCTCCACCAAGATCCTCTCCTCGGAGCGGATCGGGACAGTCTTCTGTCCAAGCTGGAGAATCCACCCCGGCGGTCGTCGAATTGACAAGCTCGCCGGAACGGATAAGCTAGTGAAGTTGCCTCGGCGCCTTGAGCGCCGGACAGCAGATCTGGTTCTAAGCCACTCGGCGCGTCGATTTGACAGGCCGAATAGCGAAGATAAGATAGAGAAGTTGCCCTTCGGGCCTGGTCGTGATGGCTGGGTCGTGGGAGCATCCGATCCTTGAGAACTCAACAGCGTGCACTTGTCAAATGCCAAATTATCCTCGTCCAAGCCTTTTGGTTTGGTTGAGAATTCCTTTGGATCAAAGACCAATCCCCTTTGTTGGGGGTTGGCATTCGGATGAAGTCAGCAATGAATTTGTCTCTTTGGTCGGTATCAAACTCGCTGCGTCACCGTTTTCCCGGTGGGGTATGCAATTTCTTTTTATGGAGAGTTTGATCCTGGCTCAGGATGAACGCTGGCGGCGTGCTTAACACATGCAAGTCGAACGGTGAAGCCCAGCTTGCTGGGTGGATCAGTGGCGAACGGGTGAGTAACACGTGAGCAACCTGCCCCTGACTCTGGGATAAGCGCTGGAAACGGCGTCTAATACTGGATACGAGACGTGACCGCATGGTCAACGTTTGGAAAGATTTTTCGGTTGGGGATGGGCTCGCGGCCTATCAGCTTGTTGGTGAGGTAATGGCTCACCAAGGCGTCGACGGGTAGCCGGCCTGAGAGGGTGACCGGCCACACTGGGACTGAGACACGGCCCAGACTCCTACGGGAGGCAGCAGTGGGGAATATTGCACAATGGGCGGAAGCCTGATGCAGCAACGCCGCGTGAGGGATGACGGCCTTCGGGTTGTAAACCTCTTTTAGCAGGGAAGAAGCGAAAGTGACGGTACCTGCAGAAAAAGCGCCGGCTAACTACGTGCCAGCAGCCGCGGTAATACGTAGGGCGCAAGCGTTATCCGGAATTATTGGGCGTAAAGAGCTCGTAGGCGGTTTGTCGCGTCTGCTGTGAAATCTGGGGGCTCAACCCCCAGCCTGCAGTGGGTACGGGCAGACTAGAGTGCGGTAGGGGAGATTGGAATTCCTGGTGTAGCGGTGGAATGCGCAGATATCAGGAGGAACACCGATGGCGAAGGCAGATCTCTGGGCCGTAACTGACGCTGAGGAGCGAAAGGGTGGGGAGCAAACAGGCTTAGATACCCTGGTAGTCCACCCCGTAAACGTTGGGAACTAGTTGTGGGGTCCATTCCACGGATTCCGTGACGCAGCTAACGCATTAAGTTCCCCGCCTGGGGAGTACGGCCGCAAGGCTAAAACTCAAAGGAATTGACGGGGACCCGCACAAGCGGCGGAGCATGCGGATTAATTCGATGCAACGCGAAGAACCTTACCAAGGCTTGACATATACGAGAACGGGCCAGAAATGGTCAACTCTTTGGACACTCGTAAACAGGTGGTGCATGGTTGTCGTCAGCTCGTGTCGTGAGATGTTGGGTTAAGTCCCGCAACGAGCGCAACCCTCGTTCTATGTTGCCAGCACGTAATGGTGGGAACTCATGGGATACTGCCGGGGTCAACTCGGAGGAAGGTGGGGATGACGTCAAATCATCATGCCCCTTATGTCTTGGGCTTCACGCATGCTACAATGGCCGGTACAAAGGGCTGCAATACCGCGAGGTGGAGCGAATCCCAAAAAGCCGGTCCCAGTTCGGATTGAGGTCTGCAACTCGACCTCATGAAGTCGGAGTCGCTAGTAATCGCAGATCAGCAACGCTGCGGTGAATACGTTCCCGGGTCTTGTACACACCGCCCGTCAAGTCATGAAAGTCGGTAACACCTGAAGCCGGTGGCCTAACCCTTGTGGAGGGAGCCGTCGAAGGTGGGATCGGTAATTAGGACTAAGTCGTAACAAGGTAGCCGTACCGGAAGGTGCGGCTGGATCACCTCCTTTCTAAGGAGCAACTGGCAGCTTTGCTGTCCAGACCCCAGATCGGGCCCGTTCGTGGTTCGCTGGGAGCTCATGGGTGGAACATTTGACATGGTGCGATCGATGAAAGTTTCTTCTAGTACACCGCTTGCGGTTGGAACGGGGAGGGTTTCGGATGTTGCATCTGCACGCTGTTGGGTCCTGAGGGACCGGATGAGCTTTGACCTTTCGGGGTTGTGAGCGCAGTCGGTTACTCTGGGCCTCTTTCTGTTTCCCCCGGTTTTGTGGGGTTGTGGATTGGGGCACCGCCCGTACTTTGAGAACTACACAGTGGACGCGAGCATCTTGCAATGCACTCTTTGAGTGTGTTGCACAAGATGATCTTAAAGATCATTAGTCAATTTCAGATCCAGTTTTAGTGACTGGGTCGAGTTTTTGATTCAAACTCATGTGATTTCAAGTCTTTAAGAGCAAACGGTGGATGCCTTGGCATCTGGAGCCGAAGAAGGACGTAGCAATCTGCGATAAGCCTCGGGGAACTGATAAGCAAGTTTTGATCCGAGGGTGTCCGAATGGGGAAACCCCGCTGGGCGGCGTGCCGACCTAGTGACTCCCGCCTGAATATATAGGGCGGGTAGAGGGAACGTGGGGAAGTGAAACATCTCAGTACCCACAGGAAGAGAAAGCAACCGCGATTCCGTTAGTAGTGGCGAGCGAAACCGGAACAGGCTAAACCTAGCGTGTGTGATAGCCGGCAGGTGTTGCACGTTGGGGGTTGTGGGACTTTTCAGTCATTTCTGCCGAGATGGCGGCGTTACAAGAAGGTATAGACGAACGGTCTTGAAAGGCCGGTCATAGAGGGTGCCAACCCCGTAGTCGAAATGCCTCTCTTGGCGCGAAGAGTATCCCAAGTAGCACGGGGCCCGAGAAATCCCGTGTGAATCTGTCAGGACCACCTGATAAGCCTAAATACTCCCAGATGACCGATAGCGGACAAGTACCGTGAGGGAAAGGTGAAAAGTACCCCGGGAGGGGAGTGAAATAGTACCTGAAACCGTTTGCTTACAAACCGTTGGAGCCTCCTTAGTAGGGGTGACAGCGTGCCTTTTGAAGAATGAGCCTGCGAGTTAGCGATATGTGGCGAGGTTAACCCGTGTGGGGTAGCCGTAGCGAAAGCGAGTCTGAATAGGGCGATTCAGTCGCATGTCCTAGACCCGAAGCGAAGTGATCTATCCATGGCCAGGTTGAAGCGACGGTAAGACGTCGTGGAGGACCGAACCCACTTAGGTTGAAAACTGAGGGGATGAGCTGTGGATAGGGGTGAAAGGCCAATCAAACTTCGTGATAGCTGGTTCTCTCCGAAATGCATTTAGGTGCAGCGTTGCGTGTTTCTTGCCGGAGGTAGAGCTACTGGATGGCCGATGGGCCCTACAAGGTTACTGACGTCAGCCAAACTCCGAATGCCGGTAAGTGAGAGCGCAGCAGTGAGACTGTGGGGGATAAGCTTCATAGTCGAGAGGGAAACAACCCAGACCACCAACTAAGGTCCCAAAGCGCGTGCTAAGTGGGAAAGGATGTGGAGTTGCTGTGACAACCAGGAGGTTGGCTTAGAAGCAGCCACCCTTGAAAGAGTGCGTAATAGCTCACTGGTCAAGTGATTCCGCGCCGACAATGTAACGGGGCTCAAGCACGCCACCGAAGTTGTGGCATTGACATTATTGGTAGGCCTTCGTGGTCCAGCCGTGTTGATGGGTAGGAGAGCGTCGTGTGGCCAGCGAAGCGGCGGTGTGAACCAGCCGTGGAGGCTACACGAGTGAGAATGCAGGCATGAGTAGCGAATGACGTGTGAGAAACACGTCCTCCGAAAGACCAAGGGTTCCAGGGTCAAGCTAATCTTCCCTGGGTAAGTCGGGACCTAAGGCGAGGCCGACAGGCGTAGTCGATGGACAACGGGTTGATATTCCCGTACCGGCGAAGAACCGCCCAAGCTAATCCAGTAGTGCTAAGTGTCTGAATCCCAGTGACTGATCCCTTCGGGGTGACGCTCTGGGCCTAGCGCACGACCCCATTCTGGTGCGGTTAGCGTATTAACAGGTGTGACGCAGGAAGGTAGTCCAGCCGGGCGATGGTAGTCCTGGTGCAAGTGCGTAGGCCGAGTCGTAGGCAAATCCGCGACTCACATAGGCTGAGACACGATGCGGATAAAAAGTGGATGATCCTATGCTGCCAAGAAAAGCATCGACGCGAGGTTCAAGCCGCCCGTACCCCAAACCGACTCAGGTGGTCAGGTAGAGAATACCAAGGAGATCGAGAGAATCGTGGTTAAGGAACTCGGCAAAATGCCCCCGTAACTTCGGGAGAAGGGGGGCCTTCGGCGTATAGGGATTTACTCCCAAAAGCGTTTGGAGGCCGCAGAGACTAGTGGGTAGCGACTGTTTACTAAAAACACAGGTCCGTGCTAAGTCGCAAGACGATGTATACGGACTGACGCCTGCCCGGTGCTGGAAGGTTAAGAGGACCGGTTAGCCGCAAGGCGAAGCTGAGAATTTAAGCCCCAGTAAACGGCGGTGGTAACTATAACCATCCTAAGGTAGCGAAATTCCTTGTCGGGTAAGTTCCGACCTGCACGAATGGCGTAACGACTTCCCAACTGTCTCAACCGCGAACTCGGCGAAATTGCATTACGAGTAAAGATGCTCGTTACGCGCAGCAGGACGGAAAGACCCCGTGACCTTTACTACAGCTTGGTATTGGTGTTCGGTGTGGCTTGTGTAGGATAGGTGGGAGACTTTGAAGCGTGGACGCTAGTTCATGTGGAGTCATTGTTGAAATACCACTCTGGTCACTCTGGATATCTAACTTCGAACCGTAATCCGGTTCAGGGACAGTGCCTGGTGGGTAGTTTAACTGGGGCGGTTGCCTCCCAAAAAGTAACGGAGGCGCCCAAAGGTTCCCTCAACCTGGTTGGTAATCAGGTGTCGAGTGTAAGTGCACAAGGGAGCTTGACTGTGAGACTGACAGGTCGAGCAGGGACGAAAGTCGGGACTAGTGATCCGGCAGTGGCTTGTGGAAGCGCTGTCGCTCAACGGATAAAAGGTACCTCGGGGATAACAGGCTGATCTTGCCCAAGAGTCCATATCGACGGCATGGTTTGGCACCTCGATGTCGGCTCGTCGCATCCTGGGGCTGGAGTAGGTCCCAAGGGTTGGGCTGTTCGCCCATTAAAGCGGTACGCGAGCTGGGTTTAGAACGTCGTGAGACAGTTCGGTCCCTATCCGCTGCGCGCGTAGGAAATTTGAGAGGATCTGACCCTAGTACGAGAGGACCGGGTTGGACGAACCTCTGGTGTGTCAGTTGTTCCGCCAGGAGCACCGCTGATTAGCTACGTTCGGGATGGATAACCGCTGAAAGCATCTAAGCGGGAAGCCGGCCTCAAGATGAGATTTCCATACCTTCGGGTGAGAGGCTCCCAGCCAGACTACTGGGTTGATAGGCCAGATGTGGAAGCACGGTAACGTGTGCAGCTGACTGGTACTAATAAGCCGATGACTTGATAACACACCCGTTTGTTGGTGCTACGCGTCCACTGAGTGGTTCTCGATGTACGGTCGAGAACCACATAACAATGACTTTGTTATGTGTTTTGATTGAAACATCAATAGTGTTTCGGCGGCCATAGCGTGAGGGAAACGCCCGGTTACATTCCGAACCCGGAAGCTAAGCCTCACAGCGCCGATGGTACTGCAGGGGGGACCCTGTGGGAGAGTAGGACACCGCCGGACTTCTTTTAAGCAAATGGCCACCCATCGTTGGGTGGCCATTTCGCGTTAACAACACAACCAGGAGAGCCACTCGAGAGGGTGGCTTTTCTGCGTTAACGTCGCAGCACGCCCGTTCACCTCTTCAAACGGGACTCCAGAAGCGCAGCTGTCTCTTTGACGGACTCAGCCAGTTGCTGTTCGTTTACGTCATCTCCGCCCCAGGTGACGGCCACCGCGGCCACCGGCCAGCCGGAGTGGTCGCGCACGGCGGCGCCGACCGATCGAAGTCCGTCGGCGATTTCGCTGTCCTCGACGGCGAAGCCGCGGGCTCGTACTTCACGGAGCAGCTCGCGCAGCTCACCCGGTGTGCGAGGTCCACGGCCAGTGCGATCCGGAAACGCAGAGGCATTCGGATAGAGCGCTCTGACCTGCTCCCTCGGAAGCACGGCGAGCATCGCCCGTCCACTGGCCGTGAGGTGCGCCGGCAGACGGACGCCCACCTCCGTCACCAGTGCCGGCCGTCGGGGTGCGCGTTCCTCGACGATGTACAGCACGTCACCGCCGCTCATGACGGCGAGGTGTGCGCTTTCTCCGAGTCGATCCGAGAGGGCCCCGACCAGCGTGCGACCGAGTCGCGCCAGTGGTTGCTGGCGTGCGTATCCGCCGGCGAGTTCGAAGGCTGAGGTACCGAGGCCCCATCGACGCTCCTCGCTCAGGTGCAGGACGAACCCGTGCGCCGACAGCGTCGACAGCAGGTGGTAGACGGTCGAGCGGGGCAGTCCGAGCTCACGGGCGATCGCCGATGCGGCCACCGGTGCGGGGCGGCCGGCCAGGTATCGGAGGATGCGAAGCGTGCCGTCGGCCGCGGGGACCTGTGCGGTCTGGGCTTTGTCTGGGATCACAGACACAGGATGTCATGAACCGCTGTCGGCGTCGAGCTGTCGGGTGTGGAATCGAAGCATGAGTGATCTGCCTTCCGTTCTCGTCGGCCACCAGCCGCTGGCCCCCGCCGATGTCGTCGCGGTGGCTCGCGACGGCGCTCCCGTCGTCATCGCCGCTGAGGCTCTCGACCGTGTCGCGCACACGCGCAACGTCATCGACGGCCTTGCTGCCGATCCGCACCCGCACTACGGCGTCTCCACCGGCTTCGGCGCGCTGGCGACCACGTTCATCGCCCCCGATCGTCGACTCCAGCTGCAGGCCAGCCTGATCCGGTCGCACGCCGCCGGCACGGGTGCCGAAGTCGAGCGCGAGGTCATCCGCGGGCTGCAACTGCTCCGCCTGCAGACTCTTGCCTCTGGGCGCACCGGTGTGCGTCCGATCGTCGTGGAGACCTACGCCGCGATGCTCAACGCCGGAGTGACCCCGGTGGTGCGTGAGTACGGTTCACTCGGATGCTCCGGTGACCTCGCGCCCCTCGCGCACATCGCCCTCGCCGCGATGGGGGAGGGCGAGGTCAGGGACGCCGCCGGTGCACTGCGTCCGGCATCCGAGGCACTGACCGCCGCCGGCATCGAGCCGGTCACGCTGGTCGAGAAGGAGGGGCTCGCGCTCATCAACGGCACCGACGGCATGCTCGGAATGCTCGTGCTCGCGCTGCACGACCTGGAGGCGCTGCTCGTCACGGCCGATATCGCCGCCGCGATGTCGGTTGAATCGCAGCTCGGCACCGATGCGGTGTTCGCCGCCGATCTGATGGCTCTGCGTCCGCAGGAAGGGCAGGCGACGTCGGCCGCGAACCTGCGCGCGTTCCTCTCGAGTTCGCCGATGGTCGCCAGCCACAAGGGCCCGGATGACGGACGTGTTCAGGATGCGTACTCGCTGCGTTGCTCGCCGCAGGTGCACGGCACCGCCCGCGACACCATGGGCTACGCCGCGATGATCGCCGGCCGCGAACTCGCCAGCGTCATCGACAACCCGGTGATCACCGTGGATGGGCGGATCGAGTCGAACGGGAACTTCCATGGCGCACCGGTCGCCGCCGTCCTCGACTTCCTGGCCATCTCGGTCGCCGATGTCGCCTCGGTCTCCGAGCGACGTACCGACCGTGCGCTCGACCCCGCGCGCAGCCACGGACTTCCGCCGTTCCTCGCCGACGAGGTGGGTGTCGACTCCGGTCTCATGATCGCTCAGTACGCCGCGGCCGGCATCGTCTCGGAGCTGAAGCGCCTCGCCGTTCCGGCATCCGTGGACTCCATTCCCTCTTCCGCGATGCAGGAGGACCACGTGTCGATGGGGTGGGCAGCGGCTCGAAAGCTCCGTCGCGCGATCGACGGGCTCGGCCGGGTGCTCGCCATCGAGATCCTCACTGCAGCCCGCGCACTCGACCTGCGCGCACCGCTCGAGGCAGGGCCGGCCACCGGTGCGGTCCGCGACCTCGTCCGCACCGTCGCCGCCGGTCCCGGCCCCGATCGCTTCCTGTCCCCGGAGATGGAAGCCGTCACCGAACTCGTCCAGTCGGGCGCTGTCGCCCGCACCGCAAAGGAGTACGTGAATGTCTGAACCACGCAACATCCGCGCAGCGCGCGGCAACGTGCGCACCGCGAAGAGCTGGGGCGCAGAGGCTGCCAAGCGCATGCTGATGAACAACCTCGATGCCGAGGTCGCCGAGCACCCCGAGGACCTCGTCGTCTACGGCGGCACGGGGAAGGCCGCGCGCAGCTGGGAGGCGTACGACGCGATCATCCGCACCCTCGACGAGCTGGAACCCGACGAGACGTTGCTCGTGCAGTCCGGCAAACCCGTCGGTGTCTTCCGTACGCATGAGTGGGCACCGCGCGTCCTCATCGCCAATTCCAACCTCGTCGGCGACTGGGCGACCTGGCCTGAGTTCCGCAAGCTCGAAGAGCTGGGTCTGATCATGTACGGGCAGATGACCGCCGGATCATGGATCTACATCGGCACCCAGGGCATCCTGCAGGGTACCTACGAGACCTTCGCGGCCGTCGCCCGTTCGCTCGGGCGTGACTCCCTCAAGGGCACGCTCACCCTCACCGGTGGAGCCGGTGGCATGGGCGGCGCCCAGCCGCTGGCCGTGACGTTGAACGACGGCGTCGTGCTGATCGTCGACGTCGACGAGTCGCGTCTCTCGCGCCGCGTCGAGCACGGCTACCTCGACGAGTACACCACCGACCTCGACGCCGCGGTGGCCCGCGTCATCGCCGCCAAGGACGCGGGCGAAGCGCTCTCGGTGGGTGTCGTCGGCAACGCGGCAGAGCTGTTCCCCGAACTGCTCCGCCGCGGTGTGCCGATCGACATCGTGACCGATCAGACCAGCGCGCACGACCCGCTCGCGTACCTGCCCATCGGGATCTCGGTCGCCGACTGGAAGGCCGAGGCCGAGCGGGACGCTGAGGAGTTCACTCGCCGTTCGCGGGAGTCCATGGCCGCGCAGGTCGCCGCGATGGTGGCCTTCAAGGATGCCGGTGCTGCTGTCTTCGACTACGGCAACTCGATCCGCGCCGAAGCGGTTCTGGGCGGCTTCGACCGCGCCTTCGAATTCCCCGGGTTCGTGCCGGCCTACATCCGGCCGCAGTTCGAGGAGGGCCGTGGGCCGTTCCGGTGGGCGGCGCTCTCCGGCGACCCGGAAGACATCTACAAGACCGATCGCGCGATCGCCGAACTGTTCCCCGAAGACAAGGCGCTGCACCGGTGGCTGGAGAAGGCAGGCGAGAAGGTGCACTTCGAGGGCCTGCCCGCCCGCATCTGCTGGCTCGGCTACAAGGAACGGCACCTCGCCGGCCTCAAGTTCAACGAGATGGTGGCATCCGGTGAACTGAAGGCGCCGATCGTGATCGGCCGTGACCACCTCGACTCCGGGTCCGTCGCCTCGCCCTACCGCGAGACCGAGTCCATGAAGGACGGCTCCGACGCGATCGCCGACTGGCCGCTGCTGAACGCGCTGCTGAACACCGCCTCCGGAGCTTCCTGGGTGTCCCTGCACCACGGCGGAGGTGTGGGCATCGGCCGCAGCATCCACGCCGGTCAGGTATCGGTCGCCGACGGCTCCGCGCTTGCCGCGGAGAAGCTCGAGCGGGTGCTCACGAACGATCCGGGTACCGGGGTCATGCGTCACGTCGATGCCGGCTACGAGCACGCCAAGGATGTCGCCCGCGAGCGCGGCCTCAAGGTGCCGATGTTGTGATGAGCACGCTGATCACGAACATCGGGGAGCTGACGACCAACGTCGCAGCCGACGGCGACCTCTGCGGCACTCTGCGTGATGCGGCGGTGCTCATCGAGGACGGGCGGATCGCCTGGGTGGGCCCATCCGCCCAGGCGCCGGCGGCCGCAGAGATCGTCGACGCCGACGGGCGGGCGATGATCCCGGGCTTCGTCGACAGTCACAGCCACCTCGTCTTCGCCGGGGACCGCGCTGTCGAGTTCGAGTCGCGGATGGCGGGGCAGAAGTATGCTGCCGGCGGCATCCGCTCGACCGTCGCGGCGACGCGTGCCGCCTCGGAGGAGGAACTGCGCGGGCGGTTGCGCGGCTTCCTCGACGAGATGCTCGCCCAGGGCACCACGACGGTGGAGATCAAGAGCGGCTACGGGCTGGACGTCGAGACGGAGGAGCGGCTGGTGCGCCTCGCCGCCGAGGTGACGCCCGAGGTGACATTCCTCGGCGCGCATGTGGTTCCGGCTGAGTATGCCGATCGTGCGGACGAGTACGTCGATCTCGTGACGGGGCGGATGCTGGATGCCTGCGCTCCGCATGCGAAGTGGATCGACGTCTTCTGCGAGACCGGGGCTTTCACCGTCGAGCAGTCGCGCCGGGTGCTGGAGGCGGGCATCGCTCGCGGACTGGCGCCGCGCGTGCATGCGAGCCAGCTGGGCCCGGGGGAGGGCGTGCAGCTCGCCGTCGATCTGGGCGCCGCATCCATCGATCACGGCACGTACCTGACGGACACCGATGTGGCGGCTCTCGCCGCGTCCGACACCGTGCTCACGCTGCTGCCCGGTGTCGAATTCTCGACCCGCCAGCCGTATCCCGATGCCCGTCGCCTCATCGATGCCGGCGTGACGGTCGCGCTCGCCTGCGACACGAATCCGGGATCGAGCTTCACCTCGTCGATGCCGTTCTGCATCGCCGTCGCGGTGCGCGACATGGGCATGACGCCCGCCGAAGCCGTATGGGCCGCGACGGCCGGTGGAGCACGGGCCCTGCGACGCGACGACATCGGCGTCATCGTCCCTGGTGCGTGCGCCGATCTGGTGCTGCTGGACGCGCCGACGCGCATCCACCTCGCCTACCGGCCCGGTGTGCCGCTGGTGTCCCACGTGTGGAAGGACGGCGTCGCGATCCGCTAGGTGACGCGTTGCGCCCCTCTGCGCGGTGTGAGTACGGCGATGGCGATGCGGTCGACGGCCCAGACCACGAAACCGATGATCGCCGGGACACCGAGTCCCGTCAGGGACAGCGCCAGGGCGACGCCGACGAAGAGCACGGTCTCGAGTGCGAGCTTCATCGGCTCCGGAAGGACGAACCGAGCCCGCGGCGAGAGCAAGAGGCCCCAGACGACGGCGACGGCGACCGGGGCCACGATGGCCGCGACCCATCCCCACTGACCGGGAACCAGTCGCCACGCTGCGACCGCTGCGCCTACGAGAAGGGCGAGTTCGATGAGGAACCTCGCGACGAGGGCCGTCGCGAGGAGCGGCGACGCGTTGTCGAGGGGGTTCGCCGGCGGGGTCACGTCAGACGCCGGGGATCAGTGCGTGGGCGATCGCGAAGATGGCGAGGCCGGCGAGGGCGCCGACGAAGGTGCCGTTGAGCCGGATGTACTGCAGGTCACGGCCGACCATGAGCTCGATCTTCTCCGTCGTCTCGGCCGGATCCCAGCGTTCCACGGTGTCGGTGATGATCGAGGCGATGTCGTGCCGGTACCGGTCGACGAGGAACACGGCCGCATCGGCGACCCAGGTGTCGACACGGCGCTGCAGGCCGTCATCCGTCGTGAGGCGTGCACCGATCTCCTGCAGCGCCTGCGTTGCGCGGCGTCGCAACCCGCTCTCGGGATCGGCGAGAGCAGTGAGCAGCCCGGCCTTCGCGGTGTTCCATGCTTCGGCGGCCAGAGCGCCGACCCGAGGGCTGTCGAACAACGTGGACTTGGCGTTCTCGAGCTTCGCCCGGGTCACGGGGTCGTGCTGCAGGTTGTCGGCGAGGCGGGTGAGGTACCCGTCGACGGCGAGCCGGGCCGGGTGCTGGCGGTCGGCCTGCACCGCATGCACGAAGCGCAGTGCCTCGTTGTAGGCGGTCTCGTCGACGAAGCGGTGTGCGAGCTTGGGGACCCACGAGGGGAGGCGCCGGGAGATGAGGCCGTGGAACGCCACGGCATTGGCGTCCAGCCAGGTCGCGATACTGTCCACCGCGAGGTCGACGGCGCCGTGGTGCGCATCGGCCTCGACGATCTTGCCGAGCCAGACCCCGGCCGGCGGCCCCCATTCCGGGGAGACCAGGTGCTCGCGGGCGAGGTCGGTGATCAGATCGCGGACGTCGTCGTCGCTGAGCGCGTTCAGTACCGCGGTGGCGACGGCTGCGCCCTCGGTGGCCACACGTTCGGCGTGGGGTGCTTGGCGGAGCCACTCGCCGGCGCGCAGCGCGATGGCGGTGCTGGAGAGCTTCGTGCGCACGACGGATGCTTCGAGGAAGTTCGTCTCGACGAACTCCCCGAGGCTGCGGCCGATCTCATCCTTGCGACTCGGAATGATCGCGGTGTGGGGGATCGGCAGGCCCAGCGGCCTGCGGAACAGGGCGGTGACGGCGAACCAGTCCGCGAGCGCGCCGACCATGCCGCCCTCGGCAGCAGCGCGCACGTAACTCAGCCACGGCTGTCGCTCCTGCAGCCAGAACGCCACGACGAAGACGACCGCCATGAACACGAGCGCGCCGAGCGCGACCGCTTTCATGCGGCGCAGGGCGCGGAGGCGCACCTGGTCAGCGGGGGAGAGCTGCGTCATCGGGGTTCGCGGCATGACGTCATCCTTTCATGGCGACTAACCTCGAACCGTGATCGAAGACATCAAGAAGCGTGCATTGCACCGCACCAGCATCCTCGAAGGCCAGATGCGCGGAGTCGCGCGGATGATCGAGAACGAGGAGTACTGCATGGACATCATCACGCAGTCGCGTGCGATCCAGCGGTCTCTGGAATCGTTGAACCGTCTGCTCCTGGAGAACCACCTCCGCACCCATGTCACGCACATGTTCGAGCATGGCGGCGAGGAGCGCGACAAGGCGGTGCTCGAGTTGTTGAAGGCGTTCGACTTCGATTCGAAGTAGGCCGCGCCCCCGCGTGGGGCCTACTTCGAATCGAAGACGGTCGGCCTACTTCGTACCGAAGACCTCGCCCTCCATCGCGTCGTAGCCCTCGGCCTGCGGGTCGCCGTGCGTTCCACCGGAGAGGGCGTACTCCTCTTCGGGGGAGAGCACCAGACGGTGACGGAAGAACAGTCCGAACCCGACCAGGATGATGACGTAGACGATCGCGATGGCGATGATCGCGGGCCCGAACGTCGGGTTCAGCAGGAAGCCGACGAAGATGAGCGCGGCGATCACCAGGGCGATGACGGCTCCGGGGATGCCCCACGGGCTGCGATACGGGCGGTCGGCGTTCGGGTACTTCTTGCGCAGCACCATGAACGACACCAGTTGAAGCGCATAGGCGAGCACCGCTCCCCACACCGCGATGTTCAGAACGATCGCACCTGCCACGGATCCGGCGCCTTCGGCGTCGACGGCGGCGAGGACATCCAGCACGATCAGGGCGACGAACCCGATCGCCGCGCCGACGACCAGAGCGACCCACGGTGTCTGGCGCTTACCGGTGAGCGAGAGGAACCGAGGGTAGTAGCCGGCCCGGGACAGCGAGTACATGTTGCGGCCGTAGGCGAACATGATCCCCTGGAGCGAGGCGAGCAGACCGATCAGGGCGAACAGGGCGAGGACGGCGGCCATCTGATCGCCGACGATCGCGCGGAAGCCGTCGAGGAGAGGTTCGCCGGCCACGCCGGTCGCCTCGGCACCGAGGATGCCGGTGTTCAGGAACAGGACGAGGAGGCCGGTCACGATGAGCGTGCCGCGGGCCCAGAACCCGGCCTTGGGAATGTCGCGGGTGGGGTTGTGCGACTCTTCGGCGGCGAGAGGCAGCTCCTCGATTCCGAGGAAGAACCACATCGCGAACGGGAGCGCGAACAGGATCGGGAGTACGCCGTGCGGGAGGAACGCCGTCTGTCCGGGATCGGGCGCGATGTTCCAGAGCGAATCCCAGGAGAAGGCGCCGGAGAAGGCGGCCATCACTGAGAAGACGAGGATGATACCGATCGAGATGATGGAGACGATGATCGCGAAGCGGAACGAGATCGCGGCTCCGGCCGAGTTCAGGGCGATGAAGACGACGTAGAGGATGACGTACCACGCCCATCCCGGCAAGGTGAAGTCGAGCAGTTCGCTGGTGATGCCGTTGGCATACGAGGCGGAGAAGTAGACGATCACCGCCGTCGTGGCGACGTATTCGATCGTCTCGGCGGCGCCGGTGACGAGGCCGCCCCACGGGCCCATGGCCGAGCGCGCGAACGAATAGGCGCCGCCGGTGTGCGGCATCGCGGCGGCCATCTCGCCGATCGAGAAGATCATGCCGTAGTACATGAGCACCAGGATCGCGAAGGCGATGAGCATTCCTCCGAAGCCGGCGAAGTCGATGCCGAAGTTCCATCCGGAGAAGTCTCCGGAGATGACTGCGGCGACCGCGAGACCCCACAGCCCCCACACCCCGGCGGATCGCTTCAGTGTCCGCTTCTCGAAGTAATCGCTGCCGGCGCGGGTATAGGTCGCCCCACCGACCTTGCGCGACCCAGTTTTCTGCTCAGACATCCGGTCTCCATTCGCATGCAGTCAGGCGCCGACTGCACCTAGCGCCCGATTGTGGCATCCAATGGTGGATTCGTCTACCTTTAAACCCGGAAGGTGTTCTACTCTGAGGGCGGAGCCGGTCGGCTGATCGCTCCACCGCACACAGGACAGGAGCGTCAGATGTCGGGAAACCTGAGCATCGAGCAGCTGGATGCCGGCATCGGAGCCGGCGAGATCGATACCGTGATCGTGGCCTTCGCCGACGCCCAGGGGCGGCTGGTGGGCAAGCGGGTCTCCGCTCGACTGTTCCAGGAGGACATCCTTCACCACGGCGCCGAGGCGTGCGACTACCTGCTCTCGGTCGACGTCGACATGAACACGGTCGACGGCTACGCGATGTCGGGCTGGGATCGCGGATACGGGGACATGGTGCTGCGCCCGGATGCCGAGACTCTCCGCCGCATGCCCTGGCTGCCCGGTACCGCGCTCGTGATGGCAGACCTCGTCTGGCAGAACGGCGAACCGGTCGGCCCATCGCCGCGCGCGATCCTCGATCGGCAGCGCGACCGCCTGGCCGAGCGCGGCTGGACCGCCTTCTCCGGTACCGAGCTCGAGTTCATCGTGTTCGAGAACACCTACCGCGATGCCTGGGCGCGCAAGTACGAGGGGCTGACGCCCGCGACGGACTATAACGTCGACTACAACCTCCTCGCCTCGACCCGCATGGAGCCGCTGCTGCGCGACATCCGCAACGGCATGGACGGTGCGGGGATGTATTGCGAGGGCGTCAAGGGGGAGTGCAACTTCGGTCAGCAAGAGATCGCGTTCCGCTACGCGGAGGTGCGGGAGACCGCCGATCAGCACGCGATCTACAAGAACGGCGCGAAGGAGATCGCCGAGCAGCATGGACAGGCGCTGACGTTCATGGCCAAGTTCAACGAGCGCGAAGGCAACAGCTGCCACATCCACCTCTCCCTCCGCGACCAGGACGGAACGCCGGTGATGGCGGGCGATGGCGAGCACGGGTTCAGCCCGATCATGGAGCACTGGATCGCCGGCATCCTGGCGACCCTGCGCGAATTCACGCTGCTGTACGCGCCGAACATCAACTCGTACAAGCGATTCGCGAAGGGCAGCTTCGCCCCGACCGGGGTGGCCTGGGGGATCGACAACCGCACCTGTGCGCTGCGGGTGATCGGGAGCGGCTCCGCGCTCCGCGTCGAGAACCGGGTGCCGGGCGGCGATGTGAACCCGTACCTCGGGATCTCGGCGATCATCGCCGGCGGACTGCACGGCATCGAGAACGAACTGGCGCTGCCCGAGCGCTTCACCGGCAACGCCTACGAGGCGGGCGTCGATCACCTGCCGACGACGCTGCGCGAGGCCGCGCAGCTGTTCAGCGAATCGCGGATCGCACGCGATGCGTTCGGCGACGACATGGTGGAGCACTATCTGAACCAGGCGCGTATCGAGGTCGAAGCCTATGATGCCGCCGTCACCGACTGGGAGCGCGTCCGTGGCTTCGAGCGACTCTGACGTGCGATCCGCGCCTCGAATCGGCGTCAGCACGTATCTGGAACGCGCCCAGCAGGGTGTCTGGGATGTGCGGGCGGCGTTCCTGCCCGATGTGTATCTCAACGCGGTCACCGCATCCGGTGGCGTCGCCCTGCTGCTGCCTCCACAGGCCGAGCAGGTCGCCGACATCGCGGTGGCGGGTCTGGACGGTCTGATCCTCACCGGGGGTGCCGACGTGCAGCCGGAGCTCTACGGGGCCGAGCGCCACCCGCAGACGGATGCGGCGCGAGTCGACCGTGACGCCTGGGAACTGGCGCTGTTCCGCGCAGCGGAGCGCCGGCGGCTCCCCGTTCTCGCGATCTGCCGCGGCCTGCAGCTGGTGAATGTGGCCAGAGGCGGAACGCTGCAACAGCATCTGCCGGAGTCTCTCGGCACCGATCGCTATCGGATCGGCGGCGGCGTGTTCGCCGAGAACGAGGTGGCTATCGAGGCGGAGTCGACGCTCTCGCAGATCCTCGGAGACGAAACCTACCCGGTGCACAGCTACCACCATCAGGGCATCGGGCGACTCGGCGACGGCCTTGCCGTCAGCGCACGATCCGACGACGGTCTCGTGCAGGCGTTCGAGGGCGTCGGCGACGGATACCTCGTCGGCGTCCAGTGGCATCCGGAGGAGAACACCGACGACCGGCGGCTCTTCGAAGATCTCGTCTCACAGGCTCGCGCGTTCGCTGCGCGGCAGAAGGAGGAAACGCGATGAGCGCGTTCACTGTCATCAACCCGTCCACCGGCGCGCCGATCCGCGACATCACGCGCGCGGGCGTCGACGAGACGGATGCCGCGATCGCACGCGCCGTCGCCGCGCAGCGTCGCTGGGCGGCCCTCGCGCCGCTCGCGCGCGCTGATGCCCTGCGTGCGTTCGCCCGCGCCGTCGAAGGTGCGGTGGAGGAGCTGGCGCAGCTGGAAGTGCTGAACTCGGGGCATCCGATCTCCTCGGCGCGGTGGGAGGCTGCGCATGTCGCCCAAGTCCTCAACTACTACTCCGCCGATCCCGAGCGGCTGTCCGGACGACAGATCCCCGTCGCGGGTGGCCTCGATGTGACCTTCCATGATCCATATGGCGTCGTCGGTGTCATCGTGCCGTGGAACTTCCCGATGACGATCGCATCCTGGGCGTTCGCGCCGGCGCTCGCCGCGGGCAACGCCGTCGTGCTGAAGCCGGCCGAGCTCACACCGCTGACGGCCATCCGCCTGGGCGAACTGGCCATCGAAGCGGGGCTGCCCGCGGGGCTGCTCGAGGTCGTCACCGGATCCGGATCGGTTGTCGGGCAGCGGCTGGTCGAGCATCCGGATGTGCGCAAGGTGGTCTTCACCGGCTCGACCGAGGTCGGGATCGATGTGGCTGCCGGATGCGCCAGGGCGCTGAAGCCTGTGACGCTCGAGCTCGGTGGCAAGAGCGCCAACATCGTCTTCGCCGACGCCGACCTCGAGCGCGCTGTGGCCGCTGTTCCCGGGTCGGTGTTCGACAACGCGGGCCAGGACTGCTGCGCCCGCAGCCGTCTGCTCGTGCAGCGATCGGTGTACGACCGCTTCCTGGAGATGCTCGAGCCCGCGGTGGCCTCGTGGCGGGTCGGCGACCCCGGCAGCGCGGACACCGACATGGGGCCTCTCATCTCGGCGAATCATCGCGACACGGTGTCGTCGTTCCTCGACGACGCGAACATCGCCTTCCGAGGGTCCGCGCCCGAAGGCGACGGCTTCTGGTTCGCGCCGACCGTGGTGCTGGCAGGCCCCACCGACCGGATCGCGCAGCAGGAGGTGTTCGGACCCGTCGTCGCGGTGATGCCGTTCGAAGACGAGGCCGACGCGATCCGTCTCGCCAACGACACCGTCTACGGGCTCGCTGGATCCGTGTGGACCGAGAACCTCGGCCGCGCGGTGCGGGTCGCGCGCGGCGTGCAGAGCGGCGTGCTGTCGGTGAACTCCCACTCCTCGGTGCGCTACGCGACACCGTTCGGCGGCATGAAGGCGTCGGGTCTCGGGCGCGAACTGGGGCCGGATGCCGCCGAGCATTTCACCGAGACCAAGAACGTCTTCTTCGCGACCGATGCCCTCTGATCGCATCGCCTACCCATCACTCGAACCTCTCACCCGAACCTCTCAACCGGAGAACACACATGAGCATTGATCTGACCCAGCGACTCAAGGATCGCGTCGCCATCATCACCGGCGGGGCGAGCGGTATCGGCTTCGCGACCGCCAAGCGGTTCGCCGCCGAGGGGGCGTTCGTCGTCATCGCAGACGTCGATCCGACCACCGGAGAGGCGGCCGCGGCCGAGATCGGCGGAGCGTTCCGTTCCGTCGACGTCGCCGACGAAGCCAAGGTGAACGCACTGTTCGACGGCGTCGCCGCCGAGTTCGGCCGGATCGACATCGCCTTCAACAACGCCGGCATCTCGCCGGCCGACGACGACTCGATCGAGACGACGGAGCTGCCGGCGTGGGACCGCGTCCAGGATGTGAACCTGAAGAGCGTGTACCTGTGCAGCCGGGCCGCGCTCCGGCACATGGTTCCGGCCGGTCGAGGGTCGATCATCAACACCGCCTCATTCGTCGCGCTGCTGGGATCCGCGACCTCGCAGATCAGCTACACGGCCTCGAAGGGCGGTGTGCTGGCGATGTCGCGTGAGCTCGGTGTGCAGTTCGCTCGCCAGGGCATCCGGGTGAACGCTCTCTGCCCTGGGCCGGTCAACACGCCGTTGCTCCAGGAGCTCTTCGCCAAGGATCCGGAGCGCGCGCAGCGTCGTCTCGTGCACGTGCCGATGGGCCGTTTCGCCGAGCCCAAGGAGATGGCGGCTGCCGTGGCGTTCCTCGCCTCCGATGACTCGTCCTTCATCACTGCCAGCGCCTTCGTCGTGGACGGCGGAATCAGCAACGCCTACGTGACCCCGCTATGAGCATCGATCCTCCGGGTGCAGACGGCGGCGACCTCGCCGAGGTGCGTCGGGCGGTGTATCGACCGCTTCGCCGTGGGAACGCCCTGGAGGACACGGTGGCCCGCCTCGTGCAGACCATCCGCCTCGGCGTCGTCGCTCCGGGGGACTCGTTGCCGCCCGAGCGGGAACTCGCGGCGTCGTTCGGGGTGAGCCGTGACACCGTGCGCGACGCGATCCGTGAACTGGCCGACACCGGTTACCTGCTGCCGAAGCGAGGTCGCTACGGCGGCACATTCATCGCGGATCCGCTCCCGCAGCCGTCGGTCGCGGGAGCCGTGACGCCCGTCGAGCTCGATGACGTCCTCGGGCTCCGTCTCGTGCTGGAGGCCGGGTCGGCGCACGCGGCCGCGAGCAGAACTCTGGATGCCGCGACCAGGGCCGAGCTGTGGGCACGGCACGAAGCCGCACTGCCGGCGGGGCCGGAGGAGTATCGGCGCCTGGACACGCTGTTCCATCTGGCGATCGCCGAGGCGGCCGGGGTGCCGTCGCTGGTCGCGCTCGTCGCTGAGAACCGGGCCGGCGTCAACGCCTGGCTCGACACCTTTCCGCTGATGCCCCGCAACATCCAGCATTCCGGAGAGCAGCACGAGCGCATCGTCACGGCGATCCTCGCCGGTCGCCCCGATGCCGCGGAGTCGGCGATGCGCGATCATCTCGCCGGGTCCGAAGCGCTGCTGAGAGGCTTCCTGATCTGAAGTCCAGCGGGTGCGAGATCGAGCAAACTCGGTCCTAATCGGAGGTGCACTGCCGATTAGGCGACGAAAACCGTTGCGATCATGTTAACTCTCTTCCGTTTTCGCTATGCGCCGCACGGATCCTGTGTCAGACTGCGGCCAACGATTCCGACGGCGGAGGTTCCATGACCGGCACAGTGCCAGCGTCGACCATGACGCGCGATGCGGCGACAGACGCGGGTGGCGTCAGCATCGAAGGCGTCACCAAGCTCTACGGCAGCGCCAAGGCGGTCGACGACCTCACGCTCGACGTCCGACCGGGCGAGTTCCTCTCGCTCCTGGGGCCATCCGGCTGCGGGAAGACGACGACACTGCGGATGATCGCCGGTTTCGAGTATCCGGACGCCGGTGACATCCGCATCTCTGGACGCAGTGTGCTGAATCTGCCGCCCCACCGTCGCGAGGTGAACACGGTCTTCCAGGCGTACGCGCTGTTCCCGCACCTCACGGTCGCCGAGAACGTCGCCTACGGTCTCCAGCAGCGCCGCGTGCCGAAGTCCGAGCAGCGCACCAGGGTCGGCGAGGCGCTCGACATGGTGCAACTGCGCTCGTTCGCCGACCGCAAGCCGACCCAGCTCTCGGGCGGCCAGCAACAGCGCATCGCCCTCTCCCGTGCGCTCATCAACCGGCCGAGCGTCCTCCTGCTGGATGAGCCGCTCGCCGCTCTCGACCGTCAGCTGCGCGAGGAGATGCAGCTCGAGCTCAAGCTGCTGCAGGCGCGATTGGGTACGACCTTCGTCTTCGTCACGCACGATCAGGCGGAGGCACTGTCGATGAGTGACCGGATCGCCGTGATGCGGGCCGGACGCATCGAACAACTCGACGCTCCGGCCGCGATCTACGCCGAGCCGGCTTCCGCGTACGTCGCCTCGTTCATCGGACAGCAGAACTTCATCCCCGGCACCGTGCATTCGGACGGCGCCGCCGTCGATACGGCGCTCGGCGTGCTTCCCGGGAGATGGGGCGGTGAGGTGGTGGCCGCCGGCCGGGCGGCGGTGGCGGCGATCCGCCCCGAGTTCATCCGCCTCGAGGATCCGCTGAGACAGGGTGACGGCGTCCGGGGAACCGTCCTCGGCGTCTCCCACCTCGGGGAGACCCTTCAGGTGCTCGTCGACGTCGGCCTGGAGCAGAAGATGCTCGTGCGCACGCCGGCACCCGCCGCCCCGGTCCTTCAGCCCGGTGACGACATCCGCTGCGTCTGGGATGCCGCCGACGTGCGCCTGTTCGCCGCCGAAGGCGCACCGAGTACGGCGACGCACGTGATCAATCTGCCCGCGCCCGCCTGACCGCATCCGACTCCTTGACCCGACACAACCGACCCACACAGGGGAGTGCCATGAACGACTTCAACAGCATCCGCATCCTCGCCGACAGCAACGCGGCGCCGCTTCTTCGCCGTGAGCTCTCGCGCCGAGGTTTCATGGGAACGATGATGGCGCTCGGTGCCGCGGGCCTTCTGACCGCCTGCGCGCCCGGCGGACAGGGCAAGCCGGCCGCGCAGGCGACGGGCGGCACCCTGGAGGATTCGCTCTCGATCTACAGTTGGGGCGAGTACGACGCCCCCGAGGTCGTCGAGGCGTTCACGAATGAGCACGGCGCCAAGGTCGTCATGGACACGTTCGCCTCCAACGAAGAGATGATCGCGAAGCTGGTCGCCGCGAAGGGTACCAGCGGCTACGACCTCGTCGTGCCCACGGGGGTGTTCATTCCGCAGATGATCGAGAACGGTCTGCTGGCGAAGCTGAACCTCGATCTCATCCCGAACATCGAGCACATGGATCCTGCGTTCCTCGGGCGGGAATGGGACCCGAAGAACGAGTACTCGATCTGCAAGGCCTGGGGTACGACCGGCTTCGTCTACGACAAGACCGTCATCACCCGCCCGCTCACGACCTGGAGCGACTTCATCGACGCGGCCCAGAACGAAGCGTCGGGCAAGACCTCGGTCCTCGACGATCCGAGCCCGCTGTGCGGCATCTACTACTGGGCGAACGGGATCGATTGGACCACCACGGACCCGGCCGACCTCGACGCCTGCGAGGCGTTCCTGGTCGGCGAGCTCGCCCCGCATATCTCCGCCTTCGACTCCTACCCCGGTGGGGCTGCGATCCCGCAGGCGTCTCATGTGCTGATGCAGGCGTGGAACGGCGATGCGCGCATCGGCATCATGGAGTCACCGGACCCCGACCGGTGGCAGTGGGTCCTGGGCGCGCCGGACACCGAACTGTGGATGGACAACTGGGCACTGGTCACGGGGGCGCCGCATCCGGAGGCCGCGCACGCCTTCCTCGATTTCATCCTCACCCCGGAATCGCAACTCGCCCAGGTCGACTACATCGGCTACGACACCGGAGCGGCCGGAATCAGAGCCGCGGCAGAGGCAGCCGGGTTCGAGCGACTCGACATGGTCTTCTTCGACGAGGCGCAGATCGAGACCATGCACGAGGGCAAGGTCGGCGAGGCGCAGGCACGGGTCGTCGAGATCTGGAATGCCACAAAGGCCGCCGCGGGTGCGTAGCCCCCGGTTCGCGCTCGCCGTTCCCGCATGGGCGTGGCTGCTGGCGTTCTTCGTCGCTCCCATCGGAATGGTCGTCTGGTTCAGCTTCGGCTACAAACCGGGCATCTTCGGCACCCACGCCAATGACGTCCTCTCCTTCGACCGCTACGTCGAAGCGCTCTCTCCGACGTTCTTCACCACGTTCCAGAACACGCTCTGGGTCGGTGTGCTCGGCACACTGCTGTGCCTGATCATCGGGATGCCGGTGGCGTATTGGATGGCGGTGAAGGCGCCGCCCGAGCGACGGGGGCTGCTGCTCGCGCTGGTCATGGTGCCCTTCTGGACGAACTTCCTGGTGCGCACGCTCGGCTGGCAGGTCATCCTCGCCCCGGAAGGCTGGCTGTCGACCCTGCTGCAGGGCATCGGCGTCACCGATGGTCCCCTCGAAGTGCTCTACACCCGCGCCGCCGTGCTCATCGGCGTCGTGTACAACTACCTGCCGCTGATGATCCTGCCGCTGTTCGTCGCCTTCGACCGCGTGAGCACGCCGCTGCGCGAGGCGAGCAAGGACCTCGGAGCGAATGCGGTGAGCACCTTCCTCCGGGTCACCGTGCCGCTCGCCCGCCCCGGCATCATCGCGGGTGTGCT
The DNA here is from genome assembly GCF_045690355.1 of Microbacterium sp. LTA6. Lineage (NCBI taxonomy): Bacteria > Bacillati > Actinomycetota > Actinomycetes > Micrococcales > Microbacteriaceae > Microbacterium > Microbacterium sp. LTA6. The sequence continues at coordinate 2,562,652 of NZ_CP147855.1, forward strand.
GCTGGTGTACATCCCGCTGATGGGCGATTACATCACCGCGACCGTTCTCGGCGGCGCGCAGGGCAACATGATCGGGCAGCTCGTCGCGAGCCAGTTCGGCACCGCGCAGAACTGGGCGCTCGGATCCGCGATGGCGGTGCTGCTGATCATCGTCATCATGCTGTCGATCGGCATCGCGGCCGTGCTGATCTGGGCGGCGACGCTGCCGTTCCGATCGCGCAGTCGGCTCATCCTGGGGGAGGGATCATGACTCGCAATGCCCGTCGAGGGGAACTCGGCAATCGCCTGCTCGCGGTGTGGTCGGTGATCGTCTTCGCGTTCCTGTTCCTGCCGATCATCGTGATCATCGCCTACTCGTTCAACTCCGGGCGTCTCCTCGTCGCCTGGGAGGGGTTCAGCCTGGCCCCGTTCGCCGCGATCTTCGAGAAGCCGGTGATCCGTGACGCGGTGATGGTGTCGATCCGCACCGGACTCATCGCCGCGGTCCTCGCGTCGCTGCTGGGCACGCTGGCCGGTATCGCCATGGCGCGGCGGCCTGGGCGTTGGGTGTGGTGGTTCCTCGGGCTGCTCCTGCTGGTGTCCGTGACTCCGGAGATCGTGGATGCCGTGGCGCTGCTGCCATGGCTCGTCTTCCTCGGACAGGACCTCGGGATCAGCCTGTTCAGCGACGGCACCGCACGCCTCGTCGTCGGCCATTCGCTGTTCTCGGTCGCGATCGTCTCCTACATCGTGCGGGCGCGTCTGGTCGGGCAGGATGCTCGTCTCGAAGAGGCATCCGCAGACCTGTACGCCACACCGCTACGGACCTTCATGAAGATCACGCTGCCGCTGGCGATGCCTGCGGTGCTGGCCGGCTTCCTGCTCTCGTTCACCCTGAGCCTGGACAACACCGTGGTCTCGGCGTTCGTGCAGGTCTCCGGCACGACGCCGTGGCCGGTCTACGTCCTCTCCGCGCTGCGCAGCGGATTGCGACCAGAGATCGCCGCGGTGTCGACGATCATGCTCGTGCTCACGCTGATCTCGCTCGCCCTGGTGGCACTCGTCCTCAAGCGTGCGGGCGACTCCGCGACGCAGATCGCCCGCACGATGGCCGGAGGCTGACCATGTCCCACGCAGATCTCGTCTTCCAGGGTGGCAGGGCGTTCCTGGCGGACGCCGCGCGCTCGACCGCACAGGCAGTCGCCGTCACCAGCGGACGCATCAGCGCCGTCGGCCACGACCTGTCCGCGCTGATCGGCCCGCACACCGAGGTGATCGATCTCGCCGGCCGTCTGCTGGTCCCGGGGTTCCAGGATGCCCACGTGCACCCGGTCTGGGGCGGCCTGGATATGCTCCGCTGCGATCTCGCCCCGCTCGCGACCCGAGACGAGTACCTCGCTCGTATCGCCGAGTACGCGGGTGCGCATCCGGATGACGACTGGATCCTCGGCGGCGGTTGGCAGATGTCCGCCTTCCCCGGCGGCACGCCGACCGCGGCCGACCTCGATACGGTCGTGCCTGACCGCCCCGCGTTCCTTCCGAACCGCGACGGGCACGGAGCCTGGGTGAATTCCCGCGCCCTGGAGCTGGCGGGGATCACGCGGGAGACCCCGGACCCCGCCGACGGGCGGATCGAGCGGGATGCCGCGGGCAACCCCAGCGGGACCCTGCATGAGGGAGCCATGGGGCTCGTCAACCGGCTGCTTCCGCCTGAGCCTCTTTCGCGGCTGCAGGAGGCGCTCCTCATGGGGCAGCAGTACCTGCATTCCTACGGTGTCACCGCCTGGCAGGACGCGATCGTCGGGACCGAGTACGGTGATGCCGGCGACCCCCTGCCCGCCTATGTCGCGGCCGGGTCATCCGGTGCGCTGACCGGGCGCGTCGTCGGGGCGCTCTGGTGGGACCGCTCGCGCGGTCTCGAGCAGATCGATGACATCGTGGCGCGGCGCGCAGCCAGCACCGCGGGGCGGTTCTCCGCGCGCAGCGTCAAGATCATGCAGGACGGCGTCGCCGAGAACTTCACCGCGGCGATGCTCGAGCCGTACTGCGACGGTCATGGGCATCCGCGCGAAGACTCCGGCATCTCCTTCGTCGAACCGGAACTGCTGAAGGAGGCTGCCAGCCGCCTGGACGCACTCGGCTTCGCTCTGCATTTCCACGCCATCGGCGACCGCGCCGTGCGCGAGTGTCTGGATGCCGTCGAGGCGGCGCTGGGTCGGAACGGCCCGCGCGGCAACCGTCATCACATCTCGCACATCCAGGTCGTGCATCCCGACGACATCCCGCGTTTCCGTGCCCTCGACGTGACGGCCAATATGCAGATGCTGTGGGCGACGCTCGAGCCGCAGATGGTCGACCTCACGATCCCGTTCCTCGGCGACACGCGCTCGGCCTGGCAGTACCCCTTCGGTGACCTGCTGCGCTCCGGGGCCGCGCTCGCCGCGGGGAGCGATTGGTCGGTCAGCACGCCGAATCCGCTTGCGGCGATCCACGTCGCCGTCAATCGCCGGTCGGCGCCGACCGAGTGGGAGGGCGACTACGACCCTTTCCTGCCCGAGCAGGCGATCGACCTCGGCACCGCGCTCGCCGCCTACACGGCGGGCTCGGCGCGGGTGAATCACCTGGACGAGACCGGCACGATCGCCGTCGGCATGCTCGCCGACCTCGCGCTGCTCGATCGCGATCCCTTCGAGCATCCCGCCGAGGAGATCGGCCTGACCGAGGTGCTGGGCACCTGGGTCGAAGGGGAGCGCGTCTACGAGGCGTGACTCGGTCGCTCCGCTCCCTCGCTCAACGAACGGTGGGGTCAGAGGACGTCTTCCGCGCGGGTGAGGACTCCGCGGAGGATCTGCTCGATCTCCGCGAACTCGGCGGGGCCGACGGTCAGCGGCGGGGCGAGTTGGATCACGGGGTCGCCCCGGTCGTCGGCGCGGCAGTAGAGACCCGCTTCGAAGAGGGCGGGGGAGAGGAAGCCGCGCAGCAGCCGCTCTGACTCGGCGTCGTCGAATGTCTCCCTGGTCGCCTTGTCCTTCACCAGTTCGATGCCGAAGAAGTAGCCGTCGCCGCGCACATCGCCCACGATCGGGAGATCGAGCAGTTTCTCCAGTTCCGCGCGGAACAGCGGGGAGTTCTCGCGGACGCGTTCGTTGAGCCTCTCCTCGTCGAAGATGGCGAGGTTCTCCAGCGCGACCGCCGCCGAGACGGGATGGCCGCCGAATGTGTAGCCGTGCGGGAACGACATCTGCCCGTGCGAGAACGGCTCGTAGATCCGGTCGCTGATGATGGTCGCGCCGATCGGCGAGTAGCCGCTGGTCATCCCCTTCGCGCACGTGATCATGTCGGGGACGTAGCCGTACCCGGTGCAGGCGAAGGTGTGGCCGAGACGGCCGAATGCGCAGATGACCTCGTCGGAGACGAGCAGCACGTCGTGCCGGTCGCAGATCTCGCGTACTCGGGCGAAATAGCCAGGGGGAGGAGGGAAGCATCCGCCCGAGTTCTGCACCGGTTCCAGGAAGACGGCGGCGACGGTGTCGGCGCCCTCGAACAGGATCATCTCCTCGATGCGGTCCGCGGCCCAGCGGCCGAATGCCTCCTCATCGTGTGCGGGCGCGCCCATCTCCGCCGCGCGGTAGAAGTTCGTGTTCGGCACCCGGAAGCCGCCGGGGGCGACCGGCTCGAACATCGACTTCATTGCCGGGATGCCGGTGATCGCCAGGGCCCCGTGCGGGGTGCCGTGGTACGCGACCGAGCGCGAGATGACCTTGTGCTTGGTGGGCTTGCCCATCAGTTTCCAGTAGTGCTTCGCGAGCTTCAGTGCTGTCTCGACCGCTTCACCGCCCCCGGTGGAGAAGAACACGCGGTTGAGATCGCCCGGTGCCTCGTCGGCGAGCCGATCGGCCAACTCGATCGCCGCAGGATGCGCGTACGACCACAGCGGGAAGAAGGACAACTCGGATGCCTGCTGGGCGGCCGCGTGAGCCAGGCGACGCCGGCCATGGCCGGCGTTGACCACGAACAACCCGGCCAGTCCGTCGAAGTAGCGCTTGCCCTTCGCATCCCAGATGTGGTGCCCATCGCCCTTGACGATGATCGGGACCCCGTTCTCGGCCATCGTGGACTGGCGGGTGAAATGCATCCAGAGATGATCCTTCGCCATCTGCTGGAGCTCGGGTTCGGATGCGCGCGGGCGTGACGTGGTCATCTGGTCCCCCAGTTGTAGAGCTGCTTCTGCAGCTTGGCGTAGATGAAGGTCTCGGTCGAGAGCACGCCGTCGATGGGGCGGATGCTGTCGTTCAGCAGCGCGAGCAGGTCCTCATCGTCTTCGCACACGACCTCGGCGAGGACGTCGAAGGATCCGACGGTGATCACGACGTAGTCGATCGCCGGGATTGCGGCCACCGCTTCGGCGACGAGGCGCGCGTCACCCGACACCCGGATCCCGATCATCGCCTGACGGCGAAAACCCAGCTGCATCGGATCGGTGACGGCGACGATCTGCATGACCCCGGATTCCGTCAGCTTCTGCACGCGCTGGCGTACCGCGGCCTCGCTCAGTCCGACGACCCGCCCGATGTCGGAATACGAACGCCGTCCGTCCTCCTGCAGCAGTTCGATGATGGTCTTCGACACATCGTCGAGAGGGGAGTGCTTCTTCTTCGTGCCCATGGTGCGATCCTCGCACTCTTCGGGGCTTGATTCAATGGAAATCGTTGGTCGAATCTGGATCTACTTCCGAATTCGACCGAATTCGGTCACGGTTCCAAAGGTCCCAGCCACGCGGTCGCCACTGTCGCATGAGCCGATTCCGGGTCGGAGGGATGGAACGCACCCGCGAGGACATCACGGTAGAGCCGGGAGAGTTCGTTCGAGGTGAAGTAGGAGCCGCCGCCGGAGACCAGCATCGCCTCGTCGACGACCTTCTTCGCCATCACGACGGCGCGATGCTTGACGCCGGCGAGCAGCGGGAACCACCGGGCGCCGTTGTCGACGAGCTCGTCGACATCGCGGGCGAGGGTGGCGATCTGCGGCGGCAGGGCGTCATAGGCGAGACCCATTTCGGCGATCCGCCAGCGGATGTCGGGGTCCTGGCTGTAGGTCGCGCCGGTCTTCTTCGAGCGGCGCTTCTGCGCCGTCTCCACGGCGAGCTCCAGCGCCCGCCGTGCAAGCCCGGTGTACACGGAGGCGAGCAGGATCTCGAAGACGGCGAAGATGCCGAAGACGATCGGGTCGGGGTTCGGACCGGGATCGATGCGGCGCACGACATGCTCGGGTCGGGCGACGGCTCCGTTCAGGCGCGTCGTCCGGCTCTGCGTGCCTCGCATGCCGAGCGTGTCCCAATCGTCACCGGTGATGACCTCATCGGTGCGTTCGATGAAGGCGAAGACGAGTTTCGGCGCATCCTCGCCCGTGGTGTCCAGGCCGTGCAGGCCGAGCTTCGTCCACACCGGGGCGAGCGAGGTGAAGATCTTTGTGCCCGTGAACGCATAACCGCCGTCGGGGAGTGGCGCGGCATCCGTATCGCTGCCGAACAGCACGAGATCGTTGCCGCCCTCGCTGATGCCGAAGGCGAACACCTCGCCCTCGGCCGCGCCGTCCTGCACGAACTCCAAGCCGGGCACGCCCCGATCGGAGAAGACCTTGGCGACACCGGTCCAGACGAGGTGCATGTTGATCGCCAGCGCGGTGGCCGGTGCGGCCGTCGCCAGCCGCTGCTGCAGGATGGCGGCCTCGGCGAGGCCGAGGCCGGCGCCACCGCGTGAGGTCGGCACCAGGATCGACAGGTAGCCGGCGTCGCGCAGTTCGTCGAGATCCTGCTGCGGGAAGGTGTTCTCCCGGTCATGGATCGGTGCGCGCTCGCGGATCCTTTCCAGCAGGTCGTCCGGGAGGAACGCGGTGGGATCGAACGTACTCATGCCAGAGCCTCCAGCAATTGGCGGATGGATTCGTCCGGCTTGTCGCGATGCAGGGAATGCCCGGCTCCCGAGACGACGGACATCGTGATGTGCGGGTTGCTCGCGATGACCTCTTCGGCCAGCGTGCCGGTGAAGAGGCTGTAGACAGCGGGGTCGGCGCCGATCACGTGGGTCGGCACGCTCAGCCTGGCGGCATCCGCTCGCACATCCCACGGCTTGTTCTGCGCGCTGGTCTGCTCGACCGCCCAGCGGCTCGTGCGCAGCACGGCATCCACCTTCAGCTCCTGGTCCTGCGGATGCCAGTGCGGATGCTCTGCCTGCACGACATCGAGCCGGGGATCGGTGAAAGCGCGCTCCTGACTCTTGCGGATGACGTTCGCGTCGCGCCCGTCGACATGGATCGCCGGGTCGATGAGCACGAGCCGTCGTGTCCACCCCGGATCGGATGCCGCCGCGACGATGCTCGCTGCGCCGCCGAGGGAGTGGCCGATGACGGCGTCCCAGGACGAGCTGCCGTCTGGTCTGGTCTGCGCGAGGTCGGCGCCATAGGCGGTGACCGTGTAGTCCAGCGCCCGTGGGGCATCGCCGTGGCCGCGCAGATCCACTGCCGTCGCCTGCCAGCCATCGTCGGCCAGCGCGGTGCCGAGTCGCCACATGAGAGCCCCGGACGAGCCCAGTCCATGGACGAGCAGGGCGCGGCGCGAAGCGGTGGGATCGCCCCAGACGATGCGGGGGAGCGTGAGTGGCGCAGACATGTGTTCAGCCTAGGACGACGTGCGGTATCCGCGGCGTGGGGGGAGCGGCCTCAGCGGATCGGCGGCATGTCCGCGGCGATCGTGAGCACTCTGGCCGCCGCGGCGTGACCGGCCGCAAGGCGCTCGGCCAGGGGGCGATCCTCGAGGGTCGCCGCGAGGAAGCCGGAAGCGAAGGCATCGCCGGCGCCGACCGGCTCGACGACATCGACCTGCGGAGCGGGGACGAAGACCGGCTCCGCATCGCCGTGGAACGCGGTGGCGCCGATCTCGCCGTCCTTCACCACGAGCAGATCGCATCCGGGCAGGTGCGAGCGGATCTCCGTCGCCGTGCGCGTGCCCCAGATCCGCTCGGCCTCATCGCGTCCGACGAAGCAGATGTCCGAGGCGTCGGCCAGACGAGCGAGGGTGGCGGCGGCATCCGCCATGCTCCACAGCGGCCGGCGGTCGTTGACATCGAAGGAGACCAGCGCGCCCGCGGCACGTGCCTCGGTGAAGAGCTCGTCCACCATCGCGCGGCAGGATGCGGACAGCGCAGGGGTGATCCCGGTGGTGTGCACGATGCGGACACCGGCGAGCTGGTCGGCGGCCAGGAATCCCGGCGCCATCGACGCCGCGGCGGATCCTGCCCGGTAGTAGTAGACCGTGGAGCCCTCGGCGCCTGGATCCTTGAACATCACGCCGGTGGGAGCATCCGCATCGCGCTGCACCCACAGCTCGATCCCGCGGTCCGAGAGCTCCGACGCGATCCGCGAACCGAGCGGGTCATCGCCCAGCCGGGAGGCCCACGCCGAACGGTGCCCAGCGGAGACGATTCCCGCGGCGACGTTGGACTCCGCGCCGGCGAGTCCGAGCGTCGCGGCATCGGCGTCCGCCAGCGCGGCTCCGGTCGGAGTGATCAGCGCCATCGTCTCGCCGACGCAGACGATCGCGGGCGGGCTGACAGGGGGATGGATGCTCATGAAGGGGTGACCGCCACAGGTTCGGTGTCTGGATAGGGACTGGGATCGCGGTGCCGCAGATCGGGGAAGGAACGGACGAAGACGACGGAGACGATCAGGCCCACGGCGGCGAACAGTGCTGCTGCGAGGTACGCACCGCGCGCTCCGCCGGTGGCGTCGACCAGGAAGCCGCCGATGGCGGATCCGGCTGCGGCGCCGATGAGCTGCCCGGTGCCTGCCCAGCCGAACGCCTCGGCCGTCTCGCTGAACTTTACGCTCGCCGTCGTGATCGCGAAGAGCACGGCGAGGGCCGGGGCGATGCCGATGCCGGCGAGGATCAGCGTACCGCCGAGCCAGAAGGCGTCGAGCGAGACCATCGTCAACGAGAGGCCGATGGTGACGATGACGAACCGGCGGGCCATCGCCCAGGGTCCGATCGGAATGTGACCGAACGCGAGGCCGCCGGCGAGGCTGCCGACGGAGAACACCGCGAGGACGAGGCCGGCGGCGAGGCTGCCGTGCTCGAACGTCGCCACGACGCCGACCTCGACGGCCGCGCACGCCCCGATGAGGAGGAAGCCGATGACGGTCGCGAGCATCACAGGAGGCTTCAGCACGACCTTGCCGAACGCATTCCGACTGCGCGGGATGCGCACTCGTCCGACCTCGGGGGAGAGGATGAACCAGGCGCCGCCGCCGACGAGGATGATCGCGACCAGGAGCAGCCCCTGCACCGTGCCGACCTGGGTGGAGACGAGGGTGATGACCACCGGCGCGATGATCCAGATGATCTCCTGCAGCGACGCATCCAGCGAGAACAGCGGGGTCAGCTGCGACGAATTGACCAGCTTCGGGTAAATGGTGCGCGCCGCCGACTGGATCGGCGGGGTCGAAAGGCCGGCGATCATGCCGAGCGCCATGTACCCCGGCACGTTCAGCGGGAGCAGGGCCAGGGCGAGCACAGCGACGACGCAGACGCTGAGGGTGAGGGTGATGACGCGCCGCATCCCCCAGACGCCCATCCACCGGCTCGTGATCGGGCCGGCGACGGCCTGCCCGACCGAGGTGGCGGCGAGCACGAGACCGGCCGCGCCGTAGGAGCCGGTCTGCTGCTCCACGTGCAGCAGGATCGCCAGCGATGCCATCCCGTTGGGGAAGCGTGCGGTCAGCTGAGCTGCGATCATGCGCGCCACACCGGGCGTGCGAAGAAGATCCCGATATCCCGCCACCAGACAACGGTACCGGTGAGCGGCGTCGGCGGTGGATGTTCGAGTGGATGCGACACGCCGATGACACGCCGGAGGGCGCATTCCACAGGAAAACGAATGTCGGATGTCCCCCGTATCGTGCCCCCTGTGGATGGATCTGGATGAGGGGATGCGAAGCCGCATGATTCCGCGCTTCGCGACCCTTCAGAGGGTGCCTGCGCCTGTGGAAGAAACGGTGGAGAACCTGTGTTGTAGCAGTGGAGAGCGGTGGAAAACTACAGGGATGTAACTACTACCCCTTGTGGTCGCCCCCAATGTCCGTACCCATATGTAGTATTGAAGTCCCGGCGGGGGGTCTGCCGGAAATCAAAGAATTTGAGGGGATGAGATGTCGATCACGGTCTACACCAAGCCGTCCTGTGTTCAGTGCAACGCGACGTACCGCGCGCTGGATGCCAAGGGCATCGAGTATGAGATCCACGACCTGTCGGAAGACCCGACGGCTCTGGAGCAGGTCAAGGCGCTCGGCTACATGCAGGCGCCGGTCGTCGTCACTGACGAGGACCACTGGTCGGGCTTCCGTCCCGACAAGATCGACGCACTCGCCTCCCGCCTGGCGTGACGCACCATGAGCGCCGTCGCGACAGCCGCGCCGCTCCTGGTGTACTTCTCGAGCGTGTCCGGCAACACGGCGCGCTTCGTCGAGAAGCTCGGGCTTCCGGCGTCGCGCATCCCGCTCCACCGGCAGGAGGGTGATCTCGTCATCGACGAGCCCTTCGTGCTGGTGACTCCCACCTACGGCGGGGGTGAGGGGCGCGGCGTCGAACGAGGAGCCGTGCCCAAACAGGTGATCCGGTTCCTCAACGACGAGCGCAACCGGCGCCACATCCGCGGAGTGATCTCCGCGGGCAACACCAACTTCGGCGAGTCCTTCTGTCTCGCCGGTGACATCATCAGCCGCAAGTGTCAGGTGCCGCACTTGTACCGGCTCGAAATCTTCGGCACACAAGACGACGTGGATCGCGTGAGCGACGGATTGGAGCGACGGTGGAAGCTGGAACAGCAGTGACCGAGCAGGTGGCATTCAAGGGCAACCCGGCATTCGAGGGCATGGACTATCACGCCCTCAACGCGATGCTGAATCTGTACGACGCCGACGGCAAGATCCAGTTCGACGCCGACAAGCGCGCCGCACGGGAGTACTTCCTGCAGCACGTGAACCAGAACACCGTGTTCTTCCACTCGCTCAAGGAGCGGCTGGACTACCTCGTGGAGAAGGAGTACTACGAGGGTGCGGTCATCGAGAAGTACTCCTTCGACTTCATCCAGAAGCTCAACGACCTCGCCTACTCGAAGAAGTTCCGCTTCGCGACCTTCCTCGGCGCCTTCAAGTACTACACCAGCTACACGCTGAAGACCTTCGACGGCAAGCGCTACCTCGAGCGGTTCGAGGACCGTGTCGTGATGACCGCTCTCGGTCTCGCCGACGGCGACGAGGAGCTCGCGATCAACCTGGTCGAGGAGATCATCTCCGGCCGTTTCCAGCCGGCCACCCCGACCTTCCTCAATTCCGGCAAGGCACAGCGCGGCGAGCTCGTCAGCTGCTTCCTGCTGCGCATCGAGGACAACATGGAGTCGATCGCACGCGGTATCAACTCCGCGCTGCAGCTGAGCAAGCGCGGTGGCGGCGTGGCGCTCCTGCTGTCGAACATCCGCGAGTCGGGTGCGCCGATCAAGCAGATCGAGAACCAGTCCTCCGGCATCATCCCCGTGATGAAGCTCCTCGAAGACAGCTTCAGCTACGCCAACCAGCTCGGTGCCCGTCAGGGCGCGGGGGCGGTGTACCTCAACGCGCACCACCCCGACATCATGCGCTTCCTCGACACCAAGCGCGAGAACGCCGACGAGAAGATCCGCATCAAGACGCTTTCGCTGGGTGTCGTCGTGCCCGACATCACCTTCGAGCTCGCGAAGAACGACGAGGACATGTACCTGTTCTCGCCGTACGACGTCGAGAAGGTCTACGGCGTTCCCTTCGGCGACATCTCGGTCACCGAGAAGTACCGCGAGATGGTCGACGATGCTCGCATCAAGAAGACCAAGATCAACGCCCGCGAGTTCTTCCAGACCGTCGCCGAGATCCAGTTCGAGTCGGGCTACCCGTACATCATGTTCGAGGACACGGTGAACAAGGCCAACCCGATCAAGGGCCGGATCAACATGTCGAACCTCTGCAGCGAGATCCTGCAGGTGAACACGCCGACCACCTACAACGAGGACCTCTCGTACAAGGAGATCGGCAAGGACATCTCCTGCAACCTCGGTTCGATGAACATCGCGCTGTCGATGGATGCGGATGACCTCGGCCAGACCGTCGAGACGGCGATCCGTGCTCTCTCCGCGGTGAGCGACCAGAGTCACATCGGCTCGGTGCGTTCGATCGAGGACGGCAACGACCGCTCGCACGCGATCGGCCTCGGGCAGATGAACCTGCACGGCTACCTGGCCCGCGAGCACGTGTTCTACGGGTCCGAAGAGGGCATCGACTTCACGAACATCTACTTCTACACGGTGCTGTTCCACGCGCTGCGCGCGTCGAACAACCTCGCGATCGAGCGCAAGCAGGCCTTCGACGGCTTCGCGGACTCCACCTACGCGTCGGGGGAGTTCTTCGACAAGTACATCGAGCGTGCCTGGGTGCCCGAGACCGAGAAGGTCAAGGAACTCTTCGCCGGCAAGCACATCCCCACGCAGGAGGACTGGACCGAGCTGAAGGCGTCCATCCAGAAGCACGGCATCTACAACCAGAACCTGCAGGCGGTGCCGCCGACCGGCTCGATCTCGTACATCAACAACTCGACGTCGTCGATCCACCCGATCGCGTCGAAGATCGAGATCCGCAAGGAAGGCAAGCTCGGTCGCGTGTACTACCCGGCCGCGTTCATGACGAACGACAACCTGGAGTACTACCAGGACGCGTATGAGATCGGCTACGAGAAGGTCATCGACACGTACGCCGCCGCGACGCAGCACGTCGACCAGGGCCTGTCGCTGACGCTGTTCTTCAAGGACACCGCGTCGACGCGCGACATCAACAAGGCGCAGATCTACGCATGGCGCAAGGGCATCAAGACGATCTACTACATTCGCCTTCGTCAGATGGCGCTCGAGGGCACCGACATGTCCGAGTGCGTCAGCTGCATGCTCTGACGCTCCAGGGATTCTCGAACAGGAAAAGATGATGACCCCTCCCGAAAAACTCAAGCTGGTCGACCACGTGCAGGCGATCAACTGGAACCGCATCCAGGACGACAAGGATGTCGAGGTGTGGAATCGCCTCGTGAACAACTTCTGGTTGCCCGAGAAGATCCCGCTGTCCAACGACATCCAGTCGTGGAACACCCTCACCCCCGACGAGCAGTTGCTCACGATGCGCGTCTTCACCGGGCTCACCCTCCTCGACACGGTGCAGGCCACTGTCGGTGCCGTCTCGCTGATCCCCGATGCGATCACCCCGCACGAGGAAGCCGTCTACACGAACATCGCGTTCATGGAGTCGGTGCACGCCAAGAGCTACTCCTCGATCTTCTCGACGCTCGCGTCGACGAAGGAGATCGACGAGGCGTTCCGGTGGTCGCAGGAGAACCCGAACCTTCAGAAGAAGGCTCAGATCGTCATGGACTACTACCAGGGCGATGACCCGCTCAAGCGCAAGGTCGCCTCGACCCTGCTGGAGAGCTTCCTGTTCTACTCGGGCTTCTACCTGCCGATGCACTGGTCGAGCCGCGCCAAGCTCACCAACACCGCCGACCTCATCCGTCTCATCATCCGCGACGAGGCCGTGCACGGTTACTACATCGGCTACAAGTTCCAGAAGGGGCTCGAGAAGGAGACCCAGGAACGCCGCGACGAGTTGAAGGAGTACACCTTCAACCTCCTGTACGAGCTGTACGACAACGAGGTGCAGTACACGCAGGACCTCTACGACGGCGTCGGCCTGACCGAAGACGTGAAGAAGTTCCTGCATTACAACGCCAACAAGGCGCTGATGAACCTCGGCTACGAGGCGATGTTCCCGTCGTCTGTGACGAACGTGAACCCGGCGATCCTCTCGGCGCTCTCCCCGAACGCCGACGAGAACCACGACTTCTTCAGTGGTTCGGGTTCGTCGTACGTCATCGGCAAGGCCGAGGCCACCGAAGACGACGACTGGGACTTCTGAGAGCTTCTCTCCAAGGTCCCAGCGAAACAGCTGGTCAGGGGCCCGGATCCGCGAAATCTCGCGGGTTCGGGCCTCTTTCGTCCTAAGTGCACGCCGAGGGGAAGCGCTGCTCAGACGCTGGAAGGCTTCTCGCTCCACACCAGCAGGAACGCACCGAGTGCGATCATCAGGGCGCCTCCCGTCGCGCCCATCGCCTCCAGCCGCCGCGGTGAACGGCCGAACCATTCTCGTGCGGCGCTCGCGAGCAGTACCCACACAGCATCGCAGGCCACGCCGATCGTCACGACGATCGCACCGAGGACGAACAACTGCAGCGGGACCGACCCGGTCCGCAGGTCGGCGAACTGCGGAAGGATCGCGAGGAAGAACGCGATCGACTTCGGATTCGTGACACCGACGACGAATCCCTCCACGAGGAGCCGGTGGCCCGAGCGTTTCGGCTGCGCCCCGGTGATCGCGTTCGCGGCATCCCTTCGGTGCCGAATCGCCTGGATGCCGAGGAAGATCAGATACCCCGCGCCGAGGACTTTGACGACCGTGAACAGCACGGCTGACTGGGCGATCACGGTGCCGATGCCGAGCGCGACTCCGATCACGAGGATGATCGAGCCGATCGCGGTTCCGAGGATGCTGAGGAAACCGCCGAGGCGGCCCAGCGCCATGGCGCGGCCGATCGTGAAGAGCACGGTCGGACCGGGGATCGCGACCATGATGAACGCCGCGACGATGAACGTCGTGAGGGTCGCGGTGCTGAACATGGTGATGCGAGCCTATTCCCCTATGAAGGGCTACTTGCGGTTCGCGTGGTAGTACGCGAGCAGCGCCTTCGTCGACGCATCCTGGGCCTCGATCGCCGCCGCATCGCCCTCGATCGCCGGAGCGATCTGCGTGGCCAGCTGCTTGCCCAGCTCGACGCCCCACTGGTCGAACGAGTTGATCCCCCAGATCGTGCCCTGCGTGAACGTGATGTGCTCGTACAGCGCGATGAGCTGGCCGAGCACCTGCGGCGTGAGGGCCGGCGCGAAGATCGAGGTCGTCGGGCGGTTGCCGGCGAAGGTCCGGGCGGCGACGAGGGCACCGGTGGTGCCTTCGGCCTCGACCTCCTCGGCGGTCTTGCCGAAGGCGAGCGCCTTGGTCTGAGCCAGGAAGTTCGCCAGGAACAGCCCGTGCACGTCGCGGCCGTCGTCCTGCAGCGGGTACGCCGGGTTGGCGAACGCGATGAAGTCCGCCGGGATCAGGCGGGTTCCCTGATGGATCAGCTGGTAGAAAGCGTGCTGTCCGTTGGTACCCGGCTCGCCCCAGAACACCTCGCCGGTGTCCGTGGTCACCGGGCTGCCGTCCCAGCGCACGGACTTGCCGTTGGACTCCATCGTCAGCTGCTGCAGGTAGGCCGGGAATCGGCTGAGCTGCTGAGCGTAGGGGAGCACGGCGTGCGACTGCGCGTCGAAGAAGTTCACGTACCAGACGTTCAGCAGCCCCATCAGCACCGGCACGTTGCGCTCCAGCGGCGTCGTCCGCACGTGCTCGTCGACGGTGTGGAAACCGGTCAGCAGATCGCGGAACGCGTCGGGGCCGAGAGTGATCGCCAAGGAAAGGCCGATCGCGGAGTCGACGGAGTAGCGGCCGCCGACCCAGTCCCAGAAACCGAAGGCGTTCACGGGATCGATGCCGAAGGCGGCCACCTTGTCGAGGGCGGTCGACACGGCGACGAAGTGGTGCGCCACGGCGTCGACGCGCGATGCGTCATCGCCCGAGATCGCTCCGGATGCCCTCAACCCGGCCCACAGCCAGTCGCGGGCGAGCCGCGCGTTGGTGAGCGTCTCCAGAGTCGTGAAGGTTTTCGACGCCACGATGAACAGCGTGGTCTCGGGGTCGAGGTCGGCGGTCTTCTGCGCGAGGTCGGTCGGGTCGATGTTGGAGACGAAGAGAGCCTGGATGCCGGCATCCGCGTACGGCTTGAGCGCCTCGTAGACCATGACGGGACCGAGGTCGGAGCCCCCGATGCCGATGTTGACGACATGCGTGACCTTCTTGCCGGTCACGCCGAGCCAGTCTCCGGAGCGGACGCGATCGGCGAAGGCGGAGAGCGCATCGAGCACGGAGTGCACGTCGGCATCCACGTCCTGGCCGTCGACGACCAGCGCGGGCGCGGCACCGGCCGGGCGCCGCAGCGCGGTGTGCAGTACGGCGCGATCCTCCGTGGTGTTGATGTGCTCGCCTGCGAGCATCGCGGCGAAGCGGTCAGCCACTCCGGTCTGCTCCGCGAGGCGGAGGAGCGCGGAGATCACGTCGTCGGTGACGAGATTCTTCGAGAGATCGACGTGCAGATCGCCGAGGGGCAAGGACAGCCGCTCGGCGCGGGACGGATCTGCGGCGAACCAGGCGCGGAGGTCGGGTTCGAAGGACGCGTGCAGAGCGCTGAGCTCGGCCCAGGCGGGGGTGCGGGTGGGATCGATCGGGGCGGTCATGCGTCCAAGGTACCCCCACGGCGGGAGGTCTTCCGGCCGGATGACGGCGGCACTCATCCGGAGTGAGCGACGGATGCCGCGGGGGTTCGTTCGCCCCCGCGGCATCCGCTCTTTCACACCGGTTCTGTCGTCACTTCACGGTCGCGGTGTACGCTCCCGATCCCGCGTACGACTTCACGACGAGGCGATAGGTGCCAGACGAGGCGTTGTACGTGAACTTCTCGTCGGCGTCAGCCGAGGTGCCCTGGGCGACGGTGTACCACCCGAAGGAGTATCGCTTCTGCAGGTAGACATCGAAGTCCGCGCCGGTCGGCCCGTCGAGGCAGACCTCAAGCGCGCCGGAGGTGCGAGAGAAGGTCGGCGATGTCACCTGCTGCCCGTTGCTCAGTGAGCCCGACGACACGGTCGTGCCAGAGCAGACGCCAGGGTCGACAGCCGTGACCGTGAACGCGAACGCCGCTGAGTCCGTCGAGACGGGAGCAGACGCATCCGTCACCGTTACCGTCACGTTCGACGTGCCCGCCGCAGTCGGCGTCCCTGAAATCGTGCCCGTGGAGGCGTCGATCGCGAGACCCGCGGGAAGACCGGTCGCGGAGAACGCATACGGAGCGGTGCCGCCCGTGACGGAAACAGCGAGGTCGACGGCCTGGCCGACCTTGCCGGTCTGATCGCCGATTGCGGCGAGGTCGACCGCGACCGGCTCCGGGTCGCCGGAGTTCAGGAAGCCGGTGTACAGCAGGCGATTCGGCGACGCGGAGGTGAGACCGGAGAGCTTGCCGGTCGACGCGTTGTCGACGATGGCTGCCTGCACCTGCGCCGGCGTCGCGCCGGGGTTCTCGCCGAGGTACAGGGCGGTGGCGCCCGTCGTGTGCGGCGAAGCCATCGACGTGCCGGAGATCGTGTTCGTCGCGTCATCGCCGGTCGGCCAGGCCGACAGGATCTCGGTGCCTGGCGCCCAGACGTCGAGGCATGAGCCCCAGCTGCTCGTTCCGGCCTTGGCGTCAGTACGCGTCGAGTTGCCGACGGTGATGCCTTCCGGCACGAGCTGCGGGCTGTAGCGGCACGCGTCGTCGTTGCTGTTGCCAGCTGCCTGAACCCAGGTGACGCCGGAGGCGACGAGGTTCTTGACGGCCTGATCGGTTGCCGGGCTGGAGCACGCGGTGCGGCAGCCGATGCTGTAGTTCGCCGTCGCGGGCTTCACTGCGTTCTCGGTGAGCCACTCGATCGCCTCGATGATGTCGGCGCTGGAGCCGGATCCCTGGCAGTCGAGCACGCGCACCGGGTGGACGGTGGCCTTCTTGGCCACGCCGTATGTGCTGCCCGCAGCAGTGCCGGCGACGTGCGTGCCGTGACCGTTGCAGTCCTGGGCGGTTCCGCCCGGGGTGACCGCGTCGAAGCCGGGCTTCATGCGCCCGGTGAACTCCGAGTGGGAGCTGCGGATGCCGGTGTCGACGATGTAGACGTTCACTCCCGCACCTGCCGACGCGGGGTAGGTGTAGCTCTGATCGAGGGGCAGGTCGCGTTGATCGATGCGGTCATCGCCCCAGTTCGGCGGGTTGACCTGCTCGTCGAGAGCGTAGAAGGTCTGCGCCTGTTCGACGTACTCGACGCGGTCGTCCGACGCGATCGTCAGCGCCTCCGCTTCGCTGAGGACGGCCGAGTACCCGGTGAGCGCAGCGTTGAAAGTGCTCAGCACTTCTCCGCCGATTTCGTTGGTGATAGCGGATGAGACGTCGTCGGCGGTGCCGATCTCACCGGGGGACTTCAGTACGACGATGTACTCGCCCGGAATGGCGTTCGTGGAGCTTGCGCCGACGATCTCGGGATCACCGGTCGAATCGGTGCTCGCTCCAGCGAACGATGGTGTCAGGATGATGGCCGTGCATGTGAGGAGTGCTGCCGCGGTGGCGGCTCCTCGTGACGCGGCGTTGCGCCACGGGGTCTTCTTGAACAATGGATTCCCTCTCGTTGTGGTGATGAGGGCGTCTTGTGGACGCCCCGCGCTGACGGGGAGGTCAGCGCGCGGTCCGGGGCCGTGCCCGAACGCGATCGGTGGGCGCCGCCCCGCGCTGCATGCGCGTCGACGCGATGGGAACCAGTCGAATGGGAGAGGCCGTCGGCAGTCGCAGTGCTGTCATCACGTGCTCCAATGGGAGGCCTGGGAATTGATCGGCTCGTGACTGAAAATTATTGGTTCGCCAAAGGAGCGTCAATTTGCCTTTTGGCGCAGGAATGGATGCGTTCAGCAGACCTTCGGCCAGTTTTTGCATCGGATCCAATATTTAGTTCCGGACTCGGGCATACTTCCTTTCCGCGGTATCCGCAGGCTCGCAGCGAGGCAGATGCGGACGCATCCTAGGATTGCCATGATGAGCGAGATGACGGCACCCGCGGCGGCGACCGCCCCCTGGTGGCACCGGTTCGTGTTCAACTCCCTCGTCTGGGGATTCCTTCTCCTGCTGGCCGCAACGGCGCTGACTCTGGGGACCGGCGACCTCGACATCGTGCAGCTCGTGCTCATGCTCGTCGCTGGTTGGTGCTTCGGTTTCGCCTTCGTGAACGCCACGGATCGGATGCCGCGCAACGGCGCGGTGCTGCACATCGCGGTGGCCGTGGTCCTGGGTGCGCTGATGATCTTCGTCACCGAGTACGGAGGGCGGCTGATCGAGCCGCTTCCTGATCCGGTACGCGGGGTCTTCGTCGTCCTCTGGATGGCGACGATCCCCGCGACAGGGTGGATCTGGCTGGGTCTCCTCGGCCGGATCACCGACGCGTTCACCCGCCGCCAGCGCAAGAACGCTCCGGTGCGCGTCACCCCGGAATGGGAACGCGACGAGCGAGGCGACGGCTCGTTCGTGCGGTTCCCCGCCATCGAGATGCGGCTGCGGCAGCTCACCGTCGCCATCGTCGCGATCGTGGTCGTCGTCGGCGCGCTGGCCGTGGTACTCCTGATCGCCCTCGGCGACGTCGTGCTCAACCTCGGCCCGCGGATGCTGATCGTCTTCCTCGGCCTGGTCCTCGGCCTTCCTTCCTATCTGATTCTGACCGCGGTGCTCCGGCGGGGGACAGAGCAGTGCACCGTCGCGTTCGGCAACGACGAGGTCCGGATTAGCGTCGGGTCCGTGGCATCCGTCATCCGGCACCCCGACCTCGAGTACCTGCGCTGGCGCGGCCGCAGCGACTACGCCAGGGTCGAGATCCGCGGGGCCGGCGTCGATCTGTCGCTCTTCACGGGCATCGCCAAAGCGCCTGCGGGTCGGACGGCCGAGCTGCCTCCGCTGCCGAGGCGAGTCTTTCGCCGCCTGGAGCTCGCGGGCTTCGACGTGCACAAGTCGCGCCGCGACGAAGTCATCACTTTCCGCAGGGCGGTCGGAACGCCGGCGGACGAGAAGTATCCTGGTAGGCGGCCGCTACGACAGGAGACCCCGTGATCCTCAGCTTCATCTTCTTCTTGATCCTCTTCCTCGGAGGCATCTGGCTCATGGGTCTTGCGCAGTCGCTCGAAGACTTCCAGGCGATCGTCTTCGTCGCGGGCCTGCTCATCATGTGCCTCTCGCTCGCCTTCATGATGCGCCAGCGCGGATCGGCGACGCGCCGCTCGAACAACTGGTCGGGCAACGCCGCCGAGTAACGACCTCCCGTCGTCAGCGCCGCCTGGCGAGGCGCGCGTCGAGGTTCGCCTTCACAGCCGGCCATTCCGGCTCGATGATCGAGAACTCGACGCTGTCGCGCAGTGCGCCGTTCCGGTAGCGGCTCATGGCACGCATCACCCCGTCCTGCTTCGCGCCGAGACGTTCGATCGCTGCGCGCGACTGGAAGTTCACCCACTGCGTGGTGAGTCCGACCCGGAATACGCCCAGCGTCTCGAACGCGTGCTGCAGCAGCAGCAACTTCGACTCGGCATTCGTGCCGGTTCCGTGCGCCGATGGACGATTCCAGGTGTAGCCGATGTGCAGCCGGGGCACGTCGGGGTCGAGGTCGTAGAACGTCGTCATCCCGATCACCCGTCCCGCGGTGTCGAATGCCGTGAACGGCACCATCTCGTGCTTCTCGCTCAGGGCGAGGCGGCGCTCGATCTCGGCGGCGACCCCGTCCGGTGACGGGACCGAGGTGTACCACGCGGTCTGCCAGAGATCGCCCTCCTCGACGGCTTCGATCAGCTCGTCGCGATGTGCGCGCTCGAGCGGGCGGAGTTCGACCAAACGGCCGGTGAGGGTGACGGGGGAGGGATCGACGAGGAAGGCCATGGATTCATTCAACCAGCGCCGAGCCGTCCGACCCGCGCGGTAGCGTTGCCCCATGAAGACAGTGCCGTTCGGATCGACCACCGCCCCCGCCGTCATCGCCGGAATGATGCGCATCACCGACAAGACCGACGCCCAGATCCGGGAACTCTACGACACCGCCCGTGTTGCCGGCATCGACTTCTTCGATCACGCCGACATCTACGGCGGCAGCATGCACGCCTGCGAGGCGCGGTTCGGGGATGCCTTGCAGCTGAGCGCTGCCGAGCGCGCCGAGATCGTCCTGCAGACGAAGTGCGGGATCGTGCCGGCGCAGGGCATGTTCGACTTCTCCTACGAACACATCGTCACTCAGGTCGAGGGATCGCTGCGGGCGTTGCGCACAGACTTCATCGACGTGCTTCTGCTGCACCGACCCGACGCGCTCGTCGAGCCGGACGAGGTCGCCCGAGCCTTCGACGAACTCGAGGCCGCCGGCAAGGTGCGCGCCTTCGGCGTCTCCAACCACACCCCGCGACAGATCGATCTGCTGCGCACGGCCGTGCGGCAGCCGCTCGTCGCCAACCAGCTGCAGCTGTCGATCACGCATGCGCCGATCATCGCGCAGCCGGTCGCTGCGAACATGGCCGCCGAGGAGCAGAGCGTCGGACGCGACGGCGGCGGCATCGTCGACTACTGCCGCATCAACGGCATCACGATCCAGGCATGGTCACCGTTCCAGGGCGGGTTCTTCACCGGTGTGTTCCTCGGAAACCCGGAGTACGCCGAACTCAACGCCGTCATCGACCGGCTCGCGGCGTCGTACGGCGTGACTCCGATCGCGATCGCCACAGCATGGATCACTCGGCACCCCGCGAACATGCAGGTCGTGCTCGGGACGACCACGCCGGAACGGGTGCGCGATGCCGCGGCCGGCGCAGACATCACCCTGACCCGCCCGGAATGGTACGAGTTGTTCCGGGCCGCCGGTCACCTGCTGCCATGACCGACGCCGTTCGGCCGGTTCGGGGACCCGAACTGTCGTCTACCCTGTAGCCATGCCGTTCCTGTTCTCGATGCTCGTCGTCGCGCTGATGATCGGCGCGCTGATCGACATCATCACCCGCGACGATTCGCAGGTGAAGTATCTGCCGAAGATGGTGTGGATCATCATCGTGATCCTGCTGCCGCTGATCGGCAGTATCCTCTGGTTCGCGATCGGACGGGAGTACGGCGAATCGGGAATCGCCATTCCGCGGATGCGCAGGGCCGCGCGCCCCGCACAGACGGATGTGCGACCGGCGCCTGCCGCCCCCGTCGACACGCGCACGACAGAGCAGCAGATCGCCGACCTCGACCGCGAGATCGAGGAGTGGCGCCTGCGCCAGGAGGTCGAGAAGAGAAAGCGCGAGGACGGCGGCTCTCCGGCCGGCACGGAGACCCAGCCGGGCTAGGCAGCGCCTTCGATTCCGAAGGACTCGCGGATCGCGGGCTCCAGCGTCGGGTAGCGGAACTCGAATCCCGCGTGGGTG
Organism: Microbacterium sp. LTA6; assembly: GCF_045690355.1. Classification (NCBI taxonomy): domain Bacteria; kingdom Bacillati; phylum Actinomycetota; class Actinomycetes; order Micrococcales; family Microbacteriaceae; genus Microbacterium; species Microbacterium sp. LTA6. The sequence goes on from NZ_CP147855.1 coordinate 2,583,889, forward strand.
AGCTTCTCCGGCAGCACCCAACGGCTCTTCAGGATCAGCTCGGTCTCGGTGCGGATACCGATGGCGCCGAGCTCAAGCATCCAGCGCGGCATCGGCGGTCCGAACCTGACTCCAAGAACTCGGCGCACCGTCGCCATGAACTCGTTGTTGTCGACGGGATGCGGTGCAGCCGCATTGACCGGGCCGTCGAGCGATGGCGTCTGTTCGAGGAAGTCGATGATGCGCGCCACATCCTCCACGTGCACCCAGCTGAAGCGCTGCGTTCCTCGGCGGGCGCCGGGAAAGTGGCCGGTACCGGCCGCACGGCGCCGCCTGCTCACCGGCCATCCGCCGTCGTACTGCGCACCGCCGAGGCCACGCCTTGCCAGGTTCTGCACCGGGCCGAGCACGCCGCCGTGGCCGAGTACGATCGTGCTCCGCAGTGCGACCCGGCGCGTGTGCGGGAGTGCGTCGGCGAACAGCGCGCGCTCCCAGGCCTTTGCGACCTCGACCGAGAATCCCGAGCCGAGCTCGCCGGTCGACTCGGTCATCGGGCGGTCCTCCGCGTGACGGTAGATCGTCGCCGTGGAGGAATTCACCCAGAGCGCCGGCGGCTTCTCGGACGCGGCGATCGCCTGGCTGAGCGATGAGGTGGTGTCGAGCCGTGAGCGGAAGATCTCGGCCCGGTTCTCGAGGGTGTAGCGGCAGTTGACGCTCTTGCCGGCGAGTCCGATCACCAGTGCCGCGCCGTCGACGGCGCTGTTGATCCCGGCCTGGTCGCCCCAGCGCAGATCGGCGCCGGTGCGGGAGATCGTGACGACCTCGCGACCCGCTGCGCGCAGGCGCGGGAGCAGGTACTGGCCCATGAACCCGGTCGATCCGCCGATCACCACTCTGCCTGCGCTCACGCGGTTGCCTCCTCGATCGAATAGGTGAAATCGCCGCTGTACTCGTACACCCGGCCGAGGACGGGGGCGGTGACGGTGAGCTCGACGATCTGACGTGCGAGAACGTCATCGAAGCGCTCGGTGAGGCGAATGACGGGGGACAGCAACCGCGGCAGGCGGATCCGCAGTCGACGGAGCCGGATGCCGACCGCACGGCGGGTAAGGATGAGGGACCCGTCACGGACGTCGACGTCGAAGCACGCCGCGATCAGACCCGGTTCGCCGAGCTCATCGACGACGCGCCCGTGGCGCGTGAGCGCGACGGCATCCCTCATCGTCCACGAACCGCGGGCGAGGTGGAACGCGCGCTCGCCGATCGCCCGGGAGGCGATGGTGCGATTCTCGACCCGGAACGGCACATCGCTTTCCCAGCACGCGACGACGACGCCGCGCTGCTCCAGCGGGCGCAGGAACGGCCACAGCCACCGGCGTGGAGTGCCGATGCGGTGGAGCACGCCTTCTCCGATGCCGACGCTGCCGTCCGGGATCGCGTGGAAGTACGTGCGCAGCGCCGGGTGCAGCTCGTGGATGCGGTCGCCGAGCGCCCTGGCGTAGGGGGACTGCGAAGGCGGCACCCTTCGAGACTAGCTTTCCGGCGGACGCAGCAGCCGTTCGAGAAGCTCGAGGGCGTCCTGCTGCGGGACGGTGTCATCCAGGAGCCACTGCGTCTGCAGGCCGTCGGATGCGGCGACCACGAGCGCAGCCACGGCCGCCGGGTCGACGTCCGTGCGGATGCGCCCGGTGCGCTGCTGCGCGATGACCCGCTTGACGAGGTCGGCCCGCACTTCGGTGAAGCGCTCGGTGGCGAACTCGCGAGCGGCGGGGTGGCCCTCCTCCAACGCCGCGGCGACGAGGGACGAATACAGCTGCACGAGACCGGGGACGGCGCGGTTCGCCTTCGCCGAGTGGATCATGATCTCGACGGGGGTCGGCGCGATCTTCGGCCGCGGGCCGGGGGAGGGGCGCTCGGAGGCTGCGCGGTACACGGCGACGAGGAGCTCCTCGAGAGAGCCGAAGTAGTGGGTGAGGGCGGCGTGCGTGACGCCGACCTCCTTGGCGATCGATCGGAGGCTGGTGCGATCCGCACCGCGGGCCGCGAACACCTCGATGGCACGGTCGAGGATCTCCTGCCGTCGGGCGACACCCTTGGCGTAGGTGCCGCGCGGACGCGGCGATTCGGAGTCGTCGGACATGGGTGAAGCCTAGCCGAAGGAAAACCTCCAGCCGGAGGTATTTGTGATAGCGTGCCTCGTATCGCGGGCGCACACATGCGCTTCCACGCGTCGCCGACGACACAGAAGGAGCCCCACCGATGACGGTTCAGACATCCATCCAGTTGTTCACGATCAGGGATCACCTGGAATCCGACCTCGAGGGCGCCCTCGCCGAGATCGCGAAGCGCGGCTTCACCACGGTCGAGCCCTACGACTTCGTGCGCCGGGCCGAGCCGCTCGCGGCAGCCCTCGCGACGGCGGGCCTCACCGCCCCGAGCGGCCACGCATTCCTCGCTTCCCCGTCGTTCGTCAACCCGGACGGCACCGGGACCGACAATGCAGTGCCGACTCCCGCTGTGGTGTTCGCGGCAGCGAAGGTCCTGGGGATGACCACGGTCATCGAGCCCTACGTCGAGCCTGCACGCTGGACGTCCGTCGAGCAGATCGAAGAGACTGCTCGCCTGCTCAATGAGGCCGCTGAGATCGGCGCACCGCTCGGCATCCGCGTCGGCTACCACAACCACGCTCACGAGCTCGAAGCCGTGTTCGACGGAGTGACCGGGCTCGAGGTGCTGGCCGGTTTCCTCGACGAGCGCGTCGTTCTCGAAGTCGACCTGTACTGGGTGGCGCGTTCCGGCCAGGACCCGGTGGCGCTGGTGCAGCGCCTCGGCAACCGCGTCATCGCGGTGCACGCGAAGGACGGCACGCTCGCCCCTGAGGCGGTCCAGGCGTACCCGCCCGCCGATCAGGTTGCCGCCGGTGACGGCGTCGTTCCGCTCGTCGAGGCGATCAAGGCCGCGCCCGCGCTCGAGCTCGCGATCGTCGAGTTCGACCACTACGAGGGAGACCTGTTCGACGCCGTCGAGCGCAGCCGCGTCTACCTCGAAGAGAAGGTGGCCGGCTGATGGCGTCGAGCAACGGACCCGTCGGCGTCGGCATCATCGGCGCGGGCAATATCAGTGACCAGTACCTGAGCAACCTCACCACGTTCCCGGACGTGCGCGTGCTCGCCGTCGCGGACATCGTCGAAGAGCGCGCACGAGCACAGGCCGAAAAGTACGGAGTGCCCCGTGCCGGCGGCGTCGACGTGGTGCTCGACGATCCCGAGATCGAGATCGTCGTGAACCTGACCATTCCGGCGACCCACGTCGAGGTATCCCTCGCGATCCTGGCGGCCGGCAAGCACGTGTGGACCGAGAAGCCGATCGGCGTGAGCCGCGAGGAGTCGCGTCGACTGCTGGAGGCGGCGGATGCCGCCGGCCTCCGCGTAGGAGTGGCGCCGGATACCGTGCTCGGGCCCGGCGTGCAGACCGCGAAGCGTGTGATCGCCCGTGGAGACATCGGTCGGCCGCTGTTCGCCCAGACCACGTTCCAGTGGGGCGGCCCTGAGGTCTTCCACCCGAACCCGGCGTTCCTGTACGCGAAGGGCGCTGGACCGCTGCTCGACATGGGGCCGTACTACGTCTCCACGCTCGTGCACGTCTTCGGCCCGGTCGCAACGGTCGCGGCTCTCGGCCTGCAGGGAACTCCGACCCGCCGCGTGCAGGTCGGCGATCTCGCCGGCCAGGAGTTCCCCGTCGAGATCCCGTCGACGCTGAGCGTGCTGATGGGCTTCGAGGGCGGCGGTCAGGGGCAGAGCATGTACAGCACCGACTCTCCGCTGGCGCGGCAGGGCATCGTCGAGATCACCGGCACCGAGGGGACGCTGGTCATTCCCGATCCGAACATGTTCGGCGGCGCGATCTCGATCATCCGCGGCGATCAGGTGGTCGTCGATGTCGCACAGGAGGGCGTGCTGTCCGGTCGTGGAGTCGGCCTGCTCGACATGGTGCGCTCGATCGCCGCCGATCGTCCTCACGTCGCGACGGGCGAGTTCGGCTATCACGTGCTCGACACGCTGCTTTCGATCGAGGAGGCTGCGGAGTCCCGCAGCTTCGTCGCCGTCGAGAGCACCCTCGGCGAGGTGGGCGCGATCGCCGCCGACTTCGACCCGTTCGCCGCAACGCTCTGAGAGCGGATCGCCCTGGCGGCGGAGACGCGATCAGCGCGTCTTCGCCGCCACGTGGCGGTCGACGTTCACCGGTGAGAGAACTTCGCGGGCGACCATGATGGCCGCCCCCAGCACAGCGGCGCGGTCGCCGGCCTGAGACTGCACGATCGCGAGATGCTGAGTGGCCAGAGGGATCGAGCGCCGGTAGACGACCTCGCGGACCCCGGCCAGCAGGTGTTCGCCCGCGCGGGCGATGCTTCCACCGAGCACGATGATCGAGGGGTTCAGGAGATTGACGACGGTGGCGAGCACTTCACCGACATCGCGTCCGGCCTGACGGGTCGCCTCGATCGCGGCCGCATTGCCCGCGCGCACGAGGTCGACCACATCGGAGGCGCTCTGCGCCTCGTGACCGTCGGCGCGCAGCGCGATCGCCAGTGCAGAGCCACTGGCGAGGGCCTCCAGGTCGCGCTCGTCGCCTGGTTCGCGCGTCGATCCGGCGCCGGTCGGCACCTGGACGTGACCCATGTCGCCCGCGGACCCCTGGGCGCCGCGCTGCAGCTGGCCGCCGGCGATGATGCCCGCGCCGATGCCGGTGGAGACCTTGACGAAGATGAGGTCGTCGACATGGGGCCAACTCGTCGCCTGCTCGCCGAGAGCGAGGATGTTGACGTCGTTGTCGACGAGAACCGGAACGTCGAAGGTCCGCTGCACGTAGCCGGGAACATCGAAACGATCCCATCCGGGCATGATCGGGGGATTGGTCGGTCGTCCGGTGGAGTGCTCCACCGGACCGGGAACGCCGATGCCCACGCCGAGCAGGGGGAGTCCGGTGGCGGTCGGCGTCTCGAGGAGTTCCGTGCTGTCCGCGAGGATCGTGCCGAGCAGCTTCTCCGGCCCGTCGGCGATGTCGATCGTGCGCGTTCGCGCGTCGAGGATGATGCCGGCGAGGTCCGCGACCGCGACGGTCGCGTGCGTCGCGCCGAGATCCACAGCGATCACGACTCCGGCCCGCGGGTTGAAGGCGACGCGGGCCGGTGGGCGTCCACCGGTGGACGCCGCCTCGCCGGCTGGGCGCAGAAGGTCCGCCGCGAGGAGGGCGTCGATGCGCAGCGCAACCGTCGACCGGGCGAGACCGGTCAGAGTGGCGAGTTCAGCCTTCGTGCGGGCATGCCCGTCGCGCAGGATCTGGAAGATCTCACCCGTGCCCGGGGTCGTCGCCGGGACCGGCCGCAGTACGTCAACCATTGCGTCAGTAAACCACAGCCTTCTACCTCTCCGGTGATTGACTTCAAATTAGGGACAGGCAACTTTTGACGATGGACTAGCAAAAGATGTCGAACCTGTGTCAGACTCCCCTCATGACAACGGATGTCACTGACACCGGACTCGGGACGATCCGAGCCGGCATCCTCGGAGGAGGATTCATGGCGCGGGTGCATCGCACCGCATCGCGCGACGCCGGGGGCGAACTCCGCGCCGTGGCGACCAGCTCCGCGAGGGGAGGACGTGCAGCTGCGGCCGCCTTGGGCGCCGAGCGCGCAGAGGCCGACGCCGATGCCCTTCTCGATGCGTCGGACATCGACGTGGTGCACGTCTGCACCCCCAACACCACGCACGCCGACCTGGCGCTGCGCGCTCTTGCTGCGGGCAAGCACGTCGTCTGCGAGAAGCCGCTCGCCACGAGTGCCGCCGATGCGAAGCATCTCGCGGATGCCGCCGAGGCACGGGGGCTTGTGGGAGCAGTGCCGTTCATCTACCGCTACCACCCGATGGTCCGCGAGGCTCGGGCACGGCTGAGGCGAGGCGATGCGGGAGACCTGCTCACTCTCGACTGCTCGTATCTGCAGGACTGGATGCTGCTGCCGACCGACGACGACTGGCGCGCACAGTCCGCGTCCGGCGGGGCATCTCGAGCGTTCGCCGACATCGGCTCGCACCTGTGCGACCTCATCGAGTTCGTCATCGGCGAGCGGATCCGCTCGCTGAGCGCTCGGACGCGCCGCGTGTTCTCTGAGCGCGCCGGCCGAGAGGTCGACACCGAGGACATCGTCGCCGTGCTCGTCGAGACCGAATCCGGGGCCCTCGGCACCCTGCTGATCTCACAGATGGCAGCCGGCCGGAAGAACGCCCTCACGCTCGAACTGCATGGTTCTCGGCAGACCCTGCGCTTCGAGCAGGAGCGACCGGAGGAACTCTGGGTCGGCGCGCGCGAAGAGTCCCGACTGCTGCTCCGCGACCCCGCCACGGCAGAGCCCGATTCGGCGCGACTCCAGCGTGTTCCCGCCGGGCATGCGATGGGGTATCAGGACGCCTTCAACGGATTCATGGCGGACGTCTACGCCACGATCGGAGGAGCAGAGCCGGACGGCCTCCCGACGTTCGCGGACGGGTATCGATCCGCCGTGCTGACAGAAGCGGTGCTCGACTCGGCCGCGCACGACGGCCGCTGGGTGCAGCTCTCCGAACAGGACCATGTCGAACGAGTGGAGGTGCAGGCATGACCGCGACCACGACGCCGCCGGTACTGGCCGTGCAGGGTGTTCGCAAGTCTTTCTTCGGCGTCGAGGTGCTGAAGGGCATCGACTTCGACGTCCGCCCCGGCGAGGTGCACGGCCTCGTGGGAGAGAACGGTGCGGGCAAGTCCACGCTCATGAAGATCATCGCCGGGGTGCAGCCGGCTGATGAGGGCACGGTCACGTATCTCGGCGAAGAAGTGCACCACGCGCACCCCCGTCAGGCGATGGATGCCGGCATCGTGACGGTCTTCCAGGAGTTCACTCTCCTCCCCGAGCGCACGGTCGCGCAGAACGTCTACCTCGGGCGCGAGCCCCGCAGGGCCGGGTTCGTCGATGCCAAGGCGATGAACGGTCGCACCGGACAGCTCCTCGCCGATCTCGGCGTCTCGTTCATCGATCCGCAGGCCCGCGTGGGCTCCCTCACCGTCGCTGAGCAGCAGATCGTCGAGATCGTGAAGGCGTTGTCGTTCGACGCCAAGATCATCTCGATGGACGAGCCGACGGCCGCGTTGAGCGACCACGAGGTCGAGCTGCTCTACGCCATCATCCGCAAGCTCACGTCCCGCGGCGTCGCCGTCATCTACGTCTCGCACCGTCTGAAGGAGATCTTCGACCTCTGCGACCGCATCACGATCCTCAAGGACGGGGCGCTCGTCTCGACCGACGACACCGGAGCGCTCACGACCGACGAGCTCGTGCGCCGGATGGTCGGCCGTTCGATCCAGTCCTACTTCCCGGATGCGGTCGCGGGTACGACCGTCGGTGAGCCGCGACTCGAGCTCGAGAGCTGCGGCAACGCCTTCGTCGACGGCGTGTCCCTCACGCTCCGCGCCGGTGAGATCGTCGGCGTCGCGGGCCTGCAGGGATCGGGACGCACGGAGCTCGTGGAGGGCGTGTTCGGCATCCAGGGCTTCGCCCGCGGCTCGATGCGCATCGACGGGAAGCCCGTCCGGATCACCAGCGCCCGCGCAGCCGTCCGTGTCGGACTCGCGCTCGTCTCGGAGGATAGGAAGGCGCAGGGGCTCGCGCTCGGTCAGTCCGTGCTCGACAACGCTCTGCTCGTCGTCCGCAGCGTGTTCTCCGGACGCACGTCGTCATCGCGTCGAGAGGTACCGGGTGTGCTCAGCTCGCTTGAGATCAGCTCGCGTGGAATCGACCAGGAGGTGCGTTTCCTCTCCGGCGGCAACCAGCAGAAGGTCGTGCTCGCGAAGTGGCTGCTCACCCAGCCCCAGATCGTGCTCTTCGACGAGCCGACCCGGGGCATCGACGTCGGCGCGAAGTACGCCGTCTACCAGCTCATGCGCGAACTCGCCGCACAGGGCAAGGCGGTGCTTATGGTCTCCAGTGAACTCCCGGAGGTGATCGGCATGAGCGACCGGATCCTGGTCATGCACGACGGCGAGCTCGTCGCCGAACTCCCCGCCGGTTCCGCCGAGCACGAGATCCTCATCGCGGCGACCGGCGCGTCGCATACCGACGCATCCACGGAAGGAGGCGTCCGGTGAAGCGTCTGCGCATCGACTCCACGATCATCGTCCTGGGCATCCTGATCCTCACGCTCATCATCGGTGCCGTCCTCGTCGGCACCGTCGGCCGGAACTTCCTCAGCCCGGGCAACATCCGCGACATCCTCACGGGAATGAGCGTGCTGGGTCTCGTCGCAATCGGGCAGACACTCGTCGTGCTCGGCGCATCGCTCGACCTCTCCGTCACGTACGTCATCAGTCTTTCGAGCCTGCTGGCAGCCACGATCATGAACGGCAACCCGGGGAATATCCCCGCGGCGGTCGCCGTCACCCTGCTCATCTGCGCCGCCATCGGTCTCGTCAACGGACTGATCGTCACGGTGCTGAAGGTGAACGGCTTCATCGCCACGCTCGGCGTCGGGCTCATCCTGCAGGGCATCCTGAACACCAACTTCGAGGGGTCTGCGGGCAGCGTGCCGTGGGAGTTCCAGCTCATCGGAGCGACGGGCGTCGGTCCCGTGCCGGTCTCGACCATTATCATGATCGCGATGGCAGTGCTCGTCTGGTTCCTGCTGAACCGGACGCGCACCGGCGCGCACCTGTACGCGGTCGGCGGTGATCCGGAGATCGCGCGCCTGTCCGGTGTCCGCACCCGTCCGCCGCTCATCGCGGCTCATGTGCTGTGCTCGGTGTTCGCCGGTCTCGCGGGCCTCTTGCTCGCCAGCCGGCTCGGCGTCGGAAGTCCCACCGTGGGTCAGCAGGGCGGGTACGCGCTCCTCTCGATCGCCGCGGTGGTGCTCGGCGGAACGCTGCTCCTGGGCGGACGCGGTTCGATCTGGGGCACGATCGGCGGCGTGGCCATCCTCGCCGTGGTCGACAGCGTCATGAGCGTCATGCAGGTGAACCCGTTCCTGAAGGACGTCGTCCGCGGCGTCGTCATCGTCGCAGCCGTCGCCGTCTACAGCCGCCGCGCGATCGTCCGCCGCCGTCCGCGTTTCGGCGCGGGAGGAACGCGCACCGGAGGGGACGACGCCGCGAAGGCGGCCGAACCCGAGATGGCCGCCGCGGCCTCGCAACTCGCCGATACCACTCCCATCGCGGAAGGAGGGCGCGCATGAACGCCCTGCGCACACTCGTGAGCCCTCGGGGAGCCGTGTTCCTGCTGCTCGTGCTCCTGCTCGTGGCAGTCATGATCCTCAACCCGAGCTTCGCCGACCCCGGCCAGCTGATGCGTTTCATCCAGCGGGTCGCACCGATCGCCATCGTCGCCATCGGGCAGTACTTCGTGATCATCGCGGGGGAGTTCGACCTGTCGCAGGGTTCGCTCATCACAGCGCAGGTGATCATCGCCGGCAATCTCGTCGGACAGGATGACTCGCGCACCGTGCCCGTGCTCCTGCTCATGATCGTCGTCGGCGCCGCCGTCGGCCTCGTCAACGGCGTGATCACGACACTGCTCAAGGTGCCTTCGTTCATCGTCACGCTCGGCATGATGCTCGCCCTGCTCGGCGGCGTGATGTGGTGGACGGGTGGGGCTGCCACCGGGAACCCGGCCGACAGCTTCCGCGAGATCGGCCGCGGCGGCATCCGAGACGTCCCGTTCCTTGAGTTCATCCCCTGGGCGGTGTTCATCCTGATCGGATGGCTCGCGCTCGGCATCTGGATCACGAAGCGTCCCCTGGGGAAGCTGCTCATCTCCGTCGGAGACAACGCCAGCGCCGTCGACTACGCGGGTGCGCGCAGCGCGTGGGTCACGACACGTGCCTTCATGATCTCCTCGTTGTCGGCGACGCTGTCGGCCGTGCTGCTCGTCGGCTACGCCGGTGTGCACCCCTCGGTCGGTCGGGGATACGAGTTCGTGGCGATCACCGCGGTCGTACTCGGTGGCGTCGTGCTCGGCGGTGGCCGCGGCTGGATCGTCGCCGCTGCAGCCGGCGCATTCGCGCTCGAAGCGCTCTTCATGCTGCTCAACATCGCCGGCGTCCCCTCGACGCTCCGCGACGCCGTCCAAGGCGTCATCATCATCGCTGCCGTCGCCTACTCCGCCGTCGCCTTCCGGGCCCGGCGCAAGCGAGGCCCACACTCTTCTCCCGACCAGGGGAAGGAGCCGGACGCCCCCCTTGGCGACTCGGCTCGACCGTCCGCATCACCCGCCCTCGCCTCCGGGGGCCACACAGAAACCAGAGGAGATTAGCAATGCGACGATCAATGAAGATCGCCACCGCAGGGGTGGCTCTCTTCGGCCTCATCGCGCTCGCCGGGTGTACGACAGACCCGTCCGTCGCGCCGGCCGAGTCCGACAGTCCCGAGGAGTCGGCCGAGACGACCGAGTGGTTCGATCAGGAGCTCTTCGACAAGCAGAACGAGGAACGCGGCGTGGAGCCGGAGGGGCCGGCCGAAGAGCCGTACCTGCAGTACATCAATGCCGAGATGGTCGACACGGCCGAGTACGCGAGCGAAGGAGCCAAGAAGGCGTGCTTCGCGAACGCCTCGATCTCCAACCCGTGGCGCCAGACCGGCTGGATCACGATGAACGAGCAGCTGAAGGCGCTGCAGGCCGATGGCGCGATCAGCGAGATGGAGACCCGCGACGCGCAGGACTCCGATGACACGCAGATCGCCGACATCGACTACTTCATCTCGGAGGGCAACTGCGACGTCTTCCTCATCTCGCCGAACAGCACAGCGGCGATGACTCCGGCGGTCGAGCGGGCGTGCGAGACGGGCAAGCCCGTCATCGTGTTCGATCGCGGAGTGAACACCGACTGCCCGGTCACGTTCATCCACCCCATCGGCGGCTTCGCGTGGGGCATCGACACGGCCGAGTTCCTCATCGACAACCTGAAGGAGGGCGACAAGGTCGTGGCGCTGCGGGTCCTCCCGGGCGTCGACGTGCTCGAGCACCGCTGGGCAGCAGCCGAGAAGCTCTTCGACGAGGCAGGGATCGAGGCCGTGGACTACTTCACGGGCGCCGACCCCGCTGAGATCAAGAGCATCATCACCGACGAGCTGGCGAAGGGCGACGTGCAGGGTATCTGGATGGACGCCGGTGACGGTGCCGTCGCCGCCATCGAGGCGTTCGAGGATGCCGGAGCGGACTACCCGGTCATGACCGGTGAGGATGAGATGAGCTTCCTCCGCAAGTGGAAGGACACGGGTCTCACGGGGCTTGCGCCGGTCTACTCCAACTTCCAGTGGCGCACGCCGCTCCTCGCCGCGCAGAAGATCTTCGCCGGTGAAGAGGTGCCGAAGGAGTGGGTGCTGCCGCAGAAGCCGATCACCGAGGGTGAGCTCGACCAGTACCTCAAGGCCAACGACGGCATGCCCGACGGCCACTACGCCAAGTTCGGCGGGGAGAACCTCCCGGGATACCCCACCGTCTGGCAGGAACGACAGATCCCGTAACCTGACGGGACGCGTGTGCGGGCGTTTCGTCTCGCTTCTCTCGCTCAACGACCGGACCCCCGGTCGTTGAGCGAGGAGCGGAGCGACGAGACGAAACGCCCGCCTGCATGATTCGAAGGAGAAGGATGCCCCGCACGATCGCCGTCAACACGTGGGTGTGGACGTCTCCGCTCACGGATGCCGCGCTTGAGCCGCTCGCCCGCAAGGCCGTCGATCTCGGGTATCAGGCGCTGGAGCTCCCTCTCGAGAACGTGGGCGACTGGGATCCGGCCCAGGTGCGCGTAGTCCTCGACAGCCTCGGCCTCGGGGGTATCGTCATCGGCGCGATGGGCCCGGGGCGATCACTGATCTCCCGTGCCGGTGACGTCGCCGCCACCCAGGATTATCTGCGGTCTTGCATCTCCGCCGCGCGGGTGCTGGGCTCGGACGTCGTCGCCGGACCGTTCTACGCGCCGACCGGCGTGACGTGGCGGATGGATGCCGACGAGCGCACCGCGGTCGTGCGCGAACTGCGGGAGAACCTCGCGTCGCTCGCGGCCGAGGCCGCCGCTGTCGGCGTCACGCTGGCGATTGAGCCGCTCAACCGCTACGAGACGAGCGTGCTCAACACGGTCGAGCAGAGCCTCGACGCCCTCGCACCGCTGCTCGGCGCGGGGGTCGGTCTCGCACTCGACACGTACCACCTCAACATCGAGGAGAAGAAGCCGGCCGCTGCGATCCTCGCCGCAGGCGCGGCCATCGCGCACGTGCAGGTGTGCGGCAGCGACCGCGGCGCGGTGGGGGACGACCACACCGATTGGCCGGAGATCCTGCGCGCGCTCGACGACGCGGGCTACCGCGGCCCGCTCGGCCTGGAGAGCTTCACGGGGGAGAATGCGACGATCGCCGTCGCCGCGTCGGTCTGGCGGCCGCTCGCTCCGAGCCAGGACGAGCTCGCCGCCCGCAGCATCGCCGCGCTCCACGCCCTCGGCGCCTGACCCGCACGACCGTCGACGATACGAAGGAGTATCCATGAGCACCCACCCGGTCACCTTGTTCACGGGCCAGTGGGCCGATCTGCCGTTCGAGGAGGTCGCCCGCCTCGCGGCCGAGTGGGGCTACGACGGGCTCGAGGTCGCGGCATCCGGCGACCACCTCGATCTGCAGCGGGCGGACGAGGATGACGCATACGTGGCCTCACGCCGCGAGATCCTCGATCGACACGGGCTGAAGATCTTCGCCATCTCGAACCACCTCGCCGGCCAAGCCGTGTGTGACGCCCCCATCGACTTCCGCCACCAGGCGATCCTGCGCGAGTACGTGTGGGGCGACGGCGACGGCGACGCCGAGGGTGTTCGGCAGCGCGCCGCGGACGACATGAAGCGCGCAGCGCGCGTGGCCCGCAAACTCGACATCGACACGGTCGTCGGTTTCACCGGCTCGTCGATCTGGCCGTATCTGGCGATGTTCCCGCCTGTGCCGGCATCCGTCATCGAAGCCGGCTTCGAGGATTTCGCGACACGGTGGAACCCGATCCTCGACGTCTTCGATGACGAGGGCGTGCGGTTCGCGCACGAGGTGCACCCGGGCGAGATCGCCTATGACTACTGGAGCTCGGTGCGGGCACTGGAGGCGATCGATCATCGGAAGGCGTTCGGGTTCAACTGGGATCCGTCGCACATGATGTGGCAGAACATCGACCCGGTCGGGTTCATCGTCGACTTCGCCGACCGGATCTACCACGTGGACTGCAAGGACACCCGGATGCGCCCGCGCAACGGTCGCGCCGGCGTGCTCGGCTCGCACCTGCCCTGGGGAGATCCGCGCCGCGGGTGGGACTTCGTCTCCACCGGACACGGCGACGTTCCCTGGGAGGACTCGTTCCGCGCGCTCGATGCGATCGGCTACACAGGTCCCATCTCCATCGAGTGGGAGGATGCCGGGATGGACCGCCTGCACGGCGCGCCCGAGGCTCTCGGGTATGTGCGCTCGCTGCTGTGGCCGAAACCCGAAGCATCGTTCGACGCCGCCTTCAGCAATCAGTGATCACCGGTCCCGACGCGTGATCCTGTGACCCGCTCTGCGTGCGGGCCGCGAGCATGCCTGGTCGCAAGCACGTCAGGGTCAATACCCGCAAGTATGTTTTTAGGTCGACACCCTTGAGAAATATGCTGGGATTGGGGAGTATCGACATACGCGCCGGTATGTGAACCTTCGCGCGATGATGCGATGAGAGAAAGGATCCTCCATGCCCGAGATCGGGATCGGCTTCCACACGGACGCCTTCAACTCCAGCCACAAGTCCTTCGAGGAGGCCCTCGCCTGGGCGCAGGAGCACGACGTGCACTACATCGAGCCGGGCGTCATCGAGGGAGCGTCGTGGATCCACGGGCTCGGCTACTTCCCCCATATCTCCCTCATCGAGGACCCGGTCCTGCTCCGCCGGAAGATGGAGTCCTACGGAGTGGAGTTCTCGCAGATCGACGCGGCCTACCCGCTGTCCGGACGCGATGGCCTCACGGTGGCCGTGCCATACATCCAGAAGGCCATCGCCTGGGCCTCTCTGGCCGGCAGCCCACGCGTCGCCACCACAGACGGGCTGCACAAGCCCGAGGGACTGGGCGACCGTGAGGCTCTCGACCTGATGAAGCGGAGCTACGGCGAGATCATCCGTGTGGCCGAGGCACACGAGATCGTTGTGAACATCGAGGTGCATGGGTACTTCACGACGCGGCCCGATTGGCTGGCCGAGATGCTCGACTTCTGCGGCGACACCCCGTGGCTGCGTCTGAACCTCGACACCGGCAACACGTTCATCGCCGGCAACGACCCGGTCGAATTCGCCGAGCGCTTCCTCGACAGGATCAATCACGTGCACATCAAGGACGTGTCCGAGTCGCTCGCGTCCGCCGTCCGCGGAGGGGCGACCGGTATCGCGATCAGTCACGTCCCGGCCGGTGGTGGCGTCAACGCCGAGAACATCCGCAGCATCCTCCGGAAGCTGTCCGCGCACGGGTTCGACGGTGTGCTCAGCATCGAGTGCGAGGGCGAGGGAGGTCCCATGCTCGCGGACTCGCTGACGTGGTTGCGCCGTGAGATCGCAGAAGCCGGGTTCACCGAGAGGGTTCCGTCCTTCGCGGCGCTCTCGAGCTGACCATGGGCGTCGGGCGGATCGTGAACACGGCGATCCGCCCGACCGCCGCGGCCCTGGCCGGTTGTATCGTGGGGGGATGCCCGACATGGCGATGATGGCGCCGACGAAGACGAGTGCCCGCGCGCGCCCGGAAGAGCTCGCGAAGGCGGCACTCGAGCTCTTCTCGAGCCGCGGCGTGGACGGCGTGAGCATGGACGACATCGCTGCGGGCGCAGGCGTCACGAAGGGCAGCCTCTACTGGCACTACGCCTCGAAACGGGAGATCGTGCTCGCCGCGTGCGCGCAGTACTACCAGCGCTGGCGCGAGAGCATGACGGCGGCGGTGGATACCGCCGACACGGCTTTCGGTCGTCTCGATGCCGCGGTCGAGTTCTCGGTGCGCAGCTGCCTCCTCGACGACGGGAACCGCGTCTTCACGACGGAGATCGTGGCGCTATCGCTCACCGACGAGGAGATACGCGCGAGCTGGGCCGCTTTCCTCGATGAGACGGAGCGGCTGTTCCTCGGGCTCACGCATCGCGCAGTCGGCGCCGGTGAGATCGAGTGCGATGATGTCGATCGTGCGGTCGACCTGCTCATCGCCGCCATGGAGGGCGTCAAACAGATGACGCTGTTCCGACCGCAGTATTCCGATGCCTCGAACGCTGCTCGAACGACGGATCGGCTTCTCTCGCTCCTCGGCGAGCGGAAGCGCTCGTCATCCAGCCGTTGACGGCGTTCACCCACAGGAGTTCCATGTCGATCCAGCACACCGTCGTCTTCCGTCTCGCGCATCCGGCGGCTTCCGCCGAGGAACGGGACTTCCTCATGACCGGGCATTCGGCGCTGACGTCGATCCCGGGCGTCGCCGAGTTCACGATTCGCCGGCAGGTGAGCGGGAAGAGCGACCTCACACATCAGTTCTCGATGGTGTTCGCCGATCAGAACGCCTACGACGCGTACAACGTCCACCCCGCGCACACCGCGTTCGTCGCAGAACGCTGGATCCCCGAAGTGGTGGAATTCCAGGAGTACGACTTCGTCGAGTGAGCGCGTCGGCTCCTACTGCTCGCGGAGCTTGATGAGACGTTCGTGCCCGGTCTCCTCGAGCTCCGCGATCGCATCGCGTGACTTGAGGAAGTCGGAGAACGAACGGTACCCGAGAGCCTTCTCGCTGAACGACGGATCCATCCGCCGCATGTGCGTCTTCACCGCCGAGCTGTGCAGCCACTCATCGGCGCCCGCCTTGTCGTGCCCGAGGCGCAGCGCGCGCTCGAGCAGCTGGGTCGCCTCCTCCTGCTCGGTCATCGGGGCGGATTCGATCTCCGCCTCCACGACCTCCGCCGGCTTCGCGGCCTTCTTGGTGCGTGTCCGGGTACCCGATTTCGCCTTCGGTGGCGCTTCTGTCGTCACCTCGGCGACCGCATCCGGCACGACGTCGGCGACCGCCTGCTGCACGATGGCGGGAGCCTTCGCCGGACGCACCACACCGGGCAGCGAGTCGTAGGATTCGAACTCATCGCACGCCGCAGCAAGCGACTTCGCGGTGGAGCCGGCGACGCCCACGCCGATGACGTAGCGTCCGAGTCGCTTGCAGCGCTGTGCGAGCGGCACGTAGTCGCTGTCTCCGGCGACGATCACCACGTGGGTGAGGTCGGGAAGGCGGAACATGTCCTCGACGGCATCCACGGCCAGACGGATGTCCGCGCCGTTCTTGGCGTACGCGGCCGCGGGGAAGAGCTGCACGAGGTCGACGGCGCGCGCCACGAGCTGTGAACGGTAAACGGCGTTCACCGGCGACGACCAGTCGGCGTAGGCGCGGGTGAGCACCAGCGTGCCGAAGGACGCGGCGTAGTCGATGATCGCGCCGACCTCGATCATCGCGCGGCTCAGCCGCTCGGTGACCTCGGGGTCGTTCGGCTGCTCGGTGATCCGCTGGCGATCCTTGCCGTAGGCGTTGCGGCCATGCACGCGGTCGTACCAGGAGATGACGATGTTGTCGAAGTCGAGGTAGACCGCGACGCGTGCGTCGGTCGTCTCAGCCACGGTCGGCACCTTCGCTCGGGTAGCGCACCCCGATCTGCGCGCGGATCTCGTCGAGGGTGCCCATGATGGCCACGCTCTCCGCGACCGGCAGGATGTCTCCCTCGAGGATTCCGTCGCGCACCAGCCGCTCGGCGGCGAGCGCCTGGAACTGCATACCGCGTCCCTCGATCTCGGAGGAGTACTCCTCGTGCACCGTGCCGTCCGGTCCGACCACCCTGAACGTGGTGGGGGAGTACCAGACCCGGTCGATCTCGATCCGTGCCTCGGTGCCGATGACGGTCGCGGCGTTCGATCCGGCGGCTCGCGACGACGAGAGGCTGGTGGAGACCGCGCCGCCCTCGTGGGTCATCACCGTGGCGACCTCGGCGTCGGCGCCGGTCTCGATCAGGCGACCGACGCTGTGGATGCTGGTGGGGGCGCCGAGGATGTCCCAGATGAACGAGATCGGGTAGATGCCGAGGTCGAGCAGCGCGCCGCCGCCCAGTTCCAGGGCATTCAGGCGATGCGCGGGGTCGGAAGGCAGCAGCTGCGTGTGGTCGGCAGTCACGGCGCGGATCTCGCCCAGCGTTCCGGCGGCGATGATCTCGCGGATGCGGATCATGTGCGGCAGGTAGCGCGTCCACATGGCCTCCATGACCAGCAGTCCGCGCTCGGCTCCCAGACGCTGCAGGTCTTCGGCCTCGGCCCGGTTCAGCGTGAACGCCTTCTCGACGAGCACGTGCTTGCCGTTCTCGAGCGCGAGACGCGCGTTCTCGTGGTGCATCGGATGCGGGGTGGAGACGTAGACGATGTCGACGTCCGGGTCGGTGACGAGCGCTTCATACGAGGGATGCGCGTGCGCGATGTCGAAGCGGGCGGCGAACGCATCTGCCGACTCCTGCGACCGGGATCCGACCGCCACGAGATCGATTCCTGCCGTCCGCAGATCGGATGCGAAGGAACCGGCGATGCCGCCGGTTGCGAGGATTCCCCAACGAAGACCAGTCATGGTCTCAGCGTACGGGGTGCGGGTGACGTGCCGGCACTCAGGCCAGGGCCAGCGCCTGATCCAGGTCGGCGATGATGTCGGCGGGGTCCTCGAGTCCTGCGGAGAGCCGGATCGTGTTGAGCGAGATGCCGGCGGCGGCACGCTGCTCGGCGTTCAGGTGCGAGTGCGTCATCGAGGCGGGGTGCGCGACCATGCTGCGCGCGTCGCCGATGTTCGCGATCAGGCGCACCACTTTGAGGCTGTCGACGACGCGTGCGACGCGCTCGTGGGTGCTGTCATCCTCCGGCCCCGCGAGTTCGAATGAGAACACGGAGGGCACGCCGCGCGGCAGGTAGCGCAGCGCCAGGTCGTGCCAGGGGTTGTCGTCGAGTCCGGGGTGGTTGACCTTCGCCACGGCCGGATGCTGCTGCAGATGTTTCGCGACGGCCAGCGCCGTCGCGCTCTGCCTGGACACCCGCAGATCGAGCGTCTCGATGCCCAGCAGGATCTGCCAGGAGTTGAAGGGCGAGAGCGAGGGGCCGAGATCGTGCACGTATTTCGACTTCACCAGCGGCGCGAACGACTGCCCGATTCCGAAGCGCTCCCACAGCACGAGTTCGCCGAACCGCTTATACGGCGCGGTGAACTGCGGCCAGCGCTCGGGGTCCGCGCCGAAGTCGAAGGTGCCCTGGTCCACGACGACGCCGCCGAGCGACGTGCCGTGACCGGAGAGGAATTTGGTCGCCGAATGCACCACGAAGTCGGCACCGTGCTCGCCGGGTCGCACGAGGAACGGGGTGCCGACGGTGTTGTCGATGACGAGAGGGACGCCGGCCTCGTGCGCGATATCGGCGACGAGTCGGATGTCGAGCACCTGCGCCACCGGGTTCGCGACCGATTCGGCGAACAGGGCACGCGTCTGCGGGGTGATCGCAGCGCGCCACGCCTCCGGGTCGTCCTGGTCGACGAAAGTCGTGCGGATGCCGAAGTCCTCGAAGGTGTCCTGCAGCAGGTCGACCGTGCCGCCGTAGAGCTGGTTCGCGGCCACGATGTGCCCGTTCCGGCCGACGAGCGCCAGCAGCGTCACCGCGACGGCGGCCTGGCCTGAGGCCACGGCCACGGCGGACGCGCCACCTTCGAGAGCCGCGACCCGCTCTTCGAGCACCTGCTGGGTCGGACTGGCATTGCGGCTGTACAGGTTGCCGGTCTTGCGCAGCGCGAACAGATCGGCGGCATCGGCGAGCGAGGCGAACTGGAACGCGGCCGTCTGATAGATCGGCGGGATCGCGCTGTTCTGAGGGGTCCCCGGAACATAGCCTGCCTGGATCTGCTGGGTCGCGAACTCGCTCATCCGTCCATCATCCGGGGAGCGCCGATCCGGCACGGGGATATGTCGAACTGTTGCGACGCGCGATTCGGGGGAGGAGCATGGTCAAATGGGCGGCGTCATCGAGTTCGAGCTGGTGCGGACCGTCGACGCGCAGATCGGCGAGGTGTTCGAGCGGCTCGCAGAGATCGACGGCTACAGGGACTGGATGCCGAAGCGCGGGAGCCTCTTGCGGCATACGAAGCAGACGTCGCCGGGTCCCGTCGGAGTCGGGACGACCTACGTCGACCAGATGTCCGTCGGGACTTCGCCTGGAGAGGTCATCGAGTTCGACAGCCCCACGACGCTGGTATTCCACTGGTGGGACGCATCATCCGGCGGGAAGGTCAAAGTGGAGGGCTGGCCGGGATACCGGCTCGAGGCTTCCGGGCCGCGCACGACCATCGTGCACCACCACGCGAGGATGGCCGCCTACGGAATCCATCGCCTCATGACGCCTCTGTATCGCCGGATGGCGCTGCGCGAACGCACCGTTGTCATCGAGGCGCTGCAGAGGTCCTTCGCGCGTCCGGCCTGACCTCTCTGGGATCAGGATGATCTTGCCGGCGGCAAGGTTTACGGCGGATGTCCCGCCTCCGAGCGCGGCGACCCGCTCTTCGAGCACCTGCGGGGTCGATACGACACCGGGAGATGTCGAACTGTTGCGACATGAGCCGCCCACGTGACGCGCTGTTTCCGGCCGTGACGAGCGGTGTCTTCTCGTGACGACGTCGTTCGCGACCCGCATCCGGAACTCCCTAGCGTGAACGGCACCCGTCACATCGAACCCTCTCCAGGAGGCCCCGCATGAACCGTCGACTCGTCCGCGTCGCAGCAGTAGCACTCCCGCTCGTGATGGCGGCGAGCCTCGTCGCCTGTGCCTCCTCTCCTGCTCCGGCCGGCGCACCTGCGGAAACAGGAGAGCCGATCACGGGCGGCACACTCACCTATCTCGAGCACCAGACCTACACGAACCTGTACCCGCCGCAGGCCGGTTTCTACCCGAACGGCGGCATCGTCAACAACATCGCCGCGCGGCTCACCTGGCAGAACCCGGAGACCCTGGAGATCGAGCCGTGGATCGCGAGCGCCTGGACGGTGAACGCCGACGCGACCGAGTACACGTTCGATCTGCAGCCGGACGTGACGTTCTCGGACGGAACCCCGGTAGATGCCGAGGCGGTGCAGAAGAACTTCGACACCTACGGACTCGGCGACGCCGACCGAGGTCTCACGGTCTCCGAGGCGATCAACAACTACGCCGGCAGCGAGGTCGTCGATGCGGATACCGTGACGTTCCGATTCTCGGCGCCGTCGCCCGGGTTCCTCCAGGCGACCTCGACGATCAACTCGGGACTGCTGTCCCCGGACACGCTCGACGGCACCATCGAGGACTTCGGCGCCGGCAACGCCACCGAGATCATCGGTGCGGGGCCTTTCACCGTCACGCAGGAGAAGCTCGGCGCCGAACTCACGTTCGCCGCCCGCGAGGACTACGCCTGGGCGCCGGAGAGCGCCGAGAACCAGGGCAGGCCGTACCTCGACGAGGTGCACCTCATCGTCACCCCGGAGGACTCGGTGCGCATCGGATCGCTGCTCGCGGGCCAGGCCGACTACGTCCGCTATGTGCAGGCATTCGACGAGGAGCGCGTCGAGAGCGCCGGGTTCGCGCTCTACGCTCCGCAGACCCGCGGCGTGAACAACTCGATCGCGCTGCGTCCCGAGAACCCGCTGCTGTCCGACATCCGCGTCCGCCAGGCGATCATCGCCGCGGTGGATGCCCAGGAGGTCGTCGACACGCTCTTCACCGAGAACTATCCGGTGGCGACGTCGGTGCTGTCCTCTCAGGCCCTCGGCTACAAGGACGAGTCGGAGCACTACGCGTACGACCCGGAGAAGGCCGAGAAGCTGCTCGGCGAGGCCGGGTGGAAGCCCGGCGCCGACGGCATCCGCGAGAAGGACGGCGCGCGCCTGTCGATCACCGTCTACGAGGCCAAGCCGCAGCCGCAGTCGAAGCAGACACTCGAACTCGTCGCCCAGCAGTTGGCGAAGGTGGGCGTCGAGCTCCTGGTCAAGCCCGGTGACGCCGGCAGCTATGCGGAAGACACGCGCGACCCGCTGAAGACCGGCTTCTACCACTCGATGGTCGGCCGGGCGGATCTCGACGTGATCAAGAGCCAGTACTTCACGAAGAACCGCGACGTGCTGATCTCGAAGGATGCGAAGCTCGACGGGCTCCTCCTCGCCGTGGCCTCCGAGCCCGATGCCGAGAAGCGCATCGCCGCCTCGCAGGCGGTGCAGAACTACATCGCCGAGCAGGCGTACGTCATCCCGCTGTTCGAGGAGCCGCAGGTCTACGGCGCCGCGACGTACGTCCAGGGAGTCGCCTACGAGTCGGTGGGCCGCCCCACCTTCTCCGGGGTCTGGCTCCAGGACCACTGACGGCGGTGCACTCATGAGATTCGTCCTCCGACGAGCCGGGCAGGCCGCGATCGTGCTGATCGCGGCCTTCACGGCCACCTTCTTCCTGCTGCAGCTGCTGCCGGGGGATGCGATCCTGATCAAGTTCGCCGATCCCAGCCTCGGACTCTCGGCCGAGCAGCTCGACGGCATCCGCGCCACCTACGGCGCCGACCTGCCCTGGTGGCAGCAGTACGCGCACGCGGCGCTCGGGTTCCTCCGCGGCGACTTCGGCTATTCGACCCAGTTCGGCACGCCGGTCCTCGCCCTCCTCACCGAGGCGATCCCGTCGACGCTGCTGCTCGCCTCGTTGGGATTCGCCGTCGCGGTCCTGCTCGCGGCGGTCATCGCGGCGGTGTCGTCGCTGGCGCCCTTCGCCTGGCTGCGCGGCCTCCTTCGGCAGGTGCCTGGACTGTTCGTAGCGGTTCCGGTGTTCTGGCTCGGCATCCTGCTCATCCAGGTGTTCTCCTTCGGCCTCGGCTGGGTGCCGATCGTCGGCGCCGACCCGGTGCAGGGGCTCATCCTTCCGGTGCTCACGCTCGCCGTGCCGATCTCGGCACCGATCGCACAGGTGCTCGTGCGGGCGATCGACCAGGTGCAGGCGCAGCCGTTCATCACCGTCGTCCGGGCCAAGGGGGCACCGCCTGCCTGGGTGCTGACCCGATCGGTCGCGCGGAACGCCGCCCTGCCGACACTCACCATCGCCGGCCTGCTCTTCGGCGAACTCGTCGGCGGAGCCGTGGTCACCGAGACGGTCTTCGGGCGCACCGGCATCGGACGCCTCACCGAGCAGGCCGTCGCCAACCAGGACATCCCGGTGCTGCAGGGAGTCGTGCTCATCTCGGCGCTCGGGTTCGTCCTCATCAGCTTCGCGGTCGATCTCGTCACCCCGCTCATCGACCCGCGTCAGCGCCGGACCGTCGCGTCATCCGCCCGCCGTGCGCCCCTCGACGCGCGCAGAGATCAGGAGGCGATCGCATGAGCGTTCCCGTCATCTCCGAAACCGATGCGCTGGTCCTCGCAGCGATCGAGCCGCCGCCGGAGGCCGCGGCGTCCGAGTCCGCACGTCGTCGATCGCGCCTGCGCGCGGCGCCCTGGGCGCTCCTCCTCGCGTTCGCCGTCGTCGCGCTCGCCGTGCTGTGGGCGGTCATTCCCGGCGTCTTCGCACCGAGCAACCCGCTCGAGGGTGTGCCGTCCGACAAACTTCTGCCGCCCAGCGCCGCGCACTGGTTCGGCACCGACATCCTGGGGCGCGATCTGTTTGGACGCGTCGTGCACGGCTCGGTCCACTCGCTGTCCGGCGCGCTGATCGCGGTCACCGTCGGTCTCGTGCTGGGCACCCTCATCGGCGCGATCGCTGGATCCGTCGGTGGCGTGCTCGACGACATCCTGATGCGGGTCGTCGATGTACTCCTCGCCATCCCTGGGCTGCTGCTGTCGCTCTCGATCATCATCCTGCTCGGGTTCGGCACGGTGAACGCGGCGATCGCCGTCGGGCTCGGGAGCATCGCCGCCTTCGCACGGCTGATGCGATCGGAGGTGGCTCGAGTTCGCCGCACCGAGTACGTCGAGGCGGCGTACGGCAGCGGCGCGACCTTCTTCGCCGTGCTGCGCAGGCACGTGCTGCCGAACTCGCTCACTCCGATCGTGGCGCTCGCCGCCCTGCAGTTCGGCACCGCGATTCTGGCGATCTCGACCCTCGGCTTCCTGGGGTACGGTGCGCCGCCGCCCACTCCGGAGTGGGGGCTGCTCATCGCCGAGGGGCGCAACCATGTCGGGACGGCGTGGTGGCTCACAGCGCTCCCCGGACTCGTCGTGGTCGCCGTCGTCCTCAGCGCCAACCGGATCAGTCATCGACTGGGCAGGAGCACAAGATGAGCGTTCTCTCCGTTGCGGACCTGCGGGTCTCCTACGCCACCCGAGACGGCCGACGTGATGTCGTGCACGGAGTGACATTTGAGATCGGGGAGGGGGAGACCCTCGCCCTGGTCGGCGAGTCCGGTTCCGGTAAGTCCACCACCGCGCATGCACTTCTCGGTCTGCTGTCTGACGGCGGGCGCGTCGAGGGCGGACAGGTGCGGCTCGGCGAGCTCGACATCTCCGGGTGGTCGGATCGTGCGCTGCGCGGCATCCGGGGCCCAGCGATCGGACTCGTCCCGCAGGACCCGGTGACCTCGCTCGATCCGGTGCGACCGATCGGCGCACAGGTGGGGGAGATCCTGCGACTGCACGGGCACCGCGACCGCCGCTCGCGTCGGGCGCGGGTGCTCGAGCTGCTCGAAAGAGTCGGAATCGACGACCCCGACCTGCGGGCGAGACAGTATCCGCACGAGCTCTCTGGCGGGATGCGTCAGCGCGTGCTCATCGCGACCGCGGTCGCCCTGCGCCCCCGGCTGCTCATCGCCGATGAACCGACCAGTGCCTTGGACGTCACGGTGCAGCGGCGCGTACTCGATCTGCTCGACGACCTTCGTCGGGACGAGGGAACGAGCATCCTCCTCGTCACACACGACCTCGGCGTCGCCGCGGACCGTGCGCAACGGCTGGTCGTGCTCAAGGACGGTCGTATCGTCGAACAGGGAGAGAGCGCGAGCGTCCTGGATGCGCCGACCGATCCCTACACGCGCCAGCTGCTCGCCGACGCGCCCGCGTTCGTCACGGGGTTCCGCCGTACGGAAGCTCCGCCCTTCCTCCGGGATGCGGCTGCCGTCGCAGCGGAGAACCCCTATGCGCTCGTCGCCACCGGCCTCGTGAAGGAATTCCGCGTCGCAGGACGCGAGCGGTTCCGTGCGGTCGACGATGTGTCGTTCCGCGTGCGTCGAGGCACGACGCACGCGCTGGTGGGGGAGTCTGGCTCGGGCAAGACCACGACGGCTCGGCTGATCGCGCGCTTCGACAGGCCGGACGCGGGGAGCGTCGAAGTCGCGGGAGAAGATGTGACCTCGGCATCCGGCGAACGACTTCGCGCGCTGCGGGAACGCATCCAGTTCGTCTACCAGAACCCGTTCGCCTCGCTCGATCCGCGCCAGCAGATCGCCGACATCATCGCCGAGCCGCTGCAGAATTTCCGCATCGGCTCGAAGCAGGAACGCCGAACGCGCGCTCTCGCACTGATCGATCGGGTGTCCCTGCCCGCCGACGTCGCGCGGCGTACGCCACGCGAATTGTCCGGAGGTCAGCGGCAGCGCGTCGCGATCGCCCGCGCCCTCGCGATCGATCCGGAGATCGTGGTGCTCGACGAGGCGGTCTCCGCTCTGGACGTGACTGTTCAGGCGCGCATCCTCGAACTGCTCGCCTCGCTGCAGAGCGAGCTGGGCCTCACCTACCTGTTCATCTCGCACGACCTCGCGGTGGTGCGCAGGATCAGCCACACGGTCTCGGTGATGCGCCGCGGCCGAATCGTCGAAGAGGGGCCGACGGAGCGCCTGTTCGACGACCCCCAGCACGAATACACCCGGGAGCTGCTCGCCGCAGTCCCCGGCCGATCGGAGGTTCTCGGATGACCGCGCCCACACTCGCCTTCTTCACCCGTCTGCTCGACGATGCTTCTCCGGCGGACCGCTATGCGCTCGCCACCGCGCAGATCCAGCACGCCGAACAGCACGGGATCCAGCGTGCCTGGGTCGCGCAGCACCACTTCCGCGCCGCGGAGGGCGGGTTGCCTTCGCCGCTGGTCTTCCTCGCCAACGTCGCGGCGCACACCTCGCGCATCCGGCTGGGAACCGGCGTGATCACACTGTCGATCGAGGACCCGGTGCGCGTGGCGGAAGACGCGGCTGTCGCCGACCTCCTCTCCGGAGGGCGGATCGACATCGGGCTCGGCAGCGGTGGCACGCCCTCATCGTTCGCACCTTTCGGCGAAGACGTACGTGAGAAGGCAGCGACCTATGACCGCAAGCTCGGGGTGCTGCTGGATGCGCTCTCCGGGCGTGACATCGGGGCGGCCAACACTCTCTACCCCGACGGCTCCGCCTTGTCGTCGCGGATCTGGCAGGCGACGTTCTCCGCCCACGGCGGCACACGCGCCGGTGCCCACGGGCACGGACTTCTGCTCTCCCGCACGCAACCGCGACCGAAGGACGACCCGCAGGCTCCGCTCGCGGCGCTGCAGGAACCGATCATCGATGCCTATCTCGAGGCGCTCCCGCCTGGTGCCGAACCGCGGATCACCGCATCCCGGACGATATTCGTCGCCGATGACCGCGCCGAGGCGCTGCGCTTCGCCGAGGTCGGTCTGCGCCGCGCCGCCGAAGGTTTCCGCCGCCAGGGGCAGGTGATTCCGGGCGACACCCTGGACGACCTCATCGCCGCGCTGGACACCCACCTCGGTACGCCGGAGGACGTGGCCGCATCCCTGGCCGCTGATGCCTCGCTTCGCAGAGCGACGGAGATCGCATTCCAGGTGCACTCGGTGGATGCGCCCCATGATCACGTGCTGCGCTCGATCGAGCTGTTCACCGCCGAGGTCGCCCCGGCGCTCGGCTATGCGCTCGACACCTCATTCGACAACGGAACCGTGAAGGAGAAAGCATGACTCAGGACATCGTCGATCAGATCGCGGGGGTGACGCCGGCGTTGGATGCGCTGCGCGGTCGACGCCCGGTGACCAGGGAGCAGTTGCAGGCGACCTTCGACGCGCTCTTCCACCCCGTCTCGACCGAGCACGTCTCGCTGGCCGAGCGCGAGCTCGTCGCGGCCTTCGCGACAGGGCTCGCCGGGACCGACGCCACCGCGACGTTCTATGCCGCACGAGCGTTGGACGTCGAACCGGAACGGGCCGCCGTCGTCCTCGCCGAGGCCGCATCCGCGGCGCAGAGGGGTCCCTTCGGCGTCTTCGTCGAGGACGGCCTTCAGGGAGAGAACACCGAGGGGGAGCGCTATGCGCCCTCGGTGGAGACATCCGTCGCGCTCGGTCAGCGGCTCGCCTCGGCGTTGGCGCACACCCACCTGCTGGTCTTCCGGCCGCGGGAAGCCGGGGTCGCGGACCTGCGGAGTCTGCTCGCGGCAGGCTGGTCGCCGGACGGAATCGTCACGCTCTCCCAGCTCATCTCCTTCCTCGCCTTCCAGCAGCGCGTGGTCACCGGTCTTCGCGTGCTCTCCGCGACGGGGCTCGCCGAGGATCGCGCCGCGAACATCGCGCTCGCGATCGACTCCGAGGAGGAAGCAGCATGAGCCATGCCCAGAGGGTTCTCCTGGACGACGGTGCTCCCCATCCGCACGCTTTCACCCGTGCCGAAGTCGGCTGGACGCCGCATCTCGCTCCGCTCGCCGAGGATGAACTCACCGAGCGACACATCGACGGGCTGGTCGATGCCGCTCGCGTGAAGAGCGACTACTTCCGACTGCTCGCCCGCGACCCGGAGGTCCTGAAGGCGCGCACCCTCGTCGACAAGGACATCTTCTACAACGCGGCCGAGGGGTTGCCGCGCGCCGATCGCGAACTCGCAGCGACCGCTGCCTCCCGCCGCAACGGCTGCGTGTTCTGCGCGTCGGTGCACTCGCGCTTCTCGGCCCATCACAGCAAGCGCGCCGACGATGTCGATCGGCTCCTTGCGGAGGGAGTGGGTGCAGATCTGGGCGCGCGATGGAATGCCGTGGTCGCGGCATCCGTCGCCCTCACCGATACGCCGAGTTCATTCGGCGGTGCCGAGATCGATCGCCTGCGTGAGGTCGGCCTCGATGATCTGGAGATCGCCGACGTCATCCACGGCGCCGCGTTCTTCAACTGGGCGAATCGGTTGATGCTCTCGCTCGGGAGGGCCGTGGCGCCGGTCGGCGAGCCCGCCTGACTCAGGCCGGCGCGGCGTGGGTCGTGACGAACTGAACGATCGCCGTCAGCGTCTCGGGATGCTCCTCCAGATGCGGAAGGTGCGCGACGTCGCCGAGCTCCACGAGTTCGGCATCGGGCAGGGAGGTGGCGATGTGATGGGCATTCCGCCGCACGTGCGCCAGGTCGAGGTCGCCGATCAGCACGAGCGCGGGCACCGTGATCTCGGCGAGGCGGGGCCAGGCCTCGTCGATCGAGGCCTCCGCGCCGGGGTCGGGGGCGGCGAGAGCGCGGCCGTTCATATCCAGGAAGAGTGCACGGGCCCCGGGCGCGGCGCGATCGGCGTGCCCGGGACCGTCGAGCCACACTTCGGCCTCGAGACGGTTGACCTCGTCGAGGTCGCCCCTGGCGTCGGCGGCGTCGATGCGGCGGTCCAGTTCCGCGACGATGGGGTCGAGTTCGGCTGCGGGCGCGCCGCCGATCGCCGGGGCGATCAGGACGAGGGCGCGGACGCGGTCCGGGTGCGCAAGGGCGAGGTTGATCGCCGCGCGGCCGCCCATCGAGCAGCCGATGACGATCGCCCTGTCGACGGCCAGGGCGTCGAGCACGGCGACGGCGTCGGACACGGGCGACCAGCCGTCCTCCGCGTCGTATTCCGTCTCGCCGTAGCCTCGAGTGTCGTAGCGGATGCTGTGCACCGCGGTGCCGAGGCGGTCCACCAGGGGCGCCCAGGACCGTCGATCCGTCACACCGGCGTGGATCATCAGTACGGGCGCGCCGGACGCAGATCCGCTGTGCTCGACCGCGAGCCGAGCCCGGCCGGAGGCGACGTTCTCGCGCGTCACGGGATCAGGATGATCTTGCCGGCGGTTGCGCCCGATTCCACGAGTTCGTGCGCGCGTGCCGCCTCGGCGAGGGGCAGCTCCGGCCCGAGCTCGATCGTGAAGTCGCCGCTGGCGAGCAGCTCGATCGTCTTCGGCAGCGCCTCTGCGCGCCAGGCGAGTTCCTCCTCGGTGAGCGGGATCGGAGAGCCGCCTTGGAAGCCGCGGATGCCGAACCCCGCGGCGTCCGCCCCGCGGACGATCGTGGCGATACGGTCGCGGTCGGACACGAGTTCCAGCGAAGCCTCGATGGCCTCGTCGGTTCCGGCGCAGTCAAGTGCGACGGTGATGCCGCCGGGGGCCGCCTCTCGCACCCGCTCGAGCAGGCCGGGGCCGTAGGAGACGGGGATCGCGCCGAGTTCGCGCAGCTGATCGTGTCGCGCGGGACTCGCTGTTGCGATGACGGTGGCGCCCCAGGCCACGGCGAACTGCACTGCTGCCTGGCCGACCGCGCCGGAACCGGCGTGCACGAGCAGTGCGTCTCCGGCGCCCACTCCGATTGAGCGGAGCGCCTGGTACGCCGTGCCGGCCGGGATGCCGATGCCGGCGCCTTCGGCGGTGGTCACCGAGTCGGGGAGCACCGCGAGGTTCCGCACCGGCACGACCAGCGACGATGCGTACGTGCCGACGGTGTCGCGGATCGCCACGCGGTCGCCGAGAGCGAAGCCTTCGACGTCGTCGCCCAGCGCTTCGATCACGCCGGCGCCGTCGTAGCCGACCGGCCGAGGTTCGGTGATCGGCTTGGATGCACGCTTGCCGCTGCGCAACTTCGCGTCGATCGGGTTCACCCCTGCCGCTTCGATCCGCACGACGACCTCGCCGGAGGTCGCGAGCGGATCGGGGGTCTCGATGAGGTGCAGGACGTCGGGGGAACCGATTTCGGTGTAGACGATCGCGCGGGTCATACGATGAGGCTACCCGTCGGATTCAGCGCCCGGACAACGCCTTCATGATGCGCTGCGGGGATACCGGCTGGGCCGTGCCGAGCCGCTGCGCGAAGAGGCTCACCCGGTACTCCTCCAGCAGCCAGCGCGTCTCCAGGAGCGCAGGCGACGCCGTGGCGGGGAGGGGGATCGTGCCGCCCGCATCCGCGTACGCCGTGGACATCCGCTCATACTCGGTCATCCGCGTGCGGTCCTTGCCAGGGGCCTCTGCGAGGGTCTTCAGCCGGTCCAGCATCCCCTCGAGATACCGCGGATAGTTCGCAAGGCGTGCGATGCCGGTTGCGGAGATGAAACCGGGATGCAGCAGACCCGTCAACTGCGTGCGGACGTCGTTCAGCGGGCCGAGCAGGGCGAGTGAGTTCTGCGACTTGATGCCGCGCTCGACCTCGCGGGACTTCGTCAGGATGCGCGCGACCAGCGAGACGCAGGCGAAGAGCTCGTCGACGATCACTTCGGACACGGCGTCGCGCACCAGGGAGAACTCGGCCTCGGTCCGGAGCAGGCCTCCCGGAGCCGTCCGCTCGATGATCCCGCGCACCACGGCAGCTCTCGAGTCCTCGATCAAGGCCGCTGCAGACGAGTACGGCGACGCAGCGAGCGCCAGCTTCTCGTGGCTGGTCAGGTGCTGCTGCACATACGACGACGGCGAGGGCACCGCGAGGAGGATGAGGCGCAGAACGCCGTCGCGGGTGGCCGCGGTCGCGGCATCCGCCGTCGCCTCGACACGCACGGCGACGCTCTTGCCCTGATCGATGATGGCCGGGTAGCCGCGCACGACCCCGCCGGCGACTCTCGTGTCGAGTACTTCGGGCAGATCGCCGAAGTTCCAGGAGGTGAGGCCCTCACGCTCGATCGAGCCGCGGTGCGACGCCGCAGCAACGGAGGCCGCGGCATCGGCAGACCCTTCCCGCGTGCGGGCGGGGGCGGCGATCGAGCGGGCCACGCTGCTTCTCGCTCGGTCCGAGAGCTGGTCCTGCAGGGCGCGCAGGTCACGCCCGGAGCCGGCGACCCGGCCCCGCTCGTCGACTGCACGGAAGTTCATCCGCAGGTGCGCCGGCACGCGTTCCTCATCGAAGTCCGCCGCCGAGACCAGCTGATTGGCCAGCGGCTGGATCATCCGGGCCAGCGCTTCTTTCAGCGATCGCCCCGGCGATCCCGTGTGCGCCTCCGGCCCCTCCTCGGCGAGAGCGGCTCCGAACTTCTCGGCCCAGTCCGCCGCGGGCACGACGTGCCGGCGGATCGCCTTCGGAAGGGCGCGCAGCAGCGCCGTGACGAGTTCCGCGCGAAGGCCGGGGACCTGCCAGTCGAAGCCGCGATCTTCGATCTGCGCCAGCAGCGCCAACGGGATGACCACGCTCACGCCGTCGTCTGGGGCGCCCGGCTCGAATCGATAGGCGAGGCCGAGCACCTGGTCGCCCTGGGTCCAGCGCGTCGGGAACTCGTTCTGATCCGCGCGGCCGTCGTCGTCGAGCAGATCGCCCTCGCGCATGACCAGCAGCTTCGGGGTCGATTGCAGAGCCTCGCGCCACCACGCCTCGAAGGAGCGCACGTCGAACACCTCGGCGGGGATCCGCTCGTCGTAGAAGCGGTAGACGGCTTCATCGCCGGCCAGGATGTCACGGCGGCGCTCACGCTCTTCGAGTTTCTCGAGGCGTTTGCGCAGTTCGGCGTTGCTGCGCCAGAACGCCGAGACCCGCTTGTCGATGCGGCTCGGGTCCCACTCGCCCTCGACGAGCGCGTGCCGGAGGAAGAACTCTCGGGACGCCGGCCGGTCGATCCGCGCGAACTGCACACGGCGACGGGGGATGATCTCCACCCCGAAGAGCGTCACCTTCTCGAAGGCGACCGCGGCGCCGGCGTCCTTCGACCAGTGCGGCTCGGTGATCTGCCGCTTCGCCAGGTCGCCGGCGAGAGGCTCTGCCCATGCCGGGTCGATCGCGGCCGCAGTCCGCGCGAAGGTGCGCGACGTCTCCACGATCTCCGCCGCCATCACCGCACGCGGACTCTTCTTGCGAAGCGCCGAGCCGGGGAAGATCGAGAAGCGGATGCCGCGGGCGCCCCGATACTCGGCGACGCGGCGACCCTTCTCTTTACCGGGGGAGTGCGCTTTCGCGGCCGGAGCGTTGCGCTCGTCGAGCAGCCCGATCTGGGAGAGGAGCCCGGCGAGCAGCGCGCGATGCACGGCATCCGGATCCGCGGTGCCCGCGGAATCGGGCGCCTTGACGAGCGTGCGCAGCTGTCGGTGCACGTCGAACCATTCCCGCACCCGCACGTAGTTCAGGTGCTCGGCTCTGCAGAGGCGGCGGAAGGCGCTGGAGCCGAGTTCGTTCTGCTGCTCACGGAGGTGATTCCACAGGTTCAGCATCGTGAGGAAGTCGCTCGTCGGGTCCGCGAACCGGGCGTGCAGGCGGTCGGCCTCCTCGCGGCGTTCTTCCGGTCGCTCCCGGACGTCCTGGATCGAGAGGCCGGCGACGATCGGGAGCACAGATGCGGTGACGCCATGATGAGCCGACTCGACGAGCATGCGCGCGAACCGCGGGTCGATCGGCATGCGCGAGATGTCGCGCCCGACGCGGGTGAGTCGCGGTGCCTCAGAGCCTCGCGCAGCGGCGACCGCGCCGAGCTCGGTGAGGAGTTCGAAGGCCGCTTTGACTCCGCGGGAATCCGGCGGGGTGAGGAAGGGGAAGGCGGTGATGTCGCCGAAGCCCAGCGCCAGCATCTGCAGGATCACCGAGGCGAGCGATGTGCGCAGGATCTCGGGTTCGGTGAACTCCGGCCGCTTGCCGTAGTCCTCTTCGCTGTACAGGCGGATCGCGATGCCGTCGCTGGTGCGGCCGGCGCGGCCGGCGCGCTGGTTCGCCGAGGCCTGGGAGATCGGTTCGATCGGCAGCTGCTGCACCTTGGAGCGGTTGCTGTAGCGCGAGATGCGAGCGGTGCCGGTGTCGATGACGTAACGGATTCCGGGAACGGTGAGGCTCGTCTCCGCGACGTTGGTGGCCAGGATCACTCGACGGCGAACGCCGGCCACGCGGCTGCGCTCGAAGACCCGATGCTGTTCCGCGGCGGACAGACGGCCGTAGAGGGGGAGCACTTCCGTGGGCGATCGGTCCTTCGCGTAGGCGCCGCGCACGGCATCGGCCGCATCCCGGATCTCCGCCTCGCCGGGGAGGAAGACCAGCACATCGCCGGGTTCTTCGCGATCGAGTTCGCGGAGCGCTGTGACGATGGCGGAGACCTCATCGGCCGGATCGTCACCGGGACGTTCATGACTCCTCGATTTCGTGCCGGATCGACCCGATCCGGCACCCTTTGCCCCCGCGGACGGAGATTCTTGAGGAGTCGTGGGCGAGTCCTCCGATTCGTCGATCTGCGGACGGTACCGGATCTCGACCGGATAGGTGCGCCCGGAGACCTCGATGATCGGCGCGGGATTGCCCGCAGCGTCGGCGAAGTGCTTGGCGAAGCTCTCTGGATCGATCGTCGCCGAGGTGATGATCACCTTCAGATCGCGGCGCTCGGGCAGGATGCGGACGAGGTAGCCGAGCAGGAAGTCGACGTTCAGCGAGCGCTCGTGCGCCTCGTCGATGATGATCGTGTCGTAGCGGGTGAGCAGCCGGTCGCGGTGGATCTCGTTCAGCAGGATGCCGTCGGTCATCAGGGCGACGCGCGTGGCCTCCGACACCTTGTCGGTGAAGCGCACCTTGTATCCGACGAGCGTGCCGAGCTCGACGTGCAGCTCCTCGGCGACGCGCTCGGCGATCGTGCGGGCGGCGAGGCGGCGCGGCTGGGTGTGCGCGATGCGCTCCCGCCCGAGCTCGAGGCAGATCTTCGGCAGCTGCGTGGTCTTTCCCGAACCGGTCGCACCGGCGACGATCACGACCTGATGGTCGCGGATGGCGTCGGCGATCTCCTCCCTGGCGGCACTGACGGGCAGCTCCGGGGGATAGGAGATCACAAGGGGGGACGCGGACATAGCTCTCTATCGTATGACGCCGACGTGCCCTGTGATTCAGACGCGCAAACCGCACACCGCCGCGGGGTCGGTGTCGACCATTGACCAGCAAACAACTTTGCGATACAAAGTTAACCATGAGAGGGGGCGAGGGGATGCAGACCACGAGTGAAGCCGGCGCGTGGACCTCGCCGTCGGCATCGACGAAGAACTGGGCGCTGGGCCTGCCCGCGTTGCGCGTCGCTCTCGTCGCCGCAGCGTCAGCGCTCACCTGGGCCGTCGTCAACTCGATCGAGCCCGGTACCGCGTTTCCGCCGCCCCCGATGCTCGCCGCGGCAGCGATGCTGCCTGTGAACGTCGTCTGCCTGTGGCTCGTCGCTCGTCTGCTCCGCACGGCCGGGCACAGCATCCGTGGTCTCCTCGGCTTCGACCGCCGTCGTATCCTGAGCGATCTGGCTTGGGGGCTGCTCTGGCTCGTTGTGCTGTATCTGCCTTTCGCCGCGACAATCATGCTCGTCACCTGGTTGCAGCACGGCGATGAGATGTTCGTGCGGATGGAGACGATCTTCTTCGATCCGGCAAGCATCCCGACCCTCACCCCGGTCGCGTGGGCGGTCATCGGGATCATCGGCGCGCTCACCTTCGCGCCACTGAATTCTCCTGCTGAAGAGGTCCTGTATCGCGGCTATGCCCGGGTTGCGCTGGAGCGCCGCGGCCGCCGGGCCGCCGCGATCCTGCTCCCTTCCGCTCTGTTCGGTCTGCAGCATGTCTGGTATGCGCCGACACCGGATGCGGTGCTCTCGTTCGCCTGTGCCTTCTTCGTCTGGGGAATCGGTTCGGCCTTCATCGCACGGCGCCAAGGTCGACTGATGCCGCTCGTCTGCGCCCATGGCCTGGTTAATCTCGTGTTCACGCTGCCCGCGCTCGCGCTGCCTTTTCTCCCTGCCATGAACGGAGCCTGAGATGGCCGAAATCGACGACCCCCCACGCAGCCCCGCGGAGATGCTCGCCCTCGTGGATGATCAGCAGCGTGTCGTCTCCGGGCGGATGGCGACGTTCGTCCCGTGGATCCTGCTGTCCTGGGGAGTCGCCTGGCTCGTCGGATTCCTCGTGCTCTGGTTCGACGCGCAGCAGCCCCTGGCCAGTTGGCGGCCGACGCTGCCCGCCGGACTGACGTTCGCGGCCCTGCTGCTGGCGGCAGGAACCCTCTCCACCGTGTTCGGCATCCGCTCCGGCCGTGGTCTGCGAGGCACGCGCGACTCGGCGATCATCGGCATGGTCTACGGGAACCTGTGGTGGCTCGGCAGTTTCGCGATCATGCTGCTCGGCCAAGCCCTCCTGCGGGCAGGCATGGAGGAATCACTGCTGAGCATCTTCTACCCGAGCGCCTTCATCTTCTTCTCCGGAGTGATGTACGTCATGTCCGGACTGATCTGGCGGGCCTACCCGATGATGCTGCTCGGCGTGTGGTCGGTGGTCATCAGCGCCGTCGGCGCGCTCCTTCCGCCTCCTGGGCACTACATGCTCTATGCCCTCGCAGGAGGTGGAGCGTTTCTGGTCACCGCCGCCTGGTCTGCGCGGTGGGTCATCGTCGCTCGCCGGCGTGTGGCGGGCTCGGGACGACGATCTTGACCGAACTCGACCCTGTCATCCACGCGCAGGCGCGGCTTCGCATCGTGGCGGCGCTCGCGACGCTGCAGCCCGCCGACAGCATCACCTTCCCACGTTTGCAAGAACTGCTCGATATGACGGCGGGAAACCTCTCCACTCACCTCCGCAAGCTCGAAGACGCGCAGTACGTCCAGGTCGAGAAGACCCATAAGGCCCGAACTCCCGTCACATACGTCTCGCTGACACGGCAGGGACGTCGCGCTTTCGAGGACTACACCGAGACGTTGCGCGCGCTCTTGGCACGCGGCATCCCTATGATCGATCCGTGACGACCGGCGCAGCATCACTCGCGAGCATCCCGCCTTGGCTGAACGTGTCGACGTGGTGGCGCACGTTCGGGCGTCCCCCGCGGATCATGGGCCTCGACATCGCACGTGCGATCGCGATCATCGGCATGATCGGTGCGCACCTGGGGCAGACCGCCGAGACGATCGAGCTCTCCGATCCCTCCACCTGGTCGGCGATCGTGCACGGCAACCCCTCACTGCTGTTCGCCCTTCTCGCGGGCTTCTCGATCTCGTTGATGACACGCCGCGGTGCGATCGCGCCGGCTGACGTCCCGGCGTTGCGCCTGCGGATGCTCGGTCGCGGTGCCACGATCTTCGTGATCGGGCTGTTCCTCGAACTGCTGAACACCCCGATCGCGGTGATCCTCACGCTGTACGGCGTGCTCTATGTCGCGATCATCCCGCTGCTGCGCTGGCGCACGTCGCGGCTGATCCTGACAGCCGCGCTGCTCGGGCTCTGCGGGCCGCCGCTGCTGGCGTTGCTGACGACCCTCTCGGCCGGCGCAAACGGCGGAGGCATATCCCTGGTCCTGTTCGGCAGCTACCCGATCACCGTGTGGCTGTGCTTCGGTGTCACCGGAATGGTGCTCGGGCGCTTGCGCCTGGACCGGGCGCGCACGGCCGTGTGGTTCGTCGTCGTCGGTATCGTGCTTCTCACGATCGGCTACGGCCTCGGAGACACCGGAACTTCGGCTGATCCCGGCCTGGCATGGGTTGAATCCCCACGGGCGTGGGCGGGCTGGCTGCAGTTGTTGGGGAGCGCGGAGCCGTTCGAGCGGATGCTCGATGCCGTGCTGGCCGCCGCCCCGCACTCGGGCGGTGTGATGGAGATTCTCGGCGCAGGAGGCCTCGGCGTCGCCGTGATCGGAGTGTGCATTCTGCTCAGTGCTCCGCTGCGCTGGGTGCTGCTGCCTTTCGCCGCACTCGGCTCCATGCCGCTCAGCGCATACAGCGTCCACGTGGTGTCCTATGTGCTGATGGCGGGGCCCGGCGGATTCATCTCGTCGAACGAGACCTGGGTCTGGTCGGTGGTCGTGCTGCTGATCGCGACCACCGCGTGGTCGATCTTCTCCGGACGAGGTCCGCTGGAGCGCCTGACTGCGCGAGTGGCCGATGCGGCGGCATCCGCGCCACCCGGTGCGCAGCGCCCATAGGCTGGATCGCATGACGATTCCCACTCTCGAACTCAACGACGGCAACTCCATCCCGCAGCTCGGTTACGGTGTCTTCAAAGTTCCGGCGGATGAGACCGAACGGGCCGTGAGCGATGCGCTCGAGATCGGCTACCGCCACATCGACACGGCCGCGATCTACGGCAACGAAGAAGGCGTCGGCGCCGCGATCGCGAAGAGCGGCATCCCTCGTGACGAGCTCTTCATCACGACGAAGCTCTGGAACGACCGTCATGACGGCGATGCACCGAACGCGGCGATCGCCGAGAGCCTGGAGAAGCTCGGCCTCGAGCAGGTCGACCTGTACCTCGTGCACTGGCCGACCCCCGCGAAGGACAACTTCGTTCATGCCTTCGCGAAGATCGTCGAGCTCCGCGAAGCGGGCCTCACCCGCAGCGTCGGCGTGTCCAACTTCCTCGTCGAGCACCTCGAGCGCGTCGTCGACGAGACCGGCGTCGTGCCGGCCGTGAACCAGATCGAACTGCATCCGGCGTACCAGCAGCGTGACGTCGTCGCATGGGGCGCCGAGCGTGGCATCCGCACCGAGGCCTGGGGGCCGCTCGGCCAGGGCAAGTACGACCTGTTCGGAGCGCCGGCCGTCGCCGATGCCGCGGTCGCCCACGGCGTCACGCCGGCACAGGCTGTGCTGCGCTGGCACCTGCAGAAGGACATCATCGTGTTCCCGAAGTCGGTGCGCGCCGAGCGACTGAGGGAGAACCTCGACGTCTTCGGCTTCGCACTGACCGATGCCGAGGTCGCCGCGATCGACGCGCTCGACCCGCTGGACGGCTCCGGCCGGGTCGGCTCGCACCCGAACGACGTGAACTGAGTCATCCGCGCCGGAGGCTGCGGGCGTAGCGTGAAGGCATGACCAATCGGCTCGCCGACACGCTCAGCCCGTACCTCCGCGCGCACGCCGAGAACCCGGTGGACTGGTTCCCGTGGGGATCGGAGGCGTTCGCCGAGGCTCGGCGACGCGACGTGCCGCTGCTCGTCTCGATCGGCTACTCCACTTGCCACTGGTGCCATGTGATGGCACGCGAGTCCTTCGCCGATCCGGTGATCGCGGCCGTGATGAACGAGGGCTTCGTCTCGGTGAAGGTCGATCGGGAGGAGCATCCGGACGTCGACGGCGCCTTCATGGCCGCTGCATCCGCGTTCACTCAGAACCTGGGCTGGCCCCTCACCGTGTTCGCGACGCCGCAGGGGCAGGTGTTCTACGCCGGAACGTACTGGCCGCCGGTGGCGCGCGAGCCCATGCCGGCGTTCCGCGACGTGCTCGCGGCGGTGCAGGACGCATGGACGACCCGAAGGGACAAGGTGGAGGAGTCGGCCGGTGCCGTCGCGGATGCGCTCGCGCGGGCCGCCGCGACGACGCCATCCGAGCTGCCGACCCCGGCCGCGATCGTCGACGCCGCCGAGTCCATCGCCGCGCGCGAGGATCCCCGGTTCGGCGGGTACGGCGGTGCGCCGAAGTTCCCGGTCGCGACGACGCTGCGGTTCCTGCAGAACGCGCTGGTGCGACGGGATGCTCCGGATGCCGCGGCATCCGCCCAGCGCGCGCTGGCCGCGATGGTCTCGTCCGAACTGCGCGATACCGTCGACGGCGGCTTCTTCCGCTATGCCACGCAGCGGGACTGGACGGTACCGCACTACGAGCGGATGCTCACCGACAACGCCCAGCTGCTGGATGTCGCGCTCGCCGCCGGCGATGCCGTGACGGCGCGCGGCATCGCCGGCTTCCTGCTGACCGTGCTGCAGCGCGAGGGCGGCGGTTTCGGTGCGGCGCAGGATTCGGAGTCGTGGATCGAGGGGGAGCGAAGCGAGGGCGGCTACTACGCGCGGAGCGCAACTGAGCGCGCCGCACTCGAGCCGCCGGCGGTCGACGGCAAGGTGATCACCGGCTGGAACGGTCTGGCGATCGGGGCGCTCGCCCGTGCCGGCGCCGCCCTGGGCGAAGACTCCTGGATCGTGGCTGCCATCGCAGCGGCCGACGCGGTGCAGCGGTTGAACCGCGGCGCGAACGGCGAGCTCGTGCGCGCATCCCTCGACGGTGTCGCATCCGCTGCGGTGGCCGCCCCGGCCGATCTCGGCCTTCTCGCCGACGGCCTGTTCGCGCTCGCCGTCGCGACCGGCGACGCGGCCTGGGCGGTGACGGGGCGCGAGATCCTCGATCGAGCATTCGACGGCATCGCACCGGATCCGGTGCTGTCGGCGCACGGAATGGCGTTGTCGCCGGATCAGAGCGACGGAGACCTGCCGTCCGGATCCGCGGCGATCGCCGCGGCGGCGCTGACCGCCTGGCGGCTCGGGGCGGGCGAGGAGTACCGCGCAGCCGCGGAGGCCGCTGTGCGCGAGCTCTCTGTGCGAGCGCTGGCGCAACCGTTCGCGTACGGGTCCCTGCTGCGGGTCGCGTCCGAGCTCGCCGAACCGCCTCGGCAGGTGGTCGTCGTCACCGCCGCTCGCGGCAGCGCACTCGCCGATGCGGCGCGCGCCGCCGATGCCGACGTGGTCGCCGTGGTGACTCCCGCACAGGCGGAGGCCTTCGCCGATGCCGGGTTCGAGCTGTTCGCCGGCAAGGCCGAGGTCCCGGAGCGCGCATTCGACTGTCGTGCGTTCGTGTGCCGGTTGCCGGTGTCGGACCCGTCGGAGTTGGCGATGGAGCGCTGAGCGCGGATCTCAGCCGACGTTGCGCGGATGCTGACGAGCGGTGCGCTCGTTGCCGCGGCGGTAGTTCCCCGTCACGCGAGCCATCAGCAGCTGGGAGTCTCCCCGCTCGACCTGAGCGAGGAAGTCGGCCGCGCTGGCGCCGCGCAGGGTGGTCGCGGTGGTGCCGTGATGCCGGATCACGACGTCATCGCCGCGCACGGTGAACGTGAATCCACTGGCGGTGCCCATGGGGTGATCCTAACGACGAGTCACGGTCTCCGATGCCAGCGGTGAGCAGAATGCCTATCGATTTTGCCCGAAGCGCGCTTCGATTGCGCGGCATGCGCAGTAACTGCTGAACCGATTGCCCAGTCAGCGGCATTCGGTCTAGTCTGGCGCGACAGCCGGCGGGTTCTGCGATCCGCCACGAATCACAGCAAGGATGCTCTGACGATGACACTCCCCGTCCGCGCCGGCCTCGATGCCGTCCCCGCGTATCGCCAAGGCCGTTCCGCGCCGGTCGGCGCGTCGAAACTCTCCTCGAACGAGTCCCCGCACCCGCCGCTTCCCTCCGTGATCGACGCGGTGCAGGAGCGGCTCGGCACGATCCAGCGCTACCCCGACATGAGCGCGGCAGAGCTCCGGTCCCGTCTCGCCGCACGCTACGCGGTCGATCCGGCACAGGTGACCGTCGGAGCGGGCTCCGTCGAGCTCGCCGCTCAGCTCATCCACGCGACGGCGGGAGAGGGCGATGAGGTCATGTTCGCCTGGCGCTCCTTCGAGGCCTACCCGGCGCTCGTGCGCATCGCGGGTGCGACGCCCATCGCCGTGCCGCTGGATGCGGATCACGGCCACGACCTCGACGCGATGCGTGCCGCGATCACGCCGCGCACACGGCTCATCTTCATCTGCAATCCGAACAACCCCACCGGCACCGTGGTCTCAGCCGAGGCGCTGGAGCAGTTCGTCGCCGCAGTGCCGCGCGACGTCCTCGTGGTGATCGACGAGGCGTACGTGCACTTCGACCGCACCTCGTACTCCGACGAGGGCGGCCAGGGTGCGGGTATCGATCTCCTCCGTCGCTTCCCGCACGTCGCCGTCCTGCACACGTTCTCCAAGGCGTACGGCCTCGCCGGACTCCGTGTCGGCTACGCCATCGCGCCGGTCGAGATCGCGGAGAATCAGCGCAAGGTCGCGATCCCGTTCGGGGTCAGCGACCTCGCGCAGGCGGCCGCCGTCGCCTCGCTGGATGCCGAAGACGAACTCGCCCTCCGGATCGACGAGGTCGTCGCCCAGCGCGAACGGCTGCGCGCGCTGCTGGAGGATGCCGGATGGGCTCCCGTCGCGTCGCAGGCGAACTTCGTCTGGGTGCCTGCCGGTACCCGCTCCGAAGAACTCGAGACGCTGCTCCGCGAGGGCGGCGTCATCACCCGGGCGTTCCCGGGCGAAGGCGTGCGCATCTCGTCGGGTTCGGCGGATGACATCGATCGAGTCGAAGCCGCGCTCGCCGCCTCCGCCCGTACCACTCGCACTCCACACCGATCAGATCAGCGCATGAACGAGGAAGTCCACGCATGACCGAAGTAACGACGATGACAACGACCACGAAGGGCCTGCACCCCGGCCTCACCCGGCGCCAGATCTCGATGATGGGGCTCGGCGGTGCGATCGGCGCCGGCCTCTTCGTCGGGTCCGGTCAGGCCATCGGCGTCGCGGGACCCGCCGTGCTGATCTCGTTCCTCGTCGCCGGCGCCATCGTCGTGCTGGTGATGGCGATGCTCGCCGAGATGGTCGCAGCCAGGCCGAGCTCGGGGGCTTTCAGCTCCTATGCCCAGAAGGCGATGGGACGCAGTGCCGGCAGCGCCGTCGGTTGGCTGTACTGGATCCAGCTCGTCGTCGTGATCGCGGCCGAGGCGACCGGTGCCGCCGGCATCGTCGCCGGCTGGGTGCCAGGAGTGCCCGCCTGGGTATGGGTGCTCGTCTTCGTCGTCGCGCTCACCACGGTGAATCTCTTCGGCGTGCGCAACTACGGTCGCTTCGAGTTCTGGTTCGCGGCGATCAAGGTCGCCGCGATCATCCTGTTCCTCATCGTCGGGGTGTGCGCGATCATCGGTCTCGTCCCCGGCGTTCCGGCGACCGGTATCGGCAATCTCACCGCACACGGCGGCTTCGCCCCGAACGGCATCGCCGGCATCGCCGCCGCGCTCCTCATCGTCATGTTCGCGTTCGGCGGGACGGAGGTCGTCGCCATCGCCGCCGCGGAGTCGGATGACCCCGCACGCAACATCCGACGCATCGTCCGCGAGGTGATGGTGCGCATCATCGTCTTCTACTTCGGCTCGATCTTCGTCATCGTCGCCGTGCTGCCCTGGAACGACCCCGCGGTACTGGACGGACCGTTCTCGGCCGTCCTCGCCACGATCCGAGTGCCCGGTGTCGACCTGGTCATGTCGCTCATCGTCGTGATCGCGCTGCTGTCCGCGATGAACGCGAACATCTATGGCGCCTCGCGGATGGCGTTCTCGCTGGGTGAGCGCGGTCTGGCGCCGCGCGCGATCACCCGCACCAGTGACAAGGGAGTCCCGTACGTCGCGGTTCTCGCATCCGTCGCGTTCGGCTTCGTCACGGTCGGACTGAACTGGGCCTTCCCGGACGTGGTGCTGCCGGCTCTGCTCAACGTCGTCGGTTCGACCCTGCTCGTGATCTGGACGGCGACGGCGATCGCACAGATCATCCTGCGGCGGCGGGCGGATCGCGCCGGCGAGTCGATGCCGATGCGCATGTGGGGCTTCCCGTGGCTGTCGTGGCTGTGCCTCGCGCTGCTCGCCGGGGTCATCGCCCTCGTCATGATCGATCCGGCTGCACGCACCCAGCTGCTGCTCACGCTCGCACTGATGGCCGTGCTGCTGCTCGCCGCACGCCTGACCCGCGGTGTCTCGCGCCCGGGTGTCCCGAGGGAGTAGGAGCGAGCCATGCGCATCGATCGGCTGGATGCTGATCTCATCCGGATGCTGACCGAGTCGCCGCAGCTTCCGGTCCTGGAGTGCGCGCGGCGGCTGGGTGTTGCCAGGGGAACCGTGACCAGCCGCTTGGCCCGTCTGCAGGAGGGCGGAGTGATCGAGGCCATCGTGCCGAGGCTGGACCCGAGCGGCTTCGGGTACGGCCTGGTCGCGTTCTGCCTCGTCGAGATCGATCAGAAGGTCGGCCACGACGACGTCGCCGTCGCGCTGGCGGATGCCGTTCCCGAGATCGTCGACATGTACACCGTGACCGGTGCCAGCGACATGCAGCTGCGGCTCGTCGCCCGCGACGCGGTGCAGCTGCAGGACGTCCTCGACCGGGTCGCCGTCGTCCCCGGGGTGGCGCGCACCGCGTCATCCATCGCGATGCGCACGCACCTTTCGGGGCGGATACTGCCGCTCGTCGCTCATGTGGCGCATGAGGCGGAACAGCGATGACCTGGGTTCAGATCCAGCCCGGCATCCAGTTGTGCACGAGCCAGAACTCGTACGGGACGTTCATTCCGGTCCAGACGGGGTAGAAGAACGCCGACACCAGCACGGTGACGACAAGGAAGCCCAGCACCCAGCTCTCGCCGGATCGGCGCCGGTACAACGGATCGTCCCGTTCACCTGCGATCACCCGCAGCGTCAGCGCGAGGGCGAGCACGAGGAACGGCATCATCGTCACCGTGTAGAACTGGAAGATCGTGCGCTCCGGGATCAGCAGCCAGGGCACGTAGGTGACCGCGAGGCCGACCAGTGGCAACGTCAGACCCGGACCCACCGGAGCACGCCTGATCAGGCCGCGTACGAAGCGGTAGAGGAGGTAGACGGATGCGGCGACACCCCCGAACCAGATGAGCGGGTTCGGGATCGTCGAGATCACGGCGATGCAGTGATCCACGCCGCAGGCGCCTTCCTCGCCGCCGACCCACACCGCCGTCGGACGCAGCAGCAGCGGCCACTGCCAGGCCGGGCTCTCGTACTGATGACCGGTGGACAACCCGACGTGGAAGCCGAGGATCGACTGGTGGTAGTTCCAGAGGGCGACGAGCGGATTCGGATCGCTCTGCCTGTCGTAGCCGCCGGCGGTCACCAACCAGCCGGTCCAGCTGATCAGATACACCGCGAGCGCCGGGAACACGACCAGAAGGAACGACACCGGGCCCTGCTTGAAGGCGGCGGCCGTCGGCCAGAACACCACACCCGCGCGGCGGCGAGCGAGGGCGTCTGTGACCACGACGTACAGGCCGAGACCGGCGAGGGCGTACAGGCCCGACCATTTCACGGCCGATGCCGCGCCCAGGGCGACTCCGGCAGCGATCAGCCACGGCCGGCGCCACAGCACCGGACCCCAGAACGGGTCAGGATCGTCGGGATCGCGCCGCTCCAGGAGAGGGATCGTCCGCCTTCGATCGAGCAGCACGAACAGCGCACCGAGCACGATGAAGAACGTCAGCGACCCGTCGAGCAGAGCGACCCGGCTCATCACGATGCTGAGGCCGTCGATCGCCAGCAGCGTCCCGGCCACGGTGGCGACGACGAGCGAGCCGGACAGCTCACGCGCGATCAGGTAGACCAGCAGCACGGTGCCGGTACCGAGCAGCGCCGTCGTCAGACGCCACCC
This sequence comes from Microbacterium sp. LTA6, assembly GCF_045690355.1. NCBI lineage: Bacteria > Bacillati > Actinomycetota > Actinomycetes > Micrococcales > Microbacteriaceae > Microbacterium > Microbacterium sp. LTA6. Next base: position 2,627,312 of record NZ_CP147855.1, read on the forward strand.
CTCACTGGCGCCAGGGCCGCCGATCGCCATACCCAGCGCGATGATCCACTTGCCCAGCGGCGGGTGCACGACGAAGGAGCCGGCCGCCTCGAGGGGGAGGTCCTTGCCGGTCGGGAACGCTTCGTTCGCGCCGTCTCCCCAGGTGCCCTCGTAGCCGAGGGTCCACAACGACCAGGCGTCTTTCACGTAGTAGGTCTCGTCGAACGCGAGGACATGCGGATGGCCGACGTTGGTGACGCGCAGCACGAGCGCGAGCATCGTCACGACGAGCGGCGCGAACCAGCGCAGCATCCGCCCCCAGTCGGGGTCGAAGAGGATGCGGTCGCGAAGCCCGCCGTATCGAGTCAACCGCTCCTGATGGGGAGGCAGGAGGGACGGGGGTGCGGTCACGGCTACAGCCTAGACAACGGACATAGGCTGAGCGAGTGATCATTCTCGCTGCCACCCCGATCGGCAACCTCGGCGACGCCTCACGCCGCCTCATCGAGGTTCTCGAGAACGCCGAGATCGTCGCCGCCGAAGACACCCGCACCACCCAGCGCCTCCTGAAGGCGCTGAAGATCGAGAACCGGCCACGGCTGATCGCTCTGCACGACCACAACGAGAAGCAGAAGGCGGCGGAGCTGGCGACGCTCGCCGTCGAGACGGACATCGTCGTGCTGAGCGATGCCGGAATGCCCGCGATCAGTGACCCGGGTTACGGGCTGGTCGCCGAGGCCGTCGCCCAGGGCGTCACGGTCACCGCCATTCCCGGGCCCAGCGCCGTGCTCATGGCGCTCGCCATCTCCGGCCTGCCCACCGACCGGTTCACCTTCGAGGGTTTCCTGCCGCGCAAACCGGGGGAGCGGCGCTCGATCCTGCGCGCGCTCGCCGCCGAGCCGCGCACGATGCTCTTCTTCGAATCGCCCGCTCGCCTCGCCGGCGCGCTCGCCGATATGGGTGCCGCCTTCGGTGACACGCGCCGTATCGCCGTCTGCCGCGAGCTCACCAAGCTCTACGAAGAGGTCAGGCGAGGTACGGCGTCCGAGCTCGTGGAGTGGGCCTCGGCCGGAGTCAAGGGCGAGATCGTGGTCGTCGTCGAGGGCGCTCCGCACCGTGATGCGTCGCCGGACGATGCGCTCGCCCAGGTGCAGACGCTGGTGGCCTCCGGCATTCGCCTGAAGGATGCGGCCGCCGAGGTCGCCGGCCTCACCGGCCTGTCCTCCCGCGATCTGTATCAGGCGGCGCTCGCCGCCCGGACCCGATGAGCGACCTGCACACCTCTGCGGATTCCGGGATCGCCGCTGCCTATGACGCCCGTGCCGCCGAGTACATCCATCTCGCCGGCGCCGTCGAGCAGATGGCACCGGCAGATCGCGCGCTGATCACGCGCTGGCGGGATGCGACGCCGGGCACCCTGTTGGATGCCGGGTGCGGGCCGGGGCACTGGACCGCGCTCCTGCACGACGGCGACCGCGAGGTCGTCGGGGTCGATCTCTCCGCGGAGTTCCTCGTTTCGGCGAGGGCGGCGTTCCCGCACCTGCGGTTCCTGGACGGAACATTCCGCGACCTCCCGTTCCCGGACGGCTCGATCGGCGGCATCCTCGCCTGGTACTCCCTGATCCACACGCCGCCCGCCGACATCCCCGTCGTGCTTGCCGAGTTCGCGCGGGTCCTCGCGTCGGACGGGAGCATCCTCCTCGGCTTCTTCGACGGGGTGACGGGCACGGCGTTCCCCCATGCCGTCACCACTGCCTACTTCTGGTCGGTCGATGCCCTTGCCGAGGTCCTCGCGGAGGCGGGGTTCGAGATCGTGGAGCAGGAGCACCGGGATCGCGGGCCCGACGAGCCGAGCCGACGCCCGCACGGTGCCGTACTCGCCCGTCGTGTCTGACGCGGGTTCCGGCGGTTCGTGGATGCCTGCCGGGTAGCCTGGGCACAGGCGGATGGAGGGAGTGAACCGTGACGAAGGCTGCGACCGTGTACGACGTCGCCGACCGCGCGGGAGTCTCGATCGCAACCGTCTCCCGGGTGCTGCGGATGCCCGATGCGGTGCGACCTGTCACCCGCGAACGTGTGCTCGACGCGGTCTCGGCGCTCGGGTACGTGCCGAGCGGGAGCGCGAGAGGCCTCGCCGAGCGGCGGACCGGCGTGCTGGGACTCTACTTCCCCGGCTTCGACGCGGCCGAGGAAGCGCCGTTGCTCGATGTGCTCGCCGCCGACGGAGCGCCGACGCATCCCTTCACGATCGTGCACGACGAGGCGACGGACGTCGAGAGTCACCCGAGCATGCTCTTCCTGGACGAGGTGCTCCGCGGGGCCGAACTCGAAGCGTGGAAACAGGGGTTCGTCCTCATGATCGGCGTCGGACGCGACGATCCGGAGCGTTCCACCGTGCGCGACATGGCGGGACGGGTGGACGGGCTCATGGTCCTCGCCAGCAGCGTGCCCGACGACGTGCTCGCCAGGCTCGCCAGACGCATCCCCGTCGTGGTGCTGGCCGGGCCTCCTCGGGGAGACCGATACGACCACGTGACGGTGAGCAACACCGAGGCGATGGCCGAGCTCACCCGCCTCGTGCTCGCGCAGTCCGACGGAAGGCCGCCGGTGTTCCTGGCGGGGCCAGAGGATTCTCCGGACGGCATGCAGCGCTGGGAGGGATTCTCCGCGGCGATCGTCGAGGCCGGCATCCCGATCGACGATGTGACGGTCCTGCGGGGTGATTTCACGCGAGCGTCCGGCCGACGTGCCGCCGAAGAACTGATCGCCGCCGGGCTCCCGTCAGCGCTGATGTCGGCGAACGACCAGATGGCTCTCGGCGCGCTCGATGTGTTCCGGGCCGCCGGCGTCCACGTGCCTGAGGATCTGCTCGTCACCGGCTTCGACGGCATCGAGGCCGCGGCGCTCTCGACGCCGCAGTTGACCACGGTTCGCCAACCGATGATCGAGCTCGGACGGGCGGCCGTCCAGGTACTCGCGCGCCGGCTGGAGCAGCCGGACACCGAACCCGTCTTCGTGCGTCTTCCGCTCGAGATCACCCTGCGCGAGAGCTCGCTGCGGCGCCGCTGACGCGCGTCGCGTGCTTCCCCGGCCGGAGCCAAGGGGTTGCGGTCGCAAAATGTATGCGCTTACAATTGCTCTTGCGGCTGATGCCGTGCGGGTGCTCCGATCAGTGGGCGCCCTTCATGACAGAGACGACATGAGGTGGCAGGGTGTCGAAGACGCACATGTTCCGGCGCTGGCGGCGGGCCGCGGTGGTGGGCCTTGCGGCTGCGGCCGTGGTGCTCAGCGGATGCAGCATCCAGATCAGTTCGCAGCCGGATCCATCGATCGGCGACGACACGATGCTGATCAACGCGGACAAGGGGAATCCCTTCTTCACGCGGAACTTCAACCCGTACCTCACCAATACTCGTACGGCCTCGCGCTGGATCTACGAGCCCCTCATCCTGATCAACCCGCTCGACGGGAAGCAGAATCCCTGGTTGGCCTCTGAATGGTCGCAACCGGACGCCCGCACGATCGTCATGACGATCCGCGACGGTGTCGAGTGGAGCGACGGCGAGGACTTCACCGCAGAGGACGTCGCGTTCACGTTCGATCTGCTGAAGGACAACCCGGCCCTCGACATCAAGGGCGCCTGGCAGCACCTCGACGGCGTCGACGTGAAGGGCGGCGATGTCGTCTTCCGTCTAAAGGGCGAGGATGCGCCCTCGCTGTCGATTCTCGGGCAGACCATGATCGTCCCGGAGCACATCTGGTCGGACGTCGCTGATCCTGGTACCTGGCGCAACGAGGAGCCCGTCGGCACCGGGCCGTTCGTGCTCGGCAACTACAACGACCAGCAGTACTCGATGGACAGGAACCCGGACTACTGGCAGTCGGATTCGATCGAGATCGAGCACGTCGTGCTGCCGGCCACCAACTCCCAGCTCGACACCGTCACCCGGGGATACGACTGGGCCTACTCCTTCATCTCCGATGTCGAGGGCACCTGGGGAGCGGCCAGCCCGCACAACGACTGGTGGTTCCCGCCGGCCGGCGTGATCTCCCTGGTGCCGAACCTCGAGGTCGCACCCTTCGACGACGTCAACGTGCGCCGGGGGATCGCCCTTTCGCTCGACAGGGAGGAGATCGCCGAGACGGCCTCCGAGGGCTACATGCAGCCGGCGGGACAGACGGGTCTCGTGCTGCCGAACCAGGAGGAGTATCTGGACCCGGAGATCCCTGACGGCGGGATGATCGCCCAGGATGCGGATGCCGCGCTGGCGGCCTTCGCCGAGTCCGGTTACACGCTGCAGGGCGATCGACTGGTCGGTGCCGACGGCGAGCAGCTGGAGTTCTCCCTCACCACGGCCAACGGCTTCTCCGACTGGACGCGCGCCGCGCAGGCCGTGCAGCGACAGCTCGCGGCGGTCGGTGTGAAGGTCACCTTGAAACTCCCGCAGCCGGCGGGCTACCAGAGCGCCATCAGCAACGGCGACTTCGAGATGGCCATCGGCGGGATGGGGAACGGCGACGTCTACCAGGCGTACAACGGTCTCCTCTCCAGCGAGTTCTACGTCCCCTCGGGAGAGACGACCTCGAACAACTTCCAGCGCTACCGCTCGGAGGAGGCCGACGCCCTGCTGGCCGAGTATCGCGCCACGGTGGACCCTGCCAGGCAGAAAGAGATCGTGAACGAGTTGCAGGCCATCGTCTATGACGACCTGCCAGTGATCGGGCTCTACTACGGCGGAATCTGGGGCCTGTTCAACGACGCCAAATTCACCGGTTGGCCCTCAGAGGAGGACCCGTACATGATTCCGCAGAACTACGATTCGGCGCCGCTGATGATCTTCACGCGGCTCGAGCGAGTGAAGGAGGAGGGCCAGTGAAGTACCTGCTCCAGAAGCTCGGACTGTTCCTGCTCACGCTGTGGGCGGCGATCACCCTGAACTTCTTCCTGCCACGGCTGATGCCGGGCTCGCCCGCAGACGCGGCCCTCGCGAAGCTGTCTCAGAACGGCCCGGTCTCCGACGCCACGCGTGCGGCGATCGAGGCGCAGCTGGGTGTCCCCACCGGATCGATGTGGGATCAGTACATCGCCTACCTCGGTCAGGTGGCGCGTCTGGACTTCGGCGTCTCGTACACCTTCTATCCGCAGAGCGTGGCGAGCATGGTCTCGACGGCGCTGCCGTACACGCTCGTCCTCGTCGGGATCGTCACGATCCTGGCATTCGTCATCGGCACGCTCATCGGTGTCGCGGCGGCATGGCGACGCGGCACCTGGCTGGATGCGCTGCCCACGCTCACCGGATCCTTCCTCAGCACGTTCCCGTACTTCTGGACCGCTCTGCTCCTGCTGTTCTTCCTCGGATACGTGCTGCACTGGTTCCCGACGACCGGGGCATACTCCGCGACGACGACGCCCGGGTTCACCGGCGAGTTCATCGCCGACCTCGCCCGACACGCGGTGCTTCCGGCGCTCACGATCCTGCTCACCTCGTTGGGCGGCTGGATCATCGGCATGCGCAACGCGATGATCAACACGCTCGGCGAGGACTACGTCACGTTCGCGGAGGCGAACGGGCTGCACGGGCGCACCATCGCGCTTCGGTATGCGGCCCGAAACGCCATCCTTCCTAACCTCACCGGCTTCGGGCTCACGCTCGGCGGGGTGGTGGGCGGATCGATCCTCGTCGAGCAGGTGTTCGGCTATCCCGGTATCGGATATCTGCTCTTCAACGCCGTGATCGGGCAGGACTACCCGCTCATGCAGGCGCTCTTCCTGATGATCACCGTGAGCGTGCTCATCGCCAACTTCCTCGTCGACATCCTGTACGGCGTACTGGACCCAAGGACCCGCCGATGACCTCCACGATGAACGTCAAAGTGCCCGTGAACCGGATCGCCGCGCCCAGTCGATGGCGATCGATCGGACGGATGGTCGGAACCCTGTGGAGCAATGGCAAAGCTCGCCTCGGACTCTGCATCCTCGCGTTCTTCGTCCTTGTGGCGGTTTTCGCCCCGCTCATCGCGCCCTACGGTCCCAAGGAGAACGGATTCGAGCGCAACGCCGATGCCTCGACGGCGCACTGGCTGGGCACCACGGCCGCCGGTGAAGACGTGCTCAGCCAGCTCGTCTACGGCGCGCAGATCAGCCTGCTGGTCGGTTTTGCCGCCGGCATCCTCTCCACGATCGTCGCCGTCCTGATCGGGCTGAGCTGGGGTTACATGCGCGGCTTCGCCGGCGAGGCCGTGGGCTTCGTCGTCAACCTGTTCCTCGTGATCCCCGGGTTGCCGCTCATGATCGTCATCGCCGCATATCTGCAGAACGGCGGCATCCTGATGATCATCGCCGTGATCGTCGTGACCGGCTGGGCATGGGGCGCTCGCGTCCTCCGCAGTCAGACGCAGTCGCTGCGGGGCAACGACTTCGTGGCCTCGGCGCAGTTCTCCGGTGACAGCCCGGCACGGATCGTCTTCCGAGAGATCCTGCCGAACATGACGTCGATCATCGCCGGAACGCTCTTCGGCGCGGCGACCGCGGCGATCCTCGCCGAAGCCGGCCTCGAGTTCCTCGGGCTCGGCGACTCCAGCATCGTCAGCTGGGGAACGATGCTCTACTGGGCGCAGAACTCCAACTCCCTGCTGACAGGGCAATGGCTGCTGCTGTTCGCTCCGGGTCTGTGCATCGCCCTGCTGGCGCTGAGCCTCACACTCATCAACTTCGGCGTGGATGGCATTTCCAATCCGCGCCTGCGGGAAGGAAAGGGACGATGAGCGTGAATACGCCCACATCGGTCGCAGCGAATGCACCCGCCGCCACGGACGAGCGGGAGATCCTGCTCGACGTCCAGGATCTCTCGGTCGAGTACGCCTCGCCGGGTGCGGTGCCCGTCACCGCCGTCGAGGACGTGTCGTTCACTCTTCGCCGCGGTGAGTTCGTCGGTCTCGTCGGCGAATCCGGCTCGGGCAAGTCGACGCTCGGGTTCGCGTTGACGAGGCTGCAGAAGCCGCCGGCCCGGATCAGCGGCGGCCGGATCCTGTTCGCGGGCCGCGACGTCCGCGAGCTGGATGCAGAAGAACTGCGCCGCCAACGCCAGGGCGGTTTCGCCATGGTGCTGCAGTCCGGGATGAACGCGCTCAACCCCGTGCGCACCGTCGGTGCCCACTTCCGCGACGTCTTCGCCGCCCACGGCCACGTGCCCCGGGAGGAAAGGGAGGAGCGTGCCCGCGACCTGGTCGGCAAGGTGGGACTCGACCCCGACGTGCTGAAGCGGTACCCGGGCGAGTTGTCCGGAGGGATGCGGCAGCGTGCGTCGATCGCGATCGCGCTGTCTCTGGAACCGCAGCTCATGGTCTTCGATGAGCCGACGACCGCGCTGGACGTTCTGGTCCAGCACGCCGTGATGGACACGATCCGCGATCTGCAGCGGGCCGAGCAGTTCACGGCCATTCTCATCAGTCACGATCTCGGGATCGTGCTGGAGGCGACGGACCGCGTCATGGTGATGCACGAGGGCAGGATCGTCGAAGACGCACCCAGCCGTGACATCCTGATGCACCCGAAGGACGAGTACACGCGGATGCTGCTGAGCCACTACGCGGACCCGCGCGCCGAGACGATCTCGATCCCCGGATTCGTCGACCTCGGCACGCGGCGGCGCGAGGGCACATTGCGCACAGACGTCACTGAGACGCAGCCGACGGTGTCGCAGCGTCACGAGCGTCGAGCCGACGCCGCGATCGTGGTCGACGGCGTCTCCAAGGTGTATCCGCCGCCCCGGCACGGCCAGGGGCCCGTCACCGCGGTCGATGACGTCTCGTTCCGTCTGGAACCGGGTGAGGCGCTCGCGCTCGTCGGCGCCTCGGGCTCGGGCAAGTCGACGATCGCGAAGCTGCTCACCGGTATCGAGAAGCCGACCTCCGGATCGGTGCGCTTCGGCGACGTCGATGTGGCTTCCCTGCGCCGTCGCGGTCTGCGTGATCTTCGCAAGGACCTGCAGATGGTGTTCCAGGACCCGTACTCGGCCTTGAACCCGCTGCACACCGTGGAGTACGCGCTCACTCGTCCCGTGGTCAACTACACCCCGCTGCGAGGACAGGAAGCCAGGGCCCGCGTGCTCGAACTTCTGGAGACGGTCGGGCTCACACCGGTCGAGCAGTTCGCCGCCAAGCTGCCCCACCAGTTGTCGGGAGGACAGCGACAGCGCGTCGTGATCGCGCGTGCCCTCGCCAGCGACCCGCAGGTGCTCATCGCCGATGAGCCGGTATCGATGCTCGATGTCTCGCTGCGCGCAGGGGTGCTCGCGTTGCTGGAGGATCTGCGGGAGCGCTGGGGCATCAGCATGCTCTACATCACGCACGATCTGCTCAGCGCCCGCCTGGTCACCGAGAACATCCTGGTGCTCAACAGCGGGCGCGTGGTCGAACGAGGCGAGACCGCGCATGTGCTCCAGCATCCGGAGGATCCGTACACCGTTCAGCTTCTCGATGCCGTACCCAACCCGGCGCGCGCCCGCTGACTCGCCCGCGCCGCTGGTCTGTTCATGATGACGAAAGGAGCACCCGTGCTCGAATTCCCCGATGGCTTCCTCTGGGGAGCCGCGACAGCGGCCCACCAAGTGGAGGGGAACAACACCACCAGCAACTGGTGGGCGATGGAGCATGCCCCTGGATCGCCGATGGTCGAGCCGTCCGGTGACGCGGCCGATCATTTCCACCGGTACCCGGAAGATATGCGCCTTCTCGCGGAGGCCGGACTGAACTCCTACCGCTTCTCGGTGGAATGGGCGCGGATCGAACCGGAGCGCGGGTTCATCTCGCGGGCGATGCTCGATCACTACCGACGCATGATCGACACGGCGCGCGAGCACGGACTCGACCCGACGGTCACCCTGATGCACTTCACGGTGCCGCAGTGGTTCCAGCGCGACGGCTTCTGGCGTGCGGACGACGCCGTCGACCTCTTCTCCCGCTACGTGGAGACGGTGCTGCCGATCCTGGAGGGCGTCGACTACGTCTGCACGATCAACGAGCCGAACATCGCTGCGATGCTCGCCGGGGGTGAGGAAGCATCGAACCTCGTCGCGTTCGGGCTCCCGCGCCCTGACCTCGCTGTCGCGGACACGCTGCTCGCGGCGCATCGAAGGGCGTCCGAGATCCTGCACACGGTCACAGGCGTCAAGGCCGGTTGGACGATCGCCACTCAGGCCTTCCACTCCACGGGCGAGCCGGGGGCCGACGAGATGCTCGCGGAGTACGGTGACCCGCGGGATCACTGGTACCTGGAGCAGTCCGCAGGCGATGACTTCGTCGGCGTGCAGGCATACACCCGCACCTTCATCGGGCCGGAGGGGCCTCGCCCGGTCGCGGATGACGTGGAGACCACGCTCACCGGCTGGGAGTTCTTCCCGCCGGCCCTCGAGATGGGTGTGCGCAGCGCTTGGGAGTTGAGCGGGGGAGTGCCCGTGCTTGTCACCGAGAACGGCATCGCGACCTCCGACGACACCCGCCGCATCGCCTACACTCAGGGGGCTCTGGAGGGGCTGCACCGCGCGATCGCCGACGGCATCGAGGTGCGCGGATACCAGCACTGGAGCGCTCTGGACAACTACGAGTGGGCCAGCGGCTTCGCGCCGACCTTCGGGTTGATCGCGTTCGACCACGAGACGTTCGCCCGTACGCCCAAGCCCGCCCTGGCATGGTTGGGAGAGGTCGCCCGCCGCAACGGGCTGTGAGACGACGGCCGCGGATCGTTCCCCATCCGGTCTTCTGGTCGGAGTCAGGGCTACGCTCAGGTCATGGCGCAGGGTAGTGGGACACGCGATGGTTACCGGGCCGCGGCCGCTGGGCTCGCCGCCGTGACGTTCGGTGCAGGGCTCGGTGAGCTGAGCGCCGCGCTGTTCCTGCCGGCCGCGAGCCCTTTCGCCGGGATCGGCGGCGCACTGATCGACATCGCGCCGAGCTGGGCGAAGGACCTCGCCATCGCTCTCTTCGACACCTTCGACAAGGCGGCGCTGCTGATCGGCATCGCGGTGGTGCTCGCCGCGATCGCCGCCGCCGCCGGCTTGCTCGAGCGGCGTCGTGCCGGTGCCGGCGCCGTGATCGTGGGTGCGATCGGCGTCGTCGGTGCGGCGATCGCGATGACGCGCACCGGTGCCGGCGCCTTCTCGTGGGCGCCGTCGGCCGTCGCGGGTGCCGCGGCGATCGTCGCCCTGCGGATGCTCATCCGGCGCCTGCGTCCGGACCCCGCCCTTGCCGCACCTGTGGGCGGGGAGAGCCGACCGATCGACCGTCGCCGCTTCCTGATCTGGACGGCCGCGGCCGGGGCTGTCGGAGTGGTCGCTCTCGTCGCCGCGAACGTGGCGCACGGAGCATCCCGCTCGATCGAGGCCATCAGGAAGGCGCTGCGTCTGCCGACGGCCGCAGAGCGAGCAGCGCCGATCCCGGCCGGCGCGGAGCTGGACATTCCCGGCTTGGCGCCGCTGGTGACGCCGAACCGCGACTTCTATCGCATCGACACCGCTCTCGTCGTGCCGCAGGTCGACCCGGCGGAGTGGTCGCTGCGCATCCACGGAATGGTCGATCGCGAACTCGTGATCACCTGGGAAGAGCTGCTCGCGCTGCCGATGCAGGAAGCGGACGTCACGCTGGCGTGCGTGTCGAACGACGTGGGCGGCTCGCTGATCGGGAACGCCCGCTGGCTCGGGCATCCCCTTCGAGAACTGCTCGCCCGCGCCGGAGTCGCGGACGATGCCGACATGGTCCTCTCGACCTCGGTGGACGGATTCACCGCCTCCACGCCCCTGGAAGTGCTGACCGATGACCGCGACTCGCTTCTCGCGATCGGAATGAACGGTGAGCCCCTGCCCGTCGAACACGGATTTCCGGTGCGCATGGTGGTGCCGGGGCTCTACGGCTACGTGTCGGCGACGAAGTGGGTCACCCAGCTGGAAGTCACTCGTTTCGACCGGGTCGATGCGTACTGGACGACCCGCGGATGGGATGCGCGCGGTCCGATCAAACTGCAGTCGCGCATCGACGTTCCTCGCCGGGGACGGCAGATCGACCCCGGCGAGACGATGATCGCCGGTATGGCCTGGCAGCAGCACGTCGGCGTCCGCGGCGTGGAGGTGCGCGTCGACGGCGGCTCCTGGATGACGGCCGACCTCGCAACGGCGATCTCGGACGACACCTGGGTGCAGTGGAGCGTGCCGTGGACGGCCGAGAGCGGCGATCATCAGATCGAGTGCCGGGCGATCAGCGCCACCGGTGACACCCAGACCTCGAACCGTACCCCGCCGGCTCCCAACGGCGCAGAGGGGTGGCACCGCATCTCCGTGTCGGTCGCCTGATCGCAGCAGAGCGCGCTGTGCCGCCGGGCGCGTAACGACCTCCGGCATCCCGCCTAGAATTGTCCGCATGCCCGCAGGCGAATCGTTCTATATCACCACGCCCATCTACTACCCCTCCGATGTGCCGCACATCGGCCACGGGTACACGACGGTGGCCGTCGACACCCTCGCACGGTGGCACCGCCAGGCCGGGGATGACACCTGGATGCTCACCGGTACGGATGAGCACGGCCAGAAGATGCTGCGCGCGGCCGCGGCGAACAACGTCACGCCGCAGGAATGGGTCGACAAGCTCGTCAGCGAGGCATGGTTCCCGCTGCTGGACACGCTCGACGTCGCCAACGACGACTTCATCCGCACCACGCAGGAGCGCCACGAGATCAACGTGCAGACGTTCTTCCAGCGCCTGTACGACCGCGGCTACATCTACGCAGGCGAGTACGAGGCGCTCTACTGCGTCGGCTGCGAGGAGTTCAAGCCCGAGTCCGAGATCGTCGACGGCACTGGTCCCTTCGAAGGACTGAAGGTCTGTGCGATCCACTCCAAGCCCCTCGAACTGCTGCAGGAGAAGAACTACTTCTTCAAGCTCAGCGAGTTCCAGGACCGCCTGCTCGAGCTCTACAAGACCCAGCCCGACTTCGTGCGTCCCGACTCCGCGCGCAACGAGGTCGTCTCGTTCGTGAGCCAGGGGCTGAAGGACCTCTCCATCTCGCGTTCCACGTTCGACTGGGGCATCCCGCTGCCGTGGGACGAGTCGCACGTCATCTACGTGTGGGTCGACGCGCTGCTGAACTACGCCACCGCGATCGGCTACGGCTCCGATCAGGAGACCTTCGATCGTCGCTGGCCCGCGTATCACGTGGTCGGCAAGGACATCCTGCGCTTCCACGCCGTCATCTGGCCGGCGCTGCTGATGGCTGCGGGGCTCGAGGTGCCGAAGGGCGTCTTCGCCCACGGCTGGCTGCTCGTCGGCGGCGAGAAGATGTCGAAGTCGAAGCTCACCGGTATCGCGCCGACCGAGATCACCGACGTCTTCGGCTCCGACGCGTACCGCTTCTACTTCCTCTCGGCGATCGCCTTCGGGCAGGACGGTTCGTTCTCCTGGGAGGACCTGTCCGCTCGCTACCAGGCGGAGCTCGCGAACGGATTCGGCAACCTCGCATCGCGCACGACAGCGATGATCGAGAAGTACTTCGAGGGGATCGTGCCCCCGGCCGCGGAGTACACGGAGCAGGATCTCACGATTCAGAAGATCGTCACAGATGCGGCATCGAAGGCGGATGCCGCCGTCGACCTGTTCCGTATCGACGAGGCCATCACAGCGATCTGGACGATCGTCGATGCGCTGAACGGTTACATCACCGATAACGAGCCCTGGGCGCTGGCCCGCGATGAAGAGAAGCGCGCGCGCCTTGGCACCGTGCTCTACACCTGCGCCGAGGGTCTTCGGGCTCTCGCGGTGCTGCTGTCGCCGGTGATGCCCCAGGCCACGGAGAAGCTCTGGATCGCACTCGGCGCCGCTGAGACGCTCGGCCGACTTCAGGATCAGCCGATCCGCGAGGCGGGCAACTGGGGCACCCTGCGTCCCGGCACCAGCGTGAATGGGCTCGCCCCGCTGTTCCCGCGCGTGGAGTCCACTGCCTGAGCCATGGTCTACGTGCAGCAGAGGTCGGGCGACGGGCGCAAGGACCTGCGGTATCCGGCGGCGCCCGAACCACTGGCGGTGCCGATGTACGACAATCACGCGCACCTGGAGATCGTCGACGGCGATGAGCCGCTCTCGTTGACCGAGCAGCTCGATCGTGCCCAGGCCGTCGGCATCGTCGGCGTCGTGCAGGCGTCGGGAGACATCGAATCCTCGCGGTGGGCGGTGGATGCCGCGGCATCCGACCCTCGCGTGCTGGCCGCCGTCGCCATCCACCCGAACGATGCACCGACGTATGCCGCGAACGGCACGCTCGATGCGGCCATCGCGACGATCGACGAGCTCGCCGCGCATCCGCGTGCGCGGGCGATCGGGGAGACGGGGCTGGATTTCTTCCGCACGGGACCTGAAGGCCACGACGCGCAGTTCACCTCCTTCGAGGCGCATATCGCCCTGGCGAAGAAGCACGGCATCGCGATGCAGATCCACGACCGTGACGCGCACGACGCCGTGCTGGAGACGCTGGTCCGCGTCGGCGCCCCGGAGCGCACGGTGTTCCATTGCTTCTCCGGCGATGAGGACATGGCCCGGATCTGCGCGGACGCCGGCTATTACCTGTCCTTCGCCGGCAACGTCACGTTCAAGAACGCGCAGAACCTGCGTGATGCCCTCAAGGTCACGCCGGTGGAGCGGATCCTGATCGAAACCGATGCGCCGTTCCTCACGCCGGTGCCGCTACGTGGCCGGCCGAACGCGCCGTACCTCGTGCCGATCACGCTGCGCTTCATGGCCGCGGAGCTCGGGCTTGAGGTCGACGAGTTCGCCGCCCAGGTCGCCGCGAACACGCTCGCGGTCTACGGTTCCTTCGAGGACTGAGCGCGCTCGTCGACGGTTTCGGCGTCGGAGCTGTGCCACCAGGCACCCCACCGGTCGCGGAGCTCTGAGAAGCGATCCTCGTCGACGCCGTAGAGGCTGAGGAGCGCCATCACCTCGTCGGAGGCTCCATCGCGATGGAGCACCAGCAGCGCGTCATTCCACTCGGACACCGTCAGACCGAGCTGGTGGTCGGACCTGAACCAGACACGGCCGCCGGCGATCCCGCCGGCGAGCGATCCCTCGTACGGGGCTCCTGCGAGCAGTCGCGGGTCGTCGGAGATCGCCGCCAGCGCGGAAGGCGCCTTTCCGCGCAGGAGGACAGTGCGACGAGCAGCGCGCGGGTGGCGTTCCACGGCGAACTGCAGCTGATGGATGAACGTGATCCACCCTTCGGTGATCTCGTCGTAGTACCGCGCCCAGTCCGGGTCGTCTTCCGGTGCCGCACGAGTCAGCGTCACGCGCGTGCCGCCTTCGACCTGTTCCAGATCGATCGTGTCGCCGCCGTTCAGATCGATCCGGTGCTCGCCGACCGTCACATCGGTGAAGTAGATCAGGTCGATCTCCTGGTCCAGGCTTCCGTCCGGTCCGCCGTCGAACTCCCAGCCGTGCCAGTGCCTGATGCGGTCCTTGTCTCGGAGGGCGCTCCAGACCTCGCTCACCGGTGCGGCGATGGTCACGCGGATCCTGGGTGTTTCAGACATCGTTCTCGCCTCTCTCTTCCTGTTTCTCGGCCTGAGGGCTTGCTGGTGCCGGGTGAGTACCGGCGACGAAGCGGTATGGCCGCCCGCCGGCGGAGTCGAAGGATTCGACGGTACGGCGTACGGCATCGGTCAGCGCATCCGCGAACCGGTGAAGATCACCGGGCTCCGCGAATCGCACCTCGGCCTCGATCGTGAAGGTCAGCAGCCGCTGTCCGGTTTCGTCGGCCTTGGCCTGCATCCGGGCGACGTCGCGTACGGTACCTGCAGCCACCTGCACAAGATGTTCGGCGGCGTACTGATCATGGATGCCATCGAAGGCGCGCCCCATGACTCCAGGATCGACGATGAGCGTCGACTGAGATGCGCGGTAGACGCGCTCGGTGAAGCCGCGGCGCTGCCGCTCCTCGACGAGTTCGATCAGGCCTGCCTTCTCCAGTTCCTTCACGTGATAGTTGATCTGCTGTCGGGGGAGGCCGAGCTCCTCGGAGAGGCGGATCGCCGAGGAGGGCTCGCGGAGCAGGCCCAGCAGTCGCCGGCGTATCGGGGACAGTGCTGTGCGCACCACATCGGGTTCGTCGAGGTACTTCACATGGACAGTCTGCGGCTAGACAAATAAATCTGTCAAGAGCGTTCAGAGCACGAGCAGACCTGCGGCGATCAGCATGGCCACCGCGGTGCTGACGTGCACCGAGTACGCCGTCTTCTTGCTGCCCTTGTTCGCGAGGATGATGCAGGCGTCTCCGAACGGGATCACCGCCATCGGCAGGAGTGCCAGCGGGAGCTGTGTCGGCGCGAAGAGGGCGAAGGCGATGAGGGTCAAGCCGGTGCCGATGTCGCGGATCCCCTTGACCTGCCACCAACCGCGAGCATCCGGCGACGGAAGGGTGGGCAGTCCAAACCCGGAAGCATTGCCTTCGTGCTTCATCAGGTAGGCGATGCCGATTCCGATGATGCCGACTGCGCCGGTCCAGCTGAGGACCATTCCGATCACGTGCAACATAAGTGAACCTTTCATAAGTAGAAGATCTAACAACGATAGATCATCGAACAGGAAAAAGCTATCAGTGATAGAATTCGAGCATGGGAGTGCAGGAGCGCAAAGCGCGAGACCGCCAGGACCGTGAGCAGCGCATCGTCACCCGCGCGCGGGAGATCGCCGAACGCGATGGCTGGTCGGCGGTGACGACACGCCGCCTCGCCGGCGAGATCGAGTACAGCCCGCCGGTTCTCTACGGCCACTTCCCTGACGGCAGGGACGGCATCGTGAACGCCGTGGCGCTGTCGGGATTCCGCGACTTCACCGCCGCGATGCGTGAGGCATCGGGAGGAGTGGAGGGCGCACAACGGGTGAGGGCGTTCGTGGAGGCCTATCTCGCCTTCGCGGCAGAGCATCCGGCCACCTACGAGGCGATGTTCTCGATGCGTCTCGCCGTCGAGTTCGCTCAGGAATCGACACCGCAGGAGCTGCGTGAGGGATTCGCGGTGCTCGTCGCTGTCGTCGGCGGCAAGAGCGATGCGGACGCGGCGACGCGAGGCGAGGTCTTCTGGAGCGGGCTGCACGGGATCGCGGTGCTGGCCCGTGAGCGCCGCCTCGCACCGGAGAACCATGGTGCTCGCGTCGACACTCTCGTCGATCTCTTCAGCTGAAGCGCCCAGGCGTTACTGAAGCGCCTCGACATCATTCGCCCTGCTCGGGCCCGCCGACCGGCTTCGCGCTGACGATCTGCGAGATCGGCTTCCACACCAGGAGCAGCGTGATCGCGGCGCCGACGAAGGCGAACCACCAGGGACCGGTCAGTCCCCAGAACTGGGCGATCACGCCGCCCAGCGCCTGGCCGATGACCATGCCGCCGAAGACGCCGACCATGTTCACCGAGGCGACCCGGCCCTGCAGCTCGGCTGGTACCAGCCGCTGGCGCACCGTCGTCGAGATCGTGCCCCAGATGAACGCATACGCGCCGAAGACGAACATGATCACCAGAGCCACCCAATCGACGGTGGTCAGCGCGAACGCGAGGTGCATCAACACCTCGAGCGTCAGCACGACGCGCATGAGGGTGGCGAACGACACGTGCCGTTCCAGCCAGCCGAAGCTCACCGTCGCGAGCAGGCCGCCGGCGGCGGACGCCGTCGTGAGCATGCCGTACCCCACGGGGCCCATCTGCAGGTGCTCCGTCGCGTACAGCACGAGGACACCCCAGGGGGCGGCCCACGTGATGTTGAAGACGAGGATGATCAGCACCAGCATCCGCACCGGCGGGTTTCGCCACAGCCAGCGCAGCCCCTCGGCGATGTCCGTGTGCACCGGAGGGTGCGCGCCGGACTCTCTCGGCGGAACGGGTGTCCTCGCCATCCGCGAGATCAGCAGGACGGCGAAAGACACGCAGATGACTTCGAGCAGGAACGGCCACGCCGTGCCGGCGGCGAACAGGAAGGCGCCCAGCGGCGGGCCGGCGAACTGATTCGCGACGAGGTATCCGGCTTGCAGCCGCGCATTGCCGAGGCCGAGATCTGCCGGCTTCACGACCATCGGCAGCAGGGTGCTGCCCGCCGTGTCGACGAACACCTCGGCGGTCCCGTACAGGAATGCGACCGCGAAGACGATCCAGATGTTGGCCGAGCCGGTGACGAGGAAGACGCACAGCGCGGCCAGGACGACGGCGCGGGCGGCGTTCGCGAACATCACCAGTCGGCGGCGATCGAACCGGTCGGCGATGGCGCCCGCATGCAGGCCGAAGAGCAACCAGGGCAGGAACTGCAGGATGGCGCCGGATGCCACCAGGATCGGCGACGACGTCATCGAGGCGATCAGCAGAGGCGCCGCCGCGAGGGCGACTCCATCGCCGATATTGCTCGTCCAGGAAGAAGCGAGCAGCCAGCGGAAATCCCTTCCCATCCGGCGAGGCGCAACGAGGTCACCGAGGGAGGGCATCATCAAAGAGTACTGGCGGTAGGGGACAATGGACGGATGACCGTCACCCTGCTCGGCGCCACCGAGATCCGCCGCCTTGCCGCCGAGCTCGACGTCACCCCCACGAAGAAGCTCGGCCAGAACTTCGTCGTCGATGCGAACACCGTCCGAAAGATCGTGCAAGCGGCACGCGTTCAGCCGGGGGAGCGGGTCGTGGAGGTCGGACCGGGCCTGGGCTCGCTCACGCTCGCCATCCTCGAAGCCGGAGCATCCGTCACCGCCGTCGAGATCGACCACCGCCTGGCCGCGCGCCTGGCGCAGACCGCCGCTGAGCACGGCGTCCCGCCCGAGATGCTCACCGTCGTCGACGCCGACGCGCTTCGTATCACCGAGCTTCCGGGCGAACCGACCGTGCTGGTCGCCAATCTGCCGTACAACGTGTCGGTGCCCGTGCTGCTGCATTTCCTCGAGAACTTCACCTACCTGCAGCGCGGAGTCGTGATGGTGCAGGCGGAGGTCGCCGAGCGGATCGCCGCGAAACCGGGGTCGAAGATCTACGGCACGCCGAGTGTGAAGGCCGCCTGGTACGGGGAATGGAAGCTCTCGGGCACCGTCTCGCGCCAGGTGTTCTGGCCGGTGCCCAACGTCGACAGCCTTCTCGTCGGGTTCGCTCGTGCGGCGACGGCGCGCGGCACTGAGGAAGAGCGGCGACGCACCTTCGCGATCGTGGACGCCGCCTTCAACCAGCGTCGCAAGATGCTCCGACAGGCGCTCTCCGGGATCTTCGGAAGCTCGGCCAGCGCATCCGAGATCCTGATCGCTGCCGGGGTCGCACCGACGGCGCGGGGCGAGGATCTCACTGTCGACGACTATCAGCGCATCGCCCAGCATGCCGAGCGCATCGAGATCGAGGAGAGCGAACGCGCTCACTGACGGTCAGGGGCTAACCTGGCACGGTGACAGAGTCTTCGCGCTTCAGCCCCGACGTCCCCGAACTCCACCGCCCGTACGCGGCGGCCGAGAACCGTTACGAGCAGTTCGAGTACCGCCAGGTCGGCACGACCGGCTTGTATCTGCCGCCGATCTCGCTGGGCCTGTGGTGGAACTTCGGCGATAACATCCCGCTCGACAACCAGCGAGCGCTGCTTCGCCACGCCTTCGACCGAGGCATCACGCATTTCGATCTGGCCAACAACTACGGCCCGCCCTATGGCTCTGCCGAGAAGAACTTCGGCCGGATCTTCGCCGAGGACCTCCGCCCGTATCGCGACGAGCTGATCATCTCGTCGAAAGCCGGCTGGGACATGTGGCCCGGTCCCTACGGCGACCTCGGCAGCCGCAAGTACATCCTCGCGAGCGCCGAGCAGTCGCTGACGAGGATGGGACTCGACTACGTCGATATCTTCTACTCGCACCGCGTCGACCCGGTCACGCCGATCGAGGAGACCATCGGGGCGCTGGACACCCTCGTCCGGCAGGGCAAGGCGCTCTACGTGGGCATCTCGTCGTACAGCGCCGAGCGCACCGAGGCGGCGGTGAAGGTCGCCCGCGATCTCGGCACCCCGCTGGTGATCCATCAGCCCGCCTACTCGATCCTGAACCGCTGGGTGGAGGACGGGCTCACCGCGACGCTGGAGCAGAACGGACTCGGCGCCATCGCGTTCACCCCGCTCGCGCAGGGGTTGCTCACCGACAAGTACCTCGGCGACGGCACCGCCGATCGCGCGCAACAGCGCGGATCGCTCCCGGACGGCCCGCTCACCTCCGCTGCGGTCGACACGCTGCGTGCACTGAACGACGTCGCCCGCGACCGCGGTCAGTCGCTCGCGCAGATGGCGCTGCAGTGGACGCTGCGCAACCCGGTCGTCACGTCCGCGCTCGTCGGAGCGTCGCGGACATCGCAGCTGGACGAGAACATCGCCGCCGTGAACGGTCCCGCGTTCGAAGCCTCGGAACTCGCCCGGATCGACGAGCTCGCCGACGCCGTCGACGTGAACCTCTGGGCGAAGTCGTCCGACCTGTGAGCCCGAGCCCATGAGCTTCGCCTCGATCTCGGATGCCGTGCACGTGCGGGCACCGGGGAAGATCAACGTCTTCCTCGGCGTCGGCGCGCGCCACGATGACGGGTATCACGCCCTGGCGACGGTGTTCCAGGCGGTGTCGCTCTATGAGGACGTGATCGCGCACCACGCGGACGATTTCTCGGTGACGGTCTCGGGCGTGGACGACCCGGACAGCGTCCCGCTCGACGACCGCAACCTGGCGATGCGCGCGGCGAAGCTGCTGGCTTCGGCGACGGACTATTCCGGTGGTGTGGCACTCCAGATCCGCAAGAGCGTTCCGGTCGCGGGGGGCATGGGCGGCGGGTCGGCGGATGCGGCTGCGGCTCTCGTCGCCTGCGATGCGCTGTGGGGCACCGGACTGTCTCCGTCGCGACTGCACGAGCTCGCTGCGCGACTCGGCGCCGATGTGCCGTTCGCGTTGCACGGCGGCACGGCGGTCGGCACGGGCCGCGGTGATCAGCTCAATCCCGCACTCGCCAGGGGACGTTTCGACTGGGTGCTGGTGACGAGCGACGAGGGACTGTCCACCCCGGTGGTGTACCAACGCCTGGACGCGCTGCGCGCGGAGGAGGGGGCGCTCGCCGACGACCCGCCGGTCTCGCTCGACGTACCGATCCCGGTGCTGCAGGCGCTGCGCTCGGGCGATCCGGCGCTGCTCGCGGAGAGCCTGCACAACGATCTGCAGGCGGCGGCCGTCCACGAACGTCCTGACCTCGCGGAGACGATCCAGATCGGCATCCGCGAGGGCGCTCTTGCCGGCATCATCTCCGGCTCAGGGCCGACCGTCGCGCTGCTCTGCGATGGCCCGGAGAGCGCACAGGACGTGCAGTCGACGCTGCGGATGGCCGGCTACGACCCGCTGCACGTGCACGGCGCCGTCGCCGGTGCGCGCATCATGTCCTGATCTCGTCGGGAACGAGCAGGCGCAGCTGAACCATCGCCGAGAAGCGGGTGTCCGGGTCGGTCAGATCCAGGTCACTGATCTCGCCGAGCCGGCGCAGTCGGTAGCGGAACGTGTTCGGGTGCGCATAGACGCGCTTCGCGGCCACGCTCACGTCACCGAAGGCATCCAGCCACGCGCGCAGGGTCTCAACGAACTGGGTGCCGCGCTCTCGATCGTGTGCGATCAGCAGGGCGACGGCTCCGGTCGGCTGATCGCCGCGGGCACGTACCAGATCGCCCAGCTCGACCAGGAGCGCGTCCATCTGCACCGCCGCGAAGACGGCTACCGCGTCGTGGCGGGTGGACTGCTGGATGACCCGCAGCGCGCGATCGGCGTGGATTCGCGAGACCGGGATCGTGGAGGTGTCCTCGGCGATCGTTCCGACGCCGACGCGGATGTCGGAGGACGATCCGAGACGGCCGAGGAAGTCTGTCGCGACGCGGGCGGCGCGGAGGTCGGCGTCGCTGTGGTCGGGGCGGGCCCCGGCGACGGCGTAGATGACATTGCCGACGACGGCGACGGCCGAGCGGAGGTAGACGGCGCCGAGGTGCATGGCGAAGGCGTCGGCGATCCGCTGCCTCTCGGCGGCGCCTCTGGCGTCGGGCGACAGGTCGTCGCCGCGCCCGTCGGCGACCGACAGGGCGAGCACGACGCATCGATGGTCGTTCAGGCGAAGCCTCGCCGAGGCATCGGCGGCGCCCGGTCCTCCCTCGAGGATCGTCGCGAGCAGGTCGGCACGGAGGCGACGCTCGACGTCGGCCCCGGCCCGCAGACGGAGCATGTGCAGCGCGACGAGCCCCGCCGAGTCCTTGAGCGCGCGAACGCGATCGCCGCTCAGTGGCTCCTGCACCGCGACCCAGATCGAGCCCAGAATCTCGTCGCCGGCGCGTACGGCGAGGGCGACGCGGGGAATGGACGGGGTGCCGTCAGTGGTGCCGACGGGTTCGACGTCGATCGGATTCGTGCTGCGGTACAGCTCCTGAAAGACCCCGCGCTCTTCGAGCTGCCGGGTGAATCGCTCCGGCACCTGACGGCCCAGCACCGTCTCGACTCTGGCGGGGTCGGCTTCGTCCTGTCGGCCGGAGAACGCGACGACGCGGGAGTTGCGGTCTTCGATCGTCACCGGAGCGTTCAGCAGCGTGGCGATCGCGTTCGCCAGCGCGAAGAGGTCACCCGCCGGCATGCCGCCCAGTGTCTGTGCTCCCCGATCGCCGACGTCGCCCTCTCCGATCAGAGAGCGGAGCATCGCGGTGAGCTGGGCCCAGGACGCTCCGCGGGTGAGAGCGAGAACCGGGATGCCTGTCTGCTCCGATGCCTCCAGCAGGGCGTCGTCGGCCCGCACCGGCGCCCGCAGCACCAGAGCAGTCGCCTCCTGCGCGGCAAGGGCATGCAGAAGTGCTGCGATCTCGACGGGATCGCTGAGCCCGACGCCCAGCACCAGGGCGCCGCGCATCGGCATCGCGTCGTCGAGGATGTCGTGGATCACGACGGCCTCGATCTCGATGTCGCGGTCGGTACTGCCGCAGACGACGTCGAGAAGCGTCGCTCCGAGATCTTCGATCACACGGCCGAGGCTGGCGCGGGGT
Organism: Microbacterium sp. LTA6; assembly: GCF_045690355.1. NCBI lineage: Bacteria > Bacillati > Actinomycetota > Actinomycetes > Micrococcales > Microbacteriaceae > Microbacterium > Microbacterium sp. LTA6. The sequence goes on from NZ_CP147855.1 coordinate 2,649,358, forward strand.
CGTGTCGTCACTGACATGAGCACGACGCCCACGCTACGGGGTGATTGCGGGGGTTGAATCTGTGGAGCACGACGAAATCGTATCCGAATCTCGTCGCGCTCCACAGAAATCAAGCCGCGAAGGCGATGCGGCTCCTCCGGATCAGAAGGTGATCCATTCTGTACGCGTCGTGACGTCGTCCAGCGCATCCTGGTGCGGAGTGATTCCGATGCCGGGACCGGTCGGCACGGTGAGCGTGCCGTTCTCGATCACGAACGGCTCGGTGATGTCGCTCGAGTAGTAGCGGTTGGACCCGGAGGTGTCGCCAGGGAGAGTGAAGCCGGGGAGTGCAGCGAGGGCGACGTTGGCAGCCCTGCCGATACCCGTCTCGAGCATCCCGCCGGCCCAGACGGGGATCTCGTTGGCCTGGCAGACGTCGTGGATACGCCGCGCTTCGAGATAGCCGCCGACGCGCCCCGGCTTGATGTTCACGATCGAGCAGGCGCCGATCGCGATCGCATCGGCCGCCGCGCGAGCGGAGACGATGGACTCGTCGAGACAGATCGGCGTCTTCACGACCTTCGCGAGCTGCGCGTGTCCCAGGAGGTCTTCCTCGTCGAGGGGCTGCTCGATGAGGAGAAGATCGAAGGGATCGAGCTTTGCCAGGTGCTGCCCGTCTCCGCGCCGATACGCCGTGTTGGCGTCGACCTGGAGCAGGATGTCGTCACCGAAACGCTCGCGCACGGCCCGCACGGGGTCGATGTCCCAACCCGGTTCGATCTTGAGCTTGATGCGGACGTACCCCTCGTCGAGGTAGCCGTCGACGGCGTCGAGCAGCTCGGGGATCGACTCCATGATGCCCACCGAGACACCGCACTCGACCGTGTCGCGGACGGCGCCCAACTCGCGCGACAGCGGAACTCCGCTGGCGCGCAGTTCGGCGTCGAGGATCGCGAGCTCCAGGCCGGCCTTCGACATCCGGTGACCCTTGAACTTCGCGAGCGCCGGTGCGACCTTCGACGCATCGAGATCGGGAACCTGCGCCAGCGCCGGAAGCAGGAATCGCTTGATCACGTCGAGGCTCGCCTCGACGTACTCGGAGGAGTAGAGCGGGTCGCTCATCGCGACGCACTCGCCCCAGCCCTCGGCCTCGTCGGTGACGGCGCGCACGATGATGGCCTCGCGCACGGTCTCCACTCCGAACGACGTGCGAAACGGTGCCACCAGGGGCATCTCGATGACGCGGAGTTCGATTCCGGTGAGCTTCATTGGTGTTCTCCTCTGTCTAGGGTGTAGGTGCCTGTGCGGTCGAATCCCACGACCGACGCGCCCTGATCGAGCAGCGCGCCGAGAGTGTCGCGGAGCGCGAGTCGCCACTGCGTGGCACGGTCCGGGTCGGTGTTCCGAAGTTGTTCGATGTCGCGCGGCAACGACACCCGCACGAGCTGTGCCGAGGTCTCGTGGCGCAGCGGACCGAGATGGTCGTCGACGGTGAGCAGGTCCTCTCCGACCGGCACTTCGCCGGTGGCGACCTCGCCGCGGCAGGCGGCGGCGACGCGCGGATCCCGCACGTACCAGGTCACGAGCATCCGGTCGGTGTCGTCGCCGCCGTTGAGAGCGTCGCTCATCTGGCCGTAGAAGTTCTGGTGATAGGCGACGGGCGTCGCGGAGAGTTTCACGAGGTTGAAGTAGGCGTTGCGACTGATGAGCGGGTCGAAGGTCCAGGAGATCTCGTCGAGCTCGTTGTCGATCGCCCAGGACCGCTGGTGCGCCTTCAGTGCGAAACCGACGCTGCGCCCCCGCATCCGCGCGGAGACCCCGGCGATGTGGCTGTGCAGGGCGCGGCGCCCCGGTGCGGCGAAGAACCCGAAGCAGGCGCCGACCAGCTCGTCGCCGTCGTACGCTCCGCCGACATAGCTGCCCGACTTGGAAAGTGCGCGGAGGGTCTCCACGTTCACCGGCAGCTGGCTGCCGTCCGACGCCCAGATCCTCTTGAACAGATCAGCGACCTCGGTGAACTCGCCCACCGTGGACAGCAGTCGGACATCCACGCCGGCGTCGTCGGCCGCGGCCTTCGCCGCCCCGGCGGCCTCGTGCGCGGCGCTCTGCGGCACTGTCTTCATGATGCTCATTCCCTTTCCCCCGTGAGGACCTCGATGAGCAGGCCCTCCAGAAGTGCTGTCCGTTCCGGAATCATCGCCACGATCACGTGTTCGTCGTCGGCATGCGCCCCACCGCCGACCGCTCCGAGCCCGTCGAGCGTCGGGACGCCGAGCCCTGCGGTGAAGTTGCCGTCGGACGCACCACCCACGGACACGCCGTCGAACGGCGTCAGACCGCGGCGCGCAGCGATGGCACTCGCCCTCGCGAACAGCACGGCGGAGGCCGAGCGCTCCATGGGGCGGCGATTGAAGCCACCGTCGATGCGCACCTCCGCGCCGGGCACCGTCGTCGTGAGCGCACGGATGGCCTGATCGACGCGGTCCTGCTCCGCTCGCGTCTGCACTCGGACATCGACGGCGAACTCGGCGTCGGCCGGGACGGTGTTGGTCGTGCTCCCGGCGCGAAGAAGCGTCGGTGTCACCGTCGTGCCCGCGTCGGAGTCGCCGAGGCCGCTGATCGCCAGAATGAGATGAGCTGCCTCGACGGACGCGTTCACCCCACGGTGCGGTTCGAGGCCGGCGTGCGCGGCGCGACCGGTGATGACGACGCGGTAGAGCGAGACGCCTTTGCGGGCGACTTTCAGCGCGCCGCCATCGGCCGCGGCCTCCAGCACGAAGACCGCTGCGCAGTCCCGCGCCACATCCTCGATGAGAGCCTGCGAGCTGGGTGAGCCGAGTTCTTCGTCTCCGGTGATGAGGATGCAGATGCCGTCACGATCCTGCATCGCAGCCGCGGCATGAAACGCCATCACCACGCCGGTCTTCATGTCGAAGCATCCGGGGCCTCGGAGGATGCCGCCCTGGACCTCGAAAGGATGGGACTGCAGGGAACCGGACGGCCATACCGTGTCGTGATGGCCGAGCAGAAGCACCCGAGGTGTGCCGAAGCGCCAGCGGAGATGCGTTCGCCCTTCGAGCACGATCCGCTCGGGTGCGACGCCGAGCAGGCGCTCACCCAGGGCGGCGGTGACGTCGGCGCTGCGCGCCACGGCATCGAGGTCTGACGACGGGGACTCGCAGTTCACGAGGGTCTCGATGTCAGAGACAAGGGTGTCGACGAGGAACGCCTCCTGCGTCGCCATCATGAGACCTTCGGCGCTGCGCGCACGCCGTAATGCATGTACTGCTCGCCGGTGGCGAGCGTGTAGAACACGAGCGCCTGCCAGGCTTGGGTGCCCTCGGGTCGGATGACGAACTCGTTCTCCCGCACCGGGATCAACGCGTGCTCCTCGATCGGATCGGGCAGCAGCGAGGCCAGTGGGCCGGTGACGGTCGTGCGCAGTCGCAACCCGCCCTCGACTTCGAGCACTTCGGCGCTGACGCCCTGGCGGTCGTAGGAGCCCACGATCTCGGAGAAGTCGGCGATGTACGGATCCTCCGGCGGGGTGAGGTCGTCCGGGAGATGGATGCCCGCCAGCTCCGAGAAGATCTCGTCGAAGAGTCCGTCGTACAGATCGCGCGTGTTCCCGCCGTTGGAGAGAAGCGTCACCGCCAGTCCTTCCTCGGGAAGGATGCGCAGGAACGAGGACTGTCCGATCGTGTTGCCGTCGTGGCCGACCAGCTTCTTGCCGTCCCAGTCGAACAGGATCCAGCCCACGCCCCAGCCGTTGCCGATCGTATAGGGGTTGGGGACATCAACCTCGTGCTGCTGCATGCGGGCGACGCTCTCCGCGGAGAGCACGCGGGTGCCGTCGGCCGCGAGACCACCGGTGAGGTGCATCCGCGCGAACGCCAGGACATCGGCGGTGGTCGAGTTGATGAGCCCCGCCGGTCCCATGGACCGCGGAAGAACCCACGCCGGAGCCAGCTTCGGCCCGTCCTCGCCGATCTCCGTGTGGCCGCTGGCCGCGCGGAACATGATCGCCTCTTCGGGGAGGGTCGACGAGTGCGTGAGGCCGAGCGGCGACATCAGGAGGTCGCGCATCGCCTGGTCCCAGGTGGTTCCGGTGAGCTTCTCGATGACGCGGCCCGCGAGCACGAAACCGGAGTTGCAGTACGACATCGTCGCACCCAGTGGGTGATTCTGCGCCACCCCGTCGAGGATCTCGACGTACTTCTCGAGGGTGTCGTCGCCGCGGCCGGTGTCGGTGAAGACATCGCCGTCGATACCGCTCGTGTGGGTGAGCAGGTGACGCATCGTGACGGTGCGCGTGACCTCGGCGTCGGACGCGCGGAACTCGGGGAGGTACTGCGCGACGGGGGTGTCGAGGTCGAGCAGGCCGTCATCGACGAGCTTCATCGCGGCCGTCGCAGTCCACGCCTTGCTCATCGAGCCGATCTGGAAGACGGAGTCGTCGGTGGTCTCGATCCCGGTGCGGATGTTGAGGATGCCGTGGTGTGCGAACACCGGCTCCTCACCCAGCCGGAGGATGCCGAGCGTCGCGCCCGGCACGTGATGGGCCTCGGCGAGCGCGCTGAGACGCTGCTGCCAGTGGGTGGCGTTCAGGCGCGGACGGATCGGCGTACCCGCCGGCGGGGCGTACTGCTCGACCCAGTCGATGATCCGCTGCGAGAAGTCGGCTCGGTGCGACGGCGGCCCCGACAGCGGGAAGAGATGCGCTCCTCCCGGGTACAGCACGAGTCGTGTCGGAACGTCGCGCTCACGCAGCGCCGCGAACCATTGCTCGGCCTGGCCCACCGGGCAGCGGTCGTCTGCCGCGCCGTGCAGGATGAGCGTCGGCGTGGTGACGCGCTCGACCTGGGTGTAGGGCGACTGCGCCGCGAACTTCTCCTTGTCGCGCCAGGGGAGTCCGCCGTTCTCCTTGTCGGCGAGGTAGTGACCGACATCCGACGTGCCGCCGCCGCTGGAGAGATCGCTGATGACGCCACCGGCGATCGCGGCCGCGAAGCGATTGTCGCGCGAGGTCAGGTAGCAGGTCATGTAGCCGCCATAGCTGTACCCGGACACGCCGAGACGCGCGGGATCGGCGATGCCCTCCGAGACGAGCTGATCGATCGGCTCGAGGAAGTCGTTCGCGTCGCTGATGCCCCAGGCGCCGGACACTGCGCTGAAGAATGCGTCGCCGTAGCCATCGCTGCCGCGAGGGTTGATCGTGAGGATCGCCCAGCCGCGATGCGCGAGCATCTGATGGTAGGGGTGGGTGAGGTCGGCGGCGCCGTTCCAGGCGTTGTGCGGCCCGCCGTGGATGTCGAGCAGCAGCGGCAGAGGTCCATGGGCCTCGGGGTCGCGGCGGAGCCAGCCGGTGACGACGGTGCCGTCTGCGATGGTGAAACGACGCTCTTCCGCAGAGACGAGCGGGAAATCGACCGATCCGTATTCCGTGAGGGTGTGCACGGTGCCGTCGGCGAGGTCGACGATCGCCACGTCGCCGAAGGAGGTCGGCGTGGACAGGACGACTGCCGCGGTTGCGCCGGCGACGGAGAGTCCCGAGATGTTCGTGGTCCCTGCGACGAGTGCGCGAGCATCCGTTCCGTCGGTCGCGACGGTGTACAGGTGCGAATAGCCGTTGTCGCGGATCGAGAAGACCAGCCGCCCGCTGCCGTCCTGCTGCGGCATGCCTCCGGGATATCCAGGTCCGCCCGGCATGACGTTCCGGTCGAGTCCTGCGATCACGTCGATCGGCGCACCGCCCTCCACCGGGAAGAGCAGCAGACCGGCGTTGCCGACGGCGGTGTTCGTGCGACCGGCGGCGACGACGTGAGTGCCATCTGAGGTCCACCCGGTGACGGCGGCCTGTGTGTCGGCGGAGCCGAGCCGCACCGGAGCGGCGTTCGGGTCGGTCGCGGAGGTGATGAAGACCTGGATGCGCATCGTGAGGTCGGCGTCGTCGTCGGCTGCGGACGAGAAGGCGAGGCGGGTGCCATCGGGCGACCAGAACGGATCAGTGGTGTGCGCCGTGCCACGGGTGATCACGGTGACCGCGCCCGTCTCGACGGCGACGACGTGCACCTGCTGGACGAGTGTGCCGAGATGTCCGGCGCCGTCCGCCTTGTACCCGAGGCGGTCGGCGGCCGCGGGGGCGGAGCGGCGGGCGAGGATCGTCGCGCGGTCGTCGCCGGGGAGCGCGGCGCTGTCGACAGGGGCGGCGAAGGCGATCCTGGTGCTGTCAGGACTCCACTGCGGCGAACCCGCTCCCAACGGCAGCGAGGTGAGAGCGCGCGGCTCGCCGCCGTCGGTCGGGAGGACCCACACCTGCGCACCGGTCTCTCCGGCGCGCAGGAAGGCGAGCTGGCTGCCGTCGGGGCTCCACACGGGCGTCGAGTCGGCCGTGCCGTGCGTGAGGCGCTTCGGAGCCCCGCCGTCGCGGGCAACCTGCCAGAGCGCGCGGGTGTCCCGGTCGCCGTCGCGATCTGTCGTGCGCAGTGCGAAGACGACGCGCGAGCCGTCTGGGGAGAGGGCCGGCTGCTCCGGAGAGGTGATCGCGAGGAAGTCGTCGATGGTCACGCTGCGGTTCATGGGAACTCCAATCGGAAGGTCAGTTCACTGTGGCGGCCGAGGACGGCTGCCGTTTTGTGTCGGAGGCCGAAAGGAGGGCGACCGTTTGGGACTTCGGCACAGTTCCCAACGGGGCGTCCGCGCCGGTACCGGCGAAATGGCATGCCGCACCGCGTCCGCCGACGGGCTGGAGCGGTTCGGAGATGACGCAGATCTGGCGATCGGGGCGTGCGACCGGCCCGATCGGACACCGGGGGTGGAAGCGGCATCCGCTGGGCGGAGCGTGCGGATCGGCAGGTTCGACGTCGATGAGCGCAAGCGGATCGATCTCGAGCAGACTTCCGTGTCGCGTCGGCGCGGAAGCGAGCAGCTCCTTCGTGTACGGATGCTGCGGATCGGCCAGGACCTGATCGGTCGGGCCGACCTCGACGATCTTCCCCAGGTACATCACCGCGATGTAGTCGCTGAGATACCGCACCACCGCGAGGTTGTGCGAGATGAAGAGCATCGTGAGGTCGAGTTCGGCACGCAGTTCGCGGACGAGGTTCAGCACGGAGCCCTGCACGGAGACATCGAGCGCCGAGGTGATCTCATCGGCGATGATGACCTCGGGCCGGCCGGCGAGAGCCCGAGCCAGGGCGATACGCTGGCGTTGGCCGCCGGAGAGCGCCGCGGGCAGCGACGTCGCGCGTTCCGGGTCCAGGCTCACCAGATTGAGTAGCCGTGCGACCTCCGCACGCCGTGCGGTACGGCTGCGGACGCTGCGCGGAAGGGCTTCGGCGATCGACTCGCCGATCGTCATCCGCGGGTCGAGCGAGGAGAACGGGTCCTGGAACACCATCTGGATGGGGCGATGGCGGCGGAAGCTGCGCACATCCACTCCGCCGAGCGTGATGGTTCCGTCGCTGATCGGGGAGAGCCCGATCGCGGCGCGTGCGAGGGTCGATTTTCCTGAACCCGACTCGCCGACGAGCCCGACGACGGAGCCGGAGGGGACGACCAGGCTCACGTCGTCGACGGCGGTGAGGCCTGCTCGGTGCGTGCCGTAGCGAACGCTCACATGATCGAAACGCAGCTCGCTCATCGGATGACTCCCTCGTGCTCGACGATCGGCAGGGCTGAGGTGACCGCCGAAACGGTGGCGTCGGCGTTCGCCGGGCTGTCGCCATCGACCGGGTGCCAGCAGGCGACGCGGTGGCCGGCGGCATCGTCGACGAGTTCCGGATCCTGTTCGCGGCAGAGCGCGGAAGCAAGCGGACAGCGGTCGGCGAAGGCGCAGCCGGCTGGAAACGCCCCGGGGGCCGGCGGGCGGCCGGGGATCATCTTGAGCGGGATCGAGCGGTCGGTGTCGATCTCGGGCACGACGTCGAGGAGCGCCCGTGTGTACGGATGCTGCGCGTGTGTGTGCAACTGCGAAGCGGGGAGGTCCTCCACGACGCGACCGGCGTACATGACCAGCACCCGATCGCACGTCTGGGCGATCACGGCGATGTCGTGACTGATCAGCAGCATCGCGGCATCGGTGTCGCGGCGGACCCCGGCGAGCAGCTGGAGCACCTGACGCTGCACCGTGACGTCGAGTGCCGTCGTCGGCTCGTCGGCGATGATCAGGCGGGGGTGATTCATCAGTCCCATGGCGATCATCGCTCGCTGGCGCATGCCGCCGGAGAACTCGTGCGGGTACTGCCGGGCGCGCCGGTGCGCTGCCGGCACGCGTACGGCCTGAAGCCGGTCGACCGCGCGCGCCATCGCCGCCGATCGGTTGAGTCCCTGGTGCTCGGATGCGGCTTCGGCGAGCTGGGATCCGATGCGCCTGGTCGGGTTGAAGGAGGTCATCGGATCCTGGAAGACCATGGCGAGAGACGTGCCGAGGAGACTGCGAACCGAACGCTCAGGAGCATCGAGCAGAGGTGTGCCGCAGAAGCTCAGGTGCGCGGCGGAGATCCGACCAGGCCGTTCGATGAGCTGCGCAGCGGCGAGTGCGGTCAAGCTCTTTCCGGACCCGGATTCTCCGACGACTCCGACTGCCTCTCCGCGGGAGATGGTGAAGCTCACACCTCGCACCGGCGTGAGCCAGCCATCGGGGCCGGGGAAGGACACGCGCAGATCGTCGACGCGGAGTACCACGTCTTCGTCGACGACCTGCGCGAGAACGGGGGCGCCCAAACGAGCGAACTGGGGGAGCCTGCCGCGATGACGTGCGCTGCGTCCGCCGATGACGGAGGCAGCGGTCTCGCCGAGCAGATTGAAGGCGAGTCCGGCGACGACGACCGCGACGGCCGGTCCGATCGCTGCCGCAGGGTTCAGGTAGATGCGGTTCAGGCCTTCGCCGAGCATCCGTCCCCAGTCGTATGCAGGCACCTGCACGCCGAGTCCGAGGAACGAGAGGCCGGCGAAGGCGAGGAGGGCGGATCCGGCGCCGACCGTCGCGTTGACCACGAGCGGCTCGCCGATGTTCGGCAGGATGTGCCGGATCAGCACGCGGATGCGGGAGACACCGGCGACGCGCGCGGCCGCGATGAAGTCGCGGCCGGCGATCGACGCGGAGAGGGTCTGGGTCAAGCGGGCGAAACTGGGGGCCATGGCGAAACCGATCGCGAGCACGGCACCGGTGGTGCCGACTCCGAAGATCACGGCGAAGAACAGGGCGAGCAGGAGCCCAGGGAAGGCCACAGCGATGTTCACCACGCCGGCGATCAGGCGTCCGGCCCAACGGGGAAGCACGGCAGGGGCAGTGCCGAGGAGCGTGCCCACCGTGACGCCGATGAGGACTGCGGCGACCGCGAGAGTGATGGACAAGCGCGTCGCTACCAGGACCCGGGCGAGCACGTCGCGCCCGAGGGAATCGGTGCCGAGCAGATGAGCGGCGCTGGGGCCCTGCGTGATGGCAGTCGGATCGACCTGTTCGGCCTGCGGTCCCCAGATGATCGGCGCGAAGATCGCGGTGAGCGCGACGAGGACGACGAGGGCCAGCGCCGTGGCGCCCAACGGCGAACGGACGACGTCGAGCCATTTCGAGCGTGCAGACATCATGCCTCCCGGATTGTGGAGCGAGGATCGAGGAGCGCGAGGACGACGTCGATCACGAAGTTGACCAGCAGCACGCCGACGCCGTAGACGAGGACGATGCCCTGCACGACCGAGTAGTCCTTGGTCAGGATCGACTGCACGATCATCGTTCCCAGGCCCGGCCAGGCGAAGACGTTCTCGACGAGGACAGTGCCGGCGACCATGCCGGTGAGCAGGAGCCCGGTGAGGGTGAGCGTGGCCGTCATGGCGTTCGGAAGCGCATGCCGCGTATAGATCCGCCGAGGGGCGAGGCGCTTGGCGCGCGCCGTGCGGATGAAGTCCTGACTGAGGACGGCGAGCACCTCGACGCGGATGATCCGGGCGAAGACGGCGATGGGGCCGACAGCGAGCGCCAGGACCGGCAGGACGAGCGACATCGACGCGGTGTTTCCGGCCACCGGGAACCACCCGAGCGAAACGGCGAAGACATATACCAGGCCGACCGCGAGGAGGAACTCGGGAATGGCGGCGAGGACGACGGTGGCGGTGGCGAAGGTCAGCTCCGCCCCTCGTCGGCGTCCACCGCGCGTGGCGACCGCCATCGTGACGCCCAGCGGCACGGCCACGAGGAGAACGAGCAGCACGGCGAGCACCGCCAGCTGCAGAGTTGCCGGCAGCCGCGTCGAGATGATCTCGCTCACCGGCTGGCTCGTGATCATGGACGTGCCCATGTCGCCGGTGAAGAGGCCGCCGATATAACGCACGTACTGCAGAGCGAGGGGTTGATCGAGGCCGAGTGCCGCTCGTCGTGCTTCGACGAGCTCGGCGGGGGCGTTCATCCCGAGGGCGGCTCGAACCGGATCACCCGGCACCAGGTGGATCATGAGGAAAGCAGCCGTGACCAGCACCCACACCGAGAGGACGAACTGCCCTCCACGACGGACCAGGAACGACAACCAGGGGTTGTCGGACCGTGCGGATCTGATCAATATCGCCTGCGTGGCGGTGGTACTGGCCATCGGCTGCTTCCGGTCCTTACTCGTACATGCGGATCGACGCGGGGTCGATGCCGTCGTTCTCGATGAACTCCGCGTTGTGGGCGTAGGTCGCCCGATTCTGGTTGGCGAAGGGGACCACGCTCGTCGTGGCATACAGCGCCTGCTCGGCCCTGCCCCAGTCGTCGCATCCCTCATCGCCCGCCTTGTTCGACGCCGCGGTGACGGCCTCGGTGTACTCGGCGTTGTCGATCGACGCGAAGTTCGTGCCGTTCGGCGGATTCGGACCCGAGTAGAACGGCACGAGCATGCTCGGCATCGACACGGTGATGGGTGCGGCAGAGACATCCCAGTCACCGCTGACGAAAAGCGTCTCGCTCAGCGTCGGCGAATCGACCGACTTCACCGTGAGTCCGACTCCGAGGTCCTTCCACGTCGCCTGGATCAATTCGGCGCTGGCATTGCCGGAGTCACCCTGGAGAGAGGAGTAGATCATTCCGAGCTCGAGCTTCTTTCCGTCCTTTTCGCGGATGCCATCAGAGCCGACGACCCAGCCGGCATCGTCGAGAGCCTTCGCTGCGGCCTTGGCATCGACTTCCGGGATGAATCCGTCCACGACGTCGGCGCGGCACGGGTTCGGCGAGATGGTGACGAGGCCGGTCGGTACGGTCCCTTGACCGCTGGTGAGCACCTGACGAAGCTGGGCGAGATCGAGTGCCTGGATCAGCGCCTCGCGCACCTCCTGGTCGGCGGTCGGGCGGCCCTCGCCCTGGTTGAAGATGATCTGACCGGCCGGGACGGGGAGCGCCGTCTTGAACAGTCCGGCGTCGTCGAGACGCTTCGTGTCCGGACCGATCACGCCTGCGGCGTTCACTTCTCCGGAAAGCAGCAGGTTCGCCGACGTCGTCTCGTTCGGGACGACGCGGAACACCACCTTGTCCGGCAAGCCGGCCTGCTCCGGATCCCAGTCGCCAGGGCCCCAGGCGAAGTCCTTGCGCCGGGTGAGCGTGTACTGGCTGTTGGGCACGATCTCGGTCATCGTGAACATCCCGGTTGCGCCCTTGCCCGCGGCGAGGGCTTCTGGGTCATCCAGGACGGTCCCGCAGACGATGGCGATGCTGCCGATGTTCTCCAGGAGGAACGAGTCGGGGCGTCCGCTCGTCACCGTCACGGTGCCGGCGGCATCGTCGCCGACGGCCGTGGTTCCGGGCTGCACCTGGAGTCCGATCAGAGGCGATCCGTTGGCCGGGTCGCCGATGTGACTGATGTTGGCAGCGACGTCCGTCGCCGTCAGCGGGGTTCCGTCCTCACAGGTGATCCCGTCGCGGAGGGTGAAGTTGACGGTGGTGGTGTCGGATTCCCAATCGGATGCGAGTCCGGAGACGACGCTGCCGTCGTCCTGCACCTCGATCAGGCGCGAGTAGAGGAAACGGCCGATGGAGCGTGCCACCGACATCACGGTGATCAGGGGATCGAGGTTCCCCGGGTCTGTGGAGATGACGCTGGTGAAGGTCTTGCCCTCGGCGAGGGATCCCTTGTCACCACCGCCACCGGACGAAGTGCCGGGAGCGGCGCAGGAAGTGAGCACGAGCGCCGCAGCGCCGATGAGAGCGAGGAGAGGAGTAGGAGAACGCATCTGTTGCCTCCAGAAGGGTTATGTGTGAGGAGTAGTGCTTCGGGTGGACGGCGGGGTGGAGCGGGCTCAGAGGGTGAGCGAGCGCAGGTGCTCGACGGCGGCGAATGCGGCGCGTCCGATGGAGGCATCGACCGCGGGAAGCCGCTCGGCGAGCGAATCGGCACGGGTGAACACGGCGACCGCGTATTGACGACCGTCCGGGTAGGTGACCACCCCGGCCTCATTGCGCCAGGCCGGCAGCGTGCCGGTCTTCGCCGCGATCTGCACCCCAGACGGGAAGCCCGACGAGAGCCGGTGCGGCCAGATCTGACGCGCCATGATCTCGCGTGCGCTCGCCGCGGCCTCCGGAGACGCCGCGACATCGGTCCACAGAGCGTTCAGCAGCGTGGTGACCTCGCGCGGTGTCGATCCCGAGGTCCGCGTCGGATCGAGTGCGCTGAGAGCCCACATCTGGTCCTCGGTTGCCGCGGCCAGCAACTCTTCGAGGTCGCTCTCCGCGGTGCCGCCGAGGTCGGCGACCACCGAGGCGAACAGTTCCTCGCAGCATCCGATCAGGTGCGTGCCGTCGAGGCCGAGGTCGGTGATGACCTGCTTCACGGCTTCAGCGCCCAACCGGTGGTAGATGACGTCGGTGGCGGCGTTGTCGCTCATCGTCATCATGTTCGACGCAAGATCGCGCCAGCTCGCCTCGACATCGTCGGCGAAGCCGGCGGTGCCGACGCCGCCGATCCGATACCGGGCGGTCACCGTGGTGCGGCCGGTCGCGTCGAGTGTGCCGGCGTCGACCGCGCGGACGTACGCCGTGAGCACCAGGATCTTGAAGACGGACGCGAGCACGACGGGTTCGTCAGCGCGCACGGTGACTTCGGGGCCGTTGTCGACTCCCACTTCTCTGGCGTGCAGGAATCCGGTCGCTCCGACCTGGGAGAAGATCTCAGCGATCTCCGTGAACTCCGCCGTCTGCACGGTCATGCGCTGACCCGCCGATCTGCGCGCCCGGTGTGCAGATAGAGGGCGCGTCCCGAGCCGTCGTCGCCGACGAAGGCGTGCGGCATGTGCATGCCGCGGTCCGGGCGGGCCGGAACGAGGCTGTCGCCGTTCCAGCCGACGAGTTCGACGGGCTCGGGGGCGGGGCCGAGTTCGGCGAAGATGCCCTTCATCGTGCGCTCGAGCCAGATCTTGCCGTCGTCGTCCAGGCGCACGGTCGAATCCGAGACCGACGACGAGTACGTCCCGAGGATGCGCTCCAGGTTCACGTCGACCGGCGTAACGGGAGGCGCGGGAAGAGGACGCATCGTGACGTCGGCGAGTTCGCCGAGGATCTTCGTCATCAGCGTCGTGTAGAGCGAAATGGGGGAGCCACCGTTGGTGAGGACAACCACGGCGACGTCGGCACCCGGGACGATGCGCAGGAACGCACTCTGTCCGATCGTTCCGCCGTCGTGCCCGATGACCGGTCCGCCGTCCCAGTCGAAGATCTCCCAGCCCAGGCCCCAGGCGTTGCCCAGGACGCCGAGGTCGGGAAGCTCCACCTGGCGCTCCTGCATGGCGTTCACGCTCTCGGCCGAGAGCACCTGCGTGCCGTCCGGACCTTTGCCGCCGTCGATGTGCATGCGCGCGAACCCGAGAAGGTCACGAGCGGTCATCGCGAGCATGGAACCCGCAGGTGCGTTGGAGCGCACGAGACTCCACACCGGTGCCGGCACGGGGACGTCGCTGCCCTCGGCGGGGATGTGGCCGAGAGCCGCGCGGAACCGGATCGCCTCGGATGCGTCTGTCGCGACGTGGGTGAGCTGCAGCGGGTTTGCCAGGTGCTCGCGGAGTGCGCGGTCGAACGGCTTGTCGCGCAGCACCTCGATGATGCGACCGAGCACCACGAACGCGGCGTTGTTGTACGAGAAGCGCTCGCCGGGTGCGAACAGCTGCGGCGCATCCGCGATGACGGCGAGGTACTTCTCCACGCAGTCGTCGCCGACGCCGGTGTCGATGAACAGGTCGCCCTCGAAGCCGCCGACGTGGCTGAGCAGCTGTCGCGTCGTGATCGCTCTCGCGGCGTCCACGTCTGCAATGGCGAACGCGGGCACGGTGTCGCGAACCGGTGCGTCGAGGTCGAGGAGTCCCTCATCCACGAGCTGCATGACGAGCGTCGTCGTCCAGGTCTTGGTGATGGACCCGATCTGGAAGACGGAGTCGACATCGGCCCCGACGCCGGTGTTCTTGTTCAGGACACCGGCGGCGGTTGTGAACACCTCGCCGCCGGCGAGGATGCCGACAGATGCAGCAGGAACGTGATCTGCGGCGATGAGTTCGGCGAGATTCTCCTGTACCCAGGTGCCGATTTCGGACAGCGTGGACATGTGCGCTCCTCTTCATCGAGTGCGCCGTCAGAGGGGTGTGACGGCGATTGGCCCGAGACTATTCGCCCCCCATCGGAGGGCGTTTGTGCGGGTAGACGAGACTTCGTTGCGTGTTCGTACGGGCGGACGAAAAGCGGGGTGCTCGGGCCTTCAGCGTCGACGCACTGCGCGCAGACCGACGTGCAGCAGGTCAGGACCGCCCTCTGCGGGAGTCAGAGTGCGCCCGACCGCCTGATCGTCGTCGGTGATCAGCGCGCCATCTTCGCGCACGCGGATTCGCATCGGCGGACGGGCGGGAATGCCCAGCGCGACGATGTGCGGCGCGAGGACCATGCCGAATTCGAGGGCGTCACCCACGCGGGTGACGTCGTAATGCCATTGCCCGGCGTCGTAGATTCCGGTGATGGCGTCCAGTGCGTCGACGTCACCGAGCGTGACGGGAGGAGGCGTCCTGGTGATGCCGCGGAAGTGCTCGAAGCACCAGTCGATGAGCAGTGTGCCCAGGGCTTTGCCGCTTCCGCTGTTGGTGAGGACGGTGATCGCGAGATCCTGGTCCGGAGCGAAGAGGAACTCGCTCAACTGGATGTCGTAAATGTTTCCGCCGTGCATCACGACTCTGGTGTCGCCGCGGCGGGTGAGCAACCAGGGGAATCCGATCGCCTCCACAGGGGGACCGGCAGTGACCTGCGGCTGCTGCATCCGCAGTCGAGTGGAATCGCTGACGGGGGCGCTCCCCTCGGTCTCTCCACGCATGTGGAACCGGGCGTAGCGGAGCTGATCTCCGACCGAGGAGACGATCCCGCCCTCGGCATTCATATCGCGCGTCAAGCCCAGAAGGGGAAGCGTCGACATCTCACCCTCCTGACCCGGCACGTGGCCGACGGCGTGCGGCCGGGTCATGACCTCCCAGGGGAAGAAGAACGTCTCGGTCATCCCCAGCGGATCGAGCACGATCCGCCGCACGGCGCTCTCGAACGTCTCGCCGGTGACGACTTCGATCACGCGACCGAGGAGGCGCATCCCGGCGTTGCTGTACGACGCGATCGTGCCCGGCGCGAAGAACTGGGGGAGGGATCCATAGGTGGCGATGTTGCGTGCGAGCGCGTCATCGCCCCAGCCGTCGAGCTCGTCGGCATCGCCGAGGAAGCCTCCGGAGTGCGTGAGGAGATGCCGGATCCGCAGCTCCTGCAGGGCCGACTCATCAGCCAGCCGGAGGTCGGGCAGCACGTCGATCACGCGCGTGTCGAGCGTGAGCAGGTCGTTCTCGATCAAGTGCATCGCGACCGTGCCGGTGAACGTCTTCGACGTCGAGCCGATCTGGAAGAGCGTGCGCTCAGTGACGGCCGCTCCCGTGTCGGTGGCGGCGACCCCGGTGGTCAGGATATGCTCCTGGTCGCCGTCGACGATGCCGATCACGGCGCCGGGAACGTTCAGTTCTCTGGCGCTGCGATCCAGGAAGGTCTGCAGGTCGTTCAGCATCACGGTTCTCCTCGTACGGCACGGCCAGGGTAGGTGTCCGCCACGATGTCGCCGTCTCTGACCACGGCGGTGCCGTTCACGAACAGGTGGCGGACGCCTTGAGCGGGGCGGATGGGGTCGAGATATGTCGCGCGATCGGTGAGGGTCGCGGGATCGAGCACCACGATGTCGGCATCGGCTCCGATGCGGAGATGCCCCTTGCCTCGCATGGCGGGTGAGGTCTCGTCGAGCACTCGAGCGGGAAGGTAGGAGCATCGCCGGAAGGCCTCGAGCCAGGTCCAGGTCTCCGACTCGCGCACCATCAGTCGGAGCGACTTCGTGAACGTGCCCGCCGTGCGCGGGTGGGTCTGACCGCCAGGAGGCAGCGGCCACTGCGTCGTCTCGTGCGATGCCGGTGCACCGTCGCGCGCAGGCCAGAACACGGGCATGGCGTCGCTGGCGACGATCGAGTCGGGGAAAGCGAGGGAGCGATGCAGATGCGCGCGGTCGAGCGGATCCGCTTCATCGAGGAAAGTCACGATGCACGCCGCGGCGGGGTCCGTCCGACGGATCTCGCGCAGTCTCGCCTCATCGGCGATGCGTTCTCCCGTCTCGACGAGCACGAGAGCGGACGGCGCGATGCCGAGGCCGGGAAGCTTCTCCGGAGCGAGGAAGAATGCGCCGATCGCCGTGCTCCCGGCGCCGTACGGATAGGCCTCGACGGTCACCCGGGATCCGGCGGCGATCGTTCGCTCCATCTGCAGGAGAACGCGATCCACGTGCCGGAGCGAGGTGCTGTTGACGTGACAGTGATGCATCGCGGCACCTGTCTCGCCGGCAGCGCGAAGAAGTTCTTCGGTGCCGTCGATCGGTGTCGCGGGGTCGGCTTCGATCAGCTCTCGCACGTGAGTGAACGTCGGGGTGCGAGCCGCCGCTGCGAGGCGGGCGACATCGAGATACTCGTCGGGGTCGGTACGCGGGGCGTAGCCCATGAGGACGCCGATGCCGAGCGCTCCCGCGGCGAGTTCGCCCTCCAGCAGACCGAGCCAGCGGCGGCGCTCTGACAGGCTGGAGCTGCGCTGCCACTCGGGATCTCCCAGAAGTTCCATGGAGGCGTGGATGTCGGGGACCGGAACGCGCTCGAGGTGCGCGTATGCACGAGCCTGAGCCCACGAGGCTGAGAAGCCGTAGTTCAGCGGACGCCCCTCCTGCTCTGCGCGGGCGGTCGCCTCCGCGACGGGCATGAGGCCGGCCTCGAGGTCGAGCGCTGTCGTGACCCCATCCATCGCCTGCAGTCGCTGGCCGGCGATCGAGTGCACATGGCTGTGCAGATCCACGAAGCCGGGCCCCACGATCATGCCGGTGGCGTCGATCGTCTCCGTGTCGGTGCGAGTCCCGACCTCGTTTCCGATCGCAACCACACGGCCGTCAGAGATCAAGACGTCCGCGATCTGATCGGTGTCGGTTCCCGGGTCGATGACGCGCCCGCCGCGAAGAATGATGTCCACGACGCCACAGTGGCATCCCGTCCTCTTCGTGTCCGGTGCTCCGACACGAAGTCCCCGCCGGATTCCGGTGTGATCGGACAACCCGCTCCGTGCGAGGCGAGCGAAACCCATCGCTTCCTGGCTCGACAGGGTGCGCGCAACGGGCGCTACCGACATAATGAATGTACCCATGTGACCGTGCACACGCGAGGAGGCTGTGATGTCGACGGCTTCCGAGCGTGCCCGCCTGCCGAGCATCCGTGACGTCGCCCGGCTTGCCGGCGTCTCGCATCAGACGGTGTCCCGCGTCTTGAACGATCACCCCAGCATCCGCCCGGAGACGAAGGCGAGAGTGCTCGACGCGATCTCCGTGCTCGACTACCGGCCGAATCTGGCCGCTCGAGCCCTCGTGACGAGCCGGTCGAACACCCTCGGCATCCTCTCCGCGACGATCGGCGAGTTCGGGCCGACGTCGTCCATCGCGAGCATCGAGGATGCGGCGCGTGAGGAGGGGTACTCGGTCTCGACGCTCAATCTCGCAGCCACGACGCCGGAGGCCATCGGCAACGCGGTGCGCCAGCTCGCCCGTGAGCAGGTGGACGGGATCGTCGTCCTCGCTCCGCAGGTGCGCGTCTTCCACGTGCTGCGCGGGATGGCGGTCGACCTGCCGTTCGTCACACTCCAGACCGCATCCGGTTCGGACGGAGTGAGCCTGTCTGCCGATCAGGTCGCCGGTGCGCGAGCCGCGACCGAGCATCTCATCGCGCTCGGGCACAGTGAAATCCTGCACCTCGCCGGACCGCAGGACTGGATCGAGGCGGAGTCGCGGATGCGGGGATATCTGGAGGCGCTGCGCGCGGCCGACCTGCCGACGTTCCCGCCGATCCGCGGGGACTGGTCGGCTGATTTCGGGTATTTCGCCGGGCAGGAGTTGGCGCGTCGGCGTGACTTCACCGCGGTCTTCGCGGCGAATGACCTGATGGCGATCGGTCTGATGCACGGCTTCCGGGATGCCGCGGTCCGCGTACCCGATGACGTCAGTGTCGTCGGGTTCGACGACATCCCCGTCGCCGCCCACGTCTCACCGACGTTGACGACGGTGCATCAGGAGTTCCCGGAACTCGGGCGTCGTGCCGTGCGGATTCTGCTCGCGCAGATCCGTGGGGATGAGACGCCGTCCTTCGGCGAACTGCATCCGACGCTGCGCGTCCGTGAATCAACCACATCACGGTAGCGAAACGAAATCTCCGCCAGGACTTGACAGAGTCCCGTCCGAAGCGGACGATGTAATCTAATGTGAACGGTCACATCGAACGTGACCGCCCGTCGCGAGGAAGTTCCGTGAGCACAACAGCAACGTTGCCGGTCGTAGCAGGCCCCATCTTGGAGATGCAGGGCATCACCAAGGAGTTCCCGGGTGTGAAGGCGCTCGCCGATGTGTCGATCACCGTCAGGTCTGGCGAGATCCACGCCATCTGCGGCGAGAACGGCGCCGGCAAGTCCACCCTGATGAAGGTGCTCTCGGGGGTGTACCCCTACGGCACCTACGACGGCGACATCCTCCTGTACGGCGAGGAGCAGCGGTTCAAGGACATCGCGGCCAGCGAGCACGCGGGCGTCGTGATCATCCACCAGGAGCTCGCGCTGATCCCGGAGCTCTCGATCACCGAGAACATCTTCCTGGGCAATGAGATCCGGCGCTTCGGCAAGATCGACTGGCAGGCGCAGAAGCAGCGTGCGCTCGAGCTGCTCGCGCGCGTGGGCCTCAACGAGAATCCCGATGTCGCGATCAAGCACCTCGGCGTCGGCAAGCAGCAGCTCATCGAGATCGCCAAGGCGCTCAACAAGGACGTCAAGCTGCTCATCCTCGATGAGCCGACCGCCGCACTCAACGAGAACGATTCGCAGCATCTTCTCGACCTCATCCTCGGGCTGAAGGCCAAGGGGATCGCGTCGATCATCATCAGCCACAAGCTCAACGAGATCGAGCAGATCGCCGATGAGATCACGATCATCCGCGACGGCCGCACGGTCGAGACCCTCGACATCTCGCGGGGCGAGATCAACGAGGATCGCATCATCCGCGGCATGGTCGGCCGTTCTCTGGAGAGCCGGTACCCGGACCGCACCCCCGACATCGGCGAGGTGTTCTTCGAGGTCAAGGACTGGTGGGTGCAGCACCCGACCGTCTCCGAGCGCATGGTCGTCAAGGGCTCGGGCATCAATGTGCGCCGTGGTGAGGTGGTCGGTATCGCCGGCCTCATGGGGGCGGGCCGCACCGAGTTCGCGATGAGCATCTTCGGCCGTTCCTACGGCACATTCCTCTCTGGCCGGATGTTCAAGGACGGGCAGGAGATCGTGCTGTCGGATGTGTCCTCGGCGATCAAGCACGGCCTCGCCTACGTCAGCGAGGATCGCAAGTCGCTCGGCCTCAACCTGCTCGACACCATCAAGCGTTCGGTCGTGTCGGCGAAGCTGTCGAAGATCGCGGAACGCGGGGTGGTGAACGAGCAGGAGGAGTTCGTCGTCGCCGAGCGCTACCGCAAGGCGCTGCGCATCAAGACCCCCACCGTCGAGGAGGGCGTCGCGAAGCTGTCGGGCGGCAACCAGCAGAAGGTCGTGCTCGCGAAGTGGATGTTCACCGACCCCGACCTGCTCATCCTCGACGAGCCCACCCGCGGCATCGACGTCGGCGCCAAGTACGAGATCTACGCGATCATCAACGAGCTCGCATCCCAGGGCAAGGGCGTCATCGTCATCTCCAGTGAATTGCCTGAGCTGCTCGGCATCACCGACCGCATCTACACCGTCTTCGAGGGTCGGGTCACCGACTGCATCCCTTCCGACCAGGCCACCCCGGAAGAGGTCATGCGCAGCATGACCTCCGCTACCCAGAAAGCATCCGCATGAGCACCACGACGACCACCGAGACCGAGAAGCGCGGCTTCCACTTCGGCGACATCCGCAAGATGTTCGGCGGCAACGGCACCTCGTCGTTGCGCCAGTTCGGCATCCTGGGCAGCCTCCTGGTGATCATCCTGCTCTTCCAGGTGCTCACGATGATCAAGAACCCGAACGGCGCCACCCTGACGCCGAACAACCTGATCAACGTCATCAATCAGTACTCGTTCATCCTGATCCTGGCGATCGGCATGGTGATGGTGATCATCATGGGCCACATCGACCTGTCGGTCGGTTCGGTGGCGGCCTTCAGCGGCATCATCGTCGCGAAGGCGATGGCCGATTGGGATCTTCCCTGGCCGCTCGCGATCCTGCTCGGACTCGGCGTCGGCGCGCTGGTGGGTGCGTGGCAGGGGTTCTGGGTCGCCTATGTCGGGGTGCCGGCGTTCATCGTGACGCTCGCCGGAATGCTGTTCTTCCGCGGGGCGAACCAGTTCATCGGCAACTCGCAGTCGATCCCCGTGCCCGAGGAATTCGTGTACATCGGGGCCGGCTACCTGCCCGAGGTGGCGCTGCCGTTGAACTTCAACGTGCCCACGATGATCCTCGCTCTGATCGGCGTCGCCTGGGTGATCTTCTGGGAGATCCGCACGCGCCGCATCCAGAAGAAGATGGGCTCGGATCGTGCACCGGTCTGGGTGAGCGCGACCAAGGTCTCTCTGCTCTCGGTCGTCATCCTCGGCGCCGGCTGGCTGTTCGCCACCGGACGCCCCGGAACGAGCTTCCCGGTCTCGGGTCTGATCCTGCTGGCGCTCGTGATCATCTATTCGTTCGTCACGCGCAACACCGTCTTCGGCCGGCACATCTTCGCCGTCGGCGGCAACCGGCAGGCGGCTCGCCTCTCGGGCGTCAAGGACCGCTGGGTCGACTTCTTCGTGATGATGAACATGTCGGTGCTCGCCTCACTGGCCGGCATGATCTTCGTCGCCCGCTCGCAGGCCTCGGGCCCCGGTGACGGCAACGGCTGGGAACTCGACGCGATCGCCTCGGTGTTCATCGGCGGCGCCGCGGTCGCCGGCGGCATCGGCACGGTGATCGGGTCGATCATCGGCGGTCTCGTGATGGCCTTCCTCAACAACGGCCTTCAGCTGCTCGGCCAGGGAGCCGATGTCGTCGCGATGATCAAGGGCCTCGTGCTCCTGCTCGCCGTCGCCATCGACGTCTGGAACAAGCAGCAGGGCCGCCCGTCTCTCATCGGTTTCCTCACCCGTCGTCGCGGACGGCCGGAGGACGCGGAGACCGAGACCTTCAAACCCAATCAGACCTACCAAGCCCCCGCCGTCGACAAGACGAGCGGAAAGTAGGCGGACGCCTCGCGTCGCGCACACGCGCAAGGCATCCGTCGCATACCAGAGAAAGAGATCACATGAAGAAGATCATCATCACGGCGACAGCGCTCGTCGCCGCGAGTGCCTTCGCCCTCACCGGCTGCTCCGGTGAGCGCGGCGGTGGCGACACCGGCACCGGCACCGAGGCGGAGACGACCGGCTTCGAGGCCGGATCGACGATCGGCGTCGCCCTTCCGGACAAGACCAGTGAGAACTGGGTTCTCGCCGGCAAGCTGTTCACCGACGGGCTGGAAGAGGCCGGGTTCAAGGCCGACGTGCAGTATGCGCCGGCGAGCAACACCGTGGCGGAACAGCAGAACCAGATCCAGGCCATGGTGACCGGTGGCGCGAAGGTCATCATCATCGGCGCGAAGGACGGCAAGCAGCTGGCCACGCAGGTGCAGGCGGCGAAGGATGCCGGTGCCTACGTGATCGCCTACGACCGGCTCATCGAGAACACCGAGGCCGTCGACTACTACGTCGCGTTCGACAACTTCAAGGTCGGTCAGCTGCAGGGGCAGGCTCTGCTGGACGGTCTCGCCGAGCGTGCGGGCCACGAGGCGCCGTACAACATTGAGCTGTTCTCCGGCTCGCCGGATGACGCCAACTCGGCTGTCTTCTTCGACGGCGCGATGGACGTGCTCCAGCCGAAGATCGAAGACGGCACGCTCAAGGTCGTCTCCGGTCAGTCCGAGATCGCGCAGACCGCGACCGAGGGCTGGCTCGCCGAGAACGCCCAGAACCGCATGGACACGATCCTCACCGGATCGTACGGCGGCGACACGGCTCTCGACGGTGTGCTCTCGCCGAATGACACGCTCGCTCGCGCCATCATCACCTCGGTGCAGCAGGCCGGCAAGACCGTTCCGGTCGTCACCGGCCAGGACTCCGAGGTCGAGTCGGTGAAGTCGATCATGGAGGGCATCCAGTACTCCACGATCAACAAGGACACCGCGCTCCTCGTCGAGCAGGCCATCAAGATGGTCGGCCAGCTGCAGAAGGGCGAGGACGTCGACGTCAACGACACCGAGTCGTACGACAACGGAAAGAAGATCGTGGACTCGTACCTGCTCGAGCCGCTGATCGTGACCAAGGAGAACGCGGCCGAGGCGTACGCCAACGTTCCGAGCCTCCTGGAGATCGTGAAGTCGTACCAGTAACGACTCTGCGGGAACAGATGAGCCGTCCGGGCCTGGTGCCCGGGCGGCTCATTCCGTACTCAGCGCGCAGATTCCTCGATGTCTCGCAACCGCAGTTGGAGCGCGAGTACGAGTCGAAGGTCGGGGTCATCGATGTCGATGACTTCGGCGATGCGGCGCAGGCGATGCCGCAGCGTGTTCGGGTGCAGCATGAGGAGCTCCGCGGCGCGGGCGACGTCATAGTTCGCGCTGATCCACCGGCTCAGACTCTTGACGTAGTCGGTGCCGGTGGCGGCGTCGTGCGCGGTGAGCGTTCTGAGTGGTTCACCGCCGACGAGTTCGCTCTGGCCGACGGTGGCGTGGATCTCCATCAGGAGCAGCCCCGGTCCGAGGTTCTCGTGCAGACCGATCTCCCCGTGTCCTGGCATGTTCGCCACCACACGCCATGCGTGCGCGGCCTGCTTGGCACCGGTGGGGATGTCGGAGAGCCCCGCGAGGGTGGAACTCAGACCTGCGCGCCAGCCATCGCCGATGCTCTCCGTCGCCCGTGCGAGCACGGTCGCGACGATGGATTGCAGCACCGTGGCGTCAGCCACGGTCCCCGCCACAGCCATCGCGCGTCCCTCGAAAGCGCCGGCGGCCGCGGGGATCCGGTACGCCGAGAGACCGGTTCGCAGCAGATCGCCGACATAGGCGGCTGCCGTGTGCATCGAGACACCGGTGCGGCTGGTGCGCTGTTCGGGAATCCGATCGATGACGATCACCGTCGTCGCGCCGGATCGCTCCAGGCCGAAATGCTCCGCGATGCTCCCGGTCGCGCCGGAACCGCGGATCAACCATCCGAGTCTTTCGGTGCGCTGTCTCCGGTCCGCATCGGCGACGAGGTTGAACCGCGCCAGCTGCGCGGCCGCGCTCGGTGCTGCCTCGGCGAGCACCTCAGCGGCATCCTCGGAGAGGGGAGTCGATCCCTCGAGGACCCAGATGCTGCCCAGCGCCTCACCCCGGTCGCGCACGGCGATCGCCAGGCGCGGGCGGACTGTGGCGGTCGGAGGGCTGAGCACGGCCGTGACCGACCGGAGCACTGCGGCGTACTCCTCGGCATTCGTCGGGTCGTCCGGAACACGGCGACCGAGGATGCCATCGCGCCGTAGCCCGTCGACCTCCTGCCCGGGAATCGTCGAGTAGGCGAGCACGCGCATGGCCAGGTCTTCGATCGAGACGGCCCCGCCGGTGCGCAGCGCGATGTCGTTCGCGAGCCGGAAAAGATCGGCGGAGTGGCGGTTGTCGGCGTCGGAGATCGGGCCGGACATCGTCTTGATCGCGTCGATGAGCGTGTAGAGCCGACCCCAGGCGACGTCGGGCGCGGATTCGAGCACGGCCACTCCCGTGCGGCGGGCCGCCTGGCCCCAGGATGCGGCGTCGATCGCTCCGGTGCGAACGACGATGGCGGCCGCGCCCGCGCCCGCAGCCCAATCCATCAGCTCGACCGAGGGGCGGCCAGGAGCGAGCACGATCGAGTCGCCTCCGTGGTGCTCATTCGAGTCCGGATCGAGGATCACCGGATGCCCGGCACCCCGATCGCGCCCTCCCGGCAGTGCCAGAGGCCGGAGCACGGTCGTCCCCAGGGTGTCCAACAGGGTTCCCAGGGTGGTCGGTGAGGGCTCGGCGGTCATCATTCCAGGATGCCGTGTCTGGAGGGGGCTCGCCGACGCCGCGGGCGTGAAAGCCCCTGGGTGCCAGCCGGAATCCTTCACAACCGTTCGAGACCCCGCGGGGCGCCGACGATCACGGTGCCATCCGGCTGTCGCACGAACCGCATTCCGTCGACGCCGAAGGCGCCGAGGAGGACGTCGTCGCCATCGCGCCGCACCGAGGCCTGGCCGGCGCTGAACGTGCAGTCCGGGCCTGGCTCGATCCGACCGACGAGGTCGAGACCGATGCGGAACCTTCCATCTGGCTCGATGATCACGAGAGTGCCGAGCTCGGGGCTGAGATAGCTTCCGATCGGCGGAGCGGCGGAGGGATCCGGGGCGGCACAGCGCTCGAAGGTGAGATCACGGCCAGGGCGCATATCGATGCGGAGGCGAAGCCGGTCGTCGTCGATCAGCAGTTGGAGTCCTTCGTCCCGATCATCGCCGTACCACCAGCCGTCGTCGGCAAGTCGGAAATGTCCGCTCTGGAATCCCGACAGGGTCAGGGTGCCATCCGGCTGCGGTTGGGTGCGCACCGACTCATCGGCACCGCGCATGATCCACCATCCACCTGCGGGTGCAGCGGCATCACGACCATCGACGAGGGTGGGGTCGGTCGGCTCGGGAATCCCGGCGGCGTGGCGCGCGACCTTCGTCGCGATGACAGTGGGGCGCACGGCGGAGTGGTTGGCCAGCACGACGACGCCGAGGTCGCTGTCGGGAAGGTAGTACAGGTGCGAGCGGTACCCGGCGACGGCACCGGCGTGGCCGATCGCACGCTCGCCTCCGAGATCGGCGTGATAGATGCCGTAGGCGTAGGGCCCGACGCTTCCATCGGGAAAGGTCGGGGTGCTGTCTACGAGCGTGTCGCGGATGTCGTCTCCGAGAGCGTCACCGTCTCTCAGGAAGCGGAACCAGGCGCCGAGTTCGCTCAGGCTCGTGACCAGACCTCCATCGCCGACGGCGCACTCCTCGGAGTCCGCCCGCTGCAGGTGGTCGGCGACCGTCTCGTATCCGTACGCGAACTCCGAGAGCACTGCGCGACTGTCCTCGCGGAAGAGGGTGCGGTGCATGCCGAGCGGGGCGAAGATCCGTTCAGCGGCGAACTCGCCGAGGGTGCGACCGGTGACCCGGTGCACCAGCGAGGCGGCGAGGACATACCCCGTATTGGAGTAGTTGAAGGACGAGCCGGGGGTGAAGTTGAGGGTCGCAAGGCCGGCGACGAACTCCAGCGTCTGGTTCTGGGTGATCCGAGTGAGGGGACGCCCGGTGAGTTCGGTGAGTTGCAGCCATTCCGGCAGCCCGCCGGTGTGCTGCAGACACTGCGCGATCGTCACGGGCGTCGTCAGCCGCAGCTCCGGCAGGTGCGATCGGATGTCGTCTTCGAGGTCGATGAGTCCGTCACGGGCGAGGAGCAGCACAGCGGTCGCCGCGAACTGCTTGCTCATCGAGGCGATGTCGAAACGGGTGTCCTCGTCGATAGGGACGCCGAACTCGACCGATGCCAGTCCGGCCTCGGCGTGAGCGGTCAACGTCCCGCCGTGGTAGATCCCCACGGCGAGACCGGGGCCGGAGGGGTCTGCCGATAGTGCGACGAGCTGTGCAAGGAGTTGCGCGAGGGCCTCGTTGTCCATGACGGAAGTCTTGCGGTGGGGGTCTCCTCAGCCCTTGTCGGAACGGGCAAAGTGCACTCGTCGAGATTGGTCGTCTGCACGGCGCTGGGCGGTTGGGCGGGTCGGTTGAGCGCTCGGTTCAGGGGGCGTCGGTTCGCCAGACGGCACGCAGGACGTCGATCACGTCGTCGGGTTCGACCCCCGTCGAGACGGCATCGGCCACCAGATCCCGAATGCGCCGGATGACGGAGAGGGGGAGAACCGCCGCGGATTCTGCGACGCGGGTTCCGGCGGCCGTGCGACTGACGACGAGGCCGTCCTGCTCCAGCATCTTGTAGGCCTTCGCTGCGGTCCCGGCGGCGACACCGAGGTCGTTCGCCGTCTGACGCACGGTCGGCAGGCGCTCATTCGCGCCCAGCTGACCGGAGACGATGAGTCCGCGAAGCTGCCGATAGATGTCCATGGCCGGGCTTCCCTCCTCTGTCGAAGACAGGAGGGGACGCTCGGTCACAGCGCGGCCTCTGCGTCGGCCTGGACGTCGGTCTGGTCCGGTGAGGAAGGGGCGGCGAGCGTGCGACGCGGACGGATGGCGACGAGCAGGAGCAGCACGAATGCGGTGACCTCGAGGATCGGTGCGAACCAGCCGGCGGCGATGGCGAGTTCCGCGTACCGCCACGTCATGTCGTAGGGCGCACCCCCGTTCTGGCCCTCGATCACCAGCGTCGAGCCCGATCCGGCGCTTGCGATGAACCGCCACGCGCCGGTCAGTGCGAGCAGGATGCCGGCGGTCGCGACGCGTACGGCGCCGATGGCGACCTCGCGACGGGCGCCACGCTCGGCGGCGACGGTCTCGGGCCGGATGTAGGGGCGCTCCGCGTTGCGCTGGAGCACCGCCCAGGTCGCGAAGGAGAGAGCGGCGAGGCAGATCAGCACCGGAACACCGTAGGCCCAGCCATAGAACCACGGGCGGATCGGGTCGATCGCCGCTTCGTTGGGCACCGGGATCTCCAGCCAGATGTATCGGCCTTGATCATCAGCCGATGACGACAGTCCCGCGGCGATGGTCGTCGCCGCCAGGGCGAGCGGTGCGAGACACACGCCGATGAGGCCTGGTCGCGGGCTGAAACTCGTCCAGGTGCGACGGGATGCGGGCACGACGGGGACCTCAGGCTGCGTCGTTCCTCGAATCGCGACCATTCCCAAGATCACGACCATGCCGACGAATGCTGAGAAGACGGGAGTGGCGTATCGCCACCACGCAACCTGGTCGGCCATGGCGAGCACGTATCCGCGAACGATGTTCTCCACCGCGAAGAGGAGGGCCACGGCGATCGCGATGATGCGAAGGGCGCGCTGCTCGGGCACGTATCTCGCCGTGACCGATTGGGCTACGGGAAGGGGGATCAGGACGGTGGCACGACCCTCGTACCTCTGTCGAGCAGTGAAGAGGAGGATGCCCCCGGCGATGATCACGGCGATCACCAAGGAGAACAGGGGGAGCGACAAGGCCGCACCGACGAGTTCCATCGGGCCGAACATGAAAGTGCTTCTCTGCGGCATTGTCGTCTCCGATCGATGAGTTGTGTCATATGTTTATCACAACTTGTATCACGATGGAGATACAAAGGCCGGCGCAGGATCCTCGCATCCAGGCCAACTACCCTGGATAGCAACATGGCACATCTTCTCGGGGCCGAAGGCCTCCATCTCGAGTACCCGACCAGGGTCGTCTTCGACTCCGTCACCGTTGGAATCGAAGAGGGGGATCGCATCGGCATCGTCGGCCGCAACGGCGACGGAAAATCGAGCCTCCTCGGCATGCTGGCCGGTCTCAAGCAGCCGAACGCGGGACGCGTCACGGTCCGCAAGGGAACGACCATCGGTGTGCTCGATCAGGCAGACACCCTCGACGATGCGCTCACCGTCGCAGAGTCGGTGGTCGGCGACACGCCTGAATACGAATGGGCGGGGGATGCTCGCACCCGGGATGTCATCGAGGGCCTCCTGAAGGATCTCGCCTGGGATGCTCCGGTCCTCTCCCTCAGTGGTGGTCAGCGCCGCCGTGTCTCGCTCGCCAAGCTCCTCACCGGCGACTGGGATGTCATCGCCCTCGACGAGCCCACCAACCACCTCGACGTCGAAGCCATCACCTGGCTCGCCGGGCACCTCAAGAAGCGCTGGGCCGCGAACTCCGGTGCGCTCATGGTCGTGACCCACGACCGCTGGTTCCTCGACGAGATCTGCACCGAGACGTGGGAGGTGCACGACCGCATCGTCGAGCCTTTCGAGGGCGGGTATGCGGCGTACATCCTGCAGCGCGTCGAGCGCGACCGGATGTCCGCGGCCACCGAGGCCAAACGGCAGAACCTGGCCAAGAAGGAACTCGCTTGGCTGCGCCGCGGCGCCCCCGCGCGCACCGCGAAGCCGAAGTTCCGCATCGACGCGGCCAACGAGCTCATCGCCGATGTTCCGGAGATCCGCGACAAGGTCTCGCTGCAGTCTCTCGCCGTCTCGCGACTCGGCAAGGACGTGGTCGACCTCCTCGATGTCAGCGTGACCTTCCCGGCGACGGAATCCGCGCCGTCGCGCGCAGTGCTCCGCGACGTGGAATGGCGCATCGCGCCGGGCGAGCGCACCGGCATCCTCGGGGTCAACGGCGCCGGCAAGTCCACCCTGCTCGGCCTGATCTCGGGAACCGTCGCCCCCACGGCGGGGCGGGTCAAACGCGGCACGACGGTGAAGGTGAAGACCCTCACGCAGCGCCTCGACGAGCTCACCGAGGTGTGGAAGGAGCCGGTGCGCGTCGTCATCTCGCGGCTGCGCACCTCGTACACCCTCGGCGCCGGATCGAAGGCGCAGGACCTCACGCCAGGGCAGCTCCTGGAACGGCTCGGCTTCGACTCGGCGCAGCTGTCGACGCCGGTGAAGGACCTCTCGGGTGGCCAGCAGCGCCGCCTGCAGCTGCTCCTGGTGCTGCTCGACCAGCCCAACGTGCTGATCCTCGACGAGCCGACCAACGACCTCGACACCGACATGCTCGCCGCGATCGAGGACCTCCTCGATTCGTGGTCGGGCACCCTCATCGTCGTGTCCCACGACCGGTACTTCCTGGAACGCGTCACCGACCAGCAGTACGCGATCCTGGGAGGGCACCTGCGTCACCTGCCCGGTGGCGTGGACGAGTACCTCCGGCTGCGCACGCTGGAGCGGGATGCCAAGCCCTCTGCGGTCGCGACCGCATCGGCATCCGCAAGCCTCGACGGTGCAGCGCTCCGCACGGCGCAGAAGGAGATCGCGTCCCTCGAGCGGCGCATCCAGAAGCTGACACAGCAGGTGAATGCGGCGAAGCAGGCCCTCGCCGAGCACGACCAGGGCGATTATGAGGGTCTCGGCACGAAGATGAAGGCCATCAGTGCGCAGCAGGCCGAGATCGAGGAGCTGGAGCTGCGCTGGTTCGAGCTCACCGAGCAGCTCGACTGATCGCTCGACGCTGTGACGCTCTGTGACAGCTCGATTCCGCGCGCGTGAGGTACCCCGCTTAGCGTTGCGGAGTCCCCCCACGAGAGGAACCCGAAAGTCATGTCCCGTCGCTCCACATCCATCATCGCCGCGCTCGCCGCGGTCCCGCTTTTCATCGCGCTGTCCGGCTGCGCCACGGCGACGTCCGGCGCCGGTTCAGACGGCGCAGACGCTCCGGCTGACGAGACCGTGAAGATCGGTGTCGTCGGCAAGGGTGAGCCGCAGTGGGAAGCGTTCGTCGACGCGGCCGCCGATGAGGGAATCACGGTCGAGCTCGTCGACTTCGGCTCCTACGAGCAGCCGAACCCGGCGCTCGCCGAGGGTGAACTCGACCTGAACCAGTTCCAGCACATCGTGTACCTCGCGGGCTACAACGTCGCTTCGGGCAAGGACCTCACGGTCATCGGCTCGACAGCGATCTTCCCGCTGGGGCTGTACTCGAAGAAGTACGACGACGTGAAGAGCATCCCCAAGGGTGAGACGGTCGTCGTTCCGGACGATGCCACGAACCAGGCGCGCGCACTGCTCGTCCTTCAGTCGGCCGGCCTCGTCGAGCTCAAGAGCGGCGGAACGATCTTCTCCGACCTTGCGGATGTCGACACCGCGAAGTCGAAGGTCCAGGTGACCGCGCTCGAAGCGGCGCTCATCCCCACCTCGCTGCCGGATGTCGCCGCGGCGATCATCAACAACGACTTCGTGACCGATGCCGGGCTCACCTTCGACGACGCCATCGCCCAGGATGACCCGGAAGACTCCAACGCGCTGCCGTACGTGAACATCTTCGCGGCCCGCGCAGAGGACGCCGACAACAAGACGTATCTGAAGCTGGTGGAGATCTTCCAGACCGACGAGGCTGTGCAGGCGGGACTCGCGGAATCCTCCGGCAACACCAACGTCTCGCTGCAGACTCCGGTCAAGGACCTCGTCGCCTCGTTGAAGAAGGTCGAGAAGGACACCGAGGCTCAGAAGGGCTGAGACCCTTCGTTCAGCCGAAATGCGAGAGAATCGGGCGGCGCACATCGCGTCGCCCGATTCGCCGTATCCATCGATCAACACCGGAGATCCCATGCCGATCGTGAGCCTGACGAACGTCTCGAAGGCGTATCCGTCGTCCGACAGAGGCGCCGGCGACGTCGTCGCCGTCGACGATGTGACACTCAGTATCGACAAGGGCGATGTCTACGGCATCATCGGCTACTCGGGCGCGGGCAAGTCGACCCTGGTGCGGCTGATCAACGCGCTCGAACCCGCCACCGGCGGGACCATCACGGTGGACGGCGTCGACATCACCGCGCTGGACGAGCGCGAACTGCGCCGCGTCCGCGGCGGGATCGGGATGATCTTCCAGCAGTTCAACCTGTTCTCCGCGAAGAGCGTGAAGGCGAACATCGCCTACCCGCTGAAGCTCGCCGGCTGGTCGAAGGCAGACATCGAGGCCCGCGTCGCCGAGCTGCTGTCGTTCGTCGGGCTCAGCGACAAGGCGAAGGCCTACCCCGAGCAGCTCTCCGGCGGGCAGAAGCAGCGCGTCGGCATCGCCAGGGCGCTCGCGACGGGACCGGCCATCCTGCTGGCCGACGAGGCCACCAGCGCACTGGATCCGCAGACGACCCACGAGGTCCTCGACCTCCTCAAGCGCGTCAACCAGGAGCAGGGCGTCACCATCGTCATCATCACGCATGAGATGGACGTCATCCAGACGATCGCTACGAAGGTCGCCGTCATGGAGGCCGGACGCGTCATCGAGCAGGGCGACGTGTTCGATGTGTTCTCCGCCCCGCAGAACCCGGCATCGCAACGCTTCGTCGGCACTGTCGTCAAGGGCATCCCGTCGCCCTCCGAGCTGTCCGTGCTGCGCGAGCGGCACACCGGCCGCCTGGTGACGTTCTCCTTCCGTGACGGCAGCACCTCACAGGCCAGGGTCTTCCTGGATCTCGCGCAGGAGGGCCTCGAGTTCGAGCTCGTCTTCGGCGGCATCAACGACATCCGCGGTCGGGCCTTCGGGCACCTGACGCTGGCCATCCGCGGCGATGCGGCGGCGATCGACCGGGCCTTGGAGGTCATCGGTCAGCGCGTCGAAGTGACCGAGATCTCGCGAGAGGAGGCCCGCTGATGGATCGCCTGAACGAACTCTGGCCCCAGTTCTGGGTCGCCGCACTCGAGACGCTGTACATGACGTCGATCGCCCTCGTCTTCGGCGGCATCCTCGGTCTCGTCTGGGGGGTCGTGCTCTACGTCACCCGTAGCGGCGGAATCCTCCCGAATCGGCCGGCGAACATCGTGATGAACACGATCATCAACTTCTTCAGACCGATTCCGTTCGTCATCTTCATCGCCGCGGTCTCCCAGCCGCTCGCGCGTGCCGTCATCGGGGTGGGTATCGGCACCAACGCCGGTGCGTTCGCCATCGGGCTGGCCGCATCCTTCGCGATCGCACGCATCGTCGAACAGCACCTCGTCTCGGTGTCGCCCGGCGTCATCGAGGCGGCGCGCGCGATGGGGGCCGGCCCCTGGCGCATCCTCTTCACCGTCGCGATCCCCGAAGCGCTCGGGCCGCTCATCCTCGGCTACACCTTCATCATCGTGGCGCTGATCGACATGACGGCGATGGCCGGCCTCATCGGCGGCGGCGGTCTCGGTGCCTTCGCCCAGATCTACGGCTTCCGACAGTTCGAACCTGTGGTGATGTGGGCGGCCATCGTGCTCATCGTCGTGTTCGTGCACCTCGTGCAGCTGCTCGGCAACAGGCTGGCGCGCAAGATCATGCGGCGCTGACTTCTTCGAGAACTCAGCGAGCCGGCGCGTCCTGCAGCGTCAGCCGCGTCGTGAACACGCGATCCTCACCGCTCAGCGGA
Source organism: Microbacterium sp. LTA6 (assembly GCF_045690355.1). Lineage (NCBI taxonomy): Bacteria > Bacillati > Actinomycetota > Actinomycetes > Micrococcales > Microbacteriaceae > Microbacterium > Microbacterium sp. LTA6. The sequence continues at coordinate 2,681,940 of NZ_CP147855.1, forward strand.
TCGACGAACCGCAGCTCGCGGGCGAGCAGCTGCAGCGGCCGGTCGAAGTCGTCCGGCGTCTCCGGAAGCAGGGTCGGATAGAAGCCGTCATTCAGGATGCCGAGACCGAGGGCTGCCAGGTGCACGCGGAGCTGGTGCATCTTGCCGCTGTGCGGTCGGAGCAGCGTGCGCACGACCCGATCATCGTCGCCGAGCAGCTCGATGAGCGTCTCGGAGTTCGGTTCGCGCTCGTCGTCGACCTCGACGCAGACCTGTCCCCGGAGCTTGACGATGTGGTTCCGATAGACGAGCGGGAATCGGGATCCGTCCCAGTCCAGCGGCCGAGCCGACACCGCTTCGTAGACCTTCTCCACGCGACGGTTCTCGAACAGCAGCTGATACGCGCCACGGGTCTCGGGCCGCGTGGCGAACATCAGGAGTCCGGCCGTCGCGCGGTCGAGCCGGTGCATCGGGGCGAGGTCCGGGATGCCGAGGGCGATGCGCAATCGCACCAGCGCCGAGTTCTGCAGATACCTGCCACCGGGCGTCGTCGGCAGGAAGTGCGGCTTGTCGACGACCACCAGATTCTCGTCCTGATGGAGCACCTCCACCTCGAACGGGATGCGCTTCTCCTCGGGCGGTTCGCGGTAGTACCAGATGAACTCTTCGGCGCCCAGGGGCGCGTCGCGGCGCACCGCACTGCCGTCGCGGGCGACGATCTCGCCGTCGTCGAAACGAGCCAGCAGAGCCTCGGGATCGAGGTGGAAGAACCGCTCGACCATGTAGTCCGACACCGTCTCCCATGGACCGTCGAGCGGCACGTGCAGACGCGTGGCGCCGACGCCATTGCGCACGGGAAGCGGGGAGAGCATGGCCATTCGCACCAGCCTAGACGGCTTGGGTGAAGCGCGATCGATACTGGTGAGGCGACAGCCCGATCCGATCGCGGAAGTGCTTGCGCAGCGACGCCGACGTTGCGAAGCCCGAGCGGGCGGCGACATCATCGACGAGGAGGTCGCTGGTCTCGAGGAGTTCGCGCGCGCGATCGACCCTGGCGTCGGCGAACCAGTCGCCGACGGTGCGGCCGGTCTCGGCTCGGAAGCGCCGGGTCAGGGTTCGTACGCTCATTCCGAACCGGTCGGCGACGGCATTCAGCACGAGCGGCTCGTCGATCCGGGACATCAGCCAGTTCTGGATGTCGCTGGCGGAGCCGCTGTTCGGCGGCGCGATGGTCGGCCGCGCGATGAACTGACGCTGCCCGCCTCCGCGGTGGGGAGCTGCGAGGGTGATCTGCGAGACGGTCGCAGCGACCGCGGCGCCGTGATCGCGCGCGATCAGATGCATCGTCGCGTCGACCGCTGCCGAGGCGCCTGCGGCGGTCAGTATCGTGCCGGTGTCGACGAACAGCTCGTCTGGCCGCAGGCGCACCTGGGGGAAGCGCTTTGCGAAGTCGGCGGAGGCGTGCCAGTGGGTGGTCGCCTCCTTGCCGTCCAGGAGACCGGAGGCCGCGACCGTGAATGCGCCGGTGCAATAGCTGACCACGCGTCGTTCGGCGAACTCCGAGAGGCCGATCGGGTCACCGGAGGTCTCAGCGGCGCTCCACGGCGGAACGATGATGGTGTCGGCGGTCGCGAGTGCGCTCCGATCCGCCGACGGAGTGATCGAGAAATCGGCGTTGGTCTGCACCGGTCCGCCATCCAGGCTGCAGGTCGTGACCGAGTACAGCGGCTTCCCGTCGCGACGAGCGGCGCGGAAGAAACGAGAGGGGATGCCCAGCTCGTACGGGTAGACGCCGGGAAGAGCGACGATCACGACTCGATGCATGGCTATATCGTGACACATATTGTCTTTATGGCCACTGTTGGGCCGTCGGATGACACGACAGGCTGGATGCTGCGGCCGGATCGGCCGCTCGAATGAAAGGCAGACCACGTGCGTTCAGTGAAGTACTCCGGTGCGGGACCCGCTTCGGAGGTCATCTCGATCACCGATATCGCCATCCCGACCCCCGGTCCTGGCGAGGTCGTCGTCAAGGTCGGCGCGGCCGGGCTCAATCCGGTCGACGTGAAGATCCGCGCGGCGGCCACCGATTTCGGACCGATCAAGTATTCCGATCGACCGGGTTGGGACGTGGCCGGCGTCGTCGCGACGGTCGCGCCGGATGTGAGCGCGTGGTCACCCGGCGATCGGGTATTCGCTCTCGCTGCATTCCCGGCCGCCGCGCACACGCTGGCCGAGTACGCGGTGGTCGCAGCGGGCGACCTCGCTGCCGCCCCGGACGCGTGGACGATCGCCCAGGCCGGCGCTGCACCGCTCGCTGCGCTGACCGCGTGGCAGGCGCTGGAGGCCGCCGCCGTCGGCGCGGGGCAGCGGGTGCTCGTGCTCGGCGGTGCCGGGGGAGTGGGGCACCTGGCGATCCAGCTGGCGAAGGCCAGGGGGGCCGAGGTGACGGCCACGGCCAGCGCGGCGAAGCACCAACTCCTGCGCAGCTGGGGTGCGGACCACGTCGTCGACTATCGGGACGAGCACGCTCTCGCCTCGCTGACCGGCGTCGACGCGGTGATCGTCACCGTGGACGGCACGCTGCCCCCGCGCGGCACGGTCACCGAGGGAACCGCTGTCATCACCATCACCGGTCTCTCCGCGGACGACAGCGCCCTGCTCGCCGAATGGGGCGCTGCGCCGGTCGAACGGATCCTCGTCGCAGCGTCCGGCGGGCAGCTGGCTGAGATCGCCGCGCTCGCGGATGCCGGAGAGGTCGAGGTGCACCTGGACTCGGAGTTCGGTCTCGATGAGCTCGTCGCGGCGCAGGAGCGCGTCGAGTCGGGGAGGGTGACCGGAAAGGTCGTCGTAGTCATCGATCGCGACGCGTGATCGCAGCTCGGGGGCCGGGCGGGTCGGCCCCCGACGGCGGTCTCAGGCGTCGAAGCTCAGGCTGAGCTTGCGCAGCAGGCCGGCCAGCCGGTCCCGATCACTGCGGGACAGCGCTTGGAGAAGGTCGGACTCGACATCGACGAGACGCGTGATCGCGGCATCCACCCTGGTGCGTCCGTCATCGGTGAGTGTCACCAGGATGCTGCGACCGTCGACCGGGTCGGCCTCGCGGTGCACGAAACGACGGCCGACCAGGCGGTCGATGCGGTTCGTCATGGTGCCGCTGGAGACGAGGGTCTGCTGCATCAGCTGCTTCGGAGACAGCTGGAAAGGAGCACCGGCTCGGCGCAACGCGGAGAGCACGTCCCACTCCCACGGCTCCAGGTCGCTGCGGCGGAAGACGTCACGACGGGCGCGGTCGAGGTGGCGGGAGAGCCGATCCATCCGCGACAGGACCTCGAGCGGTGAGAAGTCGAGATCGGGCCGCTGGGTGTTCCATGCGCCGACGATCCGATCGACTTCGTCCGCTGCGCTCATCTCTCCATTATCGCGTGTGCGCCGGTTTCGGCGGGGACATCGAGTGCACCGGCGACAGCGTCATGAACGTGCTGTGCGGGTCCGGCAGATACCGTCCGAACGCCGCACACTCGACGAACCCGGCGCCCGCGTATAGCGTCCGGGCGGGAATGAAGAAGTCGTCGCTGCCGGTTTCGAGCGAGAGCCGTCGGATGCCGCGTCGCGCCGCGTCGTCGATCAGGAACGTCAGCATCATTCTGCCGAGTCCGCGACCGCGCATCCCTGGGTCGGTGCGCATCGACTTCAACTCTTCATGATCGTCATCCACGGTTGCCAGCGCCCCTGAGGCGACGGCCCGATCGTCCTCGAAGGCGGCGAAGAGCCGGACGCCCGGTGCGAGCAGCCGCTCGAACGGCAGCGCATGGCAGCTCTCCGGCGGTGCGGTGCCCACGAGTTCCGCGTGATGCGCGGTGATGAACTCGGAGACGGCTGGGACGGGCGTTTCGACCCGCTCGATGGTGATGGTCATGATCACCAGCATCCCAGTTCCGTATTTCGGTCTGATGACGCGACCGCTTCTCGCACCGTTCCCGCAGGCAGTGCGCCGAGGTCATGGCAGACTTGTCAGGCGGACCTCTCGTGAGGGCCGTGGTCCGCCGTGGTGTAATGGCAGCACGACAGCCTTTGGAGCTGTTAGGTCTAGGTTCGAATCCTGGCGGCGGAGCATGACTGGGAACAATCTCGCGATCATCGTCCTCGCCGCAGGCCAAGGCACTCGCATGCGATCGCGGCTGCCGAAGGTGCTGCACCCGATCGGTGGTCGCCCGCTCGTCGGGCATGTGCTCACCACGGCCGCCCGGCTCGGCGCCGATCACATCGAGGTCGTGGTGCGTCACGAGCGCGACCAGGTCGTGGCGGTTCTGAGCGAGTCGTATCCGGACGCCGTCTTCATCGACCAGGACGACATCCCCGGCACCGGTCGCGCCGTGCAGGTCGCCGTCGACGCCCTGCCTGCCGAGTTCGACGGTGATGTGCTCGTGCTCTCCGGAGACTGCCCGCTCGCCGACGTCGACGCGCTCTCGGAGTTCCTCGCGGCCCACCGCGACGCGGGCGCCCCGGCGACGCTGATGACCGCCGTGGTGGACGACCCCGCAGGCTACGGGCGCGTCATCCGCGATCTCGACGGCGATGTCGACCGGATCGTCGAGCAGAAGGACGCCACGGTCGAAGAAGCCGCGGTGAACGAGATCAACGCCGGTATGTACGTGTTCCGCGCCGAGACGCTGCGCCGGTACCTTCCCCAGGTCGGCGTCGACAACGCGCAGGGGGAGATGTACCTCACGGATGTCCCCGGACTGCTCCGCCGCGACGGAGACCGCGTCGCGGCATCCGTCGTCTCCGATGTCACCGTCACCTACGGCGTCAACGACCGCGCGCAGCTCGCCGAAGTGGGGCGCCTCCTGAACGCCCGCATCGTGCGCCGCTGGCAGGTCGCCGGCGTCACCGTCATCGATCCGGCCACCACCTGGATCGACGACGACGCGACGCTCGCGCCCGACGTCACGATCCTGCCGAACACGCAGATCCTCCGGGCGACCACGATCGCCGAAGGCGCCATCATCGGCCCCGACACGACTCTCGTCGACTGCGAGGTCGGGGAGGACGCGATCGTTCGCCGCACCGACGCCACGCTGGCCGTGATCGGCGCCGAGGCCACGGTCGGGCCGTTCTCGTTCCTGCGCCCAGGCACCGTCCTCGGCGCGAAGGGCAAGATCGGCGCCTACGTCGAGACCAAGAACGCCGAGATCGGCGAGGGCAGCAAGGTGCCGCACCTGTCGTACGTGGGCGACGCGACGATCGGCCGCGGCGTGAACCTCGGCGCGAGCACGATCACCGCGAACTACGACGACGTGAACAAGCACCGCACCGAGATCGGCGACGAGGTGCACACCGGGTCGCACACAGTGCTGGTCGCTCCCGTTAGGCTTGGGGCTGGTGCGAAGACAGCTGCCGGCGCCGTCGTCCGCAAGGATGTCCCTGCCGGCGCTCTGGCCATGAGCGTCGCTCCTCAGCGCAACATCGAGGGGTGGGTCGAGAAGAACAGGGCAGGAACGGGCGCAGCGGACGCTGCGGCTCGGGAACAAACGGCGGAATAGGCGGACCATGGCGCGCAAGAAGAAGACGGTCGATCTGGATCGCGACAACGGCATCGCGCCGGGACTCGTGGCCAAGACGAAGAAGCGGCTGGTCGTCGCCGGTGGCCGTTCCCACCCCGCGCTCTCCGCAGCCGTCGCTGCGGATCTCGGTACCGAGCTCGCTCCGACCGAGCACCGCACCTTCGCCTCCGGCGAGATCTACGCCCGCTTCGAGGTGTCGATCCGCGGCTGCGACCTGTTCCTCATCCAGACGTTCGGCGAACCGGTCAACGAATGGCTGATGGAGACGCTGATCATGATCGATGCCGCCAAGCGCGCGTCGGCGAAGCGCATCACCGTGGTCGCCCCGTACTACCCGTATTCGCGTCAGGACAAGAAGGGCCGCGGTCGAGAGCCGATCAGCGCCCGCCTCGTCGCCGATCTTCTCAAGACCGCCGGCGCCGACCGTGTCATGAGCGTCGACCTGCACGCCGCCCAGATCCAGGGCTTCTTCGACGGCCCCGTCGACCACCTGTTCGCGAAGCCGGTGCTGCTCGAGCACTTCAAGCGCACGCTGAGCCCTGAAGATCGCGAGATCCTCACGGTCGTCTCGCCCGACATGGGCCGGGTGCGCGTCGCCGACACATGGTCGGACAGCCTGGGGGCGCCGCTGGCGATCATCCACAAGCGCCGCGACCCGCGCGTCGCCAACCAGGTCTCCGTGCATGAGATCGTCGGCACGGTCGAAGGCCGCACCTGCCTGCTCGTCGATGACATGATCGACACCGGCGGCACGATCGTCAAGGCTGCACAAGCGCTCAAGGCCGCAGGTGCACACCGGGTCATCGTCGCCGCGACCCACGCGATCTTCAGCGATCCGGCCAGCGAACGGCTGCAGGACGCGTCGATCGACGAGGTGGTCGTCACCGATACGATCCCGCTCACCGAATCCCGCCGCTGGGACAAGCTCACGATCCTGCCGATCGCACCGCTGCTCGCTCGCGCCATCCACGAGGTCTTCGAGGACGGTTCCGTCACGAGCATGTTCGGCGGCGACGCGTAACAGTCGGACTCGGCACAGCCCGCGCATAGGTCTGCTTTCTATCGTCGTAAAATCGACATCCCATCGAAAGACACTCAGCCGGGAGGGCCATCATGATCCGCACGACCGTACCGACTTCCGTCCGCAAGGGCGCAGCGCTCGCCGGCATCGCAGGACTTCTCGTCCTCGCGGGCTGCTCGGCTCCCGCTGACGCAGAGGGCAACACCGACACGGCCACGAGCCCGGAGTCCGCGACCAGCTCCGCACCGTCCGACGATGCGGCGACCGGTTCCGCATACAAGGACGGAACGTACACCGCCGAAGGCTCTTACCAGACCCCCGAGACCGTCGAGAAGGTCTCGGTGACCCTGACGTTGGCGGAAGGCGTCGTCACCGACGTCGAGGTGACCGGCGACCCGCAGGCGCCGGAGACCAAGCAGTTCCAGGGACAGTTCATCGACGGCATCGCCGACGTCGTCACCGGTGTGCCGCTCGATGAACTGAAGGTCGACAAAGTGGCCGGCTCGTCGCTGACCAGCGGCGGCTTCAACCAGGCGCTGGAGACGATCAAGGAAGAGGCCGCGGCCTAGGCCCCATGGTCGTCTGGCGATTCGAGGCGATCGGCACGCGCTGGGAGATCGATTCGAGCGCGGAGCTCCCCGCGGATGCCCGCGCCGCCGTCACCGCCACCATCGATCGTTTCGATCGTGAGTGGTCACGGTTCCGTGCGGACTCGCTCGTCACCCGGCTGAGCGTCGATGGAGGGTCGCTCACTGCCGCGGATGCCGGGGCGATGCTCGACGCCTATCGCGAGCTCTCCGAGGCGACTGCGGGTGCCGTGAATCCGCTGGTCGGAGAGAGTCTCAACGCTCTCGGCTACGACGCCGATTACACGCTGGTGCCGCGAGAGCCACGCGCAGCCCCGACCGACTGGATGCAGCGGCTCGACTGGTCCACGGACCGGGCGACGCTCTCCGCGCCGGCCCTCATCGACGTCGGAGCTCTCGGCAAGGGGCGTCTCGTCGATCGGGTGATGGAGGTTCTCGAGCCGGTCAGCGGAGACCTCGTCGTCGACGGCGGAGGTGACCTCCGGGTGCGGGGAGCGGCGGTGCGCGTCGGGCTGGAGCATCCGTACGACGCGACCAAGGCCATCGGGGTCGTGACACTGCGGGACGCGGCGCTCTGCGCGTCGGCCGTCAATCGACGAGCCTGGGGCGACGGACTGCACCATGTGCTCGATGCCCGGACGGGCGTTCCGGTGCGCACATGGGCGGCGACCTGGGCGATCGCTCGCGATGCGATGTCGGCGGATGCCGTGGCGACGGCGCTGTTCTTCGACGGAGGGCCGGAGCTCGCCGCGTCCTGGGGCATCGAGTGGGTGCGCATGGCGACCGACGGTCGTGTGGAGCGCTCGCCCGGATGCCCAGCCGAGCTGTTCATCGCCACCGACCGGACACGCCCCGCACCGCCGAAGTAGGGAAGAGTAGAAGTCGTGATCACCTCATTCACCGCCGCGCGGCAGCGCGTTCTCGCCGTCCTCGGTGGCATCTCGATGTACCGGCTCGTGCTGTTCTCGCTGCTGACGCTCGCGGCGCTCGCTCTGGTGCTCTCGTTCTTCGATCTGGTCGCACCGGATCCCCTGGCGCTGGTGGCGTCCTTCGGCGTTCTGGCCGTCGTGATCTCCGTGGTCGATGCGGTAGTCCAGCGACTGCTCCGCCTGCCCTGGCGCATCGAGTCCTCGTTGGTGACCGCGCTCATCCTCCTCTTCGTGCTCCAGCCGGGGCTGACGCCGGCTGCCCTCGGCGGACTCGCGCTCGCCGGTGCCCTCGCCAGCATCTCGAAGTACGTGATCGCGTGGCGCGGTCGACACATCCTCAACCCGGCCGCGTTCGGCGCGGCCATCGTCACGATCGCCGGGCTCGGGACGTTCTCGGCGTGGTGGGTGGGCACTCCGGCGCTCGCGGCTCCCGTGCTGCTGCTCGGTCTCGTCGTGCTCTGGCGCACCGAGAAGGTGCGCGTCATCCTGGTGTTCCTGCTCATCGCCGTCGGCGTCTCGGTCGTGCGGCAGAGCATCCTCGCGCAGCAGAACGATCTGGACTTCGACGCCCTCCAGGCGCTGTCGCTGGCCGTGCTGCAGTCGCCGTACCTGTTCCTCGGGGCATTCATGCTGTCGGAGCCGCTGACGATGCCGCCGCGGCGGTGGCAGCAATTCTCCGTCGCCGCCCTGGTCGGGGTCCTGGCGGGCTGGCCGATCATGATCGCCGACCTGTTCTCACTCGGACAGGAACGTGCGCTGCTCGTCGGCAACCTGCTCGCCTTCGCCTTCGCCGTGCGCGGTTCGGTGCGGCTGACGCTCGAGAAGCGCGAGTTCGTCACCCCGACCGCGCAGGAGCTGACGTTCCGTGCACGAGGCCGTCTGAAGTTCCTCCCTGGGCAGTACCTCGAGCTGGATGTGCCGCACCGCCGGCCGGACGCGCGGGGGACCCGTCGTGAGTTCAGCATCGTCTCGGCGCCCGGTGACCTGCCGACGCTGCGCATCGCCTACAAGGACGGCGGCCAGAAGCATCCGTCCAGTTACAAGCGGGCCCTCGCGGCTGCAGAGCCGGGAGCGACGCTCGCGGTGACCGGCACCTGGGGAGACTTCATCCTGCCGCGATCGGAGGCCCCGGTTCTGATGGTCGCCGCCGGCATCGGCGTCACGCCGTTCGTGTCGCAGCTTCGGCAGCTGCAGTTGTCGGGGCTGACCCGTGATGTGGTGCTCGTGTACGTGGCGTCCGAGGCCAGCGAACTCGCCTTCCGCGACGAGCTCGCGGCGACCGGAGCCCGAGTCATCGTCTTCACCAGAGACCAGCCGGCAGATCTGCCGACGCACTGGTCATGGGCGCGCGGAGTGCGCCTGGACGCCGAGGGGCTCGAGCGCGTCGTTCCCGACATCGGGAGCCGGCACGCGTACATCTCCGGCCCGCCGCGCCTGATCGCCGATCTCGCCCCCGCCCTGCAGAAGGCCCACAGCCTGACGACCGACGCCTTCGCCGGATACTGAGGCGAGGCGGTCACTTCGCCCGTTTGCCCGGTACCAGTTGCATGACCAACAAACGGATGCAGGACGAAACGCCGTGAGTCGGTCATGCAGCCGTGAATCGATCATGCAAGTTGATCGCGGCACTCTTCCTCCACAGGTCGGCGTTCGGCCCGGATTCGTCCACAACGACAGAATCCCGGCATGCGGTGCGTGCTCGTCGGCCAAGATCGACGGATGCTGCAAGCCTCACAATTGATCGCGCACCAGGGCGGCGTCGCCCGAGGCGCGCGCCTTCAGCAGTTCGGACTGAGCAGAAGGATGCTGTCGAGCGCCGTTGGCGACGGTTCCGTCCTCCGAGTGCGGCCGGGCGTCTTCGCCGTTCCATCCGCGAACCCTGACGTGATCTGTGCCGCGGCGCACGGGGGATCCGTGACCTGTACGACGGCGTTGCGGATGCACGAGGTCTGGGCCTTGGCGGACGACGAGTGCCTTCATGTCTGGGTCGGCACCAGCGGTCGGGTTCATCACGCCGAGTGCGCCTGCGTGACTCACTACTTCGAGGGGCGAACGCTGCTCGGCGTCGCGCCTTTGGAGGATGCGCTTGTGCACGTTTATCACTGCGCCGGCGAGGAGGCGTTCTTCGCCGCGTTGGAATCGGCGTTGAAGAAGCGAAAGTTCGGCGCCGGCATTCGTGAGCGACTGCGCGAACGCCTTCCGGTCGGTGCGCGATGGCTCGTCGACTTCGCGAGACGCGATGCCGACAGTGGGCTGGAATCGCTGTTGCGCCTGCGCCTTCACTTGCTGGGCATCCGTCTGGATTGTCAGGTGGAGATCCCGACGGTCGGCAGAGCTGATTTCGTCATCGACGGGATGCTCATCCTCGAGGCGGATGGGATGGAGAACCACGATGGGTCATCGCGCCGCCACAAAGACCTCCGACGCGACGCTGCGGCATCCGTACTCGGGTACGAGACCCTCCGATTCGACTACGCGCTCATCATTCATGACTGGCCGGTTGTCGAAGCGGCGATTATCGCCGCGATCTCGCGGCTGCGTGCTCGAGTCTGATCATCTGGGGATAGGTCTGCCGAGGCTCGCCGTCAGTCCAGGCGTGCGACTTGCATGACCGACGAACGGATGCAGGACGAAACGCCGCCGGATGCGCGGCCCCGCGTGATCTGATCCTGCAAGTCGCCCGCGCGGGCGTCAGTCGTTCGGCGCATCCTTCGACGGGTTCACCGGGATGCGCACCGTGAAGCTCGTGCTGCCTGGCTTGCTGTCGACGGAGATGAAGCCGCGGTGCCCTTCGACGATCGCCTTCGCGATCGCGAGCCCCAACCCGGTACCGCCGGTCTGACGCGCACGGGAGCTGTCACCGCGGGCGAACCGGGCGAACAGTTCCTCGCGCACGCCGGGGTCGATACCCGGGCCGTTGTCGTGCACGGTCAATACGGCCGCATCGTCTTCGCGGGCGACGCTGAGCGTGATCTCGGTGCCCGCAGGTGTGTGCGTGCGGGCGTTCGCGAGCAGGTTCGCCACGACCTGATGCATGCGACCGGCGTCACCGACGATCACGACCGGCTCGTCGGGCACGTCGACGCTCCATCGATGATCCGGCGCCGTCGGGCGAGCGTCGGCGAGTCCCTCCAGCGCCAGCTGGGTGAGGTCGACGGTGCCATAGACGAGCTCGCGCCCTTCGTCGAGGCGTGCGAGCAGCAGGAGGTCCTCGACGAGGCGCGTCATCCGCAGCGACTGCGCCTGGATGCGCTCGAGCGCAGTGTGCGTGTTCTCGGGCAGCGTGGAGTCGCGCAGCGACAGCTCGGAGTAGCCGCGGATCGAGGCCAGCGGGGTGCGCAGCTCATGGCTGGCATCGGCGACGAATCGTCGCATCCGCTCCTCGTTCTTCTGTCGCGCGGCCAGCGACGTGTTCACATGGTCGAGCAGCTTGTTGAGGGATGCTCCGACGAGTCCGGTCTCGGTTCGCGGATCGGCTTCGGATGCCGGTACTCGCTCGGTGATGGTGACCTCGCCGCGGTCGAGCGGCTGGTTCGCCACCCGGGTGGCGGTCGTCGCGACGGCGCGCAAGGGGCGGAGTCCGACCCTGATGGTGACCGCCGTGGTCAGCGCCAGCAGGATGAGACCGCCGATGGTCGCGAGCGCGATGACGGTGAGCAGTGTCGTGAGTTGCTTCTGGATCTCGTCACGGGGAAGGCCGGTGACGATCACCGCGCCGGAATCCGTCGGCGTGACGGCGATGCGGTACGAGCCGATGTCGTCGATCGTGACCGTCGCGTTGAGTCCGCCGTCGAGGGCATCGTTGATCTGATTCAGCTGCGTCGCGGTGAGATCCTTGGCGCTTCCGCTGAGATCGCCGCCGCCGTTGTCGAGAACGACTCCGGTGGTGCCGGTCAGCTGGCTGGAGACCGCGAAGAGAAGACCGGGCACGGTCGCCCCCTTCCCGAGCAGCACGTTCTGGGCCGTCACGCCGGGGAGTGGCTCCTGATCGACCCAGTGCGCGAGCTGCGCCTGGTAACCACCGAGGCGCTCGTCGAGCTGATTCTCCATGGTGCTCCCCAGCGTCGCGCTGGTGATGACGGCCACGATCACGAGGATGAGGGACACGAACCCGATCACGGCGGTCATCAGCCGTGTCTGCAGGCTCATCGGCCGCGCCATCCCCGGGGTGCTCACTGCGGCGCCTTGATCATGTACCCGACGCCACGGACGGTGTGCAGCAGCGGGGCGCGCCCGGCGTCGATCTTCTTGCGCAGGTAGGAGATGTACAGCTCGACGACGGATGACTTGCCGCCGAAGTCGTAGCTCCACACCCGGTCGAGGATCTGCGCCTTCGACAGCACCCTGCGCTCGTTGCGCATCAGGTAGCGCAGCAACTCGAACTCGGTGGCGGTGAGCGCGATCTCCGCGCCGTCACGCACCACTTCGTGGCTGTCCTCGTTGAGGGTGAGGTCGGCGACCCGGAGGATCGACTGACCGTCGTCGGCGGTGGCGTGACCGGTGCGGCGGATGATGGCGCGAAGCCGGGCGATCACCTCTTCCAGGCTGAACGGCTTGGTGACGTAGTCGTCGCCCCCGGCGGTGAGTCCGGCGACCCGGTCTCCCACGGCATCCTTCGCGGTGAGGAACAGGACCGGCACGAGGTTCCCGGACTCTCGGAGCCGCTTCAGCACCGACATCCCGTCCAGGTCCGGCATCATGATGTCGAGCACGAGCGCGTCGGGTTCGAACTCCCGCGCGACCTGGAGCGCTTCGAGACCCGACGACGCCGTACGAACCTCCCAGCCCTCCATCCGCAGCGCCATCGCGAGCAGATCGGTGAGCATCTGCTCGTCGTCGACGGCGAGGATGCGCAGGGGGGAGCCATCGGGACGGTGGAGGTCGGGCAGATCGTGGGTCATGAGACCATTCTGAGGAGTTCTCTATGGGGTTTCTATGGAACCAGCTGTGTGCCGTCTGTGAATGATGGCCGCGACGGTCGCAGTGTCGGGGGTCGCCCCTACCGTGTCCTACATGACTGAACAACGACTCATCGAGCGACCGGAGAGCGCGGAGGAAGTCGCCGCCCTCGTCCGGCGCGCACAACAGGATTCACGCATGATCACCGTGGTTTCGGGTGGGCACGGGCCCTGGTCCCACGTCGACAACGCAGAAGACATGCGCCTCGAGCTCGGCGCACTGGCGGACATCCGCATCGACGGCACGCGGGTGAGCATCGGCGGCGGCGCCACCTGGGGCGCCGTCGCCAGCACGCTCGGCGAAGCGGGGCTGGCGATCAGTTCGGGAGACACTTCCTCTGTGGGGGTCGGCGGTCTCACCCTCGGGGGCGGTATCGGCTGGATGGTCAGGGCCTGGGGTCTCGCCGTCGATCAGCTCGTCGGCGCGCAGGTCGTGACAGCGGCAGGAGAGATCGTCGACGTGGATGCCGACACGCACCCTGACCTGTTCTGGGCGCTCCGCGGCGGTGGTGGAAACTTCGGCATTGTCACGAGATTCGATTTCGAGGCCCACCGACTGCCCGGAATCGTGTTCGGGGAGTACACCTTCTCCGAAGATTCCACGAGCGTGCTGCGCGCCCTCCGCGAGATTCTCCGGAACGCGCCGCGAGAGCTGACGGTGACGTTCATGGACGTGCCGGCGATGGATCCCAGCGCTCCGGCGGGCGCGAGCGTGCACGCCGTGTGGGCGGGTGGCGACGTAGACGCGCTGCGCGCCGTCATGGCGCCGGTCGCGGCGCTCGACGGCGTCACCGAGAAGCTCACGACTCCCGCATACCGAGACATCCTGATGGAGATGCCCGCGCCGGAGGGCGGCGCCGAAGCGGCGGGCCCTCCCGGGTTCATCGGCGGCAATGGTCTGTTCGCAGAACTGGACGACGAGACGATCGACCGTCTGGTCCGGTTCCGGGCGGCCCACCCTGCATCGATCATCTTCCTTCGCTCGCTCGGCGGAGCATTCGGAGACGTCGCCCAGGATGCCACGGCCTTCCCGGCGCGCACCGCGACCTGGTTCGTCATGGCCGGGGCATTCGACATCCCGGGTCTTGTCGATGATGACGCGCGCGCCTCGATACGCGCCGAATGGCAGGAGATCGAGCGGAACCGTCTGGCCGAGTATGGGAATTTCGCGGACTCCGAGCGCCCGGATGCGGTACCTGGCATGTTCGCGGAGGCCGCGTATGCGCGCTTGCGCGACGTGAAGGCGCAGTGGGATCCGAAGAACCTGTTCCGGCGCAACCACAACATCGCCGTCTGACGCGTTCCGCTCAGCCGATGCGGTCGGCGGGGAGTGCGAGGAAGTCGGTGGAGTCCTGCAGGAGCAGCCGATCGGACAGTTCCCCGATCGGTCCGTCGAGGTGCCCGTTCGCGCGCACGCTGAGCCGCTTCGGGCCGCCGAGCGCGTGATAGACGGCGAACTGTCCTCGTGGGTCGACGGCAGGGTCGAGGACTGCTGCACCCACAAGCACCGGGATGCGCAGACGGCGCGCGGCGATGGCCGCGTCGAAGTAGTCGAGTACCGGGCGCACTTCGGGGTGCGCGCGAACATGCAGGCGCACGGCCTCCCCGCTTCCGGTGCAATGCCGGCTGAGGCGGATCGTGTGGTCTCCGAAGCTGGGAACGTCGAGCGTGGCCCGTCGGAAGCGAGTGTCCCAGGGAAGGGCCATCGCCCCGATACCGCCGCCGAAACTCCCGCCGCTGAAGTCGAGGATGTCGGCAGCGCCGGGGGCGGCATCCAGCAGGACGGTCGCTGCCCGCCAGATGTCTGCCGCGGCGAAACGATGGGAGTACGTGTCGCGGTGCGCGATTCCAGCCAGCACGTGTTCGTCGGGGACCGCCGGAAAACGGCTGGTCGTTCCCGCGTGAGTTCCGGGTGCGCAAGGGAAGATCGCCGCGGTGTCACGGGGGACCCGGTCGGGGTCGGGGGCGGTTCGGCCGCCGTAGCCGTGACCGACCACGAGCCCACGACGGATGGTCGATCGGGCGTGCGGCACCATCAGGTAGGCCACGGCCTGCTCGCCCGCTGACGAGTGGAATCGGATCTCACTCCGTCGATGGGTCGTGGTGGGTTCGAGCTCGCGCTCGAGCTGCCACGCGACCGGTCCAGTGCCGAACTCGGCGAACGTCTTCTGCCAGAACTCGTCGAAGTCCGCGGGTTCCTCAGGGGGCGCAGCGGGGGTCAACAGCGCGCTGAGAGAGTACTCGGTCAGTTCCTCGGGGGGATTCTGGGTCACCGCTGGGGTCCTCTCGGATGGGTGTCTGCTCGAGGTTACTTCGCAGCCGCGATCCGAAACGCGGATCCATTGACATCTTCGCATACAGATTGCAGTATGTGCATCATGGATTCAATATCGAACGCAGAAGCCAATGACGGCCCGCTGCTGTGGAGTCGTCGATCAGTGCTGCGCATGTTGGTGATCGCCGGGGTGCTCCCACCGGTGCTCGGCACTCACGCAGAAATGGCTGCTGCGTCGCCATCGCAACTCACCGGTTCCAGCGGGTCGTACCCGGATGCGCTGCGAAGGCTCGACATGCCGAACTTGTCATTCACCCAGGTCGCGCAGCTGGTCGGGCCCAACCATCGGATGACGTTCTTCCAGGCCAGCTGGGACGGGGGCGAGACGATCGTGCGTGACCTCGAGGTCACGCACGACGGCGGCTGGTTGGCGGTGACCGACCCCGCGCATCGTTTCGATGAGCAGTGGGTCGTGCTGAAGGGAGCCCTCCCGTCCGGCAGCGCGCCGGAGCTCTACGGACCGCTGAGCCCGAGTTGGCTGGGCTTCACGTCTTTTCAGCTCCTCGGCTCGCAGGCGATCGAGCTGTCCACCAGCATCGATGACGTGGATCTCGTCGTCCGTTGGCGACTCGAAGGCGAGAACCCCGAGGCCCACTACGTGCTGACGGCGAAGAACGCCGGTGACTACATCGTCGGGTACCAGAGCCAGGATGCTCGATCGCTCGACGATCTCGATGAGGTCCTCTGCGGCTCCTACCAGCACGCGCTCTCCGTGGTCGACGGGTCGGCGCCGCTGGGAGCATGGGAGCTGTTCGCGCCGATGGCGCTGACGCAGTACGCCGTCGGCGATGCGGCGGTCACGTCCGGGGTCTACCTGCCGGCCGAAGTCGCCGAGTTCGTGCATGAACGCCAGCTGATGTCGGATCGGCAGCCGTACGGGATGAGTCTGCGCAACGACAGCCTCGACATCGTGCCGTCGATGTACGCCCCGCAGCCCGGTCTCACCACTGCGATGGCGGTCGGCGAGCAACGCGGCTTCGCCTTCGGCCTGGCAGCCCGTGCCGACACCCTGTACGGGACGTACTCTCAACTGTGCCGGGGCGAGTACGGGCTGACGGCCTACCGGCACAACGTCTACGAGCGTTCGCTGACCGATGCCGTTCACGCCATGACCGAACTCATCGCCATCGAACCGGACGGAGATGACTCCGTCGACTACATCCCCTCGTTCTCCGGCTGGTGGAATCGCGCCAAGGGCTTCGTGGATGTCGAGAATGAGAATGCCGTGCGCACGGCGGCCAGTGGGGTGGTGCTCGCCGCGCACTACCTGACCGGGACCGCGGACAGCACCCTCTACGAGCGTCGCGCTCGACCACTCATCGAGTACCAGCTGTCCCGCAAGGGGATCGGCCATTCGCCGGTGATCGGGAGCCCGGTCTACAACGACACGACGCAGTACCGGATCGGCAGGATCCCCACGGATGCGGTGAATCTGACGTCGCTCTATCAGCTCACCCACGGCCGGAACGCCGGCATCCAGAGACTCGCGGTGCAGGCGACCAAAGCGGGCGTCGTCGGACAGAGCCGGGCGCCGTTCGCGAACGCGCTGGCCACGTATCGGGTCACGGGGGATCCTGCCTACCTCGCTGAGGCGACCTTGATCGCCAAGCGCTACGTGCAGGAGCAGATCCTCACGCCGTACCGGGGCAACGGGCAGCCGCCAGGAGGCTTCGCCTACAGCTTCTCCAAGTACTGGGTCGACCTGCTGGAGATGTTCGAGGTGACGGGAGAGCAGGAGTTCCTCGACGGCGCGTATCGGGAGGCTCAGCGTTTCATCACTCAGACCGCAGTCCGTCCGGTGCCGGATCAGACGGTGACCGTACCTGACGGGCACGTGATCACACAGCAGTACGACTGGGAGTCCCGCACCTCCCTGCCGTCCTATCCGAACACCGATGTCCCCACCGAGACCGTACCGGCCTGGTACGTGTCGCCCTCAGGGCTCACCTTCGAGGCGCTGTCGTCGTTCAAACTCGGTACCAGTTCGCTGACCGATCCCGGCGGCGGGTACGTCTACAACGCCTGCTGGTCCGGCGCGCTGCTCCGGTTGGCGCACCACACCGGTGACGCGTTGCTCGCCGATGTCGCGCACAACATGGTGATCGGCCGCTTCACCACCTACCCCGGCTACTACGGTCGTCAGTTCCAGGTCGCACAGATGAAGCCGGACTTCGCCACCAATGGGCCGGTCGGGATCACCGGGTACTACTTCCATCACGCACCCGCTCAGCTCGGCCTGGCGATGGACTACCTGATCAGCGAGAGCTTCTACCGCAGCGCGGGCAACATCGACTTCCCGCACGTGTTCGAGGCTGACTTCGCCTACTTCAAGTTCTTCGCCTACGGCCACGCACCTGGCACCTTCTTCGGTGAAACTGCGGTCTGGCCGTACTTCCCTGCCGGCATGATCTCGCTCGACAACGCGCTGATCAACTGGCTGACCGCGATCGGGAACGACGCCCTGTACGTCAGTCTCACCAACACCGCAGCCAGCGCGCAGCAGGTCGTCGTGGATCTGGCGGGGGAGCTGACGGGGTTGCGGCGCAACTCGGCGACGGCCGTCGAGATCGTCACTGCAGACGGTGCCCGCTCCTCTCAGAACGCCTACCAGGGTCGTGTCACGGTCACGGTGCCAGGGCACGGCCTGCTCGCACTGATCGTGAGGAATGTCGTGGTCGAACGACCGGGGCTGCCCTTCGACGACATCGCCGATCACGGCACCGACAGCTTCCACGAGGTCGACTCCGATCCGGCCTCCGACTACGGAGTCGCACGTGGCATGCTCCTGGTGCGACCGGATCGGAAGGGCTACGACGCCTACGTCCAGATCGACACCGAACAGCAGGCCACTCTGACCTATCGAGTCGGTGGGAAACCCCCGAAGCAGGCGCCAGCCAAGAACTACCCCTATGAATGGACGATCGGCGTCGGCAACCCCGCCAAGACCTTCACGTATGCGATCACGGCCGGCGGGGTGACCACGGACGAGGTCACGCTGCGCCTCCCGAAGCGGATCACCGGCGCCAATCCCGGTGTGGTGGGAGACGTCGTCGCTCAGGCCACCGGCACAGCAGGCGACCGCGTCCCGTTGATCATCGAGGTGCGCAACTCCACAGACGATCCGGTCACCGGAACCGTGACGGTGACCGTGCCGACGGGCTGGCAGCTCGAGTCGGCCGTTCCTGCGGTCGTCGCTCCTGCGAACGGATCCGTGCGGGTGGAGGCGGCCGCCATCATCGCGTCGGCTGCCGCGCTCGGCGAGGTGCAGATCGCGGCGTCCCTGGCCATCCCGGGGGACGATCCGGTGACTCTTCGCCCGGCAGCGATCGAGGTCATCGACCGCCGACGCTTGGTGTCGCTGACGACCGACACCGCGATCGTCAGCGGGCCGGGGGCGACAGCGCAGTTGACCGCACTCGTCATCAACACCGGCGTCACCCCGCTGCACGGCGCGCTGGCACTCTACGGTGCCGCCGGGTGGACCATCACCCAGCGGGATGCCGTCATCGATGTGCCACCGCGGTCCGATCTGACCCACACCTGGACGGTGACAGCCGGCCCAGGGGTCGCGCCGGGTTCGACCATCCGGTTCGAGGCGAGGCTGGACCAGACTCTCCGTCGCGGCGTGCTGGTGCGCGTTGCCGATGAGGGAGTGATCGCGCACACCCAGTCGCCATGGCCGGGCTACCTCGAGGCCGGAACCTGGTACCCGAGCGGCCTGTCAGGGTGGAACGGCACGCGCACGCGCTACAGCGACACGGATTCGGTGGGCAGCACCGTCACCTGGAATGCGAATCTCCTCCAAGCGGGCCTGTACCGCGTATCCGTCTGGTACCCGACGAACCCGACGACCACTACGTCGGCGGCCTACATCGTCGAGCACCAGGCAGGCAGCACCGAGGTGATCGTGAACCAGACCGAGGATGCTGCAGCCTGGCGTTCGCTCGGCACGTTCCGGTACGACGCCGGCGCCGTCGGCGTCGTGCGTCTCGAAGTCCGCAGCACCAGCATCCACCGCGTCAGCGCCGCGCAGTTCGTCCGAGTCGGGGACTGATCCGGCGGACCCGGAGGAGATGAGAAGAGGCACCGCGGTCTCCACCGCGGTGCCTCTTCCGTCGTGCTTCCCGACGTTCAGCGCCGCACGAACTCCTTGATCACGTTCTCGTCGACCGTGACGCCGAGGCCCGGCCCGGTGGGCACGACGAACCCGCCGTCGGGCTTCACCTCGAGCGGCTCCGTGAGGATCAGGTTGGCGACGGGCAGGGTGAACGGCTGATACTCGAACGCGAGCAGCGACGTGGCGCTCGCCGCGACGTGCACGCCGGCCGCCATGGCGATACCGAAGGCTGCGGAATGGTGCGGCGCGACCTGAACATGGAACGCGTCGGCGACGGCCGCGATCGCGAGCCCTTCGGTGATCCCGGTGCGGCCGATGTCGGGCTGGGTGAGGCCGACGGCTCGGCGGGTGAGCCAGTCCGTGAACTCGAAGCGGCTCCGCATCGCCTCGCCGATCGCGACCGGAGTGTCGATCGACGAGGCGAGATCGCGGTGACCCTCGACATCTTCGGGCGCGAGGGGCGCCTCGAAGAACCAGGCCTTGCGCTCATCCAGTTCCCGTCCGAGCGCCTTGGCCTCGCCGAGTCGATATGTCCAGTGCGCGTCGAGTGCGACATCGAGATCCGGATGCACGGAGCGGATCGCGTCGAAGGTCGCAAGGTCGGTGTGCAGGTCGGTGCCGAGGTGCAGTTTGATGCGTCGCACACCCGCTTCGACGAGCTCAGCCGCGCGCTCCGCCCGATCGGAATCGTCGATTCCGCGGATGCCGGACACATAGGTCGGCAGGGTTTCGGTGAATCGGCCACCGGCGAGTTCCGAGACCGAGAGGCCGGTGGCGTGACCCCAGAGGTCCCACAGCGCGATGTCCACGGCGGCCATCGCGTCGGCCTGGTGGCCGGTGAGGTGCCCGCGCTCACGCATCGATTCGGACATGCGGTGCCAGAGGGTGCGCACCGATCGCGGATCCTCGCCGAGGATGAGCGGCGTGAGCAGGTGATCGACGATGGCCGCGGCGACTTCGGGTGCGACGGGAGCGAGGGCTTCGCCCCAGCCCACCAGGCCGTCATCGGTCTCGATCTTCACGAGGAGGGTCTCGTATCCGGGGGAGTACAGGCTCCGCCACGGCGGCCTGATCATGTACCCGCGGTGCTCGATGGCCGTGTCGCCGGCGTACGAGTTGTCGGCATCCTCCTTCGACAGGAAGAGGGGGAAAGTCTGGACGCGCGTAATTTTCACAAGGGTCTCCGAAGACATCGATGGGAAGAGAAGCCGTCGACGTCTGTCGCGGCGGTGAAGACGAAGTGCCGCGACAGGCGTCGCGGCGGGGCGGTCAGAGCGCCGCGAACGCCGCCGCGCTGCGGGAAGGGCTGTACCCGAGGGCGACCGAGATCTCGTCAGCGGCTTCGATGAGCTGCAGCGCGAGCTCCTGGTGGGGTGCGTGCAGGTCGAGCACCGACAGCGGCCCGCTCGCGGAGAGACCGGCGATGATCTCACCGGCCCTGTTGTGGATCGGGGCGGCGATGCACGCTCTCCCGAAGGCGAGCTCCTCGATCTCGGTGGCGTAGCCGCGGCTCCGCGTCTCTTCGAGGGCGAGCTGCATCGCATCGCGATCGACGATCGTGTGCGGAGTGAACCGCTGCGGTGTGTGGTCGAAGTACTCGTCCACCTTGCTGCTCGGCATTCCGGAGAGCAGAGCCTTGCCGAGGCCGGTGGCGTGCAGGGGGCCGGTGCGACCAGCCATCGCGAACGACTTGGGCGCCAGAGCGCCCTCGAAGTTGCAGAGGTAAGTGAAGGTGAAGCCGCTGAGCTCCGCGACGTTCACGCCGATCTCGATGCGGCGGGCGAGGTTCTGGGCGATCTGGCGCGAGGCGCGGAAGAGCGGTGAACCGTTGAGCGCGATCGTGCCGAGCGAGATCGCGGCAGGACCGAGTCGATAGAGGCCGGTACGGCCGTCCTGGACGACGAACTTCATGCGGTCCAGCGCAGACATCATGCGAGAGACCGTCGACTGCCCGAGTCCGGTGAGCGTGCAGAGCTCGGAGACTCGCAACTCGCCCGATTCCTCGGTGAAGCATGCGAGCAACGACATCGCCCGTTCGACGGTCTGGGTGCCGCCCACCGATTCCGATGCCATGTGAATCCTCCTCCATAGTGTCGCCGCCCCGGGCGACGCTGCGACTCGACGCCGCTGCCAGTCATCCTAGTGAGACAAATGGCACCAAGCAACACAAATGTGGGTGTCTTATGCATTTTGTGGATTTCGAATCCGCAATGTGGTTGACTAGCCGCACGTCAACGTCGACGACTGTGACGACGACGTGCAGGGCCCCGTACGGGGTCGCCCCTACCCGAAAGTGAATGCAATGCCACAAGCCATCCTCGAGCGGCCCGCGAGCCGCGAGCGGGTCGAGCCACGCTCCGGGCGACGGTCCACGCTGGGTGCGAAGGACCGCACCTTCGGTTTCATGATCGCACTTCCCGCCGTTCTGCTCTTCCTCGTGATCGCGATCTTCCCCCTTGTCTCGAGCATCGGCACGAGTCTCTACGACCAGTCGCTGCTGCGCCCTGAGCGCACCTTCGTCGGATTCGGCAACTATGTCGCCATCTGGGACGAGTTCGCGGCCAGGCTCGGCACCACTCTCGTGTTCTCGACGCTCTCCACGATCTTCCCGCTCATCCTCGGCCTCGCCCTCGCGATTCTGCTGAACGCGCGCATGAGGGGCCGCAACATCCTGCGCGGTGCCCTCATGCTGCCTTGGCTGCTGCCCGGCGTCGTCGTCTCGTTCCTCTGGGCGTGGATCTTCAATGACAGCTACGGCGTCGTAAACCATGTGTTCGCGATGTTCGGGCTGCCGGAGATCAGCATGCTCGGCAATCCCACCGGTGCGATGGCCGCGGTGGTCATTGCGAAGACCTGGCACTCGTTCCCCTGGATCATGGTCGTCGCGCTCGCCGTGCTCCAGACGCTGCCGAGCGAGCAGATCGAGGCCGCGACGATCGACGGTGCCACGCGCGCGCAGCGCTTCCGGCACATCTCCCTTCCGCACATCGCGGGGCCGGTCGCGCTCGTCACCGTTCTGGAGTTCATCTACAACTTCGGCAACTTCGACACGATCTTCGTGATGACGGGCGGAGGGCCGGGGAACTCGACCACGACCCTCGCCGTCAGCCTCTATCACCTCGCCTTCGGCAGCTACGAGCTCGGCAAGGCCTCTGCAATGGGTGCGCTGTGGCTTGTGCTGCTGGCCATCATCTCGAGCGGCTATCTGCTCCTCAACCGACGACTGGAGAAGTGATGCGCCGTAGTCGCGACATCGGCGAGTCGATCATTCGCCCCCATCTGTCCATCCCAGGGCGGGTCCTGCTGGTGCTGCTCGCTCTCTTCGGCCTGCTGCCGGTCTACTGGCTGACCGCCACGGCGTTCACGAAGAAGGAAGACGTCTTCTCTCTCGATCGCCCGTTCTTCCCGGTCGACCCGACCTTCGAGAACTTCATCGGATTCTTCCAGAACGACGCCCTGTTGAAGAGCCTCGTGAACAGCATCGTGGTCTCGACAGGCACAGCGGTTCTCGCTGTTCTCGTCGGTGGTCTGATGGCGTACTCGCTCTCGAAGTTCCGCTATCGCGGTCGCAACGCCATGATGTTCATGTTCCTGATCGGACAGCTCATCCCCGGGGCGCTGCTGCTCATCTCGCTGTATCTGATGCTGAGCTCTGCGGGACTGCTGTATACCTACGCGGCACTGATCATCTCGTTCACGACGTTCACGTTGCCGCTCACGGTGTTCCTGTTGAAGGGCATCATGGACGGACTGCCCGACGACATCCTCGAAGCCGCGAAGGTCGACGGGCTCTCCCGCACGGCGACGATGTTCCGCATCGTGTTCCCGCTCGTCGTGCCGGGTCTCATCACGGCCGCGATGTTCGCGTTCATGCGCGGTTGGAGCGACCTCCTCTTCGCGCTCACGCTCGCAGGCCCCGACAAGCAGACTCTGCCGGCCGGGCTCACGCAGGCGTTCATCCGGGAAGGCACGGCCGATTGGCCGGCACTCATGGCGGCATCCCTGATCACGTCGCTGCCGCTCGTCATCATCTTCATCCTCCTCCAGCGCTACTTCGTGTCCGGCCTCGCCGCCGGCGCGGTCAAGGGGTAGCCATGCGACACCGAAAAGTCAGAACCGATCACCCCGACGAAGGAGCAGTTTCCATGAACATCTCGAACTCGCAGTTGAGCCGCCGCGCCTTCCTCGGCGGCAGCACCGCCCTGGCCGCCTTCGGCGTCCTCGCCCTCGCCGGCTGCGCGACACCGGCAGCGCCCGGAACCGGCGCCGGAGCCGGCGCCACTGCGAACGCCGCGACCAAGGCCAAGTCGATCAACTTCTACGGCAACTCGCTCGGCGAAGAGGCGTTGAAGGCAGCCTGGCAGGGGATCCTCGACGGCTTCTCCAAGGATGCCGGCGTGAAGGTGGCCCCGGTCATCTACCCGTACGATCAGGCCGCCACGCAGCTGGCTCTCACCGGTCGCTCCGGCAAGCTCATGGGCGTAGGGCAGTCGGGTGGCTGGCAGGTGCTCACGCCGATGAACGTGCTCGCCGACCTGTCCGAACTGGCGGAAGGTCTCGGCATCCCGCAGGGTGTGCTCGATTCGTACACCATGGACGGCAAGCTGCTCGTCCTGCCGCTGACGGCTGCCGGGATCGGCATGATCACCAATGGTGAGATCGCGAAGAGCGTCGGCATCAAGTCGGGCATGACGGTGGAGAAGTTCGCGACGGCGCTGGAGAAGATCAAGGCGCAGGATTCGTCCTTGATCCCGTACGCCGCGGTCACGAAGAACCCCGACCTGAAGGATGCCGTGCACTGGATGTGGGGCTTCGGAAGCGATGTCGTCACTGACGACCTCAAGTGCACCATCGGTGACGCGGAGAGCGTCGAGGCCATGACCTGGTACAAGTCGCTGCTGGATGCCGGTCTCACCCAGACCAATGTCGCCCGAAGCGACGCTCGCATCCTGTTCGCGAGCGGCCGTGCGGCGCTCTACGACGATGCCCCGCTGGCCTCGACCTTCGTCAAGACGAACGGTGCTGCCCAGAACATCATCGACAACATCGGCGCGATCGCCCGGCCGACCGCCGGAGGCAACGACTCCTACAACCGCGCCTGGGGCGGCGGCCTGTTCGCGAGCGCGGGCGAGGGAGAGCTGACGAGCCTCGAGTTCATCAAGTACGCGGCGACGAACGTCAAGGC
The DNA here is from genome assembly GCF_045690355.1 of Microbacterium sp. LTA6. Taxonomy (NCBI): domain Bacteria; kingdom Bacillati; phylum Actinomycetota; class Actinomycetes; order Micrococcales; family Microbacteriaceae; genus Microbacterium; species Microbacterium sp. LTA6. Next base: position 2,706,618 of record NZ_CP147855.1, read on the forward strand.
CGCGACAGCCCTCTACGAGAAGTCCGCGGTCGCTCCGGCGGCCAAGAGCGTCGCCGACCAGATCCCGTCGCTCGCAGCGGACAAGTTCCAGGTCGCCTTCCGCACCGAGGTGTCGGAGCACGCCAGAGGCGCGGCGTGGGATCGTGTCGCGGTCACAGCGCAGATCGACGCGGCGATCGGCGGCGGCGTCGCGACGATTCTCGCCGGTCAGGTCGATGTGCAGGCCGGTCTCAACGCGCTGAAGAAGGAAGTGCAGGGGCTGCTCGACGCGAACTCCTGAGCTCGCCTGCTGCTGACGCTCGCCGCACTCGGATCTCCCCGGGTGCGGCGAGCGTTTTGTCGTGGGCGTCGCACGCGGGCAGAAGGCGCTGGGGGAGAAGGCCGGAGGGGGGAAGGCCGGAGGCGGAAAACGCCGCTGGCCCTGAGCCGTCGCAGAGACGGCTCAGGGCCAGCGGGTGGATGCGGAGGCGGTCAGAGCCAGCGTTCGCGCAGTACCGGCTTCAGCCATGCGGCGGGGGAGGAGATCGACAGTCCGCCGTCGACGGCGATCGACGTGCCGGTGACGAACGACGCGGCGTCCGACGCGAGGAACGCCACGACCGATGCCACTTCCTCCGGGCGTCCGATCCGACCGAGCGGGTAACCCTCGCTCTCCCCGGTATCGGTCGCGGAGATGCTGCCGGGCTGCACGGCATTGACGCGGATGCCGCGTGGGCCGTAGTCGAGGGCCAGTTGTCGCACGAGCCCGTCGACGCCCGCCTTCGCCGCGGCATAGGCGGGCAGGGCGGGAGCGGCGAGGGAAGAGTTCACGGAGGTCACCGCGACGATCGACGAGCCGGGAGCCAGGCGTGGCAGCGCCGCACGGGCGACGAAGAACGCCGAGTCGAGCGTGGCGCCGAGCGCTCCTCGCCAGTCATCGTCACTCGTCGCGTCAGCGCGGCCGATCGGCATGCGCCCGGCGGCGAGAACCACGACGTCGAGCCGTCCGAGAGCCTGCTCGGCATCGGAGACGGCACGTTCCGCGGCATCCGACCTGCTGCAGTCGGCCACGAGGTAGCGCTCGAAGACGGCGTCTGCCGAATCTTCGAGGCCGACGCCGATGACGGCGTCCCCGCCGGCGGCGAAGGCGCGCGCGATCGCGAGGCCGATATCGGAGCTGCCGCCGATCAGCAGCACGCCGCGGCGAGTCACACGCGCACCTTTACCGGCAGCGGAGGAAGAGCGAGCTCCTCGACCACGAGGTCGACGGCCGCGCGACTGCCGGCGTCGAGGCGAGCGGCGGGGTAGCGCACCGTGGCGTGCTCGATGATGCCACGCGCGACGAGCACCTCTTTGTGCACCGCCCATGCGATGCCGCCCTGCAGCCCTATCAGCACGAGGGGGAGCATACGACGAAAGCCCGCCCGTGCCTCGTCGACGCGCCCGGCGATGAAGTCCGCCAGCACCGGACCGAGCAGGTCGGGGAACTCGCAGGCGGGCATCGTCCCCACGGCGCCGCGTGCGTACTCCTCGAGGCAGAACTGGGCGTTCTGGCCGCCGAGCACAGCGAAATCGGCATCCTTGATCGCGTCGACCACCGCGCCCACCTTGGGAGCTGTCGGCGGCGCCTCGACCTTCACCGAGTCGACCCCGTCGAGGCCGGCGAGCTCGGCGATGAGCGACGGTGTCATGCTGACGCCCGTGACGCCGGGGGCGTCCTGCACCATGACGGAAAGCGACGTGGCCGCAGCGACCTCGCCGTAGAAGTCGACGAGTGTCGCCGCCGGCGGCTTCACCATGAAGGGCGGGAGAACCATGAGCGCGTCGGCGCCGCCCTCTTCTGCGAGGAGCGCCTGCTCGATCGAGGTGGCGGTCGAGGTGCCGTTGACGCCCGCGATGACCGGGACGCGGCCCTCGACGAGCTCGACGACATCACTGAGGATGGTGCGCCTCTCCTCGGTGGTGAGTGCGAACCCCTCGCTCGCCATTCCGAAGACGGCGACGCCGTCCACGCCGGCGGCGAGCTCGAATTCGACCAGGCGGCGCAAGCCATCGCGGTCGAGGGCGCCCGTCTCATCGAACGGGGTTGCCAGAATCGGCATCAAGCCGTGGAGTTTCAGAGCCATCAGCTGTTTCCCCGCTTCAGCATTGTCGTTTTCCTGTTTTCGCAAGTCGTATGCATATTGTGAGATAGTCTGCCACATAACGGTTGCAGCCACCACTGAAAGTTGACCCGGATGCCGCGCTCACATCTCTCCAGAAACGTCGAGATCATCTCGGACGAACGCTACGTACAGGCAGAATCGCCCCGCTGGGACGCCCGTGACGGCAGCCTCGCCTGGATCGACATGGCGACGGGAGCGTTCCACCGCGGCCGCCTCGAGAACGGGATGGTCATTCCCGGGTCTGCCGTATCGGTCGGCCGTCAGATCGGTGCCCCGGCTCCGCTCGCCGAGCCGGGAGCTGGCTGGGTGGTGGCGGTCGACCGCGACATCGTTCATGTCAGCGACGAGGGTGTTGTGTCGCCCCTTGCGACGGATATCGCCGCGCCAGGGCACTACATGAACGACGGCGGCGCCGATCCGTCCGGCCGCTTCTGGGTGGGGAGCCAGTCGATGCCGCGGGCACCGCACTGCGCGCTGTGGAGCTTCGGTCCGGATGGCGTGGCGACCGAGAGGCTCAGCGGGGTGACGGTCTCGAACGGACTCGCCTTCGATCACACCGGCTCGACCCTGTATTACATCGACACGCTTCCGAACCGCAGTATCGAAGCGTTCGATGTCGCGGCGGATGGTCAGCTCTCCGGCCGCCGGACGATCTGCCGCGTCGACGGAGGCAATCCTGACGGCATGACGATCGATCTCGAGGGCATGCTCTGGGTGGCCGTATGGGATGCCGCAGAGGTGCGTCGCTATTCACCGACCGGTGTGCTGGTGCAGACGATCGAGCTTCCGGCGAAGAGGCCGACCGCTGTCGCTCTCGTCGATCGACTGCTCGTGATCACGACCGCAAGCATCGGACTGCCGCAGCCCGGCGAGGCGGATGGCGCGTTGCTCGGTGTCGAGGTCGAGATCGGTGGGACTCCGGCCCTGCCATGGGGCGGGTCGGGGCGATGAGCGTCGTCGACAACGCAGGGCTGCGGGAGCGGGTCGCGGCGAGCCGACTCATTGCGATCATCCGAGGAACGGATGTCGATGCCACGGTGGCGACGGCACTGACCCTGATCGATGCCGGCATCCTCACTCTGGAGATCGCTCTCACCCTCGATGACGCCGAAGCGGCGATCGCTCACGTCGTGCAGGACGCACCGGTGGAAGCTCTCATCGGCGCGGGTACCGTGCTCGACGAGGCCGATGTCGACCGTGCCGTGTCTGCCGGTGCGCAGTTCATGGTGACGCCGACGCTCACCGCCTCGGTCGAATACGCGGTCGGGCAGGGCATCGGTGTACTTCCCGGCGTCTACACGCCCACCGAGATCCAGCGGGGGATGGACCTGGGCGCGGCCGCGGTGAAGCTGTTTCCGGCGTCTGCGCTCGGCCCCGGCTTCATCCGCGCCGTCCGCGATCCCTTCCCGGAGGCCAGGATCATCCCCGTCGGCGGCGTCACCGTCGACACGATCAGCGGCTACCTCGCTGCCGGGGCGTTCGCTCTCGGTGTGGGCGGCCCGCTCGTCGGTGACGCGGCGACCCCGGGGGGAGACCTGAGTGCGCTCGCCATGCGGGCGCGGGCGTTCGTCCAGGCGGTCCAGGCCCGCTGACCGGGCTTCTTCCTTTCGTCGTCACAGAGAGAGGGGCCGGGAACCTTGCGGTTCCCGGCCCCTCCAAACGGTGACGTCAGTGCGTGTCTTCCGCCTCGATCTCGGTGCGGTCGCCCGACCACTGCGTGTGGAAGGTGCCCGGCTTGTCGATGCGCTTGTAGGTGTGCGCTCCGAAGAAGTCGCGCTGTCCCTGGACCAGAGCGGCCGGCAGACGGTCGGCACGGATGCCGTCGTAGTACGACAGCGACGACGAGAACGCGGGCGCGGGGATGCCGGCCTCGGCGGCCGCGACGACGACGCGGCGCCACGCGGACTGGGCGCGTCCGAAGACCTCGGCGAAGTACGGGGCGGTCATCAGCACCGGAAGCTCCGGCTCAGCGGCGTAGGCGTCCGCGATGCGGTTGAGGAACTGGGCACGGATGATGCAACCGCCGCGCCAGATCTTGGAGATCGCACCGAGGTCGATGTTCCAGTCGTACTCGGCGGCACCGGCGCGGATCTCGTCGAAGCCCTGCGAGTAGGCGACGATCTTGGAGGCGTACAGCGCGAGGCGAACGTCCTCGATGAAGGCGTCATGGTCGGTCACGGTGAACTCTTCGTCCGGGCCGGGAAGAGATCCGGCGACGGCGCGCTGTTCCGGGTGCGAGGAGAGCGAGCGGGCGAATGTGGCCTCGGCGATGCCGGAGACCGGCACGCCGAGTGACAGGGCCGTCTGCACCGTCCAGGCGCCGGTGCCCTTGGCGCCGGCCTGGTCGAGGATGACATCGACGAGCGGCTTGCCCGTTGCTGCGTCGACCTGACGCAGCACCTCGGCGGTGATCTCGATGAGGTACGACTCGAGCTCGCCCGCGTTCCATTCGGCGAAGATGTCGGCGATCTCGGCCGGCGACTTGCCGGTGCCGCGGCGGATGAGGTCGTAGGCCTCGGCGATGAGCTGCATGTCGGCGTACTCGATGCCGTTGTGCACCATCTTGACGAAGTGCCCGGCGCCGTCGTGGCCGACGTGCGTCACGCACGCTTCGCCCTCGGCGATCGCGGCGATCGAGGTCAGGATCGGGCCGAGCGTGACCCACGACTCGTCCGAGCCGCCTGGCATGATCGACGGACCGGTGAGCGCACCCTCTTCGCCGCCGGAGATGCCGGCGCCGACGAAGTTGATGCCCGTCTCGCGGACCGCCTTCTCGCGGCGGATGGTGTCCGGGAAGTATGCGTTGCCGCCGTCGACGATGATGTCTCCGGGCTCGAAGACCTCGACGAGGGAGTTGATCACGGCGTCCGTCGGACCGCCGGCCTTGACCATGATGATCGCGGTGCGCGGCTTCTGCAGCGAGTCGGCGAACTCCTGGTAGGTGTGGGCAGGGATGAATCCGGCCTCGGGGTGCGCGTCGAGAACACCCTGGGTCTTCTCATAGCTGCGGTTGAAGATCGCGACGGTGTTGCCCTCGCGGCTGGCGAGATTGCGGGCGAGATTCGAGCCCATGACGGCGAGTCCGACGACTCCGATGTTCGCTGATGCTTCGGGCACTGAGGAGCTCCTCGATCGTGAAGAAGTGGGGGTGACTTTCAGCGTATCGCTGTGTGCGGGTCAATGCGTTTCTGTGTCGCGGGATGCCACGAAGCGGCGGGTGACGGCGATGTCGCGATCGCCGAGCCCGGCGGCCACGAGCTCATCGAACGCATGGCGCAGGGTCGGCAGAAGCACAGCAGACGTTCCGGTGGCCTCCGCGATGTCGGCCGCGAAGCGCAGGTCCTTCAGCATGTACTTCGCCATCCCGCTCGGCGAGTCGTCGCCGGTGACCAGTTTCTCCCTGCGGCTGTCCAGCAGGCGGGATCCGGCGTAGCCGCCGGAGAGCAGAGTCCACATCGCATCGAGGTCGAGACCGGAGCGCTCGGCCAGGACGGTCGCCTCGCCGAGCGCCAGGATGGTGGCCGAGACGACGAGTTGATTGCAGGCTTTCGCGACCTGGCCGGCACCGAGCGGGCCGAGATGAACGGGGCGGCCGCAGGCGGTCAGAATCTCCGCCGCTCGTTCGGCATCCTCCTCGTCGCCGCCGAGCATGATCGACAGCGTGCCGGCCTGAGCGCCGTCCTCACCGCCGGACACTGGGCAGTCGACGACGCGCACGCGCCCGTCGGACTGCGTGTGCAGCCGGTCGGCGAGAGCGCGGATTCCAGGTGCGGACGACGTCGATCCGATCAGGATCAGAAGGTCGCCGGTTCCGGCGAGGAGGCCGTCCTCGCCGTCGAGAAGCTCTTCGAGCTGCGGGAGGTCAGGGAGCATGGCGAGCAGGACGTCGACCTGGGATGCGAGTTCGCGGGGCGAGTCTGCCCACGAGGCGCCGGCCGCAATGAGCTGCGGCTGCGGGCGCCGTGCATGGATGACGAGTGCGCCGCGTGCGGCGAGGAGATGCTCGGCCATGGGGTGCCCCATGGCGCCCAAGCCGATCACGCCGACGGTGGCTGGAGAGGAGGACATGGCGACATGGTACCGAACATCCAGCTGATCGAACAGTGTTCAGCCGAATGGATTTGCGCTAGAGTGAGCGGATCGAGAGTCTGCCCGAGGAAGGGACCAGCATGTCGGAGATCAAGAACAGGCTGCGAGTCGTCCTGGCGGTGCCGCTGTCGGAGGAGCACTGCCGGTTGATCGAGGAGCTCGAACCGCGGGTGGAACTCATCCGCGATCACTCTCTCATGCATCCCATGCGCGGACCGGCCGACTGGTCCGGTGACCCCGATCATGTACGCACACCACAGGAGCAGTCGGCATTCGACGACATGGTCGATTCCGCCGACGCGCTGTTCGGCATTCCCGATGTCGATCCTGCGGCACTCGCGAGAACGGTCGCCGCCAACCCGCAGTTGCGCTGGGTGATGACCACCGCTGCCGGCGGGGGCAGCCAGGTCAAGGCGGCCGGACTCGCCCGCGAAGCGCTCGATCGCATCGCGTTCACGACCAGTGCCGGTGTGCACGGCGGTCCGCTCGCCGAGTTCGCGGTCTTCGGCGTCATCGCCGGAGCGAAAGGTCTTCCCCGGCTGCTGGCAGATCAGCGGGAGCGCACCTGGCCGGAGCGCTGGGAGATGCGTCAGGTCGATGAGATGACCGTTCTCATCGTGGGCCTAGGCGGCATCGGCGCCGAATGCGCCCAGCGTTTCCATGCGCTCGGCGCCCGCGTCTGGGGCACGACGCGCTCCGGCGAGCCCATCGACGGCGTGGACCGGTTGATCCCGCTCGACGAACTCGTCGACGCTGCAGCAGAAGTCGATGCCATCGTCGTGACGCTCCCCGGCACCGAGCAGACCCATCACCTCGTCGGTGCGGACGTGCTCGGCGCGGTCCGGCCCGGCACGATCCTCGCGAGCGTCGGACGTGGCACGGTGATCGATGAGGACGCACTCCTCTCGGCCCTCGACGACGGGCGCATCGGGTTCGCCGCCCTGGACGTGTTCGAGAAGGAGCCGCTCGATCCCGTATCGCCGCTGTGGTCGCACCCGCAGGTTCTGGTCAGCCCGCATACGGCGGCGTTGAACTCCAAAGAGGAGGAGCGGATCGCGCGGAGGTTCGCCGAGAACGCGGCGCGCCTGCTCGATGGCGCACCGTTGCGCGCCGTCGTCGATACCGTCGAGTTCTACTGATTTCCAGCAGGGGGCGAAGAGTGGCGAGCGAAGACGATCCGCGAGAGGCCCGTGACCCGGCGCCGGCCGTCAGCAGGAGCATCCGCCTGCTCGGAATCCTCGCGGAGGCCGACCGGCCCCGTACGCTGACGGAGCTCGCCGCCGATCTCGGACTCGCGAAGTCGTCGACAGCGAATCTGTGCCTCGCCCTCGAAGCGGGCGGGATGGTCGAGCGCACGGCGCTGGGCTACCGACTCGGGCTGCGCACCGCGGAGCTCGGCGGTGCGTACGCCGCGCAGTTCAATCAGATCCGCGAGTTCTACAGCGTGTGCGAGAAGTCGCCGACGCTGTCGGCCGAGCTCGTCCAGGTAGCCGTTCTCGACGGAGCGGATGCGCTGTACCTCGCGCGTTACGAAGGTTCGAGATCGCTCCGACTGGGCACCCCGCTCGGCTCGAGGCTGCCCGCGGCGCTTTCTGCGACGGGGCGGGCGCTGCTCGCGGCGATGTCGGATGCGGAAGTCGTCGCGTTGATCGGTGCGGATGCCGAGTTCCCGGCGCTCACCGAGCGCAGCACGACGACCATCGAGGGTCTTCTCGAGGTACTGGGGACCGCGCGCCGTCGCGGCTGGGCGCTGGATGCCGAGGAATCGTTCCGCGGCATCGTCGGCGTCGCGGTGCCGCTCGACGGCTGGGCGCCGTCCGATCCGCCGCTGGCCCTGGGCGTCGCGATCCGCGCGATGGATGCCGACTACGAGCGGATCGAGCGCGTCGGTCAGGCGCTGCGCGACGCCGCCGCTGCGCTCACGAACCCGTTCAGCGCCGCCGCTCGCCGCTGATCCCGAGGCGCCGCGAGATCGCGATCGGCGGGTCGCGATGTTCGTCGTGCCCGCGATCGGCGGCTGCCGATGTCCGTCGCGCCTGCCGGTAGGCCGAGGGCGAGGGGGCCGAGCCGCGGTGGCTGTACAAAGTATTGAACATGGGCCAACCCGCTGGTACAGTCATCTCAACGCCGCTGGCGAAGCCGATCGAAGGAGATGGCAATGACCGACTTGCGCACCACCGCGAAAGCCCCGTCCGATGACCCCGAGTACGCCGCGAATCTTCGCCGAGCCACACTCGCGTCCAGCATCGGCAGCGCGCTGGAGTATTTCGACTTCGCCCTGTACGGGCTGTCGACGGCGTTGATCTTCAACGTCCTGTTCTTCCCGCAGGGGGATCCCGCGATGGCGACGGTGCTGGCGTTCGCGACGTTCGGAGTCGGCTTCCTCGCCCGCCCGTTCGGTGGCCTCTTCTTCGGGGTGCTCGGCGACAGGCTCGGACGCAAGTGGGTGCTCGTCGCAACGATCCTGCTGATGGGTGGTGCTTCCACCGCGATCGGGCTGCTGCCGACCTATGAGGCGATCGGGATCTGGGCGCCTGCCCTCCTGGTCCTGCTGAGGCTGTTGCAGGGATTCGGAGCCGGTGCCGAACAGGCCGGCGCCACCGTGCTGATGGCCGAGTATGCGCCGGTCAAGCGCCGCGGCTTCTTCTCGGCGCTGCCGTTCGTCGGCATCCAGGCCGGAACCCTGCTCGCCGCCGTCGTCTTCAGCCTGATCACGCTCCTCCCCGAGGACCAGCTGCTCAGCTGGGGGTGGCGCGTGCCGTTCCTCGCGTCCTTCCTGCTGATCCTGATCGCACTGTTCATCCGGATGCGGTTGCGCGAGACCCCGACGTTCATCGAACTCGAGAAGCACGAGCAGATCGCCGATCGACCGATCAAGGAGATCTTCACGCACGGTCTTCCCGGCGTCATCGTCGGCGTCGGGCTGCGGATGGCCGAGAACGGCGGTTCGTACATGTTCCAGAACCTGAGCCTCGCGTTCTTCGTGGCCGTCGTCGGCCCCACCGCAGACAAGAGTCTCCTCACCTGGGGCGTCACGCTCGGTTCGCTCATCGGCATCTTCTCGGTGCCGTTCGCCGGTCACCTGTCCGATCGCTTCGGGCGGCGCACGGTCTACCGCTTCGGCGCCGTCTTCATGCTGATCTACACCTTCCCCGCATGGTGGATGCTCTCGCTCGGCAACCACGCGCTGGCGATCGGCGTCATCGCTGTCGGCATCGGCGTCGCGGTCAACACCATGCTCGGACCGCAGTGCGCGATGCTCCCCGAGATGTTCGGCAACCGCCACCGCTACCTCGGCGTCGCGATGGCGCGCGAGATCTCCGCGGTGCTCGCCGGTGGAACGGCCGGTGTCCTCGGCGCCTACCTGATCGCGGTCAGCGGCGGCAACTGGGTGCTGCTCGCGATCTACATGCTCGTCCTCGCCGTCATCACCACCGCATCCACGTTCCTGGTGCCGGAGACCCTGCGCCGTGACCTCACCCGCATCGACGACGCGATCAAGGTCTCGCGCAACGAGGGTGGCGACGATGTGTTCGCCACCACGGTCACCATCAAGGCTGTCGCACCGTGACCGGCCTGCCGGCCGGCCTCGGCGCCTTCGATCTCACCGGGCGCACCGCACTGATCACCGGATCCAGTCGAGGAATCGGCCGGACGCTGGCCGAGGGCCTCGCCGCGGCCGGCGCGCGCGTGATCGTGCACGGGCGTGACGCCGCGAAGGCGGCAGCGACCGCTGCCGAGATCTCGGCTGCAACCGGTATCGACGCTCGCAGCGTCGTCTTCGATGTGACGGATGCTGCCGCGGTGGACGCCGGGATGCTCGAGGTCGAACAGTTGATCGGCACCCCCGACATCCTCGTCAACAACGCCGGCGTGCAGCGGCGTGCTCCGATCGCGGAGTTCACGGATGAGGACTGGGATGCGCTCGTGCAGACCAACCTGTCCGGCGTCTTCCACCTGTCGCGGCGCGTCGCACGCGGAATGATCGCGCGCGGCTCCGGCAAGATCGTGCAGATCGGGAGCGTGCAGTCGCAGCTCGCCCGCCCCTCGATCGCGGCCTACTCCGCGACCAAGGGCGCGATCGTGATGTTCACGAAGGGGCTGTGCGCTGACCTCGCACCTCACGGCATCCAGGCGAATGCGATCGCACCCGGCTACTTCGCCACCGAGCTCACCAGCGCGCTGGTCGCCGACGAGCAGTTCTCGGCCTGGGTGCGCGGGCGCACGCCCGCAGGTCGATGGGGCGACACCCGCGATCTCGTCGGCGGGCTGGTGTTCCTGTCCAGCTCGGCCGGCGACTTCGTCAACGGCCAGACGCTCTACGTCGACGGCGGCATGACGGCGGTGATCTGATGCGCATCGGCCGAGTGCTGACCGCGGACGGCCCCCGTCATGTCAGAGCAGAGGGTGACCGCCTGGTGCCCATCGAGGATCCGTACGCCGCGTACGCCGCGGGGCGCAGCCCGGCCGATGACGGGGAGGCGGTCGCGGGGGAGTTGCTCGCACCTGCCGTTCCCGTGGTCGTGATCGGCGTCGCGCAGAACGGGCCGGAGCACCACTCGCCCGTTCAGGCGTGGCTGAAGAGTCCGCGCACGGTGACACCGAGCGGAACGGCAGTGTCGTTGCGTCGGGACGCGGGCACGGCGGTCGCCGAGGGTGAGATCGCCGTCGTCATCGGCAAGGCGACCCTCGGGTTGACGGCGCACAACGCGCATGAGTACGTCCTCGGTGTCACGGCCGTCAACGACCTGTCGAGCCCGGACCGCGCCGAATGGGATCCGCGCAACTTCGAGTCGAAGTCCGGCGACGGCTACACGCCGCTCGGTCCCTGGATCGATACGGACGCCGACATCGACGATGTCACCCTCACCCTGGAGATCGACGGCTCGATCGTCGCCGAGACCGACAGTCGCGAGCTGCCGATGGCGATCCGCGACTGCCTCGCGTACATCGCGGCCTGGTCGCCGCTCGGACCGGGCGACATCGTGATGACGGGGGCGCCGCACTCGCAGGCGCGGGTGCTGCCAGGGCAGACGGTCACGGTGACGGTCTCGGGAGTCACTCTGGTCACACCTCTGGTGTGACCGGAGAGACCTGTGAAGATGAACGGGAACGGAGCACACGTGGAGAATCTCGCCGTCGTCGCGCATGCGGCGAATGACCTGCGCATCGAGGACGTCGGAGCACCGACGCCGGCCCCCGACGAAGCGATCGTCGACATCGCCTTCGGCGGCATCTGCGGATCGGACCTGCACTACTGGATGCACGGGGCGGCCGGCGCCTCGGTGCTCCGCGCACCGATGACTCTCGGCCATGAGGTCTCCGGCGTCGTCTCGGTGCCTGCTGCCGATGGGAGCGGCCCTGCCGAGGGGACAGTGGTCGCCGTGCATCCGCTCACGCCGCAGGGCGATGGTCTCACGCCATGGCCCGCCGACCGGCCGAACCTCGCCCCGGCATCCACGTACCTCGGCTCGGCGATGCACGTGCCGCATACCCAGGGGGCGTTCGCGCGTCGCGTCGCCGTTCCCACCCGGATGCTGCACGCCGTCCCCGATGGCCTCGATCTGCGCATCGCTGCTCTCGCCGAGCCGGCCGCCGTCGCCTGGCACGCGGTGGCGCGCGCAGGACACGTGCGCGGTCGCAGCGTCGCCGTGATCGGAGCAGGACCCATCGGGCAGCTCGTCGCCGCGGTGGCGCAGCGCGCCGGAGCCTCCTCCATCACGGTCACCGACCTGCACCCGCAACCCCGCGCGATCGCGGAGGCCCGTGGGGCGGTCGGGATCGACGCCAGGGACGCCGAAGCCATCGCCGCGCTGCACGCCGACGTCGTCGTCGAGTCCAGCGGCACCGTGCCCGGCCTGGCCGCCGCCATCTCCGCTGCTGTGCGCGGCGGAACGGTCGTGCTGCTCGGGCTGCAGCGGGCAGGAGAGATCGCCGTGCCGATGGCGACGGCGATCACGCGAGAGCTCTCGCTGATCGGATCGTTCCGGTTCGGCACGGAGTTCGGCGAGGTGATCGCGGCGCTGGCCGACGGCACGCTCGACGTCTCGGGAATCATCAGCCACGTGGAGCCGGCGCATGATGCGCTCGATGCCTTCGCGTTGGCCGCTGATCCTTCGCGATCATGCAAGGTGCTTCTCGACTTCGGTGCCGAAGCCGAAGGGGCGGATGCCCGAGATCAGTCCTTGCGGTAGCCCGACCGGCCGAGCGAGAAGAGAGCTGCGAACGTCAAGCCCGCGGCGCACACCGACATCGCTCCGATGAGCCAGAGGAGTGCGTGCGAGAGAAAGGCGCCGTCGAGCATGAGGGGTCTCCGTGTTCTGCGCAGAAAAAGCTGGTGTCCTCAGCCTACCGCGTCATCCGGTACCATTGAGGAGTACCTCGGCGAGGGACGCTTCCGCGCGTGCGAGAACGTCCGTTATCGACGCGGCGGAGCGAGCCCGGTGGCTTACCTCACGCGTTTGCGTTCGAGCCCACAATTCCAAGACCACCGCGCGGCCCCTTCGCTGCGTGCCCCGAAGGAGAATCCCCATGTCTGAAGACACCAAGGTCCACGCCGAGCTTCGCGAGAACTTCGGCAAGGGCTACGCCCGCCGCCTCCGCGCTGCCGGCAAGATCCCCGCCGTCATCTACGGCCACGGCACCGAGCCGGTGCACGTCGCGCTGCCGGGCCACCAGGTCTCGCTCATCATCCGCCGCGCCAACGCCGTGCTCGAGCTCGAGATCGATGGCAAGGGCGACCAGCTCACCCTCGTCAAGGATGTCCAGAAGGACCCCGTGCACCAGATCATCGAGCACATCGACCTGCTCGTCGTGAAGAAGGGCGAGAAGGTCGCGATCGACATCCCGATCATCGTCGTCGGCGAGTCCGCTTCCGGCACGATCGTGAACCAGGACGCGAACACCCTGTCGATCGAGGCCGAGGCCACGCACATCCCGCAGAACATCGAGGTCTCCGTCGAGGGTCTCGAGGAGGGCGCGCACATCACGGCCGCCGACGTCGTGCTGCCCAAGGGTTCGACGCTGCTCTCCGACCCCGAGGTGCTCGTCGTCGCGATCTCCGTCCCGTCCGCCGCTGAGGCGACCGAGGACGAGGCTGCTGCGGAAGAGGCCACCGAGGCCGCTGCCGAGTAATCTCCGACCGGTTCGGAACAGAGGGGACGCGATCCGATCGCGTCCCCTCTGTCGTATCCGGCCGTCATACTGGTCGCGACCCCCGCTGCTGCAGGGCACGGGAGGTCGCGCGCGGAAGGACCACTGATGGCATCCACCTGGCTCGTGGTGGGACTCGGGAACCCGGGACCCCGGTACGAGGCGACCCGGCACAACATCGGCCAGCTCGTCGTCGACGAACTGGCGGCACGTCGCAGCGAGAGCTTCCGCGAGCACAAGGGCGGAGCTCGCGTCGTCGAGACCTGGCTGCGGCCGGGTGCCGACAAGCTGGTGCTGGCGAAGCCGAACACGTTCATGAACGTCTCCGGTACCCCGGTCGCTGCTCTCGCCCGCTTCTACTCGGTACCCGCAGAGCAGGTCATCGTCGTGCACGATGAACTGGACATCCCGTTCGACACGGTGAAACTGAAGATCGGCGGCGGCCACGGCGGCCACAACGGGGTTCGCGACGTCGCGAGCGCGATCGGCACCGCCGACTTCCCGCGTGTGCGCGTGGGCATCGGACGTCCGCCCGGACGTCAGGATGCGGCGGACTGGGTGCTCGCGCCTTTCGGCAAAGAGGAGCGGGCGAACGTGCCGATCCTCGTCTCCGATGCGGCCGACGCCGTCGAACTGCTCGTCGCGGAAGGACTGCTCGCGGCGCAGCAGAAGCACCACGCGCCGCGCTGAGCGCTGTCCTTCGCGTCAGCTGGAGTAGTCGTAGTCGATGAAGCCGGCGGCCGTCCCGGTGCTCAGGGCGATCACCAGCACGACGAAGAAGATGAGCGGCGCGATGATCGCGACGACAAGAGCCGCGATGCCCTGTCCTCGGCCCTGTCGGCGTCGGATCGCGATGATCCCCACGACGATCGCTGCGATGCCGAGCAACGTACCGGCCCAGAATGCGAGCTCCGCCCACAGCACCTGGTCGCGGGCGGGGGAGAGGAAGGCGAGCGAGTCGACGTCGCTCATGTAATCGGCTGCGCCGGGGATGCGCCGGCCGATCTCGTATGCGGCGAAGCCGACGATGATCGGGGTCGCGACGGCGGCGACGAGGGAGAAGATCAGCGCCAGGGTGCCGAGGAACGGCGATCGCCGCTCGGGGGCGGCCGGCACCGGATAAGCGCCGGCCGGGGCCGCGTAGCCGCCCACCGGCACGTGGTAGGCGCCCGGAGGCGCCTGGTAGACCGGTGCCTGCGGGTGCGCCGGAGCGACGGGCTGCGGATATCCGGGTGCGACCGGCGGCTGCGGGAAGGCGGGGGCCGGTACCGTTCCGTACGGTGCCGCCGGAACGGGAGGCACGCCGGGCGGGGGCAGCTGCGGATCAGTCACGACCCCATCCTAACGGCGAGTGTCAGACGCGTCGCAGCAGGCCGACGCGATCGTAGACGGTGCGGAGAGTGACGTCGGCGACGGCATCCGCCCGCCCGGCGTTCGCGGCGAGGATGCGATCGAGCTCGGCCGGGTCGTCGAGGAGCTCGAGGGCTCGCGCTCTGACCGGCTCGAACTCGTTGACGACGACCTCGGCGAGGCCCTTCTTGAAGTCGCCGTACCCGCGACCTGCGTACTCGTCTTCGATCGACGGCACCTGACGGCCGGTGAGGGCCGCATAGATCGTCAGCAGATTGGAGACGCCCGGCTTGTTCTCCCGGTCGAACCGCACCGATCCCTCGTTGTCGGTGACAGCGCGCATGATCTTCTTCGCCGACTTCGCCGGGTCGTCCAGCATCCAGATGACGCCCGCGTCGCTCTCTGCGGACTTCGACATCTTGGAGGTCGGGTTCTGCAGGTCGTAGATGCGCGCGGTGTCCTTCTGGATCACCGGGTTCGGCACCGTGAAAGTCTCGCCGAAGCGCGAGTTGAAGCGCTCTGCGAGGTCGCGTGTGAGTTCGACATGCTGCTTCTGGTCGTCGCCGACCGGCACCACGTCGGTCTGATACAGCAGGATGTCCGCTGCCATCAGGACCGGGTAGGTGAACAGGCCGACGCTCGCCGCGTCCTGCCCGTAGCGTGCCGACTTGTCCTTGAACTGGGTCATCCTGCCGGCTTCGCCGAACCCGGTGATGGTGCCCAGAATCCAGGCGAGTTCAGTGTGCGCGCGGACGTGCGACTGCACGTACAGCGTCGACTGCGAGGGTTCGATGCCCGCCGCGATGTACTGCGCGGCCGTGCGACGGGTCTTCTCCCGCAGTTCGGCCGGGTCCTGCGCGACGGTGAGCGCGTGCAGGTCGACCACCGAGAAGTAGGCGTCGTATGCGCTCTGCAGATCACGCCACTGCAGGAGCGCGCCGATGTAGTTGCCGATCTGAAGAGAATCGGCGGATGGCTGCATTCCTGAGTAGAGGCGAGGTTTCGTCACGATATCAATCCTATGGTGATGCTGGTGGCGCAGAATCCGGTGCTGGCAGACTTGGCCGATGGTGCAGGTGCAGACGGCGTCGGGTGACCGCGTCATCCGGATCGTCGGAGGTGTGCTCGCCGCGGGGTTCGGAGTGCCCTTCCTGCTGCTCGGCGGGATGGCCCTCAGCAGCCGCTTCGGTTGGGGCACCGGCGATCCGCACGGATACGCGATGATCTTCGGCACGGTCCTCGCGCTCGGGCTGGGCCTGCTCACAGCCGTCGTGGTGCCGCTGATCTTCCGCTCCAGCCTCCGTGGCGCCGCCTACATGTGGAGCATGCTCGTCTACGTGCTCGTCGCCGTCGGACTCATCGCGGCGCTGCTCACGGCGTGATGGTCACGCAGGGCGCGTGGAGAACGAACATCTAGGCTGGGCGCATGAAGACCCCGCACGGCCGGAGGAGGCGCGCTCACGCGACGCAGGATCGCGCGCTCTACGTCGAGATTCTCATTCGGGCACCCCTGGAGACGGTGTGGGAACGCACTCAGGACCCCACCTCGCACGTGCGCTGGGATGCCCGTTTCACGTCGATCAGGCCCACGCGAGTCCGCGAGAACGGGGCGCAGGAGTTCGATTACGAGCTCGACCTCGGACTGCACAAGTTCCGTGGCACCGGTTCTTCTCTCGGCACCCGTCACGGTCGGCACGGCGAGCGCACCTCCGCCCTCGTGTTCGATGCTGCCGACCGGCTCTCGCCGCTCGGCAGCGGTCGCGGCTATTGGCGTTACATCCCGACGGATGATGGAGTGCGTTTCCTCACCGGATACGACTATCAGCCGGGCTGGGGTCCGATCGGCCGCATCCTCGACCCGCTGATCACACGGCGGTTCGTCTGGTGGCTCACCGCGTGGAGTTTCGATCGGCTCCGGATCTGGGCAGAGGAGGATGTCGTTCCCGAGAAGACGACCTGGTGGCGCTCGTTGCTCCCTGGAGAACGACCGCGGGCTCGCGCCGGACGCTGCATGTCGCGTCCCGCGCGCGATGACGGCGGCTCCGTGATGCAGGCCGCCCCCGATTCGCTCGCGGAGATCACCTCGTGATGCCGACCGACGGCGTGTTCCGCCGTGCACTCGGTGCCGATTTCGAGCGCCTGCATCCGCAGCTGCAGCGGCGATTCGGTGTCGGTGTCGCTGCCGGCTATGGCTGCATCGGGCGCGGCGTGATGTCGGAGGTGCGGCGTGGACCGTGGTGGACGCTGCCGTTCCTGGCGTTCGGGACCCTGCGCAACATCATGTTCCCCGAGAAGGGGCAGAACATCCCGTTCCAGATCGACAACCACGCCTACGTCGACAGCCTCGGCCGAGAGACCGTCACCTTCGTGCGGACGATGGATATCCGACCGGGGCGCCGTCGCCGCTTCGATGCGACGATGATCTACAGCGAGCGTCGCGGCAGGATCGTGGACTACCTGGGCACGCATCAGCATCTCGCGGTGGATCTCGACCTGTCCGTCACCGAC
This sequence comes from Microbacterium sp. LTA6, assembly GCF_045690355.1. NCBI lineage: Bacteria > Bacillati > Actinomycetota > Actinomycetes > Micrococcales > Microbacteriaceae > Microbacterium > Microbacterium sp. LTA6. The sequence continues at coordinate 2,723,861 of NZ_CP147855.1, forward strand.
GACGGCGGTCTGCGCCTGGCCTCGGGCGCGCAGCGGTTCTATGAGGGCCCGGTGTCGTTCCGGTTCCCGATGCTGTTCAGCGGCCGAGCCCACCTCACCGAGCACTACGACGAAGAGCGGCAGTGCTTCGTCATCGATCTCGAGGTGCGAAATGCACTGCTCGGTTTCCTCTTCGGGTACCGCGGGGAGTTCGCCTGCGAGTTTCCGGAGGGCACGGACGCGCCGCAGACAGCGAAGCCCTACCGCGAAGAGCGTCGCGAGTGATCGCACAGGGCGACGTCTTCCTCCGTGCACTGGGTGTCCGATCGCAACAGCTCCATCCGGCGATCCTGGCGCAGCTGAGCCAGCCCCACGCCCCGGAGGACTCCGTGCACGGAGTCTTCGAGACGGCGGGCAGCCGGTTCGGACGGCTGGCGTTCCTCGCCCGTCCCGTCCTCGGGTCGTCGCTGCTCCTCACCCGCTTCGGCGCAGACGTGCCTTTCGTGCTGACCGCGCGTGCATCGAGAACCGCCGCAGGTCGCGCGGTGCTGGAGACGACACGCCGATTCGAGTTTCCCGGGGCGACGGAGGTGATCAGCGATCGTCTCGTCGAGGATCCTGAGGCCGGTGGTCTGCGCAACCTCCTCGGCGATCGCCGGCGGGTCGAGCTCATCCTGGACTGCACGGTGACGGATCACGGATCGCTCCGGATGCAGTCCCGCCACGTCGCCCTGGTTCTTGGAGGGCGACGGATCCCGCTCCGAGGGCCCTTCGGGATCGTCGTCTCCGTCGAAGACGGGTGGGACGCCGAGCATCAGCGGAGGACCATCGCGATGGAAGCTCGACACCCGCTGCTGGGTACCGTCCTGGAGTATCGCGGCTGGTACCGGCCGAACGATCTCGGCGACGCCGAATCTCAGTACGAGTAGTCGACGACCACCGGCGCGTGATCGCTCCAGCGCTGGTCGTAGGACGCCGCTCGAGCCACGTGATAGGCGCCGACGCGCTCCGCGAGGGCGGGGGAGGCGAGGTGGTAATCGATGCGCCAGCCGGTGTCGTTGTCGAACGCCTGACCGCGTGCCGACCACCACGTGTACGGCCCCTCGACCTCGCCGTGGAAGCGTCGGCCCACGTCGACCCAGCCGAGACCCGGACCCACTGATCCGTCGACACCGGTGATCTCGGCTCCGACCGCACCGAGGAAGCGATCGAAATAGGCGCGCTCACGCGGCAGGAAGCCGGACTTCTTGCGGTTGCCCCGCCAGTTCTTGATGTCGAGTTCGCGGTGCCCGACGTTGAGGTCGCCGGTGACGACCGCGAGGGCATCGTCGGCTGCGAGCTCGCTCAGGCGCGGTCCGAAGGCCTCGAGGAAGCGCCACTTCTCTTCTTGGCGCGGCGTCTCGGCTTCGCCGGAGTGCACGTAGGCACTGACGATGGTGATCGGCCGGTCGCCGAGGACGAAGTCCCCTTCGAGCCAGCGCCCCTTCGAATCGAAGTCGTCGTCACCGAATGCGGTGCGGGTCGCGAGGGCGGGGGTGCGGCTCACGATCGCGACGCCGGCGCGTCCCTTCGCGGTGGCCTCGTCGTGCACGATCGACCAGCCGGGGAAGGCGGCCTCGAGATGCTCGTCCTGCCCGCGGACCTCCTGCAGAGTGAGCACATCGACATCGGCAGAATCCAGCCAGGCGTGCATCCCATTGCGGACCGAGGCCCGAATTCCGTTGACATTGACTGTGGCGACACGCAGATGAGGCATGCCTCAAGCCTAACGAGCGTCTCCGACATCGTCGTTCCGTCTCGGGGGCTCTACCACCGCGACCCCCGCTTCCTCGGCCTCCTCGAGGGCTCTGCGCCATTCGGTGCGTGCACGACGCAGGCGATGGGAGACGAGGGGTGCTCGCCACCACGCGGCGTCGTCGAGAGCTTCCTGAGTCCGCTGAACGCGCACCCGTGCGGCGATCACGAGCGCCTGCACTTCGTCCTCGTGCGTGATGCTCTCCGCCTTCGCCATCAGCGGCTGGTCATGATCTGCGGCGCCGACCGCGATCCAGGACGCCGCGACGAGGACGACGATCGAGACCGCCCGGCACCAGAGCAGGATCGCGACGGCGACGGCGAAGGTCGCCAGGAGCGGGTTCGTGGGGGTGTGCGACAACAGCAGACCTGCTCCGAGCTGCAGCACGACGACAGCTCCGCCGCCGATCAGTGCGCCGGGCAGGACGCGCCGCCAGCGCAGCGATGTTCCGGTGAGGTAGCGCACCAGCAGCGCAAGAGCGGCGGCATCCATCGCGAACGCGATGAGGATCGACGATATCCGCACGCCGACCTCGTACATCGGCCGGGACGCGTCTCCGCCGAAGGCCTCGACGGCCTGCGCGAGCGCCCAGACCCCGAACACGCTGAGCGCCGATCCGAGAAGCAGCGACAGCCCGAACGCGGCTGCGGCGATGAGATCCCAGAGCTTCAGCAGCAGGAAGTTGCGCGCATCGAAGGGGAGTCCGAAGATGTCGCGGATCGCGCGACGGGTGAAGGTCACGGCGGTCGTGGCGGACCAGATCACGACGATCGCCGCGATGGCACCGGTCACGCTGAGCACGCCCGTCGTCGACTGGGCGATCGCTTCGACCTCGGCAGGGGACGCGACGCCGTTCTTACTGATCAGCCCGGGAATGTAGGCGTTCGCGCCATCGATGAGGGCGCGGATCGCGCGCGGGCTTCCGCCGAGCCAGAGGCCGGCGCCCGCGAACGCGATGTAGAGCAACGCGAACAGGGCGAACAAACCCTGATAGCTCATCCCCGCCGAGAGGAGGAAGCCGTTCTGCCGCAGGAAGTGCCGCCAGACCCGCACCGGAAAGGACGCGATCACGCGCTCCTTCAGGTGTCTGGCGCGCACGGCCGTACGCTCAGCGACCGCCGCGCAGCACAGCCTGCTTGACCTCGGCGATGGCCTTGGTGACCTCGATGCCGCGCGGGCATGCCTCGGAGCAGTTGAAGGTCGTGCGGCAGCGCCAGACGCCCTCTTTGTCGTTGAGGATGTCGAGACGCACCGCGGCGTTGTCGTCGCGCGAGTCGAAGATGAAGCGGTGCGCGTTGACGATCGCGGCCGGGCCGAAGTACTGGCCGTCGGTCCAGAACACCGGGCACGACGACGTGCACGCCGCGCACAGAATGCACTTCGTGGTGTCGTCGAAGATCTCGCGGTCGGCGATCGACTGGACGCGCTCCTTGCCCTTCTCGGGGACGGAGCCGGCGACGAGGAACGGCTGAACTTCGCGGTAGGACGCGAAGAACGGCTCCATGTCGACGACGAGGTCCTTCTCCAGCGGGAGGCCCTTGATGGCCTCGACGTAGATCGGCTTGGAGATGTCCAAGTCCTTGATCAGGGTCTTGCAGGCGAGACGGTTGCGACCGTTGATGCGCATCGCGTCCGAGCCGCAGATGCCGTGCGCACAGGAGCGACGGAAGGTGAGCGAGCCGTCGACTTCCCACTTGATCTTGTGCAGGGCGTCGAGTACACGGTCGGTGGAGTAGAGCTCCACGTCGTAGTCGACCCAGTGCGGTTCCGCGTCGACCTCGGGGTCGAATCGGCGGATGTTGAAGGTGACGATGAACGATTGGATGGGGGCATCCGCAGCGGGCGCGTCGGCTATGGCTTTCGACATGCTCAGTACTTCCTCTCCATGGGCGGGTAGTTCAACTCGCCCTTCTCGTTCTTGGTGAACACGACGGGCTTCCAGTCCAGCTTGATGTGGTCGCTCGGCGTGGACGAGTGCGCGTCGCCGGTCAGGTACGCCATCGTGTGCTGCATGTACTTCTCGTCGTTGCGGTTCGGGAAGTCGTCGCGCATGTGGCCGCCACGGCTCTCTTGGCGGTTCTGTGCGGCGTAGACGACGACCTCGGCGATGTCGAGGAGGAACCCCAGCTCGACGGCCTCGAGCAGGTCGGTGTTGAACCGCTGACCCTTGTCGTCGACGTGCACGTTCCGGTAGCGGTCGCGCAGCTCCTTGATCACGCCGAGGACGTGCTCGAGCGAGTCGTGGGTGCGGAACACCTGCGCGCCCTTGTCCATCTCGTCCTGCAGCGCCTTGCGGAGCACTGCGATGCGCTCGGTGCCCTGGTTGTTGCGCAGGCCTTCGAGCATGCCCTTGACGAAACCGGCCGGGTCCTCCGGCAGCGGCACGAACTCGGCGGTCTTGACGTATTCGACGGCCTGACGGCCGGCGCGCTTGCCGAAGACGTTGATGTCCAGGAGCGAGTTGGTGCCGAGACGGTTCGCGCCGTGCACGGAGACGCACGCGCACTCACCGGCCGCGTACAGACCCGGCACGACGGTGGTGTTGTCGGCCAGCACCTCGGCGTTGTTGTTCGTGGGGATGCCGCCCATGGCGTAGTGCGCTGTCGGCATCACCGGGACCGGCTCGACCACCGGGTCGACGCCCAGGTAGGTGCGGGCGAACTCGGTGATGTCGGGGAGCTTGGTCTCGAGGACCTCGGCTCCCAGGTGCGTGCAGTCCAGCAGCACGTAGTCCTTGTGCGGTCCGGCGCCGCGGCCCTCTGCGACCTCCTGGACCATGCAACGGGCGACGATGTCACGCGGGGCGAGGTCCTTGATGGTGGGGGCGTAGCGCTCCATGAAGCGCTCACCGGAGGCGTTGCGCAGGATCGCGCCCTCACCGCGGGCTCCCTCGGTGAGGAGGATGCCGAGGCCGGCGAGGCCGGTCGGGTGGAACTGGAAGAACTCGAGGTCCTCGAGGGGGAGGCCCTTGCGCCAGACGATTCCGACGCCGTCACCGGTGAGGGTGTGGGCGTTGGAGGTGGTCTTGAAGATCTTGCCGAAGCCGCCCGTCGCGAAGATCACGGCCTTCGCCTGGAACACGTGCAGCTCGCCGGTGGAGAGGTCGTAGGCCACGACGCCCGAGATCTCGGTCTTGCCGTCGGCATCCTTCACCGTCAGCAGATCGAGCACGTAGAACTCGTTGAAGAAGTTGATACCGAGCTTGACGCAGTTCTGGAACAGCGTCTGCAGGATCATGTGACCGGTGCGGTCGGCGGCGTAGCACGCGCGGCGCACCGGCGTCTTGCCGTGCTCTGCGGTGTGCCCGCCGAAGCGACGCTGATCGATCTTGCCCTCGGGGGTGCGGTTGAAGGGAAGGCCCATGTTCTCGAGGTCGATGACCGCGTCGATGGCTTCCTTCGCGAGGATCTCCGCAGCATCCTGATCGACCAGGTAGTCGCCGCCCTTGACGGTGTCGAAGGTGTGCCACTCCCAGGAGTCCTCTTCGACGTTCGCGAGGGCGGCGGCCATGCCGCCCTGCGCGGCACCCGTGTGCGAGCGCGTCGGATAGAGCTTCGAGATCACGGCGGTCTTCGCGCCGGAGCCGGCCTCGATCGCCGCGCGCATCCCGGCGCCGCCGGCGCCGACGATGACGATGTCGAACTGGTGGTAGTGCACGCCGTCGCGGACGACGGAATCCTGGGTCTCAGTAGTCACTTCTCGTATGCCTTCTCTTCTACTTGCCCAGTGCCTGGCAGGTGTCCCACAGCGAGCTCGCCTCGGTCACACCCAGGCACGGGTCGAACGTGAACACGACGAGGGTGCCGAGGATGATCAGGAGTCCGGCGGCGAGGACGATCGCGCCGACCAGGACCTTGCGCACCTTCTCGGTCGTCACGTAGTCGTTGACGATCGTGCGCATGCCGTTCGCGCCGTGCAGCAGCGCGAGCCACAGCATCAGCACGTCCCACCACTGCCAGAACGGCGTGGCGAACTTGCCGGCGATGAAGGCGAAGTCCAGCGCGTGGATGCCTTCGCCGACCATCAGGTTGACGAACAGGTGCCCGAAGATGAGCACGACCAGGATGACGCCGGAGCCGCGCATGAAGAGCCAGCCCCACTTCTCCAGGTTGACGCCGCGCTGACGGCGCGCCGGGGCTGCGACGGTCTGCGTGGCCATCAGTGTCCTCCTCCGAAGCCGGCGAAAGCGAGCATCAGGTGGCGCGGCACGAAGCCGGCCATGATGATGCCCCACACGAGAAGCACGCCCCAGAACAGCTGTCGCTGGTACTTCGCGCCCTTCGACCAGAAGTCGACCGCGATGATGCGCAGGCCGTTCATCGCGTGGAACACGATGCCGGCGACGAGGACGACCTCGCCGAGCGCCATGATCGGGTTCTTGTACGTGCCGATGACGGCGTTGTACGCCTCCGGCGACACCCTGATCAGCGCCGTGTCGAGCACGTGCACCAATAGGAAGAAGAAGATGGCGACTCCGGTGATGCGATGAAGCACCCACGACCACATGCCTTCGCGGCCCCGGTAGAGGGTGCCGCGCGGGGTCTTGGAAGTGGTTTCCGAAATCGACGGTGTCAAGCGAGCGCTTGTGGACACGGTCGTCCTCCCTGGATCGATGTGACTCGGTCGCGTGCTGCGCTTGTCCAAGTGTGAGCCCGTCATGTCGCAGGCACGCCCGATCGGGATCCATCCTATTCCCGCCGGAAGCCCTGGAGCGACGAAGGGGAACCTAAGTGTCTCGACGTCGAGACGTATCGAGGGAGGATACGCTGGCCCGATGACCGAGCCCATCGAAGACTTCTACGCGGTGATTCCGGCCGGAGGCATCGGCAGCAGGCTGTGGCCGCTCTCCCGCGCGGATGCGCCGAAGTTCCTGCACGATCTCACCGGATCGGGTCACTCGCTCCTGCGCGACACGTGGGATCGACTCGAACCGCTGGCCGGCCCCGACCGGATCGCCGTCGTCACCGGTCGCGCCCACCGCGCCGCCGTCGAGGGCGAGCTTCCCGGGATCGCAGATCTCAATGTCTTCCTCGAGTCCGAGCCCAGGGAATCCGCGGCGGCGATCGGGCTCGCCGCCGCCATCCTGCATCGTCGTGAACCCGACGTGATCATCGGCTCGTTCAGTGCCGATCATGTGATCCGCGGAACCCAGGTCTTCGAGTGGGCTGTGCAGCAGGCGGTGCAGGTCGCCAGGGAGGGCTACATCTGCACCATCGGGATTCCGCCGACGGAACCGTCCGTCGGTTTCGGATACATCAAGAAGGCCGGGGAACTGGTCGTATCCGGAGCTCCGGAGGCGGCTCTCGTGGAGCGGTTCGTCGAGAAACCCGACCTGGAGACGGCCAAGGAGTACATCGCCGACCGCAACTACCTCTGGAACGCCGGCATGTTCATCGCGAAGGCGAGCGTGCTGCTCGAGGAGCTCGCCCGCAACGAGCCGGAGTTGCACGCCGGACTGCAGGAGCTCGCCGACGCCTGGGACGACCGCGAACTCCGCGGGCCGGCGGTCGACCGGATCTGGCCGGGGCTGAAGAAGATCGCGATCGACTACGCCGTGGCGGAACCCGCCGCCGAGCTCGGACGGCTCGCCGTGATCCCCGGTCACTTCGACTGGGACGACGTCGGCGACTTCGCCTCGCTCACCAAGCTCATCACGCACGGCCGCAAGAACGACCTGGCCGTCCTAGGCCCCAACGCACGCGTGCTGTCGGACGCCGCGAGCGGCATCCTGGTCAGTCAGACGTCCCGGGTGATCAGCCTCATCGGGGTGCAGGACATCGTCGTGGTCGACACCCCGGACGCCCTGCTGGTGACGACGGTGGAGCACGCGCAGCGCGTCAAGGGCGTCGTCGAGTCGCTCAAGCTGACCGGTCGGGGCGACGTGCTCTGATGAGCATGTCCACATGCTCATCGGCTGTCTTGGTTTCAGCTTTGTAACCATTCGATAGCGGCTCTGCCTCGGGCGTGCACAAATCCTGAAACAGTGGGTAACTTTGAGCGATCCGCGATGGCCGCGGATTCGCTCAGGGAGGCACGAGTTGACCATCTCCACCACCAAGAAGCTGCTTGGCGCGACGGCAGTCGCCGGCGTCATCTTCGCACTCGCAGGCTGCGGCCAGGCGCCCACTGAAACCCCCGATGGTGGCGACGCCGGTCCCGCCGTCGACAACTTCAAGCCATGCATGGTCTCCGATGAGGGCGGCTTCGACGACAAGTCCTTCAACCAGCTCGGATTCGAAGGTCTGACCAAGGCCGCCGACGAGCTCGGTGTCGAGGTCAGTAAGACCGAGTCGAAATCGGCGAGCGACTACGTGTCCAACCTCGACGCGCTCGCGTCCGAGGGCTGCACGTTCATCGTCTCGGTCGGCTTCAAGCTCAGCGCCCCGACCATCGAGGCGGCGACCGCGAACCCCGACATCCAGTACGCGATCATCGACGACTGGGCCGACGCCGACTTCGACGGCGAGACGGATGCTCCGAACATCAAGCCCCTGGTCTTCGACACCGCCCAGGCTGCGTTCCTCGGCGGTTACGCCGCGGCGTCGTACTCCGAGTCCGGCACGGTCGGCACCTTCGGTGGCGCCAAGATCCCGCCGGTGACGATCTTCATGGACGGCTTCCAGCTCGGCGTCGAGCACTTCAACAAGGAGAAGAGCGAAGACGTCAAGGTCGTCGGCTGGGACATCGCCTCGCAGGAGGGCCAGTTCACCGACGAGTTCGCCGCGAACGACAAGGCGAAGCAGGTTGCTCAGGGCATCATCGACCAGGGCGCCGATGTGCTGCTGCCGGTCGGCGGTCCGATCTACCAGTCCGCTGCACAGGCGATCCGTGACTCCGGCGGCAACATCGCCCTGATGGGCGTCGACGCCGATGTGTTCACCACTGACCCGAGCGTCGGCGACCTGCTCCTCGTGTCGATCATGAAGGGTATGGACGTCGCGGTCTACGACGCGGTGATGGAGGCTGCCGAGGGCAACTTCGACGCCACCCCGTTCGTCGGGACGCTGGAGAACGGCGGCGTCTCGCTGTCTGAGTTCCATGACTTCGAGAGCAAGGTCGACCCGGCACTCGCCGACGAGCTCAAGGCGATCCAGGAAGGCATCATCGACGGTTCGATCAAAGTCGAGTCGCCGGCATCGCCGTAACCGAAATCTGCAGTACAGGACGCGGCCGGACAGATGCTCAGCATCTGTCCGGCCGCTCCTCTGATCGATAGATTGAGATTATGAAGCTTGAGCTCCGTGGGATTACCAAGCGCTTCGGTTCCCTCGTCGCGAACGACCACATCAGCCTCACCGTCGAGCCGGGCCAGATCCACTGCCTGCTCGGCGAGAACGGCGCGGGGAAGTCGACGCTGATGAACGTCCTCTACGGGCTGTACACGGCCGACGAGGGGGAGATCCTTCTCGACGACGTGGTGCAGCACTTCGCCGGTCCTGGCGACGCGATGGCAGCGGGCATCGGCATGGTGCACCAGCACTTCATGCTCATCCCCGTCTTCACCGTCGCCGAGAACGTCATGCTCGGCCACGAGAAGACCGGTTTCGCCGGTCGACTCGATCTGGCCGCTGCTCGCGCGCACGTGCGCGCCGTCAGCCAGCGCTTCGGATTCGAGATCGACCCGGACGCCATCGTCGGCGACCTCCCGGTCGGCGTCCAGCAGCGCGTCGAGATCATCAAGGCGCTCTCCCGTGATGCCAAGGTGCTGGTCTTCGACGAACCGACCGCGGTACTCACCCCTCAGGAGACCGACGAGCTGATGGGCATCATGCGCCAGCTCCGCGATGAGGGCACGGCGATCGTCTTCATCACCCACAAACTGCGTGAGGTCCGCGAAGTGGCGGACAAGATCACGGTCATCCGCCTCGGCAAGGTCGTCGGCGAGGCCGACCCCACCGCATCCAACACCGAGATGGCAGCGCTCATGGTCGGTCGCGCGGTCGAGCTCACCGTGAGCAAGGGAGAGCCCAACCTCCGCAGCGGCGGACTCGTGGTCGATCGCCTTCGGGTGATCGACGAGGCGGGGCAGATCGTCGTCAACGACGTGAGCTTCGAAGTGCGACCGGGCGAGATCCTCGCGATCGCCGGGGTGCAGGGCAACGGCCAGACCGAGCTCACCGAGGCGATCATCGGACTGCAGCACAAGGCCACCGGCAGCATCACCCTCGACGGCGAAGAACTGCTCGGCCGCAGTGTCCAGGGCGTCATCGATGCGGGCGTCGGCTTCGTCCCCGAGGACCGCAAGGAAGACGGCCTGGTCGGCGAGTTCAGCGTCGCCGAGAACCTCATTCTCAACCGCTCCTCCGACGGCGCCCCCTTCTTCCGGGTCGCCACGCTCCAGCGCAAAGCTCTCGACGCCTTCGCGAGAGAGCAGATCGACGAGTTCGACATCCGCACCCAGGGGCCGGATGCCGCCGCCGGGCGTCTGTCCGGCGGCAACCAGCAGAAGGTCGTCCTCGCGCGTGAACTGAGTCGCGAGCTGAAGCTCTTCGTGGCATCGCAGCCGACCAGGGGCATCGACGTCGGTTCCATCGAATTCGTGCACGAGCGCATCGTCGAGACCAGGGACTCCGGCGTTCCGGTCATCGTGGTCTCCACGGAACTCGACGAGGTATCGGCACTCGCCGACCGGATCGCGGTCATGTACCGCGGTGGCATCGTCGGCATCGTGCCGGGTAATGCTCCGCGCGAGGTGCTCGGACTCATGATGGCCGGCGAGTTGCCCGGCGCCGCGGAGAAGGAGGTCGCCTCGTGAGTGGAGTCGCCGAGAAGAAGACAGAGGTCGAGGCCGCGCCTCGGCAGAACACCGTCATCCGCGACATCGCCGGAGGAAGCGCTGTTCGCGCCGTGCTGGCGATCGTCCTCGCGATGCTCATCGGCGGCGTCCTCATCGCTGCGACCAATCCGGACGTGCAGAGGGCGACGGGGTATTTCTTCCAGAAGCCGGGCGACACGTTCGCCGCGATCTGGGAGGCGGTCTCCGGCGCCTACGCCGCACTGTTCCGCGGGGCGATCTACAACTACAACGCGCCGAACTTCCTGCGCGCGATCAAGCCGATCACCGACACCCTGAACTTCGCCACGCCGCTCATCGCGGCCGGCCTCGGTGTCGCACTGGCGTTCCGCGTCGGCCTGTTCAACATCGGTGGCCGGGGCCAGATGCTCATGGGCGTCGCTGCGGCATCCGTCGTCGCTTTCACCGTGCAGGCCCCGATTTTCATCCACCTCCCGCTGACCATCATCGCCGGACTTCTCGGCGGCATGGTCTGGGGTGGACTCGTCGGGTTCCTCAAGGCGAAGACGGGCGCGCACGAGGTGATCCTGACGATCATGCTCAACTTCATCGCGTACTACTTCATCTCCTGGCTGCTGGCCACGCCCGGTCTGCTGCAGCGCCCAGGGGGATCGCAGCCGATCTCACCGCCCACGCCGGAGACGGCGCAGTTCCCGCTGCTGTTCACGGCACCGCTCTCGGTGAACGCGGGCTTCCTGGTCTCGATCCTCGCCGTGGTCTTCGTGTGGTGGCTCATCGAGCGATCCAGCCTCGGGTTCCGGATGCGTGCGGTGGGGGAGAACCCCAACGCCGCCCGGGCCGCCGGCGTCAACGTCGGCCGCACCATCGTCTACGCGATGGGCATCGCCGGCGCTCTGGCCGGACTCGCCGGCGTCAATCAGATGTCCGGCACGATCACGAGCGGTTTCGAGGCCGGAATCGATGCCGGCATCGGCTTCGACGCGATCACCGTCGCGCTCCTCGGCCGCAGCCGGGCGTGGGGCGTGCTCTGGGCCGGCATCCTGTTCGGGGCGCTCAAGGCGGGCAGTTTCACGATGCAGACCTCGCAGGACATCCCGGTCGACATCGTCCTCGTCGTGCAGGCGCTGATCGTGCTCTTCATCGCGGCACCCCCGCTGATCCGCGCGATCTTCTTCCTCCCGAAGGAGGGCGCATCGCCCCGTCCCGTGCGTCGCGCGAAGAAGGAGGTGGCCGCATGAGCGCCATCGCAGCCACCACCGCAGCCGACGGCACGATCCTTCGCGAGACGGTGCGCCAGCGCAGCTTCAAGCTGCCGATCTCGCTCGGCATCGTCTCGGTGCTCCTCCTTCTGCTCGCCCTCCCGGCGGGCCGAAGCGGCACGAGCGTCTTCCGCCTCGCGGACCGCACGTCTTCGCTGGCATTGCCGGACATCGGAGTCCCGACGTGGCCGACGGTGTTCGTCAGCTCCCTCATCCTCGTCGCCCTCGCCGTCTACGCGACCGTTCGTGTGATGGGCTACCGGCGCGTCGGCCTCTGGCTGCCGATCGTGTTCGCGTTCGTCGCCGTCTTCGCGTTCCTCACCTGGTCGGCCGCAGACGGTCTCGTCCCCGTCACCGGACTGCTCTTCGGCGCCGTCTCGCTGTCGGTGCCGCTGATCTTCGGAGCCCTCGGCGGCGTCATCGGTGAGCGCGCCGGTGTCGTGAACGTCGCGATCGAGGCGCAGTTCCTGCTGGCGGCTTTCAGTTCCGCACTCGTCGCGTCGATGACCGGGAGCTACGTCATCGGAATCATTGCGGCCATGGTGGGTGGCGCCCTCGTGGCTGCCGTGCTCGCCCTCTTCGCGATCCGTTACATCGTCGATCAGGTCATCGTCGGTGTCGTGCTCAACGTGCTCATCACCGGGCTGACGAGCTTCCTGCACGGTGCACTGATGCGCCAGAACGAAGCCCTGTTCAACACGCCGCCGCGACTGCCGAGGATCCCGATCCCGCTGCTCCACGAGATTCCGGTGCTCGGCCCGGTGCTGTTCAACCAGACGCTGATCGTGTACCTCATGTACATCGCGGTGCCGCTGGTCGCCTGGGCGCTCTACCGTTCGCGCTGGGGTCTCCGCCTCCGCGCGGTCGGCGAGCACCCGCAGGCGGCAGACACCGTTGGTATCAAGGTGAACCCGACGCGCTTCTGGAACCTCCTGCTCGCCGGCTCCATCGCCGGTATCGGCGGGGCGTACTTCACGCTCGGATCGGTCGGAGCCTTCGACAAGGAGATGACGGACGGTCTCGGCTTCATCGCCCTCGCCGCGGTAATCTTCGGCGGCTGGGATCCGATCAGGGCGACGCTCGCGGCGATCCTCTTCGGGTTCTCGATGAACCTGGAGACGCTGCTGAGCAATCTCGGATCCCCGATCCCCGGTGAGTTCATGAAGATGCTGCCGTACGTGGTGACCGTGCTCGCCGTTGTTGGATTCGCAGGCAAGGTCCGCGCACCCGCCGCCGACGGCAAGCCGTACATCAAGGGATAGTGATGACAGACATCGATTGGGACGAGCTGCGTCAGGTCGCCACCGACGCGATGGAGAAGGCGTACGCGCCCTACTCGCGCTACAAGGTGGGTGCCGCCGCGCTCGTGGGCGACGGACGGATCGTCGCCGGCTGCAACGTGGAGAACGCCTCATACGGCGTCACCCTGTGCGCGGAATGCGCACTGGTCGGCGACCTGCACATGTCCGGCGGCGGCCAGCTGGTCGCGTTCGTGTGCGTCAACAACGACGGGCAGACGATCATGCCGTGCGGCCGCTGCCGTCAGCTGCTGTTCGAGCACGCGATGCCCGGGATGCTGCTGGAGACCGTCTCCGGCATCCGCACGATCGACGAGGTGCTGCCGGACGCGTTCGGCCCCCGAGACCTGGAGGACGCACGATGAGCGTTGAGCCCTACGACGCGGTTGACGTCATCCGTGCCAAGCGCGATGGCGGCGTCGTCGCCGAGCCGGCGCTGCGATGGATGGTCGACGCCTACACCCGCGGATACGTGTCCGACGCGCAGATGGCATCGTTCGCGATGGCCGTCTTCCAGCGCGGCATGGAGCGCGACGAGATCCGGGTGCTCACCGACGCGATGATCGCTTCGGGGGAGCGGATGAGCTTCGCATCCCTCGGCAAGAAGACCGTCGACAAGCACTCCACCGGTGGCGTCGGCGACAAGATCACCCTGCCGCTCGCGCCGCTCGTCGCCGTGTTCGGCGTCGCGGTGCCGCAGCTGAGCGGTCGTGGCCTCGGTCACACCGGTGGCACGCTCGACAAGCTGGAGTCCATCCCCGGCTGGCGCGCGGCGCTTTCCAACGAGGAGATGTTCGCGCAGATGCAGGGCGACGTCGGCGCCGTGATCTGCGCGGCCGGCTCCGGCCTCGCGCCGGCCGACAAGAAGCTCTACGCGCTGCGCGACGTGACCGGCACGGTCGAGGCGATCCCGCTGATCGCGTCGAGCATCATGTCGAAGAAGATCGCCGAGGGCACGGATGCTCTCGTGCTCGACGTGAAGTTCGGATCCGGCGCGTTCATGCAGGACATCGACCGCGCCCGCGAATTGGCCCGCACCATGGTCGCGCTCGGCACGGACTCCGGTGTCGCCACCACGGCGCTCCTCACAGACATGAACGTGCCGCTCGGGCTCGCGATCGGCAACGCGAACGAGGTCCGCGAGTCGGTGGAGATCCTCGCCGGTGGCGGACCGGCCGACGTCCGCGAGCTGACGCTCGCGCTGGCCAGGGAGATGCTCGCCCTGGCAGGTCAGCCGGATGCCGACGTCGAGGCGGCTCTCGACGACGGCCGCGCGATGGACAGCTGGAAGGCGATGATCCGCGCGCAGGACGGCGATCCGGATGCTCCGCTGCCGACCGCGCGCGAGACCCATGTCGTCACAGCCTCGGCCGATGGCGTGATGACGCGTCTGGACGCACTGCCCTTCGGGATCGCGGCATGGCGTCTCGGCGCCGGCCGTGCGCGCGCAGAGGACCCGGTGATCTTCGAGGCGGGTATCGACCTGCATGCGAAGCCTGGGGAGCGCGTCGTGGCAGGTCAGCCGTTGTTCACTCTCTCCGCCGCAGACGAGGCTCGCTTCCCGCGCGCTCTCGAGGCGGTCGAGGGTGCCTGGGAGATCGGTGACGAGGCCTCGGTGAGGGCATCGGGGCCGCTCGTTCGGGAGCGGATCACCGCGTAGTCTGAATCTCAGGTCCGACGGTGCATTCCGTCTGCCTGCGGTGCGCTCAAAGACCGGAAACGAAGGGGTACATTCCATGTCGATCGATCCGAACGGCGACGTCACCATTCAGGGGACCTCGCTGCGAAGCCTTCCCAAGGTGTCGCTGCACGACCACCTCGACGGCGCCCTGCGTCCGGCGACGATCATCGAGCTGGCGGATGCCGCGGGAATCGACGTCCCCGAGACGAAGCCGGCGGCGCTGGGGAAGTGGTTCACGAAGCAGAGCGATTCCGGCTCGCTCGTCGAGTACCTGAAGACCTTCGACCTGACGACCGCCGTCATGCAGACGCAGGAGGGGCTGACCCGGGTCGCCCGCGAGTTCGTCCAGGATCTCGCCGCGGATGGCGTGATCTACGGGGAGGTCCGCTGGGCCCCCGAGCAGCACCTGTCCGGTGGGCTCTCGCTCGAGCAGACGGTCGAGGCGGTGCAGCAAGGGATCGAGGAGGGCGAGGATGCCGCAGACCGCGCCGGCAGCAGCATCCGCGTCGGCCAGCTGATCACCGCGATGCGGCACACCGATCGCGCACGGGAGATCGCCGAGCTCGCGGTCGCCTTCCGCGGACGCGGCGCCGTCGGCTTCGACATCGCCGGCCCCGAAGACGGCTTCCCGGCGTCGAATCACCGAGCCGCCTTCGACTATCTCGCCGAGAACTTCTTCCCGGTGACGGTGCACGCGGGTGAGGCTGCCGGTCTCGCCTCGATCCGTTCCGCGCTGATCGACGGACGGGCCTTGCGCCTCGGTCACGGCGTCCGCATCGCCGAAGACCTGCAGGTGATCACGCAGGAGGGCGACGAGGTGCAGGTGCAGTTCGGCGACCTGGCCCGCTGGGTCCGCGATCGGGAGATCCCACTGGAGCTCTCGCCGTCGTCGAACCTGCAGACCGGCGCGATCGCGGCCTGGGGTACCGAGCTCGCCGACCACCCCTTCGATCTGCTGTACCAGCTCGGCTTCGCCGTCACGGTCAACGTCGATAACCGCACCATGAGCGGCACGTCGCTGACACGAGAGCTCGCTCTGCTCGTCGAGGCGTTCGAGTACGACCTCGACGACCTCGAGACGTTCCAGTTCAACGCGGCAGCGGCGACGTTCCTCCCCGTCGAGGAGCGCGAAGAGCTCGTCGAGATGATCGCGGAGGGGTTCGAGGTCTGATGAGGTCGCGTCTTCAGCGTCGACGCCGGGCCATCACGCTCATCGTCGCGGCCGTCGTTCTGATCGGTGGGGGAGCGACCGCTGCCGCGCTCTGGTTGAACCGTGCGGCGGACCAGCCGCCGACCGCGACCGACGATGGTGCAAAGCCCCCGCCCACACCGACCCAGAAGCCGCTGTCACCGGCCGAGCAGTTGCTCGCCGACGCCGACGATCCGATGGCGTGCGCGGTCAGCTTCGCCGGAGACGGTATCGCGCTCGAACCCGCGCTGCAGTCGCAGAACGGCCTGTACCAGGCACTGCCGATCCCCGATGCGGATGGTCGGGTCTTCGCCGGCTGGTACGCGACCCCGGAGGATGCCGCGGCGTTCACGGTCGCCGCTCGCATCAACGGCGCCGACCCCGTCGCCTGCGTCGAACAGCAGATCGAGCTGCACGCCGCGTGGAAGACCCCCGACGAGAACGTCGCCGAGAACGCTCAGGTCCCGATCCTGATGTATCACCAGTTCACGACCAATCCGGAAGGGGAGGAAGGCTGGCTCCGGGGCAACTACGCGTACATCGGCGACTTCGACGCGCAGATGAACCACATCGCGACCACCGGGTTCTACCTGCCGACGTGGGATGAGCTCAGCGCGTTCATCGACGGACGACTGTTCCTGCCCGCCCGTTCGGTGATCATCACGGACGACGACGCGGATCAGACCTGGTTCGACCTCGCGGTGCCCGTGGTGGACAAGTACAAATTGCTGACCACTTCGTTCATGATCACCGCGTACCGTCAGGATCCGCCGCCGTCCACGTATGTGCTGCGCCGCTCGCACACGCACGACATGCATCAGGCCGGAGACAACGGCAAGGGGCGGATGGTGAACTGGTCGGCCGACGAGATCGCCGCGGATCTGAACGCATCCGGCGACATCCTCGGTGTCCGTGAGGTCATCGCCTACCCGTTCGGCCATTACAACGACACCTCCAAGCAGGGGGTCGCGCAGGCCGGTTACGAGATGGCGCGCACGATCGAACCGGGAACCGTAGGGATCGGCACGGACAAGTTCGCGTTGCCCGTGGTCCGCATCGACTACGGGATGGGCCTGGACTCGTTGATCAACCGCATCGGCTGATCTCGACGCGCGCGGGACTGCGCGAAGATGAGGGGGTGACCTCGCCCTCCGTCTTCATCGCCGGCCCCGCTTCGTGGAACTCGATCGTCGTACTCGATCGTCTGCCGGAACCCGTTCCGCACATGCAGTTCGCCGAGGAGACGTGGGAGACGGTCGGCGGCACGAGTGCCGGGAAGGCATTGAGCCTGACCGCTCTTGGTCGGTCGAGCCTGCTGTACGCCTTCGCGGGCGTCGACGCTGCCGGTACGCACGTGCGCGAAGCGCTGCAGGCGGCAGGGGTGCCGGTGGAGTGGGGACACAGCGACATCACCGAACGCCACCTCAACCTGATGACGAGGACGGGCGGACGCGTCTCGCTGTACCTGTCCACTCCATCCGCTCAGACCGGGTCGAACGACGCGGCGCTGACGCCGATGATGTTGGATTCCGACGCCATCGTGCTCGATCTCGCAGCCGAACCGTTGCGTCTGCTGCCCGCTGCGCGCCAGACCGGGCGACCGATCTGGGTCGACGTGCACGACTACGACGGCGAGGCCGAGTACCACCGGCCGTTTCTCGATGCGGCGGATGCCGTGTTCTGCAATGCCGATCGACTGGCCGATCCCGTCGGATTCCTGCGCGCCTGCATCGACGGCGGTGCGACGCTCGCGGTGTGCACGCTCGGCGCTGAGGGCGCGGTCGGGGTGGATGTCGAGGGCACTGTGCATCGCGTCAGCGCCGTCCCGGTGCCGGTCATCGACACGAACGGCGCCGGTGACGCATTCTTCGCCGGTGTCCTGGACGCGCGGCTTTCCGGGTGTTCGGTGCCGGAGTCGCTCGAGGCGGGGGCGCGATCGGCGTCGGTCGTGCTGGGGAGCCGGCACCTGCACCCGCTCTTGGACCCGATCCTGGGCTGACCTCAGCGCGAGTCCAACCCCCGATTCTCCTGTCGGACCGCGGCACGGTAGGCGTCCTTGTTCACGTAGTGAGCCATCCGATCGAGCCGGAGGTAGCGGTAGCCTCCGGTGAGGTCGGGCCAGGGCTCTCCGGTGACCCGTTCCCGGAATCGACGGGCTCGGTCCGGCGCCCTCTCCACCGCCGCGAGATAACCGGCCAGGAGATCGGCCTGTTCGGCGCGGCCCTGCCAACCGATCCCGGACGCCTCGATCATGCCCACGACGTAGAGACCGTTGAATGACGCGGGGAACATGTTCAGGAACAGCCGAGGCGCAGCCCCCTGCCAATGCAGATGCTCCCGGTCGACGAAGGGGTAATCGAGCCGGTAACCGGTGGCCAGAAGCACCAGATCGTACTCGCCTGTGCTCCCGTCGCGGAAGTGCACGGTCTTCTCCTCGAGACGGTCGATATCCGGGCGGATGCGCAGATCGCCCTGACCGAGATGATGCAGGACCAGCGTGTTCACGATCGGGTGCGACTCGTAGATCCGGTAGTCCGGCTTCGGGAATCCGAACCGCACCGGATCGCCGGTGAATGCCCGGAGTACTCGCGAATCGACTGCCTGCTTGAGCCGTGCGGGAAGCGGACGGCCCCGATTGAGTGTGTCGCTCGGGCGGCCGAACAGGTAGCGCGGCACGAAGTAGTAGCCGCGGCGCACGCTCATGTCGACGGACGTCGCGTGGTGCACGGCATCCACGGCGATGTCGCACCCCGAGTTCCCCGCTCCCACCACGAGTACGCGTTTGCCGGTCAGCTGGAGCGCGGACGTGTAGTTGCTCGTGTGCATCAGCGCGCCGGAGAAGCGGCCGGGGAACGCGGGAACGCTCGGCTCGGCCAGGGTGCCGTTCGCGAGGATCACGCCGGCGTACCACCGGGTCTTCGCGCCGTCCGGACCTTCGGCGGTCAGATCCCACCCGTCGTCCCGCGGTTCCAGGCGCGTCACTCGGGTGTCGAATCGGAAGAGCGGCGTGAGTCCGAAGTGGGAGGCGTAGTCCTGGAAGTAGGTGAGCAGCTCCCGATGGCTCGGATAGTCCGCCGTGCTCGTCATCGGGTACTCGGCGAACTCGGTCGTCGTGCGGGAGGAGATCAGATGCGCGGATTCGTACATCGTGCTGCGCGGATTCGTGATGTCCCAGAGGCCGCCGACATCATGCGACGCCTCGTAGCCATCGACCTCGATGCCCTGCTTCTGCAGCGCCCTGGCCGCGGCGAGTCCCGAGGGCCCGGCACCGATGACGGCGTATCTGTTCATACCGCTCCCCGCACGACGCTGTGCTCGACCTCGAAATGCTCGATCGTGCTTGTGACCGATGCTAGCGGCAGCCGCACCGGGGCGCGGGCGCTCAGGAGCGGAGAACCTCCTGGCGCGCGGCGACGGCGTCCCGGATCGAGGGGAACAGCGGATGCTCCGGATCGAGTCCGGTGACATCGGTCACGAACCCGATCGCATCGAGCGACCGCAACTTCTGCTGAAGTTCCATGGACTGCTCATCCTGGGCGTCGTCGAAGTCGAGTGCCGCGGCCACCGCCGCCACCAGCGCGACGGTCGGGAGTTCGCGCTCCGCCGCCATCGATGCGGGACCGATGAACCGCTCGTGACGCGACAGCTTGCGCAGCGGCTGGCGGCCGACCCGCTGCACGGTGTCGACGAGCGCCGGATTGCGGAACCGGTCGAGGATCTTCGTCCGATATCCAGCAAGTTCGGCCGGATCCAGTCCGTGTTCGGCGACGAGCACCGCCGAGGTCTCCTCCAGCGCGGCCGACACCTGAGCGGCGATCTGCGGGTCGGCGAGAGCATCTGAGATCCGCTCGATTCCGGCTCGAGCGCCGAAATAGGCGGTGGCGGCATGCCCGGTGTTCACGGTGAACAGCTTGCGTTCGATGAACGGTCCGAGCTCATCGACGAAATGCGCCCCAGGGATGCTCGGCAGCGCTCCGGCGAACGGTGCGGACTCGATCGCCCATTCGAAGTACGGCTCGACGGTGACGTCCACGCCGGAACCGGCCGGCTGCGCCGGCACGATCCGGTCGACCGCCGTGTTCGCGAACACCGCGCGGGCGAGGAGCGCCGGCGCCTCCGCTCCCGCCGCCTTCTCGATCTCGGCACGCAGCGTGTCAGTGGCGCCGATCGCGTTCTCGCACGCCATCACCTGCAGCGGCGCGGAGTCGGGGGAGCGCTTCGCGAGTCCGGCGACGATCGCCGGTGCCACGAAGCGCAGCACGGTCGGGCCGACCGCGGTGGTGACGACGTCCGCCGTGGCGATCTCCTCGACTGTCGCGTCCGGGTGCACCCGGCTGTTCACCGCACGGAACCCGGTGACGACATGATCGACCCCACCGGGTCCCGCCTCGTGCACGGTATAGCTGTCGACGTCGTTGATCGCGTCGACCAGGGCGTCGGCGACGTCGGAGAAGACGACCTCGTACCCGCCTTCGTGCAGCAGCAGGCCGACGAACCCACGGCCGATGTTGCCCGCACCGAAGTGGACCGCCTTCATCACCCGTTCACATCCGCGAGCAGAGCATGGAGCTCCTCGGGAGTCTGCGCCGCGGCGAGCTTGGCGACCTCGTCATCGTCGGAGAAGATGATCGCGATCTGGGACAGGATCTCCAGATGTTCGTCGCCGCGCCCGGCGATGCCGATGACGAACGTCACCGGATCGCCGGCCCAGTCGACGCCGCCGTCGTAGCGCACGACGGACAGTGCCGACGCAAGGATCAGTTCCTTGGTCTCGTTGGTGCCGTGCGGGATGGCGAGTCCGTTGCCCATATACGTGGAGACGGTGTCTTCGCGCTGACGCATCGCGTCGACATACGCCGGCGCCACAGCACCCGCTGAGACGAGGATGTCGGTCGCCTCCTGGAGGGCGGCCTCCTGCGTGGCGCCTCCCGTGTGGATACGGATCTGATCGATGGTGAGAACGCTCATCATGCTTCCTCTCGCTGTCGGCGGACCATTTCGACGACCTCTTCGTATTGCGGGGCATTCATGAAGTTGTCGACCGAGACGTGGGTCGAGTTCGGCGACTGGGCCTTGGCGCGATCGGTCAGCTGCTGCTGGGTGATCACCACATCGGCGGTGCCGTCCAGATTCGCGATCGCCTGGTTCGTGACCGTGACGCCCTCGACGCCCGCCTTCTTGAACTTGTTGCGCAGCACGCTCGCGCCCATCGCGGAGGACCCCATGCCCGCATCGCAGGCGAACACGATGTGCGAGATCGAAGCGGTGGCCGTCGTGATGGGTGCCCCGGTCGCGGCTGCTGCGGGAGCAGCGGATGCCGCGGAGCCGCGCAGCGCGTCCATCGCCGCCGACGACTTGCCCTTGTTCGCTTCGGTCTGCGCGATCGCGGCGCCGAAGGTGTCGCCCTCGGCAGCGAGGTCGCGTCTGCGAGAGCCCCGCAGGATCACGGCGGTGATCAGGAACGTCACAGTGGCGGCGATGGCGACAGACAGGTAGACGACCACGAGGTTGCCGACGCCGGGACCGACGGCGGCCGCCGTCACGGCGATGATGCTTCCCGGTGCGGCGGGGAACGCCAGGCCGCCTCCGAGGAGCATGTTCGTGGTGACACCCGACGCTCCGCCGGCGATCAGTGCGAGGATCGTGGTCGGCTTGCTCAGCGCATACGGGAAATAGATCTCGTGGATGCCGCCGAAGAACTGGATGATCGCCGCTCCCGGTGCCGAGGCCTTGGCCACGCCCACTCCGAAGAACGTGAAGGCGAGCAGCAGGCCGAGTCCGGGGCCGGGGTTCGCCTCGATGAGGAAGAGGATCGACTTGCCGGTCTCCGTGGCCTGCTCGATGCCCAGGGGCGTGAAGACGCCGTGGTTGATGGCGTTGTTCAGGAACAGCACCTTCGCCGGTTCGACGATGATCGACACCAGCGGCAGCAGCTGCAGCGTGACCAGCCAATCGACCGCTGCACCGAGAACGGCGCTGATGCCGAGCATCACCGGGCCGAAGGCGAAGAAGCCGACGATCGCCAGGATCATACCGAGGATTCCGGCGGAGAAGTTGTTCACGAGCATCTCGAAGCCGGGGCGGATCCGTCCGTCCCAGAGCCGATCCATCTGCTTCGTGATCCATGCCGCGAGCGGTCCCATGATCATGGCACCGAGGAACATGGGGATGTTCGTTCCGACGATCACACCCATCGTCGCGATGGTGGCGACGACGCCGCCCCGTTCGCCGTAGACCATGCGACCGGCGGTGTTGGCGATCAGGAGCGGCAGCAGGTAGGTGACCATCGGGCCGACCAGTCCGACGTACGCGAAGAAGTTGCCCCCATCGCCCTCGGCCACGGCCGTCATGGCGCCCTGCCAGCCGATGGTGGCGGAGTCGCCGCCGCCGCCGATGATCTCGGCGATCGGGGCCCAGTGCCAGCCGAAGGGACTGTTCGCACCGAAGAATCCGGCGGGGATGAACAGCATGGTGATGAAGCCCCAGGCGATGAACGCCGCGATGTTGGGCATGATCATGCCGGACAGGAACGTGCCGAAGCGCTGCACTCCCGTTCGGAGGCCACTCGCTCTGGTGGCGGTTGCTGACGTCGTCGTCATGATGTCGTCTCTTTCTCGTGTGAGTTCGGGTGGGAAGGGAGGGCAGTCGCAGCCGCGGCCACGGCGTTGCGGGCGCCGGCGGCGTCATCTGCGGCCAGAGCGATCTCGGCGAGACTCCTGGCCTCGTCGAGGGTGCGTGTGGAAAGCACCTGGCGGACGTCCGCCAGCGCCGAGGGAGCCATCGACAGGCTCGTGGCGCCGAGCCCGATGAGGACGACGGCGAGCAGCGGATCGGCAGCCGCCTCGCCGCAGATGCCGACCGGTTTGCCGGCGCGGGCACCGGCATCACCGACTTCACGGACGAGCCGGAGCACTGCGGGGTGCCAGGGGTCCTGGAAGCCGGCCACGGAGCCGAGCATCCGATCGGCGGCCATCGTGTACTGCGTCAGATCGTTGGTGCCGATCGAAGCGAAGTCCGCATGGGCGAGTACGCGATCGGCGAGCAGAGCGCTCGCGGGGACCTCGACCATGACGCCGGCCGTCTTCAGCCCGTATTCACGGGCGAGCGTCGTGAAGTACTCGGTCTCCTCGACGGTGGTCACCATCGGAGCCATCACCCACAGATCGGCGTCGGTCAGCGCGTCGGCCTCGGCGAGAGCCGTGAGCTGTTCGCGCAGGATGTCTTCACTCGCGCGCAGGGCGCGAAGTCCGCGCAGGCCGAGGGCGGGGTTCTCCTCGTGCGCGTCGTTGAGGAATGCCAGCGGCTTGTCGGCGCCGGCATCCAGCATCCGCACGACGACCTTCTTGCCGGGGAAAGCGGCCAGGAGCTCGCGATAGGACCCCCGCTGCTGTTCGATCGTCGGTGCCTGCGAGGCGGACAGGAACAGGAACTCGGTGCGGAACAGTCCGACGCCCTCGGCCCCGCGGGCGACGGCGTCCGCCGCATCGGCCGGCTTGCCGAGATTCGCGAGCAGGGCGACCGGCGTGCCGTCGGCCAGCATGCCGGGAGTGGGGGGCAGCGTCTCGGCAGATGCTCGTTCACTGGCCCGCTCGGCGGCGCGAGCCCGCTCCGCATCGGTCGGATCGACGGTGACCACCCCGGCAGCAGCATCCACGATCACGACGCTCCCCGTCTGCAGGTGCGCGGCGTCCGCAGCGCCGACGATCGCGACGATGCCCTTCTCCCGCGCCAGGATCGCGGTGTGCGAGGTCGGGCCCCCGTCGGAGGTCACCAGAGCGAGAACCTGATCCAGCTTCAGGAGGGCGGTGTCGGCGGGCGCCAGGTCACGGGCGACCAGGACGAAGGGATGTCCGGGATCGGGGACACCGGGAGCTGCGACACCGCGCAGATGGGCGAGCACCCGCTGTGCGATGTCGTCGAGGTCGGCGGCGCGCTCACCGAGGTAGCCGCCGACGGCCTCGAGGGTGGCTCGGAAGCCGGCAAAGGCGTCGTGCACAGCCCACTCCGCGGTCGCCCCCGCATCGATCCGGCTGTCGACCTCGTCCTGGAGTGTGGGGTCCTCGGCGATCATCGCCTGAGCCTCGAGCACCTCCTGGGCGGAGCCGCCTGCCGTCTCGCCGCGCTCGTTGAGTTCTCGTGCGACGATCGCGACGGCATCCCTCGCTCGCGCACGCTCCGATTCCGCACCGACGCCGCTCGGCACGTTCTCCGGTGCGGCCAGGGCCTCCGCCATCCGCACCACCGGACCCTGCGCGACGCCCAGACCGATTCCGACCCCGCGGAGCTCGCTCATTCGGCAGCGGCCTGGTCGTGGTCCGTCGTGAGAAGCTCGGTCAGGATGTCCAGCACGCCTTCCGCGCCGTCGCCATCCGCCGTCAGGGTGACGTAGTCGCCGTGTTCGACGGCCAGGGAGATCACGCCGAGGATGCTGGCGGCGTTGACGGCCTTCCCCGAGTCCTTCGCGATCGTCACGGGAATCCCCGCGTCCTTGGCGGCCTGCGCGAAGAGCTTCGCGGGGCGGGCGTGCAGCCCATGTGAGGAGCCGATCCTGACGGTGCGTACAGCGGTCATGGTTGTTCCTTTCGTGGTGTGCCTGGCAGCGGCGATGGCCGCCTGGGCGAGTGCGAGTGTGCGCACGCCGTCGCGATCGGCGAAGACATCGGCGGGAAGGAGGACGACCGGTGCCTGAGCGCGGTTGCGAACTGCGGACAGACGGTCGGCGAGGTGAGGCCCGACGAGGACGAGGTCGTGGCCGCCGGGGGCAACGGTGTGCTCCATGCCCGCGGACGCGTCCCAATCGAGACCCGCCGCGACTGCGGCCCTTCGGAGTCGCTGAGCGACGAACGTGCTCGACGCGCCGGCGCCGCACACCACGAGGATCTTCATCGATGCCACCTTCCTGAGAACAGTCTGGGAAACGAGGCCGATGGTGCGCCAACAGGTTCCTTTCCGCCCCTGCGGAACCCCGCCTCCGCCCCGGGGGCTGCGGCTTGCTGTCATCATGGAGGCACGTCAGGACAGTGCGGTCAGCACGTGAGGGAAGAGGAGGGACGATGTCGCGGCAGCGCCAGGACCTGCTCCTGACCTCGCTGCTGCGCCAGGAGACCTGGTCGACGGCCGGAAGCCTCGCCGATCTGATGGGCGTCACTCCGCGCAGCATCCGCTCTTACGTCTCGGCGCTGAACGGCCGTACCCGCGACGCGGACGCTGTCGAATCCGGCCCTGCCGGATATCGCGCAGGTCCCGGTGCGCTGGACGCTCTGCGCAGCCGTCAGGCACGGGAATCCGCGCCTCGGGACCGGATGCATGCACTGGTGCGCACGCTGCTCGATCTGCCGGCTGGCATCGACGTCTTCGAAACGGCCGAAGAGCTCCATGTCAGTGAGGCGACGCTCGAGGCGGACCTCGCGAGGGTGCGCGGCCTGCTCGACGGCACCGACCTCACCCTGGAGCGCGATCGGGAGACCGTGCGGCTGCGTGGCAACGAGGCGGCCCAGCGGCGCCTGCTCAGCAGGCTTGCACACGATGAGATGGATGCCGCGTCATTCCATCCCGAGACGTTCCGCCGGGCTCTGGCAGGGAATGCCGTCGCCGCGCATGCGGTCGGACCGTTCAAATCCGCGTTGGTGCGTGAACTGGGCGAACTCGGCTACTACGTGAACGAGCTCGCGATCTCGGACGTGCTGCTGCACATCGCGATCGCTGCGGACAGGGTCGCCGCCGGGCACGCGCTCGAAGCAGGCCCCACCAGCGTCAGGCAGGAGATCCCGAGGGTCGGCGCGGTCATCGCTCGCCTCGCAGGCGAGCACTTCGGCGTCGCGCTGGGGGAGGGCGACAGCGATCACCTGGCCTCGCTCGTGCTCACGCGCATCGTGGCCCCCGGGGAGGATGCGACGCGCGAAGTCGCCCGCAGCGGAGTGGATCCGGCTGTGGAGGCCGCTGTGCGGGCGGAGATCATGCGGGCGGCAGAGGACTATCAGGTGGACCTCGTCGATGAAGCCTTCGTGCTGCGACTCGCCCTGCACGTGCAGAACCTGCTGCGACGCGCGGAGGAGAGCGCGTTGACGCGCAACCCGCTCACGCGATCGCTCAAGACGTCGTATCCGATGATCTTCGAGGTCGCCGTCTCGATCGCCAGCGGTCTGCACGACCGGCTCGGCACGCCGATTCACGACGATGAGATCGCCTACGTCGCCATGCACGTCGGCGGGCGGCTGGAACGGAGCCGGAAGGGCGAGTCGATTCTCACGGCGACGATCGTCTGCCCCGGGTATCACGAGCTTCAGGAGCTGCTGCGCTCGAGCGTCGACCGCTCGCTGGGGTCGGCCATCGAGGTCACGAGCGTGGTGACGAACGTGGACCCGGACTGGTCGGCGCTCGGCACGGACCTCGTGCTCAGCACGATCGAGCCGGGACTCGCCGCCGATCGCTTCGTGCGCATCCAGCCCTTCCTGAGCGACGCGGACGTCGATCGCATCCAGCAGGCGGCCGGCCGCGTGCGGAGAGGACGCCGGCTGACGAGACTTCGCGGCGAACTCGCCCGGTACTTCCACGCCGACGCATACGTCTATCCGCTTCCCGATGACGGCGAGGAGGCGATCATCCGCCGACTCGGCGGCCTCTTGATCGAGGCCGGACTGATCGGTGACGACTACGTCGAGAACACGATCCTGCGGGAGCAGATGTCATCGACCGCGTTCACCGACGCGCTCGCGGTGCCGCACGCCCTGCAGATGACGGCGACGAGGACGGCGATCGCGATCGGAGTCGCCGAGGGCTCAGTCGCGTGGGGAGAGGGACGCGTGCGCGTGGTCGCGCTCGCCGCGTTCAGCGAAGACGATCGCGCCGCATTCCAGACCGTGTTCGAGCAGCTCGTCGAGGTCTTCAGCGAACAGGAGAGCGTGCAGCGCATCGTGCGTCGAGGCACGAGCTTCGAGTCGTTCCTCGACGAGCTCGTCGCCGTGATCGACGGCTGAGCCGACTACTTCCGCGGATCGAGCACCGCGGCCAGGGTGTCGAGCACCGTGGCCGCACCGGTCGACTCCGCGGTCTCCAGGGTCACGACGTCGCCGGGAGCGAGCGCGAGGTCCATCATGGCGAGCACGCTGCTCAGATCGACCACCGCACCCGTCGCAGTGCGCAGCGTCACCGGGCGATCGTGAGCCTGCGCGAGGCGCACGAGCTCGGCCACGGGTCGAGCGTGCACGCCGTTGTGCGCGCTGATGATCACCTGTCGGCTCAGCATGATGCTAGGAGCGCTCCTCCAGCAGGATGCGAACGCCGGCCTCGAGGTCGGCGACAGCACTCGACGCCTGCTCGGCGGATTCACCGCGGGTGTCGAGGTACACCTTGAGCTTCGGTTCGGTGCCACTCGGACGCACGATGACCCGCGACCCGTCGGACATCCGGTAGCGCAGCACGTCACCGGACGCCTCGCCGGGGCCCGCTTGCAGCAGATCCTCTGCCGACGCGATCGCGTGCGCGCCGATGTGCGTCGGTGGCAGCGTCCGCAGCGACAGCATGACGTTCGAGATGACCGAGAGGTCGTCGACCCGCACCGAGACCTGACCGCTCGCGAAATGGCCGTAGGTGTCTCCGAGTTCGGCGACCAGGGTCGCCAGCGTCGCGCCGCGCTCGCGGGCTTCGGCCGCGAGTCCGAGGATCGCGATCGCGGCGGAGATGCCGTCCTTATCGCGCACCGTCTCCGGGTTCACGAGGTAGCCGAGGGCTTCCTCGAAGCCGAAGACCAGGCCCGGTGCGCGGGAGATCCACTTGAAGCCGGTGAGCGTCTCGTGGAAGTCGAGGCCATGGTGGGCGGCGACGGCCGCGAGACCAGGGGAGGAGACCAGAGAGCACGCCAACGCGGCGCCGGGCGTCCCGGCGGCGTCCCGCGCGGCGCGGGCGCCGAGCAGCAGGCCGACCTCATTGCCGGTGAGGCGGCGCCAGCCGCCGTCTGCGGACTCGTCCGGGATCGCGACGGCCAGACGATCCGCATCCGGGTCGTTCGCGAGAATGAAGTCCGCGTTCACCCGACGCGCCGTGGCGAACGCCAGATCCATAGCCCCGGGTTCTTCCGGGTTCGGGAAGGAGACCGTGCGGAAGGTCGCGTCCGGCGACAGCTGTTCGTCCACGATGGCGGGCTGCGGGTATCCGGCCTGTGCGAGGATCCGCGAGAAGGTCTCCCAGCCCACGCCGTGCAGCGCTGTGTACACCCACGACATCCCGGCCGCCCCGGCGGGTGCCGGGGCCACGGCGGAGGTCGCGGCGATGTACGCGTCGACGATGTCCTCCGAGGCCGTCTCGTACCCGGTCGAACGGGGGAGTGCGCCCACATCACCGGCATCCGCGACTCGCTGGATGGCCGCAGCGATATCGGCATCGGCGGGGGCGACGATCTGCGAGCCGTTGTCCGCGCCGCCGAGATAGACCTTGTACCCGTTGTCGTTCGGCGGGTTGTGGCTCGCGGTGACCATCACGCCGGCATCCGCACCGAGGTGGCGCACGGCGAACGCGAGCACGGGGGTGGGCAGCAGCCGCGGCAGCAGGATCGCACGGAGCCCGGCACCGGCGAACAGTTCGGCGGAGTCCGCGGCGAAGATCCGCGAGTTGCGCCGGCCGTCGTATCCGATCACGACGGTCGGCGTGCCGCCGTGCGCGCGGGCGCGGAGATACGCGGCGAATCCGGCGGCGGCCTGTGCGACGAGCACGCGGTTCATCCGGTTGCTGCCGGCGCCCAGCTCACCGCGGAGCCCAGCCGTGCCGAAGGCGAGGCGGGTGCTGAAGCGGTCGTCGAGGTCGGCGGCGGCGATGTCGTCGCCGCCGGCCGCCCGCGTGATGAGCGCGGCGAGTTCGTCGCGGGTCTCGTGGTCGGGATCCTGGCGCAGCCAGGCGCGCGCCTCGTCGATGCGCTGCTCGTTCACAGGGCCTCCACGACGCGGGCCAGGAGGGCCGAGATCACCGGTTCGGCCTCGCGCCCTGCCTCGATCACCTCGGCATGGCTGAGCGGCGACTGCTGGATGCCGGCCGCGAGGTTCGTGATGAGCGAGAACCCGAGGATCTCCATCCCGGCCTCACGGGCCGCGATCGCCTCGAGCGCCGTCGACATGCCGACGATGTCGCCGCCGATCGCCTTCGCCATCTGCACTTCGGCCGGCGTCTCGTAGTGCGGCCCGCGGAACTGGCAGTACACGCCCTCATCGAGCGACGGATCGACGGTGTGGGCAATATCGCGCAGGCGCTTCGAATACAGGTCGGTGAGGTCGATGAAGGTGGCGCCCTCGAGCGGCGAATCGGCCGTGAGGTTGATGTGGTCGCTGATCAGGACGGGCTGGCCGGGCTTCCAGGTCTCGCGGATGCCGCCGGCGCCGTTGGTCAGCACCATGATCCGAGCACCCGTGGCGGCGGCCGTGCGCACACTGTGCACGACCCGGCGCACGCCGTGGCTCTCGTAGTAGTGCGTGCGCGCGCCGATCACGAGGACGTTCTTGCCGTCGGGGGTGCGGATGCTGCGCAGGGTGCCGACATGACCTTCCAGGGCCGGCTTCGAGAACCCGGTGACCTCGGTCGCCGGGATCGTCGCGATGGTCTCGCCGATGATGTCGGCTGCTTTGCCCCAGCCGCTGCCGAGCGTGAGGGCGATGTCGTGCTTCTCGACGCCGCTCAGCCGCGCGATGTCGGCTGCGGCGAGGGCCGCGACCTCGAAGGGGTTCGCGTTCGGGGCGTCGAGAGGGTTGCTGTGTGTTTCGGGCATGGATCCACTCTAGGAACCTGCGGGCTTGCGGGCCAGGATTGCGGAAGAATAGAGATCATGTCTTCCACCACATTCGAGCGCACTCAGCGCGTCGCCGTCCTCGGCGGCGGTCCCGGCGGTTACGAGGCGGCTCTTGCAGCCGCGCAGCTCGGAGCCGAGGTGACCCTGGTGGAGCGTGTCGGCGTCGGCGGATCCGCGGTGCTGACCGACGTCGTGCCGTCGAAGAGCCTGATCGCCACGGCCGATGCGGCCGTCGCCATCTCCGAGGCGACCGACCTGGGCGTGCAGTTCTTCGCGAAAGGCGAGAACGGGAAGCCTCTCAAGCCCGAGATCGCCATCAATCTGGCGGCGGTGAACAAGCGTCTCCTGGCTCTGGCCGGACAGCAGTCGGAGGATATGCGCAACACGCTGCTCGAGGCGGGCGTCCGCATCCTCTCCGGCCACGGACGACTGGAGGGTCCGAACGCGCTCGTCGTCTCGACCGGCCCCGGCGGCACGGACTTCGATCGCGTCGAGGCCGACACCCTCGTGATCTCCGTCGGCGCATCGCCGCGCGAACTCGACTCGGCCAAGCCCGACGGCAAGCGCATCCTCACCTGGACGCAGCTCTACGACATGAAGGCGCTTCCCGAGCACCTCATCGTGGTCGGCTCCGGTGTCACCGGCGCCGAGTTCGCGTCCGCGTACATGAACCTCGGCGCGAAGGTCACCCTGATCTCCAGTCGCGACCAGGTTCTCCCCGGTGAGGACCAGGATGCTGCGCGCGTGCTCGAGAAGGTCTTCAAGCGCGGCGGGATGCAGGTTCTCTCCAAATCCCGTGCCGACAGCGTCGAGACCACCGCGACGGGCGTGCTTGTGACGCTGTCCGACGGGCGCACCGTTGAGGGCAGCCACTGCCTGATGGCGGTCGGATCGATTCCGAACACGGCGGGGATCGGTCTCGAGGAGGCGGGCGTTGAATTGGACGAGTCCGGCCACGTGCGCGTCAACCGGGTCGCGCGCACCTCGGTGCCGAACGTCTACTCGGTCGGTGACTGCACGAACTTCTTCCCGCTGGCCTCGGTGGCCGCGATGCAGGGGCGCACAGCAGTGTTCCACGCGCTCGGCGACATCGTCATTCCGCTCGAGCTGCGCAAGATCACCTCGAACATCTTCACCGCCCCTGAGATCGCGACGGTCGGCTTCTCCGAGAAGGACGTCGAGGACGGCGCAGCGGACGGCATCGTCTACAAGCTGCCGCTGGCGGCGAACCCGCGGGCGAAGATGATGGGTATCAAGGACGGCTTCGTCAAGATCATCGCGCGGAAGGGATCGGGCACGGTGATCGGCGGCGTGATCGTGGCGCCGAAGGCCTCAGAACTGATCTACCCGATCGCGTTGGCCGTCGAAAGGCGTCTCAACGTCGATCAGGTCTCGCGCGTGTTCGCGGCGTACCCTTCGCTGTCCGGGAGCATCACGGACGCCACCAGGGCGATGCACCTGGTCAACATCAGTTGAAGCATGCGAAAGGCGCCCCACCGAAGTGGGGCGCCTTTCGCGTATGTCAGCTGATGGTCAGAAGCTGGTGCCCCGCGGCGACCGTCGTGCCGGCCTCGGCGTTGATGGTGCCGATGGTGCCGTCCTTGTGCGCCTGCAGCGGCTGCTCCATCTTCATCGCCTCGAGCACGACCACCAGGTCGCCCTTGACGACCTGCTGGCCCTCTTCGACGGCGATCTTGACGACGGTGGCCTGCATCGGCGACTTGACCGCATCGCCGGCGGCACCGGCGTTCACGGTCGTCGCGTGGCTGCGGCGCGACGGCGGCACGGCAGCCGGACGCCCGGCGGTGCCCGCGGCCGCGGCGACCCGATCGGGCAGGCTCACCTCGAGGCGCTTGCCAGCGACCTCGACGACGACGGTGTGGCGACCGGGGCCGGTGGACGGTGCCTCCAGCTCGCCGTCCCACGCGGGGATGTCGTTCACGAACTCGGTCTCGATCCAGCGGGTGAAGATGCCGAAGCGGCCGTCTTCCGCGGTGAAGGCGGGATCGCGGACCACCTTGCGGTGGAACGGGAGCACCGTGGGAAGGCCCGCGACCTCGAACTCGTCGAGGGCGCGGCGGGCACGCTCCAGTGCTTCCTCCCGGTCCTTTCCGGTGACGATGATCTTGGCGAGCAGCGAGTCGAACGCACCCGAGACGGAGTCCCCGGCGGTGACGCCGGAGTCGAGGCGGATGCCGGGGCCGCCGAACGTCTTGAAGACGTGGATCGGTCCGGGCTGGGGGAGGAAGCCGCGACCGGGGTCCTCGCCGTTGATACGGAACTCGATCGAGTGCCCGACCGGCGTCGGGTCGTCGTAATCGATGGTGCCGCCGCTCGCGATGCGGAACTGCTCGCGCACCAGATCGATGCCGGTGACCTCTTCGGAGACCGGGTGCTCGACCTGGAGTCGGGTGTTCACCTCGAGGAACGAGACGGTGCCGTCCGCACCGATCAGGAACTCACAGGTGCCGGCGCCGACGTAGCCGACCTCCTTGAGGATGGCCTTGGACGCCGCGTACAGCTGGCTGTTCTGCTCCTCGGTGAGGAACGGCGCCGGCGCCTCCTCGACGAGCTTCTGGTGGCGGCGCTGCAGCGAGCAGTCGCGCGTCGAGATGACGACGACGTTGCCTTCGGCATCCGCCAGGCACTGGGTCTCGACGTGGCGCGGCTTGTCGAGATACTTCTCCACGAAGCACTCGCCGCGTCCGAACGCGGTGATCGCCTCACGCGTCGCCGAGTCGAACATCTCAGCCACCTCGTCGAGTTCGCGGGCGACCTTCAGGCCGCGACCGCCGCCGCCGTAGGCAGCCTTGATCGCGATCGGCAGGCCGAACTCCTTCGCGAACGCGATGACCTCGTCGGCCGATTCGACGGGGCCGGGGGTGCCCGGTGCGAGGGGGGCTCCGACCTTCTCGGCGACATGCCGTGCGGTGACCTTGTCGCCGAGCGACTCGATCGCGTCGGGAGAGGGGCCGATCCAGATCATGCCGGCGGCGATGACCGCCCGCGCGAATTCGGCGTTCTCGGCGAGGAAGCCGTAGCCGGGGTGCACGGCATCGGCGCCGGCGCGACGCGCGATCGAGAGGATCTTGTCGATCTGCAGGTAGGTCTCGGCACTCGTCGCGCCGCCCAGGGCATATGCCTCGTCGGCCAGTCGGGTGTGCAGTGCATCCCGGTCCTGGTCGGCGTAAACGGCGACGGAGGCGATCCCGGAATCACGGGCTGCGCGGATGATGCGTACGGCGATCTCGCCGCGGTTGGCGACGAGCACCTTGGCGATAGCAGGCATGGTTGCCAGCCTAGCGAGAACGGACGCGATCGTTTTGACGACTCTCCACAAGAAAGGGGCGAGAACGTGGAGGAGAGTCTACGAGTCCGATTCCGGTCCTTGAGCCGGTCGTGCGGACCACAGGTCGGTCCACACGACGCCCAGTTCGGCGGCGAGGAGGCGCACCGTCGACAGCGACATGCCGACCACCGTCGAGGGGTCCCCGTCCACCCGCGTGATGAACGCTCCGCCGAGGCTGTCCACCGTGAACGCGCCGGCCACGTGCAGCGGCTCGCCGGAGGCGACGTAGGCGGCGATCTCCTCGTCGCCGATGTCGTCGGCGAAGGTGACCGCGGCATCGGCGACCGCCGTCGCTTCACGGTGTCCGGCTCCCGGCGAGATGCGGAACACGGAGTGCCCGGAGTGCAGGACGCCGGTCGCGCCGCGCATCTCCTGCCAGCGCCGAGTCGCCTCCTCCGGCGTGTACGGCTTGCCGTAGACGCGGCCGCCGAGCTCGAACATCGAGTCGCCGCCGATCACGATGCCGTCGAACGCCGGATCCAGCGTCGTGATGCGGTTCGCGACATCGGCCGCTTTCGCCCGCGCGAGCAGGAGAACCAGCTCCCCGGGAGGAAGCTCGGCGCCGCGCTCAGCGGCCGCGGCGGCGGCAACGGCATCCTCATCGACCTCCGGGGCGAGTGTCAGCGGCTCGATCCCGGCCTGACGCAGCAGCATGAGTCGGGCAGGGGAGGTGGATGCCAGGCAGACGCGCATGTTCTCCACCGTATCCTCGAATAATGACTTCTCCCTCAGCCGGCCTGCTCGACCTCGATATCACCGGCATCGCACACGGCGGCACGTTCATCGCCCGCCACGAAGGCCGCGTGGTGTTCGTCTCCGACGCGATCCCGGGCGAGCGGGTGCGCGCGCGCCTGCTCGACCCCAAGGAGGGGGGCGAGGACAAGCGGAGCTTCTGGCGTGCGGAGACGGTCGAGGTGCTCGAGGCATCCCCGCACCGACGCCCGCACGTCTGGGCAGAGGCAGATGTCTCTCGGGACCCCGCCGATCGTCCTGGTGGCGCGGACCTGGGGCACATCGAACTGGCACACCAGCGCATCCTGAAGCGTCAGGTGCTCAGCGAGGCGCTCGAGAAGTTCGCAGGTTCCGGTCTGGAAGCGCCAGAGGTGGAAGCCGTCGACGCCGGTGACGGGACCGGATGGCGCACCAGGATGACGTTGCACGTCGACGATGCGGGACGCGTCGGGCCGTACGCCGCGCGCAGTCACCGGGTCATCCCGGTGACCTCGTATCCGCTCGCGCGACCTGTCGTGGCCGCCGCAGCCCTCGACCTGCGCGATGCGAAGTTCGGTCGGATCGACCTCGTGGAGCCGGCGGACGGCCAAGTCCGCGTGATCCGCAAGGTCGACACCGGCCGGCGCCCACCCCGGGGCAGCGACAAGCGGGCGGCTCCGGAGATCGTGCGCGAGCGCGTCGGCGGACGGAGCTTCCAGGTCGACGCAGGCGGGTTCTGGCAGGTGCACTCGCAGGCGGCCCCCGTGCTCGACGGCGCAGTGCGTGAGCTCCTCGCCGGACGGGTCGACCCCTCCGCCACGCACTTCGACCTGTACGGCGGCGTCGGACTCTTCGCTGCGACGCTCGCAGACCTCGGCGCCACGGACATCGTGACCGTGGAATCCAGCCGCCGTGCGACCATGCAGGCTCGGGAGAACCTCGAGCCCCTGGACGTCACAGCCGTGACCGCACGAGTCGAGCGGTACCTCGACACCCTGCCCGAGGGGACTTCCGCCGGTGCCGTCGTGCTCGATCCGCCGCGGGCCGGCGCTGGCCGAGCTGTTGTGGACGCCGTGAACGCCCTCGCCCCGACGGCCATCGCCTACGTCGCCTGCGACCCGGTCGCGCTCGCACGCGATCTCGGGACGTTCCGCGGGCACGGATGGCAGGTGACCGAGATGCGCGCGTACGATCTCTTCCCTCATTCGCACCATTTCGAGGTCGTCGCGCTCCTCACGCGCTGACGAGGCGTCAGCCCTGGAATAGGCTGAACGCATGAGCAGGGTCGCACTGATCGATGATCACGAGTCCGTTCGTCTCGGACTCGAGGCGGCGTGCTCACGTGATGGAGGCCAGACCGTGGTCTTCTCCGGCAGTTCCGTGCGCGCGTACCTGGACTGGCGAGGAGCCACCGGCTCCGCGCCGGCGGACGTGGTCGCCCTCGATCTCACGCTCGGCGATGGCACGACCGTCACCGAGAACGTGACAGCTCTGGTCGCCGACGGAGCGAGCGTCGTCATCCACAGTGTGGCCGACCGCCCGGACGCGGTGCGCGAGGCGCTGGCGGCGGGCGCGGTCGGCATTGTCAGCAAGTCCTCCCCGCTGGATGACGTGCTCGATGCGATCCGCACCGTCGCCAACGGCGAGGCGCTGAACAACGTCGAGTGGGCGAGCGCAGTCGACGGCGACCGCGACTTCGCCGACGCGCAACTCTCCCGTCGGGAGCGCGACGTGCTGCGCCTCTACGCGACCGGGCTGCCGCTGAAAGCCGTGGCGGAGCGGCTGGGCGTCGCCTATTCGACGGCGAAGGAGAACCTCTCCCGGATTCGAGTGAAGTACGTCGTGGTGGGACGCCCGGCGCCGACCAAGCTCGACCTGGTTCGGCGCGCCGTGGAGGACGGGATCCTGCCGGCCGACAGGTCGCCGCATGTCAGCTGACACGCTGAGCATCCGCGAGGCGTGGAACCAGATTCCGTCGCCTGGCGCTGCCGAGGCGGAGTTCGAGCGTTTCACCGGCAAGCGCATGGAGCGCATCCTCGCGATCGTGGTGGCGATCGGCTCCGCCGTGCTCGGGGCGCAGGCGCTGATCTCAGCGATCAGCACGATCTCGCGCGTCGACGCCCCGCGCGTCATCATGCTCCTGGTGGTCTTCGTCCCGCTGGTGCTGATGCTCCTCGCCTGCGTGTTCGGGCGGGGTGTGCGCATCGCGTCCGGTTCGTTCGCGATCGCCTACGTCGCGGCACTCGCGGCCTGGCCGTTGGTCGTCGATCCCGCTGCGAAGGGCGCGGGCGAACAACCGTGGATCTTCTTCCTGGTGAATGTCGGAGTGGTCGCAGCGATGCTGGCGTTCCCGCTCTGGTTGCAGCTCACGTGGGCGATCGGCGTGCCCGTCGTCTACGGCTACGTCCGTCTTGTGCAGGGCGGGTTCTCCAGCGAGTTCTGGGTGAAGACCGCCTTCGACTTCTCCTTCACGCTGATCCTCGGCATCGTGATCATCTCGCTCGGATGGATGTTCCGCTCGGTCGCCGCCGGAGTCGACGACGCGCGCGGCCGTGCGGTGTCGTCCTATGCCGCAGCGGCGGCTGCGGCCGCTGCCGAAGAGGAGCGCGTCGCCATGGCGGCGCTCATGCACGACAGCGTGCTGGCCGCGCTAATCGCCGCGGAGCGCTCCGAAGGGGAGCGAGCCCGCGATCTTGCCGTCGGCATGGCCCGCGAGGCGCTCACCAGACTCGCCAACACTGAGGCCGCCGTGGCCCAAGAGGGCAGTGACGAGCCGGTGGCGACCGCGCAGATCGTCATCGAGTTGCGCAGGGCGCTCTCCGAACAGGGAGCGGATGCCGTCGTCGAGGAGCGCGGCGGGATCGGGCTGATCCCGGGGCGGGTCGCACGTGCGCTCGTGCTCGCCGCGCGTCAATCGATCGGCAACGCTGTTGCGCATGCCAAGGGTCGGGGGCTGCACATCGTGGCCGAGGGCCGCGGCAACGAGGGCATCACCGTCACGATCAGCGACGCGGGTCCCGGATTCGACGTCGATGCGATCGCCGAGGATCGGCTCGGAATCCGGGCCTCGATCTTCGCCAGGATGGCGGGTGTCGCAGGCACGGCCACGATCGACTCGACTCCGCAGGGGACGACCGTGGTGCTCGGCTGGGAGCGGACGTGAACTGGACCGTGCGCAGCGTCGCGACGTCTCTTGCCGTCGGCTTCGCCATGTACTTCGCAGCCAGAGGGGTGTGGTGGATCGAACAGCCGACCGCCCCGCTCCTGATGGTCGCAGCGATCGCGCTGTATCTCCTCGTCGTGAACATCGCGATTCTGGGGGAGTCTGCGGCGAGCGTGAGAATGCCGTTGTGGTCGGCGATCTTCGCTCTGGGCGCCAGTCTGCTCATCCCGACTCTGGTCACGCTGTCGCTCGACCCGACGTCGTACACGGCGCCGTTCGCGACGTGGTACATCGGCGGACTGGGTGTCCTGGGGGTCGTCTGCATCGTGCGTCGACGCTTCCTGTTCGGATGGTTGATCCTGCTGGCCCTCATCGTGTCGTCGGCGACCCATCTCGGCCTCATCGTCGCGCTCAATCTCGGGCTGGTCGGCTCGATCATGTGGATAGTGATCGCTCGATTGCTGGTGATGTTCTGGGATCGTGCCGTGCGCGACACGGAGCGACTGGCTGACATCCAGCAGGCCGTGTCGGCGTGGCATGCGACGCAGGAGGTGCGCCAGCGCGAGCGGCGGGTGCGAACGCAGTTCGCCCTGGCGGTCGCTGGTCCCGTACTCAGCCGAGCCGTCGCTTCTCGTGGTGTGCTCACGGAGGGCGAGCGCATGGAGGCGCGGCTGGCCGAGGGCCGCCTGCGCGACGAACTGCGCGGAGCCGACCTCCTCAACGACGCCGTCAGGGATGCGATCAGCGAGGTGCGGCGTCGTGGTGTCGTGGTGACCGTGTTCGACGAGGGCGGCCTCGATGACATCGGCGAGAACCGTCGCGCTCAGATCAGAGACGAGCTCGCCGGCGTCCTGGCCAGTGCGAGCGCCGGTCGTCTGATCATCAGGGCCGCTCGTGATCAGCGCACCGCGGTCACGATCGTCGGACGGGCAGGATCTGCCGGTTCGAACGATGACGACCTCGTCGACCTGTGGCACGAGATCCCGCGCGAGAACGCATCGGAATAAGAAGTGGCGAGGGGTGGCGGATTCCGCCTACCCCTCGCCGTGCGGTCAGTTACCCGAAAACTGTCCGCTGGTGGCCGATCAGCGTCTGTCTACCCTGGGACAAAGAGACCAGCCGAACGCGAAGCGTCTCGTCAAGTCTGCGCGATTGTCGAGTACTTGTCTGTAGGTATTTCGGGGGACAAATCACCGACGCCGATTCGGAGATACGGATCCGTACCCGATGGGGGAAGATTGGACGATGGGCACGCGACGCGGCACGAATCTCCCAAGGATGGGCGACTTCAATCAATCGGTCATCCTCGAAGCGATACGCCGTTCCGGCGAGGGGCTCAGCCGGATCGAACTCGCGGACGCGACGGGGCTGTCGGCGCAGACGGTCACCAACATCACTCGGCGGCTGATCGAAGACGGCCTCATCGCCGAGGCGGGTCGGATCATCAACGGCCCTGGCAAGCCGAGGATCACGCTGCGCCTGAACGCGGAGAGCCACTTCTCGGTCGGGGTGCACCTGGACCCGGCCGTGATGACCTTCGTGCTCTTGGATCTCACCGGTCGTGTGGTCGGCAGGATGACGAAGCGCACGCCCGACAAGGACCCGCGCAGCATCGTCGACGCGATGGCACGGACCATCGACGAACTGATCCAGGAAGCGGGGATCGACAGAGCGCTGGTCGCCGGCGTCGGAATCGCCGCTCCCGGACCGCTGGACGCGGAGATGGGGACGGTGATCGATCCGCCGAAGCTGCTGGGCTGGCACCGTGTTCCGCTGCGGAGCGTCCTCGAAGAGGCGACCGGCCTCCCGGTCATGCTGGAGAAGGACACGACCGCGGCGGCGGTCGGAGAGCTGTGGACCGGGCACGGGCCCGCGGACGACTCGTTCGTGTTCGTCTATCTCGGCACCGGTATCGGAGCCGCACTGGTGCGAGGTGGCGAAGTCGTGGGCGGGAGCTCCAGGAACTTCGGCGAGATCGGGCACATCATCGTCGATACCGAGGGTCCGTCGTGTTCCTGTGGTGCGCGGGGCTGCGTCGAGGTGGTCTGCACCCCGCAGGCGATCGTGGAGCAGGCAGAACGGGCCGGCGTCTTCCGGGACGACCGGGAAGGGACCGACGTGGAGACGCTGGACGAGCGGTTCACGCAGCTGTGCGAGCGAGCCGCCGCTGGTGACGTCACCGCTCTCCATGTCCTCCGCGAGGCGGCGCGGCGGCTGTCGGTCCTCATCGCTGCCCTGACCAACGTGCTCGACGTCGATCGGGTCGTGCTGGGTGGTCCGTTCTGGGCGCGGCTCTCAGAGGTGTATCTGCGTGAGCTTCCGGTGCAGCTCGAGCGACGCAGCGCGACGCGCGCCATTCGATCCCTCCCGGTCGCCGGAACCATCGTCGGCGACGACGTCGGGGCTGTGGGAGCTGCATGCGTCGTGCTCGATTCGGTCCTGACGCCCCGCGCCTCGGACCTCCTGCTGGAGGAGTGAGCGGCGACGTCTCGCGAGCACGCCCGGCGTCTTCGAGAAAACGCTTGACAGGGTTATGTCTAATCGATGTAGTATTTTTGTAGCTTCTCTGGAGGGAGAGCCGGGCACCGATGGGGGTCGAGCCCGGCGGGAGCCTGGGGCTCCCGAAGCTGTCGCCCGACTTGCGGGCGACAGTGGTCCGTGTGATCCGTGAGCTGGGGGCTCACGGATCACCGATCACCCCGTGCAGCGATCAGCCCGAGTAGCGGCCCCACGGAATATCGCGTCGAAGCGGCGTGCGTAG
The DNA here is from genome assembly GCF_045690355.1 of Microbacterium sp. LTA6. NCBI lineage: Bacteria > Bacillati > Actinomycetota > Actinomycetes > Micrococcales > Microbacteriaceae > Microbacterium > Microbacterium sp. LTA6. The sequence continues at coordinate 2,763,572 of NZ_CP147855.1, forward strand.
TGAGCGCTGAGTGCGCGTCCACGCGGAGACATGCGGCTCCTCGGCGACGGCAGCCGCGGCCTCACCCGCGTACGCATCGCTGATCACCGCGACGAGAGCGGCGAGTTCCTCCTCGGAGGCGGTGCCGCGGATGATCTCGACCGACGGCGGCTGCTCGCCCGACGAATCGGCCGGTGGCGTCTGTGCGGTCACAGCGGAATGTTCCCGTGCTTCTTCGGAGGCAGTTCGGCCCGCTTGCCGCGGAGGGCGCGGAGCGCCTTGGCGATCGAGACACGGGTGTTGGCCGGCTCGATGATGCCGTCGAGCTCGCCGCGTTCGGCGGCGAGGAACGGCGATGCGACGTCGTACGTGTATTCGTTGGCGAGGCGCGTACGCACGGCGGCGACATCCTCGCCGGCCTCCTCGGCCTTCTTGATCTCACCGCGGTAGAGGATATTGACGGCGCCCTGGCCGCCCATCACCGCGATCTCGGCGGTCGGCCACGCCAGGTTCACATCGGCGCCGAGCTGCTTGGAGCCCATCACGATGTAGGCGCCGCCATAGGCCTTGCGGAGGATGACGGTGACCAGCGGCACGGTGGCCTCGGCATAGGCGTAGAGCAGTTTCGCGCCTCGGCGGATGACGCCTTCCCACTCCTGGTCGGTGCCGGGAAGGTAGCCGGGCACATCGACAAGCGTGACGATCGGGATCGAGAACGCGTCGCAGAAGCGGACGAAGCGGCTGGCCTTCTCGCCGGCCTGGATGTTCAGGGTTCCGGCCATCTGCGAGGGCTGGTTGGCGATGATTCCGACCGAGCGGCCCTCGACCCGGCCGAAGCCGATCACGATGTTCGGGGCGAAGAGCGGCTGCACCTCGATGAAGTCGCCGTCGTCGACCACGTGCGAGATGACGACCTTGATGTCGTAGGGCTGATTCGCGGAGTCCGGAATGAGAGTGTTCAGCGAACGATCGGCATCCGTCGTCTCGAACTCGAAGGCGCTCTCGTAGGTGGGCAGCTCCGCCATGTTGTTGTCGGGCAGGAAGCTGAGCAGCGTGCGCGCGTAGTCGATCGCGTCGTCCTCGTCTTCCGCGAGGTAGTGCGCGACGCCGGAGCGGGTGTTGTGCGTGTACGCACCGCCCAGCTCCTCCATCCCGACGTCCTCGCCGGTGACGGTCTTGATGACGTCCGGGCCGGTGACGAACATCTGACTCGTCTTGTCGACCATGATGACGAAGTCGGTGAGCGCGGGGGAGTACACCGCGCCGCCGGCCGCCGGTCCCATGATGATGGAGATCTGCGGGATGACGCCGGATGCGCGAGTGTTCAAGCGGAAGATCTCGCCGTACTTGCCGAGCGCGACGACGCCCTCCTGAATGCGCGCGCCACCGGAGTCGAGGATGCCGATGCACGGCATCCCCCCGGCAAGGGCGAACTCCATGATCTTGATGATCTTCTCGCCGGCGACCTCGCCCAGGGACCCGCCGAAGGTGGAGAAGTCCTGCGAGTACACGGCTACGGTGCGACCGTGGATGGTGCCGACGCCGGTGACGACGGAATCGCCGTACGGGCGGGAGCGGTCCATGCCGAACGCCGTGGTGCGGTGGCGCACGTACTCGTCGAACTCCACGAAGCTGCCGGGGTCGACGAGCAGCTCGATGCGCTCGCGAGCGGTCATCTTGCCTTTGGCGTGCTGCTTCTCCTTCGCCTTCTCCTCGGCGTCGACGACGGCCTCGGTATAGCGAGCGCGGAGGTCCGCGATCTTGCCGGCGGTGGTAAAGAGGTCGGGCTTGTCCGTCACGGATTCCACACTAGCGTCGGGGCGGGCGGTGACGTTGGATGCTCGCCACAACGGGTGGGGGGATCCTTTGGTGATCTACTGCTTCTCCGGGCTTCCGGGCTCGAGGACAACGGTGCCCAGATCGTCTTCACCGGCGTCCGCACCGCGACCGCGGTGGACGGTCAGCTCGCCGACCTTCCGGCCTGCCCACCCGACGCCGCGTATCGCCGTTCCTGCGGCCCCCGCGACGGCGTTCCCGGCGAAGCGCGCACCGTGCAGCATCCGCAGCTCCAGCTTCTCGGCACCGGCGACCGGTTCGAGCTCACGAGGGAGAATTGCGGGCGCGATGCCGAACGCGCGCCGAGAAGTCGTGAGGACTCGGCGGCCGAGGATGTTGTTCCCCGCCCCGCCGATCACGGCTCCGACCCCGAACGGCAATGCCTTGCCGATGAACGATGCACCGCCGCGCGCCGCGAACTGATGGATGAACATGGTCTTCAGCCGATCCACCAGCGGACCGACGGCCGCGCGGGGGAGCGACTTGGTCACCAGTTCGCCCCAATAGGCGGAACGCCCGACGCCCTTTCCTGCCACCTGTCGGGTGAGCTGACCGACCAGGTCCACGCCCTCCTTGCCCAGCATGAGCGTCATCACCAGGGCGCGAGCGCGGTCGGGGTTCTCGAGCGCGATGCCGTGCACCTCGGCGACCGACTGGGCGAACAGCGCTGTCGACTCGACGAACCCGACGGTCTCGACACCCGACAGCGCGAGGGTGATGCCGGTGCCGATTCCCGGAACGACGGCCGTCGCGCCGACCGCAGCGCCGCCGGTCGTCACGGCGGCGAGGTAGCGGCGCTCGAGGATCCGCACGATCTCGGTGGGGGTCGCCTGGGGGTGCCGCAGACGGATGCTTCGGATGTGCGCCAGCACCAGAGGGCGCTGAATCGACAGCACTCTGTCGAGCCCGCGCACCATGAACGGATGCTCGGGCGAACCCGCCGGAGGGATGCCCTTGTCCCACGCGGCATCGTCAGGGAGGGAATGGATCTTGTGCACCTTGCGCGCCATGACTCGATCCTAGGAAGAGATGCCGCGAAAACGCCGGGAGCCGCATCCGTGAATGGATGCGGCTCCCGGCGTGACGAGCCCTTCGACGCGCGAAGGACGGAGAGAGTCAGACGAAGAGGTTCGCCCGCTCGAGGTCTTCGGCGAAGTCGACCTCGACGGCGTAAAGGTCGGACACGTCCATCGGCTCGAGGAGCAGGCCGTCCTCGGCGATCGCGAGTTCGAGGCCCCGTTCGAAGTAGTCCTGATCCTCGACGCGCTGCAGCTGGCGCATGAACGCCTTCTTGTTCGCTGCCGAGATGTAGTTGATGCCGACAGCCTCACCGAGGCCGCCCTTGACGGTCTTCGACAGCTCCTTGATGAAGCCCTCGGCCGTGACCGTGTACTTCACCTCTTCATCGCTGACCTTCGCGGTGTTGACCGTGACGAACGACTGCTCGCGCTCGATGAACTCGACCGCGCGGCCGAGGATCATCGGGTCGAAGACCACGTCGCCGTTCATCCAGAGCACGCCGCTCTTGCCGGTCGCCGCAAGGGCGCGCAGCAGGCTCTTCGACGTGTTGGTCTCGTCGTAGCGCTCGTTGTGGACGTAGTTGACGCTCGGGAACGCCTCGATGATGGTCTCTGCGCGGTAGCCGACGACTGCGGTGATGCGTGCGTCGGTGCCGAAGGCGGCGCGGATGTTGTCGTGCTGCTGGCGCATGATCGTGCGGCCGTCGCTCAGTTCGGTGAGCGGCTTCGGCAGGGCGCGACCGAGGCGTGAGCCCATGCCTGCGGCGAGAATGACGGTCTGAAGAGTCACGAGTGCTCCTAAAATGAAGGTGTGTTCACGGCCGGTTCATCGGCCAGACACTTCTTCGTGCCGAGAGTCATGCTAGCGAGCGAGCCTGGGAAGCCAGGGGCCGGAAGGCCCCTGTTGCCATTTCGTGATCGAGTACACACCGAACACTCAGGCTCGACGAGCGCGCGGTCTTCCGCCTATCCATCGGCTGAATTGTTGCGCAGTGTCCGTGACAAGTCTGCACCCGTTGATACCTTAGAACAGTGACTGCTACCGGGGATGACCGCATCGAGAAAGTGGACGACGCCGCGCCCGCAGCCAAGAAGACGCCGGTGAAGCGCACGAGTACGGCAAAGGGGTCTGCCCAGCGCACGCCCGCCCGGCGCACACCGGCCAAGGCCGCGGCCGAGAAGGCTGCGCCCACCGCAGAGGTCGTCGCCGAGCCGATCGCGAAGATCCCGGCGACGAGCAGCGCGGATGCCGCGACGAACGTCGCGGCGCAGACGGCAGCGGCCCGAGCCGCGGCGTCGAAGTCGGCGAAGGCCACGGCCGCAAAGACCAACGCCGCGAAGACGGCGGCGGCGCGGAGAGCAGCAGAACGCTCGGCCGCCGCAAAGACGACGGCGAAGACCACAGCAGCGCGTTCTGCTTCCGCGAAGACCACGGCGGCGAAGGCGGCCGCGGCCAAGGCGGCGGCGACGAAGGCTGCAGCGGCCGAGAAGGCAGCCGCGGATAAGGCAGCCGCCGAGAAAGCGGCTGCGGAGACGGCGGCTGCCGAGAAGGCGGCCGCTGAAAAGGCAGCCGCCGAGAAGGCAGCCCACGAGGAATCGGCCGCGGAGGAGCTGCGCGGCGGGGAACTCGCGGCAGCGACGCCGATTGCAGAGGCGCCGATCGAAGAGCTGTTCCGGGAAGAACTGGCCGTGGAAGAGGTCGCCGTGGCAGAGCCGAATGCGGACGAAGTGGCCATCGAGCACCCGGCAGTCGATGAGACTCTCATCGACGAGCCTGGCGCGGAGGCTCTCATCGATGAGCCCGGTGATGAGGCTCTCATCGATGAGCCCGGTGATGAGGCTCTCGTCGACGAGCCCGACGCGGCGACGATCGTCGGCGAACCGGTCGCTGAGACGACTCTCGCGGTCGACGAGCCCGTCGCCCCCGCCCCCGCCCCCGCCGACGTGCGGGTCGCCGATGCACCCGCCGCCCGCGAAGACCCGGCGCCCGCACCCGGGAAGAACAGCCATCCCGCGGCGTCTGCGTCGACCGAGGCCATCCGCATCCGCGGTCTGGTGAAGAGCTTCGGCGACAGCCGTGCGGTCAACGGCATCGACCTCACCATCCCCGCCGGTTCGTTCTACGGCATCGTCGGCCCGAACGGCGCGGGGAAGACGACGACGCTGTCGATCGTCGCCGGACTCCTGCGCGCCGATGAAGGCAGCGTCGTCATCTGCGGCATCGACCAATCGGCCAAGCCGCTCGCAGCCAAGAAGATGCTGGGCGTGCTGCCCGATCGCCTGCGCACTTTCGACCGCCTCACCGGTCGGCAGCTCCTCTACTACTACGGACTGCTGCGCGGGCTCTCATCCGATGTCATTGAGAAGCGGGCCGGCGACCTGGCACGTGCGTTCGATCTCACCGAGGCCCTCAGTCGTGTGGTCTCGGACTACTCGGCCGGTATGACGAAGAAGATCATGCTCGCCGGTGCGCTCATCCATTCGCCGCGCGTGCTGGTGCTCGACGAGCCTTTCGAGGCCGTCGATCCGGTTTCGTCCGCGGTGATCCTCGACATCCTCCGCGCCTATGTCGCGCATGGTGGCACTGTGGTCCTCTCCAGTCACGGCATGGATCTCGTCGAACGCGTCTGCTCGCGTGTGGCGATCATCGTCGGCGGTGAGGTGCTCGCGGAAGGCACCGTCGAAGAGGTGCGCGCTGGTCAGACACTCGAAGCCCGTTTCGTCGAACTGTCCGGCGGAATCGGCGAGGTGGAGGGGCTCGAGTGGTTGCACACGTTCTCCGACTGAGAGTCGCTCTGCTCATCGGATCGCTCCGCGGTGAGCGCCGGGCGCGCACACTCACGGCGTTGGTGGCGGTCGTCGCCGCGACGGCCGTGGTGTGCTTCGCCGTCCTTAGCCTCGCCACCGCGCCGGTCGCCGTGGCCCGCACCGTGATCATGCTCGGCGGCGCTGCGCTGCTTCTCGGCTTCCTGATCGGACCGATCCTCACAGGCGCCGTCGACCAGCTCGATCCTCGACGGTTCGCCGTCTTCGGCGTGGATGAGCGCCGGATGCCGTGGATCCTCGTCCTTGCAGCGGTCATCAGCATCCCGAGCCTCGCGCTGCTCGCCGTCGACATCAGCGTGTGCGTCGTCGCCATCCGGCTGGGGGCTCCCTGGCCGCTCGCGGTGCTCATGAGCATCCTCGGGCTGATCTGCACACTGCTCGTCGCGCGCATCGGCATGGCGGTGAACGCGTTGCTGCTTCCCGAGCGTCGCTCCCGCGAGCTGACAGCCCTGTTCGTCCTGGTCATCGTGGTGGTCGCTTTCCCGGTCGCCGTGTTCCTCGCGTCGCTCAAGTGGGACGGGCACGTGCCCGGTCCGGTCGCGGCCGTCACCGCCACCCTCGGGGTCACACCTCTCGCGGCCCCGTTCGGCTTCCTGTTCGACATCGCAACGGACGACACGGCGGGTGCCTGGATCAGCGGGATCATCGCCGTCGTCACCGCGGTGCTGCTGCTGGCGGTATGGTCCTGGCTCGTCCGACGGCTGCTCACGACCACTGAACGCCCGGTCGCGGCGCGCGAGCGCACCGGTCTCGGCTGGTTCGGCCTGCTGCCGTCGAACGCCTTCGGTGCCATCGCCGCGCGGAGCCTGGTGTACTGGCTCCGAGACCGCCGCTACATCATGAACATCATCGTCGTCCCGGTCGCCGGCGCCCTCACGGTGCTGCCGCTGCTGGTCGCCGGTGTGCCTCTCGAGATCGCCGCCCTCGTGCCGGTCCCGGTGATGGCCCTCTTCTTCGGGTGGCTGCCGCACAATGATGTCGCCTACGACTCCACCGCCCTCTGGACTCATGTCGCGAGCGGGGTGCGCGGCGTCCCCGATCGCCTGGGTCGCCTGGTGCCGATCGTGCTCGTAGCCATCCCGGTGCTCGCCGTCGCCGTGCCGCTCACCCTCCTCCTGACCGAGGACTGGCGCCTGCTGCTGCCCCTGACGGGAGTGGCCGCGAGTCTGCTGCTGTCGGCGCTGGGAGTGTCCAGCGTCGTCTCGGTTGTCGCTCCGTACGCCGTCTCGCGGCCGGGCGACAGTCCCTTCCAGCAGCCTCAGCGGCCCGGATCTCGCGGGACCTACGGACCGGCCGCGGCGTTCCTCGGTGCGCTCATCGTCAGCATCCCGACGATCTGGCTTTTCGCGCGGACGATCGTCGAAGGTGATGAGTACGGACCTGCAGCCCTGTGGGCCGGAATCGCGACCGGTGTCGGCACGCTGATCATCGGTGTGGCCATCGGCGGTCGGATCTTCGAACGCAGCGGCACGCGCCTCATGGAGTTCGTCGAGACGGCGTGAGACACCGCCCGTGGCGGCGGCAACGCGGCTAGACTCACGGGATGAGTACTCCGCTGGACAGCCCCGATCAGGGCGGCGTGGCAACGCTTGATCGCGAACTGGAAGAGCTCCTCCGCGAGGAGAATCTCGAACCGGGCGACCATGAGCGTTTCTCGCATTACGTGAAGAAGGACAAGATCCTCGAGTCCGCGCTCTCGGGCAAGCCGGTACGCGCACTCTGCGGTAAGAAGTGGACGCCGGGTCGTGATCCGGAGAAGTTCCCGATCTGCCCCACCTGCAAGGAGATCTACGAGTCGATGATGGGCTGAGCTGAGTTCAGCTCGCGTCGACGAAAACTGTGGGGATCGCCGGGTCCGACTTGCTGAGCGCGAGCGCACGCACGGGAAGCTCCTCGCGTACGCGCAGGTGATGGGCACGGGCGGATGCCGTTCCGGCAGCGCCCTCGAATGCCGCGTCGATCTCGCCGGCGACGACGAGCGGAACCTGAAGAGCGCGGCCGTCCGGATGCTCGGACGCGGCGTCCAGCTCTTCGAACCCGTCGGATACGGCCACCGTCTCGGCGACGGCCACACCATCCGCGAGCGTGCGGAAAGCGGCTTTGCGTCCGCCGCGGGATCCCTTGTCGGTTGATGCCTTCGCGACGCCGATCCATGCGCCTGTGGCATCCTGCCTCGCGACGAGCTTGTAGACCATCCCCGCCGTCGGGTAACCGGATCCGGTGACCACCGAGGTGCCGACCCCGTATGCGTCCACAGGCGATGCGGCGAGGGCCGCGATCGCATACTCGTCGAGGTCGCTCGTGACGGTGATCCGGGTGTTCACCGCACCCAGCTCGTCGAGGTGGGCTCGCACCTCGCCGGCGACGATCGGGAGGTCACCGGAGTCGATGCGGACGCCGCCGAGACCGGTACCGGCGACGCGGATCGCCGTCTCCACCCCGGTGCGGATGTCGTAGGTGTCCACGAGCAAAGTGGTGTCCGTGCCGAGGCTCGCGATCTGGGAGCGGAAGGCATCTTCCTCGGTGTCGTGCAGCAGCGTCCACGAGTGCGCCGCCGTGCCCATGGTCGGGATGCCCCACCGGCGACCCGCCTCGAGGTTGCTCGTCGCACCGAAGCCGGCGATGTGGGCGGCGCGCGCGGCAGCCACCGCGGACTCCTCGGCGGCACGGCGCGATCCCATCTCCGCCAGGGGTCGTTCGCCGGCGGCGATGCTCATCCGGGATGCGGCGGTCGCGACGGCGGAGTCGTGGTTCAGCACGCTGAGAGCGAGCGTCTCCAGCACGACGGCGTCGGCGAAGGTGCCCTCGACGGTCAGCACGGGGGAGCCGGGGAAGTACAGCTCGCCTTCGCGGTAGCCGCTGATCGACCCGCTGAATCGGTAATTCTCGAGATGGCGCAGAGTGTCGGCATCCACCACCTGACCGTCGCGAAGATAGCGGAGCTCGTCGTCACCGAACCGGAAGTCGCGCAGCAGGGAGAGCAGGCGTCCGGTGCCGGCCAGCACGCCGAAGCGGCGACCGCCGGACAGTCGGCGCGAGAACAGTTCGAACACGCACGGGCGTGATGCCGTGCCGTCGCGCAGGGCGGCGGCGAGCATCGTGAGTTCGTAGCGGTCGGTGAGCAGCGCCGTCGACGAGGTCATCCGCTCAGCATAGTGAGCGATGACGCGCTCGCGCCGCGTGCGCGGGTAGGCTGGTGAGTCATGAACGACGCGCCGATCGGAATCTTCGACTCCGGTGTCGGCGGGCTCACGGTGGCTCGCGCGATCCACGCCCAGTTGCCCCGTGAATCGTTCGTGTACATCGGTGACACCGCTCATTCGCCCTATGGCCCGAAGCCGATCGCCGACGTGCGGCGGTATTCGCTGGAGGTGCTCGACACGCTCGTCGACCAGGGCGTGAAGATGCTCGTGATCGCCTGCAACACCGCATCCGCCGCGATGCTGCGCGATGCGCGCGAGCGGTACGACGTGCCGGTGGTCGAAGTGATCGGTCCGGCGGTGCGCCGCGCGGTCTCCACGACCCGCAACGGGCGGGTCGGCGTGATCGGCACGGTCGGCACGATCGGCTCCCGCGCGTACCAGGACATGCTCGAGGTGAACGAGACCCTCGAAGTGTTCACCGCGGCGTGCCCGCGTTTCGTCGAGTTCGTCGAAGCGGGCATCACCGGTACGCCGGAGGTGCTCGCGACGGCCGAGGAATACCTCGCGCCGCTGCGCGAGGCGGGCGTCGACACCCTCGTCCTCGGATGCACCCACTACCCGTTCCTGCGCGGTGCGATCGGCTACGTCATGGGGGAGGGCGTGACCCTCGTCTCCAGTGACGATGAGACCGCCGGCGACGTCTACCGCCAGCTCGTGCGCGGAGACCTGCTGGCGTCGCCAGATGCGACGGCACGCTATGTCTACGAGGCGACCGGTGACTCCGCATCCGAGTTCACCGCCCTCGCCAATCGCCTGATGGGGCACGAGGTGCGCGATGTGCAGCTGGTGCAGACCGGCGTCATCACACTTCCCGCATCCGCCGCCGAGCAGGCCCGCTCACCACAACCCTGAAGGAAACCCATGACTGACATCGTCCGCGCCGACGGCCGTTCCATCGATCAGCTCCGCGAGATCACGATCGAACGTGGCTGGAGCGCCCACGCCGAGGGGTCGGCGCTGATCAGCTTCGGGGGTACCAAGGTGCTCTGCACGGCGTCCTTCACCAACGGTGTTCCGCGCTGGCTGAACGGCAAGGGCAAGGGCTGGGTCACGGCCGAGTACTCGATGCTGCCGCGTGCGACGAACAGTCGCAACGACCGGGAGAGCGTCAAGGGCCGGATCGGCGGGCGCACGCACGAGATCTCTCGCCTGATCGGGCGCGCGTTGCGCGCGGTCGTCGACACGAAGGCGCTCGGCGAGAACACGATCGTCATCGACTGCGACGTGCTGCAGGCTGACGGTGGCACGCGGACCGCGGCGATCACCGGTGCGTATGTCGCGCTCGCCGACGCCATCGAGTGGGGCCGGGAGAAGAAGTTCATCGGCAAGAACTCGACACCTCTCATCGACTCCGTCGCTGCCGTGTCGGTCGGGATCATCGACGGCGCACCCATGCTCGATCTGGCATATGTCGAGGACGTCCGCGCAGAGACCGACATGAACGTGGTCGTCACCGGTCGCGGGCTCTTCGTCGAGGTGCAGGGAACCGCCGAGGGCGCGCCCTTCGACAAGCGCGAGCTCGATGCGCTTCTCGAACTCGGCGTCGCCGGCTGCGCCGACCTGCGCGAGCGCCAGATCACCGCGCTGAGCGCCTGATGAAGGTCGTCCTCGCGACGCACAATCCGCACAAGGTCGCCGAGTTCCAGCAGATCGTGGCGCAGACCCGGCCCGATCTTGAGATCGTCGGGTACGACGGCCCCGAGCCGGTCGAGGACGGCGTGACGTTCGAGGAGAACGCCCTGCTCAAGGCCCGTGCTGCGTCGGCGCACACCGGATTGCCGGCGCTCGCAGACGACTCCGGGATCTGCGTCGACGTGCTCGGTGGGTCTCCCGGCGTGTTCTCCGCGTACTGGGCCGGGCAGCAGAAGGATGCGGCCGCCAATCTCGCGCTGCTCCTCGACCAGCTTCGCGACATCGCCGACGAGCATCGTGCTGCGCAGTTCATCTCCACGATCGCTCTCGTCACCCCTGGTGGCACCGAGCACGTCGTGGTCGGCCGCTGGCCCGGCCGCCTCGCGCACTCGCCGGCCGGCGTCGGTGGCTTCGGGTACGACCCGATCTTCATCCCCGATGCGCAGCCGGACGGCGCCGTGCGCACGGTGGCCGAGTTCACAGCGGATGAGAAGCAGGCGCAATCCCATCGGGCCCGCGCGTTCGCAGATCTGATCCCCCTCCTCGCCTCACTTTAACCACTACGCTTGACGTGGTGCATTTGTAGTGGTTAAAGTGGCCGGATGCGAGAACTGACCTACTACATCGGCGTCACCCTCGACGGCTTCATCGCGGGCCCAGACGACGAAGTCGACTTCTATCCGCTGACACCGGGATTCGAAGCCTTCCTCGGAGCGAACCTGCCGGACGTCCAGCCGAGCCATGTGCGTGCGTCGATGGGCGTCGGCGACGCCCCGCTCACCGAGTTCGACACGGTGCTGATGGGGCGCAGGACGTATGAGCCGGCACTGCAGTTCGGGATCACCGACCCGTATGCGCACCTGCGCACGCTCGTGTTCAGCGGCACGATCGTCGATCCGGAGGACCCGAATGTCGAGGTCGTCCGCACGGATCCGGTGTCCCGCGTGCGTGCGCTCAAGGCGGAGGAAGGCCTGGGCATCTACCTCGCCGGCGGTGCAGGACTCGCGGGAGTGCTCCTCGACGAGATCGACCGCCTCATCGTGAAGAAGTATCCGGTGATCGCTGGTTCCGGCATCCCGATGGTCGGCCACGCATTCGCGCCGACGCAGTTCGCGTTCGACGACGCCCAGGCGCTCGACAACGGCTGCGTCGTGCTCCGGTATTCGCGCATCCGTGCGTGAAAAGGCGCCCGCGCTGAAGGTGAGAATCGTTACCCTTCCCGACTAGGCGAAACCGACCGTACGGGGCATTCCGCCGGTCTAGCCTGGGGACATGCACGATCACGCTCCGGCCTCCACCGGCATCCGCTCGGCCAGCAGTCGACGGCTGCTGGCCATCTCTCTGAGCCTGACGGCGACGGTGATGGTGGTGCAGATCGTCGGCGCTGCGCTCACGGGTTCGCTGGCTCTTCTCGCGGATGCCGCGCACATGTTCACCGACACCTCCGCCCTGGTGATCGCGCTCATCGCGAGCGCGGTGGCGGCACGGCCGGCTGACGACCGACGCACCTTCGGATACCAGCGGGCCGAGGTGTTCGGGGCGCTGATCAACGCGGTGATCCTGATCCTGCTCGCGGGCTGGGTCGCGGTCGAGGGCATCGGGCGGCTGCTGAATCCGAGCGATGTCGAGGTCGCCGGCACATTGATGCTCGTCGTCGCCGTTGTCGGCTTGATCGCGAACGCGATCTCGATGTGGCTGCTCAGCCGCGCGCAGAAGTCCAGCATCAACGTCCGGGGTGCGTACCTCGAGGTGATGGGCGATCTGATCGGCTCGGCGGCGGTGATCGTCGCGGCGATCGTGATCATGGTCTCCGGCTGGATGCCGGCCGATGCGATCGCTTCGCTGTTCATCGCGGCGATGATCATCCCGCGGGCGATTTCCCTGTTGCGAGAGGTGTTCTCGGTGCTCTCCGAGTCGGCGCCGAAGGGGACAGCGGTGAGTGAGATCCGTCAGCACCTCCTCGACTACGAAGGCGTCGTCGGCGTGCACGACGTGCACGTCTGGCAGCTCACCCGTGGGGCGCCGGTGTTCAGTGCCCACGTCAGCGTCGCGCCGGAGCTCCTTGCCGAAGGCGGCTCTGGCCGGTTGCTCACCGATCTGCAGACCTGTCTGGCCGACCACTTCGACGTCGAGCACTCGACCTTCCAGATCGAGCCGGCCGAGCAGCCCGACTGCGAGCCCCATCACGCGTGACGCGCGTGTTCTTCAGGGCTCCCGAACGATCTCGTCGGGACCCTTGTCCGGCCGTAGACCGCGCCAGCGGGCGTGGCGGAGAATGCCGTCCGGCGTCCAGTTCGCGAACTCGACCTCGGCGACGAGTTCCGGCCGCACCCAGAGGGCATCAGACGCGTCCGGAGCAGGGACGCCGGTCAGATGCGTGCGGTCGGTGCGCAGCGGTTCGAGTCGGGTGGTGAGGTCGCGCAGCATCCGATCGGTGAAGCCGGTGCCGACGCGTCCGATGTAGCGGATGCCGCCCCCGTCGGGGATGCCGAGCAGCAGTGAGCCGATCCGTCCGCCGCGATCACCCTTGCCCGGCCGGATGCCGCCGATGACGACCTCCTGCGTGTGCGTGTGCTTGAGCTTGAGCCATGAGGGCGAGCGCAGGCCCGGTCGATAGGTCGAGGCCGGGTCCTTGACGACGATCCCCTCCAGACCGAGCGCGGCACTCGTCTCCAGTGCGGCATCCACATCCTCGAAGACCGGAGGCACGACGACGGGAGCGTCGAGATCCTGGGCGATGCTCTCCAGCAGTTCCCGGCGGTCGCGGAGCGGAAGGGCGGTGAGGTCGTGCCCGTCCAGGCTCAGCAGGTCGAAGAGCTGGTAGACCACAGGGGTCCGTACGACCTCGCGCTCGATCTCGCGCGCCGAGGTCAGATGCATCCGGTTCTGCATCCGGCTGAAGCTCGGCAGGCCCGAGGTGTCGAACGCGACGATCTCGCCGTCGATGACGGCCTCGTCGATTGCGAAACCAGGGGCGCCGTCTGCGGTGAGCTCCGGGTAACGAGCGGTGATGTCGGTGCCGGAACGCGCCTGCAGGGTCATCCGTCCGTCGCGCCAGACGCCGATCGCACGGATGCCGTCCCACTTGATCTCCGCCCAGCCGGGGGAGCTGAGCCGTCGCGCGATCGGCGGAGTGCCGTGCTCGGCGAGCATCGGCTGGATCGGTGCGGCAGCGCTCTCGCCCCCGGCCCGTGCGGTGTCGGCGGATCGCTGTCGCGGAGCGGGGCGTGGCCGGCCTCGACGGTGCTCGTCCTTCATGCGGTGCAGCAACCAGGAGGACCTCTCGCCTTCTCCTCCCGTGCGGATCAGTGCGAGCCTGGCAGTGCTGAGCGGACCATCCGGCCGTCCGGTGAACGTGCCGATGACCTCGTCGTCGCGCCATTTCTCCAACGCGACCGTTCCGGTGTCCCACACCGTCATCGCTCCCGCGCCGTACTCGCCGGCCGGGATCGTGCCGGCGAAGGTCAGGTACTCCATCGGATGCGGCTCGGTCATCACCGCGAGATGGTTGCGATCGGCGGTCTCCGGGACGCCCTTCGGCACCGCCCAGCTGACGAGCACGCCGCTGTCCTCGATGCGCAGGTCGTAGTGGAGTCGACGGGCGTGGTGCTCCTGGATCACGAAGCGCCTCGTCATTCCGCCGTCGGAGGCGGCGATCCGCTCCGGCATCGGCTCCGGAGTCCTGGCGGCGTCGCGCTTCGCGAGGTACGGCGCGAGCGCATCTTCGCCGTCCGGTCGGAGCCCGGCCAGCGGGTCGATGCCCGCTTCCATCCGCTCGAGCACTTCGTCGAGGTCGAGCTGTGCCACGTCGGAGGATTCCAGTTCTGCCCACGTGCGGGGAGCGGCGACCCACGGCCGTGCGCGCCCGCGCAACGAGTACGGCGAGATCGTGGTCTTCTTGCCGTTGTTCTGGCTCCAGTCGAGGAACACCTTGCCGCCGCGGGCGGCCTTCGCCATCGTGCTCGTGGCGAGATCGGGATGCTCGCTCTCGATAAGGCGCGCCAGCTCCTTCACGACGGCGGAGATCTCGGTGCTCGTCTGAGTGCCTGGCAGTGGGGCGTAGAGGTGGATGCCCTTGCTGCCGCTGGTGACGGGCACGGGTTCCAGGCCCATACCGGAGAGGATGCCGCGAGCGATCATGGCGACCGCGGCGCACTGGGCGAGATCGGCGCCGGGACCGGGGTCGAGATCGAGCACCAGCCGGTCGGGGTTCCCCGGCAGGCCGTCGGCGCCGAATCGCCACTGCGGCACGTGCAGCTCGATCGCCGCGACCTGCGCGAGCCACACCAGTGTCGGGACGTCCTCGACGAGCGGATACTCCTTGGGGCCGTCCGAGTGCTGGATCGGCATGCGGGGGATCCACTCCGGTGCACCCGGTTCGAGCTGCTTGGTGAAGAACGCATCGGCGGGAGCATCCGCTGTGCCGACCCCCTCGACCCACCGCTTTCGCGTCACCGGCCGGCCCGCGAGCTGGGGGAGCAGGAGCGGGGCGATCGCGGAGTAGTAGGCGATGACCTCGCCCTTGGTCGTGCCGGTCTCCGGGTAGACCACCTTGTCGAGGTTGGTGATGCGCAGACGGCGACCGTCCACCTGCACGATCTGTCCGTCCGTCGCCATGACGTCAGGTTAGGGCACGGTACGCGATTACGGGGCTGGCCGTGGCCGGTGCGACTGGTGTCTACTGGTGTCATGAGGACCATCTGGAAGGGCGCACTGACGTTCGGGCTCGTGAACGTTCCGGTGAAGGTGTATTCCGCGACCGAGGATCACGACGTTCCGCTGCACCAGGTGCATGAGAAGGACGGCGGACGCATCCGCTACCAGCGCACCTGCGAGGTGTGCGGTGAGACGGTGGCGTACGCCGACATTGATCGCGCCTACGTCGACGACGCGCAGACGATCGTGCTGACGAAGGAGGACCTGGCGTCGCTCCCGGCCGAGAAGAGCCGCGAGATCGACGTGGTGGAGTTCGTGCCGACCGACCAGGTCGACCTGCTCACCCTCGACAAGGCTTACTACCTCGAACCGGATTCGAAGTCGCCGAAGGCCTACGTGTTGCTGCGGCGGACCCTGGAGGAGACCGACCGCACCGCGATCGTGCGGTTCACCCTGCGGCAGAAGACCCGGCTGGCGGCCCTCCGGGTGCGCGGCGATGTCCTCGTTCTGCAGACCCTGCTCTGGGCCGACGAGGTGCGAGAAGCGGCCTTCCCGTCGCTCGACGAGAAGGTCACGATCTCGAAGAAGGAACTCGAGCTGTCGGCATCCCTCGTCGAGAGCTACTCGGGCGACTTCGATCCGGGTGCGTTCGTGGACGAGTATCAGACCGAGCTGCGCACCCTCATCGACGCGAAGATCGAGGCCGGTGAGGGCTTCGATGTGTCGACGACGTTCGCGGAGGACGAAGAGCCGAAGGGCGGCGAGGTCATCGACCTGATGGAAGCGCTGCGTGCGAGTGTCGCCCGCTCCAAGGAGCAGAAGGACGCCTCGAAGTCCGAGAAAGCGCCGAAGTCCGCTCCTGCGAAGAAGAAGACCGCCAGCTGAACGGCGACCCGGAGGTCAGTGCTTGCCGTCGCCGTCCAGGTCGGGCGCACGATCGAAGACCTCGGGGTCGAGGGCGAGTGCTTCGGCCTCGACGGCGTCCGTCACCACGTCTTCGCCGGCGGCAGCAGCCTTCTTCGCCTTGTAGCGCTCGGCGAAGTAGTGCCACAGGGTGACGACGGCGGTGCCGCCGACCGCGATCAGCAGGATGACGTCGATGTACTCGACGACGAGGTCGCTCACCCACGGGATGTAGCCGATCAGGAAGCCGACCATCGTGAGGCCGAAGCCCCAGAGCATCGCGCCGATGAAGTTGTAGAGGGTGTACTTGCGCCAGGGCATGTGGCCCACGCCCGCGGCCACGGGGGCGAAGGTGCGCACGATCGGCACGAATCGCGCGAGGATGATCGTCAGGCCGCCGAAGCGCTCGAAGAACGCGTTCGTCCGCTCGACGTTCTTCTTGCTGAAGAGGCCGGATTCCTTGCGCTCGAAGACAGCGGGGCCGCCCTTGTGGCCGATGAGATAGCCGACTTCACCGCCAACGAAGGCCGCGAGGGCGATCAGCAGGGATACCGCCCAGATGTTCAGGCCGAAGATGTTGCTCGTGTGCGTGAGCAGACCCGCGATGACCAGCAGCGTGTCGCCCGGCAGCAGGAACCCGACCAGAAGGCCGGTCTCCGCGAAGACGATGAAGCACACCACGAGCAGGGCCCAGGGGCCGGCTCCCTCGATGATCGTCGCAGGGTCGAGCCAGGGGATGAGGGCGGCGTGATGCATGGGATCCCGTCGTAGGAGGCGGTCGGCGGTGCTGGGCCAGTATAGCTGTGGCTTCGGAGGGGATCCTGGGATGCGGCGGCCGCGCTTCAGCGGCGCTTCAGGTCTGCGGTCCAGACTGGGAGGATGCGGATTCTCCTGGTGGACGACGAGGTGCGCCTTGCCGACGGCGTCCGCAGGGGCCTCGAGGCTGAGGGCATGACGGTCGATGTGGTGCACACCGGCACCGAGGGTCTGCGTATGGCCGGAGAGCGCGACTACGACGCGATCATCCTCGACGTGATGATGCCGGGCATGAGCGGCTACCGCGTGTGTCGCGCGCTGCGTGAAGAGGGCGACTGGACACCGGTGCTCTTCCTCACCGCGAAGGACGGCGAATGGGACGAGGTCGAGGGTCTCGACACCGGCGGCGACGATTGGTTGACCAAGCCCTTCTCGTACCCGGTACTCGTCGCTCGGATCCGAGCTCTCGTGCGGCGCGGGGTCCGCGAGCGGCCGGCCGTGCTCGAGGCCGGCGATCTCCGGCTCGATCCCGCGGCCCGCAAGGTCTTCCGGGGCGAACACGAGGTGTCGTTGACCGCCCGAGAGCTCGCCGTGCTCGACTACTTGATGCGCAGGCGCGGTGAGGTCGTCACGAAGCGCGAGGTGATCGCGAATGTATGGGGTGAGGACTTCGACGCCGACCCGAACATCGTCGAGGTCTACGTGGGGCATCTGCGCGCGAAGCTGGATCGCCCGTTCGGACGCCGAGCGATCGAGACGGTCCGCGGCGCCGGCTACCGATTGTCGGCCGATGGTGGCTGAGACGGGCACGGTGGCGCCGCAGCGGCGCCGCGGACGTTCTATTCGCACACGCGTCACCGTGGTCGCCGTGCTGGTCGTCGCGCTCGCTCTCGGCGCCGGCTCCGTCGCCGGCGTCTTGCTGCTCAGCCGCTCGCTGACCGACGGTGTCGTGGTGTCGCTGGAGAGCGACCTCGACACGATCGGCGATCGCGTCGAGGAACGCCGGTTCGATATCCGGAGCGTCGGCGATGAGGTGTTGGTTCGCCTGCGCGGTCATGACGGAATCAGCACGAACGACGAGGATGCTCAGCTTCTGCCGGAGCTCGCCGAAGACCATATCGAGCGGGTGGCGATCGATGGCGACTCCTATCTCGCCGCCTCCGAAGACACCGATGCCGGCCTTCTCACCGTCGCTCGCCCGGTCGAGCACGTCGACGAAGCGGTCTCGGCCGCGACGGGTCTTCTTGCTTTCGCTGTGCCGCTCGCGATCGCCCTGATCGGGCTGGTCGTGTGGGTCGTCTCCGGGCGGGCGCTCGCTCCCGTCGAGCGCTTGCGCCGTCAGGTCGATCAGATCGACCCGGCTGACCTGGATCGTCGCCTGGACGGCGGCGGTGCGGACGATGAGGTGGGTCGGCTCGCGGGGACCATGAATCGGATGCTGGATCGCATCGAAGCCGCCCAGCGAACGCAACGGCAGTTCGTCAGCGACGCGTCGCACGAGCTGCGCTCGCCGCTGGCGACGATCCGGCAGCACGCGGAGGTCGCCGCCGTGCACCCCGGGTCGATCTCGACCGACGCGCTTGCAGACGTCGTGCTCCACGAAGGCGCGCGGATGCAGGAACTCGTCGAAGGCCTGCTTCTGCTCGCCCGACTCGACGAGCATCGGGGCCTCGGCACGGCTGTGCCCGTCGACGTGGACGATCTCGCTCTCGCCGAGGTGCACCGGCTTCGAGGCCTCGGAGTGCGCGTCGATGCCGGCGGTGTCTCGCCCGGCCGTGCGCGAGGCAATGAGGTGCTCCTGGCCAGGGCTCTGCGCAACCTCGCCGACAACGCGGCGCGGCACGCGCGCACCGCCGTGACCCTGCGAGTGCAGGCGGAGGGCCCCTGGGTGGTGGTCGAGGTCGAAGACGACGGAGGCGGGATCGCGCATGATCAGCGCGAGCGCGTGTTCGAGCGCTTCGCCCGGCTCGATGAAGGACGCGCCCGTGACGAGGGCGGAAGCGGCCTCGGCCTGGCGATCGTTCGAGAGATCGCACTCGCGCACGGCGGATCCGTGTCGGTGACGGACGCGGCCTCCGGGGGAGCACGATTCGTGTTGATGCTGCCGTCCACCGCGGAATGACTCCTTCTGAAGAGTCCTGAAGAGAGCTTCAGGAGTCTTCAGTGGCGCTTCAGTACCCGCCAGACAGGCTGGGTATATGAACGACAACGAGCGCACCAACGAAAACGGATCCATCGACCCGACGGCAGCACCGACACTTCCGGTAGAGGCGACCAACGCGGCGCCAGCCTCCGGAACCACACCGGCAGGACCCACCGCTGACGCGGCGCCGAAACGGGGTCTTCGCAAGCCCGTGCTTATCGGTGTCGGGGCCGGCTTGGCGCTGTTGCTGGTGGGCGGGGTCAGTCTGGCCGTCGGCATGGAGCTCGGCGATGATGACCGAGACGATGCGTCGTCGGCGCAGCACGACCCGAACGGTGCTCCGCACGGCGACGATGGCGACGATCGCCGCGGTGACCGCCCCGATGGCGACGATCGTGACGATGCGCAGGGGTCCCAGGGAGGGGCTTTCGCGCCCGCCGACTCGGCATCGCTGATCACCGCAGCCACAGCGGCACTCGACGCGACCGGTGGTACCGGCGTCAGCTCGATCGATGTCGAGCTCGGCGGCTACGAGATCGAGGTGCAGCTGGACGGCGGCGCCGATGCAGACGTCTTCGTGTCGACGGACGGAGAGGTCTCTGACCCGTACGACCGTGATGCCGACCCGACCGCCGATGCGGTGCTCGATCTCGACCGCCTCGATGACATCACGGCTGCCGCATCTGCCGCTGCCGCTTCCGCCGCAGGCGGGAGCGACGGAACGATCGACTCGGTCACTGCATCCGATGACGCCGGTGTCGCCTTCGAGGTGACGGTGCGGTACGACGGTGGGCGGGAGTTCGAAGCGGCGCTCGCCGCCGACCTCAGCGTCGTCGCGACCGACCTCGACGACTGACGGATGCCGCCGGCCGGAGGTGGGTGAGAATCGGTGCGGAAGGTGGGACTTGAACCCACACGCCCGAAGGCACAGGAACCTAAATCCTGCGTGTCTACCGATTTCACCACTCCCGCGCGGTGGATCCAGTCTACTGATGCCGGCTGATCGGGACTCCCGCTCAGCCGGCATCTGTGTGGCTGGCCGGCCGGTCTTATGCCGAGGCGGTGGAACCCGGGATGAGCGGCTCTTCGGGGTAGGGAGCGAGAGGTTCGTCCGGGTGCGGCGCGAGGGGCTCGTCGGGCGTCGGCGCCAACGGCTCCTCGGGATGCGTCGGCGATGGCTCGTCGGGGAAGGCCGGCGACGGCTGAGACGGCGACGGCACGGCCGGTCCTGGCGGTGTCTGGCCCGGGTCGGTCGGCTCGGGGCCGGTGGGCCGCTCACCGGGAACGGAGGGAACGGGGGAGGAGGTGTCGATCATCTCTGCTTCTCTCGTTGATGTGATTCGGGACTGCCGTTGCGCACAGTCGAGCATCACGCGGTCGCCCACGTCTCGGGGCTTGCGTTCTGCGGAGCGATATGCCGAGAGAGTCTGGTGCCGGGAATCCGACCTGTGGATAACTTCTGAGGCGCTCTGCGGATTCTTGCGAGGATGCTCGGGTGAGTCATCCGTCCCTCCTGGTCGCCGAGCGTGTGCGGCAGCGCCTGCGCGCCGAAGGCCTCGATCCTTCGATCGAACCGGATGCCGCACGACGCGTGGTGCAGTCCGAGGTGCGCCGGCACAACGACCTCGCCCTGTCGCGCGGTGGCGCGATGATCGACGACGAGACCGAGTGCGTGCGGGACGTGATCGCCGCCGTGAGTGGATTCGGGGCGCTGCAGTCGCTTCTCGACGATCCGGAGATCGAGGAGATCTGGCTGAACGGCCCCGACCGGATCTACGTCGCCCGCGGTGGCGTGTCCGAGCGCATCGGGCTGCGGCTGTCGGATGCGGTTGTGCGCGACCTGGTCGAACGGATGCTGCAGTCGACCGGGCGGCGGGTCGACATCAGCCAGCCGTTCGTCGATGCGTCCCTGCCGGATGGTTCCCGGTTGCACGTCGCCATCGCCGATGTCGTGCGGGGCTCCTGGGCCGTGAACATCCGAAAGTTCCTGCCACGCTACCGCTCGCTCGAGGCATTGACGGCACAGGGCGCCCTGCCTCCGCACATCGCCGAGCATTTGCGGCATGCGATGCGTGCGGGGCAGAGCGTGATCGTTTCGGGCGCCACCCACGCGGGCAAGACCACTCTGCTGGGCGCGCTGCTCGCCTCATGCTCCGATGTGCAGCGCATCATCACGGTGGAGGAGACCTTCGAACTCGCCGTCGACGGTCCTGATCTGGTTGCGCTGCAGGGGCGTCAGGCGAGTCTGGAGGGCAGCGGCGAGATCACCCTCCGGCGGCTGGTCAAGGAGGCGCTGCGAATGCGGCCCGATCGGCTGGTCGTCGGCGAGGTGCGCGATGCCGAGGCGCTCGACCTCGTGCTCGCCCTCAACACCGGTGTACCCGGTGCCGCCACTGTGCACGCGAATTCGGCCGCCGAGGCGATGGACAAGCTCACCATCCTCCCGCTTCTCGCCGGACGCAACATCGACCGTGCGTTCATCGCACCGGCCCTCGCGGCCGCCGTCGACCTCGTGGTGCACTGCGCGCGGGACGCGGCCGGCGTGCGCCGCGTCGAGGAGGTCATCGCCCCGACGGGGGAGATCGTGGAGGGACGGATCATCACCAGGACCGTCTACCGGGCAGAGGGCGGTGGCTCCTCACTCGCTCCGGGTCCGCGGAGCATCGAACATCCGCGCAGGGCAGAGGGAGAGTGGAACCCCGAGGAGGCTCGGACATGACCATCCTGCTCGGCGCCATGCTCGCCGGCGGTCTGCTGCTGTGCCTCTCGCCATGGCTCTGGCCACCGCGACCTCGGGAAGAGCGGGTTCTCAGGCGCAGCCCGCTCACCCGTCTCCTGGAGGAGGCGGGCTACGGAGCCGTCGAGCCGCGCGTCGTGGTCGCCGTGATCATCGCGATCGGACTCGCTGCGGCATCCGTCGTCTGGCTCCTCACCGGGCTGCTCGTGCTGGCTGTGCTGGCAGCGCTCGCGGGAGCAGCGGCGCCGATCATGTTCCTGCGTGCGCGCCGCCTCCGATTGCGCAAGGCCCGCCGCCAGCTCTGGCCCGACATCTGCGACCTGCTCATCGCATCGATCCGGGTCGGACTGTCTCTGCCCGATGCCGTCGCGAGCCTCGCGGAATCGGCGCCAGGGATGCTGCGCCCCGCTTTCGTGGTGTTCGCCCGTGATCTGCGCGCCACCGGCCGATTCGAGAGCAGCCTCGATCGGCTGAAGGCCTCGCTGGCCGATCCCATCGCGGACCGGATCATCGAAACGCTGCGAATGGCGCGGCAGGTCGGCGGAACGGAACTCACCGGAGTTCTTCGAGCCCTCTCGTCTTCAGTCCGAGCCGATGCGGCACTTCGTGGCGAGGTCGAGGCGCGGCAGTCGTGGATCCGCGGCGCTGCCGTGCTCGGGGCGGTGGCGCCGTGGGTCATTCTGGCGCTGCTGGTGATGCGTCCGGAAGGCGCGGCCGCGTACGGCAGCCCGGAGGGAGTCATGGTCATCTGCGCCGGAGCCGCCGTCTCGGTGATCGCCTTCCGGATCATGCTCCGCATCGGTCGTTTGCCGGAACCCCGGCGGTGGTTCGGGTGAGCGCCCTGTCGGACATCGCTCTCTCCGTCCTCCTCGGCGGCACGCTCGCGGCGGGACTCCTCACCGTTCTCGCCGCTTTGCCCCGATGGCGCGCGGCCTCGTTGAGTGCCCGCATCGCACCGTACGTGCGCGACGTCGTCGCAGACGATGCACTGCCATCAGGGGTGCTGCCTCGCGCCGGAGTTCTCCCCACGGGCACGGGCACGATCTGGCGACGTCTGCAGAGCACGTTCGAGCGGATGCTGGGTGGGGGAGACGTACTTCGCCAGCGATTGGCGCAGGCCGGACTCCGCACCGATCCGACGACGTTCCGGGGACGGCAGCTGGCTTGGGGACTGGTGGGGATCGGTGCCGGCGCGGTGATCGTGATCGCCCTCGCACTCGCCGGGCGGATGACGGCGCCTGTCGTCCTGCTCCCACTGATCACCGGCGCTGCGTCTGCTGTCGTCTACGACACGCAGCTCGCGGGTCGTGCCAAGGCGCGACGGGCGAGACTCACCGACGAACTGCCCACCACGTTGGAGTTCCTCGCGCTGTGCCTCTCGGCCGGAGAGGGTTTCCTCGACGCGCTGCGCCGTGTCTCGGCCGTCGGCTCCGGTGAATTGACGGGCGAGCTGCGTCGAGTCGTGCTGGCGGTGAACACCGGTTCCCCTCTCGCGGATGCGCTCTCCGAGATGGCGTCGCGTCTACAGCTGCCCGGCCTCTCCCGCGCCGTCGATCAGATCGTCGCAGCCCTCGAACACGGAGCGCCGCTGTCTGGCGTGCTCCATGCGCAGGCCGGCGATGCCAGGGAAGACGCGAAGCGCGTGCTGATCGAGCAGGCGGGACGCAAGGAGATTCTGATGCTCCTGCCCAAGACAAATGCGAAAAGGTACTACTAATGGATGACTGTGACCTGGTGACCCCGAATTGCCCGAAGTGCCTTGAGCCAATGCAGCCTCGGGCGGCGTGGTGGTTCTGCCAAGCGTGCCACGTCTATGTGGACGTGTGACCGCAGCGGCGCTGGTGCCTGCGCGCAGGTGTCGGTGCGAGCGGCTCTGAGCGCCCTCTGAGCGGCCTGGCTGCTACCGGCAGCCCCGCGCTACCGGCCAGGCAGCCCAGCACGGCAGCGGCGCGCTCACGGGTGGGCGGGGGAACATGCCCTCTGGCCTGGGGTTTTCCTCGTAGCTTGGCTCTGATGGAGCGGGAGGGCATAATAGTACACGTGACCACCACTGTCAACCTCGTCTGTCGTGTCTCAGGACATGACCACGACGCGCGCCTTCTGTCGCGTTGGGATGACGGGAGGAACGGCGGGTGGAAGCCCAAGCCGGGGTTCAAGCCCACATACGGTGAGGACTTCGCGCTCATATGGGGTCCGTCAGAAAACGACCCGAAAGGCGAGGTACACGGGCGCTACAAGTTCCCTTGCGGTGCTGAGATCACCCAGGCTCGCCTGCACGCGCGGCTGGACGAGGCACGCGCTCTTGGCAACACGGAGATCACGCTAGACTGACTCCCCAAATACTTGGTCCTCACGACCCGCTTGACGGGTAAGTCGACTTCTAACTGAAAACTCACCAGGACCCTCAGCGGGGACCTTTCATCGGCACGTTCTTGTGCCTTCCGCTGAAGGGTCCCGGCCAATGGCCAAATCACAACTGCAGCGCCTTGCAATGGAGAAGGCGCAGGCGTACCGCACCCCCGACGAGGAGCGCCGCACGCAGGCCAGTCGCAACCTGACCGAAGCGAAGCTGGCCGCGTACGTAGAGCGGACGCTTGCCACAGCACCACCGCTCACCCCCGCACAGGTCAAGCGCCTGACCGGTCTTCTGCGTACTGGGGGTGCGCAATGAGCACCCTGACAGTCGAGTACCCGAGCAGGCCGAGGCTGTCACGCTCCGAAGAGCTGGACGTGCTGCGCGTCGGTCCGCTGCTCCAATGGTTCTTTCCGTTCGCCGTGCTTGGTGAAGTCCGTACCGACCGACCCAACTCGATGCCGTATGGACTCGTCCACGTCTACTTCGATGCTGAGGGCAAGCCGCAGCGGACGCTACGGACCTTCCTGAGTGAAGAGGGTGCCCGGTGGGCAGCCGAGCACCTGTATCGCCGTCATCAGCGGAGCTGCCGGTGCATCGCGGTCTGGTACTGGACACCGGCGATGGTCAACTACGGGCCGGAGGCCGACTCATGAGCCGGATGCTGCGCGCTGCGCTTGAACTCGCCGAGAACGGGTGGGAGGTGCTGCCGCTCGACGGTAAGAAGCCGGTCACCACTCACGGCCACCTGGACGCCACGACCGACGCCCGCATCATCCGTCGTTGGTGGGATACCGGCAACTGGAACATCGGTTCCCCGGTGCCCGACAACCTGCTCGTGTTCGACATTGACCCTCGCAACGGGGGCCGTCTCGAAGACCTGGAGCAGCGCGCCGGAGTGGAGCTACCGCCCACGCTCGAAGTGATGAGCGGTCGCCGTGACGGCGGGCGGCACCTGTACTACCTCCGTCCGTTCAAGCAGCCGTACCGAAGCAACATCCCCGCAGGCATCGACGTGAAGATCAACGGCTACATGGTCATGCCGCCCAGCGTGCATCCCGACACCGGACGGCCGTATCGATGGGTCTACCGCGAGGCTGTGCGCCTTCCACGCCAGGTCACGGCGCTGATGCTGCCTCGCACCCGAATCACGCGCCGCAATCCCAAGGCCACCGACCCTTTCGCGCTGGCTGCATATGTCCGCACCTTGCAGCCGGGGGAGCGTCACAACGGGTTGCATTGGGCTGCGCGCCGTGCCCACGAAGCGAGGGTAGGTCAGCGGGGGCTGGACCGCCTCATCGACGCCGCCGAGGACATCGGCATGGACCCTAGGGAGGCCCGCCGTGTAGTCGAGTCGGCCGGTAAGGAGCAGCGCGCATGACCGTGCCCAAGAAGCCTACGAAGAAGGCTGTGAGGGAACCATCGCCCGAGGAGATGCTAGAGGCCGACGTTCAGGATGAACTCGACCGGCTCTACATCAAGCAGATCGCCAAGGATCGGTTCGAGCAGCAGAGGCAGGAAGAGCAGGACGCCGACCGCCCCCGGCTGAACGTCATCACCCTCAGCGAGCTGCGCAGCCGCCCGAAGCCGCAGTGGTGGATCGAGGGCATGGTGGCGCAGAGCACTCTCGTGGGCATCGTCGGCCCGACGAACGAGGGCAAGACATTTGTCGTCACGGACATGCTCGCCAGCATCGCCACGGACACCGACTGGCACGAGCACAAGGTGATCCCGGGGCGCGTGCTGTACCTGCCAGGTGAGGGCGTCGAGTTCTTCGCTGACCGGGTGGACGCGTGGGCGCAGTACCACATGACCGCCGTGGACGATGAGGACTTCCAGGTCATCGAAGAGGGGTTCAACCTCTCGGACCCGGGTGCCGTAGATGAGTTGTGCAGCATCGTTGACGAAGAAGAGTTCGACGTGATCTGCATCGACACTCTGAGTCAGCTCGGCGGCATCGAGAACGAGAACGACAACGCGCAGATGGCTGCCATAGTGCGGGCTGCGCTGCGCATCCGCAAAGCACGCTCGGGCAGCACCGTGATCCTCGTTCATCACACAAACAAGTCCGGCGGTATCCGGGGTGCCAGCGCACTAGAAGGCAACCTCGACACGCTCGTCATGCTGAAACCGGGCGACGGTGAACGCAAGGGCTACTTCGCGCTTTCAACAAAGAGCCCCGGCAAGCAGAAGAACGCCGAGCGCGTGACCCTGGATCATTTCCGGCTGATCGAGAGTGGCCCCGCGCTCGTGGTCGCCCGGAAGGCGATTGCCGAAGGGCCATACCGTGACGCGATCATGAGCGTGCTCAGCGACGGCGAGTGGCACAAGGCAGCCGAGTTCAAGGCGGCGTGGCCAGGTTCGGATGACTGGAAGGACAGCCGGTACCGGACGACCATCGCGCAGCTTCGCGAGGCGGACATCGTCGTGCAGGACGGCCTCAACAAGGCCGCTCGCTACCGCCGGGGGGACAAGTAATGCGCACCCTGATTCGGCCCGATTTGGCGCATAAATCGTTCAGCCGGCATCTGGAGAACCGCGTAATTCCGGGGGATTTGGGTTATGCGCAGTGGTTATGCGTACCCCACGCCAATCTCTCTGAGTTGGCAGTGCCGCGCATAAATGCGGGGCGCGTACTGGCCAGCAAGGAAGAGGTGAGTGTCATCAACCAACGGCAGCACCACGACGGGCGGTCCAATGAAAAACCTTCACGGCTGTACGGCGGTTCGAACCAGCGTGCAGGAGGACGGCCATGAGTGCTGATGACGCGTGGGACGACCTGAGCGCCGCGCTGGAACACTACACGCCGGGGTGCAGCGGTCTGCACCTGTTCAGCGCCGATTCTCGGACCGACGAGCAACGGGAAGAGTGCGCCGTCATCTGTCACCCCTGTCCGATCCGTGACCTCTGCCACCACTACGCCGTTGCGTCGAAGGTTGACTCCGGCTTCTGGGCTGGCATCGACCGGGCCACACGCGGCAGGGGTCGCCCTCGCACATCAACCACCGACGCCGGGGCGGTACCCACGGCACCCATCACACAGAAGGAAGAAACATCATGAGTAAGACCACTACTGTCTCCGTCGAGCGCGATCTGCTCGCCTCGCTCCAGGGCTTCAAGGACCGTGCGAATGCGGCCCGGGAGGCTTACCGCACCCAGCGCCAGGACGTCCTGCGTGATGAGCGTCTGTCCGATGCTGCCAAGACCGGCGACCTGGTCAAGCTGTCCGAGGCGATCACCGCGCAGCTCGCCAGCATCAAGGCTGACCAGGACTCGTACGTCAGCGGGCTGAAGTCGAAGATCGAGAAGGAGTTGCGCGGGAACCAACCTGCTGACGCGAACAGTGTGTTGCTGCGCAGGGACGCGAGCGACCGTGCCCGCAGCCTCGACCGGAAGGAAGCGATGGAAGTGCTGCAGGACGCCATCAGCAACGGTGACGCTGAGATGGCTCACGCGGTCGGGCAGAAGGCCCGGAACCTGGCATGGCTTGATGTGGCCGAGGCGTACACGGCTGCGCACCCTGACACCGCCGACAGCGCTGCGGCCCTCGCGCATGTTGAGGCCAATACGTCAGGCGCTGCCTGGAACCTGAGCAACGGGATTAGCTTCGCAGCGCCGATCGACTGAGTCCCCCTGACCGGGTGAGGGTTCTTCTGACTCCTTTCAGCCCTCACCCTGCTGGGCGTGCGTGCCCAGCACCCGAGAGGCCTGTGGCCACGCGCTGCGGGTCTCTTGGTGTACCGGGGCCGTGGCCGGGAGATACGCCGCCTCCGACGCGCTCAGAAGCGCTTGTGGACGGGTGCGCAGCACGGCCACACGACCAGCGGCTCGCTGGAGTGAGCAGAATGCGAAGCAATTTGGATAGAAGTTGAACAGTGTGTTTGCTGAAGGGTCCCCCTGTGGCTAAAGTTCACGCATTCGAACAAAGTTTCGCAAACGAGGGGGCCACCATGAACGCCGCACAGCGCCACCACTATGACGCAATCCAGCAGCTTGCCCGCGATGAGTGGCCCGCGGAGCCGCTGGCTGAGGACAGCCCGGCATTCATTGCGGCTGCCGGTGACGAGACCAAGCAATGACCGCGATGATCGGTTACCTGCGCGTGAGTACCGAGGAGCAGGCGAGCAGCGGCCTCGGACTTGACGCGCAACGGGAGTCCATTCAGCGCTACGCGGATGCGCACGACTGGAACGTGGTCTGGTATGTGGACGAAGGGCTGTCAGCCAAATCGCTTGACCGCCCGCAGCTACAGGCTGCGCTTGACCGGGTGCATGTGATCCCCAAGCGCCGTGATGTGGACGGCATTGTGGTCGCTAAGCTCGACCGCCTGAGTCGCAGCGTGCACGACTTCTCGGGCATCTTGAAGTTAGCCGCTGCGCGCAGGTGGTCTGTCGTGGCCATCGACCTAGGCGTGGACACCAGCACGCCGACCGGCAAGCTCGTCGCCAACGTGATGATGTCGGTCGCCGAGTGGGAGCGCGAGGTCATTGGAGAGCGTACGTCGGTTGCAATGCAGGCCGCCAAGCGGGCGGGAAGGCACATGGGGCGGGTGTCCATGCTGCCCCAGGCGACGGGTGAGCGCCTGCTGGCTATCCGCGTAACGAACACGCTCGCTGGCACCGCCGCGCAGCTGAACACCGAAGGCCTCACTACCGCCACTGGCTTGCCCTGGACGGGTAACGCCGTGGCCAAGGTCCAGCAGCGCCTCAGCGCGCACTGATCGGGTGGCCCTAACTCGCGCATCGATAGGATCTTCCCGTGCCTCTCTCTCGCCGCGAACGATTCAGCCTTAAGAGCCAGATGGTCGACGTACTCGATGGCGACAGGGATTGGGACTTCCGTCGCGTCAATCTGCTGCTAATCGAGTACGGCTGCGAGCCGCTCGGCGGGTTCAACAACGTCGACTTGACATTCGAGGACAGCATCAGATCTGTGTCAGATTCTGACCTGGTGGAGATCTATTCGATCATCACGGGGGCTGCGCCTGCAGAGGTGCAGGGGCAGATTGAGGACGCAGAATCCACGCTATGGAACCGCGGATACGTGCGAGTGTTCCTCTCCCACTCGGCCCAACACAAGGCGTTTGTCGGTCAGGTAGCAGACGAACTGGCGGTGTCAGGAATTCATGCCTTCGTGGCGCACGACACGATGGAGTTTGAACAGCCATGGCAGGACCAGATCGAACATGGGCTCCGGACGATGCAGGCGTTCGTTGCTCTCGTCCATCCCGAGTTTCTAACGAGTCCCTGGTGCCAGCAGGAAGTCGGGTGGGCGCTAGGGCGTGGCGTACCCCGATACGTCATCCGGCATCCCGTGGACCCGGCGGGGTTCATTGGTCGTACCCAATGGCCGCAGGGGAACGAAATGAGCGCCCGCGAAGTTGCGGCTCTCATCCTCGAATGGGTTAGCAGGATTCCTGAGTTCTCCGATCAGATCGTGGACGGTCTTCTCTCTTCGCTAAGCGCGGCGCAGAACTACATCGACGCCGGGGCCACCGCGAGACGCATCGCAACGATCGACACATTGACGCCTCAGCAGTGGACCAGACTGGCTGAGATTTATCACTCGAATGACCAGGTCGGACGTGCTGGTCTCGTCGGACAAGCCCTTGCCCCGTACTATCGCAGCCACGGTCAGGCTTGGCCGCCGGATCAACCTGCTGAGCCCGAGTCGTTTTGACCCAGCCGGATTTATCTGCGCGGCTTTACGGGAGCCGCGTAGTAGCCCGATAAGGTCGCAGGAGAACTCCAAGAGCGGCACCCGGAAGAAGAGGAAGTCATGGAACGCGGTGAGAAAGCGCGGATGCGCGATTACATCGGTCAGCATCTCGACGTATCGAGCACGCGCTTGTCGGACTACCAGGCGCAGCGCCTAGTCGAATTCATCGACAGCTACGACCAGTACCGCGGGAAGTCGTTCACGAAGCGGCGCACTCACCGCGACTTTAGCTCGGACGGGCGATATGAGCGCCATGTGACGATCGTGGACACCTTCACCGAAGCGGTAGGTATTTACCGCGAGTACTCCTACCGCGATGACGACGGTCAAGAGGGCGGCCACCGTGAGGACATTAGGACCGCGCGCGGCATCCTCGACTGGCTAGACGCCAACGGCTAGCAGGACCAAACCTTCAAGGCAGCAGCTTCAACGCCGGTCGTGGCTCGGCTGATAGACCAGAGCGGGCCGGTTCGGGCCAGGTCGGGAAGTCGTGAGTACTTCCCCCGAAGGCGAGGACGGTCTGCTCAGCCAGATCGCAGGCGGTTTGGATAAAGCCCTCGGCGCCCATCACGCGCATCGAGTACCCGCCTTCAACCAGCGGCCACAGTGCCCCTGAGCTGTTCGACGCTTTTCGGGGATCCTGGCCGTGGCTCAGGAGATCACGAAGGCTCTTCATATCGCTTAGGTAGGCGTTGAGCTTCTGCTTGCCGCTGTACGCTACCCATCTCGACCGACTCCCGGCATCAGGTTTGGTCGCGCGGGTTCTGACCCCCCACTCGTTGGTGAACAGCGCTACCCCGTAACGGTCCCCGGCGAGGCGCAACTTATCGGCGTTCAGTGGCAGTGTGCGCACGCTGGCTGGGTCGCGCAAGACATCGTTGAAGAATGCCTCTAGAGCCGCGTACGTCATCGTGAAAACGGCCCAGCGAAGTGCGCGCTGCTTGGACGAGCGCCCGAGACGGTGACCATCTAGTCCGTGCAATCCGTCGATGTCGCGATGTAGCGTAACCAGCAGGGTGGCGTTGGCAAGCCCAGTCGCCAGGTCGTGCGCGGCGTCGACAACGTCGGGGAGGTGAGGATGCTCTGGCATGGGACGACGCTACCGGGTGTCAGCGCGCCGAGCTCGCGGTCCGATAGTGGGCACGCACCTCCTTAGCCGCAAGTGCTGCGGCGGTCGATGCAGCCTGTGCCTAGACGGGGCCGACGAGACCTTCGGACTCGACCTTCATTACGCCAAGAATCGTGATCTGTGCCGAGTCTGACACGAAGTCGACAAGATGGAGATCGTGAAGTCGCCTGAGGGTCCGCGGGAGATTTGCACGCATCTTGTCAGGTACCCATACGGCCAGCTCCGCCTTCTTGAGCTTCCGGTTTGCCCAGTAGAGAAAAACCAGAACGTGGTCTCCCGCACTCATCGTCTTCAGCAATCGCGGTCGGCCGTCGAACTCTTGAATCATCGGCACTTCGCGCGCCACTAGTTCTTCGATCAGCGCCTGCGCATCGGCGGCAGGCACGTTGTGATATTCGCGAACTAGCTCGGCCAGCACCCAGTTCATGTTGTTCACAATGAGCGTCGCGTCCTGCAGATTCGGGTCGATCCCGTCCCGCAGGTGTGCCGTATTTCGTCGGTTGCGAATGTCGTAGATGAGCTTGAGGGTTCTTGGGATGTGCAGTCGCATTGAATCTGACGCCGAGGACGCCGCAGATTTCTCAGCGTTCTTGATCGTCTGGTCCATGTTGAAGGTGTTGGACGTGAGTGGAGTGAATACGCCGGTAGTCGCGAACTCGACTATGCGCCCCACAGCTTCAGAAAACCGGCCACCGTCGACGGCTTGTGGGCGATAATCCCCTAGGAAGAATCGACGCTTCGCGCCCTCGAAAGCGTCGAGCGCTTCGGTGACCAGAGCCTGTGGAACGCCACCACTTGTTAGCCCCCCTTCTACTACTGCGCGGGTAGTCAAGCGGTTGCCGTTTCGCCGGCCATCTTCTTGACCCAGGCATCGAAAGCCTTTCGCGCCTCCGACTTCGCTTTCAGCACGCGCTTCGAGGCGGGCCCGGAAGCCGTCAAGCCGTCGACACTTCCCATGTACTTACCGAAGTTCTTGGGGTCGAGGCACTTGAGGCGCTCGCACTCGCTCCGGACCACGGCAGTCTCGAGTGGAACGATGTCAAGCGCGTAGTTGTAGGCAACGGTCAGCGCGAAGGCGACGGCTCGCATCTGAGCCGGTTTCGATTCGGAGAGCTTGTGGGCCTTCACATTGAGGTGGACTGTTCGTCCGTCAAAGTAGAAAAGCTGTTCAAGCAACTCGCGATCGATCTCTGCCTCGTCGGCGAACTTCGACCATGTCGCTTCTTCGTCGAACCCCAGTGGGCCGGGGTCTGCCTCGGATATCCCAGACGACGGTTCGTGGGGTTCTGGGACAACGCCGGGCCTGGGTGCTTGATTCACAGCAGGTACCGCATTTTGGCTGCGCGTGGGCGCACCTCCACCGCGCTCAATCTCGACAGCGATGCGGAAAGCTGTCTCCTGCAGAGCCTCGGGTACACCCGACTCCTCGACTGCAGTCCACGCCCTCTTCAGAATGTCTTTTGCGTCCATGCCCCACGACCCCCCACATCTACTTGTATCTGACTGCATCATGGCGGTGGCCGTCTCCTACGGCCTGCGCGACACGCCGGACTAAAACGCTAGGTCGATGTTCGGGCGATGGGCTGACCAGCGCGCGCAAAAGCATCGTGGGGTGCGAAACACAACCAGTCACTTGCCTGCCAGCGCGACGGCACTCAAGACGTTCGTTCGGCAACTCGAGGCAGTGGTGATGAGCGCCTTGCCGGAAGGGGGCGCTTCAGGCAAAGGCGCGCCCTGGTCGCCCGAACGGGCCAGTATTGATCGATTGAGCTTCGATCAGGCGTCGGGCATAGATACGCCGCTCAGATTCCAGGTGTGAGCTGATGCTCGGGGCGATTGTTAGTCTTCGAGCTCACCCAAGAGCCGGTCTACGACAACATCACCGGGTTCGATCGTTGCGGCAGCCGCTGACCAAAGCCGCCTGAGCGCCTCGTTGATACCTGCGCTCATTTCCAAACCATGCACCGATGATTCGACTGCCCCAATCTTCTTGGCCGTCGACCCCCCGATCTCCCACACTGTCAGCGAGTGCGGAGCGAGGCCCCCCGGAGCGGCAGCTATCTCGTAGACAGACCGTGCTGTGCTGGCCTTCAAACGAGTGCGCCCACCTCCGATTGCGCTTGCCACGCCCGAGGCGAAGGTGGCGAATACTGATCGCGCGTCTGAGTCATCGCCCTGCCACTCCAGCCGACCGTCGCTCGTGGCTCTCACGAGACCGTCGATAAGGCGCGCCCAGTCCTGATCATCAAGCATTCTTTGCGCTTCCAATCTCATTTCGCACCAACACATGTACCGCGTTCAATGTGACTGCCGTGGACCGAATCTTGGCGGCTGCCGCGCCAACTCTCTGAGCGGTGGTCAAATCGAATCTTGAATAGAGGCGATCAATCGCCTTGGCTGCGGCGACGCGCGCGTCGAGCAGCTCGCTTACTGCTTCAGACTGTGGAGTTTGACGATTCGTCAAGAGCTGTTCCGCCTCGCTCGCCCTCTCAGAAAACCGCTGAAGCACATCTATGGCTACGTCTCTAGAGTTGGCGCTCATGGCACCGGCCAAAGAAGCGGCAATCTCACTGAACGCAGGTAGCAAGACAATGATCTGGTCGCGAACGAGAATTTCTCGCGCGTCGTCAAGAGCATCCTTTGCAGCCTGGAGTGCTCCTCGGCTCTTGTAGAGCTGAACTAGCGCGAAGCCGATGCCCAGCCCTCCGAACACGAAGCCGATCCAGTCGAGTACGCCGGGAATATTGGCAAAATCGAGCCAGTTCCAATCCCCGATGTACATACGCTGAGATTACACGTTGCTCTAGGCCCTCACCGAGCAGGCAGCCCTATTCGCTGAGCAGATCGGAGGGGTGCACGTCGAGAGCCTGGGCAAGCCGGTGGATGATGTCCAGCGTCGGGTTCCGCCTCCCACGCTCGATGCCCGAGACGTACGTACGGTCAAGGCTCGCGCGGTGGGCAAAGTCTTCCTGTGACCAGCCGTGTCCGATCCTGATTTCGCGTACGCGCGCGCCGAAGGCTTCGCGGTGAGGTGAAACGGGCACGTTCCAACGCTGACGCTATGCTGACAATGAGTCCACGGACTATGAGTCACATAACAGTAGGGGGCAATTCGATGAGCATGCCTGCAGGGTGGTATCCGAACGGTGATGACTGGGAAACGTTTTGGGATGGGACGGCGTGGACCGACCAGCACCGATCGAAGGGGCCGCAGACGCCACCACCGCCCGCACCCCCTCGCGCTGTCGAAGAGGTCGCAGCTGATCAACAGCCGTTGCTCCAGTTCACGTCTCACATTCAGGGGAAGAACGCGGTTGTCACGGTCTGGCCTGACCGCGTGGAGTGGTTGAAGCCCCGCGGAGTTTCGGGCGGAAAGATCACCGCGGGCGTGTTGACCGGCGGCCTATCGATGCTCGCGACTGGCGTAAAGAACGGCAAGACGGGTACCGAGATGATCCCGATCAAGTCAATCTCCTCCGTGACCACGAAGAAGGACGGGTTCTCGAACACGCTCGTCTCGGTTATAACGACGGGCAACACGATCGACTTCCGAGTGTCACATAAGGAAGCAGCAGAGCTAAAGCAGGTACTGACCCAGTTGATTCTGTCGAGCTGATTCCTGAGCGGCAGGCCACCTTCCGGATGACTAGCTCTTCCAGGTGACGCGCACGGTGTCTGGGTCGAACGCCTTGCCGCTGCCACTGGGCAGGATTGTCACCGTCACGAGGGTATCCAGCACGGTGCGCTTGACGTCCATAGACAGTCCGCCCCACACCTGGCGCGCGTTGGGGCCTATCAGGTCAGCGGGCACCGCAGGGGGTAGCGCGGCATCCAGGGCAGCAGCAGCCTGCACACGGTCAGCCCGCAGCCGCTCGGTGATGCGCGTCAGCTGCGCCGCGTCAATGTCACCCGTGGCGAACATGTCGGCGGCGTTAGCCAGGCGGGCATCCAGCGCCTCGATGGTGTCACGCGCCTCCTGCAGTGTGGCAGGGTCGCCCTGGGTGAACAGCAGCGCAGCATCAGGCTTCTGTAGGCGTCCTATCAGCAACAGCTCAACGGCTTCGTCGACGCGGTCTTGCTTGCGCCGAACACGGTAGCACTCGCTGCACACGTAGCTCGGCGGCTGACGCTTCGTGCTGCCGTTGACCTGACGTGTCTTGCGGCCCACGGCGCGGACCATCACCCCGCCGCACTCCACGGGTTCGCCGGCCTCATCTAGCGTGCCGTCACACCGGCCACACCGGGCGATGCCACCGAGCAGATACTTGGGCGCACGGCCTGCGGGGCTGGTGCGGCGCAGAGGGTCAGTCAGCACGGCCTTGATCCGTTCGTGGGTGCCCTCGTCAATGACGCGGGGGGCGTCGTCCCGGGCGCGGCCTACGACCTGCCCTCTGTGGACGGTCAACCCGGCCAGGCTGGGCCTGAGCAATAGCTGCTTCAGGGTTGTCGTGTTCCAACTTGAGCCCCGGCCTGGAGTGGGTACCTGCTGCGCGTCCAAGTCCTTGCAGATTGCCCGCAGCGATTCACCGTCCAACACGTGCTTCACGGCGGCCCTGATTGTTTTGGCTTCGGCATCGTGTAGCACTACGGCAGCACCATCGCGTCGGTAGCCGTAGCCCACGCGCCCTGAATGGACTCCATTGACGGCCCGCTGCACGTTGGCGGCGACCTGCCGTGTGGCCTTCTGCTCGCCCTCGTACTGGCTCCACGCGGCCACGGTGCGCGCCACGGCACGCCCTGCGGGTGTGGTCAGGTCCAAGGTGCCAGCGGTGACGGTGTAGACAGGCACGTTGAGCGCAATGACTCGCTCCAGGTCACGGGTCAGGCGCAGCAGCCGGTCCTGATGCCAGGCGACGATGGCCGGGGGCTGGGCGTCCAGCATGGCCTCAAAGTCAGGGCGCACCTTCCCGCTCGTGGCGCTGATGTCGTTGTCGGAGTAGACCTTGACCACGCGCAGCCCGAGCTTCTTCGCCAGGGCACGACACTCCTGCTCCTGGCGGGCCACCCCCAGCCCCTCGCCCGTGCGGTCAAGGCTGATGCGGGTGTAGATGACGCAATCCATGAAGGTACCTTAGCGCCATGCCTGTGCCGCTGGTCTTCCTGATCCTCCCGCTCTCGGTTCTCTTCGCGGTGTACCCCGGCTTGTTCATCCTGCGACTCGGCATCGGCTGAGTCGCTGACGAAAGGATCCCTCATGACAACACTCCGACGCTGGTGGGCGGATGCCGCCGATCGCGCACGTGACCTCGGCGACGACGAGCCGGGCTGGCCTGTGCTTCCATTCCACCTATCTCAGAACCAGAGTCGCCTCTTTGACGGTGCGAGCGTCTCTGCTAGCGTGCAAACGAGCCCGCCCAAGGCGCATCTACCCGGTAAGGGTGCGCCCAACCCGCAGTCTGTCGAGGGTGGCCGCCCGTTCGAGTCGGGCCGGGTCCGGGAAGCGCACGGTACTGCGGGTACTGTCGGCGTTTCCGCCTCTGGTCGAGTTCGCGCCTGGGGACGCCGTGCCGCCGATCGCGCACGTGACCTCGGCGGCGACGAGTCCGGCGACGTGCCCGGATGGGTGCTGGTGACCCTCATGACCGCCGGTTTGGTGGTTCTGATCTGGGCCGTCGCCGGTCCTGCGCTGACTGCTCTGTTCGAACAGGCGATCCAGCGGGTGTCCGGGCTCTGACATGCGGGCGGCTCGGGGCGGGATGGCGGATGACCGCGGATCGAGTCCAGTGGAGTTCGTGCTGGTCGGCACGCTCCTCACCGTGCTCACGCTCGCGGTGCTGCAGCTCGCGCTCGCCGTCTATGTGAGAAACGTCGTCCACGACGCTGCTGTCGAGGGGGCGTATCACGCCGCACTTGCCGACACCGGCACGGAGGAAGGTGCCGATCGCACGCGTCTCGCGATCATCCGGGCCGTCGGAGCCGACTATGCGGGAGATGTGACCGCGAGCACGACCGAGGAGTTCGGCCATGCGGCCGTCGAGGTCCGCGTTCGAACGACGCTCCCGGTCATCGGGCTTCTGGGCATCCCCTACGGGCTGGAGGTGGAAGCGCATGCGCCGATGGAATCGCTGGGCCCGGAATGACGACGGCTCCGCCGCGCTGGAGTTCATCACCGTCGGGGTGATCCTGCTCGTTCCTCTCATCTACCTCGTCATCGCGCTCGGGGTGATCCAGGAGCAGACGCTCGGCGCCGAGGCCGCGGCGCGACACATGGCCCGCGTGATCTCTCAGGCGTCGGATGCGGACACCGCTGCGGCTCGCAGCGAGGCGGTGCTCGCCGGTGTCATCGACGAGTACGGCCTCGACGCTGACGCCGTGCAGGTGTCGCTGTCGTGCACCCCCGCCGGGGCGGGTTGCCCGACGGCCGGGGCCACCGTGATCGTGACCGTCGCCACGCGTGCGAGCCTGCCGTTCGTGCCGCCGTTGCTCGGCCTCGATCAGATCGCTTCGATCCCCCTGGAGGCGTCAGCGGTGCAGAAGGTCTCCCGACTGTGGGGTGACGGATGACTCGGCGAACCAGTCCGCGCGATGACGAGGACGGCAGCATCCTTCTGCTCACTCTCGGGTACGTGCTCCTCGCCCTTGCGGTCCTGTTCGTCTGCGTATGCGCCACCGATCTCTACATCGCGCAGAAGCGCCTGGATACGCTCGCCGATTCCGCAGCGCTCGCCGGAGCAGACGGTTTCACCCTCGTCGTTTCGGGCGAGAGCGTCGCTGCCGAGCTGACCGACGAGCGCGTGCACGAACAGGCTTCGGCCCTCCTCGCCGCTCTGCCGAGCAATGCCACCCTGGTGGAGGCGAACTCACCGGACGGCGTCTCCGCGCACGTCATCGTCACATCGGCCTGGCACCCGCCGCTGTTCTCGCCGTTCGTTCCCGACGGCATCCGGTTGGAAGCCAATGCGACCACCCGTACGGCGCTCCGGTGAAGCTCTGACGGCGGGCACTAGGCCCGTGCGCCGCCCGACTCCAGGAGGGCGGTGAGGTCGCCGACGGTGCCGAGATGACCGAGCTTGTCGGGATTCAGCTGGTTCGCGACCGTGTGCACAACACCGCCTTCGACGTGCACCATCAGCATGCTGAGAATCGCACCGTCGGGCCCGGTGATGCGCAGGGCGGCCCCGCCGTTGACGTTCGTCCGATCGAGCCGAACACCCAGACTCTCCCCACGGCGCACGAGACCCGCCAGGAACCGAGCGACAGCGACGGCACCGTGCAGCGGTTGGCGGATCGCCGGCGCTCGACCGCCACCATCTCCGTAGAACACGACATCCTCAGCGAGAACGCCGATCAGCCCTTCGACGTCACCGGCCTCGAGCGCAGCGAAGAACGCTTCGGTGAGGGCAGCATCGCGATCGCTGGCGCCGTCGAATCGGGGCCGGCCATCGGCGATGCGTGCCTTCGCTCTATGGAAGATCTGGCGACAGGCGGCCTCATCCCGCTCGACGATGGCGGCGATCGTCGGATAGTCGTAGGCGAACACCTCGCGCAGCAGGAACACGGCGCGCTCGACCGGACCGAGCCGCTCGAGAACTGCGAGGAACGCGAATGAGAGCGTCTCATCACGTTCGATCCGGTGCGCCGGGTCGGTGTCGGCGTCGGGCAGCGGCTCCGGCATCCACGGACCAATGTAGACCTCGCGAGTATGCCGGGCTGAGCGCAGAGTATCGATCGCGAGCCGGGTGGCGACCGTCGCGGCGAAGGCATCGGGATTGTTGATCGCCGTGCCAGCCGCCTGCCGTTCTTGCAGCCGCACATACGCGTCCTGCACCACGTCTTCGGCTTCCACCACACTGCCGAGCATCCGGTAGGCGATCGAGAACATGAGCGGGCGCAGCGCATTCTGTGCCTCACCGGTGACCGACATGGTTCGAGGATGTCACAAATGCGGATGCTCGTTCGTCGTAGGGGGTGAGAGAAGGAGAACAACATGCGAGTACTCATCGCCGGCGCCACGGGTGCCATCGGATCGAGACTGGTGCCCCTGCTCCGGGCGGCGGGGCACGAGGTCGTCGGCACGTCGAGGAAGCCCGATCGGCTGGCCTCGATCGAGGCCGCAGGAGGACGCGCCGTCGTGATGGACGGCCTCGACGCGGCATCCGTGCGCGCGGCGGTGCTCGATGCTCGGCCCGATGTCATCGTGCACCAACTCACCGCGCTCG
Organism: Microbacterium sp. LTA6; assembly: GCF_045690355.1. Lineage (NCBI taxonomy): Bacteria > Bacillati > Actinomycetota > Actinomycetes > Micrococcales > Microbacteriaceae > Microbacterium > Microbacterium sp. LTA6. Next base: position 2,802,621 of record NZ_CP147855.1, read on the forward strand.
GCGACGGGCCGATCGACCTCAAGCACTTCGATCGCTCATTCGCCGTGACCAACGCGCTCCGCACCCGCGGAACTGACAATCTGCTCGCCGCTGCAGCAGAGGCGGGAGTCAGCCGTTTCATCGCGCAGAGTTACACAGGTTGGCCGAACGAACGTACCGGTGGGCCGGTGAAGACCGAGGAAGACGCCTTCGACCCGCACCCGACGGCTGCCTCGCGGCAGGCGATCGCGGCGATCCAGTACGTCGAGCGGGCGGTCACCGAGGTCGGTGGCCTCGCGCTCCGGTACGGACAGCTGTACGGACCCGGGCAGGCGATCGGTCATGGCGGTCAGATGGTGGAGATGCTCGAAGCCCGCAAACTACCGCTCGTGGGCGGAGGTGCCGGCATCACGTCTTTCTGCCACATCGACGACGCGGCATCCGCCACGGCCGTCGCGGTGGAACGCGGAGCGCCCGGCGCATACAACATCGTCGACGATGACCCCGCTCCCGTGAGCGAGTGGTTGCCGGCGCTCGCCGAGGCGGTCGGGGCGAAGCCGCCGATGCGCGTCCCCGCGTGGGTCGCGAAGGCGCTCATCGGCGAACACGGCGTCTCGATGATGACGACGGTGCGCGGCTCGTCGAATGCCAAGGCGAAGCGGGAGCTCGGGTGGGCTCCGTCCTGGTCGAGTTGGCAGGAGGGGTTTCGCGGCGGACTCGGCTGAGTGCGGGCTGTCACGAGCCGCAGCGAATTCAGGCGCGGTCGCGCACCCGGGTGAGCAGCGCGTCGATGCGCCGCTGCACGCCGTTCGCGAGCTTGGCCGGCAGCGCGTCCACCGGCCACCAGCGCACATCCTCTGATTCATCGCTCACGGTGATCTCGGCATCCCGGTCGACGATCACGGCGATCCCGACATCGAGGTGGGAGGCACAGCGTCCGAAACTCGCGGACAGGGCGTGGTGATCGAGGTCATAGGCGAGCGGTCCGTCGTCTCGCGCGTCGAGCCGGAGGCCGGTCTCCTCGCGGAGTTCACGCAGGGCCGCCGCCTCGATCGATTCGTCTCCCTCCTCGAGATGACCGCCCGGCTGCACCCAGAACTGTCCCTTCGCGTGGAAGACGAGCAGCGTGTCACGGAGAGTCGGATCGAGCACGACGCAGGATGCCGTGGCGTGATGCGGCCCGGACTCCCGCCACATCGGCGATTCTCCGTGCACGAAGAACGAAGCGAAGTCTTCCTGGGCGGCGTGCTCGCCGTCGTCACGCGGGGAGAAGTCGCGCACCAGGTTCGACATGCTCCGGGTCACCGCATCGCTCATTCAGAACTCCCCTCGGAATCGGTGCGATTCGCCCGCGGCACGAACCGCGGGATCCAGCGCAGGAACCCTGCCGCGCCGAGGAGGCCGATCGCGCCCATGACACCAGCGGCGACCGAGAGCGATGCGACGGCGATGATCCCGGAGACCAGCAGCGGGGCGATCGCGCCACCGGCATCCGTCAGCGTCCGCCACGAGCCGAGGAACGCCGCCGGCTTCCGCTTCGGAGCGACGTCGGCGCCGAGTGTGAGCAGGATGCCGCTGGAGAGCCCGTTGCCCACGCCGAGCACCGCGGCGAGCATGCCGAACCACAGCACCGCCGAATCCCCGTCGTGCGTGAACGACAGAGCGAGGAACCCGGCCCCCATCACGAGCATCGCCGGCATCGCGGCCCACAGCCTGCCGAACCGGTCCATCACCTGTCCACTCGCATAGAACAGGGCGAAGTCGATCGCACCGGAGACACCGACCACCAGGGCGATCGTCGGTGCGTCGAGTCCGAGCGACAGACCCCACAACGGCAGCACCACCTGCCGTGCCGAGCGTACCGCCGACAGGGACGCGGCGGCGAGGCCCAGCCGGCTGAGCACTGCGCGCTGCTGCCACATCGTGCGGAAGATGCCCGCACGCTCGATGGTCGGGATCGAGCCGCTCACCGCCTCTCCGGAGTCCTCGGTCAGGTGCGAGGGGCCAGCCTGCCGCGTCGGCGGATTCGTCTTCTCCGGGTCGGGTCCGAGGAGCACCAGCAGCACCATGGCGACCAGGCAGACCATGAAGAACCAGATCGCCGCGCTTTCGCTCCCGAAGAGCTGCAGAAGTCCCGCTGCCACGAACGGGCCGATGAAGATGCCGAGGCGGAAGCTTCCACCGAGCAGCGACAGGGCACGCGCGCGGACCTCGAGCGGCACCCGCGTGGTCATGAAGGCGTGTCGAGCGAGCCCGAACGCGGCGGCGCACAGCCCGAGCAGGAAGACGGATGCCGCCAGCACGCCGAGGGAAGGGGCGAACGCCATCCCCACTCCGGCGATGATCGCGATCACGCCCGCGATCACCATCGTCATGCGCTCGCCGATCCGCGCCACCGCCCAGCCCGCGGGCAGATTGCCACAGAGCTGGCCGATGACGAGTGCCGACGCGACGAGGGCGGCGAACGCGACATCGGCTCCCATGCCGACGGCGATCACCGGGATGAGCGGGATCACCGCGCCCTCGCCCAGGGCGAAAAGGATGGTGGGCAGGTACACCATCGGCCCGAAATCTCTCAGGACCGTAGATGCGCTGCTCACGCCTTCACGTTACCCCGCGGGCCGGCTGCGCCCGTCGAGGTACTCCGTCCCCGCGCGAACACCGGGCACGTTAGGCTGAAGTGCCATGCTCGAACTCGATCTTTCCGCCGACATCCAGGCCCTGCGACTCACCTTCGGTGACATTCGCGAGGTCGTCGATGTCGAAGCGCTCCGTACTGAAATCGCCCGCCTCAACGAGGAAGCCGGTGCCCCCGACCTCTGGGACGACACCGAGCGCGCCCAGAAGGTGACCAGCGCACTCAGCCACCGCCAGTCGGAGCTCGCCCGGATCGAGGGGATCGCCGGCCGTCTCGACGACCTCGAAGTCCTCGTCGGCCTCGCGAACGAGATGGGCGACGAGGAATCGGCTCAGGAGGCGCGCATCGAGCTCGCCGCCCTCACCGAACTGATCAACCAGCTCGAGGTGCAGACTCTGCTCGGCGGCGAGTACGACGATCGTGCCGCCATCATCACGATCCGCTCCGGCGCGGGCGGCGACGACGCCACCGACTTCGCCGAGATGCTCATGCGCATGTACCTGCGCTGGGCGGAGCAGCACAAGTACCCGGTGAAGGTCATGGACACCTCCTACGCCGAGGGTGCGGGAATCAAGTCCGCGACGTTCGAGATCGACGCCCCCTACGCATTCGGAACGCTGTCCGTCGAAGCAGGCACGCACCGCCTCGCGCGCATCAGCCCGTTCGGATCCGCCGACAAGCGTCAGACGAGCTTCGCGGCCGTCGAGGTCATCCCGCTCATGGAGGAGGCCACTGCGGTGGAGATCCCCGAGGGCGACATCCGCGTCGACGTCTTCCGCTCGTCCGGCCCCGGCGGCCAGTCGGTCAACACCACCGACTCCGCCGTGCGCCTCACCCACCTGCCGACCGGCATCGTCGTGTCGATGCAGAACGAGAAGTCGCAGATCCAGAACCGCGCCGCGGCGATGCGCGTGCTGCAGACCCGCCTGCTACTGCTGCAGAAGGCCGACGAGGCCGCGAAGAAGAAAGAACTCGCCGGAAACATCACCGCGAGCTGGGGCGACCAGATGCGCTCGTACTTCCTCTACGGACAGCAGCTCGTCAAGGACCTCCGCACCGGCCACGAGTCCGGCAACCCGGCCGCCGTGTTCGACGGCGACCTCGATGGCTTCATCTCGGCGGGCATCCGCTGGCGCAAGCGCAAGGTCGAGGACTGATCTCAGATGCATGCAGAAGGCCCGGGAGCGAATCGCTCCCGGGCCTTCTGCATTCAGAGTGAGATCACTGCATCAAGCAGGTCACGCCGGAACTGGTGAACTCATCCGTGAACGCCGTCAGCGCATCGGGGTCGCTGAGCATCTCGTCACCGTTCGCGATGACGCGCAGGGTGTCGTCGCTGATGTCGGATGCGACGAATCCCTCGCTGATGCAGGTGATCTGCTCGGGGGTGTACGTCTCTCCCTGACTGACAAGGGCGAGGATCTCTGTGAGGCCGGCATCGACCTCTTCAACGGTCGGCCGACCGGCCGAGGTCTCGTCGGTGGTGCTGTCGGTCTCATCGGGGTCCGGCGCGGCCTCCGTCGGGATCGACGTCGGGAAATCGTCCATCTCGCTCTGGACGCCCTCGGCGAAGGCGAACAGGTAGACGAACGACATCACGATGCCGATGATCGTGCCGACCACGGCGAGCGAGAGGCCCGCGATTCCGGGCCACTTCTTGCCCTTGAGGAACAACGACACGAGCGACAGGATGAAGCCGATTCCCAGGAGCACGAAACCGAACACTCCGACGAGCGGGATGAACACGAGGATCGTGCCGAGTACGGCCAACCCGAGGCCGACGAGTCCGAGGACCGACGGCTTCTTCGGACCGGCATCCGCAGCGGCATACGCACCGGGGGCGCCTGCCGGAGCCGCGCCGGGGTATGCCGGAGCTGCAGCGGGGTAGGCCGGGGCTGCGTAGCCCGGAGCACCGGTCTGGTAGCCGGGGTCCGCGGGCGCGGAAGCCGGGTAGGTGCCGCCAGCAGCGTAGGGGGGAACGCCGCCGTCGCTGATCGGCGTCGTCGCAGCGGTCTCGTTCGGTGCGACGAACGGCGCCTCGACCTGTGCATCGGGCTCTGCCGCCGCAGCCGGGGGAGCGTAAGTCTCGCCCGTCGTGCGGATCACGGTGTCATCGAGGGAATCGGCAGCGGTGTCCTCGACCGCCGGGGTCTCGGTGACTGCCGGGGTCTCTGCAACCGCCGGTGTTTCCGGTGCAACTGCCTCAGGAGCGAAGTGCTCGGTCCACTGCTGCCCGTCCCACCAGCGCTGTCGGCCAGAGCCGTCGTCGTACCAGCCTGCAGGTGTCGTCATGGGGTCCCCCTCGAAATCGTTCGCCCGCGCGGAACGCGCGAATCGGCTACCTCATATATAGCAGTGACCGGTGACGTCACGGGGTGTCGCTCGCGATCACCGGAAGAGGCGCGTTTAGGCTCGTATCGCCATGATTCGGTTCGAGAATGTCACGAAACGCTATCGCGGGACCGCCAGGCCCGCGCTCTCCGGTGTCGACTTCGAAGTGCAGCGGGGAGAGTTCCTCTTCCTCGTCGGTGCCTCGGGATCCGGCAAGTCGACCTGTCTCAGGTTGATTCTCCGCGAAGAGATTCCGTCAACCGGCCGCGTCGCGGTGCTCGGGCGCGATCTGCGCTCGCTCGCGAACCGCAAGGTGCCGTACTTCCGCCGCCACATCGGAGCGGTGTTCCAGGACTTCCGCCTGCTGCCCTCGAAGACCGTGTACCAGAACGTCGCGTTCACGCTTCAGGTCACCGGCTCTTCTCGCGGCTTCATCCAGCAGGCGGTGCCGGAGGCGCTCGCACTCGTCGGCCTCGACGGCAAGCAGAAGCGGATGCCGCATGAGCTCTCCGGCGGTGAGCAGCAGCGCGTCGCGATCGCCCGCGCTCTCGTGAACCGTCCGCAGGTGCTGCTCGCCGACGAGCCCACCGGAAACCTCGATCCCGCCACATCCGTGGACATCATGCAGCTGCTTGCGCGCATCAACGCCGGTGGTACGACTGTTTTGATGGCCACGCACGAGGCCGGATTCGTCGACCAGATGCAGCGCCGCGTGATCGAGCTGCGTGACGGTGAGATGGTGCGCGACGAGGTGCACGGCGGTTACGGAGACACATCGAACATCCCGCGCCTGGTGCCGGAGGAGGTGCGCGGCGCCGCAGCGGTCGCCGCACTCACCGCCGTGCAGGAGGTGCAGCGCCAGACGGCCGACCTCTCGATGGTGCGCGCCGCCCTCGCCCAGGACCTGAGCGCCCAGCGCCGCGCAGCCGCAACGGCGCCTGCGGCGGAACCCGCGGTCGTGAAGCCGTCCGAGACTCCCCAGCCGGAGGCCTCCGTCGAGGAGCCCGCTCCCGTGCCGGACGACGTCTCGGAGCCGGCCGCCGCAGTCGCGCCCCGTACGCATCCGATCGTGCTGCCGCAGGTCGACATCGCCGACCTCGGCGTCGCCGATCGACTCGGTCTGTCCGACGCGGACGACGAGGAAGTGGGACCGACCTCATGAGATACGGTCTGATCCTCACAGAGGCCCTCGGCGGCCTCCGCAGAAACATCTCGATGGTGATCTCCGTCGTGCTCGTGACGTTCGTCTCGCTGACGTTCGTCGGAGCCGCGATCCTCATGCAGGCGCAGATCGGCACCATGCGCGGCTACTGGACCGAGCGCGCCCAGGTGGCCGTGTACATGTGCTCCGGCGTGTCCGAATCGCCGACTTGCCTCAACGGCTCCGCGAGCGAGGAACAGGTGCAGATCGTCCGCGCCCAGATCGAGGGTGACGCGCTCGCGCCGCTCATCGCCGATGTGCGCTTCGAGACGAAGGACGAGGCGTACGCCAACATCGTCGAGCAGATCGGCGAGGAGAAGGCCAGCGTCTTCACCGCAGACCAGATGTCCGAGAGCTTCTTCGTGACGCTGAAGGATCCGAGTCAGTCCCAGGTGCTCGTCGAGGCGTTCAACGGGGTCGCGGGGGTGGAGCAGGTGGCCGACCAGCTGCAATACCTCGAACCGCTCTTCTCGGCCCTCACCGTCGCAACGTACATCGCCATCGGAATCGCCGTCCTCATGCTCATCGCGGCGATCCTGCTGATCGCCACCACGATCCGTCTCTCGGCGTACGCGCGACGCAAGGAGATCGGGATCATGCGCCTGGTCGGAGCATCCAATCGGTTCATCCAGACGCCGTTCGTCCTCGAGGGCGTCTTCGCGGCCTTCCTCGGTTCGGCGCTGGCCAGCGTCGCGGTGGTCGCGGGCGTCCACTTCGGCGTCGACGGATACCTGCGCGGCCGCGTGCCGTTCATCACCACCTGGGTGACGATGCAGGACGCAGTGCTCGTCGTCCCCGTGCTCATCGCCATCGGCATCGTGCTCGCCGCGCTGTCCGCAGGGTTCGCGATCCGTCGCTGGCTGCGCACCTGAGGTCGCTGTCGTTGTAGACTGAAAGGCTGTCGTGCGCCCGCGCGGCACAGATCAGGAGAGCATCATGCCCAGGGAACGCGGGGAGAAGGTCGTCGCGACCAATCGTCGCGCACGTCACGACTACAACATCGAGAAGTCGTACGAGGCGGGGATGGTGCTCACGGGCACCGAAGTGAAGTCGCTGCGCCAGGGGCGCGCCAACCTGAGCGACGGATACGCGTTCATCAAGGGCAACGAGGTGTTCCTCGACTCCGTGCACATCCCGGAGTACTCGCAGGGGCACTGGACGAACCACTCGGCGAAGCGCATCCGCAAGCTGCTCCTGCACCGCGAGGAGATCGCGAAGCTTTCGCACGCCGTGTCCGCGGGCGGGTACACGCTGGTTCCGCTGAAGCTGTACTTCGCCGACGGGCGCGCGAAGGTCGAGATCGCACTGGCCAAGGGCAAGCGCGAGTACGACAAGCGCCAGACCCTGCGCGAACGCCAGGACACCCGCGAGGCGGAGCGCGCCATGCGCACTCGCAATCGCGTCGGGGACTAGCGGCGTCGACGCGGGATCGACGCGTTTCGGCTCGTCGCAGGCTCCTCGCTCAACGACCGGTCGTGGGATCGAACCCGAACACGCGTCCGAGGAATGTCAGCTCCCGCTCCAGGGAGTCGATGATCGTCTCCGCCCTACGGAAGCCATGCCCCTCGCCCTGATAGAGCACGTACTCGTGCGCGATCCCACGCGCGGCCAGCGCGTCGCGGATCGCCTCGGACTGCGATGGCGGCACGACGAGGTCGTCCGCGCCCTGCAGCAGGAGCACCGGGACATCGATCCGGTCGGTGTGCGTGAGCGGTGAGCGGTCGATGTAGACCTGCTCGAGTTCCGGGAGCGGCCCGACGAGCCCGTTGAGGTAGTGCTTCTCGAAGTCGTGCGTGTCTTCGGCGATCATGCGCAGGTCGCCGACACCGTAGCGGCTGATGCCCGCGGCGAAGACCCCGCCCCGCACCAGTGCGCACAGCACGGTCCAGCCCCCGGCAGAACCGCCGCGGATGGCGATGCGCTGCGGATCAGCAGCGCCGGATGCCGCGAGCCCGCGCGCCGCGGCCAGCACGTCGTCGACGTCGGCGACGCCCCAGGCGCCGTCCAGCCGCTCGCGGTAGGCGCGACCATAGCCGGTGGAGCCGCCGTAATTCACGTCCAGCACACCGATCCCTCGGCTCGTGTAGAACGCGATGGCGGCGGATGCCGCGCCCGACGCGTGTGCGGTCGGTCCGCCGTGCACCAGCACGACGTACGGCGGGAGGTCGCCGGAGTCGGCGGATGCATCCGGGTGCGCGGGCGCGTAGTCGAAGGCGTGCACCGGGCCGCTCGGCCCGTCGAACGAGACCGCGCGGGCCGGCGGCATCCATCGGTCGTCAAGGGCGCGTCCGCCGCGGACGGCGACGACCTCGCCGGAGTCGATGTCGACGGACCACAGACCGGCCTCGGTCCCCGAACCCCCGCCGGAGAGGAGCACGCGTGAGCCGGAGACGTCGTCGACGCTGACGTGCGCATCGGCGGGCACGTCGAGTCGGCGTGCATCGCCGTCGAGGTCGATCAGGACGACTTCATCACGCCCGTTCGTCCGCACCGCGACGATCCGGCCGTCGGGCAGGGGCTGGTACCAGCGATTGCCGAGCACCCAGAGGCCGTAGCCGGTGTCGGCGTCCGCCGGCGCGATCGGCTCGGGAGCCGCGGAGAGAGCTGCGCCGTCGAGCGTCAGTCGCTGCACCCCCCACCGTCCAGTCGGATCGTCCGCGAAGAGCAGTTGCGAATCGCTGACCCACTCCGGTTGCAGTGCGGCGTTGGTCGGCACGTCGACGCGCGTGCCGGCGTCGAGCGCGGCGATCACGAGTGACGCGTGCTCCCACGGCATCCGATCGGTGCTCCACTCGACCCAGGCGAGCCGTGAACCATCGGGAGAGAGCGCGGGGTGCGCGAAGAAGCCGGGACCGCTCGCGACCACTCGCACCGTGTCGTCGTCTGCGGCCGCCGAGCCATCGAGCGGGATCTCGACGATCGCGCGGGTGTGGGGCTCTGACCGCAGGTCCTCCTGCACGGCCAGCAGTCGCCCGCGCTGCAGGCTCAGTCCGCCGTACCGTGCACCGGCCGCGGTCAAGGGCTCGGGCTCGGCGCCCGGTGCGAGCCGGCGTACCCGCTGATCGCCCGCATCGACGAAGTACAGGGTGCCATCGGCATCCGCCGTCCAGGCGCCGCCGCCGTACTCGTGCACGCGGGAACGCGCGTTCCACGGGGCGGGCAGCACCTCTCGGCCGGTCGAGCTGCGGACGGTGACGCGGCCGCCCTCGGCGGGCACCGACTCTCCCCACCAGATCTCGTCGCCCACGAAGAGGGCGCCGTCGATGCGCGGGGCGGATGCCGCGACATCCGCTGCCGAGAAGGGGGAGGGCCAGGAGCCGTACGGAGTCGCCATGCATCGAGCTTAGGTCGGCAGTGTGACGTCGTGTGTCGTGGTCGCGTGCGCGGAACGGGTCGGCTGTTCTACCTTGCTGGAAACGCCCGATTCACCTCGAGCGTGGTGCGACAGCCGAGCCCGGCACCCGCCCGTGAACGACAGGCCTGCCCTGTCGCGCGCGGCTGCTATGTCCGTCTGCCACTCAGGAGAGAAGATGCCCGAGGAATTCACCCCCGGCGCCACTCGTGTGCCGTTCTCCTTCGAGCTCTACCCGCCGCGCTCGGAGTCGAGCGAAGAGGCCCTGCACGAGACGGTGCGGCAGCTCGCCGCCGCCGGCCCGGAGTTCCTCTCCGTCACGTACGGCGCCGGCGGATCGACCGGCGGACGATCCCTTGATGTCCTCCGCTACATCCGCGCCCACACCGACGTCGAACCGCTCGCGCACCTCACCTGCGTCGGGAACACCTACGCGGGGGCAGCGCGCCTGATCCGGGAGTTCCTGGATGCCGGCATCCTCAGCTTCCTCGCTCTGCGCGGCGACCCGCCGCAGGGGCAGACGGAGGCGTTTCTCGGGGACCTGGAGAGCGCGGCGCAGCTGGTGCAGCTCATCGACCGGGTGCAGGCGGAACGAGCGCCTTACGAAGAGGCTCCGGTTCCGGGCTTCCCTGGCGCAGCCAGGGTCGACCCGCGGCGAAAGGTCAACATCGCCGTCGCCGCATTCCCGAAGGGGCATCCGCGTGCGACGCATCGCACGCAGGACGTCGAGGCGCTGCTTGCCAAGCAGGCGGCTGGGGCGACCTTCGCGATCACGCAGCTCTTCTTCCATGCCGACGACTACCTGGCCTTCGTCGAACGCGCTCGCGCTGCCGGCGTCACGATCCCGATCCTCCCCGGCATCATGCCGATCACTTCGCACGTGCGTCTCGCCCGTGTGCTGGAACTCACCGGGGAAGACCTGCCCAGCGAGCTCGCCATCGCGCTCGAGGTCGAGCCGACCCCCGAGGGCCGCCGCGAGATCGGGATCGAATGGGCCGCGCGTCTCGCCCGCGAGGTCGTCGCCGGCGGCGCGCCCGGCGTGCACCTCTATGCCTTCAACCAGCACGACACCGTCCTCACCGTCCTCGCAGAAGCCGGCATCCTCCCGGCCCTGCGCCACTAGACCCCGCCGAAAGGAAAGACCATGACTGCATTCCCCGAGGGAACCATCCTCGGCTACCCCCGTATCGGTCGCCGCCGCGAACTCAAGAAGGCCATCGAGTCGTTCTGGGCCGGCCGCATCGACGAGCAGGAACTCGCGCGCACCTCCGCAGAGCTGCGGGCTACGACCCGCGAGCGGCTCGCTGCACTGGGCCTCGGCCGCACCGACTCCGCCATCCCCGAGTCGTTCTCGTACTACGACCAGGTGCTCGACGCCGCCGTCACGGTTGGCGCGATCCCGACCCGTTTCGAGGGCCTGCGCGCTGCAGACGGCACGATCGGCCTGCCCGCGTACTTCACCATCGCCCGCGGCGAGGGGGAGCGCGCGCCGCTCGAGATGACGAAGTGGTTCGACTCGAACTACCACTACCTGGTGCCGGAGATCGGGCCGGAGACGGCCTTCTCGCTCTCCAGCGACCGCCTCGTGCGTGAGGTGGCCGAGGGCGTCGCCGCCGGCTTCGTGACCCGTCCCGTTGTCGTGGGTCCGGTGACGCTGCTTGCTCTCGCCAAGGCGTCGGATGACGCCCCCGAGGGCTTTGACCCGCTGTCCCGTCTCGACGACCTGCTCCCGGTCTATGTCGAGCTCCTGGCACGCCTGAAGGATGCCGGCGCCGAATGGGTGCAGCTCGACGAGCCCGCGCTGGTCAGCGAGTCGCTTCCCGCATCCGTCGCGCAGCTCTCCGATGCCGCAGCCCGTGCGCTCGCGGTGCTCGGCGGCGCGACCGAGCGTCCGTCGATCCTCGTCGCCGCACCCTACGCCGAGCTCGGCGAGGTGTTCCCCGTGCTCGCCGCTGCGCCCGTCGAGGCGATCGCCGTCGACCTCGTCCGCGGCGGTGTGCCGACGGCAGCTGCCGGACTCGAGAGCAAGACCCTCGTCGGCGGCGTCATCGACGGCCACAACATCTGGCGCGGCGACCTCGCGGCGGCCTACGACAAGCTGGAAGCCCTCCGCGGGCTCGGCGCTGCTGCGGTCGCCGCATCCACCTCGACCTCGCTGCTGCACGTGCCGCACAATGTCGCGGACGAGACCAAGCTCGACGCTCGCCTGGTCTCCTGGCTCGCGTTCGCGGATCAGAAGGTCGAGCAGGTCGTCGTTCTCGCCCGTGGCCTCGGCCAGGGCCGCGCTGCGATCGAGGATGAGCTCGCTGCGGCATCCGCTGCACTCGAGGACCGTCTGAGCGCACCCGGCGTCCGCGACGGACTGGTCCGGCAGCGCGAGCTCAGCGAGGCCGACTTCTCGCGGGTCTCGTACGAGGAGCGCGAGACGGCGCAGGAGGCGCTGGGGCTGCCGGCTCTGCCGCTCACCACGATCGGCTCGTTCCCGCAGACCGGCGACATCCGCCGGGCGCGCGCGCAGTACGGGCGTGGCGAGCTCCCGCAGGAGGACTACGAGGACTTCCTGCGGCGCGAGATCGACAGCGTCGTCTCGCTGCAGGAGGAGCTCGGTCTCGACGTGCTGGTGCACGGCGAGCCGGAGCGCAACGACATGGTGCAGTACTTCGCCGAGAACCTCGACGGCTTCGCGGTCACCGAGAACGGCTGGGTGCAGTCCTACGGGTCGCGGGCGACCCGCCCGTCGATCCTGTGGGGCGACGTGTCGCGTCCTGCCCCGATCACGGTCGACTGGTCCTCGTACGCGCAGTCCCTGACCGTGAAGCACATGAAGGGCATGCTCACCGGACCGGTCACGATCCTGGCGTGGTCGTTCGTGCGCGACGACCAGCCGCTGGGCGAGACCGCCAACCAGGTCGCGCTGGCGCTCCGCGAGGAGATCGCCGACCTCGAGACCGCCGGCATCGAGATCATCCAGGTCGACGAGCCGGCACTGCGCGAGCTGCTGCCGCTGAAGCAGGCCGACCAGGCTGCATACCTGGACTGGTCGGTGGCATCTTTCCGCCTGTCCACGGGTGGCGCGGCCGCTGGCACGCAGATCCACACGCACCTCTGTTACTCGGAGTTCGGCGTCGTGATCGATGCGATCCGTGCCCTCGACGCCGATGTCACCTCGATCGAGGCGGCACGCAGCCGCATGGAGGTCGTCACCGACATCGCCGAGGTCGGCTTCGACCACGGCATCGGCCCTGGCGTGTACGACATCCACTCGCCGCGCGTTCCGAGCACATCGGAGATCGAAGCGCTGCTGCGCCGTGCCGTCGAGGAGATCCCGACGCGTCAGCTCTGGGTCAACCCGGACTGCGGCCTGAAGACCCGCGGCTACGCCGAGACGACCGAGTCGCTGCGCAACATCGTCGAGGCCACTCGTCGCGTGCGCGAGGACGTGAACGTCACGGCCTGACGTCGTTGAAACGCAAGAACCGCTCTCCCCGAAGCCTGGGGAGAGCGGTTCTTGCGTTTCCAGCGAGTGGATGCCGGATGCTCAGACCGCGCGCAGCACCGCGACGACCTTGCCGAGCACGGTGGCCTCATCGCCGAGGATCGGCTCGAAGGAGGAGTTGCGGGGGAGCAGCCAGGTATGACCGTCGCGCTGGCGGAACGTCTTCACGGTCGCCTCACCGTCGAGCATCGCCGCGACGATCTCGCCGTTCTCCGCGCTGTTCTGCGAGCGGATGACGACCCAGTCGCCGTCGCAGATCGCGGCGTCGATCATCGATTCGCCGGACACCTTGAGCATGAACAGATCGCCCTTGCCGACGAGTTGGCGGGGGAGCGGGAATATCTCCTCGACCTGCTGATCGGCGGTGATCGGCACACCGGCCGCGATACGACCGACCAGAGGCACCATCGCCGCATCGCCCACCGGTGTCATCGCGTCAGCAGGGTTCTCGCCGCTCTGACCGGGGAGGTCGATGAGCACCTCCATCGCGCGGGTCTTGCCCGGGTCGCGGCGCAGGTAACCGCTGAGCTCCAGTTGTCCGAGCTGATGAGTGACGCTGGAGAGCGACTTGAGGCCGACGGCATCGCCGATCTCGCGCATGCTCGGCGGGTAACCATGGCTGGCGATCGACGTCTGGATGACCTCGAGGATCGCCATCTGCTTCGGGCTGAGGCTCTTCCGACGGCGCGTTCGCGGTGCCTCTGACTCGGGGGCTGAGTTCTCGCTCATGGTGCTCCTTCAGTAGGCGAATCCGACGCTGCTCTTCGAATGTCGGTGGCCCGTGGTGGGGTGTTCCTATCGAAACCGTATCCGAGAATCGGGCCGATGTGGAAGATCTGTTCGAGCGTGTCGCCCGATTCTCGAACTCTATTTCGAAGAACGCTTGACAGATGTTCGAACTCGAAGATATCTTCGGAACGTAGCTTCGCATTCACGGCTCCCGGCCGAGGCGAGAATGCGAACGCTACGCCAACTTCCCCCGTTTCGCGGGGCGAGAGCACAGGGAGTAAGAGATGAGCACCATCACCTTCAGCAATGCGGCAGTCATCCCGGCACGCCCGGCGACGCGGCTTCGGCTGACGGTTCGCGGTCGTCGTCTGCTCCTCGCAGTCGCTGCTCTCCCGCTCGCCGTCGGCATCGCCTTCGCGGCGATCAGCGGTGGGGGTGCGATCGCCTCGGGTGAGAGCGTCGCAACCGCCACCTTCGAGACGGTGACGGTGATGCCGGGCGACACCCTGTGGTCGATCGCCGGAGACGTCGCCCCGGACGCCGATCCCCGCGATGTCATCGGAGAGATCTCCCGACTCAACCTGCTGCAGGACGGCATGCTCCAGATCGGGCAGGAACTCGCGATTCCCGCCCAGTTCTCCCACTGACGTTCGGTGGGACCGGTGAGCCGACGGGAAACCTGGCGTCACCGGATGAGCACAGAGGCTCGCAGCGTTCTAGCATGGGAGGGGTGACCGCCTCTCTCGACGACCTGCCGCTGCGTGACGATCTTCGCGGGCTCACCCCGTACGGCGCACCGCAGGCACCGCTTCCGATCGCCCTCAACGTCAACGAGAACACGCACCCGGTGCCCGATGAGGTGGCCAGCGACATCCTCGACGACATCGCCGTCGCGCTGCGGGACGTGAACCGATACCCCGACCGCGAGTTCACCACCCTGCGCGAGGGATTCGCCGAGTACCTCGGCCACGGTCTGGACGCGGATCAGATCTGGGCCGGCAACGGTTCCAATGAGGTGCTGCAGCACATCCTTCAGGCCTTTGCGGGGCCGGGGCGCACGGCGTTCGGGTTCGCACCCACCTACTCCATGTATCCGCTGATCGCTCAGGGGACGGGTGCGCGGTGGATCGCCGGGGTGCGGGAGCCGGACTACACGATCACGCCGGAGGAGGCGGTCGCGCAGGTCGAACAGGTCGACCCCGACGTCATCCTCCTCTGTTCGCCGAACAACCCCACCGGAACACCGCTCGGCCTCGACGTCATCGAAGCCGTGTACGAGGTTGCGCGTGGCGTCGTCATCGTCGATGAGGCCTATCAGGAGTTCGCGCCGAAGGAGGCGGCATCCGCGTTGTCCCTCCTCGAAGGACGCCCTCGTCTTGCCGTGTCCCGAACGATGAGCAAGGCGTTCGCCTTCGCCGGTGCGCGCGTCGGCTATCTCGCCGCTGACCCCGCCTTCATCGACGCGTTGCGACTGGTGCGGCTGCCGTATCACCTGAGCGCGCTCACGCAGGCGGCGGCCGTCGCCGCGCTGCGCAACTCCGCGATCATGCTGAGCATGGTCGACGAGATCGTCGAGCAGCGTGATCGCATCACTGCGACGCTGGAGGCGCTCGGATACACGCCGCACGAGTCCTGGTCGAACTTCGTGCTGTTCGGCGGGGTCAGCGACCCCAAGCGCACCTGGCAGCAGCTCTACGACCGCGGTGTCCTCATTCGCGACGTCGGCATCCCCGGGCACCTGAGAGTCACCGCCGGAACCGAGGCCGAGAGCACCGCATTTCTGGATGCTCTCGCGTCGATAGAATCAGCATCATGAGCGCCCCCCGCACCGCCAGTCGCGTCCGCAGCACGTCGGAGTCCACCGTCGAACTGGAACTGAACCTCGACGGCACCGGTGCGAGCCGCATCGACACGTCCGTGCCGTTCTTCGACCACATGCTCACCGCGTTCGCGAAGCACTCGCTCACCGACCTCACCGTGCGCGCCTCCGGCGACACCCACATCGACGCGCACCACACCGTCGAGGACGTGTCCATCGTCCTCGGGCAGGCGATCGCCGAGGCGCTGGGCGACAAGTCCGGCATCTCACGGTACGGCGATGCGCTCGTTCCACTCGACGAGGCGCTTGCGCAGGCCGTGGTCGACATCAGTGGGCGTCCGTATCTCGTGCATGACGGTGAGCCGGCTGGATTCGAGCACCACCTCATCGGCGGTCACTTCACCGGTTCGCTCGTGCGCCACTCCTTCGAAGCGATCACCTTCGGCGCCGGACTCACCGTGCACATCCGGGTGCTCGGCGGGCGCGACCCGCACCACATCGCCGAGGCGGAGTACAAGGCGTTCGCTCGCGCGTTCCGCCAGGCGAAGGCGCTCGACCCGCTCGTCGATGGCATCCCGTCCACCAAGGGTGCACTGTGACGCGCACGCCTCGCATCGCCGTCTTCGACTACGAGTCCGGCAACGTGCACTCTGCCGTGAAGGCGCTCATCGCCGCCGGCGCGGATGCTGTGCTCACCGGTGACCGCAAAGAGGCGCTCGAGGCCGATGGCCTCGTCGTTCCCGGCGTCGGTGCCTTCGCGGCCGTCCGAGACGCGCTCAAGGCGCGCGGCGGTGACGAGATCATCGATCGACGTCTCGCCGGGGGGCGTCCGGTGCTGGGCATCTGCGTCGGGATGCAGGTGCTGTTCGAGCACGGCGTCGAGCGCGGGCAGGATTCCGAGGGCCTCGGCGAGTGGCCTGGTGCGGTGACCGAGCTCAACGCGCCGGTATTGCCGCACATGGGCTGGAACACCGTCGAACCCGGTTCGGGAAGCGTGCTCTTCGAGGGCATCGAACAGGAGCGGTTCTATTTCGTGCACTCCTACGCCGCGCAGGCCTGGGAACTCGACGTCATCCCACCGTTCCCGCAGCCGGTCCTGACGTGGACCACCTACGGCGATCCGTTCCTCGCAGCCGTGGAGAACGGACCGCTGTCGGCGACCCAGTTCCACCCCGAGAAGTCCGGCGAGGCCGGAATCCGGCTGCTGCGCAACTGGGTGCAGTCGCTGACCTGATCGCAGTCCGGCCTGGCGACGAACGGTTCCGTTGCTGTCAGAGTCCGCGGGCGACGGCTGCCGCGGCCGACAGCCAGGCCCGCTTCGTGACCGGATCCAGCGCACCCAGCTTGAGCGCGCCGTCCACGATCCCACGGTCGAACGGGATGGTCACGACTTCGCGTGCAAGAGACCCGTACCCGTCCACGATCTGATCGACGTCTGCCTGCGATGCCTTGGGATCGGCCTGCGTCACCACGACCACCGACTGTCGGGCCAGCTGCGCTGACCGCGCATCGCGCTCCTCGAGCGCCTCCAGCAGGAGTGCTCCGGCTTCTGCGTGGTCGTCTCGAGTGGTCGTCGCCACCACGATCTGGTCGGCGCGATCGATCATCCGCAGCCACATCGGATCGGACTCGTCGTTGCCCGAATCGATGATGATCAGGCGATAGAACTTGGCAGCGACGGCGTGGATCGCGTCGACGTCGTCGGGGTTGAGTCGGTTCTCGTGGGCGAGCCTGATCGGCTTGGAGCGCAGGACGTCGTACTTCTCCCGCGGCTGGTGGTGGACGAAATGCGCGAGATCGGCAGACTGACCGCGCGCACCGAGCAGCCGCTCCGTCTCGGGCAGGAGTTCGAGGAGCGTGCGATCGTGCGGGCCGCTTTCCGTGCGCCAGCCGAGGGTGCCCCTGGTCTGATTGTTGTCCCATGCCAGGACGCCGGCGCCTCCGTACTGGGCGAAGACCGCCGAGAGGAGCACTGTTGTCGGCGTCTTCCCGGCGCCGCCCTTGCCGTTCACGACCGCGACGGTCCGCGGGCCTGGCCAGTGCTGGCTGACAGCGTGCTCGTCGTCACGGACCGCCTGCTCGGCGGCGCTCGGACGCAGCGAGAACCCGAGACGATTCAGCGCGCCCCGTGCGCCGCGGCGGGCCGGCTCCTCGCGCCGCTCCTGATGCAGGAACGACGGCCGCTCCGCGCGGTCCCGCTGCGTGCGGCGTGAGGGCGCGGGTTCTGAGGCGACTTCGAGCTCGCGCTCCGGTGCCGTGATCAACGGTGCAGCGCTCGGCGTCGCTGCCACCCGCGGAACCTCGCCGGCGGTGATCGGCACGTCGAAGAGGAGGCCCGCGGGGAGCGGCTCCTCATGGACGCGCTCTTCGAACACGGGTTCGGCGGAGACCGCTTCAGGCACGTTCACGGGTTCGGGGTTGCCACGTCGCAGCGGACCGACTCCGCGCAGATCAGAATCGTTGGCCATCGTTCATCGCCCTCCCCGAATCGAACACGGTTGCACACGAGGCTACCCTCTTGCCTTGTGTCGATCGGTATCGCCCCATTTGAACCGGTCCCGGCGTCGGACTAGTGTCGATTCTCGTGCCGATGAATCGGCCGTTCCATTTCACCTGAGGACGACATGAACGACTTCGCGTCAACTCCCACTCTCACCCTGCTCCCCGCAGTCGACGTCGCCGGCGGTAAGGCCGTGCGTCTGACGCAGGGCGAAGCCGGCACCGAGACCAACTACGGCGACCCGCTGGACGCCGCAGGGGAGTGGGTCGCGCAGGGTGCGAAGTGGATCCACCTGGTCGACCTGGATGCGGCCTTCGGTCGCGGCAGCAACACGCCGATCCTGCGCAAGGTGATCAAGCAGTTCCGCAACGTGAACGTCGAGCTCTCCGGCGGCATCCGTGACGACGCCACGCTGGAAGCGGCCCTGGAGAGCGGGGCGACGCGCATCAACCTGGGCACCGCAGCGCTGGAGAACCCCGAGTGGGCCGCCGACGTCATCGGACGTTACGGCGAGGCGATCGCCGTCGGCCTTGACGTGCGCGGTACGACGCTTGCGGCGCGCGGCTGGACCAAGGAGGGCGGCGACCTCTGGGAGGTGCTCGACCGTCTCGAGGAGGCCGGCTGCAGCCGCTACGTCGTGACCGACGTCACCAAGGACGGCACACTGCGCGGCCCGAACCTCGAACTTCTCCGCGAGGTCGTGGCGCGCACTCCGAAGCCCGTCGTCGCCTCGGGTGGTATCTCCAGCCTCGATGACATCGCGGCCCTCCGCGAACTGGTGCCGTTGGGCGTCGAAGGCGCCATCGTCGGCAAGGCCCTCTATGCCGGCGCCTTCACGCTGGCTGAGGCGCTGGATGTCGCAGGAGACTGACGGCGCCTGCGATCACGGCTCGGGCGCGGCCGGCGATTCGGCAGCACCGGGCGCGGCCGGCGATTCGGCAGGCGTCCCCTGGGAGGGGCGCAGCTTCGAGGCGAATCCGCACGCCGCCGACGACGGTTCCGCCGATCCCGTGCTGCTCGATGCCCTGCTGCGCTTCCGCGCGGGGCAGGGGAGTCAGGCTGAGGTCGTCGATGCCTTCCGAAATGCGCGTGTTCTCATCCCGCTCGTCGCCGAGAAAGGCGAGGAGGGCATCGCCCCGAACGGCTTGACGGTCGACAAGACGCAGGAACTGTCGATCGTGACGGTGGCTGCTCCCGACGGCCGTCGTGTGCAGCCGGTGTTCTCCTCGGTCGCGGCGATGTCGAAGTGGGATGCCACGGCGCGGCCGATCCCGGTCGAAGCCGTGCGTGCGGCCCTGGCAGCGTCCGCAGAGGACACTGACCTGATCGTGCTGGACCCCACATCCGACACCGAGTTCGTCATCCGTCGCCCGGCAGTCTGGGCGATCGCGCAGGGGCACGCCTGGGAGCCGAGCTTCCTGTCGCCGGAGGTCTTCGCAGCTCTCCAGGAGAGCATCGGGCACGAACTCGCGGTGATCGATGTCGCTGTCGCTGCCGGCGACCCCGACGCGCGCCTGCGGGGACCCGAGCTCATCGTGATCCTCGAGCTCGTCGACGGCCTGGAGCGTGAGGTTCTCGACGCCGTGCTCGACCGACTGGCGCAGCGCTGGGCCTCCGACGATCGCATCGCCGTCCTCGCGGACTCCCTCACCGTCAAGCTCCGCCGCAGCGCCTGACTGCCGGCTAGTTGACCGGGCCCGTCCACTTCTCGCCGGGCCCCTTGCCGATCGGGTCGGGGATGACGGATGCTTCGCGGAATGCGAGCTGCAGCGACCGGAGGCCGTCGCGGAGCGACCGCGCGTGCATATCGCTGATCTCCGGGGCGCCGGCGGTGATGAGTCCGGCGAGGGCGTTGATGAGCTTGCGCGCCTCATCGAGATCGAGCTCGGCATCCGGGTCGTGCGCCAGGCCGACCTTGACGGCGGCGGCACTCATCAAGTGCACGGCGGCTGTCGTGATCACTTCGACGGCTGGGACATCGGCAATGTCCCTCGTGGCGGAAGACGCTGCCTCCTCCTGCCGTGCCCAGCGCTCTTCGCGCTCGCGATCTGCCTGGTCCTGACCCTGAGTCGTCACTTCGCCTTGCCTTCTGTTAGACTTTGTCGGGCTCCGGAGCGTAAATGCTCCGGTACGAAAGAGGATTCACTTCCCACCCGCGCTTGCCGTTCCAGGCTACCGGGTCGAGCACTCCGCCGGCTCCGTCCGGTAGTTCGGTCAGATCCGCGAGGAAACCTGTCCGATGTCAGGGTGCGAAGCCGGTATCTGAATGCCGGTGGGTGGGGGACGATTCCGAATTCGCCCGTGATGCAGAAAGCATCGCGGAGGCCGAATCGCATCGTCTAAGGAGCACCTATCAGCGATCCCCGCACTAATGAGCGCATCCGCGTCCCCGAGGTTCGCCTCGTCGGCCCCGCGGGTGAGCAGATCGGCGTCGTCCGCATCGAGGCGGCGTTGCGCCTTGCGCAGGAAGCTGACCTCGATCTCGTCGAGGTCGCCCCGAACTCGAAGCCGCCTGTGGTCAAGATCATGGACTACGGCAAGTTCAAGTACGAGGCCGCCCAGAAGGAAAAGGAAGCTCGCCGCAACCAGGCGAACACGATCCTCAAGGAAGTCCGCTTCCGTCTGAAGATCGAGGCGCACGATTACACGACCAAGCTCAAGCGCGCCGAGGGCTTCCTCAAGGCCGGAGACAAGGTCAAGGCAATGATCCTGTTCCGCGGTCGCGAGCAGTCGCGTCCCGAGCAGGGTGTGCGCTTGCTGCGCAAGTTCGCCGAGGACGTCGCCGAGCTCGGCACGGTCGAGTCGAACCCGACCATCGACGGTCGCAACATGGTCATGGTCGTGGCTCCGCTGAAGAGCAAGTCCGAGGCGAAGCAGGAGCAGAACGCTGTTCGCGACGCGCAGCGCGCTGCGAACAAGCAGGCCACGCGTGAAGCGAAGAGCGAAGCAGATGCTCCCGCCGTCGTCGAGGATGCCGCGGGCTGAGGCCCGCCCACAAGACTCCCGCATTGCGGGTTGACAACGTCGCCTGAGAAGGCGCCATACGAAGGAAGAGAAGATGCCGAAGCAGAAGACCCACTCGGGTGCTAAGAAGCGCTTCAAGATCACCGGCAGCGGCAAGCTGAAGAAGCAGCAGGCCGGGATGCGTCACAACCTCGAGCACAAGTCGAGCCGTCGCACCCGTCGTCTGAACCAGGACCAGGTGCTCTCGAAGGCCGACACCAAGGTCGCGAAGAAGCTTCTCGGTCGCTGACGCGCCCGAACGCAGGAATAGGAAGAAGTCATGGCAAGAGTAAAGCGGGCGGTAAACGCCCACAAGAAGCGTCGCGTCATCCTCGAGCGCGCCTCCGGCTACCGTGGTCAGCGTTCGCGCCTGTACCGCAAGGCCAAGGAACAGGTCATCCACTCCCTGGTCTACTCGTACCGGGATCGCCGCAAGCGCAAGGGCGACTTCCGCCGCCTGTGGATCCAGCGCATCAACGCCGCTGCACGCCAGAACGGCATGACCTACAACCGTTTCATCCAGGGCCTCGGCCTCGCGGGCGTCACGGTCGACCGTCGTATGCTCGCCGACCTCGCGGTCAACGACGCAGCGACGTTCACGTCTCTCATCGAGACGGCTAAGAAGGCTCTGCCTTCCGACGTCAACGCACCGAAGTCGGCCGCGTAAGCAGCTCTTCCGTCGCGCACGCGACTCAGATCAGAGGGCGCTCTCCTTCGGGAGGGCGCCCTCTGGCGTCTTCCCGCATCGGCCGCTTCGCGCGGAGCATCCGCCCGAGCACGCCCTCGGTGATGTGAGCGAGCAGCACCGCGGATGCGTAGACGAGCAGGTCACGCGGGTCGAACCCCGAGCCGAAGACCAACTGCACGGGTGGGAACACGGAGCTCCACGCCCGGGGGAGACCCGTGAGCTGCAGCAGTTCGATCGCGAAGCACACGGCGACGGCGCCCGTCGCCCTCCACGCAGCGGGGCGACGCGGGAAGACGACAGCCACGAACAGATAGATCATCACCGCATAGAGGGCATCGCCCACGATGTCGCCGACCATGCCTTCGCCGAAGCGGTGCACGAGAAGCCCCGCGCCGATCGTGATGGCGATGAGGGCGACGAGCGTGACCCGGCGTGCTCTCGTCGCGGCAGGGGCATCCGTCGTCATCGACGCACCCTATCGAGCCCATCTGGATCTGCCCCGAGTAGCGTGGCGACCCGGAGTGTCTCCGCGGGAGCCGACGTACTCTCTAGACTGAGAACGTGCTGGAGAACCCCCGCTCCCCCCGAGTCCGTGCCGTCGCGAAACTGACCAAGCGCAGCGCGCGCACCGAGACCGGCCTGTTCCTTCTTGAAGGTCCGCAGGCCGTCCGTGAGGCGCTGACCTATCGACCCGAATCGATCGTCGACCTGTTCGCCACCCCTACGGGGTGGGAGAAGCATCCCGACATCCGCGCCGCGGCGGCAGAGAACGCCGTCGTGGTCGAGTACGTCACCGAGTACGTCCTCAACGCGATGGCAGACACCGTCACCCCTCAGGGGCTCGTCGCGGTGGTGCGCCAGACTCCGACGTCGGTGCGCGAGATCTTCGCTGCCTCTCCTCGTCTGGTCGCGATCTGCGAGGAGGTGCGCGATCCTGGAAACCTCGGGACGATCATCAGGGCAGCGGATGCCGCAGGTGCCGACGCCGTCGTACTGACCGGCCGCACCGTCGATCCGTACAACCCGAAGGTGGTGCGCGCCACCACCGGGTCCCTGTTCCACCTGCCCGTATCTGTGGGCGGTGATCTGTCCGATGTCATCAAGCGTGCACATGCGGCCGGGCTCAACATCCTCGCCGCAGACGTCAAGGGCGATGACCTGCTGCAGGCCCGTTCCGAGGGCGTGCTGGCCGAGCCGACAGCCTGGCTGTTCGGAAACGAGGCGCATGGACTCGAGGACAGCGCGTTGTCGCTCGCCGATCGGGTCCTCCGGCTGCCGATCTTCGGCCGCGCCGAATCGCTGAACCTGGCGACCGCGGCCAGCGTCTGCCTCTATGAGAGCGCCTTCTCGCAGCGCGCCGACGCCACCCGCTGAGCACCAGCCGCACAGCGACGCCGCGGATCGCGCGGTTACAAGTGTGTAACCACATCGAGTTGCTCTCGTCTGCGTGAGCGTCAACTCCTAGGGTGGGGGCATGGCACAAAGCAATGGCGCGCCGCGCGAAGGCGGTACCCCCCTGGTGGTGGTGGACAACGTCCAGAAGCACTACGGCGATTTCCAGGCTCTGACCGACATCGACCTGACCGTCAACTCCGGTGAGGTCGTCGTCGTGATCGGTCCGTCCGGCTCGGGAAAGTCGACGCTGTGCCGCACGATCAACCGCCTGGAGACGATCACCAGCGGCACGATCAGCATCGACGGCAAGGCGCTGCCCGCCGAAGGCAAGGGCCTCGCCAACCTCAGGGCTGACGTCGGCATGGTCTTCCAGTCGTTCAATCTCTTCGCGCACCTCACGATCCTCGAGAACGTGACGCTCGGACCGATCAAGGTCCGCGGCCTCAAGAAGGCGGATGCCGACAAAGAGGCGATGGCGCTGCTCGAACGCGTGGGCGTCGCGAAGCAGGCGTCGAAGCTTCCCGCACAGCTCTCCGGTGGTCAGCAGCAGCGTGTCGCGATCGCCAGGGCTCTGGCGATGCGCCCCAAGGTGATGCTCTTCGACGAGCCGACCAGCGCGCTCGACCCCGAGATGATCAACGAGGTCCTCGACGTGATGGTCGGACTCGCGCAGGAGGGGATGACGATGATCGTCGTCACCCACGAGATGGGCTTCGCGCGCAAGGCCGCCGATCGGGTCGTCTTCATGGCCGACGGGCGCATCGTCGAAGAGGCGACGCCCGAGGAGTTCTTCACGAACCCGAAGAGCGACCGTGCCAAGGACTTCCTCTCGAAGCTCCTCACCCACTGAACTTTTCTGACCCTGCATTCACAGCACACGAAGGAGACGCACATGCGACGCACACGGACACTGGCGGGCATCGGAATCGCGGCAGCAGCACTGCTGGCGCTGACCGCCTGCAACAGCGGCACCCCGACGAACCCCGGCGGCGGCGCCGAGGAGCCCACCGAGGATTCGACCTGGTTCGAGGTTGCGAAGGACGTGGCTCTCGAGGGCAGCCCCACGTTCGACGCGATCGCGGCGCGCGACAAGGTCATCGTCGGCGTCAAGGAGGACCAGCCCGGTCTCGGCTACCTCGACGTCACGTCGGGCGAGCGCACCGGCTTCGACATCGACATCGCACGCTGGATCGCGGCTTCGCTCGGCTACGACGAGGACAAGATCGAGTTCAAGCCGATCGCCTCCGCCAACCGCGAGCAGGCCATCACGAACGGTGACATCGACTACTACGTCGGCACCTACTCGATCAACGACAAGCGCAAGGAACTGATCGACTTCGCCGGCCCCTACTTCATCACCGGTCAGGGCCTGCTCGTCGCGGCAGACGCCGAAGAAGCCGACAAGCTCGAGGACTTCAACGGCAAGACCGTCTGCTCCGCGACCGGCTCCACGCCGATCCAGAACATCAAGGCGAACTTCCCTGACATCAAGACGCAGGAGTACGACCTGTACTCCGCCTGCGTTCAGGACCTCATCGACGGCAAGGTCGACGCGGTCACCACCGACCAGGCGATCCTGATCGGCTACGCCGCCCAGTACCCGGACGACGTCAAGGTCACCGGCCCGCTGTTCACCGAGGAGCGCTACGGCGTCGGCCTCACCAAGGGCGACGACGTGATGCGCGCACACATCAACGAGCTGTTCACGGACGGTGGCGAGATCTGGCAGGCGATCTTCGATGCGAACCTCGGCGAGTCCGGCATCGAGGTCGAGCAGCCCAAGGTCGACGCGTACTGATCTGACCGGGGGCGGCCTCCTCTCCCGGAGGCCGCCCCATACAGCTTGAAGAAGGGCAGGGTGGCGTGGACGTCATCTTCGGCAACCTCGACCTGTGGGGAGAGGCGATCGGCAACACGCTGCTCGTCTTCTTCATCGGCGGGATCATCGCGCTCGTGCTGGGAATCATCGTCGGCGCGATGCGCGTCTCGCCGGTGCCGATCGCGCGCAGCGTCGGCACGGTGTACGTCAACCTCGTACGCAACACCCCGCTCACCCTGGTCTTCTTCTTCTTCGTGTTCGGCTACCCGCAACTCGGGCTGCCGAACCTGTCGAACACGGTGCTCGGCATCCTGGCGATCGGCGTCTACACGGCGACCTACGTCGCCGAGGTGCTGCGCGCCGGCATCAACACGGTGCCGGTCGGGCAGGCCGAGGCCGCTCGAGCCATCGGCCTTCCGTTCGGCCAGGTGATGACCTCCGTCATCCTTCCGCAGGCCTTCCGCTCGGTCGTCCCGCCGATGATGAGCGTGTTCATCGCGTTGCTGAAGAACACCACGGTCGCCGCCGGCTTCTCGATCGCCGAGCTCGCCGCACTCCGATCGACGATCAACGATGCCGCGGACAGGCCGGGCAACCCGATGGAGGTCCTGCTCTGGGTGGCCGTCGTCTTCGTGGCGCTGGTCATGGTGATGAGCGGCCTGCAGCGCTATCTCGAGAACCGATGGAGGATCGCACGATGACTTCCGTGCTCTACGACGTCCCCGGCCCCCGGGCGATCGCTCGCAACCGCATCCTCGCCGTCGTCACCATCCTCGTGGTGCTCGCGGCCCTCGGTTTCGTGATCTACCGGATGCTCGTCACCGGTCAGTTCTCCGAGCAGAAGTGGTTCGTCTTCACGTTCTCGAACGTCTGGATGGGCATCGGGAAGGCGCTCGGGAACACTCTCGCCGCCTTCGCCCTCGCCGCAGTGCTCAGCATCGTGCTCGGCTTCGTCCTCGCGATCGGCCGGCTCTCCGATCACGCGTGGGTGCGCATTCCCGTCACCGTGATCACCGAGCTCTTCCGCGCCGTGCCAGTGCTCGTCTTCATGATGCTGCTGTACTACGGGCTGCCGGTCGTCGGCGTGAAGATGGACCCGTACTGGGCCGTCGTGCTCGCGCTCATGGTCTACAACGGTTCCGTGCTCGCCGAGGTCCTCCGCGCGGGCGTCGAATCGCTCCCTCGGGGCCAGAAGGAAGCCGGCTACGCCGTCGGCCTGCGCAAGAGCGGCGTCATGCGGCTGATCCTGTTCCCGCAGGCGATCCGTGCGATGCTCCCGGTGATCGTGGCCCAACTCGTCGTGACGATGAAGGACACCGCACTCGGCTTCATCATCACGTACCCCGAACTGCTGTACTACGCCAAGCAGCTCACCTCGCAGCAGGGGCGTCCGATCCTGCAGTCTGCGTTCGTCATCGGCGGCATCTACATCATCATGTGCCTCATCCTCTCGGGGATCGCCAAGTGGGTGGAGATCCGCACGCGGCGCTCGCCCAAGGTTCGGGGAATCGTGGAGGCAGCCGGTGCCGACCCGCGTCTGCATGAGGACGGAACGAACACGGAACTGATCACCCTGCAGAAGGGCGGGAGCGGTCTGGACGGCGGCGCCGGGCTCCGCTGAGCCCGAACACCATGACCACCGTCGAGCCGGTTTCTCCGTACCCTCCCGCGACGAGTCGCGACCTGGATGGGTGGCTCTCGGAAGATCTTGCGGCCCTTCATCCGCCGGAGGCTCCGACGCGACTGCGGGCCCTCGCTGACACTCAAGCGGCAAGGGCCGGAGCCTGGGCGGGTGGTATCAGCGTCGGCGTTTCCGCGGCTATGGTCGGGCTCATACTCCTCCTCGTCACCGGTCGGATCTCGAGCGCCCCGCTCATCGGCGGGGGAGTCCTGCTCGCCGGCCTGTGCACGCTCTTCCTAGTCCGCGCGCAGCGTCGGATCCCTGACACGGGACGCCTGCGCAGCGTGCGTGGACCGGCCCGGCTCCGCGCCGGCATCAGCGCCGCCCTGGTGATCTACCTTCCGGTCACCGCCCTGATGGTCGTGGCCATGGTCAGTACGGGCCGATTCTTCGGCCTGATCGTCGTGAACGTCGCGATCCTCCTGTTCCTCGTCTCCGCATTCGTCGTGCCGGCCGGTGTGCTCGGCCGCGGCCGCGAATCGTTCCGTCATCGAGCGATGACGGACGCCGCACTGCGTGCCCGGCTCGAGGAAGATCGGCTGTCCTGGAAGCCCGACCACGCCACGCCCATGTACGGTCCGCTCTGAGGCCAGGTCCGACAGGGGAGCGCACAGGGCGCGATGCAGTCCCCGGTAGACTCGACTCTCGTGTCTGAGTCTCCCGAGATCACCCCAGAAGCGGTCGAAGCCGCCGTCGCCGCGGCGCTCGATGCGATCCGCGCCACGGCCAGTACGACCGAGTTGAAGGCGGCCCGTGCCGCGCACGTGGCGGAAGGCTCGCCGCTGGCGGTCCTGAACGCGTCGATGCGCCAGGTCGCCCCCGAGAACAAGGCCGCATTCGGCAAGCTCGTCGGTCAGGGCCGAGGTCAGGTGACCCAGGCTCTCGCTGCCAAGGAAGCCGAACTCGCCGAGGCCGAGGTCGCCGCTCGACTGGAGGCGGAGCGCGTCGACATCACCGCGGTCGCCTCCCGTACGCGCGTCGGTGCTCGGCATCCGCTCACCCTGCTGCAGGACCAGGTCTCCGACATCTTCGTCGGCATGGGATGGGAGATCGCGGAGGGGCCGGAGCTCGAGCATGAGTGGTTCAACTTCGACGCCCTGAACTTCGACGTCGATCACCCCGCACGCCAGATGCAGGACACCTTCTTCGTCGACCCGGCCGATCGCCATCTCGTCATGCGTACGCATACGAGTCCCGTGCAGGTGCGGTCGATGCTCGACCGCGAGGTTCCGATCTATGTGCTGTGCCCCGGCCGCGTGTACCGCACGGACGAGTTCGATGCGACGCACCTCCCGGTGTTCACCCAGTTTGAGGGTCTCGTCGTCGACAAGGGCATCACGATGGCTCACCTTAAGGGCACCCTCGATCACTTCGCGAAGCTGCTGTTCGGCCCGGAGGCGAAGACGCGCTTCCGCACGAACTACTTCCCCTTCACCGAGCCGTCCGCCGAGCTCGACCTCTGGCACCCGACCTTCAAGGGGGGCGCACGGTGGATCGAGTGGGGTGGCTGCGGCATGATCAACCCGAACGTGCTGCGCGCGGCGGGGATCGATCCGGAGGAGTACAGCGGTTTCGCCTTCGGCATGGGCATCGAGCGCGGCCTGATGTTCCGCAGCGATGTGCAGGACATGCGTGACATGGCCGAGGGCGATGTGCGCTTCAGCGAGCAGTTCGGGATGGTGGTGTGATGCGCGTCCCGCTTTCGTGGTTGCGTGAGTACGTGGATGTGGCAGCGGATGCCACTCCTGAAGATGTCCTCGCGGCATTGGTGACCGTCGGCTTCGAAGAGGAGGACATCCACCGCTTCGATATCACCGGTCCTGTCGTCGTCGGACAGGTGGTGTCCTTCGATGATGAGCCGCAGTCCAACGGCAAGACGATCCGCTGGTGCCAGGTCGATGTCGGCGAGGCAGAGCCGCGTGGCGTCGTCTGCGGTGCCCATAACTTCGCCGTCGGCGACAAGGTCGTCGTGACCTTGCCCGGCGCCGTGCTGCCCGGCCCGTTCCCGATCGCTGCCCGCAAGACCTACGGCCACGTCTCCGACGGCATGATCGCCTCGGCGCGTGAGCTCGGTCTCGGCGACGAGCACAACGGGATCCTGATCCTCTCCGAGCTGGGCGTCGACGCGCCTGTCGGCACCGACGCGATCTCGCTGCTCGGTCTCGACGACGTCGCCGTCGAGATCAACGTCACCCCGGACCGCGGTTACGCCTTCTCGCTGCGCGGCGTCGCCCGGGAGTACTCGCACGCGACGGGTGCGGTCTTCCGCGACCCGGCCGAACGCGATTTCGCCGAACTCGCGCCGGGAGACGGCTTCTCGATCGTCGTCGACGACCAGGCGCCGATCCGCGGACGCGCTGGGGCGAGTGAGTTCGTGGCGCGCGTCGTGCGCGACGTCGACCCGTCCCGTCCGACGCCGCCGTGGATGATCGCCCGGCTGTCGCTGGCCGGGATGCGCTCGCTCGGCATCCTCATCGACATCACCAACTACGTCATGCTCGAGCTCGGCAACCCCGTGCACGGTTACGACCTCGACAAGCTCACCGGTGGCATCACCGTGCGTCGGGCGACGGCGGGCGAGAAGATCGAGACCCTCGACGGTCAGGTGCGCGCCCTTCACGTCGAAGACCTGCTCATCACGGACGAGTCCGGCCCGATCGGCCTCGCCGGCGTCATGGGCGGCGCAACCACCGAGATGAGCGAGACGACTCGCAACGTCCTCATCGAAGCGGCGACCTTCGACCCGATCACGATCGCGCGCGCGGCCCGACGGCACAAGCTGCCCAGCGAGGCATCCCGCCGCTTCGAGCGCGGAACCGACCCGCTGCTTCCCTTCGTCGCCGCTCGTCGCGTCGCCGACCTCATGGTCGACCTGGCCGGTGGCGCATACGACGACCTCGGCGGTGCGCTGTTCGCCGAGGTGTTCGTCGAGGGCATCGAGCTCCCCGAGGGCTTCGTGCAAGGTCTCATCGGCGTCGACTACACGGATGCCGAGATCACGGGTGCCTTGACCATGGTCGGCGCCGAGATCACCGCGGTCGGCCAGGGCTGGCAGGTCATCCCGCCCACCTGGCGTCCGGATCTCACCGACAAGTGGACGCTCGCCGAGGAAGTCGCCCGTATCCACGGGCTCGACCGCATCCCGTCGGTCCTTCCGACGCCGCCATCCGGGCGCGGACTCACGCCGCTGCAGCAGGGCCGACGCCGTGTCGCCGATGCGCTGGCAGCGGCAGGGTTCGTCGAGACGCCGGCCTTCCCCTTCACGACCGAGATGCAGAACGATCTGCACGGTTCGGCGTCGGGGGAGCACCTGCCGAGCATCCGTCTGGCAAACCCGCTCGACGGGCAGGCGCCGTACCTGCGCCGCTCGCTGATCCCTGGTCTGCTGCAGATCGCGCACCGCAACATCTCGCGCGGCCTCACTGACCTCGCGCTGTTCGAGACCGGCATCGTGTTTCTCCCGGAGCCCGGAGTGACGTACGGCACCGACACGGTCCCGCCGCTGGGCGAGCGCCCCTCCGAGGAGAAGCTCGCAGAGCTGAACGCCTCCATCCCACCGCAGCATCGTCACATCGCGGCTCTGCTCACCGGCAACGTCGTCGCCCGTCAGCCCGGCCGTGCTGCAGAGGCCGCTGGCCTCGCCGAAGCGCTGGATGCCGTGCGTGTGATCGCCGCGGCCGCCGGCGTCGAGATCGATGTCGTGCAGGCCGAGCGCGCTGCTCTGCACCCGGGGCGCACCGGCTCGCTGGTCCTGGGTGGCGAAGAGGTCGGCTACGTCGGCGAATTGCATCCTGTCGTCGCCGAAGGCGCCGACCTGCCGGGGCGCGCGACCGTGCTCGAGGTGGACCTCGACCGCATCCTCGAGCTCGCTGGGAACCGTGTGGTCGCCGCATCGCTGTCGACGTTCCCCGCAGCGACGCAGGATGTCTCGCTCGTGGTCCCGGTCGCCGTCAGCGCTGCCGAACTGCGTGGCGCGCTCGTGGAGGGCGCTGGCGCGCTGCTCGAGACGGTGCGCCTCGTCGACGACTACCGCGGTGACGGAGTGCCCGACGGTTTCAAGAGCCTGACGTTTGCTCTGCGCTTCCGCGCGGACGATCGCACTCTCACGGCCGCAGAGGCGACGGAAGCCAAACTCGCCGGCGTCGCGCTGGCTGAGGAGCGCTTCGCGGCGACACTGCGCGACTGAGTACTGCGCAGCGGCGAGCCGGGGGTATCGTGCCGGGATGAGCATCCTTCCGCGCAGTACCCCGGCCGCCGTGCCGGAAGGCGCCCGGCCGATGGGCGAAGGGCCGTTCCTGAGTGCAGGCGAGGTCGTCAACTGGCACTACCGCCGGCCCGGGTGGCAGCCCGGCGATCCGTCGTACATCGCGCCGATGCGGGTGGTCCGCGATGACGATCGGGGTCTCGTCGCCTGGCTCGCCGCGGGCACGCGTGTAGAGGGTCAGGGCGGGCCGGACGGTCGGCGTATCCGGTCCGTACCGCTCGACCAGCGCTGGCTCGTCACCCGGACCCGCATCGTCGAGGAGTGGTGGGGCAACGGAGTCGTGCGGATCGCTCCGGCCGGCCTGCCCTGGTCGATCTGGTTGTTCTGGAGCGACACGACGGGCGACGACTGGGAGTTCGCGGGCTGGTACGTGAACCTCGAGAACGCGCATCTGCGCACCGACCGCGATACGTACTCCTCCGACCACATCCTCGACGTCGAGATCGAGGCCGATGGCACGATCCATCTCAAGGACGAGGACGAGTTGGCCGCCTGCGTCGAGCAGGGGCGCCTCACCAGAGAACAGGCCGCGCAGATCGAGCGTCACGCGGATGCGGCGATCACCTCGTTCCACGAAGGGGACTGGCCGTTCGATCGCGAGTGGGTGCGCTGGCGTCCGGAATCGACGTGGACGATCCCGGTTCTGCCCGGCCTCGAAGAGCTGGTCACATAGACTGCGAGCAGTGACACGGGGTGCCGCATCCGCGGCTGAGAACACACCCGTCGAACCTGATCTAGTTCGTACTAGCGAAGGGATGTCGCAATGAGCGATCTTCTGCGTCCAGCGTCCGTACCTCGGGTGCTCAGCATCGCGGGCAGCGACCCTTCCGGCGGGGCCGGAATCCAGGCCGACCTCAAGTCCATCGCCGCGAACGGCGGTTATGGCATGGCCGTCCTCACCGCGCTCACGGCGCAGAACACTCGGGGTGTCCGCGCAGTGCACGTGCCGCCGACTGTGTTCCTCCGGGAGCAGCTCGATGCCGTCTCCGACGACATCGAGATCGATGCCGTCAAGATCGGGATGCTCGCGAACGCCGAAGTCATCCGCACGGTGCTGGCCTGGCTCACGGTCACCCGTCCGCCGGTGGTCGTCGTCGATCCGGTGATGGTCGCCACAAGCGGCGACCGACTGCTCGATGCCGATGCGGAGGTCGCATTGCGCGCCCTGTTCGCTCAGGCGCACCTGATCACGCCGAACCTCATCGAGCTCGGGGTGCTCACTGATCGGGACATCGTCGACTGGAGCGACGCGATCGCCGCGGCCGTGGCGCTGTCCGATGAGACCGGTGCGGCGGTGCTGGTCAAGGGCGGGCACCTTCCCGGCGACGAGTCCCCGGATGCCCTCGTCGAGCCGGGCGGCGTCGTACACGAGTTCGGCGGTGCACGGATCGCGACGGTGAACACCCACGGCACCGGATGCTCGCTGTCGTCCGCTCTCGCCACACGACGTGCGCACGGCGACGACTGGTCCCAGGCGGTCGCGGTGTCCCGTGCGTGGGTGCGCGAATCCCTCCGTGAGAGCGAGACCCTCAAGGTCGGAGGCGGGCAGGGGCCGATCAGCCACTTCGCCGGGCTCTGGCGACGAGGAGGCGTCGTGTCGTCCCCGATACCCGAGGAGGTCGTCGCCGACTGGTGGGCGCGGATCGCGGAGATCAGATCGGACATCGACGCGCTGCCCTTCATCGGCGGTCTCGCCGACGGCACACTGTCCCGCGAACCCTTCCTGTTCTATCTCGGCCAGGACGCGCTCTACCTCCGGGAATACGCCCGAGTGCTCGCCCAGGCCGGACGGCTTGCGCCGACCTCCGAAGAACAGGCGTTCTGGGCGCAGTCCGCGCACGGAGCCATCGTGGGTGAACTGGAGCTGCACGCTTCGTGGCTGTCCCCGCAGACAGGCGTCGGTACGTCGACGTTCGCGGCGGAGCCGGCACCGGCCACCACCGCGTATCTCGACCACCTGCGATCCACCGCGTTCGGCGGTGATTACGCCGAACTCATCGCCGCGATCCTGCCCTGCTTCTGGCTGTACACCGATCTCGGGAAGCGCCTGCACGCGGGGGAGTTCGGTGCCTATGCGCGCAACCCGCAGCATCCCTACGCGTCGTGGCTCGCCACGTACGCGGACCCTGCGTTCGAGGAAGCGAATCGGCGGGCGATCGGGTACGTCGCGAACGCCGCCGCGGGGGTGGGCCCGGACGCCCGCGCCCGGATGTTCCGCGCGTTCGAGCTTTCCTCCCGTCATGAACGGGCGTTCTTCGACGCGCCGATGGAGCGCTGCGCGTCTCGATGACGCTGCTGATTTGCGGATGCTGCCGAGCGCGCGCTATCGTCCAGGCATGCCTTCGGCCGCATCCGCTTCACTGACGCTCGTTCCGAGCGTCGTTTCGGTGCGCCGACGCCGGTCCGACCGCCGACTCTAGGCGACCCCGCGCTCCTGCCCGATGGCAGTCGAGTGCCGGTGTCGCCGCTCCGGCTCATCCGACCCCGACCGTTAAGGTAGAAGCATGACGTACACCGTCGCCGTCTCCGGCGCATCCGGCTATGCGGGCGGCGAGATTCTGCGCCTTCTCGCCGGTCATCCCGACATCGACATCCGTACCGTGACCGCGCATTCGAATGCCGGTCAGCCGCTGATCGATCATCAGCCGCACCTGCGCTCGCTCGCTCACCTCACTCTGCAGGACACGACGCCGGAGATCCTCTCCGGTCACGACATCGTGTTCCTCGCTCTCCCGCACGGCCAGTCCGGGCAGTACACCGATGCGCTGGGCGACACCCCGCTCGTCATCGACGCCGGTGCCGATCACCGCCTGACCTCCGAGGCGGCCTGGGATGCCTTCTACGGGGGCGCATTCCACGAGCCGTGGAGCTACGGCGTCCCCGAGCTCCTCGTGGACGGCGTCAAGCAGCGCGAGCTTCTGCGCCACGCGACCCGGATCGCGGCGCCCGGCTGCAACGCCTCCACGGTGAGCCTGAGTCTCGCACCAGGTGTCGCCGCGGGCGTCATCGATCCCGGTGACATCGTCTCCGTCCTCGCGGTCGGCCCATCCGGAGCGGGCAAGAGCCTCAAGCAGAACCTGCTCGCCAGCGAGGTCCTCGGCACCGCGAACCCCTACGCGGTCGGTGGGACGCACCGGCACATCCCGGAGATCCGCCAGGCTCTCGCCGCATCCAGCGGAGCGGACCCCGAGAGCATCCGCATCTCCTTCACGCCGGTCCTGGTGCCGATGTCTCGCGGCATCCTCGCGACGTCGACCGCGCCGATCAAGCCCGGAGCCACCGACGCTGAGATCCGCGCCGCGTGGGAGAGTGCCTACGGCGATGAGACCTTCGTGCAGCTGTTGCCGGAGGGCCGTTTCCCACGCACCGCCGACGTGCTCGGCGCGAACACCGCCCTGATCGGTCTCGCCATCGACCGGGCAGCCAATCGCGTGACCGTGGTCACCGCCGTCGACAATCTCGTCAAGGGCACCGCGGGAGCAGCCATCCAGTCCATGAACCTCGCGCTCGGTCTGCCCGAGGACCGCGCCCTCTCAATCAACGGAGTCGCACCATGAGCGTGACCGCACCCCAAGGATTCGAAGCCGCCGGCGTCGCCGCCGGTCTCAAGTCCACCGGCAAGCCCGATGTCGCTGTGGTCGTGAACCGCGGTCCGCGCAAGGTCGGCGCTGCTGTCTTCACGAGCAACCGCGCGAAGGCGAACCCGATCATCTGGTCGCAGCAGGCCGTCGCGGACCGCGTCGTCGAGGCGGTCGTCCTCAACTCCGGAGGAGCGAACTGCTTCACCGGAACGTTCGGGTTCCAGACGACGCACCAGACCGCGGAGAAGGCGGCCGAGATGCTCGGCGTCAGCGCCGGTGACGTGCTGATCTGCTCCACGGGACTGATCGGGGTCGGCGACGAAGTGTTCCGTGCGAAGGTGCTCACCGGCACCGCCCACGCGATCGCCGAACTCAGCGCGGACGGCGGTCAATCCGCAGCCGAGGCGATCATGACAACCGACTCGGTGTCGAAGACGGCGACGATCACGCGCGACGGCTGGACCATCGGCGGCATGGCGAAGGGTGCCGGCATGCTGGCACCGGGCCTCGCAACGATGCTCGTCGTTCTCACCACCGATGCCGTCCTCGAGCCGCTCGAGGCCGACGCGGCGCTCCGCCGCGCCACCGGGCAGACGTTCGACCGCCTCGACTCCGATGGCTGCATGTCGACGAACGACCAGGTCACACTGCTCGCGAACGGCGCGAGCGGCGTCGTCCCGGGCCTCGAGGACTTCACCCAGGCGCTCATCGACCTCTGCCTCGAACTCTCCGTGAAGCTGCAGGGCGACGCGGAGGGCGCGAGTCACGACATCACGATCGAGGTCCGGAATGCGGCATCCGAGCAGGATGCCGTCGAAGTCGGACGCTCCGTCGCCCGCAACAACCTGTTCAAGGCGGCGATCTTCGGCAACGACCCGAACTGGGGGCGCGTGCTCGCGGCGATCGGCACCACCAACGCGCAGTTCGATCCGTACGACGTCGACGTCTCGATGAACGGCGTCCGGGTGTGCTCGCAGGGCGGTCCCGATCGCCCCCGCGAAGAGGTCGACCTCACGCCGCGCGCGACGCACCTCGTGATCGACCTGAAGGTCGGCGATGCGTCGGCAACGATCCTCACCAACGACCTCACCCACGATTACGTGCACGAGAACAGCGCGTACGCCTCATGACCGACATCCAGGACACCACGCCGGACGTCGCCGCCGTCAAGGCCTCGACGCTCATCGAGTCGCTCCCGTGGCTGAAGAAGTTCCGCGACCAGATCGTCGTCATCAAATACGGCGGCAACGCCATGATCTCCGATGAGCTGCAGGAAGCATTCGCACAGGACATCGCCTATCTGCGTTACGTCGGCGTGCAGCCGGTCGTCGTGCACGGTGGCGGGCCGCAGATCTCCGACATGCTCGAGCGCTTGGACATCCCCAGCGAGTTCAAGGGCGGCTACCGGGTCACCAACACCGAGGCGATCAGCGTCGTACGGATGGTGCTCACCGGCCAGGTGAACCCGCAGCTCGTCGCGAAGATCAATTCGCACGGTCCGATCGCCACCGGTCTCAGCGGTGAGGACGCGGGCCTGTTCGGCGGCCGCCGCCGCGGCGTCATTATCGACGGCGAAGAGATCGATCTCGGACGCGTCGGCGACGTCGTGGAGGTGGATCCGACGCCGGTGCTCGATCACCTCGCTGCCGGTCGCATCCCGGTCGTCTCCAGCATCGCCCCCGATCTCGATCACCCGGGACAATCGCTGAACGTGAATGCGGATGCCGCGGCGTCCGCATTGGCGATCGCCCTGGATGCCGCCAAGCTCGTCATCCTCACCGACGTGCCCGGCTTGTACGCGGACTGGCCCAACCGGGATTCGCTGGTCTCTCATCTCACCTCGACCGAGCTCATCAGCATGCTGCCCAAGCTGGAGTCGGGGATGATCCCGAAGATGCGGGCCTGCCTCGACGCTGTCGAGGGAGGAGTGGACGCGGCGGCCATCATCGATGGGCGAGTGCCCCACTCGGTGCTCGTCGAACTCTTCACGAGCAAAGGAATCGGAACAGAAGTGGTCATGGCAGCGAACGGGGTATCGGCATGAGTAATTGGCAGGATGACGCGGCGAGCGATCTGGTCCTCAACGCGGGGCCGCGTCTCGCGCTGCTCACGCGTGGCGAAGGCTCCTACCTGTGGGACGCCGACGGCCGACGCCACCTCGACTTCCTCGCCGGCATCGCCGTGACGTCGCTCGGACATGCGCACCCGGTGTTCGTCGAGGCCATCTCGAAGCAGGCGGCCACTCTCGCTCACGTCTCGAACTACTTCGCGACTCCGCCGCAGCTCGCGCTCGCCGCTCGGCTCAAGCGCCTCGCCGGCGCGGGGATCGACGGGCGCGTGTTCTTCTCCAACTCCGGTGCCGAGGCGAACGAGGCGGCATTCAAGCTCGCGCGCCTGCACGGGGGGACGGAACGCCCGCGCATCATCGCCCTGGAGAACGGCTTCCATGGTCGCACCATGGGATCGCTCGCCCTCACCGCGAAAGCCACCATGCGTGCGCCGTTCGAGCCGATGCCCGGCGGCGTCGAGCACATTCCCGCGACCGTGGAGGCGCTCGAAGCGGCGATCGACGACCGCGTCGCTGCGGTGATCGTCGAACCCATCCAGGGCGAGGCCGGTGTCGTAGAACTGCCGGAGGGATACCTCGCTGCGGCACGCTCGCTCACGCTGAAGCACGGCGCCCTCCTCATCGTCGACGAGATCCAGACGGGCGCCGGTCGTACCGGGGCCTGGTTCGGGTTCAGTCATGACGGCATCACGCCGGACGCGATCACCCTGGCGAAGGGGATCGGCGGTGGGTTCCCGATCGGTGCTCTGGTCACGTTCGGTGCGGCCAGCGCGCTGTTCACGCCCGGTTCGCACGGCTCGACCTTCGGCGGAAACCCGCTGGCGACGGCCGTCGCCGACGCTGTGCTCGCCGAGATCGAGCACGCGGGCCTCGTCGACAACGCCGCACGACGCGGCGAGGAGCTGCGAGCCGTCATCGAGGGGATCGGCTCGCCGCTGATCGACGGCGTCCGCGGTCGCGGACTCCTCATCGGCGTCGGCCTCACGCAGCCGGTGGCCGGCGACGTCGTCGCCGCCGCCCAGGAGCGCGGCCTGATCATCAACGCGGCCAATCCCGAAACCGTGCGGATCGCACCGGCGCTGAACATCGGCGATGCCGAGATCGCCGAGTTCCGTGAGCTGTTCGCCGCCGCACTCGCCGATGTCCAGGCATCCGCCGCCGCGGCATCCGCACCCGAGACCGGAAAGGTTCACGCATGACCACCCGCCACCTGCTGCGCGATGACGACCTGACTCCTGCCGAGCAGGCCGAGATCCTCGATCTCGCGCTCGAACTGAAGAAGGACCGCTGGGCCGACAAGAGCCTCGCCGGCCCCCAGACCGTCGCGGTGATCTTCGACAAGTCCTCGACCCGTACCCGGGTCTCGTTCGCGGTCGGCATCGCCGACCTCGGCGGCTCTCCGCTGATCATCTCGACGGCGAACAGCCAGCTCGGCGGGAAGGAGACGCCCTCCGATACCGCGCGCGTGCTCGAGCGCCAGGTCGCGGCCATCGTCTGGCGCACCTATGCGCAGGCAGGGCTCGAGGAGATGGCCAGGGGCACCAGGGTGCCGGTCATCAATGCGCTCTCCGACGACTTCCACCCGTGCCAGCTCCTTGCGGATCTTCTGACGATCCGCGAGCACAAGGGTGAGCTCAAGGGACTCACGCTGAGCTTCTTCGGCGACGGCCAGAGCAACATGTCGCACTCGTACATCCTCGCGGGCGTCACGGCCGGGATGCACGTGCGGGTCGTCGCTCCGGCCGGCTACGCTCCGCGTGCCGATGTCGTCGAGGCCGCAGAGCGCCGCGCGGCCGAGACGGGTGGCTCGATCACTCTCCTCACCGACCCGGTCGCTGCTGCGATCGGAGCCGATGTCGTCGTCACCGACACCTGGGTGTCGATGGGCAAGGAGGAGGAGAAGCTCGCGCGGATCCGCGACCTCGGCGCCTACAAGGTCACGCCGGACACCATGGCCCTCGCCGACTCCGAGGCGATCTTCATCCACTGTCTTCCCGCCGATCGCGGTTACGAGGTGGACTCCGAGGTCATCGACGGCCCGCAGAGCGTGGTCTGGGATGAGGCGGAGAACCGGCTGCATGCGCAGAAGGCGCTGCTGGTCTGGCTGCTCGGTAAGACGAAGGACGCATGATGACCGGTGCGAAGCACGAGGGCACGAACGAAGGTGCGCTCTGGGGCGCCCGGTTCGCGACGGGGCCGTCGCCGGAGCTGGTGGAGCTCAGCCGCTCGACGCACTTCGACTGGATCCTGGCGCCGTACGACATCGCCGGCTCCCACGCGCATGCGACCGCGCTCGCTGCCGCCGGTTATCTGGAGCCGGACGAGGCGCAGCGGATGCACGAGGGGCTGGATGCTGTGCTCCGCTCGGTGCAGAACGGAAGTCTGCAACCGGCTCCGAGCGATGAGGACGTGCACGGCGCCCTGGAGCAGGCTCTGATCGCCGAACTCGGTCCGGAACTCGGCGGGCGTCTGCGCGCCGGCCGAAGCCGCAACGACCAGATCGCGACGCTGGTGCGGATGTACCTCATCGACCACGCACGCGTGATCGCCCGCGATATTCTGCGCGTCGTCGATGCCCTCGTCGCGCAGGCCGAGGCGCACCCCGATGCGATCCTTCCCGGCCGCACCCACCTCCAGCACGCCCAGCCGGTGCTGCTGGCGCACCACCTGCAGGCGCACGGCTGGCCGCTGGTGCGCGAACTCGAGCGCCTGGTCGACTGGCGTCGTCGTGCCGGGGTCTCGCCCTACGGCGGGGGAGCGCTGGCGGGATCCACGCTGGGGCTCGATCCTGCGCTGGTGGCAACAGAGCTGGGTCTCGACCGTCCGGCGGAGAACTCGCTCGACGGCACGTCGGCGCGCGACGTGGTGGCCGAATTCGCCTTCATCACGGCGATGACGGGTGTCGACATCTCGCGGCTCAGCGAGGAGATCATCCTCTGGAACACCCGCGAGTTCGGCTTCGTCACGCTCGATGACGGCTACTCGACCGGGTCGAGCATCATGCCCCAGAAGAAGAACCCGGACATCGCCGAGCTCGCCCGTGGCAAGTCGGGGCGCCTCATAGGCAATCTCTCCGGTCTGCTGGCGACGCTCAAGGGTCTCCCGCTCGCGTACAACCGCGATCTGCAGGAGGACAAGGAACCGGTATTCGACTCGGTGCAGACCCTCGAGGTCGTGCTCCCTGCATTCGCAGGGATGATCGCGACGCTGCGGTTCGACACGGAGCGGATGGCGGCGCTCGCACCGCAGGGCTTCTCGTTGGCGACCGACGTCGCCGAGTGGCTGGTGAAGCGCCGGGTCCCGTTCCGAGACGCCCACGAGATCTCGGGCGCCCTCGTGCGTGCGTGCGAGGAACAGGGCATCGGGCTCGAGGATGCCTCCGATGAGCTGCTGCTCTCGGTCTCGGCGCACCTCGTACCGGAGGTGCGCGAGGTGCTCACGATCGAAGGGTCAGTGGCATCGCGCACCGGCGCCGGCGGCACCGCACCCGTGCGGGTCGCGGAGCAGCGCGCCGAGCTGGTCGCGCGGGCGCAGGCGGCCGCGCACGCGCTCGGGCTGTAGGGCACTCGGTCTGTCGCGACTGGGGTCTGCAGCGACTCAGTGCAGAGCCGTGTCGGCGACAGAACGCTCCCAGCGCGTGAAGCGGACGGTGAAGTCGGAGCGGGTGGGAGCAGCGAGGAACGGCCCGGCGGATGCAGGAGCATCCCCGTCGAACGGTGCGACCCGCACCAGCCGCCACTCGCCGTCGCCTGCGCGGGCGCGCACGATCAGGGCGTCCGGCCATCGGCTGACGCGCACGGTGATCTCGCTCTCGTGCCAGTCGTCGACGTGGCCGACCGACCAATCCGATCGGATGTCGGTGACGACGGCGCCGAGACCGAGGTGGTCGTCGGCGTATTCGATGCCCGCCTTCATCCAGTGCTCGTCATCGATCCTCACGAAGACGCCGGCCTGATCGAACTGTCCGTCCCAGGGTGCA
The DNA here is from genome assembly GCF_045690355.1 of Microbacterium sp. LTA6. Classification (NCBI taxonomy): domain Bacteria; kingdom Bacillati; phylum Actinomycetota; class Actinomycetes; order Micrococcales; family Microbacteriaceae; genus Microbacterium; species Microbacterium sp. LTA6. Next base: position 2,843,144 of record NZ_CP147855.1, read on the forward strand.
CGGAACGAGACGTCCATGGCCTCGCCGACCGCGAGCGGGGCGAGCAGCGCATGTTCGGTGTCGTGCACGAATCCGTAGGCGGTGTGCCTCCACGCATCGCTGCTCTCGACGGCTGTGACGTCGAGGTGGTCTGCGGTGTCCGCGGATTGCGTGGCGGGGGCATGGGTCCAGGTCCCGTCGGACCAGGGGATGATCTGTGATTCAGGCATGTTCCCAGAGTATAGCCAAATAAGGCATAAGTAGTGGATTATTCGTGATACGGTTATCACATGGTCATCGCCGTACTCGCCGACATCGTGGGCTCTCGCAAGCTCGATGACCGCACGGCCGCGCAACGGGTTCTCGATGACACCATCGCGCAGGTCGAGGCGGATCTCCCCCTCGCGGCGCATCCGTTGACGCCCACAGTAGGGGACGAGCAGCAGGGCGTCTATCGCGATCTCGAAGATGCCATGACTTCGCTCCTGATGATCCAGCTGCGCCTGCCCGACGGCATCGGCTTCCGATTCGGCATCGGGGTGGGGGAGGTGCGTCCCGTCGCCTCGGTGCACGGTGAACTCGCCGACGGCCCGGGTTGGTACGCGGCGCGGACGGCGATCGAGACCGTGCACGCGCGGGAAGGACGCGCCGTGCCGCGCACGCGGACGTGGATTGTCGGAGCCCCGGGGCAGGATGAGGTCATGGAGAGCACGATCGCGGCATCCAACGCCTACCTCCTCGTCCGCGACGAACTGGTCGGGGCGATGAACGAGCGCGAACGGCGCCTGAGCTACGGCCGTCTGGTCGGCCGGTCGCAGCACGAGCTCGCGATCGAAGAGGGCATCTCGCAGCCGAGCGTCTCGAAGGCGCTGAGGAACGCGGGGACTGCTGCGATCCTCGAGGGACTGAACGCACTCAGAGGAGAGTCCGCATGATCGTCGCCGGATTCATCCTTCTGGCCGTCGGTGCAGCCGACCTGGTTCGCCAGTTCGCCCCACGGCGCTGGATCGGCTATCTGGTCGTCGTCGTGGCGCTGCTTCTGCTGGGCAGCGTCAGCGATGCGCTGCTGCCCATGGCTGCCTCACTCGTCGTCGGCGCCCTCTGGGTGTGGTCCATGCCGGACGATCGGCGAGCCCCCCTGGGATTCTGGCCGGCCGTGCTGCTCGGTGTCCTGGCTGTCGGCGCGGTCGTCTGGTTCGGAGCTCGCCAGGATGCCGGGCTGATCGGCGAGGTCTGGACTCTGCGTTCGCCGTTCGGCGAGGTCTCGTTCGACCTGGCCATGCTCGTGCTGGGTGTGGGAGTCTTCCTCCTCGAGTCCGCGAACCTCGTGGTGCGCGCCGCGCTCGATGGTGAGCACACGTGGCGCCCGGCCGACCCCGTGACCGAGACGGTCGTCGTGGCCACCGCCGAAGTCGAGACTTCTGTGGAGCCGGTGACCACCGCCGAAGCCGTGATCACCGCCGACGGGACAGAGGTCGCATCCTCGGATGCCGGCGCAGAAGAGGCGACCTCATCTCTGAGCGATCCGCGTGCCGGATTCAAGGGAGGTCGTCTGATCGGCCCCTTGGAGCGGATGCTCGTGCTGATCCTGACTCTTGCCGCGGCGTATCCGATCCTCGCCGCGATGCTAGCCGCCAAGGGCATCGTGCGTTTCCCAGAGATCTCCCGCGACGGCGAGACCGGCGCTCGCGCCGAGTATTTCCTCGTCGGAAGCCTGGTGAGCTGGGTCATGGCACTCGGCTCGGCATTCTTGGTCTGGTGGGCGGCGCACAGCTGAGGTTCGGCGCGCTGATAGCCTGGTGCGCGTGTCACATCCCGCTCTGACGACCGCTGAACCCGCGATCGACCCCACGTTCGACAACGTGTGGGATGAACTCGTGTGGCGCGGACTCGTACACGTGTCCACCGACCAGGAGGCGCTGCGCGCCCTGCTCGCGGGAGACCCGATCACGTACTACTGCGGTTTCGATCCGACCGCGCCGAGCCTGCACCTGGGCAACCTCGTGCAGCTGCTGACGCTGCGCCGGATTCAGCTGGCCGGCCACAAGCCGCTCGGGCTCGTCGGCGGCTCGACCGGCCTAATCGGCGACCCGCGGCCGACGGCCGAGCGCACGCTGAACACGCGCGAGACGGTCGAGGAGTGGGTGGGGCGCCTCCGCACACAGGTCGAGCGCTACCTCAGCTTCGACGGTGACAACGCCGCCCGGATCGTGAACAACCTCGACTGGACCGCGCCGATGTCGGCGATCGACTTCCTGCGCGAGATCGGCAAGCACTACCGCGTCGGCACCATGCTGAAGAAGGATGCGGTCGCCGCGCGCCTGAACTCCGACGAAGGCATCAGCTACACCGAGTTCAGCTACCAGATCCTGCAGGGGATGGACTTCCTCGAGTTGTACCGGCAGTACGACTGCGTGCTGCAGACCGGTGGCTCCGACCAGTGGGGGAACCTGACCAGCGGCACCGATCTGATCCGTCGCTCCGAAGGCGTCTCCGCGCACGCGATCGGCACCCCGCTGATCACGAACAGCGACGGCACCAAGTTCGGCAAGAGCGAGGGCAACGCGATCTGGCTGGATGCCGAGATGTGCAGCCCGTACCGGATGTACCAGTTCTGGCTGAGCACGGCGGATACCGACGTGATCGACCGTCTGAAGGTCTTCACCTTCCTGAGTCGGGCCGAGATCGAGGAGTACGCGGTGCTCGTCGCATCCGAGCCGTTCCGCCGGGCAGCGCAGAAGCGACTCGCGCTCGAGGTCGTCGCCACCGTGCACGGCGTCGACGCGGCCGCCGCGGTCATCGCGGCATCCGAGGCGCTGTTCGGGCAGGGCGATCTGTCGGCGCTGGATGCAGCAACGCTGAGGACGGCGCTCGAGGAGCTCCCGAACGCCAGCGTCGCGGCGGAGACACCGGTGGTCGAAGCGCTCGTCGCGACCGAACTCGTGTCGAGCATCTCCGAAGCACGCCGGGCGATCGCGCAGGGTGGTGTCTCGCTCGACGGCGAACGCGTCGAAGACGAGGCGGCGACGGTGCAGGGGTCTCTTCCCGGCGGTGTATCCGTGCTTCGACGAGGCAAGAAGACCCTCGCCGGCGTCTTCGTCCGCTGAGACTCACCGGGCCGGACCCGTAGACGAACCAACCCAGAGGCGGGTGCGAGCGTACGCTCGCACCCGCCTCTGGTCTGCGCGCAGGAGTCGTTCACCGGGCCGGAGCCGTCGTGGTGCGTTGGTCTCTGAACGGTACCCAAACGTATATCGACAACTTTCGAGTATCTGACAGTTGTATACCTTTCACCGGGAGACTGTAGCTGCGGCACCAACCTTGCGGCCGCCCCCAACTCTCAAAGACGGAGACATCCATGCCCCGGTTCCGACGCGCCCTGTGCGCGACTTCGGCAGGACTCATCGCCACAGCTCTCGCGGTGTCCGTGCCCACGGCCGCACATGCAGCCGAGCACGAAGGCCTGCCAGACGGTACGCACACCACCAAGACCCTCGTCATCGGCATCGACGGGGCGAGTTTCGATTTCCTCGCCCCCGCCTCGATGGCGAACCTCACGGATCTGCGTGAACGAGGAACGACCTCAGCGAGCAACCTGTTCGCAAACCCGATGGCGGGAACCGTTTCCGGAGCGGGCTGGTCTTCGATCGCCACCGGCGTGTGGCCGGATAAGCACAACGTCGTCGACAACAACTTCACCGATCCGAACTTCGCCGGGTACCCCGATTACCTCACCCGGATTGAAGCCGCAGACCCTGCCGCATCGAACCTCGTGGTCGGAACCTGGACGCCGATTCCGGAGATCGTGTTCGGCTCTGCTGTGGATCTTCGCGTGGCCGGTGGCAACGACGACGGCACCACCGAGCGCGCTGTCGACTACTTGGGAAACGGCAATCCCGACAACGTATTCGTCCACCTCGACGAGGTCGACGGTGCGGGGCACTCCGTCGGCACCAACGGTCCGGCCTATGCCACAGCCCTTCAGCGCGCCGATCAGCAGATCGGCCAGATGCTGGACGCGATCCGGAATCGTCCGACGTACGCCAACGAGGAGTGGCTGGTGGTCGTGACCGCTGACCATGGCCACCGTCCGACCGGCGGTCACGGGGGCAACTCGCTCGCAGAGCGCAAGACGTTCGTGATCGCTGCCGGTCCCGGCATCCCCGCCGGCGTCACTCGTCACGATGTGAAGATCGTCGACATCGCGCCACTTGTGCTGGGAGCCAACGGGATCGCGACCGACGCCGGATGGGACCTCGATGGGCGCCCGCTCGACGCGCTCGTTCCGGATGCCTTCGACTCGCTGCGTCCGCAGCTGCGAGGCCAGGTCGACGAAACGCGACCTGGCGACGGCGTCCTGGGCTGGACCAACACGGCGCCCGAGGGCTGGAGCATCGACAACTCCAAAATGCCCGACGGCGGCGTGACGGAATGGCGCGGGTGGGGTTTCGCGACCGATGAGTTCTGGACGGCCACAGACGGCGGGCAGATGCGGGAGACGAGCGTGCGCAATCGCGACGTCTTCGCAGTCGCCGATTCCGACGAATGGGACGACAGGTCGCACGGCGCAGGTCAATTCGACTCGACTCTCGTCGGACCGAAACTTGCGCTCAACGGCGCACCGACGGCAACTCTGTCTTTCGCCACGAACTACTTCATCGATGGCCCGCAGAGCGCTGAAGTACTGGTGAGCTTCGACGGTGCGTCAGCGGTGTCTCTGAAGTCGTACAAGGTCGATACCAACCGTTTCGAGAAGCTCGGCTTCGAGGTGCCCGCCGGTGCGGAAACGGCGCAGTTCTCGTTCCACTACACGGGCCAGAACAGTGCGTTCTGGACGATCGACCAGGTCGAGCTGCTTCAGGACGAACCACCTGCTCCGGTCCTGCCCGAGCCTCCGACCGGAGTGCAGCCGACGGCCGGCGACGCCAAGATCGTCGTCAACTGGCAGGCATCGGCGGGAGAGACTCCGGTGACCGGTTACACGGCGACCGCGACACAGGTCGACGGTGCCCAGGCGCACATCGCAGCGACATCATGCGACACGACGGAACTGTCCTGCGAAATCCCTGGCCTCGTCAACGGCGCGACGTACACGGTGACGGTGATCGCGCACAGCGCGGTCGGTGACTCGGTGCCGTCGGCAATCTCAGGTCCCGTCGTACCGAAGGCCGCGGGAACCGGCGGCGGATCGACTCCGCCGACCGATGGCGGGGCCGGGAACGGTCCCGGAGGGCCGGCGGGCGGGAACGGCGCCGTCGGAAACCTCGCGGTGACCGGTGCCGATCCTGCGCCGCTGCTCACGATCGGTGGGTTGGTGTTGGCGGTAGGGGCACTGTTGACGGCCATCGGAGTGCGCAGGAAGACGGCATCCAGGTCTGCTCGCTGATCTCGACGCCCTGAGCGCGTCAGCGCATCAGCCGAACGGACGTTGTGCTGGGGCGGCGGCTCCCGGGATTCTCCCGGACGCCGTCGCCCTAGACTTCCACCGCCGGATCTTCTCAAGACCTTCAGGAGCGCGATGCCGTTCACACCGAGTCACGCGGTCATTGCGCTGCCGTTCATCCGCACGCCGCTGGTGCCGTCGGCGATCGCGATCGGTGCGATGACCCCCGATCTGCCGCTGTTCCTGCGTGGCTTAGGAGTGAGTTACTCGTTCACCCACACCATCGGAAATGTCCTCTGGACGGCTCTTCTCGCGTTCGGCCTGTTCATCCTGTGGCGAGTGGTGCTGCGGCCGGCAGTCCCGGAGTTGGTACCGGTCGGGCTGGCACGAAGTCTGCCATCGGACTGGACCGACACCGGCTTGACTGCGCTCCGGCGTGCGGTCGGGATCGAGCAATCCCGCGGCTACCCGGTGCTGCTGGCGCTGTCGTTCGTGCTGGGTGTGCTCTCGCACATCGCGTGGGACCTGTTCACCCACGAGGGGCGCGGGGGAGTGGAGCTGATCCCGGCGCTCGACGCGATGTGGGGTCCGCTGCGCGGATACAAGTGGCTGCAGCACGGATCCAGTGTCATCGGCCTCGTGATCATCGCGGTCTGGGCGCTGCTCCGACTGCGGCGCGCGACAGCGGGAGCCGCACCTGCACGGGTGCTGCCGTCCTGGGTCCGAATCGGCTGGTGGGTAGCGCTGCCCGTTGTCCTCATCGCGGCGTGGGGGTTCGGTCTCGCCATGCTGGGGCCGCTGAATGCAGAGTTCACCGCGCAGCACCTGGCGTATCGGGTGCTGCCTTCGGCGTGCGCCGTGTGGGGTGGTCTGACTCTGATGCTCTGCCTCGTGCTGCCGGTGTTCCGTCGAACGTCGTCACGCGCATCGAAGGCCTGACGACCGTGGTTGAATTCTGAGATGGCGCGCCTCGCACTTCCGGTCGGCCGCAGCCTCGCGTCCGGTTATCGTCTGACGCGACGAAGCTTCGGCCGCACTTTCGTGCTGGTGGCGCTGGTGCAAGGGGCAGTGGCGATCGTTGCGGCGCCGCTTCTGGCTGGAATGTTCTCGATCGCCGCGAGAGCGTCGGGTCTGACCGCCGTCACGACGACCTCGGCGGCGCAGTTCCTGCGGAGCCCTCTCGGAGTCGGGATCGCCGTGGCGTCTCTCGTGCTGGTCGTGCTGACTCTGCTCACGCAGGCCGCCGTGTTCGCGGTGGTCGCCGACGAGCGACGACGCGGACGGCTGGCCGTTGTCGGTGCGATCGCGCATCGGATCGGCGCTCGAACCCTTGTGCTCCTTCGACGGCCTTCGACCCTGTTGCTCGTCCCGTACCTGGTGCTCATCATTCCGCTGGGGCATGCCGGGATCGGCTCGGTCCTCACCCAGTGGGTCGCGATTCCGGCCTTCGTGACCGACGAGGTGATGAAGACTCCGCTGCACGCCGTGCTCTACACACTCGTGCTGGCCGTGGTGTGGTGGGTCAACCTGCGACTCATCTTCACGATCCCCCTCCTCGTGCTCGAGCCGATCAGCGTTCCGGCGGCGATTGCGCGCAGCTGGCAGATCACTCGCTGGCGGAGCATCCGTGTGGTCGTGCTGCTCGCAGGCGTCCTCGTGCCGATGACCGCCGCGCTGGGAGTGCTCGCACTGGTCACGCCGCTGGCGACGTATGCATCCGACGCCTGGGCTCCGTCGGCATCGATCGCGGTCGGGGCGATCAGCCTCGGAGTCGGCCAAGTCGTCGCTTTCTTCATCGTCGGCCTGTTCCTGATGGTGCAGACGCAGGTGCTCGTCACGGCAGCGGCCTCCGCAGGTGCGCTCGCGTCGGTGGTCCCGCACGAAGAGCCGCTGAGCATTTCGTCCCGGGACGACCCTGTCGCCGAGGCAGCGCCGAGAGACGCAACGCCTTCGCGGGCCGCCCGCGCGCGGGCGATCATCGCCGGCGCCGGCGCGGTGGTCGCCAGCGCGGTGCTCGCAGCCGGGGCGGTCCCGCCCCTCGCGGAGATCGCAGATGGTGCGACGACGGTGCTGGCTCATCGGGGATTCACCGAGCGGGGTGTCGAGAACACACTGGGATCGCTCGACGCCGCGCACGCCGCCGGCGCCGAACTGGTCGAGATGGACATCCAGCAGACCAGCGACGGCGGCTGGGTTCTCATGCATGATCCCGACCTGAATCGTCTCGCCGGCCTGGACACGTCCATCGCGCGACTGACGGTTGCGGAGGCGACTGGCGTCACGGTACGCGACGACATCGGGCATGCCGAACCGATTCCGACCCTTGAGCAGTACCTTCAGCGTGCCGATGATCTCGGTCAGCAGCTGCTGATCGAGATCAAGGTGCACGGAGGTGAATCGGAGGGTTTCGTCGCTGAACTCATCGAGATCATCGACCGCGTCGACGGCGCCGACGAGCACATTTATCACACGCTCAGTGCCGACGTGGTCGAGGAGTTCACGGCGCTGCGCCCCGACTTGACGATCGGGTTCATCGTTCCGCTGGCTTATGGAGGTGTGCCGCAGACGCCTGCATCATTCCTGGTCGTCGAGCAGAGCGTCTACACCAGGGCGCTTCGAGATGCGGTATGGGCAGAAGGCAAGTCGCTCTATGTCTGGACGGTGCAGGATGCCGCGCAGATGCGTGCGCTGTATCGCGACAACGTCGATGGAATCATCACGGACCATCCCGACATCGCGCTGCGTCAACTAGACGAAGTCGCCTCGGAGTCCGCGCTGTCTGCCCGGCTGGTCGACGCCGTCGACAGGTTGTTCATCAGCCCGTAGGCTGCGCCGCTTTGCAGGGTCCGGCGGTTCGCGATGCTCACCAGCGCGGCTGATCACCCGACCAGGGGTGTGGAGCCTCGAACTCGAACCAGGGGAACACCGGCCGGGTCGTGACGATCTGTCGACCGGCGACCGTGAACCTCGCCGCGTGGGGGGTCGTGTCGATGTCGGCATCCGATCCGGGCTCCTGGCGGCGCGGCATCCCGAGCAGCTCAGCGGCGATGCGGCGCAGTGAGGTGCTCGCCCGCCAGCTGCCCCCGTGCAGGCGGCGGTGCTCGAGGATGATCATCGCGGACGCGGCGAGCAGATAGCCGGCACTGTGATCCAGGGCTTGGGCGGGGAGTGCGCCTGGCCGTCCGGCATCGGCGGACTCGATGACCGCGATTCCGGACTCGGCCTGCACGAGGCTGTCGAAGCCGCGCCGCGCCGGCTGCTCCGCTCCCCATGCGCTCAGATCCAGGACGGTGGTCCCCGGATGCTCCGCCGCCAGGGCATCCGGAGCGAGACCGAGGCGGGCGAGCGCGCTCGGGTGATAGCCGAGGACGACGACATCGGCTCCGGAAAGCAGTTCGCGGAATCTGTCGGAGCGCGCATCCAGCAGGGTTGAGCGCTTGCCGTGACCGGTGTCGAGGTGCTGCCATTCCGGTTCGGGGAGGTGCGGCGGGTCGATCCGCAGCACGTCGGCACCGAGCAATGCGAGAGTGCGGGTGCACACCGGCCCGGCGATCACACGGGTGAGGTCGAGCACGCGTACGCCCTCCAGCGGTCGGTCGCGGGGGGAGTGCCGGAGAACGCGTGCTGGTGCGCCCTCGGTGTGCTGAATCTCGACGATCGGACGCTCGCGCAGTGAGGCATCGAACTCCGGACGCTCATCGGCCACTTCGACGGCGAGTCCACCCGCGCCGGAGATGCGGGTGCACGCCTCCCGCGATCCGATGCTCGCAAGGGCGGCGGAGATATCCCGAGACTCGGCGGTATCGGTCAACTGGAGTGCTTCGCGCATGGCGGCGGCATGGTGCGGGTAGTTGCCGTGCGTACGGATCCAGCCATCGGATGCCACCCAGAAGCCCGAGTACGGCGACCACACCGATGGAGCGGCGCCGTCGATGCGCAGCATTCGGTCGCTGCGGTACGACAGTGCGATCCGCACCGGGTCCAGCGCCGTGAGGTCGGCAGCCGCGCGTCCGGAGGCCAGAGCCGCCGCGGCGACGCTGGCCCACGCGAGGTCTCCGGTCGAGAGTCGGGAGGGGAGCGGAACGACAGGTGGCGCCGGGAGGTCGATGAGACGCCCGGGATCCCCGCCGAGCTCACGCCAGAAACGGGTGAGAACGCGCACGCCCGCATTCATGAAGCGGCACGGGCGTGGCGATGCTGAGACATGGTGCGATGCTACTCCGAGCCCCGCGCTGGGCCGAAATACGGGCTGACCCGGGGGAATCCGCCACGGGCTGTCCACGACACGCCCGGGAGGGGTGCCCCGATTTGCCAGATCCCCGGGATCCGCGTAACTTATTACTTGTTCGCCCCACAGGGAAGCGGAGAGGCCGAGAGCTTCACCCCCCTCAAGCGGAGAACCACCTCCCGATCCACTCTCTTGAGAGTTCAGGCGCTTGCGTCTAGGATGGGAGATTCCACCTCTTCTGCAGCTTGTTTCGGCTGCGCAGCGGATCTCAGATCTGCTCAGCGCGTCGATTTGACAAGCGGGAGGAAGTGGGTAAGATAGAGAAGTTGCCCTTCGGGCCTGGTCGTGATGGCTGGGTCGTGGGAGCATCCGATCCTTGAGAACTCAACAGCGTGCACTTGTCAAATGCCAAATTATCCTCGTCCAAGCCTTTTGGTTTGGTTGAGAATTCCTTTGGATCAAAGACCAATCCCCTTTGTTGGGGGTTGGCATTCGGATGAAGTCAGCAATGAATTTGTCTCTTTGGTCGGTATCAAACTCGCTGCCCCACCGTTTTCCCGGTGGGGTATGCAATTTCTTTTTATGGAGAGTTTGATCCTGGCTCAGGATGAACGCTGGCGGCGTGCTTAACACATGCAAGTCGAACGGTGAAGCCCAGCTTGCTGGGTGGATCAGTGGCGAACGGGTGAGTAACACGTGAGCAACCTGCCCCTGACTCTGGGATAAGCGCTGGAAACGGCGTCTAATACTGGATACGAGACGTGACCGCATGGTCAACGTTTGGAAAGATTTTTCGGTTGGGGATGGGCTCGCGGCCTATCAGCTTGTTGGTGAGGTAATGGCTCACCAAGGCGTCGACGGGTAGCCGGCCTGAGAGGGTGACCGGCCACACTGGGACTGAGACACGGCCCAGACTCCTACGGGAGGCAGCAGTGGGGAATATTGCACAATGGGCGGAAGCCTGATGCAGCAACGCCGCGTGAGGGATGACGGCCTTCGGGTTGTAAACCTCTTTTAGCAGGGAAGAAGCGAAAGTGACGGTACCTGCAGAAAAAGCGCCGGCTAACTACGTGCCAGCAGCCGCGGTAATACGTAGGGCGCAAGCGTTATCCGGAATTATTGGGCGTAAAGAGCTCGTAGGCGGTTTGTCGCGTCTGCTGTGAAATCTGGGGGCTCAACCCCCAGCCTGCAGTGGGTACGGGCAGACTAGAGTGCGGTAGGGGAGATTGGAATTCCTGGTGTAGCGGTGGAATGCGCAGATATCAGGAGGAACACCGATGGCGAAGGCAGATCTCTGGGCCGTAACTGACGCTGAGGAGCGAAAGGGTGGGGAGCAAACAGGCTTAGATACCCTGGTAGTCCACCCCGTAAACGTTGGGAACTAGTTGTGGGGTCCATTCCACGGATTCCGTGACGCAGCTAACGCATTAAGTTCCCCGCCTGGGGAGTACGGCCGCAAGGCTAAAACTCAAAGGAATTGACGGGGACCCGCACAAGCGGCGGAGCATGCGGATTAATTCGATGCAACGCGAAGAACCTTACCAAGGCTTGACATATACGAGAACGGGCCAGAAATGGTCAACTCTTTGGACACTCGTAAACAGGTGGTGCATGGTTGTCGTCAGCTCGTGTCGTGAGATGTTGGGTTAAGTCCCGCAACGAGCGCAACCCTCGTTCTATGTTGCCAGCACGTAATGGTGGGAACTCATGGGATACTGCCGGGGTCAACTCGGAGGAAGGTGGGGATGACGTCAAATCATCATGCCCCTTATGTCTTGGGCTTCACGCATGCTACAATGGCCGGTACAAAGGGCTGCAATACCGCGAGGTGGAGCGAATCCCAAAAAGCCGGTCCCAGTTCGGATTGAGGTCTGCAACTCGACCTCATGAAGTCGGAGTCGCTAGTAATCGCAGATCAGCAACGCTGCGGTGAATACGTTCCCGGGTCTTGTACACACCGCCCGTCAAGTCATGAAAGTCGGTAACACCTGAAGCCGGTGGCCTAACCCTTGTGGAGGGAGCCGTCGAAGGTGGGATCGGTAATTAGGACTAAGTCGTAACAAGGTAGCCGTACCGGAAGGTGCGGCTGGATCACCTCCTTTCTAAGGAGCAACTGGCAGCTTTGCTGTCCAGACCCCAGATCGGGCCCGTTCGTGGTTCGCTGGGAGCTCATGGGTGGAACATTTGACATGGTGCGATCGATGAAAGTTTCTTCTAGTACACCGCTTGCGGTTGGAACGGGGAGGGTTTCGGATGTTGCATCTGCACGCTGTTGGGTCCTGAGGGACCGGATGAGCTTTGACCTTTCGGGGTTGTGAGCGCAGTCGGTTACTCTGGGCCTCTTTCTGTTTCCCCCGGTTTTGTGGGGTTGTGGATTGGGGCACCGCCCGTACTTTGAGAACTACACAGTGGACGCGAGCATCTTGCAATGCACTCTTTGAGTGTGTTGCACAAGATGATCTTAAAGATCATTAGTCAATTTCAGATCCAGTTTTAGTGACTGGGTCGAGTTTTTGATTCAAACTCATGTGATTTCAAGTCTTTAAGAGCAAACGGTGGATGCCTTGGCATCTGGAGCCGAAGAAGGACGTAGCAATCTGCGATAAGCCTCGGGGAACTGATAAGCAAGTTTTGATCCGAGGGTGTCCGAATGGGGAAACCCCGCTGGGCGGCGTGCCGACCTAGTGACTCCCGCCTGAATATATAGGGCGGGTAGAGGGAACGTGGGGAAGTGAAACATCTCAGTACCCACAGGAAGAGAAAGCAACCGCGATTCCGTTAGTAGTGGCGAGCGAAACCGGAACAGGCTAAACCTAGCGTGTGTGATAGCCGGCAGGTGTTGCACGTTGGGGGTTGTGGGACTTTTCAGTCATTTCTGCCGAGATGGCGGCGTTACAAGAAGGTATAGACGAACGGTCTTGAAAGGCCGGTCATAGAGGGTGCCAACCCCGTAGTCGAAATGCCTCTCTTGGCGCGAAGAGTATCCCAAGTAGCACGGGGCCCGAGAAATCCCGTGTGAATCTGTCAGGACCACCTGATAAGCCTAAATACTCCCAGATGACCGATAGCGGACAAGTACCGTGAGGGAAAGGTGAAAAGTACCCCGGGAGGGGAGTGAAATAGTACCTGAAACCGTTTGCTTACAAACCGTTGGAGCCTCCTTAGTAGGGGTGACAGCGTGCCTTTTGAAGAATGAGCCTGCGAGTTAGCGATATGTGGCGAGGTTAACCCGTGTGGGGTAGCCGTAGCGAAAGCGAGTCTGAATAGGGCGATTCAGTCGCATGTCCTAGACCCGAAGCGAAGTGATCTATCCATGGCCAGGTTGAAGCGACGGTAAGACGTCGTGGAGGACCGAACCCACTTAGGTTGAAAACTGAGGGGATGAGCTGTGGATAGGGGTGAAAGGCCAATCAAACTTCGTGATAGCTGGTTCTCTCCGAAATGCATTTAGGTGCAGCGTTGCGTGTTTCTTGCCGGAGGTAGAGCTACTGGATGGCCGATGGGCCCTACAAGGTTACTGACGTCAGCCAAACTCCGAATGCCGGTAAGTGAGAGCGCAGCAGTGAGACTGTGGGGGATAAGCTTCATAGTCGAGAGGGAAACAACCCAGACCACCAACTAAGGTCCCAAAGCGCGTGCTAAGTGGGAAAGGATGTGGAGTTGCTGTGACAACCAGGAGGTTGGCTTAGAAGCAGCCACCCTTGAAAGAGTGCGTAATAGCTCACTGGTCAAGTGATTCCGCGCCGACAATGTAACGGGGCTCAAGCACGCCACCGAAGTTGTGGCATTGACATTATTGGTAGGCCTTCGTGGTCCAGCCGTGTTGATGGGTAGGAGAGCGTCGTGTGGCCAGCGAAGCGGCGGTGTGAACCAGCCGTGGAGGCTACACGAGTGAGAATGCAGGCATGAGTAGCGAATGACGTGTGAGAAACACGTCCTCCGAAAGACCAAGGGTTCCAGGGTCAAGCTAATCTTCCCTGGGTAAGTCGGGACCTAAGGCGAGGCCGACAGGCGTAGTCGATGGACAACGGGTTGATATTCCCGTACCGGCGAAGAACCGCCCAAGCTAATCCAGTAGTGCTAAGTGTCTGAATCCCAGTGACTGATCCCTTCGGGGTGACGCTCTGGGCCTAGCGCACGACCCCATTCTGGTGCGGTTAGCGTATTAACAGGTGTGACGCAGGAAGGTAGTCCAGCCGGGCGATGGTAGTCCTGGTGCAAGTGCGTAGGCCGAGTCGTAGGCAAATCCGCGACTCACATAGGCTGAGACACGATGCGGATAAAAAGTGGATGATCCTATGCTGCCAAGAAAAGCATCGACGCGAGGTTCAAGCCGCCCGTACCCCAAACCGACTCAGGTGGTCAGGTAGAGAATACCAAGGAGATCGAGAGAATCGTGGTTAAGGAACTCGGCAAAATGCCCCCGTAACTTCGGGAGAAGGGGGGCCTTCGGCGTATAGGGATTTACTCCCAAAAGCGTTTGGAGGCCGCAGAGACTAGTGGGTAGCGACTGTTTACTAAAAACACAGGTCCGTGCTAAGTCGCAAGACGATGTATACGGACTGACGCCTGCCCGGTGCTGGAAGGTTAAGAGGACCGGTTAGCCGCAAGGCGAAGCTGAGAATTTAAGCCCCAGTAAACGGCGGTGGTAACTATAACCATCCTAAGGTAGCGAAATTCCTTGTCGGGTAAGTTCCGACCTGCACGAATGGCGTAACGACTTCCCAACTGTCTCAACCGCGAACTCGGCGAAATTGCATTACGAGTAAAGATGCTCGTTACGCGCAGCAGGACGGAAAGACCCCGTGACCTTTACTACAGCTTGGTATTGGTGTTCGGTGTGGCTTGTGTAGGATAGGTGGGAGACTTTGAAGCGTGGACGCTAGTTCATGTGGAGTCATTGTTGAAATACCACTCTGGTCACTCTGGATATCTAACTTCGAACCGTAATCCGGTTCAGGGACAGTGCCTGGTGGGTAGTTTAACTGGGGCGGTTGCCTCCCAAAAAGTAACGGAGGCGCCCAAAGGTTCCCTCAACCTGGTTGGTAATCAGGTGTCGAGTGTAAGTGCACAAGGGAGCTTGACTGTGAGACTGACAGGTCGAGCAGGGACGAAAGTCGGGACTAGTGATCCGGCAGTGGCTTGTGGAAGCGCTGTCGCTCAACGGATAAAAGGTACCTCGGGGATAACAGGCTGATCTTGCCCAAGAGTCCATATCGACGGCATGGTTTGGCACCTCGATGTCGGCTCGTCGCATCCTGGGGCTGGAGTAGGTCCCAAGGGTTGGGCTGTTCGCCCATTAAAGCGGTACGCGAGCTGGGTTTAGAACGTCGTGAGACAGTTCGGTCCCTATCCGCTGCGCGCGTAGGAAATTTGAGAGGATCTGACCCTAGTACGAGAGGACCGGGTTGGACGAACCTCTGGTGTGTCAGTTGTTCCGCCAGGAGCACCGCTGATTAGCTACGTTCGGGATGGATAACCGCTGAAAGCATCTAAGCGGGAAGCCGGCCTCAAGATGAGATTTCCATACCTTCGGGTGAGAGGCTCCCAGCCAGACTACTGGGTTGATAGGCCAGATGTGGAAGCACGGTAACGTGTGCAGCTGACTGGTACTAATAAGCCGATGACTTGATAACACACCCGTTTGTTGGTGCTACGCGTCCACTGAGTGGTTCTCGATGTACGGTCGAGAACCACATAACAATGACTTTGTTATGTGTTTTGATTGAAACATCAATAGTGTTTCGGCGGCCATAGCGTGAGGGAAACGCCCGGTTACATTCCGAACCCGGAAGCTAAGCCTCACAGCGCCGATGGTACTGCAGGGGGGACCCTGTGGGAGAGTAGGACACCGCCGGACTTCTTTTAAGCAAATGGCCACCCATCGTTGGGTGGCCATTTCGCGTTAACAACACAAAAACGACACAGGGAGAATCATGCCGGAAGAAGGAGAGCGCCGTCCGCGTCGCAACGACGACAACGGATCGCGCGGAGACCGCACTTCTGGTGGTCGTTCCGGCAGCGCTCGTGACGGGGGCGCTCCACGGCGCGACGGTGATCAGCGTCGTTCGGATGCTCCGCGTCGTGACAGCGCTCCGCGTCGTGACAGCGCTCCGCGTCGTGACGGTGACAAACGTCCTTCTGGCGCTGGTGGCCGCGATGGTGCTCCGCGTCGCGAGGGCGGATACAGTCAGGGCGCTCCGCGTCGCGACAGTGGGTCCCGCTCCGATGGTGCTCCGCGTCGTGAAGGTGGGTTCCGTCGAGACGGTGACAACCGCGGCGATCGGGCGCCCCGCCGTGATGACGGACCGCGCCGCGATGGTGGAGCCCGTTCTGATGGTGCGCCCCGCCGTGAAGGTGGCTACCGTTCCGACGGGCCGCGCCGCGACGGTGGCCCTCGTTCTGATGGTGCGCCCCGCCGTGAAGGTGGCTACCGTTCCGACGGGCCGCGCCGCGATGGCGGCGCTCGTTCCGATGGCGCCCCGCGTCGCGACGGTGGCTACCGCTCAGACGGGCCGCGTCGTGATGGTGGTCCTCGTTCCGATGGTGCTCCGCGTCGCGAGGGTGGCTACCGCTCAGACGGGCCGCGCCGTGAGGGCGGCTACCGTTCCGATGCTCCGCGCCGTGATGGTGGTTCTCGTTCCGATGGTGCTCCGCGTCGCGAGGGCGGCTACCGTTCCGATGCTCCGCGCCGTGATGGTGGTTCTCGTTCCGATGGTGCTCCGCGCCGTGATGGTGGTTCTCGTTCCGATGGTGCTCCGCGTCGTGAAGGTGGTTACCGCTCCGATGCCCCGCGTCGCGATGGCGACAACCGTGGCGATCGTGGACCGCGTCGCGATGATGACCGTCGTTCCTTCCCGCAGCGTGGGGGAGGCGGCCGCACGCGTCCACTGCAGGCAGCTGATGAGCGTCCGCGTTCGAACGACCCGGAGATCCCCGAAGAGATCACCGCTCGTGACCTGCACCCTTCTGCTCGGAACGAACTGAAGACGCTCAGCAAGGAGAACGCCGATCAGGTCGCGCGCCATCTGGTGATGGCTTCGCAGCTCATCGACGAAGACCCGGCACTCGCGCACGCCCATGCTCTGGCGGCATCCCGTCGCGCCGGGCGCATCGCGATCGTCCGCGAGACGCTCGGGATCACTGCGTACGCGACAGAGGACTTCGCTCTCGCGCTTCGGGAACTGCGTACCTACCGTCGGATCTCCGGCAAGGATGACCAGATCGCGCTGATGGTCGACAGCGAGCGTGGCATCGGCCGGCCGGACCGTGCGCTCGAGACCGGTCGCGCGGTTGATCGCTCCGCGCTCGAGACTCCTGTGCGTGTCGCGCTGGCCATCGCGATGTCCGGCGCTCGCCTCGATCAGGGTGAGCTCGAGCTGGCGCTCGGTGAACTCGAGATTCCGGAGTTGGACCCCGATCGTGCGTTCGAGTGGAGTCCGGCGCTGTTCTCCGCACGCGCTGCCGTGCTCGAGGATCTCGGACGCGCCGACGAGGCTGCGTTCTGGGCGACGCGTGCCGATGTGGCCGCGGCCGCGCTCGGCATCGACGAGGAAGGCGACGAGGAGATCATCGTGGAGGACGGCCTCATCGAAGGCGATTTCATCGATGACGAGCTCTCCGCGGATGCCGCAGTCGAAGAGGGATCTCCTGAAGAGACAACTCCTGAAGACGCGGCTGCCGAGGAAGCATCAGGCGAGGAATCCTCGATCGCAGAGGCTTCGGTGCCGGATGCCGACGAGGACGACGCTTCCGTCGTTGACGTGGAGCCCACGGTCGAGGACGAGGTTCGTGAGCTCCTCGGCGAATCCGACGAGGACGACTCCGAAGACGAGGGCGACGGCCAGCAGGGATCCGAGGCGCCGGAGCAGGACGCGTAGTGGCGCTGTTCTCCAAGAAGCGCCCCACGCGCACGCCTCTGGACGGCGTCGACACGGTCCTGGCGGATCTCGACGGAGTCGTCTACGCGGGCGCAGGCGCGCTTCCGCACGCCGTCTCCAGCCTCAACAAGGCGGCCGAGACCGCGCGCATCGGCTACATCACCAATAACGCTTCGCGGACCGACGCGTCCGTCGCAGCGCATCTGACGAGCCTGGGGCTCGCTGTTGCGCCGTCGGATGTCGTGACCAGCCCGCAAGCGGCGATGCGCCTGCTGACGAAGCTCGTACCACCACCGGCCACGATCCTGGTGGTCGGAGGCGACGGGCTCGTCGATGAGGCGCAGAAGGCCGGCTATCGAGTCACTCGCAGCGCCGAGGACGGCCCTGCGGCCGTCGTGCAGGGCTTCGCCCCGCAGGTGGCATGGACAGACCTTGCCGAGGCCGCGTTCGCGCTGAAGCTCCCGGAGGAAGAAGGCGGCATCCCCTGGATCGCCACCAACACCGACTGGACGATTCCCCAGGAGCGCGGTGTCGCCCCGGGCAACGGAACCCTGGTGTCGGCGGTGCACACCGCGATCGGACGACTCGCGACCGTCGCGGGCAAGCCAGAGGTGCCGATCTTCGAGGAGGCGACCGCTCGTTTCGGTGCGCAGAAGTCGATGTTCATCGGCGACCGCCTCGACACCGATATCCTCGGCGCTTCGCGGGCGGGAATCGACTCCGCTCTGGTGCTCACCGGCATCGATCGGCCCAAGCACGTGCTTGCCGCTCCGGCGGAATCGCGGCCGACTTTCATCCTCAGCGACCTGCGGGAGCTGCACCAGCCCTACCCCCAGACGGTGGAGAAGGATGGCGTCTTCCATGTGAACGACGCCGCGGTGCGCGTGTCCGGCGCCGACGTCGAGATCGTCGCCGAGGGGAAGTCGCAGATCGACCTGCTCCGCGCCGGCGCTGCAGCCATCTGGGCATCAGGTACCGCGGTGTTCGTGCTGCGAGTACCGGAGCGGCTCTACGCCGACCCGTTCCACCGCCCCTGAATCGGCATCCGCCCTGGTACGCCGTGGCACCGCCCGCTGTCCGCCCCTCCGCGTACAGTAGAAGCTGTGAGCGAAGATTCGACGAGCACGCCGACCGACGGTCTGTGGAGTCGCCTGCGCCTGATCGAAGGGCAGCCGCTCCCGGCTCGGGCTGAGGCTTACTCCGCGCTGCATGACGAGCTCTCCCGCCGGCTCGAGGGTGGCGCGAAGCTCGAGCAGCGGGAGACCACAGGATCCCGATGACGCGTCTCGACGTCGCCCTCGCAGCCCGAGGCCTCGCCCGTTCACGCAATCATGCGGCCGCGCTCATAACGGACGGCCTGGTCAGCGTCGACGGCCGACCGGTCATCAAGGCGTCCACGCCCGTGCATGACGGTGCCGAGCTCGCAGTCGCCGGCACCGATCATTACGTCGGACGCGCTGCGCACAAGCTCATCGCGGCGATCGATGGTTTCGGCATCGCGGTCGACGGCCGCCTGGCCCTCGATATGGGCGCATCGACCGGTGGGTTCACTCAGGTGCTGCGCGAGCGCGGCGCCCGGCGCGTGCTCGCTGTCGACGTCGGCCACGGTCAGCTCGCTCCCTCGATCGCTGCGGACCCCGGGGTCACACCAGTCGAGGGGTACAACGTCCGCTACATGACGCCGGAGAATCTCGCCGAGGTGACCGGGGAGGACACCCCGCCCGACCTCATCGTCGGCGACCTCTCCTTCATCTCCCTCGAGCTCGTGCTGCCCGCGGTCGCGAAGGTCGCCGCGCCCACCGCAGACGTGATGCTCCTGATCAAGCCTCAGTTCGAAGTCGGACGCACGGCCGTCCGCGGCGGACTCGTCACAGACCCGGCAACCCGAGCGGATGCCGTGGCACGCACCGTCTGGAGCGCTTGGGATGTCGGACTCAGGATGCTCGGCATCCTCCCGTCGCCCATTCTCGGGACGCACGGCAACGCGGAGTATCTCGTGCACCTTGCACCGGAGCGCGGATCCGATCCGTCAGAATGGACCGAGACGATCAACGCACTGGCGGGGGCACGATGAACGAGCGCTACATCCTGGTCGTCGCCCATGCCGGTCGTGAGGACACCGTCCTGGCGGCCCGACGCGTGGTCGAGGCGCTCCGCGATGCCGGAGCGCGACCCGTTCTGTCTGCCGATGACCGCGCCGAACTCGCTGCGGTCGATGCGGGCTTCGTCGACGTGGACGTGCTCGGCGGCACCGTCGCGCAGTCCGCTCTCGAACTCGCCGTCGTCCTCGGCGGCGACGGCACGATCCTGCGGGCCGCGGAGCTGGTTCGAGGCTGCGGAGCGCCCGTGCTCGGGATCAACATGGGGCATGTCGGATTCCTCGCGGAGATCGAACGCGACGACATGGACGACGCCATGCGGCGCGTCATCGCCCGCGACTACGACGTCGAGGAGCGGATGGCTTTGTCCGTGCGGGTGAAGGACGCCGCCGGTGCCGTGATCTATGAGACCTGGGCGCTCAACGAGGCGACGGTCGAGAAGGCCAGCCGGGAGCGCATGATCGAAGTGGTGCTCGAGATCGACGGCCGCCCGCTGTCCACGTTCGGCTGTGACGGGATGGTCGTGTCCACGCCGACCGGTTCGACCGCCTACAACTTCTCCGGCGGCGGACCGGTGATCTGGCCGAGCGTCGAGGCGATCGCGGTGGTGCCGCTGTCCGCGCACGCGCTCTTCGCGCGGCCGCTCGTCGTCAGCCCGGATGCCGCCGTCGCCATCGAGATGCTGGAGCGCACCGACGGCTCCGGCATCCTCTGGTGCGACGGCCGGCGCTCGCACGACCTGCCGCCGGGTGCACGGGTCGTGGTGCGACGCTCTTCACGCCCGGTGCGACTCGCACGTCTGCATCCCTCTGCCTTCACCGATCGACTGGTGCGCAAGTTCCAGTTGCCGGTCGACGGCTGGCGCGGCCAGAGCGCGGGAACCGCCTCATGATCGAGGAGATGCGGATGCAGGGGCTCGGCGTCATCGCCGATGCGGTGCTGCCTCTCGGGCCGGGGTTCACTGCGATCACCGGCGAGACCGGCGCAGGCAAGACGATGGTCGTGACGGGGCTCGGGCTGCTGCTCGGCCAGCGCGCCGACTCCGGCGCCGTGCGCGCCGGCACAGGGCAGGCATCGGTCGCCGGCGTCTGGATCGTGCCATCCGCAGGCGACATCGCCGATATCGTCGCCGATGCCGGCGGCGACCTCGAACCGGCAGGAGATGGGCTCGCCGAGCTCTACGTCTCCCGCACCCTCAGCGCCGAAGGGCGCAGCAGGGCGAGCGTCGGGGGCCGTGCCGCACCGGCTGGAGTGCTCTCCGCACTCGCCGAGGAACTCGTCGTCGTGCACGGTCAGTCCGATCAGTTGCGGCTGCGCTCCTCCGTGGAGCAGCGCGATGCGCTCGACCGTTTCGGGGGAGCGCTGATCAGCACCTGCCTCGACGCGTACACGGCATCCTTCACGCGGTGGCGCGAACTCGATGCGGAGATCACCGAGATCACGGAGAACCGCGATCGACGCGCCGAGGAGGCCGGCAGGCTCAGGGAGGCTCTCGCGCTGATCGAGGCCACCGCTCCTGAAACGGGGGAGGACACCGCACTCGCGGAACGGGCAGAGAGACTGGCGAACGCGGAGGAGCTGCGGCTCGCCGCGGCGCTCGCCCGGGGCTCGCTGTCGAGTGACGAAGGCGATGCCGATGCCTCAGCGCTCGTCGCCGAGGCGCGGCGCGCACTGGAGCGTGCGACTGACTCGAAGCTCGCGGAGATCGCCGAGAGCCTCGCCGACGTCGGATACCGGATCGCCGATCTGGCAGGCCAGCTGTCGGCCTACCTCGCCGATCTCGACGAGTCCGGTCCGCACGAGCTGGCCGCCGTCGAGGAGCGCCGCGCTGCGCTCACGACGCTGATCCGTGCGCACGGCTCGCTCGACGAGGCGCTCGCACTCTGGGAGACCGGATCCGCGCGACTGGCTGAACTCGACGACGACGGCGAACGAATCGAACGGTTGGAGGCGGAGCGCGCCGCGGCACGAACCGTGCTCGACGAGGCGGCAGCACAGCTGACGGCGGCACGAACCGACGCCGCCACGCGACTGGGCGCAGCCGTCACCGACGAGTTGCACGCGCTGGCGATGCCGGACGCACGCCTCGAGGTTTCCGTCGCCGTCGGTGCGGAGAGCGCGCACGGCCGTGACGACGTGTCGATCCTGCTGGCTCCGCACCCCGGTGCCGAGCCGCGCGCCGTCTCCAAGGGCGCTTCCGGCGGCGAACTGTCCCGTGTGATGCTCGCGATCGAAGTCGTCATCGCCGGTACCGATCCGGTGCCGACGTTCGTCTTCGACGAGGTCGATGCGGGCATCGGCGGTGCCGCGGCGATCGAAGTCGGCCGGCGACTCGCCCGGCTCGCAGAATCTTCTCAGGTCATCGTCGTCACGCACCTGGCGCAGGTCGCGGCTTTCGCCTCGAACCACCTCTCGGTCGTCAAGGCCAGCGACGGCGCGGTCACGGCCTCCAGCGTGCGACGGCTGGAGGGCGCGGAGCGGGAAGCCGAGATGGCGCGACTGCTGTCGGGACTGACGGATTCGGACGCCGCGCTCACACACGCCAGAGAACTTCTCAGCCTCCGCGGCCTTGTTGCCTGATAGGATCGAAGCCCGTGATGAACTCTTCTGCCGCGGGCCCCAAGAACGACACGACCAAGCACATTTTTGTGACAGGTGGTGTCGTTTCGTCTTTGGGTAAGGGGCTCACCGCAGCAAGCCTGGGCAACCTCCTGACCGCACGCGGACTCCGCGTGGTCATGCAGAAGCTCGACCCGTATCTGAACGTGGACCCTGGCACCATGAACCCGTTCCAGCACGGTGAGGTCTTCGTCACCGACGACGGTGCCGAGACCGATCTCGACATCGGGCACTACGAGCGCTTCCTCGATATCAACCTCTCGCAGGCGGCGAACGTCACCACGGGGCAGATCTACTCGCAGGTCATCGCCAGGGAGCGCCGCGGCGAGTACCTCGGTGACACTGTGCAGGTCATCCCGCACATCACCGATGAGATCAAGCGCCGGATGCGCCTGCAGGCTTCTGAAGAGCCGCGCCCGGACGTCATCATCACCGAGGTCGGCGGCACGGTCGGCGACATCGAATCGCAGCCGTTCCTGGAGTCCGCCCGTCAGTTGCGCCACGAGCTCGGCCGCGACAGCGTGTTCTTCGTGCATGTCTCGCTGGTGCCGTTCATGGGGGCATCGGGGGAGCAGAAGACCAAGCCGACTCAGCACTCCGTGGCTGCCCTGCGTCAGGTCGGTATCCAGCCGGACGCTCTGGTGCTGCGCAGCGATCGGCCGGTGAGCGAGAGCAACCGCAACAAGATCGCCCTGATGTGCGACGTCGACGTCGAAGGCGTCATCAACACGGTCGACCTGCCGAGCATCTATGACATCCCGTCGACGCTCAACGATCAGGGTCTCGACTCCTACATCGTGCGCCGCCTGGGCCTCGACCAGAAGGCGGCGGACGAGGTCGACTGGACCCGGTGGAGCAAGGTGCTGCACGCCGTGCACAACCCGAAGCACGAGGTCACGATCGGTCTCGTCGGCAAGTACATCGATCTGCCTGACGCCTACCTGTCGGTGACCGAGGCGCTCAAGGCCGGCGGTTTCGCGCAGGAGACCAAGGTCAACATCCGCTGGATCCCGTCCGATCTGTGCGAGACGCCAGAGGGGGCGCAGGCGCAACTGTCCGAGCTCGACGGCATCTGCGTGCCGGGCGGCTTCGGTATCCGTGGCATCGAGGGCAAGCTCGGCGCACTGAAGTTCGCGCGCGAGCAGGGCATCCCCACACTCGGCCTCTGCCTCGGCCTGCAGTGCATGGTCATCGAGTACGCCCGTGACGTCGCCGGCATCGCCGGTGCCTCGTCCACCGAGTTCGATCCGGAGACCTCGGAGCCGGTCATCGCGACCATGGCCGAACAGGTCGAGATCCTCGACGGCGGAGACCTCGGCGGCACCATGCGCCTCGGGCTCTATCAGGCGGATCTCGCCGAGGGCTCGCTGGCGCGGGAACTTTACGACGCACCGCAGGCCTCCGAGCGTCACCGTCACCGCTATGAGGTGAACAACGCCTACCGGGACCGTCTCTCCGCGGCCGGTCTGGTGTTCTCCGGTCTCAACCCCGAACTCGACCTGGTCGAGTACGTGGAACTGCCGCGCGACGTCCACCCGTACTACATCGCCACCCAGGCGCACCCGGAACTGCGGTCGCGTCCGACTGCTCCGCACCCGTTGTTCCGTGGGCTGGTCGGCGCGGCGATCGAACGGCACCGCTCCAGCGAACTGTTCGATGTCAGCGAAGATGACTGACCTGCGCGACGAGCCCTTCTCGCCGGAGATCGTCGCCAGCGAGAAGGTCTACCAGGGCGCGGTGTGGGATGTCCGCTCCGATCGGTTCCGCTACGGCGACGGCGAGATCGTGCGCCAGTACGTGGACCACACCGGTGCCGTCGCGGTCGTGGCGGTGGATGACGAAGGGCGGGTGCTGCTGATCCAGCAGTACCGGCATCCGATCCGCTACCGCGATTGGGAGCTGCCGGCCGGCCTCCTCGATATCGAGGGGGAGGAGCCTCTTCTCGCCGCTCAGCGCGAGCTCGCGGAGGAGGCCGATGTGACGGCAGCGCACTGGGAGCCGTTGGTGTCGACATACACGACGCCGGGCGGGAACAACGAGATCATCCATCTGTTCCTCGCCACCGGAATCTCCCGGGCGGCCACCGCTCATGATCGCACCGACGAGGAGGCCGACATCCGCGTCGAGTGGGTGCCGCTGAGCGAGGCCGTGGATGCTGTGCTCGAGGGACAGATGCGCAATGCGATCCTGTCGATCGGGGTGCTCGCAGCGGAGCGGCGCGGGGTCGGCGGGGCGTAGCCGTGCTGCTCGATCGGGCGCTGGATGCCTACCTGCGGCACATCACGATCGAACGCGGGCTGAGCGCCCATACGGTCGCCGCGTATCGGCGTGATCTGGACGGGTACCGGAACTGGCTTGTCGAGAACGGCATCGAGGAGACGGTCGACGTGTCCCCGGCGGTCGTCGGTCGATTCATCGCCGAGCGTTCTGCAGCGGACCCGCCGCCCGCTGCCACCAGCCTCGCCCGTCTGCAGTCATCGGTCCGCGGATGGCACCGTTTCCTCGCACGAGAGGGTATCGAGGCGGACGACCCGAGTGGCCGCCTGCGGCCCCCGAAGGCGCCGCAGCGGCTGCCGAAGGCGCTGACCATCGACCAGGTGGAGCGCCTGCTCGCCGCGCCTTCAGCGGAGGAGCCCCTCGGCATCCGCGATCGTGCGCTCCTGGAACTGCTGTACGCCACCGGGGCACGCGTGTCCGAAGCGGTGGGGCTCGATGTCGACGATCTGGCCCACGGCGACGTTCTGCGTCTGCGCGGAAAGGGATCGAAGGAGCGCATCGTCCCGCTGGGCTCATACGCGCGCATCGCCGTCGATGCCTACCTCACCCGTGTGCGCCCTGGGCTCGCGGCGAAGGGGCGCGCATCGGCACGGCTCTTCCTCGGCGCGCGGGGGGCACCTCTGTCCCGGCAGAGCGCGTGGCTCGTCATCCGCGCGGCCGCCGAGGGTGCTCAGATCACCGCGGAGGTCTCGCCGCACACCCTCCGCCATTCGTTCGCGACCCACCTGCTCCAGGGCGGTGCCGACGTGCGCGTCGTCCAGGAGCTGCTCGGTCACGCCTCTGTCGCGACCACGCAGATCTACACGCACGTGTCGGTCGACACCCTGCGCGACATCTACGCCACATCTCATCCGCGCGCCCGCTGATCGTTCTTTAGCATCCTCCGTTCCGAAAAGATGTGAATGTCCTGAAGTCCCCCGAAAGGGGGACGCGAGGTGCGGGCGACTCTGTCTATCCTGAGCGGAGTCGTCCGACGTCTGCCGGACCCACGAAGGAGTTTCCCCCATGAGATCCCCCGGTTCCCTCGCGCTCGTCGCGACCACCGCTCTCGTTTTCGCTCTCGCCGGCTGCGCGGGCGGGCCCGGCGCTGACAAGCTCGACTACGAGGATTCGCCGCTGAACAAGTACCTCTCCGCGGCATGGGGTGGCGATCTGTCTCCCGAGGAGCAGCAGAAGCAGTTCGAGGAGCAGAACCGCAAGCAGGAAGAAGCCATGGCGGAGTGCATGGCTGAGGAAGGCTTCGAGTACAAGCCGAATACCCAGAACAACGGCACGGTGTTCTCCGATGACGGAGGCGAGTGGGACCCTGAGTCGCGCGAATGGGTCGAGAAGTACGGCTACGGCATGGTGAACAGCCCGTGGAACGAGCAAATGGAGGAGAACCCGCCCGAGGAGACGACCGACCCGAATGCGGACTACGTCG
The DNA here is from genome assembly GCF_045690355.1 of Microbacterium sp. LTA6. Classification (NCBI taxonomy): domain Bacteria; kingdom Bacillati; phylum Actinomycetota; class Actinomycetes; order Micrococcales; family Microbacteriaceae; genus Microbacterium; species Microbacterium sp. LTA6. Next base: position 2,869,032 of record NZ_CP147855.1, read on the forward strand.
CCTCCCTCAGCGAGTCGGAGCAGACCGCCTACTACGAAACGCTCTACGGCGCGCCCCCCGAGGAGGAGATCGCCGAGGGCGCCACCTACGAGTACAAGTGGGAGGACGCCGGCTGCCAGGGCCGGGCGCAGCACGAGGTGCAGGGAGAGGACCCGTGGCAGTCGGACGAGTTCACCGAGCTTCGCGAGAAGATGGACAAGCTGTGGTCGGGCACGCAGGAATCGCCCGAGTTCAAGGAACTCAACGCGGCATGGGCGGCATGCATGGCCGACGCCGGTGAGCCCGGGTTCAAGGCGCAGTCCGAAGCGTCGATGTCGATCTCCGACGAACAGCAGAAGATCTACGAGGCCGCATACGGAGATGGCAGCACCCCTGTGGACCCCGAGACCGTCGAGGACCCGAGCAAGAGCCCCGAGATGAAGAAGCTCGGCGAGCGTGAGGTCGAGCTGGCGCTGAAGGACCTGGAGTGCCGCAAGGAGACCTCGTACCTGGAGAAGTCGCTGAAGATCCAGTTCGCCCAGGAGGAGAAGTTCATCGCCGACAACAAGGCCGACCTCGAGGCGTTCAAGGCGGCGGCCGAGCAGAGCAACTGATGCGAGAAGACGAGACCCCCACGACGGAGTTCCCGCTCGATATCGAAGCCGACCTCGAAGCCGAGACCGACGGCGATGCGGATGACGCCTCCGCCGACGCCGACACCTCGAAGGTCAGCGGCTGGGGCCGTGTGCTGCGCGGCAACCGCACCCTGTGGATCGTGGCGGCGTGCGCTGTCGTCAGCCTGGTCGCCGGCCTCCTGATCGGGCACTTCCTGATCTCTCCGGCTGAGGCGAACGGGGATACGCCTGAGCCCGGACTGGTGACGGTTCCGGTCGAGTTCGGATCGCTGAGCAACGACGTGACGTTGCGTGCGGACGTCGGCTACGCGGATGCCGTCGAGGTCACGATCGACACGACAGGAACGGCAGAGCGGGCCGTCGTGACCGGGCAGGTTCCTGCCGTCGGCGCGACCTTCACTCCACTCTCCATCGCGCTGGAGGTGGCGGGTCGGCCCGTCATCGTGCTGCCAGGAGAGCTTCCGGCATACCGAACTCTGCGCGTCGGAGTGTCCGGCCCGGACGTCCTGCAGCTCAAGCAGGCACTCGTCGCAGTCGGGATCAACCCGGGCGATGTGGGCTCCGACGTGTTCGACGGGGCGACGGCCGATGCCGTGGGGCAGCTCTACGCTCAGGCCGGCTATCCGACGCCGTCGTCCGGCGAGGATGCGACCGCGGGAGTGCGATCCGCAGAGGAGAACGTGCGCAGTGCGAACGACAGCGTCAGTCAGGCCCAGGCCGCGCTGGACGCGGCGGGTTCCGGCCCCAGCAAGGTGGAGGCGTGGCAGGCCGATGTGAAGGTCGCTCAGGCCGAGCAGGCCCTCGCCGAGGCCAAGGCCAAGGGCGAGGGAGTCCAGCAGGCCGAGTGGGACCTGCAGACCGCCAAACTCGAGCGCGATCAGCTCTGGGCGGCGAAGAACACCGGCGCGGAGCGCGCGATGCTGGATTCGGCATACGCGCAGGTCGAGGCGGCCAATCAGGCACTGGAGACGGCGCGCCAGAGCGTGCTTCCGTTCCTGCCGTCGAGCGAGGTGCTCTATCTCACGGAGCTCCCGCGGCGCGTGGATGCGGTCAACGTCAAGCGCGGCGACACGGTGACCGGGTCGTCGATGACGGTGTCCGGTGCCACGGTTCGGCTGACCGGCGCAGCGGCCGAGGCCGACGCTCGTCTGCTCAAGGTGGGGGCGGAAGGCACCTTCGAGTTGCCGGACGGCACAGAGCATCGTGCGGTGATCTCGGCGCTCAACGCCGGCAAGGACAGCAAGGCGCGCTGGGAGGTGCTTCTGGATCCGGATCCGCTGACAGCGGAGCAGATCCAGCAGCTCCAGGGGAGCAATGTGCGGGTCAAGATCGCCGTCGGGGCCACTGAAGGCGATGTTCTCTCCGTTCCGCTCGCCGCCCTCACCGCGGGACCCGGCGGCGAGTCACGGGTTGAGGTCGTCGAATCGGATCCGCGCAAGGGGGAGGACGCGGAGACCCGGATCGTCGTCGTCAAGACGGGACTCGCCGCCCGCGGCGCGGTGGAGATCACACCCACGGAGGGTGAGCTCGAAGAGGGCGAGCTCGTGGTGGTCGGGCGGTGAGCCAGCCTCTCGCCGACGTCATCCTCGATTCGCCGGACGAAGCGGTGGCGCCACCGCTGGTCGAACTCCGTGATGTGACGCGGTCCTTTCCTGGTCCACCCGAGGTGCAGGCGCTCAAGGGCGCGACGTTGTCGGCAGCCGCGGGCGACTACATCTCGATCGTCGGCCCCAGCGGCTCCGGCAAGTCGACGATGCTCAACATCCTCGGTCTTCTGGACCGCCCGAGCGTCGGCGAGTACCGGCTGGCGGGGTCGCTCACCGGCGATCTCTCGGACGACGAGCGGGCGGCCGCCCGGGCGCGCTTCATCGGTTTCGTCTTCCAGTCGTTCCATCTGCTTCCGCGGCGCACGGTCCTCGACAACGTGCTGATGCCGATGCTGTACAGCGGTGTTCCTCGTCGTGAGCGCGAGTCGCGGGCGCGGGAGGCCCTCACCCGAGTGGGGCTCGAGCATCGCATCGACTTCTATCCCGGGTCGCTCTCCGGAGGTGAGCGTCAGCGTGTCGCCGTCGCCAGGGCCGTGGTCAGCGGACCTCGACTGCTGCTCGCCGATGAGCCGACCGGGAACCTGGATCAGCGCACGTCCGGAGAGGTCATGTCGCTGTTCGAGGAGCTCAACGCGGACGGGCTCACTCTGATCGTCATCACGCACGACGATGCGGTGGCGCGACGTGCGCGCCGCTGTATCCGGATCGCCGACGGCAGATTGACCGAGCTGTGATCCGCTGGCCGTGGCGGCGTAAGAAGGCGGATGCCGAAGGCCCGATGGCGGAGCAGCCCGACGAGTCGGTGGGCGCCGCGCCGCTCGTTCCCGAGGTGAAGCATGCCGATCGCTTCACGTTCCAGGATCTCGTCACCGAGGCGACCGCAGATATCGGCTCACGCCCCGCACGACTGGTGATGACGATCCTCGGAACCGTCCTCGGAATCGGATCCCTTGTGGCGACGATCGGCTTCGCGCAGACCGCGGCAGGGCAGATCGCGAGTCAATTCGACGGGGTGGCCGCCACCCAGGTGCTGGTCACGCCGACCGAAGCGACCTCCGGCTCGAAGAACACGACCGTCGCCGCCGGTCGCCTCCCGTGGGACTCCGCGGATCGAGTGCAGCTGCTGGCGGGGGTGGAGTCCGCTGTTCTGCTCGGCGAAGTCACTCTGGCCGAGGATGAGACCATCACCGCTGTTCCGGTCAATGACCCGTCGGCTCCCGCCCCCGCGTCGCCCCGTCTCTTCGCATCGTCTGGCGATCTGATCGGGACGGTCGACGGCGGGATCACAACAGGGCGCGCCTTCGATGAGGGGCACGATGAGCGGGCGGATCGCGTCGCTCTGCTCGGGGTGCGGGCGGCGGAGCGGATGGGTATCAACCGGGTCGATTCGCAGCCTTCGGTGTTCATCGGGGGCGTCGCGTACGCCGTGATCGGCATCGTCGACGGCATGGAACGGCGCACCGACCTGCAGGATGCGGTGATCATCCCGATGGGTTCGGCGCGCGCGGACTTCGGGCTCGAGGCTCCGGCAGAGCTGAGCATCCATATCGCAGTGGGAGCCGGCCCGCAGGTCGCCGAGCAGTCCGTAATCGCGCTTCAGCCGGATGAGCCGGACACGCTCGAGGCGCGGGCTCCGTCCGGGGCGTCTGATCTCAGCCAGAGCGTCCAGGCCGACGTCAATGTCGTCTTCCTCATCCTCGGTGTGATCGCACTCCTCGCCGGGGGGTTGGGTATCGCCAACGTGACCCTCCTCTCCGTCATGGAGCGGATCGGCGAGATCGGACTGCGCCGCGCACTGGGTGCCACGAGGCGGCAGATCGGCTCGCAGTTCATGGTGGAGTCGATCGTCATCGGCTTCATCGGCGGGCTCATCGGAGCCGCGCTCGGTGTGATCGCCGTCATCGTCGTCGCCGTCGTACAGGGGTGGTCTCCGGTCACGGATCCTCTGGTCGCGATCGCCGGCGCTGTGCTCGGCGCAGTCGTCGGCTGGGCATCGGGCTGGTATCCGGCGCGAAGGGCTGCGCGAATCGAACCGGTCGCCGCTCTCCGCGGCGGATGACGAGTCGATGACGTCTCCCCGGCGTGCGCCGCGCGCCGGGGAGACGTCTCCAGTGCCCTGCCGTTAGAATCGAGCGAGCACGAGGGAAGCGGGAGAATCGGTGGCTGAGAAAGCGGCGAAGTCCAGGGCGAAGGCGAAACAGGCCGACGACACCCCCATGGGACCCACCGGACGCCCATATCACGGCTTCCCGACCCCCGAGCCGCTGGCCTCGCATGGCCCTGCTCGCATCATCGCGCTCTGCAATCAGAAGGGCGGCGTCGGCAAGACGACGACCTCGATCAACCTCGCAGCTGCCCTCGCCGAGTACGGACGCAAGGTTCTCGCCGTCGACTTCGACCCGCAGGGCGCGCTCTCTGCCGGTCTCGGCATCCAGACCCACGACGTGCCCACGATCTACGACCTGCTGCTCGACACGAAGCGTGACGCGCACGACGCCATCGTGCCGTCCGGCGTCGAAGGTCTTGATGTGATGCCGGCGAACATCGACCTCTCCGCTGCCGAGGTGCACCTCGTCAACGAGGTGGCGCGTGAGACGATCCTCGCCCGAGTCCTCCGCCAGGTGGCGGGGGAGTACGACGTCATCCTGATCGACTGCCAGCCCTCCCTCGGTCTGCTCACCGTGAACGCGCTCACCGCCGCGCACGGCGTGATCATTCCGTTGGAGTGCGAGTTCTTCGCGCTGCGCGGCGTCGCCCTGCTCATCGAGACGATCGACAAGGTGCGCGACCGGCTGAACCCGTCGATCACGATGGACGGCCTGCTCGCCACGATGTACGACCCGCGCACGCTGCACTCGCGCGAGGTGCTGGAGCGTGTCGTCGAGGCGTTCCAGGACGACGTTCTCGAGACCGTCATCGGCCGTACTGTGAAGTTCCCCGACGCGTCCGTCGTGGGTGTGCCGATCACTGAGTTCGCGCCGGAGCACGCCGCCGCACAGGCGTACCTGCGGCTGGCGCGGGAGCTGGTCGCCCGTGGCGCTGTCGCCTGAGACGGCTCCAGAGCCCACCGACGCCGTCCCCGATTCCGGGTTCCGCGTTTCCCTGTCGAACTTCGACGGACCTTTCGACCTCTTGCTGAACCTCATCTCCAAGCACGAGATGGACATCACCGAGGTGTCGCTGAGCGCGGTCACCAATGAGTTCATCGCCTACCTGCGCGAGCTGGGTCCGGACGAAGAACTCGATCAGGCATCGGAATTCCTCGTGGTCGCGGCGACTCTGCTCGATATGAAGGTCGTCGGCCTCCTCCCGCAGGGCGAGCTGGTCGACGCCGAGGCGGTCGCGCTGCTCGAGGCGCGCGACCTGCTGTTCGCCCGGTTGCTGCAATACCGGGCGTTCAAAGAGGTCTCGGCGTGGTTCGCGCGGTGCCTGCGACGGGAGGACCGTCGGCATGTGCGCGCGGTGCGCCTCGACGAGAAGCATCGCAAGAAGACCCCCGAACTGGTGTGGTCGCTCACCCCCGATGACTTCGCCGCCCTCGCGCTCCTCGCCTTCGCGCCGAAGGAGATTCCGCACGTCGGCCTCGATCATCTGCATGCGCCGCTGGTCAGCATCCGCGAACAGGCGGCGATCGTCGTGACTCTTCTGCGCGGTGCCGAGACCCTGTCGTTCCGCGAGCTCGTGGCGGGAGTGAGAGAGCCGGGCATCGTCGTCGCGCGCTTCATCTCGGTGCTCGAGCTCTATCGGCACGCGGCACTGTCCTTCGAACAACTGGAACCGCTCGGCGAGCTGACGCTCCGCTGGGCAGCCGACTCCTGGTCGGACGAGACGCTGGCGACCCTGGGAGCCGATTATGACCGATGACGTGATGCAGAACGCGGAAACGGATGTCGCCGCTGTCGACACCCCGCTGACGGAGCGGATCGAAGCGATCCTGCTCATCATCGACGAGCCGATCGGCCTCGTCGCCCTGGCCGCCGCCGTCGGTTCGCCGGTGGCCGCCGTGCGACAGGCGATCGAGACCCTCGTCGACGACTACGACGGCAAGGGACACGGACCGCGACGCGGTTTCGAGCTGCGCGAGGTGGGCGGCGGTTGGCGGCTCTATGTGCGCGAAGACCATGACGACCTGGTCGCCGAGTTCATCGGCGGACAGGCGCCCGCTCGGCTCTCGCAGGCGGCACTGGAGACCCTCGCGGTGATCGCCTACAAGCAGCCGGTGACCCGGGGTCAGGTCGCGTCGATCCGAGCGGTCAATGTGGACTCCGTCGTGCGCACGCTCCTCGCCCGCGGCCTCATCACCGAACTCTTCGCCGATTCCGAGACCGGCGCGATCAACTACGGCACGACGGATGCTCTTCTGCAGCACCTCGGCATCAACTCACTTGACGACCTGCCGCCGATCTCCCCGTTGCTCGACGACGGCGCAGACGGCTTCGATGAAGGGACCATCCGATGAACGAGGCTTCGACCGACTCGACGACCCAGCAGCCCGACGGCATCCGCCTGCAGAAGGTGCTCGCCGCCGCCGGTGTCGCCTCGCGACGCGTGGTGGAGGACTACATCGTCGAGGGTCGCATCCGTGTCAACGGCGAGGTCGTCACCGAGCTCGGCCGAAGGATCGACCCGGAGCACGACCTCGTCGACGTCGACGGCACGGCGGTTCAGCTCGATGTCTCCAAGCGCTACGTGATGCTCAACAAGCCCACAGGGGTCGTGAGCACGATGCGCGACGAGAACGGACGCCCGGATCTCCGCCGCTTCACCGAGGACTACGAGGAGCGCCTCTACAACGTGGGGCGACTGGATGCCGAGACGAGCGGCCTGCTCATCCTCACCAACGACGGCGAGCTCGCGCACGTGCTGGCGCACCCGTCGTTCGGCGTGACCAAGGTGTATATCGCGAAGGTCGAGGGTACGGTTACCGCGCAGATCATCGCGAAGCTGACGAAGGGCATCGAGCTGGAGGATGGCCCGATCGCGGCGGACAAGGCGCGACTCCTGGACGTATCGACCAACTCGGTGAGCGGAAAGCAGTCGAGTCTGGTGGAGCTCACGTTGCACTCCGGGCGCAATCGGATCGTCCGCCGGATGATGGCCGCGGTCGGCCATCCGGTGACCGAACTCGTGCGGCGGCAGTTCGGCCCGCTGCACCTGGGAACGCTCCCTGCTGGGAAGACGCGCGAACTGACTAAAATCGAACTCGGTGCGCTGTTGACTCTCGCGCGCCAGAATTCCGGTGCCGCCGTGGCGCCAGGCGAGCAGCAGCAGGAGAACGAGTGACCGACACCACGGGTGTGCCTTCGGGGGAGCGATCGACGTCTGTCGCCGCGCCCCGATCGGTCGTCGCTCCCCGAGTGTCCGGCACGGTCAGGGTCGTCGGAGCCGGTCTGCTCGGCGCGAGCATCGGTCATGCTCTGCGTGCCAAGGGTGTGGACGTCGTCCTCGCCGATACGTCGCCTTCGCAGCTTCGTCTCGCCATCGACTATGGCGCTGGCCGCGCGGAGACAGCGGATGACCAGCCGGCGCTGATCGTCGTCGCGGTGCCGCCGGACGTGACGGCCTCCGTCATCGAGGCCGAACTCGTGCGCTACCCCGACGCCGTCGTCACCGACGTCGCCAGCGTGAAACTCGAGCCGTTCCGCACCCTGCAGGAGCGCGGCGTCGACCTCACGCGCTACATCGGATCCCATCCGCTCGCCGGGCGTGAGCGCGGTGGCGCGATCTCGGCACGTGCCGATCTGTTCATCGGGCGTCCCTGGGTCGTCTGCCGTGATGAGGAGACCCGCCCCGCTGATCTCGCCCTCGTCGAGGCCCTCGCTCTCGACGTCGGCGCGATGCCGGTGGAGATGACTCCCGAAGAGCACGACCGCTCGGTGGCGCTCACCTCGCACGTACCGCAGGTCGTTGCGAGCCTGCTCGCCGGCCGTTTCGCGACCGCCGAGGATGGCGCGCTGCGCCTCGCGGGGCAGGGCGTGCGAGACACCACCAGGATCGCGGCATCCGCTCCTGAACTGTGGGTGCAGATCCTCGGTGCGAATGCGGGACCGGTCGTCGAGATCCTCGATGACCTTGCCGCCGACCTTCAGGAGATCTCCGCTGCGCTGCGCGCGCCGGAGGAGCCGGGCGCACGACGGATCGTCGCCGAGACGATCCGTCAGGGCAACGACGGTGTCGAGCGCCTCCCAGGCAAGCACGGGCAGAACCGTCGCTTCGAGCAGCTCGTGGTGATGGTGGATGACACGGCCGGCCAGCTCGGACGCCTGTTCGGCGAGCTCGGTGAGCTCGGAGTGAACGTCGAAGACCTCCGCCTGGAGCACTCGCCGGGGGCGCAGTTCGGTCTCGCTGAGATCAGCGTCGACCCGGCGGCTCTGCACGGAGCGATCGTGGGGCTTCAGGAACGCGGATGGCGGATCGCGGGGACGACCAATGACTGATTTCATCGCGATCGACGGCCCGGCGGGTTCCGGCAAGTCCAGCGTCTCCAAGGCGGTCGCCCGGAAGCTCGGCTTCGGCTACCTCGACACCGGCTCCGCGTATCGTGCGCTCGCCTGGCACGTTCTCGCCCAGGGCGCGGACACGGCAGATGCCGAGGCTGTCCGGTCGGCGGCATCCGATTTCCCCCTCGCTCTCGGTCTCGACCCCGACATCCGTACCGTGCGCGTCGGCGCCGCCGACATCACCGATGCGATCCGCGAACCGCGGGTTTCCGGCGCGGTGAGCGGTGTCGCCAGGGTGCCGGAGGTGCGTGAGCAGGTGAACCGGCTCTTCCGGACTCTCGTCGCGGAAGCCCCGTATCCCGCCGTCGTCGTCGAGGGCCGCGATATCACCACGGTCGTCGCCCCCGACGCTCCGGTGCGGATCCTGCTGACCGCCGCGCCCGAGGTGCGTGCGGCGCGTCGTGCCGGTGAACTCGCCGGCGAGAACGCCGCGGCCGTCGCCGAGGCGCTGCATCGCCGCGACGCCTCCGACAGTGCCGTCGTCGACTTCCTCAACGCCGCAGAAGGCGTCGAGGTCGTCGACTCGACGGACCTAGATTTCCCCCAGACCATCGATGCCGTGCTGACGGTGATCCAACGACGCCGAGGAGTTCACAATGGCTGACGAAGAATACGAAGGCGGGCCCGACCAGCTCGCCGAGAAGATGGACGCGCTCGACGAGGAGCTCGCCGAGTCGCGCGCCGAGACGCTGCGCGCGAGTCTTTCTGACTACGAGCTCGACGATGAGGATGCCGCGCTTCTCGCCGGCGTGACGCTGGGCGAGGACGGAATCCAGTTCCTGCCGGCCCTGCCGGTGGTCGCGATCGTCGGGCGGCCGAACGTCGGCAAGTCCGCGCTCGTGAACCGCATCCTCGGACGCCGCGAGGCCGTCGTCGAGGACACTCCTGGTGTCACCCGCGACCGCGTGACCTACAAGGCGGAGTGGGCCGACCGGCGTTTCTCGCTCGTCGACACCGGTGGCTGGGAGCCCGATGCCCGCGGCATCGATCGCTCGGTCGCCGCGCAGGCTGAGGTCGCGATCGACCTCTGCGACGTCGTGCTGTTCGTCGTCGACGCGATGGTGGGGGCGACCTCCACCGACGAGCATGTCGTCAAGCTGCTGCGCAAGAGCGGCAAGCCGGTGTTCCTCATCGCGAACAAGGTCGACGACGCTCGTCAGGAGCCGGAAGCGGCTTCGCTGTGGAGCCTGGGTCTGGGCGAGCCGTATCCGGTCTCGGCGATCCACGGTCGCGGCGTCGCCGATCTGCTCGACGCTGTGCTGAAGACGTTGCCCGAGGTGTCTGCGGTCGCCAAGCACGAGATCGGCGGACCCCGCCGCGTTGCGATCCTCGGACGACCGAACGTGGGCAAGTCCTCGCTGCTGAACAAAGCTGCGGGCGAGGAGCGGGTCGTCGTGAACGAGCTCGCCGGCACTACTCGTGACCCCGTCGACGAGGTCGTCGAACTCGGCGGCAAGCTGTGGCGTCTTGTGGACACCGCCGGCATCCGCCGTCGCGTGCACATGGCCCAGGGTGCGGACTTCTACGCGTCGCTGCGAACGTCTGCCGCGCTCGAGAAGGCGGAGGTCGCGGTTGTCGTCCTCGACGTCTCGGAGACGATCAGCGAGCAGGATGTGCGCATCATCGACCTCGTGCTGGAGTCGGGGCGTGCACTCGTTCTCGCCTTCAACAAGTGGGATCGCCTGAACGACGACGATCTGGAGAATCAGGATCGCCGCCGGTACCTCGAGCGCGAGATCGAGCAGGACCTGGCGCACGTGGCCTGGGCGCCGCGCGTGAACATCTCGGCCAAGACCGGCCGCCACCTCGACAAGCTCGTTCCGGCGCTGGAGACCGCGCTGGACAGCTGGGATCGCCGTATCCCCACCGGCAAGTTCAACGCGTTCCTCGCGGAGCTCGTCGCCGAGCACCCGCACCCGCTGCGTGGCGGAAAGCAGCCGCGCATCCTGTTCGGTACGCAGGCGTCGACGCGTCCGCCGACGTTCGTGCTGTTCACGACCGGATTCCTCGACCCCGGCTACCGCCGGTTCATCCAGCGCCGCCTCCGCGAGCTCTATGTCTTCGAGGGCACTCCGATCGTCATCAACATGCGCGTGCGGGAGAAGCGCCAGCGCTGATCGCGGTCGCCGTCTTCTGTGCGATCTTGGGCGCTGCGGCGCGGATGCTGTGAAAGGGTGAAGGGGTGACGATCGTTCCCCCTTCCCCTGGTGAGCCCCGACGACCTTCGGGGCCGCGTGATCCGGGCGATGCCTGGGTCGTGTCGGACGCGGGGGAGAAGTACTGGGGGCGCTTCGGCGCCGCCGGACTGCTCGCCGTGGATTCCGAGCGCGGCATCCTGCTGCAGCATCGCGTGTCGTGGAGCCACTTCGGCGGTACCTGGGGGTTGCCGGGCGGTGCGCTCCACGAGAGCGAGAGTGCCATCGTCGGCGCGTTGCGTGAGGCTCAGGAAGAGGCCGGGATCCCGGATGGGGCCGTGCGTGCTCGCTTCACGAGTGTTCTGGACCTGGGGATCTGGTCGTACACGACGGTCGTCGGCGATGTGCGGGTGGCGTTCGAGCCGGTGATCAGCGACCCGGAGAGCGTTGCGCTGGAGTGGGTTCCGATCGACGAGGTGGCGGAGCGTCCACTGCATCCCGGTTTCGGTGACGCGTGGCCGGTGCTGCGTTCATTGCTCTCGGTACGGCCGTCGCTCGTGGTGGATGGGGCGAATGTCGTCGGCTCTGTACCTGACGGCTGGTGGAAGGATCGAGCGGGTGCCGCTGCGCGGCTGCGTTCGCGTCTGGAGGGACTCGGGGTTCCTGCAGAGGAGTTCGGCGTGGCCGGATCGGTGTGGTTCCCCGAGGTTGTGCTCGTCGTCGAGGGGCAGGCGCGGGACATGCCTGATGTTGAGGGTGGTGCTGACGGTTCGCGTGTTGCTGCCTTTTCTGACGTTGCTGTGGTGCGCGCGGAGGCGTCGGGCGATGACGCGATCGTCGCAGAGGCTGAAGGTCGACTGGCCGCTGGGGAGTCCGTCACCGTCGTGACGAGTGATCGAGGGCTGCAGGCTCGCGCCGAGGCTGCGGGCGCCCGAGTTCAGTCCGCCGGCTGGCTTCTGGGACTTCTGAATCACCGGGAGTCTTGACCGTCGCGTCAGGTGCGGCGTCGTTCAGATGCGAGGGTCAAGTTTCCGGTTCGACATGATCTCGTTCGATATGTGTCAAACGGCCCCGGAAATCGATCTGATATCGGCATGCCGTGCGGCGGGTTGAAACTGCCACTGGTATCTCCCGCGATTCGATGAAATCCTAAGGCGGATCACGAGCGTGTCGAACGTGAATTGGATGGCTGGAATCCATCGAACGTTGAGAGGCGCTCTGACGACGAAGCCTGAAACGGCAGGAGTATTGGATGATCGCTTTGCGCGGTTCGGTTCGGCCCGCCGAGCCACTGGGCGTGCCAGTTGAGAAGCCCGGCGCCTCGGCAGTCGGCGAGAGCCTGACCGCCGGTTGTCCTGGAGGAGCGACGCAGACATGGCACGGCAAATTTCGCTTGTGAGCCGCCAGCGGCGTCTGCTCGGTTCGACTGTCGGCTTAGCCTGTGTCATCGTTCTCAGCGGTTGCGCGTGGTTCAGTTCATCAGTCGGCGAATCAGCGAACGAGGCAGAGGCAGGAATCGTCATCGGCGTCGACTACTTTGCTACAAGCCTTGCCGCCGAAGCCTTCGCTGCGGACGGTATCGTCTCACCGGAAGATCTGTCGCCCGTCGTCGAGTACGTGTTTCTCGACCCATCAGCGCAATCGGTCGAGGGGGTTCGGAGGGACAAAGCCATCTACGGACTCACCAGCGATGCGTCCGCGGCCACTATCGACATCTTCGTGCCCTCGATGGGGTCGGTGAACTCTGGCATGTACAGCGAATCGACCGACGTCTTCGGCTGCGGTGTTCTTCGAGCCGACTTCGCTACGCAGCAAGTCACACTCGTCGATGCTCCATGCCCGGATTGGCTTCTGGCCTGGAACGGCGATGATGCTGAGGAAGTGTCACTTGAACGTGCCGTGGAGAACCGGGGAGACGAGTCGGCATGGTGAGATCGCAGACCACACTGACGGTCCTGCTCACGCGAATAACATTCGAAACTCGGAAGAGGAATCGAGATCCGTCGCCCTCAATCCGCGGGATGCTCGCGCCCGCCCAGGCGATCGATGCCTCGTCGCTCACGTTTGGTGGGGCTTCCGGCCCCGCGATCGGCGCCGTCGTGCCGGGTGCGTGCTTCAGACGAACATGACGCGCCGGGGCGCAGAGTCGACGTAGGTGTTGCCCAGCGGGCTGGTCCATCGGATGCTGCCGTCAGGATGAAGGCGGGCGTTCCAGCGGTGTCGCTCATCGACGTCGGGATGCTTGAGCACGTGGTGACCGGTGCAGAAGTGTGCGAGGTTGCAGAGCGCAGTCTTTCCGCCTTTGGCGTGGTCGTGATTGTGATCGACCTGACACCGGTGGACAGGCATGCGGCAGCCGGGGAATCGGCAATGCTGATCTCGGGCTCGGAGATGTCGTCGCATGCTCGCGGTCGGAGTATATGTATCGGTTTCGGTGATCATGCCTGTGGGGTCGGTGAACAGTCGTGTCCAGATGTTCGAACCCCCGGCGAGGGCCCGCGCGGCATCCGGATGGAGCGGCCCGTGCCCGTCGAGTTCTGCGGGGCGGTCGTCGGCATCGGCGATGGTGGTCGCGGCGACGGTGACCTGGATTCGGGCGGTGATGTTGTCGAGTCCCGTGCCATGAGCGGCGGTCGGGTCGGAGGCAAGGAGCAGATCGGTGAGCAGGTCGGCGCGGATCTCGTCGATCCCGCGAGTGTCGGCAGGGTAGTGCTCGATGTCGAGGCTGTGGGCGGGATCTGTGAGCGGGTCGATCAAGCGGACGGCGGCGAGCTCGGGATGTGGATCAGTGGTGAAGGTGTCGGACTCACCGAAGATCGCGCCGGCGACGGTGTCTGCGCCAGAGTCGAAGGCGCCGGAGTCTTCACCGGCACGGGAGTCGTCACCGGCACGGGAGTCGTCACCGGCACGGGAGTCTGCGCCGGCGCGGGAGTCTGCACGGGCGCTGGAGTCGAAGTCGGAGACGGCGCTCGAGCCTGAACCGGCGCGGGAATCGAAGTCGACGTCGGGGCGAGCGCCGAAGCCGACGCTGGGGTCGATGTCGCTTTCGTAGATCGGGTCGGGTCCGTCGTCGAGCAGATCGGGATCGAGAGCGGGCTCCTGATCGTCGCGGGCAGCGATGATCTCATGCGCGAGCCTGGTGAGACGGTCGACGATCGCGGTGGCCAGGTATTCCGGGAGCACGACCATCAGCAGGGCGAGGCCGTCACCGGCCGGACGTATCGTGACTGCGCGCTCGCTCTTCGCTCGGGCGTGCCGGTCGACGAGGGTCTCTCCGGCGAGGGCAGCCGCGATCTGGCGAACCAGTGCCCGGGTGCGGGCGGGGGTGTCTCCGGTGGCGGCGACGGTCGCAGCGGTGTCGAAGAGGCTGAGGGTCTCAGCATCCACTCGCCCCTCGACGACAGCCTCGCGGACGATGCCGCCGGCGCGGACGATCTCTCGCACGTGCGCCGCTGTGATCTCCCCAGCCTCGAACGCGGTACGTGCCACAGGCAACCAGTCGTGTAGATCACGGGTGTCGGTGAACGCGTACTCAACGCTGCCTGTGGACACGTGTCCCGCAGCGGAGTACTCCGCGATCATCGACCGGTGGATCGCATCGCGGTGGAACGGAGACTCACGCACATCCGCATCCAGCACCCCCAGCCGCTCGTTCAGCAGCCCCGCCGCTCGCGCTTCAAGCGCGGCGATTTCACGCCTCGTCTGCACCCAGGAGTCGAGCAGCACCTGACGCTGCTCGACGTCATCCGGAGTGAAACTGACCATGCTCCAGTATCGCACATATGTTCGAATGTGGGAAGAGGTGGTCGGTACTTTCAGTCCGTAAAGTCTTCGCGCCCTCGCAGACGATCGATGTCTCGTCGCTCGCGCTTCGTGGGTCGACCGGCTCCACGATCGCGGAGACCGAGGGCGGCCTGAGGTTCGCGTTCCGGCGTCCGGTCTTCATATGCCGCAACGGCGACGGGTGCGCCGACACGCTTCACCAGCAGCTGACGAACCACCAGGATCCGGTCGAATCCAGCGATCCTGATGCGCAGCTCGTCTCCGATGCGCACCTGCTGCGCGGCCTTCACCTTCTCGCCGTTCACGCGTACATGCCCGGCGCGGCATGCAGTCGTCGCTGCGGAACGGGTCTTGTAGACGCGAATGGCCCAGAGCCAGCTGTCGACACGTGCGGCGTTCATGATTGGGTGCTCCGTCTGTGCAGGGCGAGGAGGGCACCGCCGACTATCAGTCCTTGTCCGAGCGTATAGGTCAGCATGATGGCAGGGCTGCTCCACGCAGGCAGGGAGTCGGGCAGAAAGAGCTGAAATGCGAGGAGCGTGTCGCTGGCGAGGAAGAACGCTCCGCCTGTGGCGATGAGCGGGTGGCACCATGCGGCAAACGCGGCGGTGCCGGCGAGAACGAGACCGTATGCCGCGACTGCGATGAGGAGTCCGCCGGTGTGCGGGCCGAGTGTCGCGATCATGGCGATCCACCAGGCGACGTAGACGACGGTCCACCACGGGAGTCTGCGGCGCTTCAGCAGGCCGAGAAACAGGGCGATGTACGCGAGGTGGGCGATGCCGAAGAATCCCAGCATGAGGGGCAGCTCGGGCGCCGCGGGGAAGAAGGAGGCGGCGCCGTCTCCGAGCCACGACGCGCCGATGGCGGTGAGGAGGAAAGCGATCGTTGCCTTCGGGCGCAGTTGTGGAGCTGCGATCAGAACAGGAAGTGCCAACAGCGGCATGAGGCTGAGCTTGGTCGGCGTCGCGAGTGGATTGTCGAAGGCGAGCAGTGCGACGTGGAGCAACGACATCACCGCGTAGGGAACGAACGCCCACAGGATCGGTGAAAGGAGGGCGCCGCGCTGCATCCTCTCATCGTAGGGCGATCGCGTGCCCGACGGACGTGTGGCCTGGCTCACGGCGCGAGGCGCCGTCCTTCGGGTTCCAGATGCGCGCTCAGGATGCGGATCGCCTTCGGCCCGACGCCGTGAATCGCGAGCAGTTCCTTCGCAGAGACGCCGTCGAACTGTTCGAGCCTCGTCAACCCGTGCAGCGCGAGTTCGCGTCGTGCGACCTTGCCCATGGATGCTGGCAGCGCGGACTCGCTCATCAGTATTCGAGCGTGACCAGAGCTCGGCCCGGCTTGAGTTCGGTCTTCTCTGTGAATCCGGCTTCGACGAACGTTCCCAGCGTTCCGTGGAAAAGGTCGTTGGATGGTTGTTTCTCACCGCCGGTGACGACGGGGTACCCCTCGATCACACGAGCGCCGGATTCGCGCGCGAACTCGACGGCAGCCCGGAGCAACTCGAGATTGAGGCCGCTGCCACGGTGTTCGCGCCGAACGACGAAGCAGGTGACCGCCCATACGGTGTCGTCGTCGAAGGGCTCAGTGCTCGCCGCGGCGATGATGCGCGTGCGAGGGATGCGGGCCTGCCGCGTGCGCGGACCGATGCGGATCCAGCCGGCGGCCTCTCCGTCGACGTAGGCGATGATTCCGGGTGGGGGACCGCTGGCGATCTCCTCCCGGAGCATCTCCGTCCTCTGCGGTGTCGTCGTCTCATTCCAGTCCTTGTTGCTGAGGACCGGCCAGATGCACTGGCAACTAGCGCCGTCGCCGCCGCCGGTGAGGGCATGCTGAACGTCGTCCCACCGCGCGGTCGTCGCCACCTCTGTCGTGATCGTCACCATGCTCGTGACGCTACGCCGAGCATCCGACACTCGCAACGCACCAGCCTGTTCGCGGAGGGCCCCGAGGTGAGGCTAAGATAGGGGAGTTGCCTGCGCGCGAGTGCAGGAGAACGGGCTGTGGCGCAGCTTGGTAGCGCACTTGACTGGGGGTCAAGGGGTCGCAGGTTCAAATCCTGTCAGCCCGACCAAAAAGGCCTGATCAGACGCAAGTTTGATCAGGCCTTTGTCGTTTCTTCAGCGAGCTTTGATAGCTGGGCCAATCTGCTTTGATCGCTTGCGAGCTCATCGGCGTGGAGTCGGCTTTTCGTCGCGCTGTGGCGCGGGGACCCAAAGGGAGCAACCCGCAAGAATCGCATTCGCGTGCTCTGCCGTCGACGCCAAAATGCCGGTCATCAGGGTAAAAGTTCCTCGTACGGGCGCAGAATTCGGCGTTTGATCTCGCGTAGCTGCCCCTCTGCGACGCCATCAACGGCGAGAGGATGAGTCGGTTGAGTGTGCCCACGTGCTCGGGGGTCGTTTGGTTGAGGTTCTCTTGTCCCTCTTCGGTGAGGATGACGAGGGTATGGTGACCGTCCACAGGGCTTGCTTTCGACGCGCGGGCGGTGGAGTTCGCAGCACCGGGGGTGTCGCTCGGAAGCCCCGTGGCTGTGTCCGGGGGAGGGGACCGACGGCCCCCTCCCCGGACTATGCGTTGAGCGCTGTCGTCGGGGACGTGCGCGCGGCGCGCACCGCCGGCAGTAGCCCGGCGACGGCCCCGACGGCCACCGTGACCGCGACTCCGATGACCAGCACTTCGGGCGGGATCGCG
This sequence comes from Microbacterium sp. LTA6, assembly GCF_045690355.1. Lineage (NCBI taxonomy): Bacteria > Bacillati > Actinomycetota > Actinomycetes > Micrococcales > Microbacteriaceae > Microbacterium > Microbacterium sp. LTA6. The sequence goes on from NZ_CP147855.1 coordinate 2,886,311, forward strand.
ACGACCCATCCGTTCGCCTTGGCGGCGACCGCCGTGATGATCCAGCCGAGAGCGACACCGGCGATCCCGCCATATGCCGAAAGCAGTATCGCCTCGAAGAGGAACTGCTCGCGGACATGGCGCTTGGTCGCGCCCAGCGACCGGCGCAGGCCGATCTCGCGGCGACGCTCGAGCACCGAGATGACCATGGTGTTGGCCACTCCGATGCCGCCGACCAGCAGCGCGATTGAACCGACGCCGATGAGGAGCCCCGTGAACGCCTGGTCGACGGTGTTCTTGGCCGCGAGGGCGTCCGAGGGGCGGCTGACCTTCACCTCACTCGGGGACTGCGGGCTGATCGTGGGTGGCAGGAGCGTGCGCACCTCCGCCACGCGGTCCTCCTCGGACCGCTCGTAGATCATCGTGGGATTGCCCTTGTAGCCGAACGCCTGGCGGGCGATCGGCTCGCCGATGAAGGCGACCGAGTCGAGCTCGGGCACCAGCGGCGACGAGTCGAGGATGCCGACCACGGTGAACTGACGCTCACCGAGCCAGACGAGCGAACCCGCATTCTGGATGCCGAGTCTTTCGGCAGCGGCGCGCCCCAGCACGACGGTCGGGAACTGCGCCGTGGCTTCGTTGAGCCACACGCCGGTGAGCATCGTGGTGCCGGTCGCCGCCAGGAGGTCCAGATCCGCCGCCGCGACGGTCATCCCGCCGGTGCGCGAACGCTCGATCTCCGCGTTGCGGTAGATGTTGACCTTGTCCAGCGTGCTCGTCGAGCTCGCGTTGAGTACACCGGGGATCCGTCTGACCTGGGCGACGGCATCCTCGGGCAGAGGCGCCGGCGCACCGAGCATGTCGGTGCCCCCGGTCACCGTGAGCAGGTTGGTGCCCAGCGCGGCCAGCTTTTCCTTGATCAGCGCCTGGCTGGAGGTCGAGATGCCGATGACCGCGATCATCGCTGCGATACCGATGGCGATGCCGAGCGAGGACAGCACCGCCCGGAGCGGCCGGGCCCGCAGCCCGTGGAACCCGAGGGCGAACAGGTCGGCGGGGCGCAGGCGGGAACGCCGGTAGAGGCTCATTCCGCCACCTCCCGCTCGTCGGACACGATCTCGCCGTCACTGATGTGGACCCGCCGGGGCATTCCCGCCGCGACGCCCTGATCGTGCGTGATGACCACGACCGTGGTGCCCGCGTCGTGCAGCTCGCCGAGTATCTGCATCACGCCCGCCCCGGACTTGGTGTCGAGGCTGCCCGTCGGCTCGTCGGCGAGGAGCAGCTTCGGCTCACCCACCACCGCGCGGGCAATGGCTACCCGCTGGCGCTCGCCGCCGGACAGCTGGCGCGGGTGGTGGTGCAGCCGGTCGCCCAGACCGACGCGTTCGAGGGCGATCGCCGCCCGCCGACGGCGCTCGCGGGGAGGCATGCCGGTGTAGAGAAGGCCGGTCGCGACGTTGTCGAGCGCGGTGACGCCGTCCGACAGATGGAACTGCTGGAAGACGAACCCGATGGCGAAGGCGCGCAGCGCGGAGAGCTCATTATCGCTCATGCGCATGACGTCGTTGCCGGCGATCTCGGTGCTGCCGGCGGAGGCGCGGTCGAGTGACCCGATGATGTTGAGCATCGTGGACTTGCCCGAACCACTGGGCCCGACGATCGCGAGCATCTCACCCTCCTCGATCGTCAGGTCGACACCGTTGAGGGCCACGGTGGGTGGGGAGCCGTAGCTGCGCGTCACGCCGCGCAGCTGCACGATCGGGGTACTCACTTGGCCACCACGACCTTGTCGCCCTCGGCGAGGCCCCCGCCTGTGACGGCCACCAGGCCGCTGGCGAAGGCGCCGAGCTCGACGGGCACGAGCTTCGTCTTGCCCGACTTTCCGGCAGTCACCTCGACGGCGAATCCGCCGCCCGGCTGAGCCAGCAGGGCCGTGACGGGAACGAGGAGCAGATCGGTGCCCTTGCTCTGCGTGAGCACGATGCTCACGGTCACGTTGTCGAGGTCCGCGGCGACGGCCGGGTCATCGAGGGTCAGCGTCACCGGGATCTTCACTGCCTTCCCATTGGCGCCGTCGCGCTCGACCGGCGCACCGACCGTGGCGATGGTGCCGGTCGTCTCCACTCCGCCGGGGAGCGCGACAGTCACGCTCTTGCTCACCGGGGCGATGGCCTGGTCAGCGGTGTCGATGTACACCAGGACCTGCTTGGAGGTGCCGGTGACCGAGACGATGGCCGCGCTCGCGCCGGCGCCGACGGCGGCTTTCGTGGACTGGATGCGCACATCGGTGGGGGAGAAGATGATCCGGCCGTCCTCGATCATCCCGGTCTGCTCCAGGCCGAGCGACTTCTGCCACTTCTTGATCGCGTCGATGGTGTGCCACGTGAACTGCGCGTCCGGGGTGCGACCGAAGAAGCCCAGCGCGGCGAGGTTCGTCTCGAGCTGCAGGACGTCCGCACCGTTGGTCATCTCCTCGCTAAACGCGCGCCAAACGGGAAGGTTTCCGTGCAGCAGAATGACGGGGGAGTCGTTGATCCGGAAGAGCTCCTGTCCGGCCGTGATGACGGTGCCGCCGGCCGGAACCCCGGTCACGATGCCCGACAGGGTCGTGCCGATGTCGCGGAGCGAGGAGAATCCGAGTGTGCCCTGCGCGCGCAGCTGTTCGGTCAGCTCGCCGCGGGTGACGGTGGCGGTTTCCACCGAGACCTTGTCATCCTTGGGTTGCGCCGAGAACGGTCGCTGGACGAGCACGACGGCAGCGACGATCGCCGCGACGACGAGCACGCCGAGGCCAGTTAGCAGCAGCGCGCGCTTGCGCCGAGGACGCGCGGTGGTCGGTGTGGTGTCCGTGCTCATTTGGATCCCACCGGCTGGTTGGCCTTCTCGGTGCAGGTGTCTACGTCGTCGCCGTTCGTCTCCGGGCCGAACGCCTGTCCCATGCCGCCCGAGCCCTTGACCGGGTCCGGGTAGTCGTAGCCGAGCTCGCGCATGCACGAGGCGAAGATCAGCTGCGACTCGAACAGTTCGTCCTCGCTGGGCAGGCTGTCATCGACGGGCGCCTCGCCGACCTCGGCGGTGCACGCCGCGTAGGCCTTGTCGAACTCGGCCATGTCCCACTGTGAGGTGTCGATGGAGTCGGAGGGCTCGCCGTCCGCGGACGTCTGAGCCAGGTCGAAGCCGGCCTTCAGCATGCAGCTGTCCATCGTCTGGCGCCACTCGACGATCGAGGATTCCAGATCGTCCGACTTGAGTTCGGGTTCGGCGCCGCCGGCCGGTGCGCACGCGGACAGTCCGAGCGCGAGCACCGTGCCGGTGACGAGGGCGAGGACGCCAGTGGTGACGCGACGACTGCGGGGGGTAGTGAGGAATCTCATGGGCTGCTCCTTGGGACTTCGGCCGCGGTCGGACGACCTGGCTGATCCCACCTCACCAAACACGTGGTTGCGAGGGGGTAAAGCGTCCCTTTTACCTTTCTCCAACCTGCGGTCTGCTTGAATCGGGGCGGAGATCACGGACCGGAGGAGGAATGCATGCGCGTGCTGATCGTGGAGGACGAAGAGTTCCTCGCCGACGCCATCCGCACCCGGTTGGAGATGGAGTCGATCGCGGCGGACATCGTGGGGGATGGGCATGCCGCGCTCGCCGCAGTGGAGTTCAACGACTACGACGTGGTGCTCCTGGACCGCGACATCCCGGGTGTGCATGGCGACGATGTCTGTCGCGCTCTGGCCGCCGACCCGAGCAGTCCCGTCGTTCTCATGCTGACCGCGGCGGGCGCGCTCGATGATCGTGTGGGCGGGCTCGAGCTCGGCGCCGACGACTATCTAGCCAAGCCGTTCGAGTTCCCTGAGCTGATCGCCCGGCTGCGCGCGCTGAACCGTCGCGCGTTCACCGCGCTCCCGCCCGTGCTGGAGAAGCGCGGCGTGCGTCTAGACCCCTTCCGCCGCGAGGTCACCCGCGACGGCCGGTTCGTGCAGCTCACCCGCAAGGAGTTCTCCGTGCTCGAGCTGCTCCTGCGCGCCGACGGCGGCGTCGTCAGTGCCGAGACGATCCTGGAGAAGGCGTGGGATGAGAACGCCAACCCCTTCACCGCCACGGTGAAAGTGACCATCAGCAACTTGCGCCGCAAGCTCGGCGAGCACAGCATCATCACCACGGTCCCGGGGGTCGGCTATGCCATCACAGACCACGACTGAGCCCCAGACCCGGCGCTACCGCGCCACCGTCCGCACGCGACTGGCGCTGACCTATTCCGCCCTGCTGACCGGTGCCGGACTCGTTATGCTCACGATCGTCTACTTGGTCATGCGCTTCGTGCCCACATACGCCCTCGTGCCGTCCGATTCCTTCCCGGCCGAGCCCTCGGATCCGGGCATCGCGACGCCGCTGCCCGAGTCGTCCGAGGGCACGACGGCGGCATCGACCACTCCGGCCTCCGAGATCCTGATCACCTCGACCGAGCAGATGCTCAACCTGCTGCTGATCGTCTCCATCGCCGTGCTCATCGTGCTCGCCGCCGTGGGCATCGCCGTCGGCTGGGCCGTCGCCGGGCGGATGCTGAAGCCGCTGCAGTACATCAACGGCGCTGCCCGCAAGGCCGCGCATGGCGACCTCGCGCAGCGGATCCGGCTCGAGGGGCCGCGGGACGAGATCTCCGAGCTGGCGATGAACTTCGACGATATGCTCGCGCAGCTCGAGCGCTCCTTCGCCGCCTCGAAGCGGTTCGCCTCGAACGCATCGCACGAACTGCTCACCCCGCTGGCCACTACTCGGGCGATGCTCGATGTCGCGATCGCCCAACGCGACGATGCAACCGAGCGCGCTCTGTTCGCTCGGCTGCGAGCGATGAACGAGCGCAGCATCGAGACGGCCGAAGCCCTGCTCGGCCTTGCGCAGATCGAAGCATCGACAGTCGCGGGCGAGCGCATCGACCTGGCCAGGGTTGTCGCCGAGGTCGCGGAGTTCTGCACCGACGAAGCGGCCGAGGCCGGCGTCACGGTGACGCTCGATCTGCAGCCTGCGCACTTCGACGGTGAGCCGGTGCTGGCGCGACAGCTCGTCAGCAACCTCGTGCAGAACGGGATCCGGCACAACGCCGCATTCGACGGCTTCCTCACGATCATCACGCGCACGGCCGCGGACGGGTCCGCGCTGCTCGAGGTCAAGAACAGCGGCGAGATCCTGGAAGCGGATGCCGTCACCGCGCTCGCGGAGCCGTTCACGCGCGCCGCCGGTCGCCGGTCCACGACGTCGGCGAAGGGGCATGGTCTCGGGCTGTCGATCGTGTCGGCGATCGTCACCCGCTTCCACGGCATCCTCAAGCTGGCCGCCCGCCCGGGTGGAGGTCTGCGCGTCGTGGTGACCTTCCCGTCCGCGGGATAGCTCTGCGCCATCTGATCGGCCAAGCGCAGCTGAGGTCTTCGAGTTGCGGCATCCTCTCGCGAGCCGACCATGGGGTGATGGACGGGCGCCGCTCAAGGGCGTCCGCGACGGCGGATGCAGCATCCGTCATGCCTACCCGCGCGCGTCGAAACAGGCGTGGCTGATCCTCGTCCTCGTCGCGGTGCTGATGGCGGCAGGGTTGACGGCGTCGATGCTGCGACCAGCCGCGGCGCCGTTGCCTACAGCGACAGCGAAGGTGACTCGCGGGCCGACGCCGACTCCCTCACAGTGGTCGGCAGCCTGAGAACAACAGCGATCTCATCGGTGACGTCGGTCCTGTTCGTTGCGCTTGAAGCCGAGGGACCGGAGCTTCCGTGCGAGAGCCGTGGCTGACCATTCCGGCGGAGCACACCGCTAAAACAGGAAACGTCAGGTCGAGAGGGCGAAGAGACCTGGTCGGGGCTACTAGGGGTCGAGTGGGCGCGCCTTCCTAATGTGGAGCTCTTCAGAGATGCTTCCACAAACCCCACGTGAACCCCTTTGATGGGTTTGCCGATGGCTACCAAGAGCAGGGACCTGGCCGGGATCTGGTGCATGCAAACCATGCAATCCATGACGTGAAATGAGGCCGCTTGAGGGGCAGGGAACCCCGGAAAACCAAGGATCTGCGCTGAACCGTCTGCCTGGGGGTCAAAGGTTCGCAGGTTCAAATCCTGTCAGCCCGACCTGTCGAGGGATGCCACTCCGCAGGCAGTGCCCTCCCACCTGTGGCCGGTTTCGAGGTGCCCATAGGCTGGCATCATGCCCGTGTTCTTATATCCCGCTTTGCCGGATCGCGCGGACGGAGCGAGGTTGGGTGGTGCTCCGCCGTCAGTGATCGAGACGCATCCGCTTCTGGAGACGCACCGGTATGTGCTGACTCTTGCCGCGGTCTGCGCGTCGTGGACGGGCCGCCGTGAGGTGTCGGTGGTGTTGCGTGCCGGCTTCAGCATTGAAGACGAGGATGTCGTCTATCCGGACATGGCCATGCGGGCGATCATTCATGAACACTCGCCGCGTGGAGTGCGGGACGACCTCGGGTGGCCGGGACTGCGTGCGATAGCGCTTGTCGAACGACCAGCTGCCGCGTCGAGGCCGGCTCTGGTGCGGATCGATGACGAACCCGTCTTGATTCAGGGGGAACCTGCGTTTCGCGGACGCCGTGCGCGCCGATGGGCACCGATTCCTCTTCCAGATCGATGAAGAGGGTTGGCCCGTGGAGGGCGAACTCGAAGACGTTATCGCAGAATATCTGTGGGGATATGGCTCGGTGTACTTCTACGGCACGCCGGGTGCGGACGGGATCGTGCGCGACGTCGTCGCCGGCTTCATCGACTTCTAGGGGAGCACCGATGACTCACATCCATGTTGGAGTTTCAGGGATTGCTGGTGGCGCCGAACAGTAATTCATCGACGAAGTGGTCCCGTCGGGCTGGCCGCGAGCTGATGTACGTCGGCAGATCCTCGAAGTGCGGGAAAGCGACAACGGCCTCTTCGAACTCTGGTTCAGTTCCGTGGACGACTGCTCCATCGTCTCGCACCGCCAGGTACTCGTATCCGTTGCGAACGGAAAGCAGGATGGGCAGGTGGCGCTTCCAAAAACGGGAAACCTCGACGGCCTCGTCATCCGTCGTAGCGGCCTGGATGCTCAGCACTTCCAGCTCGTTCCACGCGAACGCGCCTTCCGCTCCGGGGGAGTAGTCGTCGCGAGACAAGAACCACACCGTATCGTCTGAACTCGAAAGAACTGAGAACGAGGATACCCAGCGGATCACCGTTTCGGGCGCCGCCTGCAACGCAGAGGGCAGTCCGTCTTTCGCGGGCAGAGGCGGCTCATGCGTCCAACCGGCTTCCTGCAAGCATCCGGCCGCACGTTGAAAGAGGCCCGTCATGCTCTACAGGCTACCGAGCGGTCTCTCGGGGCCGACGGTCACGTGGTCGCGCCCGTGTTGGCCCATTCCAGTGTCGACATCTTCTGCTCGATCGTGTTCAGTCCGATAGCCCCGCACCCCACGAGGGTGAGCCGGCGCAGGGCGGGGAGTTCGTTGATGGCCGCGATGCCGGTGATCTTCTTGCAGTACTGGATGTTCAGGACTTCCAGTCGTTGCAGGGTCGCCAGTTCGGAGACGTCGCCCAGGGCTGTGAGATTCTTCAGCCGCAGTGACTCCATTTGGGAGAGCGCACTGATTCCGGTGAGGCTCTTCAGCGTGCGTCCACCGATCAGCCCGAGCCGGCGCAGCCCGACGGGTTCGACGAGGCGGAAGATCTCCTCGTCAGTGGGCACGTTCAGCAGGTTCAGCTCTTCGAGCGACAGTTCGAGCGCCTGCCTCACATTGTTCAGAGACCTCTGCGGGTAGAGGGAGAGCGCCCGGAGTTCGGGGAAGTGCTCGTTCTGGAATCGGAAGGGTTCGCCGACGTAGAGGGTATGCAGGTTCGGCACCACCACATCTGGCCATACCAGGGTCCGTTCGCCGACGTGCACGAAGAGCTCTTCCAGACTCTCGGGGAGATCGCCTTGCCGCAGTTGGGTGACGACAGCGGGGAGGACCCGACCCGGCCCGATGCTGAGGGCTTTCAAGTTCGTCATCGCAGTGATGATCTCGGGGAGACGATCGATAGGCCCATCAAGCGGCGACCACAGGTGCACATCGGTGATGCGCGACAGCTGCTCGGTGTCGTAGGGCTGGTCGTAGAACACGAGGTCCCTGTCGGGCACGTCGAACTGGTGCTGGTGAGCACTGTGCAACACCACGGTCCGCTTACTCGTTGACGCCCTCATCCACGCCCCCCTGACTCCGCCGGCTATCGCCCACGCCACCGCCAGATTACCGGTGCGGGCTGTCGTCGCTCCTGCCGCGCCGCACCTGTCCCGAAGGCACGTGCAGGCTTCGCACGAGAACCAGGCTCGGTGCTCCTCGACAGACTTTCACGCCCCCGCGTCAATAGCCTCCCGCAATGTCCCCTTCTTCATCCCCAGCGCCCATTCCGCAACATCCGCCACGACCTGCGTATGCGCCGGATGCTCGATCTGCCGGGAGGCGTTCACATAGGACCCACCGCCATCCACCGCTATCAGGATCCGGATGCACGCCGCTTCGGCATCCACCTCTCCGAAGTCGCCGGAGGCGATGCCGTCCACGATCATGGCCGTCAGGCGCTCCCGGTCGAGGGCGTCCTGCACCTCCAGCTCGACATCGAGCGTCGGACTGAACCGCGCCAGATGCCGGGCGTTCAGCCAGAGCTTCGCCAATGGAAGCGAGCGGCGCTGCTCGATGTGGTCCACGAAGTGGGCGAGCCTCTGCAGGGGAGTGCCGCCTGACGTGAAGAACTGCTCGCGCTCGAGCACCGCGGCACGGGCGAAGGCCGCGACCACCAGGTCCTCCGCGACCGGGAAATAGTGCGTGATCAGCCCTGGCCGCACGCCCAGTCGCGCTGCGACCGCCCGGAGCGTGATGCGCTCGAGTCCCTCTTCGATCGCGATCGACGCGGCGCACGCGAGGATGTCCTCCCGCCTCTCTTCCGGAGGTTTGCGAGTTCGCGGGGGAGCAGTGCTCGAAGAAGTGCTTGACGTCACCCCACCCATGCTATTGAATGAGTGACCAATAGTCCATTGGGCATGTGACCAATAACAAAGGTGACAGCAATGACGCTCCTCCCGAAAGGAACTCCATGACCCAGATCCACCCCGCCGGTGCCGACGCCGTCGACACGGCAACCCATCCGGAGACGCGCGGCATCGAGCTGATCGATGATGCCGAACGCCACGGTAGAGCGCGCGACCTGTTCCTCATCTGGGCGGCGCCGAGCGTCAGCATCCTGAACCTCACGATCGGCGCGTCGCTGATCCTGCTCGGCCTCGAGATCTGGCAGGCGATCGCCGTCATCGTCGCGGCGTCGCTGCTCTGGGTGCTGCCAGGGATCATCGCCGGAAGCGGACCGGCAGCCGGCACCTCCGGCTCGGTCGTGACACGCGCGATGTACGGAGTCCTCGGCAACCGGCTCTTCGTCGCCGTGGTCGGTTGGTTCATCGGCGCGGTCTTCCTTTCGCTGACCTGGCTCGCATCCTCGTTCATGGGAGCCGACCTGCTGCGGCGCGCCGGCATGGACGACCCGACCTGGGTTCCGATCGGCGTCACGGTGGTCGTCGCTGCCATCACGATCCTCGTCGCGATCTTCGGTCATGGGCTGATCCTGCGTGCCTACCCCTACATGGCCGCCGCCCTGTTCGTGATCTTCCTCGTCGTCGCCGCCTTCATCCTCCCGACTGTCGACTGGGCATACGCCGCCCCCGAGCCCTTGAGCGGACCCGCCCTCTGGTCGGCGATCTCGATCGGCTTCACGATCCTCGCCTCGACCCCCTTGTCGTTCATGAACAGCCCCGACATCGCCCGCTACCTCCCGCGCGACACTAAGCCCTCGCACATCACCGCCGCGACCGCCCTCGGGGGCGCCATCCCCTTCATCGTCTTCACCACCGTCGGCGTGCTGCTGGCGACAGGGCTGAGCGTCGCAGCGTTCGAGACCGGCATCGACGTCGCCCTCCTGGTTCTGCTGCCCGAATGGCTCGGTCCGGTGCTCGTCATCGGCGTCATCATCAACACGATCGCCCTCAACGCCATGACGGCCTACACGTCGAGCATGGCCCTCCAGGCGATCGGCTTCCGCCTGCGCCGCATCCCGGCAGCGATCATCGTCGGCGTCGTCGGCACCGCACTGACGATCTACCTCGTGCTGTCGTCGAACCTCGTGGAAGCCGCGAACCTCATGCTGCAGTTCCTCGTCGTCGTGTCGGGGCCGGCAATGGCGATCTTCGTCGTCGACGTCATTCTGCGCCGCTACGACTACGACGGCGTCGACCTCTTCCACGACAGGCCCGGCGGCCGGTTCTGGTACTCGGCGGGATGGAGCATTCCCGGTATCACCGCGCTCATCGTCGGCGGAATCGCGACCGCGCTGTGCCTGTCGACGAGCGTCTGGAGCGGTCCGGTCGCCGAGATCACCGGGTACATCGATCTCTCCGTGCCCGTCGGCATGCTCGTCGCCGCAGTCCTCTACGCCGGCCTGCTGCGCACACCTCTCGGAAAGGACGGTCGACCGTGATCACCCGCTACCTCAACGGACGCATCTTCACCGCAGATCCGGACCCGGCACTCGCCTGGGCCGAGGCTCTCGTGATCGATGACGAGACGATCGCCTACGTCGGTACAGCAGAGGGCGCCCCCGCGGCCGACGAGACGGTCGATCTTGAGGGCCGACTCGTTCTTCCCGGGTTCACCGATGCCCACACCCACCTCCTCATGGCAGGTGCCGCGCTCGGACAGGTGCCGCTCACTGCCGCGCGCTCGCTCGACGAGATCCAGACGCTGCTGCGTGAGGCGAGGGCCGCGAATCCGGATGCTGCGGTCCTGCGCGGCCGAGGATGGCTGTTCGACTCGGTGCCGGATGGCGCTCCGACAGCGGCGATGATCGACGTGGTCGTCGATGACATCCCCGTCTACCTCGACGCGAACGATTACCACTCGTGCTGGGTCAACAGCGCGGCGCTGGCGGAACTCGGCATCACCCGCGAGACGCCGGATCCGATCGGCGGGTACTTCGCCCGGGATGCCGAGGGGGAGCCGACCGGGCTGCTCTACGAGACCGCCGCGACCCAGTACGCCTGGGCTCATCGGGACGAGACGACCACCGACGCCGACCGCGATGCGGACGTGGAACGGGTGATCGACGCCTACCTGGCCGCCGGGGTCACCGGCGCGATCGACATGGCCTTCGACGAGTTCGGACTCGCGGCGCTCCAGCGGGCTGAGGTGCGACACGGGGGAGGGCTGCCGATCCGCGTCGCTGCGCACTGGATCATCACGAACACAGGTGACGATGATGAGAACCTTGCGCAGGTCGCACGTGCGGCCGAGCTCGCGGGCGACGCCTCGTCTCCCTGGCTCCGTGTGGTCGGCATCAAACTCATCCTCGACGGGGTCATCGACGCGTGCACCGCGGCGATGCGGCATCCGTATGCCGATGGATCGAACGCCGAGCCCATCTGGCCCGTCGCGCAGCTGAATCCCGTCGTCGTGGCAGCGGATGCCGCGGGCCTCCAGATCGCACAGCATGCGATCGGCGACTACGCGAGCGAGATCGCACTCGACGCCATCGAGCACGCCATCGCGCTCAACGGGGACCGCCCGCGACGCCACCGCATCGAGCACCTCGAATACGCGGCCCCCGGAACGGCCGAGAGGATGGCGCGCCTCGGCGTGACCGCATCGATGCAGCCGGTGCACAGCGACCCCGCGATCTTCGCGAACTGGGCGGAGATGCTCGGTGACGACCGTGTCGACCGTGCGTTCCCATGGCCGGAATACGAGGATGCCGGGGCGCTGCTGGCCTTCTCGACGGATGCGCCGACCGCCCCGCACGAGGCATTGGCGAACATGTACGTGGCATCGACTCGTGCCTCGGCGCTCGATCGGAGCGTGGGCGCCATCCATCCGCAGTTCGCGCTCCCTCTGGCGGCCGCGATCGGTCACGCGACGCGCGATGCCGCGGCGTCCGTCGGCGACGGCGATTGGCGAGGTCGTATTGCCCCGGGGTTCGCTGCGGACGTGATCGTGCTCGACACCGATCCGTTCACCGAGGGGCTGGCGTCCCTGCTCGACGCCCGTGTGATCCAGACGATCGTCGCCGGGAGGACGCGCTACCGGGCGTCGTGATCGCAGACCTTGCCGATGATGGCGTCGTGCAGGCTTCATCGCATCAACCCATATTCTTGCCTTGGGCGCATTCGCCCGGCGACAAGGAAGGAACAGCGTGGGGGAGAAACGGCCGACTCTTGCCGATGTCGCGCAGCTTGCGGGACTCTCGCAGACCGCCGTTTCGTTGATCCTCAACGGGAGGCCGAACACCCGGCTTTCGCAGGATGCACGGGATCGAGCCTTCAGCGCCGCTCAAGCGCTGGGTTACCGACCGAACCTGTCCGCTCGCGCGCTTCGTGGCGACAAGACGCACACCATCGGGTTCATCTCCGACATGGTGACGACGACGCGATTCGCGTCAGGGCTCATCGAGGGTGCGATCACCGCCGCGGAGGAAGCAGGCCATGTGGTGCTGGTGATGGAGACGAACGGCGACCCCCGACGTCAGTCCGTCGCCGTCGAGGCGGTGCTCGACCGGCAGGCGGACGGCATCCTCTTCGCATCGATGCGAGCCCGGGAAGTGACCCTTCCCCCTGTTCCTGACGGCACCGAGGTCGTGATGCTGAACGCGATCAGCTCGGAGCACCGTCGTTCCGTCCTGCCCGACGAGGAGGCAGGCGGTCGGGCGGCAGTGGAGGTGCTGGTCAAGGCGGGGCATCGCGAGGGCATCGCGCTCATCGGACAGCGGGACGAAGCCGGCTCCGAGCTGCTGCGATCCATCGCCGTGTCGCGAAGGATGGCGGGGATCATCCAGGCGATGCACGAGCACGGTCTCGAATTCATCGACGAGGAGCCGATCTCGATGTGGGTCCCGGATCGCGGTTATGCCGCGACGCAAGCGGTACTCGAACGAGGGCGACCGGTGACGGCGCTGCTCTGCCTGAACGACCGGATCGCATTCGGCGCCTACCAGGCTCTCGCGGACGCGGGGCTGTCGGTTCCGGATGACATCTCCGTGATCTCGTTCGACAACGACGAACTCGCATCGTATCTCCGCCCCGGGCTGACGACCATCGGCCTGCCGCACGAGACGATGGGCGCGAAGGCGGTCGACATCCTGCTGAACCATTCGGACGCTGTCGACACGCTCGTGCCCATGCCGGTGATCACCCGCGCCTCTGTCGCGCCCCTGCCGCGCTGAGCTCCCGTACCGGCGGGTGCCGCGCTGAGCTCCCGTACCGGCGGGTGCCGCGCTGAGCGCCCGTACCCGCCAGTCCCTCTCTGATCGCCGGTCCTTCGGGCTGATGCCCGCGTCGCGCTGAGAGGGCGGTCATCGCCCCAGCGCAGGCGCGACCCGCTGACATCTGAGAGGCGCGCGCTTGACGCCGATCGCCGGATCGTGCAAGATGCTAAATGGTTGTAGCACCTGAAAACACGCGGGTTCTGCTTCGAGCCCGACGGGACTGCGAGAAAGCCGTTTCGGGCATCCGTTCCATGCACACAACAAGACGAGGGAGTCATTTCGCATGCCATCACAGCACGCTATCGCCGGTGTTCCGAGCCGATGGCTGAGTGCTTCTGCACTCGGTCTCGCGACCACGCTTCTGCTTGCCGGCTGCGCCGGTGCCGCCGATCCGTCCGCGCGAGTCGAACAGGGTTCCGGCACCGGCACGATCACGGTGTGGGCGCTCGACGGGCAGTCGGCGGAGAACGAGGCGATACAGAAGATCATCGACGGGTTCGAGAAATCGAACGGCGACATCGAGGTCGATATGCAGTTCATTCCTGCCGATCAGTTCACGACCGCCCTGCAGACCGCGACCGACGAAGAGCTCCCGGACGTCGTGGAGGTCGACGGCCCGCTGATCGCGAACTTCGCATACCTCGGACGGATCGCGCCCCTGGATGACTGGGTCTCGAAGGAGACCGTCGCGAACCAGACCGAGGCGATCAAGGGGCAGAACACCGTCGACGGCGACCTGTATGCCGTCGGCATGATGAACTCGGGTCTGGCGATGTGGGGCAACAAGAAGCTCCTCGACGCTGCCGGAGTCGAGATGCCGTCGAGTGCGGCCGAGGCATGGACCGCCGATGAGTTCAGCGAGGTTCTCGACAAGCTCGCGGCACTGGACCCGGACGGCAAGCCGTTCGGGCTCGCCGAGAACAACGGGTTCTCGACGGAGTACGGGATCTACGCATTCGCTCCAGTGCTCTGGTCGGCGGGGACTCCGCTCATCAAGGACGGCAGGGCAGCCGGGGCTCTCGACTCCGAGACGGCGATCGAAGCGGTCGAGACCTTCACCTCCTGGCGGGACTACACGGATCCCGACACCGACGGCGCGGCATTCCAGTCGGGGCGGGTGGCGCTGAACTGGATGGGCAACTGGCTGTACCCGGCCTACAAGGAAGCGCTGGGAGACGACTTGGTGGTGGGCCCGCTTCCCGATTTCGGCGAAGGTGCCAAAACGGGATCCGGGACCATCGCCTGGGGCATGGGCGGCGCCACCAAGAACGCGGCCGCAGCCGGAGCGCTACTCGACTACCTGATGAGCGACGAGGTTGTGCAGGAGTACACCGCGGCGAACGGTGCGCCGCCGGCGACGCACTCGGCACTGAGCGGGTCCGAACTGTACGGAGAAGGCAAGCCCCTGGCATACCTCTCCGCGCAGCTGGAGTCCGCGTGCCCGACGGAAGACGTCCTCGCCGCTGACTGCGTCGCGGTCTCGCGGCCCATCACCGCGGGCTACCCCGTCGTCACGGCCGAGTTCGGCAAGGCCCTTGCAGCCATCTGGGGCGGCGCGGATGCTTCCGAGGCCCTGGCTGCGGCGGCCCGCGCGATCGATCGCGACTTCGAAGACAACGACGACTACAAGTAGGCCGCTCGGATTGCGCGCCGGCCTCGATCCGAGCCCGGCGCGCAATCCCTCCCAAGGACGTGACATGACCCTTTCCTCGATACGCACAGGCAGCTCCCGGCAGAGCCGGGCGAAGCGCCGCAACCGGCCGCCGGGCAGCGGAGCTGGTCCGCTGATGGCCGCACCGGGCATGATCCTTCTCACCGCCTTCCTCGCGATCCCCTTCATCGGCGCCGTCGTGATGTCGTTCTTCCGGATCCAGCTCGGCAACCCCCGTCCACCTCGGTTCGTCGGGCTGGAGCAGTATGCGCGGCTCCTCTTCGATCCGGATATCAGCTCGACCTTCCTCCGATCGCTTGCGAACAACTTCGCCTTCGCCGTCGTCGTCGTTCCGCTGCAGACCGCGTTGGCTCTCGGACTCGCGATCCTCATCAACCGGAAGCTGCGCGGAATGACGGTATTCCGCACGCTGTTCTTCATGCCCCTCGTCTTTCCTCTCGCGCTGGTGGCGGTGATCTGGAGGCTCATCTTCGCCCGCGACGAGAACGGTCTCCTCAACGGCTTCCTGGATGCGATCAGCGGCGGCGCCATCGGCCCGCACGACTGGCTGGGTGATCCGGCGACGGCTCTCGGCGCGATCATCGTCATGTCCATCTGGCAGAGCGTGAGCTTCCAGATGATCATCCTGCTCGGCGCGCTGCAGAGCGTGCCTCCCGAGCTCTACGAGGCGGCATCCATCGATCGCGCAGGTCGATGGAGCCAGTTCATCCACGTCACGGTGCCCGGGGTGAGGAACACCTTGATCTTCGTCACGCTGCTCACAACCATCTTCGCGTTCCGGTTGTTCGATCAGGTCTACCTGCTCGACAAGAGCGCGTCCATCAACATCGAGGCGACCCAGACAGTGATGTTCCAGGTGATCACCACCGGCTACGACCAGAACAACATCGGTCAGGGATCGGCCATGGCCGTGGTCTTCCTGGTCATCGTCGCGCTCATCGCGCTGATCCAGCGGCGGCTGATCCGCCAGGAAGGAGGGGTCGAATGAGCATCGTCCGCAGCCGATCGGGAGGTATCGCGACCCGTGTGGTCGAGTACGCGCTGCTCGTCCTGTTCGCCGTGATCTTCTTCGCGCCGATCTACTATCTCGTGGTCGGCAGCTTCCGCCCCGGAGATCAGGTTCTCTCCGGGATCCAGGGCTTCTTCCCGAGCGAGCTCACCTGGGACAACTATCTCGACGTCATCCGCCGGTTCTCGAACTCGACGACGGGGTACCTGTGGCAGTTCATCATGGTGTCCGTCGTGGTCACCGCGATCGTCGTCATCGGCGGGCTCCTGGTCAACTCGCTCGCGGGCTACGCGCTGGCGCGCATGCGATGGCGGGGACGCTCCTTCGTGCTGGTCGCCGTCACCGTCCTGACGATCATCCCGTTCGAGGCCGTCGCCCTGCCTCTCTATTTCATGCTCAACGGAAGCCGGAACACGGTTTTCGTCCAGGCTCTGCCGTTCATCGCAAGCGCGTTCTCGATCTTCCTCTTCTACACGTTCTTCCTCGGGATTCCGAACGAGATCGAAGAAGCCGCTCGACTCGACGGCGCCGGTCCTTTCCGCACGTTCTTCAGCATCGTGGTTCCGATGAGCAGGCCGGCGTTCGCAACCGTCGCCATCCTCACCTTCCTGGCGCAGTGGGGCTCCTACCTCTGGCCCGTGCTGATGGTCACCGACACCTCGGTTCGCCCGCTACCCCTCGAACTCAGCGTCTTCCAGGCCGCTCAACCTCCCGAATGGGGGAGCGTTCTCGCGTTCGGAGTGATCTTCATCACCCCGGTGGTGGTCGTCTTCCTGATCTTCCAGCGCTGGTTCGTCGCCAGCATCGCCAGTTCTGCAATCAAGGGTTGAAGGGTCTCATGAACAACATCGAAGGCATTGCCGAGCCAGAGTTCGAGCCGGTCGTGAGAGCGTTCGCCGCGACCGCGAACGAGAGGGGCGGAGCCGCATTGAGCATCCGCGTCGACGGACGGACCGTCGTCGACGTCTGGCACGGCAACGCCGCAGAAGATCCGGCTCTGGCCTGGACCGAGGCGACCCCCGCCGTGATCTTCAGCGGGACCAAGGGCCTGGTCGCCGTCCTCGTCGCCCGCCTCGTGGAGGCCGGAGCGCTGGAACTCGATGCGCCCGTGATGCGGTACTGGCCCGAGTTCGCAGCAGCGGGCAAGGGCAGGATCACGGTGCGCGAGCTCATGTCGCATCGCGCGGGGCTTGCGGCACTGCGTGAGGACGTCGACCTCGACACCGCCCTGGACTGGTCCTCGATGGTCGAGCGACTCGCCGCCGAGGAGCCGCTGTGGGAACCGGGCAGCGCGTACGGATATCACGCCCTCACCTACGGCTGGCTCGTCGGCGAGCTCGTCCGTCGTGTCACGGGCGTCGGCGTCGGGCAGTTCTTCCAGGAGGAGGTCGCGACGCCGCTCGCGGCGGATGCCTGGATCGGCATCCCCGCAGCCCGGCAGCCTCAGGTCGCCCGTCTCGTGCGCGGCCGCAGCATGGAGGTGCCCCCGCCGGGAGGCATGCCCGCTCTCGATGAGGAGGAGGCGCGGTGGATGGGGCGCACGATGACCCTCGGCGCCGCCTTCCCGGCGGACCTCGTGGTTCCGGGGGCCGGCTTCGATGACCCCCGCGTCCATATGGCCGAAGTGCCGGGCGCCGGCGGCATCGGGACAGCCAGGGCCCTGGCGACCATCTGGTCGTCGACGGTTCGTCCGACCGACGGCGTACGACTCCTCGGCGACGAGATCGTGACCGACATGGTGCGGGTGCAGAGTGAGGGTGAGCCGGTGTGGTGGCTGCCCGGCCCCTACCCCCGATGGGGTGCGGGGTTCATGATCCCGTCCGAGCGGCGGCCGTTCCTGAGCGCGAGTTCGTTCGGGCACGACGGCGCCGGCGGGCAGGTGACGTTCGCCGATCAGAGGCACGGCGTCGGATTCGCCTACGTGACAAACCTCATCGAGCTCCATTCCGACGACCGCGGAGATTCGATCGTGCGTGCACTGGGCGACGTGCTGAAGGGCACCTGACGCGCCGAGCGCCACCGGCGCCGAGGTGCCGACCACGACAGACCATGAGATGAAAGGGCAGCGATGCCGTTCGAACTACCTGACCGATGGGTCTGGGACTGCTGGATCGCCGATGACGGCGATCGGTTCCACCTCTTCTACCTGAACGCGCCCCGCGCGCTCGGTGACCCGTATCTGCGTCATCGGAACGCCGTCGTCGGCCACGCGATCTCGCAGGATCTGCGCGACTGGGAGGACCAAGGGGTCGTGCTGGAGCCCGGAACCGCCGGAGAGTTCGACGGGACGGCGACCTGGACGGGGTGCGTCGTGCGCACTGTCACCGGGTGGCGGATGTTCTATACCGGCTCGCTCTTCCTCGATCCGAGTGAGCACACCAACATCGAGAGCATCGGCACCGCCGACTCGCGGGATCTGCAGAGCTGGTCCAAGACGGAGCGCCCGCCGTTGCGGGCGGACCCGCGCTGGTACGAGACGCTGCCCGACCGGACGTGGCCCGAAGAGGCATGGCGAGACCCGTGGGTCTTCTTCGAGGGCGGCGTCTGGCACATGCTCATCACCGCGCGGGCGCGGCGCGTCGCCGGCACCCCGGACGATCGGGACCTCGGCGTCGTCGGGCACGCCACATCGGACGATCTCGTCTCCTGGACCATTAATGATCCGCTCAGCGCGCCCGGTGCAGGGTTCGCTCATCTGGAGGTCCTGCAGGCCGTCGAGTTCGACGGCCGGCATTTCGTCCTCTTCTCCTGCGACCGCGCACACCTCGCGGGTGCTCGGCGGGAACTCCAACAGGGCGGTGTCTGGGTGGCTCCGCGCGATCCGGCGACGGGGTGGTGCGACATCGAGGAAGCGCGCCAGATCCACGACGAGTCGCTGTACGCGGCGCGCGTCGTGCGCGAGCGTGACGGACGGCAGGCGCTCATCGGCTTCGTGAACACCGGAGCGGACGGATCATTCGGCGGCCGGATCTCGGATCCGATCCCGTTGACAATCGACGATGAAGGGTGGCCTTCGGTGCGGAGCATGGAGACGTGAGTATGCGGATCAGCGGAGTCGCGGACACCGGGTACGGTGCGGTGGTCGATGCCTTCACTCGAGCATTCGACGGGCGCGACGGCATGGGCGCCGCGCTTTCGATCCATGTGAACGGGCGGAACGTCGTCGACCTCTGGGGCGGGCAGGCGACGCCGGTCGCGCCCTGGGAGGAGAACACAGCATCGGTGATCTTCTCCTGCACGAAGGGGCTCCTGGCGATCCTCGTCGCCCAGTGCGTCGAGCAGGGAAGAATCGACTTCGACGATCTCGTGGCCGACCACTGGCCGGAGTATGCGCGCCGTGGCAAGGAGGGCGCCAGGGTCCGGCACCTCCTGGCCCACCGCGGAGGGCTGCCGGCGCTCCGCGGCGTGCTGGCGCCGACGGATCTGCTCGACTTCGACCGCGTCGTCGCGGCCATCGAGGACGAAGAGCCGTTCTGGCGGCCGGGCACGGCGTACTCCTACCATCCGATCACGTACGGATGGCTCGTGGGCGAGGTGCTCCGGCGCGCCACCGGGCTCCCGATCGACCAGCTCTTCCAGCAGGCGATCGCCGGGCCGCTGGGCGTGGACGCCTGGATCGGGATACCGGACGAGGTGACCGGCAGGGTGGCGGACATGTCCGTAGGGCAGACGCTGGCGGAGCTGACCCGGCGCATCGTCGACGATCAGGAGAACCCCTGGCCCGCCCGGGCGATGACGTTGGGAGGGGCGTTGCCTCCCGCGCTCGTGGGCGCGGGCACCGGCTTCAACGACCCCGCCATCCGCCGTGCGATCGTGCCAGGAGCCGGAGGCATCGCGACCGCTCGCGCTCTCTCCGCGATCTGGTCCGCGACAGTGACCGAGACTGCGGGCCATCGCCTGATCGGGGACGCGGTGCGCGATTCCGCCACGCAGGTCCAGAGCGCGGGAGAACCGTTCTTCGAGGCGCCTGCTCCGTGGCCCGCCTGGGGGATGGGATTCCAACTCGACTCCGACGCGCGTCGATACCTCACGCCACAGGGCTTCGGCCATGACGGCGCCGGCGGCCAGGTCGCGTTCGCGGACCCCGAGGCGAAGGTCGGATTCGCGTTCCTCACGAATCTCATGGAGGCCGGCGACGATCGAGCGACCGTCATCGTGGACGTGCTGCGCGAGACTCTCACGTAGCGGAGGGAGGATGCTCCTCGTCGAGCGTGTGGGCGCGTCGTCGATGATCGACGCATCGCCCTCGGCGACCCGAAGCGCTAGCGAGTACGGGTCTGCGCGCCGACGGGAGCGAGAGCGTGCGAGGTCGAGATCTGGTGCGAGAACCGCCCGTCCTCGGTGAGGACGGCTCCGGAACGTTTCGCGACCGACGGGATGAGCCACGTCTCGCACAGTTCGATTCGCGGGTGGGCGTGCTCGATGCGCATGAGCAACGATTCCAGGTCCTGGGTGTGGCGCAGCCAGACGGTGATCGCGAGATTCATCCTGTCGAGGATCGCCGCGGACATCCGCACTCCTGGCGCCGCGGCCACGCCGGCACCGACGGCGTTGAGCTCGGAGGACGGTACGCGGTACCAGAGCGAGGCTGCGGTGGTGTAGCCGAGAGCGTGGTGCGCGAAGTCGGTCTTCGCTGTGAACCATGCAGATCCGAACAGGCGGTGGATTGCGCGGGTGATGCTCGTGACGGAGTGTCCGAGTTCGGCTGCGATCTCCGACGCGGGTCGGCGTGCGTCGGCGAGCAGGCACCGCATGACGCTCACAAGCAGTGGCGTAGGGGCGGATGGCTCGCCGGCGAACCCCTCGGCCGCACGGCGAAGGGCGTGCAGCATCTCCGGCGGAAGGACGTCGAGATGCGAGCGGGCTCCATCCTTATAGAGAGTGCGGGCAAATCGGGTGCGCGTCGCGCGGATGCCGGGAACACCGGCGATGCTCGCTGCGACGAAGGCATCGGCCGTCGCGATGCTCGAGTGCACGACGGTGAGCAGCAGATCTCGGGCGCCCGAGGTCCGATCGATCTCGATGATCTCCTCGAGCGGCGTGAGGGCGGCGACGACCTGTTCGCGCTGCCCGGCGCGGACGTCGACTTCGATGAGCGCCATCGCCGGAAGGTCGACGGCCAGATGCTCGGGCTGCTGGTAGCAGACCGTCCATGCCAGCCCGGCATCACGCAATCTGCTCCACCGCCGAGCGAGGGTCGTGGCGTCATAGCCGAGGATCTTGCCCAGCTGCATCCAACTGATCCGCGGGAAGATCTGCAGCGCGTTCACCAGCTGGCGGTCGACCTCATCGATGACTGTTTCCTGCAGCATAGGTGGCAATCTAGCTCATATCCGGATCAGTTGTGCTCTTCAGTGAACCGAAGTTCAACCCCATGCATACGATTTGGGAATTCTTCGGATTTAGGACGACAGGGAGCATCCATGAGCAACACCTCGTCACACCCCGCGCTCAGCCAGGCGCAGACGAAGAAGCCGCGAACCCGGCTGAGCCGAGATGCGAAACTCGCGGTCCTCCTCTTCTTCCTCGGCTGGGTGATGAGCTACGCGGACAGGCAGCTCATCACGCTCGCGCTGCCCTACATCGGCGAGGATCTCTCGCTCAGTCCGACTCAGCAGGGCATGCTCATCTCGGCATTCTTCGTCACCTACGCGATCGTCCAGATTCCCGGCGGCATGCTCGTCGACAGGCTGGGGGCGAAGCGCACCGCCGTCGCGGGTGTGCTCGCATGGTCCGTGTTCACCGTCGCGACCGGTACCGCCGGATCGTTCGCCGTGATGCTCGCGGTGCGAGCCCTCTTCGGCATCGGCGAGGGCGTCTACCCTGCAGCGTCGGTGAAGGCCGTCGCAGAGAGGACGACATCCGAACAGCGCATGACCGCCACGGGCTGGATGTACAGCTCGAACGCCGTCGGCACGATCGTCGCGGCGGTGGCCGGAGCGGCCCTCATCGGCTTCATCGGCTGGCAGGGAGCCTTCTTCGTCCTCGGGGCCGTCGGAGTGCTCGTCGCGGTGGCGATCGGCGTTTTCCTCCCCAAGGTGCGCGCCGACTCGGCCGCCGCAATCGCGGTGGAGGAAGAAGCGGCGTCGACGATCGCCACCAAGGATCTTTTCCGGTCCGCGGCTCTCTGGGGGCACGTGGCGATGTTCTTCGGTTACGGGGTCGTCGCATGGGGGATGAGCGCATGGGTGCCGAGCTACCTGGTCTCGGCGCGCGGCATCCCCCTGGGCGTGGTCGCGGCGGCCGCCGTAATCCCGGTGCTCGCCGGTGGCGTCGCCTCGATCCTGGGAGGTCGTCTCGTGGATCGGCTGGGCGGCCGGCATCGACTGATCGTCGTCCCTGGCATGCTCGCCTGCATTCTCGTCCTGGCGATGATGACGCAGGAGCTGCCCGTCCCGGTCTTCATCACGCTCATCGGGCTGCTGTCGTTCTTCAGCGGGATGTGTTACATGCCCGTCTTCTCGAGCCCCGTGCGTGGCCTGCCCACCGGAGTGGTCGGGACCGCATATGCGACGATCAGCACCGGGAGCCAGGTCGCCGGCATCCTCACTCCGACGATCATGGGCGTCGTCGTCGAGAACGTGAGCTGGGAGGCCGCCTTCGGCGTCCTCATCGCCGGCTGCGTGATCTGCCTCGTCGCCGCACTGCTGGTGCCGCGGGGGCCGGAGGAGTTCCTCGCCTCGTTCGCCCGACGCCGGAAGGCGACGGCCGATGCCGTCTGACCGCCTGCTCCGGTCGGGACCGTCGGATCCGGTGTCGGACCTTTATCGTGACCTCCACCGCCACCCCGAGCTCAGCGGTCAGGAATCCCGCACCGCGGCGCGGCTGGCTGCGGAGCTGGCTCGGCGCCGGATCGACGTCAGGGAGGGCATCGGCGGTACCGGCGTCGTCGGGATGCTGAGGAACGGCGAAGGCCCCACCGTGCTCCTGCGCGCCGACATCGACGGTCTCCCGATCCGCGAGCTGACAGGCGTGCCGCACGCCTCGACAGCCAGCGCCGTCGACAGGACTGGGGCGACCGTGCCCGTCATGCACGCCTGCGGCCACGATCTGCACGCGGCCGCGCTCATCGGCGCCGTCGACGTTCTCCAGGCCCGCTCGGCGGAATGGGCGGGCACCGTCGCCATCGTCTTCCAGCCGGCTGAGGAGACGGGGGAGGGCGCGCTGTCCATGATCGCCGACGGGCTCTCCGATATCGTCGGCATGCCCGCCGTCTGTCTGGGGCAGCATGTGTCGCCGATTCCGGCGGGGGTCGTCGTGACCGCCGCGGGCACGTACGGTGCCGCCTCGGACAACTTCCGCATCCGCTTCCACGGCGTGGGCGGACACGCCTCGACGCCCGAAGCCACGGTGGACCCGATCGTCGCGACGGCCGCCACGGTGATGCGACTGCAGACGGTGATATCGCTGGAGACCGGGGCGCACGAGCCGGCGGTCCTCACCGTATCCTCGGTCCACGCGGGGCAGGCCGAGAACGCCATTCCGGACGAGGCCGTCCTCACGGTCAACCTCCGCAGCTTCAACGCGTCGACGCGTCAGCGCCTCATCGCCTCTCTGCACCGGGTGGTCGACGCGGAGGCCGCCGCAGCGGGCATGACGAAGCGACCCGACGTCGAACGGATCAGCGGTGCGCCGCTGCTGGTGAACGACCCCGAGGCCACGCGGAGCACTCTCGGCGCGATCGGAGAGGCCGGACTCGATGCCCACATCGTCGCGCAGCCGATGACCGGCAGCGAGGACTTCGGCGTCCTCGGCGAAGCCCTCGGCTGTCCGAGTGTGTTCTGGCACTGGGGCGGAACGGATCCCGGCAGGTACAGCTCGAACGACCTCGTCACCCTCATGACCGAGGCACGTTTCCCTGCCCATATCCCCATGAACCATTCGCCGGAGTATCTGCCAGACCTGGAGTGGGCACTTCCCGCCGGCATCCGATCCATGACGGCGGCGGCCCTGCACTGGCTGAGCACAGACCACGCCCTCCCTACAGAAGGACCTTGACGACGATGAACGACCTCACCTACCTCTCCGCCACCGAGTGCATGGCGCGATATCGTGCGGGCGATCTGTCGCCCGTCGACGTGCTCGAAGCGCAGCTCGCGCAGACGGCGCGCGTCGACAGTTCGCTGAACGCCTTCACCGAGACCATGGCCGACTCAGCGCGTGCGCAGGCGGAGGAATCGGAGCGTCGTTACCGCGACGGGACCGCTCGCGCACTCGAAGGGGTCACCGTCGCTGCCAAGGAGAAGCATCAGATCGCAGGCATGGACGTCGTCGAGGGGTCGAATGCCTGGGACGGCTACACGGCGGCGGAGAACGCGCCCATCATCGACAGGCTCCTGGATGCCGGGGCGATCATCCATGCAAGAACGGCCACGCCCGAGTTCTCCATCGCCGCCTTCACGCACTCGGACCGGTGGGGCGTGACCAGGAACCCGTGGAACCCCGAGTTCTCGCCCGGAGGTTCATCCGGCGGATCCGGAGCGGCGCTCGCGGCCGGAATGACGACTCTTGCCACAGCATCCGACATCGGTGGATCCACCCGTGGGCCTGCGGCGTTCACGGGGAACGTCGGCTACAAGGCGCCGTACGGTCGTATTCCCGGAGTCGGGCCGATGAGTGTCGACTACTACCGAGGCGATGGGCCGATGGGGCGCACTGTCGACGACGTCGTGCTCTTCACGAATATCATCAGCGGGCCGGATCCGCGTGACCACGTCGCTCTGCGCCCGAAGGTCACCCTTCCCGCCAGTTTTCCGGGCGTCGAGGGCCTTCGCATCGCCCTCAGCGTCGACCTCGGCGGATTCAGCGTCGCGAAGGAGATCGGGGAGAACACGCGTCGGGTTGCGGCGGCGCTCGCCGAAGCCGGCGCAGAGATCGTCGAGGTCGATTTCGCCTGGACTCGAGAACTCATCATCGGTGCCGCGATGCCGCATTTCGGTCACATGATGGGGTCCATGGTCCAGGGCCTCGTGGGAGGCAGAGTCTCGGAACTGAGCGATTACGCCCGCGACTTCGTGGAGCAGACCCGTGCGGTCCGTGCCTCCACCGCGATGTTCGATGCGGCGAAGGCTGAGTATGCGGTCCAGCGAGAGCTCGCGCGTGTGATGAGCGGCTACGACGCGCTGCTCTGCCCGACCACCGCGGCTGTCGGACTTCCGGCCGGCGACACGCTCGTCAACGGCATCGACATCGACGGCCGGATCGTCTCCGGCCTCGAGGGCACCCTCACGCTCCCGTTCAACATCAGCAATCGATGCCCGGTCCTGGCCGTGCCCAGCGGTCACGCGGAGAACGGGATGCCGACCGGCGTCCAGATCGTCGGGCACACGTATGACGACGCCACGGTGTTCCGCATCGGAAAGGCCGTGGAGAGCCTGCTTCCGTGGACCTACACTGGAACGCACCGCCCGGCGCTCTGATCGCGCAAGTTTCTTTGTGAGGAGGAGCGAGTGAGCGTGTCGATGCGCCTCGTGGGACTGTATTTGCGAGCACGGAGCAAGAGACATTTCGCCACTGTCGATGGTGCGCGCAGGATGCTGGCGAGGGAGAAGGTGGCGTCAGAGCCGCCGGAGAAACTCCGTGCTCGTCTCTCGATGAGCTCGACGGAGTATGACGGGTTCCGGTGCTGGAGCGTCGAACCGCATCATTCGAAGCCCAGCAGCACGGTGATGTACCTGCACGGCGGAGCGTACGTCAACGAGATCTCCCCGCAGCATTGGGACCTGATCGGACGGATCGCCGAGAAGGGTGTCCGTGTCGTCGTACCCGTGTACGGCCTCGCTCCGCAGCACGGCTACACGGCCGCGTACCGGATGCTCGCCGACGTCTACCGTGACATCCTGTCGACGACTCTCCCCTCCGCCGTTCACTTCGCCGGCGACTCCGCCGGAGGAGGGCTCGCGTTGGGCTTCGCCCAGACGCTCCTCGGCACGGGAATTCCTCAACCTGCGGGGCTGGTGCTCCTGTCGCCCTGGCTTGACCTCGCGCTCCAGAACCCGGACATCGAGCGACTCGCCCGCACGGACCCGTGGCTCGCGGTGCCTGGCGTACGGGAGTGCGGCCGATCCTGGGCGGAGGGTGCCGATCCGCGGATTCCGCAGCTGAGCCCGCTCAGTGGAACTCTCGCAGGACTCGCGCCGGTGGAGATCTACATCGGTACTCGCGACATCCTGTTGCCCGACGTCTTGCTCCTGCGCGACCGCGCGGCAACCGAGGGTGCTGTTCTCACCCTCACCGTCTGCTCGGGGGCAGTGCACGTCTACCCGCTCACGCCGACGAGGGAAGGCCGCGAGGCATCCGCTCGAATCGTGGGGCGCCTGGCCGTCGGCGCTCGGTAGCGCGGCTCAGCCTCTGATCGCCGACAAGGCCCTGGCCTGCGCGACGACCGCCGCGCGCCGCGACGACGCGGTGCTGCCCGGAGCGACGAGTGCGGCGACGTGCGGCAGGCATCGATCGGCGAGAGCGAGCGAGATCAGGCTCAGTAGCAGTTCTGCGGCATGCGCGCGATCCTGCTGCGGAAGCGCTTCGGCGAGCGCGGTGACCATCGCGGCGCAGCCGGCAGCACGGCGCTCGGCGGAAACCGGTTCGGCGAGCTCGAGGCTCTCCCACGCCAGGAGGCGGGCGAGCTGCGGATGCGCGGCGGCGCTGTCGTACAGGGCGCCGGCGACATTGCCGAGCGCGTCCGCGCCGCTTCCCGTCACGGTGATGCCCTCGAGAAGGTGCTCGACCTCGGTGGCCAGCACGGCGGCGAAGAGCCCGGCCTTGTCGCCGAAGTACTGGTAGATGCGTTCCTTGTTGACGGCGGCCTCACGGGAGATCGCGTCGACGCGTGCGCCGGCCAGGCCGACGCACGCGAACTGCAGGGTCGCGGCCTCCAGCAGCTTTCGGCGGGTGGCCTCGGTATCCCATGACATGCATCCAGCCTAGCGAATCCAACCGTTTAGTTGCAATTGACGACGATGGTTCGTATGGTTGAACTCCAACCGAACGTTTGGAGTTTTTGTGCGTCCCCTTCCTCGCCCCTTGCAAGCCCTGATCACCTGGACGGCGATCCTCCCGCTGGTGCTCCTCGCCTCGGCGATCGCCGCGCCGGTCACCGTGGGGTGGCCCGATCCGCTTCGCACGGCTCTCGTCATCACCGTCGTCGTTCCCGTCGCCGTGTTCTGGGCCGTTCCGACACTGGCGAAGGCGACGCAGCGCATGCGCGGCGTCCCAGCCGAAGTGGTCGACGCTGCATGCTCGGTGCGCCCGATGCAGGCATCCCTCTCTTCGGAGCAGGGGAGATGAGGGCGCTCGTCCTCGGTGCTCGCGGAGCCGTCGGTTCCGCCGCATCGGTCGCGCTGCGACGAAACGGGCATGTGGTCGTCGGCGCCGGCCGGCGTGCGCCGGAGGGCGGCGTCGCGATCGACGCGTCGACATCAGCAGGACTTGCGCGGCTGAGAGGAGAGGCCGCTCGCGCCGATGTGGTCCTCGACGCGAGTGGCCTCGAATCCCCGGCCGTGCAGGCGGCCGTGGGCGCGACGCCGCTCGTGGACGTCTCGGCCACTGCTCTGCACCTCGAGCGGCTCGCCGCCGGTGTGCCGGAAGGGGGCGCGGTCCTGCTGGGCGCAGGCATCGCGCCGGGGCTCAGTACCGTCCTCGTCCGATCCCTCGATCCGCAGCCCGGGGACGAGATCGATGTCGCGATCATGCTCGGCGCAGGCGAAGCCCACGGTCCCGCGGCCGTGGAGTGGACCATGCGCCTTGCCGGTGACGACGTGTACGCAGCGCCCGAGGCGCATCCGATCGCGAACCTGCGCTCGCACCGGAGCTTCCCGCTTCTCGACGGCACGCCGCGAGCGCACCTCCGGGCGGATTTCCCGGACGATCTGCTCATCGGGCGCCCGCTCGGAATCGAGGTCCGCAGTTGGCTGGCCCTCGACAGCCGGCTCGCGACGGCAGCACTGCGTCTCGTCGGTGCGGTTCCAGCGCTGGCACCGCTGCTGCGCCATGCGCCGCATCTCGGCGGCGAGGCCTGGAGCGTCACCGCGGTGCGGCGAGGGTCGACAAGAACTCTCACAGCCACGGGGGACCGTCAATCCGGTGCCACCGGCCGACTCGCGGCCATCGCCGCCGAGCGGATCGTGGAGCTGCAACTGCGCGGTGCCGTGACGATGGCGGATGCCGTGGGCTTCGATGAACTCGAGCGCGCCGGCGGTATCAGGGTCGCGGGGAGGCCGGTGGTGCGCGGCTGAGATTCCGGGCCTACGTCCTGTCTGCATCCGCTATCCCGGCACCCCGGCCAGTCTCGCAAGGCGTGCGAGCCGCTCTGCCATCGACTCCGGCTCCCATGACGACGCCGCGACCTCGCGGCGTCGTCCGAGTCGGGCTTTAGAGTGTTGCCATGCCAGACGCGCAGGACGTACGTCCCGAATGGACCCAGGTCGACCCGATCGGTCATCGTGCCGCGGTGGGAATGCGCGTCGCGGCCGTGCCCCTCACCCTCCTCGGCATCATCGGCGGAGTACTGAGCCTGCGCCTGGCGCCGGAATGGTGGATGGTCGCGCTGGCACTTCTGGGGTGCGCGTTCGTCGCCCTCGTCGGCGTCAGCCTGTGGGTCAATGCCGTCGCGCGCGAGAAAGCGACTGTCGCGCTGAGGCCGACCGGTCGTCGTGTCTCCCTTCCCGTGGTCCTCGCGGAAGACATCACGGACGAGATGGAGACGTTCCGCCTGCATCTGAAGCTGCCGATCGAGGGCGGACCAATGGTGCAGCACGCCTGCAGCGACAACCGCTGCGTCGAGGCGGCGCACGCGTTACCCGGTTCTGAGGTGCCCGCCATGATCGACGAAGCGCGAAGAATCTGGGGCGTGATCCACGGGCCCATCGACCGCTGAGCCGCTCAAGGGCGGTCGCCCGCTACTTCGTGACTCCTGCAAGACGAGCCAGCCGCTCGGCCATCGCATCCGGCTCCCACGAGTGCCAGGCCCCGGCCAACTGCTCAGAGACGCCGTCGGGAGCGGCGGCAGCGAGTTCGTCGGCGGTCGCGATCATGCCGGGGAAGGTCTCGGTGCCGACGATCGCGATCAGAGGGGCACGGACGGCGGACAGCACGTCGCGATAGCCACGTTCCTCGACCTCCATCAACGCCTCGCCATCCGGTACCCACCCGAGCACGACCTGCGGGTACGCGGGCGACTTCTTGAGTTCCTCGAGCCACTCCGGCGGCATCCCGACCATGTAGTGGGCGACCGCCTCCTCGAGATCGTCGGCCTCGATCGCACGGCGGACGTTCGTCCACCAGGATGCTGCGCCGCCCTCGAACAGGCCGAGCGGGGCCTCCCAAAGAACTAGTCCGGCGAGATTCGGCGTGCGGGCGGCGGCGAGCAGCGCGATCGCGCAGCCGGAGGAGTGGCCGATCAGAATGACGGGGGCGTCGGCTTCCGCGGCGAGCGCACCGATCGCATCCAGCTGCGCCGGAAGGTCGATCGGACCCTCCGACGTCGATTCGCCCCGTCCGATGCGATCGGGGATGAATGCCCGGCCGCCGCGCACCGCGAATGCCTCTCCGGTCGCGAGGGTGACGGGATCCTCAGCACGAGTGGGGCCGGCACCCGCGATGAAGACCGCCGTGACCGCGCCGGGAGCGCCGAGGTCGTCGTAGACGATGCGATCGCCACGTGACGTCGTGATCGCGCTCATGCCACGGCCTCGATCCGCACGCGCACGCGGTCGCCGACCGCCTTGCCGAGGAGCTTTCTCGTCGCGGCCTTCACCGGTCCGAAATGGAGACCGCGCCCGGTCGGCATGAGTGTGATCTGCACCGGAGTGTCATCGATGAGTCCGGTCACGCGCACGGGATTGCCCGTACCGAAATGCGCGATCGAACCCGGCACGTCGAACACGGTCCACGATCCGGCTTCGTCGGGATGGATGAGTTCCGCTTCGAACTCAAGAGGGGCCTTACTGTTCATTATTTTCTCCCACTTTCAAGACTTGTCGGTCTGATTTCTCTAAACTAGACTCATCGGTATGAAGTCGTCAAGAGGTGCGGCAGAACTCCGTCCGAGCTCGGTGCGCAAGCGCGAATCCATGCTTGCCGCAGCGCAAGAGCAGTTCCTCGCCAACGGGTACGACGCGGTCACGATGGACTCGATCGCGCAGGCATCCGGCGTCGCCAAGCAGACGCTCTACAGCCACTTCGGTGGCAAGGAGGGGCTGTTTCTCGAGCTCGTCGGCTCACAGACCCGCGCGGCGAGCGAGCGTGTGCTCGGTGAACCTCCGCTCTTGGCGCCCGGCGTGGATGCCCGTTCCGTGCTCGCACCTATCCTCGAGCAGCAGCTTTCCATCGTGCTGACACCGGGGCTGCTCGCCCTGCGACGCCTGGTGATCGGGCTCCTGCCTCAGTTTCCGGATCTCGCGCGCTCTCTGCATCTGCACGGCCCGCAGCGCGCGATCGACTCGCTCGCCGAGGTCCTCGTGCGCCTGGATGCCGCGGGCTCGTTGCGGGTGCCCGAGCCGGTGCTCGCCGCCACCCAGCTCAACTGGCTGGTCATGGGAGAGCCCATCAACCGGGCGATGCTGCTCGGCGACGACGAGGCACTGCCCGACGTCGACGTCGCCACGCAGGTCGGATGCGGCCTCGACGTGTTCCTCGCTGCGTACAGCGTGGACGCAGCGCGCGCCTAGGGATTTCTCCCGAAGCGAAGGGGGATAACCCGATCGAAGCCGAAGGCCAGCCGGGTGTCCGCACCGCCACGCCGCTCCTTACACTCGCGGCATGACAACGAAAACGACTCAGGATGCCGCCGTGCAGCCAGGCCCCGTGTCTGCCCCCGGCGCCGCCAGACGCCGGATCAGCTGGGCGTTTGTCGCCCTCGCGTCGATCGCGGTTGCTGCCTTCCTCGTCAGTCAGTATGCGAGCGGAGATCTCACGTCGCAGGCGGAGGACGGAGTCGGCCTTGCCCCCCACTACCTCACGCTGCCCCCGGTGCTGCAGGCCGCGTTCTATCTCCACATCGGACTCGGCGGCGTCGCCTTGGCCCTCGGGCCGCTGCAGTTCTCCCAACGCTTTCGCAACCGGTTCCGTCGCGCCCACCGAATGATCGGACGCATCTACCTCGTCTCGGTCGCCCTGGGCGGCACGGCGGCTCTCGTCCTCTCGCCGACCAACCAGGCCGGGTTGGTCGGCTTCTTCGGGTTCGGTTCCCTGGCAGTCCTCTGGCTGTTCACCGCCTGGCGCGCCTATCGGGCGATTCGCACGGGTGATGTCCGCAGTCACCAGGCCTGGATGATCCGCAACTTCGCTCTCACTTTCGCCGCCGTCACACTCCGGCTCTGGATGGGTGTGTTCATCACCGGTCAGCTCTCCTTCGGAGATGACATCGACTTCGGCGTGGCTTTCGACAACGCATACGTCACGGTGCCGTTCCTGTGCTGGCTGCCCAACATCATCGTCGCGGAGTTGCTGGTGCGGCGCCGTGGGTTGCCTGCATTCCGGATCACCGGATAACGGGCCCTGCTAGATCGCATCCACAGATCGTCGCGGCGTCCGGAGGAATGCGGCAACCAGCAGTGCCGCGACAAGCGCGATCCCGGCATTGACTCCGATCGCCATCTGCAGGCCGGGAAGCAGAGTAGACGCGACGACACTCGTTGCGATCGCAGACATGACCGGAGTGCCCAGCGTGATCCCGACCTGCTGGCTCATCGTCACGAGTCCGGTCGCGAGTCCCTGCTGGTCAGACGGAATCTCCGATGTGGCGATGACGGTGTAGCCGACGATCGCGACGAGGTTCGCCACGCCCCCGATGAAGGTGACAATCAGGAGCGGGATCACCCAGGCATGGTCCTCGGAGAGGAAGGCCAGCGGCAGCGTCGCAGCCGCCTGCACGACGAATCCGATGACGATCGCAGCCTTGGCGCCGGTCTTTCCGATGACTTGCGGGGCGATGACGCCGCCGATGACCGTACCGACCCCGAGCACAGCAAGCATCAGACCGGCGACGACAGCGCTGAAACCCAGCGTCTCCTGAAGGTAGAGCGTGAGAAGGAAGACGAGAGAGGTCTCGGTCGCGAAGGCCAGCAGTCCGGCGATGTTGCCCCACGCGACGTTGGTGCGCCGGAGGAGAGCGGGAGTGACGAGGGGATCGGCGACGCGGGACTCGATGGTCAGGAACGCCGCGAACAGCACGACGGCCGCCGCGATCGGGCCCCACGCAGCAGGACTCTCCCAACCCGCATGACCGGCCATGTCGATGCCGAGCACCAGGGCGATGAGGGCGAGGGTGACGGTGATCGCACCTGGTACGTCGAGGCGCGGGCGGGGTCCTGCCGCGGGCTCGCGGAGCACGAATGGCGCGATGGCAACGACGATCACCGCGACGACCACGTTGATGAGAAATGCCCAGCGCCAGCTGACGGTCCCGGTCAGGATGCCGCCGAGCACTGCTCCGGCCGTGAAGCCGGCCGCCATGAGCGCGCCGTTGAGCCCCAGAATGCGGGCGCGGGCTGCTCCTTCGGGGAACATCGTGGTCAGCAGCGACAATGCGGCCGGAGTGACCATCGCGGTGGCGATGCCCTGACCGACGCGGGCGGAGAGCAGCAGCACTGGCTCCTGGGCGACTCCGCCGGCGAGCGAGGAGACGCCGAGCAGGACGATGCCGATCAGGAACAGGCGCCGACGCCCGAACAGGTCGGCGGCCCGGCCGAAGAACAGCGTGAAGCCGGCGGCGCACAGCGCGAATGCCGTCACGATCCACTGCAGTGCAGACGTCGCGAAGCCGAGCTCACGGCCGATGTGCGGCAATGCGACGTTGAGGATGGAGAAGTCGACGGCGAGGGTGAAGTTCGCCGTCAGCAGCACCATGACCGCGAGGCGATCACCGACGGTGAGCCGGGGGGACTTCGGGGGAGCAGGTCGGGTGAGCGAGAGTGCGTCGGTCATGCATCCAGCCTCCGCCGTTGCGCAGAGCCCAGCCAGAACCCTGGATTGACTGCCCTCCC
Organism: Microbacterium sp. LTA6; assembly: GCF_045690355.1. Taxonomy (NCBI): domain Bacteria; kingdom Bacillati; phylum Actinomycetota; class Actinomycetes; order Micrococcales; family Microbacteriaceae; genus Microbacterium; species Microbacterium sp. LTA6. The sequence goes on from NZ_CP147855.1 coordinate 2,919,252, forward strand.
GGTGCCTAGTACTGGCAGGGGCAGGCAACAGCAGGGAAAGCCCGAGAGAATGAGGGCATGGACGAACGAGCGCTGGAGGCTGACCGGCCCGTCACCGAGCTGGGGGAGTTCCTGCGCTCTCGCCGGGACCGCCTGACCCCCGAGGATGCCGGGGTCCGCTCGTATGGTCGGCGCCGGGTGCCGGGCCTGCGCCGCGAAGAGCTGGCGCAGCTGGCGGGAGTCTCGGCGACATACCTCACGCGGCTCGAGCAGGGGCAGTCGCAGAACGCCTCGGACGCGGTGATCGAGGCCCTTGCGCGCGCGTTGCAGCTGGATGCCGATGAGCGGGCGCATCTGTTCGTGCTGGCGCATCCGACCCCGCTCGAGCGGCCGCGGACCTCCGCGCCGGAGATCGCGAAACCGGGTGCGGAACAGCTCCTGCATGCGATGGGTGATGTGCCGGCTGTGCTGCTCGGACGCTTCAACGACATCCTCGCCTGGAACCGCGCCGGCCATCTGCTGTTGGCGGGTCATCTCGATGTGACAGCGCCATCCCGGCCCGCTGAGCGGCCCAATCACATCAGGATGCTGTTCTGCGATCCGCACACCCGTGACCTCTATGCGGATTGGGAGACGGAGGCCGAGGTGGCCGTCGCATCGATGCGGTACGCGGCGGCGACGTTCGCCGACGACCGGTACCTCGCCGAGCTCGTCGGCCAGCTCAGCATGAACAGTCCGGAATTCGCATCTCTGTGGGCAGGGCACTCGGTGCGGTTGTGCACGAGCGGCACCAAGCGCTTCCGGCACCCGGCCGTCGGTGATATCGAACTGGACTACGAGGTGCTGCACCTCCCCGAGGGAAACGGGCAGCGAATCCTCACGCACACCGCGCGCCCCGGCAGTGCTTCGCAGGCTGCGCTCCGCCTTCTCACCTGCGTGTAGGTGCTCGTCGGGCGCCTGGCTCGGCTCCTGCGCCGAGGGTGTCGCCGTACACCGAGCATCCGGAAGTGGCCGACGCCACCCGGTTGACGTCGTCGAACCTGCGGGGTAGAAGGGCATCTTGACGCCACCTGCGAAGGAGTGATCGAGATGTCGGAGAGAACAGGGATCAACGCGCTGATGCATAAGATCGGCGGGGACAAGAGGCTCGACCGTGTTGCGGCGACGGTCAGCGATGCGGTCGGCGCGGTCGCGAAACCCACAGTCGTCAAGAATGCGTTGTCCGGCTCGTGGCTCGGGCATCAGTTGCACCCGGTGCTGACCGATCTGCCTATCGGCGCCTGGGGTGCGGCGACCGTACTGGATCTCACCGCAGGGGAGGAAGGGGCCAAGGCGGCGCGCCGACTCGTCGGATTCGGCATCCTTTCGGCAGTGCCGACCGCGATGTCGGGCGCGTCCGACTGGGCGGACACCGTCGGACGGAACAAGCGCGTCGGTCTCGTGCACGGCCTCGCGAACGCCGCGGGAACCGGGCTGCAGGCGGCGTCCTGGTTCGCGCGACGGCGCGGGCATCGCGGCGTCGGTGTCGTGCTCAGCCTCCTCGCGCTCAGCACGACACTCGCCTCCGCGTATCTCGGTGGCCACCTGTCGTTCGTGCGCGGTGTCGGAGTGAACCGCACCGCGTTCCAGCACCCGACGCGAACGTGGACGGATGTCGCCGCCGATGCCGACATTACGGAAGGGGCGCTCGCGCGCGTCACGGCCGACGGCGTGCCCGTTCTGCTCGCTCGGCGCGGTGAAGAACTGCGGGCGATCTCGGCCGTGTGCTCGCATGCGGGTGGCCCGCTCGATGAGGGAACCCTTGACCAGGATGGCTGCGTCACCTGCCCATGGCACGGCAGCCGGTTCCGCACCCAGGATGGATCGGTCGTGCGTGGCCCAGCCAGCGTGCCTCAGCCGCAGTGGGAGGTCCGTGTGGACGGCGGACGCATCTTCGTCCGGTCAGCCTGAGTTCGGATCCCTTGCCGCGGGGCGATCACTGAGGACTCGATAGATCGATTATCGTGCGAAATCTATCGAAAGTCGATAGGATGGGTGTCTCGAACAAGGGGAGAACACCATGGGGAATCTGACGATCTACATCCTGCGGGCCGTCATCGCGATCTCGCTCATCGGTTCGCTCGTCGTGCAGACGGTCGTGCTGCCGCTGATCTGGGCGGACCTGGAGAGCGAGGGTGCGGCTATGACCGGGCGCGTCGCGTTCGTCGTGATCCTCGGGCTCGGGGTCCTCACGATGCAGATCTTCGCGGTCTGCGTCTGGCGTCTGCTGACGCTCGTTCGCAAGGACGCCGTATTCTCACGGCGCGCGTTCCGCTACGTGGATGTGATCATCGGCTCCATCGCGGCCGCGGCTGCGCTCACGTTCGCCTTGGCCGTCCTGCTCGCACCCGGTGGTGTCGCCCCGGGGATCGTCGGCCTGATCTGCGGGGCGTCGTGCGTGCTGATGGGGATGGCGCTGCTCGTCGTGGTGATGAGGCGCCTTCTGGTGCAGGCGATCGATCGTGACGCCGAGGCGCGTGCGCTGCGATCCGAACTCGATGAGGTGGTCTGATGCCGATCGTCGTCGACATCGACATCGTTCTGGCACAGCGGAAGTTGGCGGTCGGAGCCCTCGCTGAGCAGATCGGAATCAGTCCGGCGAATCTTGCCGTGCTCAAGAACGGTCGAGCGAAAGCTGTTCGCTTCACGACGCTCGATGCGCTGTGCGAAGCATTGGACTGCCAACCGGGCGACCTGCTGCGCTGGGTGCCAGCAGATGCGGCACGCCCGGTGGATGCCGCAGGCTGAGGCAGTACCGACGATTCAGCCCCGGCGCCACGCGTCGTCAGTGAGATGCGACCCGGCTTGCGGGCCCATCTGCAGCATCCCGCCGTCGACCGACCAGCTCGCGCCGGTGACGTAGCTGGCGGAGGGGGAGGCGAGGAAGGCGATCACCGCGGCGACCTCCTCTGGTTTCCCGGGCCGGCCCAGCGGCACGCCGGGGCGGTGCGTGGAATCGGCATCTGACGACTCCATGTGATTGATCGGCGTCGCGATCTCGCCGGGCGCGCCCGCGTTCGCAGTGATCCCATGCTGACCGAGCTCCTGCGACATGGTCTCGATGAGTCCGGCGAGGCCGTGCTTCGCGGCCACATACGCTGCCGCGCCGACTCGTGGCTGATGCGCGTGCACACTCGTCACCGCGATCAGCCGGCCACCCGTGCCTGCCGTGACCATCCGCCGCGCAGCCGCCTGGAGCCCGGCGAACGCACCGTCGAGGTTCAGCGCGATGACCTCACGCCACTGATCGGCTGACACCTCCAGGAACGGACCTCCGGTTCCGCCGCCGGCATTGTTGACGAAGACGTCGAGACCGCCGAGTTCGTCGGCAAGCTGGTCCACGACCTCGGCGACTTCGTCGATCGCTGTCGCATCGAACCTGGCGACGACGGCACGGCGGCCGCGTTCACGCACAGCAGCAGCTGTGCGTTCGGCGCCTTCCTGGTCTGAATGCCATGTGACGCCGACATCCATGCCGGCGTCGGCGAGTGCGAGGGCGGTGGCGGCACCGATCCCGGAGTCGGACGCGGTGACGATGGCGGTTGCAGGGGAGAAGCCTCTCTGTGACATGCGAGGCAAGGTAGCCGCGTTCGGCCATGGGCCGGGAGGGGGTTTACAGCCCGCGACGCGTGAGATACGCCCCGCAACCGTTCCGGCGGTGGCGGTGTCAATCTGTCTCCGATTCATAGCCGATCGAGGAGATCACCGATGATGCGACCTCGTGACGCTTCATCCGCTCGGTCGCGCCGACCATGCCGCAGGCGTCAACCCCCTTGCGGGCACTGGTGCCGGACCGCAGGCTGGAGCCATCCACCGCGAGGAGGGAGCATCTCATGCCTGACGGAATCGACCCCATCGAAGATCAGAAGCCGACAGCCGATCTCCAGGAGCAGGAGCGCCCGGAAATCGACGAGCCGAACGACCCCGAGGCGCCACCGTCGCAGCACCGGACTTCGGCGGGTCCGAGGCGAACCCGGCGGATGTCGTGGAGCAGCGCCAAGAGGTGCCGCTCGACGAGGAGAATCCGCGGGAGTAGACGCGACCGACGCATATCATCGATGACTTCTTCCCCTTCGGCCCGCGCCTTCGTAGGCTGAGGCCATGGACAGAACTCTCGTGCTGGCTGCTCAGGTCGCGATTCCGCAAGGGCATCGGCTCGAGGTGACCGAGCGTCACGACGATCTGACCGGAGAGCCGATCGTGCTCGCCCTCGTCGATCTCGACACCGGCATCCGCTTTCAGCGCGCAGAGGGGCATCACGGCGAGATCTCCCGCTGGCTGGGGCGGGTGCTCGATTGCACGGTCACCCTGCACGGAGCGGGCGCGGGGACGGTCCTCATCGTCGATCCGATCGGTCCGGGGCCGACCGGTGCGAAGGTGGCGCTGCGCGGTGCGGATGCGGCAGCGGACGCGGCGAAGGCAGAAGCCGATCGCTGGGGCGGCAGCGATCGCCCTCCCCAGCCAGAGGCCGAGCGCTTCTGGTGAAATGCCTGCTCAGCGGTGGGCCTCTCATCGGAAATCCCGTGACCGGTGCGAGATGCCGGTGCGCAGGTCTTCGAACGCGTCGGCGAGCACGTTGACGACGCCTTCGGCAGAGCGCTCGAGGATGCCGCGGATGATGAGCGCCGGCGACTCCCGTGCGACACGGCGGTAGCGATTCCAGACCCCGGTCGAGCAGACGACGTTGACGAGTCCGTGCTCATCCTCGAGGTTCATGAAGGTGACCCCTGCCGCGGTCGCCGGTCGCTGCCGATGTGTGACGAGTCCGGCGACCTCGATGCGCCGGCCCGTCTCATGGGTCTGCAGGTCGGCGGCGGTGAGCACCCCGCGTTCGCGCAGCGCCGCGCGGAAGTGTGCCATCGGATGATCGTCGGTGGAGACCCCCGTCGCCCAGAGGTCGGCGGCGAGCTGTTCATAACTGGACTGATCGGCGAACAACGGCGGCTGCACTGACACTGTCGTCCCGGGGAGGAATCTGGCGCGGTCATCGGCGGCGGCACCGGCGAGCCAGATCGCTTCCCGGCGTTTCAGGCCGAGGCAGGAGAAAGCGCCGGCGGTACCGAGCGCTTCCAGTTGGGCGGCGGTCGCATCCGTGCGCCGCACCAGGTCGTTCAAATCCCGGTAGGGGCCGTTCGCCTCCCGTTCCGCGACGATGCGCTCGGCCATTGGGACGCCGATCCCGCGGACGCCGCTGAGCCCCAGCCGCACCGCGTACCGGCCATCCCGGCGGTGGGCGGCGGAATCGTCCGGTGCGCTCCGGTTGAAACGGGCAGGCGTCGGCTGCGGATCATCGAGGCAGGAGTCCAGCCCGGTCGGCGTCCGCTGGGCAGAAGCGTCCTCGGGCTGGTCGGGTCGATCGGGTTGGAGCGGCTCCAGGGTCTCGGTCGCGCCCGAGGCATGCAGGTCGGGGCGACGCACCTCCACGCCGTGCCGACGGGTGTCGGCGGTCAAGGTGGCCGCGGAGTAGAAACCCATCGGCTGCGAACGGAGGAGCCCGGCGAGGAAGGCCGCCGGGTAGTGCAGCTTCAGCCAGGAGCTGGCATAGACCAGCAGAGCGAAAGACAGCGAATGCGACTCGGCGAAGCCGAAGTTCGAGAAAGCCTGGATCTGCGCGTAGATGCGGTCGGCGGTGTCCTTGTCGAGTCCGCGCCTGTCCATGCCCGCGTAGAGCTTCTCGCGGACCTGCTCGATCTTCTCCAGGCCGCGCTTGGAACCCATCGCGCGGCGCAGGAGATCCGCCTCATCGGCAGTGCAGTCGCCGATGGCGGTGGCCATCTGGATGAGCTGCTCCTGGAAGATCGGAACACCGAGGGTGCGCTTCAGGATGGGTTCCAGATCGGAATGCGGGTACGGGATATCCAGGCGCAGGGGGTCTTCGCCGCGCTCCGCCCGTTCCCTGTTCTCCTCGTCGAGTCTGTCCTTCGCCATCTTGCGGCGGACGAACGGATGCACCGCCCCACCCTGGATCGGGCCGGGCCGGATCAGGGCGATCTGGATTGCGAGATCGTAGAAGCTTCGCGGCTGCAGCCGGGGGAGCAGACCGATCTGTGCCCGGGATTCCACCTGGAACACCCCGATGGAATCAGCGCGGCAGAGCATGTCATAGACCGCTGGTTCCTCCTTGGGGAGAGTCTCCAGCTTCCAGGTTTCGCCGGTCGCCTCCTCGATGAGGTCGAAGCAGTGCTGAAGGGCGGCGAGCATCCCCAGGCCGAGCAGATCGAACTTCACCAGCCCCATCCAGGCGGCGTCGTCCTTCTCCCACTGGATGACGGTGCGGTTCTCCATGCGCGCGTGCTCCACAGGCACGACCTCACCGACCGGTCGGGCGGTGAGCACCATTCCGCCGGAGTGGATACCGAGATGCCGGGGCGCCTTCAGCAGTTCGTCGGCGTACTCGAGAACGTTCGAAGGGATGTCGTGCCCATCAACGGGCTCCACCCCGGCGCCCCACCCGTCGACCTGACGCGACCAGGCATCCTGCTGGCCGGGGGAGAAGCCGAGAGCCCTCGCCATGTCGCGTACGGCGTTCTTCGGGCGGTACTGGATGACGTTCGCCACCTGCGCTGCTCGCTCACGGCCGTACTTCGCGTATACCCACTGGATGATCTCCTCCCGTCGGCGGGAATCGAAGTCCACGTCGATGTCGGGCTCCTCCTGGCGTGTGGTGGCGAGGAAGCGCTCGAAGGGGAGCTGGTAGAGGATGGGATCGACGGCGGTGATCCCCAGCAGATAGCAGACCGCGCTCGCCGCAGCGGATCCTCGTCCCTGGCAGAGGATGCCGAGGCGCTTCGCCTCGGCGACGATGCCGTGCACGATGAGGAAGTAGCCAGGAAAATCCTTCTCCTCGATGACGTTCAGCTCTCGCTCGATCCGGCTTCGCCCGTCGGCATCGAGGCGCGGGTACTTCTCGGGAACGGCCTCCCAGACCAGAGCACGCAGCCAGCTCATCGGAGTGTGCCCCTCCGGAACCTCCTGCTGGGGTAGCGCCGGTCGCGCGCGCCGCAGGGGGAAGGCGGATGCCGCGGCCAGCTCGAGCCCGTGCGAGATCGCGCCGGGGTAGCGCCGGAACCGTGCGGTCATCTCGGCTCCGCTGCGCAGGTGCGCGCCGCCGTGCACGGGCAGCCATCCGTCCAGATCGTCCATGCTGCGTACCGCCCGCACGGCGGCCACCGCCTCGGCGAGCCCGGCGCGCCCGGGAGCGGCGTAATGCACGTTGTTCGTGGCCACGACCGGCAGCCGCATCCGACCGGCGAGCTCGGCGAGGGCGTCATTGCGGCGGGAGTCCAGCGGATCGCCGTGATCGAACAGTTCGACGGCGACATGATCGCGTCCGAACAGGTCGACGAGGCGCCGCAGTGGCGTCTCGGCATCCCCCTGCTCCCACCCTCGTCGCACGCCGCCCTTGCGGCAGCCCGTGAGAATCGTCCAGTGACCGCCGGCCTTCTCGACGAGTTCGTCGAGATCGTAGACGGGGCGGCCCTTCTCGCCGCCTCGCAGCTGGGCGGCGGAGATCGCTCCGGAGAGGCGGTGGTAGCCCTCCAGCCCACCCGCGAGAACGAGCAGATGCTCGCCGGCGGGGTCGGCGGCACCCCGCTGCGGTGCAGGCAGATCGAGGGACAGCTCGGCGCCGAACACCGTCTGCACCTGGAGTTTCATGGTCTCGGCCAGTTCGCCGAAGCGCGCAGCGCCGTAGAAGCCGTCGTGATCGGTGAGGGCGAGGGCGGTGAGGCCGAGTCGCTCGGCCTCGGCGAGGAGATCCTCCGGCGATGAGGCGCCGTCGAGGAACGAGTACGAGGAATGGGCGTGCAGCTCGGCGTAGGGCACAGCATCCGCAGGGCGGGTGATCTCCGCGGGCGGGATGTGCTTTCGTTTCCGGCTCACCGGCCCCGGATCGGTGCGGTGGGCCGGAGGTTCGGCGGTCGGGCTCTTCTCGACGGGTTCTTCGCCGCTGAGGGTGCGCTCCAGCTCTGCCCAGGTCAGCGGGGGATTGTGCCACCCCATCAGCGGTACCTGCCCTCTGCCCACCAGCGATCACGGGCGCGGAAGACCAACCACGCCCGGTTCCGGTCGTCGACGATCTGCAATCGGTGCCCGCGGCGGCCCTGCGCCGCGGTCCACCGGCGCTCGTCGATCGGCCACGGCCCCGCCCATGCCTGCACGGCGGCGCCGTCGATGCGTGCGGGGTCGGCGGAGAGCATCCCTCTCTCGTCGATGCCGACCTCGGTGCCGACGATGCTTTCCAGGACGACGGGTCGTGGTGGCAGGAAGACCTCGGCCGGCACCGGATCGGGAAGGCTGCCGGGCCAGGGGCGATCCGGATCCCGGGGGGTGACCGTGCGCTCGCCCCACGGCGTGAGCACCTGCCGGTCGGCGAGCCAGCGACCACCGGCGACCGCAGCGGTGACCACGCCCTGATGACCGACCATCGTCTGCACGCGGGAGACGGCGTGATGCAGGCGTTCGTCGGATCCCGAACCGAAGAGTCCCGGCTGATGGTGAGCGGCATCGTCGACTGCGACAGGGGTGATGCGCACAGCGGCGATGCCGCCGAAGGCTCTGGCCTCGTCGACGGGCTCCTTCGCATGCTCCGCCGCCAGTGCCTCCAGCTGCCAGCGCACCCGGTCGACGAGGTCGGCGGCGTCGAAACAGGTCGGATGCAGCCAGGAGCGGGAGAAGACCAGGCCGTTGTCGTCGGTCAGGTCGATGCGCACCTCGGTGCAGACGACGTCGGCATCGCCGAGGGCGAGCATCACCGCATCCGCTGTCTGCCGCACGGCGAAGGCCACCTGATCCGCACCACCCAGCGGGGGCTCGAACTCCACAGCCCGCACGAGCTCCGGATCAGGAGGACGAGGGACGAGCGGACGGGAATCGGCGCCGGCGGCGAGCGCATGCAGACGTGCCCCGCGCTCTCCGAAGCGATCCCGTACCTCGAGGGCGTCGAGAGCGGCGAACTCTCCGAGGGTGCGCACCCCGAGCCGGATCAGGAGACCGGCCAGTTGCTCGTCGCGCAGCGCCTGCACATCGAACGCGCTCAGGTACTCCTTCGCTCCGCCAGGGGGCACGATGGTCCAGGGGCGGATACTGCGGGCGGCCGCCTCTGCCGTGAACGGGCCGTCTGCGATGCCGATCCGCGCCTCGGGGAAGCCGGCATGGGTGAGGACGCGGAGGAGGGCATCTGCCGCCTCGCTCTCCCCGCCGTGGAACCGGGCGATGCCCCGTGCGCGGAGAGCAGCGAGTCCTGGGCGCAGCAGAGAGGTGCCGGGGGCATGCTTCTCGATGAGATGCAGCACGGGGAGGAACGCGCGTTCGTCTCTGGCCGGATCGTGGGGGAGTACCCGCAGTGCCGGAAGGTGCCCCTGTGCGACCCGGCGGCGTTGCCCGGCGCGGACGCCGTGCTCGCGTGCCGACGCCGTGCAGGCCACCACGGCGTTCGCGTGCACCAGGGCCGTGGGCGGATGCGGAGGCGGACTCCCGAGAGCGGCCCGCAGCGGCCAGTCGGGGAACCACAGCACGAGGACGCGGAGCGGGGCGTTCATCCGGCGACCGCCCAGCGGGAGATCTCGACGGGAGGTGCCATCGTGTCGACGGTCTCGACGGCTCCGTGCGAGCCCGGCAGCCGGACCTGAACGCTCGAGGGCATCGGCGTGCGCCTGGTCTGCGCGGTCACCGTCACGGTGCAGTCCGAGAGCAGACCCCAACCGGTGCCGAGACCGTGCCAGTGCGGATCGCGGAGCCGGATGGTCCCCTCGCTCTGCGGCCAGGTGCCGGTGGCGAGGGACTCGGTCACGAGCAGCGTGCAGCCGCGGTCGCGCAGGCGCGCATTCAGGCGGGAGGCGTCCGCATCGCGCATTCGCGTACCGGGGTGCACGGCGATGAGCGGGACCACCTCGGAGAGAGCGGAGGTCACGGCCAGCCAGCGCTCGCCGGGTTCAGGGACGAGGATCAACCGTGACAGGTCGATGCCGAACCCCGCCGCGGCCTCGACGCCCAGAGTCGGCATGCCGATCACGGCGCACCAGAGCCCCTTCTGCGATGCCGCGCTCAGCAGCGCCAGCACGAGACTCGGTGAGGAGGAGACCGTGTACGCGGCGCCCATCTGCAATCCCTCTTCCGGCAGCAGGGAGGCGAAGGCGGGGTCGAGGGGGAGCAGCGGAAGCTCGCTGCGACGGCGCTGCATCCTGCTGATCTCGCGGCGCAGCCGCAGCACCTCTCCGGCGCGGGAGTCGCCAGCCGGAGAGAGCGCGGTCACCGCATCGAGCCCGATCCCCATGTAACCATCCTCGAAGATATATTCGAATAAAGCAAGTGATGATGAAGACGATAATTCGAACGTCGGACATCAGTGCGAGCGCAGCGATGTCGGATGCGCTGACTACGCTGTGGCCATGCGGATCGAATTCGAGAGCGCCGTGACCCGGTGGGACGCGCGCACGGCATCGTGGTTCTTCGCGACCATGCCGGAAGAGCTCTCCGACGACCTGCGCGAGCTGCCCGCACCGTCACGCGGATTCGGTTCCCTCCGAGTGCACGCCGCAATCGGCTCCTCCCACTGGACGACCTCGATCTTTCCCGGTGACGCGGGCTACGTGCTGCCGCTGAAGAAGGCGATTCGCGAGGCCCAGGGGATCGGCGAGGGGGATATCGTCTTGGTCCACCTCGACATCGTCGGCCTCTGACGCGACGCGACGAGTTATCCACAGCCCGCGCACGCGGCACCCGCCGATCTTCTAGCCTTCCCTGATGGACCTCCATGAAGTGCTCGCCGTCGTCGTGCACCTCGCGCTGCTCGGAATCGGCGGCTGGCTCCTTGTCATCGACGTGCGGACGCACCGGCTGCCGAACAGGATCGTCCTGCCCACGCTCGTCGCGCTGCTGGTGCTCGTGGTGGCCGAAGCACTGTTGACCGGACAGTCCCGGCCGCTGATCGGGGCAGTGCTGGGGATGCTGATCCTGGGCGGTTTCTATGCGGCGCTGCGCATGGTGAGCAGGGAAGGCATGGGCGGCGGGGATGTGAAACTCGCCGCCGTGATCGGGGTGGTGCTGGGGTGGCACGGCTGGCAGGCGCTCGCCGTCGGAGCGGCATCCGCCTTCGTGCTCGGTGCGCTGTACGCGCTGGTGCTGATGGCCCTGCGTCGCGCGGATCGCTCGACTCGGATCGCCTTCGGCCCATGGATGATCGTCGGGGCCATCCTCGGCGTCGCGGCGGGCTGAATGCCCCGCCGCAGCCTTCTCCCTCGCTGCAGCGGAGCGACGCTAGGGTGAGCACATGGCACTTGCACGGCTTCACGGCGGCCCGCTGGACGGGCAGATCATTCCCCTCGGCGACGCGGACGACAAGCTGATCGTCCCCTACAGCGAGACTCAGGTGGTGTACAACCGACGCGGCGAACCGGAGAACACCGGCCCGCACGACGGACCCACCGAGGTCGACTACTGGTACGACGAGTCCCTCGAGGACATCAATCCGGCAGATGACTGAACCCTCCCGAACGATCGAGATCGAGCGCAAGTTCGACGTCGATCCCGAGACGCCCCTGCCGAGCTGGGACGCGATCCCCGGCGTGGACGCGGTCACCGAGGGAGAGGTCAGGGCGCTCGACGCGCGCTACCTCGATACTGTCGACGGCACTCTCTCGCGTTCCGGCGTCGCATTGCGCCGGCGCACGGGCGGACCCGACGCGGGGTGGCATCTGAAGGGACCCCGGGAGGGGGATGGGCGCCTCGAGCTCGGCTGGCCGCTCGGAGAGGGCGACGCCCTCCCCGATGCGATCGCCGACATGATCGCCCGCTGGACGACAGAGCCGCTCACCCCGTTGGCGCGCATCGAGAACGACCGCGTCGCCTATCTGCTCACCGGTCCAGACGGTGTCGTCGCCGAGTTCGTCGACGACCATGTCCGCGCCACGGACCTCCGCACCGGCACGCAGCGCGAATGGCGGGAGTGGGAGATGGAGCTGGGTCCGGCGGCACCCACCGACGCCGCAGGTCGCACGACATTCTTCCTCGCCGTGCAGACGGCGGTCTTCGCCGCCGGCGGGCGGCACTCGGCATCCGGCTCGAAACTCGCCCGCGCACTCGGCTTCTGAACAGGCGAGCATCGCAGAGAAGCGGTCTCGATGCCACCCCCTTCCGTGGAGGCACGCGGCATGCTTGAGTGACACCATGCGCCTCGCTCCCGTGCTCCGGTCCCTGCAGACGATGGTCCCCGACACTGTTCTGATCCAGGAGGAGGTGCGAGACGTCTTCGCCGCCCAGCCCGATATCGGGCGGTTGGCGAAGCGGATCGTGGCGACGTCGTTCAATGTGTCCGGCATCGAGACCCGGCACACGGTGCTCACCGAACTGTCGTTGAAAGCCGACGTCGACGAACCGACAATCTTCGACAGATCATCCGGTGAACTGCTCGCTCCTGGCACCAAAGTGCGCAACGAGTTGTACACGCGCGAGGCCGGCCGGCTGTTCGTCGAGGTGGCGCGCCGAGCGGTGGATGCCGACCCGGACATCACCGCCGCCGATGTCACCCACGTCATCACGGTGTCCTGCACCGGATTCCATGCACCCGGTCCCGACTACGAGATCGTGCGCGCCCTCGGTCTGCCCGACGGAGTACAGCGCTACCACCTGGGGTTCATGGGCTGCTACGCATCGATGCCGGCGCTGCGGGCGGCGAGCCAGTTCTGCGCGGCCGATCCGGATGCGGTGGTGCTCGTCGTCAGTGTCGAGCTGTGCACGCTGCATCTGCGCTCCTCCGACGACCCCGACCTGATCGTCGCCTCCTCCCTCTTCGCGGACGGTGCGGCAGCGGGCATCGTCACCGCGCGCACATTCGACTCGGACGTGCCGGCCCTGCGCCTGGACCGGTTCCACACCGCGATCACGGAGAGGGGAGAGCAGGACATGGCCTGGACGATCGGCGATCAGGGATTCGAGATGGTCCTCTCGACCGCGGTGCCGCAGATCATCGGCGAGAGCATCCACGACGCGATCCGGCCGCTGTACGCGGAGCCCGCGCTCGCCGCGGCGTTCGAAGACGACGCGATCGGCGAGGCGGTCCAGCACTGGGCGATCCATCCCGGCGGGCGCAGCATCCTCGACCGGGTGCAGGAGAAGCTGGGACTCACCGACGAGCAGCTCCATCCCGCGCGCGAGACCCTGCGCACCAACGGCAACATGTCCAGCGCCACCGTCCTCTTCGTCATGAAGCGGATCCTCGACGAAGGGGCGCAGGACGGCGATCGGGTGTCGGCGATGGCCTTCGGTCCAGGACTCACCGCGGAGAGCGCTCTGATGACCGTCGTCGCCCCGAGGAGCCATGCCGCCTGAACTGTCGGCTCGCGCGGTGGGGCTGCGCGAGCTGATGGACGACCCTGGTGCGGATCGCCGGATGCTGGATCGCACGTATCAGCGATTCCGGCTGGTGAACGCGATCGTCTCCCGCCCAGGACTCATCTATCGGCGTGATGTGCGCCCGCGCGCCAGGCGACGCTCGATCAGCATCCTCGATGTCGGCGCCGGCGGCGGCGACCTGTGCCGCGAACTCGCCAGGCGGCTGCGCCGGGACGGCCTCGATGCCGAGATCACCGCGCTGGATGCCGACCGTCGCGCGGTGAGCTGGGCCGAGTCCCATGACGATGGCGCGGGGGTGCGATACCGCTGCGCGCACACCTCCGACCTGGTTAGGGAGGGCGCCGTCTTCGATGTGGTGATGTCCAACCATCTGCTCCATCACCTCGCCGACGATGAGCTGCAGGAGCTTCTGGCGGATACCCGTCGACTCGTCGGCGATGGTGGCCTCGTCGTGCATCACGACATCGCGCGGAGCAGAGCCGCTTATGCGCTCTTCGCCGCTGCCACGTGGCCGTTCGCCGGAAACCTTCTCGCCGGATCGTTCATTCGAGATGATGGGCTGACCAGCATCCGCCGCTCATACACCGCGCGGGAGTTGACGGCCGTGGTGCCGGCCGGATGGGCGGTGCGGACAGGGGTTCCGGCCCGGCTGGAACTGCGGTGGGAGCGGGCTGATGCCTGACCACGACGTCGTGATCGTCGGCGCGGGCCCGGTGGGGCTGCTGCTCGGTTGCCTGCTCGCCCAGCGGGGGATGGACGTCGCCGTCTGCGAGAAGCGCACCGGAGCAGACGAGCGCAGCAGGGCGATCGGAATCCACCCGCCCGGTCTGGACGCCCTCGATGCGGCCGGGATCGGCGATCGCGTGCGCGCGGAAGCGTTGGCGCTGGAAGGCGGTGATGTGCTCAGCCGGGGACGCACGCTGGCCTCTGTCGACTTCACGCGTGATCGACCGGTCCTGGTCCTGCCGCAGCATCGGACGGGCGCGCTGCTGCGCGAACGACTCGAACAGGTCGACGCGGCGGCGCTCCGGTCGGGATGCGACGCGCTCGCCGTCAGAGACGAGGACGAGTTCGTCAGGCTGACCGTCGACATCGGCGGGCACCGTCGCGAGCTCACATCATCCTTTCTCGTCGCAGCGGACGGTGTGCGCAGCGGCATCCGCGAGATGCTCGGAATCGGATGGCAGCGGCGACGCGGCACCGCCGATTACCTGATGATGGATGTCCCCGCCCCTGCCGCGGACTCTCGTGCACGTCTGTACTGCGAACCCGGAGGGCTGGTGGAGTCCTTCCCGCTCCCCGGCGGCATCCGGCGATGGGTGGTGCGGAATGCGTCGGGCGGCTCAGCAGCCGCGGCGAGTGCGCGCTGGAACGCCGCCGATCTCCGCGCGGCGATCGAGGAACGCACGGGTGTCGGGCTGACCGTCCCCGACGGCGTCCGGCCGACGGCGTTCTGGGCGGCTCAGCATCTCGCTGCCCGTACGGTCGTGGGCCGCGTTTTCCTGCTCGGGGATGCCGCGCACGAGATCAGCCCGATCGGGGGACAGGGGATGAACCTCGGCTGGCTGGATGCCCTGCGCCTCGCCGACCGGATCGAGCAATCGCTGGGGCGCGGGACGACGGGCCTCCGCGGGTTCGAACGGCGCAGCAGACGAGCTGCTCGCCGCACCCAGAGCCGTGCCCGTTTCTACATGGCGATGGGTGCTCCGGCGCAGCCTCTCGTCGTGCACACCCGAGAATTCCTGATCCGCGTGCTCGGGTCGGGCGCCGGGAACGGACGGATGGCGGACACGATCACGATGAAGGGGCTTTAGGAGCGGTAACCGTCAGGCGGATGATGGTTCGCCACGCACCGGGGTGGGAAGCGTCTCGGCGGCGACTTCGCGGACCCAGGCCGCCTTGACGGATCGCCATGCCTCGTCATCGTGTCCGAGGCGCCAGTAGGGGGAGCAGGACAGACGATCCTCGGCGACGATGCCCGCGCTCAGCAGCACGCGGCGCACCGCGCGTGTTGATTCGGCCTCGCCGTGCACGAACGCGCTCACGACTCCTTCCAGCGGGGGAAGTGCGGCCACGGCATCGGCCAGGAGGGCGTCGGGGTCTCCGCCGTCGACCGTGTGCACCCAGCGCACGGTGAGTTCGCCCGGCGAGGCGAGTGGGATCTCGTCCTCGGCCGAGCCGACTTCGGCGATGATCACCACCGGTCGTCCCTCGGGAACGGCCTCAGCGGATGCGGCGATCGCGGGAAGCGCACTGGCGTCGCCGACGAACAGATAGCTGTCGGCGTCATCCTCAGGGCGGTAGCCGCCGGCCGGGCCACGCAGCTGCAGCCGGTCGCCGGGCTGGGCGTGCAGCGCCCATCTCCCGGCGTACCCGACATCCCCATGGGCGACGAAATCGAGGGCCAGCCGCCGCGTCTGCGAGTCCCACGCGCGCACGGTGATCCTGCGGGCGAACGGGCGCTGCTCGCGCGGGAGCTCCCGGACCGCGTCGTCGGTGAACGGGACCTCGTAGGGAGCTCCGTCGGGGAGGAAGAAGCAATTCACGTACTGGTCGGTGTCCTCGATCGGCTCGAAGGCGTCCAGCCCGGATCCGCCGAGGACGACGCGCAGCAGATGGGGAGAGAGGAGCTCGGTTTCGACGACTTCTCCATACAGGCGGTTCGGCTCGGTCATGGGATCTCCTCCGTGTGGGAACTGGGGCGGCGATGGGCAGCGGGCCGGATTGAAAACGGCCTGACTACGGATTCGTAGTCAGGCCGTTTCAGCTCAGGCTGATCAGAAGTTGATCATGTGCCCGGCGAGGCCGTGGAAGCCCTCCTGCAGGGCTTCGGACAGCGTCGGGTGGGTGTGCACGTTGCGAGCGAGCTCGAGAGCCGTCAGATCCCACTTCTGCGCGAGCGTGAGCTCGGGGAGGAGCTCCGAGACGTCCGGGCCGATCATGTGTGCGCCGATGAGTTCGAGGTGCTCGGCATCCGCGATGAGCTTCACGAAGCCGACCGGCTCGCCGAGGCCATGCGCCTTGCCGTTGGCCATGAACGGGAACGACACGACCTTGATGTCGCGCCCCTCGTCCCTGGCCTGCTGCTCGGTGAGACCGAAGGACGCCACCTGGGGCGAGCAGAACGTCGCCCGCGGCATCATCCGGTAGTCGCCCAGAGTCATCGTCTCGGCCTTGCCGATGGTTTCGGCGGCGACCACGCCCTGCGCCTCTGCGACGTGGGCGAGCTGCAGCTTCGCGGTGACATCACCGATCGCGTAGATGCCCTCGACGTTGGTGCGCATGTGGTCATCGATGTCGATCGCGCCACGGTCGGTGAGCTTCACGCCGGTGTTCTCCAGGCCGAAGCCGGTGACACTCGGAGCGAAGCCGATCGACATCAGGACCTTGTCGGCCTCGATCGAGCTCTGCTGGCCGTCCTTGGCCGTGTAGGTGACGGTGACGGACGAGCCGTTGTCGACGACCGTCTCGACCTTGGTCGAGGTGAGGATCTCGACGCCGAGCTTCTTGTACTGCTTGGCGATCTCCTTGGAGACGTCCGCATCCTCGTTCGGGAGCGCACGGTCGAGGAACTCGATGATCGTGACCTTGACGCCGTAGTTCGTCATGACATACGCGAACTCCATGCCGATGGCGCCGGCGCCGACGACGACGATCGATTCCGGCAGCTCACGCGAGAGGATCTGCGCCTCGTAGGTGACGACGTTGTCGCTCAGCGTCACGCCGGGAAGCAGGCGCACCGTCGAGCCGGTGGCGATGATGGCGTTGTCGAAGGTGACCTCTTCGGTCGTGCCATCGGTCTTCGCGACCGAGATCGCCTTGGGGCCGGTGAAGGTCCCGCGACCGTCGTACTCGGTGATCTTGTTCTTCTTCATCAGGAAGTGGATGCCCTTGACGCGACCGTCGGCCACCTCGCGGCTGCGATCCCACGCCTTGCCGAAGTCGAGCGTGAACTCACCCGAGATGCCGAAGAACTCGGCCTTGTGCTTCAGGGTGTGCGCGAGCTCTGCGTTCTTCAGAAGAGCCTTGGAGGGGATGCAGCCCACATTGAGGCAGACACCGCCCCAGTACTTCTCCTCGATGATGGCAGTGGACAGGCCGAGCTGTGCGCTGCGAACGGCGGCGACGTATCCGCCAGGACCCGCGCCGAGAACGACGACATCGTAGTGTGGCATGCCTCAAGCCTAGCGCGCTGAGGCGTCGTCGGAATCGGATGCAGCGCCCCTGCGACGGGCCCTCGAGACCATGACGGCGACGACCGCGCCGCCGAGCCCCGCGACGACCACGGCACCGATGATCCAGGGCAGAGCGCCCAGGAACGCATCGCCGTCCGCGGGAGTGCCCTCGGTCGTCGCGGTGGCCGGCGGGCTCTGCTCGGCCGACGGCGTCTCCGAGGGGGCGGGGGCGGTGGTCGGCGCTGCGGTCGGTTCCGTGAGGGTGCTCGTGGCCACGGTGAAGGAGAACTCCCCGTCTGTCGGATGGCCGTCGCTGGAGACGACCTTCCAGATCACGTGGTAGACGCCGGCGTCCGCCTCGGCCACCAGCGGCAGGGTGACGATCGCGCCGTCGACGGTCGCTGCTCCGTCGGTCACAGATCGGCCGGCGGCATCCGTGACCACGACTTCCGTCGCCCCTTCGCCGTCGATCAGCTTCGCGCTGAAGGTGAGCGTCAGCTCGGCTGGCAGCGTCTCCACCGTCGTATCGGCGGCCGGACTCGATGCCTGCAGGCTGTCATGCGCGGATGCCGGCAGCGGAGTGCCCAGCACCAGAAAAGCTGTCAACAGCGTCGCGGCGAGGGCGAGCGGGGCGGTGAGCAGGGCAGCGGGGCGGTGGCGAACGGTCGTGTGCACCTGGTCAGCCTATGAATCTCCGGTATGTGCGGGCTGAGTGCGAACCCGACCTCCCGCGGCGCCCCCGGCATCGGATAGTCTGGACAACGAGGAGGGCCACTGTGACAGACAGCGAGAGCCGATCGGGCGGGGAAGCGATTCACCGTTCCGGCGAGCAGAAGCACGATGTAACGCAGACGTTCGGGCATGATTCCGATCTGTCGTTCGTTCCCTTCGGGGCGGAGCTGACCGAGGTCGAGCAGTCCGCGATCGCGGCGTTGCCCGCCGGATCAGCGCTGCTGCTGGTGCGCTCCGGCGCACTCGCCGGCGCCCGCTACCTCCTCGACACCGACGTCACGACGGTCGGTCGTCACCCGGAGGCGGACATCTTCTTCGATGATGTGACCGTGTCGCGTCGTCATGCTGAGATCACTCGCAACGGCTCGTCCTTCGAGATCATCGACCAGCGCTCGCTCAACGGCACCTACGTGAACGGGGAGCGCGTGGACCGCAGTGCACTCGTCGACGGTTCCGAGTTGCGGGTCGGCAAGTTCCGGCTGAACTTCTTCCTCTCATCCGTCGACCGCTCGGCGGCGAACGGCTGATGGCGGCACCTCACGCCCGCGAACGCTCAGCGTCCGCGGGTCTTCTGAGCATCGGTCAGGTGCTCGCTCGGCTCACCCCGGAGTTTCCGGAACTCACCTCCAGCAAGCTGCGCTTCCTCGAGGTGCAGGGCATCGTGACGCCCTCGAGAACCGAGTCGGGCTACCGCAAGTTCTCGCAGGCGGACATCGAACGGCTGCGCCTCGGCCTCGTGCTGCAGCGCGACCACTATCTGCCGCTCAGCGTCATCCGGGAGCAGCTCGACGACGCCGAGACGAATGGCGGAGCCGGAGCGGCTCTTGCACCGCCGCCCTCGATCACGCCTCCGCCGCGACGCTACCGTCGCGGCGAGTTGCTCTCCGCGGCCGGTGCCGGCCCGCAGCTCCTCAACGACGCGATCAGCACCGGCGTCATCACAGCGTCCGAGACATATCCCGAAGCGACGGTCGCACTGCTGCGTGGTCTCGTCGCACTGGATCGGCACGGCATCGAGCCTCGGCATCTGCGTTCCATCCGGCAGGGGGCAGAACGCGAAGTGGCGCTCATCGAATCGGCGATGTCCGCGCTGCTGCGCCGGACGGATGCCGTCTCGCGCGCCAAGGCGAGCGAGATGGCCCCGGAGCTGGCCACCAAGATCGACGAAGTGCGCTCGCTGTTCGTCAAGGATGCCCTCTCGCGAGTGCTTTCGTAACGAACTGATTGCGACACACCTGCACCGAAGTGCAGATGTCATTGCTGCTGCTGGGGCACTGCTCTAGCGTGGAGGTAACGGCTCCAGAGAGGATTTCAGATGAATGCGGATGAGCTTTCAGGCGACCCGCGGTTCGTGTCCGAACTCCTCTTCACGGACGGTCTGCCCGCCATGGATGATGAGGTCGGCTATCGCGGTGCGGTCGCCGCACGCGCAGCCGGGATCACGTACCGCCAGCTGGACTATTGGGCGCGCACCGAGCTGGTGGTTCCCACCGTCCGCGGCGCCAGCGGGTCCGGTTCGCAGCGGCTCTACGGCTTCCGCGACATCCTGGTCCTCAAGCTCGTCAAGCGACTGCTCGACACGGGCATCTCGCTTCAGCAGATCCGTACGGCCGTCGACCAGCTTCGCGCTGCCGGCATCCGCGATCTCGCCGGGACCACGCTCATGAGCGATGGTGCGTCGGTTTACCTCTGCACCTCGAACGACGAGGTCATCGACCTGGTCAGCCGCGGTCAGGGCGTCTTCGGCATCGCCGTCGGGAAGGTACTCCGCGAAGTGGAGTCGACGCTCGTCGAGTTCGATCCGACGGCACCGGACCCGGTCGACGAACTCTCGGCTCGCCGAACCAAGCGTTCGGCGTAGTCTCCGACTCGAAAGAGAACGGCCACCCTCGCGAGAGGATGGCCGTTTTTATTCTGCGTTGGTTGTCAGGACTGGGTGCCCGTCTCGGAAACCGTGATACGACCGGTGCGGATGATTCGATCCAGCAGCGAGTCGAAGTCCGCGGCGAGTTCCTGAGCGGAGTCGCCCGGCCAGATGTGCAAGGGTTTCGCGGCGCCCTGCGCCTGCTGCAGCGAGGTACGCTCCGGAAGCTGCGGGGCGAGCACGAGAGGCCCGAACATATCGCGCAGTTCCTTGATGCGGAACTGGTGCTCGATCGACTGCGGGCGCACCCGGTTCACCACGATGCCGAGCGGCTGCAGACGAGGGGAGAGTCCGCGACGGATCTCTTCGATCGCGCGAAGGGCTCGATCGGCCGCCGCGACCGAGAACAGACCCGGCTCGGTGACGACCATGACGCGGTCGCTCGCAGCCCAGGCCGTGCGGGTGAGGGCATTCAGTGACGGGGCGCAGTCGATGAGCACGAGATCGTAATCGGCTTCGACCGCGGCGAGGGCTTCTTCGAGCTTCCAGACGTCGCGGACGCTCGGATGCGGTCCGTCGAAGTTGATCGCCGAAGGGCTGCCGATGAGCACGTCGATCGTTCCGGGGTGGACCTTCGCCCAGCCGCTGGAGGTGATCGCCTGGCGGACGATCTTCTCCTTCGGGTTCGCCAGGACATCAGCGATGTTGAGCCGGCCGGCAACCTGGATATCCATGCCGGTTGACACATCGGACTGCGGGTCGAGGTCGACGACGAGGGTCCGGACGCCTCGGGCGAAAGCCGCTGAGGCCAGGCCGAGAGTCACGGTCGTCTTGCCGACACCGCCCTTGAGAGAGCTGACGCTGAGTACGTGCACGGACTCCACGTTACCTTCCCCTAGGCTGAGGAAACACTCAGCCCCGCCCCATGTGCGACGAAAACGCCGCACGTCGAGCTCTCAGAGGTGTGCATGTTCCAGAAGATCCTTGTGGCCAATCGCGGCGAGATCGCGATCCGGGCCTTCCGCGCCGCGTTCGAGGTGGGAGCCAGGACGGTCGCTGTCTTCCCCTATGAGGACCGTGGATCCCTGCATCGCCTGAAGGCGGATGAGGCCTACCAGATCGGGGAGCGCGGCCACCCGGTGCGCGCCTACCTCGACGTGGACGAGATCATCCGCGTCGCCAGGGAGTCCGGCGCCGACGCGATCTATCCCGGATACGGCTTCCTGTCGGAGAACCCGGAACTCGCGGAGAAGGCTGCGGCGAACGGCATCGTCTTCATCGGGCCGCCCGCCCACGTCCTTGAGATGGCGGGCAACAAGGTCGAAGCGAAGCGGCACGCCATCGAGGCCGGAGTTCCGGTGCTGCGCTCGACCGAAGCATCCGACGACATCGATGCCCTCGTCGCGCAGGCCGACGACATCGGCTTCCCGCTTTTCGCCAAAGCCGTCGCCGGTGGCGGCGGGCGCGGGATGCGCAGGGTCGCGTCGAAGGGCGAGCTCGCTCCGGCGCTGGCCGAAGCGATGCGCGAGGCAGAGAGCGCCTTCGGCGACGCGCGGATGTTCCTGGAGCAGGCCGTCGTGCGCCCGCGCCACATCGAGGTGCAGATCCTCGCCGACAAGACCGGTGAGACTGTTCACCTGTTCGAGCGCGACTGCTCGGTGCAGCGCCGCCACCAGAAGGTCGTCGAGATCGCTCCGGCGCCGAACCTCGATGACAGCATCCGCACGGCCCTGCACGGTTACGGTGTGGCGTTCGCGCGATCGATCGGCTACGAGAACGCGGGCACGGTGGAGTTCCTGCTGGAGACGGCGGGGGAGCGAGCGGGCGAAGTCGTCTTCATCGAGATGAACCCGCGTATCCAGGTCGAGCACACGGTCACCGAGGAGATCACCGACGTCGACCTCGTCCAGACCCAGATGCGGATCGCCGCGGGCCAGACGCTCGCAGAGCTCGGTCTGCAGCAAGAGCTTCTACACGTGCGCGGCGCCGCGCTGCAGTGCCGGATCACGACCGAGGATCCGACGCAGGGATTCCGTCCGGACACGGGCAAGATCACCACTTACCGTTCGCCCGGCGGCGCGGGTATCCGCCTGGACGGCGGCACGACCGCCGCCGGTTCACAGATCAGCCCGCATTTCGACTCGATGCTGTCCAAGCTCACCTGCCGCGGGCGCGATTTCCCCGCAGCGGTCGCCCGTGCCCGTCGAGCGCTGGCGGAGTTTCGCATCCGTGGTGTCTCCACGAACATCGCGTTCCTGCAGGCGCTGCTCGAGGACGAGTCGTTCATCGCCGGCGATGTGAGCACCTCGTTCATCGACGAGCGGCCCGATCTGCTGCGCGGCCGAGTGTCCAAGGACCGCGGCACGAAGATCCTGAACTGGCTGGTCGATGTCACGGTCAACAAGCCGAACGGGGCTCATCCGGGTGCGATCGACCCCGTGACCAAGCTTCCGGTGATCGACCTGGATGCTGTTCCCGCACCGGGTTCGCGGCAGCGACTGCTCGAACTCGGCCCCGAGGAATTCGCCAGGAGCCTTCGAGCGCAGACGGCACTGGCCGTCACCGACACGACGTTCCGCGACGCGCACCAGTCCCTGCTGGCGACGCGAGTACGCACACGCGACCTGGTCGCGGTCGCCCCGCACATCGCCCGCCTCACCCCGCAGCTGCTCTCGGTGGAGGCCTGGGGCGGTGCGACCTACGACGTCGCACTGCGCTTCCTCGGCGAAGATCCGTGGGAGCGACTGGACAAGCTGCGGGCGGCGCTGCCGAATGTCGCGATCCAGATGCTTCTCCGCGGCCGCAACACCGTGGGCTACACCCCTTACCCGACGGCCGTGACCGAGGCGTTCGTCGCCGAGGCAGCGGCCAGCGGCGTGGACATCTTCCGCATCTTCGACGCGCTCAACGACGTCGATCAGATGCGCCCGGCGATCGAAGCCGTTCGCGCCACCGGCACCGCCGTCGCCGAGGTCGCGCTCTGCTACACAGGCGACCTGCTGAATCCGGCCGAGGATCTCTACACACTCGACTACTACCTGCGCCTCGCCGAGCAGATCGTCGACGCGGGCGCACACATCCTCGCGATCAAGGACATGGCGGGCCTCCTCCGGCCCATGGCTGCGGCGAAGCTCGTCAGTGCGCTCCGTGAGCGCTTCGACCTCCCGGTGCACCTGCACACCCACGACACGCCGGGTGGGCAGCTCGCTACTCTCCTTGCGGCCAGTGCGGCCGGCGTGGACGCCGTGGATGCGGCATCCGCACCCCTCTCCGGTACCACGAGCCAGCCTTCGCTCTCGGCCCTGATCGCGTCGCTGGCGCACACCGATCGCGACAGCGGCATCTCGCTCGACGCGGTATCGGACCTCGAGCCGTACTGGGAGGCGGTCAGACATCAGTACGCGCCGTTCGAGTCCGGTCTTCCGGGCCCCACCGGTCGGGTCTACCACCACGAGATCCCGGGCGGTCAACTGTCGAACCTGCGCCAGCAGGCCAAGGCGCTCGGGCTCGCCGACGATTTCGAGCTGATCGAGGACATGTATGCCGCGGCCGATCGGATCCTCGGTCGCGTTCCGAAGGTCACGCCGTCGTCCAAGGTCGTCGGCGACCTGGCCCTGCACCTCGCCGCCGTCAAGGCCGACCCCGCCGACTTCGAGGAGAACCCGGGGAAGTACGACGTTCCGGATTCCGTCGTCGGCTTCATGGCGGGCGAGCTGGGCGAACTGCCAGGGGGATGGCCCGAGCCGTTCCGCACCAAGGTGCTCGCCGGCCGCGAGATCCGTATCGGGGTCACCGAGATCTCTGCGGATGACGAGACGGCACTGGCGGGCGACAGCGCCAGCAGACGCGCGCGTCTGAACACCCTGCTGTTCCCGGCTCCGATGCGAGAGTTCTCCCAGATGCGGGAACTGTTCGGAGACCTGTCGGTGCTCGATACCAGCGACTACCTGTACGGGTTGGTCCCCGGGCAGGAGCACGTCATCGAGATCGACCGCGGCGTGCAGCTGTTCGTCGGGCTCGAAGCCATCGGCGAAGCGGACGACAAGGGCATGCGCACCGTGATGACGACGCTGAACGGTCAGCTGCGTCCGGTCTTCGTCCGCGATCGCTCCATCGTCGTCGACGTGCACCAGGTGGAGAAGGCCGACACGTCGATCGCGGGCCACATCGCCGCGCCGTTCTCCGGCGTGGTGACGCTGAAGGCGGAGGTCGGAGCATCCGTTCGAGCGGGTGAGCCGGTCGCATCGATCGAGGCGATGAAGATGGAAGCAGCGATCACCGCACCCACCGACGGCGTCGTGGAACGTCTCGCGATCTCCTCCCCGCAGCAGGTGGATGCGGGAGATCTTTTGGTCGTCATCCGCCCAGCGCACTAATCTTGTCCGGGCGGGCCGCGCACCCGAGGCCCGCACAAGCTTGGAGCGACATCGTGACCCCGAAGAACTTCGACGACCCGCTTGCGGACGATTCGCGGGGGGTGCTGGATGACGCCGCGTCTTTGGACACGACGGGGATCGGCATCCTCGGCGGCACCGCTCAGGTGAGCGTCGCGCTGCCCAAGGAGGATGAGGACGACCTCGCTGACGACGGTGTCGTCGAGGGCGAGATCGTCACCGACCTCATCGTCGACGACGTCATCGTCGACGAGACGCCGTTCGAGGATGCGCGTGCCATCGGCCGCATCCACGCCGCCGACATCATCATCGAGATCCCTGCCGAGCCGGAGGCTGCGAGCATCGCGGATGCCGAGGAACAGCGAATCGAGACGGAGCCCGTCGAGGAGTCTGTCGAGACGGAAGCGGTGGAGGAGCCGGCCGTCGAGGAAGCACTCGATGAGGATGACATCGTCGAGGACTCGGCCGTCGAGGCCCCTGCCGTCGAGGACTCGGCCGTCATCGAAGACGTCCTCATCGAGGATGCTGTCGTCGAGGAGCCGCTCGTCGAAGAGCCGGTCGTCGAGGATGCTGTCGTCGAAGAACCCGTCGTCGAGGACGCCGCCCACGCCGGGGCCGCCGATACCGACGCCGATACCGAGGCCGCTGCCGCTGCACAGTTCCTTGCTCAGGCGCGCGCCGACCTGGCGGCATCCGCAGTGTCGGCGGCATCCGTCCAACCGCTGACCGCCAAGAAGGAGACCCCTCCCGTGGACACCTCGAACGACAAGGCGATCGCCGCGCAGCCGCGGCGAGCCGCGGCACGCAACGACGTCGCGCTGACCTCGAAGCGTCTGGACGATCTCGGTGAGGCCGCGCGGGAGAGCGCCGATCTGCTCACCGCCGATCGCCTCCTCGATCCGCACCAGGTTGCCAAGCCCGAGCCGGAGGGGGCCTGGAGCCACCTCCTCTACACGTTGTCCGGCCGTCGCATCAACATCGGCGATGGACGTCGCGCGCGTGAGCGCAAGGCGCTCACGACGAGGATCTCGGCTCCCCTCGCCGGTGGTGCTCGCTTCGTGCCGGTCCTCTCGCGCAAGGGCGGTGTCGGCAAGACCACCATCACAGCACTGCTCGGCATGGCACTGGCCGATGCCCGCGAGGATCGCGTCATCGCGGTGGACGCCAACCCCGATCGTGGCACGCTGGCGGATCGCATCGTCCGCCCGAACCACAGCAAGTCGGTCCGTGACCTCGTCCGCATCCACGACGAGGTCAGGGGTTACCACGACATCTCCGCGATCGTCTCCCGTGACGCCACGCGACTGGACGTCCTGGCGTCGGATGCCGACCCGCGCATCGCCGAGGCCTTCAACGACAGCGACTATCGCGATGTCGCCGATGTCGCCGCGCACTACTACTCGCTGGTGCTCACCGACACCGGCACCGGCATCGTGCACTCCGTGATGTCGGCGACCCTCGATCTCTCCGACCAGATCGTCGTCGTCTCCGGACTCAGCGTCGATGAGGCGCGGCTCGCCTCCGAGACGCTGACCTGGCTGGAGACGAACGGCTACGCCGAGCAGGCGCGCGAAGCGATCATCGTGCTCAATCAGTCCACCCCTGGCGCCCCGCTGGTGCGCCTGAACGAACTCGAAGCGCATTTCGCCACCCGGGCGAAGCGTGTGGTGCGCGTGCCGTACGACGCTCAGATCGCCGGTGGTGGCACGATCGTCTTCGCGAACCTGCGCCCGGAGACTCGTCAGGCGGCCCGTGAACTCGCGGCGCTCCTGGTCGAGGGCCTGCGCGCCAAGGCCGCCTGATGGCCGTCCGTGAGATCCGCGTGTTCGGCGACCCCGTTCTGCGCACCGTCTGCGCGCCGATCGAGGAGATCGATGACGGCGTCCGTGCGCTCGTCGCCGATCTGGTGGAGACCGTCGAGCTGCCGGGACGTGCCGGCGTCGCCGCCCCCCAGATCGGATTCGCCGTCCGCGCCTTCAGCTACAACATCGACGGCGATATCGGGTACGTGCTGAACCCCGTCCTCACCGAGGTGCGCGGTGACGCCGTGCCGACGGGGGAGGGATGCCTGTCCGTTCCCGGACTCTGGCATGACACGCCTCGGCATCCATGGGCCCGCGTCGAGGGGATCGACCTCGACGGCAACCCGGTCGTCCTGGAGGGCGAGGGTCTGCTCGCCCAGGCGCTGCAGCATGAGACCGATCACCTCGACGGCAAGCTCTATCTCACGCGTCTCGATCCGGAGACGCGCAAGGTGGCGATGCGCGAGGTGCGCGAGAGCGCCTGGTTCTGAGCAATGACGAAGGCCCCCGCAGAATCTGCGGGGGCCTTCGTCATGTCTGCGGTCAGCCGCCGAGCGGAACGTTCGTCGTGGTGACGGGCTCGTCGTAGATCGCGGCGATCTCGTCGGCGAAATCGCTGAGGATGACGTTCCGCTTGATCGACATCTTCGGCGTGAGGTGGCCGGAGGCCTCGGTCCACTCCGAGTCGAGGATCGTGAACTTGCGGATGGACTCGGCGCGCGACACTCGCGTGTTCGCGGCGTCGACCGCGCGCTGGACCTCCGCACGGACGGCTTCGCTGGTCGACGCCTCGGCGAGCGACGTGTCGGCGGGAAGGCCGTTGTTCGCAAGCCAGGTCGGCAGCATCTCGGGGTCGAGGGTGACCAGTGCCGAGATGAAGGGGCGCTGGTCGCCGACGACGACCACCTGGCCGATGATCGGATTCGAGCGGATCGGGTCCTCGAGCGCTGCCGGCGCGACGTTCTTGCCGCCGGCAGTGACGATGATCTCCTTCTTCCGGCCGGTGACGGTGAGGAATCCCTCGGCGTCGAAGCTGCCGATGTCACCGGTGCGGAACCAGCCGCCTTCGCTGAACGCGTCGGCTGTCGCCTGCGGGTTGTTCCAGTACTCCTTGAACACGTTGATGCCACGGACTTCGATCTCGCCGTCTTCGGCCAGGCGCACCCCGACTCCGGGAAGCGCGGGGCCGACCGTGCCGATCTTCGACTTGTCAGCGAGGTTCACCGTCGCCGGTGCCGTGGTCTCGGTCAGCCCGTAGCCCTCGAGGATGACGACACCGAGGCTGTGGAAGAAGTGCCCGAGGCGCGCGCCGAGAGGAGCGGATCCGGAGACCGCGTAGGCCACGTTGCCACCCATCGCCGCCCGCAGCTTGCTGTAGACGAGCTTGTCGAAGAGCGCGAACTTGATCTTCATGCCCAGCGGGATCTTCTTGCCCTCTTCGAGCAGCTTGGAGTGCTCGATGGCCACGTCGGCGGCGGCGCGGAAGATCTTTCCCTTGCCGCCGGCCTCGGCCTTCTGCTCGGCGGAGTTGTAGACCTTCTCGAACACGCGGGGGACGGCGAGCAGGAAAGTCGGCTTGAACGAGCCCAGAGCGGGCAGCAGCTGCTTGGTGTCGGGCTGGTGCCCGGTGCGGACGCCCGCGTGGATGTCGAGGATCGAGATGAAGCGGGCGAAGACATGCGCCGTCGTGATGAAGAGCAGAGTGGAGGCGCCGGGTGTCGTCAGCACCTTGTCGAGCGCCTTGCCCGAGTTG
The DNA here is from genome assembly GCF_045690355.1 of Microbacterium sp. LTA6. NCBI lineage: Bacteria > Bacillati > Actinomycetota > Actinomycetes > Micrococcales > Microbacteriaceae > Microbacterium > Microbacterium sp. LTA6. Next base: position 2,947,340 of record NZ_CP147855.1, read on the forward strand.
CGGCACAGCTCGACGAAGTTGCTGTGCGTGAGCACGCAGCCCTTCGGGCGTCCGGTCGAGCCGGAGGTGTAGATGAGGGTGGCGATGTCGGATCCGACGGCGAGGTTGCGACGGCGCTCGATCTCGGCATCCGTCACCGAAGCTCCCTGAGCCGTGAGTGTGTCGATCGCGCCGAGGTGCAGCTGCCAGACATCACGCACCAGCGGGATGTCGCTGCGGATCTCGTCGACGCGGGCATAGTGCTCCGGCGATTCGACGAGCAGGGCGATGGCTCCGGAATCCTCCATGATCCACTGGATCTGGGACGGAGAGCTGCTCTCGTAGATGGGAACCATCACCGCGCCGGCGTAGAAGAGGGCGAAGTCGATGAGCGTCCACTCGTAGGTGGTGCGCGCCAGGAAGCCGACCTTCTCGCCGGGCTGGATGCCGGCCGCGGCGAAACCCTTCGCGAGTGCGACGACCGCGGTCTGGAAATCTGCGGCGGTGATGTCGCGCCAGCCCTGGCCGTCCGGCACGGAGAACAGTGCCAGGTCGGGGGTGGCTTCGACACGCTTCACCAGCAGGTCGGCGATGTTCGCGTCAGGGTCGGCGGGGACGATCGCAGGGACTTCAAACTGGACCACGGCAGCTCCTTCGGTACCGGTCGGACACGGGTTGTCCCCGAGTCTAAGGCATGGAATCCAGTCGCACACTTAGTGAGACCCGGTCGCGTCCTTGGCGGGGAATATCCGAAGTCTCCGCGGATGCCGCGGCGGTGCCCTAGACTTCACCTCGATGTTCTACTGGCTGATGAAGTACGTCGCGATCGGGCCCTTGGTCAAGGCGATCTTCCGTCCCTGGATCGTGGGCCGCCGCAACGTGCCCGCGAGCGGCGGAGCGATTCTCGCCAGCAACCATCTCTCCTTCGCCGACTCGGTCTTCCTTCCGTTGATGATCGATCGGCCGATGTCGTTCCTCGCCAAGAGCGACTACTTCACAGGCCGCGGGATCAAGGGCTGGGCGACGAAGTTCTTCATGAAGGCCACGGGACAGATCCCGATCGACCGCTCCGGGGGCAAGGCGTCCGAGGCCTCGCTGAACACCGGACTCCAGGTGCTCGGGAAGGGCGACCTCCTCGGCATCTATCCCGAAGGCACGCGCAGCCCGGACGGCAAGCTGTACCGCGGACGGACCGGAATCGCGCGGATGGCGCTCGAGGCGAAGGTGCCGGTGATCCCGGTCATCATGGTCGACACCGACACGGCGATGCCGATCGGGCAGCGTGTCCCACGCGTGATGCGGATCGGGATCGTGATCGGCGAGCCGCTCGATTTCTCTCGCTACGCGGGCATGGAGAACGACCGCTACATCCTCCGTTCGGTCACCGACGAGATCATGGTCGCTCTGCAGAGGCTGGGCGCCCAGGAGTACGAGGACGTCTACGCGTCGACGGTCAAGGACCGGCTTCCGGTGCACGTCACACGCGGCTCCTGAGGCGTCAGCGCCTACTAGGCTGGGGGGATGCTTCAGCACCACATCGACGCCCTTGACGCATGGCGCTCGCTCCCCATCAAGCAGCAGCCGCAGTGGCCCGATGCTGATCGAGTCGCAGCCGTATCCCAGCAGATCGCGGGGCTCCCTCCGCTGGTCTTCGCCGGTGAGGTCGACAACCTCCGCGACCGCCTCGCGCGCGCGGCATCCGGTCAGGCTTTCCTCCTGCAGGGGGGCGACTGCGCCGAGACCTTCGCCGGAGCGACCGCCGAGCAGATCCGCAACCGCATCAAGACGGTGCTGCAGATGGCCGTCGTGCTCACGTACGGCGCCTCGATGCCGATCGTGAAGATGGGTCGGATGGCCGGTCAGTTCGCGAAGCCGCGCTCCAGCGATAACGAGACCCGAGGCGATGTCACTCTTCCCGCCTACCGCGGCGACATCGTCAACGGCTACGACTTCACCGAGAGTTCGCGTCAGGCGGATCCGGGGCGCCTGCTGCAGGGGTACCACACCGCGGTCTCCACGCTGAACCTGATCCGCGCCTTCACCCAGGGTGGCTTCGCGGATCTCCGCGAGGTGCACTCGTGGAACAAGGGCTTCGCGCAGAACCCGGCCAACCAGCGCTACGAGCGGATGGCGGCCGAGATCGACCGCGCCATCAAGTTCATGGAGGCCGCCGGAGCCGACTTCGACGAGCTCAAGCGCGTCGAGTTCTTCACCGGCCATGAGGGTCTGCTGATGGACTACGAGCGGCCGATGACGCGCATCGACTCGCGCACGGACACGCCGTACAACACCTCGGCGCACTTCCTCTGGATCGGCGAGCGGACGCGGGACCTGGACGGCGCGCACGTCGACTACTTCTCGAAGATCCGCAACCCCATCGGGGTCAAGCTCGGACCGACCACCTCGCCGGACACGGCGCTCGCGCTGATCGACAAGCTCGACCCGAACCGTGAGCCCGGGCGTCTGACGTTCATCACCCGGATGGGAGCCGGCAAGATCCGCGATGCATTGCCGCCGCTGCTCGAGGCCGTTCGCGACTCTGGTGCGACACCGCTCTGGGTGACCGATCCGATGCACGGCAACGGGATCACCACGCCCACCGGCTACAAGACGCGTCGCTTCGATGACGTCGTCGACGAGGTGCGCGGCTTCTTCGAGGCGCATCGTGCCGTCGGGACGTTCCCCGGTGGCATCCACGTCGAACTCACCGGTGACGACGTCACCGAGTGCCTGGGCGGCTCGGAGCACATCGACGAGGCCGCGCTCGCGACCCGATACGAGAGCCTCTGCGACCCGCGCCTGAACCACATGCAGTCCCTCGAGCTCGCCTTCCTGGTGGCCGAGGAACTCGCGAAGCGCTGACCCAGGCTCACGCCACCGGCTCAGAACGAAAGAACTGCTCCCAACCCGCCAGGGTGGGAGCAGTTCTTTCGTTGCGGGCGAGGCTGTTCAGCCCGCCGCTCGAATCTGGATCTTCGTGCCACGCGGGTGCTCGCTGCCCGCCTCGGGGTTGGTGCTGGTCGCGGTGAACAGATCCCAGACGATCTCGGGGACGTTCGACACCGCCTGGAATCCCGCTTCCTCGAGGATCCGGACGGCCTCGCGGATGCTCTCACCGTCGACGTCCGGCACCTCGATCGGCTCAGGGCCCTTCGACACGATGAGCTGGATGGCATCGCCCGGCCGCCAGTTCCCCTCTTCGGCTCGGTCGGCGTACCCGATCACCCGGTCCTTGTCGATGTCGTCGCTGAACTGCGTCTGACTCTCCTCGGCGACGACCAGGCCCTTGTCGGTGAGCGCTTTCGTCGCCTGGTTCACGTTCATGCCGGCGACGTCGGGAACCGGTCCGAGCGAGACGAAGAGCTCGATGGCGTCGCTCTCGAACACTTCGCAGCCCTCGCCGCATTCGTACGTCTCGCCGCCGGCGCGGGGAGTGACGTATGCGTTGATGACGATGCCCGGATCTGCGTCCGAGAAGAGAGCCACGTCGTCCGCGAGTTTCAGGTGGAACTCATCCGTGAGTCGGGTGCGGAGTTCCTCAGCCACCTGACCGTTCAACGGATCAAGGGCGTGCTTCTTCGGGCCGATCGAGACGACGACGGTGACGGTCGCGCCGGCCTCCAGTCGCTCTCCTTCGCCCGGTTCTGTGCGCATCGCCTGCTCGGCTGGCACGTCGATGGAATTCTCGTCCGCTCGCGCCGGCACGAAGCCCTCCGCCGTGAGCGCCGCGGCGGCCTCGTCATAGCTGGACCCGGCGACACCCGGCACCGCGATCAGGGATCCCGGTCCGGAGCCGAACCACCAGCCGACGCCACCGGCGAGCACCGCCAGCAGGAGAACGAAAGCGAGCAGGAACGCACCGCGGGCGCGGCGCTTGGAAGCGCGACGGCGGAGGACGGTCGCATTGTCGAGCTGTTGGGGGACAGGGGCCGTCGGATCGGCGATGACCATGGTGCTCGGCATCACTTTGGTGAGATCGCCGGAATCGGCCTGCGAACGCTTGGTAGGCATGGTCGCGGCGGCAACCGCGGGGGCGATGCCGAGATCGCGCTCGATCTCGCGCAAGCGGTCGAGCATCTCCTGGGCGTCGTTCGGACGCTCATCCGGCGACTTCTCGGTGGCCCAGAGCACCAACTCGTCGAGGGGCTCCGGCACGCCGGGGTTGCGCACGCTCGGACGCGGCACCGACTCGGTGGCGTGCTGGAACGCGATCTGCATCGGCTGCTCACCCTTGTAGGGCTGCTCGCCGGTGAGCATCTCGTAGAGCATGATGCCGAGCGCGTAGATGTCGCTTCGGGCGTCCGCCGTGCCGCGCGTGACGAGCTCAGGGGCGAGGTACGCGATCGTGCCGAGTAGCTGCGCTCCGGTCGCGGTGTTCGCCGTCGTCGCCCTGGCGAGGCCGAAGTCGCCGATCTTGATGCGGCCGTCTTCGGCGAGCAGAACGTTCTCGGGCTTCACGTCGCGATGGACGATCCCCGCGCGGTGCGCTGCGGAGAGACCGGCGAGGATCGCATCCATGATGGTGATCGTCTGCGGGATCGTCAGACGGCGCTGCTCGCGCATCAGCTCGCGCAGCGTGATCCCCGGCAGGTACTCCATGACCAGGTAGGCGAGCTCGCCGTCCTGACCCTGATCGAAGACGTTGACGACGTGCGGATCGGCGAGCCGTGCCGCTGCCCGTGCCTCCTGGATGAACCGGCTCTGGAACGCGGAATCGTCGCTGAGATGCGCGTGCATCACCTTGAGAGCGATCCTGCGTTCGAGTCGCAGGTCGGTGGCGACGTAGACGGTCGCCATGCCGCCGCGCGCGATCCGAGCGCGGACACGGTAGCGACCGTCGACAAGCCGCCCGATGAGAGGGTCGGCCTGCTGATTGGTCGTCACGAGGAAATTCTATGGAGAACTGCCTGAAAGCCTGGGGAGCGGCTCACCCCTGGACCCTGCGGGTTTGCCCCGAGCGTCATCCGTGGAGCGCGAGCCACTCGTAGGCCTGGGCCTCCCACTGGCCGTAGCGGTCAGGGAATGCCGAGATCTGCACGGCCTGAGCCGCGGCGCCGAAGCCCAAGGATTCCCAGCCGGAGATGTCGAGCAGGCCCCGCGTCGCGCTGCCGTTGGGGTCGTTCGGGCCGCCGTAGAAGACGCGGATGCTGCGGTCGGCATCCCGGATCTGCTCGGCGGATCCCCAGCCGGTGCTCGGCCGCTGCTGGAACAGCCCGAGGGAGTCGCGGTCGCCCCAGTCCAGGTTTCGCATCCAGGACTCGACCATGCTCGTCGCGAGAGCCGTGGCGATGCCACGGTCGGAGATGCCCAGTTGTCGTCCGATGCTGATGATGAGCGCGGCGTTGGCCGCCTGCTCCGCATCCAGGGTCGCCGTCAATGGCGGGTGCGCAACAGCGGTCGGCGCTGGTGCCGCCGCCGGCGCAGGGGCCGAGGCGGCCACCACGATCGTCTGGCCCGGGTAGATGATCGACGCGGCGCTCAGGCCGTTGGCGGCGAACAGCGTCTGCGTGGTGGTGCCGTACTTCTGGGCGATCCCGTAGAGAGTGTCTCCGGCGGCGACCGTGTGGGTCTGTCCGGCCTCCGGTGCCGCAGGCGCAGTGACAGGTGCCGCGGGGGAGGCGGCTGCTGCGGCCGTACCGGAGACGGCGAGCGTCTGCCCGGGGTAGATGATCGACTCGCGGGTGAGGGCATTCGCAGCCAGCACCGCGTCGACCGTGGTGCCGTACTTCTGGGCGATCGCGTAGATGGTGTCACCGGAGACGACGGCGTGCGTCGTCGTGGCTGCCGGCGTCGCCGGTTCGACGGCGGCTGGGGCAGCCGGAACTGCGGTATCGGCGAGGGTGAGGCTCTGCCCCGGGTAGATCACGGACCGCCAGGTGAGTCCGTTCCAGGTCAGGACGTCGGCCGTACTCAGTCCGAAGCGCTCGGCGATCGCGAAGACGGTGTCTCCGGGTTGGACGACGTACGTGCCGGGACTGGTCTGCGCCGGCACGGAGTGCATCGGCACGCCGGCCGTCGATGCCACGTCTTTGAGCTGGACGAGATGCAGGGCGGGTGCGGCCTCCGCCGAAGCGGGCGCAGCGACCAGCGTGCCGGCGAGCGTTCCCAGAACGGCAGCAGGTGCGGCCACGGTCAGATATCGCGTACGACGCGAAGCGTTCAGTCTCAAAGCTTCCCCCTTTTTCGACTTCTGCCACGCTGGCACGGAAGTAAACCAAAGTCAACAGGAGTGACTGGTGTGACTGGCGTGACGGGAGTGGCGAGATGCATCCTCAGACCGGAGGTGAGATAGTGGCAACGTGTCTGAGAACGCCCCTGAAACGTATGCCACCGAGTGGCTGACCATGCCCGATCTCGTCGAGGTGCTCGATGAGCCACTCGGGCGGGTGCGACGACTCATCGACGAGCACTATCTCATCGGTTCCCGCCGCAACGGAGTGTTCACTGTTCCGGCCGTGTTCATCGTCGACGGGGAGCCGCTGGCCTCGCTGCGCGGCACCGTGATCGTCCTGAAGGATGCCGGCTTCACCGACGATGAGGTCATCGACTGGCTGCTCAGCGATGAGGAGACGATGGGGCGCTCGCCGATCGCGGCTCTGCTCGCCGGCCACAAGAGCGAGGTCCGTCGGATCGCCCGCACTCTCGCCTGACCGTCATCGCGGCCCGGCTCAGGCCGGGCATGCCGGTTGCAGCGCTCAGGCCGCCCGCACGGTCGCTGCGCGCGCGAGATCGCGGAGTTCGCTGACGGCGGCGTTGTCCAGGCGCGCCCCGGACAGAGCCCGGTCGGCCTCCTTGGCGTAGTCCGAGATCATCGTCTCCACGCGATCGAGGGCGCCTGAGCCTGCGATCGTCGCCTGCAGTGACGACACCTGCTCGTCCGTGAGCGATGCATCGCCCAGCAACTCGTCGAGAAGGTTGCGCGTCGAGGTGTCGACGGCATCCCTGGTGAGGGCGATGAGGACGGTGCGCTTGCCCTCGCGGAGGTCGTCGCCCGCGGGCTTGCCGGTGACGGCTGCGTCGCCGAACACCCCGAGCACATCGTCGCGAAGCTGGAAAGCCATGCCCAGCGGATGACCGAATCGGCGCAGCGCGGCGAGCTGGTCATCCGCGGCGCCGGCGAGGGATGCCCCCAGCAGCAGGGGCTGCTCGATGCTGTATCTGGCCGACTTCAGCGAGACGACGCGGAGCGCGCGCTCCGCATGCGTGTCGCGCGGATTCACACTCCATGCCGATTCCTCGGCGATGTCGAGGAATTGCCCTGTCGTGACGTCACGGCGCATCCGGGCGTATTCGGCGCGCACCGTCGCGGCGTGCGGGTGGTCTGCGATCCCGGTCTCCATGAGGTCGTCGCTCCAGGCGACCAGGAGATCTCCCAGCAGGATCGCGGAGGCGCGTCCGAACGACTCGGCATCGCCCGTCCATCCCGCCGCGCGGTGGGCGCTCTCGAGGGCGCGATGTGCCGCAGGACGGCCTCGGCGGGTGTCCGAGTTGTCGATGAGATCGTCGTGCACGAGCGCGGCGGACTGGAAGATCTCCAGCGCGGCGCACAGATCCCAGAGCGCATCGCTCTCCACGGCGTTCCGGTCGAGGAAGCGGGCGACCGAGCGCCAGCCGGAGTGGCAGAAACGTGCCCGCAGTCGCTTACCGCCGACGAGGGTGTCGGCAGCCGCGTCGAGGAACGAAACCGCGTCAGGGCCGTAGCCGGCGGACTCGGCGCGTGCCCTGTCGAGGAAGCGCTTCAGGCGCTCAGCGACGGCATCGGGGACAGGAGTGGGGGACGACACGACTCTCAGCATACGTACACCGAACGAGGTGCCGGACAGCTACCCCAGATCGCCGGGCTGGGCGTAGAATGTAAGGCACCATACCCGAGGGGGACGAGATGCCACTGTCCGAACAGGAGCAGCGTCTGCTTGATGAGATGGAACGCCATCTCCTGCACAACGACGCCGACGTCGTGAGCGCGCCCTCCGGTGATCGTGCCTTGAGCTACCGCAACCTCGTGTACGGGGCACTCCTCCTGCTGGCCGGCGTCGGCGCGCTGATCGCGGGTGTCGCCCTCGGCGACGTGCTCGGCATCGTCGTCGGTGTGATCGGTTTCGCGACGATGCTCGCCGGAGTGATGCTCGCTGTCACCCCGGTGCGCCGCACCACCCCGGTGCCGGCTCGCGAGGGCAAGTCGGCCAAGCCGCAGAACTCGGCGTCCTTCATGGATCGCATGAACGATCGATGGGATCGCCGCCAAGACGGTCGCTGACCGCCAACAAGTCGTCTTCTCGAAGGCCCGGATGCTCTGAGCATCCGGGCCTTCGTCGTTTCTCGGCGCGGCGCGGTGTTGGGGCGATGCGCGCTGGCCCTCCCCTCTTCCTCCACTGCGCTCCACCGCGAGAAATCAAGGATCTCAAGACGCTCATGCGCGGATCGACGAAGGATCACGGCGATTGGTCGTAGGTTTGTGGAGGAAAGTGGAGTAAAGTGGGGCGCACCTCGAGTTGGCCGGACGAAGAGGGGGGTGATGGCCATGTTGCTGGGGACGCACTCACCGAAGCTCGACGACAAGGGACGGGTCATCCTTCCCGCGAAGTTCCGCGAAGATCTGGGCGGCGGCATCGTCGTCACCCGCGGTCAGGAACGCTGCCTCTACGTCTTCAGCACTGCCGAGTTCGAGACCATGCACGAGCGGATCCGACGGGCCCCGCTCGCCAACAAGCAGGCGCGTGACTTCATGCGTCTGTTCCTCTCCGGAGCGAGCGCGGAGATGCCGGACAGCCAGAACCGCATCACCATCCCGGCGCACCTTCGTCAGTACGCCGGGCTCCAGAAGGAGCTCGTCGTCACGGGAGTCGGCGCCCACGCCGAGATCTGGGATGCCGAGAGCTGGAACACCTACCTCGCGGCCGGCGAGGAGACCTACGCAGACCTGGAGCAGGAGGTGATTCCGGGACTCTTCTGACCACGGCTGTGATGCCCCGCCGCTCCCGCCCCGACACACTTCCCCGGTGCCGGGTCGAGCGGAGGGGGATCAGGGCCCTGGTCACCGGAAAGAGAAACGTCACCCGAGAAAGATCATGAACCTCCGAGACATTCACACCCCCGTCCTGCTCGACCGCTGCGTCGAGCTGCTCGCTCCCGCCCTCCAGGCCGACGGAGCGGTGCTCGTGGATGCCACGCTCGGCATGGGCGGCCACGCCGAGGCCTTCCTCCAGCGCTTCGACAACATCCGGCTCATCGGGCTGGATCGCGACACGGATGCCCTGCGGATCGCGGGGGAGCGGCTCGCACGCTTCGCGGACCGGATCACCCTCGTGCACACCGTGTACGACGAGATCGGCCTGCACGCACAGGGCGCCGCCGGCATCCTCTTCGACCTCGGTGTCTCCTCGTTGCAGCTCGATGAAGCAGAGCGCGGGTTCGCGTACTCCAAGGACGCACCGCTGGACATGCGCATGGACCAGACCAAGGGGGTCACCGCCGCCGAAGTCATCGCCACGTACAACGAGGGCAACCTCCGCCGCATCTTCGAGCGCTACGGCGAGGAGAAGCTCGCCGGCCGCTACGCGCGTTTCATCATCGAGGCGCGACAGAAGCAGCCGATCACCCGCTCCGGCGAACTCGTGGAACTGCTGATCGCGGCGACCCCCGCCGCAGCGCAGCGCGCGGGCCACCCGGCCAAGCGCGTGTTCCAGGCGTTGCGCATCGAGGTCAATGCCGAGCTGAACGTGCTCGCAGACGCGATCCCTGCGGCGATGGACGCACTCAGCGTCGGTGGACGGATCGTCGTGATGTCGTATCAGTCGCTGGAAGACCGCCTGGTCAAGCAGGCGTTCGCGGCCGGGGCTGCTTCGACGACGCCCCCGGGACTCCCGGTCGAACTCCCCGAGCACGCTCCGCGGTTCCGCATCGTGACCAAGGGCGCCGAACTGGCGGACGACGCCGAGCGTGCGCGCAACCCCCGGGCGATCCCGGTGCGGCTGCGCGCGGCCGAGAAGATCAGGGAGTCGGCATGAGCCTCAACGCCACCGCGCGCGTCCTGCCACGGCCCTCTGCGCCGACGAAGGCGCCGGAACGTCGCCTTCGTCCCCTGGAGCGTCCTGCCGAACGACGCAAGCCCAAGCTCGCTTACGCGCTGATCGCCCTCGGTGGTGCGATGGCGATCGGTGCTCTCCAGATCGCGCTCTCGCTGGCGATCACCCAGGACTCCTTCACGCTTGCCGCGCTCAACTCGCAGCAGCGCGAGTTGAACCTGCGCACGCACGCGCTGCAGGAGGAACTCACCGGGCTCAGTTCGCCGCAGCTGCTGGCCAGCAGCGCAGCCGGCCTCGGAATGGTCGTCGCGGGGTCGCCCTCGTATCTGCGCCTCAGCGACGGTGCGGTGTTCGGAGCAGGCTCCGGTGCCGATTGGTACTCGACGGTCGACCCGAACGGTTCGGGCGCGGTGGGCAATGCGCTCCTGCAGGCCGCGCATACCGAGACGACACCGCCGGCCGGTGATGAAGCCGCGGAGAGTACGACATCCGATCTGCCGCCGTCGATCACCGATGGCCTCCCCAGCCCCACGACCCACTGAGCCGAAACCCAGACGGAGACATCCTCATGACGACACGAGCCACCCGCAGTCCGCGGCGACGCACCGTCGTCGCCCTCGCCGTCGTGCTCGCCGTGCTGGCGGCGTTCGTCGTCCGGCTTGTCGACATCCAGGTGGTCAGGGCGGATGCCCATGTCGAGGACTCGCTCCGCACCGGCAAACTCGGAACGTCGACGTCGATCCCCGGTCAGCGCGGATCGATCGTGGACTCCGAAGGCACAGTCCTCGCCTCCAGCGTCCTGGTCTACGACGCCCAGCTGAGCCCGCAGGTCATCATGCTCCTGGAGAACGACGAGGAGAACAAGCCGAAGCTGCCGTGGGCCGAGGCGTCCGAGAAGATCGCCGCGATCACCGGTCAGACCGGCGATGAGGTGCGCGCGATCGTCGCCGCCGCTCTTGCCGAGAACGCCGAGAGTCAGTACGCGCTGCTGAAGCGGGGCCTGACCACCGAGCAGTACCTCGCGCTGCGCGACCTGGGGCTGCCCTATCTGGCCGTGAAGCCCCGGGAGACACGGGTCTACCCGAATGGCGCCGTCGCCGGCAACATCGTCGGCTTCCTCGACGGAGAGGGCAAGGCGCAGGTCGGCGTCGAGAAGATGGAGGGCCAGTGCCTGGCCTCCACCGCCGGCGAGAGGTCCTACCGCACCGGCAAGGACGGCGTCGTGATCCCCGGCAGTGAACGCACTGTCGACGCGGTGGACGGTGGAACCGTGCAGCTCACGCTCAACAGCGATCTGCAGTGGTACATGCAGCAGATGATCGGCGAAGAGGCGCAGAAGCAGGGTGCCAAGGGCGGCACCGTCACAGTCGTCGAGACCAAGACCGGCAAGATCCGGGCGGCGGCCGAGTGGCCGGCGATGGACCCCAATGATCTGGATGCGTCGGCACGCGAGACCTGGGGCAACCAGATCTTCACGTACGACTTCGAGCCCGGCTCGACGTTCAAAGCGATCACCGCCGCTGCGGTGATCGAGGGCGCGGGGGCGAGCCCCCTGACCACCGTCACGGCTTCGTCTCGCGAGACGTTCCCGAACGGGGCCGTCATCAACGACGCCTTCTCGCACCCGGACTACAACTACACGCTCGCCGGCGCACTGATCGACTCGTCGAACGTGGCGCTGTCGAAGTTCGGCGAGATGGTCAGTCCGGACGTGCGCCACGACTACCTGCAGCGATTCGGCGTCGGCACCGAGACGATCGGGTTCCCGAACGAGACCGACGGCACGCTGCACCCGACCAGCGAGTGGGACAACCAGTCGATCTACACCACCTCCTTCGGTCAGCACTTCACCGTCACCGCACCGCAGCTCGCCGGGGCGTACCAGGCGATCGCCAACGGCGGGGAGAAGATCGGGCTCTCGCTCGTCGAGTCCTGCACGCAGACGGACGGCACCGTCGTCACGCCGGATGCGCCAGAACGCGAGCAGATCGTCACGCCCGAGACCGCATCGCAGCTGACGCGCATGCTGGAGAACGTCGCGGTGCAGGGCGGACTCGCCGAAGACATCGCGGTGCCCGGCTACCGTGTCACGAGCAAGACCGGAACCGCGCAGGTCGCAGATCTGGTCAACGGCGGCTACAAGTCCGGCGTCTACTACACGAGCATGGTCGGCTTCGCGCCCGTCGACGATCCTGAGTACGTCATCGTGGTGACCCTCGACGAGCCGACTAGAATTACATCGTCTGCCGCAACCGCTTCCGCCTTCCAGAAGGCCGTGACGCAGGTCATGAAGACCTATCGCGTCATGCCGTCGTCCACGCCGATGGACGAGTTGCTGCCCAAGTTCGAATAGCCGGCGAGAGCCGCGCATGGAGATGTCATGATCGCCCTGTCGCTTGCTGAGATCGCCGCCATCACCGGTGGTGACCTGCGTCTCGTCGGAGACGACACCGCCACCACGGTGGTGAGGGGAGTGGTCGACACGGACTCCCGAGAGATGGAGCCGGGGTCGATCTTCGTCGCGAAGCCCGGGGCCGAGACCGATGGGCACCGCTTCGTCGGCGCCGCCGCTCAGGCGGGAGCCGTCCTGGCGATCGTCGAGCGGCCGGTCGATGAAGCTGTGACCCAGATCGTGGTGACGGATGTGATCGCGGCCCTGGCTGATCTGGCCAAGGAGGTCGTGGGGCGCGTGCGCGCCATCGGGAATCTGAGGATCGTCGGCATCACGGGCTCGAACGGCAAGACCACGACGAAGAACTTCCTCGCTCGCATCCTGTCGGACGAGGGCGAGGTCGTCGCGCCCGTCAGGTCGTTCAACAATGAGGTCGGCGCTCCCGTCACCATGCTCCGCGTCACCGAGAACACGCGGTATCTGGTGAGCGAGTTCGGCGCAGCGGCACCGGGGAGCATCGCTCACCTCGCCGGTCTGGTCGAGCCGGACGTCGCGGTCGTCTTGATGGTGGGCCTTGCCCATGCCGGCGGGTTCGGCGGCATCGAGGAGACGGCGAAGGCCAAGGCGGAGTTGGTGGCCGCGGCGCGAGCCGATGGCACGGCGGTTCTGGGTATCGACGATTCTCGAGTGGCCGCGATGCGGGAACTCGCCACTGAGCGCGGTATGCGCGTCGTCGGTTTCGGGCAGAGCGCCGCCGCAGACATCCGGGCGGACGACGTCGCAGTGACGGCATCCGGCACGCGCTGCACCGTCGAAGTCGACGGCATCCGATTCCCGCTCCACATGCAGGTGCTCGGCGCGCATCATGTCGGCAACGCGCTGGCGGCGATCGCCGCGGCCGGCGTGCTGGGCGTGTCGGTTGCGGATGCGATCGCCCGTCTGGAGACCGTGGAGATCGCGGAGCGCTGGAGGATGCAGCCACTCGGCAGCGACCGCGTGCGCATCATCAACGATGCGTACAACGCCAGCCCCGACTCGATGGCGGCAGCCCTTCGCACTCTTGCTCAGATCACCGGCCCCGGTGAGCGAACCGTCGCCGTGCTCGGCGCGATGACAGAGCTCGGTGAGAGCACGGGGGAGGAGCACGACCGTATCGGCCTGCTCGCCGTGCGCCTGAACATCCAGCGGATCGTCGTCGTCGGCCCTGAGGCCCGCCGTCTCTACCTCTCCGCCGTCGGTGAAGGCTCCTGGGACAGCGAGGCCGTGCATCTGCCCGATCAGGATGCCGCTTTCGAATACCTGCGCACAGAACTTCGCGACGGCGACCGCGTGCTCGTGAAATCATCCAATTCCGTGGGCCTTCGGCATCTCGGCGATCGTCTGGGAGAATTGTTCTCGTGAGGTCCCTGCTAATGGCGGCGGCGATATCGCTCGCCTTCACACTCTTCCTGACTCCTGTCTTCCTCCGGCTGTTCCGCAAATGGGGATGGGGGCAGGTCATCCGCACCCCCGAGGACATCGCCAACCCCAGCCACGAGGCGAAGCGCGGAACGCCGACGATGGGCGGGGTGATCTTCATCCTCGGCACCATCGTGGGTTACTTCACCGGTGTGTACGTCAGCGGCGAAGTGCCTGCGCTGTCGTCGATCCTGGTGATCTGGTTGATGGTCGGGTTCGGTGCCGTCGGCTTCATCGACGACTACATGAAGGTGCGCAGTCAGCGCAGCCTCGGCCTCTCCGGCTGGAGGAAGGTGATCGGGCAGCTGCTCGTGATCATCCCGTTCGGCGTCGTCGCCCTGAACTTTCCGAACACGTTCGATCAGACACCGGCGAGTGGCTCGATCTCGCTGTTCCGCGACATCACGTGGCTGAACCTCTTCGTGTTCGGCGCGATCCTCGGATGGGTCCTGTACCTGGTGTGGATCGCGATCATCGGCGTGGCGACCTCGAACAGCGTGAACCTGACTGACGGGCTGGACGGCCTCGCGGCTGGAGCCGGTGTGTTCGTCGTCGGTGCATACAGCCTGATCGCGTTCTGGCAGTTCAAGCAGTCGTGCACGGTCGTGGATACCGAGGCCCTCAGCGGATGCTACGAGGTGCGCGATCCGTTCAACCTCGCCATCATCTCCGCGTCGTTCGCCGCCGGGCTCATCGGCTTCCTCTGGTGGAATGCCCCGAAGGCCAAGGTCTTCATGGGCGACGTCGGCTCGATGGCGATCGGTGGCGTGATCACGGCGATGGCGATCCTCACCCGCACCGAACTGCTGCTCTTCGTAATCGCCGGGGTCTTCGTGATCTCCTCCGGGTCGGTGATCCTGCAGCGCACCTACTTCAAGGCGACTCGCGGCAAGCGGCTGTTCCTGATGAGCCCGTTCCACCACCATCTCGAGATGCGCGGCTGGCCGGAGGTCACCATCGTCGTGCGCCTCTGGGTCATCGCGGGCCTGCTGGCGGTGTCGGCCGTCGGACTCTTCTACGTCGAGTGGTTGACGCGTGTCGACTGAAGCGCGCCTGGATGCTCTGACCAGCTGGCACGCCGACTGGAGGGGACTGCGGGTCGCGGTTCTCGGCCTTTCGATGACCGGCTTCTCGGTCGCCGACACTCTCACCGAGCTCGGCGCCGACGTCCTGGTGCTCAGCGAGACCGCTGCGGACGAATACGAGGGACTGCTGCCCGTGATCGGCGCCCGGTTCGAGCTCGGCTCGCTGGCGGCCGTCCCTGATGCCCTGACCGATTTCGCCCCCGAGGTGATCGTCGCCTCTCCAGGGTTCTCGCCCTCGCATCCGCTGATCCGCTGGGCTCAGGATTCTGGCATCGCCCTCTGGGGCGATATCGAACTGGCTTGGCGCCTTCGCGACAAGGTCGTCCGCGCGGACGGCACGCCGGCGGACTGGGTTCTCATCACCGGCACGAACGGCAAGACGACGACCACGCAGCTGACGGCGTCGCTGCTCGTCGAGGGCGGGCTGCGCGCGGCTCCGTGCGGGAACATCGGCGTGCCGGTGCTCGATGCCGTGCGCGACCCCTCAGGGTTCGATGTCCTGGTCGTGGAGCTCTCCAGTCATCAGCTCTGGTACCTCGGGCAGTCGACGGCCGCGGGGGAGCTGTTCCCCTACGCGGCCGTCTGCCTCAACCTCGCCGACGATCACCTGGTATGGCACGGCAGCGCCGACGCCTACCGCGACGCGAAGGCGTTCGTGTACCGCAACACACGGATCGCCTGCGTCTACAACAAGGCCGATGAGGCCACCAGACGCATGGTCGAGGACGCCGACGTCATCGAGGGCGCCAGGGCGATCGGCTTCGACCTCGGCGTCCCCGGGCCCAGCGACCTCGGCGTCGTGGAGGGACTCCTCGTCGATCGCGCGTTCCATGAAGACCGCGCGCGCAGCGCCCTGGAGTTGACCACGGTCGCGGATCTCGAGAATGCGGGATTGTCGGCACCGCACATCGTGCAGAACATCCTCGCCGCCAGTGCGCTCGCCCGCTCTCTCGGCGTCGCACCGGCGGCGATCCACGCGGCACTTCTGAAGTTCCGATTGGATGCCCACCGCATTCAGGTGATCGCCCGGCACGCCGGCATCACCTGGGTCGACGATTCGAAGGCGACGAACCCGCATGCCGCGGCTTCGTCGCTGCGTGCCTTTCCCGGTGCCGTCTGGGTCGTCGGAGGCGATCTCAAGGGCGTGGACATCGCCGACCTCGTCGCCGAAGTCGGCACGACGGCCAGTGCAGCCGTCGTCATCGGGGTCGAACGGTCGGCCGTTGTCGCGGCATTCCAGCGACACGCGCCCGCAGTGCCCGTATTCGAGGTGGAAGCTGGCGAGACTGGACACGTCATGAACCGTGTCGTGGAGATCGCGGCGGGGATCGTCGACGACGAGGGTACGGTTCTGCTGGCCCCGGCGGCGGCATCCTTCGACCAGTTCTCCAGCTACGCGGATCGCGGCCATCGCTTCGCCGAAGCGGTGCGGGACTGGATCGACCGGGGGAACGCCGATGACACAGGTCGCCCGAACCCCACGCGGTGAAGCCGGGCGCTCCGAGTCCGGCGGACTCGCCGCCCGCGTCACGCTCGGGCGCCGCTTCACCCCGGTGTCGACGGAGTTCCTCCTCATCACATCGACCGCCCTGCTGCTGACGATCTTCGGCCTCGTGATGGTGCTCTCCGCCACGAGCGCGACGGCGGTGGCCAACGGTGACAATCCGATGGACGGCGCCCTGCGACAGGGCGTGTTCGCGATACTGGGTGTTCCGCTGATGTTCCTGATCAGCCGGTTTCCGGTGCCGTTCCTGAAGAAGATCGCCTGGCCGGCACTGTTCGGCGCCGTCGCGCTGCAACTTCTCGTCTTCACGCCGCTCGGCGACGAGGGCGGCGGAAACCGCAACTGGATCAAGATCGCGGGATTCACGCTCCAGCCCTCGGAGTTCCTCAAGCTGGCCCTCGCGCTCTGGATCGCCTACGTCCTGCTGCGCAAGCAGGCGATGCTGGGAACCTGGCACCAGGTCTTCATCCCTGTCATCCCGGTCGGTGTCCTCGCCATCGGCACGGTTCTCGCCGGTAAGGACCTGGGCACGTCGATGGTGCTCGTACTCATCCTCCTCGGCTGTCTCTTCTTCTCCGGAGTGAAGCTGCGACTGTTCATCCTGCCGGTGATCCTCGGCGTGGCCGCGGTGCTGGCGTACGCGCTGACGAGCCCGGACAGGTTGCGGCGCATCACGGCGACGTGCGACGACATGTCGCAGTACTACGGCGACTGCTATCAGTCGATCCACGGCATCTGGGGCATGGCGAGCGGCGGCATCTTCGGCCTGGGGCTCGGCAATTCGCAGGAGAAATACGGCTGGCTGCCCGCGCCGGGCAACGACTTCATCTTCGCGATCGTCGGCGAGGAGCTGGGACTGATCGGCTGTGTCGTCGTGCTCGCCCTCTTCACGTTCTTCGCCGTCGGCGCGTTCCACATCATCCGCAAGACGTCGGATCCCTTCATCCGCGTCGCTGCCGGTGGCATCACCGTCTGGATCGTCGGGCAGGCCGTGATCAACATCGGCGTCGTGATCGGAATCTTCCCGGTGATGGGCGTGCCGCTGCCGTTCATGTCTCAGGGCGGCACCGCCCTGCTCGCCGTGCTCATCGCCTGCGGTGTGCTCCTCGCGTTCGCACGCACGCTTCCGGCCACCGAGCGGGGCAAGGCCGTCCGCACTCCTTCGGCAGAGCGGGGTAGGGTCACCAGGTGACCACGTACCTGCTTGCCGGCGGAGGAACCGCCGGCCATGTCAACCCCCTGCTCGCCGTCGCCGATTCGCTGCGTGCGCGCGATGCTGAGGCTTCCGTCCTCGTGCTCGGCACGGCGGAGGGGCTGGAGTCCCGTCTCGTGCCCGAGCGCGGCTATGAGCTGCTCATCGTGGACAAGGTGCCGTTCCCTCGTCGTCCGAACAAGCAGGCGGCGGCGTTCCCCGGGCGTTTCCGCCGAGCCATCGCCCAGGTGCGCGCGCACATCCGCGCACACGGAATCGACGTGCTCGTCGGCTTCGGCGGCTACGCGTCGGCGCCGGCGTACGTCGCCGCGCGGCGCGAGGGCATCCCCTTCGTGGTGCACGAGGCGAACGCGAAGCCCGGACTCGCGAACGTCCTCGGCGCGCGGCGTGCGGCGGCCGTCGGCGTCGCGTTCGAGGGCACGCCATTGCGGGGGAGCGAAGTGGTCGGCATGCCCCTGCGAAGCGAGATCATCGCCCTCGATCGGCGCGCGGCGCGTGCGGAGGCCGCGGAGGCGTTCGGCCTGGACCCCGACCGGCCTGTGCTGCTCGCGTTCGGCGGTTCGCTGGGCGCGCAGCGCCTCAATGAGGCGCTTGCGGATTCGTGGGCAGACGTCCTCGCGGCGGGCTGGCAGCTTGTGCACGTCACGGGGGAGCGCAGCGATCTCGTCGACCCCGAGGTGCCCGGGTACGTCGTCCGGCGGTATGTCGACCGGATGGACCTCGCGTTCTCCCTCGCCGACCTCATCGTCTCGCGGTCGGGGTCGGCGACGGTCAGCGAGATCAGCGCCCTCGGGATTCCGGCTCTGTACGTCCCGTACTCCGTCGGAAACGGCGAACAGCGCCTGAACGCCGCATCGTCGGTCGCCGCGGGTGCGGCGGAGCTGCTCGACGATGCCACCTTCGACGGAGATGCCGTGCGACGGATCGTGGTCCCCCTTCTCGGAGACCGTGAACGCCTGGCCCGGATGGCCGCGGCTGCGGAGCGCACCGGTACCCGCAACGGCACCGAGAACGTCGTCGCGCTGATCGATCGCGCCCTGGGTGCCTCCGCATCCGCTCGTTGAGCGAGCGCGGCGAGACGAAACGCACCCACGGAAAAGTAGACTAGTCCCGACATGATCAGACCCGACCTCTCCCTCCCGATTCCCGAGACGATCACCGCCGCGCACTTCATCGGCATCGGTGGTTCCGGTATGAGCGGACTCGCCCGGATGTTCCTGGATGCCGGCATCCGCGTCTCCGGTTCCGACCGCGCCGACAGCGACAACCTCCGCGCGCTTGCCGCCGCCGGGGCGACCGTTCACGTCGGGCACGACGCCGCACACCTCGGCGATGCGGACACCGTCGTGCACACCG
This sequence comes from Microbacterium sp. LTA6, assembly GCF_045690355.1. Classification (NCBI taxonomy): domain Bacteria; kingdom Bacillati; phylum Actinomycetota; class Actinomycetes; order Micrococcales; family Microbacteriaceae; genus Microbacterium; species Microbacterium sp. LTA6. The sequence goes on from NZ_CP147855.1 coordinate 2,966,352, forward strand.
GAGCCATCTGGCCGGAGAACCCGGAGTTCCTGCTGGCGAAGGAGCGCGGGCTGCACGTCATCCACCGCTCCCAGGCGCTGCACTGGCTGATCGGCTCGCGCCGTCTCGTCTCGGTCGCCGGTGCTCACGGCAAGACCACGTCGACCGGCATGATCGTCACGGCGCTGCGCGAGCTGGGCGCCGACCCGAACTTCGTCAACGGCGGGGTCATCGAGCAGCTCGGCCTGTCCAGTGCGAGCGGCTCCGGCGACCTGTTCGTGATCGAAGCCGACGAATCCGACGGAACCTTCCTGCTGTACGACACGTCGATCGCGCTGATCACCAATGTCGACCCGGACCACCTCGATCACTACGGCTCCGACGAGGCGTTCCACGACGCCTTCATCCGGTTCGCGAATGCCGCGACGGAGGCGGTCGTGATCTCGAGCGACGACCCCGGTGCCCTCCGCGTGAGCGCCGGGCTGACGCATCCGAACGTGATCACGTTCGGTAAGGCCGTCGATGCCGACGTGCGCGTCACGGACATCGTCACCGACGGGCCGGTCTCGGCCACGATCTCTCACGGGGTCGAGAGCGCGCGCCTGCAGCTGGCCGTGCCGGGGGTGCACAACGCGATCAACGCGGCCGGCGGTATCGCGGTGCTGCGGGCACTCGGCTTCTCACTCAGTGACGCGACGCGGGCGATGGAGGGCTTCGCCGGTACGGTCCGCCGCCTCGAGCAGCACGGAGTCGAGCGCGGCGTCGCCGTCTACGACGACTACTCGCACCATCCGACCGAGGTCCGCGCAGCGCTCGAGGCGATGCGCACCCTGGCCGGTGAGGGGCGCATCATCGCGATCCAGCAGCCGCACACGTATTCGCGCACCCAGCACATGTACCAGGAGTTCGCCGACGTGCTCGAGGAGTTCGCGGACCACACCGTGATGCTCGATGTCTACGGTGCGCGGGAGGACCCGGTGCCGGGCGTGACCGGCGAGCTGGTCAGCGACGCGTTCCGCGACGCTGCGAACGTGCACTACGTCGCCGACTGGCAGGATGCCGCCGACTACACGGCCACCGTGGCTCGCCCGGGTGACTTCGTGATCACCCTCGGCTGCGGGAACGTGTACCAGATCATCCCGCAGGTGCTCGAGTCGCTGCGGCAGACCCCCGGGGCCTAGCAGATGCGCCGGCCCGCACCCCTGCCGACGCCGGCGGAGAAGGAGACACCTTCGCAACCGGTTTCGCGCTCTCGCCGTCAGGCCGAGAAGCCCGACAAAAGCGAGCGGGTGGCGGATTCGAATCCGAGCGAGACGGCGCAGGACCTGCCGGAGGAGTTCGCAACGCCGACGACGAGTCGCGATGTCTGGCGGGCAGCACGTGCGCGCCGCAAGGCGCTGCGCGCCGAGATCCGCCGCTTCACGCAGCGCTCCCGTCGTCGCCGCATCATCTGGTTCACGGGCATCGGGGCGGTGCTGGTGCTGATCGGCGGGAGCGTTGCCGCCGCCTACAGCCCGCTTTTCGCCGTGGAGAAGATCACCGTGGTGGGCGCGTCCACACTCGACCCGGCGACCGTCGAAGCGGCGCTGAGTGCCCAGATCGGCACACCCCTGGCGCTGGTGGACACCAGTGAGGTGAAGGCGGCGCTGCTCGCCTTCCCCCTGATCGAGACGTACGCGCTCGAGGCGAAGCCGCCGCATGACCTCACGGTCAGCATCGTCGAGCGCACGCCGGTCGGCGTGATCGAATCGGATGCCGGTTACACACTCGTCGATGCCGCAGGCGTCGCGCTCGCGACGACGAGCGACCAGCCGGCTGGCCAGCCGCTGATCGAGGTCGAAGGCGGAGTCGACTCCACGGCCTTCGAGAGCATCGGGCTGGTCATGCGGTCGTTGCCGGCCGATGTGCGCGCCGTGGTCACGAGCGCCCGCGCGTCAACCGCGGATGACGTCACGCTGACCCTCGCCTCGGGACTGATCGTGGTGTGGGGGAGCGCCGAGGAGTCCCGCGACAAGGCGGTGGCTCTGAGCAGGACGATGGCTGCGAGACCCGACGCCAGCACGATCGATGTCTCCTCGCCCGAGCTCGCCGTCGTCGGCTGAGCCGGATCTGCACGGCAAACGCGCGACACGCCCGTGTCGCTGCGGGCCCGCGAGCACGCGGCGCTTACCTTCGAACAAGAGAAACCAATACCGGGAAATACTTTACACCTCTAGTTGAGGTTTAAGGTTCACACTCTGGTTTCTCGCCTAAACGACAGGCTCGACTATTCGGAGGCCGGCCATGAGCCAGAACCAGAACTACCTCGCCGTGATCAAGGTCGTCGGCGTGGGCGGTGGCGGCGTCAACGCCGTCAACCGCATGATCGATCTCGGCCTCCGCGGAGTCGAGTTCATCGCTGTCAACACCGACGCACAGGCACTGCTCATGAGCGACGCCGACGTCAAGCTCGACGTGGGCCGCGAGCTCACCCGTGGCCTCGGTGCCGGCGCCGACCCCGAGGTGGGTCGCCGCGCCGCAGAAGACCACGCCGAAGAGATCGAGCAGGCTCTCACCGGGGCCGACATGGTCTTCGTCACCGCGGGCGAGGGCGGCGGCACCGGCACCGGCGGCGCACCCGTCGTCGCGCGTATCGCGAAGTCCATCGGCGCGCTCACCATCGGTGTCGTCACCAAGCCGTTCTCCTTCGAGGGCCGCCGCCGCCAGAGCCAGGCCGAGGCGGGCGTCGCCAAGCTCAAGGAAGAGGTCGACACCCTCATCGTGGTGCCGAACGACCGTCTTCTCGAGATCAGCGACCGCGGCATCTCGATGATCGAGGCATTCGCCACCGCCGATCAGGTGCTGCTCGCCGGTGTGCAGGGCATCACCGACCTCATCACGACTCCTGGTCTCATCAACCTCGACTTCGCCGACGTCAAGTCGGTCATGCAGGGTGCGGGTTCCGCGCTCATGGGCATCGGCTCCGCGCGCGGCGCCGACCGTGCGATCAAGGCCGCCGAGCTCGCGGTCGAGTCGCCGCTGCTCGAGGCGAGCATCGAGGGCGCGCACGGCGTGCTGCTGTCGATCCAGGGTGGTTCGAACCTCGGCATCTTCGAGATCCACGACGCCGCGGACCTCGTCAAGGAGGCGGCGCACCCCGAGGCGAACATCATCTTCGGAACGGTCATCGACGACACTCTCGGCGACGAGGTGCGCGTCACGGTGATCGCCGCCGGCTTCGACAGCGGAGAACCCACGCTGCGCCTGGACCCGATGGTGGTCAGCCGTCCGGCGGCAGCGGCGACGCTGCCCGACGTGCCGCTCTCCAGCGTCTCCGATGCTCCGGCCACGCCGGAGAAGACCGAGACCGAATCGGCCCAGCGGGTCCCCGCGACCAGCATCGAGCCGGCGTTCGCCGAGGACGACATCGACATTCCTGAGTTCCTGAAGTAACACGGGAATCCGATTTGAGTGAATTGGCTGCGCGGCTGTCGGCGATCGACACGCAGATCGCGGACGCCGCGCGCCGAGCAGGCCGCGATGCCGGGGAGATCACCCGAATCGTGGTGACGAAGTTCCATCCGGCATCCGTCGTCCGGGAGCTCCATGCGCTCGGCGTGCGCGACGTCGGTGAGAATCGGCAGCAGGAGATGTCCGCCAAAGTCGACGCCCTTCGGCAGGCTCAGGGACCGGTCTTGGCGGACCTGCGCTGGCATTTCATCGGCCAGGCGCAGACGAACAAGGCGGCGGCGATCAGGAGCGGGGCGGATGCCGTGCACTCGGTCGACCGCGAACGGCTGGCCGATGCGCTCCATCGTGCGGCGGAGGACGACTCCGCGCTTGACGTGCTCGTGCAGATCAATCTCACCGGCGACGCCGGGCGCGGGGGAGTCGAGCCGGGCGCGGCAGACGCTCTCGCCGAGCACGTGCTCGGCCTGCCCTCGCTGCGGCTCCGTGGAGTGATGGCCGTGGCCCCGCTCGATGAGGAACCGGCATCCGCCTTCGCGCGCTTGCGCGTCGTCGCCGACCGGATCCGCCTCATCGCGCCGGATGCGACATGGATCTCCGCCGGCATGACCGGCGATTTCGCCGAGGCCATCGCCGCAGGTGCGACACACCTGCGGATCGGCTCCGCAATCACGGGACCCCGGCCCGACCGGGGTTAACCTCTAAACAGACCAGCCCGAACGTTCGAACCGGAGGACACGATGGGTAACCCGCTGAAGAAGACCATGGTGTATCTCGGCCTCGCCGACGAGGAAGAGGTGTACGAGGAGGAGACGCAAGCTCCTGCCCGCGCACACCGCGAACGCGACCGCGAGCAGCGTGACCGTGAAGAGGCCGCCCCGGCGCCCGTCACGCCGTTGCGTCGCCCCGTCGCCGTGCGGCAGCCTGCTGCGGGCACGGTGAACGAGATCCTCACGGTGCACCCCAAGCAGTACCGCGACGCTCAGCTGATCGCTGAGAGCTTCCGCGAGGGCGTCCCGGTGATCATCAACCTCTCGCAGATGAGCGACGCCGACGCGCGCCGCCTCATCGACTTCGCCAGCGGTCTCTCCCTGGGCCTCTACGGCCGCATCGAGCGCGTGACGTCCAAGGTCTTCCTGCTGTCGCCGGAGAACATCGCGGTGTCGGGCCACGGGGGAATCGCACACGCAGACGCCGAGTCTGCGGGCTTCGACCAGTCGTAGCCCGTGGAGCTGGTCTCCGTTGCCGCGAGCATCGTTCATCTGGTGCTTCTGCTGTACATCTTCATACTCTTCGCACGCCTCATCCTCGACTACATTCCGCTGTTCAACAGGGAATGGCGTCCGAAGGGCGCTGGCCTGATCGTCGCTGAGATCGTTTACACGATCACCGACCCCCCGATCCGCTTCTTCCGGCGATTGATTCCGCCGTTGCGCATCGGAACGCTGTCGCTGGACTTTGGTTTCGCACTCACCATGCTGATCGTGCTGATCCTCATGAACATCGTGCGCATCTTCGTCTGATCTGCGCAGCGACTTCGTCGCGCACGGGTGTCGCGACATCGCGACATTCAGATGCGGGGACTATGCTTGGCTCCCAGGTGCGCGCCCCGGATTCGCGCCACATCACGACCACGCCATACATCGAAACTGGCAACAGAACTCATCGAAAGAGGAGCCACCCATGGCACTTACCCCGGATGACGTCGTCACCAAGCAGTTCCAGCACGTCCGTTTCAAGGACGGCTTCGACCCGGACGAGGTGGACGACTTCCTCGACGAGATCGTCATCGAGTGGCGCAAGGCCCTCGAGGAGAACGTCGAGCTGAAGGCCAAGCTGGCCGCCTACGAGTCCGGTGCGACTCCTGAGGCCGCCGCTCCGGCTCCCGCTGCCGTCGTCGAGGCACCCGCGCCGGTCGCCGTCGCCGAGGTCCCCGTCGAGCCCGCAGCATCCGGCTCCGCGACCGCGACCGCAGGCATCATCGAGCTCGCGCAGCGTCTGCACGACGAGCACGTCGCCGAGGGTGAGGCGAAGCGCAACCAGCTCATCGCCGAGGCCGAGACCGAGGTCAGCCGCATCCGCGGCGAGGCCGAGGCCAAGCAGCGCGAAGAGACCTCCCGCATGGAGCGCGAGCGCAACCAGCTCGAGGCCCGTATCACCGAACTCCGCAACTTCGAGCGTGACTACCGCAACCAGCTGCGCGGTTACATCGAGGGTCAGCTCCGCGACCTCGACGAGAAGTCGGCGTCGACGGACTCGACCCCCGTCTCGGCGATCGGACTGTAGGTCGACCCTTTGCCAGGACGTCGTCCCCTTCGTCGGTCGGCGGCCGGTGCGATCGTTGCGATTCTCGCAGCGCTCGTACTGGCCGCCGATCAGTTTGTGAAGCACCTCACGATCACCAACCTGCCATTGCAGGAGTCCGTGCCTGTGCTCGGAGAGTTTCTCCAGCTCTACTACGTGCGCAACCCCGGAGCGGCTTTCTCGCTCGGTTCTGAGGTCACCTGGATCTTCACGATCGCTCTGTCGATCGTCGCCGGTGTGATCATCTGGAAGGCGCTTTCGCTGCGTTCGCGCTTGTGGGCTCTGGTTCTCGGATGCCTGCTCGGCGGCGTGCTCGGCAACCTGACCGACCGTCTGCTCCGCGAGCCGGGTTTTCCGGTCGGGCATGTCGTCGACATGATCTCGATGCCCTGGATGATGCCGGCGATCTTCAACGTCGCCGACATCTTCATCGTCACTGGCATGATCTCGGTCGCGCTCCTCGTCGTGTTCGGGCTGCGCTTCGACGGCACCCGCGAGCGTGACCATGCTGCGGCAGAGGCGGCAGCGCACGCCGATGCGGCGACTTCCGAGAAGCCGGATGGGTCGACGACCGCCGACGTGGAGCGCTGAGCGTGGAATCCCGTTCCCTTCCCGTCCCCGACGGTTTGGACGGTACGAGGGTCGACGCTGCGCTGGCGAAGATGCTCGGTTTTTCGCGCACCTTCGCCGCTGACGTCGCCGCCGCCGGTGGTGTGCAGCTCGATGGAGTGACGCTCGACAAGTCCGATCGTCTGCGCGGCGGTGGCTGGCTCGAGGTCGAATGGCAACCGAAGGAGGAGCCGCGGATCATTCCGATCCCGGTACCGGATCTCGGCATCGTCTACGACGACGACGACATCGTCGTGGTCGACAAGCCCACCGGCGTGGCCGCCCATCCGTCGCTCGGCTGGGAGGGGCCGACCGTCGTCGGCGCTCTGGCCGCCGCAGGCTTCCGTGTCGCGACCAGCGGTGCGCCGGAGCGCCAGGGCGTGGTGCACCGGCTCGATGTGGGGACCAGCGGGCTCATGGTGGTCGCGAAGACTGAGACCGCCTACACCGCGCTGAAGCGCGCCTTCAAGGAGCGCACGGTCGAGAAGATCTACCACGCGGTGGTTCAGGGGCATCCGGACCCGCTCGTCGGCACCATCGATGCGCCGATCGGGCGACACCCGAATCACTCCTGGAAGTTCGCGGTGATCCCCGACGGCAAGCCGTCGGTCACGCACTACGAGACGCTCGAGGCCTTTCCGGGGGCATCGCTCCTGGAGATCCACCTGGAAACCGGCCGCACGCATCAGATCCGCGTGCACATGGCCGCGCACCGGCATCCGTGCGTGGGCGACCCGCTGTACGGTTCCGACCCGACGATGGCAGCCAGACTCGGCCTGACACGGCAGTGGCTGCACGCGCACCAGCTCGCCTTCCACCATCCCGCCACCGGCGAGTGGGTGCAGTTCGAGTCACCGTATCCGGCCGATTTCCGTCACGCGCTCGACGTGCTCCGCGGGGAATAGCGAACGCCCCCTTCTCTCTCTCCTGGCACCCGCAGCCGGTGCGCTAGCGTGGATGCGCCGCTGAGGGGGAGGCGCTTGTGAGACGACCCATTGACCGACGTACCGCACTGCTCGGAGTCCTTGCGCTCGGACTGATCGGGTGTGCTCCGCGTCCGACTGTCCCGTCAGAAGTTGCTGTTCCGACGCGGATGCCGACGCCGACGCGGATGCCGATGCCGGTGTCGACTCCGACGCCGACTCCGGTGCTGCCCGATCCCGTTACGATCGCGGCACGACACCACGGTCTCGTGCCGTCGTCGTGGGGGATGCACCTGCCTGGCGTCGTGTCGGAGCTGGTGAACCCGACGGACGAGCACGGAGCGGCACGGGTGGCGCTGACCTTCGACGCGTGCGGAGGATCGGGCGGTTCGAACGTCGATCACGCGCTGATCGATGGTCTGCGCGCCGCGACGGTGCCGGCGACGCTGTTTCTGAACCAGCGCTGGGTCGAGACCCATGCGGAGCTGGCGGCAGAGCTCGCGGCGGATCCGCTTTTCCTTCTCGCGAACCACGGCACCGGGCACCATCCGCTCTCGGTCACGGGCGCGGCCGCGTATGGGATTCCGGGAACAGGGTCCGCGGCAGGTGCGGTCGACGAGGTGTGGAGCAACCATCAGGTGCTCACAGAACTCGTGGGGCATCCTCCGCGCTATTTCCGCGCAGGCACAGTGCACTACGACGATGTCGCGGTGCGGATCGTGCACGAGCTCGGCGAGATACCGATCGGGTTCAACGTCAACGGCGATGGCGGTGCCAGTTATTCCGCAAGCGCGGTGCGCCACGAGTTCGGGCGGGCCGCCGCTGGAAGCATCGTTCTGGCGCATATGAACCGGCCGGACGGCGGAACCGCGGCAGGAGCGCTGGCAGCGATCTCCGATCTGCGGGCCTATGGTGTTCGATTCGTCCACGTGGACGCCTGACGGAGAATGGCCTCATGAACATCGAAGTGCGCCCGGCGACCGCGTTCGACGATGTCGCAGCGCTCGTGGGACCGAAGAAGCCGACGTCGAATGTGTGCTTCTGTCTGAGCTACCGCATCGGCAGCAAGGAGAACGTGGCGCTCATCGGTGAGGACCGCGCGAACCGCGTCCGTGAGCTGTGCGCGCAAGATCCACCGCCCGGAGTGATCGCGTACCTCGACGACGAGCCGGTCGGCTGGGCGGCCGTGCATCCGCGGCGAGACACGAGCTTCGCGCGGAACCGATTGATCCCGCATGTCGACGACCTCGACGTCTGGTCGCTCTGGTGTTTCCGGGTCCGTCCAGGGCATCGGAAACTCGGGCTCATGCACGCCCTGATGGACGGCGCCGTCGCGTATGCCCGGGAACGCGGTGCCCCGGCGATCGAGGGATACCCGGTGGACAACGACGGGGCGAAGGTCAATCAGACCATGATGTATGTCGGGACACGCGCCATGTTCGAACGTGCGGGCTTCGAGAAGGCGGCTGACACCGGGTCAGTGATCGACGGTTTCCCTCGCGTGCTCATGTGCCTCGACCTCTCGTGAAAGAAATCGTGAACCGCTTCTCGATTCTGGCGCAATACATAGTGTGAGCACAGACAGCGAGATCATCACGCGGTCGGTCGACGAGCCCGGAGCATTCTCCGAGATCTTCGAGCGGCACGTGCGTCCCGTGGGCGGGTACATCAGGCGCAGGGTTGGGGCGAATGCCGTTGACGACGCACTCAGCGAGACGTTTCTTGTCGCTTTCCGGCGTCGGGCATCGTTCGACGGGAGATGGGAGTCCGCGCGGCCGTGGCTGCTCGGCATCGCGACGCGGGTAGTGAAGAGTCACCGCGCCGCAGAGGCCAGGCAGTGGCGAGCGTTCGAGGCGTCGGCATCGGCTGATTCAGTTGCCGTGGAGACGCCGCATGCGGCATCCGACTCCCGGCTCGACGCCGACGCGGCCTTGAGGGAGTTGGCGCCGCGAATCGCGGCGCTGGCCACACGCGACCGGGACACCCTGCTGCTGCATGCCTGGGGCGACCTCTCTTATGACCAGATCGCGGAAGCTCTCGGTGTGCCTGTCGGAACGGTGCGGTCGCGACTGAACCGCGTCCGTCGAAAGCTCGCACCTCCCGGTTCGCACGGTGCGACCCGGCTGACCTGGATGGCGAAGGAGGAGAGCGATGCAGCTTTTGGAACGAGTTCGTGAGATCGGTGCCGACGAGGCACCAATCGACGACGAGAACATCAACATCGCGCGGATGTCGCTGACACGGGAGATTGAGAGACGCACCCTGCCTGCCATCCGCCGACGCAGGCGTCGGTGGATGGGTATCGGCATCGGCGGGCTGGTAGCCGGAACCGCGATGATCGCGATCGTCGTCGGGTCGGTGCTGGCGCCGCCGGCACCGCCGAGTGCTTCCGCTGCCGAGGTGCTGAATGCTGCGGCAGAGGCGACGCTCACGGCGACGGTCCTCGATCCTGCTCCAGGTCAGTACATCCGAATCCAGGAAGTCTCTACGCAGCGTTTGGGCTGGCGATCGGATGAAAGCAGTCCTGACGGTGGTTATTGGGACAGCAACGAATCGGTGACCACGGCTACGATACGTCAGTCGAGATCGCTCTACGTGCCGGCGGATCGCTCCGGCGATTGGGTCGAAGACTATGGAGAATCGACGGAACTGCTGGAGATCTCGGGGCCCGAAGCCCTGCAGGCGGAGGGTGGTCTCAGTCAGCTCGAGTACAACGTCAGGGTCGACGTGTATCCGGGCGGCCTGTATCGCGAGCCGGATGCGCTTGACCCGAACACGCAGTTCCATCGCAACGCACTGGAGTGCTACTACAGTGAGATGCCCCGTGACCCAGGTGAGCTCGTCGCGTGGCTCGAGAACTACTCGTACATCTATCTTTCTGAGTGCGCGCCGCCCCGGCTCGGCGAGCCGATTGACTTCAACCTCGCCCCAGCCGACCTCCGCGCCGCAATGTTCCAGGCGCTCGCTCTTGTTGACGGCGCTCGCGTGGAGCGCGTCGACGGTGACATCACGACGATCGCTTTCCCCGAAGGTGGCGAGAGCAACTGGATGCAGACAGTCGATGTCGACACCTCGCAGGGGCTGATCGTCGGTCGCGGCAACCTCGACGACGATCGGTGGTCCAGTCGGATTCACGTAACCGTCGTCGACGAGATTCCTGTATCCGTGCCGATTCAGTAGCTCGGGCATCCACCTCACGACCGCCGACACCGACCTGCGGTGTCGGCGGTCGAAAGTAGACTTGAACCCATGGCATCCGACTCTTTCGTTCACCTGCACGTGCACAGCGAGTACTCGATGCTGGACGGTGCTGCGCGGGTCGGGCCGCTCATTCAAGAAGCGGTGAAACAGGGGATGCCGGCGGTCGCGGTGACCGACCACGGCAACACCTTCGCCGCTTTCGAGTTCTACAAGACCGCGAAGGATGCCGGCATCAAGCCGATCATCGGCATCGAGGCGTACGTCACCCCTGGCACGCACCGCAGCGACAAGACGCGCGTGCGGTGGGGATCGCCCGAACAGCAGCGTGATGACGTCTCCGGCTCCGGTGCGTACACGCACATGACCCTCCTCAGCGAGACGACGGAGGGTATGCACAACCTCTTCCGGCTCTCGTCGCTGGCGAGCATGGAGGGGTACTACTTCAAGCCCCGCATGGACCGCGAGATCCTGCAGAAGTACTCCAAGGGACTCATCGCCACGACCGGCTGCCCGTCGGGGGAGATCCAGACCCGACTGCGCCTCGGCCAGTATGACGCGGCACGTGCCGCTGCGGCCGAGTTCCAGGATCTCTTCGGCAAGGAGAACTACTTCGCCGAGATCATGGACCACGGCCTCTCCATCGAGCGCCGGATCATGACCGACCTGCTGAAGATCGCGAAAGATCTCAGCATCCCCCTCGTCGGCACCAACGACCTCCACTACACGCACCAGCACGACGCCACCAGCCACGCCGCTCTCCTCTGCGTGCAGTCCGGCTCGACACTCGACGACCCGAACCGCTTCAAGTTCGACGGCGACGGCTACTACGTGAAATCCGCGGCCGAGATGCGCCAGATCTTCCGCGACAACCCCGAGGCCTGCGACTCCACGCTGCTCATCGCCGAGCGCTGCGAGGTCGAGTTCAACACCAGTGCGAACTACATGCCGAACTTCCCGGTGCCCCAGGGCGAGACCGAGGAGAGCTGGTTCATCAAGGAGGTCGAGCAGGGCCTCCAGATGCGCTACCCGCACGGGATCCCGGATGACGTGCGCAAGCGGGCCGAGTACGAATCGGGCGTCATCACGCAGATGGGGTTCCCGGGCTACTTCCTCGTGGTCGCCGACTTCATCAACTGGGCGAAGAAGAACGGCATCCGCGTCGGCCCCGGCCGCGGTTCCGGTGCGGGGTCGATGGCTGCCTACGCCATGGGGATCACCGACCTCGACCCGATCGAGCACGGACTCATCTTTGAGCGGTTCCTCAACCCGGACCGCGTCTCTATGCCCGACTTCGACGTCGACTTCGATGATCGTCGACGCGCCGAGGTGATCCAGTACGTCACCGCCAAGTACGGAGACGAGCGCGTCGCCCAGATCGTCACCTACGGCACGATCAAGGCGAAGCAGGCGCTGAAGGACGCCGGCCGCGTTCTCGGCTTCCCGTTCAGCATGGGGGAGAAGCTCACCAAGGCGATGCCGCCGGCCGTGATGGGCAAGGACATGCCGCTGGACGGGATGTTCGACCCGAAGCATCCGCGTTACAAGGAGGCCAGCGAGTTCCGGGTGGTCATCGAGACCGATCCCGAGGCGAAGACGGTCTTCGACACGGCGTTGGGCTTGGAGAACCTGAAGCGTCAATGGGGCGTGCACGCCGCCGGCGTCATCATGTCATCCGACCCGCTGATCGACATCATCCCGATCATGAAGCGGGAGCAGGACGGTCAGATCGTCACGCAGTTCGACTACCCGTCGTGCGAGTCCCTCGGCCTCATCAAGATGGACTTCCTCGGGCTGCGAAACCTGACGATCATCTCCGACGCCCTCGCGAACATCAAGCTGAACCGCGACGAGGACCTGGTCCTCGAAGAGCTCGCCCTCGACGACCAGGGGTCCTACGACCTGCTGGCCCGTGGCGACTCGCTCGGCGTGTTCCAGCTCGACGGCGGTCCGATGCGCTCGCTGATGCGACTGATGAAGCCCGACAGCTTCGGTGACATCTCGGCGCTCATCGCCCTGTACCGACCGGGTCCGATGGGTGCGAACTCGCACACCAACTACGCGCTGCGCAAGAACGGCCTGCAGGAGATCACCCCGATCCACCCGGAGTTCTCCGAGTCGATCGCCGACATCCTCGACGAGTCCTACGGCCTGATCATCTACCAGGAGCAGGTGATGGCGATCGCGCAGCGGGTGGCAGGCTTCTCCCTCGGCCAGGCCGACATCCTCCGTCGCGCGATGGGCAAGAAGAAGAAGTCCGAGCTCGACAAGCAGTACGAGGGCTTCCAAGCCGGAATGCACGCGAACGGCTACTCGGATGGTGCGGTGAAGGCGATCTGGGACGTCTTGCTCCCCTTCTCCGACTACGCCTTCAACAAAGCGCACTCGGCCGCCTACGGCGTGATCTCGTACTGGACGGCGTATCTCAAGGCGCACTATCCCGCGGAGTACATGGCTGCGCTGCTCACCAGCGTCGGCGACTCCAAGGACAAGATGGCGCTGTACCTCAACGAGTGCCGCCGCATGGGCATCAAGGTGCTCCCGCCGGACGTCGGTCAGTCCATCAACTTCTTCGCCGCCGTCGGGGAAGACATCCGCTTCGGTCTCGGCGCGGTGCGCAACGTCGGCAGCAACGTCGTCGACGGCATCGTCCAGGCTCGCCAGGAAGAGAACTTCGCCTCGTTCCACGACTTCCTGGGCAAGGTTCCACTGCACGTCGCCAACAAGCGAACCGTGGAGTCGCTGATCAAAGCGGGAGCGTTCGACTCACTCGGGCACACCCGTCGCGCACTCATGGAGATCCATGAGGACGCTGTGGAGCAGATCGTCCTCGACAAGCGTCGTGAGGCCCACGGCGAGGTCGGCTTCGACTTCGACAGCCTCTGGGATGAGCCGCAGCACGATGCGAAGGTGCCGGATCGGCCGGAGTGGACGAAGAAGGACAAGCTCGCCTTCGAGCGCGAGATGCTCGGGCTCTACGTCTCCGATCACCCGCTCGCCGGACTCGAGGTGCCGTTGGCGAAACATGCCTCGATCTCGATCCACGACCTGAACAACTCCGAGGACATCCAGGACGGCGAGCAGGTCACCGTCGCTGGCCTCGTCACCAGCGTTCAGCACCGCGTGGCGAAGTCGAGCGGCAATCCGTACGGCATGATCACCGTCGAGGACTTCAACGGAGAGGTCACCGTGATGTTCATGGGCAAGACCTACACCGAGTTCCAACTGGTCCTGCAGCAGGACTCGATCCTCGCGGTCCGCGGACGCGTGTCGCGCCGTGACGACGGGCTGAACCTGCACGCACAATCCGCCTTCGCACCCGACGTCGGCTCGTTCGATGCGGCCGGACCGCTTGCACTCGTGCTGGCGGAGCAGCGCGCGACAGAACGCGTCATGAACGAGCTCGCCGAGGTGCTGCGTCGGCACTCCGGAGAGACCGAGGTCGTCTTGCGCGTACACCGCGGCGGCACCGCGAAGGTGTTCGAGGTGCCGATGCCGGTCAAGGTGACAGCCGACCTGTTCGGTGACCTCAAGTCTCTGCTCGGGCCGTCCTGTTTGGGATGACCGGGTAGTATCGGGACGCGTTGGGAGCGCGGAAAGACCCCGCCGCGCACCGCGACGAAAGGACCACTATGAGCACCGACCAGCCCGAGTTCACCGACAGCGAGAGCGAAGCGTTCATCGAGGACGGCGTGCTCTATGACGAGGAGGTCACTCCGGAGTACGGCATCCTCGGTTTCACGCTTCGTGAGCTGCTCATCGTCGCCGCATGGCTTGTCGCCTTCGTCGTCTCGTTCTTCCCCCTCGTCGGTGAAGCGTCGATCTGGGCGGTGGGGATCCAGTGGATCCTGCCGATCGGCCTGCCGACGGTCGCGGTCTTCCTGCTGGTCCTGCGCCGATTCTCACCGGACGGCATCCGTCGGGTCGGTTCGCTCGGTATCGATCAGTTCGCCTCTGTCGCCTTCTCGGTCTCGGCGACGGTGTGGCTCGGCAGCCTGTGGGGAGCGGTGGCGGCCTCGATCGGGTACGGCAGCTGGACCCTGCCCTGGAACGGTGTGGTCCAGGTGATCGTCTCCTTGGCTCTCGTCGCGTTCACAGTCTTCGCGCCGATCATCCCTGGCCTCAAGGAGGACTTCCAGGGGCGCCTCGTCACACTGGCCCACCGGAACGCGAATCCGGTTCGTCCCGTGATCGCCCGCCCTCGCCCCGTTGCTCCCGAGCACGCCCCTGAAACTTCCGGCGCGGCCGTCGCCGAGTCGGATTCGGCCACGGCGGATGCGCCGCAGAACGAATCGGCCACCATGGTGCTCGACCTCGAACTGTCGGGTGAGCACACGACGGATGAGATCCTCCGGGCCGACTTCGCAGGTCAGGTGCCCCTCGCCGCTCACGCCTCCAACGGCGGCACCGGGACCGAGGAGACCACCGCGGCTGACACATATGCGCCGTCCTACTCGCGACGGTCGCGGGGACAGGATGCCGATTGGGCTGAAGCGGTCGAGAACGACGAGCACGACGCCGCGGACGGCTTCGACGCTCTCGTCGAGGAGCTTTCCGAGCCATCCGCCGGCCACGATGCGGATCCCGCAGCCGATCTGGATGACGCCACCGATCTCGACGCGACGAACCCGCGCGAGTCGGCACCCGCTGCCCAGCCGTTCTGGATCCTCGCGCCGACCGAGCGCGACGTCCACGACGAGCGCGGTGAGACGCTCTTCCGGATCGGTCCCGGCGCGTGGGCGCTCGTGATCGAAGACCGAGGCGGCGCCTACGTGGTGCGGCACGACGATGGTCGGATCGGCTACCTGCACGACCTCGCAGACATCGCGAAAGGCTGAACGTGCGCACCATCGACCTTCGAGGGCGCGAGCTCTCGCCCGCTGACATGCTCGCGGCCGTGCCGCGCGCCACACAAGCCCGTGCCGAGGCGCTCGAGGCGGCCACGCGCATCGTCGACGACGTGCGCGAACGCGGTGAGGACGCACTGCGCGAGCAGGCCGGGCGCTTCGATCGAGTCGTCGGCCACGCCGTCCGCGTTCCGGCGGAGCACATCGATGAGGCCCTGGCATCCGTCGACCCGATCGTGCGCGCCGCCTTCGAAGAAGCGATCAGCCGCGTGCGGCAGGGATCCGCAGCGCAGGTTCCGGCTGCCCAGACGACCGACATCGGCGCGGGTGCGCGGATCACCCAGCGCTGGCAACCCGTCGGCCGAGTCGGGGTATACATCCCCGGGGGCAAAGCGCCCCTCTCCTCGAGCGTCATCATGAACGTGGTTCCTGCGCAGGTCGCCGGCGTCCAGCAGATCGCACTCGCATCGCCGCCGCAGTCCGATCAGGACGGGCGGGTCCACCCGACTATCCTCGCTGCCGCCGGTCTCCTCGGCATCACCGAGGTCTACGCGATGGGCGGCGCCGGTGCTGTCGGTGCCTTCGCGTGGGGCGTGCCGACCATCGGCCTCGATCCCGTCGACGTCGTCTCCGGACCGGGCAACAACTACGTCGCCTCGGCGAAGCGTGCCGTCGCCGGCGTCGTCGGCACGGATTCCGAGGCAGGCGCGACCGAGATCCTCATCGTGGCCGATGCCGGCGCCGACCCGCGTCTCATCGCGGCTGATCTCATCAGCCAGGCCGAGCACGACGAGCAGGCATCGGCCGTGCTCGTCACGGACTCGCCCGAACTCGCGGCGCAGGTCGTCGTCGAGGTCGAACGGCAGGCTGCGGCGACACGACACAGTGTCCGTGTCGCAGCGGCGCTGGACGGTCCGCAATCGGCGATCGTGCTGGTCGATGACCGGGCGATGGCGACCGCATTCAGCAACGCCTACGCGCCCGAGCACCTCGAACTTCACCTGTCGGATGCGCGAGAGGCGGCGGCGGCCTTCACGAGCGCCGGTGCCGTCTTCGTCGGCGACCAGACCCCGGTCAGTCTCGGCGATTACATGGCCGGCAGCAATCACGTCCTGCCGACCGGTGGCCAGGCGCGCTACGCTCCTGGCCTCGGCGCCTACACCTTCCTGCGCCCCCAGCAGGTGATCGAATACGACCACGCGGCTCTCGCCGCGGTGCGAGAAGGTGTGGTCGCGCTGGCGAACGCCGAGATGCTCCCCGCGCACGGCGAAGCGATCGAGGCCCGCTTCACGGCGTAGGTTAGACGACATGCATTGCCCCTTCTGCCGGCATCCGGACTCCCGTGTGATCGATTCGCGAACGAGCGATGACGGGCTCTCGATCCGCAGACGCCGTCAGTGTCCGGAATGCGGCGGGCGGTTCACGACGACGGAGACCGCGAGCCTGAACGTGATCAAGCGATCAGGCGTCATGGAGCCGTTCAGTCGCGAGAAGGTGATCGCAGGCGTCCGCAAGGCATGTCAGGGGCGTCCGGTCACCGAGGCTGATCTCGCGATCCTCGCTCAGCGCGTCGAGGAGGCCGTCCGGCAGACCGGGGTGTCGCAGCTCGACACGAACGAGATCGGGCTGGCGATCCTCGGCCCACTGCGCGACCTCGACCGTGTGGCCTATCTGCGCTTCGCGAGTGTCTACCAGGCCTTCGACTCTCTGGACGACTTCGAGAGTGCGATCAGCGATCTGCGCCGGGACCACGCGAAGTCCGAGCCCGACGAACGGTAACCTGGCAGGGATGTATCCGCTGCTCTTCCGCGCCGTCCTGTCGCGCTTCGACCCCGAGTTCGCCCACCATGCCGGCATGGCGGTGATCCGCATCCTCGGCGTGCCGCCGTTCTCCTGGGCGACTCGTGCGCTGACCCGCCCGGATCCCGCGTTGCAGGTCGAAGCCCTCGGGCTCGTCTTCCCCTCGCCGTTCGGCATCGCCGCCGGGTTCGACAAGAATGCCGTCGGAGTGCGCGGTCTCGCAGCCCTGGGGTTCGGCCACGTCGAGGTCGGCACGGTGACGGCGATCCCGCAGGAGGGAAATCCCAAGCCGCGACTGTTCCGGCTGATCGCGGATCGTGCCGTCATCAACCGCATGGGCTTCAACAATGCGGGAGCGGATGCTGCGGCACGCCGCCTCGCAGGGCTGCGTCGGGGTGCGCCCGACACGGTGATCGGCGTGAACATCGGCAAGAGCCGGGTGGTCGAGGTGGAGGACGCCACGGCCGACTACGTCGCATCCGCAATCACACTCGCTCCGTTGGCCGACTATCTTGCCGTCAACGTGTCCTCGCCGAACACCCCCGGTCTCCGTGGCCTGCAGGCTGTGGAGACGCTCGCGCCGCTGCTGCGGGCGGTGCGTGCGGCAGCGGGGGAGACCCCACTCCTGGTGAAGATCGCTCCCGACCTTCCGGATGACGAGATCACCGCTATCGCGCAGATGGCTGTCGCCGAAGGTCTGGCCGGCATCATCGCCCACAACACGACCATCAGTCGCGACGGGTTGAACACAGACGCAGCGACGGTCGAAGCGGCCGGAGCCGGCGGTCTGTCCGGCGCCCCGCTGAAGGAGCGGTCGCTGCAGGTGCTCCGCGTCGTCCGCGCGGCGGTGCCTGAGGAGTTCTGCGTGATCGCCGTCGGCGGTGTCGAGACGGCCGACGATGTGCAGGAGCGATTGGATGCCGGGGCCACTCTCGTGCAGGGTTACACGGCGTTCCTCTACCGAGGCCCGTTCTGGGGCCGCGAGATCAATCGCGGGCTGCGCCGCGGTTGAGTTCTGACGAGAAAAGCCTCATGCTCCCGGGAGCATGAGGCTTTTCTCGAAGACGAGGCGAGTCAGGCCGGGTAGTTGCCGCGCTTGACCTGCGGCTTCGGAAGGCGCATGAACCGCATCTGGAGCGCACGCATGGCCGCGTACCAGCCGAGGCCCTTCTCCAGGCGCTCCTTGCCGAACTTCTCCGCAGCCTTGCGCTTCACGCGCAGGCCGAGCAGGATCATCCCGCCGACGGCGATCAGCAGATACGCCATCATCACGATGTACGCGTAATAGGCGATCGCGAGGTTGGCAGGGGCGAGGGACGCCAGGATGACGAGGACCATCACGGCCATCACGAACTCTGCGGGGTGCCAGCCGGCATCCACGTAGTCACGGACCCAGCGGCGCTGGGGTCCCTTGTCGCGGGGCGGCAGGTACTTGTCCTCGCCGGCGGCCATTCCGGCCTGCGCGCGTGCGCGGCGCTCGTTGAGCTCAGCGCGAGCCGCCGCCTTGGCCTCCTTGGTGTTCGCGACAAGGGGACGGCGGCGGGCCGCCTCCTGCTGCGCACGGGTGGGCGTCGCGCGTCCCTTTCCGACGGCGGGCGTCTCAGAGGCGTCGTCGTTCGTCGATGGGGAGGCAGGGGTATTGGCCACGAGGTTCCTCGGTTCGCTACAGGGGGTTCGCCTTAAGATTACTCGCATGAACTCTCCTGCCCCTTCCAGCGAATCAAATCCGTCTCCTGCCGTCGATCCGGCGATCGCCGAGGCCGTCGCAACCGGCATCCCTGCGGCGCTGGCCGATCTGGGCGATCTCGTCCGGATCCCCGGCATCGCGTGGCCCGCATTCGATCAGACGCAGCTGGAGCGCAGCGCCGCCGCCGTCGCCGCGCTCGCGACCGGAACCGGGGTGTTCGACGAGGTACGCGTGCTGCGGGCCGCGATCCCGGGTACCGACGAGCACGGCCAGCCGGCGGTGCTGGCGACGCGCGCCGCGCGCAACGGCAAGCCGACGATCCTGCTCTACGCGCATCACGACGTGCAGCCTCCCGGAGACGACGAGCTCTGGGAGACCCCGCCGTTCGAGCCGACGGTTCACGATGGCCGTCTCTACGGACGAGGTGCCGCCGACGACAAGGCCGGAATCATGGCGCACATCGCTTCGCTGCGGGTTGTCGCAGAGGTGCTCGGCGACGATCTGGAACTCGGCGTGTCGATGTTCATCGAGGGGGAGGAGGAGTACGGCTCCCGCTCGTTCGCCCAGTTCCTCTCCGACAACAAGGAGGCGCTGCGTGCCGACGCCATCGTCGTCGCGGACTCGGGCAACTGGGATTCGGTCACTCCCGGCTTGACCGTCTCTTTGCGGGGGAACGCCCGATTCACGATGCGCGTCCGCACCTTGGACCACGCTTCCCACTCCGGGATGTTCGGCGGCGCCGTTCCGGACGCGATGATGGCGACGGTGAAGCTCCTGTCGACCCTGTGGAACGAAGACGGCTCCGTCGCCGTCGAGGGAATGACGGAGCGGGATGCTCCGACTCCGGACTACACCGAGGAGACGCTGCGGGATGAGGCGGGTCTGCTGCCGGGGACGTCGCCGATCGGCAACGGAACCATCCTCAGCAGGATCTGGAACAAGCCGTCGATCACGGTGATCGGCATCGACGCGACGAGCGTCGCGGCAGCATCCAACACGCTGCTGCCCGAGGCGACGGTGGTGATCAGCGCGCGCGTCGCACCGGGGCAGTCCGGTGAAGAGGCGTACGAGGCGCTCCAGCAGCACCTGCGCGCCCACGCGCCGTACGGCGCGGAGCTCACCTTCACGGATGCCGATCTCGGCAACGGCTTTCTTGTGGACACCAGCGGCTGGGCAGTCGCGCTGACCCGTGATGCGATGCGCGACGGCTATGACGCGGCTCCCGTCGACCTCGGTGTCGGAGGGTCGATCCCGTTCATCGCCGACCTCGTCCGGGAGTTCCCGGAGGCCCAGATCCTCGTCACCGGCGTCGAGGATCCGCACTCCCGCGCGCACAGCCCGAACGAGTCGCTGCACCTCGACACGTTCCGCCACGCGGTGACGACCGAAGCGCTGCTGCTCACCCGGATGAACGAGATCACACTGCCGCTCTGAACACCCGGGCGTGGCTTTCCCTCGTCCTCGCCGTGTACACGGGTAGCGACGGTACAATCGATGGGAAAGCCGCGCCTGGCGCGGCCCGTCACAAGGAGCGACATGACCGACACCACACTGACTGCCGACACCACCCGCGCCCACGGCGTGAACCTGACCGAGGCTGCGGCCGTCAAGGTCAAGAACCTGCTCGAGCAGGAGGGCCGCGACGACCTGCGTCTGCGCGTGGCTGTTCAGCCCGGCGGATGCTCCGGACTCATCTACCAGCTCTACTTCGACGAGCGCTACCTCGAGGGCGATGAGACCGTCGACTTCGACGGCGTCGAGGTCATCATCGACAACATGAGCGTCCCGTATCTCGACGGCGCGTCCATCGATTTCAAGGACACGATCTCGGAGCAGGGCTTCACGATCGACAACCCGAATGCGGCCGGAAGCTGCGCCTGCGGCGACAGCTTCCACTGATTCTCGACCCCGTCCAACCTGCGTGGTTGGCATGAATCAGGTGTGAGGTTGCCCTAGACTTGAGGCGTGCCCTGTCCGCGATCTGAAAGGTGCATCGTGCCCTCGAAACACCGCCTTCGTTGGGCCGCCCTCCCCCTGGGAGTTGCGGCAGCTGTGGTTCTAGCGGGGTGTACCACCGCCCAGGAACACGGCTATCTCCCGGGCTTCGTGGACGGCGCTCCTGCCACCACCAACCAGGCAGATCGAGTGTCGTCACTCTGGGTGAACTCCTGGATCGTGCTGCTCGCTGTCGGTGTGATCACGTGGGGCCTGATGGCCTGGGCCGCGATCGCTTACCGCCGCCGCAAGGGCCAGGTCGGCCTTCCGGTGCAGCTGCGCTACAACATGCCGATCGAGATCTTCTACACGATCGTGCCGCTCATCCTCGTGCTGGGCATGTTCTTCTTCACCGCTCGCGATCAGACGGAGATCGAGGCGAAGTGGGACGACCCCGACGTCGAGATCACCGCGATCGCCAAGCAGTGGGCGTGGGACTTCCAGTACGACGGCGAGGACGAAGACGATTCGGACGCCGTCTGGACGATGGGCATCCAGGCGCAGCCCGATAAAGAAGGCAACATCGACCAGTCGCAGCTGCCGACTCTGGTGCTCCCGGTCGATCAGAAGGTCACGATCGACCTCCAGTCCCGCGACGTCATCCACTCCTTCTGGATCATCGACTTCCTCTACAAGAAGGACATGTACATCGGGAAGGACAACTCCTGGTCCTTCATCCCGACGCGCGTCGGCGAGTACGAGGGCAAGTGCGCCGAGCTCTGCGGCGAGTATCACTCGATGATGCTGTTCAAGGTGAAGGTCGTCGAGCAGGACGAGTACGACGCATACGTCGAGTCTCTCCGCGAGAAGGGCAACACCGGCAGCATCACCGATGCCTATGACCGTCTCGGCAACTTCCCGGGCACGGGACCGTCTGACTCCGGGGAAGAGTCCCACTCCGAGGAAGAGGGAGAGTAAGCCATGTCGACCAACTCTGAATCCGGCGACGCTCACCGCTCCCGTCCGTCTGCACTTCCCGCCCGCCAGGCTGCTCTGATGAGCTCCTCGCGTGTGGAGCAGAAGGGCAACATTGTCGTCAAGTGGATCACCTCCACAGACCACAAGACCATCGGGTACATGTACCTGATCGCTTCGGTGCTGTTCTTCCTCCTCGGAGGCGTGATGGCTCTCGTCATCCGCGCCGAGCTGTTCGCGCCCGGGATGCAGATCGTCCCGACGAAGGAGCAGTACAACCAGCTGTTCACGATGCACGGCACGATCATGCTGCTGATGTTCGCGACGCCGCTCTTCGCCGGATTCGCCAACGCGATCCTGCCGCTGCAGATCGGAGCGCCCGATGTGGCGTTCCCGCGTCTGAACGCCTTCGCCTTCTGGCTGTTCCTGTTCGGATCGACGATCGCCGTCGCCGGCTTCCTCACCCCGCAGGGCGCCGCCTCGTTCGGTTGGTTCGCCTATCAGCCACTCGCCGGCGCGACGTTCTCGCCCGGTGCAGGTGGAAACCTGTGGATGCTGGGACTCGGCATCTCCGGCTTCGGAACCATTCTCGGTGCGGTGAACTTCATCACCACGGTCATCACCATGCGCGCTCCGGGTATGACGATGTGGCGCATGCCGATCTTCTCGTGGAACACGCTGATCACGAGCCTGCTGGTGATCATGGCGTTCCCGGTTCTGGCCGCCGCGATCTTCGCCGCCGGTGCCGACCGCGTGCTCGGTGCGCACATCTACGACCCGGCCAACGGCGGCGTGCTCCTCTGGCAGCACCTGTTCTGGTTCTTCGGGCACCCCGAGGTCTACATCATCGCGCTGCCGTTCTTCGGCATCGTCTCGGAGATCTTCCCGGTGTTCAGCCGTAAGCCGATCTTCGGTTACAAGACCCTCGTCTACGCGACGATCGCCATCGCGGCGCTCTCGGTCGCGGTGTGGGCCCACCACATGTACGTCACCGGATCTGTCCTGCTGCCGTTCTTCGCGCTGATGACGATGCTCATCGCTGTACCGACCGGTGTGAAGATCTTCAACTGGATCGGAACCATGTGGCGAGGATCGGTGACGTTCGAGACGCCGATGGTGTTCGCCCTCGGCTTCCTGGTCTCGTTCGTATTCGGCGGTCTGACCGGTGTCATCCTCGCCGCCCCGCCGTTGGACTTCCACCTCAGCGACTCGTACTTCGTCGTCGCGCACTTCCACTACGTGGTCTTCGGTACCGTCGTGTTCGCGATGTTCGCCGGGTTCTACTTCTGGTGGCCGAAGTGGACGGGCCGCATGCTGAACGAGCGTCTCGGCTACGTGCACTTCTGGATGCTGTTCATCGGCTTCCACATGACGTTCCTCATCCAGCACTGGCTGGGCGTCGACGGCATGGTGCGTCGCTACGCGGACTACTCGGCCGCCGACGGCTGGACCTGGCAGAACCAGGTCTCGACGATCGGTGCGATCATCCTCGGCGCTTCGATGCTGCCGTTCTTCCTGAACGTGTGGATCACGGCACGCAAGGCGCCCAAGGTCACGGTCAACGACCCGTGGGGCTACGGTGCATCGCTCGAGTGGGCGACTTCCTGCCCGCCGCCGCGACACAACTTCACGTCGATCCCGCGGATCCGCAGCGAGCGTCCTGCGTTCGATCTGAACCACCCGGAGGCGGCGGAGTTCGCCACCACCGCGCCCGGCGAACGAGAGGTCCACTGAGCCATGCGTGACAATGTCATTCTCTGGTGGGTGCTGACCGCGTTCTTCGCGCTCGTCGGCGTGATCTACACCGGGTGGAACATCCTGGCTCACCCTGATCTCGAGATCGTGAACCGAATCGAGTGGGTCGGCACAGTCGCCCTGTTCTTCACCGCCTTCATGGGGGCGATGATCGCGTTCTACCTGGATCGTACGCACGCTGCCCAGGGCGGCGAGCTGCCCGAGGACATCCTCACAGCAGACATCGATGACGGTGACCCGGAGCTCGGCGAGTTCAGCCCGTGGTCCTGGTGGCCGCTCGTTCTCGCGGCGTCCGCGGCGATCTTCATCGTCGGGCTGGCCGTTGGCCACTTCCTCCTGCCGATCGGTCTTGCGATCTTCGTGGTCGCGATCGTCGGCTGGGTGTACGAGTATTACCGCGGTAACTTCGCGCGCTGATTTCCAGACATGAAGAAGGCCCCCGGATCTCTCCGGGGGCCTTCTTCATGTCTGGCTCAGATTGAGGCGTCCACCGTGCGGCGGCGGGTGAGCAGCACCGATGTGGAGGCCAGCAGGCCGATCACCGCGACGGCGATCACCAGATACAGCCCCGGGCGGTATGCGGCGATGCTGGTCGCCGTCGTAGCGCTGATAAGGCTGGTGGCGATCGCCAGGACGATCGCACCGCCGATCTGGCCCGATGTCTGCACCAATCCGGATGCCAATCCTTGCTCTTCGTCGGCGATACCCTCCGTGGCCTGGACCATGACCGCGGAGAAGCCAATCGCGAATCCCAGCCCCAGCAGGAGGAAGCTCGGCAGGTAGTCGACGAAGTACGCCGGGTCCGGACTGCCGCCCCGCAGGATGAACCAGAGGTATCCCAGTACGAAAGAGGCCATCGAGACGATGATCATCGGCGTGGTGCCGAAGCGATCGATGAAACGACCGGCGAACGGCGAGAGGATCGCGACGATGATCCCAGCCGGCGCCAGTGCGAGCGCCATCTGCAGAGGTGCCCAGCCGAGGGTGTTCTGGAGATACAGCGACACGATCGTCTGGAAGCTGATGTAGGAGCCGAAGATCGCCATGGCGGCGAGGTTGGCTCGTACGATCGATGTCACCTTGAAGATGCTGAGGCGCACGAGCGGGTGGCGCACCTTGCTCTCTGTCAGGAAGAAGGCACCCAGAAGGACCACAGCCACCACGAGCGTGACGATGACCCCGCCGGTGAAGCCCGTCTCCGGGGCGGTCACAATCGTGTAGACGGCGGCGAGCATGCCACCGGTGAGCATTGCGGCTCCGGCGAAGTCGATGCGTCCACGCTCGGTTTCCTGGGTTTTGGGAACCACGATGAACGCGGCGACCAGGACGACGGCGACAGCGACGACCGGGGCGAAGAAGGTCAGCCGCCAGTCGATCCCGGTCAGCAGGCCGGACATGATCAGTCCCGAGGCGTAGCCGGTCGCACCGAAGACCGTGAAGATCGACAGCGCTCTGTTGCGGTCGTGTCCCTGTTTGAAGGTGGTGGTGATGATGGACAGAGCCGCCGGCGCGGTGAAGGCCGCCGCGATTCCCTTGACGACACGGCTGGCGATGAGGAGGGCGCCGTCGTCGACGATGCCACCGACGAGAGAAGCGATCCCGAACACGACCAGGGCCGCCAGGAAGACGCGCCGTCGGCCGAGGAGGTCGGAGGCGCGGCCGCCCAGCAGAAGGAGGCCACCGTATCCGAGGATGTAGCCGTTCACGATCCACTGGAGGCTGATGGTGTCCAGGCCCAGCTCGGCGCCGATGGAGGGCAGCGCGACGCCGACCATGGAGACGTCGAGCGCGTCCAGGAACATGGCGAGTCCGGCGACGAAGAGGATGGCCCAGAGTTTGAGGCCCCATCGACGGTTGGTCGACGGGGAAGCTGTCGGGGGAGTGAGGTCTGTTTGCGTAAGTGTCACGTCGATCAACGTACATGCCTGTGCATTTGATGTCAACGCATTGAATGCCATGTCATTAAATGTGTGCACATGCTACGCTGATGCTCATGAAGTCGGCACCGGATAGCGATGTCTGCGTGAAGTGGTCCGAAACACTGCGCACCTACCACAATGCATCCTGCGAACTGGAGAGCGAACTCCAGTCGCAGCACGAGCTGGGACTCAGTGAATTCGAGGTCCTGCAGGCTCTTACCGTGCATGCTCAGCATGATGCGGATCCTCAGGTGAGGATGAAAGAACTCGAGACGGAGATGTATCTCAGTCAGAGCGCTCTGTCACGTACCGTGTCCCGCCTTGAGAAGGCGGGTCTCGTCGCCCGGGGCGAGTGCGATTTCGACCGGCGCGCCAGCTTCCTGATGCTGACGGACCGGGGGAGGGAACGCTGGAGCGCCGCGAGCCCCACTCACCGAGCCGTGCTTCAGAAGCACCTCGCCTGACCTCAATCCCGCGGGCTGCGGAGCCTCAACCGAGACGTGCGATTCTTCGGTGCGCGCACCGTCAGGCGCGAGTACGGACGCGCGGAATGCCGGTGAGCGGGTCGATGGGGCGATGGTGGGTGCCCTCGGCATCCTGCACCGGATAGCCCTCACGCACCCAGTACTCGAAACCGCCGATCATTTCGCGGACCTCGTATCCGATCTTCGCGAACTCCAGCGCGCCCTTCGCGCCGGCATTGCAGCCAGGGCTCCAGCAGTACACGACGACCTGTGCGTCCGCAGGGATCTCGACGGCGGCTCGTGAGGCGATCTCGCTGTAATGCATGTGAATCGCGCCGGCGACGCGCCCCTGCGCCCAGGCCTCGTCGGACCGGACGTCGATCACGACGATCTGCTCTCCGGCCTTCAGTGCCGCATGGACGTCACTGGCGTCGGTCTCGTAGGCGAGCTTGGCTGCGAAGAAGTCTGCACGTTCGATCATGCCTTCAGCCTATTGAGGAGCGTCATCGACGTCCGGCGCTGTGCGGCCGCCGAACAACTGATTTCCGCCATTCTGACGCGGCGTCGGCAAAGACGCGGCGTTCAGGCGACGGCGGTCATCTGAACGCGAGGACCGTAGCGGTTGAGGTCGAGCCGTGACTCGACCTCGACAAGCCTGTGCAGGAAGGGCGTGGAAGGGACGCTTTCGTGGAAGCCGCATGTCGCATAGAAGGGCCCGTTCCAGGCGACGTCACGGTAGGTGCGCAGCGTGATGGAGCGATACCCCCGACGCTGTGCTTCGGCCTTGGCCGCAGCGACCAGCATCCGGCCATAGCCTCGTCTGCCGTGCTGGGGGAGCACTGAGAGCTGCTCGAGGTGCGCCTGCCCGTCGATCTCCAGAACGTGAGCAAAGCCGACGACGTCATGGGGCGTTTCGACACCCTCCGCCACCAGGACGAATCCAGGAAGTGCGGTCCGTTCCGATGCTGACGCGGGTGGCGGCCAATCGGTCGCGCCGAACAGCTCGATGAACAGGGCGTCGGCCTCGGCCTCGATCTCTTCCGCGATGGCCAGGTCGGACTCCCGAGCGGGGCGGATGGCGACGCGCAACGTGTCAGTCATCGTGCACGGCCGCGATCGCTTCGATCTCGACGAGCTGGTCCGGGTAACCGAGGACGGTCACCCCGAGGAGCGTGCTGGGCACGTCATGCGAGCCGAAACCCGCGTGAACGACATCCCACGCCGTCACGAGGTCCTCACGGTTGCTGGAGGCGACGAGAACCCGGGTGCTGATGACGTCGGAGAGCGCAGCACCGGCCGCATGCAATGCGACAGACAACGTCTCCATGCATCGCGCGGCCTGAGCGGCATAGTCGCCCGGTGCGGCTGTGGACCCGTCGTCATTCAAGGGGCAGGCCCCGGCCAGGAAGATCAGGCGAGCGCCGGCCGCTGCGGTCGCGGCGTACGCGTACGGGGCTTCGGCGAGGGAGGACGAGCGGATGAGACGGACTGCAGACATGCTCCGATCCTTTCACGAGTGCGCACATGGACGAGGAAAGCCCTGTCGGTTCGCATCTCAGCGACCGACAGGGCCTTCCTCGTGGGGGAGCGGCGAACTACTCGCCCTCCTCCGACTTCTTCTTGCGAGGCTTCTTCACCGGCTCGGTGGCGATCACCGTGCTCGGGGTGTTCGGCGTCTCGCCGATGTGATCCTCGGTCGCGACCAGAGGGGCATCCGGTGCTCCGGCGCGCTCGTGCGCACCCTGGATCTCGGCGTTCTCGATCTCCTCGTCGTGTGCGAGGACGTGGTGCTGATGCGCGTCTGCCGCCTCGACCTCTGCCTGCGTGAGCGGAGCGAGCCGGTCCTCGTAGAACCAGCGGGAGATCGACGAGCGGACGTTCTCCGTCCACGGGATGCGGCCCTTCGCGTTCGGGCGCACGACGAGCGGCTGGTAGCCGTCGACATCGATGAGCTTCCAGCGGTCGTACTTGTCGACCGGCTGGTGCACCTCGATGAATTCGCCACCAGGAAGGCGGACGATGCGGCCCGACTCGAAGCCGTGCAGCACGATCTCGCGGTCCTTCTTCTGCAGCGCGATGCAGATGCGCTTCGTGACGAAGTAGCCGAGGATCGGCCCCAGGAACAGCAGAATCTGCAGGGAGAGGATGACTCCCTCCATCGTGAGCATGAAGTGCGTCGCGATGAGGTCGGAGGATGCTGCAGCCCACAGCACCGCGTAGAAGATGACGCCGGCCGCGCCGATGGCGGTGCGGGTGGCGGCGTTGCGCGGACGCTGAGCGATGTGGTGTTCGCGCTTGTCGCCGGTGACCCACGCCTCGAGGAACGGGTAGATCGCCACCAGGACGATGAACAGGCCCAGCGCCACGAGCGGGATCAGGATGCCGAACGAGAAGGTGCGATCAAAGAGGACGAGGTCCAGGTTCGACGGTGCCAGGCGCAGGGCGCCGTCGGCGAAGCCGATGTACCAGTCCGGCTGCGTTCCTGCCGACACGGGGGATGGGTCGTATGGGCCGTAGTTCCAGATCGGGTTGATCTGGAAGAACGTCGCGATCAACACGATCGTGCCGAACACGATGAACAGGTATCCGCCCATCTTCGACATGTAGACCGGCATCATCGGGAAGCCCACGACGTTCTCGTTCGTACGGCCGGGGCCGGCGAACTGGGTGTGCTTGTTGATGACCATCAGCATCAGGTGCACCACGATCAGTCCGATGACCAGCAGCGGCAGCAGCAGGATGTGCAGCGTGTACAGGCGACCGACGATATCGGTGCCAGGGAACTCGCCGCCGAAGAGGATGTACGAGGTCCAGACGCCGATCAGCGGGATGCCCTTGATCATGCCGTCGATGATGCGGAGACCGTTGCCCGAGAGCAGGTCGTCGGGGAGTGAGTAGCCGGTGAAGCCCTCTGCCATCGCCAGCACGAACAGCACGAAGCCGATCACCCAGTTGAGCTCGCGCGGCTTGCGGAACGCACCGGTGAAGAAGACGCGCAGCATGTGCACGCCGATGCCGGCCACGAAGACGAGTGCGGCCCAGTGGTGGATCTGGCGGACCAGGAGGCCACCGCGCAGGTCGAACGAGATGTACAGCGACGACTCGAGGGCCGCGGACATCTCGATACCGCGCATCGGCGCGTAGGCACCGGTGTAGTGGGTCTCGACCATCGAGGCCTGGAAGAAGAACGTCAGGAAGGTTCCGGAGAGGAACACCACGACGAAGCTCCACAGCGCGATCTCGCCGAGCATGAACGACCAGTGGTCGGGGAAGATCTTGCGTCCGAGTTCCTTGACGAAACCGGAGAGGCTGGTGCGCTCATCGATGTAGTTCGACGCAGCGCCGACGAAGCGGCCGCCGAGCGGTGCCTTGTTGTCCTTGTCCTCTTTGGACAGCGTTGCAGTGCTCAATGGCGCTCCCAGAAGCTCGGGCCGACGGGTTCTTTGAAGTCGCTGCGTGCGACGAGGTAGCCCTCGTCGTCGACCATGATCGGCAGCTGTGGAAGCGGACGAGCCGCCGGGCCGAAGATGACCTTGGCGTGGTCGGTGACGTCGAACTGCGACTGGTGGCAGGGGCAGAGCAGGTGATGCGTCTGCTGCTCGTACAGTGCGACAGGGCAGCCGACGTGGGTGCAGACCTTGGAGTACGCGACGATGCCGTCGTACGACCAGTCCTTGCGGTCATCGGCCTCGATGAGCTGCTCGGGCCGCAGGCGCATGAGCAGGACGATCGCCTTCGCCTTCTCCTCGAGGTAGCCATCGTGGTGGCTGAGTTCGGCGAGCTCTTCCGGGATGACGTGGAAGGCGGAGCCGAGGGTGACATCGGCTGCACGGATCGGAGTTCCGTCGGGGTCGCGAGCGAGGCGCATCCCCTTGTCCCACATGGTGTGCTTCAGCAGCGCCACCGGGTCGCCGACGTGCGGGTGCTCCGGGTCGGTGCCGGCGTGCGGGGCCAGGCCGCGGAACAGCGTCACACCGGGGATGATCGATGCCACGACAGCGGCGATCAACGAGTTGCGGATCATCGAACGACGTCCGAAGCCGGACTCCTCGTTCGCCTCGGCGAAAGCCTTGATCGCCGCCTCGCGCGTCGAATCCTTGCCCCGAGTGGGGTGGCGGTACTCGATGAACTCCTTGTCGGACATCAGCGCCTTCGACCAGTGGATCGCGCCGATACCGAGAGCCAGCAGCGCGAGCGCGATGCCGAGTCCGATGAAGAGATTGTTGTTGCGGATGTCGATGAGCGCGCCGCTCTCGATCGGGAACAGCATGTAAGCGGCGACCGCCCAGATGCTGCCCGCGAGCGAGAGGTAGAACAGCGAGTAGACCGTGCGCACCGCGTTCTTCTCAGCGCGCGGATCCTTGTCGGTCATCCGCTCCCGGTGCGGCGGCAGCCCCGGGTTCTGCACGGGGTCGCTGACTGCGACGCCCAGCCCCGGAGAGGGCTGGTAGGCCCTGTCAAGAGCCTGCGTGTCGTCGTCGTGTGCCATGGTGCTCCTCGTACGTTCCTCTTCGATGAATAAGCGTCAGTTGGACTTCGCCGTGATCCACACGGTGATGGCGACGAGCGCGCCGATGCCGAAGATCCAGATGAACAGACCTTCGGAGACCGGTCCGAGCGAGCCGAGTGTCGCTCCGCCGATCTGCACGGCCTGCTGCTGGAAGAGCAGGGCGGAGATGATGTCGCGCTTGTCCTCGTCGGACAGGTTCATGTCGCCGAAGACCGGCATGTTCTGCGGACCGGTCACCATGGCCGCATACATGTGCAGCGCGCTGGTCTCGGTCAGAGCGGGGGCGTACTTGCCCTCGGTCAGGGCGCCACCGGCGGCGGCGACGTTGTGGCACATCGCGCAGTTGACGCGGAACAGCTCGGCGCCGTTCGCGACGTCGCCCTCACCGTCGAGCAGGTGCTCATCGGGGTAGGTCGGACCGGGAGCGACCGACTGGACGTACGACGCCATCGCCTTGATCTGGTCCTCGGTGAACTGCGGCTTCTTCTGCGGAGCCTGCGGGCCCTGCATCTGCAGCGGCATCCGGCCGGTGGCGAGCTGGAACTCGGCCGCGAGCTCGCCGACGCCGTACAGGCTCGGACCATTGGGCGTGCCCTGCAGGTCGAGGCCGTGGCAGGTGGCGCAGTTCGCGGTGAACAGCTTCTCGCCGTCCTCCACGGTCAGCTGGGTGGACGCGGCCGCCTGGGTGTCGGTGGCGGCGAATGCGGCCGACGCACCGGCGTACACAGCGCCCGTGATCATCAGGCCTGCTCCGATGAGCGCGGCCGCAGCGATCGGGCTGCGACGACCGCTGGAGCGACGCTTCTTCTCTCGTGCCATCTCGGGGATCAGCTCCGCTCTTATTTCAGGAAGTAGATAACGGCGAACAGGACGATCCAGACGACGTCGACGAAGTGCCAGTAATACGACACGACGATCGAGGAGGTCGCCTCCTTGTGCCCGAAGTTCTTGACGGCGTAGGCGCGGCCGATGACGAGCAGGAAGGCGATGAGCCCGCCGGTGACGTGCAGGGCGTGGAAGCCGGTGGTCAGGTAGAAGGCAGACGCGTACGAGTCGGCGCTGATGGGCATGCCCTCAGCGACGAGCTGTGCGTACTCCCACACCTGGCCTGAGACGAAGACCGCGCCGAGCGCGAATGTCAGGAAGAACCACTCGACCATTCCCCAGCCGAGCATGCCGCGCTTCTTCGTCGTGTACGGCTGAAGCCGCTCGGCGGCGAAGACGCCCATCTGGCAGGTGACGGAGGAGAGGACCAGGATCACGGTGTTGATGAACGCGAACGGAACGTTCAGCAGCTCTGTCCGCTCAGCCCACAATTCGGGTGAGGTGCTGCGGAGCGTGAAGTAGATCGCGAAGAGTCCCGCGAAGAACATCACCTCACTGCCGAGCCACACAATGGTGCCGACAGCTACCGGGTTGGGCCGCTTGATCGTTCTCGCCGCCGGGGCATACGTCGCTGAGGTCGTCACCCTTCCATTATGGCCGATCCGAGGGGGTGATTCTTGCACCGACAGCCCTGTTTTTGCCTCCCAGGGACTTAGGCAACCCTAAGAAGATACTGCGAATCGTCGGTGAATCGGCGGGAAACAGCGGATGCTGGCGGCCGTCATCTCGGCGTCGACGTCGATGCGCGCGGATAGGATCGCTGACATGGCTGATTCGCTGACCTGGTCCGACATGCTCACCTCTCTTCTGGAGCGTCGTGATCTCAGTGTCTGGGAGTCGACGTGGGCGATGCGCCAGATCATGCAGGGCAAGGTGACTGAGGCGCAGCTGGCAGGGTTCCTCGTCGCACTCCGCGCGAAGGGTGAGACCGTCGACGAGATCGTCGGGTTCCGCGATGCGATCCTGGAGTCGGCCGTGCCGCTGCCGGTGTCTCCGAACGTGCTCGACATCGTCGGTACCGGCGGAGACCGGGTCGGTACCGTGAACGTGTCGACGACGGCAGCGATCATCATCGGTGCGTCCGGCATTCCGGTGGTCAAGCACGGCAACAGAGCAGCGAGTTCGGCCTCGGGGTCCTCCGACGTGCTCGGGGCGCTCGGACTCGAACTCTCCCTCGATCCAGCGGCGGTGGCCTCCGCCCTCGACCGCACCGGCATCACGTTCGCGTGGGCGGCGGCCTTCCACCCCGGCTTCCGGCACGCGGCGACTGTGCGCTCCGAGCTCGGCGTTCCGACGGTCTTCAACATGCTCGGTCCGCTCTGCAACCCGGCCAGAGCTGAAGCGAACGCCGTCGGAGTGGCTCACCTCGAGCGCGTGCCGCTGATCACCGGCGTGTTCCGCACCCGGGGGGCGACGGCTCTCGTCTTCCGTGGTGATGACGGGCTCGACGAGCTCACCACTACGGGTCACAGCAGGATCTGGGAGGTGACCCGTGGAGACATCCACGAGCACGATCTGGACCCGCGCGACCTGGGCATCCCTCTCGCCGAGCTGTCCGATCTCATCGGGGGGTCCCCGCAGCACAACGCCGAGGTGCTGCGCCACACGCTGACCGGGGCGCCGGGGCCGGTGCGCGACATCGTGCTCCTGAACGCGGCTGCCGGCATCGTCGCATTCGAGCTGTCGCAGGATGCCACGCAGGTGCAGCGGCCGATCCTGGAGCGGTTGCGCGAGGGGTACGAGCGCGCATCGGAGGCCGTTGACGATGGTCGCGCCGCCGCCAAGCTCGATGAATGGGTCGCGGTCAGCCGAGAGCTCGCCTCCGCCTAGGCGCATGATGGATCCCGTCGCCGCACTCCTGGAGATCGCCACTCTGCTGGAGCGCGAACGGGCGTCGCGCTATCGGGCCAAGGCGTTCCGCCAGGCTGCAGCCACGCTGCAGGGGCTGACCGAAGAGGTGCGCAACGATCCGGCGCGGCTACGGGCGAGCAAGGGGATCGGAGAGTCCACATTCGCGGTCATCCGGCAGGCGCAGGCCGGCGAAGTGCCTGACTATCTGGTCGAACTGCGCGGCGAGGTGGAACCGGAGCGCATCTCGGCACTGCGATCTTCGCTGCGCGGTGACCTGCACGCGCATACGGATTGGTCGGATGGAACGACCTCGATCGCCGTGATGGCCGAGGCGGCGCGCGCCCTCGGTCACGAGTACCAGGCGATCACCGACCACTCGCCGCGGCTTCGCGTCGCGCGTGGGCTCTCCGCTGAGCGGCTCCGCGAGCAGATACCGCTCGTGCGGGCGCAGTCCGGCGAGGGATTCCGGGTTCTCGCCGGCATCGAGGTCGACATCCTCGAGGACGGGATGCTGGATCAGGAGGACACGCTGCTCGGCGAGCTCGACATCGTCGTGGCATCCGTCCATTCCAAGTTGCGCATGGATGCGAAAGCGATGACGGCGCGAATGATCGCGGCGGTGTCGCATCCGAGGGTGAACGTCCTCGGCCATTGCACGGGCCGTCTCGTTCAGGGGGAGCGCGGCACGCGCCCGCAATCGCAGTTCGACGCGACGGCGGTCTTCGCGGCCTGCGCTGAGAACGGTGTGGCCGTGGAGATCAACTCACGCCCAGAGCGGCAGGACCCACCGGATGACCTGATCGCTCTGGCGATGAATGCCGGATGCCTGTTCTCGATCGATTCCGATGCGCACGCCCCTGGGCAGCTGTCGCTGCTCGATCATGGTGCCGAACGCGCGGAGCGCGCCGGGATCCCGGCTGCGCGCATCGTGACGACGTGGGGTCTGGAGAGGCTACTCGCCTGGGCGGAGTGAAGATGGCGCGGTGAGGCCGCCGGGTCAGATCACGGACACCGCGGCGACGGCGCGAGACATCGACGTGCCGAGGTTCCACTGCTCGGCCAGCGCCGTGGCGGCGTCCGCCTCGGTCGGGTCGAGCATGCGGAGCGCGATGCCTGGGACGGCGATGTCGAGGTTCCTCGCGACTTCCACAACGGTCGGGGCGACGTCGAGGTAGTCGGAGGCTGCGAGGATCTTCGCGCTGACGCCGGCGCTCATGCCTTCGCCGGCGGCTGCGGCGGTGCGGATGCCGGAGAGATCGCCGTGCGTCTGGAGGAGTGTGGCCGCGGTCTTCTCGCCCACGCCGGCCACACCGGGAAGGCCGTCGGAGGCATCGCCGCGCATCGTGGCGAAGTCGGCGTACTGAGAGGGGAGGACCCCGTACTTGGCGACCACGGTCGCGTCGGTGACGATCTCGAGGTTGCTCATGCCACGGGCCGTATAGATGACCCGGATGTCGCGGGCATCGTCGACGAGCTGGAACAGATCGCGGTCTCCGGTGACGATGTCGACGGGGATCGTCGCGCGGGTCGCGAGGGTGCCGATCACGTCGTCGGCCTCGTGCTCCGTGACTCCAATGATCGGAATGCCGAGCGCCGTCAACGTCTGACGGATCAGCGGGATCTGCGCTTCGAGCGGATCTGGCACCTCTTCGACGTCAGGAGCGTCGGCGACGACCTCGACGACGCGGTGCGTCTTGTAGCTCGGGATGAGGTCGACTCGCCACTGCGGTCGCCAGTCGTCATCCCAGCAGGCGACGACGTGCGTCGGTTCATAGAGGGTGACGAGCTTGGCGATGATGTCGAGCAGGCCGCGCACCGCATTGACGGGGGAGCCGTCCGGCGCCTTCACTTTGTCGGGAACACCGTAGAAGGCGCGGAAGTAGAGGCTGGCGGTGTCGAGCAGCATCAGGCGGTCGGCGCGGGTCATGGGGACAGTCTGGCACTCGGTTCCGACACCTGCGCGGGATCAGCAACCGGGGGAGTCGGGTTTCTCGGTGCAGGTATGCGCGACGAGGGCGGTGTGCGCTTCGAAGATACGGATCTGTTGGACAGGACCGTCGGTGGTGAGTTCTCCGCTGACGGGGAACCATCCGGTGCCGAAGTCGATCTCTGCGGTGTAGCGGACGTCGACGTCGGCGGGATAGGTTCCACGGTCCTGGTAGACGTGGCTTGTCGGGGTGGGCGTGAATTGCGCTTGACCGAGGTCCGCCCAGGACGCTCCGCCGGTGGTGGTCGTGGTGGAGGAATTGTCGCCGTATTGGAAGTCGTATGCGATCGGGGTGAATCGGACGGAGAGCGATCGGCCGAACAGTGTGCCGGACTGCGTGGTGATGGATGCGGTGGTGACGAAGTTGGTGGGCATGCCGGCGATGCCGACGTTGTCGGGTTCTCCGGTGAGGGTGGCGGGCGTCGGGGCGAACTGAGCGAGGTCGGTGATCGTGATCGGTCGGACACCCGGAGCCACGTTCTCTTCGGCGGGAGCTTCTTCTGCTTCCTCGGCGCTTCGGAAGCACTCGATGAAACTCCAGCTGCGCAGGCAGGTCTCGAAGTCGAGTTCCTTCGGCGGCGGGGAGGACTCGGATTCTTCACCCGAATCATCGTCGGGGTTGAAGACGGGGTCGGTGCCGGGGGTGGTCTGCTCGCCGCCGACGCCGACTTCGCTGCCATTGTTGTCGACGCTCGGACAGAAGCCGTAGAGCTGCAATACCGCCAGATCGCAAGTGGGTGCAGTCAAGGGAACTGGGGACGAACTGATGAGCGCTGCCAGAACAATCGCCGCTAACACGTTGAACTTTCCGCTGGTTCGGTGCTTGAGATTAGAAGCTGTTCTTTACTTCCTGAGAAGACGACCTTGACATTTCCGCGCTCTGGTCGATTGGGCGGAGTGACATCGGACCCGTCCTTGTCCAGGACCCGAGAGGCACTGATGTCAACGCAGATCTCCGCACTGATGTCTGCAACACTCGCGTTGAAGTCTGCACCAAGACCCACGAAGTCGTGAATAGTGCTTGCCCCGACAATCTTGAGGCCAGCGTCTACGAGCTCGCGTTGCGTTTGAATGTCGCTTTCCAGGGCGGCGCCGGAGAGGTAGCGCTCGGGGTTTGCTTCCCCGATCCCGTCCGCGCGGGCTGCAGACGCCTCAAGGTAAGCCCGATACGTCTCCTCCGCCGCCGCGAAAGCCTCCTCTTCCGAGGCGAAGGCCGCGGTCGGGGTCGGTGTCGGCTCCGCTTGAGGGGAGCATCCGACCAGCATTGCGGCAGACAAGACGAGCACGCCGAGGGCGGCCAGGGGAGTCGACGCAGTCCGTACGAGAGTCACCCCGACACGTTAGCCCGAATGCTTCCGCATCCGTCAGAGTTATCCACAGGACTGGCGGTGAGGCTCGAGTCCCGCGGCACCCGATCTTCTGATAATCTGAACTGTCACTCGTGGCGTGCATACGCGCGCGCTCGTGACGAGCAATCCAATCCATTCGCTGCGAAGCATGATTTCGGCCGTGCGCGGCCGCATCTTCCAGCCCGAGTTCCATTCACAAGGACAACCCACTACATGACTACCGCAACGACCGCCCCGGCCACCAAGCAGGTCGCCATCAACGACATCGGATCTGCTGAGGACTTCCTGGCCGCGGTCGAGAAGACCCTGAAGTTCTTCAACGACGGCGACATCATCGAAGGAACGATCGTCAAGATCGACCGCGATGAGGTTCTGCTGGACGTCGGCTACAAGACCGAGGGTGTCATCCCCTCGCGCGAGCTCTCCATCAAGCACGACGTCGACCCCAACGAGGTCGTCAAGGTCGGCGACGAGGTCGAGGCTCTTGTTCTCCAGAAGGAGGACAAGGAAGGCCGTCTGATCCTCTCCAAGAAGCGCGCACAGTACGAGCGTGCCTGGGGAGATGTCGAGAAGATCAAGGAGAACGACGGCGTCGTCACCGGTACGGTCATCGAGGTCGTCAAGGGTGGACTCATCGTCGACATCGGCCTTCGTGGCTTCCTTCCGGCTTCGCTCATCGAGCTGCGCCGCGTCCGCGACCTCACGCCGTACCTCGGGCAGGAGATCGAGGCGAAGATCCTCGAGCTCGACAAGAACCGCAACAACGTCGTGCTCAGCCGCCGTGCGCTGCTCGAGCAGACGCAGTCGGAGTCGCGCACCACGTTCCTGAACAACCTGCACAAGGGTCAGGTCCGCAAGGGTGTCGTGTCCTCGATCGTCAACTTCGGTGCGTTCGTCGACCTGGGCGGCGTGGACGGCCTCGTGCACGTCTCCGAGCTGTCCTGGAAGCACATCGAGCACGCCTCCGAGGTCGTCGAGGTTGGCCAGGAGGTCACCGTCGAGATCCTTGAGGTCGACCTCGACCGCGAGCGTGTCTCCCTGTCGCTGAAGGCGACGCAGGAGGACCCGTGGCAGGTCTTCGCCCGTACCCACGCGATCGGTCAGGTCACGCCGGGTAAGGTCACCAAGCTCGTTCCGTTCGGTGCGTTCGTTCGCGTCGCAGACGGCATCGAGGGCCTCGTCCACATCTCCGAGCTCTCCAGCAAGCACGTCGAGCTGGCCGAGCAGGTCGTGTCGGTCGGCGAAGAGGTCTTCGTCAAGGTCATCGACATCGACCTCGAGCGTCGCCGCATCTCGCTCTCGCTCAAGCAGGCGAACGAGTCGGTCGACCCCAACGGCACCGAGTTCGACCCGGCGCTGTACGGCATGCTCGCCGAGTACGACGAGAACGGCGAGTACAAGTACCCGGAGGGCTTCGACGCCGAGACCGGTGCTTGGAAGGACGGCTTCGACTCGCAGCGCGAGGCATGGGAGCAGGAGTACGCTGCAGCCCAGGCTCGCTGGGAGGCTCACAAGACTCAGGTCACCAAGGCGGCCGAGGCTGAGGCAGAGGCCGGCGCCGACTTCGGTGGACAGGTGTTCTCCAGCGAGGCGACCGGTGCTGGCACCCTCGCCGACGACGAGGCTCTCGCTGCTCTGCGCGAGAAGCTCTCGGGCGGCAACGCGTAAGCATAACGCTCAGAAACGGGCCGTCACCTTCGGGTGGCGGCCCGTTTCGCGTCTCCAGGACCGGAGGCTTTCGATGACCGATCCAGAAGACGGGATGGCCAGAGCGGATGCCGGCGACTCGCGTGCCAGGATGGAAGCATGCCTCTCATCGCACTCACCGGCGGCATCGCGTCCGGAAAGTCGACCATCGCGAGGCGTCTGGCAGACCACGGAGCGATCATCGTGGACGCCGACCAGATCGTCCGAGACGTCCAGGCCCCTGGATCTCCCGTGCTCCAGCAGATCGCGGAGGCTTTCGGTGACAGCGTCATCACCGCGGAGGGCGCGCTCGATCGCGCGTCCCTCGGCGCGAAGGTCTTCGGTGACTCAGAGCTCCTCGCCCGATTGAACGGGATCGTGCACCCGGCGGTCCGCGCCGAATCGCAGCGCCGGTTCGAGGAAGCGCAGGCCGCCGACCCGTCAGCAGTCGTCGTGTACGACGTGCCGCTGCTCGTCGAGGCGCGCGTCGACGATCCCTGGGACCTCATCGTCGTCGCGCACGCCCCGGTCGCAGAGCGGCTGCGCCGGCTCGTCGAACTGCGCGGCATGGATGAGCGATCGGCCCAGGAGCGGATCGACGCACAGGTGTCCGACGATCGGCGTCTTGCGATCGCCGATGTCGTGATCGACACCGCCGGCACGATCGAGGAGACGCGGACCCAGACCGATGCCCTCTGGGAGCGGGTCCGTGCCCAGTGAGCGCGGAATCCTTCTCCGGGCACGCGCCGGGATCGCCCTCCTTCCGGCGCCTCATCACGGGCCTCTTCTTCGCCGGTATCGCGACGTTCGCGCAGTTGTACTCGCCGCAGGCGGTGCTGCCGGCGATCGCCGATGATCTCGGCATCACCCCGGCCGCTGCCGCGCTGAGCGTCTCGGCGGCGACACTCGGACTGGCCGCCGCGGTGATCCCGTGGTCAATGGTCGCGGATCGCATCGGCCGGATCCGCGCGATGGGCATCGGCGTACTGGCGGCGACGGCGCTCGGCCTGTGCGCTCCGCTGAGCGCGGAGATCGGGGCTCTGCTCGTGCTGCGCTTCGCCGAAGGGATTGCGCTCGGTGCTGTTCCGGCGGTCGCGTTGGCGTACCTGAGTGAGGAAGTCGGCGCGCGTCATGCGGCGGCGGCAGCGGGAAGCTACATCGCGGGTACCACCGTCGGCGGACTCGTCGGTCGGATCCTCTCCGGAGTGGTGGGCGAAGCGGCGGGATGGCGGGCAGGTATCTGGGCTGTGGCGGCGCTCTGTGCTGTGGCGGCTGCGCTGTTCCTCTGGCTCACGCCGCGGGCGCGCGGCTTCGTGCCCCGTCGGATGCACGATGACGGTCCCAGCATCCTCACGACCCTCCTGGTGCCGCTGCGGTCCGCAGCACAGCTGGCGCTGTACGCGCAGGGATTCCTGCTGATGGGCGCGTTCGTCGCGGTCTACAACTACCTCGGCTTCCATCTCTCGGCAGCGCCATTCCTGCTGCCGGCATGGCTCATCACATCGCTGTTCCTGGCCTATCTCGCCGGAACCGCCTCCTCGCCGTTGGCGGGGTCGCTCGCGTCGCGGCACGGGCGATATCCGGTGCTGCTCGGATCGATCGCGTTGACATCCTGCGGTGCGGTTCTGATGCTGGTGCCGGTCGCTGCCGTCGTGCTCGTCGGTCTGGTGCTCTTCACCGCCGGTTTCTTCGGCGCTCATGCCGTTGCATCCGGCTGGGCACCCGCGGCCGCGGCCGCGGAGAGCCGCGCCCAGGCGTCGTCTCTGTACTACTTCGGCTACTACGCCGGGTCGAGCCTCTTCGGATGGGGGCTCGGTCTCGTGTTCGGTCACGAAGGATGGACCTGGTTCGTGCTTCTGGTCGTGGGGATGTGCGCGGTCGCCGCCCTCGTCGCCGTGGTCGGGTTGCGCGCCGTCCCTTCCGGGCGCGTCTGACGCACGCACAGAGGTTCGAGCCCGATGTGCGTCCAAGGGCCCATTCTGCAAAAGGTTGCCTGATGCACAAGCGCTATCTCGCCGCGTACGACGATCAGCTCCGCACGGATTCCGAGTCCGTACACGCCCTCGACACCGTGATGCACGGGCCGCTGCGTCTGTCAGTCTTTCCCGGTGGACGCGGCTTCATCAGCTATGCCGATCTCGGGGGAGCAGATGCGCAGAGGATCGGGGAACTCGTCGACGCGGCCATCGAGCACTTCCGCGCTCTGCCCGGCACGACATCGGTCGAGTGGAAGACGCGCGGGCACGATCACGCTCCAGGACTGCATGAGGCGCTCCTATCGCGTGGATTCATCGCTGAGGATCCCGAGTCGATCATGATCGGCGAGGCCGTGCTGCTCGCACATGACGTGGCAGTGCCGGAAGGCGTCGAGATCCGCCGGACGCGCAGCGACGCCGATGTCTGGGCGATGGAGGAGATGCAGGGGACGGTGTTCGAGGACCCGGATTGGCGGACGAGAGCGGAGACGACGCTGCGTCGCGTGCACGAGGACGACACGGTGGAGCTGTGGATCGCCCTCGACAGCGGACGAGTGGTGAGCGCCGGGCGGCTCGAGCCCGTCGAAGGCACCGAGTTCGCGGGCCTCTGGGGCGGCGCCACGTTGCCCGAGTGGCGCGGTCGAGGCATCTATCGCGCACTCACCGCGCAGCGGGCGCGATCCGCTCTCGCCCGCGGCAAGAAGTACCTGCAGTCGGATTGCACGGAGTTCTCAAGACCGATCCTGGAGCGCTCCGGGCTAGTCAAGGTCTCGACGACGACTCCGTACGTGTGGACGAAGCTGGCACGCTGAACAACGGCAGTCGGTGGGTTTGTACGTATCATTCACAATTTGACCCGACCCCTTCGTGATTGATAATCTGGCGGCGGGGAGAATGTAATTCTGGGGATTCCGCGTCTGCGGTGTCAGCAACCGTTCTCGGTGCGCGCAATGATGCGCCCGTGGTTTTCGGCGAATGTGGCTGTCCATCGCGGGTGTCTTGCTGTGCGCTGACCCACGTCCGCACGCAAACGAGGAGTCCAAAGTGGTAGATAACAAGTCCCAGCTGTCGCGTCGCACGGTCGTCAAGGGCGCTGCGTGGTCGATACCCGTCATCGCCGTTGCAGCGTCCATGCCCCTGGCAGCCGCAAGCCTGCCGGAGGTCGGAACGAACCTCGGTCCGCTTTACGCATCGTCGGTCGACATCTCCAGCATCAACGTGAACATCGGGGCGTTGCAGTTCGACTGCTACCCGGGCATGACGTCGTCTGACATCGTCACCGCGCTGGTGCACGAGATCACCTTGACGTCTACCAACGCCGCGCCTTTCGACATCTCGAACCTCATCGTTCAGGGCTTGGGCTGGACCGTCGTCGCCGGCGCGACCGCGACGAGCGTCACCATCCGCCACGTAGCCACGGATTCCACCTGTGAAGGATTCGTCCAGGGACCGTCGCTGTACTTCAACGGACAGGTCGCGGCGACGAACAGCATTACTGTGTCGGCGCTCGCCTATAACGCCGACTTCACGGTGGCGCCGCTCATGATCCAGCCTGCGTCCGGCACCGGCGCGCTCGTCGGCCCGGCCTGAGCAGACGCCGAGCGAGTCGTTCCTTCCGGGACGGCTCGCTTTCGCGTTCCTAGCCGACGGCCTGCTCGCCACGATCGGCGGCACGGCGGGCACGCCTGCGGCGAAGAAGCACGACGACGCCGATGATCAGAGCGATCAAGGCGACACCGGCGGCGATCGGGACGATGATCGCCAGCGCCGCGAGGAGGAACGATGCGCCGTCTTCGGCGGTGCTGAGCACCGGAGCCGCCAGCCCGCCGGTCGTGGCGTTCGCCGCGACGCGCGCAGTCGCCTTGACCACGTGAACGACGAGGGCGATCGCAATGCCGACGACGACAGGCACCCAGGTGTTGTCGGTGAAGAACGACGCAGGATCGGCGACGGCGACCGTCTGCGCTCCGGATCCCGCCCCGAAGGCGATACCTCCGGCAGCCGGGCGGATGATGCTCTGCACGATGTCATTCACGGAGTCGAGCGCCGGGATCTTGTCGGCGACGATCTCCAGCAGCAGGAGGGCTCCGAGGATCCAGAGGGCGACGTCGCTGGACAGCCACGACCAGCCGGTAGGCAACGCCATCGCCGGCAGCAGGCGGTCGGCAAGGCCGAGCAGGAACAGGGGCATCCACGCGTTGAGACCAGCAGATGCGGCCAGGCTGGAGCCGATGATGAACTCGATCACGCCACCACTCTAAGCGGGGCGTCAATCTCAGAGCCCAGTGTCGGAGCCCACTCGTAAGCTGGGATCATGCAACCCACGCGCAGTGTCCGTCCTTTCGAGGTCATCAGCGAGTACGCGCCGGCGGGCGACCAGCCCGCGGCGATCGCCGACCTCGCCGCACGGATCAATGCCGGTGAGACCGACGTCGTCCTCCTGGGTGCCACCGGCACGGGAAAGTCCGCGACCACGGCGTGGCTCATTGAACAGGTGCAGCGTCCGACGCTGGTGCTCTCGCACAACAAGACGCTCGCGGCTCAGCTGGCCAACGAGTTTCGCGAGCTCATGCCGAACAATGCGGTCGAGTACTTCGTCTCCTATTACGACTACTACCAGCCCGAGGCGTACGTACCGCAGACCGACACATTCATCGAGAAGGACTCCTCCGTCAACGCCGAGGTCGAGCGACTGCGGCACTCCACGACCAACTCGCTGCTCTCGCGCCGCGATGTCGTCGTGGTGTCGACGGTCTCCTGCATCTACGGTCTCGGGGCGCCGGAGGAGTACCTCCGCGCGATGGTCGCACTCCAGGTGGGGGAGCGATACGACCGAGACGCGCTGATCAGGCAGTTCATCTCGATGCAGTACAACCGCAACGATGTGGACTTCTCCCGCGGCAACTTCCGGGTGCGCGGCGACACGATCGAGATCATCCCCGTCTACGAGGAGAGCGCGATCCGCATCGAGTTGTTCGGCGATGAGATCGAGGCGCTGTACTCCCTGCATCCGCTGACCGGTGAAGTCATCGAGAAGCTCGATGCGGTGCCGATCTTCCCGGCCTCGCACTACGTCGCCAGTACCGATGTGATCCAGCGATCCATCGGCACGATCGAGGCGGAGTTGGCTGATCGCCTCGCCGAGTTCGAGCGACAGGGCAAGCTCCTCGAGGCGCAGCGTCTGCGGATGCGCACGACCTTCGATCTGGAGATGCTGCAGCAACTGGGCTTCTGCTCCGGGATCGAGAACTACTCGCGACACATGGACAACCGCTCACCTGGTGAGCCGCCGCACACGCTGCTGGACTTCTTCCCCGACGATTTCCTGCTGGTGATCGACGAGTCGCACGTGACCGTGCCGCAGATCGGGGCGATGTACGAAGGTGACGCCTCGCGTAAGCGCACGCTGGTGGAGCACGGTTTCCGGCTGCCGAGTGCGATGGACAACAGGCCTCTGCGCTGGGACGAGTTCAAGAACAGGATCGGGCAGACCGTCTACCTCTCCGCTACCCCGGGCAAGTATGAGATGGGGATCGCCGACGGCATCGTCGAACAGATCATCCGCCCGACCGGTCTCGTCGACCCGCAGATCATCGTCAAGCCGTCCAAGGGGCAGATCGATGACCTGCTCGAGGAGATCCGTCTGCGCGTCGAGCGTGACGAGCGCATCCTCGTCACGACGCTGACGAAGAAGATGGCCGAAGAACTGACGGACTTCCTCGGCGAACATGGTGTGCGCGTGCGCTACCTGCATTCCGATGTCGACACGCTGCGTCGCGTCGAGCTTCTCAGCGAGCTGCGTGCCGGGGTCTACGACGTACTCGTCGGCATCAACCTGCTCCGTGAGGGCCTCGACCTTCCTGAGGTCTCGCTGGTCGCGATTCTCGATGCCGACAAGGAGGGCTTCCTCCGTTCGGGAACGTCGCTGATCCAGACCATCGGCCGCGCCGCACGAAATGTGTCGGGCGAGGTGCACATGTATGCCGACAAGATGACCGATTCCATGGCGAAGGCGATCGATGAGACCGATCGCCGCCGCGAGAAGCAGGTGGCGTACAACCTGGAGAGGGGCATCGACCCGCAGCCGCTGCGGAAGCGGATCGCCGACATCACCGAGGTGCTCGCCAGAGAGGGCGCCGACACCGCAGAGATGATGTCCAAGCGCGGGCGTGCAACCGGCAAGGGCAAATCGCCGACGCCGAACCTGCGGCGCACCGGCATCGCAGCCGAGGGTGCTCAGCAGTTGGAAGCCACGATCCAAGACCTGTCCGACCAGATGCTCGCCGCTGCCGGGGAACTCAAATTCGAACTCGCAGCGCGTCTACGCGACGAGGTGCAGGACATGAAGAAGGAACTGCGCGCGATGGAACGCGCCGGACATGCCTGATCGCGAGCGGAGCTGACCCACATGGATGACGCGGGGAACGAGCTCGCCGATCGCATCCGCGCTCTGCTGAGCGCCGACGTCGCGCTGGAGGAGCGCCGCATGTTCGGCAGCCGCGCCTTCCTGGTCGAGGGTCGGATCCTCGTCGGGGCGCGCAAGGGGGGTGTCCTGCTCGTTCGTGTCACCACCGAGCACGGCGCGGCATTTCTGACTCAGCCCGGTGCCACCCCGGCGGTCATGGGGGCGCGAACCATGAGCCCGAACTGGCTGGATGTCGCGCCGAGTGCGATCGAAGACGATGATGCGCTGATGTTCTGGCTCGACGCCGCGAGGGAGGACAGCGCGACGCTGAGTTGACTCCTACGGGCAGTGCATCAGTGGTTTCGGGCCGGAACGGTCGATCTCGTGCTCCGTCATCGGGGCGCCGCAGAGGGGG
The DNA here is from genome assembly GCF_045690355.1 of Microbacterium sp. LTA6. Lineage (NCBI taxonomy): Bacteria > Bacillati > Actinomycetota > Actinomycetes > Micrococcales > Microbacteriaceae > Microbacterium > Microbacterium sp. LTA6. The sequence goes on from NZ_CP147855.1 coordinate 3,011,258, forward strand.
CACGCCCTTTCCGCGCGCTCAGCTGCGGTCGGCGGCGGTGTCTTCTCGTAGGGGCCGACGGACGCAGGCCCGGCCAGGCGCACCAGATTCGAATTGAACCATGCGTAGAACCCGCCGGCTTCGCGGATGCGCGTGCGGAGAGGTTCGCGGTCGGTGTCCTTGGTCATGTTCATTAGTGTACTAACTATTAGGGCGGATGTAAGATCATCTCTCGTGACGGCCTCTGATGATCTGCTCCGGCTGGAGAACCAGCTCTGCTTCGCGCTCGTGACGGCGGCGCGCAACGTCGTCGCGATCTATCGGCCGATCCTCGAGCCCCTCGGTCTCACGCATCCGCAATATCTCGTGATGCTGGCGCTGTGGGAACGCTCTCCTCGCGCGTTGAACGATCTCGCAGCCGACCTCGCGCTGGAGCCCGCCACCGCATCGCCGCTCGTGAAACGACTCGAGAAGGAAGGACTCGTCACCCGGCAGCGCAGCGCCGGCGACGAACGTCGTCTCGACATCACGCTCACCGATTCCGGGCGGGCACTGCGGGAGCGCGCCCTTGATGTACCGCAGCAGGTGATGTCGGCGGTGGGGATGAATGTCGATGAAGTCGCGACGTTGCGTGACGGCGTCGCGCGGTTCGCGGGGCGCACCGAAGGAGTGTGATCGCGATGCGCTGGTCGCGAACTCGATTGTCCGCCGGAGCCAATGTCGGTGGCCCCTCGTAGACTTGATCGGTGCCTATTGTCCCCGTTGTCACCCCAGGAAAACTCAGTGTTCGCGGTGCCCGCGTCCACAACCTCAAGAACGTCGACATCGACATCCCTCGCGACTCGCTGGTCGTGTTCACCGGGCTGTCCGGCTCCGGCAAGTCCAGCCTCGCATTCGACACGATCTTCGCCGAAGGGCAGCGCCGGTACGTCGAATCGCTGAGCGCGTACGCGCGCCAGTTCCTCGGCCAGGTCGATCGGCCAGACGTCGATTTCATCGAGGGCCTGAGCCCCGCCGTGTCGATCGACCAGAAATCCACCAACCGCAACCCGCGCTCGACGGTCGGCACGATCACCGAGATCTATGACTACATGCGACTGCTCTGGGCGCGTATCGGCATTCCGCACTGCCCGGAGTGCGGTGAGAAGATCCAGCGTCAGACCGTGCAGCAGATCGCGGATCAGCTCATGGAACTTCCCGAGCGCACCCGGTACCAGATCGTCGCCCCGGTCGTCTCGCAGAAGAAGGGCGAGTTCGTTGACCTGTTCCGCGAGCTCGGCGCGAAGGGCTACTCGCGGGCGATCGTCGACGGCGAACTCATCCAGCTCGCCGAACCGCCGACGCTGAAGAAGAGCTACAAGCACGACATCGCCGTGGTCGTCGACCGGCTCGTGGCATCCGATGACATCCTCGGCCGCGTCACCGACTCGGTCGAGACCGCACTCGGACTCGCCGGAGGCGTCGTGCAGGTCAACTTCGTCGACGGCGAGGGGGACGACGCCTGGCAGACTTTCTCCGAGAAGCTGGCGTGCCCCAACGGTCACGCGCTCACCCTCACCGAGATCGAGCCCCGCACCTTCTCGTTCAACGCGCCGTTCGGTGCGTGCCCGTCCTGCTCCGGTCTCGGCACCCGGATGTCGGTCGACGTCGACCTCATGCTCGGCGACGAGGACCTCTCCATCCGCGAAGGCGTCATCATTCCCTGGACGACCCAGGGCAAGGGCCTCTTCCAGTACTACGAGCGGCTGCTCGAGGGTCTCTCCCGTGACCTCGATTTCTCGTTGGACACCCCCTGGCGCAAGCTGCACTCCGACGTGCAAGAAGCGATCCTGCGCGGCGAGAACTACAAGGTCACCGTCAAGTGGAAGAACCGCTACGGGAGGGAGATGCGCTACGCCTCGGGCTTCGAGGGCGTCGTCCCCTATATCGAACGGCAGTACCTGCAGGCGGAATCCGATAACCAGCGCAACCGCTGGGGGGAGTACCTCCGCGAGGTGCCCTGCCCGGTCTGTCAGGGCAACCGCCTCAAGCCCGAGGTGCTCGCCGTTCAGGTGCACGGACACTCCATCGCCGAGGTCTCGCACCTGAGCCTCGCAGACGCACGCGGCTTCATGGAGAAGCTCGTGCTCACCGACCGCGAGGCGAAGATCGCGGCCCAGGTGCTCCGCGAGATCCGGCTGCGGCTCGACTTCCTGCTGCAGGTCGGACTGTCATACCTCAACCTCAGTCGCTCCGCCGGCTCGCTCTCCGGCGGTGAGGCGCAGCGCATCCGCCTGGCGACGCAGATCGGCTCCGGCCTCACGGGCGTGCTCTACGTCCTCGACGAACCCTCGATCGGCCTGCACCAGCGCGACAACCGCCGCCTCATCGACACGCTGATCAAGCTCCGCGATCTCGGCAACACTCTCATCGTCGTCGAGCATGACGAAGAGACCATCGAGGCGGCCGACTGGGTCGTCGACATCGGTCCAGGAGCCGGTGTCAACGGCGGTGAAGTGGTCCATTCCGGTCCCTACTCGGCGCTGCTGAGCGACAAGAACTCGATGACGGGGGACTACCTCTCCGGTCGCCGTGAGATCCCGATGCCGAAGAAGCGGCGCAAGATCGACAAGAAGCGGCTGCTGAGCGTCGTCGGTGCCAAGGCGAACAACCTGAAGAACGTCACGGCGGACTTCCCGCTCGGCGTGCTCACCGCTGTCACCGGCGTGAGTGGTTCCGGCAAGTCTTCGCTCGTGAACGACATCCTGTACCAGGTGCTCGCGTCGCGCCTGAACGGAGCGCGCACCGTGCCGGGCAAGCACACGAGGGTGACCGGGCTCGACAACCTCGACAAGGTCGTTCACGTCGACCAGGCACCGATCGGACGCACCCCCCGATCGAATCCGGCGACCTACACGGGCGTGTTCGATCGCATCCGCACCCTCTTCAGCGAGACCCCCGAAGCCAAGGTCCGCGGCTACCAGCCGGGGCGCTTCAGCTTCAACGTCAAGGGCGGACGCTGCGAGGCGTGCTCCGGCGACGGCACGATCAAGATCGAGATGAACTTCCTGCCGGACGTCTATGTCGACTGCGAGGTCTGCCACGGCAAGCGCTACAACCGCGACACCCTCGCCGTGCACTACAAGGGCAAGAACATCGCCGAGGTTCTCGAGATGCCGATCGAAGAGGCAGCGGACTTCTTCGAGCCGATCCAGGCGATCCACCGGTACATGAAGACGCTCGTCGACGTCGGACTCGGTTACGTGCGCCTCGGTCAGTCTGCGACGACCCTCTCCGGCGGCGAGGCTCAGCGCGTGAAGCTGGCGACCGAGCTCCAGCGCCGCAGCAACGGCCGCAGCATCTACGTGCTCGATGAGCCGACGACCGGTCTGCACTTCGAAGACGTCCGCAAACTCCTCGAGGTGCTCAACGGCCTGGTGGACAAGGGCAACACGGTCATCGTCATCGAACACAACCTCGACGTGATCAAGTCCGCGGATTGGGTGATCGATCTCGGACCGGAGGGCGGCTCCGGTGGCGGCGAGATCATCGCGACCGGCACTCCGGAACAGATCGCTCGCGCCGAGCAGAGCCACACCGGGCAGTTCCTCGCGGAAATCCTCGGGGAAGGGCGCTCGGCGCGGAAGGCCAGCTGATGGCCGATGTCCTGCCCTACAAGCCGCGGGCGGGGGAGATTCCCACCGACCCCGGCGTGTATCGCTTCCGCGACGCCGAGGGCCGAGTTCTCTACGTCGGCAAGGCGAAGAACCTCCGCCAGCGGTTGTCGAACTACTTCGCTCCGCTGCGCACGCTGCACGAACGCACCCGCCGGATGGTCACGACGGCAGCATCCGTCGAATGGACGGTGGTGCCCACCGACGTCGACTCGCTGCAGCTGGAGTACATGTGGATCAAGGAGTTCGATCCGCCGTTCAACGTGCGTTACAAGGACGACAAGTCCTATCCGTTCATGGCGGTGACGCTCGGCGACGAGGCGCCCCGGGTGATCGTGACCCGCAACCATCGCATTCCTGGGGCGAAGTACTTCGGGCCCTACCCGAAGGTGTGGGCGGTGCACGACACCATCGACCTGATGGTCAAGGCCTTCCCGATCCGCACCTGCAGCGACGCCAGTTACAAGCGCGCCATGCAGACCGGACGGCCCTGCTTTCCCGGCCAGATCGGCAAATGCGGCGGCCCCTGCTCGATGACGGTGACGGTCGAAGAGCACCGTGCGATGGTCGACGATTTCGTCGCCTTCATGGCCGGTGGCGATGAGCGCTTCACCAAGGAGCTCACGAAGCGGATGCTGGCGGCATCCGCGGCGATGGATTACGAAGCGGCCGCGAAGTTCCGAGACAAGCTCTCGGCGATCGAGGCGGTGCTCGGCAAGAGTGCACTGGTGCTCGCCGCCGACGAAGACGCGGATCTCTTCGGTATCGCCGAGGACGAGCTGGCCGCGGCGGTGCAGCAGTTCGTGATCCGCGGCGGGCGCGTGCGCGGCGTGCGGGCGATGACGATCGAGAAGGAGATCGACATCACCACCGGTGAGCTCGTCGACCAGGTGCTGCAACGCGCCTACGGCGAAGCCGAGGATGTGCCGCGCCGCATCCTCGTGCCGACACTTCCCGACGACGTGGTCGAACTGGAGTTGTGGCTGCGCGAACGACGAGGAAAGAAGATCGAGATCACCGTCGCTCAGCGGGGGCAACGGGCAGACCTGATGCGCAACGCGACGCTGAACGCGCAGCAGGCCCTGATCAGGCACAAGACGCGCCGCACCAGCGACTACCTCGCCCGCACTCAGGCGCTCACCGATCTGCAGGAGGCGCTGGAACTCGAAGAGGCACCGCTGCGGATCGAGTGCTTCGACATCTCCCATCTCGGCGGCACCAACGTCGTCGCCTCGATGGTCGTATTCGAAGACGGGCTTCCACGAAAAGACCAGTACCGCTCGTTCAACATCCCTGAGACGACCGACGACACCGACTCGATGTACCAGGTCCTCCGCCGCCGTCTCGCGTATCTGGACCGGCCGGACCTGCAGGCCGATTCAGAAGCCGTCCTCGACGAGGAGACAGACGCAGGAACACAGGCGAAGCGGAAGCCGCGCTTCGCGTACCCGCCTCAGTTGCTGCTCGTCGACGGCGGGAAGCCGCAGGTCGAGGCGGCCGCACGAGCCCTTCGTGACGCCGGTCATACCGAGATCGCGGTGTGCGGCATCGCCAAGCGACTCGAGGAGATCTGGCTGCCGGGGGAGGATTTCCCGGTGATCCTGCCGCGCACCAGCGAGTCGCTGTACCTGCTGCAGCGACTGCGCGATGAGGCGCACCGCTTCGCGATCGTCCACCAGCGCAAGAAGCGCAAGCGCGACATCTCGACGGTGCTCACCGAGGTCCCCGGTCTCGGTGCGTCGCGGATCAAGACCCTGCTCAAGCACTTCGGTTCGGTCACGGCACTCCGCGCCGCGCAGCCGGGGGAGATCGAAGAAGCGCCGGGTATCGGCCCCGTGCTCGCCCAGAACATCCATACGCATCTCTCCACTCGCTAGGCTTGAGAGGACGGGGAGAAGGAGCAACATGACAGACGAGGACAAGGGCGAGTTCCTCATCGTCACAGGTATGTCGGGCGCAGGCCGGACGACGGTCGCCAACGCGCTGGAGGACCTGGGCTGGTACGTCGTCGACAACCTCCCGCCGCAGATCCTCCGTCCGCTGCTCGACCTCACTGACATGGGTGGCGGCGCGCTCCCGAAGGTCGCGGCCGTCGTCGATGTGCGCGGTCGCAACCTGTTCGACGATTTCCCTGGCGTGGCGAGGGCGCTTCGTGCCCGAGGCAGTGTGAGGGTGCTGTTCCTCGACGCCTCCGACGACGTCCTGGTCCGGAGATTCGAGTCGGTCCGGCGGCCGCAACCGCTGCAGGGCGACGGCACGCTCCTCGACGGCATCCGGATCGAGCGGTCGAAGCTCGCCCCCATCCGCGAGGCCGCCGATCTGATCATCGACACGTCGAATCTGAACATCCATCAGCTGGCCACGCAGGTTTCTCAGATGTTCTCCGAGGAGGGCGCGGCGAGGCATCGCGTCACCCTGCTCAGCTTCGGGTTCAAATATGGACTCCCGACGGATGTCGACCTCGTCGCCGACATGCGTTTCCTGCCGAATCCGTTCTGGAACGAAGAACTCCGCGGACTCACGGGCCAGGACGAGCAGGTGAAGGAGTACGTCCTCTCGCGGCAGGGAGCCGAGGAATTCCTCGATGCCTACGCGGCCGCGCTCGCGCCGGTTCTCGAGGGGTATCAGCGCGAGAACAAGAGCCATTCGACGATCGCGATCGGCTGCACCGGCGGCAAACACCGCTCCGTGGCGATGTCTGAAGAGCTGGCGCGCCGGCTCAAAGCGATCCCGGGAGTGGCGGTCAACGTCCGTCATCGGGATCTCGGACGCGAGTAGCAGAGCGTTCGGCCGAGTAGGCTAGTCGTTTGCGTCGCGATCCGGCGCGTGAGCGTATGAGGAGTCTCGTGGCACTAACCACCGACGTCAAGGCTGAGCTGGTCAGCATCCGTAATGCACCCCCCACGGTGCGTGTCGCGGAGGTTACCGCCATTCTCCGGTTCGCCGGTGGGCTGCATTCGATCGCGGGTCGTGTCGCGGTCGAGGCGGAGGTGGATGCCGAGACTCTCGCGCGCCGCGTCGCCCGGGATCTCGCCGAGATCTACGGCGTGCGTCCGGAGATCGCACAGGTGCAGTCGAGCACCGCCAACGAGGGCGCACGCTGGGCCGTCCGCGTCATCGCCGCAGGCGAGACCCTCGCCAGGCAGACCGGCCTCCTCGACCAGCGCCGACGCCCCGTGCGCGGCCTGCCGAACCGCCTCACCACCGGTTCTCGCGAAGAGGTCGCCGGCCTCTGGCGCGGCGCGTTCCTCGCCGCGGGAACCCTCAGCGAGCCCGGGCGTTCCGCCATGCTCGAGGTGGCCTGCCCGTCGTCGGAGGCCGCCATGGCACTCGTCGGCGCCGCCCACCGGCTCGGTGTTGCCGCCAAGGCGCGTGAGGTCCGCGGGATGCCGCGCGTCGTCGTCCGCGAGGGCGAGGCCATCCGCACCATCCTCAACGAGATGGGCGCCCAGCGGACGGCCGTCGCATGGGAGGAGCTCCGTCAGCGCCGTGAGGTGCGTGCCGGGGTGAACCGCCTGGTGAACTTCGACGATGCGAACCTCCGCCGTTCGGCGCAGGCCGCTGTCGCCGCCTGCGCGCGCGTGGAGCGCGCACTGGAGATCCTCGGCGACGACGTGCCCGATCATCTGCGTCTCGCCGGCGCGCTTCGTCTCGCGCACCGTGACGCGAGCCTCGACGAACTCGGCCACCACGCGGATCCGCCGTTGACCAAGGACGCCGTCGCCGGCCGCATCCGTCGTCTGCTCGCGACCGCAGACAAGCGGGCGCAGCAGGAGGGCATCCCCGGCACCGAGGCCGCAGTGCCCGCCGGTCTCGACGTCTGAGCCCGTCATAGCCGGAAGGATCCGGTCCGCCCCGACGTTCTCGTCACTAGGATGAATAACGTCTGCTCCACGCCGCACTTCGGTGGCGCGGAGGATCGGCAAGCGCCGCGCCGCGGCGCGGCGCGGATTGGATGAAAGCGATATGGCAACCTACACGCTCCCCGACCTCCCGTACGACTTCGCAGCCCTTGAGCCGCACATCAGCGGGAAGATCATGGAACTCCACCATGGCAAGCACCACGCGGCCTACGTCGCCGGCGCGAATGCGGCGCTCGACGGGCTCGCCGAGGCTCGCGAGAGCGGCAACCTTGCGAACGTCAACAAGCTGGAGAAGGACCTGGCGTTCAACCTCGGCGGCCACGTCAACCACTCCATCTTCTGGACCAACCTGTCGCCGAACGGCGGAGGACAGCCCGAGGGTGAGCTGAAGGCAGCGATCGAGGAGTTCTTCGGATCCTTCGAGAAGTTCCAGGCGCACTTCACCGCCAACGCGATGGGCATCCAGGGCTCCGGCTGGTCCGTGCTCAGCTGGGACTCGATCGGCCAGCGCCTGATCATCCAGCAGCTGTTCGACCAGCAGTCCAACGCTGCGCAGGGCACCGTGCCGATCTTCCAGCTCGACATGTGGGAGCACGCTTTCTACCTCGACTACCTCAATGTGAAGGCCGACTATGTCAAGGCGGCGTGGAACATCGCCAACTGGGAGAACGTCGCTCAGCGCTTCGTAACAGCCCGCGAGAAGACTGCAGGCCTGCTGGTACTGTCGTAAGCAAGACGGGCGTCCCGATGGGCCAACTGCCCGTCGGGACGCCGTTGTCCATGCTTCTCTAGTTGAAACCGCGCGCGAGCGCTCGAGAAATCAGGAGACCTTAGTGTCTGTCAAGATCGGTATCAACGGCTTCGGCCGCATCGGACGCAACTACTTCCGCGCGGCTCTCGCGCAGGGCGCAGACATCGAAATCGTCGCAGTCAACGACCTCACCGACAACAAGACCCTCGCACACCTGCTGAAGTACGACTCCTCCGCGGGTGTCCTCGATGCAGAGATCAGCTACGACGACGAGAGCATCACCGTCAACGGCAAGACCATCAAGGCGTTCGCCGAGCGCGACCCCGCCAACCTCCCCTGGGGCGAACTGGGTGTCGACATCGTCATCGAGTCGACCGGTTTCTTCACCAAGGCCGACCTCGCCAAGAAGCACATCGATGCCGGCGCGAAGAAGGTTCTCATCTCCGCTCCCGCGACCGGCGACGACCGCACCATCGTCATGGGCGTGAACGAGGAGACCTACAACCCGGAGACGGACCACATCCTCTCCAACGCCTCGTGCACGACCAACTGCCTCGCCCCGCTCGCCAAGGTCTTCAACGACGAGTTCGGTATCGTCCGCGGCTTCATGATGACGGCGCACGCGTACACGGCAGACCAGAACCTCCAGGACGGCCCGCACGGCGACCTGCGCCGTGCACGCGCAGCGGCGATCAACATCGTCCCGGCGTCCACCGGTGCCGCGAAGGCGATCGGAACGGTTCTGCCCGAGCTCAACGGCAAGCTCAGCGGCTCGTCGTACCGCGTTCCGGTTCCGGTCGGCTCGATCGTCGACCTCACGCTGATCACCGAGCGTGAAGACCTCACCGTCGACGTGATCAACGCCGCGTACAAGAAGGCCGCTGACGAGGGTCGCCTCGCCGGCTACCTGCAGTACAACGCCGACGACATCGTCTCGACCGACATCGTGCACAACGCGCACTCGTCGATCTTCGACTCCACGCTGACCAACGTCAGCGGCAACCTGGTCAAGGTCTCGAGCTGGTACGACAACGAGTGGGGCTACTCCAACCGCCTCGTCGACCTGACCGAGTACGTCGCAGAGCGTCTCTGAGCTCGACATGACTCTGCGCACCCTGGACTCTCTGGGTTCGCTCGAAGGCAAGCGCGTCATCGTCCGTTGTGACCTCAATGTCCCCTTGCGGGACGGGGTCATCACGGACGATGGTCGTGTGCGCGCTTCGCTGCCGACCTTGAACGCCCTCATCAACGCCGGAGCACGCGTCATCGTGTGCTCCCACCTCGGACGCCCCGACGGGGCGCCCGACCCGCAGTACAGCCTCGAACCGGTCGCTCAGCGACTCTCCGAGCTGCTCGGCAAGCCGGTGGCGTTCGCGCGCGACACGGTGGGGGAGTCGGCACACGATGCCGTCACGTCCCTTGAGGACGGCGGCGTCGTCGTCATCGAGAACCTGCGCTTCAACGCGGGTGAGACGGCGAAGGACGACGCGACGCGTCAGGCCTTCGCCGCGCAGCTCGCAGAACTCGGTGACGTGCTGGTCTCCGACGGTTTCGGCGTCGTGCATCGCAAGCAGGCGAGCGTCTACGACCTCGCGGAACTGCTGCCCTCGGCGGCGGGACTCCTGATCGCAGCCGAACTCGACGTCCTGGACCGTCTCACCGAGAAGCCGGAGCGACCGTACGCGGTCGTGCTGGGCGGCTCGAAGGTCAGCGACAAGCTCGGCGTGATCTCGCATCTGCTTCCGCGTGTCGACCGGATCCTCGTCGGCGGCGGAATGCTGTTCACGTTCCTCAAGGCGCAGGGACACGCCGTCGCATCCAGTCTCCTCGAAGAGGACCAGCTCGACACCGTCCGCGGCTACCTCGCCGAGGCGGAGAAGCGCGGCGTCGAGATCGTGCTCCCGACCGATGTGGTCGTCGCGGCGTCATTCTCGGCGGATGCCGCGCATGAGATCGCAGCGGCGGACGCGATCGAGGAGACCGCGTTCGGTGCTTCCGGGATCGGGCTCGACATCGGCCCCGAGACCGCTGCGCGCTTCGCCGAGGTCATCCGCACCTCGAAGACGGTGTTCTGGAACGGCCCGATGGGCGTGTTCGAGTTCCCGGCCTTCGCCGCGGGGACCAAGACCGTCGCACAGGCGCTCACCGAGGTCGACGGACTCAGCGTCGTCGGCGGCGGAGACTCGGCCGCCGCCGTGCGGCAGCTCGGCTTCTCTGATGACCAGTTCGGTCACATCTCGACGGGTGGAGGCGCCAGCCTCGAATTCCTCGAGGGCAAGAAACTACCCGGCCTGGAGGTGCTCGGATGGGCATAAGCGCTCGTACCCCGCTGATCGCGGGAAACTGGAAGATGAACCTCGATCATCTGCAGGCGGTGGCGTTCGTGCAGAAGCTGCACTGGACGCTGAAGGATGCCAAGCACGAGGACGGTTCGGTCGAAGTCGCGGTCTTCCCGCCCTTCACGGACATCCGCAGCGTGCAGACGCTCATCGATGCGGACAAGATCCCGTTCGCGCTCGGCGCCCAGGATCTGTCGGCACATGACTCCGGTGCGTACACCGGTGAGGTGTCCGGTGCGTTCCTGGCCAAGCTCGACGCGAAGTACGTCATCATCGGTCACTCCGAGCGTCGTGAGTACCACGCCGAGTCGGACGAGGTCGTCGCATCCAAGGTGCAGGCCGCGCTGAAGCACGCGCTCGTGCCGGTGATCTGCGTCGGCGAGACCGCGGAGGACCTGGAGAAGTTCGGTGCAAGTGCCGTTCCGGTCGGTCAGCTCGAGGTCGCGCTCCAGGGCGTGTCGAAGGACGCTGACATCGTCGTGGCGTACGAGCCGGTCTGGGCCATCGGCTCGGGTCAGGCGGCGACGCCGCAGCAGGCGCAGGACGTCTGCGCGACACTGCGCGGCGTGATCGCGAAGGTTCTGGGGGAGGATGCGGCTGCTCGCACCCGCGTCCTCTACGGCGGCTCGGTGAAGTCCGCCAACATCGCCAGCTTCATGCGTGAGCCTGATGTGGACGGTGCCCTTGTCGGCGGCGCGAGCCTCGTCGTCGATGAGTTCGCAGCGATCATCCGTTTCCAGAAGCACGTCGGCGTGTGAGTGTGACGGGGCTGCGGCCCCGTCACACCGTATACTTGACCGTTACGAGGGCAAATCTGCCCTGGCGAAAGGCTCTTCTTCGTGGCAATTCTCGAGTTCGTCCTGCAGGTCGTGCTGGGTATCACCAGCGTCCTGCTGACCCTCCTCATCCTCCTCCACAAGGGCCGCGGTGGCGGCCTGTCCGACATGTTCGGTGGGGGAATGTCGTCGGCGGTCGGCTCGTCCGGTCTCGCGGAGCGGAACCTCAATCGCTTCACTGTGGTCCTGGCGCTGGTGTGGTTCGTCGCCATCGTCGCGCTGGGGCTCATCACGAAGTTCGAGGTGATCTGATGGCTACCGGTGGTAACGCCATTCGCGGCACGCGTGTCGGTTCTGGCCCGATGGGCGAGCAGGACCACGGCTATCATGCCGACCGCATTGCAGTGTCGTATTGGGACGGTCTCGGCAACGAGACGGTCCGCTACTTCGCCGCCGGCCTCCCGGACGAGGAGATCCCCGAGACCATCGACCACCCGCAGTCGGGCCTCCCGGCTGGCCGGGACAAGGAGAACCCGCCGGCTCTCGCCAAGCCGGAGCCGTACAAGACGCACCTCGCTTATGTGAAGGAACGTCGCACCGATGAGGAAGCCGTCCAGCTCCTGGAAGACGCCCTCACTCAGCTGCGCGAGCGTCGGGGTCAGTGACCACCACGCTCTGAAGAAGAAACCGCCACGACCGAGTCGTGGCGGTTTCTTCGTCTGCGGTCAGCGGCAGCCCGCGGCAGCGTCGATGTACGACTGCGGGGGATAGCCGTACGCCCACACTCCGTTCGCATCATCGGTGAAGCCCATGCTGATCGCCCAGCCGGTCGCCCACTTCTCGATGCTGTCCTGAGTGGAGTCGTCGTACATGTCTGCGCACTTCACGCTGATGGCGTGGCCGACCTCGTGCGCGACGAGTGCCTGACTCATCGCGGACGGCCACTGCTCGGCCACGGAGTCGGACAGCTCGATCGTCGCGTAGCCGGGATCGTCGTACCACCAGGTCGTGTATCCGCCCATGCCGCCGTCGAGTCCGAAGCCGTTGACGAGTTGAGCCCAGTCGAACTCGAGCAGCACACCGGGAGCCAGGCTTCGCGCGAAGGCCTCCACTTCGAGACGCGTGCCCTGCAGCGGACCGGCCTTCTCTGCGATCTCCGCCTGCTCTGAGGCGACGATCTGCGTGGCGGCCGACTCCAGGGCGATGAACGCGTCAGCGGCGCCCTGGTCGATCGTGGTCGTATAGGAGACCTCCTCGGCGGCGTCGCGCAGAGCGATCACGTCAAGGTTCCGGGCGGAGATGTGCGCCGCTTCGAGCGCAGAGGCGCTGTCTGCCGCCGAGACCAGGGCGGCGACGCCGGATTCGGTCACGGTCGTCGCGGTGGCAACGGCGTCATCGCTTTGATCCTGGAGATCCTCGGCATGCTCGTCAGCACGCGCACGATTTTCATCGAGCTGCTGCGTCTCGGAGAACAGCTCCCAGAACCAGAAGGGCTTGTCGTCCGTCTGCGGCAGGGTGACTGCGAGAGCGTCGTCTGCTGCGGATGCCTTCGTCTGGCCTTCCGACACGGCGACGCCGAGTGCATCTGTTGAGCTCGCATCGAGCAGGGTGCCGCTGTTGTTCTCGAGAATGAGCGCCGCTGCATCCGTCGTCGTCCGAAGAGCGCCGACCTCTGCCCTGAGCTGTTCCGCGGTGGTCGCGGCGGCGGAAACGGAATCCTGGTACGCCGCTTCGGCACCGTCGTATCCGGCGTGGGACGAGAGCTGCACCGCGGCGATGGTGGCGACGGCCGCCACGGCGCCGAGAGAGCCGAGGACCGCGCCAGTGCGCCTCTTGCGCGGTACAACCGGCGGCGGCGTGATCGGACCGGTCATCTGTGCCGGGAGCGCGTGTCCGCCGGCCGGATAGGGGTGACTCACGATGTTTCGTCTCCTGCCTCCGCACCGCCGTGCGATCGTCGACATGAGTCTAATCAGGCGCGAATGCAGAAGGCCCCGCCACTGGCGGGGCCTTCTGAGAACGAGGGGCTGACGAGAATCGAACTCGCATCATCTGTTTGGAAGACAGAGGCTTTACCACTAAGCTACAGCCCCGAATCAGATCCTTCACGGACACTGACCGGACTCATCGATCATAGCGGACTGTCGCGGGTGCTCTCGTCCGTTAGACTTCATGGGGCTGAATCCGCGTGCGGATTCCCCGGGGCGTAGCTCAGCTTGGTAGAGCGCCCGCTTTGGGAGCGGGAGGTCGCAGGTTCAACTCCTGTCGCCCCGACACGACTTCCACAGGCATCACAGCCGCGATTCAGCGCGGAAATGACAAGGAGAACGAACCAGCATGGCGAACAGCACCGTCGAGAAGCTGACCCCGACCCGGGTCAAGCTCAGCATCACGGTCACACCGGACGACCTCAAGCCGAGCATCGCTCACGCGTACGAGCACATCGCTCAGGATGTCCAGATCCCCGGCTTCCGCAAGGGCAAGGTCCCGGCTCCGATCATCGACCAGCGCATCGGTCGCGGCGCGGTCATCGAGCACGCCGTCAACGAGGGCCTCGACCAGTTCTTCCGTGCCGCCACCGCCGAGCACAAGCTCCGCGTGGTCGGCCGCCCGGCCGCCGAGATCATCGAGTGGCCGAACGAGAAGGACTTCTCCGGAGACCTGCTCGTCGACATCGAGGTGGACGTCCGCCCCGACATCGAGCTGCCCTCCTACGACGGCATCACGGTGACCGTCGACGCCGTCGAGACCGACGAGGCGGCCCTCGACGAGGAGCTCGACCGTCTGCGCGCCCGCTTCGGCACGCTCATCCCGGTCGACCGTCCCGCTGCCAAGGGCGACTTCGTCGAGCTCGACCTCGTCGCCGCGATCGACGGCGCTGAGATCGACCGCGCCGAGGGTGTCTCGTACGAGGTCGGCTCGGGCGAGCTCCTCGAGGGCATCGACGACGCGATCGAGTCGCTCACCGCTGGTGAGGACACCACCTTCCGCTCCGCTCTCGTCGGTGGCGACCACGCCGGTGCAGAGGCCGAGGTCTCCGTCACCGTCAAGGCCGTCAAGGAGCGCGAGCTTCCTGAGGCTGACGACGACTTCGCGCAGATCGCCAGCGAGTTCGACACCATCGCCGAGCTCCGCGCGAGCCTCGCCGAGCGCGTTGCCGAGCAGGGCGTGTTCGCCCAGGGGTCCGCGGCGCGCGACAAGCTCGTCGAGACGCTGCTCGAGCAGATCGACATCCCGGTTCCGCCGAAGCTCATCGAGGATGAGGTGCACAGCCACCTCGAGGGCGAAGGCCGCCTCGAGGACGACGAGCACCGCGCCGAGGTGACGGAGGCCAGCGAGAAGCAGTTCCGCACGCAGGTGCTCCTCGACACGATCGCCGAGCAGGCCGACGTGCAGGTCTCGCAGGACGAGCTCAGCCAGTACCTGATCCAGTCCGCTGCGCAGTACGGCATGGCGCCCCAGGAGTTCGTCGAGGCGCTGCAGTCCTCGAACCAGCTCCCGGCACTCGTCGGCGAGGTCGCGCGCAACAAGGCTCTCGCTGTCGCGCTCGGCAAGGTGACGGTCGTCGACACCAACGGCAAGCCTGTCGACCTCACCGGCTTCATCGGTGGCGACGACGAGCAGGATGCTGCTGAGGCCGAGGAGAAGCCGGCCAAGAAGGCTCCGGCCAAGAAGCCCGCTGCGAAGAAGGCCCCCGCGAAGAAGGCGGCCGATGACGCAGACGCTGCCGAAGCCGCTGCGGACAAGCCCGCTGCGAAGAAGCCCGCCGCCAAGAAGGCTCCGGCCAAGAAGGCGGCCGACAAGGCCGAGTGATCGCCACGCGATCGTGACGAAAGGGGCGGGTGCTGCGGCATCCGCCCCTTTTTCATTCGAGGGGGAGTGCATGACGAACTGGGAAGAACAGATCGATGCCGTCTGGAGCGACCGGACGCTCTCGGACGCACAACGTATCGAGCGGATCGACGCGCTTGCCGAGCAGCGACCGGACCATGACGCCCGCGCTCTCTTCGAACGCGCCGGTGCCCGTGACTCCGCGGGGCTCGAGGCGGAGGCGGAGGGTCTGTATCGGCAAGCCCTCGACGCGGGGCTCGACGATGAGCACCGAGCTCAGGCCGCCATCCAGCTTGCCAGCACGCTGCGCAATCTCGGGCGGATCGAAGAGGCGCTGGAGATGCTTCGTGCGGAACGCGAGCGAGGAGGCCCGCTGGCCGATGCGGCTGCCGCGTTCTACGCGTTGACGCTGGCATCGAAAGGCGATCCGTATACCGCTGCGGCCGTTGCCCTCGAAACTCTCGCTCCGCACCTCCCGCTGTACACGCGTTCCGTCGCGGCGTATGCCAAGGAACTCGCTGCCCCGCCACGCTGATATGCCGACGGCGAACACGGCCGGAGCGCTGCGTTGTCGCCGGTAGATTCGAATCACCGAAACACGGAAACAGGAGCTGACATGGCTGCAGAACCCCTCGTCGCGACGAGTGTCTTCGACAGGCTGCTGAAGGACCGCATCATCTGGCTGGGTTCAGAGGTGCGCGACTCGAACGCCAATGAGATCTGCGCGAAGATCCTTCTTCTCGCCGCAGAAGACTCAGAGAAGGACATCTACCTCTACATCAACTCGCCCGGTGGCTCGATCACCGCTGGCATGGCGATCTACGACACGATGCAGTTCGTGCCGAACGACATCGTCACCGTCGGAATCGGCATGGCGGCCTCCATGGGTCAGCTGCTGCTCACCAGCGGCACCAAGGGCAAGCGTTACATCACGCCGAACGCGCGCGTGCTGCTGCACCAGCCGCACGGTGGCTTCGGCGGTACGTCCAGCGACATCCAGACCCAGGCGCAGCTCATCCTCTCGATGAAGAAGCGTCTCGCGGAGATCACGGCATCGCAGACCGGCAAGTCGGTCGATCAGATCAACGCCGACGGCGACCGCGACCGCTGGTTCACCGCGGACGAGGCCCTCGAGTACGGCTTCGTCGACCACATCCGCGAGCACGCGAGCGATGTGACCGGCGGCGGCGGCACTGCGGACGCCGCAGAATAACGGATTCGAGAGGACTCACATGTACACCCCGACCTTCCAATCCGCAGGCAACCTGCCCTCCAGCCGCTACGTTCTCCCGCAGTTCGAAGAGCGCACGGCCTACGGCTTCAAGCGCCAGGACCCGTACAACAAGCTCTTCGAAGATCGCGTGATCTTCCTGGGCGTGCAGGTCGACGACGCATCCGCCGACGACGTGATGGCACAGCTCCTCGTCCTGGAGAGCCAGGACGCCGAGCGCGACATCACGATGTACATCAACTCGCCCGGTGGCTCCTTCACCGCGATGACCGCGATCTACGACACGATGCAGTACGTCGCGCCGCAGATCCAGACGGTCGTGCTCGGCCAGGCGGCGTCGGCTGCGGCTGTGCTGCTCGCGGCCGGTGCTCCCGGCAAGCGTCTCGCGCTGCCGAACGCCCGCGTGCTGATCCACCAGCCCGCGATGGGCGAGGCAGGTCAGGGCCAGGCGTCCGACATCGAGATCCAGGCCGCGGAGATTCTCCGCATGCGCACGTGGCTCGAGGAGACGATGGCCTCGCACACGGGTAAGCCCGTCGAGCAGGTCAACCGCGACATCGACCGCGACAACATCCTCTCGGCCGCTCAGGCGCTCGAGTACGGAATCGTCGACCAGGTGCTCACCACGCGCAAGCGCGCGTAGCATCTCGGCAAGAGAGGGCGGCCCGGGTTTCCGGACCGCCCTTTTGCGCACCCCGAGGAACCGGTACCGCGCCGGTGTCTCGGAGGAGCGCGAATGCGCGTCGGTCGTGAACCGCCTGCTCATCTGAGCACCGGAGTGCGCGGATGGGGTTGACGGCTTACGCTGGAGACGAAGGAGGATGCCGTGGACGACGAATTGCTCATGGTCAGGGTCGCTGAACTCTCGTACGACGAGGACAAGACTCAGGACGAGATCGGCGCCCTGCTCAAGATCTCCCGGTGGAAGGTCGGCCGGCTGCTCACGCAAGCGCGCGAACGCGGCATCGTCCGCATCGAGATCGTGCATCCTCGGGCTCGTCGGCTCGGACTCGAGCGCGCGCTGGTCGAGCGATTCGGCCTCGCCGAAGCGGTCGTCGTGCCGTCGCCTTCCGGTGAGGAGAGCACCCTCGATCGGGTCGCCCAGGCGGCAGCCGACTTCCTGACGACGCTTCGCCCGGTGCCGCGCACCCTTGGCGTGAGCTGGGGACGCACGCTCCGCGCGGTCGCCGAGGCGCTCACCGACGGCTGGGCGCACGGCGTGACCGTGGTCCAGCTCAATGGCGGAGTGAGCCTGAACCGCCGCTCCGGCGGAGCTGCTGGCCTCGCCGGGATGATCGCACAACGTGCATCCGGGCACGTCTCCCTGCTGCCGAGCCCCGCCATTCTGGAGCGGGTGGAGACGAAGCTGGCGATCGAGGCCGATCGCACCGTCGCGGCTGTTCTCGAAGAGGCCACCCAGGCGCAGGCATTCCTGTTCACCGCCGGTCCCTGCGACGCCAGCTCCGCCCACGTCGAGAACGGCTACCTCAGCGTTCAGGACGTCGAGGAGCTCGCCAGGCGCGGTGCCGTGGGTGACGTCCTCGGGCGCTACGTCGATGCCGACGGCAACATCGTGGACCCGCAGCTGGATGCCCGCACTGTCGGTGTCGGGCTCGCTCGCCTGCGAACGGCGAAGACGGCGATCTTCGTCACCGCAGGCCCCGCAAAACATGACATCGCGCGTACAGTCGTCAGCAGCGGCCTATGCAGCGTTCTGGTGACCGATGAGACCACAGCCCGAGCATTGTTGGAGGAACAGTGACGACCAAGGAATTGAGCCGCAGAACAGCGGTGGACGTGCTGGGCGGTGAGCCCGATGATGCGACGCTGCGGCGGTTCCTGCACGGGCTCCCCGGAGTGGATGCGGTAGGTCTCGAGCAGCGAGCTGCCGGACTCGGCACCCGTTCGATCAAGACGACGTCGAAGGCATGGGCGCTGGACACGATCATCAAGCTGATCGACCTGACCACGCTGGAGGGATCGGACACGCCTGGCAAGGTGCGCTCGCTCGTCGCCAAGGCGAAGAACCCGGATGCCGCCGATCCGTCGTGCCCGAAGGTCGCGGCCGTCTGCGTATACGGCGACATGGTCGGCGACGCGGTCGCCGCCCTCGGCGGCATGCACGGCGACCCGGACGACGGACTGATCTCGGTCGCCGCTGTCGCCACCGCGTTCCCGAGCGGACGCTCCTCCCTCGAGATCAAACTGGCGGACACGGCGGATGCAGTCGCCGCGGGTGCCGACGAGATCGACATGGTGATCGATCGCGGTGCGTTCCTCTCCGGACGGTACGGTCTCGTGTTCGACCAGATCGCCCGGGTGAAGGAGGCCTGCCGTCGCGAGGACGGCAGCTACGCCTCGCTGAAGGTCATCCTGGAAACGGGTGAGCTCAACACCTACGACAACATCAAGCGGGCCTCGTGGCTCGGCATCCTGGCCGGGGGCGACTTCATCAAGACGTCGACGGGCAAGGTGCAGCCTGCCGCCACCCTGCCGACCACTCTGCTCATGCTGGAGACTGTCCGCGACTGGCACCAGGCGACCGGCGAGAAGATCGGGGTGAAGCCCGCTGGCGGCATCCGGTCGTCGAAGGATGCGATCAAGTACCTCGTCACCGTCGCAGAGACCGTCGGCGAGGAATGGCTGCAGCCGCACCTGTTCCGTTTCGGGGCCTCCAGCCTGCTGAACGACGTTCTCCTGCAGCGCCAGAAGCTCACCACCGGCCACTACTCGGGCCCCGACTACGTCACGATCGACTAGGACAACGCATATGTCATTCCTGGAATACGCTCCCGCGCCGGAATCGAAGGCGCTCCTGAACCTCAAGGACAGCTACGGTCTGTTCATCGACGGCGAGTTCGTCGACGGATCGGGCGCCAGCTTCTCCACCATCTCGCCGGCCGATGAGTCGCGCATCGCCGAGATCGCATCGGCGAGCGATGAGGACGTCGATCGTGCCGTCGCCGCAGCGCGACGCGCCTACGAGAAGACCTGGTCGAAGATGAGTGGTCGCGATCGGGGCAAGTACCTGTTCCGCATCGCCCGTCTCGTGCAGGAGCGCGCGCGTGAACTCGCCGTCGCGGAGAGCCTCGACAACGGCAAGCCGATCAAGGAGAGTCGCGACGTCGACGTGCCGCTCGTCGCCGCCTGGTTCTTCTACTACGCGGGCTGGGCCGACAAGCTCGATCACGCCGGCCTCGGCGCGAATCCGCGCTCGCTGGGCGTAGCCGGCCAGATCATCCCGTGGAACTTCCCGCTGCTGATGCTCGCGTGGAAGCTGGCTCCGGCCCTCGCCGCCGGCAACACCGTGGTGCTGAAGCCGGCGGAGACCACGCCGCTGACCGCACTCATCTTCGCCGAGATCCTGCAGCAGGCCGACCTCCCGGCCGGTGTGGTGAACATCATCACCGGTGCCGGCTCGACCGGAGCATCCCTCGTCCGGCACCCTGACGTCGACAAGGTGGCCTTCACCGGCTCCACCGGCGTCGGCCGTGACATCGCTCGCGCCGTCGCCGGTACGAAGAAGAAGGTCACCCTGGAACTCGGCGGCAAGGCTGCGAACATCGTCTTCGACGACGCCCCCATCGACCAGGCCGTCGAGGGCATCGTCAACGGCATCTTCTTCAACCAGGGACACGTCTGCTGCGCCGGCAGCCGCCTGCTCGTGCAGGAGTCGATCCACGACGAGGTCATCGACCGGCTGAAGAACCGGCTTTCCACTCTGCGTCTCGGCGACCCCCTGGACAAGAACACCGACATCGGTGCGATCAACTCGGCCGCCCAGCTCGCCCGCATCCGCGAACTCAGCGACATCGGCGAGGCCGAAGGCGCCGAGCGGTGGACCGCCGACTGTGTCATTCCGGAGAAGGGGTTCTGGTTCGCGCCGACGATCTTCACCGGAGTCGAGGCCTCGCACCGCATCGCACGCGACGAGGTGTTCGGGCCGGTGCTGTCCGTGCTCACCTTCCGCACGCCGGCCGAGGCCATCGCGAAGGCGAACAACACGCCGTACGGTCTCTCCGCCGGGATCTGGTCCGACAAGGGCTCCCGTATCCTCGCCGTCGCCGACCGGCTGCGCGCTGGTGTCATCTGGGCGAACACGTTCAACCGTTTCGATCCGTCGAGCCCGTTCGGCGGCTACAAAGAGTCCGGTTACGGCCGCGAAGGCGGACGTCAGGGACTCACCGCCTACTTGAAGGGGGCTGCAGCATGAGCAAGCGACTGACCGTGCCGAAGACGTACAAGCTCGCCATCGGCGGCGCTTTCCCTCGAAGCGAATCGGGACGCACCTACGAGGTGCTCTCGGCGAAGGGCGCGTTCCTGGCGAACGCCGCGCAGGGTTCGCGCAAGGATGCTCGGGATGCCGTCGTCGCCGCCCGCGCCGCCGTGAAGGGGTGGTCCGGGGCGACCGCGTACAACCGCGGGCAGGTGCTGTACCGCGTCGCCGAAGTGCTCGAAGGGCGTCGTGCGCAGTTCGTCGACGAGATCGTGGCGCAGGAGGGCATCTCCGTGGCTGCCGCCGGAGCGCAGGTCGACGAAGCGATCGACCTCTGGGTCTGGTACGCCGGCTGGTGCGACAAGTACGCCCAGATCGCAGGCAACGCCAACCCGGTCGCCGGTCCGTACTTCAACATCTCGGTGCCGGAGCCGACCGGTGTGGTCGCGATCGTCGCACCGCAGGATTCCGCCCTGCTCGGTTTCGTCTCGGTCGTCGCCCCGGCGCTGGTCGCAGGCAACTCCATCGTCGTGATCGCGAGCGAACGGTTCCCGCTGTCGGCGATCAGCCTCGCGGAGGTGCTGGCGACGAGTGACGTCCCAGGGGGAGTGGTCAACGTCCTCACCGGGTCGCCCGCGGAGATGGCCCCGTGGCTGGCCTCGCATCAGGACGTCAACGCCCTCGACCTCGCCGGAGCGGGGGACCTCGAGTGGGTCGACCTGCAGATCGCCGCGGCCGACACGCTGAAGCGCGTGATCGCGCCGGGCGAGGTCATCGCCTCACCGGAGCGGATCTCGGCTTTCACTGAGATCAAGACGGTGTGGCACACGAAGTCGATGGTGTGATCGGCGTGAGCCCGGGATTCGGCGGATCGAACCCGGGCTCAGGTGTCGCTCAAGAAATGTGTAGGCACTACTTCATCGCGCGCCGGTGGCTGGACTCGGTTGCGAACGGGCCCCAGCGGCTTCATCGTGGAGCGGATGCTCGCTCAGGTCCCGTTTGAGTCGCTGAAGAGCGCG
The DNA here is from genome assembly GCF_045690355.1 of Microbacterium sp. LTA6. NCBI lineage: Bacteria > Bacillati > Actinomycetota > Actinomycetes > Micrococcales > Microbacteriaceae > Microbacterium > Microbacterium sp. LTA6. Next base: position 3,032,916 of record NZ_CP147855.1, read on the forward strand.
TGCGTATCTTGTGCGTGCAGTCGAATCATTGATCGAAAGGAGCCGTGCTGCCTCGGCGATGCTGAATCCATCCCAGTGGATCAGCATCACGAGTTCCCGTGATCGCTTGTTGAGCGCCTTGATTGCGTTTCTGGCTGTCTCCGCGCGCATGTTCGCCTCAACGACCGAATCTGCCGCGTTGTCGTGCAGTGGAGAGACGCGGAGGTGATCTCGTAGCTCGTCGGCGAGGGCGAGGCGTTTGGCAGCACTCCTATAGTGTTCGCGGAGAACGTTGCGCGCAATCCCGAAGCACCACATCCGTGCGTCCGTGTCGCTCGATGGGACCTTCGTGCCGCTCTCCCAGAGCGCCAGCAGGACCAGTCCGAGAAGGTCTGCGGCATCTTCGGGTAAGTTGACCCGTCGTCTGAAGTAGCGGAGAAGGCCGTCAGCGTTCTCATCCACGACGATCGCGATCCAGTCGTGAAGTTCCTGGGGAACGGGAGCACGGACCATCAGCGCAGCTGTCCCGTGCAGTCCATGGTTCCGCCCACTTGTTGACCTTCTGCCCGCAGCTCAGCGGGAATCTCTCCATAGAGGACACCCCCTATTGCGAGGTTGAAGGAGTGCCTGTCGCGGAGTTCCTGCGTGTCGGTCTCCCAGACGTCGTTGGGGCCGGGGGCGAACGGGTTCGCGATCGCTTCCTCGTACACACGCTGACCGATTCCGGTCCAGTCGTGGTTCTGGGCGAACTCCGCGAGCCGCTCGTCGGCGGCGCTTCGAGTGGCCGGGTCACCGAAGTAGATGCCGTAACGGCAGCTCACGTCGACGCCGGTGTCCGTCGTGTAGAGGATCGGGATCTCCACATCCATCTCGACCGGCGTACCGTTCACCGCGATGCCGAGTGGAATCATCACCGCGGCTCCGGTCAGAGCTATGGCTCCGGCGATGCCGAGGGGAATCATCGTGCGGCGGCGCTTCCACCAGGGCGCGCGGGTTAGGGTTCCCGCGATTGATGCTTCCCGAGTGTCGACGGTCATTCGACGCACGAGATCGTGGAGTCTCGCGTCCTCGCCCGCAGCGACGGGGTCGGCGGATGCGAGATCCGACCGCAGCAGTTCGTTCATCATGGCTCCTTCGTCATCATCCCTCAGACAGGACATGACAGAAGCGAGCCAAACCGTCTCAATCCGCGATCCAACTAAATGATCGGGTGTGAAGTTCGATCTCACGAGGAGCAAGGTGTGATCAGAGCCTGACCCGGCGTGGGTCGTTCGCCATCGGCGAGCGGCCCCGCGCCAATGCGGCCCAGTGTCCCTTGCAGCGGTTAGGCTCAGATGACGATCTCTGGATCCCCCCTAGGAGGACGCGCATGGCCCGTATCGGTGAAAGCGCTGACCTGTTCAAGTGCTCGTTCTGCGGAAAGAGCCAGAAGCAGGTGCAGCAGCTCATCGCTGGCCCCGGTGTGTACATCTGCGACGAGTGCGTCGAGCTGTGCAACGAGATCATCGAGGAGCGGATGGCGGAATCCTCCGCCGAGGGCACAGCCGAGTTCGATCTGCCCAAGCCGCGTGAGATCTTCGCGTTCCTCGAGGAATATGTCGTCGGCCAGGAGCCGGCGAAGCGCGCACTCGCGGTAGCGGTCTACAACCACTACAAGCGCGTCCGCGCGCACGGCACTCTGCAGACGGCCGAGCAGAAGGCCGAAGAGGTCGAGATCGCGAAGAGCAACATCCTGCTGATCGGACCGACGGGCTGTGGCAAGACGTACCTCGCGCAGACACTCGCGAAGCGGCTGAACGTGCCGTTCGCCGTCGCCGACGCCACCGCCCTCACCGAAGCGGGATACGTCGGCGAAGACGTCGAGAACATCCTGCTCAAGCTGATCCAGGCCGCCGACTACGACGTCAAGCGCGCTGAGCAGGGCATCATCTACATCGACGAGGTCGACAAGATCGCCCGTAAAGCGGAGAACCCGTCGATCACGCGTGACGTGTCCGGCGAGGGTGTGCAGCAGGCGCTGCTGAAGATCATCGAGGGCACGGTCGCCTCGGTTCCGCCGCAGGGCGGACGCAAGCACCCGCACCAGGAGTTCCTGCAGATCGACACGACCAACGTGCTGTTCATCGTCGCCGGCGCCTTCGCCGGGCTCGAGGACATCGTGTCGGCTCGCGTCGGCAAGCACGGCATCGGCTTCGGTGCCCCGCTGCACGACAAGACCAAGGATCTCGACCTCTTCAGTGAGGTGCTGCCGGAGGATCTGCACAAGTTCGGGCTCATCCCCGAGTTCATCGGCCGCCTGCCCGTCGTCACGAACGTGTCGCCGCTGGATCAGGACGCGCTGATGGAGATCCTCACCGGTCCGCGGAACGCCCTGGTGAAGCAGTATCAGCGCATGTTCGAGTTGGACGGCGTGCAGCTCGAGTTCGATGAGGAGGCGCTGCGCTCGATCGCCGATCTCGCCGTCGATCGCAAGACCGGTGCCCGCGGTCTCCGCGCGATCCTCGAAGACGTCCTCGGACCGATCATGTTCGAGATCCCGTCGGCTGATGACGTCGCCAAGGTGATCGTCACGAAGGCCGCCGTCGACGAGGGCGCACCGCCGACGATCATCATGGAGCGTAAGCGCAAGAGCGCGTGAACGGAACCGTCGTCGCCCTCGGAGGCGGCGGGTTCTCGATGTCAGACGACGGCACATCGCTGATCGACGACTATCTTCTGGAGCTGACCGGCGCGGCGAAACCCCGTGTCTGCTTCGTGCCGACGGCCAGCGGAGACTCCGACTCGTACAGTAGGCGTTTCGAGGCCGCTTTCGCGGGACGCGCCGAGACATCCGTGCTTTCGTTGTTCTGCCAGGATCCATGGGGTTACACCGATCCCCGGATGCTGCTCGACCAGGATCTGGTCTACGTCGGCGGCGGTTCGACAGCGAACCTCCTCGCGCTGTGGCGCCTGCACGGGCTGACGGAGATCCTGCGTGAGGCGGCGAGCAACGGCACGGTGCTCGCGGGAATCAGCGCAGGAATGAACTGCTGGTTCGAGGCGTCGTCGACGGACTCATTCGGTCCGCTCGCCCCGCTGGCGGACGGTCTCGGATTCGTGAAGGGCAGCGCCTGCCCGCATTACCTCGGCGAGCCCGATCGGCGGGAGAAGTATCTGAGCTGGGTCGCGACGGGCGCGCTGCCCGACGGCTACGCGGTCGACGACTATGCCGCGATCGTCATGCGCGACGGGTCGCTGCACGAGGCGATCGCGGAGCGTCCCGGCCAGCCGGTGTTCCGTGTCGAACGTGCCGGTGACGAGGCGATCGAGCACGCCATTCCAGTGCGGGTGCTCCAGAACCCTTCCTGACCCGCCCATTCTGATTCCGGGCTCGATTATCTGTCCACGCGCAACTCGGCGATGAGGATGGCCGTGTCTGCTTCTCGCCATTCCGAGTGCCGGATGACCGCGAAACCTTGTGACGCGAACGTCGCGCGCAGTGTCTCAACCGAGTCGAACGAATCGTGGTCCACGGGAACCGACCGGTACTTCACAGGACCCGGTTGACGGCCATCGCGCAGAAACGTCGCCGTCACGACCCGGCCACCTGGCCGCAGCATCCGCCGCCACTCCGCCACGGCACGAACAGAATCGGGGATGAGGTGCAAGGCCGTCACGCAGGTGATCAGGTCGACGGAGGAGTCGGGGAGTGGGACAACCGCAGCATCCGCCTCAATCCACGTGGCACGTGGCAGCGCATCGCGGGCGACAGTCAGCATCCCCGGAGAGATGTCCGTGCCGACCATTTCGAGTCCGGCCGCTCTGTCGTGGAGTGCGCGGAGGACGAGACCGGTGCCGGTCGCGACGTCGAGGACATCATGAACGCGACCCAGCTCCACGAAGTCCGCGACCGCGTTCGCCAGCTCGCGATGCATCACGCTTTCGTCGTATACGGGTGCACGTCCGTCGAACACGTCGCGGATCGCTGCGAGCGCGTCGTCGGTCACGCGTCCAGGCCGCGCCGCTTCAGCAGCGGAGCGATCTCGGCATCGCGGCCACGGAAGTCACGGTAGGCCGCAAGCGGATCCATCGAGCCGCCGACGCCGAGCAGGCGCTGACGGAACCGGTCGCCGTTCTCCCGAGTCAGGCCCCCGTTCGAGCGGAACCATTCCACAGTGTCGGCGTCGAGCACCTCGCTCCAGATGTAGGAGTAATAGCCCGCGCTGTAGCCGCCGGAGAAGACGTGCGCGAAGTACGTCGACGAATAGCGCGTGGGGACGACGGGGTTGTCCAACCCGATGTCCGCGAGCGCGGTGGCCTCGAATGACGCGACATCGACGGCTCCGTCCGATGGCCCGACCCGGTGCCAGGCCTGATCGAGCCACGCTGCCGCGAGGTATTCGCTTGTTGCATGCCCCTGGTTGAACGTCTCGGTCGCACGCAGGCGGTCCACGATGGCAGGATCGAGCGGCTCGCCGGTCTCGTAATGCTTCGCATAGTTGTCGAGCACCTCCGGCCAGAGGATCCACATCTCGTTGACCTGGCTGGGGAACTCGACGAAGTCCCGGAAGACGTTCGTTCCGGCGAAGTGCGGGTACGTCACGGTCGCGAACAGGCCGTGCAGCGCGTGCCCGAACTCGTGGAAGAGCGTCGTCACCTCGTCGAGCGTGAGCAGCGTCGGCTCGCCGTCACCGGGGAGCGGCACATTGAGATTGTTGACCACAACCGCGGCGGTCCCTCTTAGACGGGACTGGCTCACGATCGGGTTCATCCACGCGCCGCCGCGCTTGGAATCCCGGGTGTAGAGGTCGAGGACGTACAGGCCCAGGGGGCTGTCGTCTTCGTTGTGCACCTCGAAGACGCGCGCGCCGGGGTGGTAGGCGGCGAGGTCACCGCGCTCGGTGAACCGCACGCCGTACAACTGGGTAGCGGCGTAGAAGACGCCCTCCTGCAGCACCCGCTCCGCCTCGAACCACGGTCGGAGCGCGCCGGTGTCGATGTCGAATCGAGCGGTCCGGACACGCTCGGTGAAGTACGCCCAATCGTGGGCTGCGACCGTGAACGGCTCCGCTTCGGTCTCATCGACGATGGACTGCAGCGCGGCTTGTTCAGCCCGGGCATTCCGGGCCGCAGGTGCGGCGAGTTCGCGCAGCATCTGCTCGACAGCCAGCGGATCGCCTGCGGTCTCGTCGGCCGTGACATACGCCGCATGCGAGTCGTAGCCGAGCAGGGCCGCGCGCTCGGCGCGCAGACCTACGATCTCGCTGAGCACCGGGCGGTTGTCGTGCTCGTTGTCTCGCGCGCCGCGCGCCTGTGACGCCTCGAGGATGCGCTGACGGGAGCTCCGGTCCCGGAGCTGTGCGAGGTACGGATGCCCCGTGAACAGCGGCAGCGACACCAGGAAGCGACCGGGAAGCCCGCGTTCCTCGGCGGCGCGGGCAGCCGAGGAAAGCTCGCCGACCGTCAGCCCGTCGAGCTCCGCGGCGGAGTCGAACACGACCGCGAGATCGTTGGTGTCGGCGAGGAGATTCCGTTCGAAGACGTTGCTGAGCGTCGACAGCTGCTGATTGAGACCGGTCAGACGTGCCTTCGCGGCATCGTCGAGCGCGGCGCCGGCATGCGTCATCTCGCGGTGGTGACGCTCGACGAGGTAACGCTGTTCGGCGTCGAGTTCCCGCGCGTCCAGCTGCGCATGCACCTGCTGCACCCGCCAGTACAACTGACTGTTCAGGATGATCGCATCCTGGTGGGCGGCCATCAGCGGTGCGAGCTCCGCATCGATCTCCTGGATCTCCTCCGTCGCGTCGGCTGAGCTGACCGTGTAGAAGACGTGCGCCACGCGGTCGAGCAGTTCACCGGCGCGCTCCAGCGCTTCGATCGTGTTCTCGAAGGTGGGCATGGAACGCACCATCGTGATCCGGTCGATCTCTCGGAGGTGTTCCTCGAACGCGGCGCGGAAGGCAGGAAGGTAGTGCTCGGGCCGGATCGCACTGTAGTCAGGGAGACCGTAGGGGAGTACGGATGGCTGCAGCAACGGGTTCGTGGCATCGGTCATCCTTCGAGCCTAGGGCGCATCGGCATCCAGCGGCTCACTCGCTCAGCCGTGTCATCACCCGCTGCAGAGCCTCGACGACGACCCGCACCGAACGCCGGCGAAGGTTCTCCGGCCGCGCCAGCAGGTCGATCATCCGGTGCGTGCTCACCCCCTGCAGGGGCAGCCGGACGATATCGCGGTCATCGGCGCTCCTGGACGTGTAGCGGGGCAGCATGCCGATCGCGTCGCCAGCGGCGACCACCGCGGACACCGCGCCGTAGTCGTTGATCCGGTGCTGCACGTGGATCGTGCGGTTCGTGACCGCGGCGACGGCACGGAGGACATCGTCGGGGGAGTACCCGATTCGACTCGTCACCCAGAGTTCCCCGGCGACGTCGGCTGGTGTGAGGGTCTTGCGAGAGGCGAGCACATGAGTCTTCGCGACGGCGATGTCCAGCGGCTCGCGAACCAGCGTGAGGCTCCGGATGCCCTCGGCCGGCCACGGAGCGGTGTGCTCCATCCGGTGAGCCAGCACGAGGTCGTATCGGGCGGTGAGGGCCGGAAAGTCGCTCTGCGCGACGTCTTCATCGGTCAGTTGCACCGTGGGTGATGACGTCGATGTCGACAGTTCGCGGACGAGCGAGCCGAAGAGTGCCTGACCGACGCTGTGGAACCCGCTCAGCGTGACGATTCCGGTGGTGTCGGTTTCGAAGTCGTCCAGTGCGTTGCGTGCAGCCGCCATCGCGTCGATCGCCTCGGCGCCCGCCGCGGCGAGCACCTCGCCGGCTGCGGTGAGCATCAGGGTTCGGCCTTCTTTGCGTGTCAGCGGAGTTCGGAAGCCGCGTTGCAGGGCGGAGAGTTGCTGGGACACGGCGGAGGGAGTCACTCGCAACTGTGCAGCGACGGCGGTGACGCTTCCGAGTGCGCCGAGCTCGCGGAGGATCTGCAGCTGATGGAGTTCCATTCCGAAAGTCTAGAGTTAAGAGCTGGCTTAACGAATAGTGCAGTAATCAGCGATTGCTCTACATGGTGCAAGTGCGGTGTGATCGAGTCATGAAAGCACTGTTCAAAGCCGAACGCGCAGCCGGGCTCGAGCTCGTCGAGCGCCCCGACCCCGTGGCCGGCGCCGACGAAGTGATCATCCGGGTGCTGCGCACCGGCATCTGCGGCACCGACCTGCACATCCAGCGCTGGGACGACTGGGCGGCATCCGCCGTCGTCGCCCCGCTGATTCCGGGTCACGAGTTCTACGGTGAGGTCGTCGAGGTCGGTCCGCTCGTGCACGACATCGCCGTGGGCGACCGCGTGTCCGGCGAAGGACACATCGTGTGCGGCACATGTCGCAACTGCCGTGCCGGCCGTCGCCAGATGTGCATCCGCACGATCGGGCTGGGCTTGCAGCGCGACGGCGCGTTCGCCGAATACCTCTCGCTTCCGGCGGCCAACGTCTGGGTGCACCACGCCGAGGTCAGCCCAGAGCTGGGTGCGATCTTCGACCCGCTCGGCAACGCGGTGCACACCGCCCTCACGTTCCCGCTGATCGGCGAGGATGTCCTGGTCACCGGCTGCGGCCCGATCGGACTGATGGCGATCGCCGTCGCACGGCATGCCGGTGCGCGCTTCATCGTCGCCACCGACGTCAGTGCTCCGCGATTGGAGATGGCACGGCAGATGGGCGCGAACGAGGTCGTGGACGTCTCGGTGCGCGACATCCGCGAGGCGCAGGTGGCCCTCGGCATGCGCGAAGGCTTCGACATCGGTTTCGAGATGAGCGGGGCGCCCTCGGCGCTTCCCGGCATGATCGACAACATGAACCACGGCGGCCGCATCGCGATGCTGGGCCTGCCGAGCAGCGAGTTCGGGGTCGACTGGGGAAAGCTCGTCACGCACATGCTGACCATCAAGGGCATCTACGGTCGTGAGATGTTCGAGACCTGGAACGCGATGGGCGCGATGCTGCAGACCAGCGCGACGTTGCGCGCATCGATCGGGCAGGTCATCGCCGAGGTGATTCCGGCGCGTGACTGGGAGCGCGGATTCGCGGCCTCTGAGTCAGCAGGAACGGGCAAGATCATCCTCGATTGGACGGAGTTGTGATGTACGGAACTTTCCAGAAGCACGTGGCGGCCGAGCTGGCCGGCATCGAAGAGGCCGGGCTCACCAAGCACGAGCGCGGCATCCGCGGGCCGCAGAGTGCCGAGATCACCGCCGACGGCGCGGCGGTTCTGAACTTCTGCGCGAACAACTACCTGGGGCTCGCTGACGATCCCCGGATTCTGGATGCCGCGACGGCGGCTCTTCAGGAGTGGGGCTACGGCCTCGCCAGCGTGCGCTTCATCTGCGGCACGCAGGAGCAGCATCTGGAGCTCGAGCGGCGCCTGTCCGGTTTCCTCGGCACCGACGACGCCATCTTGTACTCGTCATGCTTCGACGCCAACGGGGGAGTGTTCGAGACGCTGTTCAGCGCGGAGGACGCGATCATCTCCGACGAGCTCAACCATGCGTCGATCATCGACGGCATCCGCCTCTCCAAGGCTCGACGGCTCCGCTACCGCAACCGCGACATGGCAGACCTCGAGGAGCAGTTGCGAGCGGCATCGGATGCACGCTTCCGGGTGGTCGTCACCGACGGCGTGTTCTCGATGGACGGCTACATCGCACCGCTGGCCGAGATCTGCGACCTCGCCGAGCGCTACGACGCGCTGGTGTTCGTGGACGACTCCCACGCGGTCGGTTTCGTGGGCGAAAACGGTCGCGGCACGCCCGAGCTCTGTGGCGTCGCGGACCGCGTGGACATCTACACCGGCACGTTCGGGAAGGCCCTGGGCGGGGCTTCTGGTGGATACGTCGCTTCGCACGCCGACATCGTCGCCCTCCTGCGTCAGCGCTCGCGCCCCTACCTCTTCTCGAACACTCTGGCGCCCGCGATCGTGGCGGGAACCCTGACCGCGCTCGACCTCGTCGAGGGTTCGGCGGATCTGAGGGCGCAACTGCGCGACAACGCCGCACTGTTCCGGGAGCGGATGGCGACGGAGGGATTCGACCTGCTTCCCGGTGAGCATCCGATCGTTCCCGTGATGTTCGACGACGCCGCGCTCACCGCCCGCGTCGCGAGGGAGATGCAGGCCCAGGGGATCTACGTCACAGCGTTCAGCTTCCCGGTCGTGCCGCGAGGGGCGGCGCGGATCCGTGTGCAGCTGTCTGCCGCGCACACCGCGGAACAGATCGAGCGCTGCGTCGCGGCATTCGTCGCCGCCCGCGCGTCGGTGAGTTGATCCTCAACACTTGCAAAGAAACACTTGCAAAGAAGTCTTTGCAAAGGTATCTTTGCATGCATGACGGATGACACGCAGGTTCGAAGGCTTGATTCGGGGGCGCTGAAGGCGCTGGCGCATCCGTTGCGCGTGCAGATCTTCGATCTCCTTGCTGCACAGGGACCGCAGACCGCGAGTTCCCTCGCCGGCCTCGTCGGAGAGACCTCGGGGTCGATGAGCTATCACCTGCGGGCCCTTGCCGCGCACGGACTGATCCAGGAAGTCGAGGGGCGCGGCACGGCGCGCGAGCGCTGGTGGGAGCGCCCGAAGGGGCGCATCGAGGTACCGGGACCCGACGAGTCCACATCGCCCGCGAGTCGCGCGGCAGCCCAGATCGTCACTGCGGAGTTCTTCCGCCTGCGTCACGAGACGCTCATGGCGTATCTCAACCGGCCGCAGTCAGAGGTGCCGGAGGAATGGCGCGACGTCGGTCTCACGATGACGACCCACCTCGATATGACGCCGCCCCAGGTGTTCGCGCTGCGCGAGGAGATGGAGGCGCTCGTCGAGAGCGCGATCCAGCGCTTCCGCGGTCAGACCGGCCCTGATGTTCGTCGCGTCTCTCTCCGCGCCGAGATCTTCGACCTTCCGACGGCGAACAGCCGCCAGACCAGCCCTGAGGAGTGATCATGACCACTGCAACGCTTCGACTCGCCGCACCGACACGCTTCGAACGACTTCTCCAGCAGGTCGCGCTCGGACTGTCTCGCCACGTCGAACGCCGCATCGTCGCCCGCGCCGAGCGTCGCGAGATCGCCCTCGACATGCTGCGCGAGCAGCAGGCGCGCCGACACGACCCGCGGGCCGTGGATCACGCCCTCGCGCAGCTCGGCCTGCCGAGGCGCTGAGAATCCCGTCGGGCGTTTCGTCTCGTCGCTGCGGTCCTCGCTCAACGACCGGAGACGCTTCTTGGTCGTTGAGCGAGCGAAGCGAGACGAAACGCGGCGCTCAGTCCTCGAACGGCCGGGCGATCACGTCGCCTGAGGCGGTCTGCAAGACCTCCCAGCCGGAGTCGAGTTCCGCGGTCGCGCGGCCCTCGAGCCAGGTGAGCGTCCAGTGGCCGCGCAGGCCGCGGGACTCGACCTCGGCGATCGCGGGGCGGAGCGCCGCTGGTACCGAAGCAGGTGGCTCCGAACCGGTGGCCCAACGAGTGCCCAACTGCATCAGACGCCCTCGCCCACTGCAGGCTCGACGGGGGCGAGCTCGATCGCGATGACCGCGAACGCCTCGGCCTCGCTGAACTCGAGCTCGGCGATTCGGCCGACGGCGCGCAGGTCATCGGCGGCGGCGCGGAGGGCGACGAGCTTCGCGGCGGGAGCGGCGATTGCTGCACGAGCGACCGGCGTCTTCTGCGAGGCCTTCGCCTCTGTCTTCGCACGACGGATGCCGATCAGCGCCTCACTGGCGGCAGACAGCACCGCAGGATCGCCGGCGATGCCGAGCGGCTCCGGCCAACTCGCGGTGTGCACCGAACCCTCCTCGAACCACGACCACACTTCCTCGGTGGCGAACGACAGCACCGGAGCGAGCAGACGAAGCACCGCAGAGAGGGTCAGGCGCAGGGCGAGTGCCGCCGATGCCTGCCCGACGTCGTTCTGGTTGTACGCGCGCTCCTTGACGAGTTCGAGGTAGTCGTCGCAGAACGTCCAGAAGAAGGCCTCGGTGACTTCCAGGGCCTTCGCCTGGTCATAGTTCTCGTATGCCTTCGTGGCATCGCGGATCACTCCGTCAAGCGCGGCGAGCATCGAAGCATCCAGCGCGTGCGTGACCTGTGCATCCTCGGGAACCGGGAACGACAGCACGAACTTCGCCGCGTTCAGCACCTTGATCGCCAGACGGCGACCGATCTTCACCTGCGTCGGATTCTGCGGGTCGAACGCCGCATCCATTCCCAGTCGGCTGGAGGCCGACCAGTAGCGAACGGCATCCGAACCGTGCGATTCGAGGATGTCCGCCGGCGTGACGACGTTGCCCTTCGATTTCGACATCTTCTTGCGATCGGGGTCGACGATGAAGCCGCTGATCGCCGCGTTGCGCCACGGTGCCCGGCCGTCCTCGAGAGTCGAGCGCAGCATCGTGGAGAACAGCCAGGTGCGAATGATGTCCTGGCCCTGCGGACGCAGGTCGAACGGCGCAGTGAGGTTCCACAGCTCCTCATCGCGCTGCCAGCCGCCGGCCAGCTGCGGGGTGAGCGACGACGTCGCCCAGGTGTCGAGGATGTCGGCCTCGGCGTCGAATCCACCGGCCACGCCGCGCTGGTCCTCGGTGTATCCCGCCGGCACGTCGCTCGTCGGATCGATCGGCAGCGAGGCGGCATCCGGGGTCAGCACACGGTCGTAGTCACGCTCGCCGTTCTCGTCGAGCGCGTACCAGAGCGGGATCGGCACGCCGAAGAAGCGCTGGCGCGAAACCAGCCAGTCGCCGGTGAGGCCGCCCACCCAGTTCTCGTAGCGCACCCGCATGAAGTCCGGGTGCCAGGCGAGCTCGGCACCGTGCGCGATGAGCTCGTCGCGCAGCTTCGCGTCTCTCGCGCCGTTGCGGATGTACCACTGGCGGGTCGAAACGATCTCGAGCGGGCGGTCGCCCTTCTCGAAGAACTTCACCGCGTGGTTGAACGGCTTGCCGACCGACGTCATGTCGCCGGTCTCCTGCAGCTTCTCGACGAGCGCCTTGCGGGCGCTGAAGACCGTCTTGCCGCCCATGTTCTCGGCGTACCAGTCTCGAGCGCCTGCATCCGACACCAGAGAAGGCGCTTTGGGAAGGAATCGGCCATCCAGGCCGATCGTGGTCATGTTGGGCAGTGACTCGTTCGTCGTCGTGCGCAGCTCGCGCCACCAGATGATGTCGGTCACGTCGCCGAAGGTGCAGACCATCGCGGCGCCGGTGCCCTTGTCGGGCTGAGCGAGGTGGTGTCCGTGGATCTCGATCTCGGAGCCGAAGAACGGGGTGCGCACCTTCGTGCCGATGAGGTGCTTGTGCGGGCCCTCCGGGTGCGTCACGAGCGCGATGCACGCCGGGAGCAGCTCCGGGCGGGTCGTGTCGATGGCGATCGAGCCGGTGCCATCGGCGAAGGGGAACTCGATCGTGTGGAACGCCGCCTGCTGGTCGCGGTCCTCCAGCTCGGCCTGCGCGATCGCGGAGCGGAAGTCGACGTCCCACAGGGTGGGCGCAAGCGCCTGGTAGGCCTCGCCGCGCTCGATGTTGCGAAGGAACGCGAGCTGGCTCTGCCGGATCGTGTCGTCGGAGATCGTGCGGTAGGTCTGGGTCCAGTCCACGCTGAGACCGAGCTGGCGGAAGAGGCTCTCGAACTGCTTCTCGTCTTCGACGGTCAGCCGCTCGCACAGCTCGATGAAGTTGCGGCGGCTGATCGGCAACTGGTCGGCTGCGCGGCTGGACTTGTTGTCACCGCCCTCGAACGGGGGAGTGAAGTTGGCATCGTACGGAAGAGTGGGGTCGCAACGGACACCGTAGTAGTTCTGCACGCGGCGCTCGGTCGGGAGGCCGTTGTCGTCCCAGCCCATCGGGTAGAACACGGTCTTGCCACGCATGCGCTCGAACCGCGCCTTGATGTCGGTGTGCGTGTACGAGAACACGTGCCCGATGTGGAGGGATCCGGATGCCGTCGGCGGTGGTGTGTCGATCGAATAGACGCCATCGCGGCCGGCGGCAGCGGCGCGGATGCGGTCGAACAGGTACGTCCCCTGATCGCGCCATGCGGCGTCCCACTTCGCTTCGAGACCTTCGAGTGCGGGCTTGTCGGGAATCTGGTTCTGAACGGACACGGCCATGGAGGTCTCCTCGAGCGATGTATGCGGCACTGTGTGAGCGTGCCTGAGTGTGGGTTGTGCCCTCAGTCTAATGGAGAGCCGATGACGAAGGATGAGGTGTAAATCGACCCGGTCCAAGAAGGGGTCGTAGACTGAGATGTCACCCCATCGCTCTTCTCGAGGACCTTTCATGCGCATTTCGCTCCGGCGTCGCCTCCTGCCCTTCGTCGCGGTCTCCGCCGCTGCCGCCCTCGCGCTGAGCGCCTGCGCGGCTCCTGGGGCTACCGAGGAAGGCGGCGGAGAAGTCGTCTGGGGTGTCGACGGCAGTCTGCTCGCGTCCGGCCACATGGACCCTCAGACGAGCCAGTTGGACATCTCCGCCGCTGTCCAGCGGTCCGTCCTCGACTCGCTGGTCTTCCAGAAGCCCGACGGCTCGTTCGGCCCGTGGCTCGCGACCGAGTGGACGGTGTCCGATGACAGCACCGAGTACACGTTCACGCTCCGCGACGATGTGACGTTCCACGACGGGGAGCCGTTCGATGCGGCGGCGGTGAAAGCGAACTTCGACCGGATCATCGACCCCGAGACGGAATCGGCTCAGGCCGCGAGCATGCTCGGCGGAGAGTTCTACGCCGGTACCGACGTCGTCGACGAGCACACCGTCACGGTGCGCTTCTCCCAGCCTTACGCGCCTTTCCTGCAGGCAGCGAGCACGGCGCAGCTCGGCTTCTACTCGCCGAAGGTGCTGGCCGAGTCCGCTGACGAGTTGAAGGTCGGCGGCCCCGGCATCACGGTCGGCACCGGCCCGTTCGAGCTCACCGAGTACACGCCGGAGCAGGAGATCGTGTACACGGCCAACGCCGACTACGCGTGGGCGCCGGAAGGCACGGAGAAGCCCGGATTCGAGACGCTGCGCGTGGAGATCCTCCCCGAGCCATCGGTGCGCGCGGGCGTCGTCAGCTCCGGAGAGGCCGACCTCGTCGGCCAGATCCCGCCGAACGTCGCCGCCACGCTCGGCGACGGGGTGACCGTTGAGGCCGTCGAAGAGCCGGGTCTTCCCTACTCGCTGTACCTCAACGAGAAGCACGGCGTCTTCGCCGACCAGAAGGTGCGCGAGGCGTTCTCCCGTGCGATCGACATCGATGCGTCCGTCGAAGAGATCTTCTTCGGCGAATACCCGCGCGCGTGGAGCATCCTCGGACCGACGACCCCGGGCTACGACGCATCACTCGAGGGATCGTGGCCGATGGACCGCGACCTCGCGAACTCCCTGCTCGATGAGGCCGGGTGGACCCAGCGCGGCGACGACGGCATCCGCACCAAAGACGGCCAGCGGCTGTCCGCGCGCTGGATCGCCTGGACCCCGGTGCCCGACGATCGTGCCGCGCTGGCGAACGCCATCCAGTCCGACCTCAAGGAGGTGGGCTTCGAGGTCCTCCTCGAGAAGCTCGAGCCGGGTGCCTACAACGAGCAGTACGGGCCGAAGACGTTCGATCTCACCGACTGGAGCTTCTCCGGCGTCGACGCCGACCTGCTGCGCAACCATCTGCACAGCGAGGGTTTCCAGAACGCCTCGCAGGTCACCGACCCGACCATCGACGAATTGCTCGAGAAGGGTGTCGCGACGACGGATGCCGACGCTCGTGCCGATGTCTACGGCGAACTGCAGCAGTGGAACGCCGAGCACGTCGCGATCGTGCCGCTGTACGTGCCGTCCGCCATCACCGCGGTCGGGGAGCGCATCTCCGGTCTGCAGTTCGACCTCTACGGACGTCCGCTGTTCTTCGGTGTGACGGTCGAGTGACCCGGCACGGCATCGGCGATACGATGCCGTAGTCAGGAGCGCAATGATCAGAAGGATCGTCGGGCACGCGGCATCCCTCGTCGTGGTGCTGTGGGGAGCGGCGACGCTCGCCTTCCTGGCTTTCCGGGTGATCCCCGGCGACCCGGTCGACGTCATGCTCGGACCGCAAGCTCAGGTGAGCGATGCCGTCAAGGACGGCATCCGGGCGGAACTGGGGCTGGATCGGCCGCCGCTCGAGCAGTACGTCTCGTACCTGAGCCAGCTGCTGCGGGGCGATCTGGGCGAGTCGTACCAACTGCGGATGCCGGTGGCCGAGGTGATCGGGCGGCAGCTCGGGGCGACCCTGCAGCTGACCGCATCCGCGCTGCTCATCGCCGTGGTGCTCGCTCTTGCCGCCGCGCTCCTCGCGCGGCGCTCGGTGTCCCGGGGAATCGTCGCGGCTGTCGAACTCGTCCTGCTCTCCTCGCCGGTGTTCTGGATCGGACTCGTGCTGCTGAGTGTCTTCGCCTTCGGTCTCGGCTGGTTCCCGGTCTCCGGCACTCGAAATCCGGCGACGATGGTGCTCCCTGCCGTCACGCTCGCCCTGCCGGTGGCTGCGCTTCTGGGACAGGTGCTGCGCGACGGCATCGAGACGGCGGAACGCCAGCCGTTCGCGACGACCGTTCGCGCGCGGGGAGCGGGTCACGTGCGCCTCACCCTGCATCACACGCTGCGGCACGGGGCGGCCGGCGCCCTCACCCTGACCGCCTACCTCGTCGGCTCGCTGCTCGGCGGGGCGGTGCTGGTGGAGACCGTCTTCGCCCGGCCTGGCCTCGGAAGGGTGACGCTCTCGGCGATCACCGACCGCGATTTGCCGGTGCTCAGTGGCATCATCCTGCTCAGCGCGTTCACGTTCGTCGTCGTGAATCTCGTCGTCGAGCTCGTGCACCCGCTGCTCGATCCGCGCGTGCGGACAGTGGCCGACACCCCGGACAGGACGCCGCGCGCATGAGCGTCGGACGTCGCATTCTCCTCGGCGCAGCCGTGTTGATCCTCGCGCTGATCGCCGTGGCGGCGCTCGTGCCCGACCTGATCGCCTCCCAGGATCCCCTGCAGACCGATGTGCGCAGCGCCCTGCAGGCGCCGAGCGCCGCGCATCTGTTCGGCACGGACCAGAGTGGCCGCGACGTCTTCTCGCGCGTTGTGCACGGGACAGGCAGATCGGTCGGCATCGGACTGCTCGCGACCGCCCTCGCCCTCGTCGTCGGTCTGCTGTTCGGCGCACTGGCGGGGGTCGCGCCCCGCGCCGTCGATATTGCCGCGATGCGCGTCACGGATGTGCTCCTCGCCTTCCCCGAGTTCCTCGTCGCTCTGATCGTCGTCGCGGTGCTCGGGCCCGGTCCCGTGAACGTCGCGATCGCGGTCACGCTCGCCGCGGTGCCGGTGTACGTGCGCATGGGGCGCGTGCAGACGAGGACGCTCGCCGTCGCCGAACACGTCGAGGCGGCTCGCATCCTCGGGGTGCCGCCCGTGCTCGCGTTCGTGAGGCATGTGGTGCCCAGCGTCTTCGGGTCGCTCAGTGTGCTCGCCACCATCGGGATCGGATCGAGCATCCTTGCCGCAGCCGGGCTCAGCTTCCTCGGCCTCGGCCCCGCGGAACCGGCACCGGAATGGGGCCTCATGCTGGCCGGCGGGCGCAACGTCCTCGGCCAGGCCTGGTGGATCTCGGTCTTTCCCGGAGCGGCGATCACGCTCACGGTCGTCGCAGCGACGATCGTCGGACGTCAACTGAGGGCCCGCGCCGAGGGGAGGACATCATGAGTGCGCTCGAGGTGCGGGATCTCTCCGTCAGAATCGGCGGTGCCAGGCCGGTGGAATCCGTCTCCTTCACCGTGGAACCGGGGGAGTGCGTCGCGATCGTCGGGGAGTCGGGGGCCGGCAAGTCGCTGACGGCCGCGGCCCTGCTGGGACTGACTCCGCACGTCGCCCGGGTATCTGCCACCCGTCTCGTCGTCGACGGCGTCGATGCGCGGTTGTTCGGCGAACATGAGTGGCGCCGGCTCCGCGGCGAACGGATCGCGCTCGTGTCGCAGGATGCTCTGGTGTCCCTCGACCCGCTGCGCACCATCGGGGCGGAGATCGCCGAACCGTTGGCCATCCATCGGCAGCTCGCGGGGACGCAGCGCCGCACACGAGTGCTCGAACTTCTCGACGCGGTGGCGATGCCGGAGCCGGCACGTCGGATCAGACAGTACTCGCACGAGCTGTCCGGAGGGCTCCGGCAACGCGCGCTCATCGCCTCGGCCCTTGCCGGCGACCCGGCGGTGCTCATCGCCGACGAGCCGACCACGGCCCTGGACGCGACGGTGCAGGCGCGGATCCTCGATCTGCTGCGAGGGATCGCGGATGCCGGCACCGCCGTCGTCTTCATCAGCCACGACTTCGAGGCCGTGCGGCGGGTCGCCGATCGGGTCCTGGTGATGCGGGACGGCCGGGTGGTCGAATCCGGTGCGGTCGCGGACGTGCTCGAGGCTCCGCAGCACGAATACACGCGCCGACTGATCGCAGCGACGATGCACGAGCCGCGTCCCGCCGTCGATGCGGGCGGCGAGCTGGTGTTCTCGTCCGTGGCGGCGTCGAAGGCGTTCGGCGCCATGCCCGCCGTCGTCGGTGCGACTTTCTCGGTGCATCGTGGTCGGACGCTCGGCATCGTCGGGGAGTCCGGCTCCGGCAAGACGACACTGGCCAGGATGATCGTCGGGGTGGAGCATCCGGACGCCGGCGAACTGCGCCGGAACGGAGCGCAGCGCGTGCAGCTTGTGCACCAGAACCCGCTCGGCGCATTCGATCCGCGATGGACGATCGGACGATCGCTGCGCGAGGCGCTTGCTGCCGGCCGGGTCCCGCGCTCGCAGCGTTCATCGCGCGTTGCCGGACTGCTCGTCGAGGTCGGCCTGGATCCCGCACTCGCGGGGCGCCGGCCATCAGCCCTCTCCGGCGGTCAGCGACAGCGCGCGGCCATCGCCCGGACCCTCGCCGCCGATCCGGATGTTCTGGTGCTCGACGAGCCGGTGTCGGCACTCGATCCCTCGGTGCGGGAGCGGATCCTGCACCTGCTCCGGCGACTGCAGCGAGAACGCGGGCTGACGATAATCTTCGTCTCGCACGATCTCGACGTGATCGCGGCGATCGCGGATGACGTGCTCGTGATGCAGGACGGGCGGATCGTCGAGCAGGGCGCCACCGGTGCCGTCTTCGCGGCTCCTCAGCATCCGTTCACTCGAGAGCTACTCGCGGCCAGCGCCGTGTCCTGAGCTCAGCCCTTGATCTGGATGCCGAGTCCGGCCGCAATGGTCGGGGCGAGCTGCTGCACCTGGAACTCGGTCAGTGTGGTTCCGCGCAGGCTGTTCGCGTCGAGGTAGGCGAGGGCATCCAATCCGCGCAGATCGACGTGCGTGGCACGCATGCCGCGCGGATCGACCTCGTCGCTGCGAGTGCTCGTGAAGCGAACCCGGGTGAGTTCGGCCTGCGGCATGTCGATGGCGCGGATGCTGCAGCCGGTGACCTCGATATCTTCGGCGCGCGCTGTCCCGAGGTTCAGGTAATCGATGCGCACGTCGCGGAGTTCGAGCTCGGCGATGCGGGCGCCGCTGAGATCGAGCGTCCCGATCCGTCCGCCGGTGATGCGAAGGCGACGGATTCCGGAATTGCGGAGTTTGAGGGAGGCCACCCTCATGTCGGTCATCGCGACGTCGAGGATCGTGGCACCGGTGAGGTCGACCGTGTCGGCATCCGCCGTGACCACGCACTGCTCCAAGGAGGCGTACGCGAGATCCGCTGAGCCCGCGATCTCGAGGCGTGCGGCCAACAGGTCGGCTCGACGGGCAGGAGTGGCGGGTGCGAGGTCCTCCGGGAGGTCGGGTGCGGTGACGCGAGGCGCGACGGGGGAGTCGGAGGAGCGGGCCATCCCTCGAGCGTATGCGGTGGCACGGACAGGGGTGGGTGAGCAGCGCGCCTCGGCTTGCTGCAACCCCGGAAGCGCAACTTCGCAGACCTTCCCGAACTTCGCAGGAATTTCAGGAGAGTCTGCGAAGACGCTGCAATTCTGCGACGAACGAGTTGTCCTACACAGGGGGTGGATGCTGGAGCCCGTCCACAGTTCCGGGATGCGCAGGGAATGAGCGGCGGTGGGATGCGGCATGCTGCCGGAATGAGCCAGGACAACCTCATCGAGGCCGTCACCAATGGCGGTGGTGTCATGCGCGTGGAGCGGCTCCGCGAACTCGGTTTTCGGCGCACACTTCTCGAGTCCGTACTCGCCGCAGGCCGACTTCAGCGCGTGCGCCGCGGATGGGTGGCGTTGCCGAACGTGGATCCGCTTCTCGCATCGGCGGCGCGGCGCGGCGTCGTGCTCACATGCATCACCCAGGCGCGCCGACTCGGCATGTGGGTGCACGAGACGCCGGCAGCTGCGCACGTCGGAGCGACGCCAGGCAGCGCGGGTGGAAAGCCGGACACGATCCGCGTGCACTGGGCGCGGCCGTTGCTGCCACGTCACCCGGACTCGCTCGTGGATCCGATCGAGAATGTGCTCGCGATAGTTGCCGAGTGCGAGCCCCATGAGCAGGCGCTAGCGACCTGGGACTCCGCGCTCAACAAGGGACTGGTCACGTTGGAAGGACTCGCCGGGTACGACTGGCGCCCGGCGGCGCGGCGTCTGCTCGGAGAAGCCACGCCGTTCTCGGACGCCGGGCTTGAGACCTACCTTCGCCCTCGACTGCGCTGGCTGCGGCATCCGATCCGGATCCAGACGTGGATTGCGGGCCACAGGGTCGACGCGCTCATCGGCGAGCGTCTCGTGCTGCAGATCGACGGAGCACATCACGTCGGCCAGCAGCGCAGCGAGGACATCAGACACGATGCCGAGCTGAGGCTCATGGGATACCACGTGGTCCGCATCAGCTACCACCAGATGATGCACGAATGGGCATTAGTGCAGGACCTGATCATGCGCGCCGTCGCCCAGGGGCTACATCTCGCGTCGCGTCGCCGGGCCTGATGGGGGCGCTTCTTCGCAGAACTGCCCCAACTTCGCAGGAATTCCTGGAAAGCCTGCGAAGAAGCTGCGGTTCTGCGAAGAACCGCTGGCGCACGGCTCGGCCCTGCGAGGCGCCCGGATGCCGCACTCACGACCT
Organism: Microbacterium sp. LTA6; assembly: GCF_045690355.1. NCBI lineage: Bacteria > Bacillati > Actinomycetota > Actinomycetes > Micrococcales > Microbacteriaceae > Microbacterium > Microbacterium sp. LTA6. The sequence continues at coordinate 3,052,967 of NZ_CP147855.1, forward strand.
GCGCGTAGAATGAGAGCACAAGCACTGATCCGGCCATCACCGGGGAGCTCTCGGAAGAACGCAGGAGACTGCAAGTAGAACCGAGCGGGGCAGGCCCGTGATCGCCGCAGTGAGAGTGGTCGCGTCGTGAGACGCAGCACGTGAGGTGGTACCGCGGTCTCGCAGGAGATCGTCCTCGCAGCAGCATCCGCCCGTGCCACCAGCTCAGATCACTGCGAGACGACATGACCTACCCGCGTTCATCCTTCGGACCCGCCGCCGATGCCTCCGTCGTGCCCAGCCCGCGCTTCCCCGAGATCGAGACCGAGGTTCTCGAGTTCTGGAAGTCGGATGACACTTTCCGCGCATCGATCGAGCAGCGCGACGGTGCACCCGAGTGGGTGTTCTACGACGGTCCTCCGTTCGCCAACGGACTGCCGCACTACGGTCACCTGCTGACCGGCTATGCGAAGGACGTGTTCCCGCGCTTCCAGACGATGATCGGCCACAAGGTCGATCGCGTATTCGGCTGGGACACCCACGGCCTGCCGGCCGAGCTCGAGGCGATGAAGCAGCTCGGCATCACCGAGAAGAGCCAGATCGAGGCCATGGGGATCGACGTCTTCAACGCGAAGGCGAAGGATTCCGTGCTGACCTACACCCGCGAGTGGGAGGACTACGTCACCCGCCAAGCCCGCTGGGTCGACTTCGAGCGCGGCTACAAGACGCTCGATCTCGGGTACATGGAGAGCGTGCTCTGGGCCTTCAAGACCCTCTACGACAAGGGCCTCGCCTACGAGGGCTACCGCGTGCTGCCGTACTGCTGGCGCGACGAGACGCCGCTGTCGGCGCACGAGCTGCGCATGGATGACGACGTCTACCAGATGCGTCAGGACCCGTCCGTGACGGTCTCGTTCCCGCTCGCGGGTGCGGATGCCGCCGCGAAGGGGCTCGAAGGCGTGCGGGTGCTCGCCTGGACCACGACGCCGTGGACACTGCCGACCAACCTCGCGCTCGCCGTGGGTCCTTCGATCGAGTACGTCGTGGTGCCCGCAGGGCCGAACGGCGTCGCAGAAGGCGCAGCAGACGGTCGCTACCTGCTGGCGCGGGACCTGCTCAGCGGCTATGCGAAAGACCTCGGCTACGAGGACGGAGACGCCGTGGTGGCAGCCATCGAGCGCACCGTCACCGGGGCCGACCTCGGCGGCCTCCGCTACGAGCCGCTCTTCGACTACTACGCCGACGTCGAGACCTATGGCACCGAGAATGCGTGGCAGATCCTCGTCGACGACTACGTCACCACCACCGACGGCACCGGCGTGGTGCACCAGGCTCCCGCGTACGGTGAGGACGACCAGCGGGTCGCCGAAGCCGCCGGCATCCCGACGATCCTCTCCCTCGACGATGGCGGACGCTTCCTGCCGAACGTGACCGATGTCGCGGGCGAGCTGTGGATGGACGCGAACACGCCGCTGGTGCGACTTCTCCGCGCGGACGGCCGACTCATCCGCCTGCAGAGCTACGAGCACTCGTACCCGCACTGCTGGCGCTGCCGGAACCCCCTGATCTACAAGGCCGTGTCGAGCTGGTTCATCCGGGTCACCGACATCAAGGACGACCTGCTGGCGAACAACGAGCAGATCACCTGGGTGCCCGAGAACGTCAAACACGGTCAGTTCGGCAAGTGGCTCGAGGGCGCGCGCGACTGGTCCATCAGCCGCAACCGCTACTGGGGATCGCCGATCCCGATCTGGAAGAGCGATGACCCGGAGTACCCGCGCGTCGACGCCTACGGCTCCCTCGAGGACATGGAGCGCGACTTCGGCACGCTGCCGCGCAACCCGGAGGGTGAGATCGACCTGCACCGTCCGTACATCGATGATCTGACCCGGCCGAACCCCGACGACCCCACCGGCAAGAGCACGATGCGCCGCATCGAGGATGTCTTCGACGTGTGGTTCGACTCCGGCTCCATGCCGTACGCGCAGGTGCACTACCCGTTCGAGAACCAGGAATGGTTCGACTCGCACTCGCCGGCCGACTTCATCGTGGAGTACATCGGACAGACGCGTGGCTGGTTCTACGTGATGCACGTGCTGTCCACGGCGCTGTTCGACCGCCCGGCGTTCACGGGCGTCAGCTGCCACGGCATCGTGCTGGGCTCAGACGGCTACAAGATGTCGAAGTCGCTGCGCAACTACCCGGACGTCTCCGAGGTGCTCGATCGCGACGGCTCCGACGCGATGCGCTGGTTCCTGATGTCGAGTTCGGTGCTGCGCGGCGGCAATCTCGCTGTCACCGAAGAGGGCATCCGCGCGGGCGTCCGCGAGTTCCTGCTGCCCCTGTGGAACTCGTGGTACTTCTTCGCGACCTACGCGAACGCATCCGACGGCTACGAGGCGACCTGGCGTACCGACTCCACGGACGTCCTCGACCGGTACATCCTCGCCCGTCTCGGCGACCTCGTCCGCGAGGTGCGCGCCGACCTGCAGGGCCTGGACTCGACCACGGCCGCCGGGCGACTGCGCGAATTCGGCGAGACCCTGACGAACTGGTACATCCGTCGTTCCCGCGACCGCTTCTGGGTTGGTGTGACCGACGACCCGAAGAGCCGCGAGGCGTTCGACACCCTGTACACGGTGCTCGAGACGCTCTGCCGGGTCGCCGCCCCGCTGGTTCCCCTCGTCAGCGAGCGGGTCTGGCAGGGTCTCACCGGCGATCGCAGCGTCCACCTCACCGACTGGCCGGATGACACCGCGTTCCCCGCCGCAGACGAGATCCGGGATGCGATGGATGCCGTACGCGAACTGTCGAGCGTCGGCAACGCGCTGCGCAAGAAGGAGAAGCTGCGGGTGCGCCTGCCGCTGGCCCGTCTCACGATCGTGTCGCCGCTGGCTGCATCGCTGGGTCAGTTCGAGGACATCCTGCGTGAAGAGCTCAACGTGAAGCGCGTCGAACTGGTCGAACTCGGTGAGAACGCGGCAGCAGAGTACGGCGTCAGCCACAGGCTCAGCGTGAATGCCCGCGCGGCCGGTCCGCGCCTCGGCAAAGAGGTGCAGAAGGTCATCCAGGCGGCGCGCGGCGGCTTCTGGACCGAGGAGAACGGCGTGGTGACGGCCGACGGCATCGCACTGGAGCCCGGCGAGTACGAGCTCGTGCTGGAGACCACGGGTCGCCCCGAGGGCGAGGCTCTGGCCATCGTCCCCAGCGGCGGCTTCGTGCTGCTCGACACTGCGACCACTGCGGAGCTCGAGGCGGAGGGTCTGGCTCGCGACGTCATCCGCGCTGTGCAGGAGACCCGCAAGAACGCCGGGTTCGATGTCAGCGATCGCATCCGGCTGGTGCTTCGATTCGCGGATGCCGCGGACTGCGACGCTGTCGTCTCGGCGTTCGATCTTGCCGGTGTCGCGAGTGAAACGCTGGCGGAGGAGTACTTCGTGGTGAATCCGCAGGGCGACTCGATCTTCGGGCACGGCGCCGTATCGCTCGCCGCCGGTGGTGTCGAGGCCGAGTTCACGGCGACCATCTCCCAGGGCACATATGCCAACTCCGGTGATCTCACGATCGCCGTCTCCCGGATCGGAGTGACCGCATGAGCGACCGCGAGCGCGCAGACGCCGTCTATGAGACCCTCCTCGCCCGGGCGGGCGAGCGCTGGGTTCAGCCGCGCAAGGAGCGCACGGCGCGGATCCTGGCGTTCCTCGACGACCCGCAGCGCACCTACCGGGTGGTGCACATCACCGGCACCAACGGCAAGACGTCGACGGCACGGATGATCGAGAGCCTGCTGCGCGCGCACGACCTGCGCACCGGCTTGTTCACCAGCCCGCACCTGGAGCGCTTCACGGAGCGGATCATGATCGATGGCGAGCCCATCGATGATGCCGCGATCGCGGACGCCTGGGACGAGATCGAACCGTTCGTCGACATCGTCGACGCCGAGCTGGAGGCGGCAGACGACGCCCCGCTGACGTTCTTCGAGCTGCTCACGGTGCTCGCCTTCGTGGCGGCCGCCGATGCGCCGGTCGATGTGCTCGTGCTCGAAGTCGGGATGGGCGGTGAGTGGGATTCGACGAACACCGCCGATGGCGACGTCGCCGTGTTCACGCCGATCGACATCGATCACGCGGACCGTCTGGGCGCGACCATCGCCGAGATCGCCCAGGTCAAGGCCGGGATCATCAAGGAGGGCGCCGCGGTCGTGTCCGCACAGCAGCCCGCCGAGGCCGTCGAGGTCCTGCGCAGGGTCGCGACCGCGAACGGCGCAACGATCGCATTCGAGGGCGAGGAGTTCGGCCTCGTCGATCAGAAGCTCGCCGTCGGAGGACAGCTCCTCACCGTCCGCGGTCTCGCGGGGGAGTACGTCGAGGAGTACCTGCCTCTGTACGGCGCGCACCAGGGCCACAACGCCGCGCTCGCGGTGGCGGCGGTCGAATCCCTCATCGGAGGCGGGTCGCAGCGCATCGCGGCCGACATCGTCGCCGAGGGCCTGCAGGGGGCGACCTCTCCTGGCCGTCTGCAGCTGCTCGGGATCGCTCCGACGGTGATCGTCGATGCCGCCCACAATCCTCATGGTGCCGCTGCCCTCGCGCTGGCGCTCGATGACAGCTTCGACTTCGACGAGTGGGGGATCGTGCTCGGCATCCTCTCCGACAAGGACGCCGCCGGCATCGTCGCTCGTCTGGCCCCGGCGGCCGCGCATGTCTTCGCGACGGCGCCGGATTCGGAGCGTGCGAGCGACGCGGATGTCATCGCCGATCTCGTTGAGCAGACAGGGGGGCGGGTGACGGTGCATCCGACGCTCGCCGAAGCGGCCGACGCGGCGCGTGAGTGGGCCTCATCCTCCGACCGCCGCGCCGTCGCCATCGCCGGCTCCGTGGTGCTCGCCGGTGAGGCGATCGCGCTGGCCGAGACCGAGGACTGGAAGTCCGGGTGGCGAGCGTGAGTGCTCCGGCACGCCAGGGGCGCCCGCCGCGAACCCTCGTGCAGAAGCTCGCCCCGATCGTGCTGGGTTTCGAGGCGATCGTCGTGGTGCTGGTCGGTCTCACCATCTTCGGCCTCAAGGCGTTGCCCGCCGAGATCGAGCAGTGGTGGGCGATCGTCGGCGCCGCCGTCGTAGCTCTGGCGTGCATCGTCACCGCCGGCATGATCACGAAGCCGTGGGCGATCGGCGTCGGCTGGGTGATTCAGGCGATCATCGCGCTCTCCGCGTTCTTCGAGCCGACGATCGTGATCGTCGTCCTGATTTTCGGCGGCATGTGGGGGTATGCGACGATCATGGGGGCCCGATTGGACGCACGACGCCCGACGGAGCCCACGACCGAGACTCAGACTCATACTCAGACAGAGAGTGAATGACATGGCCACCGAAGAAACCCTCGTCCTCGTCAAGCCCGACGGCGTCGCCCGCGGACTCACCGGTGCGATCCTCGCCCGGATCGAGGCGAAGGGCTACGCCCTCGTCGACATCCGCCTGGTCGATCCCGACCGCGATCTTCTCGCAGCGCACTACGCCGAGCACGAGGGAAAGCCGTTCTACGAGCCGCTGCTCGAGTTCATGCTCTCCGGCCCTTCCGTCGCCATTCGTCTCGCGGGCAACCGTGTGATCGAGGGCTTCCGGTCGCTCGCGGGCACGACCGACCCGACCACGGCCGCTCCTGGCACGATCCGCGGCGACTTCGGCCGCGACTGGGGCCTGAAGGTGCAGCAGAACCTCGTGCACGGATCAGACAGCCCCGAGTCCGCGGCGCGCGAACTCGGCATCTGGTTCGACTGACGATAAACACGAAGCCCGCCCCCACGATCGTCGTGCGGGCGGGCTTCGTCGTTTGCGTCGAGGTCAGAGGATCATTCCGATGACCTCACCGAGAAGGTCGAGACCGCGCATCTGAACGAGCAGGATGATGATCGCGTAGGCGAGGATCGTCGCGAGCGGTACCCACACCATCAGCTTGTTCGCGCGCTCCTGCACCGCTTCGTTGCGAGTGAACGTGCCGTTGCGCGTCAGATGCACCATCGTGGCGAAGAACGTCGGGATCGTGACGGCCCAGGTGAGCATGCACCACGGGCAGAGCACTCCGAGATTCGTGGCGTACAGGCTCTGGCCGATGAGCCAGCAGACGAACCCGAACGCGAAGGTGATTCCGGCGCCGAATGTCGCCCAGAACCAGCGCGGGAACGTGGCACCGGCGAGAATCGCGACTCCGACGACGAAAGGTGCCATCCATCCGGTGAGGCCGATGATGGGGTTCGGGAATCCGAAGATCTCACCCTGCCAGGAATCGAGGTTCTTCCCGCATTGGATCATGACGCTGACGTTGCAGCTGAGGTCGGCGCTCGGATTCTCGAGTTGGATGAACTTGTCGATGGTGAGTTGGAAGGCGGCGAACCAGCCCAGAACGCTGGCGATGATCAGCCAGACGGCGAAGACAACGGGGCGGGGACGTGGCTCGCTCATATCTGGATTATCTCAGCGTCGGCTATGCGCGGGACGTGAAGCGCGCGGCGCGCGCGAGGTCGGATGCCGCGAACGGGCGAACTTGGTGCGATAATGATCTGTGATGCACCGCACGGCCTTGCCGTGACACGCATCGACGCAGACTTCGGGGTCCTATGCCCCACGTGACCAGAGCCATGAGCCGGTCGCACACCGTGTGAGTTCGCGGCACCTGCGGGTGTCGCACGAGATTTCGCGGAGCACTCAGTGCCCCGCGCAGGGAGTAAGCCAGAGATGGCCGATGACAACAATGACAACAACGCCTCCACCCTCGACTTCCCGGCTGACGCCGCGGATTCTCTGACGGAACACGCGGCGCCCCCCGAGGATGCCGCCGACGACGTGACCGCCGAGGACGCCACCGAGGCGATCGACGCGCCCGACGAGACGGCTCCGAGCGATGCTGCGGCATCCGCTGAGGCGCCTGTCGAGGACGCGCCTGTTGAGGACGCGCCCGTCGAGGACGCGCCGGTTGAGGACGCGCCCGTCGACGAAGCGCCTGTTGATGAAGCGCCGGTTGAGGACGCGCCTGCAGAGGAAGCATCCGTAGAGGATGCGCCTGCAGAGGACGCGCCTGCTGAGGAAGCACCCGAAGAGGCTGCTCCCGTCGCGACGCCGGCCGCGCCGGAGCCGCTCACCGCGGTTTCTCTCGGGCTCCTCCCCGAGGTGTTCGTGTCGCAGGTATCCACCCGTCTCTCCTTCTACGCTCCTGAGATCGTGCCGCTCCCGGCCCGTCAGGGTCGCGAGCGCAACTTCGATCGCAATGCGGACCGGAGCTTCGATCGTGAATTCGACCGCAACGTCGAGCGGGACCAGGACGAGCCGGCATCCGCTCGTCGCGGCCGTCGCCGTCGTGGCGGAGTCGAGGTCGACGAGCAGCAGCGCGAAGAGCCGCGTCAGCGCCAGCGCGTCGTCGAGTACATCACTGAGCCGAAGGCCATCAAGGGCTCGACCAGGCTCGAGGCGAAGAAGCAGCGCCGTCGCGACGGACGCGACGCCGGTCGCCGGCGTCCCGTGGTGACCGAGGCCGAGTTCCTCGCCCGCCGTGAGTCCGTCGACCGCAAGATGGTCGTCCGCTCCAAGAACGGCCGCACCCAGATCGGTGTCCTCGAGGACGGCGTTCTCGTCGAGCACTACGTGGCCCGCAACCAGGACGCATCCCTGATCGGCAACGTCTACCTCGGACGCGTGCAGAACGTGCTCCCGAGCATGGAGGCCGCGTTCGTCGACATCGGCCGCGGCCGCAACGCCGTGCTGTACTCCGGTGAGGTCGACTGGGACGGCGTCGAGACGGGCAACCAGCCCCGCCGCATCGAATTGGCGCTCAAGCCCGGCGATCGCGTGCTCGTGCAGGTCACCAAGGACCCCATCGGCCACAAGGGCGCCCGACTGACCAGCCAGATCTCGCTCCCGGGCCGCTACCTCGTGTACGTGCCCGGCGGCTCGATGAACGGCATCAGCCGCAAGCTCCCCGACAACGAGCGTGCGCGCCTCAAGCGCATCCTCAAGGAGGTGCTCCCCGAGTCCAGCGGCGTGATCGTCCGTACCGCGGCCGAGGGCGCCACCGAGGACCAGTTGACGCGCGACGTGCAGCGTCTCACCACGCAGTGGGAGCACATCCAGAAGCAGGTCGAGAATCAGCAGGCACCTGCGCTGCTGCACGCCGAGCCCGACCTGCTCGTGAAGATCGTCCGCGATGTCTTCAACGAGGACTTCACGAAGATGCTCATCCAGGGCGATGAGTCCCAGGGAACCATCCGCGCCTACCTCGAGAGCGTCGCCCCGGATCTTCTGGAGCGCGTCGAAGCCTACGAGGACGAGACCGATCCTTTCGATGCCTTCCGCATCACCGAGCAGATCGAGAAGGCCCTGGACCGCAAGGTCTGGCTGCCCTCCGGCGGTTCGCTCGTGATCGACCGCACCGAGGCGATGACCGTCGTCGACGTGAACACCGGCAAGTTCGTCGGCTCCGGTGGAAACCTCGAGGAGACCGTCACCAAGAACAACCTCGAGGCCGCCGAGGAGATCGTCCGCCAGCTGCGGCTGCGCGACATCGGCGGAATCATCGTCGTCGACTTCATCGACATGGTGCTCGAGTCCAACCGCGACCTCGTGCTGCGCCGCCTCATCGAGTGCCTCAGTCGCGACCGGACCAAGCACCAGGTCGCCGAGGTCACCTCGCTCGGCCTCGTGCAGATGACCCGCAAGAAGCTCGGTCTCGGGCTGCTCGAGACCTTCAGCGAGGCCTGTGAGGTCTGCGCCGGCCGTGGCGTCATCGTGCACCACGACCCGGTCGTCAAGCACCGTGCCAGCACGAACGGCAACGGCCAGAGCAGCAGCAACAATCGCCGCCAGCGCGGCGGCAACGGACAGAGCCAGAGCGCTCCGCCCGCGAGCACCGTCACGCACAGCATCCCCGAGGGCGCGAAGTCAGCGCTCGCGCAGATCGCCGCCTCCACCGTCGCGCCCCGCGTCGAGGAGACCCCGGATGCGGCTCTCGCCGTCGAGCCGGTGCAGCCTGCTCAGCCGGAGCGCGCGAAAAAGCCGCGCAAGAAGCGCAACTCGGAGCGCAACGCACCCAAGTCCCCGGCCGAGCAGCTGCTCGACTCGGTGCTCGATGCCCTTCCTGAGCCGAAGGCTCCGGGTCAGGGACGCGGGCGCCGTCGGGTGAGCACGGCCGCGCTCACCGGCACTCCGGTCTCGGTGAACGCCGAGGCGTCAGCGCCGGTCGCGAGCGGGAATCCGGAGTCCTGAGGCGATCAGTCTCCGGACCAGTTCCTTGCCGCCCACCGGCTCGGCGCCTGCGGCGACGAGCCGGGGGATGAGCTCTGCGGGAACGTCGTAGTGGTCGAGGTCGAAGGATCGCGCGGGAACGTCGTGGGCACGGGCGAAGTCATGCAGCTCCGCCAGGCTCGCGTCGCTGACGAGGTGCGCCCAGAGCCGGCCGTGCGCGGGCCACAGCGGGTCGTCGACGAGAACGGTCACGTCGCCAAGCCTATTCGCGTTCGGCAGGCGATCGGCCGACCAGACACACCGACCGGCTCGCTTTGCGACATGGTCCTGCATCCGGTAAAGTAGTCCCTTGGTGCGTATGCCGTTCCGTCCTCGTCGGGCGGTGCGGAAAGTCTTGTGTTCGCACCCATCGCCCCGCGATGAATGCAAGCAACAGTCTTCCCGTGAGATTCTCGGAGCCGCGAGCTCCCCAACGAAACAGGTATGAAGTGGTTTACGCAGTAGTGCGCGCCGGTGGCCGGCAGGAGAAGGTGGAGGTCGGCACCATCGTTCAGCTCGACCGTGTTCGGGCTGCCCAGGGCGAGAACATCGAGCTGCCCGCCGTGCTGCTCGTCGACGGCACCACGGTGACCACCGACGCTGACACGCTGGCGAAGGTCAAGGTCACTGCTGAGGTCATCGGCAACCTCCGCGGCCCGAAGATCATCATCCAGAAGTACAAGAACAAGACCGGCTACAAGAAGCGCCAGGGCCACCGTCAGGAGCTCACGCGCGTCAAGATCACCGGCATCAAGTAAGCACGGAGGAGACTAAGACATGGCACATAAAAAGGGCGCGAGCTCTACCCGTAACGGTCGTGACTCCAACGCACAGCGACTTGGCGTCAAGCGCTTCGGCGGTCAGCAGGTTCTCGCCGGCGAGATCATCGTCCGCCAGCGCGGCACCCACTTCCACCCCGGCGTGAACGTCGGCCGTGGTGGCGACGACACGCTGTTCGCTCTCGCAGCGGGCGCAGTGCAGTTCGGCGCGAAGGGCGGCCGCAAGGTCGTCAACATCGTCGCCGCTGCTGAGTAATCACAGCACAGCATTTCATCCGGTTCGGGGCGGGCTTCGGCTCGCCCCGTCCGTGTATCCAAGGGGAGTTTTCGACATGGTTTCATTCGTCGACACCGTGACGCTGCATCTGCGCGCGGGCAAGGGCGGCGGTGGCTGTGTCTCGGTGCACCGGGAGAAGTTCAAGCCGCTCGGCGGCCCCGACGGCGGCAACGGCGGCGACGGCGGTGACATCGTGCTCGTCGCGGACCCGCAGACCGGCACGCTGCTGACGTACCACCACTCTCCGCACCGCTCTTCGGGCAACGGCGGGCCCGGTATGGGCGATCACCGATCCGGTGCGCTGGGCGAGACTCTCGAGCTTCCCGTTCCCGTCGGCACTGTGGTGAAGAACCCGGCCGGCGAGGTCCTGATCGACATGATCATCCCTGGCGAGCGATTCGTCGTCGCCAAGGGCGGACAGGGCGGTCTCGGAAACGCGGCACTCGCCTCTCCGAAGCGCAAGGCGCCTGGTTTCGCGCTGCTGGGCACACCCGGCTTCGAGGGAGATGTCGTCCTCGAGCTGAAGACGGTGGCGGACGTCGCCCTCGTCGGTTACCCCTCTGCGGGGAAGTCGAGCCTGATCGGCGCCATCTCGGCCGCTCGCCCGAAGATCGCCGAGTACCCCTTCACGACGCTGCATCCCAACCTCGGCGTGGTGCAGGCCGGTGAGTCCCGCTACACGGTCGCCGACGTGCCAGGGCTGGTCGAAGGCGCGAGCGAGGGCCGCGGTCTCGGCCTCGAGTTCCTCCGCCACGTCGAGCGCTGCTCTGCCCTTCTGCACGTCCTGGACTGCGCGACGCTGGAGCCCGGCCGAGACCCGATCTCCGATCTCGACGTGATCCTCGCCGAGCTCGCCGCCTACGAAGTTCCCGAGGGGCAGACGCCGCTGCTGGAGCGCCCGCAGCTCATCGCGCTCAACAAGATCGATGTGCCCGAGGCCCGCGATCTCGCCGAGCTGGTCCGCCCCGACCTCGAGGCGCGTGGGTTCCGGGTCTTCGAGATCTCCACGATCTCGCACGAAGGACTCCGCCCGCTGACCTACGCGCTCGGCGAGATCGTCGAGAAGCACAAGGCCGATACTTCTGTCGACGTGACCCACGAGCGCGTCGTCATCCGGCCGAAGGGCTCCAAGAAGGAATTCACGATCCGCATCGACGGCGGCTCGTACGGCAACTACTACCGCATTCTCGGCGAGAAGCCGGTGCGCTGGATGCAGCAGACGGATTTCCAGAACGAAGAGGCGATCGGCTACTTCGCCGACCGCCTCGAGAAGCTCGGCGTCGAAGACGAACTGTTCCGCCTCGGCGCAACTCCCGGTTCGACCGTCGTCATCGGCGAGGGCGACAGCATGATCTTCGACTGGGAGCCGACCATGCGCTCGGCAGCCGAGCTGATGACCGCTCCTCGCGGTACCGACCCGCGTCTCGCCCCCAACGCGCGCCGCACGACATCTGAGCGCCGTGAGCAGTACTACGAGCGGATGGATGCCAAGGCAGAAGCACGTGCGGAACTGGAGGCCAAGCGTCGCGCCAGCAATCTGGGAGCCGACGAGTGACGGCTCGCGTCAGAGCCGACCTCGCGACCGCCACGCGCATCGTCGTGAAGGTGGGCTCCTCCTCGATCAGCGGTGAGTCCTCCTGGCGCATCCCGGTGCTCGTGGAAGCGCTGGCAGCGGCGCACGCACGCGGCGCAGAGGTGGTGCTCGTCTCCTCCGGTGCGATCGCGTCCGGCATCCCGCTCCTGAACCTCGATGCGCGGCCCACCGACCTCGCCACGCAGCAGGCGGCGGCAGCGGTCGGTCAGAACGTGCTCATCTACCGCTACCAGGAGGCGCTGCACACGTTCGGGATCATCGCCGGCCAGGTGCTGCTGACGACGGGTGATCTGGAGAATCCGACCTCTCGCAGCAATGCCCGTCGTGCGATGGAGCGGCTGCTGGGGCTGCGGATCATCCCGATCGTCAACGAGAACGACACGGTGGCGACCCAGGAGATCCGCTTCGGCGACAATGACCGCCTGGGTGCGCTCGTCGCGCAGCTGGTCGGGGCGGATGCTCTGGTGCTGCTCAGCGACATCGAGTCGCTGTACACGAAGCCGCCGTCTGACCCCGGTGCGCAGCCGATCGACGTCGTCGCTGCGGATGCCGACCTTTCCGGCCTCGAGTTCGGCGCGACGGTCGTGAACAGCGTCGGCACCGGGGGAGCGGCGACCAAGGTCTCTGCGGCACGGCTGGCTGCCGCATCCGGGATCGGGGTGCTGGTCACCAGCGCCGATCTCGTCGACAGGGCCCTCGCCGGCGATGACATCGGCACCTGGTTCGAACCCGCCGCTGACTAAACTGGGCGGATGACCGACCAGACCCCGCAGGTGCGCCTGGAGCGCGCCAAGGAGGCCTCACGCGCCACGGCCGCACTCACCAGCGACGACAAGGTGCGTGTGCTCGAGGCGATCGCGGTCGCGCTGGAGGCGGAAGCCCCGCGCATCATCGCGGCGAACGATCGAGACATCGCCCGTGGCCGCGAGGAAGGCATCGGCGAATCGCTGATCGACCGGCTCCGTCTGGACGAGAAGCGGGTGAGCGACCTGGCAGCCGCCGTGCGCCAGATCGCGGCTCTCCCTGATCCGGTCGGCCAGGTCGTCGGCGGGCATCGGATGCCGAATGGTGTCGCCCTGCAGCAGATCCGAGTGCCTTTCGGGGTCGTGGGCGCCATCTACGAGGCCCGCCCGAACGTGACCGTCGACATCGCCGCTCTCGCGCTGCGCTCCGGCAATGCGGTCGTGCTGCGCGGCGGGAGTGCCGCTCGCGACTCGAATACGGTGCTCGTGCAGGTGATGCGCGATGCCCTGGAGGGCGGCGGTGTCACCGCGGAGGCGATCCAGACCGTGGATGATTTCGGTCGGGATGGTGCGAAGGCGCTGATGCACGGTCGTGGATTCATCGACGTGCTCGTGCCTCGCGGCAGCGCGGGGCTGATCGAGACGGTGGTCACCGAATCGACGGTTCCAGTGATCGAGACCGGTGCCGGCAACGTCCACATCGTGCTCGACGAGACCGCGCCGGCCGACTGGGCGCGCGACATCGTCGTCAACGCCAAGGTGCAGCGGCCGAGCGTGTGCAATGCCGTGGAGACCGTCCTCGTGCTGCGGCAGGCGGCTCCGAGCCTGATCCCGCTCGTCGCGAGCGCGCTGCAGAGCGAGGGCGTGGCGATTCACGGTGACGACATGGTGGCCGGACTCGTCACCGGTGTCATCCCCGCGACCGAGGAGGACTGGGCGACCGAGTATCTGAGCCTCGACATCGCCATGAAGGTCGTCGATTCTCTGGACGACGCGCTCGACCACATCCGCCGGTACAGCACGGGGCACACGGAGTCGATCATCACGACCGACTCACGCAACGCCGAGCGTTTCCTCGCCGAGGTCGACTCTGCGGTGGTGATGGTGAACACCTCGACACGGTTCACCGACGGCGGTGAATTCGGATTCGGCGCCGAGGTGGGCATCTCGACGCAGAAACTGCACGCGCGCGGCCCGATGGGACTCAGCGAGCTGACCAGCACGAAGTGGCTGGCGCGCGGATCGGGGCAGACCCGCGGCTGAGCGATAGGATGGACAGGCGTCTTCTCGCACCCGGTCACGAACGGAGTCAGGATGAACCTCATCGCACAGATCGCGATGGCTGCAGCGGAAACCGAGCATCACGGAAACGTCGCGCTCGAAACCCTCATCTTCGGTGTCATCGCCGCGCTCGGATTCGCCTTCCTCGGGTTCGTGACCCTCTCGTACCGCAACGTCGCCAACCGTCACTCGGCGAAGGCGGAGGCATGGGCAGCGAAGCACGGCAAGGACGGCCACGGGGCGGGGCACGGCCACTAGGCCCCCATGGAGACCTCGCGTGCTCCGCGCATCGGCGTGATGGGCGGTACCTTCGACCCGATCCATCACGGTCACCTGGTCGCAGCCAGCGAGGTCGCGCACTCTTTCGATCTCGACGAAGTGATCTTCGTCCCGACCGGACGACCGTGGCAGAAAGAAGAGGTCACGGCCAGCGAGCACCGCTATCTGATGACGGTGATCGCAACGGCCTCGAACCCTGATTTCACCACCAGCCGGGTCGATATCGACCGCGAGGGGCCGACGTACACCATCGACACGTTGCGCGATCTGAAGCGAGATCGACCCGACGCAGAGTTCTTCTTCATCACCGGTGCGGATGCCGTAGCGCAAATTCTCAGTTGGAGAGACCATGATGAGTTGTGGGACTTGGCGCATTTCGTCGCGGTCTCCCGTCCAGGGCACGTCCTGAGCACGGACGGACTCCCGGGAGATCACGTCAGTCAGTTGGAAGTGCCGGCACTGTCGATCTCGTCGACGAACTGCCGGCAGCGGGTCCGCGAAGATGAACCCGTCTGGTACCTCGTTCCCGACGGAGTCGTTCAATACATCGCAAAGCATCATCTGTATCGGAGCAAGGCATGAGTACATCGGATCAGCAAGGACACGGTCCGCTGACGCGCAAGCAGTTGCGCGAGATCCGGCTGACCGGTTCCACGCCCGTCATCACGGCGGAGGAGGCAGCCGCTGCGGCGGCGCCGCCGGTGGTTCCGCCGGTCTCACAACCTGTCGCACCGGTCGAGCCGACCGCGCCCGTCGATGAATCCGACGAAGCGGCGGGGCGACTGACGCGCCGCCAGGTGCGCGAGCAGGAGCGGATCCGCACCGGTTCGGTCCCCATCGCAGATCCTGCGCCCGAGACTCCTGCCGAAGACCTCATCTCCGTCGAAACGGCGGATGCCGAGGCGCCCGAAGTCGTCGAGGCCGTCGAGCTCGCTGAGACCGTCGAGGCCGTGGCACCCGCGGAGCCCGCCGAGGCCGTCGAAGCCGAGGTCGTCGAAGCCGAGATGGTCACCAGCGTTCCGCTTTTCAGCAAAATTGAAGACTCCGCAACGCCCGGAGAAGAATCCGCCGCCGCGGACGCTCCCGCGGAAACCGACGGGGTCGGCACGCTCTTCGAAGACACTTCCCGGGAATCAACGGAAGACGACGAGGTCGCGCCGGCCGCGGCCGACGATACGGATGTCCGCGCCGAGGAACGACCCACGGTGAGCCCCGCCTTCGGGCGAGGACTGCTCGGTGATGACGCCGACCACAAGCCGTTCGCCCCTTCCTTCGACGAGCTGCTCACGGTGAACGACTCGACCGGATCGCAGCACATCGCACCCAGCGCACTGATCTTCACGCAGTCCCCGGGAGAGGGGTCCCTCTCGGGTCCCGTCGCCTCCACAGGTGAAGTGCTCGTCACCGGCTCTTACGAGCTGCCCCAGGGGCTCGGGTCCCAGGGGCACGCACACGGGACCACCGACGGCAAGGACGTCGACGCGGTTCTCATCGACGGTGAACTGGCGCCGGCATCCTCGCCGACGCCGATCGCCGCGAGCGCCGCGATCAGCACGATGAAGTCCGCCGGTGAAGTCATCCGCCCCCCTGCCCCTGAGAAGGGCAACAAACTCATGCTGACTCTGGCGATCACCGCCGGTGGTCTGGCCCTCGCACTGGCGGTCGCTCTCATCGTCGCCTTCACCACGAATGTGTTCTGATGCAATCACCTGAAACCGCCGAAGAGATGCTGCAGCTTGCAGCCAACGCCGCCGCCTCGAAGGGCGGAGAGGACCTCGTCGCGCTCAACGTCTCCGAGCCGCTTCCGCTCGTCGACATCTTCCTGCTCGTCACCGGAAACAGCGAGCGGAACGTCGCCGCGATCGCCGATGAGATCGAAGACACCCTCATCGAGGCCGGGCACAAGCGCGTGCGCCGCGAAGGCCGGTCGGAGGCCCGCTGGGTGCTCCTGGACTTCGGCGACCTCATCGTGCACGTCTTCCACCAGGAGGAGCGGGTCTACTACGGCCTGGAGCGCCTCTGGAAGGACTGCCCTGTCGTTCCGATCCAGCTCGCGGAAACGGTCACGGGGGAGTAGCACTCCGCCTCGACCCCCGCGCAGACACGCTCGAGGAGTTGCCGCTCGTGGAAAATACGACCGGCCCGATTCACACGCCTGATTTCGCGCACACCGATGCCGAAGTCGTCTTCGGCGACCTCGGAGCGCTGCTGCTCGACGCCGGCATGTCGGTGACCGATGTTCGGGCGTCGCTCGAGCAGGTGCGCGATGCGACAGCGCCCGAAGAAGCGCTGGCGTTCGCCGTCCTGCCCCAGCACGTCCTCGTCAGTCGGCCGCGCACCGCGGGGGCGACAACGATCGGAGCCTCGACGGGCGCGGAACTCACCTTCCGCCAGTCCGCGCATGCCAGTCGCCTCGCCAGGCGACTCGAGGTCGGCAAGCTCAGCCTCGATCAGGTTCCGCCGCACGTGGAACGGATCCGCGGCCTGCCCCGCCAGCACCCGACACTGCAGTGGCTCGTGGGCGGCGGACTGCTGTCGATGGGCCTGGCCATGCTGTTCCGCTGCCCATGGTGGGCGATCGTGCTGGCGTTGCTGGTCGGCGCCCTGGTCGGGTTGATCTCGACGCTCATGTCGAGGTTCCGTCCCGCGGCCGCGATCGTGCCGTTCGTGGCGAGTTTCGTCTCGACGGTGCTCGTCGGAGCCGCAGATGCCTGGCTCGATCTCGGTCCGGTGCCGCTGTTCGCGGTCTGCGCGCCGATCGCATTGCTCGTTCCTGGGGCGCTGATCACCAATGCGCTGCTCGAACTCACCGCTGCCGACATCGTGACGGGGGCGGCGCGTCTCACCTACGGGATCATCATGCTCGGCTTCATGAGCGCGGGGATCTTCGCCGGCGGAGCGATCACCGGCCTGCGCATCGATCCGGATTCGGCGGCGCTCGTCGGTCAGGCGGCCGGAGTCACCGCGGATCACGGCGGATGGCAGGCGCTGCCGCCGTTGTGGCTCTCCTGGATCGGTGTGGTCTTCCTCGCGGTCGGCATCGGTCTTGCCTTCGGAGCCGGGTTCCGTCTGACGGTCGTGAGCGTTCTCGTGATGACCTGCACCTACGCGGCGCTGGTCGTGCTCACACCGTTCACAGGTAACACCGTCGCGACCGGGATCGCGGCCGCACTGCTGTTCGTCGCGGCGCGCCTCCTGGAACGCGTGACGCTCGCCGTGCCAGCGACCGTGTCCTTCCAGCCCGCGTTCCTGCTTCTCGTGCCCGGCACCGTAGGACTCGTCGCCATGGCGTCGTTCGATGCCGAGGCGCTGGCGGCTGCACCGATGATCTTCGTGAGTCTCTGCATCGGCACGAAGGTGGGGGCATTGATCGCGGATGCGGCGCGCATCACGCACTCGGCCCCTGGCCCCGTGGCCTGAGTTCCCCAAGCCATCGGCGCAGAGGGCGGCTTCCGAACTGCGATACGGTTCACAGATGGGTTCCCTTCTGTACGACGGCGAAGATCGACCGATCCACATCGACGATCGGGCGCTCGCGCACCTCAAGGTCGTCATCGCCACCAAACTCCGTCGTCAGGAGAGCTTCACCCTGTCCTGGAAGCACTCGGACAGTGAGCCGGGCGGACGGTCGACGATCTGGCTGCACCCCTCCATCCCGCTTCGTTTCATCTTCGATGAGCCTGAGCCGCCCGAGTTGAACATGCAGTGGGTCGAAGATCTGATGCACTCAGCCAATTCGACGGGAGGCATCATGCTCGTCGATGAGGTGCTCGACGTCTGAGAATATCTGACTGCTCCGGGCAAAACTGTCAAGGGTCTTTTCTTGTCCTGACAGCGCTCGGACAATCTCTCTGGGAGTGAACCTTGGAGGGATGTCAGATGTCTGAAACGCCGGATCCGCGCTACTCATTGCGCAGGGTGACGTCGTCGGAGTGGGTCATCAATGACTTTCGCTATGAGGCGCATGATCCACGTCATGTGGTGGCCTGTGTGTACGAACTCGAGGAGACCGAGGTCGAGGTCGTGTGGTTGCGCGACTTGCCGCTGGCTTCCCGCTACTCCTCGCCGTTCGATGTGCTCGAGGAAGTGGAACGGGTGAACAGTGTGAGTCGAGCGACCCGACCAGTCGCCATCCCGCACCTGCCGCCGCTTCTGGCGACGTGAGCGCGCCGATCATTCTTCTCCGCCATTGTTCTCGGCCGCTCCGCCGAGCCAGCCGCGACGGCGGAAGACGATGTATGCGACCACGTCGAGCACGATGATGGAGACGCCGACCGCGACCCAGCCGTACTCCCATCGCAGGAGCGGCAGGTTCTTGAAGTTCATGCCGTAGAGGCCGCCGATCACGGTCGGTATCGCCAGCAGTGCGGCATACGCGGAGATCGTTCGCATGTCCTGATTCTGGCGGGTGGCGACATTGCTCTCATGACTGGACACCAGAGCATCGAGAGAGGCGTGCTCGTTGGCGGAGAGTTCGGCAACGCCCGACGCGTCGAGTTCGAGGTGATGGAAGTACGGGCGCAGCTCAGGGCGATCCGCCGTTGCCGCTTCGAACTCCTGGCGAGCGGCCCTGAGCGCCTCGGACAGGCCGGTCGCGGCCCGATCGATGCGCCCGATCCGCCGACGCAGACGGTAGATGCGCTGATAGTCCTCATGGACGCGGTTGTCGAAGACGTCCGCCTCGAGTTCGTCGAGGTCGCCTTCGACTTGAGCGGCGAGCTCGACGAAGTCATGCACGATGGCGTCGAGAACTCGATACGCCGCGGTGATCGGCGAATCCACGAGTACCGGCCCGGGGCCTGCGAGCAACGCGTCAAGGTCGCGAATCTCATCGATGTCGCCGCGTTGGATCAGAAGCAGCACATCGCCGTTCCAGATGAGCGCCAGATCCACGTCGGTCGTCGCCGACTCGACTCCGCCTCGATCGACATCCCAGATCGACAGATACAGGTGGTCGCCGAAGGTCTCGAACTTCGGCTGCTGTCGATGCTCGCCCAGGTCGCCGAGTATGAGCGGGTGGAGTCCGAACTGAGCCTGCGCCACTTCCAGTTCGGCGCGAGAGGGGTTCACCAGGCGGTGCCATGGTCTCGTCATCGCGCGCCGCCGGTCAGAATGCGTCGCGCTCGTCGTCCTCTGAGCCGCCGGCAGCGAGACGATCGGCTGTGGCGCTGTCGATCAGATCGTCGTCGATGTCGGGATCGAGCGTGGTCTCTCCGTCCACCTCGGTGGTGACGAGGTCATCGTCGAACGGCTTCTCGTCCGGTGTCTCGTCAGCAGGGAGGGGAATGATCGGGGGGATGATGTTCGACATGATCGCGTCCTTTCGCCGGGTTGTCCGTCGACTGTAACCACGAAAGGACTGTGCGCCCGAGCCGCTTGACCGATGGTGCGGGTGGCGCTATAAGCCGCGCCGGAGCGACTGTCAGCGACTCGTCGGCGCGCCGTAGCGTGCCACCATCGTCCGTGCCGCTTCGTCCACCACATCGTGCGTCTCGGCTTCGTCGAGCGACCAGTTGCCGTGGATGAGGCGTGGCCAGAAGACGACGGTGGAGATCATCCCGAGGAACTGTGCTGCCGCAACGTCGGGGTTCTCGACGATGGCGGTCCCGGCCACATTCGCCGTCTTGAAATAGCGCGCCAGCGCAGTGAGGACGGGCAGCGTGCCGAAATTGAAGGTGCGTTCGCGCAACTCCGGGAATCTCGGCAGGTTGGCGATCACGACCCGGATCAAGTCCTCCATCTGAGGGCGCGACAGCAAATCGGCATAGGCGAGTCCCAGGACGACCAGGCCGGCGTGAAAGTCTTCGGAGGGTGGATCTGCGAATTCGCCGCCAGGAACATCGCCTGCCGCGAGCACCGTCGCTTCGAAGAGTTCTGCCTTCGTCGGGAACTGTTTGAACAGAGTCGCCTTGGAGACCCCGGCGTTCTCGGCGACGCGCGCCAGCGAGGTCCGATCGTACCCATGCTCGAGGAACAGGGCGGTTGACGCATCCAGGATCGCCGCACGGTTGGCGGCCGCGACGCCTCGGTGGTACTGGGAGAGTGCTCGTGCCATGCGCCCAGTATGACACAGAGGTGAGTCGCTTGACTCGCCATAAAGAAAGGAGTACCGTCCCGTAGTGAGTCAGCCGACTCACCTCATGTAAAGGAGCCGAACATGGCCAAGCTCATCTACTCGATGTTCACCTCGCTCGACGGCTACGCCGAAGCGGCGGAGGGCGATCTCGGCAGCGGCGCCGAGGATGAGGAGGTGCACACGTTCATCGGTGACACGTTCCGTCACCTGGGTACCTATCTCTACGGACGGCGGATGTACGAGACGATGGTCTTCTGGGAGACCGCGCACGCCCTGCCCGATGTGCCGCCATACATCGCGCAGTACGCACGCGACTGGCAGGCCGCGGAGAAGGTCGTCTACTCGACCACGCTCGAGTCGGTGTCGAGCGCGAAGACCCGGATCGAGCGGTCATTCGACCCGGACGCTGTGCGCCGGCTCAAGGCGGAGTCCGACCACGACCTCAGCGTCGACGGCCCGACGCTTGCTGCACACGCGATCGCTGCCGGCCTGGTGGATGAATACCACCTCTTCATCACCACGAGCGTCGTGGGCGGGGGCAAGCGGTTCTTCCCCGATGGCGTACGTCTCGATCTCGACCTGGTCGAGCAGCGTGCCTTCGAAAGCGGGCTGCTCTATGTGCGCTACCAGACCCGCTGACCGCACGAAAAAACCTTGCTTCACTTTGACGTGAGGCAAGGTTTGATCGTTCTGATTCGGTGGACCTGAGGGGATTCGAACCCCTGACCCCCTGCATGCCATGCAGGTGCGCTACCAACTGCGCCACAGGCCCAAACGCTGCCCCGTAGAAGCCGGGGCAACTCGAATAGCGTACTACACGGATCGGGCGAAGGGCCAATCGAGCAGCCTGCCTGTGGCACGAGGGGCGAGCGGATTAGGCTGACCCCGTGACGAGTATCCGAACGATCCAGCAAGACGACTTCGAGGAATGGTCCGTTCTGTGGTCCGGATACCTGCGGTTCTATGAATCCGAGATCGCGGACGACGTCACTCGCGCCACGTTCGGCCGTCTCGTGAAAGACCGCGAACTGCACGGCGCGCTCGCAATCGACGAAGAGGGGCATGCGATCGGCCTGGTGCACTGGCTGACGCACGCGGCGACGTGGAGCACGGGGGAGTACTGCTATCTCGAGGACCTGTTCGTCGCCCCGGATGCCCGTGGCAGCGGTAGCGGTCGGGCGATGATCGCGCACGTGCGCGAATGGGCCGAACAGGGCGGTTGCGCGAAGCTTTACTGGCTCACGCAGGAGGGCAACGCGACCGCGCGTGCCCTCTACGACCGCGTCGCGACGAACACGGGTTTCACGCACTACCAGATCTCGCTCTGAGTTCGAGCGGCGGAACAACTCCGAGGCTCGGGGCGTTCACTCCATGGTGAGCATTCTCGAGAGCGTGGTGATCGGTGCAGGTCAGGCCGGACTCTCCGCGTCGTACCACCTCACGAGACTCGGGATCGATCATGTCGTCCTCGACGCGGATGCCGAAGCCGGGGGTGCCTGGCGGCACCGCTGGGACGCGCTGACGATGCAGGACGTGCACGGTGTGGCCGAACTCCCCGGTTCGGCTCCGCCGCCGCGGAACAGCGAACGCGCGAATATGGCCGTTCCGGCATACTTCGCGGAGTACGAGCATGCGCACGCGCTCCCGATCGTGCGCCCGGTGCGTGTCGAACAGGTGACGGACGACGACGGCATCCTCGTCGTGCATGCCGGCGAGCGCACCTGGAGCACCCGTACCCTCGTGAACGCGACCGGCACGTGGACCCAGCCGTTCATGCCGCACTACCCCGGGATGGAGACCTTCCTCGGCGAACAGCTGCATACAGTCGACTACCCCGGCCCCGAGCATTTCCGCGGCAGACGAGTGCTCGTCGTCGGCGGTGGAGCATCGGCTGTGCAGTTCATCGGCGCGCTCGCGCCGATCACCGACACGCTCTGGGCGACCCGGCGCGAGCCCGTCTGGATCACCTCCGACTTCACCCCGGAGGCGGGTGCCGCCGCTGTCGCTCTCGTCGAGCAGCGCGTCGCCCAGGGGCTCCCACCGCAGAGCGTGGTCAGCGTCACCGGCCTCATGCTGCGCGCTCAGGAGCGAGAGGCGGAGCGGCGGGGAGCGTATGCCGCGCGTCGACCGATGTTCTCCCGCATCGAGCCAGACGGCGTTCGCTGGGCCGATGGCGCGTTCGAGCGCGTCGACGTCATCCTCTGGGCCACCGGCTTCCGGCCGGCGATCAGTCATCTGGCTCCCTTGCACCTGCGCAGCGCAGCGGGCGGTATTCAGCTCGACCGCCATGGCCGCGGCACGACTGCGGTCGGGGACCCTCGCGTGCAGATGGTCGGGTACGGCCCGTCTGCGAGCACCATCGGAGCGAATCGTGCGGGTCGAACCGCGGCGCGCGGCGTACAGCATCAGCTCGCCGCGTCGGGCGCGCTGCAGGACACGGACCGAACCATCTCGCTACGCTGAGCGCATGCTCCGTATCGTCTTCACGATCATCTGGCTGTTGCTCTCGGCCTGGCTCATCATCTGGGTCGGGGAGGGCCTGTTCGGAGTGAATCAGCGTCAGTCGATCCTTCCGTTCGGCGGCGACAAGCTCGGCGCCCCGATCATGATCGGCGTGGCCTGGGGGCTCCTCCTCACCTTCGGCGGCACGATGGGCGGCCTCGGCCGCCGCAAGCGCGTGCGCGGCGACGCGCAGATCGGCGTCGGGCGGATCGTCGAGGTCTCACGTACCGGCCTCACGGTCAACGACGTGCCGCAGTACGACCTGTTCATCCGCGTGACGCCGCGCATGGGCGACGAGTTCGTCGGTCAGCTCCGGATGCTGGTGGATGCGAGTGAATTCGGGATGCTGCAGGTCGGCCAGCCGCTGCCGGTGCGCTACAGCATGACCGATCAGGACACGGTCGAGCTTGCCGACCTCACCGACCCGACGGTGCGGGAGGCGATGCTGAACTGGCGCATCGAGCGCGGTCTCCTCGATCCACGACTGGTGAAGGCGCGCACCACGGGAACTCAGGTGCCGGCATCGGTCCTGACCGTGCGACCGACCGGGCGACGCCGAGAGGGGCAGAGCGAGCTCGCGCTTCGGGTGCTGATGGCACCGGAGGGCCTGTCGACGTGGGAGGCGGACACCACGGTGTTCGTGCACCCCGACGCGATCTCGAGGCTCCAGGTCGGCGCGCCGATCTGGGCGTTCTATCGCAGGGAAGATCCCCAGACGGTCGCCGTCACGATCGAGAAGGAGGAGGGGCGATGAATCCGATGGACACGCTCATCTGGCTGATCAACTTCCCGGTCGCGCACGGCTACGCGATGGTCTTCATCGCAGGCTTCTCCCTTCTCGGGCTGTTCGCGATGTCGGCCCGCGGCACCGCACCAGGAGGGCGGCTGCGCAGCATCCGTGAGCGGGAGGGGCTTCTGGCGCTCGATGCGCGACCACGGGGTGAGTTTCTCGGTCATCTCAGACGAATCGTCTTCCGGGTGCTCGCCTTCCTGATGCTCGGTTCTCTGATCCTCGGCATCCTGGGTCTGACCGGAGTGCCGGTCACCCGCGCCTACATCCACGAGAACGGCCGTCCGACCACCGCGACCATCGAAGGGGACTGGGTCACATTCACCACCGCAGACGGCGTCGAGTACACCCTCGAGAGCAATTTCTTCACCCCGTCCGTCTACCCTGCGCGTAACGCCATCGCATCGAGCGGGAGCGTCGTCGTGCGCTACCTTCCGAGCCACCCGCAGGCGTTCGTCATCGACGGCTCGCAGCGGCCTCGCTGAGCACCGACCAGAGGAGACCTCATGTCCCGCATCATCGTTTTCGGCGGCCACGGCCGCATCGCCCTTCTGCTTGCCCCGCTGCTCGTCGCACGTGGTGACGAAGTCACGGCGATCATCCGGAATCCAGC
Organism: Microbacterium sp. LTA6; assembly: GCF_045690355.1. Taxonomy (NCBI): domain Bacteria; kingdom Bacillati; phylum Actinomycetota; class Actinomycetes; order Micrococcales; family Microbacteriaceae; genus Microbacterium; species Microbacterium sp. LTA6. The sequence goes on from NZ_CP147855.1 coordinate 3,077,148, forward strand.
GCACGCCGCCGAGGTCGAGCAGACCGGGGCGACGCCCGTGGTGGCCGATATCGAGGAATTGGATGTCGCCGCTCTCGCCGACCTGATCCGCGCCCACGATGCGGTGGTCTGGTCGGCGGGTGCCGGAGGTGGTGCTCCGCAGCGGACCTATGCCGTCGATCGCGATGCCGCGATCCGAACGATGGATGCGGCGGAAGCCGCCGGCGTCCGCCGCTACGTCATGGTGTCGTGGCTCGGATCGACCGCCGAGCACGGAATCCCCGAGGACGACGGCTTCTTTCCCTACGCCGACGCGAAGTGGGCGGCAGACGAGTATCTGCGCGGGACGGATCTGGAGGGCACGATCCTCGCCCCCGGTACGCTCACGCTCGACTCCTCGACCGGGCGGATCGAACTCGACCCTTCGGGTCGCGGCGCAGTGTCCCGTGCCGATGTCGCCGCCGTGATCGCCGCAACGCTGGAAGCGTCGCCCACGATCGGACGGACCATCCGCTTCGGCAACGGAGCCCCGGAATCCTCCGAGCCGATCGACGTCGCCCTCGCCCGCTGACCCGCGCGTCACCCGCTCGCTCAACGACCGGAGAAAAGGCGTCGTAGGCTGGACGGATGCGCCGAAACCTCCCCGTCCGGGTTGCCGGAGCGTTGATGGTCGCCGTCGCAGCGCTCACTCCCGCGGCTGCGTCGGCGGATCTCGAGCGCGCTGGCGTGGTCGACACCGCACGGAAGAGCGGTCCGGCTGACCGGGCCGAGACGATCGTCTCGGCGATGAGCGTCCAGGAGCAGGCGGCGAGTGTCGTGATGGGGCACATTCCGAGCACGGACGCGGCCACGCTCAGCACCTTCATGTCGGCGGAGAATCTCGGCGGATTCATCCTGATGGGGTCGAACGTTCCCGGTTCAGAAGCCGAACTGCTCGGGGTCACCGCGGCGCTCACGATCGATCCCGAGCTTCCGCCCCTCATCGCCATCGACCAGGAGGGCGGCGACGTTTCGCGCATCGGCTGGGACGATTTCCCCGCCGCGCCCACCCTCAAGGACGCGCCCCCGGCGGCCACCTCGGCGGCGTTCGCTGCCCGCGCCTCACTCGTGGCGCGCGGGGGAGCGAACGTGAATTTCGGCATCGTCGCGGATACGACCGCCGACGGCTCTTCGTTCATCTTCAGTCGTTCCCTCGGGGCCGACCCTCAGAGTGCGTCAGATCGGGCCGCCGCCGCTGTCACCGCCGAGGAGCAGTTCCTCGCCTCTACACTGAAGCATTTCCCGGGGCACGGTGCGGCGCCGGGAGATTCGCACCAGCAGATCCCCTCCACCGCCATGACGCTCGAGCAGTGGCGTGCGGCGGACGCGCTGCCGTTCATCGCCGGGATCGACGCCGGCGCATCCCTGCTCATGTTCGGGCACCTCGCCTACACCGCGGTCGACCCCGCGCCCGCGTCTCTCTCCGCCCGGTGGCACGAGATCGCCCGAGAGGAACTCGGATTCGATGGTGTGATCGTCACCGACGATCTCGGCATGCTCCAGTCGACCGGTATTCCGGCATACGCGGATCCGGTCGCGAACGCCGTCGCGGCGCTGGCCGCCGGCACCGACCTCGTACTCACCATCGCTCACTCCACACCCGAGACCGCCGCACAGCTGACGGCCGGAATCGTCGCTGCCGTCGAGGCGGGAGCCCTCCCCGCGGAGCGGCTTCAGGAAGCGGCGGAGCGGGTGCTCACGTTACGGCTGGAACTCGCGGGGGCCGGCTCAGGGTGGGCGCTCTGCGCGGAGTGCGCGCCCGTCTCCTGACCCAGCCAGGCGCCGAGCAGCCGCCTACGCAGCAACGCGCCGCGATCGGCGAACCCTCGCTGCCGACGCACGTACTCCGCTTTTCCGTCGACGGTCTCGATCCGAACCGGTTCGACGCCCCACGCGGTGAGGTCGTACGGCGCCGCCTGCATGTCCAGCAGCCGGATGTCTCTGGCCAGCTCGAACGTGTCGAGCAGCAGCTCGCCGGGCACCAGCGGCCCGAGCTTCATCGCCCACTTGTACAGATCCATCCCGGCGTGCAGGCACCCCGGCTGCTCGAACAGCGGCTGCACATCACGGCTGAGGTCGTTGCGGTTGCGCGGCACCGCTTCCGGCGTGAAGAAGCGGAACGCGTCGAAGTGCGTGCAGCGCAGTTCGTGACTCTCCACCACCGCGTCGGTCTCGGCCTGCCCGAGACGCAGCGGCGCCGGATGGCGGTGTTCCTTGTCTCGGTAGACCATCGCCCATTCGTGCAGGCCGAAGCAGCCGAACTGGCCGGGTCGCGACGCGGTGCGGCGCAGCATCCGCTCGATCAACCCCGCGAGGTCCGGCTTCTCGCGTGCGAAGGCGGCCGCATCGGGGACGGCGGAATCGGCAGAGGAGCCGGGGGAGTACCAGCGCCAATCCACCCGCTCCGGGGCCTGCTCGAGTTCGACCCCGGCGCCCGGGTGCCAACGACGTATCTGGGCGGGCTTGTACGAGTAGTACGTGAACAGGAAGTCCCACACCGGATGCTTCTCGCCGCGTGCCGACCGCGCGCGGTGCTCGGCGGTCAGCTGGTCCGCGCGCTCGTGGTGCGCCCGTTCGAGCTCCGACCAGTCGCTGCGTGGGAGGGACATCTCAGCGCAGGATGCCGACATCACCGAGCAGATCGCGCAGACCCGCGCCGTCCTCGGCGCTCACCCACGGGGCCGGGTCGTCAGCATGCGGCTCGGGGTCGGCGCGCCCACCCGCGAGCACGGCTTCCGCAGGCAGCAGGCGACGGATGGCGACACCGGCGACGGAGTCGGGATGCTCTTCCATGAACTGCGTGTAGATCGACTCGTCATGCTGCCCGTCGTCGCCGATCAGCAGCCATTTCACCTCGGGGAACTCGGTCGCCAACCGACGCAGGTTCGTGAGCTTGTGCTCTCGGCCGCTGCGGAACCAGCGGTCGTGGGTGGGACCCCAGTCGGTGAGCAGCATGGCGCCGGCGGGGAACAGGTGCCTCCCGAGGAACCGGCGCAGGGTCGGCGCCACGTTCCAGGCGCCGGTGGACAGATAGATCATCGGGGCACCGGGATGCTCCCGGAGGAGCTGATCGAGCAAGACCGCCATTCCCGGGACGGGCAGGCGGGCGTGCTCGTCGACGACGAACGAGTTCCAGAAGGCGATGAAGGGCCGGGGGAGCGCGGTCACCATGACGGTGTCGTCGACGTCCGAGACGACACCGAACCGCACGCCGTCTGCGGCGATGAACGCGGTGGACTCGACGGGGTCCTGTCCTTCGACCGACATCGTGAAGCTCTGCCAGCCGGCGGGGAGGTCGGCCGCGATCGAGGTGTCGATGACGCCGCCGCGATCGGCCACGACTTCGTGCACCTTGCCGCCGATATCGATGCTGACCGTGGCGAAGCTCACCGGGATTCCGACGAAGCTGCGCCAACCGCGCACGCTCGCCGGTTCGCCGTTCTTGGTCGCGCGTTGCGGGCGCACGATGAGCACACGGCCGGTGACGCGCACCCAGCCGGCGCCGCCATAGCCGGGGAAGGGCAGGATCGTCGCGGCACGGCCGCGACGGCGCGCGCGGCCCTCGCGCCACACGTGAAGACGGTGCTCGAGTCGCGCGAACCAGTGGATCCGGGGTGCCGGGGGAACTTTTGGCATCGGTTCAGTCTTTCACGTCGGTCGCGGCATCCGCGTCCGGAGTCTCGAGGTGGCGGGCCTCGAGGCGTGAGATGACCTTCTTACCGACGAACACCGCAATCAGGAACAGCGCGATGATGCCTACGAAGATGTATCCCGCATAGTGGACCCGGTCGGCGAGCTCGTCGAAGCTTCCGGCCGCCAGAGACGTGACGCTCACGTAGGCAGTGGCCCACAGCAGGCACGCGGGCGCGGTCCACGCGAGGAAGCGGCGGTACGAGTAGTGACTCATACCCACGGTGAGTGGGACGAGCGAGTGGAGCACCGGCAGGAAGCGCGACAGGAAGATCGCGATGCCGCCTCTGCGCGCGAGATAGCGCTCAGCGCGTACCCAGTTCTCCTCGCCGACCCGACGGCCGACCCAGGAAGCGCGGATATGCGGACCGATCCATCTGCCGAGCCAGAAGCCGATGCTCTCGCCGATCAGCGCACCGACCACGACGGCGACGACCATCGCGACCGCTTCGGGGAGGCTCGTGATGCCGATGGAGGCGATGAGGACCACCGTGTCGCCCGGGAACACCAGGCCGATCAGGACGCTGGTCTCCAACATCACGGCGAGCCCCGCGACGAGCGTGCGGGCAACCGGGTCGATGGACCGCATAAAGTCGATCAACCACGGCACGATCTCATCCACTCCATGAGGATACGGGACGCGTCGCGGCTCTACCCTGGAAACGTGCCCGATCGCCTGAGTAGTCGCGTCCTGTCCGGGTGGACCGACCCTTCCGCGCTGTTCATGGCGCTCGAGTCCGTCTCGCCGGACGTGTTCTGGCTGGATGCCGGGACGGCCGCCCGCGAGGGCTGGAGCTTCATCGGCACCGGCGAGCGCGCCGGAGACCCGGATGCTGTACGCATCGACTCGGTGACGGGAGGCGATGCCGACGCTCCGCCGTTCCTGGGCGGCTGGGTGGGCTGGTGCGACTACGAGAGCGGCGCCGCAGCTGCCGGGGCGCCGACTTCCGCGAGCGTGGGGAGGTCGTGGCTGCGCGCCCGCCGGGTCGTGGCCTTCGATCACGCGGCCGATCGTGTCTGGGTGCTCGCGGAGGAAAGCGATCTGGACGAGTGGGCGGCGCTCGTGGCGGAACCGCGTGCCGTGGCATCCGCCGTCCCCGTCTCGGCCGACGTTGCAATTTCTGCGCTGGCCAGACACGAGCCGGCAGAGTACATGCAGCTCATCGAGCGCTGCCGCGAGCTGATCAGGGCGGGCATCGCCTATCAGCTCTGCCTGACCACGCGGTTCACCGTTCCAGGGCAGCATGATGCTGTCGCCGCCTACCTTCGACTCCGCGCCGCGACGCCGGCGCACCACGGGGGGTTCGTGCGCATCGGCGGGCGTGCTCTGCTCAGCGCGAGTCCTGAGCAGTTCCTGCACGCGGCCGGGGGCGTCATCCGCACCCGCCCGATCAAGGGAACCCGACCCCGCAGCGCGGATGCGGCGGAGGACGCGGCTCTCGCCGCAGAACTCGCCGTGAACGCCAAGGAGCGGGCCGAGAACGTGATGATCGTCGATCTCATGCGCAACGACCTCTCCCGGGTGTGCGAACCGGGGTCGATCCGGGTGGACGCGCTGTGGCAGGTGGAGAGCTACCCGGCCGTGCATCAACTGGTGAGCACCGTGAGCGGGAAGGCGGCGTCGGGCACGACGGTCGCCGCTCTCCTCGAGGCGACCTTTCCGGCGGGGAGCATGACGGGGGCGCCGAAGCTCTCGGCGATGACTCGGCTGCACGAATTGGAGGGCGGGCCGCGGGGCATCTATGCCGGATGCTTCGGATACGTCGGCGTCGACGGCGCACTCGACCTGGCGATGGTGATCCGCAGCATCGTGATCGAGCAGACCGCTGCCGTGGTGGGCGCCGGCGGCGGGATCACCTGGGGATCGGTGCCGGCAGCCGAAGTCGCCGAGGTCGCCACGAAGGCCAGGGCGCCGCTGGCGGCACTCGGCGCCGTCCTGCCCGGACACTGGGGTTCGGATATCCTGAACTGACCCCACTTTCTTCTCAGATTGGTCGTTTTCGTTGTCCGAGCACCAGCCTTCCTCCGCCGAGACCGTCGACGCGCCCGCTTCGGCGCACGACATCCAAGCCAAGTGGCAGAAGTACTGGGCCGAGAACGAGACCTTCCTCGCCGGCGGAGCCGAAGACAAGCGCCCGCGGCGGTACGTGCTGGCGATGTTCCCGTACCCGTCGGGTGACCTGCACATGGGCCACGCGGAGAACTACCTCTACTCCGACATCGTGGCGCGCTTCTGGCGGCACCGCGGGCACAACGTGCTCAACCCGATCGGGTGGGACTCGTTCGGTCTGCCGGCCGAGAACGCCGCCATCCGTCAGGGCGCGGACCCGCGGGAGTGGACGTACCAGAACATCGCACAGCAGAAGAAGGCGTTCCAGGCCTACGGGGTCTCCTTCGACTGGTCGCGTGTGCTGCACACGTCCGATCCGGAGTATTACCGCTGGAACCAGTGGCTGTTCCTGAAGCTGCACGAGCGCGGCCTGGCCTATCGCAAGAAGAGCCCGGTGAACTGGTGCCCGAACGACCAGACCGTGCTGGCGAACGAGCAGGTCGTCGACGGCCGCTGCGACCGTTGCGGCGCCGAGGTCGTGAAGAAGAAGCTCACGCAGTGGTACTTCAAGATCACCGACTACGCCGACCGCCTGCTCGACGACCTGAACCAGCTCGAGGGCTTCTGGCCGCACAAGGTGCTGCAGATGCAGCGCAACTGGATCGGCCGTTCGGTCGGCGCCGACGTCGACTTCCGCATCGAAGGTCGTGACGAGCCGGTCACGGTCTTCTCCACGCGGCCTGACACCCTGCACGGCGCGACCTTCTTCGTGGTGGCTCCCGATTCCGATCTGGCGGCCGAGATCGCCGCCGATGCTCCGGCCGACGTGCGCGAGCGCTTCCAGACGTACCTGACGCAGGTGCAGAAGGAAACCGACATCGACCGGCAGTCCACGGACCGCCCGAAGACCGGCGTCTTCCTTGACCGCTTCGCGATCAACCCGGTGAACGGCGAGAAGCTGCCGATCTGGGCCGCCGACTACGTACTCGCCGACTACGGCCACGGCGCCGTGATGGCTGTCCCCGCGCACGACCAGCGCGACCTGGACTTCGCCCGAGCTTTCGACCTGCCGATCACGGTCGTCGTCGACACGACGGCGCCGATCACCGGTGCGATGCCGATCATCGAGGTCGACGACGAGGGTGTGCCGATCGACACCGGCGTGGCTCTCGATGAGCAGCATCCGTCCAGCACGGGCATCGCCCTCACCGGCGAGGGACGCCTGATCAACTCGGGAGCCCTCAACGGACTCTCCAAGCGCAACGCGATCGCCCGCGCGATCGAGCAGCTGGAGGCATCCGGTACCGGGCGCGCCGCGAAGAACTACCGCCTCCGTGACTGGCTGATCTCGCGTCAGCGGTTCTGGGGCACGCCGATCCCGATGCTGCACGCCGAGGACGGCCGGATCATCCCTGTCGCCGAAGATCAGCTGCCGGTGAAGCTGCCCAGCGTCGAGGGTCTCGACCTGAAGCCGAAGGGTTCCTCTCCTCTGGGCGCCGCTGAGTCGTGGGTGCGCACGGTGGATCCGGCGACAGGCGATCCTGTGCTGCGCGATCCCGACACCATGGACACCTTCGTGGACAGCTCCTGGTATTTCCTGCGGTTCCTCTCCGCGAACAGCGATACCGTCGCCTTCGAGCCGGCCGAAGCGGATCGCTGGGCGCCCGTCGACTCGTATGTGGGGGGCGTGGAGCACGCCATTTTGCACCTGCTCTACGCGCGGTTCATCACCAAGGTGCTGTTCGACATGGGGTTGATCGACTTCACCGAGCCGTTCTCCAATCTGATCAATCAGGGCATGGTTCTCCTCGACGGCGCGAAGATGTCGAAGAGCAAGGGCAACCTGGTGCTCTTTGAAGAGGAGCTGGATGCACACGGTGCAGACGCCCTCCGCGTCGCGCTGGCCTTCGCCGGCCCCGTCGAGGACGACAAGGACTGGGCCGACGTCTCGACGACCGGTGCGCAGAAGTTCCTGGCACGCGTCATGCGGATCGCGCACGATGTCTCGAGCCCCGTCGATGTGGTGTTCGACGGCGGTGACGCAGCGCTTCGTCGAGCGACGCACAAGCTCCTCTGGGAGGCGCCTGGACTGGTCGAGCAGACCAAGTTCAACGTGCTCGTCGCACGCCTGATGGAGCTGGTGAACCTCACCCGCAAGACCATCGATGGCCCGGCGAGCGCGGGAGACCCCGCCGTGCGCGAGGCCGCTGAGACAATCGCCGTGATGCTCGACCTCATCGCGCCGCACACGGCGGAGGAGATGTGGGAGGCGCTCGGCCATGAGCCCTCTGTCGGCCTGGTGACGTGGCGTTCCGCCGATCCCGCGCTGCTCGTCGAGGACACCGTCACCGCGGTCGTGCAGGTGGGCGGCAAGGTCCGCGCACAGCTCGAGGTGCCCGCGCGTATCGGCGAGGCGGACCTCGAGGCGCTCGCACGCGCCGACGAGCGGGTGATCCGCTCGATCGGCGACAAGGAGATCGTGAAGGTCGTCGTGCGCGCCCCGAAGATCGTCAGTTTCGTCGTCAAGGGCTGAGGTTCGTCTCTCACGTTGGTACTCCCACGGGGATGCCGACCGGCCCTGGGCCCCGGATCAGGACGTTCGCCCCAGATCAGGACGTTTCCGCCTGAAACCTCCTGATCTGGGGACGTCCTCCTGATTTCAGGCAGCTCGATGGCCCGTGCGGCACGCGCTTCGTCTTCGTCTGCACATCACGACGGCGCGGTGACCTTTCCACCGATGGCGGCATCGTCCTCTTCAGGCGCGGACGCTCCGGCTTAGCGTTACCGGGTGACAGCGACTGAGTCGGCATCCGGGAGCAATGCCCGGCGACGGCTGAGCATCGGCGCGGCCGTGGTGCTGGCGCTGGTCGTGCTCTCCGGCGCCGTGGGCATGGGAATCCTGCGCGGCCAAGCGGCACCGGTGGAATCGCTGCCGGTCGCCGGTGACGGGGATGCGCCCGACGTCGCCGGCGAGCTGTACGTGCACGTGCTCGGCGAGGTCGAGAAGCCCGGGCTGTACCTTCTCGACCTGGATGCGCGACTGGTCGACGCGCTGGCCGCAGCCGGTGGCACCACCGAGGCGGCCGACCTCCAGGCGGTCAACCTGGCGCGCGTGGTGGCGGACGGGGAGCAGATCATCGTTCCGCCGATGGGGGAGCCCGGTGCCCCACCGGGGGCGGCGCCACCGGGAGACGCGCGGATCGACCTGAACGCGGCCGACCAGGCGGCGCTCGAGACGCTGCCGCGGATCGGTCCTGCGCTGGCGCAGCGGATCATCGCGTGGCGAGATGAGAACGGGCGGTTCCAGTCCGTCGATGATCTTCTCGCCGTGCCGGGGATCGGCGAGAAGATGCTCGCGGGCCTGCGCGAGGGGGTGCGCGTGTGAAGGCGCGCGAGCTGCGTCTCGTGCCGCTCGCCGCGGCCGTCTGGGGCGCCGCGCTCCTCTGCGTGCTCCTGCCGCAAGTGGTATGGGGGTGTGCCGTCGTGTGCGGGATGCTCGCGCTGACGCTTCTCGGGCTGCTCACCGCGCGGCAGCGTGGACGAACCGAGCTCGTCCGCGGAGGTCTCGCGGTCGTGCTGCTCGCGTCCGCGGCAGCGACAGCGGTGGCGGTCGGCTTCGCGGCGCCATCGCGAACCGAGGTCGCGGCGCACGACGGCCGCGTCGTCGAGGTGTTCGCCGAGATCAGCTCGTCGGCATCCATCGGCCAGGACGGTCGGCTCTGGTTCGACGCACGCACGACCCGCGCAGGACCGCCCGATTCCGCGACGCCGGCGTCCGCATCGGTGCGCATCGGCGTCGATCCCGGCGACGGCTTCGACCTCGGCGCCCGCATCCGTGTGGTGGGTGAGGCGATGGCGACGGACGCCGGTGAACGCGCCGCATTGATCGTCTTCGTGAGTGAGGCAGAGATCATCAGCCCGGCATCCGGAGTGTTCGGCGTCGCTGCCCAGGTACGACACGACTTCATCGAGCGCTCGGTGCGCTTGCCGGAACCAGGTGCCGGACTGCTTCCTGGACTCGCGGTCGGCGACACCCGGGCGGTGCCGACGGACCTCAATGACGACATGCGTACGAGCGGCCTGAGCCATCTCACCGCCGTGTCCGGCGCGAATTGTGCGATCGTCGTCGGTGCCGTGTTCTGGCTCACGGCGCTCTGCCGCGGTGGACGTACGCTGCGCGTCGTGCTGTCGCTCAGTGCGCTGGCTTCGTTCGTCGTGCTGGTCACGCCCGAACCGAGCGTTGTCCGGGCAGCGGTGATGGCCGGGTTCGCGATGCTCACCGTGCTTCTCGGCCGGCCGAGCGCCGGGAGCGGGGTACTTGCGGTCTGTGTCGTCGGGATATTGCTGGTCGATCCGTGGCTGGCCGCGACGCCGGGGTTCGCGCTGTCAGCGGCGGCCTCCGGCGCCCTGATCGTGCTGGCACGCCCGCTGGCCGCAGGACTTGGCCGATGGATGCCGGAACCGCTGGCGCTGGCCTTCGCCGTGCCGCTCGCTGCGCAGCTCGTCTGCGGGCCGATCATCGCGCTCTTCGCCGAGCAGCAGTCACTGATCGGCCTCGCGGCGAACCTTCTCGCCGCTCCGGCGGCGCCGCTGGCGACCGTGACCGGGCTGCTCGCATGTCTCGCCGCTCCGGTGCCCGCGCTCGCGGATCTGCTCGCAGCATCCGCCTGGCTGCCCGCCGCCTGGATCGCGTCGACCGCCACCACGACGGCGCAGTTGCCCGGCGCGCAGGTGCTCGTCGTCCCCGGCCTCGGAAGCTCCCTGCTCGTGGCCGTCCTCAGCGCGGCGCTGGGGCTCGTGATCATCCGCCCGGTGCAGGCGCCGGCGTTCCTGCGACGGCTGCGCGCAGGGGCATTCGCGGTGGTCGTCAGCACGCTGTCTCTCGCCGGCGCGCATCTCGTGCTCACCGGGCCGCTCGTGACGGCGACCACGCCGGATGGGTGGTCGATCGCCGCATGCGACGTCGGTCAAGGAGATGCCCTGCTGGTCCGTTCCGGCGATGAGGTGGCGCTCATCGACACCGGCCCTGAACCTGCGCCGCTGGCGGCGTGCCTGAGCTCGCTCGGCATCGAACGTATCGACCTGCTCGTCCTCACGCACTTCGATCTCGATCACGTGGGTGGTGTCGATGCCGTGCGGGGGCGTGTGGAAACCGTTCTGCACGGTCCGATCGGGGAGGAAGCGGATCAACGGATGTTGAACGATCTGTCCGTCGCCGGTGCGACAGCGGTCGACGCTGCGACCGGGATGCGCGGAGAACTCGGCACCGCATCGTGGCGTGTGCTGTGGCCTCGGCCGGACTCGGCGGCGTTCCCCGCGGGCAACGACGCCAGCATCGTCTGGGAGATCAGCGGAGGCGATGTGCCCCGTGCGATCTTCCTGGGGGACCTGGCGGCGACACCGCAGCGGATGCTCGTCGCATCGGGTCAGATCCGCGGCGCGTACACCGTGGTGAAAGTGGCCCATCACGGCAGCGCGGATCAGGACCCCGGGCTGTACGAGGCGCTGGGACCGGTGGCAGCCCTGTTCAGCGCGGGAGCGGACAACGACTACGGGCATCCCCGACAGGAGACCATCGACATCCTCGACGCAGCCGGCGCTCACATACTGCGCACCGATGAGCAGGGGCGCATCCTTCTGGGGTTGCGCGACGGCGAGCTGGAGGTGTGGACGGAGCGGAATGCGGGCGAAGAGGGGACAGTCACCGGATCGAGCGTCGGCGACCCCGGGTAGGCTGGCAGCATGGCTGCTCCGCGTTCCTCGTCCCGTGGCGGCGCGAAGCCGACGAAGGTTCCCCAGGTGTCCTGGCGAGAGCCGCGACCGGCCCCACTCGTGCTCGTCTCGGGTCCTGAGGAGATCTGCGCCGAGCGTGCGATCGCCGGTGTCCGGGACTATCTGCGCGCCGAGGATCCGGCCCTCGAAGTCAGCGATATCCGTGCCGATGACTACGCTCCTGGCACTCTGCTCGCACTCGCGTCCCCTTCCCTGTTCGGCGAGCCGCGACTCCTGCGGGTTTCGGGCGTCGAGAAATGCTCAGACGCCTTCCTGCAGGAGGCGGTGTCGTACCTCGAGCAGCCTCAGGAGGGTGCGACCATCGTTCTCCGGCACACCGGCGCGAGTGTCCGAGGGAAGAAGCTCCTCGATGCGCTTCGTGCCGGTACCGGCGGCGGCATCGAGATCGCCTGCCCGGCGATCAAGCGCGACAGCGACCGTGTCGACTTCGCTGCGGGCGAGTTCCGTGCCGCCAAGAAGCGCATCGCCCCGGCGGCCCTTCGCGCCCTCGTCTCCGCCTTCGCCGACGACCTCACCGAGCTCGCCGCCGCATGTCAGCAGCTCATCGGCGATGTCGAGGGTGACATCAGCGAAGACGTCGTCACCAAGTACTACGGTGGCCGCGTCGAGGTGTCGGCGTTCGTCGTCGCCGACACGGCGATCGCCGGACGCTATGGCGAGGCGCTGATTTCGCTTCGGCACGCCTTGGCGTCCGGTGCCGACCCTGTGCCGATGGTCGCGGCCTTCGCGATGAAGCTCCGCACTATGGCGCGGGTGGCCGGAAACCGCGAGCCCAGCCGGCAGCTCGCGCAGCGCCTCGGCATGAAGGACTGGCAGGTCGATCGTGCCCGCCGAGACCTGTCCGGTTGGAACGAGCGATCGCTGGGTATGGCGATCCAGGCGACCGCGCGAGCAGACGCCGAGGTCAAGGGCGCCGCGCGCGATCCGATCTTCGCCCTCGAGCGCATGGTGACGGTCATCGCGACCCGCCAGCCGTTCGGGGAATGAAGAAGGCCCGCACCGTGAGGTGCGGGCCTTCTTCAGAAAAGGTTCAGGCTCAGAGAGCGGCGACCTTCTTGGCGATGGCCGACTTGCGATTCGCTGCCTGGTTCTTGTGCACGACGCCCTTGCTGACGGCCTTGTCGAGCTTGCGCGTAGCCGTCTTCAGGGCGGCCTCGGCAGCAGCCTTGTCGCCGGTGGCGACGGCCGCGCGAGCGGTGCGGATGACCGTCTTGAGTTCGCTCTTCACGGCCTTGTTGCGCTCGTGAGCCTTGTCGTTGGTCTTGTTGCGCTTGATCTGCGACTTGATGTTTGCCACGTGTGGACGCTTTCTGTACAGGTGTGTGATGGAATGCCGGCAACAGAAGAGGGCTGGTGCACAGCGGTCGTGAGGGAGAGAACCCACACGCAAGCCAAGAGTCGAGTCTATCAGCAGTCGACCGGATAGCGCGAAACGATGCCGTGAGGTCACCCCAGTGTGCCGAAACACGGGAGATTCGTCACGATACCCAGTCGCGCTGAGAGCGGTACCGGGTACAGAATCAGCAGTGTCCCCGACACCGACGTCAAGGAGCGAGATGCTTTCCGATCCCACCCGGCTGGTCTTCCCGCCCCACTTCCGCTGGTCCACGGCGACCTCGGCCTTCCAGATCGAAGGGTCTCGCAGCGCGGACGGGAGGGGGAGGTCGATCTGGGACGACTTCGTGGACGTGCCTGGGGCCGTGAAGGACGGCTCCACGGCCGAGCCCTCCTGCGACAGCTACCGGCACCCGGAAGCCGACATCGCGCTCGTCGCCGGCCTCGGCGTGGATCACTACCGTTTCTCGATCCAGTGGGCACGAGTGCAGCCGGACGGCGCCGGCCCCGCGAACGCCGCGGGGCTCGATCACTACTCCCGCTTCGTCGACGCGCTGCTCGAAGCCGGCGTCGCCCCTTTTCCCACGCTGTACCACTGGGAGATGCCGAGCGCGGTGGAAGCGGACGGCGGTTGGCTCAACCGCGATACGGCGGAGCGCTTCGCCGACTACGTGGCACTCGTGGCCGACCGCCTCGGCGACCGGGTGCCGCAGTGGTACACGCTCAACGAACCGGCGATGACGACTCTGCAGGGCTACGCGACCGGGGCGCTCGCTCCGGGGAAGCAGCTTCTCTTCGGCGCCCTGCCGACCGTGCACCACCAGCTGCTCGCGCACGGCCGGGCAGCTGAGGTGCTGAGAGGTCGCGGTGCCCGTCGGGTCGGGCTGGTGAACAACCACACGTGGGTGCTGCCGCTGCACGATACCGACCAGGATCGGGCGGTCGCCGCGGTGTACGACACGATCCACAACCGGCTCTTCAGCGAGCCGCTTCTCGACGGCTCCTATCCCGATCTCGAGGCGCTGGGACTTCCGGCCATGCCGGTGCGATCCGGCGACCTGGAACTCATCGGCGGATCGATCGATTTCTACGGAGTGAACTTCTACAACCCGACAACGGTCACGGCGGCGAACGGTGAGAGCCCGATCCCGTTCGACATCGTGCCGACGCCCGGGGTGCCCGTCACCGGTTTCGGGCCGGAGTGGCCGATCATGCCGGAGGCGCTGCGCGATCTCCTCATCGACCTCCACCGCCGGCATCCGCAGCTTCCGCCGGTGATCATCGGGGAGAACGGCGCATCTTTCCCCGAGCCGGAAAGTGCAGGGCGCGTCGAGGACGCCGACCGGATCGATTACCTCGCCGGGCACATCACCGCGGTCGCGGAGGCGATCGAGGCGGGAGTTCCCGTTACCGAGTACACGGTGTGGTCGCTCCTGGACAACTGGGAGTGGGCCGACGGCTACACGCAGCGGTTCGGTCTCGTGCACGTCGATTTCGCCAAGGGGGAGCGCACCCCGAAAGCCTCATACGACTGGTATCGCGATTTCATCGCGGACGCCCGTGCGCGAGCATCCGCGGCTCGCGATGCGGAGCTCGCACAGTGAGCACGGTGAGCGCCGCGACGCGCGTCGGCTTCCGATGGATGTCGTTGTTCTCCCTGGCCTGGCTGGCGATCTGGACGGTTCAGCTCACGCCGGTCCAGCTGCTTCTTCCGCTGCAGCTGGACACGACCGAGGGTGACTGGATCGCCGGCGTCGTCTCTTCGGGAATCGTGCTCGGGATCGGCGGTCTCGCCGGAGTCATCGCCGGACCCGTCGCCGGAGCTCTCTCCGATCGGGCGCGCGCCGGGCGGCATCGACGACGTCCCTGGGCCCTGGGTGGCGTCTGGCTCACCGCCGTCTGCCTTGTCGTCACGGGATTCACCGAAGGGCCCTGGGCGGTCGGTGCGGCGTGGATCGGCGTGTCGGTCGGTGTCGCCGTCTCGTCTGCGGCCTTCACAGCGCTGATCGCCGATCAGCTTCCCGTGACGCAGCGTGGCGCCGCCTCCGCCGCGGTCGGATCCAGTCAGGCGGTCGGAATCGTCTTCGGGGTGGCTCTCGTCGTTCTGCTGGGGCTCGACGTGCTCGCCGGATACCTGCTGCTTGCGGCAATCATCGCGGTGATCGGCACAGCGGCTGCGCTGCTGCTGGCGGACCCGCCCTCGACTGCGGAGATGGGGCCGCCGCGCGCAGCCGGACGCCGGCTGGCGTCGCTCCGTGATCGCGATTTCGCCTGGATGCTGTCCGGCCGACTCGTCACGAACATCGGCAATGCATTGGGGACCGCACTCTTCCTGTTCTTCCTGCTGCACGGTCTGAACCAGCCGAGCGCCGCGGCGCAGGACAACTTGCTGCTGCTGATCGTCGTCTACACCGTCTTCGTCGTGCTCGCCTCGGTGCTCACCGGCATCGTCTCGGATCGCACGGGCAATCGGCGGGGGCTCACCGTGGCCGCCACTGTCGTGCAAGCGGCATCCGGTGTGGTCATCGCGCTCACTCCCACTTTCGAGGCGACGATGATCGCCGCCGCGCTGATGGGGCTCGGCTACGGCGCCTTCTCGACCGTCGGGCTCGCCTTCGCCGCTGACCTGCTGCCGGATGAGCAGGATCACGCACGCGACCTCGGCATCGTCAACGTGACGGCGGCTCTCGGCCAATTGATCGGGCCCGTGCTCGGTGCCGCGCTGGTGGCGTTGGTCGGCGGGTTCTGGCTGGTGTTCGTGGCGGCAGCGGTCCTGTCTCTCCTCGGGGGCGTCCTCACCGCATTCGCGCGTCCGCGCGCACGATCATGAAGCTGCGGCGACTCGCTGCTCGATCGTTGCCACAGCCAGACCCAGCACGGCATTGAAGACCCCTGGGCGCATTGCGGTGACCAGGTGCGTGGATCGGGGCACGACGATGAGTTCGGCGTGCGGTGCGAGCCGCTGGAAGAGCGTCTCGTGCACGCGCAGCTGGTCGTACTGGCCGTTCACGTACCAGAGGGGCACGCGGATGCGCTGTACGGCATCCGCGAGATCCAGCGACTCGAGGCTGCGCAGCGCGGCGTCCTGCGCGTCGTACGCGTAGCCGCCGGCACCGAAGTGATCGCGCGTCTCGAGGGGGAGCGTTGCGGCAAGGACCCGCCTGGTGAGCCACGAGCCCCGACCGGGCAGCGCGTTCATGGCGCTCGCGAGCAGGCGATAGGCGCGCAACGCCGCACCGCGCGGGAAGGCGGTGCAGGAGGCAGCGACCACACCAGCGATCGGTGGCGGATCCGCCGCCCCGGCGATCGCCAGGCAGAGCAGCCCGCCCATGGAATGCCCCACCAGCAGCACGGGACCGTCGAGTGCCGCCTTGCGTACCGCGGCATCCACTGTTGCCAGGGCCGCCTCGATGGTGAACGTCTCACCGAGGGTGCTGCCGTGCCCCGGCAGATCGAGGGCGACGGAGTGGATGCCCTGCTCGGTGAGAAACGCCTGTTGCGACAGCCACATCGTTCTGGACGTGCGGATGCCATGCACGAAGACGACCTGGATGCTCACAGGAGCCAGCATAAAGAACAGCGGGGCCGGTGGATGAACCACCGACCCCGCTGCGAATGTGCCAGAAGGCTTACTTCTCGTATCCCACGTTCTCCACCGGCGTGATGCCGAAGAGGTCGAGGCCCACGTAGGGCTCGGGCGTGAGGTTGGCGAGGCCGTTCTTGACGGTCCAGATCTCCGGGCCGTTGAACGCGGGCAGAACACCCCAGGTCTCGGCGAAGATCTCGGACTCGAGCTTCATCGCGGCCTTGGTCTGCTCGACCGGGTCAGAAAGCGACTCGACCTGCTCGTGGATCTTCTTGTCGATCGCCTCGGTGCCGGTGCCCGAGAGGTTCAGGCCACTGTCCGAGCAGTACAGCTGGCAGTACCAGGCAGCACCGAACGGGTCGGACGAGGTGAAGTTCAGGAAGAACATGTCCCAGTTCTTCGTCGTGAAGTCATCGGCGAAGTCAGCCGACGGACGCACGTCCACCGTCACCTCGACACCGATCTCCTTCAGCTGCGCCTGAACTGCGACCATACGAGCGCGTGCCGTCTCGGTGTCGCTGTGACCCGGGAACGTGATCGCGAGGCGGACGCCGTCCTTCTCGCGGACACCGTCTGCACCGAGCGTCCAGCCGGCGTCATCGAGGATCTTGTTGGCACCCTCGGTGTCGCCGTCCTTGCGGCCGGCCTCTTCCAGAGCGTTGACGTAGTCAGGCTGGAACGAGAACAGCGTGAGCGAGCCTGCGGGCTCCTCGGTGTAGTTGAGGCCGTTGAACACGATCTCCTTGACCTGCTCGAGGTTGATCGCGGACATGATCGCCTCGCGGACCTCGAGGTCTGCCAGGGCAGGAGTCTCGGAGTTCAGGATGAACAGCGCGTTCGCGGTCGCCTGACCACTGTAGGTCGTCACGCCCTCGAGGTCGGCGACCTGAGCGAGCAGCTCGGCGCTGCCGGTCTCGGCCATGTCGACCTCGTCGTTGAGCAGCGCGTTGACCGCAGCGGTCGGCTCCATCTGGATGAAGGAGACCTTGTCGAGGAGCGGCTTCTCGCCCCACCACTTGTCGTTCGGAACGAGCTCGACGACGCCGCCGTTCTTGTCGAAGTTGTCGATCGTGTAGGGGCCTGCGCCCCACTCCGGGTGCCAGTCGCCGATGAACGCCGTGTTGAAGAGCTCAGGCGTGTTCACGGCGGGGTGCAGCAGCTGCGAGTAGACCATCTCCGGCCAGGCGAACTCGCCCTTGAAGGTGACGATGACGTCGCGGTCGTTCTCGCCGGCCTCGACGGACTCGATTTCCTTCCAGCCGTCGGTGGCGTTGGGCAGGTAAGCCTCGTCCTGGCCGCTGTTGGCCTTCCAGGTCGCCTCGAACGCGGTGACGTCGATCGGCGTGCCGTCGTTCCAGACTGCCTTCTCGTTGACCTTGAAGTGCAGGACGGTCTTGCCGTCCTCGACACCGAAGCTGTAGTCGTCGAGGTACGCCGGGTTCGGCTTGATCGTGCCGTCCGGGTCCATCAGCAGCACCTGCGGGCGGAACCAGGTTCCGACCTGCGTCACGCGGGCGTCGCCGTCGCTGTGGAAGTAGTTCAGCTGCTCAGCGATGTTCGAGATCGGGATGCGAAGCTCGCCACCCTGCTTGAGGTTCTCGCGGGGCTGCGGGTTGTAATCAGCGCCGGTGACGGTCTTGGGACCTTCGCCCTCGCCTTCGGTGCCGCCGCCGTTGCCTGCTGCACATCCGCTCATGACGAGTGCAAGGGCGCCGCCGAGAGCTGCAATGCCCATCAGCTTCTGATGCCGTTTCATGGTACTCCTTAGTGCCTGTCGGCCTTACTTGGGATAGAGGCAGGATAAGTCAGTGGAACTGCGGCTCACGCGCATGGGCACCGAATGTTATCGGACCGTGCACATTGTGCCGACGGCTCAGAGCGCAGTCGCCGCCACGGCGTCGAAGCCTTCGACGGGGAGGATGATGCGCTGACGCGTGCGCTCGATGTCCGGATCGGGAATCGGGATCGCCGAGAGCAGTGCCTTCGTGTAGGGGTGCTGAGGATCGTCGAAAACCTGATCCACGTCTCCGTACTCGACGAAGTCTCCCTTGTACATCACGGCGACGCGGTCGGCGATGTGACGGACGACGGCGAGATCGTGCGCGACGAAGAGGTACGACAGGCCCAGCCTCGCCTTCAGTTCGTCGAGCAGGTTGATGACGCCGGCCTGGATCGACACGTCGAGCGCCGAGACCGGCTCATCGAGCACGATGACCTTCGGGTTGGTGGAGAGGGCACGCGCGATGCCGATGCGCTGGCGCTGTCCGCCGGAGAACGCGGTCGGGAACCGGTCACTGTGCGCGGGATCGAGTCCGACGAGCCCCATCAGCTCTTCGACCCTGTCCTGCACGTCGTCCTTGTCCATGCCGATGGCGAACATCGGCTCGGCGATGATGTCCCACACCGTCATGCGCGGATCCAGCGCCCCCATCGGGTCCTGGAACACGATCTGGAGGTTGCGGCGCATCTCGCGCTCCTCAGAACGCGACCGGATGTCGGCGACGCTCTTTCCCGCGATGCGGATATCACCGTCCTCCTGCTTGACGAGGTCCATGATCTGCAGGAGCGTCGTGGTCTTTCCGCTGCCGGACTCGCCGACGATGGCGAGGGTCTCGCCCTCGCGGACGTCGAAGCTGATGCCCTTCACGGCATGGACCTCGCCGACCTTGCGCTTGAGGAACGCACCCTTGGTCAGCGGGAAGGTCTTCGTGACGTTGATCGCCTCGAGGGTGATCGGGCGCTGTTCGCGGGGGAGTCGGCTGAGCGGGCTCTCCGGGATCTCGGGGAGGGGGAACACCGGCAGGCCGCCGATCAGGCCGCCGTCCACGATGTCATGTGCACGGATGCATGCTGCGGTGTGCGCCTTGTGGCCATCGGTGACCACGGGCAGCAGCTCGGGCTCGCGCTGACGGCAGGCGTCGACGGCGATCGGGCAGCGATCGGCGAACGGGCAGGCGTCCGGAAGGTTGATGAGCAAGGGCGGGTTGCCCTTGATCGGGATGAGCGGAACCTTCTCAGTCTTGTCCACGCGCGGGATCGCGCCGAGGAGGCCGATCGAGTACGGCATCCGCGTGTGGTAGAAGAGCTCGCGCACTTCCGCATGCTCGACGGGCTTGCCCGCGTACATCACCAGAACGTCGTCTGCGGTCTTGGCGACCACGCCCATGTCGTGCGTGATCATCATCATGGCGGCGCCGGTCTCCTCCTGCGCCTTGTCCATGAGGTCGAGGATCTGCGCCTGGATGGTGACATCGAGAGCAGTGGTCGGTTCGTCGGCGATGATGAGCTTCGGGTTGTTCGCCATCGCGATCGCGATGACGACGCGCTGGCGCATGCCGCCCGAGAACTCGTGCGGGAACGACTTCATCCGCCGGTCCGCTTCGGGGATGCCGACGAGCTTCAGCAGTTCGACGGAGCGGTCCCACGCCTCCCGCTTCGACAGGCGCCGGTGCACGGTGAGCGCCTCGATCAGCTGGTCGCCGATGGTGAACACCGGGGTCAGCGAGGTGAGCGGGTCCTGGAAGACCATCGCCATGCCGTTGCCGCGGATCATCGAGAGCTGCTTGTCGGACTTGCCGATGAGCTCCTGACCGTCGAACACGATGGAACCGGTGACCTTGGCGTTCTCGTCGAGAAGCCCCATGATCGCGAGCGAGGTGACGGACTTGCCCGAGCCGGATTCGCC
Source organism: Microbacterium sp. LTA6 (assembly GCF_045690355.1). Taxonomy (NCBI): domain Bacteria; kingdom Bacillati; phylum Actinomycetota; class Actinomycetes; order Micrococcales; family Microbacteriaceae; genus Microbacterium; species Microbacterium sp. LTA6. Next base: position 3,097,305 of record NZ_CP147855.1, read on the forward strand.
GACGATGCCCAGCGTCTTGCCGGCTTCGAGGTCGAAGGAGACGCCGCGGACAGCGTCGACTCGACCGGCTTCTGAGGGGAAGCTGACTCGCAGGTCCCTGACGGAGAGAACAGTACTCATGCGCGACCTCCAGCCGCCGAGGTCGGATCAAGGGCATCGCGCAGACCATCGGCGATGAGTGCCATCGACACGGTGAGCATCGTCAGTGCTGCGGCGGGGAAGACGAACAGCCACGGAGCGCTGGCGAGCGTGCTCGAGCCGTAGCCGATGAGCGCGCCGAGCGACACATCGGGGAGCTTCACGCCGAACCCGAGGAACGACAGCGCCGTCTCGGTCAGCACAGCCGACACGATTCCGAGGGTGAAGTTGATCACGAGCAGCGAACCGATGTTCGGAAGCATATGGCGCAGGACGATGCGGATGCCGGAGAGCCCGGCGTATCGGGCGGCGTGGATGTACTCGCGCTCACGGAGAGAGAGGGAGAGGGTCCAGATGATGCGCGCCGGCATGAACCAGCCGACCACGAAGATCATCACCAGCGAGATCACGAGCCAGTTGCCGCCGACGTCGTTCGAGATCATTGCGAGGATCAGGAAGTTCGGGACCACCATCATGAAGTGGATGACGATCAGGGTGACGCGCTCGTAGAGCTTGCCGTAGTAGGCGGCGGTCGCACCGACGATCGCGGACACCACCGTCGTACCGACGGCGACGAGCAGGGCGATCATCATGGAACGCTGCAGGCCGACCGCGACCTGGGCGAAGTTGTCGTTGCCGGAGCCGTTGGTGCCGAACCAGTGCTCGGCCGACGGCCCCTTGCGCAATGCGAGGAAGTCCAGGTCGGTGTGGCTGTACTGCGCGACGAGCGGGCCGATGATGGCGAACAGGACGAGCGCGGCAAGGATGAACAGCCCGAGGACCGCGCCGCGGTTGCGCATGAAGCGGCGGCGGTACAGCGTCCACATCGAGGTGCGCTTGCGCCGCGTCGGTGCGGCCGGCTCCTTGCTCAGTTCAGGGGTCATCCCCAGAGTCTCGATGGACATCAGCTCACCCGCACTCTCGGATCGAGGACCACCACGGCGATGTCGGCGAGGATGGCGCCGATGGCCGTCAGCAGAGCGCCGAATGCGGCGATCGCGACGGTGCCGTGGATGTCGTTGGTGTTCAGGGTCTCGAGGAAGTACTTCCCCATACCGTTCCAGTTGAAGATCGTCTCGGTCAGCACGGCCCCGGTGAAGATGAGCGGAATCGTGAACGCGACCTGCGTCGTCACCGGGATCAGCGAAGTGCGCAGTGCGTGCTTGCGGATCGCCTGCTGCTTGGTCAGGCCCTTGGCGCGCGCGGTGCGGACGTAATCGGCCTTGATGTTGTCCAGCAGAAGGGAACGCTGCAGGAAGTGGATTCCGGCGTATCCCGTGAGCACGAGACCCAATGTCGGCAATGTGACGTGTTGGAGCACGTCGATGAGGACGGGGAAGAACCCTTCGACGCCTTGACTGGCGGAGCCGGTGACGTAGAAGACACGCACGCCGACGAGGTTGTTGAAGCCGATGGCGAGCAGGACGATGCCGAGACCGGCAACGACGACCGGAATGTTCATCGTGACGATCGACGTCGCCTGACCGATCCGGTCGGCGAGCTTGTACTGGCGGGAGGCCGTGTACACACCCAGCGCGATTCCGAGGATCGTGGTGATGATCGTGGCGCCCAGAACGAGCTCAGCGCTGACCCACATGCGGTAGGCGACCTGCTCGTTGACCGACTGACCGGTCGGCCCCAGGCCCCAGTCCCAGCGCAGGACGATGGCGGTGATCCAGTTCCACCACCGCTCGATCAGCGGCACGGTCTCGCTGAGGTTTCGTGGCTCCAGGAGGGCAGCGATCTCATCGGCTGTCTTCGGGGGGCGGCGACCGACGTAGTTGTTCTCGGGATCGAGGAAGTTCCAGGCGAGGAAGTAGGTGATGTTCGTCGCGATGACGATCATCAGTACCCACCCCACGAGGCGGCGCAACAGAAACTTGATCAAGGTAATGATTCTTTCTCGTTTACAGACGCGCTCGGGATCTGCCGACGCAGCGCTGGGTCGGTTGCAATTCAAGCATCATCCGACGATCCACGCGACGCGCGATCGGCTCCTGACGTGTGACGGAGTCGTGACGCCTGCGGGATTCAGTGTCACGGAACCGTCTGGGGCAACCTCGGGAGACTATCACCGGTTCGGGCGAATCGAGGATTAGCATCGCCTGACCGTAGAATCGTGTGGACATGTCACCACGCGCTCTCACCTCCCTTCAGCCTGCCGCGACTCCGGCGACGCAGATCCGCAACTTCTGCATCATCGCCCACATCGATCACGGCAAGTCGACGCTCGCCGACCGTATGCTCGGCATCACCGGCGTGGTCTCGGATCGCGACATGCGGGCGCAGTATCTGGACCGCATGGACATCGAGCGCGAACGCGGCATCACCATCAAGAGCCAGGCCGTGCGCATGCCCTGGATGCTGAACGGTGAGACGTTCGCGCTGAACATGATCGACACCCCCGGTCACGTGGACTTCACCTATGAGGTCTCCCGCTCGCTCGCGGCCTGCGAAGGAGCGCTTCTCCTCGTCGACGCCGCGCAGGGTATCGAGGCTCAGACCCTCGCGAACCTCTATCTCGCGCTGGAGAACGATCTGCACATCATCCCGGTGCTGAACAAGATCGATCTGCCGGCGGCCGACCCCGAGAAGTACGCGAAGGAACTCGCGTCTCTGATCGGCGGTCGCCCGGAAGACGTGCTGCGAGTTTCCGGCAAGACAGGCCTCGGTGTGGAGGATCTGCTCGACCGCCTCGTGGAGCAGATCCCGGCGCCGAAGGGCGACCCGGACGCTCCTGCCCGCGCGATGATCTTCGACTCCGTCTACGACGCCTACCGCGGCGTCGTCACCTATGTCCGCATGATCGACGGCTCCCTGGAGCCGCGCGAGCGTATCCAGATGATGTCGACGCGGGCCACGCACGACCTCCTCGAAATCGGCGTGTCCAGCCCGGAACCCGTGCCCTCGAAGGGTCTCGGCGTCGGCGAAGTGGGCTACCTCATCACCGGCGTGAAGGACGTGCGCCTGTCGAAGGTCGGCGACACCGTCACGACGGCCAGGAAGCCGGCATCCGATGCCCTTCCCGGCTACACCGACCCGAAGCCGATGGTCTACTCCGGTCTGTACCCGATCGACGGCAGCGACTACAGCGAGCTGCGCGAGGCGCTGGACAAGCTCAAGCTCTCCGACGCTTCTCTCGTGTACGAGCCGGAGACCTCCGTGGCGCTCGGCTTCGGTTTCCGCTGCGGGTTCCTCGGGCTGCTGCACCTGGAGATCATCACCGAGCGACTGGCCCGTGAGTTCGACCTCGATCTCATCACCACAGCACCCAGCGTGATCTACGAAGTGACCACCGACATCGGTGAGAAGGTGATCGTCACCAACCCGAGCGAGTACCCGGACGGTCGCGTCGCCTCGGTCGCCGAACCGATGGTCAAGGCCGCGATCCTGCTGCCGAAGGACTATGTCGGTACCGTGATGGAGCTCTGCCAGACGCGCCGCGGCGCGCTGCTGGGCATGGAGTACTTCTCCGAGGAGCGCGTCGAACTGCGATACATGATGCCGCTCGGTGAGATCGTCTTCGATTTCTTCGATCAGCTGAAGTCGAAGACGCAGGGGTACGCGAGCCTCGACTACGAGCCCGCCGGCCAGCAGGACGGCGACCTGGTCAAGGTCGATGTTCTGCTGCAGGGCGACAAGGTCGACGCGTTCAGCGCGATCGTGCACCGCGACAAGGCGTACGCCTACGGCACCCTGATGACGGAGCGGCTGCGCAAACTCATCCCACGCCAGAACTTCGAAGTCCCGATCCAGGCGGCGATCGGCGCGCGGATCATCGCCCGTGAGACGATTCGCGCCCTCCGCAAAGATGTCCTCGCCAAGTGCTACGGCGGTGACATCAGCCGCAAGCGCAAGCTGCTCGAGAAGCAGAAGGAGGGCAAGAAGCGCATGAAGATGGTCGGTCGTGTCGAGGTTCCGCAGGAGGCGTTCATCGCTGCTCTCTCCGGCGACGTCGACAGCAAGGACAAGAAGTAGATCTCCGCGGGATGTGACGTCCCGCGGCGCGTGGGGAGTGTTCGCCCAGGGAACGGGAAGTAGGCTGGAACTCATGCGGCGCGGGACTTTCCGAGACGACACGGTTGACTATGCGGCCGTGGGTGCGACCCACGCGCCCGATCTGATGCAGTATCCGCCGGAGCGCAGCATCCCCGCTGAGCAGTCCTGGCGGATCGGCAGTGGTGCGGAGCGATTCCAGTCCGCAGGTGAATCCCTGCTGACCTGGACGGCGCAGCGCGCGGCCGGCCTGAGCATCGAAGACGTCCGCCCGGCGTCGGGTCCTGCCTATGCAGGCGTGAGCTTCGATGCCGAGGGCAACCCCGTCGCTCCGAGCAAGCGCGACGTCGAGCAGCGCTTCGATGCCGAGGGAACCCCGTTCGTCGGTCCGGGCATGACGCTTCGCCTGCACGGTCGGGTCTCGGGCATGCGGGCGGATGCCGAGCTGCGCGTGATCTCGGTGACGGAGGAACCGCGCCGCGTCGGCTTCGTGCTCGGCACGGTCGGCGGTTCGGTCGTGAGCGGCGAGGAGTCCTTCGACCTCGAGTGGCGCGAGGACAACGACGAAGTGTGGTTCACCGTGCGAGCGTTCGATGCGCCGAATGCTCTGCTCTACCGGACGGTGCCGGTTCTGGTGAAGCGCCGCCGCCGTGAGCTGTTCGCGAGGTACCTCCGGGCGATCTCCCCGCTGTACGCGACCCCCGTCTGATGGCACGCACTCTCTGATGGGCGCGTCGCTCCCTCTCGGCGATCCCGCGCCCACCGACGGTCGTCTGCCGCACGACCTCCCGATCGATCTCACCGTGCCGTTCTCCGCGTACCTGCATATCCCGTTCTGCCGAGTGCGCTGCGGCTACTGCGACTTCAACACCTATACATCCGGTGAGCTGCGCGGAGCGCGGCAGGAGGACTACGCCTCGACGCTCGAGGCCGAGATCGCCCTGGCCCGAACCGTTCTCGGCGACGCCGGCGCCCTCCGACCGATGGACACGGTCTTCTTCGGCGGCGGCACCCCCACGCTGCTTCCGGCGGGGGATCTCGCCCGGATGCTGGGTGCCGCGGTCTCCGCGTTCGGGATCGTCGACGGTGCGGAGGTCACCGTCGAAGCCAACCCCGACACCGTGACGCCGTCCGTCGCCAGGACGCTGGCCGATGCCGGCGTGACTCGCCTGTCGATCGGCATGCAGTCCGCGGTGCCGCATGTGCTCGCCGCTCTGGACCGCACCCATGACCCGGAGAACGTGCGCACCGCCGTCGCCGCCGCCAAGGACGCGGGGCTGGCCGTGAGCGTCGATCTCATCTACGGCGCACCAGGGGAGTCACTCGCCGACTGGGAGGCTTCTCTCGATGCGGCGCTCGCACTCGAGTCCGACCACATCTCGGCGTACGCGTTGATCATCGAGGACGGCACGAAGCTCGCTCGCCAGATCCGCCGCGGCGAGGTGCCGACGCCCGACGACGACGTGCAGGCCGACATGTACGAACTGGCGGACGCGCGGCTCGCCGCCGCCGGCTTCGATTGGTACGAGATCAGCAACTGGGCTCGCGATCCCGACCAGCGATCGCGTCACAACCTCGCGTACTGGCGGGGGAGCGACTGGTGGGGGTTCGGGCCGGGGGCGCACAGCCACGTCGCAGGGCTCCGCTGGTGGAATGTGAAGCACCCCGCCGCCTACGCGCAGCGGCTCGCGGCATCCGAATCGCCGGCGGCCGGCACAGAGCGTCCCGGTGAACAGGCACGGATGCTGGAGCGGGTGCTGCTCGAGAGTCGATTGGCAGAAGGTTTCGCGGTGGCCGAACTGCCGCCCGCGAAGCGATCGCGCGTCGCGGGACTCATCGCAGACGGACTCGTCGATCCGGCATCCGCCCTGCGTGGTCGGGTGCGGCTGACGTTGCGCGGGCGGCTGCTGGCCGACGCGGTGGTCAGAGAACTCACCGACTAGGGCAGCAGGTCCATCGCCGTCGCGCGGCGCTGCACGACCGTCGTCGTCTCGGCGTCGAAAAGGCGGGTCTGGCGCTGTGCATCGAAAGCCGGCCAACCCGGATCGCCGGTCTTGATGAACCGAATCCATGCCGCGTGCATTTCTGCGGCGAGCTCCTGCGGCGCTTCAGGTCCGGCCATGCGCAGCGCCTCGTCATCGCCCAAACGGTCGAAGACGAACCCGAGTTCCAGCCCGTGTGCCGCGCGAAGATCGCGCACGGGACTCTGCCACGCGAACTCGTAGACGTACGTCGGCGCCTTCCGGGTGGACGCGAGCCTGCTCAGTGGCGCTCGGAGCATGCGGTCGGTCAGCAGCTGACCGGCGATCTCGCCGGGGGAGGCCTGTGGCCAGTCTGCTCGGTAGGCGCTCACCGCGCGCCGCGGGATGCGCAGGGCCAAGCGCGCAGCCAGCAGCTTGAGCTCAGTGATCCCGGCGAGGGCATCCGGTGTGAGCCACAGCCGGTACTCATCGGTGTTGGAGCCGATGAGAAGCGGAGTGTCGATCTCGCCGATCACCTCGTGGGGCGAGCGAGGAAGACTCTCCTCGTCGATCGCGAATTGGAACCCGGGTGCCCCGCGAAGCGGTGAAGAGCCCGCAGACAGCCGCCGGCGGATCTCGAGGAGACGATCCGGCGCCACCGCGGCGAAGGACTTCCGATCAGAACGGATTCCGAGCTGTTTCGCCATCTGCGCCGTGACCCTGCCGGCTTTGGCGAGTGTCTGCGCCTCGAGGGGGGCCGATTCGATGATCGCCCCGCTGATCATCCGCCGGGTGTCCTCCCTGGCGAGGAGGCCGGCGACGAGCGCTCCGCCCGCCGATTCACCCATCGCGGTGATCCGGGCCGCGTCGCCACCGCGTCGTCCGGCGCCCAGACGTTCACCGTGAGGATGTCGTCTCCATCGATGCGCACGGACCCGAGAAGCTCACCGATCGCGCCCGGATAGGGGAGCTGTGGAGCGGTGGCGCCGAAAGCGGTCGCCGAGCGCACACCGTTCCACGGTGCGGGAGGCTGCGGGGCACGGAAGCGATTCGCGCCGAAGGGAGCAGCCGCGTAGGGGATGCCCAGGAAGCGCCTGATGCCGTCCACCGCAGAGCCCTGTACGGTGCCGGTGCTGATGGTGATCCGGGGGTCGGGGGTCATGATCGTCATCGTATTGCCCGTTCGCGTCGATGAGTTCCAGGCGGAAAGGGTCGCGCACAGGTAGAATTGGCACTCTGAGTATTCGAGTGCCAGCGAACATCGGCGAGACAACGGGAGGAGGCGACATGGTCACCGAGCGAGGACTGCAGGTTCTCCGCGCGATCGTGCAGGACTATGTCGAGACCCGCGAACCCGTCGGGAGCAGGTCGATCGTCGACCGGTACTCCTTCGGCGTCTCCGCGGCGACGATCCGCAACGACATGGCGCAGCTCGAGGACGAGGAGCTGATCGCCGCACCGCACACCTCCTCCGGGCGGGTGCCGACCGACAAGGGCTATCGCGTCTTCGTCAACCACCTCGCCCAGCTGCGACCGCTCTCGGTCGCCCAGCGCACGGCGATCGAGTCGTTCCTCGCCGCACCCGCCGACCTCGACGACCTCATGGCCCGCACCGTCCGCGTGCTCACACAGCTCACGGGTCAGGTCGCGCTCGCCCAGTATCCGTCGTTCGCGCGCGCGCACCTCACGCACCTCGAGCTCGTCGCCCTGGCGCCGAACCGTCTGCTCGTCGTGCTCGTGACCGATGCCGGTGGCGTATCCCAGCGGCTCGCGCCGCTTCCCGTCGACGTCGACGAAGCAGACATGGCGGTGCTGCGTGCGCGTCTTTCCGCCCTGATCACCGGTCGTGCGGTCAGTGATGCCGCAGACCGTCTGGGCGGACTGCTGGCGGCGGCGGACTCGAAGACGAAGGATGCCGCGCTGCACACTCTCGCGTCGGTCATCGTCGACGAACTGGGAGAGTTCCGCCAGGAGCGGCTGGTGATGGCGGGAGCGGCGACGCTGGCCCGTCGCGAGCAGGACTTCCGCGGCAGCATCCATCCGATCCTCGAGGCGATCGAGGAGCAGGTCACCCTGCTGCGGCTGATGAGCGAGATGGTGAGCGACGAGCACGGCCTCGCGACGAGCATCGGCACGGAGAATGCTCCGTTCGGACTCGGCGAGGCCTCGATCGTCGCCAGCAACTACGCCGCCCCCAGCGGAACGGCGAGAGTCGGCGTGATGGGGCCGACCCGCATGGACTATCCGAGCAACCTCGCGGCGGCACGGGCCGTGGCCCGCTACCTGTCGCGGCTGCTCGACGAAGACGAGGGAAGCCGCTGACGCGGCTCCCGCACGAACGAACGCGCGTACGCGGAAAGGTGATTGTGGCGGACCACTATGAGGTTCTCGGAGTTTCCCGGGACGCTTCCACTGACGAGATCAAGAAGGCCTACCGACGCTTGGCGAGGCAGCTGCACCCGGATGTGAATCCGGGCGAGGAAGCGTCGGAGCGCTTCAAGCTCGTCACCCATGCCTATGACGTGCTCAGCGACGACGACTCCCGTCGTCGCTACGACATGGGCGGCGGTGACGGCGCCGGCCAGAACTTCAGTGGCTTCGGCGGGTTCGGCGACATCTTCGAGCAGTTCTTCGGGGCGTCACAGGGTGGCGGGCGCAGCGCCCGGCCGCGGTCGCGCCGGGAGCGCGGCCAGGACGCACTGGTCCGAGTGACACTCGAGCTCGGCGACGTCGTGTTCGGTGCGCACCGCGACATCGAGGTCGACACCGCCGTGCTCTGCGAGACCTGCCAGGGCTCCTGCTGCCAGGAGGGCACTTCGCCGGTGACCTGCGACATCTGCGGTGGATCCGGTCATGTGCAGCGTCAGGTGCGCAGTCTCCTCGGCAACGTCGTCACCTCTGCCCCGTGCGGCAGCTGCGAAGGCTACGGCACCACGATCCCGTATCCGTGCGCGACCTGTGGCGGTCAGGGGCGCGTGCGCTCTCGTCGTACGGTCTCGCTGGACATCCCCTCCGGTGTCGAGACCGGCCTGCGTCTGCAGCTTCCCGGCTCCGGCGAGGTGGGCAAGGCGGGCGGTCCGAACGGTGACCTCTACGTCGAGGTGACCGTGTCGCCGCACGCCGCGTTCAGCCGCGACGGTGACGATCTGCTCGCGACGCTCGAAGTGTCGATGACCGACGCGATTCTCGGCACGGAGACCTCGATCGACGGCCTCGATGGCGTCGTCGATCTGGAGATTCGTCCCGGCGTGCAGGCGGGCGACGTGCTCACCATCAAGGGCCGCGGAGTCACGCCACTGCGCGGTAGCCAGCGCGGCGACCTTCGGGTGGGAGTGCAGGTCGTCACGCCGACGAAGCTGGACTCTGCTCAGCGCGCGCTGATCGAGGACTTCGCGAAGAAGTCGAAGGCACCGGCTCCGCAACTCGCGCAGTTCCAGCAGGGTCTGTTCTCCAAGCTCCGCGATCGCTTCCGCACGCACTGACCGAAGGACTGAGCCATGGCGCTGCACTTCCTGCTTGAGTCGTCGTCGGATGCTTCGGTGGGCGACATCGTGTCGCTGACCGGTGCCGAGGCGAAGCATGCCGCCGTCGTGCGGAGGTTGCGGGTCGGTGAAACGGTGACGGTCGGCGACGGCTCCGGAGTCTGGCTCGCCGGGGTGGCCGAGGACGTGTCGCCATCGCAGGTCGATGTGCGGATCTCGGAGCGCACGGAACACGCGGCGCCGAGCCCGAGGATCGTGCTCGTGCAGGCGTTGGCCAAGGGCGACCGCGATGAGCTGGCTGTGCAGGCTGCGTGCGAGCTCGGCGTCGACGAGATCGTGCCGTGGCAGGCCAGCCGCAGCGTTTCGCGGTGGGACGGGCCGAAGGCGATCAAGGGCCGGGAGCGTTGGGCCTCCATCGTGCGCGAGGCGGCGAAGCAGGCGCACCGCGCCTGGGTTCCTGAGGTGTCAGCGCCGGTGTCGACCGCGCAGCTCGTCGAGCGCGTGGCGGTGCAGCGGGTGCTGCTGCTCGATCCGACGGCCGAGGTCCGGTTGTCCGACCTCACGCCAGACGGCCGAGACATCGTGCTCGTCGTGGGACCGGAAGGTGGCATCTCCGACGAGGAGCTCCGCCGCCTGGCGGATGCCGGTGCCGAACGCGTGCTGCTCGGTGAGACCGTGCTGCGCACCTCGACCGCTGGCCCTGCGGCGATCGCCGTGCTGTCGGTGGCCCTCGATCGCTGGTGATGCCCCGATGGGCTCCGGCGCCCATGGCACACAGGCCCGCAAGTAAGCTGGACCCATGACGGAACCCTCGATCTTCACGCGCATCCTGAACGGGGAGATCCCCGGCGAGATCCTCGCCGAGACCGACCGCCTCTTCGCACTGCGCGACATCGCCCCGCAGGCCCCCGTGCACCTCCTGGTGATCCCGAAGACGCAGGAGTACCCGAATGTCGCCGAGCTGGCGGCCGCCGATCCCGCCTTGCTGGCCGAGCTCATCGAGTTCGCCGAGAAGCTCGCGGTCGAGCACACCGAGGACGGCGATTTCCGCCTCGTCTTCAACACCGGTGCGAACGCCGGTCAAACCGTGTTCCACGTCCATGCCCATGTGCTGGGCGGCGGACTGAGCGAGCGGAGCGTCGGTGCCTGACTCCCGAGAATCCGAGGTCGTGGAGCGGATCTACGCCGATGGCGTCGCCATGGTGCAGTTGCTCGGGCCGCAGGATCGGCTGCTGCGGATGCTCGAGAAGGAGCACCGTGATGTGCAGGTGCTGGTCCGCGGCAACGAGATCACGCTGACCGGCGATGCCGAGGCGGTCGCCAAGGCGAAGACCCTCGTCGACGAGCTGCTCGCGATGACGAAGGCAGGTCACGATCTCGTGCCCAGTGATGTCGAGAACTCCGCCAGAATGCTGCGCCACGAGGGCGGTCCTCGTCCGAGCGAGGTGCTCGGTGAGGCGATCCTGTCCACCAGGGGCAGGGTCATCCGACCCAAGACGCTCGGGCAGAAGGAGTACGTCGACGCGATCGAGGAGAACACGATCGTCTTCGGTATCGGCCCCGCCGGCACCGGGAAGACGTACCTCGCGATGGCAAAAGCCGTGCAGGCGCTGCAGCGCAAAGAGGTCACCCGGATCATCCTCACGCGACCGGCCGTCGAGGCCGGGGAGCGTCTGGGGTTCCTCCCCGGAACGCTGAGCGACAAGATCGACCCGTACCTGCGACCTCTGTACGACGCGCTGAACGAGATGATGGACCCCGAGATCGTGCCGCGCCTGATGGCCACGGGCACGATCGAGGTCGCTCCGCTCGCGTACATGCGCGGGCGCACGCTGAACGACTCCTTCGTCGTGCTCGACGAAGCGCAGAACACCACGCCTGAGCAGATGAAGATGTTCCTCACCCGCCTCGGTTTCGGCACGAAGATGGTCGTCACGGGCGACATCACGCAGGTCGACCTCCCGCAGGGCGCGTCCGGACTGCGCCTCGTGACGCGGGTGCTGAACGACATCGAGGACATCCACTTCTCGCGACTCACCAGTGCCGACGTGGTGCGCCACTCCCTGGTCGGACGGATCGTCGACGCGTACAGCGAGTACGACGAGCAGCGAACCGCGCAGCGGTTCGAGCGCGAGCAGGCGGCAGAGTTCGCGAACCGCGCAGAACGCCGCGGACCCCAGCGACCAGGACCCCGAGACCGGATGCCGAAACGAGGACTCTCATGATCGAGATCAATAACGAATCGGCCATCGTCGTCGACGAGACCGTGCTGCAGCGGCTCACGGACTTCAACCTCGCGCAGATGCACGTCAGCCCCGACGCCGAGGTGGCGATCGTGCTCGTCGACGAGGGCGCCATGGAAGCCCTGCACGTGCAGTGGATGGACGAGCCCGGCCCGACCGATGTGCTGAGCTTCCCGATGGATGAGCTGCGCCCTGGCACCGAGGACCGTCCGACCGCTCCCGGTCTGCTCGGCGACATCGTGCTGTGCCCGCAGGTCGCCGAGACGCAGGCGCAGGCCGCCGGCCATTCGCTGATGGACGAGCTCATTCTGCTGACCACGCATGGACTGCTGCACCTCCTCGGATTCGACCACGCCGAGCCCGACGAGGAGCGCGAGATGTTCGGACTGCAGAAGGAGCTCATCGTGGGCTTCGCTGCAGCCGAACGCCGACGATGACAGCCGGATTCCTGCTCGCCGGCGCCGTCCTGCTCGTCGCCTTCGGCGGCCTGATGGCGGCGATCGACGCCGCCTTCGGTGTGACGTCGCGCTCCGACCTCGAGGAGATGGGCGCCGACGGCCGCAATGCCCGCCAGCTGGCGAGGATCGCAGCCGACCCGGACGTCCACGTCAACGCGGTGGCGTTCATCCGCGTTCTCGCCGAGGTGACGGCCGCCGTGCTCGTCACCGTCGCCTTCACGAGCCTCTTCGACAACATCTGGTGGGCGATGCTCGCCGCTGCCGTGCTGATGACGGGAATCACCTTCGTTCTGGTCGGAGCCAGCCCGCGCACGTTCGGCCGACACCACTCCGATCGGATGCTGCGTGCCAACGCCCCGATCGTACGAGGACTGCGCATCCTCCTCGGTCCGCTCGCGCAGGGGCTTGTCGCCCTGGGAAACCGGGTGACCCCCGGTACCGGCCGCAGCTCCTTCACCTCGGAGGAGCAGCTGCTGAGCATGGTCGATGAAGCCGCATCCAACGACCTCATCGAGGCCGACGACCGTGACCTCATCCACTCGGTCTTCGACTTCACCGACCAGTTCGTCCGTGCCGTGATGGTCCCGCGCACCGAGATGGTGACCGTCGATGCCACCGCGTCGACCAGCGAGGCGATGGCGCTGTTCCTGAACCGCGGTGTGTCCCGGATGCCGGTCGTCGACGACGAGGCCGACGACGTCGTCGGGGTCCTCTATTTGAAGGACCTCGTGCAGTTCGCCTTCCGCGACGAGAACGCCTGGCGCACGGCATCCGTCCGCCCGATCGCTCGACCAGCGACCTTCGTGCCGGAGTCGATGCGCGCCGAGACCTTGCTGCAGCAGATGAAACGCGACGCCGTTCATGTGTGCCTCGTCATCGACGAGCACGGCGGCATCTCCGGGTTGGTGACCCTGGAAGATCTGATCGAAGAGCTGGTCGGAGAGATCGCAGACGAGTACGACCAGGTCTCGGCCGAGATCGTCGAACTGGGCGCCGGACGGTACCGGGTCAGCGCGCGGCTCTCACTCGAAGACGTCGGCGACCTCTTCGGCCTGGAGCTCGAGGACGAAGACGTGGACTCGATCGGCGGACTGCTCGGCAAGGAGCTCGGCCAGGTGCCGCAGCCCGGCTCGACCGCGACGGTCGAGGGCTTGGAGCTCACCGGCGGCGCGTCGCGGGGACGTGGTCGCGGGATCGCGACCGTCTTCGTGGAACGCGCGGCCGGGAACGTGGAAGGAACGCATCATGAAGGAGAACGACGAGATGACTGAGCAGACGCGAAGCGGGTTCGTGACCTTCGTCGGCCGGCCCAATGTGGGCAAATCCACACTGACGAACGCCCTGGTCGGCGAGAAGATCGCGATCACCAGCGAGAAGCCGCAGACGACCCGACGGGCGATCCGCGGCATCGTGAATCGGCCCGAAGGGCAGCTCGTGATCGTCGACACCCCCGGCATCCACAAGCCGAGGACGCTCCTGGGCGAACGACTGAACAATCTCGTCGAGCAGGTTCTCGGCGATGTCGACGTCATCGGCTTCTGCGTTCCTGCCACCGAGAAGGTGGGGCCGGGTGACCGGCGGATCGCCGCTTCTCTGGACGGTTATGCACGGGCGAAGAAGATCGCGATCGTGACGAAGACGGATGCGGCCGGCCGCGACCAGATCACGGAACGCCTGATGGAGGTCGACGCCCTTCGCGAGGACTGGGACGCCGTGATCCCGCTGTCGGCGCTGACGCGCGACCAGCTGGAAGTGCTGTGCGATGAGGTTCTCTCCCTGATGCCGGTGGGGCCGGCGCTCTACGACGAGGGAATCACGACGGACGAGTCCGAAGAGGACCGGATCGCCGAGATCATTCGCGAAGCAGCTCTCGAGGGTGTGCGAGACGAATTGCCGCACTCGATCGCGGTCGTGATCGACGACATCGCGCCGCGTGAGAACAGCGACCTCACGGACGTGCACGCCCAGATCGTCGTCGAGCGCGACAGCCAGAAGGCCATCATCATCGGCCACAAAGGGTCTCGGCTGGCGGATGTCGGCAAGCGCGCACGGGTGGGGATCGAGGAGCTGCTCGGCACGCGGGTCTTCCTGGGACTGCACGTGAAGGTCGCGAAGGAGTGGCAGCGCGACCCGAAGCAGCTCGGCAGACTCGGGTTCTGAGGTGGCGGCCCGAACCGCGCCGGCCGAGGTCGCACTCTCCTCGGCTCCCCGGGAATGAGCGGCGGAAGCCACGACCGGGAAACGCGCCGCAATGAGATCTTCAACCGGATCTTCGACGAGCACTGGGCACCGGTCCGCCACCATATCGAGTGGATCGTCGACGACGATGCCGAGGTGTCCGAGGTGCTCTCGGAGGTGTTCCTGCTGGCGTGGTCGCGACTTGATCCCGACCGCCCCATGGGACGGATCTGGCTGCTTCGTGCTGCGGACCGCAGGTTGCGGGGACGTGCGCGGCGCCCGCGCCCGCGGACGAAGATGCTCGAGGTCGTGCACGAGGAGCTCGGCGGGGAACCGCACAGAATCGGGCCGGTGGGCCGAGCGGCCGTACTCGACGCATTCACAGCCCTCAGCGCCCGCGAGCGGCGTATCATCATGCTCACATACTGGGATGGGTTGTCCGTGGGGGACATCGCCGAGATGCTGCGCACCCCGCACGCGGGAGTGAGCAGAACCTTGCGTCGGGCGCAGGAGAGGCTGCGCATCCGTCTGAACGCGGAGGGGGGGACAGGATGAGTGAGAGCACTCTGCTCGATCGGATTCTGACTAACGCCGACCCCGCAGGAACGCCGCGGGACGCGAAACCGGATGCTGCCGCGCTCATGATGCGAGACCGGATCATGAGCGGCAAAGTCAGACAGAAGCACGCTCGGGCTGTCGGGCTGCGCTGGGCGACGGCAGTGGCCGGCGTCGCCGTCGCCGGCGTGGTCGCCTTCGCCGTCTTCAGTCCGCAGGGGCAGGCGATGGCGGGCGCCCCGCAGCCCCTGACCTTCGCGGATTCCGGTTCGGTGGAGCAGATCTTGGATGACGCGCACGTGGCACTCACCGAGACCGAGGGCCCCGAAGCACCGGAGCGATTCGTCCGAGCGGCCTCGTGGGGATACGCGATCGACATGACGGCACAGGAGTCTGAGGTCGTTCCGCAACTCTCGATTCTGCGCTGGGAGGCGGACCTCTCCGGCCGGATGACGATCATCGCAGGCGAGCCTTACGACCCCGATGACGCGGTGGCCAACACGCAGGCCGAGGTCTCGAGCAGCGGTGAGATCGTGAGCGACCTCATCATGGAACCGGGTCAGTTCGGAACCCCGGTCGTCGATCCTCCCGGTTCTTCGGCCGAAGATATGGTCGCGATGCTCACCGCATTCGGCATGCCGAACGACCCCACAGCCGGTGAGGTCTCCCGATACCTCAGTGATGCCGTCGAGCAGTGGACCCTCACGAACGAGCAGCAGGGTCATCTCCTGGACGTGCTCGCCGCCGCCGAGGGAACGACCGCGCTCGGCGCGACGACGGACCGGCTCGGCCGACCTGTCGCCGGGATCAGCATGCCGTCGGCGAATGGGGCGGCGACCGAGGTCATCCTGATCTCCTTGGAGACAGGTCGGATCGTCGGCATGGAGACGACGAGCCTGGGGGGCGAGGACGACATGCTGCCCGCGGGGGCGATCATCGCCTACCGCCTGTGGGACGTGACAGAGGAGATGGTGCGATGACGCGCTGGAGAACCGTTGTGGGCGTGGCACTGGGCATGCTGATCGGTGCGATGGCGATGACGCCCGCTGTCGCAGATGCCTCCCCGGACGGTATCGATGCCGATCCGCAGATCGTCGAGATGATGGAAGCGGTTCCCGGCGGCGTCCTCGTCGATGCGTATCACGCGGTCTGGCCGGCGCTGGATATGGAGATGACGGTTCCGAGCGGGAGCGCCAGAACGGCGCGCGCAGCGGTGGGACCTTGCGCAGACGGACGTGTCTGCGTGTTCAATGGTTACTCCCTGAACGGCTCCTCGCTCAGTTGGGGCGTGTGCGGCGGCCAGACGATCCCGTCGAATTTCGTCGCGAAGTCGCTCGCGCACGCGCGAACGTCAGGATCGACGCAGGCGCGGAACGGAACGACTCCGGTCGCGACCGCATACGCCGGAGGGTCGACGAACATCTACGGCCCCGTCACGAACATCCGCTGCTCCCTCTGATGGCCCGGCGCTGGGTTGCCGCGAGCTGGGGTCCGCCCGAGCGGTGGGAGTTCGTCGAGTTCGACGTGCCGGCCCCGCGACAGGGAGAAGTGACGATCCGCGTGCACGCGGCCGGCGTCAATCCCGCCGACGCGAAGCACGTCGCCGTGCCGCGCCCCGGTGCGGAGCTGCCGGTTCCCATCGGCTACGAGGTGTCCGGCGTGATCGCCGCCGTCGGTCCGGAGACGGTGATCGGCTCGGGGCCTGTGCAGGTGGGCGATGAGGTCATCGCTTTCCGGGTTCGCGGGGGCTACGCCACCGCACTCACGGTGCCGGCCGAGAAGGTGTTTGCCAAGCCGACGACGATGACCCATCCGGAAGCGGCGAATCTCCTGCTGGCGGGCACCACCGCAGCGGAGATGCTCGCCGTCGCACGTGTCGTCGAGGGGGAGACGATCCTGCTGCACGGCGCCTCAGGGGCGGTCGGCGTCAGCGTGCTCCAGCAGGCGGCACTGCGCGGGATCCGCGTCATCGGCACGGCGAGCGAGGCTCGCGCGGACGAAGTGCGCCGTTTCGGCGGCGTTCCGACGCGGTACGGACGCGGGCTCGCGGAACGCGTGCGTGAGATAGCCACGGCGCCGATCTCGGCCGCGCTGGATGCCGTGGGCACCGATGAAGCCGTGGACGTCTCCCTCGAACTCGTCACCGATCGCTCGCGGATCGTGACGGTCGCGGCACCCGGCCGCGCCGCATCCGACGGCTTCCTTGCGATCGCCGGTCGATGCCCGAGAGCGCGCGCTTCCGCGACCGCGCTCGATCCGAGCTGATCGTCCTCGCAGAGAAGGGCGATCTGGTGGTGCCGATGGCGCGCACCTTCCCGCTGGATCAGGCGCCGCTCGCTCTGCAGGTGCTCGCCGACGGGCATCCCGGGGGCAAGATCGCGCTGGTTCCCGCGCTCTAGTCGACCTCGCGCAGAGCGGATGCGACGATCACGACGCCATCGCCGAACTCTTCGTCGGCCGCCTGCTGCCAGCTCCCGTCGTCCCAGGCGACATCGACCCAGACGTAGCCCTCACGAACCGAGATGCCGAGTGCGTCGCTGCCGAGCCGGGCGGCAAGATCATCCTGGATGCGGGTGAGGTCGGCCTCCGAGGTCTTGCCCTCGACGCCTCCGGTGGGGTCTACGGGGGCGATCGGGTCGAAGAGCGCCAGCATGATCGGCTCATCGGTGCGAGCGATGCGCTCTCCGTCATAACTGCCGTAGACCGCGTAGGAACCCCAACGCGTGTCCCCGCTCGTCTCGTTGCCGTCGAGTCCGTCCCATGTCCAATCGTCGAGGGGGATCCCGTGGCATTGCGGCGGATACGACTCCATGATCGGGCCGAGGCACAGTTGCACGTCACCGGCGACATCCAGCACCGTCCCGACGCCGAGCATACGGCCGGCCGGCGGATCTGCTGGGGCGATGGCACCGAGACGCTCGGCTCCGGGGTCAGTCGCCGAACTCGTGGGGGCCGGCGAACCTCCGGGGGCGGAGGTGCACCCGGCGGCCAGCAGCAATCCGAGGAGGGCGGAGGACGTGAGAAGCAGGCGACGGCGCAAAGTGCTCATACCTCACAGTGTCACGTCGGCGTGGTTCGTCTCAGGCCGATGCGCGAACCATCCGGCGAGGACTGCTACCATGGCCGCATGCCTTTCGGCGGTCTGCTTCTTCTTAGCTGCCGCGACGAGTCCTCCAGCTAGGGCCTTCCTCGTCGCGGCGCTTGTGTTGGCCCGATCACTTTGACGAAGAGAAGAAGCCCCATCATGCAGAACACTCAGCGCCCGTCCACGATGCCGATCCACAAGTACCGGCCGTTCCACGAGCAGATCACCGTCCACCTGCCTGACCGCACCTGGCCGGATGCCCGCATCACGCAGGCTCCTCGCTGGTGCGCCGTAGACCTCCGCGACGGCAACCAGGCCCTCATCGACCCGATGTCGCCCGAGCGCAAGCGCGTCATGTTCGAGCTGCTCGTCAGCATGGGCTACAAGGAGATCGAAGTCGGGTTCCCCTCCGCCAGCCAGACCGACTTCGACTTCGTCCGGCAGCTCATCGAAGAGAACCTGATTCCCGACGATGTCACGATCCAGGTGCTGACGCAGGCGCGCGAGCACCTCATCGAGCGCACCTACGAGTCGATCGCCGGGGCGAAGCAGGCGATCGTGCACCTGTACAACTCCACGAGCGTGCTGCAGCGCGAGGTCGTGTTCCGGACCGACAAGCAGGGCATCATCGACATCGCCCTGGAAGGCGCGCGGCTGTGCCGGAAGTTCGAGAAGACGATTCCTGACACGCAGGTGTACTACGAGTACTCGCCCGAGAGCTACACCGGAACCGAGCTCGAATTCGCCGTCGACGTCTGCAACCAGGTGATCGAGGTCTTCGAACCGACTCCGGACCGCAAGGTCATCATCAACCTGCCGGCCACGGTCGAGATGGCCACGCCGAACGTCTACGCCGACTCGATCGAGTGGATGAGCCGTCACCTGGCGCACCGTGAGAACGTGATCCTCTCCCTGCATCCGCACAACGATCGCGGCACCGCGATCGCCGCGGCCGAGCTCGGCTACATGGCCGGTGCCGACCGCATCGAGGGGTGCCTGTTCGGCAACGGCGAGCGCACCGGCAACGTCGACATCGTGGCTCTGGGCATCAACCTGTTCACGCAGGGGATCGACCCGCAGATCGACTTCAGCGACATCGACCAGGTCAAGCGCACGGTGGAGTACTGCAACCAGCTGCCCGTGCCCGAGCGCAGCCCGTGGGCGGGCGACCTGGTCTTCACCGCGTTCAGCGGATCGCATCAGGATGCCATCAAGAAGGGTTTCGAGGCGATGGCGGCCCGTGCCGCTGCCGAAGGCGTCACGGTCGACGAGATCGAGTGGGCAGTTCCGTACCTGCCGATCGACCCGAAGGACCTCGGTCGCTCCTACGAGGCCGTGATCCGCGTCAACTCGCAGTCCGGCAAGGGCGGCGTCGCCTACCTGCTGAAGGCGGATCACGCGATCGATCTGCCGCGCAAGCTCCAGATCGAGTTCTCCGGCGTCGTGCAGGCCAAGACCGATTCCGAGGGCGGCGAAGTCACCAGCGATGCGATCTGGTCGATCTTCAACGACGAGTACCTGCCCGCAGCGGATGCTGCCGCGAAGTGGGGCCGGTTCGAACTGCTCGCCACGCAGACGCGCAGCGACATGTCGGGCGAGGTCGTGCTCGACGTCGTTCTCCGCGACGACGAGCAGCAGCTCGCGGTCGCCGGCTCCGGCAACGGCCCGGTCGCGGCGTTCGTCGAGGTGCTGCGGGCGCAGGGCTTCGACATCACCGTCTACGACTACGTCGAGCACGCTCTCAGCGCCGGCGGCGACGCGCAGGCGGCCGCCTACGTCGAACTGCAGGTCGGCGACCAGCGGCTCTGGGGCGTCGGCATCGACGGCGACATCTCGACGGCATCCCTCAAGGCGATCGTCTCGGGCGTGAACCGCTCGATCCGCACCCGCCAGCAGGAACTCGCCGCCGTCTGACGCCTACGGCTTGACGATCGGAATGGTGCCCGTCTCTGCCGCCACCTTGCGGCGGTAGAGACGGCGCTGTTCCGGGAGTGAGAGATCGAAGGCGACTGCCAGCACGCGGATGATCGCGGTCACCACGATCCCGATCACCCCGGCCACGGCGAGGTTCACGCCGACCGCGTTCGCGATCACGATCACGGTGCATCCGGCGGCCGCGGCCACCGCATACAGCGATCCGACATGCATGATCGCGACCGGCAGCCCCATGATGACGTCGCGCAGGACGCTGCCGCCGACGGCGGCGCACACGCCGATGAAGACCGCAGGCACCGGGGGAACCCCCAGTCCCAGTGCCTTGCTGGTGCCAAAAGCACCGAACATTCCGATGACGACGGCATCGAGACCCACGATGATCGCGTTGGCCCGGTTCAGAAGACCGGCCAGAAGCATGCCGATGATGGCGGCGCCGCCGGCGGTGACCAGATACCAGTTGTTCTGGAGCGTCGCCGGCGGCTGCCCCAGCAGCAGGTCGCGGATGAGACCGCCGCCCATACCGATGAGGATGCCGATGATCGACACGCCGAGCAGATCCAGGCGTCGCTGACCCTGGAAGCCGGAGGCGAACATCGCGCCCTGGATGCCGCCAAGGCCGACGCCGAGGAGATCCGCCCAGAGGGGAATGAAGAACTGCGGTTCGGTCACCCGTCTATTCTCCCGCACGGAGGATAATCGAATGGTGCCCACCTATCGAGACGAAGCGGTGATTCTGCGCACTCACAAGCTGGGTGAGGCCGATCGCATCGTCACCATGCTCTCGCGACGGCACGGCAAGGTCCGTGCGGTCGCCAAGGGCGTCCGGCGCACGTCGTCGAAGTTCGGCTCGCGCCTGGAGCCGTTCATGGTGGCCGATGTGCAGCTGTATCAGGGCCGTTCTCTCGACATCGTGCAGCAGGCGGAATCACTGGGGTCGTACGGCACCGAGATCGCCGCCCACTACGAGCGCTTCACGTCAGCCAGTGCGATGGTGGAGACCGCCGACCGTCTCAGCGACTCCGAGGCGACGCCGGATCAGTATCTGCTGCTCGTCGGCGGGCTGCGCGCATTGTCGCGTGGCGAGCATGCGCCCCGCAGCATCCTGGATTCCTACCTGCTGCGGGTGATGGCACTCTCCGGCTGGGCGCCTTCGCTCGAAGATTGCGCTCGATGCGCGGCGCGCGGTCCGCACACGACCTTCGTCGGCCAGCTCGGCGGGCTCGTCTGCGTGGACTGCGCCCCGGCGGGCAGCCCACGCATCGCCGAGGCGACTCTTTCGCTTCTGCGCTCGCTGATGGCGGGGGAGTGGGATGCGGTCGACGCGGCGTCGCCTGTCGCCACCGCCTCCGCATCCGGCCTGATCGCGGCCTACGCGCAGTGGCATCTCGAGCGCGGTATCCGCTCGCTCGCCCACATCTCCGTTCCGCCACGGGAAGGACCCCGGTGACCCCGAAGCCGTACACCCACAAGGACGCCGTGGCGTATCGCCCGCTGGACTGGACCGGCATCCAGCCCCCGGTCTTCCCGGCCGTTCCGGAACATGTCGCCATCGTCATGGATGGCAACGGCCGCTGGGCGAATCGGCGGGGCCTCAGCCGTGTCGAAGGTCACAAGGCCGGCGAGGAGGTGCTGCTCGACGTCGTCGCGGGCGCGATCCAGGCGGGCGTCAAGCATCTGTCGGTGTACGCCTTCTCGACCGAGAACTGGGCGCGCTCCCCTGAGGAGGTGCGCTTCCTGATGGGGTACAACCGCGACGTGCTGCACCGCCGCCGCGATCAGCTCAACGAGTGGGGGGTGCGCGTGCGCTGGGCCGGGCGCAAGCCTCGGCTCTGGGGCAGCGTCATCAAGGAACTGCAGTACGCAGAGCAGCTCACCCGTGGCAATGACGTCCTCACTCTGACCATGTGTGTGAATTACGGCGGCCGGGTCGAGCTCGTCGACGCGATGCGTGCGCTGGCATCCGAGGTCGCGGCGGGGCGGCTGAAGCCGAACGCGATCACCGAGAAGATGATCCGCCGGAACCTGTACGTGCCGGACATGCCGGACGTCGACCTGTTCCTGCGCAGCTCGGGGGAGCAGCGCACCTCGAACTTCCTGCTGTGGGAATCGGCATACGCCGAGATGGTGTTCCTCGACACCCTCTGGCCGGACTTCTCCCGCGAAGAGCTGTGGCGCGCGATCGGGATCTATCTCTCGCGCGACCGCCGCTTCGGGGGCGCGGTGGATGCTCCCGGCTCCGCCTGAACCCTCAACCACTTCTCGGTCTCGCGAGGGTGCGCCAGCCGCACGATCGTGAGGTGCGGGAACGTGTCGGCGATCGTCGGCATGCGCTCGGTCCAATGCCGGAGGGTCTTCGTCTGCCAGGCGAGGATGTTGTGATCAGGGTCTCTGGTCATGAGCAGCTTCCAGATCGGCTTCTCCACGTTGCCGTTGTACATCCGGGTGCGCAGGATGCTGCGACCGAGCGTGCGGCGTATCAGCCGAGAGCGCACGACCGGATACGGGTAGTCGAGCCAGATCACGAGTTGCGCGCGCGGGGTCATGATCTCGTCCGTGCCCTTGCTCGTGTACTGCCACTCGGTGATCCAGCGCTCGGTCGCCGCGAACGCACCGACGTCATCGAGGAAATCCGGTCGAGGTGTCCAATGCGGGCCGTGGAACAGCGCATCGATCTCGACGTGGCGGAGGCCCCAGGCCTTGCCTATCCGGGCAGCGAGAGTCGTCTTCCCTGAGCCGGTGACGCCGGCGATGAGCACGCGCTGCGGCCGAAACGGCAGAGGATCAGCGGCGAAGAGCATCCGGGAACTCATGATCGCGGAAGTCTCAGCCAGGCCTCGGTCTCGCGCGGGTGACGGAGGCGCACGATCGTGAGGTGCGGGAAGTCGGCCTGGATCGCAGGCATTCGCTGGGCCCACTTGTCGCGGGTGTTCCTCTGCCAGTCGAGGATGTTCTCTTCCCCGCGGACGGTCAGCGCCTGGAGGAGATTCGGTTCCCTGTTGCCGTTCCAGAGTCTCGTCCGGAACACCCGGCGCTTCAACGTCCTGCCGACGAGCCGCCGACGCACCAACGGGTACGGGTAGTCGAGCCACAGCACCAGCTGAGCGCGTGGCGCGAGGATCGCGTCCGTGCCCTTACTCGTGTACTGCCATTCGGTGACCCACCGTTCCTCAGCGGCGAAGGCGCGGACGTCATCGAGGAACTCCGGTCGGGGTGTCCAGTTCCGACCGTGGAAGAGGGCGTCGATCTCGACGTGTCGGAGCCCCCACGCCTCGTCGATGCGCGACGCAAGCGTCGTCTTCCCCGAGCCCGTGATGCCGGCGATCAGTACCCGCTCCGGCCGGAACGGCAGGGGATCATCGGCGGAGAGCATCCGAAAATCCTATCGGCGGAATAGCCCAAAGGTGCATGCGGTTGGATGAAGACGTGACTGAACCCATCTCCATCGACATCTGGTCCGACATCGCCTGCCCGTGGTGCTACATCGGCAAGCGCAACCTCGAGACCGGTCTCGCCGCGGTCGCCGCCGACGAGGATGCCCCTGAGGTGAAGGTGACCTTCCACTCCTTCGAACTTTCCCCGGACACTCCGGTCGACTTCGACGGCGACGAGGTCGACTTCCTTGCCGGCCACAAGGGCATGCCCAGGGACCAGGTCGAGCAGATGCTCGCCCATGTCACGGGTGTCGCCGAGGCTGCAGGTCTGGGGTACCGCTTCGATCTCCTCCAGCACACGAACACCGTGAAAGCGCACGAGCTGCTCCACTTCGCGAAGGCGCAGGGGCTCCAGCACGAGATGGAGGAGCGGCTCATGTCCGCCTACTTCACCGAGGGCAAGCACGTCGGGCGCATCGATGATCTCGTGGAACTCGCCGCTGAGGTCGGCCTCGATGCCGACGACGCGCGTGAAGCGCTCCAGACCGCCCGGTACCTGCCGGCCGTGCGTCAGGACCAGGAGCAGGCCCGTGCCTACGGCATCCAGGGCGTGCCGTTCTTCGTGATCGACGGTCAGTACGGCATCAGCGGGGCACAGCCCCCTGCTGCGTTCGAGAATGTGCTGCGCGACCTCTGGGCGAAGCGGGGAGCGCCCGTCGAGGCCTGAGTCGTCGCTACGACGAGACACGGCGGGGCCCCGATGCCGGGACCCCGCCGTTCCGTTTCGACCGGTGCCGGTCAGATCTGCTCCTGTCTGGGGGCGAGCGGCAGCGGCTCCATCGGCTGGTCGTTCGCGGTCAGATCGATGCCGAGATCGCGCGCGTAGACGACGCGGGTTGCGATCGATACCTCGTCGCCCACCTCGGTGAGCTCGAAGACGCGGCCCCCACGCATGCGGTTGCGCTCGTCTCCGGACAGGCCGTACGCGCCGAAGCCGGTTCCGGGCGCATAGCCGAGCTTGATGCCGTAATAGTCGCCCACGTAGTCGTTGACGTGATCATGGCCCACGAACACGCCCTTCACATCGCCACGCTCGAGGATCGCGTTGAAGAGCCCCGAGTTGAACGGACCGGGGCACTCGTCCTCGTTCCGCTCACCGACGATGCCGTGACGGTCCCTGCCGCGCGCGGCGTCGGCTTCCGTCCGGGTGTCGACGCCGCCCCACCACATGAAGCGGTGCTCCCACAGCGCGATGTGGATGAACATGAGGCCGGGCACCTTCTGGCCGCGGCGCTGCTCGAGCCGCTGCGACTGCTCGCGATACCAGGCGACCTGATCCATGCGCAGCCAGTCCCAGGTGGGATAACCGGTGAAGTCCTGTCCGTTGATCGCATCCGGCGCATAGCGACCCGAGTCCAGCAACCACAGCGAGAACGCCTCGCGATTCTTCTTCCGCGACGACGAGATCGGCACGATCGTGTTACTGGTGCCCGTCAGCCCTCGGGCATTGTCGGCGTTCATGTTGAACTCGTACGAGCGGTAGATCTGGAGCATCCCCGCCTCGTCGACGCCCGACTCCGGCAGCGAGTCCTCGTCGTGGTTGCCGTACGTGACCGCCCACGGGATCCGCCGGGACTCCATCGGCCACACGACGTTGTTGATCGCCTGCTTGACAGCGAGTCGTGTCTCGCAGCCGCTCGAGATCACATCTCCGTTGATGACCACGAAGTCCGGCTTCTCCTGGTCGAGCACCTTCTCGATGAGTTCGACCGTACGGCGGTCGGTCTGCTCGTCGTCCTGCGTGTCGTTGAACTGCACCACCTTGAATGTTCCACCGGCGCGGAAGCGCAGCCGCGGGCCGTTCGCACGTGGACTTCCCGAGGCGGAACTCGTGGCGGTCGCGGGATCGGACGGCGGCGCGGACTCCGCGTGCGCAGCGCCGATCGGCAGCGCGGCGCCCAGAGCGCCGAGCGCTCCCGCGGTGATCACTGTGCGTCGGCTCATCGGCATTCGGTCGGGCATTGCTGGGCTCCTTCGTCTACGGCGGGTTTCGCCGCGGTGAGACTAAGGAGGGCAGATGGCGTGAGGCTGACGCGCAGATGAACGGGGCAGCGGAATCACCTGTGGATGAGCGGGGTGCGCAAATGACGCGCAGGTGAACGAAGTACCTGCACGATGCCGCGACCCCGCAGCGAACGTCAGCGGCGAGCGGTGACCAGGGCGCTCTCGATCGCGGAGACGATCTCGGGTGCGTCCGGCTTCTGCTTCGGCCGGAAACGCTGCACCTCGCCGTCAGGCAGCACGAGGAACTTCTCGAAGTTCCACTCCACGCGGCCGGCCTTGCCGCCGGCATCCGGTGTCTGCTTCAGCGCCTTGTAGAGCTCGGTGGCGTTCTTTCCGTTGACCTTGACCTTGTCTGCCAGCGGGAAAGTGACGCCATAGGTCGTCGAGCAGAACTCGAGGATCTCCTCGACCGATCCTGGTTCCTGGCCGAAGAACTGGTTGCTGGGGAAGCCGAGCACCGTGAAGCCGCGGTCGCCGTAGAGGCGCTGCAGTTCCTCGAGCTGCTCGTACTGCGGGGTGAGGCCGCACTTCGAGGCGACATTCACGACCAGCACCACGTCTGCACCCAGATCATCGAGCGTTTTCTCGGCTCCCTGGGCGTCGGTGAACGGGATGGAACGGAGGGCGGAATCGGTCATATCCCCAGCCTAAACGCGACTGCCCGCCGGGGGCTCCGGGTCTGGGAGAATGGAGAGGTCATGACTCTTGCTCCAGCTACCGTGCGCCCGCTCCGAATCGGGCCGATCGCCCTCGACGTGCCCGTCGTCCTCGCACCCATGGCGGGGATCACCAACACCGCCTTCCGGCGTCTCTGCCGTGAGTACGGCGCCGGCCTCTACGTCAGCGAGATGATCACCTCCCGCGCGCTCGTGGAGCGCAACGAGACGACGATGCGCCTCATCCGGCACCACGAGTCCGAGACGCCCCGCTCGATCCAGCTGTACGGCGTCGACCCGAAGACGATCGCCGAGGCGGTCCGCATCATCGTCGCCGAAGACCACGCCGACCACATCGATCTGAATTTCGGATGCCCGGTGCCCAAGGTCACCCGCAAGGGCGGCGGAGCGGCGCTCCCGTGGAAGAGCCGGTTGTTCGCAGACATCGTCGACCAGGCGGTCAAGGCGGCCGGGCCGGTGCCGTTGACGGTCAAGATGCGCAAGGGCATCGACAAGGATCACCTCACCTTCCTCGAAGCAGGACGAGCTGCGGAGGATGCCGGCGCGGCCGCGGTCGCGCTGCACGCGCGGACCGCGGGGGAGTATTACTCCGGGCACGCGGATTGGAACGCGATCGGCGAGCTGAAACAGGCCGTCACCAGCATCCCGGTCCTCGGCAACGGCGACATCTGGTCGGCGGACGACGCGGTGCGGATGATGGCCGAAACCGATTGCGACGGCGTCGTGGTCGGTCGCGGATGCCTCGGCCGACCCTGGCTGTTCGGTGAGCTCGCCGCCGCCTTCGGAGCGCCGTCGCGTCCGGTCGATGCCACGTTGGGCTTCGTCGCGAACGCATTCCGCCGTCATGCCGAACTGATCGTCGAGTTCTATGAGGACGAGAGCCACGGATGCCGTGACATCCGCAAGCACGTCTCCTGGTACTTCAAGGGCTATCCGGTCGGCGGCGACATCCGCACCGGACTCGCGACCGCGTCGAGCCTCGCCGAGATCGATGACCTGCTCGGCCAGCTCGACCACACGGCGCCGTATCCGGGTGCGGATGCGGAGGGCCAGCGTGGACGCGCAGGTCACGCCAAGCGCACGGCGCTGCCGGATAAATGGTTGGAGTCGCGAGAGATCGAGGCTTCGGCGTCGGAGATGATGCGAGGAGCGGAGATCGAGAACAGTGGTGGCTGATCTGCGTACGGACGGCTACGACCCGCGCGATGCCGAGCGCTTCTTTGCCGAGACCCACCGTTCCGAGCGCAACGACTTCGCCAGAGATCGGGCGCGCGTGGTGCACTCGGCGGCACTGCGTCGTCTGGCGGCGAAGACGCAGGTGCTGAGCCCCGCGAGCACCGCCGACTTCGCACGCAACAGACTGACGCACTCGCTCGAGGTGGCGCAGGTCGGCCGCGAACTCGCGACCGCGCTCGGCGTCTCCGAAGACGTCGTCGACACGGCGTGCCTGAGCCACGACCTCGGGCATCCGCCATTCGGTCATAACGGCGAGCGTGCACTGAACGAATGGGCAGAGCACATCGGCGGCTTCGAGGGCAATGCGCAGTCGCTGCGCATCCTGACCCGGCTCGAGGCCAAGGTCCTCGATGACGATGATCACTCGGTCGGGCTCAACCTCACCAGAGCGACGCTCGATGCCACGTGCAAGTATCCGTGGACGGTCGACAGCCCGGTGCCGGATCCCGGTGGTCGGCTGAAGTTCGGGGTGTACCCCGAAGACGAGGCCGTGTTCCGCTGGATGCGTGAAGGGGCCCCGCGGCGGCTGCGCTGCATCGAGGCGGAGATCATGGATCTCTCCGACGACATCGCCTATTCCGTGCACGACTTCGAGGACGCCATCGTGAACGGCTACCTCGACGTCGCGCAGCTGGCGGACCCGCTGGAGCATGACGCCCTGGTCGGACGGATCCAGCAGTGGGTGGGGTATGACTTCACACGGGATGAGCTGGCCGACGCGCTGTACCGGCTGGCCACCCAGTCGATGTGGCTGTCGTCGTTCGACCGCTCCCGTCGCGACCTCGCTCGTCTGAAGAACCTGACCAGCGACCTCATCGGGCGCTTCGCCCGTGCCGCCGTCTCGGCGACGCGCGAAGCGTACCCGGGGACCGCACTGGTCCGGTACAACGCGCATGTCGTCGTGCCCAGGGTCGTCGAAGCCGAGATCGCAGTCCTCAAGGGCATCATGGGGCAGGCGATCGTGACGATCGAGGCGCGCAAGGGCGTCTACAAGGAGCAGCGGCGCGTGCTGCGGCGTCTCGCCGACTCGCTCTGGTCGACGGACGCGCTGTGGTCGGCGGGAGCCGACGTGCTCGAACCCGCCTTCACGGCGGACTTCGTCGCCGCGACCACCGACGCCGAGCGTGCCAGGGTCGTCGTCGACCAGGTCGCGAGTCTCACCGACCAGAGCGCCATCGACTGGCACAACCGCCTGGTCGGAGAGATCGATCCTGCCGAGGTGGGGATCTGGACTCCGCGCCATGCGCGTCCGGGTTCGCGCGCGCATGTCGGCAGGCAGACGGTCGCCGAAGGAGCGGTCTGATGCCGCGGATCCGGCAGGCGGACGTCGATGAGGTCAAAGCGCGGACGAACATCGCGGACATCGTGGGGGAGCGCGTCGCGCTGAAATCGGCGGGCGTCGGGTCCCTCAAGGGACTGTGCCCTTTTCACGACGAGAAGAGCCCCAGCTTCCACGTACGGCCGCAGGTCGGCTATTACCACTGCTTCGGCTGCGGTGAGTCGGGCGACGTGTACTCGTTCCTGCGCGAGATGGATCACGTCAGCTTCACCGAGGCGGTGGAGCGGCTCGCCGGTCGCATCGGCTACGCGCTGCACTACGAAGACGGCGGTTCGGCACCGGAGACGAGCGGTCGCAGCAGGCTCTATGCCGCGAACACCGCGGCCGCGGAGTTCTTCCGCGCTCAGCTGCTCTCACCCGAGGCGGAGATCGGCCGACGGTTCCTCGGCGAGCGGGGCTTCGACGCGGGGGCGGCAGCCCACTTCGGGGTCGGCTTCGCGCCGAAGGGCTGGGACGCGATGCTCAAGGCGCTCACCGCGCAGGGCTTCACGCGAGACGAGCTGAGCGCCGCGGGTCTCGTCTCCACGGGCCAGCGGGGCGTATACGACCGTTTCCGTGGGCGCCTGGTCTGGCCGATCCGCGACGTCTCCGGTCAGACGATCGGCTTCGGCGCGAGGAAGCTCTTCGACGACGACCAGGGACCCAAGTACCTGAACACCCCCGAGACACCCATCTACAAGAAGGCCCAGGTGCTCTACGGGCTGGACCTCGCCAAGCGGGACATCGCTCGCGGCGACCCGCGGCGCGTTGTGGTCGTCGAGGGCTACACCGATGTGATGGCCTGCCATCTGGCCGGGCTCACGACGGCGATCGCCACCTGCGGCACGGCGTTCGGCACCGACCACATCAAGGTGCTGCGACGCGTGATGGGCGATGACAACGCATCCGGTGAGGTGGTGTTCACCTTCGATGGCGACGAGGCTGGTCAGAAGGCGGCGCTGCGCGCGTTCACCGAGGACGACCGTTTCAACGCGCAGACCTTCGTCGCGGTGGCACCGGATGGCTTGGATCCGTGTGATCTGCGCCTGCAGCGCGGCGATGCCGCCGTGCGGGGACTGATGGATGCCAAGGTGCCGATGTTCGAGTTCGCGATCGACCGCAAGCTCGGCGGCTTCGATCTGGCCACTGTGGAGGGCCGCGTGGGGGCATTGCGAGCCGCGTCTCCGATCGTCGCCGAGATCCGGGACCGGCTCCTGCGCCCCGGGTACGAGCGTGTGCTGGCGCGTCGCCTCGGCATGGATCCCACCGAGGTGCATTCCGAGGTGGAGCGGGCCGCACGCGGAGGCGCGCAGACGAACCGACGGGAATCGGCTCCGGCCGAGTCCTCCGCGGGTCTCACCGGCATCGCACCGGTGACGCTCGGCAGCCTGCCGCGGACGGCGGACGTCGCCTTGGAGCGCGATGCGCTCATGGGGGCGCTCCAGTACGGCCATCAGGTCGATCACGAGCTGCTGACCCGTGCGCTGGCCGACGATTTCCGGACGCCGGGTCTGGACGCGGTGCGCGAGGCCGTGGCATCCGCCGCGAACCGCGCCAGGGCTGGGTGGGCGACCGACGCGGTGAACGCGGTGCGCGAGCCGTACCGATCGCTTGCCGGTGAGCTGCTGATGACGCCGTTCCCGGCGCGGAACGAGGAAAGCGCGGTCGCGTCGACCACCGATCTCGCCCGACGCCTGATCCTGCGGCGCCTCCAGCAGGACAAGTTCGAGCTGAATTCCGCCCTGCAGCGGGTGCCGGCGGACTCCGATGGCGGTCGTGCCCTGCGGATGCGCCTGCGGGATCTCGATGCGGAGCGTCAGCGCTTCACCGAGTCGTAACGACCGCGCCCGATCAATACAGGGCAGGATGGAGACATGTCGCGTCGGCCCGAATCCTCGAATGTGATCGACTGCGCCGACCTGGTGATCGATCGCATCGGGCACGGAGCACCGACTCGTGCGGTCGACGGCGTGACCTTCAGCCTGGCGCCCGGTGAACTGATCTGCGTGGCTGGTCCCACCGGATCCGGGAAGTCGACTCTGGTGGCAGCTCTCGCCGGTTCCACTGATCCCTCCGTGCGTATCGTCGGCGGAACCGCCCAGGTGTGCGGTGTCGACGTGCGCAGACCAGGGCGCCGCCATCGACTGCTCACGTACCACACCGGCTTCGTGCCCCAGGGCGCCGGCGCGAATCTGCCGCCGCGTCTGACCGTGCACGAGGTGATCGCCGAGCCGATCCTCCTCCGGGAGAAGCGGGTGAACACGAAAGCGCTCTCGATCCGGGTCGCCACGCTCCTCGACGAGCTTCACCTCCCGCTCGGCACCGCAGACAAGTTCCCGTACGAGCTGAGCGCCGGCATGCGCCAGCGCGTCGCCGTCGCCCGCTCCTTCGTCCTGGAACCCAAGGTGCTCATCGCCGATGAGCCGCTCGCCAACCTCGACCTCGAAGTGCGTCCTGTCGTGTTCGGTGCGATCACGCGGCGCCGTAAGGAGCAGGGGATGGGCGCGCTGCTCGTCACGAACGATGCGGCCTTCATTCGCGAGTTGAACGCCGAGACTCTGATGCTTCGAGGCGGGCACGTCGTCGCGAGAGGCGTCGGCAAGGACCTGCTCTGGGTGCCGAACGCCGAGGCGGATTCCCGACACTGATCCTCTCGCGACACGCCTCCCGAAAAGCCCGCCGTGTGTCACGAGCATGGTTCGGAGTTTGCTAAGCTTGTCGAGTTGCCCGCGCAGCGGAGCACATTCCTCGGTAGCTCAATTGGCAGAGCAGCCGGCTGTTAACCGGCAGGTTCTTGGTTCGAGTCCAAGCCGGGGAGCCAATAGAAGGCGCCCCTCCCGCGAGTTCGGGAGGGGCGCCTTCTCCCATGTGAGGGATAGACGGCCACGTCGGCCGCGGCCGCGGCATCGCGGCGATAGCCTGGGCCATCATGCGGTGCGTGATGTGGAGAGCGAGGATCGCCTTATGAACGCCGTCCCGGCTGAGCCGGAGCGCGCCCGCGACTGGGCGACGCTCCCGAACGCGATCACCGTTCTGCGTCTGCTTCTCGTCGTTCCCATCACTGTGCTGCTGGTGCAGGATGCTGCTCCCGTGCTGACCCTCGTCCTGCTGGTGCTGTTCGGCGTGAGCGATTGGGTGGACGGCTATCTGGCGCGGCGCCTCGGGCAGACGAGTCGGACGGGAGCGCTCCTGGACCCCTTCGCCGACCGCGTGGGCGTTGCCATCATCGCGTGCGGTTTCGTGGTCGCCGGCCACCTGCCGCTGTGGATCGCAGTCGTCGTCGTCGGCGTCGATCTCACACTCGGCGTGATCTGGGCGATCACCCGGCCGGAGCAGATGCCCCCGGCCACTCGACTGGGGAAGGCGCGCACGGCGATCTTCATGACGGGACTCGCCCTGATCGGATTGGGAATCCTGCCCGACCTCGGCATCATCGGTGTGATCGGCCAGGTCATCTGCGCCGTCGGCGCCGTGCTTCATCTGGTCGTCGGATTCGGATACCTTCGGACACTGCTTCGGCGTTGAAGGTCTTGGTGAGGTTGCCTTGACCACGTGGACGCAGAAGAGGCCCCGCCATCCGGCGGAGCCTCTTCAGGTGAGATACGAAACGCGTCAGCGTGCTGCGCCGGCGAGCGTTCCGGTCGTCTGGACGCCCTCTTCGAGGACGACGCACTGGATGATGCGGTCGTTCATCTGCTCCCAGGTCTCCTTCGTCGGAGTGATCGGGTAGACCGTGAGCACCGAAGCGTCGTACGCGACGCCGACGAACGTGGTGAACGGTTCGCCGATGCACTCCTGCGACGCGGCGTCGACATCGGCATCCGAGAACTCGCCGTCCGGCATCGGGAACTCCCAGAAGACTTCCTCGTCGTGCGGCTGGTCGCACGGGGTGACGTCAGCGCTCTCGATGAGGCCGGTTGCGCTGGACATCTTGCAGTCGCCGACCTTCAACGCGAAGATGTCGATGTTCGCGTCTTCCTTGACCTCGCCGGTCTCCTCGTCACGGTCTGCATCCTGAGGAGCACCCCCGAGGATGTTGTTGATCGCGCTACAGCCGCTGAGGGCGATCGTGAGCGCCACGGCTGTTCCAGCCAGTGCCAGGGCGCGTCGCGTGCGCAGTTTCATCATGGTCTGATTCCCCTCGAATGTCTTGGTGAGGGGGCGCGAAAACACCCCCTTGGGCACGTTATCCGTCTGGGAGTCTGTGACGCAACTCCAAGGATGCTGTGAGCTGACTGAGCGCGTCAACCTTCGAGGTCGTCGATCCCCGGAGTCCAACTCGAACCGGCACGGCCCCAGCCGCGTTTGCGGGCGATCTTCTGCACCGTCTTCCAGTCGCCGTCGGAGAGACGGTCGACGTACAGGATGCCGTCGAGGTGGTCGAACTCGTGCTGCATGATGCGGGCACGCCACCCATCGACTTCGATGCGAACGTCTGCGCCATCCAGGTCCGTGCCGGTGACGAGCACCCGATCGGAACGCCGCAGCGGGAATCGCTCTCCAGGGAACGAGAGGCACCCCTCGGATTCCAGGTCAGGGTCGGGATCGCCGGGTTCGAGCGGTGCCATCCACAGGACCGGGTTGATCAGAACGCCGCGCCAGGGCTCGTCGTCGTCGTCGACGTAGGAGTAGGTGTAGAGCCGCAGTGGCACGCCGACCTGGGGAGCGGCGAGACCCACACCCGGTGCCGTATCCATGGTTTCGTACATGTCGGCGACGAGTGCGCGGATGTCGTCTGTGATCTCTTCGACGACGGATGCGGGGGAGTGCAGAACGGGGTCGCCCATGATGCGAATCGGAAGTACAGCCACGCCATAACCCTACTGGGCGGGAACTGCCAGGTAGGGTCGTATTGTGAGCGCAGGCGTATGGACAAATGGGGCGGATGTCGTCGGTGACCACCTTGTCGGCGCATTCCAGAACCCGGGGCTGCTGCTGGGAATCCCGCTCGCTCTCGCCGGGGCCGTCTTCATGTCGCTCGGTGCGCAGTACCAGCACCGCGGGGTCGAGAAGGTAGAACTTCTCAGCGGCGCGGACGGCGCCAGCGGCCTCAACATGAACCAGATCAAGCGGTTGATGACCCGGCCCTCCTGGCTTCTGGGCACGTTGATGCTCGCCCTCGCCGTGATCTGCCAGCTGGCCGCGCTCGTGCAGGCGCCGCTGATCGTCGTTCAGCCGCTCGGCGCGATCGCATTGGTGATGACGACGCTGCTCAACGCGCGGATCTCGGGGCACTCGCCGACCAAGCAATCGATCACCGCGATCACCTGCTGCGTCGGTGGCATCTTCCTGTTCGTGTTCTTCGCGGCGATCTTCGCCACGGAGCAGGAGATCGACGAACGTCAACTGTTCGTGATCCTGGCCGTGCTGCTCGTCGTGATCATCATCCTGGGCGCCTTCTGGCTCATCCTCAGGCACCGTATGCGTGCCCTCTTCTACGTGATCGGCGCCGGCATCCTCTACGGCTTCGTCGCGACCCTCGCGAAGGTCGTCATCAAGCGCGTCCAGGCCGGGGACTTCGAGTGGGTCACGGTCGTGTGCGTGATCGCGCTCCTTGCTGCTGCCGCCGTCGGTGCCTACTTCGTGCAGACCGCGTACAGCTCGGGCCCGCCCGACCTGGTGATCGCCGGGCTCACTGTCGTCGATCCGCTCATCGCCGTGCTCATCGGCATGGTCGTGCTCGGCGAAGCGGCAGCCGCGCCGTGGTGGGTCCTCATCATCTTCGCGGTCGCCGGAGCGATCGCGGTGTGGGGTGTCGTGGGGCTCGCCCGATTCCATCCCCAGGTGCTCAGCGAGAGCCAGGAGCTGGGCATCCCGCGCGGCAGTGACGATTCAGCGGCCGGCGCGCCTTCGACGAGTGCGGATCCGCGCCGTTCGACGGGGCCGGAGAGCCCTCAGTAGGATCGATCGATCAGGTCGGGGGAGACCTCGGACGCGGCCGCCTCATCCACGAAGAAGATCGTCCGCTTGCGCCCCTTCGCGCCAGCAGCCGGCACGCTGGAGTAACTGGCGCCGGCCAGAGCAAGCCCGAGCGCCGACGCCTTGTCCGCGCCCGTGAGAACCAGCCATACGCGCTTGGACGAGTTCAGTACGGGCCGGGTGAGTGTGACCCGCTCCGGCGGCGGCTTGGGGGAGTCGCGCACGGGAAGAACAGCGGCATCCGTCACGCCCACCTCCGGGCGGTCGGGGAAGAGCGAGGCGATGTGGCCATCAGGACCGACACCGAGGAAACACACCGCGAACGAGGGCCAGGGCTGCTCATCGGTTCCGAAACGTGCGAGCTCCGCAGCATACGCCGCCGCCGCTTCGTCGAGGGTGACGCCGGAGTCGGACCCAGCCACCTCGTGCACGTTCTCGGCAGGGACCGGGATGTGATCGAGAAGAGCCTGCCGGGACTGAACGGAGTTGCGGTCGGCGTGGTCCCGGGCGACGAAACGCTCGTCGCCCCACCAGAAGTGCACGAGCGACCAGTCGATCTGAGCCGAGCGAGGGTCTTCTGCGGCCGCACGGAGCACGGCACCGCCCATCGACCCGCCGGTCAGCGCGATATGCGCGATCCGTCCGTTCCGCGTCCGCGCACCGAGGCGCGTCAGGAAACGGTCGGCAACGCGTGCGGCCAGGGCCGCAGGGGTTGATTCGACAACGACCCGCTTCTCTGCGGATGCTGCTTCCATCGAGGTCACTCTCCCGTCTCGGGCGGGCCCAGTTTCTCCCAGCCTTCGGTTATCACTCGACCGTACAGGACATCCGGGTCCAGGCGACGAAGCTCCTCAGCGAGGCACTCGCGGAGCGTGCGGCGCGGCAGGTGCAGGTCATGATTCGGCTGCTCCGGCTGCGTGAGTACGGCGACACCGGGTGTCGGGCGCTCCAGCAGGATGTCTCCGGCAGCACGCGTCAGACGCACGGATTTGATGCCCTCCTGCCAGTGCTCCGGGTCCTCGTACGACCACCGCACCGGGACGTCGAGCGCCATCTGCAGCCACGCGGCGAGCAGGGCGGTCGAAGGCGAAGCGGAGGCTCCGCGCACCTCGACCGCGGTGACGGCGTCGTACGGCGGTTGGTCGAGTACGGCGGCGAGCTGCTCGCGCCAGTGGGTGAGACGCGTCCACGCGAGGTCGGTGTCGCCCGGCGCGTGGGTCTCGCCGAGTCGGGCGAGACGATCGCGCACGTCGGATGCCGTGGCGGCATCCGTGATCCGACGCTGGGCGATCTTGCCGAGCGGGGATTGCGCTGGTGCCAGCGGTGCTTCCTCCGGCCACCAGGCGACGACCGGCGCATCGGGAAGAAGCAGTCCGGTGATGAGGCTCTCTTCGTTGCTGGCGGCGTCGCCGAATGCGCGGAGCACCACGACCTCACTGGCTCCGGCGTCGCCGCCGACGCGGATCTGCGCGTCCAGACGGGACTCTCCCGAACCGGTGGTGAGGACGATGACGCGCATCGGGTGCTCGCGAGAAGCGTCGTTGGCAGCGTCGATCGCGGCCTCGGCTACGCCGTTGCGTGCCGCGATGACGAGGGTGAGCACGCGACCGAGGGCGACTGCGCCGCCCTCTTCGCGCGTCTTGACGAGCTGCTTCGCGACCTGGCTGACGGTCGTATCGGGAAGGTCGATGATCACGGGCGTCTCCAGACTCGTCCGTCGCGGGCCAGCAGGGCATCGGCGGATGCCGGACCCCACGAACCGGGCGCGTACTGCTCCACCGGACCGCCTTCGGCGGCCCAGAACTTCTCCACCGGGTCGAGGATCTTCCAGGAGAGCTCGACCTCTTCGTGCCGGGGGAACAGCGGCGGGTCGCCCAGCAGGACGTCGAGGATCAGACGCTCGTACGCCTCCGGGCTCGCCTCGGTGAAGGCGTGGCCGTATCCGAAGTCCATCGTCACGTCGCGCACGTTGGTGCCGTTGCCCGGCACCTTGGATCCGAAGCGGATCGTGACGCCCTCGTCGGGCTGCACCCGGATCACGAGCGCGTTCTGCCCGAGCTCGGAGGCGTTGCTGCGACCGAAAAGGTGTTCGGGCGCCCGCTTGAAGACGACGGCGACCTCGGTCACGCGTCGGCCGAGACGCTTGCCGGTGCGCAGGTAGAACGGCACGCCGGCCCAGCGGCGCGTGTCGATCTCCAGCTTGATCGCGGCGTACGTCTCGGTGGCCGACTCGGGGTTCATGCCGTCCTCGTCGAGGAAGCCGGTGACCTGCTCGCCACCCTGCCAGCCGCCGGCGTACTGGCCGCGGGCTGTCGCGAGCGACAGATCCTCCGGCACGTGGACGGCCGCGAGGACCTTCTCCTTCTCCGCCCGCAGGTGCTCGGCGGACAGGCTGATCGGCTCTTCCATCGCGGTGAGCGCGAGCAGCTGCAGGAGGTGGTTCTGGATGACGTCGCGCGCGGCGCCCACGCCGTCGTAGTAGCCGGCACGACCACCCACGCCGATGTCCTCGGCCATGGTGATCTGCACGTGGTCGACGTAGTTGCGATTCCAGATCGGTTCGTACAGCTCGTTCGCGAAGCGCAGCGCCAGGATGTTCTGCACCGTCTCCTTGCCGAGGTAGTGGTCGATGCGGAAGATCGAGTCCGCCGAGAACGCGACCTCGAGTGCGTCGTTCAACTCTCGTGCCGACTCGAGGTCGT
The DNA here is from genome assembly GCF_045690355.1 of Microbacterium sp. LTA6. Taxonomy (NCBI): domain Bacteria; kingdom Bacillati; phylum Actinomycetota; class Actinomycetes; order Micrococcales; family Microbacteriaceae; genus Microbacterium; species Microbacterium sp. LTA6. The sequence continues at coordinate 3,134,623 of NZ_CP147855.1, forward strand.
GCCCGAACGGCTTCTCGATGACGACGCGTCGCCAGCACTGGTCGTCGTCATCCTCGTCGCCGACGAGCCCGGAGTCCTTGAGCTGCTTGGCGACGACGGGGAACGCCTTCGGCGGGATGGACAGGTAGAACGCGTGGTTGCCCATCGTGCCGCGTTCGACATCGAGGTGGTCCACGGTCTCGCGGAGCTTGCGGAACGACTCCGGGTTGTCGAACTCCCCGGAGACGAACCGGATGCCCTGAAGCAGCTGCGTCCACGTTTCTTCGCGGAACGGCGTGCGCGCATACTGCTTGACCGCGTCGTACACGACCTGCGCGAAGTCCTGGTCCTCCCAGTCGCGGCGGGCGAAGCCGACCAGCGCGAATCCCGGCGGGAGCAGGCCGCGATTGGCGAGGTCGTAGACCGCGGGCATGAGCTTCTTGCGCGACAGGTCGCCGGTCACGCCGAAGATCACGAGGGCGCTGGGCCCGGCAATCCGGTTGAGTCGACGATCATCGGGGTCGCGCAGCGGATTGTGCCCGCGCGAGATGGGAACAGTCATGAGTGGGGGATTCTCCTGCTGACTACTTCTGGGCGGCTTCGAAGAGGGCGAGCACGTCGGCCGAGGAGTCCGTGATCGTGAGGGACACGACCGGGCGGCCGTGTTCGGCGAGGACAGCGGCGTCACCGGCGGCCTGGGCCTCGATGAGCTGTCCGAAGGTGAACGGTCGCTCCGGGATCTCCAGGTCGACGTCGGTGCGCTCCAGGATCTGCAGGAACACACCCTGGGCAGGCCCGCCCTTGTGGTACTGACCGGTGGAGTGCAGGAACCGCGGTCCCCAGCCGAAGGTGGTCGGGCGACCGGAATCGGCGGCGACCAGCTCGCGCAGACCCTGCAGCTGCGGCACGTCGAGACGATTGACGTAGGCCTGGATCGACACGTAGCCGTCAGCGGGCAGCTGCGCCCAGAGAGCATCGAGCACGCCCTCCACCGTTCCGGAAGCCGCGAGAGCCGGGTCGGACACCCGTACCTCGACGCCGTTCTCGACGAACACGGCAGCCGTCTGCTCAGGTCGCGCGTCCAGCAGGCCGCGTGCGGCGATCTTCGCCGACTCGACATCCGGCTGATCGAACGGGTCGATTCCGAGCAGAATGCCGGCGATCGCGGTGGCGAACTCCCAGACGATGAACTGCGCGCCCAGCGTGCCGCTGACGAGGATCTCGCCCGGGTGGCGCTCGTGCAGATGGAACTCGTTCGCATCGTCGACGAGCCTGACGATCTGCAGGTCGTTAGGCAGCGCGTCGAGCTCCGGCGAGACCGGCAGCAGGACGACCGGGAGGATGCCGGTGCCGCGCTTACCCGTGGATTCGGCGATCAGCTGCTCGATCCAGTCGGGCAGCCCGTTGATGTGCGTGCCGTCCGTGACCAGGCCGAGCTTGTCGCGGCGCGGGCTGGTGCCGGCGATCGCCGCTGCGAGGCGCAGCGCCGGGTTGTCGGCGGAGTCGACGGCGACTTCGAGCAGAGACGCTTCTGCTTCGTTCAACAGCTCGTCGACGTCGACGCCGGCGAGACCGCTCGGAACGAGGCCGAATGCCGTCAGTGCGGAGTAGCGGCCGCCGACGTTCGGGTCGGCGTTGAACACGCGGTAGCCGGCCTCGCGAGCCGAGGCATCCAGCGGCGAGCCGGGGTCGGTGACGACCACGATGCGCTCGGCCGGGTCGATGCCGAGATCGCGGAACGCGGCCTCGAAGGTGCGGCGCTGCGAATCGGTCTCGACCGTGGAGCCGGACTTCGACGAGACGACGAGCACGGTGTTCTCCACGCCCTCATCGAGCGCGGCCAGGACCTGCCCTGGCGCCGTCGAGTCGAGGATCGTGAGGGGGACTCCCGCCGTCTGCGCGATGACCTCCGGCGCGAGCGACGATCCGCCCATGCCGGCGAGGACGACGCGGTTCACGCCCTTGGCAGCCAGTTCGCCGCGCAGGGCGACGATCTCGGCGACCAGCGGGCGGGAGATTGAGACGGCTTCCACCCAGCCCAGACGGACGGCTGCCTCTGCCTCGGCATCCGGACCCCACAGACTCGCGTCGCCGCCGGTGAGGCGCGAAGCGATCAGGTCACGGACGAGGCCGGGGACGACCTCGTCGATCGCTGTCCGGGGTGCCCCGGACGTGTGGATCGAGAAGGTCATCGCTGGGCTTCCAGGCCCTCGGAGACCTGGGCCAGAAGGTCGTGCCACGAGTCGATGAACTTCGCGACGCCCTCGTCCTCGAGCACCTGGGTGACGTCGTCGAAGTCGACGCCGAGCGAGGCGAGTCCGGCGAAGACCTCACGGGCCTCGTCGTAGCCGCCGGTGATCGTGTCACCGACGATGACGCCGTGGTCGAAGGTCGCCTCGAGGGTCTTCTCCGGCATCGTGTTGACGACGCCCTGCGCCACGAGCTCGGTGACGTACAGGGTGTCCGGCAGTGCCGGGTCCTTCACACCGGTCGACGCCCACAGGGGACGCTGCGGGTTGGCGCCGGCATCCAGGAGAGCCTGGGCGCGGTCACCGGCGAACGTCTGCTCGTAGAGCTCGTAGGCGAGGCGTGCGTTGGCAAGACCGGCCTTGTTCTTCAGCGCCAGGGCGGCATCCGACCCGATAGCGGTGAGACGCTTGTCGGTCTCGGTGTCGACGCGCGAGACGAAGAACGATGCGACGGAGTGGATGGTCGACAGGTCGATGCCGGCTGCCTTGGCGGTCTCCAGACCGGTCAGGTAGGCGTCGATGACCGCGGCGTACCGCTCCAGGCTGAAGATCAGCGTCACGTTGACACTGATGCCCGCCCCGATCGCGTCGGCGATCGCGGGAAGGCCGGCCTTCGTCGCGGGGATCTTGACCAGCAGGTTCGGGCGATCGACCTTCGCCCACAGCTCCTTGGCCTGAGCCACGGTGCCGGCGGTGTCGTGCGCCAAGTCGGGGGAGACCTCGATCGAGACGCGTCCGTCGACGTGGCCGGAGGCTTCCCACACCGGGCGGAACACGTCGAGTGCCGCGGCGACATCCTGCGTGGTGGCCGCGAACACGGCCTCCTCGGCAGTGGCGCCGGATGCGGCGAGCTCGGTCACCTGAGCGTCGTAGGAGGTGTCGTTCTTGTCGGTGATCGCGTTCGCAAAGATCGTCGGGTTCGTCGTGACGCCGACGACGTTGCGCGAGGCGATCAGGTCGGCGAGATTCCCGGAGGCGATGCGAGTGCGGGAGAGGTCGTCGAGCCAGATGCTGACGCCGGCGGCGGCGAGGTCTGCGGTGGGGGTGCTCATGCGTTCTCCTTGATGTTTGCGGCGATGGTCTCACGGGCTGCGGCGATGACGGCCTCAGTGGTGATGCCGAACTTCTCGAACAGGGTCTTGTAGTCGGCGGAGGCGCCGAAGTGGTCGATGCCGACGGAGCGTCCACGGTCTCCGACGATGCCGCGCCAGCTGAGCACGGAACCCGCCTCGACCGACACGCGAGCCGTCACCGATGCCGGGAGCACGCTCTCGCGGTACGCCTCATCCTGTTCGTCGAACCATTCCAGAGACGGAGCGGACACGACGCGGACGTTCACGCCCTCCGCGGCCAGCGCGGTGCGTGCGTTGACGGCGAGCTGGACCTCGGAGCCGGTGGCGATGATGATGACGTCAGGAGTGCCGTTCGGTGCCTCGGCGAGGACATAAGCACCCTTGACGGCGTTGGATGCCGCGGCGAAGGTCTCGCCGGTGGCTGCACCGTTGCCGCGCTCGAAGACCGGGATGTTCTGACGCGTGAGCGCGATGCCCGAGGGCCCCGCCTGACGGCGCAGCATCTCGAGCCAGGTGACCGAGGTCTCATTGGCGTCGGCCGGGCGGACGACCGTGAAGTTCGGGATGGCGCGAAGAGTCGCGATCTGCTCGACCGGCTGGTGCGTTGGGCCGTCCTCGCCGAGCGCGACCGAGTCGTGCGTCCAGACGAAGATGCTCGGCACGTTCATCAGAGCCGCGAGGCGCACCGCCGGGCGCATGTAGTCGCTGAAGATGAGGAACGTACCCCCGAAGGCGCGGGTCGGACCGTGCAGCACGATGCCGTTGATGATCGCGCCCATCGCGTGCTCGCGGATGCCGAAATGCAGCACCCGGCCGTACGGGGAGCCGGACCACTCGTGGGTCGACCACTCCGCAGGGATGAAGGACTTCGAGTCCTTGATCGTGGTGAGGTTCGACTCGGCGAGATCCGCCGATCCACCCCACAGCTCGGGGAGCTGAGCGGCGAGGGCGTTGATGACCTGGCCGGATGCGGCGCGAGTGGAGACGTCCTTGCCCGCCTCGAACACCGGCAGCGCCGAGGAGATGTCGGTGGGCAGCTCGCCCGCCTCCAGGCGGTCCAGCAGTGCCTTGCGCTCGGGGTTCGCAGCGGCCCAGGCGTCGAACGACTCCTCCCAGGCGGCGCGAGCCTCGGTGGCACGGGCGGCGAGACCGCGAGTGTGCGCGATCACGTCATCGGCGACGGCGAAATGCTCTTCGGGGTTGAAGCCGAGCACCTTCTTGGTGGCGGCGAGTTCGTCGGCGCCGAGAGCGGAGCCGTGGATCTTGCCGGAGTTCTGCTTGCCGGGCGACGGCCATCCGATGATCGTCTTCAGGATGATCAGCGACGGCTTGTCGCTCTCGCCCTTGGCTGCCTCGATCGCCGCGAACAGTTCGGCGACGTCTTCGACGTACTCGCCGGTCTTCTTCCAGTCGACGACCTGGACCTGCCAGCCGTACGACTCGTAGCGCTTCGCGACGTCCTCGGTGAAGGCGACGTTCGTGTCGTCCTCGATCGAGATCTGGTTGGAGTCGTAGATCGCGATGAGGTTGCCGAGCTGCTGGTGACCCGCGAGCGACGAAGCCTCGCTGGTGATGCCCTCCTGCAGGTCGCCGTCGCCGGCGATCACGTAGATGAAGTGGTCGAACGGGCTGGTGCCGGCTGCGGCCTCCGGGTCGAACAGACCGCGCTCGTACCGTGCGGCATAGGCGAAGCCCACGGCCGAGGCGAGACCCTGGCCGAGCGGACCCGTCGTGATCTCGACGCCCTTGGTGTGCCCGTACTCCGGGTGACCGGGAGTGAGCGAACCCCAGGTGCGCAGCGACTTGAGATCGTCGAGCTCGAGACCGAAGCCGCCGAGGTAGAGCTCGACGTACTGGGTGAGGGAGGAGTGACCGGCCGAGAGGATGAATCGATCGCGGCCGAGCCAGTCGGTGTCGCTCGGGTCGTGGCGCAGCACGCGCTGGTACAGCAGGTACGCCGCAGGTGCCAGGCTCATCGCGGTGCCGGGGTGGCCGTTTCCGACTTTCTCCACGGCGTCCGCGGCCAGGAGTCGCGCGGTATCCACCGCGCGCCGATCGATCTCATCCCACTGCAATTCCGACACGATGAAGCCCTTCTCCAACAGTTCGAGAGCGCCCGGAAAGCAGAATCGCGGTCCGCATCGTTACGGAGGAGGTGTCATGAGCGCCGGGCGCGCGAGTGGTTTCAGCATAGCGCTGTGCGTCGTTGCGTTACCCCGTCTTACGACGCTTCACAACGATGGAAAGCGCAATGTGAGACGGGTGGCTCGAGGCGGGAAGCGGCCGCCGCGTGCCCTAGACTGAAAGGGCTGTCGTGACGTGTGCGGAGGAGGCGATCGAGATCTCGACGATGTCTGATCAGACCGTGGTGAAGCAGTCCTTCGGTCGCACCGTCAGGGCCTACGTCGCCCTGACCAAGCCGCGTGTGCTCGAGCTGTTGCTGGTCTCCACCGTGCCGGTGATGTTCCTCGCACAGGGCGGACTGCCGAACATGTGGCTCGTGCTCGCCACCGTGATCGGCGGCTCGATGAGCGCCGGATCCGCAGCGGCATTCAATATGTATCTCGATCGCGACATCGACGCGCACATGCATCGCACCGAGAACCGTCCGCTCGTGACCGGCGAGATCTCGCCGCGCGGCGCACTGATCTTCTCGTGGACGCTCGCCGTCGCATCCACCGTCTGGCTCCTGCTCACGACCAACTGGCTCGCGGCGACGCTCTCGGCCGTGGCGATCTTCTTCTATGTCGTCATCTACACGATGATCCTCAAGCGCCGCACCGAGCAGAACATCGTCTGGGGCGGGATCGCCGGCTGCTTCCCTGTCCTCATCGGCTGGTCGGCGGTGACCGGATCTCTGGACTGGCCGGCGTTCGTGCTGTTCCTGCTGATCTTCCTGTGGACGCCGCCGCACTACTGGCCGCTGTCGATGAAGTACAAGGATGACTACGAAGACGTCGACGTCCCGATGCTCGGGGTGACGCGCAACGCTTCGCAGGTCGGGCTGCAGGTCATCCTCTACGCATGGGCGACGGTCGCCTGTTCGCTGCTCCTCGTGCCGATCGCTGACATGGGGCTGGTGTACACCGTCTCGGCGCTGGTGTTCGGCGGCTGGTTCATCTACGAGTCGCACCGTCTCTACAACCGGGCAGTGCACGGGACCGAGCCGCGCCCGATGCGCGTCTTCCATGCCTCGATCACGTACCTGACGTTGATCTTCGTTGCCGTCGCGATCGACCCGCTGCTCCCGTTCTGACCCCCTGCGCTCGCATCGACTTCGCAGATCTGCGTCTCCTTCGCAGGGATTCCCGCGATTCCTGCGAAGAAGTTGCTGTTCTGCGAAGAACCCGCTGAACAGGACCCCGGTCAGCGACTGAATGCGACGTCGTCGAGCGTCTGCACGCGATCGGGAGCGGTGTCATGGCGCCCGTTGCGATCGAGCAGCACGGCGCGCATCCCGGACGTCAGCGCTCCCTCGTAGTCGGCCTCATACGAATCACCGATCATGAGTGATACGCGCGGTACGACGCCGAGCTGCTCGAGAACGGTGGCACAGGCGCGCGGATCGGGCTTTCCCGCCGGCAGATCGGAGGAGCAGACGATCAGGTCGATCTCCGCGTCCAGCGCGAATCTGTCAAGCTTCTGCAACTGCTGGGTGCGGTCGCCGTTCGTGAGTACGGCCACCGCCAGCCCGGCGTCTCTCGCCCGACGTAGAGCCGGGATCGCGTCGTCGAACAACCGCCACCCGGCCTCGTAGCGGCCGAGATAGCCCTCGAAGACGGCGGATGCCTCAGCATCCGTCATCGCCTGTCCCAGGAACTCCCGTACGCGTTCCTGGCGCTGGCCCTGGAAGCTGATCGCGCGCGCCTGCCATCGGCGATAGTGCTTGGTGGCGATCCGCCGCCAGCGCTCGGCGACATCGTCATCTCGGATGCCGTGATCCGCCGCCCAGGCGATGGATGCCGCATCCGCTGCGGACTCCTGATCGAGGAGCGTCCCGTCCAGGTCGAAGACGGCTGCGGCGAGCGGGGCGAGAGCTGTCACGCGCCTCAGACTAGCGTCGGGGCCGGGCGGCGCCTGTCCGGCGCCGCCCGTCGGATCATCGGGCGACAGCCGACTCTGCGACCGGGGCCGATTCGGTCTCGGTATCGTCTGCGGGATCTGCGGTCTCCGCAGCGCCGTCCGTGTTTTCGTCGGCATCGGCTTCAGGCTCGGAAGCCACGTCGGCGGGTGCAGCGACGTCGACGACTTCAGTGACCGGTGCCTGAGCAGGCAGCAGCGCCTTCGCCGCGGCCAGTACCAGCGCGAGCAGGATGCCGATCACTCCGGCTCCGAGCAGAGCGGCGCCCACGAGGACGATCGACGGTCCGACGTAGACCTCGACGTTCGTCGCTGTGCCATCGAGCAGCCTCGTGGTCATCGTGCCGATCTGCCCGGTGATGAGCCAAGCGCCGATCGCGGCAGAAGCGACGGAGAGGATCAGAAGAAGCCAATAGGCGAGGTTGCGCGTCAGTGATGTGTTCATGACAGCGAGCCTGGCCGACGCTCTGATGTGTCGCGCGTGTGCCGGCTATGTGCCGGCTATGCATCGGATCGTGTTACGCGGCGTCGACCGCCGCTGGTCGCTTGAGACGCAGTACCACGACCGTGTAGGCGGCAGCGGACAGCGACGCGAGCACCATGTGGATGCCCACGAGCAGCGGTGGCAGTCCGTCGCGCGCCTGCCACACGCCGACGCCGACCTGCACCGCGATCGCGATGACGAGCACCAGAAGCCAGCGGCGCGGCTCGAGGCGAAGGACCCACGCGGAGATCGTCAGCACTGTCACCAGCCCGGCCAGGATGTACCCGGGCCAGGAGTGCACATGGGCGAGCACCGTCGCATCGAAGCCGTGGCGCAGTACATCGGCGTCGCCGGAGTGCGGGCCGGACGCGGTGGTGAGAACGCCGAAGAGGATCGTCATCGCCAGCGCGAGCCCGGTCACGTGGCTGAGCACGGCGAACCAGATCGGCACTGCTCGTTCTCGGGGACCCGGGGTCGCGTACATCCGCACCAGGAACGCGGCCGTCGCGCAGACGAGCAGCAACGAGGAGGTGTAGTGGAAGCCGACGATGAACGGATTCAGGCCTGTGAGCACCGTGATGCCGCCGACGAACGCCTGGGCGACCACGCCGACGGCCGTGATCCACGCCAAGGCCACGAGATCGCGTCGTCTTGTCGTGGTGCGGATCGAGAACACCGCCGCCGCGATGCATACGAGAAGAAGAGTGGCGGATGCGGCAGGGAAGGCGGGGAGGTTCAGGGGCGAAGCGATGGCGTAGACCGCGCCGGCGGCGACAAGCCCTCCCGCGGCGAACCACAGCGCGGTGTTGAGGGGGCGCTTTCCGCCGACCGCCTGCAGCACGTAGAGGACGACGGCCACAGCGAGGAGCCCCACGACACCGGTCATCGTGCGGTTGCCGAATTCGATCACCCCGTGGATGCCCTGCTCCGGAGTGGGGACGAGCGAGTCGGGGGTGCACAGCGGCCACTCCGAGCACCCGAGCCCTGAGCCGGTGAGTCGCACAGCGCCGCCGGTGCCGATGATGATGACCTCGGTGAGGAACGACAACCATGCGAGGACCCGGATTGTCCTGCTGAACGGCACGTGACCGGGTACGGAGTGCGCATCCCGGCTCGTTGCGTCCGTGGCACGGGGGGTCGTGGTCTCGGGCATAAGTCCTCCGGACCGCGGTGGACGTTACGGGGCACGGCCCGGCGTCCAGGCGGAACCTGTAGAATCGGATTGTTGTGATGAGCGCTGACCGCGCTGAAGCATCGTCAACAGTTTAGGCGCGATGGATGCGCCGGTGATGAGGGCCCACCAGCGGCACCAGCTCCCGCAGACTCGACGGGGATCAGGTGTGCCGGGGCGGATGACACCGTTGGGACCTAAGAGGAGAGTGTGTGATGTCGGATGTTCTGATCGACCGCCCGGAGCTTGACGGTCTGGGGGTGTACGAGTTCGGATGGCACGACGCGGACGCCGCGGGTGCCATTGCGAAACGCGGAATCTCCGAAGAGGTCGTCCGCGGGATCTCGGGGCTCAAGAACGAGCCCGAGTGGATGCTGAAGACCCGCCTGAAGGGCTATCAGCTCTTCGGCCGCAAGCCGATGCCGACCTGGGGCGCCGACCTCAGCGAGATCGACTTCGACAACATCAAGTACTTCGTCCGCTCGACGGAGAAGCAGGCGCAGTCCTGGGAAGATCTTCCGGCAGAGATCCGCGAGACCTACGAGCGTCTCGGCATTCCGGAGGCCGAGCGTCAGCGTCTCGTCGCCGGCGTCGCCGCGCAGTACGAGTCCGAGGTCGTCTACCACCAGATCCGCGAGGATCTGGAGCAGCAGGGCGTCATCTTCATGGACACCGACACCGCTCTCCGTGAGCACCCCGAATTCTTCGAGGAGTACTTCGGCAGCGTGATCCCGGCCGGCGACAACAAGTTCGCCGCCTTGAACACGGCCGTCTGGTCGGGCGGCTCCTTCGTGTACGTGCCCAAGGGCGTTCACGTCGAGATCCCGCTGCAGGCGTACTTCCGGATCAACACCGAGAACATGGGCCAGTTCGAGCGGACCCTGATCATCGCCGACGAGGACAGCTACGTCCACTACATCGAGGGCTGCACCGCCCCGATCTACAAGTCGGACTCTCTGCACTCGGCCGTCGTCGAGATCATCGTGAAGAAGAACGCCCGCGTTCGCTACACGACGATCCAGAACTGGTCGAACAACGTCTACAACCTCGTCACCAAGCGTGCGGTCGCCCACGAGGGCGCCACCATGGAATGGGTCGACGGCAACATCGGCTCCAAGGTGACGATGAAGTACCCGTCGATCTACCTCATGGGCGAGCACGCCAAGGGCGAGACGCTGTCTGTCGCCTTCGCAGGCCCCGGCCAGCACCAGGATGCCGGCGCGAAGATGATCCACATGGCTCCGTACACGCAGTCGTCGATCGTCTCGAAGTCGATCGCCCGTGGCGGCGGTCGTGCCGGGTACCGCGGTGAGGTGCGAGTGGACGCCAATGCGCACCACTCCGCGAACACCGTGCGGTGTGACGCGCTCCTGATCGACACCAAGTCGCGCTCCGACACCTACCCGGCGATCGACATCCGCGTCGACGACGTGCAGCTCGGTCACGAGGCGACGGTCTCGAAGGTCAGCGAAGAGCAGCTGTTCTATCTGCAGTCCCGGGGCATGCCCGAGGACGAGGCGATGGCGATGATCGTGCGCGGCTTCATCGAGCCGATCGCACGCGAGCTGCCGATGGAGTACGCGATGGAACTGAACAAGCTCATCGAGATGGGCATGGAAGGCAGTGTCGGCTAGATGACGGCTCCGACGACAGCGCCCGCTGAGGCGCAGCACACGAACGCGCACGTGGACCCGGCAGCTCAGGTCTTCGCTACGGGATTCGTTCCTGTGCAGACCAGATCCGAGCGTCCGCATTCGTTCGAACCGGCGGACTTCGGTGCGCCCAGCGGCCGCGAGGTCAACTGGAAGCACACTCCGGTCGCCCGACTCACGTCGCTGTTCGCCGTCGCGGACGAGAACGACGGCGTGAGCTACGACTTCGGTTCGGCGGAGCAGTACGTCTCCGATCCGCTCGCCGCCGGCACCGCGCCTCGAGGCGATTTCTTCCGCCCGGAAGACATCGTCTCGGCTGTGGCGTGGCAGGGTTCGCCTCAGGCGATGCACATTCGCATCCCGAGCGAGGTCGAGGTCGCCGAGCCTCTTCTCGTCACGATCACCGGCCACGGCGCCGAGCGTCGCGCTGACGCCCACATCGTGATCGAGGCGATGCCGCACAGCTCCGCAACGGTCGTCCTGCAGCACACCGGTTCTGCGCAGTACGCGCAGAACGTCGAGATCATCGCCCGTGACGGGTCGAAGCTCACCGTGATCAGCCTGCAGCAGTGGCAGGATGACGCGGTCCACATGGCGTCTCACCAGGCCCGTGTCGATGCCGACGCCACGTTGAAGCACTTCGTGATCACGTTCGGCGGCGGGGTCGTCCGGGTCAACCCGAACATCGAGCTCGCCGGTACCGGCTCGGAGGGGTACCTCAACGGACTCTCCTACGCGGACGCAGGGCAGCACTTCGAGAGCCAGGTCTTCCTTCACCACAAGGGTGCCCACACCACCGGTGACGTGCTCTACAAGGGCGCGTTGCAGGGCGCGGGTGCGCACAGCGTGTGGATCGGTGACGTTCTCATCGGTCCGGACGCGACCGGAACCGACTCCTACGAGGCCAACCGCAACCTGGTGCTCACCGAGGGTGCGCGCGCCGATTCGATCCCGAACCTCGAGATCCAGACCGGTGACATCCAGGGCGCCGGTCACGCGAGTGCCACCGGTCGTTTCGATGACGAGCAGCTTTTCTACCTGCAGGCCCGCGGCATCACCGAGGAAGAGGCGCGGCGGCTCGTCGTGCTCGGCTTCCTCACCGACATCGTGCAGCGCCTCGGCATCCCGGCGCTCGAAGCCGAACTGCTGGCCGCGATCGAGGCTGAACTCGCGGCGGTGACCGCATGAGCGCTCATCGCGTCTGCGCCGTCTCCGAGCTGGAGCAGGACACCCCGATCCGCGTCGAACCCGATGGCGTCCCGATCACCGTGATCAAGGACTCCGAAGGCGTCGTCCACGCGATCGGCGACACCTGCACGCACGGCGAGATCTCGCTCGCCGAGGGCTTCGTCGAGGGTGACACCGTGGAGTGCTGGGCCCATGGCTCGGCGTTCTCGATGCTCACCGGCCGGCCCCAGAACCTCCCTGCGTATGAGCCCGTTCCGGTCTACGTCGTCGAGATCGACGGCGACGACGTGCTCATCGACCCGACTGTGATTAAGGAAGTCTGAATGTCTGTTCTCGAGATCCGCGACCTGTATGTGACGGTCGAGACCGAGGCGGGAACCACCCCGATCCTCAATGGAATCACCCTGACGATGAACACGGGTGAGACCCACGCGATCATGGGGCCGAACGGCTCCGGCAAGTCCACGCTCGCGTACACGATCGCCGGCCACCCCAAGTACACGGTCGCCAGCGGATCCATCACGTTCGACGGCGAGGACGTCCTGGCGATGAGCGTCGACGAGCGCGCACGTGCGGGACTCTTCCTCGCGATGCAGTACCCCGTCGAGATCCCCGGTGTCACGGTGACGAACTTCCTGCGCACCGCCAAGACGGCGCTCGACGGCGAGGCTCCGGCCATCCGCGGCTGGACCAAGGACGTCAAGCAGGCGATGACGAACCTGCGCATGGACCCGAAGTTCGCGCAGCGCAACGTCAACGAGGGCTTCTCCGGTGGCGAGAAGAAGCGTCACGAGATCCTTCAGCTCGAGGTCCTCAAGCCGAAGTTCGCGGTGCTCGACGAGACCGATTCCGGCCTCGACGTCGACGCGCTCAAGATCGTCTCCGAGGGCGTCAACCGTGCCAAGGAGTCGACCGGTCTCGGTGTGCTGCTCATCACGCACTACACGCGCATCCTCCGTTACATCCGTCCCGACTACGTGCACGTCGTCGTCGCTGGGCGCATCGTCGAGGAAGGCGGCCCCGAGCTCGCCGACCGCCTCGAGAACGAGGGATACGACCGTTTCCTCGACCCCGCAGCACCCATCGAGGCGTAGGCTGACCGTATGACCGCGACGCTCACCGATGCGAAGTACGACGAGGTCACCGAGGCTCTCAAGGACGTCATGGACCCCGAGCTCGGGATCAACGTCGTCGACCTGGGACTCATCTACGACCTGGCCTGGGATGACGAGAACGACGCCCTCGTCATCCACATGACGCTGACCAGCGCCGGCTGCCCGCTCACCGATGTGCTTGAGGATCAGACCGCGCAGGCGCTGGACAAGGTCGTCGACCGGTTCCGCATCAACTGGGTCTGGATGCCGCCGTGGGGTCCGGAGAAGATCACCGACGACGGGCGCGACATGATGCGCGCCCTCGGCTTCGCGATCTGAGGATGCTGGAGGTCACAGCGCTCCCGCTGGCCGAGCTCCGCGCACGCACCAGCGAGAAGTGGCGTGAGTACCCCGACGACGTGCTGCCGCTGTTCGTCGCCGAGACGGACTTCCCGCTCGCGCCCGCGATCACCGCCGCACTGCAACGCGCTGTGGCGGCGGGGGACACCGGGTATGTGGCCTCCCGCACCCCGCTCGCCGACTCGTACGCCGCCTTCGCGCGGCGCCGGTTCGGCTGGGATCCGGATCCCGGCCGGATGCGCAGCACAGCCGACGTCAGCATGGGCATCGTCGAGATCCTTCGCCGCGTCGTCGCACCGGGGGAGCGCGTCATCGTCACGACGCCGGTGTACCCGCCGTTCTTCGAGCTCGTGACCGAGGCCGGCGGTGTGGTCGAGCGCGTCCCGCTGCGCGACACCGGGACCGGGTGGGAGCTCGATGTCGACGGCATCCGCTCGGCGCTCGATGACGGCGCACGCGCGATCCTGCTCTGCAATCCGCACAATCCGACCGGCACCGTGCACAGCCGGGATTCTCTCGCCGCTCTCGCTGCTCTCGCCGACGAGTACGGGGTCGCTGTCGTCTCCGATGAGATTCATGCCCCTCTCGTTCAGCCGGGCACCGCGTTCACCCCCTTCCTCTCGGTGAACGATGCCGCTCGACGCGTCGGCTACGCGGTCGTCAGCGCGAGCAAGGCGTTCAACCTCGCCGGGCTCAAGTGCGCTCTGATGGTCACGGCCTCGGAAGAGACCACTGCGATCGTTCGCCGTCTCCCGGTCGAAGTGGAATGGCGCACCGGCCAGTTCGGTCTGCTCGCGGCGGTCGCGGCGTTCTCCGAGGAAAGCGACGTCTGGCTCGACGGACTCCTGCATACGCTCGATCGGAATCGCCGGCTTCTCGCGGATCTTGTGGCCGAGCACCTCCCTGGTGCGCGCTATCGGATCCCGGACGCCGGCTACCTCGCCTGGATCGATCTGACGGCTCTCGGCTGGGGCGACAACCCGGCTCGTCGCATCCTGCAGGACGCGAAGGTCGCTCTGCACTACGGGCCGGCGTTCGGAACCGAGGGTGCAGGGCACGTGCGTCTGAATTTCGGGACCAGCCCCGAGATCATCACCGACGCCATCGAGCGCATCGCGGCGCTCGTCGGCCGGTGAGCGCCACGCAGGTCGCCGCATCGATCTGGGACCGCCAGCGCCTCGGCATCACCGTCGGTTCCGTTGTCCTGATCTTCCTCGCGGCCATCGAGGCGCTCGCAGTGACCACCGTCATGCCGATCGTCAGCGTCGATCTGGACGGGGAGGCCCTGTTCGCTGTCGCCTTCTCCGGCACCCTCGCGACCGGAGTGATCGGCATGGTCGCCGCAGGGGCGTGGAGCGACCGCACGGGCCCTCGGGTGCCGCTGTACACAGCCGTCGTACTGTTCATCATCGGTCTGGTGGTCTCCGGCTTCGCGCCCGACATGTACACCTTCATCGTGGGGCGCCTCATCCAGGGCCTGGGCGCCGGAGGGCAGACCGTGGCGCTCTACGTCGTCGTGGCCAGGGTGTACCCGCCCGAGCTGCACGGCAGGATCTTCGCGGCGTACGCCGCGGCCTGGGTCGTGCCGTCGATGATCGGGCCGTTCTTGGCCGGTGCGGTGGCCGAGTTCCTGCACTGGCGGTGGGCTTTCCTCGGAGTCGCCGTGCTCACGGTGCTCGCGTTCGTCCTCGTCATGGCGCGGCTGCGCAACGTCTCGCTGAGTTCGTCCGATCCGACCGATGAAGCGGCGCAGACCCCGCGCGGGGGATCGATCGGTGTGCGGATGCTGCGCGCCGTGATCGTCGCCGTCGCGGCTGTGGCCGTCGGCTTCGCGGCCGAGGCTCGTCCGGCGATCGGTTGGCCGATCGCGCTCGGAGCGCTCGTCGTCCTCGGTTTCGCGATCCTGCCGCTGCTGCCGCCCGGGGCGTTGCAGGCCAGGCGCGGCCTGCCCAGCGTGATCCTGATGCGGGGTCTCGCGGCGGGGGCATTCTTCGCGGCCGAGGCATATGTGCCGAAGCTCTTGATGGACCGCTTCGAATTCAGCCCGACCTTCGCGGGACTCGCCCTCACCATCGCCGCACTGGCATGGTCGAGCGCTTCCGCGCTGCAGGGGCGCTACGGAGACCGGCTCGGCAGCACCCGCATCGTGGTCATCAGCGTCCCGCTGCTGCTCGTGGCCGTGCTCAGCATTCTCGTCGTCTCCGTCACCGGCGCAATGCCCTGGCTCGCGGTGATCGGCTGGGGTTTTGCCGGCGCGGGCATGGGGTTGCTCTACCCGAGGTTGACGGTGCTCACCCTCGCGTACTCGACGTCCGCGAACGAGGGGTTCAACTCCTCCGCGCTCTCGATTTCGGATTCCACGGGTTCGGCCGTCACGATCGCCCTGGCCGGACTGCTGTTCCTTGCACTTCCATTCGGAGGCTCGGGGTTCCCCGTCGTCTACGTGTTCACGGCTGTGCTGCTGCTGGTCGCCCTGATTCCGGGGCTTCGGCTGGGTGACGGGTCGCGCTGAGAGACTCGAAGGCGCGAATGCCGGCCTCGAAGACGTCGACGGAATGGGCGGTCGGATCAGCGCCATCGGCGTCGATCGCACCGATGCTCTGCGCATGCATGCGTTGCTGCAGGAGCATCGCGTGACCGAGGATGAACTCGAAGGCCGCGTCGGCGAACGGCCCGGCGTCGCCGCCGTTGTCGCCGATTGAGGCCGCAAGCGCCGCCTGTGCGCGTCGGGTGCCCAGGCGAAGCGCGTACGTGCTCATGACGACTTCGGCGCCGTCGCGGTAGGCGAGTAGTGCGTCGCGGATCGCGCGGGCTGTGGGAGCGAGCGCGAGCGAGGGGTCAGGATCAGGGACGGCACTGAGGATGCGGTCGGCGACTGCGGCCAGCAGCTGCTGCTTATTCGGGAAATGCCAGTACAGGGCGCTCGCCTGCACATCGAGTTCGGCCGCGAGACGGCGCATCGACAGGTCGGGAAGTCCGACATCGTCGAGCAGCTGCAGCGCGCAGGCGACGACGCTCTGGCGGTCGTGTCGTGCGGGGCTCATCCCATCAGTATACTGAACGGCGTTCAAGTGAACAGTGTTCAGGTGCTTCGACGGGCTCAGCAACCGAGTCGACGAGCGCAGGAACCCCGTCGAGAGGAAACTCCATGTCCGAGCAGCGTGGCGACATCGGTCGCGATCTGGCCCGTATCGCGATCTTCGCAGCCCTCATCGTCGTTCTCGGAATGGCGACGATCCCGATTCCGGGTGGCGTGCCCATCACCGCGCAGACCCTCGGAGTCATGCTCGCCGGCGCTGTGCTGGGTCCGCGACGCGCCCCGCTCGCCGTGCTGCTGGTGCTCGTGCTCGCCGCCATCGGCCTGCCCGTGCTCGCGGGCGGTCGCGGCGGTCTCGGTGTGTTCTTCGGTCCTTCGGCGGGGTACCTGATCGGCTGGATCGCGGGTGCGCTCGTCGTCGGACTCATCGTGCACGGCGGAAGGATCACCTGGTGGCGCACGGCGCTGGGAACGGTCGTGGGCGGCATCCTCGTCGTGTACCTCTTCGGCATCCCGGTGACGGCCCTCGTCCTGGGTCTGGATCTGGGGCCGTCGGCGCTGGCGAGCACCGTCTTCCTGCCCGGCGACCTGCTGAAGGCCGGCGCGGCCACCGCACTCACGCTCGCGCTTCGGCGCGCCTACCCTCCCGCATTCGGCATCCGCACCCTCGATCAGGCCGCACCGGCACGTGTCGCCTGACACACTGCTCGGCACCGTCACGCTCGCACACGTCTCGGTGCAGCGCGAGGGACGTGCGATCCTCAGCGACGTATCCGTCGAGCTCGCCGCTCGACGGATCGCCGTGATCGGGGCGAACGGATCCGGAAAGTCCACGTTCGCTCGGTTGTTGAACGGGCTCATCGCGCCCTCCGCGGGAACCGTCACGGTGCATGGACAGGACGCCGTGCGGGAGCGACGGGAGCTGCGCCGCCGGGTGGGCTTCGTCTTCTCGAATCCGGAGGCGCAGATCCTGATGCCGACGCCGGCCGAGGATCTGGCGCTGTCCCTGCGGGGCCGGGATCGTGCGGAGATCGCGCATCGCGTCCGTGAGGCGCTGAACGCCCACGGGCTGGCCGAGCACGCGGACGCACCCGCTTCTGCGCTCTCCGGAGGGCAGAAGCAGATGCTGGCGCTGGCCTCCGTGCTGATCACAGAACCCGAGCTCATCGTGGCCGACGAGCCCACGACTCTCCTCGACCTGCGCAACGCGAAGCGGATCGGTGATCTGCTTCTCGCGCAGCCCGCGCAGGTGGTGCTCGTCACCCACGATCTCGATCTCGCCGCCCGGTGCGACGCCGCGGTCCTGTTCGAGGAGGGCCGAGTCGTCGACGAGGGAGATCCTGCGGAGATCATCGAGACCTACCGCAGGGTGTGCGGATGATCCTCCTGTACCGGCCGGGATCCAGCGTCCTGCATCGGTCACCGGCTGGCGTGAAGCTCGCGCTCTTCGCGTCGGTGGCTCTCGCGCTGTCGCTGTATCCGCACGACGTCTGGAGCATCGCCGCCGTGCTCGTCGCGGTGTGCGGGCTCTACGCCGTCGCCCGCTTTCCCGTGCGCGTTCTCGCCGTGGAGGCGTGGCGGCTGCGATGGATCGTATTGCTCCTCGGTGTGGCGCTGACGGTTTTCGTCTCGCCAGTGACGGCCTGGGTCAATACCGGACGAGTCGTCGCCCTCGTGCTGCTCGCCAGCCTGCTCACGCTCACCACACGAATGGCCGACCTGCTCGCCGTGCTGCACCGAATGCTCCGCCCGCTCGGAAGGATCGGCATCGACGCCGATTCCGTGGCGATGACGATATCGCTCACCATCACCATGATCCCGGTGGTGACGGGGTTCGCCGATCGTGTGCGGGATGCGCAGGATGCGCGAGGCGTGCGTCTCGGTGTGCGTTCCGTCGTTCCGCTGCTGGTCATCACTCTCCGACACGCGGACGACGTCGGAGACGCCCTCGCCGCCAGAGGACTCGCCTGACACCCCGCGCCGGGAGAGCCGCAGGGACAGGACGATCAGGGCGACGGCGATGCCGGCGGTGACGACGGACGTCCCGAAGACGAGCAGCATCAGGACGGCACTCAGCCCGATCAGCGTGGCGATCGAGAGGCGCCGCGCGGAGTCGTGCGCCCGCGGGGCGGCTGCGGTCTCGAAGCGGGTGAACGCGATCGCCACCAGGGCGGTCAGAGCCAAAGCCAGGGCGAGCCAGAGCGGTCGTCCGAGCCACCAGCCCGCGCTGTCGAGATCGGGAAGGGCGACGCCGGTCACGATCGCACCGACCGCCGAGAGCCCGGCCATCGCGAGCAGCACCGGCATGTGCCAGAGGTAGATGGTCATGGTGCGTCGGGTGACGAAAGCGGTGAACGCCGCCACGTGGGGCCGACGGCTGAGCTGCTGGAGGCGATCGCGATACAGCGAGACGAGCGCAATGTGTACGACGCCGACGAGCAGCAGAGCAGCCGTGGGCGGGTTGATGTTCGCCACGAGGTCGGGGGAGTACACCCCGAAGAGGAACGTACCGATGAGGATCGCGAGGGCGCCGGCGGCTGCCAGGGCGCGGGTGCGTCTGGGCAGCGCATCGATGCTGCCGTCGGCGAAGAAGAAACCGAGTTGCTGCAGGGTCAGCCAGACGAAGGCGAGATTCAGAAACCCGAGCCCATCGATTCCGCTGGCCTGACGCAGCGCGTCGACGGCGACCGCGGTCGACGCGAGCACGCCGATGGCGAGGAACGGGGCACGCTCGTGAGCGGCGGCGAACAGGGGAAGCAGAGCCTGGCAGAGCAGGAACACTCCGAGGAACCACAGCGGTTGACCGTACCGGAAGCCGGCGGTCGCGATGAGGTCGGCGGGTACTCCGACAACGGCCAGAAGAGCGAGGAGCGCGCCGACGATACCGATGGTGAACATCGCTGGGCGCAGCAGCCGATGCAGGCGTCCGGCCACGAATCCGGTGGCGGTGCCGCCGCGGTTCTTCGTGCGGCGGTAGGCGATGAGGCCGGAGAATCCGCCGATGATGAAGAACAGCGGCATCACCTGGAGAATCCAGCTCAGTGGTGTGATCCACCAGGTCCCGTCGCTCGCGTTCTCGAAGACGGGCCCCGCATCGGTGACCGTGACGCCGACCATGATGGCGTGCAGAAGGACGACGCCGACGACGCAGAGGGCGCGGATGAAGTCGATGCCGGTGTCGCGAAGCCCTTTCACGGGGCGTGCTGATACGGCGATCTGCGGCGCCTGGACGGTGGCCATGAGTCCTCCTCGGGAACGGTGTCCCAGGAGACTATGGAGCGGGTGTCCAGCGCAGCATCAACCGGCGGTGTCGTCTCTGCCCCTACCAGGGGGTGATTCAGGAGCTCGGCTCGACCAGACCGGTGTCGTAGGCGAGGATCACGGCGTGCACGCGATCGCGGAGATCAAGCTTGGCGAGGACCTTGCCGACGTGCGTCTTCACGGTCTGTTCGGCGATGAAGAGCTCTTTGGCGATCTCGCCGTTGGACTTGCCCTGGCCGATGAGCACCAGTACCTCGCGTTCGCGTTCGGTCAGGCCGTTCAACACGGTCTCGGAGCGCGGAGACCGTGGCCGGTGACCGGCGAACTGCTCGATCATCCGCCGGGTCACGCTCGGCGCAAGCAGGGCGTCACCGCCGGCGACGACCCGCACCGCGTGCACGAGCTCTTCCGGCAACGCATCCTTCAGCATGAAGCCGCTGGCTCCCGCTTGGAGGGCATCGTAGACATAGTCGTCGATGTCGAACGTGGTGAGCATCAGGATCCGCGGCACGTGTGCCGCGGGGTATGACGGCCCGAGGATGCGACGGGTCGCCTCGATGCCGTCGAGTTCCGGCATCCGCACGTCCATGAGGATGACATCCGGGTCCAGGCGCGCCGACAGCGTGACGGCTTCGAGGCCGTTGGATGCTTGACCCGTGACCTGGATGCCCTCGTGGGCGTCGAGGAGCGCGGCGAACCCGGCGCGCACCATGGCCTGGTCATCGGCGATGAGGACGCTGATCGTCACGAATTCTCCTTGTCGGATCGAGGTTCTCGGTGGTGAGTGGCAGTGTGGCTTCGACGATCCATCCGCCGTCGGCATCGGGCCCGGCAGAGAATGCACCGCCGAGGATCTCGGCGCGTTCGCGCATGCCGCGCAGGCCGTGCCCGCTGGCGGGTTCGGCGGGGACCGTCGTCCGAGCTGAGTTCTGCACTCGGATGTGCACGGCATCGGCGTCGATGCGCACACGCACCGAGATGGTGGTGCCGGGCGCATGGCGGACGGCATTGCTCATCGCCTCCTGGACGATGCGGAAGGCGGCGATCTGCACACTGGGAGCGACGGAGGGCGCTTCCCCGGCGACGATCTCCAAGCCGACCTCGACGCCTGCCCGACGGATGCTGTCGACGAGCGCCGGGATATCGTCGATGCCCTGTTGTGGAGCGAGTTCGATCGACTGATCCTCGGTACGCAGCACCCCGAGCATTCGCCGCATCTCGGTGAGCGATGCGCGTGCCGTCGCCGCGATGTCCTCGAACTCGGCGGCGGCCTGTTCGCTGATGGTGGGCAGGCGGTAGCGCGCCGTGGAAGCCTGCACCTGGATGACCGACATGCTGTGCGCGATGACATCATGCAACTCGCGAGCGATGCGGGTGCGCTCCTCGATGAGGGCCCGACGCGCCTCTTCGAGCGCGCTGTGCTCGCGCTCCCTGGTCAGCTCTGCGTCGACGCGGGCACGCGCGGCGACGAGCGTCGCGATGAGGAACATCGCGACAGCGAGGGAGGCCGTCACGATCATGTCGGCGGTGGCACTGGAGGCGATGCCCGGTGTCGTGATGATGTCGGGGCGCAACAACGGGGCGGTGAGGGAGGACAGCAGACCGATCACCAGGGGCGCGGCGCCCAGACGGGCGCCGTGCACGAACGTCACGACGCCGACGAACAGCACGAAGGTGATCAGGGCAGGCACGGACCAGGGCCAGGGCGAGGCAGTGGCCAGCTCGGGGACGACGAACAGCGGAAGCGCGAATGCCGCGCTGCAGAACAGCGCGATCGCCCTCCGCGGGCGCGAGATCGCAAGAAGCGGTGCCGAGCAGAGCGCACCGCCGAGGATGAATGTCAGAGGCAACGGCGTGCCGTAGAGCACGGTCTGCACCGGCACCAGAACTGCGAGCAGCGCGACGAGTGCCGCGCACAGCAACACGGTGGCGTTGCGGCGGCTGATCCGGGGGGAGCGTCTGGTGCGCTGCCGGCGATTCGCCATGACGTTCATCCTGCCAGTTGCGGCACAGCGGCGCGCCGACGTCGCGCTGCTACCCGATCGACGGTGAACCCGATCAGGAGCGCGAGAACGACACCGATGGCAGCGCTGAGGAGAGGTTGATCCTTGACCCAGGAACCTGCGAAGAGGCCGATCCCGACGCTGAAAATGCTCCAGCTCGCGCCTGCGAGAAGACTCAGGGGGATGAAGCGCCGCCACGCGAAGTCCAACGCCCCGGCCGACATGTTCACGGCGACGCGTCCCACCGGGATGTAGCGGGCGCCGAGGATCAGAGTGGCGCTGCGGTCGTCGAGCGCACGTTGCGCGTGGACGAATGCGGCGGCGACGCGGGGGCGCCGCATCCATGCGAATCGCCGGGTGCCCAGTCGGCGTCCGATCGCGTAGGCGATGTTGTCGCCGATCGCTGCGCCGATAGCGGCGACAGCGCAGAGGAGTGCGATGTTGACGCCGCCGCTGGACGCTCCGACTGCAGCGGCAGCGACCAGCACCGTCTCACTCGGAATCGGCGGGAAGAAGCCATCGATGATCGCCACCGCGAGCATGATCAGGTAGAGCCAGGGTGAGGTGACGGTCTGCATGATGAGCTCGTTGATAACATCCACCCGAGAAGATTAGGAAGCAGGTGGCGGATGCGGCATCCCTCCGCGGTATCGTCCGTGTCAGCCTCCGGAGGTATATCCGCCGAGTCGATCACCGAGCTCGGGACGGTTCGTGTGCGGGGTCTGCTCGTCGACGAGCAGACCCGATGTGCGCACTATCACAGCGAGCTCGACGTGATCGCTCTGCTCTTCCACTGCTGCGAGGAGTGGTTTCCGTGTCATCTGTGCCATGAGGCGATCACCGATCATCCCTCACGCCCATGGCCGGCGACGGCTCGGACCACGGAGGCCGTGGTCTGCGGCGTGTGCTGCTCCCGCCTGCGCATCGAGGATTATCTGCGCGTCGATGCGTGCCCGACCTGCGACGCGGAATTCAACCCCGGTTGTCGTCTGCATCGGTCGCTCTACTTCGACTGAACGCCCAGCCAGCGCAATCTATACTGAGAGGCTGGCCCTTCGGCCGCATCCTCCCTGACGAACGGACAACCTGCTGTGCTTGCCGTGCACGACCTCGAGATTCGCGTGGGCGCCCGCCTCCTCATGGAGCACGTCTCGTTCCGTGTCGGCGACGGCGACAAGATCGGCCTCGTCGGCCGCAACGGCGCGGGCAAGACCACGCTGACCAAAGTGCTCGCCGGCGATGTGCTGCCCTCAGGAGGCCGCGTCGACCGTTCCGGTGAGCTCGGCTACCTGCCGCAGGATCCGCGTTCCGGCAACCCGGAAGACCTCGCGCGCACGCGCATCCTCGACGCCCGCGGTCTTGGACAACTGAACCTCGGCATGACCGAGGCGGCGTCCGCGATGGGCTCGGATGACCCCGACGTGGCCGCGAAGGCGATGAAGCGCTATGCGCGTCTGACCGAGCAGTTCGAGGCGCAGGGCGGCTACGCGGCAGAGGCTGAGGCGGCCTCCATCGCCAACAACCTCTCGCTGCCGGACCGCATCCTCGACCAGCCGCTCTCCACGCTGTCGGGCGGTCAGCGTCGACGCATCGAGCTGGCTCGCATTCTCTTCTCCGACGCCGAGACGATGATCCTCGATGAGCCGACGAACCACCTCGACGCCGACAGCGTCGTGTGGCTGCGCGAGTTCCTCAAGGGGTACAAGGGCGGACTGATCGTGATCAGTCACGATGTGGAACTGGTGGGGGAGACCGTCAACCGGGTGTTCTACCTTGACGCGAATCGCCAGAGCATCGACACGTACAACATGAACTGGAAGAACTACCTGCGCCAGCGGGTGGCCGACGAGGAACGCCGCAAGAAAGAGCGCGCGAACGCCGAGAAGAAGGCGACCACGCTGCAGCAGCAGGCCGCCCGCTTCGGGGCGAAGGCCTCGAAGGCGGCCGCAGCGCACCAGATGGTGGCACGCGCCGAGAAGCTCCTCGCCGGCCTGGATGAGGTTCGTCAGGTCGACCGGGTCGCGAAGCTCCGCTTCCCGAAGCCCGCGCCCTGCGGCAAGACGCCGATGATGGCAACCGGCCTCTCGAAGTCGTACGGTTCGCTGGAGATCTTCACCGACGTCGACCTCGCGATCGACCGCGGCTCCAAGGTCGTCGTGCTGGGCCTCAACGGCGCCGGCAAGACCACCCTGCTGCGCATGCTCGCGGGCGTCGACCAGCCGGACACCGGACAGCTCGAGCCCGGGCACGGCCTGAAGGTCGGCTATTACGCCCAGGAGCACGAGAACCTCGACGTGTCGCGGTCGGTACTCCAGAACATGGTGTCCGCTGCTCCGCACATCACCGAGACCGAGGCGCGACGAGTGCTCGGATCGTTCCTGTTCACCGGCGACGATGTTCTCAAGCCCGCCGGCGTGCTCTCCGGTGGCGAGAAGACCCGTCTGTCGCTGGCGACGCTGGTCGTGTCATCCGCGAACCTGCTGCTGCTCGACGAGCCGACGAACAACCTCGACCCGGCGTCGCGTGAAGAGATCCTGGATGCGCTCGCGCACTATGAGGGCGCCGTCGTGCTCGTCTCGCACGACCCGGGCGCGGTGCAGTCCCTGAACCCCGAGCGCGTGCTCATCCTGCCCGACGGTGTCGAGGACATCTGGAGCCAGGAATACCAGGACCTCATCGAGCTCGCGTAGCCCGCAGTTTGCCCCTCGTCGGGCGACCCTCCCTCCTTCGAGTCCTGGCAGACTCGGAAGCGAGCGAAGGAGAGCAGCGATGAACGCGTATCAGGTGGTCGAGATCGGCGCCCTCGATGAATGGCGAGGTCACTTCGGGGGGTTCGATGAGGCGCGATCGCGCGACGGCCGGAGGGTCGTCGATCATGAGCTCACGATGCAGTACATCGGGATGACCGCGAACGCGCTCGCACCGGGGGAGCAAGCCGGCTATTGGCACACGCACTCGCGCGTCGAAGAACTGTACGTCTTCCTCGGCGGGCGCGGACAGATGGGTCTGGATGACGACGTCGTCGAGGTCGGCCCCGGCACGGTCATCCGCGTGGGCCAGGGCGCATGGCGCACCTGGCGGGCATTGCCCGAGAGCCCAGAAGAGCTGCGCTGGCTCTGCATCCGCGCTGGCGGTGAGGAGCTGCCGCACATGCCGAACGACGGCACGCGCAACCCCGAGCGGGAAATGCCCTGGTGACGTCACCCTCTGATCAGCCGTAGATCTCTCGGAAGACATCGCGGAGCAAGGGGCGAGGTCAGCGGACCCCGGCGTCCAGAAGCTCGTCCTCGGTGTCGGCGTCCTGGTCGCGGCGGCGGGGATGCTTCGCAGGCGCCGGAGCCCCCTCGAGATCCTCGCGGTGCTTCACGATCTCGGTGCGGATGATGTAGCCGATGAAGACGAAGCCCATCAGCGCGAACAGGATCCACTGGATGGCGTAGGACAGATGGGGGCCGGGGTCGTCGGTGGGGGAGTCGAATCCGCTGGGCGCCGTCTCGGGTGCCGGGTCCTCACTGACCAGCTGGCCGTACGCCTCGGTGATGACGTCGCCGTCGACGAGTTTCGCCACCGTCGGCAGGTGGATCGTCGGTACCTGCCCCGTCGGCGCGCCTCGGCCCGACGCAGGAAGCGGCTCGCCCGGCCGCAACCGCACGATCACTTCGACCTCACCTGATGGCGGCGCTGGCACGGCATCCGGCGCCTCACCGTCGCCCGGCGGAACCCAGCCACGATCCACGATGAACACGCGTCCATCCGCATCCCGGAACGGAACCAGCACTTCGAAGGCGCTCGTGCCGCCGTGCGGGCGATTGCGGACCAGTAGCTGGTCCTCGGCGAGGTACTCGCCGCGCAGGATCACCGGATGCCACTGGTCCTGGGGGTCGAGTACGCCGTCGTCGCCGATCAGCTGGGCGAGGGGCACCGGCGAGGCATCGTAGTTCCGCTCGACGAGTTCGATCTGCTCCTCGCGCGACTCATTGCGGTCGAACTGCCAGTTCGAGAGGAACGCGCACCCGACCGCGAAGCCGATCGCGATGAGGACATAGACACCCCAGCGCAGAATCCGTTCCCTCATGCGGGCACACCGTCGCGGACTGTCACCGGGAAGTCCCGAGCGGCCAGGTAGTCGCGCAGGAACGTGACGTGCTCATCGCAGGCGAGCCAGATCTTCTCCCGATCGGCGGCGTGGATGCGCGGATTGCGCCACACCACCTGGTGGGTCGCGGCGACCCGGCAGCCCGCTCGAGAGCACTCCGGCGCGGTCATGGCCGATCCTCGCGGGTCTCGTGAATCGTCACGATCTGAGGGTCCGCCGGCGGGACGGTCGGCTCGGGCGCCGCACTCTCCAGTTGCTGCACGGGCGATTCGGCTCGCGTCTCGGTGCTGTCGCTGCCCGCATTGGCGAACACGACGGCGATGTAGGGCAGTACAGCCGCAGCGATCGCGAAGACCCATGTGTACCAGCCATAGGGGTGTACCAGCACCATCAGTGCGAAACAGGCGATTCGGATCGACATCGTGAGCGCATAGCGGCGGACACGATGAGCGACCTCATCCTGCGGCGACAGCGGCAGGGAGGTGACAGCAGGGGCGTGTCGTTCGGCCTTCACGATGACTCCAGCCTACGCCGATGCGAGCGGCGTGGACTGCTACGAGTTGAGGATGAACGGCAGGCTGAACGCTCCGAAGAAGACGAGGCTGACCAGTGACATCACAATCGACAGAACTAGGAAGGCGATGACCACGTAGCCGAGAATGAGGCCGGCGAACGCCAGGCCGCGCCCACCGAGCCCCGGGTTCTTCTTGGTCTGGCCGAGTGCCATGTGTCCGGTGATCACAGCCACCACCGAGGCGAGCATCGGAATGAACAGCCAGCTCAGCAGGAGGCCGGCCAGGCCGCACACCAGTGACGTGATCGCGAGTCCGCTGGTCGGCCGAGCGGGCGCGTAGGTCGCAGGCATCGGAGTGCCGTACACCGGGTAGCCGCCGGGCTGTGCGGGCGGGCCCGGAACGCCATAGTTCTGCTGTTGGCCAGGGTACGCCTGCGGAGCGGCAGGGTAGGAGGGCGCTGCGCCCGAATACGCCTGCGGGGCGGGAGGGTACGACGGCGCGGCACCGGGGTACGCCTGCGTCGGTGCCGCAGGATACGCCTGCGGAGGCTGTGCCGGCTGTGCGACCGGGTAGACCGGAGCGGTGGCAGGGGCCGGGGCGGGCCACACAGGAGCCGGAGCCGCCGGTGCGGCCGCAGGTGGCGTCAGGGACGGGTCCTCCGCGGGCGAAGTGGGGGTGCTGTTGTCGCTCACAGTGATGCCTTTCGTCCTGCACAGCGTTTCAGCCGTGGATGGATCTGTCAAACGTTTCGCGGGTGTCGGTCGCGGCATCCTCGATAGGATCGTTCTCGGCTCGGCCGCCCGGAAGCCGCCGCCAGATCAGGAGTGGAACATGAGTGCTCAGCGCGTCGTCCTCGTCACCGGAGGCAACCGCGGCATCGGCCGGGCGATCGCCGAGCGATTCGTCCGCGATGGATACCGCGTGGCGGTCACCGCACGCAGCGGCGAGGGCCCTGAGGGCACACTCACGGTGCGTGCAGACGTCACGGATGCCGCAGCTCTCGACGCCGCGTTCACCGAAGTGGAGCAGCAGCTCGGACCGGTCGAGATCGTCGTGGCGAATGCCGGCATCACGAAGGACACTCTGCTGCTGCGGATGAGCGAGGATGACTTCGACAGCGTCGTGGCGACGAACCTGGGCGGCACCTTCCGCGTCGTCAAGCGCGCGTCCAAGGGCATGCTCCGCGCCCGCTTCGGCCGGGTCATCCTGATCTCCAGTGTCGTGGGACTGTACGGCTCGGCCGGCCAGGTGAACTACTCCGCCTCGAAGAGCGCTCTCGTCGGCTTCGCACGTTCACTCACGCGCGAGCTCGGCGGTCGAGGCATCACGGCGAACGTCGTCGCTCCGGGATTCATCGAGACCGACATGACGGCAGAGCTCCCCGAGGAGACGCAGAAGCAGTACAAGGCCAACATCCCAGCCGGTCGCTTCGCAACGCCCGACGAGGTCGCCGGCGTCGTCACCTGGCTCGCCGGCGACGACGCAGGCTACATCTCGGGTGCGGTCATCCCGGTTGACGGCGGCCTCGGAATGGGCCACTGACCGCAGGCCTGGCTGCGACCAGCGGGCGAGCGGCCGCGCTCAGGCGGTCAATGCTGCGTTGATCAGCTCGGCGAGACGCTCCGGGGCCGAGAACTGCGGCCAGTGCCCGGAGTCGATCCGTACGACCTCCACACTCTCGATCGCCCGGAACTCCTCGCCGTACCGACCCCAGTTGTCGAGTTCCGACTCCAGCGTCTCCTGATCGAGGCTGCCCATGAGCAGCGTCGCCGGTACTCCGAACCGTGCCCGGTTCCCGAGCACGATCGGATCGGTGGGCACGCGTGCCGGCACGCTTCCGGTGAGTGGCACGGTTCGTGCGCGAGTCGGTTCGTCGAGGTCCTCGACGTCCTCGTCGGGGAAGAAGTCCCAGCCCGGGAACGGGATGACGCCATCGACCACCTCGAACTCGCTGATCCCCACGCCGGCGGGCGGCGGCACCGTGTCGACGAAGATGACTCTCGCGACACGCTCGGGCCGCGCATCCACAGCGCCCCAGGCGACGTTGCCGCCGCCGCTGTGGCCGACGACCACGACCGGTCCGGAGACGGCGTCGATCGCGCTGACAGCCGCCGAGATCCAATCGGCGATGCCGATGTCACTCGACTCAGCCGCGCCCGCGCCGACACCGGGCATCGTGAGCGCATGCACACGGTGACCCGCACGCTCGAGATCGGGGATGACGTCGTTCCAGCTGGATGCATCGAGCCAGAGGCCGGGGATGAGGATGAGATTCATGGCCCCGACCATACCCGTCACATCAGACGTTGCTCCGACTCCGTCCGGCGCGACCTCGCCTCCGCATGGTCAGGGCCAGGCCACCGGCGGCGAGCAGCAGGACGCCGCCGATCAACAGGCCGACCGGCGCGTCGCCACCCGTCGTCGCAAGCCCGTCCCCGGGGCGGGGCGTCGGCGTCGTCGGCGTTTCGCCGCCCCCGGACTTCGGCGTCGTCGCCGAAGCGATCGGGCTCGGGGACGACTCGCGACCCTGAACGTCGATCGCGGTCACGTAGTAGCCGTAGGTCGTCCCCGCCGTGAGCCCGGAGTCTCGGAAGGAGGTGCCTTCGGCCACGCTCGTGACGGCCGCGCCGTCCCGGTAGATCCGGTAGCCGATCACGGTCGCGCCGTTCGTCGCCGCCGAGAAGAGCGCGCCGCCGGTCGCTGTCCAGGACACCTCAACGGAGTCGGGCGCGAGCGCCGTCGCCGTCACATCGGCAGGAGGTGCAGGAGGCGTCTCGGAACGGGGGAGACCGACGCCGGTCGGAGACCACCAGTTGCCGGAGACGACGATCATCGAGAGCATCCGGATGCTGTCACCGAAGTAGGTTGTCACGGGATCGGCCGTGTTGACCTGCCAGAGGCTGTCCAGCCACGCCTGGTCGCCGCCGTCGAGCATCGCGCTCACCGTGAACGGCGAGGCGAACGCGAGGTCGAAGCCGTCCTCGATGGGTGCGCCGTCGAGGAGGTATCCCTGGTCGATCGTCGTCGGGTCGCCGCCGGTCGACGACGCGATCCACGCGTTCATCGCGGCGAGCTGCTCCTTGGTGCGGTCGTCGCCCGTGAGGAGGTAGTCCGTTCCGAGACGCCACGGTACGCGGCTCGCGTTCCAGTTGTATGCGCCGTCGAACTCGCTCTCGAGGAACTCGGGGTCAGCGGGTCGGTAGCCGTCGCCGTCCTTGAAGGCGAAGTCCGGCAACAGGCCTGTCATCGGGCTGTGGTCCGTGAACAGCTGATTCGAGACGGCGTGCGTCTTGTCTGCGATGGTCGTCCAGCGCTCGTTCCCGCTCGCGGCCGCGAAGTCCTTGAAGTGCTGGATCATGAAGTCCGATGTGCGGGTACCGCGGCCGTACACCGCTTCGTCCTTCGTCCAGTCGCCCAGGAGGACGACGTTCTCGCTCGGGTGGATCGCGCTGTTCAGGATGGCGTCGATGATGCGCTGGGCGTCGCCCAGATAGTCGAACTCGCCGCCGCTGCCCCATTGCTGGTCGGCCATGAGGAGGGCATAGGCCATGTCCAGGTCGCCGTCGGTAGCGGCGTCGTCACCGAACCAGCCCCAATCCGGGTTCTCCGGATCGAACGTGAGCGTGTTGACGATCGCGGTGCCGTCGTCGCGCTGCTGCCAGGCCATGAGGTTCGGATCCATGCTGCTGGGGTGCGCCTTGGAGAACCGCAGCAGGCTGTCGAAGTACTTCTTGGCGTCCGGGTCGTGGCCGGCCATGATCGCCGTGATCAGCATGCCGTAGCCGTTCGACTCGGACGTGGTCACCGCATCCGGCGTCTCCTCACCCGCTTCACCGTTGCCGTTGTAGTAGACGTAGTACTCGTCATCCTCATACGGGTTCTGCGTGAGGTAGGCGTCCTTCCAGGCGTCGTAGAGGCCTGTGACGGTGGCGTCGAGCTCGGCCTGGGAGGCGCTCGGCTTCAGCGTGCCCGCGGCGTACTCGGTGTGCTGCCCGAACGGTCGCTGCGGGTCCGAGGTCGTCGGATTCTGCGGCGTCGACGCCTGACGGGGCGTGGCCTTCTCGGACTCGTTTCCTGCGGCATCGTAGGCACTCACCGTGTACTCATAGGTCGTTCCAGGAGTCAGCCCCTTCTCGGCGAAGGTGGTTGTGGTGGTGCGAGCGATCAGCTCGCCGTCACGGAACACCTTGTAACCGGTCACGCCGACGGCGTCCGTCGACGGCAGCCAGCTCAGGTCGATCTGGAACTGCGACGGGATCCGGATGCTGAGGCCGACCGGCGCCGTCGGCGCCTTCTCGTCGTCGCCCGCGCGGGGCGGGACCACGGCCACCGGAGCCGAGTTGTCCTTCGTGCCGACCGCCTTGATGACGAACTCGTAGCGCACGGTCGGGTCATCGGACAACGGCTGCGCGAAGGTGTACTCGGTACGGCCGGGCTCCGCGGGGATATACGCGCTCCAGTTGGTGCCGACCTTGTCGTCCTTCTCGTAGATGCGGTAACCGCGCACCGGCTCCTCCGATGCGGCGGGCGCCTTCCATGCGAAGTTCGCCTTGCCGTCGGCAATCGTGAGGCTCGCATCGCGGACAGGGTCCGGCGTGCCGTCGGTGCGGGTGATGGCGTATTCGTCGAAGAGACGCACTCCGTTGTCGCCCGCTGACTCATCGGACTTCGCGGCCGTGTAGGCCTTGAACGAGAGGGTGTCGTCGGTGACCGAGAAGTCGACGAACATCTTCTTCTCAGGCTGCTCATTGATCGCGGCGAATGACGTGTCGCAACCCTCGGGCGTCTCGTAGAACTTGTTGCCGAGCGCGTTCGGCATCAAGTACAGGATGCCGTTGGGATCGGTGACGTCGTACTGGACGACGATGTTGCCGTTCTCGTCGGTGATGGTGTCGACAGGCTTTCCGTCGACCATCTGGTGAGAGCGCATGTACATGTGGTCGTGTGCTTCGAAGACGACGTCGACGCCGGTCTCCTGGAACACCGGGACGAGCACCTTCTCGTAGAAGGCCACGCGGTCGGCCTCCCAGTTGCAGACGTTCTCGCCGGCGGAGTACACGCCCTTGTGGAGGGAGACGAACTTCCAGCGCGCATCCGTCTCAGCGACGGTGCGGCGCAGCCAGTCGAGCTGGTTGGCGAACTCCGTGTCGATCCGACCGATGTTGCCGTCGTCGTCGAGGAAGCCGCCGTACTGGGAGTTGAACTGCATGAAGAGCGAGTTGCCGTATTCGAAGGAGTAGACGGAGCCGTCATGGGCGCCGGTGCCGGAGTCCTTCGGCGTGTTGAAGTGGTTGTAGAAGTTGTTGTTGGGCAGGGTGCCGGAGTCCTCGACCTCATGTCCGCCGAGCACGGGGACGTAGGGCACGTGGGCGAGCTGGTCGGCTGCGCTGTCGAGCATCCACTGCCACTGCTCTTCGAGGTCGCCGTTGTCGACGAGGTCACCGTTCACGAGGATGAACTTCGGGTCGTCGATCGTGTCGATCGCCTTGACGAAGGTGTCTTTCCACTCGAGGAAGTTCGACAGGTCGGACGCCTGGGAGTCGGCGCTGAAGATGAAGTGGAAGGGCTCTTCCTTGGCCGTGTCCGTGGTGAAGGTACCGATCTTTCCCCAGCCGTTCGCGCTGCCGTCGCCGACCCGGTAGACGTATTTCGTTCCGGGGGTGAGGTCTTCGGCGGTCACGCGGTGGCTCGAGAACTTCGTGGTGCGGCGAGCCTCGCGGTCGTCGGCGGTCACGAACGTGTCGATGACCTCGGACGTGCCGTCGAACTCGATCACCCCGTCGGTCGGGAAGCCCTCACCGTGTTGATTGTCGGCCGGTGCGAGCTGCACCTTCGTGTCGGTGACCTGCGGAGGTGTGTACCAGGCGAACCCCATGGTGGTGCGCGGGTCGCCATTGATGTTCATCGAGAAGGTGCTGGGGGTCTTGACCACGGTACTGAAGCTCCAGCTGATGTCCTGTGCGGGGGTGACGCCATCGGTGGCGGCGACAGCAGACGATGCGACCGAGACCGTGTAGCGATGCCCGAATCCGAATGAGTCGTGCGCAATGCGCAGCGTGTCGTCTTCGACGGTGGCGACGACGCCGTCGGCGGCTGCGCCCGTCTCGTCCACGATCCGGATGCCGGCCGCGTCGATGATCTTGATCTTCTTGTTGAATCGCACCTCGACCGGGACGTCACGGGCGATGGTGGCAGAGCCGTCCGCCGGTGTGGAGAGCACATCGAAGGTGGGCATCACCGTGGGTGTGCCGTCGACGCGATCGCCGGTGATGCGGATGTTCCGAATGAAGCTGTCTCCGTATCCGCCGACCGTCTCGTTGTCTGTGGTGTTGGAGGGTGAGTTCGACGTCATGATCCAGCGGACGAAGAGCGTCTGCGCACCCGAGGCGGCATCAGGGAGCGCGACGTTCTTTACCAGGCAGGTGTCTTCTGGGCAGGCGAAGGTGTGCGTTGCGGTCTTGATGGCCGTGCCGGGGACCTCGGTCCAGGTCTTGCGGTCGGTGCTCATCTCGACGACGAAGTCTCGCGGTCCTGATCCGGAGGCGCTGTGCTCCGAGGCGACGGCGATGTTCTCGAATCCGGTCGTGGAGAGCGCGGCGAGCCAGTACTTGGTGCGCATGCCACCGCTCCAGCCCTGGGCGGAGATCGCGTTGCCCCGGTCGGCGTGGAACCCGTACTCCCCGTTCGTTCCCACGCTGGTCAGCGCGGAGTGATCGGCATAGGCCCCGCCGGTCGCCCAGAAGACGCCCTTGTCGTCGTCATCGTCGAAGATCCACTCGGCGACGGAGTCCTTCTGCACAGCGGCCGTGCTGAAGGACCAGGTGATATCGGCGGTCGGAGCGATCTGATCGTCCGTTCCGGCGATGGCCGTCTTCGGGATGGTGACCGTGTACGTGCGGCCGGGGGCGAATGCGTCGTGCTGTACGGTGACGGTCGATCCGTCTGCGGTGAGGTCGACACCGCTCACCGTTGCGCCCTCGCCGTCGACGATCGACGCGGTGGCTCCCTGCTGCACGGCTACTGACTTGTTGAACTTCACCGAGACAGGAGCATCCGTCTGCACGGTGTCGGCACCCTGCGGAGGAGTGAACGAGATCGCTGTGGTGGGCTTCTCCACCGGGTCGCCCGTGGGGATGCCGGACACCGAGACGTCTCTGATCCGGCTGGAGCCGGTCGCGCCGACGGTCTCGCCGCTCACGCTCGTCGTGGAGGTGGTGACCCAGCGGATCGCGACCTCGTCTTTGTCGGCGGCGGAAGCGGGCAGGGGGAGTGACGAGGTGGTTCCCGTTGCGAAGTCGCCGCTGACGGCGAGGGTGCCACCGGCGACGTCTTGCCACGTCAGCTGACCGTCGGTGCTCACCTGCACCGCGAAATCGCGAGGACCGGAGCCGCTGGAGCGCTGTTGGGAGCTGACGGTGAGGTCCGTGTAGCCGCGAGTGGAGAGGAGGACCAGCCAAGACTTGCTTCCGGCGCCATCGTTCCACCCCTGGTAGCGGACCGATCCCTCCGCCTCATCGTGGGTATACGCGGTGAGCGGGTCGGTGGTGACCGGTCGCAGGCTCGCCGAGGGCTCGGTGCCGCCGGTCGCACTGAACACGTTGGCGCCGACGCTGGAGTCGACGATGACAGGAGCGGTGGTGAACTGCCACTGCGCCACGTGTTCGGGCACGGCGGCCTGGGCGGCCGGAACGGTGAAAGCCGCGACCATCAGAGCGGTCGCAGCGGCCGCGATGGCCCTGACGAGCGGGCGTGCACGATTCGCGGTCAGCGTCGGGTGCGGAGACTTCATCGAGAGTCCTTCATGTTCTGGCCGTCTGACACGACCGATCAAGCGAATGCGGAGATCGTTTGAAAACATGATTTACGATCTGCTCGAATGCTATCCACACGGGACGAGGCGGGTCAATGCACGCGAGCGGGTCTTCCGGAGAATTCACCCGATGGTGCGCCGCGCGCACCGGATGTTCATCACCTGTGATCGGGGGACCCGGAAGGGGCCCCATCGTGACGGACGTCTCCGGAAGCGCGGCTCAGCGGGAGCCGGTACTCGCGGCCCGCGCCTGAAGGGACTAGGGGAGCAGCGGGATGACTTCGGAAAGATCCTGGTCGCGGATGACCAGACTGGCAGCCGCGCGGACTGCGGGTTTCGCATTGAAGGCGATTCCGAGGCCGGCGACCGTCATCATCTGAAGGTCGTTCGCGCCGTCGCCGATCGCCAGCGTGGCGTGCGGGGCGACGCCGAGTTCGGCAGCCCATTCCTGCAGAGAAGCGGCCTTCGCTGCAGCATCCACGATCTCGCCGTCGACCGCCCCGGTGAGCACGCCGTCGACGACGTCCAGCCGGTTGGCGCGCCAGCGATCCACGCCGAGCGACGGCGCCACGTGATCGAGGATCTCGTGGAATCCGCCGGAGACGACACCGACGACGCCGCCGCGGTCATGAACGGCGGCGGTCAGTTCGCGCACACCCGGCGTGGGCTCGATACGTGCCAGGACGCGTGCGAACGCCTCCACGGGGACGCCGCTGAGTGCCGAGACCCGGGACCTCAGGCTCTCCGCGAAGTCGACTTCACCGCGCATCGCGGCTTCGGTCGCCGCCTGCACCTCTGCGCCGCGACCTGCTTCGTCGGCGAGCAATTCGATCACCTCGTTGCGGATGAGGGTGGAATCGGCATCGAGGACGACGAGGAAGCGCGCGGAGGTCACCCGA
Organism: Microbacterium sp. LTA6; assembly: GCF_045690355.1. NCBI lineage: Bacteria > Bacillati > Actinomycetota > Actinomycetes > Micrococcales > Microbacteriaceae > Microbacterium > Microbacterium sp. LTA6. The sequence continues at coordinate 3,169,574 of NZ_CP147855.1, forward strand.
TCGAGCGTAGTGCCAACACGGCCCGACTCAGCGTTCGATGAAGACGCCCTTGCCGACCACCGTGATCCCGGAATCGGTGACCGTGAATCCGCGCGCCAGGTCGCGATCGCGATCGACGCCGACCGTGGCACCGTCGGCCAGGACGACGTTCTTGTCGAGGATCGCTCGGTGCACCCGCGCTCCCGAACCGACCTGGACGTGGTCGAACACCACGGAGTCCGTGATGGTCGAGCCGCCCGCCGCGAGCGTCCAAGGACCCACAACGCTGCGTTCCAGATGCGTTCCGGAGAGCACAGATCCCAAAGACACGATGGAATCGATCGCGTTACCGATCCGCCCGACGGAGTCGCGCACGAACTTCGCTGGCGGTGAATTGACGGCCTGCGAGTGGATCGGCCAGTCCATGTTGTACAGGTTGAAGATCGGCAGCGCCGAGATGAGATCCATGTGGGCATCGAAGAACGAGTCGATCGTACCGACATCGCGCCAGTAAGAACGGTCGCGCGGCGAGGACCCAGGAACGTCGTTCTGCTTCATGTCGTAGAAGCCGGCTTCGCCGCGATCCACGAAGTAGGGGACGATGTCGCCGCCCATGTCGTGTCCGGAGGTCGGTGATTCGCCGTCGACCTCGACCGCCTCGATGAGGGCGTCGGCATCGAAGATGTAGTTACCCATCGACGCCAGCACCTCGTGCGGTGAATCCGGAAGACCCACGGCATCGGAGGGCTTCTCCAGGAACCGCTTGATGCGCCCGGCATCCTCGGGATCCGTGTCAATCACGCCGAATTGGTTGGCCATGGCGAGAGGCTGGCGGATGCCGGCGACCGTCGCCTTCGCGCCCGATTCGATGTGCGCATCCAGCATCTGCTGGAAGTCCATCCGGTACACGTGATCGGCACCGATCACGACGACGATGTCGGGCTTCTCGTCGCTGATGAGGTTGAGGCTCTGCAGAATCGCATCGGCGGAACCGGAGAACCAGCGTTTGCCCAGTCGTTGCTGAGCCGGAACGGAAGTCACATACGAATCCAGCAGGGCCGACATCCGCCACGTCTGCGATATGTGTCGGTCGAGGCTGTGGGATTTGTACTGCGTCAGGACGACGATCTGACGCAGCCCGGAATTGATCAGGTTCGAGATCGCGAAATCGATCAATCGGTACTGTCCGCCGAACGGCACTGCAGGCTTGGCGCGATCGGCCGTGAGTGGCATGAGGCGCTTGCCCTCGCCGCCGGCGAGGATGATCCCGAAGACCTTCTTTGGAGCGGACATGGCTCCACCCTAGAGGGCAAAACCCGTCGTGTACTAGCGTTCGATCATGCGAGTTGAGATGATCACCAAGGAGTATCCGCCTGCGATCTATGGCGGTGCCGGCGTGCATGTCGCGGAGCTCGTTGCCGCGCTTCGAGAGAGCATCGATGTGCGTGTTCGCGCCTTCGGTGAAAAGCGCGACGAAGCCGACACCTATGCGTATGGCACGCCGACGGAACTGGCCGACACGAATGCGGCTCTGCAGACTCTGGGCACCGATCTGGAGATCGTGGCGGCCATCGAGCACGCGGATGTCGTGCACAGCCACACCTGGTACGCGAACTTCGCCGGTCACCTCGCCTCCCAGCTGCACGGCATTCCTCACGTGTTGACCGCTCACAGCCTGGAGCCGCTCCGCCCCTGGAAGGCGGAGCAACTCGGTGGCGGTTACGCCGTGTCCAGCGGCATCGAGAAGCTGGCATACGAGAACGCTGCGGCCGTCATCGCCGTGAGCGCCGGGATGCGGGCAGACATCCTGCGCAGCTACCCGAATGTCGATCCGGCCAGGGTGCGGGTGATCCACAACGGCATCGACGTCGAGCGTTGGCACCCCGTGCACGACACCGACTTCCTGAAGAGCGTCGGCATGGATCCGGATCGGCCTTCGGTCGTCTTCGTCGGACGCATCACCAGGCAGAAGGGTCTTCCGTATCTGCTGCAGGCGGCTCGACGGCTGCCGCCGGAGGTTCAGCTCGTCCTGTGTGCCGGTGCGCCGGACACACCGGAGATCATGGCCGAGGTGCAGGAGGGCGTCCGACTGCTCCAGGAGACTCGCGATGGCGTGATCTGGATCGAGAAGATGCTTCCGCGGGAGCAGCTCTCCGCCATCCTCACGGCGGCGACCACGTTCGTCTGCCCGTCCGTCTACGAGCCGCTGGGCATCGTCAATCTCGAGGCGATGGCGTGCGGGGCCGCGGTCGTCGGCACGGCGACGGGTGGCATCCCCGAGGTCGTCGCAGACGGAATCACCGGTCGCCTGGTGCCGATCGAGCAGGTGCAGGACGGCACCGGCACTCCGGTCGATCCGGAGCGTTATGTCGCGGACCTCGCGGCGGTGCTCACCGAAGTGGTCTCGGATCCGGAACGGGCGAAGGCGTATGGGGAGGCCGGGCGCGAGCGCGCTCGAACGGACTTCAGCTGGGCCGCGATCGCCGACACCACGCGCGCGCTCTACGCGGAGCTCACCTCCTGAGCCGATAGGCTGGCGGTATGCCGATCGCTCTGGACCTCACCGACGTCGTCGTGCGCCGCGAGGGGCGCAACATCATCGATCACGTGACCTGGCAGGTCACCGATGATCAGCGATGGGTGATCCTCGGACCGAACGGGGCGGGCAAGACGACCCTGCTCCAGCTCGCCGACACGCTCATGCACCCGACCTCCGGAACGGTCACGGTGCTGGGGGAGACTCTGGGCCGCACCGACGTGTTCGAGGTGCGTCCGCGCATCGGCTTCGCGTCATCCGCGATGGCCAAGCGGGTCCCGCGCGACGAGACAGTGCTGAATGCCGTGCTCACCGCCGCGTACTCGGTGCTCGGGCGCTGGAACGAGAACTACGAGGACATCGATGAGCGCCGCGCGCTGCGTGTGCTCGGCGACTGGCGTCTCGAGCACCTCGCCGACCGCACCTTCGGAACCCTGAGCGACGGCGAGCAGAAGCGCGTACAGATCGCGCGCGCGGTGATGACCGACCCCGAGCTCCTGCTCCTCGACGAGCCGACGGCGTCGCTCGACCTCGGTTCCCGGGAGGAGCTGCTCGCCCTGCTCAGCGGGTACGCGTCGTCTCCCACCACGCCGGCGATGCTCATGGTCACGCACCATGTCGAAGAGATCCCCGTCGGTTTCACACATGTGATGCTGCTGCGCGACGGTCAGGTCGTTTCGGCCGGTCCGGTCGCCGACACGCTCACCGCCGAAACGCTGACGGAGACCTTCGGCATGCCGATCACCCTCAGCAGCGAAGACGGTCGCTACGCCGCTCGAGCGCAGTCCTGAGCTCGGGTTTCTGAGCTCGTCGAAGGACTGCTAGACTCGAACCTTGGTGCTCACTGCACCGCAGACTTCCCGCGCCCTGGCACAATCCAGGGCACCAAGTAAGGAATCCCATGAAGACTGACATTCACCCCGACTACCAGGCTGTCGTGTTCCGCGACCTCGGTTCGGGCGAGACCTTCCTCACCCGCTCCACGGTGTCCAGCGACAAGACCATCGAACTCGAAGGCGTGGTCTACCCCGTTATCGACGTCGAGATCTCCTCGGCCTCGCACCCGTTCTACACGGGCAAGCAGCGCATCATGGACTCGGCCGGTCGCGTCGAGAAGTTCAACCAGCGCTTCAAGGGCTTCGGCGGCTCCAAGTAATCATTGCCGCGAAGGCCCCGTGCTCCTCGGAGCACGGGGCCTTTGTCGTCTCGCTCAGAGTTCGATCGTGATGCGATCGCCGTCGATCTTGCTCGGCGGGTCGCCAGGAGACGGGGCGGGGGCGGTGCGTTTCGTCTGCCGGTCGCGCTCCATGCCCGCCTCGTAGGCCGACGGCATCCAGATCGCGTCGAACGATCCGCCGAACCCGCCGCCGGTGCCGTCATACTTCTCTTCGACCGACTTCTTCGACAGGCTGCGGACGATCGCGAATACGATCAGGCCGGGTCCCATGCCTGCGACCACGGCGACGTAGAACCAACCGACCACGTCCTTCATGAGGCCACCGTACGCCGCTCGCACCGTCGTGGCATCCCCCGTACGGGGGATCTGCTCACCGGATGCGCCGGTCCTGCACGAGGTCGATGAGGCGCGAGAGCACCGGGCCGGAACGCAGACCGTTGTGCTCGTGCTCGCTGGTGACCCACAGCTGCACGCCGGGCAGCAGCCGCGCCGTCTCCAGCGAGTACTCCATCGGCACGTAGACGTCGTTCACATAGACGGCAGCGGCGCCGGTGGCATCGGATGCCGCGATCGCCGTGGCGTCGTACACGCGCGGCCACTCGAACTCGGCGAGCTCCAGGGCGACGTCACGCCACGGCTGGAAGGCCGGCACGGTCTCGGTCCATTCGCGGCGGATGTGCTCGCCGGTGAACAGCGTCGGGTCGGCGGCGAAGTCGCTCGGCTCGGTGCGCTCGGCCGACCAGCGAGTGGCGTGACCGTCGGCATAGCTGGATTCGTGAAACGCGAAATACAGCGGATTGCGGCCGGTGTACGGCATCGCATGCATCAGATCGTGGCGGAACGCATTCGATCCGGGGTCGAGCTCCAGCAACGACCAGACGGTCTGCCAGCCCTCGTTCGTTCCCAGCGCCGAGCCAAGGGAACGCAGGCGTGACACCGAGACGATCTCGCCGTCCGGAAGGGTGATCCGCCCGGCATCCGCGTGGTCGACCAGGCGGCGCATCGCATCGCGGTGCTCAGGGAACCGCCGGTAGTACTGCTCGGATGCTGCGCGCATCTTGTCGTAGCAGAGCGCATAGGTGTCATCGGGATGCCGGCCGATGGCGCTGAGGCCCCCGGTGATGAAGACGTGCTCGAGGGATGCGGCGTCGGTGGAGAGGTAGGCGAGAGTCGTGAATCCGCCGAAGGACTGACCCAGCACGGTCCAGGTCGCAGCCCCCAGGTGCTGTCGCATCGCCTCGCAGTCGCGCACGATCGAGTCCGCGCGCAGATGAGTCAGATACTCGGCCACCGCCGCGCTGCCCTGCTCGAGGTCGGCATCGCTCACGGGGGTCGAGCGTCCGGTACCGCGCTGATCCAGCAGGACCACGCGGTAGTGGGCCAGAGCCTCGTCGAGCCACGCCGGCGACGTGGAGGAATGGAAGGGTCGCGGAGCCTCGAATCCGGGCCCGCCCTGGAGGAACACCAGATACGGGAGGGCCTCTCCGCCGTCGCGCGACACCACAGAGGCGAAGACGTCGATCGTGCGGCTGTCGGCCGGATCCGACCAGACCAGAGGGACGGTGAGCGTGTGCTCTTCGATGGTCAGGTCCATAATGCGACGGGCAACGGTGCTCACACTTCGAGCATATCGTCGGCCGAGCGCGCGCATTCGTCCGAGGAACCTACATCACGTCGGCGATGTAGGAGTACTTGACGAAGACCTCGGGCGCGAGTCCGGACTCCTCGAGCACTCCCTGCACCGCGCTCATCATGTAGTTGGAGTCCCAGCCCATGTAGAGGAAATGCGACTCGTCGAGCTCATCCCACTGTCCCTTCCATGCCATCGCGTCGTAGATCGGCCCGCCGTGGCGAGCGCAGTACGCCACCGCCGCTTCTCTGGTGTCGGTCCAGGCTCTGCGGAGCACCCGGTTGAAGAGGTGCTTGACGTCGAAGACCTCCCAGCGTTCGCCGCGGTACTCCACGTAATCGAACTCCCGGTCCCATCCGGCGGGCCATCCACGCCTGCGGACGGCATCGAGAATCGGGGTCAGGCCGTCGTCGTCGATCTCGGGGAGTTCCGGGCGCGCCCAGATCTGCAAGAGCTCTGCAGTGAGCTGCACGGTACGCCCCGTGATCGCCGCAGTGCCCCAGGAAGCGACCTCTCCGAGTTCTCGGGTCGCGGGCACCGAACTGCGCGCATAGGCCTCGGCCCGCTTGACGGAGTACGACGCTCCGAACACCCTCTGTGCGAGCGGCTGCTCGAGAAGCGTGAGGTTTCCGAGAGTCGGTGCGAGCGCGCGATGGCTGTTCTGCTCGTCGTCGGTGAACTCGCTCCACGGTCGGACGCCGTCACCGGACCAGGCATCGCCCGGCGCCGCCGGCGCGATGTGCTCGACGTCGTAATCCGCGGGATCGTCGACGCCTTCGAGTCGGCCCAGCACGTATGCGGCGTACGGGAGCTCGCTGTACTTCAGCACGGCGCTCACTCGCTCGTCCGAGGGGGTGATCCGGGAGAAGGCGCGCATCAGCGACTCGCGGCCCTCGATGCGCGCGCGGCACAGCCGGGCTATGAGACGCTCGTTCGGCAGGTTCACCAGGGTCCGTCGCAGGTAGAGCGCCTGAATCCACTCCAGCGTCTGGATCAGCTCGTCGCGACCGACGACTCCGCGGACATAGTCGCTGTAGACGTTCATCACCAGCGGGTACCCGGCGCGGCCGAACGTGTTCACGTACCGAAGCTGCCGGGCGAGTTCGGGATCCTGCTCCAGCGAAGGATCCAGCAGGATGCCGTAGATCTCCGCGTAGTGCCGCCAGATCTCGGCATCCGCCTGGAGGTGCTCGAGGTCGACACGAGGGAACGACTGCCGGAACGCGCTGTACACGCCGTGCTCGCCGCTCGCTGCGACTTCGCGTCCGGTGGTCATGACCAAGTAGTGCCGCCAGAACGCACCGATCGCCTGACCGGTGTGCTGCTCGATCGGCAACCAGAAGCGTTCCTCGACGTCGAGCTGCTCGGCGTGCGTGAGACCCATCAGGATGTAGTTGTGGATGAGTTCGTGATCCCGGAGTGGCTCACCCGTGGAGTTCAGGCTCTCGAAGATCTGCTGAGCGTTCGCCGCGGTTCCGAGAGTAATCGAGACGTGCTCGAGCTTCTGCAGCCCACGCCAGATCTGCGGCACGTCTTCGACGTGCACCTGACTGCGGAAGAAGGCGTAGTTGTCGTCGAAGCGCGACTCGCGATCGGTGTCGCCCCGGCGGTCCAGTACCACCGACTCGTACAGCTCGGCCCAGGCATCGTGCGGACGCAGTTTGGTGCGTGTGGGGTCGTCCTGTCGGACCAGCACGCGCTCGAGCTCGGCGGCCAGCGCCGGATCGGAGCCCTTGATCGAGTGGTGGAGGGCCGCGACCAGAAGCATCACGGTGGTGATGCGCTGCTGGCCGTCGATGAGGATCAGGTCGGTCGCGGCATCCGCCGGGCTCTCGGCAGAGAGGATGGAGCCGATGAAATGCCGATGCGCGTCGTCTTCGCCTGCCACTGCACGGATGTCGGTGAGCAGCTGCTCGCAACCGCCGATGTCCCATCGGTACTGCCTCTGATACACCGGCACGACGATCGTCGTGGAGCCCGCTGCGAGCCATTCGATCGTGTTGACTGCTGTCGCCTCGACGTTGGTCGCAGTGCTCATGCTGGTGTCTCGTCCTCCCGTAGTGCCGGGCGCCGAGGACTCGCCTGGTGCCCCGATCAGTCTATTCGCTCGTGCACGGCGACCTCCGGGGAACGCGCGGACTTCGCTGTTAGGCTTGCCTTATCAGGGCCTGTTAAAACGTGCTGGCCCCCGATGAAAGGACATGATTCAGATCATGGGTTACATCAAATCCGCTGCCCTCGAAGAAAAGGGCTTCGTCGTACTCGACAGCTACAACCAGGACCTCGACCCCAAAGAGTGGCTGGACATCGAGTACAACGACTGGAAGTCATCTGGCGATACGCGGTTCGCGCCGCTCGCCAGCGCCTTCGGCGACATCGAGTGCAACGGCTTCTGGAACCACAAGCCGCCGCGCACCGACAAGGACGGCGTCTGGATCGACTCGCAGGTCGCCAAGGCCCCGAACCTGGCACGTCGCGCACAGGAGCCAGGCGCGAACGTCGGCCGTTGCCGGGTCATCGAACTGCAGCCGACTCCCTACGGTGAGTGCCTCTACAACCTGCACCAGGACGACAACAACCGCCTGAACCCGGACGGCACCGGCTGGGTCGTGCGCGGTTTCTTCAACCTCACCGATGACAAGGACAGCTTCTTCGTCCTGCGTGAGAACCGCACCGATCCGAGCATCGAGTACCGCATCGCTCTCCCGGCCGGCGCGCAGCTGATCATCGACACGCAGCGCCTCTGGCACGCGGCGACCCACGTCGGCACCGAGCCGCGTTACAACCTGATCACCTCGTGGACGTCCGGCCCCGAGCTCGACGCCTACATCGAGAAGTACAAGGGCACCGACGACGTTCCCAATGTCGAGGTTCCGCAGGAGGTTCTCGAGGCCGGTTACATCGAGCAGGCACGCAAGGATGCCGCCCGCGCCGCCTACTACGCGGCGAAGGGCCAGCAGGTGAAGCTCGCGATGAGCGAGGCCTGACCCTCGTTCTGCACTCGGAAGCCCCGGTCGCGAGACCGGGGCTTCCGTCGTATGAATCACATGCTTGTGATTTCCGCCCGACTGGGCGAGAATGGGCGCATAACCGCATATTCTCGCCACTTCGTTGGCTCAGGTCGTTGGGGAAGACGCACCTGATGAAACGGAGAGATCATGGCGACGGCTTACGCACGCGGAGTGGTGTACATCCACTCCGCACCACGCGCGCTCTGCCCGCACCTCGAATGGGCGGTGGGTCGCGCTATTGGTCGAGCAGTGAACTTCGACTGGGCTGAGCAGCCCGTCCTCGAAGGCGCCCAGCGCGCGGAGTTCTACTGGGACGGCCCTGTCGGCACGGGCGCTGTGCTCGCGACGGCCATTCGCGGCTGGGAGCATCTGCGCTTCGAAGTCACCGAGGACCCCACCCCGCGCAGTGACGGCGGACGCTGGTTGCACACGCCAGACCTCGGCATCCACTACGCGCAGACCGATGCGGCCGGCAACATCGTCATCGGGGAAGACCGCATCCGGTACGCGATGGAGATCGCCGCCGGCAGCGCGATCGAACTCCAGCGTGAGCTCGATGTCGCCCTCGGCTCCGTGTGGGACGAAGAACTGGAGCCGTTCCGCCACGCCAGCGACGATGCACGCGTCGTCTGGCTCCACAAAGTGGGCTAGTCCCGCGACAGCGATGGACTGGCCCCAAGACTCGGAGCGGGGGAGGCGTGAGTATCGGATGCCGGTGAATCATCCCGGACGCTGAGAAATCGTATCCCCACTCCGCATGATGAGGACCCCGCCCCAGAGGGGGCGGGGTCCTCATCATCGTCATCAGATCACTGCCGTGCGGGGCAGTTCCCCGATCGCCGTCGCATCGCTCTGAGAGATGTGATCCCAGGCGAGGTGAAGCCGCTCCATGGCTTCTGCAGCCTGCTTCGGGGGAAACGAGATCGGGATCCTCACCTTGCGCTCGAGGACACCGCCTGTTGCGAAGCGAGGGCCGGGCGGCAGGATCAGCTGGCGATCGCGGGCTGCGAGAGACAACGCCGTCGACACAGGCGCCCCGAGGTCCACCCACGCCGAGAGTCCACCCGGTGTGCGTGGCATCCGGATCCCGTCGAAACCCTCCAGAGCATCAGCCACAGCGGCTCGCCCTGCGCTCAGCCGCGCGCGGACATGTGCCCTCAGCGACGGCAGGTCGGTCAGCAGCTCTGCCGCGATGCACTGCTCCAGCAACGCGGTGCCGAGGTCGTAGGAGGAGCGCACGGCCAGGAGGCGGGCGACGAGGCGTCGATCTGCGCGGATCCAGCCGATGCGCATACCGCCCCACGCCAGCTTCGACATCGATCCGATCGTGATGATGTCGGGGCTGAACGAGGCCATCGGCTTCGGGGACCAACCCCGATCGATGTCGAGTTCCGCTGTCGTCTCGTCGACGATCAGGAGCGTTCCCGCGCTGCGTGCGGTCGTCGCGATGACCTCTCTCGCAGCATCCGTCATCGTGGCCCCAGTGGGGTTGTGGAAGTCGGGGATCAGGTACGCCGCCTGAGGCCTGGCGCTGAGGAGGATGTCCGTGACGTGCCCCGCGTCCCACCCATCGACCTCCACGGGTGTGGCCTGCATGCGATATCCGTGGCGACGGAGGGCCTCGATCGCGTGGGGGAACGTCGGCTGTTCGATGAGCGCACGGTCGCCGCGCCGCCCGATCGTCGTCAGTACGAGGTTGAGAGCGTGCATGGCGCCGGCCGTGATGACGATCTCGTCCGTTGAGGTGGGCGCGCCGCGTTCCGTGAAGCGCCGTGCCACGGCCTCGCGCAGTTCGGGTAGCCCCTGCAGGAGATATCCGCTCGATCCCCGGAGCGCCGCCAGTTGAGGCAGGGAGCGGACGGTCGCATCGTAGAGACCCGGAGTCGAATCCATCGAGGCGATGGACATGTCGATCGCCTCGTCGCCGACGGCCGGGCCCGGTGAGAGATGGCTGCCAGGAAGGGTGACCCGCGTGCCACCGCCATGAACGCGGTCCACGTAGCGTTCGACGTCGAGCGTGTCGTACGCGCGGGTGATCGTGGATCGAGATCGGCGCAGTTCCAGGGCGAGAGCGCGCTCACTGGGCAGGCGTTCTCCCACGGTCAGGCGCCCGTCGAGGATCAGCGCGCGGATCTGATCCGACAGACGCGACGCGCTGGACCCTGCCACGTGCTGCGCACCCAGCAGTTCGACCAATCGTGATCCCATGCCTACAGTCTGCCGGAAAGTGGCACGAGATGATCAGACCACTTTGCATCGAGTGGTCCGGGAATCGTCACCCCCAAGAGCGGCACGATAGGAGAATGCTCTTGCGTACCGTCTTCCTTCCTGTCGTCGCCAGCAGCCGGCGCGACCTCGTCGAGAGGATCCTCCAGCTCCTGGTAGGACTCTTCCTCTATGGAGTCGCGCTCGGACTGATGCTCCGCGGTGGCATCGGCGTCGCGCCGTGGGACGTGCTCTCCTTGGGCATCTCCGGTCAGACCGGACTCGGGTACGGACTCATCACGAATCTCGTCGCCGTCGCAGTTCTTCTGCTGTGGATCCCGCTGCGCCAACGCCTCGGTCTGGGAACGGTGCTCAACGCCCTTCTCGTCGGCCCGAGCGCCGATCTCACGCTGTGGCTGCTCCCGCCGGTGCCCTCGGTGTGGGTCGGGGCGCCGCTCTTCGTTCTCGGACTCGTGCTGCTCGCGTTCGCCACCGGGCTCTACATCGCCGCGCGCTTCGGTCCCGGCCCGCGTGACGGGTTGATGACCGGACTCGTCCGGGTCACCGGGTGGAAGGTGTGGATCGTGCGCACGTTTATCGAAGGCAGCGTCCTCCTCGTCGGCTTCCTGCTGGGCGGCCCCGTGGGCGTCGGCACGGTGCTCTTCGCCCTGGGCGTCGGGCCGCTCATCGGATGGTTCCTGCCGAGGATCACCCGGCTCGGCGAGCAACGATCGCGTCGGCTCGTTCCCGCTGATTCGTACTGAGACCGACGACGGCAAGAACGACGAAGGCCCCGGGAGCGATTCCCGGGGCCTTCGTCGTATGCACGTCGGTCAGTCGGCGCTCGCGAACGCGACGACGGCGTTGTGGCCGCCGAAGCCGAACGAGTTGCTGATGGCGAGCTGCGGGCCGTCGCCCAGAGGCTGCGCTTCTCCGGACAGACGGAACGGAACGGCAGGGTCCTGTTCGGTCATGTTGATCGTCGGCGGTGCGACACGATCGCGAAGAGCGAGGATCGTGAAGATGGCCTCCAGCGCGCCTGTTCCGCCGAGGAGGTGGCCGGTGGAGGCCTTGGTCGCCGAGACCGGGATCTCGTCGATCCGGTCGCCGAACACGCGCTTCAGCGCGACGTACTCGTTCGGGTCACCGACGGGCGTCGAGGTCGCGTGGGCGTTGATGTGAGTCACCTGGTCGGCGCTGGCTCCGGCCTCTTCCAGAGCCTGCGTGACGGCGCGCGCCGCGCCCCAGCCCTCGGGGTCGTTGCCGGTGATGTGGTACGAATCGGCCGTGATGCCGCCGCCGACGAGGTAGGCGTAGATCTTCGCGCCGCGCGCCTTGGCGTGCTCTTCGGTCTCGAGGATCAGCACGGCGGCGCCTTCGCCCATGACGAAGCCGTCACGGTCGATCGCACCGGGGCGCGAGGCGGTCGCGGGGTCATCATTGCGGCGCGAGAGGGCCTGCGCCGAAGCGAAGGACGCCATCGTGATCGGGTGGATCGCCGACTCGGCGCCACCGGCGATCACGACGTCCGCGAGACCGTCCTGAAGATGGTGGAAAGCATGGATGAGCGACTCGGTGCTGGAGGCGCAGGCGCTGACCACGGTCTGCGCGTACGCGCGGGCATGGAACTGCAGCGACAGGTTGCCGGCTGCGGCGTTCGCCATCAGCATCGGGACCGTCAGCGGCATCACGCGTCGGGGGCCCTTCTCCCTGAGCGTGTCCCAGGCGTCCAGCAGCGTCCACAGTCCGCCGATGCCGGTGGCGAAGTCGACGCCGAGACGCTCTGGCGCGACTTCGGGGGATCCGGCGTCTTCCCACGCCTCGCGGGCGGCGATCAGCGCGAACTGGGAAGACGGGTCCAGGCGCTTGGCCTCGTGGCGGGGGAGGATCTCCTCCGGACGCACCATCGCCTCGGCCGCGAAGGTGACCGGAAGCTCATACTTCTGCACCCAGTCGTGCTCGAGGGTGCGGGTGCCGGACATCCCGGCGAGCAGGTTGGTCCAGTTCTCCGGTGCCGTACCGCCGATGGCGGAGGTGGCGCCGATGCCGGTGACGACGATGCGCTTGGTCATGGGGGTGTGGTTCCTTGTCGAACGGGTGTCGAGCGGATGTCGAGGGGAGGCAGGAAGGATGCCACCCCGCGCAGGGCGGAGGTGGCATCCTGCAGTATTACTCCTGGCCCGCGACGATGAAGTTCACAGCATCGCCGACGGTCTTGAGGTTCTTGACCTCGTCGTCGGGGATGGTGACGCCGAACTTCTCCTCGGCATTGACGACGATCGTCATCATCGAGATCGAGTCGATGTCGAGGTCGTCGGTGAACGACTTCTCGAGTGCGACCTCGTCTGCGGAGATGCCGGTCTCGTCGGTGATGAGCTCTGCGAGGCCAGCGAGGACCTCATCGTTGGTGAAAGCCATGTGGTCTTCCTCTTTCTTGCGGGTTGTATTCGGAACCGTGGAACAGTCTAGAGAAGGTCGGGCGTTCTCAGGGGAGGACGACGACCTGTGCGGCGAACACGAGTCCGGCGCCGAAGCCGATCTGCAGCGCCAACCCGCCGGACAGCTCGGGGTGCTCGGCCATCAGGCGGTGGCTCGCCAACGGGATGGAGGCCGCCGAGGTGTTGCCCGTCGTCTCGATGTCGCGCGCGATGACCGTGGTCTCCGGCAGCTTCAGCTGCTTGGCGAACTCGTCGATGATGCGCAGGTTGGCCTGATGCGGGATGAAGGCTGCAAGGTCGGATGCCTCGATCCCTGCCTTCTCCAGCGCCTGGCGGGCGACCTTCGCCATCTCCCACACCGCCCAGCGGAACACCGTTGGTCCTTCTTGACGCAGGGTGGGCCATGGCGCGACGCCGTCGCGGAAGTCCGTGAGGGTGTGGTTCATGCCGACGGCATCCGCCTTGGAGCCGTCGGACCCCCATACGGCCGGGGCGATTCCCGGTGTGTCGCTGGGGCCGATGAGGGCGGCGCCGGCGCCGTCGCCGAGGAGGAACGAAATGCTGCGATCGGTCGGGTCAACCACGTCGGACAGCTTCTCGGTGCCGATGACCAGGGCATAGCGAGCGGCCCCGGCCCGGATGAGCGCGTCGGCCTGCGTCACTGCGTAGGCGTAACCGGCGCACGCGGCGTTGATGTCATAGGCGGCCGCCGGGTTCGATCCGACGCGATCGGCGACGATGGCGGACACCGAGGGAGTCTGCTTGGGGTTGCTGATGGTGGCGACGATCACCAGGTCGATCTGGTCGGCGGGAACTCCGGCCTTCTCGATCGCCTCCGTCGCAGCGGCGGTCGCGAGATCGATCGCATCGGTCTCCTTGACCGCACGGGTGCGCGTGATGATGCCGGTGCGCTGCTGGATCCACTCGTCGCTGGAATCGATCGGGCCGACGAGGTCGTCGTTCGGCACGGCGATCTCGCCGCGAGCCGCGCCGAAGGAGTAGATCCGCGTGAACGCGGGACCCGTGATCTGAGTCAGCGTCGGGCTCATGCGGCTTCTCCATTCAGCAGCGCGACGGCCGCATCGAGGTCTTCGGGGGTCTTCACGGCGACCGTCGGCACACCGCGCAGGCCGCGCTTGGCGAGGCCCGTCAGGGCGCCGGCGGGCGCGAGTTCGATGAGTCCGGTGATGCCCTGCTCGGCGAACGACGCCATGCACAGATCCCAGCGCACCGGCGAGGAGACCTGATCGACGAGGTAGTCGAGAGCCTGGACGCCGCTGTTGACCACGGAACCGTCACGATTCGTCCAGAGAGTGATCTGGGGATCGGCGGGCGTGACCGTGTCGACGGCATCGCGGAGGGCGGCGACGGCCGATGCCATGTACGCGGTGTGGAACGCCCCGGCGACCTGCAGCGCAATGACGCGGGTTCCCTTAACCGGCTCCGCGGCGAGAGCGGCGAGCGCGGGGAGGGCGCCGGCGACGACCAGCTGGCCACCGCCGTTGTAGTTCGCGGGGGAGAGGTCCAGTTCGGCGAGTCGTTCCAGCACAGCCTGCTCGTCGCCACCGAGGACGGCGCTCATGCCGGTCGGGGTCTGGGCGGCGGCATCCGCCATCGCACGGCCGCGGATGCCGACCAGACGCATTCCGGTCTCGGCGTCGAGAACCCCGCTGCCGACGAGTGCGGCGATCTCTCCGACCGAGTGGCCGGCGATGCCGTCGGCCGAGCGTCCGGCGCGGGCGGCCAGGGCGTCTGCGGCGATCAGTGATGCCGCGACGATGAGCGGCTGTGCGACGCGCGTGTCACGAATCGTGTCGGCATCCGAGACGGTGCCGTGCTCGTGCAGATCGACGCCGGCGGCTTCGGAATAGCCGGCGAGGCGCTCGGCCGCACCGTCCAACTCAAGCCACGGAGAGAGGAAACCGGGGGTCTGCGAACCCTGACCTGGGCATACGACGACAATCACACCCCCAGTCTGCCAATGATCGGGGGCGAGCGGTGGATGATCCATCACAAGATTGCGAGAAACCCTTGTGTGTGGCGCACAGTACCCGCGGGTCTCAGCGCGGGGTGCGGCGCAACCCGGGACGGCGCCGTACCTGATCGGCGGCGCCGATGGAACCGAGGATCAGCGCGGTCTGCAGGATCAACGCCTCGCGGGGCCCCGTGGCGTCCCAGCCAATGACCTCGCTGACGCGCTTGAGACGGTATCGGACCGTGTTCGGATGCACGAACAGCTCGCGGGCCGTCGCCTCGAGGGAGCGGCCGTTGTCGAGGTAGCTCCACAGGGTGGTCACGAGGTCGGTCGAATGTGCCTGCAGCGGGCGGAAGATGCGTTCGATCAAGGTCTGCTTCGCGAGAGGGTCGCCGGCGAGGGCGCGCTCGGGGAGCAGATCGTCGGCCTCGACCGGGCGCGGGGCGCTCCGCCAGGCACGGGCCACCGCGAAACCGGCGAGTGCGGCGCGAGCGCTCTGGCTGGCATCCACGAGAGCGGCGACAGCGGGGCCGAGCACGACGTAGCCAGGGCCGAACAACGGCTCCAGGCGGGCGGCGATCTCCAGGAACGCCAGCTCGTCGTCTTCTTCCTCGTTCTCGTGACCCGCGATGCGCGCGCGACCGAGCACGAGGACGAGACGGGAACCCTGCACCCCGATCAGCACGTCGACGGCGAGCTTCCTGGCGGTTCGGCGCACCTGGTCGACGTCGAACTGCGGAGGAGTCGTGCCCACGAGGACGGCGACCTCTCCGTGACCGTGCCAGCCGAGAGCGGCGATCCGGCTGGGCAGCTCCTCATCGGCTTCACCGGTGAGGATCGAGTCGACGACCAGCGCTTCGAGGCGTGCGTCCCAGAGTCCGCGGGCTTCCGCGGCGCGGGCGTACACGTCGGCGGCGGCGAAAGCGACGTCGCGTGAATACAGCAGGATCGCCTCACGGATGCTGTCGCCCCTGCCGGCGACGCGCTCCTCGGTGACTTCGACCGTCACGCGGATCAGTTGCAGCGTCTGCTGAAGGCTGACGCTGCGCAACAGCTCCCGCGGCGCCGCGGCGAAGATGTCCGCCGCGATCCAGGGGGTCGAGGTCGGGTCGTCGTACCACTGGATGAACGACGTGATGCCGGCCTGAGCCACCAGCCCGACCGCAGAGCGGCGGGCCGGTGGCATATCGGCGTACCACGGGAGGGTGTCCTCGAGCCGCTTGATCGTCACCGAGGCGATGTCGCCGGAGATCCGGCGCAGCCAGGTGAGAGTTGCGGCCTTGTCCATGGCCGTGCGGGACGAACCTGTCACCGAGAGCTCAGCTCTCGCCGCCCGCGTTGCCGCTGGTCCCGGCGTTCACGTCGTGCAGTCGATACTTCTCGATGGCCTGAGCGGCGAGCGAACGATCGACGACGCCGTCGTCGGCAAGCGACTGCAGCGTGCGCACCACGATCGACGGGCCGTCGATCTTGAAGAAGCGACGCGCTGCCGCGCGCGTGTCGGAGAAGCCGAACGTGTCGGCTCCGAGCGTCGCGTACCGCTGCGGCACCCACGGGCGGATCTGATCCTGCACGGCGTGCATGAAGTCACTGACCGCGACGACCGGTCCCTGAGCATCCCGCAGCTTCTCGGTGAGGTAGGCCGTCCGCGGCTGCTCGTTCGGGTACAGGAAGTTGTGCTCGTCGGCGGCGAGGCCGTCGCGGCGCAGCTCGGTCCACGACGTGACCGACCAGACATCTGCGACGACACCCCAGTCGTTCTTCAACAGCTCCTGGGCCTCGAGCGCCCAGGGCAGACCGACGCCGGAGGCGAACAGCTGCGCGCGGTGTCCTTCGCCGGTGCCCTCGGAGACGCGGTGGATGCCACGGACGATGCCATCGACATCGACGTTCTCCGGCTCGACCGGCTGAACGATCGGCTCGTTGTACAGAGTGATGTAGTACATCACGTTCGGGTCGGGGTGGTTCCCGCCGTACATGCGCTCGAGTCCGGTACGCACGATGTGCGCGATCTCGTAGCCGTATGCCGGGTCGTAGGAGACCGTGGCGGGGTTCGTCGAGGCGAGCAGGTGTGAGTGCCCGTCCGCGTGCTGCAGCCCCTCACCGGTGAGCGTCGTGCGACCGGCTGTGGCGCCCATGATGAATCCGCGGGCCATCTGGTCGGCAGCAGCCCACTGGGCGTCTCCGGTGCGCTGGAAGCCGAACATCGAGTAGAAGATGTAGATCGGGATCAGCGGCTCGCCGTGCGTGGCGTACGACGTTCCGGTCGCGGTGAAGGCGGCGAGAGCGCCCGCTTCGTTGATGCCGACGTGGATGATCTGGCCCTGCGGGCTCTCCTTGTAGGCGAGGAGCAGCTCACGGTCGACCGACGTGTAGTGCTGGCCGTTCGGGTTGTAGATCTTCGCCGTCGGGAAGTACGCGTCCATGCCGAAGGTGCGTGCCTCGTCCGGGATGATCGGCACGATGCGGTGACCGAAGTCCTTGGACCGCAGGAGGTCCTTCAGCAGTCGGACGAACGCCATCGTCGTGGCGATCTCCTGCGAGCCGGAGCCCTTCTTGGGGAGGGCGTACGCGGAGTCATCCGGAAGCGACAGCCCGACATGCGTGGAGCGGCGCTCCGGCAGGTATCCGCCGAGGTTCTTGCGTCGTTCCAGCATGTACTGGATGGTCTCGTCCTGAGCGCCCGGGTTGTAGTACGGGGGCAGGTACGGGTTCTCCTCGAGCTGCGCATCCGTGATCGGGATGTGCATCGTGTCGCGGAACGTCTTGAGGTTGTCCAGCGTCATCTTCTTCATCTGATGGGTCGCGTTGCGGCCCTCGAAGTGCGGACCCAGGCCGTAGCCCTTGACCGTCTTCGCCAGGATGACGGTCGGCTGGCCCTTGTGCTCGACGGCGGCCTTGTACGCGGCGTACACCTTGCGGTAGTCGTGGCCACCGCGCTTGAGCTGCCAGATCTGGTCATCGGTGTAGTCCTTGACCAGGGCGGCTGCGCGCTCGTCACGGCCGAAGAAGTGCTCGCGGATGTAGGCGCCGGACTCCGTCTTGAAGGTCTGGTAGTCGCCGTCCGGAGTGACGTTCATGATGTTCAGCAGCGCACCCTCGGTGTCGCGTGCGAGCAGGTCATCCCATTCGCGGCCCCAGACCACCTTGATGACGTTCCAGCCGGCGCCGCGGAAGAACGACTCCAGCTCTTGGACGATCTTGCCGTTGCCGCGGACCGGGCCGTCGAGGCGCTGCAGGTTGCAGTTGATCACGAAGTTCAGGTTGTCCAGGCCCTCGTTCGCGGCGACCTGGAGCTGACCACGGCTCTCGACCTCGTCCATCTCGCCGTCGCCGAGGAACGCCCACACCTGAGATGCGGAGGTGTCCTTGATGCCGCGGTTCTCCAGGTACTTGTTCGACATGGCCTGGTAGATCGCGTTGATCGGGCCGAGGCCCATCGACACGGTCGGGAACTGCCAGTAGTCCGACATCTGGCGCGGGTGCGGGTAGGACGGGATGCCGAACGGCGCACGGGACTGCTCCTGACGGAAACCGTCGAGGTTGTCCTCGCTCAGCCGGCCCTCGAGGAAGGAACGGGCGTAGATCCCGGGGGAGGCGTGACCCTGGACGAAGATCTGGTCTGCGCCGCCGGGGTTGTCCGCACCGCGGAAGAAGTGGTTGAAGCCGACCTCGTAGAGCGCGGCCGACGATGCGTAGGTGGAGATGTGGCCGCCGACGCCGATGCCGGGACGCTGCGCGCGGTGCACCATGACAGCGGCGTTCCAGCGCATCCAGGCGCGGTAGCGGCGCTCGACGTCTTCATCGCCGGGGAAGTCGGGCTCGTTCTCCGAGGCGATGGTGTTGATGTAGTCCGTGGTCGGGACCATCGGCACGTTGAGGTGCAGCTCCTTCGAGCGCTTGAGAAGGCTGAGCATGATCTCGCGGCCACGTCCGTGGCCCTTCGAGTCCACCAGCTCGTCGAGCGACTGCTGCCACTCACCGGTCTCTTCCGGATCGCTGTCGAGGGGGCCCTGGGAGTACGGATCCTGGTCGTGGACGGTCACGGTGGAGCCTTTCGTCAAGCTGGCGGTTCTCGCCGGGAAACGGGAAGCGACGCGGGGGAGTCTTGTCGACTCGACACAACGCACGCCGGAATCAGCCTAGCCCTCTTCTACGACGACGCGGATCACTGTGGCATGGATAGACTGATCGGGTCAGGGCCTTTAGCTCAGCTGGTAGAGCGCCACGTTTACACCGTGGATGTCGTCGGTTCGATCCCGGCAGGGCCCACCACAGTTCCTCGTTGCACTGAGATCGCCTGCTCCGCCGGGAGTGCGGACAGAGCTGCACCTGCGAGGATCGAACGGTGACTGAAATCCCGCTCTGGCTCCGACCGACTTCCGCAGGCTGGCGTGTCGTCGTGGACGACGACCGTACGCATATGGACGTGCTGGACCCCGCCGGTGCTCGACAGGCTCGCGTGCCGATCAAACCGACGGAGACCTTCACCGGACCCTTCGCCGACAGGATGAACTCCACGACGAACAAGGCGTTCGAAGACAACGGGCCGCAGCTCACGTTCGCCCGAAGACCTGTTCCGTTCGAACTGCCCGGCAGCGGTGACACCGGAACTCTGACGCCGGGTGCGGCGGACGGGAAGCGTTCGACCAAGAGCATCGTGATCGAGCTCCGAGGCCGGCACTACGTCTTGCGCCACACCTCGAGCAGCAAGGCCGACGTGCTCCGCGACGGCTCCCTGATCGTCACGTTCTCGAAGGGACGTCAGAACGGCGTGCTTCAGTACCTTCGCACCGACCTTGTCGGACTGGATGCGACGGACGAGATCGCCCTCACCATCTTCGAGAAGCTGGGTCGCCCAGGCCGCGCCGGGGCGATATCCGACTTCTTCACTGCCCTGTCGAACCTGTCCTGACGTACCGGGAGGAAGCACCATGAAACGTCGCATTGTCATCAGCGGAGCATCCGGTCTGATCGGCTCCGCGCTCTCAGACTCGTTGCGCGCCGACGGCGCGGAAGTGACGACACTCGTGCGTCGCCCACCGCGCGATGGTTCTGAGATCCAGTGGGCGCCGGGGGAGCATCCGCTCCACGCCGATATCCTCGCCGGGGCTGACGCCGTCGTCGCGCTCGGCGGTGCCAGCGTCGGCCGGCTGCCGTGGACGCGGGCTTACCGGCGAGAACTCGTCCGCTCCCGCCTGCAGGCCACTGGCTCGCTCGCCACCGCGTTGCGCGCCCTGGGAGCCGATGCTCCGGCTTTCGTCTCCGCGTCTGCCGTGGGCTACTACGGCTCGGCGCCGAGCGCCGTTCTCGACGAGAGCTCGGCGGCCGGCGACACATTCCTCGCGAAGCTCTGCGTCCGCTGGGAGGATGAGGCACGGCGCGCGGGCGACGACGTCAGGGTCGCCCTGTTGCGCACCGCACCCGTCATCCACCCACGCGGCGTGCTCAAGCCCCTGATCACTCTCACCAGGCTCGGCATCTCCGGCCCGCTTGGGACGGGCACCCAGGTCTGGCCGTGGATCTCGCTCGATGACGAGGTGCGGGCGATCCGGCACGTCATCGACGAGCAGCTGGACGGACCGGTCAACCTAACGGGACCCACAGCAGCCACCGCGAACGACATCGGACGCGCCCTGGCCCGAAAGATGAATCGGCCGTTCTGGCTACCCGCTCCCGCGTGGGCGCTACGTTTCGGACTCGGAGCGGCCGCGGATTCCCTGCTCCTCTCCGACGCCGACGTGCGACCGGCCGCTCTGGAGAAGTCGGGCTTCCGCTTCACGCACGTGACAGCGCAGGAGGCCGTCGACGCCGCGGTCTGACGAGGGTCGACGGCCTGCTACGACTCCTCGTGCGTCGCCGGATCCCCGTTGAACAGTCGTCCGTCAGGCCTGCCCAGCGCCGTGATCGCCGCGACCTCGGCATCGTCGAGGACGACGGCTGCCGCGGCGAGGTTTGCGACCTGGTGCTCCACCGACGAAGCCTTCGGAATCGCCACCGTGCCCCGGGCGACGTGCCACGCGAGCACGGCCTGAGCAGGGCTGATGCCGTGCGCCGAGGCGATCTCCCCGATGATCGGCTCGGCGAGTACGTCTTGACCTCGCCCGATCGGACTCCATGCCTCGGTGAGGATTCCGCGTTCCCGGTGGTACGCGAGCTGCTCCTCCTGTGGGAAGTACGGATGCACCTCGATCTGATTCACAACGGGGCGGACCCCTGTCTCGTTCTCGATGCGCTCCAGGTGCTCCGGCAGGAAGTTGGACACGCCGATCTGGCGCACGGTGCCGCGTTCCTGAGCCTCCACGAGGGCCGTCCAGGCCTGCAGGTACTCGTCCTGCGCAGGATTCGGCCAGTGGATGAGATGCAGATCGGTGACGCCGACGCCGAGCCGGAAGCGGCTCTCTTCGACACTCGTGCGGGCACGCGCTACGGGGTGGTGCCGACCGGGGAGTTTCGTGGTGACGATGATCTCGCCTCGGTCCACTCCGGAATCCCTGACGCCCTGACCGACGGCGCCTTCGTTCTCGTAGTTGAAGGCGGAGTCGACGAGTCGGTAACCGGCGTCGAGGGCGCCGGCCACTGCGGCCGCACCGGCTTCGCCGTTCAAGCGATATGTCCCGAGGCCGATCGCGGGGAGAGCGAAGCCGTTGTGGGCGGCAAACAGGGGGACGGTGACGGGCTGAGTGCTCACGGTGCTCCTTCGAGGCGGACTGGCTTCAGCGTACGCTGGGGCGATGGTCTCAGCAGGTGACGTTGCCCCAGATGACCGCTGCCCCTGCTTCTCGGGAGATCTCTACCGCGGATGCTGCGGTCCACTGCTGGAAGGCGCATCCGCCCCGACGGCTGTCCGCCTGATGCGCTCGCGATATACGGCCTTCGCGGTCGGCGATGCCGAGTACCTCCTGGCGACCTGGCATCCGTCCACGAGACCGCTACGCGTCGAGATCGACGACGAACTGGTCTGGCGCCGGCTCGTCGTCCTGGAAACGGTCGCGGGCGGACCGTTCGACCGGGAAGGCGTCGTCGAGTTCGAGGCGCTCTGGCGACAGGGCGACGAACGCGGCGTGATGCACGAGCGCAGCCGGTTCGTGCGGGAAGACCGTCGCTGGCTGTACGTCGACGGCGGTGTCGCGCCAGCGACTAGGTTGGAAGGGTGAACGCAGCCCCGGAACACCAGCGCATCCTGCTCGACGTCGCCGACCTCGATCGGCGCATCGCGCAGGCCGAGCGTGCGCGTACCCAGCCGACGCAGTCCGGGCGGATCAGTGAACTCGCCGCGCTCCGTCAGGAGCAGCTGCGAGACCTCACGGCCCTCACCGGAACACGCGAAGATGCACGTACCGAACTCGTCCGGCTGGAGGCCGACGTCAAGGTGGCCGAGCAGCGTCGCGCACGCGATGCGGATCGGCTCGCCGCCTCTGCGAACTCCAAGGAGGCGCAGGCTCTCGAGCATGAGCTCGCCAGCCTGGCCAAGCGGCTCAGCGACCTCGAAGACGCCGAGCTCGACGTGATGGGCCGCGTCGAGGATGCAGATGCCGCCGTCGCGGCGCAGCAGGCACTCATCGATGCGACCACCGCCGAGGGCACTGAGCTCACGGTGCAGGCAAAGGCCGACATCGCGGCGGCGACCGAGCTGATCGCCCAGCTCGGACGCGATCGCGCTGCCGTCACGGCGCCGCTCCCGGCTGACCTCCTCGCCGAGTACACGCGGCGCTCCGCGAAGACCGCCGGAGCGGGACTGCTCACTCGAGGCACCTGCGAAGGATGCCGCATGGTGCTCTCCAGCACCGATCTGAACGACATCCGCCGTGCCGCGCCCGACGCCGTGATCTCCTGCCCCGAGTGCGGCTGCATCCTGGTGCGTACCGAAGAATCCGGCCTGTGATCTTCCGCCGGGGCGCTCGACGGCGGTGACCGCCACGCCTCGACCAGCTCCAGAACGCCGGATCGCTCTCGTGGAGACCGCACCGAACGCGTTCCTGGCGATCGAGGTCGACGAGCTCGGCGTCGAGACGAGCCGTGTGCCGCTGGACGCGACCGGTCTCATCGACTGGGTGCGAGAGGTCGAGGCTGCGCAGACGCCGCGCTGGATTCTGCGCAGCGCCAGACAGATCTATCCGCGACTCCTCGAGGCCGGTGTACGCCTCGCCCGCACGCACGATCTGATGCTGTGCCACGCCATCCTCCGGGACACGGCCTCGGTGGAGCATCCGCTGCCGCCGTCCCCGGATTGGGTGCCCCGCGAACTCGTCGTCGAGGCGCCGGCGCTGTTCGACGTGGACGAGCGCTCGGCTGGCGACCCGGTCACCGAACTCCTCGACCAGTACCGTGCGCACCGTCGAGTCATCGGTGAGGCAGCCGACGGCCGGTTGACCCTCCTGTGCGCGGCGGAGTCGGCGGGCGGACTCGTCGCCGAGGAGATGCGCGCTGCGGGGCTGCCCTGGGACGTGGCCGCCCACGAGGCGATCCTCACCGAGACGCTCGGAGCCCGCCCGATCGCTGGCGGTCTGCCCAGCGGGATGGTCGCACTCGGCGAGAAGGTGCGGGCGATCCTCGACGACCAGACGCTGCATCTGGACAGTCAGCCCAAGCTGCTCAGGGCGCTGCACCGGGTGGGCGTGCACGTGGAATCGACAGGCCGGTGGGAACTGGCCGAGCATGATCACCCCGTCATCGAACCCCTGCTGGCGTACAAGAAGCTCTCGCGCCTGCTCAGCGCCAACGGTTGGTCGTGGCTGGCCGAGTGGGTGCACGACGGACGCTTTCGCCCCGTCTACATCACCGGCGGTGTCGTCACCGGCCGCTGGGCATCATCGGGTGGCGGAGCGCTCCAGGTGCCGCGGAGTCTCCGGCCGGCGGTCAGGGCTGATCCCGGATGGATCCTGGTCGTCGCGGACGTCGCCCAGCTGGAGCCGCGGATGCTGGCGGCGATGGCGCACGATGAGGCGATGGCCAGAGCGGCGCGGGGGACCGACCTGTATGCCGGTGTCGTCGAATCCGGTGCCGTCAGCACGCGCGAAGAGGCGAAGTACGCGGTGCTCGGGGCGATGTACGGTGCGACGACCGGAGACAGCGGTCGCCTCGTTCCGCGGTTGCGCAAGGTCTACCCGCGGGCGATGGGGCTCGTCGACGAGGCAGCGCGTGTCGGGGAAGACGGCGGCGTCGTGTCGACCTGGCTGGGCCGCTCGTCGCCGCGTCCGTCCGCCGAGTGGGCGACGCTGCAGTCGCGTGCCACCGCCGCGGATGCCGATGCAGCGGAGGTGAACGTGGCCCGACGGCGTGCGAGGGACTGGGGGCGGTTCACCAGGAACTTCGTCGTGCAGGGCACGGCCGCGGAGTGGTCGCTGATCTGGCTCGCCGAGCTGCGCCACCGGCTGCAGCGCCTTCCCGCTGCGCGGACGCCGGCACCGGCATCCGGGCCCTTCGCCCACGAGGCTCATCTGGCGTTCTTCCTGCACGACGAGGTGATCCTGCATGTTCCCGAGGAGTGCGCGGATGCCGCCGCCGAGGCCGTCCGTGAGGCCGCGGCCGCTGCGACCCGCCGTCTGTTCGGAGCGTTCCCGATCGATGTTCCGCTTGATCTGCGGATCGCGCGCTCGGCCGAGAAGTAGACTGGGCCTGCGAATGGGTCGACTGGACGGTCGCGTGGCGGGAAACCGCACCGAGGAACGTCCGGGCTCCACAGGGCAGGGCGGTGGGTAACACCCACCCGGAGCAATCCGCGAGAAAGTGCCACAGAGAGTAGACCGCCGGAACCTCGCTCGTCGAGGATCCGGTAAGGGTGAAAGGGTGGTGTAAGAGACCACCGGGGGCCGTGGTGACACGGCCCGCCAGGTAAACCTCGCCCGGAGCAAGGTCAGACAGAGGATGTTGACGCGGCTCGCCGAGTCCTCGGGTAGACCGCTGGAGCGGCACGGCAACGTGTCGCCGAGAGAGATGGCCGTCGAAGGGGCGAAGAACCCCGGAACAGAACCCGGCGTACAGGTCGGCCCATTCGCCTACACACGCAGAAGGCCCCGCTGGATCAGCGGGGCCTTCGTGCGTTCGGATTCGTCTGAGGTCAGTCGCCGGCCAGGGATGCCGCGCCGATGATGCCCGAGTTGTTGCGGTGGATCGCGGGAACGATCGGGGTCTTGAGCTCGAGCAGCGGGAGGAAGTCGCCGGCGTTCTTCGATACGCCGCCGCCGACGACGAACAGGTCGGGGCTGAAGAGGAACTCGATGTGCGAGTAGAACGCCTGCAGGCGCTCGGCCCATGCGGCCCAGCTGAGGCCCTCGCGTTCGCGTGCCGAGGTCGCTGCCCACTTCTCCACGGAGTCGAAGGTGCCGAAATTCAGGTGCCCGAGTTCGGTGTTGGGGATCAGGACGCCGTCATAGAGGAACGCCGAGCCGATGCCGGTGCCGAGCGTCGTCATCAGGGTCAGACCGCGAACGTCCCTGGCGGCGCCATGACGAGCTTCAGCGACGCCGGCGGCGTCGGCGTCGTTCACGAAGACGATGTTGCGTCCGAGACCGTCGCGGAAGAACCGCTCGGCGTCGAAGTCCACCCATTCCTTGGAGACGTTCGCTGCCGACAGCGTCTTCCCGTGCTTGACGATCGCCGGGAAGGCGACGCCGAGAGGAAGAGTCGAGTCGTGCACGTCAAGGGTCTTGAGGACCGTCTGCACCGCCACGAGGACATCCTGCGGTGATGCGCCTTCGGGGGTGGGGACGCGCACCCTGTCGGATGCCATGGTCCCGTGGTCGAGATTGACGATTCCTGCCTTGATGCCAGTGCCGCCGATGTCGACGCCGATTGCTTGAGCCATGGCCGATAGCTTAGCGAGCGGTGGTACTCCCAGTAGGATCGATGACAGTTGATGAAGGGACTTGGACCATGTCAGACGGCGATCAGAAGTACTGGTACAACCTCAAGACCGCGCAGGTCGAGTTCGGGATGATCTCGCCGGCGGTTGACCGCGTCGGCCCGTTCGACACCGAGGCTGAGGCGGCTCGCGCACCGGAGACGCTGGAGGAGCGTTCGCGCGCCTGGGCCGAAGACGACGCAGCAGACGACGGCTGGGCTCCCGGCAAGGGCGCTGGCGGAAAGTAACCATGGACAAGCAGAGGGATTTCGTGCTCCGCACGATCGAAGAGCGCGGCGTGAAGTTCGTCCGGCTGTGGTTCACGGACGTCATCGGCACGCTCAAGTCGGTCGCCATCGCGCCGGCCGAGGTCGAAGGCGCGTTCGCGGAGGGCATTGGTTTCGACGGCTCCGCCATCGAAGGCCTGACCCGCAGCTTCGAGTCCGATCTGCTTGCGCAGCCGGATCCGACCACTTTCCAGACCCTGCCGTGGCGCGGTGAGATCGACCCGACCGCGCGGATGTTCTGCGACCTCACGACTCCCGACGGCCAGCCGGCAGTGGCCGATCCGCGTCACGTGCTCAAGCGTGCGCTGGCGAAGGCTGCGGACGCCGGTTTCACGTTCTACACGCATCCGGAGATCGAGTTCTACCTGCTCAAGTCTTCCTCGTTCGGTCCTGAGGGTCCGGTCCCCGTCGATTCCGCCGGCTACTTCGACAACGTTCCAGGCGGTACGGCGCACGACTTCCGCCGCCGCTCCGTGCGGATGCTCGAAGACCTCGGCATCTCTGTGGAATTCAGCCACCATGAGGGCGGACCGGGTCAGAACGAGATCGATCTGCGCTACGCCGACGCGCTCACGACTGCAGACAACGTGATGACCTTCCGTACCGTCATCAAGGAGGTCGCGATCGAGCAGGGCGTGTACGCGACGTTCATGCCGAAGCCGCTCGGCGGCCAGCCGGGCAGCGGTATGCACACGCACATGTCGCTGTTCGAGGGCGACCAGAACGCCTTCTACGAAGAGGGCGCGAAGTACCAGCTCTCCAAGACCGGTCGACACTTCATCGCGGGACTCCTCAAGCACGCCAATGAGATGGCTGCGGTCACGAACCAGTTCGTGAACTCGTACAAGCGTCTCTGGGGCGGAGATGAAGCGCCGAGCTTCGTCACCTGGGGGCACAACAACCGCTCGGCTCTGGTGCGCGTGCCGATGTACAAGCCGAACAAGGGCCAGTCATCCCGCGTCGAGTATCGCGGACTGGACTCCGCGGCCAACCCGTATCTCGCATACGCGCTCATGCTCGCTGCGGGCCTCAAGGGCATCGAGGAGGGCTACGAGCTGCCGCCGGAGGCCGAGAACAACGTCTGGTCGCTCAGCGAATCGGAGCGACGGGCCCTGGGTTACTCGGCGCTGCCGACCAGCCTGGACCACGCCCTGGAATTCATGGAGGGGTCGGAACTCGTCGCCGAGACGCTGGGGGAGCAGGTGTTCAACTACGTGCTGCTCAACAAGCGCAAAGAGGTCGAGGCCTACCGCAGCCAAGTGACGCCGTTCGAG
This sequence comes from Microbacterium sp. LTA6, assembly GCF_045690355.1. Classification (NCBI taxonomy): domain Bacteria; kingdom Bacillati; phylum Actinomycetota; class Actinomycetes; order Micrococcales; family Microbacteriaceae; genus Microbacterium; species Microbacterium sp. LTA6. The sequence continues at coordinate 3,196,929 of NZ_CP147855.1, forward strand.
CTGAAGAGCAACCTCGAGCTGCTCTGAGCCCGTATGGCACGCCTGGACGATTCCGTCTCGCTCTCCGCGCTCGCACGCCTCGGATTCGCGGAACTCAGCGCAGCTGCAGAATCCCTCGCCGAACTGGCGACGCTGCTCGGCCGTGAGCGCGCGCTGCTGCTCGAAGACGTCGGAGCCGCCGATCCCGACGCCGCGGTTCTCGGGATGCTGCGGGTCGCTCGCCGCGACCCTGCGCCGCTGCGGGCGCTGAGCGACGACCCGGCTGCCCGGCGCAGAATCTGGCGCGTGTTCGGAGCGTCGCAGGGGCTTGCGGACTTCTTCCTGCGTCATCCCGGGGAGATCTCCGTCCTCGGTGAGGCGACGGACGAGCTGCCGACGGCGGAGCAGCTGCGCGACGACCTGCTCGCCTCGGTCGGGGCCCGCGACGGGTTCGCTGAAACCGGCGACGATGCGGCTCTCGTCGCGTTGCGAGTCGCCTACCGCCGCAGCATCGCGGCGATCGCGGCCGTCGACCTCGCGCATCCGGATCCGACCGCCTTGGTGGCGGCGGTGTCGGCCGCCCTGGCCGATGCGGCCGGTGCAGCACTGGAGGCGTCACTCGCCGTCGCCCGTACGCGCCTGCTGGACACGACCGGCCGCGAAGAGATCGCGGCGACGCAGCTCGCGATCATCGGGATGGGCAAGGCCGGTGCGCGGGAGCTGAACTACGTCAGCGACGTCGATGTGATCTTCGTCGGAGGAACCGCGGACGAAGATGTCGTCGCGGAGCCCAAGGCCATCGACATCGCGACCCGCCTCGCCCGGGAGACGATGCGCGGACTCAGCGGCATCGAGGTCGAGCCCCCGCTCTGGGAGGTCGACGCGGCGCTGCGCCCCGAGGGCAAGCAGGGCGCGCTCGTGCGGTCGCTGGCCTCGCATCTGGCGTACTACGACCGCTGGGCGAAGAGCTGGGAGTTCCAGGCGCTGCTGAAGGCTCGGCCTCTTGCGGGGGACCAGGCGCTCGGCATCGAGTACATCGCCGCCGTGCAGCCGAAGATCTGGTCCAGCGCCGCCCGTGAGGACTTCGTCGACAGCGTGCAGCGGATGCGCGAGCGCGTCATGGAGCACATCGACCCGGAGGACGCGCCGTACCAGCTCAAGCTCGGCTCCGGTGGCCTGCGTGACATCGAGTTCACGGTGCAGCTGCTGCAGCTCGTGCACGGGCTCACCGACGCCACTCTGCGAACGCGCGGGACCCTGGAGAGTCTCGACGCGCTCGTCGAGGGCGGGTACATCGGTCGAGCCGAGGCGGCGACGTTCGCCGACGACTACTGCATCCTTCGGCTCATGGAGCACCGGCTGCAGTTGCGAGAACTCAGCAGAACGCACCTCATGCCGCGCACGCCGGCCGGGCTGCGCATCCTTGCCCGGGGCAGCGGCCTCGCCGAAACGGGCGACGGCATCTGGGAGCGTTGGGAACATGTCCGCCGCGAGGTCCGAGACATCCATACGCGCCTCTTCTACCGGCCGCTGCTGAGCGCTGTGGCTTCACTGCCGGAGGAGGAGCGCACTCTCTCCACGGAGCAGGCGCGCGATCGACTCGCCGCCATCGGATTCCGCGACCCGGCAGGCGCTCTCCGCCACATCGGCGCCCTCACGACCGGTCTCAGCCGCAAGGCGACGATCCAGCGCCATCTGATGCCGATCATGGTGCGCTGGTTCGCGGACGGCAGCGACCCCGACTACGGCTTGTTGGCGTTCCGCCGGATCAGCGAGCGTCTGGGCGACACCCCGTGGTTCCTCCGGATGCTGAGGGACTCATCCGGAGCGGCCGAGAGCCTGACACGACTGCTGTCGTCGTCGCGCTACGTCGGCGAGCTCATGGACGGGTTCCCGGAGTCCGTCGCCTGGCTCGACAGCGCAGAGCTCCTCACGCCGCGCGGACAGTCGGCCCTCGACGAGGAAGCCAGGGCCATCCAGACCCGGCATGGCACGACCGGGGATGCGCTGCGCGCGGTGCGTGCGCTGCGCCGCCGCGAGCTGCTGCGCACTGCGATGGGCGGCGTGCTCGACGTCCTCTCGATCGAGCAGATCGCCACCGCGCTCACCGAGATCACGGACGCGACGATTCAGTCCGCCTTGCGCGCCGTTCGTCGTGAGATCGTCCCGCCCGAAGACGATGCGCTGGACTTCGCCGTGATCGGGATGGGTCGATTCGGCGGTGCTGAGCTCGGGTTCGGCTCGGATGCGGACATCCTGTACGTCTATGACGCGAACGGGGTCGATCCCCAGCGTGCGCAGACCCTCGCCGCTCGTCTCGTCGCAGCGCTCCGCGAGCACCTCACCGATCATCGTGTGCCTCTCGATCTCGATGCCGACCTCCGACCCGAGGGCCGCAACGGGCCCGTCGTGCGTTCGATCGAAGCGTACGCGGAGTACTACCGCCGCTGGTCGCTCTCCTGGGAGGCGCAGGCGCTCCTCCGGGCGCGCGGCGTCGCCGGAAGCCTCAAGCTGATCGCGAAGTTCACCGCGATGGCCGATGCCATCCGATACCCGGCGACGGTCGATCTCCAGGGCCTCCGCGAGATCAAGCGCATCAAAGCCCGCGTCGAGGGGGAGCGGCTACCGCAGGGCGCCGATCCTCGACGGCATCTGAAGCTCGGACCCGGGTCGCTCAGCGACGTCGAGTGGCTGGTGCAACTCGTGCAGCTGCAGCACGCCCACGACGTGCCAGGGCTGCGGACGACCTCGACGCTCGGTGCGCTCGATGCCGCTGTCGCATCAGATCTGATCCCGGAGCAGGCCGCGGAGCTTCTTCGGGAAGCTTGGCGCCTCTCCAGTCGGCTGCGTTCCGCGATCACGCTGCTCACCGGGCAGACCAGCGACGTGCTCCCCACGGACCGCAGGCAGCTCGACGCCATCGGCCGTCTGCTCGGATATCCCGATCGCTCGGCCACCGAGGTGGAGGAGGACTACCTCGCCGTCACTCGTCGCGCACGGCGTGCCTTCGAGCAGCTGTTCTACGGCTGATACGGCCGAGTTGCACGGATCGTCATCGTCGCGCAGAGTGGCCTCATGACGAACTCCACCATCGGCGTGATCTGGAATCCCTCGAAGATCGACGAGGAGAAGCTGCGCGCGGCTGTAGCGGATGCCTTCGCCGCAGACGCCGACGTGCAATGGTGGGAGACGAGCGTCGATGATCCCGGGAGGGGAATGGCGCAGGAGGCCGTGGATGCCGGATGCGACACCGTGCTCGCCGTCGGCGGCGACGGCACCGTCAGGGCGGTCGCCGAGACTCTCGTCGGCACAGACGTCGCTCTCGGCATCGTTCCTCAGGGCACCGGCAATCTCCTCGCCCGCAACCTCGAGCTTCCGCTCGACGACATCCCCGCAGCGCTCGCCCGCGTCAGGTCGGGCAAGACCCGGACCATCGATCTCGGCTGGGTGGAGGTCAACGGTGAGGAACACGCCTTCGCCGTCATGGTGGGCTTCGGCATCGATGCGCAGATGCTGGTCGAGACCAATGATGACCTGAAGGATCGTGCAGGCTGGCTCGCTTACGTCGAGGCGATGGGCCGCGCTCTCGCCGGTACGGAGATGACGCCGATCACGTTGACCCTCGATGACCAGGAACCGCAGACGGTCGAGGGTCATACGCTGCTGATCGGGAACTGCGGGATGGTTCAGGGCGGAATCCGCCTGCTGCCGGGTGCGACCCTCGATGACGGGCTGCTCGATCTGCTCCTGATCAGCTCGGACGGAGCCCTACAGTGGCTCGACACGGTGCGCTCGGTCGTCTGGGACAACGGCATCCGTCGGTTGTTCACCCCTGGCCAGGAGGCGGTGAGCACGGACTCGACCCGCCATCTCTCCGCGAAGCGGATCGTGGTCGAACTGGAGAAGCCTCAGGCGTTCGAAGTCGACGGGGAAGAGCTCGGCGACGTGTCGGGGTTCACCGTGCGCGTGCAGCCCGCTGCCGTCAGGGTGTACTGACGATCAGATCGCCGTCCGGCGGCACGGTCTTGCTGTCCTGAGCGGGGAACGTCACCTTCTGGATGATGATGATGACGCTCGCGGCGATGGGAATCGCCACGAGTGCGCCGAGGATTCCTCCCAGCGCGCCGCCGCCCACGGCGGCGATCACCACGACAGCACCGGGGACTGCGACAGCCTTGCTCATGATTCTCGGGCTGAGGAAGTATGCCTCGATCTGCATGTAGACGAGGTAGTAGATCGAAGCGATCAGCGCCATCTGCGGGTCGGTGATCAGGCAGACGAGCGAGATGATCACGGATGCGGTGAGCGTGCCCACGAGCGGGATCAGCGAGCCGATGAAGGCCAGGAGGGCGAGCAACGCCGGAACCGGGGCTCCGATGATGCTGAGGAAGAACAGGCTGAGGACGCCGTTGATCAGAGCGAGACTCGCCTGGCCGATGACGTAACGACCGACAGCGCCGGACACGTCCTCGAGGAGTCCGCTGAACCGCTCCCGCTGGTACGCGGGGACGAAGCGGACCGCTGTGCGCTTGATGCTGCGAAGAGACGCCATGAAGTACAGGGTGAGGATCAGGACGATCGTGACGGCGGTGAAACCACCGGCGATGCCGGCGCCGACAGCGAAGACGCCGCCACTGATGTTCGCGAAGTTGCCCGGATCCTTGAAGAAGTCGAGGATGCCGTCCGCGGCGTCCTGGAACACCGAGCCGAACTGGGCGCTCATGTCCTTGAACCAGGCGCTGGCGGTGATGTCGGCGACCATCTGGGGCCCGTCATCGATCAGGTTCGTGATCTGCTCGACGACGATGGGAACGATGGCGACGATGATTCCCGCGAACACGAGCAGCACGGACGCGACGACGATCGTGACGGCGGCCGGGCGGGGCAGCTTGGCTTCGATGAGAGTGACGATCGGGTCGAGACCCAAGGCGAGGAAGAGCGCAACGCCGATGTAGACGAGCACGGTCGCGAGCTGACCGACCATGCTCCCGATGAGCAGCGCGACGAGGACCCCGAGGGCACCGAGCAGACCGAACAGGAACGGGTTGATCTTCCACGCCCCCGAAGGACTGGTCTTTCCGGGCGCGTGAAGGTGATGTTCGACCGTCGTGACGGCAGCCTTGCGTCGACGCATGATTATCCCCCTGGTGTTTCCGATCCCGATGCAACAGTTGAACTCTATGTCGATCCGCGGTCAAACCCCTTGACGAAGCGCCGGGTGCAACGGCGAGAGCCCGCCCCAGCAGGCGCTGGGGCGGGCTCTCTCGGTGCTGCAGTGGATCAGACCCCGAAGTACAGCTCGTACTCGAACGGGTGCGGGCGCTGGGCCATCGGCAGGATCTCGTTCTCGTACTTGTAGGAGATCCAGGTCTCGATGAGCTCCTTGGTGAAGACGCCGCCCTCGAGCAGGAAGTCGTGGTCCTCCTCGAGCGCCGTCAGCGAGTCCAGCAGCGAGTTCGGCACCTGGGGGATGTTCTTCGCCTCCTCGGGGGGAAGCTCGTACAGGTCCTTGTCGATCGGCTCGAGCGGCTCGATGCGGTTCTTGATGCCGTCGAGGCCGGCCATCAGCTGTGCGGCGAATGCCAGGTACGGGTTGCCAGAGGCATCCGGCACGCGGAACTCGATGCGCTTCGCCTTCGGGTTGGAGCCCGTCAGCGGGATGCGGATCGCTGCCGAGCGGTTTCCGGCGGAGTACGCCAGGTTGACCGGAGCCTCGAAGTGCTTCACCAGGCGGTGGTAGCTGTTCAGCGAGGGGTTGGTGAACGCGAGCACGGCGTGAGCGTGCTTCAGCAGACCGCCGATGTACCAGCGCGCGACGTCGCTGAGCTGGCCGTAGCCGGTCTCGTCGTAGAACAGCGGCTTGCCTTCGCTCCACAGCGACTGGTGGGTGTGCATGCCCGAGCCGTTGTCGCCGTACAGCGGCTTCGGCATGAAGGTGGCAGCCTTGCCCCACAGCTCAGCGGTGTTCTTGACGATGTACTTGAACTTCAGGATGTCGTCTGCCGCGTGCACCATGGTGTCGAAGCGGTAGTTGATCTCCTGCTGCCCGGCGGTGCCCACCTCGTGGTGCGAGCGCTCGAGGATGAAGCCGGCGTCGATGAGCTTCAGGGTGATGTCGTCGCGCAGGTCGGCGGTCTTGTCGACCGGCGAGACGGGGAAGTAGCCGCCCTTGTACGGGGTCTTGTTGGCGAGGTTTCCGCCCTCTTCCTCACGACCGGTGTTCCACGCGGCCTCCTCGGAGTCGACCTGGTAGAAGCTCTTGCCTGCCGAGACCTCGTAGCGGACGTCGTCGAAGAGGTAGAACTCGGCCTCGGGGGCGAAGTATGCGGTGTCGGCGATGCCGGTGGAGGCGAGGTACTTCTCGGCCTTCTTGGCCACCTGACGCGGGTCCTTCGAGTAGATCTCGCCGGTGCGCGGGTTGTAGATGTCGAAGAGCATCACGATGGTGCTCGCCTCGCGGAACGGGTCGACATAGGCCGTGGAGACGTCCGGGATGAGCTGCATGTCGGACTCGTGGATGCTCGCGAAGCCGCGGATCGAGGAGCCGTCGAACAGCTGGCCGTTGACGAAGAAGTCCTCGTCGACCGTGCTCGCGGGAATGTTGAAGTGCTGCTGAACGCCAGGCAGATCGGTGAAACGGATGTCAAGGAACTTGACGTCGTTCTCCTTGATGTAGCTCAGCACCTCAGATGAATCTTTGAACATGTGTAACGACTCCTGAATAGCGGATCGGGGTTCACGGCCACTCTGCACAGTACGGCGAGGGGGTTACCTCCCAGTATCCACTTTGTTTCGGGCGTGTTACAGACGCTGGGTAGGCTGGGGAGGTGACGGATGCTGTGAACGCGTACCCCGGTGAACGACTCGGACTCCCGCGAACGGGCAGTGGCAGCGTCGCCCGCGTCGGTCGCCGGATCGGCGCCCTGCTGATCGACTACACAGCCGCGACCATCATTGCGACCGCGTTCCTCGGCTTCAATCAGTTCGCGCTGCCGTCAGAGGCCGGACTCACGCAGTTCACCCCGCTCGTGGTGTTCGCGCTGCTGCAGATCCTCTTCATCCCGACCGCGGGTGGCAGCCCGGGTCACCGCATCCTCGGGATGCGTCTGGTCAGTCTCGACGGCGGCTGGGTGGGCCTGTGGCGCCCGATCGTGCGGACACTCCTGCTGATCGTGGTGATCCCCGCCGTCATCTGGGACGAGGATCAGCGCGGCCTGCACGACAAGGCCGTGCGGACCGTACTCGTCCGGACCTGAGACTCAGTCGCGTCCGCGATTACGGCGACGCGCCTCGCGCGGCGCGCGGCCGCCGAGGAACGACCGAGCGGGATCGACGATGTAGCCGCCGCGGAGTGCCTCCCGGCCGATGAGCATCCGGAATCCCATCTCGTCGCGGTTGCTGAGCGTCACTTCCGCGAGAACCTCGCGATCGACCAGACGGACCAGCAACTTCACGACGAGCCGTTGCTGTGCGTGGCCGGAGGAGCTGCGGATGGCGCGGCGGTCATGCACCGGGCACTCGACGACCACGGCATCCTCTTGGCTGTCCTGCCAGGGCTTGACCTTGAAGCGCACCCAGGCGACATCGTCGCGTTCGAACTCGTGGATGTCGAAAGCGTGCAGCGACGAGGTGCGTGCGCCGGTGTCGATCTTCGCTTTGAGCCAATCGACACGGAGATCGGGCAGGCTCACCCACTCACGCCAGCCCGTAAGGGTGTTTGAATGGGTTGACCTACTCACCTGATACATCCTGGCAGGAAAACTTCGTGAAGATCGCCGTGCTCTCCCGTGCCCCGCAGGCATACTCGACTCAACGACTGCGAGCCGCCGCCTTGCAGCGCGGCCACACCGTCAAAGTCCTCAACACCCTGCGCTTCGCCATCGACCTCACCGCTGATGAACCCGACCTGCACTACCGGGGCCGCCAGCTCAGCGACTACGACGCGATCCTGCCCCGGATCGGCAACTCGATCACCTACTTCGGCACCGCTGTGGTCCGGCAGTTCGAGCAGATGGACGTCTATACGCCCAATACGGCGAACGGCATCTCCAGCGCGCGCGACAAGCTCCGTGCCAATCAGATCCTGTCCCGCCACAACATCGCCATGCCGCCGACGGCCTTCGTGCGCAACCGCGCCGATGTGCGGCCGGCGATCGAACGCGTCGGGGGAGCGCCCGTCGTCATCAAGCTGCTCGAAGGCACCCAGGGGATCGGCGTCATCCTCGCCCCGCAGGTGAAGGTCGCCGAGGCGATCATCGAGACGCTGCATTCGACGAAGCAGAACGTGCTGATCCAGAAGTTCATCTCCGAGAGCCGCGGCCGCGACATCCGCGCCCTGGTCGTCGGTGACCGCGTCGTCGCCGCGATGCGCCGATCCGCCGCCGGTGACGAGTTCCGCTCGAACGTCCATCGCGGCGGATCCGTGGAGCGGGTCGAGCTCGACCCGGTGTACGAGCGCACCGCGGTGCGCTCAGCCCAGATCATGGGACTGCGCGTCGCCGGTGTCGACATGCTCGAGGGCGAAGACGGTCCGTTGGTGATGGAGGTCAACTCCTCGCCGGGCCTGCAGGGCATCGAGACGGCGACGAACCTCGACGTCGCCGGAGCGATCATCGACTACATCGCCGGCCAGGTGGCGTTCCCCGAGATCGACGTCCGTCAGCGGCTGACGGTGTCGACCGGATACGGCGTCGCCGAGCTGCTCGTGCACGGTGCGGCCGACCTCGTGGGCAAGACGCTGGGAGAGGCGGGGCTCTGGGAGAGGGACATCACCGTGCTGACTCTGCACCGTGGCGTATCGGTGATCCCGAACCCCCGAAAGCATGTCGTGCTGGAGGCAGAAGACCGCTTGTTCTGCTTCGGCAAGCTGGACGAGATGCGTTCGATGATTCCTGAGCGTCGTCGACGCCGGGCGAAGGTGCGCCGGCTCCCGCGCGAGCCGCTCTCGGAGTGATGCCCTGAGAATGCAGAAGCGCGGCCGCCCTCGAAAGGGGCGGCCGCGCTTCTCTGTCTGCGGGGGCGTCAGCGCGGACGTTGCGCCCGGGCCTTTGTCGGGTCGATCCCCTTGGGGATGGGCAACGAAGACAGAGACTGCGAGACGGATTCGATCCGCCGGATGACCGCGGCCATCGTCGTCTTGTCGATCGCCTTGGGCAGCTTCTTGATGGTCTTGGCGAGTTGGCTGATCGGCACATCGTCTTCGCCGTGACCGACGTAGAGCACCGTCACCGGGACGCCCTGCGCGACGCGCTGCACCTTCTGGCGCTCTTCGTTGATGAGGCGGGTGAGGCGTCCACGGGAACCCTCGCCGACGACGACGACCCCGCCGCGCCCGACGGTGCGGTAGACCGCCTCCTGGGTCTTGGGGTTGATGCCGACGGGGGAGTCCGATGCCTGCCAGCTGCGACCGAGGCTGCTGCTGAGCACGTGACCGGTGGCACCGGGCATGCCGTCGATCTTCTTGTACATCGCGTTCGTCGACAGACGCGTCATCAGGAAGAGCGCACCGAGCACACCGAGCATGAGGCCGGTGATACCCCAGAGGACCAGCGTCCACACCTGGAAGGGCGGAATCACATAGCCGACCACCAGGCCGACGAGGATGCCTCCGAGGAGGATCGCGATCTGGGCCCAGGGCAGCCAGGCATAAGCCTCACGCGTGAACCGGAAGAGGGACTTGATCTGGGAGAAGAACCCAGGACGCTTCTCGGGGTCAGGAGCACGCTTTGCCATAGGTATCAGCCTACCGAGTCCGGGATGCTGCGGATGTCGGCGTTCGCGTCGGGCGGATTCGAATTTCTCTGCACGATCCCGGGACGATCTCTCCGCCACCACTTCTCCTGCACAATGGCGGGTTCGACGGAGTTCGTCCACATCGGGCTCCCGGGCCCCCATCGGATGCGTCGCTGCGCTCTCATGGATCCATGGCAGATCGTGAAACGGACGGCGGCGACCGGACGCTCGTGACCGGCGCGCATCGCGTGATCCGGACGTTGGACGCGCAGGAGGGGCCCTATCCCGGTGCTCTCGTCACGCGCGGGGACGGCGTCGCGGTGCAGACCGATGCCGCCTCGCTCAGTGGATGGGACGGGTGGGCGTATGCCGGCGCAGAGCACGTGGCCGGCCCTTTGGACGTGGTGCGCCGTGTCGACGGCCAGGATGTCCTCCTGCCGTGGTGTTCCGAGCGGCTCGCGGCCTTCTTGGGGCGGCGTGCAGCCGCCGGCGTCGCCGTGTCGGCCGGGGAGACGGCCACGCTCGTCGGCAGCCTTCTGCGAGGCCTCGACGAGCTCGGCGGCGGGGCGACTGTCGGCGGCAGCTGGTGGCTGACCGACGAAGGACGGCCGGTCTTCGTTCTCGGCGATGGTGAGAGTGCTCGGGAGTCCGCAGCGCGGATCGTCGGACGACTGCAGGAGAGCACCACGGATCGGGCGCTGGGGCGCACGCTCACCACCGTGCAGCAGGGACTTGTACAGCCGCGGGTGCCGCGACGCGTGCAGGACGATTGGGAGCGCGAGCTGTTCGAGAACGCGGCGCCCAAGCCGCTGCGCCGTGAAGTCTTCCCGCCGGAGCGGGCGCGTGACATCGCTCCGCAACGCGCTGCTCTCGACGACTTCTCCGAACCGGTTCACGGTCATGGACCGGCGGTGTTCGTCGAGGGGCTGCGCAGCCGCATTCTCGAGCGATGGCGGATGCTGATCGCTGAGCGTCCGCAGAAGGACCGGGGGCGGAGATCGAAGGTTTCTGAGAGTGCGCCGCGACGACGCAGAACTCTGGTCGTGGCGGGTGCGGCTGCCGCTGCGGTGCTCGCAGTCGGTTTGCTCTGGCCCACCGGCGGGTCGGACGAGGCCGGTGCGCAGACCGACGGGGCATCGGAAGCGGCGACGCGTGCGCAGGACGACGCGGTGCCGCCCGCCGAGAGCTCGACTCCGAGTTCGGAGACGCACGAGCCGACGGACGAGACGGATGCTGCACCGACCGCGGAGACCAGCGACCCGCTGTACGCCGCCACAGCGCTGCTGGCGGTCATCCGAGCCTGCGCGGAGGCGGAGGACGGGACGTGTGACGCAGCGGTTGCTGAGGGAGCCGCCGGTGTCGTGGAGCGCCTGGGGGCGGTTGCGCAGGATCGGGAACTGGCGCTCGTCGACGAATACGGCGATGTCGCGGTGATCCGACTGACCCCGACGGCTTCGACTTCCGAGCCGGGCGGAGCGGACGAAGAGGAGAAGCCGATGTCAGAGCTGATGATCGTGCTCGTGCGCCTCAACCAGAACTGGCTGGTCCGCGACGTGTACGACGTCGCGGACCAGCCAGGCTGATCGGTTCAGATGTCTGTCGGATCAGGCGCCGAGAGCGGCAGCGAAGTCCGCGGACTCCAGGCGAGCCTTGACCGCGCCGAGATAACGCGCGGCATCCGAGCCATCGATGATGCGGTGATCGTACGAGAGCGCGAGGTACACGTACGAGCGGATGGCGATCGCGTCGGCGCCGTCGACCTTGACCAGGCCGGGACGCTTCACGACCGTTCCGGTTCCGAGGATCGCCGACTGCGGCAGGAACACGACAGGCGTGTCGAACAGCGCGCCGCGGGAGCCGGTGTTGGTCAGCGTGAACGTGCCGCCGCCCAGCTCGTCGGGCTTCAGCTTGTTGTCGCGGGTGCGCGCGGCGAGGTCAGCGATCTCATGTGCGATCTGCGCGATGTTCTTCGACGCGGCATCCCGCAGCACCGGAGTCAGCAGGCCGCGCTCGGTGTCGACGGCGATCGAGAGGTTCTCGGTCGCCGGGTACACGATGTCGGTGCCGTCGACCGTCGCGTTGACGATCGGGAACGCCTGCAGCGCCTCGGCGGCCGCAAGAGCGAAGAACGGCAGGAACGACAGCTTGTCGCCGGTCTTCTGCAGGAAGGACGCCTTCACGCTGTCGCGGTACTCGGCGAGCTTCGTGACATCGACCTCGACGACCGTGGTCAGCTGAGCGGTCTGCTGCATCGAGGCGACGGCACGCTCGGCCAGCACCTTGCGCAGGCGCGACATCGGCTGCGTGGTTCCGCGCAGCGGCGAGACCTCGAGCGGCGCGGGAGCCGCAGCGGCGGGAGCAGCGGCCGGGGCGGCGGATGCCGTCTCCGCTGCCTTCAGCACGTCTTCCTTGCGGATACGGCCACCGACACCCGTGCCGGTCACCGAGGCGAGGTCGACGCCCTGCTGAGAGGCCAGACGGCGCACCAGCGGGGTGACGTAGAGGCTGTCGCTCTCGGTCGGCAGCGTGAGCTTCGGAGCAGCAGGCTCGGCCGCGGCGGGAGCTGCCGGAGCGGGAGCCGGGGCAGCAGGGGCGGGAGCCGCAGGAGCAGCGGCTGCCGGTGCCGGCGCGGCAGGGGCGGCAGGAGCTTCAGCAGCCGGAGCGGCAGGAGCTTCAGCGGCCGGAGCGGCAGGCGCGGCTGTCGGAGCGGCACCCGATCCGACCCGGGCGAGGACAGCGCCGACGGCGACGGTCTCATCTTCGCCGGCGACGATCTCCTGCAGGATGCCGGCGACCGGCGAAGGGATCTCCGTGTCGACCTTGTCGGTCGAGATCTCGAGCAGAGCCTCGTCGACGGCGATGGTGTCACCGACCTGCTTGAGCCAACGGGTGACCGTGCCCTCGGTGACGCTCTCGCCGAGCTCGGGGAGCACGATGTCGGTGGCGTCGCCGGCCGGAGCGGAGGGAGCGGCTTCTGCCGGAGCCGCGGGGGCCGGGGCTTCGGCGGCCGGCGCCGCGGGGGCGGCCGGTGCTGCTGCTTCGGCCGCAGGCGCTTCCTCTGCTGCCGGAGCGGCGGCTTCCGGAGCATCCGCTGCCGGTGCCGCATTCGAACCATCACCGATACGGGCGAGCAGAGCGCCCACCTCGACGGTCTCATCCTCGGCGACGAGGATCTCCTCGATCACACCGCTGACGGGGGAGGGGATCTCGGTGTCGACCTTGTCGGTCGAGATCTCGAGCAGGCCCTCGTCCGCCTGAACGGTGTCTCCCACCTGCTTGAGCCAACGGGTGACCGTACCCTCGGTGACGCTCTCACCGAGAGCGGGGAGGACCACGGATGTGCTCATGACGGAGTCTCCTTCAAGAAGTTGTATAACGCTTGTCTAGCTTAGTGACCTGGTTGGCCGATTGGTGTTCAGAGGGCGTGCAGCGGTTTGCCTGCGAGGGCGAGGAACGCCTCGCCCAGTGCCTCGCTCTGTGTGGGGTGGGCGTGGATCAGAGGAGCGATGTCCTCCGGGTGCGCCTCCCAGGCGACAGCGAGCTGGCCCTCGGTGATGAGCTCGCCGACGCGATCTCCGAGCAGGTGGACACCGAGCACCGGGCCGTCCTTGAGGCGGACGATCTTCACCAGGCCGCCGGTGCCGATGATCTCGCTTTTGCCGTTTCCGGCCAGGTTGTACTCGTAGGCGACGACGCTGTCCGCGCCGTGCTCGGCGACGGCGGCTTCCTCGGTGACACCGACGGAGGCGACCTCCGGGCTGGAGTACGTGACCTTCGGGATCTGCACATCGGGGATGTTCGCGGGCGAGAGTCCGGCGATCCGCTCGGCGACGGCGATGCCCTGCTGGAAGCCGCGGTGGGCGAGCTGCAGGCCGGGAACGATGTCGCCGACGGCCCAGACGCCGGCTGCGGAGGTCCGGAGGTCCTGATCGACGGTGACGAAGCCACGGTCCAGGGTCACGCCTGCCTCTTCGAAGCCGAGATCCGCGGTCACCGGACCACGGCCGACGGCCACGAGCAGGTAGTCGGCGGTGAACTCGGTGCCGTCTTCGAGCGTGACCGTGACGGACACGTCATCCTGTGCGGCGGTCTGGAATCGCTTGCCCAGCGAGTACTGGATGCCGCGGCGGCGGAAGGCGCGCTCGAGGCCCTTGCTGAGCGCGATGTCCTCGTTCGGGACCAGGTGCGGCAGAGCCTCGATGATGGTGACTTCGGCGCCGAACGAGCGCCACACACTGGCGAACTCGACGCCGATGACACCGCCGCCGAGAATGAGGACGCGCTCGGGGATGACGTCGAGCGCCAGAGCCTGCTCGCTCGTGAGGATGCGTCCGCCGATCTCCAGACCGGGGAGGGTGCGGCTGTAGGAGCCGGTCGCGAGGATCACGTCGGCACCGACGTACACGTCGTCCCCGACAACGATGCTCCGGTCAGCCTGCAGTCGTCCGAGACCGGGGACCGTCGTGATGCCGCGTGCTTTGACCAGGCCTTCGAGGCCCTTGAACTTCTTGGCGACGATGCCCTCGCGGTACGCCCGGACGCCCGCGGGGTCGATGCCCTCGAGAGTGGCGGTGATGCCGACGTGCGCGGCGTCACGCACGTGCTCGGCGACCTCCGCCGCGTGCAGCAGCGCCTTGGTGGGGATGCATCCGCGGTGCAGGCAGGTCCCGCCGACCTTGTCCTTCTCGATGAGTGCGACGGACTTGCCGAGTTCGCTGGCGCGGATGGCTGCGGCGTAGCCGCCGCTGCCGCCGCCGAGAATGACGACGTCGAAGTTGTGAGTGGTCATGTGTCATGCCTCCGTGTGGGATGCTTCGGCGAAGGCGATGATCGATCGGACCATCGCTCCGGTGGGGCCCTTCTCAGTGAAACCGTACGGCGCGCCGTTGTGCTCGCTGGAGCCGGCGATGTCGAGATGCACCCAGGGGATGCGGGGTGCGTCGTCCTCGGTCGATGTGCGTCCGACGAACCGGCGCAGGAACAGACCTGCGTACGAGGCTCCGCCCATGCGATCGCTCATGTTGACGTTCTGCAGGTCGGCGATCGGGGAATCCATCGCCTCCTCCATGTGCGCGGGCAGCGGCATGTGCCAGGCCGGCTCGTCCGCGGCGTCGGCCGCGGCGAGGAACCGGGCGACGGTCTCGTCGTCCCCGAAGACTCCGGTGAGGCGGTGTCCGAGCGCGGCGACGATGGCACCGGTGAGGGTTGCGACGTCGATGATGACGTCGGGGTTCTCACGGCTGGCGGCCACGAGCGCGTCGGCGAGGACCAGTCGGCCCTCGGCATCCGTGTTCAGCACCTCGACGGTCGTGCCGTCGAGGATCCGCACCACGTCGCCGGGGCGGATGGCCCCGCCCGACGGCATGTTGTCGGTGATGCCCAGCCACGCGGTCACCCGCACCGGAAGCTGCAGGGTGGCGATCGCGCGCAGCGCGGCGAGACTGGTCGCGGCACCCGCCATGTCGAATTTCATGCCGACCATCGAGGCGGCGGGCTTCAGAGACAGGCCGCCGGTGTCGAAGGTGATGCCCTTGCCGACGAGCGCGATGTGCTGAACGGCGTCGGCGGGGGAGTAGTCGAGTCGGACCAGGCGCGGCGGGCGCTCCGAGCCCTGAGCGACGCCGAGGATGCCACCGAAGCCCTGCTTCGCGAGCGCCTTCTCGTCGAGGATCTCGACGGTCACGTCGAGATCAGCCACGCTGTCTGCAGCGCTCTGCGCCAGCTGGGCCGGGCTCTGCCACTCGGCGGGGACGAAGACCAGATCCTTCACCAGCGACACAGCGTCGCCCACCGTATTGACGCGAGCGGCGGCCGCGTCGTCGAGATCGGCGTGCAGGATGACCGCTGTGGCCCGCGGCTTGCCCTTCTCGGCCTTGTAGTTCTCGAAGCGGTAGCCGCCGAGGACGGCGCCCTCAGCGGCGGCGCCCGCGAACTCCTCGATGCCGGGCGCAAGTGCCACGGAGACGGTCTCGAACCCGGTCAGAGTGCGGAGCGCCGTACCGACGGCGTTCCGCACGGCGGCAGCGTTCGGCGTCTTGCCGGCGCCGACGACCGCGAACGGGAGAGCGGTCACCTCCGGGGCGTACACGCGTGCGAACGCGGATGCAGCGCCGGTGAAGCCGATGCCGTTCAAGGCCTCAGCGAGACCGCTGAACGCACCGATCGACTCTGTCGAATCGGAGAGATCGGGAACGACGAGCACTGCGGCATCTGCGGTGCTTCCGGGAAACGGGTCAGTCGTGTGCGACAGCACGGGAAGCGTCATGTCTCCATCCTAGGTATTCGCGCACCCGTCGGCGCGCGAGCGGCACGAGCTGCGTGTTCGCTCTCAGCATGACCCGGCCAACCCCCGGATGGATGGTGCCTCGTAGCATGGTCATATGCCGTTTTCCGGAGACCTCTACGAACGCGTCGCCAACGCACCGACTGTGCCGCGCGGACTCCCGCTGGTGATGCTCCTGACCGGCTTCACAGATGCCGGGAGCGCTGTTTCCGGCCTGATCGACCACCTCCGCGAGACGACTTCGCCGCAGCCGATCGTGGTGTTCGACAACGACGTACTGCTCGATTACCGCGCCCGGCGTCCGGTGATCGTCTTCGAGCAGGATCACCTCACGGAGTTCCGTCCGGCGCGGCTCGAGCTCTCCCTCGCCACGGACGCGCTCGGACAGCCGTTCCTTCTGCTGGCCGGTTACGAGCCGGACTTCGCCTGGAATGCGTTCGCGCAGACGATCCTCCAACTGGCCGCAGACCTCGAGGTGTCCGGGCTCAACTGGGTGCACTCCATCGCGATGCCGGTGCCGCATACCCGTCCGATCGGGACCACAGTCAGCGGCAACCGTCGCGAGTTGACCGTCGCGCATTCGGTCTGGCGTCCCCGCACTCAGGTTCCTGCGACAGCGGGCCACCTCCTGGAGTTCCGCTTCGCCGAGCGCGGTGACCGGGCCGTCGGTTTCGTGCTGCTGGTGCCGCATTACCTCGCCGAGACCGAGAACCCGGATGCGGTGATCACGGCGGCCGAACGCCTGATGGCCGCGACCGGGCTCGTGCTGGTGATGGATGACGTGCAGGAGCGGCGAGACGACTACCTGGCGCGCGTCGACGAGCAGGTCCTCGGCAACGAGGAACTGCAGCAGATGGTGCACACCCTCGAACGGCGCTACGACGCATACATGGCCGGTCGGAACCCCGACGACGACTCATATGACGATGGTGGCTTCAGCGAGCGCGATCTCCCGAGCGCGGACGAACTCGCCGCTGAACTCGAGCGCTACCTCGCGTCACGGCCCTCCAGTGATGACGAGAAACCGGGCCGGGGCTGACCCGATCTCAACGAACTTCGACGGAATGCGCTCGCTCGGTCTCTCGTGTGCGATACTAGGACTCTGACCCGTTGTCAATCGTTCTTTCCGGAGAACGGACTTGACAAGGGTCTTACTAGTGTCCGAAATGTCCCGGGGCGTATCTGTGGCCCCGTGAAAGGCGAAACGTGACTCCTGCCACGACCAACAGTTCCCGGACGAAGAAGACCGCTGACGAGCCCGCGCTCGACGCGCAGCCCGAGGTTGCAGCGGAGAAGGCTCCGGCGGCGAAGGCTGCTGCCGAGAAGCCCGTCGCCCAGACCGCCGCGAAGCGCGCGGCGGCGAAGCGAGCGCCCGTCAAGAAGAAGAAGGCCGACGACATCGTCGAAGACGATGAGGTTCCCCCTGCTGCAGCCACCGACGTCGATGACGACGACGAGGACAGCAAGCCGAAGTTCACCGAGCCGCTGCCCACGGGCGCGATCGTCATCTCGTCGAACGACGATGAAGACGTCCCGGTCTACTCGACGCAGATCACCGGGGCCACCGCCGACCCCGTCAAGGACTATCTGAAGCAGATCGGTAAGGTCGCACTGCTGAACGCGGCCGAAGAGGTCGAGCTCGCGATGCGCATCGAGGCGGGTCTCTTCGCCGAGGAGAAGCTGTCGACGATGTCCGGCGCAGAACGGACCGGCCAGCTCGGACTCGACCTGCAGTGGGTCGCCCGCGACGGCCAGCGCGCGAAGAGCCACCTGCTGGGTGCCAACCTGCGCCTCGTGGTCTCGCTCGCGAAGCGTTACACCGGTCGCGGCATGCAGTTCCTCGACCTCATCCAGGAAGGCAACCTGGGCCTGATCCGTGCTGTCGAGAAGTTCGACTACACCAAGGGCTTCAAGTTCTCCACGTACGCCACCTGGTGGATCCGTCAGGCGATCACCCGGGCCATGGCCGACCAGGCTCGCACCATCCGCATCCCTGTGCACATGGTCGAGGTCATCAACAAGCTGGCGCGTGTGCAGCGTCAGATGCTGCAGGACCTCGGTCGCGAACCCACTCCGGAAGAGCTCAGCCGCGAGCTGGACATGACGCCGGAGAAGGTCGTGGAGGTGCAGAAGTACGGCCGCGAGCCGATCTCGCTGCACACCCCGCTCGGCGAAGACGGCGACAGCGAGTTCGGTGACCTCATCGAGGACACCGAAGCCGTGGTTCCGGCTGACGCCGTGGGCTTCACGATGCTGCAGCGTCAGCTCGAGCAGCTGCTGGATTCCCTCTCCGAGCGCGAGGCCGGCGTGATCCGCATGCGCTTCGGGCTGGGCGACGGTCAGCCCAAGACGCTCGACCAGATCGGCGACACGTTCGGTGTGACGCGTGAGCGCATCCGCCAGATCGAGTCCAAGACCATGGCGAAGCTGCGTCACCCGAGCCGCTCGCAGTCGCTCCGGGACTACCTCGAATGATGACGGGCGCACCTCAGGCGCGCTCCGCAGGCATCCGCTACGTCTTCCCGGTTCTGGCTGGGAAGCTGGCTCGATTCGCGACGCGTCTGCGGGGCGGCGGTTCGGCGTTTCCTGGGTACCTGACGAACAAGCTCTCTCCGTCACTGCTGCCCACTCTGGCTGATCAGTTCCGGTACGGGGTCGTCTTCGTGCTGGGCTCGAACGGCAAGACGACGACGACGCACATGATCAGCGAGGTGCTGCGCGCACACGGGCTGACCGTGTTCACGAACCCCACCGGGGCGAACCTGCCTCAGGGGGTCACGAGCGCGCTGCTGGCCGACGCGACGCTCACCGGTCGCATCCGCGCCGATGTCGCAGTGCTCGAGGTCGACGAGGGCTACGCCGCCGATCTCGCGGATCAGCTGTCGCCCGCGGTGATCCTGTCGTTGAACGTGCAGGTCGACCAGCTGTACCGGTTCTACGAGACCGAGCGCGTCGCCGACATGATGCTCGATGCCTCGACTCGCGCCTCGAGGCATGTCGTCGTCAACCGCGACGATCCCTATCTGAGCAAGATCGACACTGACGCGATGCGCGGCGAGGTCTCGTTCTTCGGCGTCTCGCCGGAACTCGTCGCCGCATCCGCGCACGGTCTCGCCAACGCGGCGGACACCCGCAGCGGCAACACGGGCACGCGTGCCCGTGACGCGTACTCCGAGGTGCTCAGAGCCCAGGGACGCGAGATCGCGGTGCGCGTCGGCGACGTGGACGCGGAGATCACGCTTCCGGCCCGCGGCCTGCACTACGCCGCCGACGCCGCCGCCGCGCTCACGGTCGCAGCCCGCGTGCTCGGCTCTGACTTCTCCGCCGCGAAGGCGGCGACCGGATTCGCCAGGATGGCTCCGGCCTATGGTCGCGGCGAAGTCATTCCGCTGCGCCGGGATCCGGCGGGCGAACAGGTCGAATTCGTGATGTTCAAGAACGCGCCGAGCCTGCAGATGAATCTCGATGCACTGGACGGAGCGCCCGAGCGCGCGCTCATGGCGATCGACGAGGGAACTCCCGACGTCTCCTGGCTCTACGATGTCGATTTCGATGCGCTCCCGCGGGTGGATGTCGTCACCGGTGAGAAAGCCAGTCAGCTCGCGTTGAGTCTCGAGCACGCCGGCGTCGAGATCGGCGTCGTCGAACCGGACATGGAGAAGGCCGTCGCGCTGATGCGCGCGCTGGACCCGGCGGCGTCCGGACGTCAGACCTGGTTCGTCAACTACGAGCTGATGATGATCGGCCGCAAGCTGCTCGGTCACGGAGACCAGGAGGTTGCACGCCGATGAGCGAGTCAGTGCGAATCGTCCAGCTGTATCCGGTGGAGCTCGGCATCACCGGAGATCGCGGGAACGTGCGCGCCCTGCAGGTGCGCCTGGAGCGCGGCGGCGTCGCCACGGACGTGCAGACGGTGGGCATCGGAGAGGCGATTCCTGCCGACACCGACGTCCTGGTTCTCGGAAACGGTCCGCTGTCGGCGATGCGCGGCGTGATCGACGACCTGCGCGGTCGTGCTGCAGAGCTGGAGAGCTTCGTCGATGGCGGCGGTACGCTGCTCGCCGTCGGCGGCTCGGCCGAGCTTCTGAGCGAGGGTGTGGAACCGCTCGAGGGCGCGCCCCTCACGGGACTCGGCATCTTCCCCTTCCGCGTCGTGCGCACGCGCGAGCGCAAGGTGGGATACATCATCGTCGATACGTCGGACGGCCGGGTCATCGGGTTCGAGGATCACGCGTCCCAGTGGTCGCTGGGAAACGGCGCGCTCCCGTACGGAACGGTGGCCGCCGGCCGCGGCAGCTTCGAGCATGCCGGTTCGCGCGGCGAGATCGTCCGTCGTGGCCAGGCCTTCGCGACCAACGTGCAGGGTCCGGTGCTGCCGTTGAATCCACGCTGGACCGATGCGATGCTCACCGCCGTGACGAACCGTCGCGGCATCGATTGGGCTCCTGGCACGGCGCATGCGCCGCTGGACGAGCACGCGGACGGCGCCCGCGCCGCGATCGAGCGGCTCGTGCACGGCAAGGACATCAGCTCGATCGGACTCTGAGGTGACGGGCAGCAGTGCGCTTCCGCGGGCGGTGATCTCACGCTCCGCTCTCACCGCTGCAGCCGCGGCGGCCGTTGCCGCCGGCGGGACCATCGCGGATCTCCGGCGTGACGCCTGGGGCCACGGGATCCTGTCGGTCGCACACGTCGCCCTGGCGGCGGGCGCAGAGGCCGTTCTCGTCGACTCGTCGGACGAGGTGGATGCGCTCGGAGACGAGGGGATCACGGCGACCGCGGATGCGGAGGCGGACATCGACTCCCGCATCCTGTACGGCCTGCCGGATGCGGACGGGCAGCTGAGCACGGCACCCGTGCTGCGTCTGGTCGGACGGGTGCTCTCCACCAAGCGCCTCCTCGCGGGTGAGGCCGTCTCCTACGGGTACACGCACCGCGCCACGACCGACACGACCGTCGCACTGGTCTCGGGCGGGTACGCGCAGGGGATCGTGCGCGCGCTGGGCAATCAGGTCCACGTCGCGGTCGACGGGGAGCAGCGGCCGATCGTCGGCCGGGTCGCAATGGATGTCTGCGTCGTCGACCTCGGGGGCCGCGATGTGCCGGTCGGCGCCGAGGTGACCTACTTCGGCGGATCCGGATCCGCCGCGCCTGCCCTGGCACGATGGGCCGCAGTGACCGGGTTCACCGTCGCTGAGCTCGTGACCGTGACGGGGCTGCACGCCGAGCGGGAGTGGGAAGCATGATTCGACCGACCCTGCACATCTCGCGTGACCAGTTCCGCGCGAACATCACGGCGGTGGAACGGCGGATCGCCCCCTCCGCGCTGATGCTCGTCATGAAGGACGACGCCTATGGCCACGGGCTGGGCTGGGCAGTGGAGGAAGCCGCCGACGCAGGCGTGACCTGGTTCGGCGGCTACGACATCCGCACGGCGCTGCGTATCCGCCGGCTGTTGGTCGGCTCGCAACGGGTTCTGGCGTGGGCGACGTCCACCGACGAGGAGATCGCCGAAGCGCTTCTGCACGATATCGACCTCGGCATCGGCACGTCCGAGTACCTTCGCCGAGTGATCGCCCAGGCGCAATCGCTGGGTCGACGGGCGCACGTGCATCTGAAGATCGACACCGGGCTGCGCCGCAACGGCGTGCTCCCCACGGAGTGGGACGGCTTCGTCGCCGAAGCCCGCGCGGCGGAGGGCGCCGGCACGCTGGAGGTCGTCGGCGTGTGGAGCCATCTCGCCGAGGCGAGTGACCCGGAGGACGATGAGGCGCAGCAGGTGTTCCTCGCCGCGGTCGACGCGGTTCGTCGCGCCGGGAGTTCACCGGAGCTGTTGCATCTGACGGCGTCAGCCGCGTCGTGGTGGCGGCCGGAGCTGCGCGGCTCACTGTCTCGGGTCGGCGCGTTCTGCTATGGCATCCGATCTGCAGACGGCCCGGAGCTCGACGGCATCCGTCCGATCGCCACCCTGAGCGTGCCGGTGGTACACGTCGACGACGGTGACGCCGTGATCGCGATCGGCAGTTTCGACGGCCTGCCGTCGACGCTCGCCGGCATCGAGGTCGGAACCCCTGCCGGTCTCCGGCTTCTGCGCGAGGTCGATGCGACGACGTCCATCGTCGCGGGGTGGCCGGGGATGCAGCCGGGCGATCAGGTCCGCGTGTTCGGTCCGGGGGACCAGGGTGAGCAGAGCGCGACGACGCTCGCCGAGCGCATCGGCACGGTCGGCGAGGAGATCCTCACCCGACTCACGCCGCGCGTGCGGCGAACGATCGTCTGAGCGGTCAGACCGCGTCGATCAGGCGAGCGGTCTCATCGTGCCAGCTGGTCGCGATGCTGCGCAGCTTCTCTTCGTACTTGCGGCCGTGGTGGGCGCAGAAGAGCAGTTCGGAGCCGTTGACCTCGGCAGCGATGTAGGCCTGAGCGCCGCATGAATCGCATCGATCCATCGCGGTCAGTCGGAACTCGATAACGGAGGCCTCACGTTCGGTCGTAGCGTTCATCTCGGTGCCTCCTCGGGTGTCAGGCTCATTGCTTGAGTGTGCTCAATACAACCACGCCACAGCTGTATGCATGCCCGGATCACGGCGTGTTTCGCTCAGCGCGTACGGCGATGGGCTCGGCCGCATCACGATGGGGAGTGTCTGCGGGGCTGCGGGGCGCCCCGGGAATAGAATTGTTGATTGTGACCGCCGAGTATTCCGCCCATCATCTCCAGGTGCTCGAAGGGCTCGAAGCGGTCCGCAAGCGCCCCGGTATGTACATCGGGTCGAACGGCTCGCCCGGGCTCATGCACTGCCTCTGGGAGATCATCGACAACGCCGTCGATGAGGCCGTCGACGGCAACGGCAACCGGATCGACATCATCCTGCATGCGGACGGCAGCGTCGAGGTGCACGACCGCGGCCGCGGCATCCCGGTCGATGTCGAACCGCGCACCGGTCTCAGCGGCGTCGAAGTCGTCTTCACCAAGTTGCATGCCGGCGGCAAATTCGGCGGTGGCTCGTATGCGGCATCCGGAGGACTGCACGGTGTCGGCGCCTCCGTCGTGAACGCACTCTCGGAGCGTCTGGACGTCGAGGTCGATCGCGGCGGCAAGACCTATGCGATGTCCTTCCATCGCGGCGAGCCCGGCAACTTCAAGGACACCGGCGAGAAGCGTCCGGATGCTCCTTTCTCGCCGTTCGAGGAGAAGAGCGAGTTGCGGATCGCCGGCAAGGCGCCGCGCGGTGTCACCGGCACGCGTGTGCGCTACTGGGCGGATCGCCAGATCTTCACGAAGGATGCCGCGTTCCAGCTCGCCGATCTCGAGACTCGCGCCCGTCAGACCGCGTTCCTCGTGCCCGGTCTCGAAATCGTCATCAAGGACGAGCGCGGTGAGGGATCGAACGAGACCTCGTACCGCTACGACGGCGGCATCGCGGAGTTCGTCGAGTACCTGGCCACGGACGCGCCGGTGACCGACACCTGGCGGATCCAGGGTGAAGGCTCCTTCAAAGAGACCGTGCCGGTACTGCAGGCCGATGGCCACATGATCGCCACCGAGGTCGAGCGCGCATGCGTCGTCGACATCGCGCTGCGCTGGGGAACCGGCTACGACACCACGTTCCGCTCGTTCGTCAACATCATCGCCACGCCCAAGGGCGGCACTCATCAGCAGGGCTTCGAGCAGGAGATGCTCAAGGTGCTCCGCGCACAGGTCGAGCAGAACGCGCGCCGGCTCAAGGTCGGCAACGACAAGCTGGAGAAGGACGACGTCCTCGCCGGTCTCACTGCGGTGCTGACGGTGAACGTACCGGAGCCGCAGTTCGAGGGACAGACCAAGGAGATCCTCGGAACTCCGGCCGTGCGCCAGATCGTCGCGCAGGTGGTGCGCAAGGAGCTGGGCGAGCGTTTCAGCTCGACCAAGCGCGATGACAAGAGCCAGGCGACGCAGCTGCTCGACAAGATCGTCGCCGAGATGAAGGCCCGCGTCTCTGCGCGGGCCCATAAGGAGACCCAGCGCCGCAAGAACGCGCTCGAATCGTCGACGCTGCCCACCAAGCTCGTCGACTGCCGTACGAACGAGGTCGATCGCAGCGAACTCTTCATCGTCGAGGGCGACTCGGCGCTCGGCACGGCGAAGAATGCCCGCAACAGCGAGTTCCAGGCACTGCTTCCGATCCGGGGCAAGATCCTCAACGTGCAGAAGGCCTCTGTCGGCGACATGCTCAACAACACCGAGTGCGCGTCGATCATCCAGGTGATCGGTGCGGGCTCAGGGCGCAGCTTCGACATCAGTGCCGCGCGCTACGGCAAGGTCATCCTGATGAGCGACGCCGACGTCGACGGCGCGCACATCCGCACGCTGCTGCTCACCCTGTTCTTCCGCTACATGCGGCCCCTCATCGAAGACGGCCGCGTCTATGCTGCGGTTCCGCCGCTGCACCGCGTGATCGTGATGAATCCCGGCTCGAAGCCGAACGAGACGATCTACACGTACAGCGAGCAGGAGATGCACGCGCTGCTGGCGAAGCTCCGCAAGGCGGGCAAGCGGTGGCACGAGCCGCTTCAGCGCTACAAGGGCCTCGGCGAGATGGATGCCGAGCAGCTGGCGAACACGACCATGGATCGCGGCGGGCGTCTGCTCCGCCGGGTGCGCATGGAGGACGCCGAGGCGGCAGGGCGGGTCTTCGAGCTGCTGATGGGCAACGAGGTCGCCCCGCGCCGTGAGTTCATCATCGAGTCATCCGATCGGCTCTCCCGCGAGGCGATCGACGCCTGACCCGTCCGACGGCCCCGGGCGAGCCGCTGCCTCGTAGACCGCGAGCAGGGCCTCGAGATGCGTGTTCTGGGTGACCAGCGGGCGGTGCGCGATCGCAGCAGCGCTCATCTCTCGGATGCGGGCGGGGGAGTCTCGCAGCTGCGACAGGGCGGACGCCACACCGGCGGCATCCGGGGTGTCGGTGACGATGCATCCGTATTCCGGGAGCGTCTCGGCCAGATCGGGGTCCGTGACCACCACAGGGAGCCCGGACGCGATCGCCTCGAGCAGCACCATCGGCTGGTTGTCGAAATCGAGCGAACTCGAGACCAGGACATGCGCGTCGCGCATCGCCTGCAGGACCGCTGACTGCGGCACGGCGCCGTGCACGGTGAGCCGCTCACGGGGCAGCGCATCGACGCGTTTCGCGATCGCCGCGCGTGCGATGCCGTCGCCGAACATGCCGGCAACGATTCCCGACACCTCTGCCACGGCGTCGACGAACACGTCGGGCCTCTTCTCGGGCGACACGCGACCGCACCACATCACGCGCAGCGCCTCTCCCGGTGTGACGGATCGGGGCATCGGATCGCCGACCGCATCCAGCACGGAATCCTCCAGCCCGTTCGAGATCACGGTGACGGGTGTGGTCACGCCTTGTGCGAGCAGTTTCGCGGCGAAGTGCCCCGAGGGCACGATCACCTGATCCGCGTGGTTGGCCTGACTGACCATCAACCGCCAGATCCGGCGAGCCATCCGGGTCCGGGTGTACGGGGTGTCCGCACCGATCCGCACCTCGCCGTGGCTCAGCTGTCGTCGGTGCAGAGCGGCCAGCAGCACTGTCGTCACCGCCGGCACCGGGAGCACGGAGCGGGTGTAGACGTCGACGCGGCCGTGCATGGTCTGCACGATCGGGATGCCGAGATCCTTGGCCGCGCGGAATCCGGCGAGCGCAGCGAACATCTCGGAGTGCACGTGCACCACCTCGATGCCGCGCACTCTCAGCTCGGTCCGGAGGGTCGCTGCCGCCGCGGACGGGGTCCAGGTGAACGGGTATCCATCGGGTGCGAAGCCGCGCGCGGTCGGCAATCCCACCACGGTGGGGTCGCTGCTCGGCGATGTCAGCGGTGAGAACACGGTCACCTCGTGGCCGGCGTGTTCCAGAGCCTCCTTGTGGGCCTTGATCACCGTCTGCACGCCGCCCAGAGTCGGCAGGTAGTAGTCGGTGACCATTGCAATGCGCACCCCACCACATTAGGGGGAGAGGGTCGTGCTGCCCGGCCGACGCCGAACCGTGCCCTAGCATCGGGGATATGTCGATGGCCGCCTCCCGCGTGCTCGTGACGGGGGCCAGCGGGTTCCTCGGCGGGTATGTCGTGCGCGATCTCCGCGCCAACGGACACGAGGTCTTCGCCGCGGGACGCAACGCGAATGCCCTCGCCGCAGTGGCGGATTCCGCGCACCGTGTCATCGGCGACCTCGCGTCGTTCGCCGATCTGCGTCTGGACGTGGATGCCGTGATCCACTGCGCCGCGCTCTCCACGCCCTGGGGGCGGTGGCGGGCCTTTCAGGAGACGAACATCGACGGTACCGGGCACGTGGTGGAGTTCGCGCGCCGCAACGGCGTGCGACGGATCGTGCACGTCTCGTCGCCGAGCATCTATTCGGCTGCGCGGGATCGGCTGAAGATCAGCGAGGACGACGTCGACTCGAAGAACCGGCTCAACGGATACATCCGCTCGAAGATCGCCGCCGAGGAGCTGCTGCAGCGCGCCCGGCGTGAAGGAGCCGTCGACGAGCTGATCATCATCCGCCCGCGCGGTCTGATCGGAGTCGGCGACCCGAGTCTGATGCCGCGGCTGCTGGACGTGCACCGCCGTGTCGGCGTGCCGCTGTTCGACGGCGGCGAGAACGTCATCGACGTCACCGCGGTCGAGAACGTGGCGACGGCGCTGCGGCTCGCGCTGACAGCGGGGGACGCCGCCGGCGGCGTCTACAACATCACCAATGACGACCCCCGACCGTTCCGAGAGTTGCTCGGCACCTTGCTGCAACTGCTGGGGGAGACCCCGCGGCTGCGGCCGATGAACCGGCGCGCGGCGTGGGTTCTGGCGGCTGCGCTCGAAGGCGTGTGCCAAGCCATTCCCGGACAACCGGAGCCCCCGTTCACCCGCTACACCCTCAGCACCATCGCCTACTCGCAGACGCTCGATATGACGCGGGCGAAGGCGGAGCTCGGTTACCGCCCAGAGGTCGCCCTGGATGATGCGCTCCGCCGTGTCGCCGAGCATCTGCGGGTGGCCGCGTGAACGGGCGGCTTCGTCACTACGGGTGCGGCAGCACGACGCACGATGCCGCCCGGATGTTCCGCGGTGCGCAGCCGGGAATCCGCACCTTCCCCTCAGGGTCGTTCCTCTACGACGGCGGCGAGGGACGCCGCGTGCTGTTCGATACCGGATACGCGACCGGTCACTGGGACACCGGCTGGCGAGGTGCCGCGTACCGGCGCTTGCTCCCACCGCAGGTGTCCGAAGAGGATGACATTGCTGCGCGCCTTCGCGAAGACGGCCTGGATCCGGCATCCGTCACCCATGTCGTCCTCTCGCACTTGCATCCGGACCACGTCGGCGGAGCCCGCCGCTTCCCCGACGCGACCTTCGTGCTCACGGCGGGGCACCTGCGCACGCTCGCCTCGCCGCGCCTGAGCGCTGGAGTCCTGACCGGGCTGTTGCCTGAAGGGTTCCCGGGGGCGGCGCGCATCATCGGCGATGACGATTTCGAACAGGTGACGCACGCGGGCACCGTGCTGCGCGCGGTCGACCTCTTCGACGATGGCTCCTACCTCGTGATCGATCTGCCCGGTCACGCCGACGGCCACATCGGCGCTCTCGTCGAGGGCCAGGTGCTGCTGGCCGGCGACGGAGCGTGGGGGCGCGACCTCCTCGACGCCGCACCGCGCATGAAGGCGCTGCCGCGGGTCGTGCAGTACGACTTCGATGCGTACCGACGCACGGGCGACCTTCTCACGGAACTCGCCGCCTCCGGAACCCGCGTGGTGTGCAGTCACGATGCGGTCGGAGAGACGGAGCTGCTGAACTGATGTCGAAGATTCGAATCATCGGCGAGTTCGCCGCCGTGCGGTGGTTCCGGCCGTTGCGCAGCCGCCGGGCCGTCGAGCGGCGTCAGCGCCGCCTGTTGAGGCGGCACCTCCGATTCTTGCGCAGGCATTCCGCGTACTTCCACGATCTCCTCGCGGCGCACGGCGGCTTCGCGGACCTTCCGCTCATGGACAAGAGCGTCATGATGGGGCGATTCGACGAGATCAACACGGTCGGCGCGCACCGTGACGAGGCTCTGGCATTGGCGATCGCGAATGAACGTTCACGGGAGTTCGACGCCGATCTCGGGACGAACTCGGTCGGACTCTCCAGCGGCACCAGTGGTCATCGCGGACTGTTCGTCGTCAGCGCTGAAGAACGGGACGCCTGGGTCGGCACGGTCCTCGCCCGCACCCTTCCCAAGGGCCGCCTCTTCGGTCACCGCATCGCGCTGTTCCTGCGCGCCGACAACACGCTGTACGAGTCGGTCGGCTCGAAAGCGGTGTCGTTCTCATATTTCGATGTGCACGCGGACATGGCCGCGAACATCGCCCGCCTCCAGGAGTACCGCCCCACGATCCTGGTCGCCCCGGCCTCGGTGCTGCGCCTGATCGCCCGCGCCGCCGACGACGGGCGCTTCGACGCGCTGCCGGAGAAGGTCTACGCCGTCGCCGAGGTGCTGGAGATCTCGGACTCCCAGCGCATCCAGGCGTCGCTGCGCCAGCCGCTGTTGCATCAGCTCTACCAGTGCACCGAGGGGTTCCTCGCGCACACCTGCGAGCGCGGCACCTTGCACCTGAATGAGGACAACATCCTCGTCGAGCGAGAGCCGCTCGGCGACGGAAGATTCACGCCGATCATCACCGACCTTCGGCGCCGTGCGCAGCCGATCGTGCGGTATCGCCTGGGGGATGTCCTTCTCGAGCGTGCCGAGCCGTGCCCTTGCGGGAGTGCCCTCGCGGCTATCGAGCGGATCGAGGGCCGGGAAGGGGACACGCTCGTCTTCCGTACGGCCGAGGGCCTCCCGGTGCCGGTGTTCGCCGACGTCGTCACCCGTGCGCTGCTGTACGCGGACGGTTTCGACGAGTACCGCGTCGCGCAGACGGGCCCGATGAGACTCGAGGTGTCGCTCGATGTCCTCGATGCGCACACCAGGCAGAGCGTGACCGAGGAACTGCACACGCTGGCGGATCGGGTGGGGAGTCTGCGGCCGGAGGTCTTCTTCACGGCTTATCGGCACGACGGAACGGTGAAGCTGCGCCGCGTGACGCGGACCTGGAGGGGACCTGATGACGAGAAGCTGTGAGATCGCGGGCTGGGGCACGGTGCTGCCGACGCAGGTCGTGCGTTTCGGTGATGAGGTGCGTTACCGAATCGAGGACGGCGTCTCCCACCTCGACATGCTCACGGGAGCGTGCGAACGGGCGCTGGCGCACGCGGGTCTCACTGCTGACGACGTGGATCTCGTGCTCAGTGCCTCTGCAGCCGGCATCCAGCCCATTCCGTGCACGGCAGCCCTCGTGCTCGAACGGCTGACTCTGACCGGACACGCTGCGGCCTTCGACGTGAACTCCACCTGCACGAGCTTCATCACCGCCGTCGACGTCGCTTCCCGCTACCTCGACGCCGGAGATTACGAGACGATCCTGGTGTTCTCCGGCGATGTCGGCACCCGGTTCCTGAACCCGGAGCAGCGTGAGAGCTACGAGCTTTTCAGCGATGCCGCGGCGGCCGTCGTTCTCCGCCGTTCGAAGGACCCGGACCGAGGCGTGATCGGCAGCCTGCAGCAGACCTGGCCGGCGTACGCGCACGACACCGAGATCCGTGGCGGGCTGTCGCGCTCTCCCGCGCAGGTATATACCGCCTCCGACCCCGCCGACTACCTCTTCGACATGAACGGGCGGCGCGCGCTGCTCGGAATGATGCGGGTGCTCCCCGACTTCTTCGACCGCTTCCACCGGCGTTTCGGGCTCTCTCGTGACGATGTCGCGCTGTGGATCCCGCACCAGGCGTCCGCCGCCCTCGGCCCGATGCTCGACCGACTCGGGATCCCCGCCGACCGGCGCATCGATGAGGTCGCCGCCTTCGGGAACATGGTGTCGGCATCCGTACCGTTCATGCTCGCCAGGGCGCTGGATTCCGGCAGGGTGGCTCGCGGTGACACCGTCGTCCTGTGCGGCACGGCGGCCGGACTCACGGCGAACGTGCTGGCGCTCCGGCTCTGAGCACGCCCGACTGCGATGATGGATCGATGATCGCGCTCGTTTCCGCACCGTCGAACCTGGGTCTGCAACCACCGATCGCCGGGGCGGTTCCCGGCACGGCCAAGGCGCCGGAGGCACTTCGTGAAGCCGGCCTCTACGAGGCCTTCCATGTGCGTGGGGCCGTCGACGGCGGAGTGATCCTCCCCAGGCGATACATCGACGACGTTCGCCGTCGCGAGGGTACGGTGCGCAACCAGGACGCGATCATCGACCACGCCAGGCGTCTGGCGCACCGCTTGGTCGCGCTCCGCACTGCGGGTGATTCACCGCTCGTTCTCGGCGGAGACTGCAGCCTCGTGATCGCCGCGGGCCTGGCCACCAGGGTCACCGGCGATGGCGGCCTCGTGCACGTGGACGGCCACACCGACTTCCGGCATCCCGGCAACAGCGCGTCCATCGGCGCACTGGCGGGCGAGGACCTCGCCGCCGCGATCGGCCGTCATATCCCCGAGGTCGCTGACATCGACGGGCTCGGTCCGTACTTCGACGCCGCCGCGACCGCGCACGTCGGCTGCCGCTACGACGACCCGCATCTGGCCGAGGTCGATCAGGCGATCGCTCTCGCCGTCCCGGCAGATCAGATCATCCTGCACGGCGCGTCTCGCGCTGCCGCCCGGGTGCTCGCCACTGCCGGCCTCGATCGAGGATTCTGGCTCCAGGTGGACGTGGATGTGCTCGATCCGGCACACATGCCCGCTGTCGACAGCCCGCATTCGGGTGGATTGTCGCCGGAGGAGCTGACGATCTTCCTCGAGATCGTCGCGCCGCGCGCCTGGGGCGCGTCGATCACGGTCTTCGATCCGGACCTCGATCCGGACGGGACCCACGCTCGGACCGTCTCGGACATCGTTTCACAGGGTCTGGTTCGCCTCGGGGAGGATGCCTCGGACCCGGCTGCTGACTAAGCGGATGCCTGGTCGGTCGGAAGGAGAGCGTCCGACCAGCCTTCCCTGATGGCGGACAGCGTCTCGTCCAGGGACAAGGTGCTGGTATCGAGGCGCAGTCCTGGGGAAACCCAGGAATCCTGATCGGCACGTAGATGCGACCAGGATGCCGCGACGTGCTTGTCACGGTCGCCGTCGCGGGAGGCGATCGTCTCTGGCGACGCGGTGAGAAGGACGAAACGCAGCCCGGTCGCCAGGCCCGCGGCGTAGCGGGCCAACAGGTCCGCCCAGAGCACGACGTCGGAGATCACGACGTCGAAATCCGCCGCGACGAAGTTCCGCGCGAGGGCGATGATGTTGTCGCGCCGCAGGACGAGTTGCCGTTCCGACTCGTCCTCGGACTCCTCGCCGGGGAGCACGAGACCCGAGACGATGAAGTTCTCGCCGATATCGTCCGTGTCGAGATGGACTCCGCGGGGGAACGTCGAGGCCAGCGCTCTGGCCGCCGTCGTCTTCCCCACCCCGGGGAGCCCGGAGACGAGCGTGACAGACCCGGTCATCAGATCAGGGTTCGGCCGATGGAGCCGATCACCGCGTCGACCGGCTGACCGGAAGCGTCACGGCGCGCGCCGGGTTCCGGCAGCTTGCGTACCGCTCCGGTCGGATCGACGGCCTGTGCGGGAGCGGGGCCGACCCAGGCGACGGTGAGACGATCCTCGCCCTTCAGGAACGAGTGGGCGCGCACGCCGCCGGTTGCGCGGCCCTTGGCCGGGTACTCGGAGAAGGCGCTGATCTTGGCCCGGCCGGCGTCGGTTCCCGGCAGGATGCTCTCGGCGCCCGACACTGTGGCGACCACGGCATCCGAGTCGGCGGGCACCGCACTGAAGAAGAGCACGGATGCTCCGGAGCCGAGCTTGATACCCGCCATACCGCCGGCCGCCGCACCCTGCGGACGAACGGAAGAGGCCGAGAACCGCAGCAGCTGGGCGTCGGTCGTCACGAAGACGAGCTCGGCGTCGTCGGCTGCCTCGGCGGCGCCGATGACCGCGTCGCCCGGCTTCATGCCGATGACCTCGAGGTCGGGTCGGACGGGGAGAGCCGTGGGGATGATGCGCTTCACGGTGCCCTGCGCGGTGCCGAGCGCGATCGGGATCTCACTGTCGAAGCGGACGAACGCGACGATCCGTTCGCCGCGGGTCGTGATGCCGAGGTAGTCGCGCAGCGGCGTGCCCGCGGCGAGCTGCACGGAGCTCGCCGGCACCGATGGGAGATCGACAGGGGAGAAGCGCACGACGCGGCCGGTGCTGGTGAGGGCGCCGATCTCGGCGCGCACTGTCGCCTCGATAGTCGTGAGGATCGCATCGTGCTTGCTGCGCCGGGCCGGAACAGTCAGTTCCTGCCCTTCGGCGAGGTCCACGCGCACGGCGCGTCCCGTCGTCGACAGCACCAGCACGGTCGGCGCGTCCGCGATCTGCAGGTCGACGGCGCCCTTCGTGGCGCGCGGCTTCGGGGGAGCAGCGTTCATCAGCAGCGTGCGCCGCGGCGTGCCGTAGGCGTCTGCTGCGGCGTCCAGCTCCTTTGCGACGACGGCTCGCAGCAGCACCGGGCTGCCGAGCAGTTCGCGGAGGGCAGCGATCTCGGCCTTCAACGCATCGCGCTCGGTCTCGAGCTCGATGCGGGAGAACCGCGTCAGGCGGCGCAGGCGCAGTTCGAGGATGTACTCGGCCTGCAGCTCGCTGAGATCGAACACCTCGCGCAGGCGCATGCGCGCCTGCTCCGAGTCGTCGGAGGAGCGGATGACTTGGATGACCTCGTCGATGTCGAGGATCGCGATGAGCAGTCCCTCGACGAGGTGCAGTCTCTCCTCACGACGGGCCAGGCGGTAGCGGCTGCGGCGCGTGATGACCTCGAGGCGGTGCGCGACGTATACGCGCAGCATCTCCTTGAGGCCGAGGGTGCGCGGCTGGCCATCGACGAGGGCGACGTTGTTGATGCTGAAGGAATCCTCCAGCGGCGTCAGCCGGTACAGCTGCTCCAGCACCGCGTTCGGGTCGAATCCGGTCTTGATGCCGATCGCGACGCGCAGCCCGTGGTTGCGGTCGGTGAGGTCGGTGACGTCGCTGATGCCCTGCAGCTTCTTGGCCTGCACAGCATCGCGGATCTTCTCGATGAGCCGCTCAGGACCGACCATGTACGGGAGCTCGGAGACGATGATGCCGGTGCGGCGGGGGCCGAGCGGTTCGACCGAGACCTTGCCGCGCACCTTGAAGGCTCCGCGCCCGGTCGTGTACGCATCCTTGACGCCGTCCAGTCCCATGATCACGGCACCGGAGGGGAAGTCCGGACCAGGGACGAACTCCATGAGCTCTTCGGTGGTGGCATCCGGGTTCTCAAGGAGATGCGTCGCGGCGGCGACGACCTCGATGAGGTTGTGCGGAGCCATGTTCGTCGCCATGCCGACGGCGATGCCGCTGGCACCGTTCACCAGGAGGTTCGGGAACGCGGCCGGCAGCACGGAGGGCTGCTGGAACTGGCCGTCGTAGTTCGGGACGAAGTCCACGACGTCCTCGTCGAGGTTCTCGGTCAGCGCGAGTGCGGCCGGCGCGAGTCGTACCTCGGTGTAACGCGCGGCGGCCGGGCCGTCGTCGAGCGAGCCGAAGTTTCCGTGGCCGTCGATCAGCGGGACGCGCAGTGCGAAGTCCTGCGACAGTCGTACCAGGGCGTCGTAGATCGCAGTGTCGCCGTGCGGGTGCAGCTTGCCCATCACCTCGCCGAC
This sequence comes from Microbacterium sp. LTA6, assembly GCF_045690355.1. Lineage (NCBI taxonomy): Bacteria > Bacillati > Actinomycetota > Actinomycetes > Micrococcales > Microbacteriaceae > Microbacterium > Microbacterium sp. LTA6. The sequence continues at coordinate 3,230,688 of NZ_CP147855.1, forward strand.
GACGCGGGCGCTCTTCACGTGTCCGCGGTCGGGGCGCAGCCCCATCTCGGCCATCTGGTAGAGGATGCGCCGTTGTACGGGCTTGAGCCCATCGCGCGCGTCGGGAAGTGCGCGCGAGTAGATGACCGAGTACGCGTACTCGAGGAACGAGCCCTGCATCTCATGGGACAGGTCTATGTCCTGGATGCGCTCCTCGACGGGCTCGGGCGGCGGGGTTTTCGGCATGTACTTCCTGAGGGCGTGCTGGTGGCCTGTGTCAGACTGGCTCGGATGTCCCTCATGTTACCGTCCGGCTCCGCGACAGCCCGGAGCGTCGTCGGGGTGGCGGATGACCTGTTCTCCTCACTTCGCGGCGAATCGCTCACGCTGCCTCGCGCGGAATCCGTTGTGCTCGTCCTCGTCGACGGGCTGGGGGCCATCAATCTGCGCGCTCACGCCGGTCATGCCCGCACGCTCACCGGGAGCATGGCGAAGAAGGATGTCGCTCGTTCCGTCTTCCCGTCGACCACGGCCGCGGCGCTGACCAGCATCCTCACCGGCGTCTGGCCGGGGGAGCACGGACTCGTCGGATATCGAGTGCTCGACCCGACGCGGGATGTGCTCGTGAACCAGCTGACCGGATGGGAATCCGAAGGAGTCGACCCGGAGAGTTGGCAGGCATCGCCCACCATCTTCGAGCGGGCCAGCGCCGCGAGCAGGGAGAGCTTCGCCATTGGCGTCGCCGCCTACGCGAACAGCGGGTTCACCAGGGCGACCCTGCGCGGTGCGCAGTTCGTCGCTGCAGCCACACCTGCCGAAAGGGTCGCCGCCGCGTACGAGCTCGCCGCACGGCATCCGGGATCATTCGTGTACTGCTACCTGCCCGAAGCGGACAAGGCCGGCCACAAGCACGGCGTCGCGTCCGGGGAATGGGTTTCTGCGCTGGAGGACATCGACGCCGCGCTGTCGGTGCGGGTGCCGCCAGGCGTCGGCGTGCTGGTGACGTCGGATCATGGGATGGTCGATGTGCCGCCGCACCGGCAGGTCGTGCTGGACGACACCGGCGGGCGCTACGCGGGGGTCCGGCACATCGGCGGGGAGCCGCGGATGCTGCACGTCTATCTGGAGTCGGACGCCGACGCAGCCGGTGTTCTCGCCCGCTGGCGGAGCGAACTGGAGGGCACCGCAGACGTCGTGTCGAAGGCGGATGCGATGGCTGCCGGTCTGTTCGGACCGTCTGTGACGGATGCCGCTGCCGCTCGCATCGGCGATCTGATGGTGATCGCTCGCGGCGTCTGGGCAGTGTACGACGGCACGGCCGCCGATCAGCGAGGTCGCACCATGGTCGGCCAGCACGGTGCGCTCACGCCGGAGGAGCAGAACGTGCCGCTGATCAGACTCGGAACGTTCGCGCGCTGAGTGGCGCAGCACGCACTCACTCGTCCGTGCGCGCTCCGAATACGATCTCGTCCCAGGAGGGCATCGCGTTGCGACGTCGTCGGCGCGCCGGGCTGTCAGCGGGCGGTTCGACTGCCGGGGGTGTGTCCGAGCCCTGTTCGCCCGCCTCGGAGTCCTGCTCGAACGCGTCGAACAGTGCGATCGGACTCGAGCCGCGTTCCGGTGCGTCGATGGCGACGTCGTCGGCATCGATGAGGGGTGCGGTCTCACGCTGACCGCGACGGCGGCGCAGCGCCTCGAGCAGGTCGGCGGTCTCCGGATTGGTCGTCGACGTCTCCGGTGCACGATTGATGGCGGCAGCCTGTGCCGCGGCATTCGAGCGCTGGGGAGCCGTGTGGTCGGTGTCGGTGTCGGCATCCGCAGCCGGTGCCGGCAGCAGCCGAGGCCCGAATGCTCCCGAGTCGAAGCGACTCTCGTCCTTGTACGGCGACGTGGGACGATCGGCCTCCACAGCACGCAGTCGGGGGATCAGGCCCTCGGGCAGCGAGCCCTGGCGTGAGAGCTGGGTGGCGTCGGCATTGAGCGGCGACAGCGCACTGCGACGCGGGTCGAAGCTCCATCGCGCGTCGTGCTCGACGTCGCTGGCGGAGAACTCCAGCTTCACGATCCAGCCGGACTCGTCCTTCCAGCTCGCCCAGCGTTCCGCGGTGGCGGACACCTCGGCCAGCTTCGCGCGGATGGCGACGCCGAAGGTCGGCTGCGCGTCCGGCTCCACTTCGCTGCCGATGAGCACGGGGACTGCGAGGGCCTGGTCGATGATGTGCTCGCGTTCGGCGAGCACAGGACTTTCGAAGCGCGCGACGTCTTCGAGACTGATGCCGAGGAGTTCGGCGACCTCTGCGGCAGTGAGACCGGCGCGGATCTGCGCCTGGATGTCGCGGGGACTGGCCGCGAGGCGCTGCGTCGCAGGTTCGCTCTGCCGTGTGGCACGACGGATCTCCCGCTGCAGAACGTCGTCGATGGAGAGCGCGAAGCGCTCGCCCGACTCGGTCGCGAGCACGAGGACTCCTGCTTCGGTGCCGACGATGGTGACGTTTTCCATGCGAATGCCCCTCTGATGGGTGTGGATTCATGGTGTCACGCGTCAGCCCTCAGAGCCGGGAATACCCTGGGCGTGCCGTGAGTTTGCTCTGTCGCACGCCACGGCATTTGCTTATTGCTCCCACGTCGTGCAAACTATGGCCGCCGATCCCTGCGGCACACCACCCACTCGCACCATGAAAGTGGAGATCTACAGCATGGCCACCGATTACGACGCTCCGCGCAAGAGTGAAGACGACTCCGAGTCGATCGAAGCCCTCAAGGAGCGTGTGCCGGACAAGCTCTCCGGCTCCACCGGGGACGAGGACGCCGACAACCCGTCGAGCTTCGACCTCCCGGGTGCCGACCTTTCCGACCTCGACCTCGACGTCGTCGTGCTGCCAGCGCAGCAGGACGAGTTCACCTGCATGAGCTGCTTCCTGGTGAAGCACCGCTCGCAGTTGGACCACGAGGACGCTTCGGGTCCGATCTGCAAGGAGTGCGCTGCCTGAGCGCAGCTTCGCGATACAACGCGCCCCCGACCGCATGGTCGGGGGCGCGTTGTCGTCAAGGCCGGCGTCGGCGTCGAACGTCGGCGTCGAATCGTCGTCAGGGGCGGGCGGCGCGAATGGCGGCGGCCAGACGGTCGGGCGTCCGTGAAGAGATCGTCCAGGTTTCGACCGGATCATCCGGGTCGATGTTCGGAACCACGACGATGCCGTCGATTCCTCCGCGGATGAGGTGCCAGCCGTTCGCCGGAAGTCCTGGCCCGCGCGCGTGTGTCGCCTCTTCGCCCGTCAACGCGACCGGCTCGCCCAGGTGGTGGGCCTCGATGTGCGCGCGGCCGGCGCGGAGCACGGTTCCCTCCACGAGGACGACGGGTGTCATCGCGATGAAACCCAGGACGAGGATGGCCGAGACGGCGCCGCCGATCACGAGTGCGACGGTCGATCCGACCGGAACGAAGATCAGCGAGACCATGGGGCCGGCGAGGGCCACCGTGGCGAGCAGGCGCAGACTCGGCGCCAGGCGTTCGCGGTAGAGCGGACGTGCGTCTGTGCGGGGGTTCTGCATTAGCCTCATGGGGTGACCGATTCCGTTGATGTCCCCATTATCGCTCCTGTCTTGGCCGGCGACGTCGTGATGCCCGGATACGCGCACCCGGGAGACGCCGGTGCGGATCTCGTCGCAGCCGAGGCTGTTCACCTCGCCCCGGGCGAGCGGGCGCTGGTCGGCACCGGCCTGCGGATCGCCCTCCCCGAGGGTTTCGCAGCATTCGTCGTCCCGCGCAGCGGACTCGCCGCGAAGCACGGAATCTCGATCGTGAACTCGCCGGGGACCGTCGATGCCGGCTACCGCGGTGAGATCAAGGTGAGTCTGATCAACACCGATATCCACAGCGCGTACGATGTGGCCGTCGGAGACCGCATCGCACAATTGATCGTCATGCCGGTGACGCGCGCCGTCTTCCTTCCGGTCGAAGAGCTGTCGGACAGCGTCCGCGGCGTTGGCGGATTCGGATCCACCGGATACCAGGCAGAACAAAACCAAACCCCAGCAGGGCAGGGCAATGACTGACAACACCCCCCACACTCAGAAGTCGGCACCGCTGAACCGGGCCACCGACGGCCCCTTCGACGACTCCGAGGCGAACCCGGTTCGCCCGTACATCGATCTCGGCGGCATCAAGATCCTCCCGAGGGAGGGCCTGAACCTGCGCCTCGAGGTCGAGGAGCAGACCAAGCGGATCGTCGCGGTCGGACTCGACTACGCCGACTCGTCGCTCCAGGTGCAGCCGTTCGCCGCTCCCCGCTCCGGGGGGCTCTGGGACGAGACCCGCGTGCAGCTGCGCGATCAGGTCCGCACGCAGGGCGGCCGTGTCGAGGAGCGCGACGGCCCACTGGGCAAGGAGCTTCTCGCTGAGGTCCCCGCCCCGGCGAGCGAGGGCTCCGGACTCCGGCTCGCCCGATTCATCGGCATCGACGGTCCGCGCTGGTTCCTCCGCGGTGTCATCGGCGGAGCCGCCGCATCCGACCCGGAAGCGGCGGAGAAGGTCGAGGACCTCTTCCGTTCGATCGTCGTCGTCCGCGGCGGTTCGCCGATGCCTCCACGCGACCTGATTCCGCTGAAGATGCCGGCCACGCCGGGTTCCGCGTGAGCGCGAGCGCACCCGATCCCGACGCCGGGCGCGAGCAGAGCGCGACGGAGATCTTCGGCGCGGCGCTCGGCGGTGCTGCACGTCGCGCGGGGCTCGACCCCGCAGACAGCTCGTCGACCCACAAGGTCGTGTGGTCGGCGATGGGCGGATGGCGCGGCATCCTCGAATCCGTCCTGCCCAGCCTCGCCTTCGTCGTCCTCTTCACGGTGAAGCCGGATCCACTGATCCTGGCGCTCGGCGTCTCTGTCGGCATCGCTGCGGTGTTCACGATCGTGCGGCTGCTGCAGAAGTCGCCGCCGGCTGCCGCACTGGGCGGGCTCGTCGCGGCCGGCGCCGCGGCTGCCCTCGCGCTGTGGACGGGGCGTGGCGAGGACAACTTCGTTCCCGGATTCATCACGAACTCGTTGTACGGCTCGGTTCTTCTCATCTCCGCGCTCGTCGGGTGGTCGCTGATCGGGCTCGCCGTCGGCTTCCTGATGGGGGAGGGCACGGCGTGGCGCAGCGATCGGCGCAAGCGTCGGGCGTTCTTCTGGCTCGGCATCGCATGGGCCGCGCTGTTCTTCGCGCGTCTCGGCGTGCAGCTGCCGTTGTACTTCGCCGGTGACGTCACGGCGCTCGGCACGTTGAAGTTGATCATGGGATTGCCGCTGTTCGCGCCGATGATCGCTGTCACCTGGCTCGTGGTGCGGGCACTCTATCCCCGCACGCCGTCGGAGGACGTCGCCGTCGAATCGTGATAGATTTATCTTGACGTCAAGATAAATTGAAAGCTTCTGCCGAGAGGCCGAAACGCGCAGACTGGTTAGGTCCGCCTTGCTAGCCGCCGGACCTCAGAGGCGAGCAAGATGGAGACGCCTGCCGCTCCCATCCGATCAGAAGGAGACGCACTCGTGTCGACGGTGAACAGCTTCGGTGCCAAGAGCACCCTGACGGTCGGCAGCACCGACTACGAGATCTTCCGCATCGACACGGTGCCCGGTTTCGACAACCTCCCCTTCAGTCTCAAGGTCCTCCTGGAGAACCTGCTTCGCACCGAAGATGGCGCGAACGTGACGAAGGCGCAGATCGAGGCGCTCGGATCGTGGGATGCCGCCGCTGAGCCGAACACCGAGATCCAGTTCACGCCGGCGCGCGTGGTCATGCAGGACTTCACCGGCGTGCCGTGCATCGTCGACCTCGCCACCATGCGTGAAGCCGTCACGGCTCTCGGCGGTGACGCGAACAAGATCAACCCGCTCTCTCCCGCCGAGATGGTCATCGACCACTCGGTGATCGCCGACCTCTTCGGCAGCGAGAACGCCCTCGAGCGCAACGTCGAGATCGAGTACGAGCGCAACGGTGAGCGTTACCAGTTCCTCCGCTGGGGCCAGACGGCGTTCAGCGACTTCAAGGTCGTCCCCCCTGGCACCGGCATCGTGCACCAGGTCAACATCGAGCACCTGGCCAAGGTCATCTACGACCGCGATGTCAACGGTGTCCTCCGTGCCTACCCGGACACCTGCGTCGGCACCGACTCGCACACGACGATGGTCAACGGCCTCGGCGTGCTCGGCTGGGGCGTCGGCGGCATCGAAGCCGAGGCTGCGATGCTCGGCCAGCCCGTGTCGATGCTCATCCCGCGCGTCGTCGGCTTCAAGCTCTCCGGTGAGATCCCGGCCGGTGTGACGGCGACCGACGTCGTCCTCACGATCACCGACCTGCTGCGCAAGCACGGGGTCGTCGGAAAGTTCGTCGAGTTCTACGGCGCCGGCGTGGCATCGGTCCCGCTCGCGAACCGCGCCACCATCGGCAACATGAGTCCGGAGTTCGGCTCCACGGCGGCGATCTTCCCGATCGATGACGTCACGCTCGACTACCTGCGCCTCACCGGCCGCAGCGACGAGGCCGTCGCGCTCGTCGAGGCTTACGCCAAGGAGCAGAAGCTCTGGCACGACGCCTCGCACGAGCCGACCTTCAGCGAGTACCTCGAGCTCGATCTCGGAACCGTCGTGCCGTCGATCGCCGGACCGAAGCGCCCGCAGGACCGCATTCTCCTCTCCGAGGCGAAGGCGCAGTTCGAGCAGGACATCCTCAGCTATGCGTCGGCATCGACGTCGGATGACATCGTCGATCTCGACTCGAAGCACTCGTTCCCGGCATCCGACCCCGGCTCCGTCCCCGGTGAGGAGGAGACGACCACCCGTCCCGTGCACATCAACAGCGGTGCACCGGCGAATGCGTCGAAGCCGGTGCCGGTGACCACGCCGTCGGGGGAGAAGTACATCCTCGACAACGGCGCTGTCACGCTTGCCGCGATCACGTCGTGCACGAACACCTCGAACCCGTCGGTGATGATCGCCGCCGGACTCGTCGCGCGGAAGGCCCTCCAGAAGGGTCTGAAGCAGAAGCCGTGGGTGAAGACCACGCTCGGCCCGGGGTCGAAGGTCGTCACCGACTACTACGAGAAGTCCGGTCTCGACAAGGATCTCGAAGGCCTCGGCTTCTACACCGTCGGCTACGGCTGCACGATCTGCATCGGCAACTCCGGTCCGCTGATCGAGGAGGTGTCCGAGGCGATCAACTCTCACGATCTCGCCGTCACCGCAGTCCTCTCCGGTAACCGCAACTTCGAGGGTCGCATCAGCCCCGACGTGAAGATGAACTACCTTGCCAGCCCGCCGCTGGTCATCGCGTACGCGCTGGCCGGTTCGATGCACTTCGACTTCGAGAACGATGCACTCGGAAAGGGCACCGACGGCGAAGACGTCTTCCTGCGGGACATCTGGCCGACGCCCGACGAGGTGCAGAACCTCGTCGACTCGTCGATCTCCCGTGAGCAGTTCATCAAGCAGTACTCGACCGTCTTCGAGGGCGACGAGCGCTGGAAGAGCCTGCCGACCCCGGATGACGCGATCTTCCAGTGGGATGAGAACTCGACGTACGTCCGCAAGGCTCCGTACTTCGACGGTATGACGATGGAGCTCACCCCGGTGCGCGACATCCAGGGCGCGCGCGTGATGGCGACGCTCGGCGATTCGGTCACCACCGACCACATCTCGCCGGCCGGAAACATCAAGACGGGCACGCCGGCCGCGGAGTACCTCACCGCGCACGGTGTGGATCGCAAGGACTTCAACTCGTTCGGCTCGCGCCGCGGCAACCACGAGGTGATGATCCGCGGCACGTTCGCGAACATCCGTCTGAAGAACGTCATGGTCTCGGCCGTCAACGACGGTCAGGTCGTCGAAGGCGGCTTCACGCGGGACTTCACGAAGCCGGGTGGACCGCAGTCGTACATCTACGACGCCTGCATGAACTACGCCGAGCAGGGCACCCCGCTCGTCGTGTTCGGCGGCAAGGAGTACGGTTCTGGATCGTCTCGTGACTGGGCGGCCAAGGGCACCAGCCTGCTGGGCGTCAAGGCGGTCATCACCGAGAGCTTCGAGCGCATCCACCGCTCCAACCTGATCGGCATGGGCGTCGTTCCCCTGCAGTTCCCGGCTGGGGAGAGCTGGGAGTCGCTCGGACTCGACGGCACCGAGATCGTGTCGATCGCAGGCCTCGAAGAGCTGAACTCGGGCGTGACCCCCAAGACGGTGCGCGTCACGGCGACCCCGAGCGAGAACTCGGCCGAGGGCAAGCAGCCGATCGAGTTCGACGCGGTCGTGCGCATCGACACCCCCGGTGAGGCGGACTACTACCGCAACGGCGGCATCCTGCAGTACGTGCTGCGTTCGCTGGTGTAGTTCTGAAGTGAGTAGCGCCCCGTCCGGCATCAGCCAGGCGGGGCGCTTTGCGTTGAAGAACGCGCCATAGAAATGACGGCGTGAGCCGCTGCCAACGCTAGCCCCGCTCCGGGGCCGCGACCGACGAGGGGACACCTCCATGCGCAGCGCGCTCTGCAACGCTGTCTACCAGTTCACCGGACGCCGCATCTGCTGCGGCCGCATCGCCTCCTGGACCGCCCGCATGGGGCAGCGGTGGGACGCATGCGACGTTGCGCCATGGAACCTGTAGAACGTCATCTGGCGGGCGCAGGACTGGGTGCACGGCGGGATGAGCTGACACTCTGGCAGCATCCAACGAACAGCGAAGGCCCGCGCTCCCCGGACGGGAGGCGGAGCCTTCGGAGGATCGAGTGCTACGGGCGCAGGCGCAGCACGTCGCCCGGCTGGATGGTGCCCTGCAGGTGAACGTCGTTGAAGTAGAACAGGCCTGTCCCGAACACGCAGAAGCGGGCACCGATTCCCTGGATCGCATCGCCCGGCGCGACGGTGTACGTCGTCGGGATACCGTCAACGAGGCCGACCTCGCCGACCGCGAATTCGCGCGGACCGTTGTCGACGGGTGCGTCGAGCCGCGGAGTGATCGACGGATCGTTCGGGTAGTACAGGAGAGCGCAGTCGCCGTGCATGCCATCCAGGATCGGCGCATGAGACGCGACCGGCTCATCAGCCGGAGCAGTAGCGGCATCAGTCGGAGCAGCAGCTGCGGGCTGGTTGAACAGCGCCCAGCCGCCTATATCCGACGCGACCGACGCGACAGCGGGAGCAGCCACAGCGGCGAGGCCCGCGACGACGAGCACCGACACGGTAGCGGCGACCTTCTGAGAGCGGTTCATCCGTCTCACCTTGGCACCGAACGCCAGTAAATGCCAGAGGCAGGAAGCGAAGAGCACCGCCGCCCCGTGAAAGGACTTTGGTGAGCCAGGGGCGACGTGACAGTGCCGACTTCACCGCCGCGATGGACGTGTCACGGTTGGCGCTGACGAGCACGAACGAGAACTCGTGTACGTCGAGGTCGCGCAGCTCGTATGCCGTCCGGCCGTCGCTGAGCCTGACCTTGGCAGCGTCGAGGACCTCGTAGGCGAATGACAGCTGGCGGATGCGGCCGCCCTGCAGAAGCGGCTTCGCTCTCCGGGGATTCCCGGAGAGCCGCGATAGGATCGAGGGGTTCTCGTCCGTCCGATCGGACGAGCCGCACAACGCCTGTGAGGAGGTGCAGATGCCCATTCTTCCGAGCATCTCAGGACCCCGGGATCTGGACGCGCTGTCCACCGAGCAGCTGGTGGAACTGGCTGAGGAGATCCGCGCTTTCCTTGTCGAGAACGTTTCGCGGACGGGCGGCCATCTCGGTCCTAACCTGGGTGTCGTCGAGCTGACCATCGCCCTTCACCGGGTCTTCTCCTCACCGGACGACCCCTTCATCTTCGACACCGGGCATCAGTCGTATGTGCACAAGCTGCTCACCGGGCGTCAGGACTTCTCTGATCTGCGTGTGCGTGGGGGCCTCGCCGGTTACCCGCAGCGCAGCGAGAGCCCGCACGACGTGGTCGAGTCTTCGCACGCCTCGAGCTCGCTCAGCTGGGCGGACGGGATCTCACGTGCGCTGACTGCGACCGGCCGTTCGGACCGTCATGTCGTGGCCGTCGTCGGCGATGGGGCGCTCACCGGCGGGATGACGTGGGAGGCGTTGAACAACATCTCCGACGACAATGACCGCAACCTCGTCATCGTCGTGAATGACAACGGCCGATCCTACGCGCCGACGATCGGCGGCATGTCGCGGTACCTGAACAGGGTGCGCACCGCCGCCGCGTATAAGGACCTGCACCGCAAGTCGGATCGCCTGTTCCGAGCATTCGGACCCGTCGGACGGGCCGTTTTCCGGGGCGTGCGTGGCGGAACGCATGGGTTCCTCTCGCGCTTCACGAACAACGAGGCGCTGTACTCGAATCTCGACATCAAGTATCTCGGGCCGGTCGACGGGCATGACCTGGGCGCGCTCCTGGAGACTCTCGAGCTCGCCAAGTCCTATGGCGCTCCCGTGATCGTGCACGCGATCACCGAGAAGGGCCGCGGGTACCAGCCGGCGCGTGACGATGAGGCCGACCAGTTCCATGCCGTCGGGCGCATCGACCCGACGACAGGCGAAACCTTGTCGAGTGGGGGCCAGGGGTGGACGGATGTCTTCTCCGATGCGCTCGTCGACGCAGGGCAGCGCGATCCGAAGATCATCGCGATGACGGCAGCCATGCTGCGGCCGACCGGACTCGCGCCGTTCGCTGAACGCTTCCCGGACCGGGTCTACGACGTGGGGATCGCCGAGCAGCACGCGGTGGCCTCTGCGGCAGGTCTCGCCTATGGCGGCTTGCACCCGGTTGTCGCCGTCTACGCCACGTTCATGGGTCGAGCTTTCGACCAGGTGCTGATGGATGTCGCCCTGCACCGCGCAGGCGTCACGTTCGTTCTTGATCGGGCCGGCGTCACCGGTCCCGACGGGCCGAGTCATCACGGCATGTGGGATCTGGCGATGCTGCAGATCGTCCCGAACATCCGCATCGCGGCTCCCCGTGACGGTGCCCGGCTGCGCGAGGCGCTGGACGAGGCCGTCACCATCGACGACGGTCCCACCGTCATCCGCTTCCCGAAGGGCGAGGTGGCCGCGGAACTTCCCGCGATCGAGCGCCTCGATGACGGCGTCGATGTGCTCGCCCGTGGCGAGTCCGAGGATGTGCTTCTGGTCGGGATCGGTCCCTTCGCCGCATTGGCGATGGACGTCGCTGCGCGATTGCGCGCGCAGGGGATCGGGGCGACCGTGATCGATCCGCGCTGGGCGATTCCGGTGCAAGCATCCGTCGTGACCCTGGCCGCTCGGCATCGTCTGGTGATCACGCTCGAGGATGGCATCCGCGTCGGCGGAATCGGCACGCGCGTTCGGCAGGTGCTCCGGGAATCCGGCATCGATACGGCCGTCGATGAACTCGGCCTCCCGGATCAGTTCATCGACCACGCGTCGCGCGAGCAGATCCTCGCGGATGCCGGCCTCACTGCCTCCAAGATCGCGCAGGACGTCGTGTCTCAGGTCCTCGGCACCCGGATCCCGGTCGCGCGCAACGCCGGCGAGACCGGCGCGATCGACCTCCCGCTGCACGAACGGCGCTGAGCGGCCTCAGCGGCTCGCCAAGACGTTCTTCGCTTTGCCCTCAGTTCAGGGCGTGCAGCGATGCGACCGCCTGGGCGCCGCGGTCGGTGTCGCGCAGGGCCGTCGACAGCAGGTAGCCGTCCGTCAGCGAGTCGCCGGTGACCATCACGCGGACGAGCTCCACGCCGCAGGCGCGGCGCACTTCCTCAGCGCTGGCAGCGATCACCCGGGTGTTGATCTCGTCGTTGTGCGGGAGCTCTGCGTCATCGAATCCGCGGATCACGTCTCTCAGGGCCGCGCCGACGATGTTCGACGCGCGCTCTTTGACGTTGACGACATCGAGTTCGAAGACGCGCAGATCACGGCCGGTCGGAATGGGTCGCCACTCGAAGGAGGCATGCACCCGGAACTGTCGCCCGGTGGCGCCGCTCATCTCGCGTGCGGGGAGGTCAGTCGCCCGGCACCGCACGTCGATGAGCCGGTACCAGTAGAAGAGCGGGAAAGCGCCGTGCGACCCCGGATCGAGGACGACGACTTCTCCGACTGCGCCGCCGCGGTTCGTCGGACGCCGCTGCGGACGGTTGCGGATGATCGGCTTGCCGTTTCGTGTGCGGATCGCCGCCCAGCCCTCGTCGACGGTCACGATGAAGATCTTCAGGAGAGCCGGAACGACCAGCAGAATCGTGAGGATCGCGGTGCCTGTCTTGAACAGACCCGATATTCCCTTGCCGCCCAGCATCGAGAGGAGCATGTCCATGACACCACTGTGCACGCTCCGCCGCCCGCGCGCGGCGTCCTGAGGCACAACAGCGGTGGTGTTCACGCGCTGTTCCGTGCCTGTTCCCTGCCGAGTCGTGCGGTGGAAACGCAACGACAGGCGCCGGTGCTCGATCGTTCAGGAGAGCTGCGCGAGAGTCTCCGCGAGCACGGCTTCCGCCGTCGCCGTCGCGCGGACTCGATCAACGGCGACGAGACCCACACGGGAACGTCGATCGAGGATGTCATCGACCGTCATGGCGCCTTCGGCGCGGACGGCGAACTCGATCTCTGCACGTGTGAGTTCAGCAGGGGAGGCCGCGCCCGACGTCGGAATCACGGCGCTGTCCACGAGTCGGAGTGATGCCGTCCGGCTCGGGGGTGCGCCAAGTGCGCCGGTGCTCGAGGCGAGGTCGACGGCGTCCTCGGCCATCCGACGGTATGTCGTGAGTTTGCCGCCGAGCACGTTGACGAAGCCGGATTCCGAGACGGCGACGAGATGGCGGCGGGAGATGTCCGCTGTCGAGTCTGCGCCTGAGTCCACCAGCGGGCGGAGCCCGGCGAAAGCGCCGCGGACCTGATCCCTGCGGATGGGGACAGACAGCATCCGGTTGAGATTCGACAGCAGAAACGTGATCTCGCCCTCCGTCGGGACGGCGACCCGGGGCACTGGGCCCGGCGCGTCTTCGTCCGTGAGACCGACGATGACGCGCCCATTCACCTGTGGCAAGGCGAAGACGTAGCGACTGATCGAGCCCTCGTGCGGGATGGTGAGCGCCGCGGATGGGTGACCGAGGTCGGCGGCATCGAGCACGATGTGGGTTCCCCGGCTGGGACGGACCGTGATCGACTCGTCCAGTGTGCCCGCCCAGACGCCGGTGGCATTGATGACGCTGCGCGCTCGGATCTCGAGGCGTTCGCCGGTCAGCGCATCCTCGGCCTTCGCCCCGCCACCGTGGAGCTCGAGTGCCCTCACCCGAGTGAGGATGCGGGCACCGAGACCTGCGGCGGTGCGCGCCACCGTCACGACCAGCCTGGCGTCATCCACGAGCTGACCGTCGTACGACAGCATCCCCCCTCGAAGCCCGCGCGGGTTGAGAGCGGGAACGAGAGCGTTGGCTGTGCGGGCCGAGACGAGACGTGGCGCAGGCAGCGCCTTTCGTGGGGTGCGCGCCCGCATCCGAAGCAGGTCGCCCATGCCCATGCCCGCTATGCCGGCCGCGCGCTGTCGTGCCGTCACACCGGGAGCGAAGGGGAGCAGCTGACCGAGGGGCCGGATGAGGTGCGGTGCGATGATCGTCATCAGCAGGTGGCGTTCGAAGGCGCTCTCCTTCGCGGTGGCGATGTCGCCGGTCGCGAGGTAGCGAAGACCGCCGTGCACGAGCTTGGAGCTGAATCTGCTGGTGCCGAACGCCAGGTCGTCCGCTTCGAGAAGAGTGACGCTCAGTCCACGTGACGCGGCGTCGAGCGCGACTCCGACGCCCGTGATGCCGCCTCCGATGACGAGCACGTCGACCGTCTCCTGAGCCGAGCGGCGGAGTTCTTCGGCCCGACGCGCGACATTGAGGTCGGGGGAGGGAGAGGTCATGGTCGGAGCAGCCCATCGAGCGCGGCGCGAAGCTCGCGCTCCCACGCCTCCGGGGAGATCAGCTCGGACACGGTGCCGTGCGACAGCACTGCCGATTGCGCGATGAGAAGCAGCATCACCGCGATCTCGTTCGGCTCGCCATCACGAACAGTGCCACCCTGTTGCGCCTCGCGGATGGCGATCGTCAGCCACTGCAGGATCATCCGCTGACTCGATCCGACGCGCTGCAACGTGTAGCGGGTGAAGACCTCGGGCTCGTCCTCGAGCAGTCGCCCGTAGACGGCATCGTTGCGAAAGAGCGAAGAGAACCGAAGCACGTCGTCGACCAGGTTCTGACGCGACCCGGCCCGGGCGGGGAACTGCTCGACGATTCCCGCCACGCGCCGGAGCAGAGCCGCGCGGACCACGTCGTCGGCATCGCTCCAGCTTCGATAGATGGTCGGTCGGCTGTGGCCTGCTCGCCGTGCCAGTTCGGCGATGGTGACGCCGTGTACCCCGCGGCGGCTGATCAGCGCGTCGGCCGCGTCGAGGATGCGCGACTGCGTGGCATCCCATTGCGGCGACGGCACGATCGGCGGATCGGCGATGACTTGACGTTCTTCCATGATGTGTCACACTGTAACGCATGACGCAGGAGAACGGCAGCGACGCCGCACAGTCGGAGATGCGGTGGAACGGTTGGGGCGACCCGGCCAAGGCGCAGGAACTCCCGCGAGCGGTGCGCGCTCTTCTTCCGTTGCTGCTCGGGCGGATTCGCAAGCCGGATGCACCGGTCGACCTGGGCGATGTGCACCTCGAACCCTCGGCGCTTCAGCCAGCCGATATCGAGGCGTTCTCCGAAGTCGTCGGTACCGCACACGTGGATGAGTCCGCGCAGGCGCGGATCCGTCACGCCGGGGGGCGCTCGACTCCCGACCTGCTGAGGCGACGCAGACAGCACCAGGCCGCGCCGGATGCCGTGATCCTCCCTGGCAGTCACACCGAGGTCGCTGCCGTGCTCGGCGTCGCGGCCGAGCGTGGTGTCGCGGTGATCCCGTTCGGCGGCGGAACGAGCGTCGTGGGAGCTCTCGCACCTGAGCGCGGCGCGCATCGGGGCGTCATCAGCTTGGATCTGCGGCGGCTCACCGGCCTCATCCATCTCGATGAGGTCAGCGGTGAGGCGCTCCTGGCCGCCGGCACGACGGGCCCGGACGCCGAGGCTCTGCTGACCGCACGCGGATACGAACTGGGTCACTATCCCCAGAGTTTCCGCTATGCCACGATCGGCGGATTCGCGGCTGCGCGCTCATCGGGGCAGAACTCTGCGGGCCTCGGGAGATTCGACACGATGGTCACGGGGATCCGCGTGGCTACCCCGACCGGCGACATCGAACTCGGTCGTTCACCGGGGTCGGCAGCAGGCCCGGATCTCATCCGCGTGTTCCTGGGGTCGGAGGGCATCTTCGGGGTGATCACGGAGGTCCGTGTGCGCGTGCATCCGGTACCTCGCGAACGCATCCTCGAGTCGTGGAGCTTTCCCGACTTCACCCGGGGCGCCGATGGACTGAGACAGGTCGCACAGCACGGAGGAGGACCGACGGTCATCCGCCTGTCCGACGAAGCGGAGACCGCTGTCAGTCTCGCGCAGGTGGGCAGGATCGGGAAGGCGCTCGCGAAGGGTGCCAGCATCGTCACGGTGTACGAGGGGGAGGGCATCTCCGATCGTCGCGCTCGTACGTCGGCACTGCTCACCGCCGCAGGAGGAACGTCATCCGGTGAGGGGGCGGCCGAGGAGTGGCTGGATGGACGCTTCGACGGTCCCTACCTGCGCGACGCGCTGCTGGACGCGGGCGTCTTCTGCGAGACGCTGGAAACGGCGACCACGTGGTCGAACCTGCACGCGTTGCGGTCGGCCGTGACCGCCGCTCTGCACGAAGGAATCACGGATGCAGGTGCGAGGCCGTACGTGATGTGCCACGTCTCGCACATCTACCCGACCGGCGCGTCGCTGTACTTCACGGTCCTGGCCAGCATCCGATCGGATCCTCTCGAAGCCTGGGAGGTGATCAAGGGGCGTGTGAACGATGCGATCATCGCGACGGGCGGCACGATAAGCCACCATCACGCCGTCGGACGCGATCATGCGCCGTGGCTCGAACAGGAGATCGGTGAGACGGGGGTGCGGATCCTCGCCGCGATCAAGCGCGAACTCGACCCCTCTGGGATCCTCAACCCCGGTGCCGTGATCTCGATGGATCGAGCGCGCTGACGTGGCCGAGCACATCGCGGTGCTGTCGAATCCGTTCGCGGGCAAGGGGCGAGGGCGCAGAGAGGCCGACGCCGCCGTTGCCCACCTGCGAGCTGGTGGCGCCGAAGTGAAGGTCTACACGGGGGATTCGGCGGCGTTGAGCCTGGTGCTGGCGGCGCAGGCGCTGGATGCGAATCCCCGGGTACTCGTGGTCGTGGGCGGCGACGGAACCCTGTCCGGCATCCTCGACCTCGTCTGCGCCGCTTCCGTCCCCGTCGCGCTGGTGCCGGCCGGGACCGGCAATGACCTCGCGCGGGCGCTCGGCCTGCCACGGCACGACCCGATCGCCGCGGTGGAACTTGCGCGCACCGGTGCGCGCAGAGCTATCGACGTCGGCACGATCCGCACGGCGGAGCGCACTGCCTCTTTTCTCACTATCGCGGCTCTCGGGTTCGATGCGAAGGTCAGCGACCGCACGAATCGGCTCCGTTGGCCGCATGGCGCGCTGCGGTACTACGTGGCGTTGCTCATCGAGCTCGCGCGGCTGCGTCCGATGGAGTTCTCGGTCGGATTGGACGGCGCCGCTCCGACGAACGCCGCCGGGACACTGATCGCCGTCGGCAACACCGCCAGCTACGGAGGCGGGATGCCTGTCTGCGCCGGGGCAGCACCCGATGACGGGATGCTCGACGTCGTCAGAGTCGCGCCGCTCTCGCGCATCCGTCTCCTGACTCTCTTCCCCCTGCTCCTGCGCGGGACGCACTTCACGCGCCCGGAGGTACGACACGACCGCGTGCGCGAGGTCACCGTGAGCGCCCCCGGACTCGTCGTCTACGCCGACGGCGAGCGCATCGGCGAGGATGCATGCACCATCAGTGTGCGTCCGGCCGCGCTGACCGTGATGGTGCCGGCGGCACCGGAGGTTTCCGCATGATCGAGTACGACGAAGACGTCGTTGTCATAGGGTCGGGTTTCGGCGGCTCGGTCGCGGCACTCCGACTCGTCGAGAAGGGCTACCGCGTCCTGGTGTACGAAGCGGGGCGACGCTTCGAGGACAACGACTTCGCGAAGACCAACTGGAACGTACGTCGCTACCTGTGGGCGCCTGCCCTCGGCTGCTTCGGGATCCAGCGCATTCATCGCCTCCCGCACGTGATGATCCTCGCGGGCGCCGGCGTGGGCGGCGGATCGTTGAACTACGCCAACACCCTGTACCAGCCCGGCGGCGCGTTCTTCGCGGATCCGCAGTGGGGCTCGCTGGCGGATTGGGAGACGGAACTCGCCCCGCACTACGCGACGGCGAAGAGGATGCTCGGCGTGGTCGAGCGCTATCCGCACACTGGTCCTGTCGAGCGCATCATGGCCGGTGCCGCCGAGGATCTCGGCGTGGGGAGCACTTTCCGCCACGCACCGGTCGGCGTGTGGTTCGGCAGGCCGGGAGAGCTCACGGCTGATCCGTACTTCGGCGGTGAGGGCCCGGCGCGCACCGGCTGCACGCTCTGCGGCAACTGCATGGTCGGATGCCGGGCGGGCGCGAAGAACACGCTCATGAAGAACTACCTGGCTCTCGCCGAGCGCCGAGGTGCGGTCATCGAGCCGTTGCGAACGGTGACGGACGTCCGCGAGCTCGCGGACGGCGGATTCGCCGTCACGACGCAGCGCAGCGGTGCCTGGCTGCGCCGCGGGCAGCGGACAGTGCACGCCCGCCAGGTGGTGCTGGCGGCGGGCACCTGGGGTACCCAGCAGCTTCTGCACCGGATGAAGCAATCCGGTGCTCTCCCTGGTGTCTCGGATGCCGTCGGACGTCTCACGAGGACGAACTCCGAGGCCCTCGACGGAGCGGTCGCGGTCGCCGTACCGGAATCCCTCGAGCTCGCTCGCGGTGTGGCGATCACGACATCGTTCCACGTCGACGAACGCACCCATGTCGAGAACGTGCGGTACGGCCCCGGATCGAACCTGATGGGCGCACTCGCATCGGTCATGGTCCCCGGCGACCGGCGGCTCGGACGACGTCTTCTCAGCCTCGCCGGAAGGGTTCTTCGTGCGCCGATCCGTCAGTTCCGGCTGGGATCACTCCACCGCTGGAGTGAACGCGGGATCATCGCGCTGGTCATGCAGACCGCCGACAACTCACTCACGTTGTCGCTGCGGCGACGGTTCGGGCGGTTGGCGATGACGAGCGCGCAGGGACACGGTGAACCGAACCCGAGCTATCTGCCGCAAGCGCATCGCGCAGCAGCAGCGATCGCGGCGCGGGTGCAGCAGGAAGGTGGCGTGCCCACGGAGGCCAGAGGGTCATGGCCGGAGGTCTTCGGCATCCCGATGACCGCCCATTTTCTGGGTGGTGCGGTGATCTCGGAGACGCCGGAGACCGGGGTCGTCGACCGCTACCACCGCGTGTGGGGTCATCCGAGGCTGCACGTCGTCGACGGTGCCGCTGTGCCGGCGAACCCGGGAGTGAATCCTTCGTTGACGATCACCGCGCTCGCGGAGAGGGCGATGTCCTTCTGGCCGCGCTCCGGTGTAGAGGACGAGCGCCCCGCGCAGTAGACGCACAGAAGGGGGCCGCGCTCAGCGCGGCCCCCTTCTTCTCAAGCGATCAGCGGTGATCGATCCCGCGGATCTGCGGAGTGTGGAAGGAGCCGCCGAAGGCCCTCTCCGACGCGCCCTCGCGGTCCAGGTACGGCGATGCACCACCGTCGATGAACGGCCAGCCTGCTCCGAGGATCAGGCAGAGGTCGATGTCTTCGACCTCGGGTACGACGCCCTCGTCCAGCATCAGCTTGATCTCCTGCGCGAGCCCATCCTGCACGCGGCCGAGGATCGTCGCGGCGGATGCGGGGGTGGAGCCCACAGCCGGCTTGATGACCTTCTCGGCCTGCTTGGTCCAACCGGTCACTCGACCGCCCTTGTCCTTCTCGACGACCGCATCGAGCTGGGCGAGGGCATGGAAGTTCTCGTTGGCGTAGAAGCGATCCGGGAACGCGTGCACCATGGTGTCCTGCACGTGAGCGGCGACCTTCCAGCCGACGAGGTCGATGAGCTGGAACGGACCCATCGGCAGGCCGAGCGGCGCGAACGCCTTCTCGACGTCGGCCACCGGCGTGCCCTCGTAGACGGCGCGCGCAGCCTCGCCCATGACCTTGGCCAGCAGGCGGTTCACGACGAATCCGGGAGCGTCGGCCGTGAGCACGGCGTTCTTTCCGAGGTTCTTCGCGACGACGAACGCAGTGGCGAGCGCGGCCTCCGAGGTCGCCGGCGTCTTCACGATCTCGATCAACGGCATCACCGCGACCGGGTTGAAGAAATGGAACCCGACCAGACGCTCGGGGTGAGCGAGCTTCGAGCCGATCTCCTCGACGGACAGCGACGAGGTGTTGGTCGCGAGGATGGCGTCCTCCGCGATGATCTTCTCGATCTCACCGAACACCTGCTGCTTGACGCCCACCTCTTCGAACACGGCTTCGATGACGAAGTCGCAGTCCGCGTAGAGGCTCTTGTCGGTCGTGCCGGTGACCAGCGCACGCAGCTTGTTCGCGGCGTCGGCGTCCAGACGACCCTTCGCCTCGAGCTTGCCGATCTCCTCGTGGATGTATGCCACCCCCTTGTCGACGCGGGCCTGATCCAGGTCAGTGATCAGAACCGGCACCTGCAGCTTGCGCACGAACAGCAGAGCGAACTGGCTCGCCATGAGACCGGCGCCGATGATGCCGACCTTGGCGACCTTCTTCGCCAGTTCCTTCGGCGGAGCACCGACAGGGCGCTTCGCCCGCTTCTGCACGAGATCGAAGGCGTACATGGATGCCGCGAACTGATCGCCGGCGACGAGATCGGCGAGCGCTTCGTCTTCACGTGCGAACCCGTCCGCCTTCGTTCCGCTCTTCGCCTTGTCCAGAAGGTCGAGGGCGACGTAGGGGGACTTCGGCACGGTGCCGATCTTCGACTCCAGCATGCCGCGTGCCATCTTGATCGCGATCGGCCACTTCGTCAGCCGCTCGATCTTGCCTGGCTCGTTCTTGCGATCGACCTTCTTGCCGCCGAGGACGGCGTCCGCCCAGGCGAGCGAGTTCTCGAGGTAGTTCGCCGCGGGGAAGATCGCGTCGACGATCCCGAGGTCGAATGCCTGCTGCGGCTTGAGCATCCGGTTCTGCTTGAGAGGGTTCGAGATGACGACCTCGAGAGCGTTCTCGATGCCGATCAGGTTCGGCAGCAGGTACGCGCCGCCCCATCCGGGGATGATGCCGAGGAAGACCTCGGGCAGCGCGATTGCGGCCGCCGAGGAATCGACCGTGCGGTAGGTCGAGTTCAGCGCGATCTCCAAACCTCCGCCGAGGGCCAGCCCGTTGACGAAGGCGAAGGAGGGAATACCCAGATCCGACAGCTTGCCGAGAACCTTGTGACCGAGCTGCGCGATCAGGCGTGCGTTGTCGCGCGAGCCGACCTTGCTGATGTCGGACAGATCGGCGCCGGCGGCGAGGATGTACTGCTTTCCGGTGACGCCGACCGCCTGGATCTCGCCAGCGGCGGCGCGCACCTTGAGAGCGTCCAGCGTCTCGCCGAGCTCGGTAAGGGTCGCCGGGCCGAGGGTGTTCGGGCGGTTGTGATCGCGGCCGTTGTCGAGCGTGACCAGTGCAAGAACCTTGCCGGAGGCGAGACGGACGTCGCGCACGGGAGAGTGCGTGACGACCTCGCCCTCGGTGAGGGCCTGGATGGGGGAGAAGTCGATCTCTTCGTAATTCGTCATCGCGACTACTTCCTCTTCTTGCCGTTGTAGTGCGGGTTCTCCCAGATGACCGAGCCGCCCTGGCCGAGTCCGACGCACATCGCGGTCAGGCCGTACCGGACGTCCGGACGCTCGGCGAACTGCGCGGCGAGCTGGATCATCAGACGCACGCCGGACGCGGCGAGCGGATGTCCGAGCGCGATCGCCCCACCCCACTGGTTCACGCGGGGGTCATCGTCTGCGATCCCGAAGTGGTCGAGGAGCGAGATGACCTGAATCGCGAAAGCCTCGTTCAGTTCGAAGAGGCCGATGTCGGAGATGTCGAGGCCGGCCTTCTTCAGAGCCTTCTCTGTGGAGGGGATCGGGCCTATGCCCATGATCTCCGGCTGAACGCCCGCGAATGCGAACGAGACCATGCGCATCTTCGGTGCCAGGCCGAACTCCTTGACGGCGCCGCCGCCGGCCAGCAGCGACATCGTCGCGCCGTCCGTGAGCGGCGAGGAGGTACCGGCGGTGACGCGTCCATGCGGACGGAACGGTGTCTTCAGCGCGGCGAGGTCGTCCATCGTGGTCTGCGGGCGGCGGCCCTCGTCCTCGGTGGCGAGGCCCCAGGCGCCGTCGGCTGTCTTCGTCGCGACCGAGACGAGATCCGGCTGGATCTTCCCGGCGTCGTATGCGGCCTGCACCTTGTGCTGGCTGAGCATTCCGAAGCGGTCGGAACGCTCCTTGGTGAGGTGCGGGAAGCGGTCGAAGATGCGCTCAGCGGTGACTCCCATGTTGAGGGCGCCGGGGTCGACCATCTTCTCCGCGACGAAGCGGGGGTTGGGGTCGGCATTGCCGCCGATCGGGTGGTGTCCCATGTGCTCGACACCGCCGGCGAGGGCGAAGTCGTACATGCCGATGCCGATCGATGCGCCCATCGTCGTGACGCTGGTCATCGCGCCGGCGCACATGCGCTCGACGGCGAGGCCGGGAACGGTCTGCGGGAGCCCGGCGAGCAGTGCCACCGAGCGCCCGAGCGTGAGGCCCTGGTCTCCGGTCTGCGAGGTCGCGGCGATCGCCACATCATCGATGCGGTCGGTCGGAACCGCCGCGTTCCGCTCCAACAGGCCGATGGTCGCCTTGACGGCGAGGTCATCAGCGCGGGTGTTCCAGTACATGCCTTTTTCGCCGGCGCGCCCGAAGGGCGTGCGCATTCCATCGACGAAGAAGACGTCCGAGATCTCGGCCACTCTGCCTCCAAGTTTGTGCGGAGCCCTCAGTCTATGGAGGCCCGAAAAACCGGGAGGAATCGCTTGGATCGAACCTACGAAGCGGGTGCGTCGGGTTCGGGGGCCGGTTGCGCAGCTTCTACAAAGGCAGCCGCGATCTTCTGTGCAGTCTGTGCAATCTGCCAGGGGCGAGCGCCGAGCGCTGTGAGCGCTTCGCCGATCTCCTCGGCGCTGGATCCCGGCGGCTCCCATGCCACCCGACGGAGGAACTCCGGGGTCAACAGGTTCTCGGTGGGCATTCCGAGTTCCTCGGCGACGGCCTCGACGACGGGTCGTGCAGCCTTCAGCCGAGCATCGGCTTCCGGATTGCGATCCGACCACGCGCGAGGCGGGGGCAGGGCATCGCTGGGCACGCGCTCACGGGGGATCTCGGTCGTCTCCCGCCCCGTCGTGATGGCTTGCCACCAGCGATCGAGCTGAGAGCGGCTTGCGCGCCCCTGGAAATCCTTGAGCGCGGCGAGTGCCTGTTTGCTCTGCGGGTTCGCCATCACGGCTGCGACGAGGGAACGGTCAGGAACGAGGCGGCCAGGGGAGACATCCTGATCCTGCGCGAACGTCTCGCGCGCGACCCAGAGCTCCCGCGCGACGGCGAGGTTGCGCGCTCCACGGACCTGGTGCAGACCGCTCAGCCGGCGCCACGGATCTTCCCGCGGCGGCTTCGGAAGGCGGGTGAGCGTCGCCGCGAACTCCTCGGCAGCGAACTCCGTCTTGCTCTGCTCCGCGAGTTCGGCAGCGAGGGCATCACGCACATCGACCAGGTGCAGGACATCGAGTGCGGCGTACTCGAGCCACGAAGCGGGGAGCGGCCTCGTCGACCAGTCCGCGGCCGAATGCTCCTTCTTCAGCGTGATGCCGAGCGTGGATTCGACGACAGCGGCGAGTCCTACCCGCTCGTGGCCGAGCAGGCGAGCGGCGAGCTCCGTATCGAAGATCGAGGCGGGGGAGAGTTCGAGTTCCCGGAGGGAGGGGAGATCCTGACTGGCAGCGTGGAAGACCCACTCCTCCTCGCCGATCGCCTCTTGCAGCGGCGCGAAGTCGCCGAGCGGCGGCGGGTCGAAGAGGAACACACCCGCATCTCGGCGGAAGACCTGAACCAGGTAGGCGCGCTGAGAGTAACGGAAGCCGGAGGCGCGCTCCACGTCGACTGCAACCGGTCCGGTGCCTGCGGCGAGTGCGGAACAGGCCGCACGGAACTCCCCGGCATCCGTGATCACGGAGTAATCAGTCACGTGCAGCCTTTCGCGCGCCGATCACGGCGATGTCCTCGGAACCGGGCGGAAGTCCCGCCAGCATCCCGACCAACTCGGCCCATGCTTCGACGTGCGGTCGGAACGGGCCATCCGGTGTCCAGGACGCCCGCAATTCTATCTGTGCACCGTCTCCTTCGACCGCGAGGCCGCCGAAACCCTTCGAGAGGGTCTTTGTCGACGTGCCGGATGCCGAATGGTAGATCGCATCCCTCGAGTCGAGCGCATCGACCAGCCACGACCAGGTGACGTCGGCCAACAGCGGGTCTGTGCCGATCTCCGTCTCCAGCGGAGCCTGCGCGAACGTGACGATGCGCCAGGCGCCGCCCCACGCATCTGGAGCGTCAGGGTCGTGCAGCAGCACGAAGCGGCCGGTGCCGTACACCGATTCACCATCGCTGCCCGGTCGCACGTCCGCGGCGAGCGCGATCGCGAACGGCGCGAGTCCTTGCGGAGTGGGAATCTCGCGCACGGTGATGTCGGCACGGAAGACGGTCTCACGCAGTTCGGTCGTCGCCGCTTCGAAAAGGGCCCCGGCATCGGGATGTGCGGTCACAGCGACAGGCTAGAGTCAGGAAGCGATGAAGAGTCTCAGGCACGCCGTTGCGCTCCTTGTCCCCGCTCTCCTTGCGCTCGGGGCGGCGCTGGCGTTCATCGTGTTCGGCGTGGCCCGACGTGTCGTCACGCCCACTCGCCGCGCTCCCGACACCGCGATCCTCGCCGTCGACACCGGAGCGCAGACGATCGAACTCACCCGCACCCCCGACACCGAGCTCCCCGGCCGCTACGGCCTGTTCACGACCGGCACCTACGGCTATGTGAAGCTCGGCGCGGTCCTCAGTGCCGACGCGACCACTGTGCGTCGCAAGTTGCTCACGCAGATCGAGTCCGGCGCGCGGGTCGACCGCGATGCAGGGTTCAGCGGATGGTACTACTCGTCGCCGAGCGAACTGCACCTGCGCTGGGAGAGCGTGCTCATCGGTTCACCGGCCGGTCCGTGCCCTGCGTGGTTCTTCCCCGCGACGTCGTCGACCTGGGTGATCCAGGTGCACGGTCGCGGCGTCACCCGTGCCGAATGCCTGCGCGCCGTTCCGGTGCTGCACGCTCTCGGGCTGCCGAATCTCGTCGTCTCCTACCGGAACGACGGCGAGGCTCCGCGCAGCCGCGGGGGAGCCTATGCTCTGGGCGCCGCCGAATGGCGTGACGTCGACGCGGCAATCGGCTACGCCCTGCGTCACGGCGCTGACCGTGTGCTGCTGATGGGCTGGTCGATGGGCGGCGCGGTGTCTCTTCAGGCAGCGGTGAACTCCGGCAATCGCGATCGCATCGCCGGCCTCATCCTGGATTCCCCGGTGATCGACTGGCGCACCGTGCTGCGATTCCAAGCGCGAGAGGCGGGGATGCGTGCGCCGCTGCCCGACCTCGCGATGAGTGCGCTGTCGCTTCCGCTGACGGCGCGCCTGAGCGGTGCGGAGGAGGCGATTCCGTTCGACCGCCTCGACATGGTTGCCCGTGCCGATGAGCTCACCATGCCGATCCTGATCCTGCACAGCGATGACGACGGTTTCGTGCCCTCCGACGCTTCCCACGCCCTGCAGGAGGCGCGGCCGGACCTCGTCACGATGCCGCACTTCTCCGTCGCCAGGCACACGAAGCTGTGGAACTACGACCAGGTGAGCTGGACCAGGGCGATCACCGACTGGGTGACCGAGCAGGGCTTCAGCGCTTCTGCCTGACCTGCTTCTTCGCCCGCATGAGCATCCCGGTCATGCCGCCGATGCGAAGCGGGGACACAGCCTTGGTCAGGCCGATGGACTGCGGGTAGTCGTCGGGGATCGCGAGCACCTCGTCGGCTGTCAGACCGGTGAGGCCCTGCACGAGGATGCTGGCGAAGCCGCGTGTCGTCGGCGCCTCGGGCGGTGCGGTCGCGTGCATGGTCACGACGTCGTCGGTGACCTCCACGTAGATGTACACGGGGGACTGGCATTCGGCCACGCGCTCGTACATCTCGGGATGCTGCGCGACCTCGTCCGAGACCGGTGGGAGCTCGTCGGAGAACTCCAGCAGGAGCAGCAGGCGATCGGTCTCCGGGGTCTCCAGGAACGCGTCGCGGATCTCCGCGAGAGAGTCAGGAACGGCGGTGGTACTCATCCCTGACATTCTCCCACGGCCAGCGACTCACGTGCTCAGAGTGCGCCCGGCTCCGTGCCCGTGACGATCGGCACGCGCACGGCACTGCCCCACTCCGTCCAGGAGCCGTCGTAGTTGCGGACGTTCTCGAAGCCGAGGAGGTGCGTGAGTACGAACCACGTGTGGCTCGAGCGCTCACCGATACGGCAGTATGCCACCACGTCGTCCCCATCGCGGAGGCCGGCACCGTCGCGGTAGATGGCGTCGAGTTCGGCGCGGTTCTTGAAACCGCCGTCCTCGGCCACTGCCTTCGCCCAAGGGACGCTCTGCGCGGTGGGGATGTGACCGGCACGCAGCGCTCCCTCGTCGGGGTAGGCAGGAGCCGTGGTGCGCTCACCGCTGTATTCCTCGGGCGAGCGCACATCGATCAGGGGATTGCCGATGTGCGCGAGAACGTCTTCCTTGTAGGCGCGGATGATCGAATCGTCGCGTTCGACCACCGGGTAGACGGTCGCCGTCGGAGTCGGGTTGTCGCGCGTGATCTCCCGTCCCTCCGAGATCCAGCGGTCGCGGCCACCGTCGAGCAGTCGCACATCCTCGTGTCCGAAGAGGGAGAAGACCCAGAGCGCGTATGCCGCCCACCAATTGTTCTTGTCGCCGTAGATCACGACCGTGTCGTCGCGTGAGATGCCCTTGCGGCTGAGGAGAGCGGCAAAGCCCTCGCCGTCGACGTAGTCGCGCACGACGGGGTCGTTGAGCTCGGTGTGCCAGTCGACCTTCACCGCACCGGGAATGTGGCCGGTCTCATAGAGAAGGACGTCTTCATCGGACTCGACCACGACGAGGCCGGGTGTTCCGAGGCGCTCCGCGAGCCACTCGGTGGTCACGAGTCGGCCGGGTTCGGCGTATTCGGCGAACTTGGCGGAAGTCGTATCGAACTCGATGGCCACGGGGGTCTCCTCAAAGGGTGGGCGAGCGATGGTGCGGATGCCGACGGCGTAAGGTTGGAGCCGTCCCTTCGACGATAGATCCCCGCTGTGTGCGCTGCACCCGATTCGTAAGACTTCGACACAGCCAGCCCCCGATTCAGGAACCGAATGACTGAGACGACGAGCCGCCCAGGCATCGTGCACCTGACCGAGCGCCAGCCCAATGTGACGGGTCCCGAGATGCTGGCGAGCCTCGTGCCGCCCCCGCAGTTCGATACCGCGACGTTCGACAGCTACCGTGTCGATGCTGCCTACCCCTCTCAGGAAGAGGCGAAGGAAACCCTGGCCCGCTTCGCGGGGCGTGGAACGCCTGCGAAGCGAGGCGGCTTCTTCAGCCGAGCGAAGAAGGAACCGGAACTGAAGCCCGGCGTCTACCTGGACGGCGGGTTCGGGGTCGGAAAGACTCACCTCCTCGCATCGATCTATCACGCGATGCCGGCCCGTCGGAAGTACTTCGGATCCTTCATCGAGTACACCGCGCTGGTCGGAGCTCTCGGCTACAAGAACACCGTCGACCTCCTCAAGGGCGCAGACCTGATCTGCATCGACGAATTCGAGCTCGACGATCCGGGCGACACGATGGTGATGACGCGACTGCTCGGCGAGCTCGTTCCGACCGGCACCCGGCTCGCGGCGACCTCGAACACCCCGCCCAATGCCCTCGGTGAAGGGCGCTTCGCCGCACAGGACTTCCTCCGCGAGATCCATGCGATGTCGGACAGCTTCCAGACGCTGCGCATCGACGGCGTGGACTTCCGCCAGCGCGCCCTCGACGGACATGCCGTGGTCAGCGATCAGGGTCAGTACGCCCGCGCGGTGACGGATGCCGGCAGCGCGGGGACCGCATCCGACGACGTGTTCGGTGATGTCATCCGCCACCTCGCTCGCGTGCACCCGTCGCGGTACCTGCGGGTGATCGACGGGCTCGACCTCGTCGGGCTGCGTGACGTGCATGTGCTCACCGATCAGTCCGAGGCGCTGCGTTTCGTGGCCTTCGTGGACCGCGTATACGACGCGCAGATCCCGATCGTCGCGACGGGGGTCAGCCTGGAGCAGGTGTTCGCGGACGAGATGCTCGGTGGTGGTTACCGCAAGAAGTACCTGCGCGCCATCTCCCGCCTCAACGCGTTGACGCATTCTGCGCAGGACAGCAGCCCCGCGTAACACGAAGTTCACACGCCGCCGCACGGCGTAACGTCCCCGAAACACACCTCGCTCACATCGGTAACCGAGCATCTCCACACTGAAGCTCTCAGTTACCCGAATGTGAGGTTTGACATGGATTCACCCGGCAACATCTCCTGGGCGATCACCGCGACCGCCCTTGTCCTGCTGATGACGCCCGGCGTCGCCTTCTTCTACGGTGGCCTGGTCAAGGCGAAGAGCGTCGTCAGCATGATGATGATGAGCTTCGGCTCTATCGGGCTGGTGGCCGTGCTCTGGGTGCTCTTCGGATTCTCGATGAGCGCGGTCGAGAGCCCCGGCCAGTTCGCGGGCAATCCCTTCGCCGACTTCGGGCTGAACGGCCTCGCCAGCGGTGAAGGCTCCAACGTCGCACTCATCGGCGTCGCGTATGGCGCGACCTTCGCGATCATCACGGTCGCCCTGATCTCAGGAGCCATCGCGGACCGCGCACGCTTCGGCCCGTGGCTCATCTTCGCCGGCGTGTTCGCCACTGTCGGCTACTTCCCGGTCGCCGCATGGGTCTGGGGCGGCGGCTGGATCATGAACCTCGGCACCACCCTGTTCGGTGAGGACAGCGGCATCGCCGTGATCGACTACGCCGGTGGCACCGCGGTCCACATCAATGCCGGTGCCGCCGCTCTGGCGCTCGCCCTCGTGCTCGGCAAGCGCATCGGGTTCCAGAAGGGCATCCTCAAGCCGCACAACGTCCCGCTGACGCTGCTCGGTGCGGCGCTCCTCTGGTTCGGCTGGTTCGGTTTCAACGCGGGTGCTGAATGGCTCTCCGAAGACATGGGCAAGGTCGGACTGATCGGCATCAACACCCTGGGTGCCACGGCCGCCGCGATCCTCGGCTGGATCCTGGTCGAGCGCATCAAGGACGGCAAGGCCACCTCGGTCGGTGCCGCCTCCGGTGCGGTCGCGGGTCTGGTCGCGATCACGCCTGCCTGCGCGAACCTCAGCCCCGGTTGGGCGCTGCTGCTCGGCGCGCTCTCCGGTATCGCCTGCGCCCTGGCGGTCGAGCTGAAGTTCCGTCTCGGCTTCGACGACTCGCTCGACGTCGTCGGAATCCACCTCGTCGGCGGTCTTCTCGGGACGCTCTACCTGGGATTCTTCGCCACGGAGCAGGGCCTGTTCACCGGCGGCGATCTGCGGCTGCTCACGGTGCAGGCGATCGCAGCCGGCGGAGTGCTGCTCTACTCGTTCATCGTCTCCTTCATCATCGGCTTCGCCATTGAGAAGACGATCGGCTTCCGCGTCACGAACGAGGACGAGATCGCCGGCGTCGACCTGGTCGTGCACGGCGAAGAGGGCTACGCCCTCGCGGAGTAGTGACGTGCGGCTAGGGTGGCCGGGTGACTTCCTCGAAGAGCATCCTGGCCACCCTCGCCGAGATCCTGCTCAAGGCACTCGGATCTGAGCGGCCGTCTCGGACGCCTGTGCGCCCGAGACGGCCGGATGCGCGTCTGCGGCCGGCCGGCGAGGAGATCGCTGATCGCGGACGCGACGGCGACACCGCGACGGCACGCGTCGACCCCGACGGCGTCCGTGATCTGCGGATCGCCTATGCGCCGGACCAGGACGGCGCCCCGGATGCCGGAGAGATCGTCTGGACCTGGGTGCCCTATGAGGAGAATGACGGTCGCGGCAAGGATCGTCCTGTGCTGGTGATCGCTCGCGCGTCAGCGGAGCGCGTGTACGCCGTCCGCATGACCAGTCGCTCGCATGACGGTGACCGCGACTACCTGTCCATCGGTTCAGGTTCCTGGGATGCGCAAGGTCGCGAATCCTGGGTCGACATCGAGCAGCTGTACAGCGTGCACGAGGACGGATTGCGCCGAGAGGCCGCTGTGCTCGACCCCCAGCGCTACGGTCGTGTGACCGCAGCGCTCAGGGATCGCTACGGGTGGCGAGCGGGGGAGTAGGGGCCTCGCCCCTGGCGCCGGCGCTCAGACGCGCGTCGCAAGCGGCGCGTGCGCGAGCTGCGGGAAGGCCTGCAGCACCATCTCGACGAGATCGTTCAGGGGCCTGGTCAGCGGATCGGTGGCCGGAAGGCCGAGTTCGAGTTCGATGGCGTCGATGGCCTCGCCGATCTCGTCGGCGGCCATGCCCTCGTGATTGACGGTGATGCCGATGACCTTCGTGTCGGCGAACGCCTCGATCAATGCGACCTCGCTGGCGACTGTGGGCATCTTGACCATGGGGAAGTCGCCGAGCGTGCGCCGTTTCGGGGCGTGCTGGACGATGACGCCTGCGGGCTGGCTGCCGCGGAGGATGTGTGCCGAAGTGATGTAGGCAGGGTGGCTGAGCGCGCCCTGGCCCTCGACGACGATGATGTCGGGATTCTCGCCTTCGAACGCGGCGACGACCTGGTTCTCCACCTCACCCGAGCAGTACTGCGGCACGAGTGCGTCGAGGGCCACGCCGTACTTGCCGCCCTGGATGATCGTCGTCTGCCCGGTGCCGACCATCACGGCGTGGATGCCGCGCGCATTCAGCGCCTGCACCAGGAGAGTCGAGGTCGTGCGCTTGCCGATCGCGCCGTCGGTGCCGAGCACCGCGATGCGCGGGCAGGTGACATCGAAGATCCGACCGGAGAACAGGTGGAGTTCGTGCATGCTGCGCGGTCGACGGACGTCGGTGATGGTGACGCCGGCCAGCAATGCGGCGGCAGCGAACTCGGCGTCATCGTTCAGGAACTCATGCAGCCCGTTGATGATGTGCATGCCGCGGGCGATCCCGTCGAGCAGGACGACGCGCTGCGCGGGCGAGAGGAGACCGTCGGCCGGGGCAACGCCGCAGATCAGGTAGTCCGGGACGCGGTCGGCGTGAACGACGGACTGTGCGAGGTTCGCGAGGATCGGGATGCCGTTGGGGGTGCCGTCGAGGAACATCCCGGCGTCGGCACCTGCCCGCGTGCTGTCGATCACGCTGAGGATGTCGTACTTCTCGGAGTGGCGGATGAGACCGTTCGCGGTCTTGCCGTCCTGCTCGCCGAACTGGCCTTCGCAGTAGACCACTGCGGTGGCGCCGACGGGAAGGATTGCCGCGTCACTGAGCACGGTCGTATGGACTGGGGACGACGAATTCATCGGGTTCCTCAACGGTCGCACAGAGGAGGCGACAAGAAACGGAGGGCCGTTGAAAGCTGTCGGTCGACGAGAAGTCTTCCCTGATGATCGGCAAAATGCCGACTACTGCACCGTAGCAGGCGCGTATCCGCAGCGGCTGTGAATCACGGACGCACGACCGCGATCCAATCCGATGGGCCTCGCACGCCGAACTCTCTGTGAGTCGCTTCCGCGGCCGCATCCCAAGGAGGAATCATGCGTTTCATCCCGACCAAGGTCCACGGCATTCTCGACTACATCGTCGGCGTCGCTCTCATCGCCGCCCCCTGGGTCTTCGGATTCGCGTCCGTCGGCGGCGCGGCCGTCGTCATCCCGATCGTCCTCGGCGTCGGCCTCATCGTCTACAGCCTGTTCACGAAGTACGAGTGGGGACCGTTCGGGTTCATCCCGATGCCGGTGCACCTCGTCTTCGACGTCGCTGCCAGTCTGTTTCTCGCCCTTTCGCCGTGGATCTTCGGGTTCGCCGGCGAAGCATTGAACGTCTGGCTGCCGCACGTGGTCGTCGGCGCCGCCGTCATCGTCGTCGTGCTGTTCTCACAGCCGCAGCCGGCAGGTGCTCGCGCGCGCGTCGCTACCGCCTGAGGGTGGCTTCCCCGGGGCCTCACGGCCCTGGGGAGCCGTCCTTTCACGTGATCTCTGGGCGGGTGAGGATCACGATCGCAGCGCTTCGCTCAACCACCGTGCGTAGAGCGACCAGGGGTCGCCGTGTTTCCGAAGGGTACTGATGTGGGCACGGAGGTCGGCGGTGAGCGTGAACCACTCGCCGCCTTCGCGAGCCGCCGCGAACTCCCGATGCCGCCGCTGTTCGACAGGACGCCCGCCGCGCTCGAACGCGAGCAGCTCTTCATGCCGGATGCTCGCCAGTCGCTGACGGGGACGTCGACTCGTTCCGATCTTCACTCTGCGGTCGTAGCGGATGTAGTAGACGACCTCGATCACGGGTCGGGGGAGATCATGGTCGGGAACGTCGCCGTATCGCCAGCCGCATACCGCGCATATCCAGGCCCCGCCGATGCGAGCCCCGAACTCGTTGGCGCAGAGGTTGCAGGGACCGGGTAGCCGGCTGTTCGTCACCACGGGGTCGACGGTACGCGCGGGTTGCGACACTGCGTTGGCCTGACAGAGTCCTGGACAGCGAAAACCCCCGAAGATCGATGATCTCGGGGGTAGTGGTGGGCGATACCGGACTCGAACCGATGACCTCTTCCGTGTGAAGGAAGCGCGCTACCAACTGCGCCAATCGCCCATGACCCAGGGGGTCGACAACCGATATTACCTGACTCGAACTCGTCTCGCTGACCACTCTGAGAGACACGCGCGAGATACGCGGCCGGTTTGGCCATGCGGCGATCTTCGGCTAATGTTTCATAAGTGCCCGGGACAACCGGGAACAAAATGCGGATGTAGCGCAGTGGTAGCGCATCACCTTGCCAAGGTGAGGGTCGCGAGTTCGAATCTCGTCATCCGCTCGAGTGCAGTGAGTTTCTCTTGGAGACTCGAAGCACGTGGGGTCAATCCACACGGTGGCGTGGCCGAGCGGCTAGGCACCGGCCTGCAAAGCCGTTTACACGGGTTCGAATCCCGTCGCCACCTCGTCGCAAAAATGAATAGCCCAAACGGGCGCGATTGGCGCAGCGGTAGCGCGCTTCCCTGACACGGAAGAGGTCACTGGTTCGATCCCAGTATCGCGCACAGACAAAACCCCCGGTTTTCCGGGGGTTTTTGCGTTTCCGGCGAGAGACCACCTTCCAGTCCTAGCGGTTCGCGCGGCGCGCCCGATGAGATGCGATGAGACCCGAGATCACCGCGCCGATCAACGAGTTGATGGCGAACACAAGGCCGAATGCGAGGCCAAACACCGCGACCACTGCGCCGGCGGCCAGGCCGAGCCAGAACGGCACGGCGATGAACGCGAAGAGAAACGACCCGTTGTCCATGCGCCCAGAGTAAACCCGCGACTGAACGATGCACGCCGCGCCGGTCACCCGCTGTCGCGCGCCGCCCGTTTCACGACGTCGTAGGCGTCGAGCGCTGCATTTCGCGTCTCGCGCAGATCCACGATCGCCTCAGCGCCGGAGTCCGGTGCCCATTGTGAGACATACAGGCCCTGGGCGTCGAACTTCTTCGCCTGCAACTCGGGGTTGAAGATGCGGAAGTACGGTGCGGCATCCGCACCGGAACCTGCCACCCACTGCCAATTGAACGGGTTGTTCGCGCCATCGGCGTCGACCAAGGTGTCCCAGAACCACTCTTCGCCGCGTCGCCAATCGACGAGAAGGTTCTTCACGAGGAACGACGCGGTGACCATGCGCACGCGGTTGTGCATGTAGCCGGTGCGCCAGAGCTCTCTCATTCCTGCGTCGACGAGGGGGACGCCGGTGCGACCGCGCTGCCAGGACTCCAGATGCGCCTGGTCGAGGCGCGGCCACGGAAACGCATCGAACTCCCGACGCAGATTCTCCGTGGCAAGGCCCGGGAAGTGGTACAGCGAGTGCCAGGCGAACTCACGCCACCCGAGCTCCGACAGGAAGCCTCCAGCCCCGTCGACGGCGGTCGCCTCATGCCAGACCGTGAAGGGGCTCAGCTCGCCCCACCTCAGCCGTGGGGACAGCAGCGATGTCGCACCTGCCGACGGCTCGTCCCGAGCGCGGTCGTACGCGGGGAGGTCCTCCTCGAGGAACTCGCGAAGTCGTCGTCGAGCGGCCGGCTCGCCGGGCTCCCACGTCTCCCGAAGCCCTTCTGCCCAGTCGGGTCGTGCGGGCAGCAGGTCCCAGTCGTCAAGCGCATCGGATGCCGCATCCGATCGCCATCCGTCGATCTCGCGCGGCTCCGCAAGGGGCATACGGGGCGTCGGCAGGGCGAGGCACGCGCGCCAGAAGGGGGTGAACACCGAATAGTGCGTCCCGCCGCCGGTCGTCACGGTCCACGGTTCGTGGAGCAGGGAGGCGGCGAACGACGCGACCTCGATCCCATCCGCCCGTAGCGACGACTTCAGGTGCGCATCGATGGCACGTTCCGCGCCCCCGTAGCGTCGGTTCCAGAACACCGCAGCGGCGCCGAGGTCGCTCACGACTTCACGCAGGATGCGGTCTGCCGGTCCCCGACGCAGGATCAGCTGTGCGCCGCGTTCGCGCAGCCGCTCCGCGAGGGATGCGAGCGAGTGATGAAGCCACCACCGCGCGGCGCCGCCCAGCGGCCGCATTCCCGGCGACTGCTCGTCGAGGACGTAGAGCGCCACGACAGGCTCGCCGCGCTCGATCGCTGCGTGCAGCGCGGGGTTGTCGGTGATCCGCAGATCATCGCGGAACCAGACGAGCGACGGGGAGGTCACCGCGGACTCCTCATCCGGCGACGCCTCGCGGTCGAGGTCGTCTGTTCGCCGGTGGCCCAGAGGGCCCAGAGCACGAGCAGCGGCTGCAGGAACAGCCGGCCGAGTCGCTTGGCATCGGTGTCGAGCCCGGGCGTTGAGCGCTGGGTGCGCCACTGATGGACGTTGCCGGGGAACACGGCCACGAAGAAGGCGGCGGTCGCCCATCCGATTCGTCGTCGTTCCTTCGGCAGAGTGAGCAGACCAGCGGCGAGTGCGACTTCAGCGGCTCCCGAGGCGATGACGATCGCATCCTTGTCGAGCCGGGTCATCCGCGTCGCCCAATCCGGCACGACGACGCGAAAGCCACGACTGGAGACGAAATGCGCGATTCCGATCGCTCCCAGCGCGATCGCAAGGGCCCATCGTGCGATTGCTCTGCTCATCTCTTCACGCTACATGTGACACCTGGAGCCACTTCTTCACTTCATGAGCGGCGTTGCCTACCATCGTCACAACGGAGCGAAGCTCGCCGCGTCAGCGGGGCGGGCATCGAGGAGGCTGCATCATGACGACATTCCTGCTCATTCACGGGGGAGGCGACACCGGGTGGGCTTGGCATCGCGTGCAAGCCGCTCTGGAGTCACGAGGGCACCGGGTCTTCGCCCCTGACCTGCCAGGCGACGATGACTCGCTGACGCTGGACGACTACGCCGAGGCGGCCGTCGCCGACATCGAAGAAGGAACGAGCCTGGTTGTCGTGGGGCACTCGTTCGGAGGCTTCACCGCTCCGCTGGTGGCCGCGCTCCGGCCGGTGGAGCAGATCGTCTTCCTCGCGGGCATGGTGCCGCGGCCCGGCGAATCGCCGGAGGAGTGGTGGGGGAACACCGGCTCCGCCGAGGCGGTGACCGCGCAAGCCGCCGTCGATGGCGGGCTCACGGGCAACAGCGATCCGTTCATCAGCTTCTATCACGACGTTCCTCGTGTGCTTGCCGAAGAGGCGATGTCGCGCGAGCGGGCGCATCCTTCGGCGGCGGCCATGTCGACGCCGTGGCCGCGGGATGCGCTACCGGACGTGCTGGCGGCCTTTCTCCTCTGTCGCGATGACCGGTTCTTCCCTGCCGCTTTCATGCGTCGCATGGTGCGGGGCCGATTGGGTATCGAGCCGGAGGAGATTCCAGGAAGCCATTGCGCTCCGCTGAGCCACCCCGAAGAGGTGGCCGATGCGCTCGAACGGGTATCGGAGCGACGAGAGTAGGCGTCAGAGTTCCCGGCGGGCGTCGTCGCTGCGCAGTCGCCCCCATACCCGGGTAGGACGGAGATTTGATACCCGCGTAGCTGTCGAGGCATCGGAGCGCGAGCCTAGGCTGACGCCCATGCGATCACGTCTTCTCGTCCTCTCTGCTGCCGTCCTTCTCATCGGTTCGGCGCTCACCGGATGCACGTCGTTCGGCGCAGGCCCCAGAGTCACCGAGAGCCTGACGATCGACGATGTGTCCGCTGTCGAGCTGGATACGGGCGGCAGCCTTCACATCACGCTGGGGAACGCACCATCGCTGACGGTGACTGCCGGAGCGAAGGTGATCGATCTGCTCACCGTGGAAGTGTCCGCCGGTGTGCTGCGCCTCGGCACGCAAGGGGAGTTCTTCGAGTACCTCGGCGAGATCCGTTACGACCTCACCGTGACCTCGCTGGCCTCACTATCCGTGCTGGGCTCGGGCGACGCCACGGCCGACTTCGCCGGGGCATCCGACCCGATCATCCTCGTCAAAGGATCAGGGAGCGTCGATGCCACCGGAATCGACGGACAGACTGCCTCGCTCACCGTCGACGGTTCGGGTTCGATAACCGCGGATGCGGCGGTCAGAGCACTCACCGCGCGGATCGACGGCTCCGGCGGCATCAGCATCAATGGCAGCACCACGGATCAGATCGTCGAGATCCGAGGGTCAGGCGGTTACGAGGCCCTCGAGCTGCAGAGCGCCAATACGCGGATCGTCACGCGCGGCGCCGGCGATGCCGAGCTGCTCGTCTCCGACACGCTCGACGTGATCATCGACGGGAGCGGCGACGTCGAGTACTCCGGTGATCCGCGCCTGACGAAGAGCATCTCCGGCTCGGGCGACCTCGTGCAGCGCTGAGGCGGGTTCGCGAGGCGGGCCGGCACCGCGCGGGCGAGTAACCTGGAGATGACCCTCTAGATGGAGATTCTCTGTGCCTGAAGATGCCCAGCCGAAAGACGGCTTCGCCCTGTTCTCTGATCGATCCGTCGTCGCCATGCGCGTCAACGGCACTCTCAAGGACCTCGCGACGACACTGACCGACGGCGACGAGGTCGAGCCGGTCACGATCGACAGTCCAGACGGATTGAACATCCTCCGTCACTCGGCGGCCCACGTGCTCGCGCAGGCGGTGCAGCGGATCAACCCGCAGGCGAATCTCGGCATCGGCCCGCCCATCACCGACGGCTTCTACTACGACTTCGGCGTCGAGCACCCGTTCACCCCGGAAGATCTCAAGGCCGTCACCAAGGAGATGCAGCGCATCGTCCGCGAGGGACAGCGGTTCGTCCGTCGCGTCGTCACGGACGACGAGGCGCGCGTGGAACTCGCCGATGAGCCCTTCAAGCTCGAGTTGATCGGACTCAAGGGCGGTAAGGAAGCAGCAGAAGGCGCCTCCGTCGAGGTCGGCGAGGGCGAACTCACGATCTACGACAACACCACCCGCGACGGCGAGGTCGTCTGGAAGGACCTCTGCCGAGGGCCGCACCTGCCGAACACCCGCATGATCGGCAACGGCTGGGACCTCACCCGCATCGCCGCCGCCTACTGGCGCGGCAGCGAGAAGAACCCGCAGCTGCAGCGCATCTACGGCACGGCCTGGCCGTCGAAGGATGAGCTGCGCGCCTACCAGCACCGGCTGGAGGAGGCCGCGAAGCGCGATCACCGTCGCCTGGGCAAGGAACTCGACCTGTTCTCGTTCCCCGAGGAGATCGGATCGGGCCTGAGCGTCTGGCATCCGCGTGGCGGCATGATCCGCGGCGAGATGGAGCAGCACGCACGTAAGCGCCACATCGAGGGCGGCTACACCTACGTCTACACGCCGCACATCTCGAAGGAAGACCTCTTCCTGACCTCGAACCACCTCGTCACGTACAAGGAGGGCATGTTCCCGCCGATCGTCATGGACGAGGAGCGCGACGAGAACGGTGAGATCACCAAGCAGGGCCAGGACTACTACCTGAAGCCGATGAACTGCCCGATGCACATCCTGATCTACAAGGAACGCGCGCGCAGCTACCGCGACCTGCCCCTGCGATTCGCGGAGAACGGCACCGTGTACCGCAATGAGCTCTCCGGGGCGCTGCACGGCCTGACCCGTGTGCGCGGTTTCACCCAGGACGACTCGCACCTCTTCGTCACCCCCGATCAGCTCGAAGAAGAGGTCGCCAAGGTCCTCGAGTTCATCCTCTCGATGCTGCGCGATTTCGGCCTCACCGATTTCGAGCTCGAGCTGTCGATGAAGGACGACGAGAAGTCGAAGTGGATCGGCTCCGACGAGTTCTGGGAGAGCTCGACGGATGCCCTGCGACGCGTCGCCGTGGCATCCGGTCTGAAGCTGACAGAAGTTCCCGGCGAAGCCGCCTTCTACGGCCCGAAGATCGACCTGAAGACGCGCGACGCCATCGGTCGTGTGTGGCAGCTCTCGACGGTTCAGGTCGACCCGAACCTGCCGGAGCGCTTCGACCTCGAGTTCATGGACAAGGACGGGCAGAGGAAGCGCCCGATCATGATCCACCGTGCGCTGTTCGGCTCGATCGAGCGATTCTTCGCCATCCTGCTCGAGCACTACGCCGGTGACTTCCCGGTGTGGCTCTCGCCGCTGCAGGTGGTCGGCATCCCGATCGCAGACGACTACGCCGACTACCTCGGCGAGGTCATCGATACCCTGCGATCCCACGGCGTCCGTGCGGAACTCGACGTCTCCGACGACCGGATGCAGAAGAAGATCCGCACGCACACGACCGGCAAGGTCCCGCTGCTGCTGATCGCGGGGGAGCAGGACCGGAACGCTGGGACGGTCTCGTTCCGCTACCGTGACGGCACCCAGGAGAACGGCGTGCCTATCGCGGATGCCGTGGCTCGCATCCGTGCCGCCATCGACGCGCACACGCTCGTGCAGACAGTAGGGGATCTGGCGTGACAGATACGCCGGAGCAGCCGCTGGAGGCGTCCGGGCACCTCGCCGGTGTCCCGGACGAGTTCCAGCGGCTGTGGACCCCGCACCGGATGGCGTACATCCAGGCGGGGCCCGAGCCGTTGCGCGAGGAGTGCCCGTTCTGCGAGGCCCCGAAGCACGAAGATGTCGACCGGCTCATCGTGGCCCGCGGAAAGACGGCCTACGTGCTGCTGAACCTCTTCCCGTACAACTCAGGTCATCTGCTGGTGTGCCCGTACCGGCACATCGCGACGTACGACCAGGCCACGGCGGAAGAGGTCGCCGAGATCGGTGCGCTGACGCAGACGGCGATGCGGGTCCTCCGTGAGGTCTCGCGTTGCGACGGATTCAACCTCGGCATGAATCAGGGCGCCGTCGCCGGAGCCGGAGTCGACGGCCATCTGCACCAGCACGTGGTGCCGCGGTGGACATCCGATGCCAACTTCTTCCCGATCATCGCGAAGACTAAGGCGCTGCCCCAGCTGCTCGGCGAAGTACGGCACGCGGTGGCTGCGGCCTGGCCGCAGTAGCCTCAGCGCACCTGGCGGGCGGTGAACTGCATCTGCGGATTCGCGTAGAACTCCTGCGCTTCGATGAGCTGGAGTTCCCGCTCGCCGGATTCGAGGGTCGCCTTGAGGAGATCGTAGACGCTGGATGCCGTGCGCTCGAGCGCCGTCCGGGCGCTGCCGGTCTGCACGTAATGCGCGGTGAACAGCGCTGCGGTGACGTCACCTGACCCATTCGCCTTCATCGGCAGATGCGGCGTCTGCACGATCCATGCGCCCTCATCGTCGACCGCGAGCATCTCGATCGTGCCCTCTTCTCGATCGGGACGCTCGACGCTCGTGACGAGGACCGTGCGCGGCCCCATCGCCCGCCCGATGTCCGCCGAGGCAAGGGTGGATTCGAGCGTGTCCGGCTCGGTGCCGGTGAGGAAGCCGAGTTCGAACTGGTTCGGCGTGATGATGTCGGCGACCGGCACGACACGCTCACGGAGCAGCACCGGGATCGCCGGTGCCACGAAGCACCCCGACTTCGCGTTGCCCATCACCGGATCGCACGCGTAGACGGCCTTCGGATTCGCGGCCTTCACGCGAGACACGGCGTCGATGATCACGTCTCCGATGCCCTCGCCGCCCTGATACCCGGAAAGCACCGCATCGAGCTCGCCGAAGACGCCGCGCTCCTCGATGCCGGTGATGACCTCACGAACGTCATCCGGCGCGATCAGAGGACCCCGCCAGGCGCCGTAGCCGGTGTGGTTCGAGAAGTTCACCGTGTAGACCGGCAGCACCTCGACGCCGATGCGCTGCAGCGGGAAGACCGCGGCCGAGTTGCCGACGTGGCCGTAGGCGACGGCCGACTGGATGGAGAGGATCTTCATCCTTCGATCCTGCCATCAGACAGTCCCGGATGACGTCAGCGGATCGCCGCTGCCAGATCGGACACGAGCGTGGCCGTGTCGTCGTCCGACAGGTCATGCACGGTCAGACGAATATGGTGAGACGGTTCTGCCCGGTCGTCGAGAGCGAAGTCGTCGCCGGTGCGCACCAGCCACCCACGGCGCATCAGCCGTTCCGACACGAGCCGGGCCGGCTGGGGAAGCTCCACCCAGAGACTCAGCCCGTCCGTCGACGGGACGCGGAGGCCGAGCTCACGCAGCCGCGCCGCGAATGCTTCGTTGCGCTCGGCGTAGTGGCGTCCGGCAACGGCGATGCGGGCCATCACCTCCGGATCGGTCACCTGAGCCAGAGTCAGCCGCTGCAGCAGATGACTCACCCACGTGGTGCCGGGGCTCAGCCGCATGGCCAGCCGTTCGGCCGTCTCGGGGTCGGTCGCGGCGACGGCGAGGCACATGTCGGGGCCGAGGAACTTCGATACCGACC
Organism: Microbacterium sp. LTA6; assembly: GCF_045690355.1. Taxonomy (NCBI): domain Bacteria; kingdom Bacillati; phylum Actinomycetota; class Actinomycetes; order Micrococcales; family Microbacteriaceae; genus Microbacterium; species Microbacterium sp. LTA6. The sequence continues at coordinate 3,270,864 of NZ_CP147855.1, forward strand.
GCACCAGTGCATATCGACGGTGACCGGGGCCGATCAAGGATTCATGCGGGCGCTGCGACAGCATCGAGAAATGATCGTCCTCGATGATCAGGACGTAGGGGTGATCCGCCAGCACGGCGCGCAGGTCGGCCGCACGCTGCGCGGACATGCTCGCCCCGGTCGGATTCTGCGCGCGTGGCGTGCAGATCACCGCACGGATTCCGGCATCCAGTGCCGCGCGCAGACCGTCGACCGTCATCCCCTCATCGTCCACCGGCACGGCGATCGCCCGGTAGCCGCCGAGGCGCACGGTGTGGATGCTGGCCAGGAAGCAGGGATCCTCCAGTGCCACGGCGTCGTCGCGCATCAACGCCTGCGCGAGAAGTCGTTCGACGGCATCCACCGCCCCGCTGGTGATCGTGATGCGGAAGTCGGACTCGCCGAGGTCGGACGCCACCCAGTTCCGCGCCCACGTCTCGAGCGCGCCGTCGATGACCGGTTCACCGTAGAGCACGGGGCGGCCGGTGACGGTGGCCAGGGCGGGGGAGGGATCGGGGATGAGCCGGGCATCCGGGTTGCCGGTGCCGACATCGCGCAGCACGTTGTCCGCGGCGTAGCCCTCCTGGGCGACGGCGTCGACGCCGGCGATCACGGTGCCTGCGCGTCCGCGCGAGATGACCAGCCCGGCTTGCGCCAGCTGTCGATACGCGGCGACGGCGGTGTTGCGATTGACTCCGAGCGTGGCGGCGAGCTCCCGAACCGGCGGCAGCGGGCTCCCCGGACGCAGCGCCCCGCGCTCCCTGAGCCCGCGCACGCTGGCGGCGATATCGGCCGCAGTCGAGCCTGTGATCTCGTGGTTCATGTCACCCCTCGTCATCCGATTCTAGATTGTCCGGACCGGTGCTATCTTTTGACATAGATCAAACACCATCATTGGTTCACCCGAGAGGACCGCAATGACTGACACTGCCCCCACCACCGGTTCCGCACGCGTGAAGCGCGGCCTTGCAGAGATGCTCAAGGGCGGCGTCATCATGGACGTCGTCACCGCGGATCAGGCCAAGATCGCCGAGGATGCCGGCGCTGTCGCCGTCATGGCCCTCGAGCGTGTGCCCGCAGACATCCGCGCCCAGGGCGGCGTCTCGCGGATGAGCGACCCCGACATGATCGACAGCATCATCGCCTCGGTCTCCATCCCGGTGATGGCCAAGGCCCGCATCGGACACTTCGTCGAGGCGCAGGTGCTGCAGGAGCTCGGTGTCGACTACATCGACGAGTCCGAGGTGCTGTCGCCGGCCGACTACGTCAACCACATCGACAAGTTCGGCTTCACCGTGCCTTTCGTCTGCGGTGCCACCAACCTGGGCGAGGCGCTGCGTCGCATCAACGAGGGCGCGGCGATGATCCGTTCGAAGGGCGAGGCCGGCACCGGTGACGTCTCCGAGGCCACGAAGCACATCCGCAAGATCAAGAGCGAGATCAACGTGCTCCGCTCGATGACGAAGGACGAACTGTTCGTCGCGGCCAAGGAACTGCAGGCGCCGTACGAGCTCGTCGCCGAGATCGCCGAGACCGGCAAGCTCCCCGTCGTCCTGTTCGTCGCCGGCGGAGTCGCCACCCCGGCGGATGCCGCGATGATGATGCAGCTGGGCGCGGACGGCGTGTTCGTCGGTTCCGGCATCTTCAAGTCGGGTAACCCCGCGGAGCGGGCGAAGGCGATCGTCAAGGCCACGACGTTCTTCGACGACGCCAAGATCGTCGCCGAGGTCTCCCGTGGACTCGGTGAGGCGATGGTCGGCATCAACGTGACCGATCTCCCGGCGCCGCACCGCCTGTCCGAGCGTGGCTGGTGACCCGCTGAGCGCGTCGAAAGGCCTGAGGGCCGGCGTTCTGGCATTGCAGGGTGACGTGCGCGAGCACGCCACCCTGCTCACCCGGCTCGGTGCCGAGGTGCGTCTGGTTCGCCGACCCGAAGAACTCGCGCTCGTCGACGGCCTCGTGATCCCCGGCGGGGAATCGAGCGTCATCGACAAGCTCTCCCGGATCTTCGGGATGCAGGAGCCGATCCGCGCTGCGATCGCGGAGGGGATGCCGATGCTCGGCACCTGCGCCGGGCTCATCATGCTCGCCGATCGACTCGTCGACGCGATCGACGGTCAGGAATCCTTCGGGGGACTGGACGTCACCGTGCGCCGGAACGCGTTCGGGCGGCAGACGGAGTCGTTCGAGGCTCAGCTCGACGTTCCTGCGCTGGGCGCGGAGCCGGTGCGAGCCGCGTTCATCCGGGGTCCGGTCGTCGAAGCCGTCGGCGACGCCGCCTCGGTTCTGGCGAGTCTCGACGACGGCCGGGTGGTCGCGGTCGAACAGGGAAACCTGCTCGGCATCAGCTTTCACCCGGAGATCACCGGCGAGACCCGTTTCCATGAGCGGTTCCTCGCACGCGTTCGCGCGGCCGCCTAGTCCGTCACGAGCCTGCGGATCGCGGCGACGGTGCGATCGACGTCCTCTGCGGTGGTCACCCACGATGACATCGAGCAGCGCAGCGCCGCGCGTCCGCGCCATTCCGCACCGGTGACGACCGCCGTGCCGTCGCGGAGAATCGCCGCGCCCAGATCACGGGTCGCCTCATCCGATCCGAGGCCGAACATCACCTGCGTGTAGTCGACGTCGTTGCGCACCTCCACGCCCTCGATGGCCGCGAGGCCGGCGGCCATCGACACGGCGTTGGCGTGCAGCCTTTCGATGAGCTCTGCGATTCCCGTGCGACCGAGGCTGCGCATCGCCGCCCAGGCGGGTACCCCGCGGGCGCGGCGCGAGAGCTCCGGCGTGACGTCCCACGGATCCAACCCGGAGTAGATCAGGTAGTCGCCGCCGGTACGGAACGCGGCGATCGAGTGGGCCGGATCGCGGACGATCGCCATGCCGCAGTCATAGGGGACGTTGAGCGTCTTGTGCGCATCCGTCGCCCAGGAGTCCGCCTGTTCGATACCGGCAGTCAGCGATCGAAGAGACGGGGATGCCGCTGCCCAGAGCCCGAAAGCGCCGTCGACGTGCACCCATGCGCCATGGTCCCGCGCGATCGGGATCAGGGTCGCGAAGTCATCGAACGCGCCGGTGTGCACCTCGCCCGCCTGCAGGCAGACGATCAGCGGACCCTCGCCGCCGTGGAGCATCCGCTCCAGCGCATCCGCCCGCATTCGGCCTTGGGCGTCGGAATCGACGACGATCATCTCGGCGCGTCCGATCCCGAGGAAGCGTGCCGCGCGGTCCACCGAGCCATGTCGATGGGCCCCGACGACGAAGCGCAACGGTGGGGCGGAGCGCAGACCGTCCTCGGCGAGGTCCCACCCTGCGCGACGCAGGACTTCGTTGCGCGCAGCCGCGAGGCCGGTGAAGTTGGCCACCTGTCCGCCGGTCACGAACCCGACGCTGGCCGATTCCGGAAGTCCGAAGAGAGCGAGCATCCACTGTCCGGCGACGCGCTCCATCGCGACGGTCGCCGGCGTCAGCGTGGACGAGCCGGAATTCTGATCCCACGCCGACACGAGCCAGTCGGCCGCAAGAGCAGCCGGAAGGGTCGATCCGATCACGAAACCGAAGAAGCGCCCACCGGGAATCGCGACCAGTCCCGGGTCGGCGCGTCGAGCGATCTCCTCGATCACCGCAGCAGGGTCGGCGCCCTGCGCTGCCAAGGGGCCGCCGAACGCCTCCAGCATGTCGTCGAGGCTCGCGCGCGGCCAGACGGGCCTGTCATCGAGCGTGCGGAAGAACTCCGTCGCGCGATCGTGGGCGGCATCGAGAGCACGCTCTCGTTCATCCATGGGCGCAAGTCTTCCACCGGGCGAACGGCCCGACAAGACCGATCCATGCGAGGCGGGCGGACGGGTTCGTTAGAATGGACGACGCCCTGGGCACTGCTCCCGGGCGTGACGACGAGCGGAGAACTATGTCCGGGCATTCCAAGTGGGCGACGACCAAGCACAAGAAGGCGATCATCGACTCTCGCCGTGCGAAGTCGTGGGCCAAGCTCATCAAGAACATCGAAGTCGCGGCGAAGCTGGGCGGTGCCGATCTTCAGGGCAACCCGACGCTGTTCGACGCCATCCTCAAGGCGAAGAAGACCTCCGTCCCGAAGGACAACATCGACCGTGCAGTCAAGCGCGGTGCCGGAATCGGCGGCGAATCCGTCGAGTATCTGTCGATCATGTACGAGGGCTACGGGCCGAACGGCGTCGCCCTCATGATCGAGTGTCTGACCGACAACAAGAACCGTGCCGCCGCCGAGGTGCGCACCGCACTCAGCCGCAACGGCGGCAATCTCGCCGACCCCGGCAGCGTCGCGTACAACTTCACCCGCAAGGGCGTCATCGTGGTCGGCTCCGAGGGCACCACGGAAGACGACATCATGATGGCGGTCCTCGAGGCGGGTGCCGAGGAAGTCGAGCCGCACGGCGACGGCTTCGCCGTCATCACCGAGGCATCCGACCTGGTCGCGGTGCGCACCGCGCTGCAGGACGCGGGCATCGAGTACGAATCGGCCGATGTCGAGTTCGTGCCGAACCTCAAGGTCGAGGTCGACGCCGACACCGCGCGCAAGATCTTCCGGCTCATCGACGCCCTCGAAGACAGCGACGACGTGCAGAACGTGTTCAGCAATTTCGATCTGACCGCCGAGGTGCAGGCCGAGCTCGAGAACGACGAGTAAGGCGAGCCGCACGCTCGATGTCCGCCGTCGCACCTAGCCTGGGGGAGTGACCTCCTCCTCGCTGCGGGTGCTCGGCATCGACCCCGGCCTCACCCGGTGCGGTGTCGGCGTCGTCGACGTCGACCCGGCGCGCCGCGGCACGCTCGTGCACGTCGGCGTGATCCGCTCCTCGCCGGATGCGCCGATCGGTGAGCGTCTCGCGATCATCGCGGCCGGCATCCGCGAGGTCATCGCAGCGCATGAGCCGGATGCGGTGGCGGTGGAGCGCGTCTTCGCGCAGCAGAACAGCCACACCGTGATGGGCACGGCGCAGGCGAGCGGCGTGGCGCTCCTCCTCGCCGCCGAAGCGGGTCTCCCCGCCGCCACGCACACGCCGAGCGAGGTCAAGGCCGCTGTGACCGGCTACGGCTCCGCCGACAAGCGACAGGTGCAGTCGATGATCGCCCGCATCCTTCGTCTCGATGCCCCACCGCAGCCTGCTGACGCCGCCGATGCCCTGGCGATCGCCCTCTGCCACGCCTGGCGGCGGGGGAGCGGTGCCGGCTCGACGCAGGGGGTGCTCACGCCTGCGCAGCGCGCCTGGGCCGACGCGGAGCGTGTCGCTCGAACATATCTACGATCCGCGCCATAGGCTGAAGCAATGATCTCCTCGCTGCACGGTGTCGTCCTGCACACGACGCCCGATCAGGTCGTCCTCGATGTCGGTGGCGTCGGATTCGCCGTCGCCGTGCCCGGCGATGTCGCGCACACCGCGACGGTCGGGGAGCGACTTCTCCTGCACACCAGCCTCATCGTCCGCGAGGATGCGCTGTCGCTTTTCGGATTCGCCGACCGGAGCGAACTCGAGGTCTTCGGACTCCTCATCAGCGTCACCGGCGTCGGACCGAAATCGGCACTCGGCGTGCTCTCCCACCTCACCGTCGACCAGATCGCCGAGGCGGTGACCGCCGAAGACGACGCCCCGTTCCGCCGTGTCTCCGGCATCGGGCCGAAGACGGCGAAGCTCATCGTGCTGCAGCTCGCGGGCAAGGTGAGAGCGGTGGGATTCACCTCGAAGCCGGCTGCCGCCGCAGGTGCAGACGTGGTCACCCAGGTGGCTGCGGCTCTTGTCGGCCTCGGCTGGTCGGAGAGAGTGGCCGCCGAGGCGGCAGCGCAGACGGCCGCAGACTCCACGGATGCCGAGCGCGGCTCTGTCGCGGCTCTGCTCCGACGCACGCTGGCGCTGCTCGGGCCCGCACAGGGCGGTCAGACGCGTGGCTGACGGCCGCGAGGCCGCGGAGCCGGTCGACGACGTCGAGCTCGCGATCGAAGGCGCTCTGCGCCCGACCAGCCTCAGTGAATTCGTCGGACAGCAGAAGGTGCGCGGCCAGCTCGAACTGCTGCTCGAGGCCGCGCGCATCCAGAACCGCACGGCCGATCACATCCTGCTCGCGGGCCCGCCCGGTCTCGGGAAGACCACGCTCGCGATGATCGTCGCGCATGAGAGCCAGCGACCGTTGCGGCTCTCCAGCGGCCCGGCGATCCAGCACGCAGGTGATCTTGCCGCGCTGCTGTCCAGCCTGATCCCGGGCGAGGTTCTCTTCATCGACGAGATCCATCGGATGGCCCGCTCCGCCGAAGAGATGCTCTATCTCGCGATGGAGGACTTCCGTATCGACATCATGGTCGGAAAGGGCGCCGGGGCGACCAGCATCCCCCTGGAGCTGTCGCCGTTCACCCTCGTCGGTGCGACCACGCGGTCCGGTCTGCTGCCGAACCCGTTGCGTGACCGTTTCGGTTTCACCGGCCACCTCGAGTTCTACGACGAGTCGGAGCTCGAGCGGGTGATCGCGCGCTCGGCGCTCGTGCTCGGGGTCGATCTGCCGTCGGATTCGCTGTCCGAGATCGCCCGTCGCTCGCGCGGAACGCCCCGCATCGCCAATCGCCTGCTGCGCCGCGTGCGCGACTACGCCCTCGTGCACGGCAAAGGCGCATCGGCCTCGCTCGGCGACGTGCGTGCGGCACTCGAGCTCTACGACGTCGACTCGATCGGTCTGGACCGCCTCGACCGGGCGGTGCTCGAAGCCCTGGTGCGTCGCTTCCGAGGGGGGCCGGTCGGGCTCAGCACGCTCGCGGTCGCCGTCGGCGAGGAAGGCGAGACGGTCGAAAGCGTCGTCGAACCCTACCTCGTCCGGATCGGTTTTCTCGGGAGGACTCCGCGCGGGCGAATCGCGATGCCGGAGGCATACGCGCACCTCGGGGTGTCTCACCCGGACGGGGCGCTTCGCCTCGATGACCTATAATCGCTGAAGACTTCCCCCCGATACCCCTTGTGCGCCCAAAGGCTGGCGCGTGCACCTGAGAAAGGCGCTTCTCCATGCCCATGGAATTCCTCCTCTTCGGCCTTCTTGCCGTCCTCCTGGTCTTCATGATCTTCAACACGCGCAAGCGCACGAAGCAGATGAAGGCAGAGCAGGAAGAGAAGGCCACCAAGACGGTTCCCGGCGTGAAGGTGCTCCTTCAGGGCGGCATCTTCGGCACGATCGTCGCGTACGACGCTGAGGACCTCGATGCTCCGGCGCTGGTCGAGATCGCTCCCGGAACGGTCATCGAGGTGCACAGCCAGGCGATCCTCCGGATCGTCGAGCCGAAGGACGTCGTCGTCGAAGACGTCGAGGCCGAGCTCGATGGCGATGCCGTCGTCGCGGATGCAGCGGCATCGGACGTCGAGACCGTCGAAGAGACTCGCGCCCGCCTGGACAACGACTCCGACGACAAGAAGTAGTCGCGGCGCCGCGCCCGGCCAATTCTTGCACCGCACAACCGGCTACTCAGAAAGCTGAACTCACGTGGCTTCATCCTCTCCGGTCCGCCATGCGTGGCGGGTCCTCCTCGGCCTGCTTCTCGTGACGGCGGCCCTCTTCGGTGTCAACGCGCTCGGCGTGTACGGATTCCAGAAGAGCTCCTGGACACCTGAACTGGCACTCGACCTGCAGGGCGGCACGCAGATCGTTCTGGGAGCAGCCACCGGAGACGGCTCGGCTCCGACCCAGGAGCAGATGGACCAGGCGGCATCCATCATCCGGCAGCGCGTCGACGCCGCCGGTGTCGCCGAGGCCGACATCACCACCGAGGGCGGACGCAACATCGTCGTCCAGATCCCCGGGGTGGCCGACGAGCAGACGCGTGCCCGGATCCAGGCCAGCGCCCAGCTCGAGTTCCGTGCGGTGATCGCCACGAACGCAGGCACGAACGAGTTCGTCGGCGAGGACGGCAAGAACACGCCGTATCCGACACCGGACCCCTCGCTCAACGCCGTTCCGACGCCGGAGCCCACGGACGCGAGCGACATGGCCTGGGCCACGCCGAAGCTGACGGCTGAGTTCCTCGCCTACGACTGCGCCAACCCCACCGGAGACCCGGCCAATGCGCCGGAGGATCAGCCGCTGATCACCTGCGACGAGACCAAGCAGTTCAAGTACCTCCTCGGCCCGGTCGAACTCACCGGTGATGTGATCGAGGACGCGACCAACGGTCGTGACCCGAAGACCGGGGCATGGCTCGTGCAGTTGACGATGGACGACAAGGGCACCGAGGCCTTCGGCAAGGTCAGCCAGCGTCTGAACGAGAACCGGATCGCCGGTCTCTCGCCTCGTGACCAGTTCGCTTTCGTGCTCGACGGCGATGTGATCTCCGCACCGCGGATGAACGGCCTCATCCAGGACGGCCGCCCCAGCATCTCGGGCAGTTTCACCCTGGAGACCTCCAAGACGCTCGCCGACCAGCTCAAGTACGGTGCACTGCCGCTGAGCTTCACCGTGGAGAGCTCCGACACGATCTCGGCGACCCTCGGCACCCAGCAGCTGCAGATCGGTCTCATTGCCGGTCTCATCGGACTCGCGCTGGTCGCGGTGTACTCGCTGATCAGCTATCGAGCACTCGGCACCGTGATCATCGCCTCGATCGCCGTGATGGCCGTGCTCACCTATGTGATCATCTGCATCCTCGCGTGGCGTCTCGGCTTCCGGCTCTCGCTCGCTGGCGTCGCGGGACTTATCGTGTCGATCGGATTCACGGCCGACTCGTTCATCGTCTACTTCGAGCGCATCCGTGATGAGCTCCGCGACGGCAAGTCGATCACGTCGGCGGTCGAAGACGGATGGGGGCGTGCCAAGCGCACGATCTACATCTCGAAGTCGATCAACATCCTCGCCGCCGTCGTTCTGTACATCCTCGCCGATGCCACGGTGAAGGGCTTCGCGTTCACGCTCGGCCTCACCACCCTGATCGACGTCTTCATCTTCGTGATCTTCACGCACCCGGTGATGCAGCTGCTCGCGCGCACCCGCTTCTTCGGAGGTGGCCATCGCCTGTCTGGTCTCGATCCGGAGGCGCTCGGCTCTGTGTACCGCACTCGCTCGCAGTACCGCGAGGTGGCCACGTCGACCGCCGGTCGCGCCGCCAAGAACGCCCGCTCACGCGGGGAGGCGGATCGTCGGCAGACCATCGCCGAGCGCAAACGCGCCGACGCCCTCGCCGGCGATAGAACCACGAGCTCCGGAAATGAGGGAGACGCCTGATGGCTTCCATGAGTGAGTTCGGCAACAACCTGTACTCGGGAAAGACCTCTTTCCCGTTCGTCGGCAAGCGGCGGTTGTGGTTCATCATCGCGATCGCTCTCGTCGTCGGCGCGGCCCTCGTGCCGGTGTTCCGCCCGATCCAGTTCTCGATCGAGTTCACCGGCGGATCGCAGTTCACGATCGTCGCTCCGGAGAGCACCGACCAGGCGCGCGCCACCGATGCGGTCCGTTCCGTGGCACCCGAGGCCACGACCAAGGTCGTCATCGTCGGCGGAGCCGACGTGCGCGTGCAGACCGACCAGATGAGCGCGGAAGAGACGCAGCAGGTCGCGAGCGCTCTCGCCGACGCCTACAAGGTGGAGGCCGAGAGCGTCACCTCCTCGTTCATCGGCCCGGCCTGGGGTGAGAACGTCACGAAGCAGTCGCTGTGGGGCCTGGCGATCTTCCTCGCCCTGACGTTCCTGATCCTCGCGATCTACTTCCGCACCTGGAAGATGTCGGCTGCGGCCATCATCGGCCTGCTCGATGTGCTGGTCATCACCGTGGGCGTGTACGCGCTGGCAGGCTTCGAGATCTCGCCGGCCGCCGTGATCGGATTCCTGACGATCCTCGCGTACTCGCTCTACGACACCACCGTGGTCTTCGACAAGATCCGCGAGAACACGCTGGAGGACGGCGAGCGTACGTCGCGTCTGTTCGGCGAGTCCGTGAACCTGGCCGTCAACCAGACGCTGATCCGCTCGATCAACACGTCTGTCGTCGCGGCCCTTCCGGTCGGCGCGATCCTCTTCATCGGCGCGTTCTGGCTGGGGGCCGAGACCCTCACCGACATCTCGCTGTCGATCTTCGTCGGCATCATCGTCGCGACCTACTCGACGCTGTTCGTCGCGGCCCCGTTGTACTCGCTGTTCCGCGAGAAGGAACCGCAGATCGCCGAGCGCGACGCGAGGATCCTCGACGCGCGGAGCCGTGCCACGGTCGACGCCTAGACAGTGCTTTCGCTGGCGGGGCTGAGTCCCCGCCAGCGCGCGTAGGATGATCTGACCCGGAGGTGATGGATGGCGGAGGCGAACCCGTCGGCGCAGGGCTCGAGTCTGCGACGGCTCGTGCCCCGTATCTTCTCGCGCGCTCCGCGGATCAATGATCTCGACAATCTGATCAGGACGGTCAGGGCGAACCATCCGCGCGGTGACTTCTCGGTCATCGAACGGGCCTACGCGGTCGCGAAGGACAAGCACTCCGGGCAACTGCGCCAGAGCGGCGAACCGTACATCACTCATCCGCTCGCCGTGGCCCAGATCCTCGCCGAACTCGGCCTCGGTCCGCGTGCGATCGCTGCTGCCCTGCTGCATGACACGGTCGAGGACACCGGCTACGCACTCACCGATCTGACGGCGGAGTTCGGCGACGAGGTCGCGATGCTGGTCGACGGCGTCACCAAGCTCGACAAGGTCAAGTACGGCGAGAGCGCACAGGCCGAGACGGTCCGCAAGATGATCGTGGCGATGTCCAAGGACATCAGAGTGCTGCTGATCAAGCTCGCCGACCGTCTGCACAACGCTCGGACCTGGGGCTTCGTCCCCCCGGAGAAAGCCGCCAAGAAGGCCAAGGAGACGCTGGAGATCTATGCGCCCCTGGCGAATCGACTCGGCATCCAGGCCATCAAATCGGAGCTCGAGGATCTCTCCTTCGCGGTTCTGCATCCGAAGATCTACAACGAGATCCACAGCCTCATCGCGCAGCGCACGCCGCAACGAGAGCAGTACCTGCAGAAGGTCGTGGAGGAGATCGACGAGGATCTTCGTGACCTGCGCATCCGCGGCAAGGTCGTAGGCCGGCCCAAGCAGCTGTATTCGGTGTACCAGAAGATGGTCGTGCGCGGTCGCGAGTTCGACGACATCTACGACCTCATCGGCATCCGGGTCCTGGTCGGCTCCGTGCGCGACTGCTACGCCGTGCTCGGTGCGATCCACGCCCGCTGGACGCCTCTGCCGGGGCGGTTCAAGGATTACATCGCCACCCCGAAGTTCAACCTCTACCAGTCGCTGCACACCACGGTGATCGGCCCAGGTGGCCGGACGGTCGAGATCCAGATCCGCACCAACGAGATGCATCACCAGGCCGAGTACGGCGTCGCCGCTCACTGGATGTACAAGGAACGGATGAACGGCGGCAAGACCGAGGTCCGCGCCTCCGATGCGGACATGGCGTGGCTTGCGCACATCTCGGACTGGCAGGCGGAGACGGCGGATCCCGGCGAGTTCCTCGATTCGCTGCGCTTCGAGATCGGGGCGAAAGAGGTCTACGTCTTCACGCCGAAGGGGCGTGTCGTCGGCCTGCCCGCCAGCGCGACTCCGGTCGATTTCGCGTATGCCGTGCACACCGAGATCGGCCATCGCACCATGGGCGCGAAGGTCAACGGACGGCTGGTGCCGCTGGAGTCGGAGCTGAAGAGCGGCGATGTCGTCGAAGTCTTCACGTCGAAGAACCCCGATGCCGGACCGAGCCAGGACTGGCTGGGATTCGTGCGCAGCACACGTGCGCGCAACAAGATCCGCGGCTGGTTCACCAAGGAGCGTCGCGAAGAGGCGATCGAGCAGGGCAAGGAAGCCATCGCCAGGGCGATGCGCCGGCAGAATCTGCCGCTGCAGCGTCTGATGAACCAGGACTCCTTCGCGGAGGTCGCCCACCAGCTGCGCTACGAAGACGTCTCGGCGTTGTACGCGGCCGTCGGCGAAGGCCATGTCTCCACCCAATCGGTGCTCGAGAAGGTCACCGCCCTCGTGGCCGACAACGACACCACCACGGGCGCGATCGACCTTCCGGGCAGCGTACCGACCAGGGAGCCGCGCAGCGGCGACTCCGGCATTCTGGTCCGCGGTGCCGCCGACATCCTGGTCAAGCTCGCGAAGTGCTGCACCCCGGTACCCGGCGACCCGATCGTCGGCTTCGTCACCCGCGGCAGCGGAGTATCAGTGCACCGCGCCGACTGCGTCAACGTGAAGGCGCTGAGCGGGGAGCAGGATCGATTCGTCGAGGTCTCCTGGGCGCCGACGACGAAGAGCGTGTTCCGGGTCCACATCCAGGTCGAAGCGCTGGATCGCTCCGGTCTTCTCTCGGATGTCACTCGTGTTCTGAGCGAGCACCACGTGAACATCCTCTCGGCAACCGTCTCGACGACCGACGAGCGTCTCGCGATCAGCCGTTTCGTGTTCGAGATGGGCGATGCCGTGCATCTGGACCGGGTGCTCAACGCGGTGCGAAGGATCGATGCGGTCTACGACGTCTACCGGGTCACCACCTCGTAGCCGCTTCTTCATTCCCGCTGTTCGATCCACGTCAGGGCGGCGCGGGTTCCGGGCACCCGGTGCAGAGTCCGCACCTCGTGCGCGGCGGCCGCAACGAGCCCGGGGGTGAGCTCTGCGAGGGCCGCCGCCCAGGTCGCCGAGGCAGGATCCCGGTGGATGCCGAGGATCAGATCGATCATGGTGCGCAGTGGCGTCGATACCGACAGCCCGGCGATCTGCGTGAGATCACCGGGCGCGAGAAGCACATCATGGAAGATCAGTCGTGCGCTGACAGCAGGGCGCAGGCGTCTGGCGACGGCACGTCGTGCGTGATGGGGCGACGGCGGACCGTCACCCGCTCCGTGGATCCAGGCCGCGGAAGGGCCGGACGCCGCCATGCCCGGCATGATCAGCGAGCGGAGGCCCGCAGCCCGCACCTCGGGTCCCTCGACAAGATCCGCCGGGATGTAGCCCTCTCCGAGTTCGACGACGTGGCCGTCCAGTCGCGCCGCACTCAGCTCCGGCTGTGCGAGCCGGTCACCGGGCAGATAGAAGAGCGCGGGGTGCATCACGCCAGTGTGGCGCAGCGCACCCCGCGCTCAGATCCTCCGCAGAGGATCTGTGGATAACGTCAGGAACCGAGGGCGTTCAGCCAGGCGCGACGCGCCTCCAGGGCATCCGCCGCGGCCTTCGCCGCCTTCTTATCGCCGGCCTTCTCCGCCGCAGCCAGTTCGGCCTCGAGCTTCTCGATGGCCTCGAGCAGCTGCGAACTCATGTCGTTCGCCCTGGCCGTGGTCGTCGGGTTGTTCTTCTTCCAGTCGACGTCCTCGCGGGCCTTGAGCGCCTGCTCGATGACGCGCAGTCGGTCGTCGAGGGCACGTTCCTTCTCGCGCGGGAAGATCCGTCCGCCGTCGTCCCACTGGCGCTGGATACGAGTGAGCAGGGCGCGGGCGCGCTTGATGTTCGACTCGTCGGCAACCGCCTTCGCCTCCTCGAGAAGCGCTTCGCGCTCCTCGATCCGGGGAGCGGATTCGGCTTCCTCGGCTGCTGCCTGCTCGCTGCGCGCGGCGTAGAGGGCGTCGCCGGCGGCCTTGAACTTCGCCCACAGTGCGTCATCGACCTTGCGGCCGGCCCGTCCTGCTGCCTTCCACTCGTCGAGGAGCGTGCGGTAGGAGGGGATGCCGTCGACACCACGAGGGGCCAGAGCCTCTGCGCGCTCGACGAGACGTGCCTTCACATCGCGTGCGGCCTTGTGCGTGTCGTCGAGTTCCGAGTAGAACGCGCGGCGCTGCTTGTCGACCACGGCGCGAGCATCACGGAAACGCTTCCAGAGCTGCTGGGAGATGCCCTTGGACAGTCGCGGGCCATTCTGCTGCTGGGCCTGCCAGGTGTCGAAGAGCTCGCCGAGCTCAGCGGTGACCTGCTTCCACTGCACCTTGGTGAGGTCTCGCGCGGCGATCTCCTCGGCGCGCTCGACCAGAGCGGTGCGCTCGGCCACGGCCTGGTCGACGAGTTCCTTCGCCTGCTGCGCCTCCTGAGCGGTCGCCTCCGAGAGAGAGGAAGTCAGAGCGTTGAGGCGCTCGCGCAGCGAGGCGAGGTCGCCGACAGCGGCCGCATCCGTCGCCTCGTCGAGGAGGTGACCGGCCTGCTTCACCAGGTCGCTGGCGGTTGCGCCGCCGGCCTTGTGGCGCTGCTCGAGCGTGTGCACCTTGAACGCGATGTCATCGAACTTGCGCACGAAGTAGGCGAGAGCCTCGTCGGATGTGCCGTCCGGGTACTGTCCGACGACCCGCCACTCGTCGCCCTCGCGCACTTCGACCGTGCCGTCCTCCGCGACTCTGCCCCACTGGGCTGCGCCGCTGGTCGCGGGCGCGGTCGGCGTCACCGGGGCGACGGCCGCCGGTGTCGGGATCTTCCGCGGCAGAGGAGCAGCCGGGGGAGCAGGAACGGGTGGAGTCGGCTTCGAAGGCTCGTTGGCAGACACAGTGAATTCTCCTTGCGCGGTCAGCCCGCGGGAGGCGGAAAGGACGAGGTTCAGCCTAGTACGTGACGACTCCACGAACAGGGCACGCGTGTTCACACGACCGTCACTGGATTGTGAGGAGATCGTTCGACGGGTGAAACACAGATCGTCACGTCCGGGAAACACCGCGCTCCTATCGTCGCCAGCACGACATATCCATCCCGGTCGACAGGAGCGATGATGAACGACACCGCGAGCACGCAGCAGGAGATCCTGGTCGTCGGAGCCGGAATGGTGGCGCACCGCTTCGTGGAGAGCCTGCTCACCCGCACCGATGCGGCACTGCGGGTCACCGTGGTGGGCGACGAAGGACGACACCCCTATGACCGGGTGGGACTGACCGGCTTCTTCTCGGGGGCATCCGCCGACGATCTGGTCCTGGATCGCGCCGTGTTCGACGATCCTCGGGTCCGTCTCATCCCGGACGACCGGGTGCTGCGCATCGATCGGGCCGCGAAGACGGTCTCCACCAGGGCCCGGCGCACGCTGAGTTACGACTCGCTGGTGCTCGCGACCGGGTCGTACGCGGCCAGGGTGGCTGTGGACGGTGCCGACCTCCCCGGATGCTTCGTGTACCGGACGTTGGACGACGTGCAGGCGCTGCGCGACTTCGTTCAGAAGCGCGAGCGGATGCTGGGGCGCCCGCTGCGTGGCGCGGTGATCGGCGGCGGCCTGCTCGGCCTCGAGGCTGCGGGTGCCCTTCAGGGGATGGACGTCGACGCCACGGTCGTGCAGTACTCGGACCGGCTGATGTCCAACCAGCTGGATGCCGCCGGGGCCGGCATGCTGCGCCGCCTGCTCGAGGCGCGCGGTATCTCGGTACGTACCGAGGCGCGCACCACGCGACTCGATCCTGACGACTCCGGTGCGGTCACGGCGCTCGAGTTCCAGGACGGATCTTTCCATCGCGCGGACGTGGTCGTGTTCACGGTCGGCGTGCGGCCACGCGATGAGCTCGCCCGTGGCGCGGAGCTCGCCGTGCACCCGCGCGGCGGCGTCGTCATCGACGAGCGCTGCTCGACCTCCGATGCGCACATCCTCGCGATCGGCGAGGTCGCGAACTACGAGGGGCGCTGCGTCGGTCTCGTCGCTCCCGGCTATGCGATGGCCGAGGTCGCGGCGACCAGGCTGCTCGGCGGTGAGGCGACTTTCCCCGGCTACGACGAGTCGGCGAAGCTCAAGCTCTCGGGTGTCGACGTGGCGAGCTTCGGCGATGCGATGGCCACCACCCCCAACGCGCTCGACGTCGTCTACGCCGATCCGGTCGCCGGCGTCTACAAGAAGCTCGTGCTCTCCGATGATGCGCAGACGCTGCTCGGCGGCATCCTGGTTGGTGATGCTGCGGCCTACGGCTCTCTGCGTCCGCTCGTCGGGGCCCGGTTGGGCGCGGATCCGGCCGCCTATCTGCTGCCCGAGGGCGGCGTCGAGGCACCCGGCGGCGAACTGCCCGACGAGGCCGTCGTCTGCTCCTGCTCCAATGTGACGGCTGGTCGCATCCGCCAGGCCGTGCACGAGGAGGGCTGCGCCGACGCGGCAGCGGTCAAGGGGTGCACGAAGGCGGGCGCCACCTGCGGCTCCTGCGTGCTGATGGTGAAGAAGGTCGTCGGCCAGGAACTCACCAAGCTCGGTCAGACCGTGTCGAACGCGCTGTGCGAGCACTTCGAGATGTCGCGGCGTCAGCTGTTCGACGCCGTGCGGGTCGCTCAGCTCACGACCTTCAGCTCGATCGTCGAGCGATTCGGCCGCGGCCGGGGCTGCGACATCTGCAAACCGGCCATCGCCAGCATCCTCGCGGTCCTCGTCGGCGCCCACGTGCTCGACGGCGAGAATGCCACGCTTCAGGACACCAACGACCACGTGATGGCCAACATGCAGAAGGACGGCACCTACTCGGTCGTGCCGCGGATGCCCGGCGGCGAAGTGACCCCGGACGGCCTGCTCGTGATCGGTCAGATCGCCAAGGACTTCGCGCTGTACACGAAGATCACCGGCGGGCAGCGGATCGACATGTTCGGTGCGCGGATCGAGCAGCTTCCGGCGATCTGGGGCCGGCTCGTCGACGCAGGCTTCGAATCCGGGCACGCCTACGGGAAGTCGCTGCGCACGGTGAAATCGTGCGTCGGCTCGACGTGGTGCCGGTTCGGTGTGTTGGACTCGGTGGGGATGGCCGTGCGCCTGGAGCTGAGGTATCGCGGACTGCGCGCTCCGCACAAGCTGAAGGTCGGCGTATCGGGCTGCGCCAGGGAATGCGCCGAGGCGCGCTCGAAGGACGTCGGGGTGATCGCAACCGAGACCGGGTGGAACATGTACGTCGGCGGCAACGGCGGCTTCTCACCACGGCATGCCGAGCTGCTCGCCACCGATCTCGACGACGAAGGGCTGATCCGCGCGATCGATCGCTTCTTCATGTACTACATCCGCACCGCCGACCGGCTGCAGCGCACCGCTCCCTGGTGCGAAGAGCTCGAGGGCGGACTCGACGGCCTGAAAGCGGTGATCTTCGACGACAGTCTCGGCATCTGCGCGGATCTCGACGAGGCGATGGCCGGGCACGTCGACCGCTACGAGGACGAGTGGGCGGCCACACTTCGCGACCCCGCGAAGCTGGCGCGCTTCCGCTCGTTCGTCAATGCGGGGGACACCCCGGATCCCTCGCTCGCCTATGTGGCCGAGCGCGGGCAGATCCGCCCGGCGACGACCGAGGAGCGCCGCACCGGTGGCGTCCTGATCGCGGGCACGGCATTGGAGGTCAGACGAGGATGAGCACGGTGATCGATGTGACGATGGTACGGGTCTGCACGCTCGACGATCTCGAGGTGGAGCGCGGCAGGGCTGCCCTGATCGATGGCGACCAGGTCGCGCTCTTCCTGCTGGCAGACGGCACGGTGCATGCGGTCGACAACCTCGACCCGTACAGCGGTGCGCAGGTGATCTCGCGGGGAATCGTCGGCAGCAGGGGTGAGGCGCCGACGGTCGCCTCACCCCTGCACAAGCAGGTGTTCGATCTCCGCACCGGGAAATGCCTCGACACCCAGGGCAAGGCGAACGCCGAGCTGCGGGTGTGGGGCGTCCAGGTGATCGACGGCGCCGTGCACCTGGAGATCGGACGGGAGCGGTCATGACGACGATGCTCGGCCTTTCGCTGCGCGGCCGCGAGGTGCTGATGGTCGGCGGAGGTGCGGTGACGGCCCGCCGGCTGCGCCGTTTCCTCGCGGACGGTGCACGGGTGCGCGTCATCGCACCGGAACTTTCGGACGAGACCCGCGATCTCATCGCGGAGAACGCCGTCACCTGGTATCCGCGGCGCTTCCGCCGTGGGGACATCGCCGGCGCCTGGATCGTGCACACCGCCACCGGCGACAGGAAGGTCGATCGAGCCGTCGCCGCTCAGTGCGAGCGTCGACGTGTGATCTGCATCGACGCCTCGGACGGCACCATCGGCTCGGCACGGCTGACGGCTCAGACGTCGTCCGGTGACGTCGTGATCGGAGTGACCGGCGAGCTCGGCGTCGACCCCCGGCGTTCCGTCGAGGTCCGCGACGCTGTCGCCGGGTTGCTCACCTCGGGTCGACTGCCCGTTCGACGTCATCGGCCGGGACTGCTCGGACGCGTCGATCTGATCGGCGGTGGCCCCGGCCCCGCTGACCTGATGACGGTGCGGGCGCGGAGACTGCTCGCCGAAGCCGATGTCGTCATCGCCGATCGGCTGGGCCCGGCGGCGGAACTGCGCTCCGAACTGGCCCCCGGCGTGCTCGTGATCGACGTCGGCAAGCGTCCGGGGCACCACCCTGTGCCCCAGCACGAGATCAACGCCCTGCTTGTCGAGCACGCGCGAGCCGGGAAGCGGGTGGTCCGTCTGAAGGGCGGCGATCCCTTCGTCCTCGGTCGCGGTGGCGAGGAGGTCGTCGCCTGCGTCACGGCCGGAGTGCCGGTGGACGTGACGCCCGGCGTGAGCAGTGCGATCTCCGTGCCGCAGTCGGCCGGAATCCCGGTCACTCACCGGGGTGTGGCATCCGCCGTGCATGTCGTGAACGGCCAGGGCGACGTCACCGATGCCACCTTCGCCGCGATGAAGGATGACTCGGTCACCACTGTCGTCCTGATGGGGGTCGCGGCGTTGCCGCGGATCGTCGCGGCAGCGCTCGCGTACGGCATCCCCGAGCAGCAGCCTGTGGCTATTGTGGAGAACGGCCATACCCCCATCCAGCGGACGATCCGGAGCACACTGATGAACGTCGTCGCCGAAGCGGATGCAGCGCAGGTGCAGAACCCGTCCGTGATCGTCTTCGGCGGCGTTGCCGCGGCCGGCCTGCTGCTGCCGATCACCGGACAGCTCGCCGAGAGCACCGCGTGACGAAGCCGCGAGCCACAGGGCCGCGCGTGCTCGATGCCGCACTCGCCGGTTGTACCATCATCGTCGCGGCGGATCGCCGCTCGGTGGACCTCGCCACGGCGCTGGAACGACGTGGCGCGCAGGTGCACCGCGCCCCGGCGCTGAGTATCGTCCCCAACGCGGACGATGCTGAGCTGCTGCGCCGAACCGAGCAGCTGGTGGCGTCTCCTCCCGACATCGTCGTCGTCACCACGGGTGTGGGCTTCCGCGGCTGGATGGATGCCGCTCATGAGCACGGCCTCGACGCACGTCTGGACGCCGCTCTCGCGGATGCGCAGTTCGTCGCGAGGGGGCCGAAGGCGCACGGGGCGATCCAGCAGGCCGGATTCACCGCCGACTGGGTCGCGGAATCGGAGACCTCCGCCGAAGTGGGCGAGTATCTGCTCGCCTCGCGTATCGCCGGCAAACGGATCGCCATCCAGCACCACGGCGCGGGCGCCGACGGTCTCGATGAGCTACTCGCCGCCGAGGGCGCCGACGTCGTCAGCATCACGGTGTATCGCTGGGGACCGCCGCCCGACCCCGAGATCGTGCGGCGATCCGCGCTGCAGGCGGGCTCCGGCGAAGCGGATGCGGTGCTGTTCACCTCGGCGCCGGGCGCGGCATCATGGCTGCGCGTCGCCGAGGAAGTCGGCGCTCTTGACGAGATCAGAGTCCGCGCGAGCACGGGCCGCCTGCTGCTCGCGGCGGTCGGACCGATCACGGTGCAGCCCCTGCTCGACGCCGATCTGCGCGCGACGGTCGCCGAGCGCGGGCGCCTCGGCTCGTTGGCGCGATGCGTCATCGGTCATTTCGGCGGTGGTCGGGCCCCGTCCCGACACACGGCGGCAGGACGCGTGGAGGTGCGCAGCGGCGGCATCCTGGTCGACGAGACGTTCATTCCCTTGTCGCGCACGGCGGCCCGGCTCATCGAGGCGCTCTTCCTCGCGGGCGGGAACGTTCTCTCGCGGCAGGAACTCGGCCGGATCCTTCCCGGTGCCGAGCGCAACCCGCACGCGGTAGAGGTCGCGATCGCGCGCCTGCGTGACGCTCTCGGCGATCTCGATCTGGTCCGCACCGTCGTCAAGCGCGGCTATCGCCTCGCCGTCGAAGACTGACCGCAGACGCGACGGTGCCCGGTGAGCGAACGCTCACCGGGCACCGTCATGCGTCAGATCAGCCGACGTTCGCCGGCTCCGCATTCACCGGCTCGACGATACGATCCGCCGGTGCGACCTGCTTCGGCGTCCGGACCCGGGGAGCGGAGCCGTCCACCCGCGCAGCGCGAGCCCTGCGCGCCGACGGGCGACCGTGGGTCAGGTAGAGCGGGAGCCCGACGAACAGCAGGCCGCCGACGAGGTTGCCGACCACGGTGGGGATCTCGTTCCAGATCAGGTAGTCCATGATCGTGAAGTCGGCGCCGAGGAGCAGCCCGGACGGGAACAGGAACATGTTCACGATCGAATGCTCGAAGCCCATGTAGAAGAACAGCATGATCGGCATCCACATCGCGACGATCTTCCCGAGCACGTTGTCGGAGATCATCGCCATGACGACGCCGGTGGATACCAGCCAGTTGCACAGCACGCCTCGGATGAACAGGGTGAGCATTCCGGCAGCACCGTGATCGGCGTAGCCGACGGTCCGTCCGTGGCCGATCTCGCCGATCGCGAGTCCGACGGCACCGGGCTCGGTGGAGAACCCGTAGGTGAAGTACACCGCCATGAGGACGGCGACCATGAACGCGCCGCCGAAGTTGCCCAGGAAGACCAGGCCCCAGTTGCGGAGCATTCCGCCCACGGTCGCCCCTGGGCGCTTGTCGAGGAGCGCGAGCGGAGTGAGCGTGAAGACTCCGGTGAGCAGGTCGTATCCGAGCAGGTAGAGCATCACGAAGCCGACGGGGAAGAGCAGCGCACCCAGGAGTGGCTGGCCGGTATTGACTGAGACCGTGACCGCGAACGCGGCGGCGATCGTGAGGAGAGCTGCGCCCATGAATGAGCGGATCAACGTGTCCCGGGTCGACATCTGCAGCTTGTAGGCGCCGGCGTCGACCATGCGGGTCACGAGTTCCGCGGGCTTGACGTAGGACATGAGAGACCTCCAGAGGGACAGGGAGCCACGAGTTCGGCTGTGGTCAGCATGACTCAGCGGCGTTTCCCGGAGGGACCAGGCACGTTACGCCCGTGCACCGGGTGGCTCACAAACGCCTGCGAGGCGGTGTGAGCGTCGCTGCGGCTACGGAGCCGGCGTCTCCGCGGGAGTATCGGACGGAATCGGAGCGGGTGTCTCCACCGGAGTCTCGCTCGGGGTCGGGGCGATGCTCTGGGTGGGCTCCGGCTCGGGGGCGGTGACCTGGGCGTGCACGACCTGGCTGGCGATCACGCCGGCGATGAGGAGCCCGCCGGCGACACCGGCGACGATGTTGTCCCGTACGCGTCGGCGTTCCTGGCCCTGGTGCCACTCGCTGCGAGCCGTGTACAGACGGGCGCGTTCCGCTGCGGCGCGTGCCCGCTGATCGTTCTTCGAACCACGTCCGGCCATGCCGCTCACACCTCTCCCTGCACCCCCGCTGGGCGCCGCCTGCGAGCCTACCGCCGCGAACGTCGGAGACCCGCATTAGCCTGGGGGGATGACCTCCGCCGCCGCGCTGCTCTCCGGGCAGACACCTCTCGCCGTGCGGATGCGGCCGGTCGCACTCGCAGAGGTCGCCGGACAGCAGCATCTCCTGCGCGCCGGGTCTCCGATCGTGGCCCTCGCCGACCCGGACGCGACGTCGCCCGGTGCTGTCTCGATCATCCTCTGGGGGCCGCCCGGTACTGGCAAGACGACCCTGGCGCAGGCGATCGCCCGGTCCTCGGGCCGCCGCTTCGTAGAACTCTCCGCCATCACAGCCGGGGTGAAGGACGTCCGTGAGGTGATGCAGGAGGCGATCACCCAGCGCGACCTCTACGGGCAGACGACGATCCTCTTCCTCGACGAGATCCACCGGTTCACGAAGGCTCAGCAGGACGCACTGCTGCCGGGCGTCGAGAACGGCTGGGTCATCCTGATCGCTGCCACCACCGAGAATCCGTCGTTCTCGGTGATCTCGCCGCTGCTGTCGCGTTCCCTGCTGCTCACTCTGCATGCACTCACCGACGACGATATCGGCATGCTCGTCGATCGCGCCGTCACCGACCCGCGAGGTCTGAACGGCACTGTCGCGCTCTCCGACGAGGCACGCGGAGCGCTCATCCGACTCGCATCCGGCGACGCGCGACGCGCGCTCACGGGGCTCGAAGCGGGAGCGGCCGTGGCACTGTCACACGGCGTGGACGACGCCGCTGACGCCGGGTCCGCGCCAGAAGTCACCGCCGACGACGTTGCGCAGGCGGTCGATCGCGCACTGCTGCGCTACGACCGGCAGGGCGACGAGCACTACGACGTCATCAGCGCGTTCATCAAGTCGATCCGGGGTTCCGATCCGGATGCCGCTCTGCACTACCTCGCCCGGATGATCGAGGCCGGTGAGGACCCTCGTTTCATCGCCCGCCGCCTCGTCATCTCGGCCTCAGAGGACGTCGGGCTCGCAGACCCGCAGGGACTCGTGATCGCTGTGGCAGCCGCCGATGCGGTGGCGTTCATCGGAATGCCGGAGGGGCGGATACCTCTGGCCGAGGCGACGGTGTATCTCGCGACGACGGCGAAGTCGAACGCCGCGTACAAGGGAATCGATGCGGCGATCGCCGACATCCGATCCGGAGGCTTCGGCCGAGTACCGCTGCACCTGCGCGATGCGCACTATCCGGGCGCGAAGAGGCTCGGACACGGCAAGGGCTATGTCTACTCGCACGACAGCGAATACGGCGTCGTGCCCCAGCAGTACCTTCCGGATGAGCTCGACGGACGCCGGTACTACGAGCCCAAAGAGCTCGGCGCCGAACGCGACATCTCCGCTCGACTCGAGAAGATCCGCCGGATCCTCGGCGACCGCTGACCCCGCTGCTGAGGAGCGGTTCCCGGATCTGTTAGACTTGATCGGCTCGAAACACAGTTTTCGGGCATCCCCTCGCTCTCACTCACCTTCCTCCGTGCCCCGGCGTGCACCTGGAAGGGCCGGCGGGGGAGATACGTCCGTGAGTCGTGAAAGACGCGACCACGTCATCGGAAGGAAAACTTCGTGACCACGAAGTCCCAGGACCGCCGCAAGGTCCGCCTGTCCCGCGCGCTCGGTATCGCGCTCACCCCGAAGGCAGCCCGCTACCTCGAGAAGCGTCCCTACGCTCCGGGCGAGCACGGCCGCACCAAGCGCAAGGCTGACAGCGACTACGCCGTCCGTCTGCGCGAGAAGCAGCGTCTCCGCGAGCAGTACGGCATCCGCGAGAAGCAGATGCGCAACACGTTCAACGAGGCACGTCGTCAGGACGGCCTGACCGGTGAGAACCTGGTCGAGCTGCTCGAGATGCGTCTCGACGCTCTCGTCGTGCGTTCGGGCTTCGCCCGCACCACCGCGCAGGCTCGCCAGCTCGTCGTGCACCGTCACATCCTCGTCGACGGCCAGCTCGTCGACCGCCCGTCCTTCCGCGTGAAGCCGGGTCAGCTCATCCACGTCAAGGCCAAGAGCGAGGGCACCGAGCCCTTCCAGGTGGCAGCAGCCGGCGGTCACGCCGAGGTCCTGCCCCCGGTTCCGGGCTACCTCGAGGTCGAGCTCGACAAGCTCCAGGCTCGCCTGCTGCGTCGTCCGAAGCGCGTCGAGGTCCCCGTGACCTGCGAAGTGCAGCTCGTCGTCGAGTACTACGCAGCTCGCTGATCGAGTTCATTCACCAAGAGGCGTCGGGGCAACCCGACGCCTCTTGGCGTTTCCGCTTACGATGGAGGCACCGCGTCTCCGCGGACCAAGGGCAAGGATGACGACATGAAGACTGTGCTGTGGTTCCTCATCGGTGTGATCGGCGGATTCGTCGCCGCACACTTCATGGACAAGGACCCCCGCGGCCACGACATCCTCGCCGATGTGGACGCGAGGATCAACGAGTTCACCGGCATCCTCGGCGACGCATATCGCGAGCAGCAGGCGCGGCTCACCGAGCCCGGCAACAACTGATCCAGCGCGCGCACGCGCGGCTTCTTCACCCTTCACGCAAGGACACTCACTACCCCTATGAATACTGCGGAGATCGCGCAGCGCTATCTCGATTTCTTCGAGAAGAACGACCACGTCATCGTCCCCTCGGCCTCTCTTGTCAGCGACGATCCGTCATTGCTGTTCACGGTTGCGGGAATGGTGCCGTTCATCCCGTATCTCACCGGCGTGGTGCCGGCGCCGCATCCGCGGATCGCCGATGTGCAGAAGTGCATCCGCACCAACGACATCGAAGAGGTCGGCAAGACGGCCCGTCACGGGACGTTCTTCCAGATGATGGGCAACTGGTCGTTCGGCGACTACTTCAAAGAGGGCGCGATCCGCTATGCCTGGGAGCTGCTCACCAGTGCCGAATCCGACGGCGGCTACGGCTTCGAGGAGAAGGATCTCTGGGTCACGGTCTACGAGACCGACGACGAGGCCGAGGCGATCTGGCGGGACATCATCGGTCTGAAGCCGGAGCGCATCCAGCGTCTCGGCCGCGCCGATAACTACTGGAACACCGGACAGCCCGGGCCGGGCGGTCCCGATTCGGAGATCTTCTTCGATCGCGGCCCCGCCTATGGCAAGGACGGCGGCCCCGCCGTCGATGACTCGCGGTTCCTGGAGATCTGGAACCTCGTCTTCATGCAGGACTTCATCGAGAACGTCCGCGGCAAGACAGAGTTCGACATCGTGGGGGAGCTGCCCCAGAAGAACATCGACACCGGTATGGGCCTGGAGCGCGTCGCGTTCCTCAAGCAGGGCGTCGAGAACATGTACGAGACGGATCAGGTGCGCCCGGTTCTCGACCGTGCCGTCGAACTCTCCGGTCGCCGCTATGGCGCGGTGCACGAAGACGACGTGCGCTTCCGCGTGATCGCCGACCACGTCCGCTCGTCGCTGATGCTGCTCTCCGACGGCGTACGGCCGTCCAACGAGGGCCGCGGCTACATCCTGCGGCGTCTGATGCGCCGCACCGTCCGCGCGATGAAGCTGCTCGGCGTGGACGAGCCCACCTTCCCCGAGCTGTTCACCGCATCGCGCGACGCGATGCAGACGGCCTACCCCGTCCTCGCGAAGGAGTGGTCGACGCTGTCGGCTTCCGCCTTCGCCGAGGAGGAGACGTTCCGCCGCACGCTCGCACAGGGGTCGACGATCCTCGACCTCGCGCTGGACGAGACGAAGAAGGGCGGCGGCGCCACGCTCAGCGGCCCTGAGGCGTTCCTGCTGCACGACACCTACGGGTTCCCGATCGATCTCACACTCGAGGTCGCCGAAGAAGCCGGTCTGTCCGTCGACCGTGCCGCGTTCGACTCGCTCATGCTGGAGCAGCGCACCCGCGCGAAGGAAGATGCGCGCAACCGCAAGCGCCAGCTGGCCGATGTCTCGGTCTACCGGGAGCTCCGCGGACTCGGCGAGACCGGGTTCGATGGCTACACCGAGCTCGAGGTCGAGTCACGTATCCTCGGCATCCTCGTCGACGGCCAGCCGGTCCGCACCGCGAGTGAGGGGCAGATCGCTGAGGTGGTGCTGTCCGAGACCACGCTCTACGCGGAGTCCGGCGGCCAGGTCGCCGACAAGGGCACCATCGTGGGTGCGGGCTTCGTGCTCGAGGTCCTCGACGTGCAGCGACCCGTCGCCGGCCTGATCAGCCACACGATCGAGGTGGCCAGCGGCAGCGTCT
Source organism: Microbacterium sp. LTA6 (assembly GCF_045690355.1). Classification (NCBI taxonomy): domain Bacteria; kingdom Bacillati; phylum Actinomycetota; class Actinomycetes; order Micrococcales; family Microbacteriaceae; genus Microbacterium; species Microbacterium sp. LTA6. The sequence goes on from NZ_CP147855.1 coordinate 3,296,577, forward strand.
CGGTCGATGACGCCGCCACAACCGTGGTGGACGCCGCGAACCGTCGTGCCGCCCGTCAGGCGCACTCCGCGACGCACCTCGTGCACGCGGCGCTCCGCGACACGCTCGGGCCGACGGCGACCCAGTCCGGCTCCTTGAACCGTGCCGGGTACATGCGGTTCGACTTCGCGTGGTCCCAGGCGCTGTCGGCAGACACGCGCACCGAGATCGAGGAGATCACGAACCGCGCTGTGCAGGACGCGCTCGAGGTCACCACACGCATCATGTCGCTCGACGAGGCGAAGGAAGCCGGCGCCATGGCGCTGTTCGGCGAGAAGTACGGCGACCGCGTGCGGATGGTCGACATCGGCGGTCCCTGGTCGCGCGAACTGTGCGCGGGCACCCACGTGAACACCAGCGCCGAGATCGGCATCGTCAGCGTCGTCGGAGAATCCTCGGTGGGCGCATCCAACCGCCGCATCGAGGCTCTGGTCGGTCAGGACGCGTTCCGCGAACTGGCCGCGGAACGCGCTCTCGTCTCGCAGCTCACCAGCGCCCTGAAGACGCCGCGTGACCAGCTCTCCGAGCGCATCGCCGATCTCGCGGCGAACCTGAAGGCAGCGGAGAAGCGCATCGCGCAGTTCGAGGCCAAGGAACGCGCAGGACAGATTCCGGCGATCGCCGAGGCCGCCGTGCGCGTCGGTGCACATCGGGTGGCGGCGTTGTCGCTGGGCGAGATCGCCTCGGCAGATGACGTCCGCGAGCTCGCGCTCGGCGTGCGAGAGCGCCTCGGCGCGGATGCTGCTGTCGTCGCGCTCGGCGGGATCGTGGCCGGACGCCCGGTCGTCGTCGTTGCGACGAACGACGCGGCACGCGCTGCCGGTGCGAAGGCTGGCGCGCTCGCGAAGCGTGCTGCCGGTGTGCTCGGCGGTGGCGGTGGCGGTCGCGACGACGTCGCGCAGGGCGGCGGCACGGATGCTTCGGCACTGGCATCGGCGCTGGAGGCCATCAGCCAGGAGCTTCGCGGCGCGTGAGTGGTTTCCGACGGGGCGTGCGGCTCGGCATCGATGTCGGCAAGGCCCGAATCGGCGTCGCCCGCTGCGATCCGGACGGGATGCTCGCCTTTCCGATCGAGACGGTGCCCCGTGCCGAGACATCGCTCGGCCGGATCGCAGAGCTCGCAGAGGAGTACGAGCCCATCGAGTTCGTCGTCGGTCTGCCCGTGAATATGCAGGGTACTGACACACCGTCGACGGCAGATGCACGGACGTTCGCTGCCGACCTGCAAGCCCGCACGAAGATCCCGGTGCGCCTGGTCGACGAACGGCTCAGCACTGTTACCGCACACGCGGCTCTGCGTTCTTCGGGGAGAACCCAGAAGAACTCTCGTAGCATTGTGGATCAGGTCGCCGCCGTGGTGCTTCTGCAGCAGGCGATCGACACGGAGAAGAGCACCGGAAACCCGGCCGGTGTGGCCGTCCCGCTTGACGAGGAGTCCGCCTGAACATGGCTGAACGCGAGAATCATCCCCCCCAGCATGATTCGGATGCCCGTCTGGGCGCCCTGTTCGGGAACCTTCCGGAGCCGACCGCGCAGCTGCCGACGGTCGACACCAGCGCCCCTGTGCCCGGTTCTCGCCGGGCGGCCAGAGAGGCCGCAGAACCGCGACCGGCATCGCCGACCCCGCCGGTCGTCTCCGAAGACCCGTTCGTGACGCCCACCGCCCCGGCGCCGGTGGCCGTGTCGGAGAAGCAGGGAGGGCGTCTCGAAGACCTTTTCGATGCCCATCACGACGACGTCGATTCTCACGTACCTCCCAAGAAGCGACGCCGCGGATGTCTGATCGCGTTGATCATCGTCCTCGTGATCGTGGGCGGCATCGCGGGCGCGGGCGTCTGGGCCTGGAACACTTACGGCGACAAGATCAGCGACGCCATGGGCTGGGGTGAGCCCAAGGACTGGGAGCCGGGCCTCGCGACCGGTGAGGTCTTCGTGACGATTCGCGACGGGGACACCGGTCGCCCGGTGTCCACCGCTCTGCACGAGGCCGGCGTGACCAAGACGGAGGACGTCTTCTACGACTACCTCATCGAAGAAGCGATCGCCGTCACCTTCTACCCGGGAGTGTACCGCCTTCAGGAGAAGATGACCGCCGAGGCTGCTCTGGCAGCGCTCCGCGACGACGCCAACAAGCTGGAGAATTCGGCAAGCGTGATCGAGGGCAGCACGATCAAGGCGATGCTGCCGGGGATCGCGGAGAGCATCGGCATCCCGCTCGCAGATTTCGAAGCCGCCGTCGCCGACCCCTCGGCCTACGGAGTGACCGCAGAGTCTCTCGAAGGCTGGCTGTTCCCAGCCGTCTACACGTTCGACCCGGAGGTCACCGCCACCCAGGTGATCCAGCGGATGGTCGACCGCACCCGGGAATCGCTCACGAAGGCAGGGGTCCAGGCCGGAGACGAGCAGCGCGTGCTCACGATCGCCTCGATCATCCAGCGCGAGGGCAGCACCGCCGACTTCGACAAGGTGTCTCGGGTGATCGAGAATCGCCTCGAGGAAGGCAATCAGGAGACCCACGGGCTGCTGCAGATGGACTCGACCGCCCAGTACGGATACGGGCTCGCACACGAGGGCCCCGTTTCCAGCTGGGACTGGAACGCCGTCGTCGGCGATCAGAACCCGTGGAACACGTACAAGCACGCGGGACTGCCCACCGGTCCGATCTCGGCCCCCAGCGATGCCGCCATCGACGCGGCTCAGAATCCCGCGGATGGGCCCTGGTTCTATTTCGTCACCGTCAATCTGGATACCGGCGAGACGGTCTTCTCCGCGACGTACGCGGAGCAGCAGCAGGCCGAGGCCCGGTACAAGCAGTGGTGCCAGGACAACCCTGACGGCGGCTGCTACTGATGCACGGCGCCTGACATGGTGAATCAGCGCCGTCTCGCCGTCTGGGGTGACCCGATCGCGCACTCGAAGTCGCCGGCGCTGCACGCCGCCGCTTATGCGGTGCTCGGCCTGGACTGGGAGTACGGGCGTCTGCAGGTGACCGGAGACGGTTTCGCGGATGAGCTCGGCTCGCTGGATGAGTCGTGGCTCGGCCTTTCGTTGACGATGCCTCTCAAGGAGCATGCGTTCCGCGCGGCGGCGACGCACGACCGGCACGCCGAGATGACGGGAGCCGTGAACACGCTGCTTCTGGGCGAAGAGCTTGCGGGGTTCAACACCGATGTCGGGGGCATCATCGATGCCCTGGCTGAGCGCGGCATCACTGAAGTCCGCACGGCGCGCATCCTCGGCGCCGGCGCGACCGCGGCCTCGGCGCTGGTCGCCGTCGCCGAGATCGGCGCCATTCGGGTGGACGTGCGCGCCCGCAGGCCCGAGCGCGCGGCCGGTCTCGTCGAGCTCGGAGCGCGGCTGGGCATCGATGTCCAGGTCGCGCCGCTCGATGACGCAGCGGAAGCGGTCGACATCACCGTCGCCACCCTCCCCAGCGGGACGGTGCTCGCGGAGGAGTCGGCCGCGCGTCTCGCTCATGCCGGTGGTGCGCTGTTCGACGCCGCGTACGCACCGTGGCCGTCGGCGCTGGCGACAACGTGGGGGGAGGGCGTCGTCGTCTCCGGCCTCGGGATGCTGCTGCACCAGGCGGTGCGGCAGATTCGCATCTTCCTGAATGGCGACCCCGCGCACGTGCTGCCGGATGAGACGGCCGTCGTGGCCGCGATGCGCGCGGCACTCGAGCACCCGAAGCCGTAACCCCGGCTGCGCAACGACACGCGGACAGCATCCGGTCGGATCGCATGGGAGACTAGAGCAATGCTCCGCGTGCTCACGGCCGGCGAATCCCACGGCCCAGAACTCATTGCCGTCATGGAGGGTCTGCCCTCCGGCGTTCCGGTGTCTTCCGAGGCCATCCAGGCAGATCTCGAGCGTCGCAAGCTCGGCTACGGCCGCGGCTCGCGCATGAAGTTCGAGCAGGACGAGCTCACGATCTCCGGCGGTGTCCGCCACGGGAAGACGCTCGGCAGCCCGATCGCCCTGCGCATCGGCAACACGGAGTGGCCGAAGTGGGTGGAGGTCATGAGCCCCGAGCCGGTGGAGCTCACCGACAAGTCCCGTGGTCGTGGCGCTCCGCTGACGCGCCCGCGTCCCGGCCATGCCGACCTCGTCGGCATGCAGAAGTACGACTTCGATGAGGCACGTCCGATCCTCGAGCGCGCGAGCGCCAGAGAGACCGCCGCACGCGTCGCACTCGGCGCCATCGCCCGATCCTTCCTGGGCGAACTCGGCATCCGCCTCGTCAGCCACACGCTCTCCATCGGTCCCGTCCAGGTGCCGGCCGGATCGCCGCTCCCCACGCCGGACGACGTCGATGCCCTGGACGCCGATCCGCTGCGCTGCTTCGACGCGGCCACCTCGGCACTGATGGTCGCCGAGGTCGACGATGCCAAGAAGGAGGGCGACACACTCGGCGGCATCGTCGAGGTGCTCGCCTACGGTCTTCCGCCGGGACTCGGTTCGCACGTGCACTGGGACCGTCGCCTCGACGCGCGGCTCGCGCAGGCTCTGATGAGCATTCAGGCGATCAAGGGCGTCGAGGTCGGTGACGGCTTCGAGACCACCCGCCGCCGCGGCTCGGCAGCGCATGATGAACTCTTCGCGACGACCGACGGGATCACGCGCGGCTCTGACCGTGCCGGCGGCACCGAGGGCGGCATGTCGACCGGTACCGTGCTGCGCGTGCGCGCAGGCATGAAGCCGATCGCCACCGTTCCGCATTCGCTGCGCACCATCGACGTCGCAACCGGAGACGTCGCCACGGCGCACCACCAGCGCTCGGACGTGTGCGCAGTGCCCGCCGCCGGAGTCGTCGCCGAGGCGATGGTCGCGGTCGAGCTGGCCAACGCCGTCCTGGAGAAGTTCGGCGGCGACAGCATCCGCGAGACGCGGCGCAACTTCGACGGCTATCTCGCCGGCATCCCGGCAGAACTGCGCACTGCGCCGGCCTCCGAGGCAGCGCTCATCGCGTCTGATGTCGGAGACTGAGCCGCTCACGCTGGTCCTCGTCGGCCCGATGGCCGCGGGTAAGACCAGCATCGGCAGGCGGGTCGCTCGTCGGCTCGCGGTGCCGTTCATCGACACCGACAAGCGGATCGTGGCCGCGCACGGGCCGATCCCGGTGCTCTTCGCCGAACAGGGTGAAGCGCATTTCCGGGAGCTCGAGCGCGCCGCGGTGTCGGCGGCGCTCGATGAGGGTGGAGTGATCTCGCTGGGCGGCGGAGCGGTGACGGATGCCGGGACGAGGGAGCTTCTGCGCCCGCATCCCGTCGTCTTCCTCACCGTGTCGGCTGAGGCCGTCGCCGACCGGATCCGCGGCGGAAGCAGGCCGTTGCTCGCGGGAGACGACCCGCTTGAGCGCTGGACGAGGATCTTCGAGGAGCGCCGCGATTGGTACGACGAGGTGGCGAGCACAGTGTTCGACACCTCTCGTCGCCCGATGCAGCGCATTGCCGACGAGATCGTGACATGGAGAAGAGAGCAGCGATGACCACGACGACCATCAGCGTCACCGGGAACGATCCCTACGACATCACCATCGGACGCGGCATCCTCGATCGCGTATCGGCGGCGCTCGCGCCGACCGTGCGGAAGATCCTCGTCGTGCACCCGCCGACGCTGGCCGCCCGAGCCGCGGAACTCAGGGACCGATTGCTCGCCGATGACGAGAACGGCCCCCGTGAGGTGCTGCTGGCCGAGATCCCGGACGCCGAACAGGGCAAGCGCATCGAGGTCGCCGCGTTCTGCTGGCAGGTCATGGGACAGTCCGACTTCACCCGCACCGACGCCGTCGTCGGTTTCGGCGGGGGAGCAGTGACCGACCTCGCCGGTTTCGTCGCCGCGACCTGGCTCCGCGGCGTGCAGCTCATCCAGGTGCCCACCACGGTGCTCGGACTCGTCGACGCATCGATCGGCGGCAAGACCGGTGTCAACACCGCTGAGGGGAAGAATCTCGTCGGCGCGTTCTGGGCACCGCGTGCAGTGATCGGCGATCTCGACGAACTCGCCAGCCTCAGCGAGAACGAGGCGACAGCAGGCTTCGCCGAGGTGGTCAAGGCCGGTTTCATCTGGGCTCCCGAGATCCTCGACATCGTCGAGGCCGATCCTCGGCGCGCGGTCGACACGAAGACCGAGGAGTTCCGGCGGGCGATCGAGCTGGCGGTCGACATGAAGGCGCGCGTCGTCTCCGAGGACTTCCGAGAGGCGGGCCAGCGCGAGATCCTCAACTACGGTCACACGCTCGGCCACGCCATCGAGCACGCCGAGCGCTACCGGTGGCGCCACGGCGCAGCGATCTCGGTCGGGATGCTGTACGCCGCCGAACTCTCCCGGCTCGCGGGGCGTCTCTCCGATGACGCCGCGAACCGGCACCGCACCGTGCTCGAGTCGCTCGGTCTGCCGACGTCGTACCGGGCCGGTGCCTGGAAGCAGCTCCTCGCCACGATGCAGCGCGACAAGAAGAGCCGTGGCGGGATGCTCCGCTTCGTCCTGCTCGACGACATCGCAAAGCCCACGATCCTGCAGGCGCCGGATGAATCCCTGATGTTCGCGGCCTACCAGGAGGTCGGTGCGTGAGCTTCACCGTTCGTCGCGTCCGCGCTGACGAATGGGAGAAGGTGCGCGACCTGCGCCTGGATGCCGTGCGGGATCCGGCCGCCGCGATCGCGTTCCTGCATTCGTATGCCGACGAGGCTGCGCATCCGGACGAGTTCTGGCAGGAGCGTACCGCTGGCAACGCGGCCGGTGACTCGGTCGCCCAGTTCGTCGCGGAGGCGGAGGGGGAGTGGATCGGCACCGTCACGGTTCTCCGTTGGCGCCCGGGAGCGACCGACCATCATGCGCGTGCGGTGCTCGAAGCGCGTGGTGATGTGGTGGGCGTGTACGTGCGCCGCGGGCATCGCGGAGCCGGAACGGTCGATGCACTGCTCGATGCGGCGGCCGAGTGGGTGCGCGCCTTCGGCGACCGCGCGCTGACCCTCGACGTGCACGTGGACAATGCCCGCGCTCAGGGAGCGTATCGGCGCGCCGGATTCGTCGATACGGGTCTGCGTTTCACGGGTGTGATCGGCCCGGAGTTGGAGATGCGACGCGCTCTCGTGTGATCCGGACGGAGAAGCCTCGCGGCATGAATGCGTTGCGCCTCTCGTGCAGATCATCTACTGTGAGTGCGTCTTCGATCGTGTGACGACAGGCCCGGAGGCCGATCATGCTCGATGCTCGGATAGCGGAATGGCTCCTTGACGCCGACCCGGCATTGCGATGGCAGGTGGAGCGCGACCTTCTCGGCGCTCCCGAGGACATCTGGCAGGCGACGCGAGCCCGTGTGACCACCGAAGGCTTCGGAGCTGAGCTGCTTCGTCACCAGGATGCCGATGGCCAGTGGGCCGGCGGCCCATTCTTCCCGGCAGGGTGGGAATGGGGAAGCGGGGAACCGCAGCCATGGACAGCGACGACCTGGGCCCTCAAGGACCTCCGGGAATGGGGCATGCCCGCGTCGGCGCTGACAGGGACGGCGGAGAAGCTCTCGGCAACACGATGGGAGTACGACGACCTTCCGTATTGGGGCGGCGAGGTCGACTGCTGCATCAATTCCTGGACTCTGTCGAATGGGCTGTGGCTCGGGGCGGACGTCGACGCGATCGCCGACTGGTTTCTCGAGCATCAGCTGGGGGATGGCGGGTGGAACTGCGAATGGGTCGAGGGATCGCAGGTTTCGTCTTTCCATTCCACCCTCAATGCGTTGATCGCGCTGCTCGACTTTCAATGCAGCACGGGGGATACCGAGCGGATCAGGGCCGCACGAAGAGCTGGCGAGGAGTATCTGTTGACGAGGGCCCTGTCTCGTCGCCGATCGACGGGTGAGCCGTTCAACGAGTGGGTGTACAGCCTCGCGCATCCGCGTCGCGCCTACTACAGCGTGCTGGCTGCGGCCGATTACTTCCGCGCGGCGTGCATTGCAGATGGGATACAACCCGACCCCCGGATGGCCGAGGCCATCGAGAACATCCGTTCTCAGCGGCAGGCTGACGGGACCTGGGTCCAAGGTCATCGCCTGCAGGGCGAGGTCTGGTTCCATGTCGACGTTCCGGCCGGAGAACCGTCCAAGTGGGTGACGTTCCAAGCGACGCGGGTACTCGGGTGGTGGGATTCGGCGACTAAGGAATGATCCAGCCCTCGTAGATCGAGGCGGTGCCCGCCTGGCTGGCGGCGTCGTTCCAACGGATCAGCCACTGGCGGCGCACCTCGGTCGGTGGCCATGGCGTGTCTCTGAGCTCTGGCGGAATGAGCGGGTCGTCCCGGAGGGCGCGGTCGAGAGCGTCGGCGAGCCGGAGCTGCCGGACGAGCGCCGGCAACGAGTCGTCATCACCCTCGATCGCATGGGCGAGTGCCCCGTATGCGTCGAGGGTCGGCGCCGCATGCCAGAGGGACGAAGCGATCTCTTTTGATTCGGTCAGGCCCCGAATCGCCAGCTGCTCGGCAACGGCGGTGACGAGGTACGGCATGGCATCGGACGACAGGAGCCCTGTCAGGTCGTGCGGGCTGGCGTAGAGCCCAGTCGAGATCGGGGCGGCTCCCAGCCCGAGAAGGTCTCGACGCAGCGAATCTCGAATCGCCCGCTCGCTCTCCGGCGCACTGATCGCCACGAGGTGCCAGCATCCGTCCCACGGCGCCCGCCCTGCGTCCTGCTCGAAGGCGAGGTTGAGTCCGACTCGGTCGCGATGCATGCGCCGTTGTCCCTCATCGGTCAAGAAGATCGCCCCTGAGCGTCCGCGTCCCCGCTGCTCGATGTCGCCGCTGCCGATGAGGCGTCGAAGTGCGAGGCGGACGGGCTGGTCATCGACCCCCAGCTGGTTGGCGGTGTCGTAGATGACGGCCAGGCTCACGTCGCCGTCGAGGGGGAGGAACGCCTCGATGATCGTACGAGGTGCGATCTGCGAGTTCACGCGAGTACCGCCTTCTCCATGACGGTGTACCGTTCGAACCCGTAGACGTAACCGAGCAGTCCCAGGGAACCGGTATCGGTGGGCGAGAACCCTTGACGCCGGTACAGTTCCTCGGCGCGGACATTCGAGTCGATCACGGACAGCTGCACTGATCGCAACCGGCGCTGGCGTGCAGCCTCGACGGCTGCCGCGAGCAGCGCTGTTCCCGTCCCCTCACCGCGGCGCGCCGAATCGACGCAGATCCCGTCGAGAACCAGCGTGTGGTCTTTGCTGTTTCGTGCCAGCACGCTCAGGACGAGGGACGCCCGAATGGCTTGCCAGGTCGGCAACAGGTGGCGAAGCAGCGCCCAGGACAGATTCGCGGCGCCGAGCCCCGTCTCGAAGAAGCCGCACACCCCGGTGATGACGCCCTCGGTGCGCGCAACGAGCATGCGGTCCGGACGCATTGCGGCCTGCACCACGCGTCTACCGGTGTCGTTGCTCGTGAATGCCGGACGGAGCTTCCGATGAAACGCCTCCCAGTAGAGAGCGCCGACTTCAGCACGTTCGGATTCTTGGAAGCCGAGGGCGATCTGGTGTGCCTGCATGTCATCAATCTATCATGTACGCTACGATCGTGCACAGAATGACCCTTAAGCGACTCGCCTTTTCCATCGCCGTCGTCGCTGCGATCATCGTCGCGGCTGTCGGAGTTGCCGCCGTGGGGAATGACTATCGCTTCACACAGACCGCGGTGCAGATTCCGATGGGTGTCGGGCACCTCGAAGGGGTACTGACGACGCCGCGACAAGGCGACGCGAATGGCGTCGTCGTCGTCGTCCACGGCGACGCTGCAGTGGAGGCGACACAGGACGGCCTCTACTTCCCGTGGTTCGAAGGTGCAGCGGATGCGGGATGGGCCACGTTGTCGTGGAGCAAACCCGGGGTCGGAGGATCCAGCGGAAACTGGCTGGACCAATCCATGGATGACCGTGCGGCGGAAGTCAGCGCAGCGATCGACTGGGCGCTGGGAGAGCAGCAGGTGCCCACCGACCGCATAATTCTCTGGGGCGCGAGCCAAGCAGGCTGGGTGGTTCCGAAGGTCGTCGCCGAACGCGACGACGTCGATGGCGTTGTCGCCGTGGGCACGGCGATCAACTGGCTGTCGCAGGGACGCTACAACCTCCTCGCCGAGCTTGATCGCCGAGGAGCGACGACGGCGGAGCGCGACCAGGCGATCGCAGACAGCGATCGGGTGCGCGAACTGCTCGCAAGAGGCGCGAGCTACGACGAGTATCTGGCGGTCACGACGGAGCAGTCGCCGATGTCGGCCGATCGGTGGGCATTCGTCGGACGCAACGCGAAGGCCGATGCCACGGACGATCTTCGCGCGGCAGCCACGCGCGAGATCCCCGTTCTCCTCATGGTCGGCCTGCATGATCGGAACGTCGACGTCGGCGAGACCGAAAAGGTCTATCGTGACGTTTTCGGCACAGCGCTGACAGTGAAATCCTTCGACTCCGCGCATTCCATGGCGAGGCCCATCGTCGAAGACAACGCCGTCGTGGGCACGACCGTCGGGCTCCTCTGGCCTCGCGCGCTCCTCGCGGCGGACGTCATCGACGGGTACCGCGACTTCCTGCGAGAGATCGGCTGATAGTGTGCCGGACGTGACGATGCCCCACCGCCTGCTCCTGGTCAATGGCCCGAACCTCAACCTGCTCGGCACGCGTGAGCCCGAGGTCTACGGCACGGCCACCCTCGCCGATGTCGAACGACTCACCACGGATGCGGCGGCCGCGCTCGGATTCGAGGTGCGTGCCATCCAGAGCAACCACGAGGGCGTGCTCATCGACGCTATCCACGCGGCGCGCGAGGATTGCGCCGGAATCATCATCAATCCGGGCGGCCTCACGCACACGTCTGTTGCGCTGCGCGATGCGCTCACGGGTATCGGGCGCCCATTCGCAGAGGTGCACATCTCCGACGTGTACAAGCGCGAGGAGTTCCGGCATCACTCCTACCTGCATGACGTTGCGGCGGTGCGCGTGATCGGTCGGGGCGTCGACGGCTACGCGGATGCCGTGCGCGAACTGGTCGCTCAGCTGTAGAACCGCGGAACGCCAGGTCAGAACGGCGGGGGAGCGTTGCGCACCGACACAGAAGCGGCTCCGGCACCCCAGCGAACCTCTGAACTCAGCGCGGAAACCCCGGATGACATCGAAAGAAGTCGGCCCCCGTACAGCCATCCCGTAGAATCGACTGTCGGTCCTTCCTGACCCGGTTGCAGGGCGGCCCGCGGACAACCACACACGAACGGAACTCTCAGCGCATGGCATCTACCGCAGACATCAAGAACGGCGTCGTCCTCAGCATCGATGGACAGCTGTGGAACGTCATCGAGTTCCAGCACGTCAAGCCCGGAAAGGGCGGCGCGTTCGTCCGCACGAAGCTCAAGAACGTCATCTCCGGCAAGGTCGTCGACCGCACCTACAACGCCGGCGCGAAGATCGAGATCGAGAACGTCGACCGCCGCGACTTCACGTACCTGTACGCCGACGGCGACGGCTTCGTATTCATGGACACGTCGGACTACGACCAGATCACGGTCCCCGGGCCGACAGTCGGCGACGCGAAGAACTTCCTGCTCGAGAACCAGCAGGTGACCATCGCGCTCAACAACGGCAACCCGCTCTACATCGACCTGCCGGCATCCGTCATCCTCGAGGTGACGTACACCGAGCCGGGCCTCCAGGGAGACCGCTCCTCGGCCGGCACCAAGCCCGCCACGGTCGAGACCGGCTACGAGATGCAGGTTCCGCTGTTCGTCGAGACCGGAACGAAGATCAAGGTCGACACCCGCACCGGTGACTACCTCGGTCGCGAGAAGTAAGGCGTGGGCGCTCGTACGAAGGCGCGCAAGCGCGCACTCGACATCCTCTTCTCCGCAGATGTCCGAGGCGACGACGTCGCCGTGGCTCTCGCCGCCGAAGCCAAGCGCGCTGTCAGCGAACCCGCCCGCGAGGGGTCGTGGCTGTACGCCCGCGAGGTCGTCGACGGCATCATCGACCACAGCGACGAGATCGACGAGCTGATCACCACGCACAGCCGTGACTGGAAGCTCGAGCGGATGCCCGCGGTCGACCGCGCGCTGCTGCGGATCGGCACCTGGGAGATCATCTACAACGCCGAGGTGCCCACCGCGGTCGCCATCGACGAGGCCGTCGAGCTCGCCAAAGAGTTCTCCACCGACGATTCCGGCGCCTTCGTGCACGGTGTGCTCGCCCGGGTGGCTCGCGCCGCCTGAGCGGACACCGCAATCCGGATGTCGGATGCGGTGGGGAGGATGAAACCATGTCCGCACCCCACGTCGATCTCCGAGATCTCCTGCGGATCACGGATGCCGGCGGCTACAAGCGCGGGCTCGCGTACTTCCGCGAGGGGAACGTGCTCCGGGTCGTCTGGGATGAAGAGACCCAGCAACTCGGTGCTCAGGTGCGCGGAAGCCACGACACTCCGTACCGCACAGAGGTGCGTTTCTCACCGACCGGCGGCAAGCGGGCGATCCGATCGACGTCGTGCACCTGCCCGCTGCGCTCCGGGTGCAAGCACGTCGTGGCGACGCTGCTGTCGTCGAACACGGGCGCCGACGCGGACCGCGCTGCGGCGCTGACGGTACCGCCGTCGCAGCCTCCGCAGCCCTCCGCACCCGCCTGGAAGTCGCTCCTCGGCCGCACGGCGGTCGATCGAACGGTGCCGCTCGCCCTCGGCGTCGAGCTGCGTCACCGCGCGGCCAAAGGCGACAACCACTGGGCACCGCGTCCGGTGAGGTCCGCCACCGCGCGAGACGTCGCGAAGGCGGAAGGGGAGCTCCTCCTCGGCATCCGTCCGCTGATGCGGAGCAGTTCGACCGGCGCCTGGATCCAAGGCCATGCCGCGTGGGACGTCGTGCGTCGTGATGCGATCCAGTTCGGTCGGACTCAGACCCGCTGGTTCGCCGACCTCCTCAGCATCGCCCGCGATTCGCTGCTCTCCGGAAACGCCGGCGAATGGCTGATCGTGGATCAGATCGAATCGAATCTGCTCTGGGCGCACCTTCGCGCAGGATCGGCCGCCGGTATCCCGCTGGTACCGAGCCTGAAGAGCACGACGGTGGCCCTCGCCGATTCCGGGTCGATCTCCGCCCGCGTCACCCGCGCAGATGATGGCGGTCTCGCTGTCGACGCGGACATCGTCATCGACGGCAGTGAAGTTCCGTCAGCGACCGTGCACGCCATCGGGCACTCCGGCGTCTATGTGGCGACTGTGCGGGGGAGTCGCATCGAGGTCACTCTCGCCGAGGTCCCGCTCAGCGATCCGGTGCGTGCCCTGCTCGACGCAGCTGGGTCCATTCCCGTCCCGGCCGCCGACGAGGCGGCTTTCCTGCACGACGTGTACCCGGCGTTGGCGCGAAGGGTGCGGGTTGAGGCGGTCGGAGCCGTGCAGTTGCCGGTCATGCCGCTCCCGCAGCCGACGCTGGTCCTCTCGTTCCATCGCGGCGATGTGGTGAAGTTCTCCTTCGAGTGGACCTATGAGGGGCACGGCCGCGTACCGTTCGCTCCGTCGGCGGATGCGGTGCGCGACCAGACCCTCGAGATCGAACGCCGTCGCGTGCTCGAGACGCTCTGGCAGGAGCAGTACGGCGAGCCGTTCGCGGAATCAGGGTCCTTCGCAGACGTCGACGCTGCCGAATTCGTCACACACGTCGTACCGGGGCTCGAGGCGCACGGGGTTCTCGTCGTCGCAGACAAGCGCAAGACCTATCAGGAACTCACCGGTGATCCGGAGATCACCGTCTCGACGGTCGAGAGCACCGATCCGGACTGGTTCGACCTCGGTGTCATCGTCAAGATCGACGGACGCAATATTCCCTTCGGGCCGTTGTTCACCGCGCTCAGCAAAGGGAAGAAGAAGCTCCTGCTCGTCGACGGCAGCTATTTCTCGCTGAACCATCGAGCCCTCGACCAGCTGCGCGAACTGATCGACGAGGCAGCCGAGCTGAACGAGTGGGAGACCGGACCGCGGATCAGCCGCTATCAGACCGATCTCTGGGAGGAGTTCGAGGATCTCGCCGACGAGGCTCTTCCTGCCGTCAGCTGGCGTGCGACGGCGGACGGACTGCGGGCGGCGACCGAGGTACCCCCGAGTCCACTCCCGAGCGGACTCCAGGCCGAACTGCGGCCGTACCAGAAGGCCGGGTTCGACTGGCTCGCCTTCCTCTGGCAGCACCGGCTCGGCGGTATTCTCGCCGACGACATGGGGCTCGGCAAGACGCTGCAGCTGCTGACACTCGTGCTGCATGCGCGCGAGTCGGGGGAGCGTCGCCCCTTCCTGGTCCTTGCTCCCACGTCGGTGCTCGCGACCTGGTACGCAGAGGCCGAACGATTCGCGCCGTCGTTGCGGGTGCGCATCCTGGAGAGCACCTCAGGCAAGCGCGACGACTCTCTCCGCGAGGCTGCGGCCGAAGCCGACCTCGTCGTGACGTCGTACACGCTCGCGCGGCTCGACGAGAGGGAGTTCGCCGACATCGAATGGGCCGGGCTCATTCTCGACGAGGCGCAGTTCGTGAAGAATCCGAAGACGAAGCTGCATCGCTCGATCGCCGGATTCCGAGCCGACGTGACCTATGCCGTCACCGGCACCCCGCTGGAGAACAGCCTCAGTGAGCTGTGGGCGCTGCTCAAGCTCGCGGCGCCCGGTCTTTTCGCGTCGGCGCGGAAGTTCCGCGAGGAGTACATCCAGCCGATCGAGAAGGGCAAGGTCCCGGAGAACGAAGAGGGCGGGGAGTACCGGCAGCGGAGGATCGAGCGGCTGCGCCGTCGCATCCGTCCGCTCATGCTGCGCCGCACCAAGGAACTCGTCGCACCCGATCTGCCGGAGAAGCAGGAGCAGCTGCTCGAGGTGGAATTGAGTCCAGCGCATCGCGCCCTCTACGACGTGGTGCTGCAGCGTGAGCGGCAGAAGGTGCTGGGGCTGCTGGCAGATCTCGATCGCAACCGCTTCATCGTCTTCCGCTCGCTCACGATGCTGCGGATGCTGAGTCTCGCGCCCGGTCTCGTCGACGAAGCCGACGCGAAACTGGGCTCGCAGAAACTGGACGTGCTCCTGGAACGGGTCATCGAGCTGCAGGCCGAGGGGCACCGCGCTCTGGTGTTCAGCCAATTCACCTCGTTCCTCGCTCTCGCCGCCGCACGTCTGGAGCAGGCCGGAATCCCTTACGCCTACCTCGACGGTTCCACGCGCAAACGACAGCAGGTCATCGACGGGTTCCGGTCGGGAGAGCAGCCAGTGTTCCTGATCAGCTTGAAGTCCGGCGGGTTCGGGCTGACGCTGACCGAGGCCGACTACGTGTTCATGCTGGACCCGTGGTGGAATCCGGCAGCCGAGGCTCAGGCGATCGACCGTACGCACCGGATCGGTCAGACCCGGCCGGTGATGGTCTACCGGATGATCTCGAGCGGAACCATCGAGGAGAAGGTGCTGGCCCTGCAGCAGCGCAAGGCGCGGCTGTTCACCGCCGTCATGGACGACGAAGCGCTTTTCGCGCAGGCGCTGACGGCAGACGACATCCGCGGTCTGTTCGACTCCTGATTCGTGCAGCCGACGTGTTTCCGGCATGTGACGGGACGCTAACGCCGCGGCGCTGACCGGCGTGACATGGAAGTGACACAGCGGTAACTCGCGGTGCGGGGTGCCGAAACACGCGCTCCCTAGCATCGGTCTCGAGCCCCCCGGATGCCCCGCATCCGGTCGACCCCCGCTCGATCGCACCGCTCGTCCAACACAGGGAGCCCGCATGGTCAGCACTGAAACCTCGCACCCCATCGACACCTCCGGCATCGCAACGGCCTCCTCGACCACGCTCACGCGTCGTCCAGGGCGCTGGATCGACGGATTCGACCCCGAGAACACCGACTTCTGGGAGTCGGAAGGGCGCTCGATCGCCCGTCGCAACCTCGGCTGGTCGATCTTCGCCGAGTTCCTCGGCTTCATCGTCTGGCAGCTGTGGAGCATCGTCGTCGTGATGCTCCCGGCAGCGGGCTTCGCCTTCACCAGCGCCGAGACGTTCTGGCTGATCTCGCTGCCGAGCCTCGTCGGCGCGACGCTCCGCTTCCCGTACACGTTCATGGTGCCGAAATTCGGCGGGCGCAACTGGACGATCGTGTCGGCCGCGCTGCTGCTCATCCCCGCCATTCTGCTGAGTTTCGCCGTCGGCAACCCGGAGACGCCGTTCTGGGCGATGCTCGCGATCGCGGCCCTCGCCGGCTTCGGCGGCGGCAACTTCGCGAGCTCGATGGCGAACATCACCTACTTCTTCCCGCAGAAGGAGAAGGGGTGGGCGCTCGGCCTCAACGCCGCCGGCGGAAACCTCGGCACCTCCGTCGCTCAATTCGTCGTGCCGATCGTCGTCACCGCCGTCGCCGGTGTGACTCTCCTCCCGCTGGCCGGCTGGATCTGGGTGCCGCTGATCCTGATCGCGATCTGGGGCGCCTGGCGGTACATGGACAACCTGTCGTCCGCCAAGGCCGACTTCGCCGGCTCCGCCGCTGCCCTTCGCGAACCGCACCTGTGGCTGCTCGCGCTGCTCTACATCGGCACGTTCGGCTCGTTCATCGGGTTCGCGAGCGTGTTCCCGAAGCTGATCGCCGATCAGTTCCCCGAGTTCTCCGCGATTCAGATCGGCGCGGCCGGAGTGTCGCTCGCCTTCCTCGGCGCGCTCGTCGGCTCGCTGTTCCGTCCGCTCGGTGGCCGGCTCTCTGATCGCTTCGGCGGAGCGCGGGTGACGATCGGAGCATTCGCGGTCATGGCGGCCGGTGCCTTCGGAATCATCGGCGTTCTCGCGCTCAACGAGTTCTCTCTGTTCCTCGCCTGCTTCCTCGTGCTGTTCGCGGCCACCGGGATCGGCAACGGCGCGACGTACCGGATGATCCCCAGCGTGTTCCTCGCCCGCGCCGCGGCCACCGGCATGACCGACATCGGAGCGACCCAGCGCAAGGCCGCAGCTGCCCTCGGACTGATCTCGGCGATTGGCGCCTACGGCGGGTTCGTGATCCCGCAGGTGCTGAACGCCTCGCAACAGGCATCCGGCGGCTACCAGCCCGCCTTCGTCGGCTTCGGCATCGCCTACCTCCTGCTGCTGACGCTCACGGTCGTCATGTACGTGGTGCCCCGCGCATCGCTCGCCCAGCGTCAGGTCTGACTGTGACGGCGCCGGATGCAGCGCTGCGGGTGGTCGTGGTCGGATTCGGCCCGGTCGGCGCACGGTTCTGCGAGGAGCTGCTGCCCGGCGTGCGATCGGGGAGCATCGAACTCACCGTCGTCGGTGCGGAGTCGGAGGCTCCGTACAACCGGGTCCTCATCGCCGAGGTGGCGGTCGGACATGCCGAGTTCGACGACATCGTGCTGCACGACCCGGCCGAGATCGTCGAGGCGGGAGCCCGGGTCCTTTCCGGAACCCGAGTCGTCCGCATCGGCCGAGAGCAGCACGAGGTCGAACTCTCGACCGGTGAACTGCTGTCGTACGACCGGCTCGTCCTCGCGACAGGCGCGCGATCGAACATCCCGACGCTCGTCGGCGTCGAACGCCGGGCATACGACGCCGCAGCACTGGCACGTGCGGGGGCCGGCGTGATCGGAGCCGACCCCGCACTGCCGGAGGGCGTGACGGTGCTGCGCGACCTGGCGGATGCCGACCGGATCGGGTCGGCCATCCGGTCCGGCGCCCGCATCGTCGTCCTCGGCGCCGGCGTGCTCGGCCTGGAGTTCGCCCTCCTCGCCGCCCGCGCCGGGGCGCAGGTCTGCGTCGTGCATCACGGTCCCACCCCGATGCCGCGCAACCTCGACCGCGGTGCCGGTACGGTGCTCGCCAGAAGTCTGCGCGACGCGGGTGTCGCCGTGCTCGCGCACAGCGTCGCCGAGTCCGTCGCCTTCCATGCGGAGGAGGCCGGTGTCCGCCGCTTCGACGCACTCGTCACCGCCGATGGAAACTATGTGCGCGGCGATCTGCTCGTGATGTCGTGCGGCGTGGGCGCGAGGGCAGAACTCGCCACGGCGGCGGGGCTCCGCACCGCGGCCGGCGTCGTGGTCGACAGCTCACTGCGCTCGTGGACCGATCCCGACGTCTACGCCATCGGCGACTGCGCGCATGTCGTCGATCCCGAGCTCGTCCGCGATGCGGGGGACCGCCTGCCCGGCGCGCCGTCCGGACTCATCGGACCGGGCTGGCGCCAGGCCGAATGGCTGGCCGCGCAGCTCAGTGCGGAAGCCGACGGCGGATCCTTCCAGGACGGTCCGCCGGTGGAGCGCCCGGCGGTCGTCATGCTGAAGGGCGAAGGCGTCGACGTGGTCGCGGTCGGCGACGTCAGCATCGAACTCTGGGACACCCCGCCCTACGGGGAGTCCGGACCGCATCGGCACGTGGCGCAATGGGCTGATCCGCAGCATGGCCGCTACGTGAAGATGGTCTCGCGAGACGGAGTCCTCGAGGCGTTCGCCAGTGTGGGGATGCCGCGCACGGCCGCAGAGCTGACGGTGCTCTACGAGCGCGGGGGCGAGCTTCCCTCCGACCGCTCGCTCCTGCTGCGTCTCGACGGTCCCGATGACGACCCGAGCACAGGTGGCGACGCATTCGCGCCGACCGCGACCGTCTGCTGGTGCAACGGCGTCACCGTCGAGCGTGTGGAGGCCTCCGTCCAGGCAGGGAACGCCACGGTCGCGTGCGTCGGCAAGGACACCCGCGCCGGCACGGGATGCGGCGGCTGCAAGGGCCGTCTGGCCGAGCTCATCGAGCGCTTCGATTCGCCGCTTCTGGCGCCGTCCGCATGACCGCCGGCGTCGAGACCCACTGCCCGTACTGCGCCCTGCAGTGCGCGATGACGCTCCTGCCGAAGCTGCCGGGAACACCGGATCACGATCCTCGTCTGACCGTCGAAGGTCGCGCGTTCCCGACGAACAGGGGCGGGCTCTGCAAGAAGGGCTGGACGTCGTCGACCCTGCTCGACGCGGCCGACCGCGTCATGCATCCCCTCGTCCGCAACGACGACGGCGAGCTGCGGCCCGCGACCTGGGACGACGCCCTCGATCTCGTCGCCGAGACGCTCCGCCGCGTCCGCGCACAGCATGGCGCCGACGCCAACGGAGTGTTCGGCGGCGGTGGCCTCACCAATGAGAAGGCCTACCAGCTCGGCAAATTCGCCCGCATCGCACTCGGCACCTCGCGCATCGACTACAACGGCCGCTTCTGCATGTCCTCTGCGGCCGCGGCATCGAATCGCGCGTTCGGAGCCGATCGCGGGCTGCCGTTCCCGTTGACCGATCTCGACGCCGCGCACACCGTCCTGATGCTGGGGTCGAACGTGGCCGAGACGATGCCGCCGTTCCTGTCGCACATCGAGGGGGCGCGCGCGGCCGGCGGGCTGATCGTCGTGGATCCGCGCCGCAGTTCCACCGCACGTCTGACGGACGACGACCAGGGGATCCACGTCGCGCCGGCCCCCGGCACAGATCTCCCGCTGCTGCTCGGGCTGATCCACATCGTCATCTCCGAGCGGCTCCACGACGCCGAGTACATCCGCGAGCGGACGGTCGGCTTCGCCGCGCTCCGTCGCTCGGTCGCCGGCTGGTGGCCGGAGCGAGTGCAGCAGGTGACGGGCGTGCCGGTCCCCGTGCTGCGGCAGGTGGCGCGTCGGCTGAGTTCGGGACTGCCCACTTACATCCTGACCGGTCGCGGCGTGGAACAGCATGTCAACGGCACCGACACCGCCACCGCCGCCATCAACCTGGCGCTCATCCTGGGCCTGCCCGGTAAGCCGGACTCGGGATACGGCACGCTCACCGGACAGGGGAACGGTCAGGGCGGTCGCGAGCACGGCCAGAAGTCCGATCAGTTACCCGGCTACCGCAAGATCACAGACCCAGAGGCGCGGGCACACGTGGCGGCGGTGTGGGGTGTGCATCCGGACGACCTCCCAGGACCCGGGCTGCCGGCGGTGCAGCTGTTGGCCTCCATCGGCTCTCCTGAGGGCATCCGCACGCTCCTCGTGCACGGATCGAACCTGTCTGTCTCGGCACCGAACGCCGGAGACGTCCGTGAACGACTGCGCAGCCTCGAGCTGCTCGTCGTCTGCGACTTCTTCCTCTCCGAAACCGCCAGGCTCGCCGACGTCGTGCTCCCGGTGACGCAGTGGGCCGAGGAGGAAGGGACCATGACGAGCCTCGAGGGGCGCGTCATCCGGCGCCGGAGGGCGATCGATCCGCCCTCCGGCGCGCGCAGCGAACTGTGGATCATGGCCGAGCTCGCCAGACGGCTGGAGGCACCTGGACGCTTCGACCTGAACCCGGCGGATGTCTTCGACGAGCTCGCCCGCGCATCAGCCGGTGGCATCGCGGACTACTCCGGCCTGAGCCATGCACTGCTCGACGAGGGAATCGCGGCGTACTGGCCGTACCCGGTCGGCTCCGTCGGCACCCCGAGGCCGTTCGAGAACCGCTTCGCGCATCCCGACGGCCTGGCCAGGATCGTCGCCGTCTCGGTCGCGCGCCCTGCCGAGTCCGCAGCGACCGGAGACGAGCTCACGCTCATCACCGGCCGACTCCTCGAGCACTACCAGTCCGGCGCTCAGACGCGCCGCGTGCCGGAGCTGATGGCCGCGCGCCCACGGCTCGAGGCGACGCTGCACCCGGCGACGGCCGCCGATCGCGGTCTGGCGGACGGCGACGACATCGAGGTGTCCAATGCCCGCGGCGTGGTCCGCGCACGGGTGACGACGACCACCGGCATCCGCCCTGACACGGTGTTCCTGCCGTTCCACTTCCCTGACGAGCACAGCGCGAACCTCCTCACCAGCGACGCCACCGACCCGCTGTCGTCGATGCCGGAGTTCAAGAGGGCGGTCGTGCGGATTCACGCCGCCATCGACGGCGCACCCTGATCCCGGCTCGGTCTCCGCGGGCGCACAGAGAGGCCTGGGTAGAATCGAGCGGTCCACTTCAGAAGGAGCGCAATGCGGATCACGGGACTCGGCCACGCCGGGATGTTCATCGAGACGACCGGCGGAAACATCATCTGCGACCCCGTGCTCGGGCCCTCCTTCTTCGGCTCCTGGTTCCCGTTTCCCGACAACCGCGGCCTCGACTGGGAGCGCTTCGGACGCGAAGCGGACTTCCTCTACATCTCGCATCGTCACCGTGACCACTTCGACCCGAAGCTGCTGGAGCGGTACATCCGCAAGGACATCGAAGTGCTTCTTCCGGAGTACCCGATCGATGACCTGGAAAAGGACATCCGCGCGCTCGGCTACGAGAACATCACCTACGCGCCCGCTGGCGAGGTCATCCAGCGCGGTGACCTGAAGATCATGATCACCCCGTTGCGTGCGCCCAGCGACGGACCGATCGGCGACTCCTCGCTGAGCGTCGACGACGGCACCGGGTCCGTGCTGAACCAGAACGACTCGCACCCGCTCGACCTGGAGAAGCTGTTGGACTTCGGCACGCCGGACGCGTACTTCACGCAGGTGTCCGGTGCCATCTGGTGGCCGATGGTCTACGACCTGCCGCTGGACGCCAAGCAGAACTTCGCCCAGCTCAAGCGCGATGCGCAGAACAAACGCGCGATGTACTACATCGAGAAGGTCGACGCTCCGCACGTCTTCCCGATGGCGGGCCCGCCGATGTTCCTCCGTGACGAACTGTTCGACTTCAACGGGCTGGGCAGGAACGGCGAGTCGATCTTCACCGATCAGAAGCAGTTCCTCGCGCACATGAAGGAACTGACGCCGCAGTACGACGGACACCTGTTCGTCCCCGGCACTGTGGTGACCGTTGCGGACGGTGAGGTCTCGACGGAGCAGTCCCTCTACACGGATGCCGAGATCGCGCACGTCTTCGACGAGAAATGGGAGTACCTCGAAGCGCAGCGAGCGAGCCGCCAGCAGGAGATCCGCGACGAGGAGGCATCGCGCGCGGAGATCATCCCGCCCGCCGAGATGCTCGACGCCCTCAAGACCTGGTGGGAGCCGCTGCTGAAGAAGTCGCGCACCATCCGTCTCGGTGTCGGCGGATGCGTGCGGTTCCGCATCGGCGACCTCGACATGGTCGTCGACTTCCCCCGCGCGAAGGTCCGGGAATACGCGGGGGAGGAGTGCATCTACTGGTACACGATCCCCGCCGATCTCGTCTCGACGAACATCCGCGACCACGAGATCGACTGGTCGAACTCGATCTTCCTGTCCATGCAGTTCCAAGTGGGCCGCAGCGGCAAGTTCAACGAGTTCCTCACGACTTTCCTCAAGTGCCTCTCGGTCGACCGCATCGAGTACGTCGAGAACTGGTACTCCGAGCAGACCGATCAGACCGAGGACGCCGAGGTCGGCGACTGGATCGTGCAGCGCCGCTGCCCGCATCTGCGCGCTGACCTGACGAAGACCGGAAAGGTCGATGAGAACGGCATCCTCACCTGCAGCATGCACGACTGGAAGTGGGACCTGAAGACCGGTCGCTGCCTGTCGACGAGCGGTCACGCGATCCGCTCGACGAAGATCGACGACGTCACCGATGAGGCGCTGCGTCCGGCGGTCTGATCCGCAGGTTCGCGTTCCGGTAGACTCGACCACGCAAGCAACCTTTAACACCGTCCTGTGAGGCGGAGAAGGGAGCGGCCGATGAGCACGCGCACTGTGCTGCATGAAGCCGATATCTCGCGGGCATTGACCCGTATCGCACATGAGATCCTCGAATCCAATCGGGGGGCTTCCGACCTCGTCCTGCTGGGGATTCCGACCCGGGGCGTCACGCTGGCTCACCGCCTCGGCGCGCTGGTCAGCGACATCGCGCAGACCATCATCCCGGTCGGGTCGCTCGACATCACGCTCTTCCGCGATGATCTGTCCAAGCATCCGACGCGGTCCCCGCACCCGACGGACATCCCCGCCGGCGGCATCGACGGCAAGACGGTCGTCCTCGTCGACGACGTCCTCTTCTCCGGCCGCAGCATCCGCGCCGCCCTCGACGCGATCCAGTCGATCGGCCGACCCGCAGCGGTGCGACTGGCGATCCTCGTCGACCGCGGGCACCGCGAGCTGCCCATCCGACCCGACTTCGTCGGCAAGAACATCCCGTCCGCTCGGACCGAGCGGGTGAACGTGCGCCTGCGTGAGAACGACGGCGCCGAGGAGGTGACGATCGGCGAATGAGACACCTCCTCGACACCCGCACGCTCGACAAGGCGACCGCCCTGCAGATCCTCGATGTCGCCGAGGACATGGCAGACACCCAGTCCCGCGAGGTCAAGAAGCTGCCCACCCTGCGCGGCAAGACGGTCGTGAACCTCTTCTTCGAGGATTCCACCCGCACGCGCATCTCCTTCGAAGCCGCAGCGAAACGTCTCTCTGCAGATGTCATCAACTTCGCAGCCAAAGGCTCCAGTGTCTCCAAGGGCGAGAGCCTCAAGGACACGGCGCAGACCCTGGAGGCCATCGGAGCGGATGCCGTCGTCGTGCGCCATCCGGGTTCCGGCGCCCCGCAGACCCTCGCCACCAGCGGCTGGATCTCCGCCGGCGTGGTGAATGCCGGCGACGGCACGCACGAGCACCCGACCCAGGCGCTGCTCGACGCGTACACGATCCGCAAGCGTCGCTTCGGCGCTTCCAGCCGAGGGCGCGACCTCTCCGGGATCCGCGTCGTCATTGTCGGTGACGTGCTGCATTCCCGCGTCGCACGCTCCAACGTCTGGCTCCTCGCCACGCTCGGTGCCGAGGTGACGCTCGTCGCTCCTCCCACGCTGGTGCCACAGAACGTGTCGCTCTGGCCGGCGCGCGTCGTCTACGACCTCGACGAGGCTCTCGCCGAGGCGCCGGATGCCGTGATGATGCTGCGGATTCAGCTCGAGCGCATGAATGCCGCATATTTCCCGACTGAGCGGGAGTATTCCCGACGGTGGGGCTTGGACGCACTGCGTGTGGCCCGGCTTCCGGAAGGTAGCATTGTGATGCACCCCGGTCCGATGAACCGAGGACTGGAGATCTCCTCCGAAGCCGCTGATTCGCCCCGCTCGACGGTGCTGGAACAGGTGGCGAACGGAGTCTCCGTCCGGATGGCTGTGCTGTACCTGCTGCTGGCAGGAGAACGATACGACGAACGAGGGGGAGACCTGTGAACGAGACCCTCGTCATCACCGGCGCACGGCTTCTCGGCGCGGAGAGCGCCGACATCATCATCGAGAACGGAACGATCGCCGAGATCGGCGCAGGCCTCAGCAGGGCAGGTGCTCGCACCATCGATGCAGACGGGCTCGTGGCGCTGCCCGGCCTGGTCGACCTGCACACGCATCTGCGTGAACCCGGCTACGAAGCGTCCGAGACGATCCTCACCGGCACCAGAGCAGCTGCCGCCGGTGGGTTCACGGCCGTCTTCGCGATGCCGAACACCTCACCGGTCGCCGACACGGCCGGCGTCGTCGAGCAGGAACTCGCCCTCGGCGAGGCCGCAGGCTACGCCACCGTGCAGCCCATCGGCGCGGTCACCGTCGGGCAGAAGGGCGAGCGCCTCGCCGAACTCGGCGCCATGGCCTCCTCCCGTGCGAAGGTGCGCGTCTTCAGCGACGACGGCTTCTGCGTGTTCGACCCCCTCATCATGCGCCGGGCTCTCGAGTACGTGAAGTCCTTCGGCGGCGTCATCGCGCAGCACGCGCAGGACCCGCGCCTCACCGAAGGCGCGCAGATGAACGAGGGTACGGTCTCGGCAGAGCTCGGCCTCGCCGGCTGGCCCGCCGTCGCCGAAGAATCGATCATCGCCAGGGACGTTCTGCTCGCCGAACATGTGGGATCGCGTCTGCACGTCTGCCATCTCTCCACGGCGGGCTCCGTCGACATCATCCGCTGGGCCAAGAAGCGCGGCATCAACGTCACCGCCGAGGTCACGCCGCACCACCTGCTCCTCACGGACGAGCTGGTGCGGGGCTACGACGCCCGGTACAAGGTGAACCCGCCGCTTCGTCGGGAAGAGGACGTGCTCGCCGTGCGCGAGGGCCTCGCTGACGGCACGATCGACATCGTCGCGACCGACCACGCTCCGCACCCCAGTGAGCACAAGGCGTGCGAGTGGCAGGCGGCAGCCAACGGCATGGTGGGCCTGGAGAGCGCCCTGCGCGTGGTGCACCAGTCCATGGTGCAGACCGGCCTCATCGGCTGGGCGGACGTCGCGCGGGTGATGAGTGCTGCCCCGGCGCGTATCGGCATGCTCGCCGGACACGGCACACCGCTCGAGGTCGGCGCACCCGCGCAGATCACTCTGTACGACGCGTCGGTCGACGGCGTCTTCACCGAGGCCGACCTGCACGGGCGCAGCACCAATTCGCCCTACCTCGGCCGACCGCTGCCCGGTCGCGTGCAGTACACGGTGCACGCCGGCACCGTGACGGTGGATGCCGGCGCTGTCGTCGAGGAGCTGAACGGATGAGCGTACGCGACATCGCCATCGCGATCACGATCGCCGTGGCACTGCTCGTGCTGCTGACGATGTACTTCGCCTGGCGACGACGTCTGCGTCGCGATTCCGGCCTCACCGCCCCGCTGGGCGTCCCCGAGCACGCCGAGGTCGACAGCCGTCACGAAGTCCTCTACGTCTCGACCACCCAGCACGACAAGCCGCTGGAGCGTCTCACGATCTCGCCGCTGGCGTATCGGGCGCGGGGCGAGCTCGCGATCACCGACCGCGGAGTCGCGCTCTGCCTGGACGGCGCCCCGACGGTGTTCCTCGCCTCGCCGAAACTCCGCTCAGTCGATCGCGCGACCGTCACCATCGACCGTGTCGTCGAACCCGGCGGCCTCGTCCGCATCGCCTGGAATGTCGACGACGACACGATCGTCGACTCCTACCTTCGCCTCACCACCGGCGACCCGAAGAACCTGATTTCCGCACTGCAGCGACTCGTCGCCGCATCCGACGGCCCAGCCGCCCCCGACACAGGAGCCGCACAATGACCTCTCTGCCAGAACCCGCCGTCCTCGTCCTCGAAGACGGCACCCGCCACACCGGACGCGCCTACGGCGCGCTGGGCACCACGCTCGGCGAGGTGGTCTTCGCCACCGGCATGTCGGGCTACCAGGAGACGCTGACCGATCCGTCCTACGCCGGGCAGATCGTGCTGCAGACCGCACCGCATATCGGCAACACCGGCATGAACGACGAGGACCCCGAGTCCCGCCGCATCTGGGTGTCCGGCTACATCGTCCGCGACCCCTCACGTGTCGTCTCCAACTGGCGTGCCGACACCTCGCTCGATGCCGCGCTCATCGCAGACGGCATCGTCGGCATCAGCGGCATCGACACCCGGTCGATCACCCGGCACATCCGCGCGGCCGGATCCATGCGCGGCGGGATCTTCTCCGGCCCGGCCGCCGGGCTCGACCCGGAGGAGCAGCTGCGCTCCGTGCAGGAAGCCCCGCAGATGGCCGGCCGCAACCTCTCGGCCGAGGTCTCGGTCGACGTCGCGACGATCACCACGGCGCTGGGAGACCGGATCGGTGACCTCGCCGTCCTCGACCTCGGGGTCAAGCAGGCCACGATCGACAACCTCGCCGCTCGCGGTTTCGACGTGCACGTGCTGCCGCAGAACGTCACCATCGACGAGATCCGCGCGATCGATCCGGTCGCCGTGTTCTACTCCAACGGTCCCGGTGACCCGGCGGCATCCGACGGGCACGTCGACCTGCTGCGCGAGGTGCTGGATGCGGGCCTGCCGTTCTTCGGCATCTGCTTCGGAAACCAGCTGCTCGGCCGCGCTCTCGGCCTCGGCACCTACAAGCTGCCGTTCGGCCACCGCGGCATCAACCAGCCGGTGCTCGACAAGACCACCGGCAAGGTGGAGATCACCGCGCACAACCACGGCTTCGCCGTCGACGCTCCGCTTGACGGCCCCTTCGACAGCCCGAACGGCTACGGCAAGGTCGAAGTCAGCCACATCGGGCTGAACGACAACGTGGTCGAAGGACTGCGCGCCCTCGACATCCCCGCCTTCTCGGTGCAGTACCACCCCGAGGCCGCTGCCGGCCCGCACGACGCCAACTACCTCTTCGATCGCTTCGCGGCAATGGTCCGCGAGAACAAGGACGCCAAGTAATGCCCAAGCGCGACGACATCCGCTCCGTCCTCGTCATCGGCTCCGGCCCCATCGTCATCGGCCAGGCCTGCGAGTTCGACTATTCCGGCACCCAGGCGTGCCGTGTGCTCCGCGAGGAGGGCGTCCGCGTCATCCTCGTCAACTCCAACCCGGCGACGATCATGACCGATCCGGACTTCGCCGACGCGACCTACGTCGAGCCGATCACCTGGCAGGTCATCGAGACCATCATCGCCAAGGAGAAGCCCGACGCGATCCTCCCGACTCTCGGTGGCCAGACCGCGTTGAACGCGGCGATCGAGCTGCACAATCACGGCATCCTCGAGAAGTACGACGTCGAGCTGATCGGTGCCAGCTTCGAGGCGATCAACAAGGGTGAAGACCGCCAGATCTTCAAGCAGCTCGTGCTCGACGCCGGAGCCGATGTCGCGGACAGCCGCATCGCGCACACGATGGACGAGGTTCTCGCCGCTGCAGGCGAGCTCGGCTACCCGCTCGTCGTGCGCCCCTCGTTCACGATGGGCGGTCTGGGCTCGGGCTTCGCCTACGACGAGAACGACCTGCGCCGCATGGCCGGGGCAGGGCTTCACGACTCGCCGACCAACGAGGTGCTCCTGGAGGAGTCGATCCTCGGCTGGAAGGAGTACGAGCTCGAGCTCATGCGCGACACGGCCGACAACACCGTGGTCGTCTGCTCCATCGAGAACGTCGACCCGGTCGGCGTGCACACCGGCGACTCGATCACCGTCGCCCCCGCGCTGACGCTGACCGACCGCGAGTACCAGAAGCTGCGCGACATCGGCATCGACATCATCCGCGCCGTCGGCGTCGACACCGGCGGCTGCAACATCCAGTTCGCCGTAAACCCGGAGAACGGCCGGATCATCGTCATCGAGATGAACCCGCGCGTCTCGCGCTCGAGCGCCCTCGCCTCGAAGGCGACGGGGTTCCCGATCGCCAAGCTCGCCGCCAAGCTCGCGCTCGGCTACCGTCTCGACGAGATCCCGAACGACATCACCGGAGTGACTCCGGCGAGCTTCGAGCCGACACTCGACTACGTCGTCGTCAAGGTGCCGCGCTTCGCTTTCGAGAAGTTCCCGGCCGCCGATGTGACGCTGACCACCACCATGAAGTCCGTGGGCGAGGCGATGGCGATCGGCCGCAACTACGCCACAGCGCTGCAGAAGGCGCTCCGCTCGCTGGAGAAGCGCGGCTCGAGCTTCCACTGGGGCACCGAGGACCGTAGCGTCGAGGAGCTCCTGGAAATCTCGAAGACCCCGACGGACGGCCGCATCGTGGTGCTGCAGCAGGCGCTGCGCAAGGGCGCCACGATCGAGCAGGCATTCGACGCCACCGCCATCGATCCCTGGTTCATCGACCAGATCGTCCTCATCAACGAGGTCGCCGAGATCGTGCGCACGGCGGACGAACTCGATGCGGCCACGCTCCGCTACGCGAAGGAGCACGGCTTCTCCGATGCGCAGCTGGCCGAGCTCCGCGGCACCACCGAGGCCGAGGTGCGCGGGGTGCGCCACGGATTCGGCATCCGCCCGGTCTACAAGACGGTCGACACCTGCGCCGGCGAGTTCCCGGCACTCACGCCGTACCACTACTCGAGTTACGACTTCGAGACCGAGGTCGCGCCGTCCGATCGCACCAAGGTCGTCATCATCGGCTCGGGCCCGAACCGTATCGGACAGGGCGTCGAGTTCGACTACTCCTGCGTGCACGCCTCGTTCGCGCTCTCGGATGCCGGCTTCGAGACCGTCATGGTCAACTGCAACCCGGAGACCGTCTCCACCGACTACGACACCTCCGACCGGCTCTACTTCGAGCCGCTCACCCTGGAGGACGTTCTCGAGGTGCTCGACGCGGAAGCCGCCAGCGGCACCATCCTGGGTGTCGTCTGCCAGCTCGGCGGCCAGACCCCGCTGGGGTTGGCGAAGGGCATCGAAGCGGCCGGTTACGCCGTGCTCGGCACCAGCCCCGAGGCGATCGACCTCGCCGAGGAGCGTGCGCTGTTCAGCGGCATCCTGGATGCCGCAGGGCTCGTCGCCCCGCGTCATGGCACCGCAACCGATGTCGATGGCGCCGTCGCGGTCGCCGAGGACATCGGTTACCCGGTGCTGGTCCGCCCGAGCTTCGTGCTCGGCGGGCGCGGCATGGAGATCGTCTACGACACCGAGAGCCTGCGCGACTACTTCGTGCGCACGGCTGGCGAGGTCATCATCGAAGAGGGCAAGCCGCTCCTGGTGGACCGGTTCCTCGACGATGCGATCGAGATCGACGTCGACGCGCTGTACGACGGCGTGGATCTGTACATCGGCGGCGTCATGGAGCACCTCGAAGAGGCCGGCATCCACTCCGGAGACTCCAGCTGCACCCTGCCCCCGATCTCGCTCGGTCGATCCGACATCGACCGGGTGCGCACCGCCACGCTGGCGATCGCCGAGGGCGTCGGCGTCCGCGGCCTGCTGAACGTGCAGTTCGCGATCAGCGCCGGCGTGCTCTACGTCATCGAGGCGAACCCGCGCGCGAGCCGCACGGTGCCGTTCGTTTCGAAGGCTCTGGGTATCCCGCTCGCGAAGGCCGCCAGCCGGATCATGGTCGGCGCGACTGTCGCCGAGCTGATCGGCGAGGGGATGCTGCCGGAGCGCG
This sequence comes from Microbacterium sp. LTA6, assembly GCF_045690355.1. Classification (NCBI taxonomy): domain Bacteria; kingdom Bacillati; phylum Actinomycetota; class Actinomycetes; order Micrococcales; family Microbacteriaceae; genus Microbacterium; species Microbacterium sp. LTA6. The sequence continues at coordinate 3,326,352 of NZ_CP147855.1, forward strand.
ATGGCTCGCGCGTGCCACTGGGCGCGCCGGTCGCCGTCAAGGAGGCCGTGCTGCCCTTCAAGCGCTTCCGCACCAAGGACGGCAAGATCGTCGACTCCGTGCTCGGCCCGGAGATGCGCTCCACCGGTGAGGTGATGGGCATCGACAAGGACTTCCCGACCGCGTTCGCGAAGAGCCAGGCCGCTGCCTACGGCGGCATGCCGACATCGGGAACCGTGTTCATCTCGGTCGCCGACTCCGACAAGCGCGCCGTGATCCTGCCGGCTCACCGGCTGCAGCAGCTGGGCTTCACGATCGTCGCGACCGAAGGAACGGCCGAGATCCTGTCGCGCAACGGCATCGCGGTGACGGTGGTCGAGAAGTACAGCGAGACGCAGACCAGCGGCGCGCAGAACATCGTCGACCTCATCAACGACGGACAGATCGACATCGTCGTGAACACGCCGTCCGGTGGCACGGCGCGTGCCGATGGCTACGAGATCCGGGCGGCCGCCGTCGCCGCGGACAAGGCCCTCTTCACGACGATGGCGGTGCTCGGTGCTGCGGTCAGCGGAATGGATGCCGCGCACAAGGGCTTCGACGTCCGCAGTCTTCAGGAATACGCGCTCGATCGTCAGGCGGCCCTGTGAGCGCACGTTTCGGGGAGCGGGTTCGCGCGGCGCTGCTCGCGCGCGGACCGCTCTGCGTCGGCATCGATCCGCACGCCGGCCTCCTCGACTCCTGGGGGCTGTCGTACGATGCGGCCGGCGCCAGGGAGTTCGGTCTTCGAACGGTGGATGCCGCAGCCGGCCGTGCAGCGATCGTGAAGCCGCAGGTGTCGTTCTTCGAAAGATTCGGCTCTGTCGGCATCGCCGCCCTCGAGGACGTGCTCGTGGCCGCCCGCGCAGCCGGCCTCATCGTGATCGCGGATGCGAAGCGCGGTGACATCGGGTCGACGATGGACGCCTACGCCGCCGCCTGGTTGACCCCGGGTTCGCCGTTGGAGGCCGACGCCGTCACCGTGAACCCGTTCCTCGGTGTGGGAGCGCTCGACGGCGCCTTCGCGCTCGCGGAGCGAACCGGCAAGGGGCTGTTCGTCCTGGCGGCGACCAGCAACCCGGAGGCCGAGGTTCTGCAGCGCTCCTCGAACGAGCGGGGCGAAACCGTGTCGTCCGCGGTGATCGCCGAAGTCTCGGCACGGAATGCCCAGTCCACGCCGACGGGGGAGTGGGGGAGCTTCGGCTTCGTCATCGGCGCCACCGTCGACTGGACGGATGCCGGACTCGCGGCCTTCGCGCCGCCCGCACCGATCCTCGCCCCCGGCTTCGGCGTGCAGGGTGCCGCACCGGAGGACCTCCGCGCGCGGTTCGGCACGATGAGCGATTGCGTGATCGCGAGCGAGAGTCGCAGCATCCTGACGGCCGGCCCGGCGGGTCTCGCCGCGGCCATCGACGCGCGCAACGCGCAGTATCTCGAGGTGACCCATGGCTGAAGTCAGGACCGTCCCCGATGTCGACCGCGCAGCGGCGGCACGGAAGGCCGTCGAGCGTCGGCGCGCGCGCGCCGCGCTCAAGCGTGACCTCACGATGCGGGTGACGACGCCGCAGACGGTGCTCTCACACGCCATCGCCGATGCCGACTCCGTCGCCGGCTCCATGCGCATCACCGACTTCCTGCTGGCGCTGCCGGCGATCGGTTCCGGAAAGCGCGATCGGATCCTCGACGAGCTGCATATCTCCCCGGTGAAGCGGCTCGGTGGACTCGGCGTGCGCCAGCGCGTGCTGCTCAGGGAATGGCTGGACGGGCGATTCCCGGAAGCGCAGCCCCGTGATGGCCGCAGTCGTCTGCTCGTGCTGGCCGGCCCCACGGCCGTCGGTAAGGGCACGGTCGCAGCGCACATCAGGGAGAACCACCCCGAGATCCATCTCTCGGTCTCGGCGACGACTCGGGCACCTCGACCGGGGGAGATCGACGGCGTGCACTACTACTTCGTCGATGACGCCGAGTTCGATCGCCTCATCGCCGACGGAGAACTCCTGGAGTTCGCCGTGGTGCACAACCGCTCCCGCTACGGCACGCCGCGGGCGCCGATCGACCTCGCCCTGAGCCAGGGAAAGACCGTGCTGCTCGAGATCGACCTGCAGGGAGCACGCCAGGTGCGCAAGGCCGAGCCGTCCGCGACGCTGATCTTCCTGCTGCCGCCGAGCTGGGACGAACTGGTCCAGCGACTCGTCGGACGCGGCACCGAAGAGGCGGAAGAACGGGCCCGTCGACTCCGCACGGCGAAGGTCGAACTGGCCGCCCAGAGCGAGTTCGATCACCGCATCGTGAACGAGGACGTCGCCGTCGCCGCGCGCGAGGTCGTAGAATTGTCTTCAAGCTCTGCGCGCTGAATGTCTCCCGCGCCTATTGCACCGTCTTCGCGACGATCCCGTCGCCTGATCAGGAGGTCTCACCATGGCCGGACACCACACCAACGGAATCATCGATCCCCCCATCGACAACCTGCTCGACCGCGTCGACTCGAAGTACGAACTGGTCATCTACGCGGCCAAGCGCGCCCGTCAGATCAACGACTACTACTCGGACCTGCACGAGGGCAACCTGTTCGACAACGTCGGCCCGCTGGTCGACTCGTCCGTCGAGGACAAGCCGCTCACCATCGCGCTGCACGAGATCAACGAGGACAAGCTCCGCCTGCGTCACGCAGAGTGACATTCGGACCGCGCCTCCCCGTTTGTCGGAGGCGCGGTTCAGAATGGGTGCATCCACCCTTTCCCCGTCCGTCCCCGTTCTGGAGCACCGATGAGCGCGCTGCGTCTGTTCACGTCCGAGTCCGTCACCGAGGGGCATCCGGACAAGATCTGTGACCAGATCTCAGACAGCATCCTCGATGGCCTCATCGCCAAGGACCCGGAATCCCGGGTTGCTGTGGAGACTCTCGTGACCACGGGGCTCGTGCACGTCGCCGGCGAGATCCGCACCGAGGCCTACGTCGACATCCCCACGATCGTCCGCCAGGTCGTGAACGGCATCGGCTACACCTCCAGCGACACCGGCTTCGACGGCGATTCCTGCGGCGTGAGCATCTCGGTGGGCGAGCAGTCGACCGACATCGCCCACGGGGTCGACAACGCGCAGGAGCATCGCGACGGTTCCTCGAGCGACCCACTCGACGCGCTCGGCGCCGGCGACCAGGGCATCATGTTCGGTTTCGCCACGAATGAGACGCCGCAGCTGATGCCGATGGCCGCCTGGACGGCGCACCGCCTCGCGGAACGCCTCGCCGAGGTGCGCCGCTCCGGACTGCTCCCGTTCCTGCGCCCCGACGGCAAGACCCAGGTCACACTCGGCTACGAGGGCTTCACTCCGAAGACCGTCGATGCGGTGGTGCTGTCGACGCAGCACAATCCGGATATCTCCCAGGATGAGCTGAAAGCACAGCTGCGCGAGCACGTCATCGCTCCGATCCTGGCGACCACGGGCCTCGACCTCTCCGATGTGACGTACTACATCAACCCGGCCGGCCCGTTCGTCACGGGTGGCCCCAAGGGCGACGCCGGCCTCACCGGCCGCAAGATCATCATCGACACGTATGGCGGTGCGGCGCGCCACGGCGGCGGCGCCTTCAGCGGCAAGGACCCGTCGAAGGTCGATCGGTCCGGCGCCTACGCCACCCGATGGGTCGCGAAGAACGCGGTGGCCGCAGGTCTCGCCGACCGCCTCGAGGTGCAGATCGCCTATGCCATCGGGGTCGCCCGTCCGGTCGGCCTGTACGTCGAGACGTTCGGTACCGGCAAGGTCTCCGACGAGGCGATCATCCAGGCGATCAGCACGGTGTTCGACCTCCGTCCGCAGGCGATCATCGAAGAGCTCGACCTCCTCCGGCCGATCTACGCGCAGACCGCCGCCTACGGGCACTTCGGCCGCGAGCTTCCCGACTTCACCTGGGAGCGCACCGACCGCGCCGAAGAGCTGCGCCGCGCTGCCGGGCTCTGATGGGGAATCGGTTCCCCCGGATACCTCAGCCCTCATGAGCACCGAGAGCCGACGCATCGCGCGAGTTCTCCTGGACTCCCCGCTGCCGCAGCTCGACCGGCTTTTCGACTACGCGCTGCCTGCGGAACTCGGCGAGGTGCCGCTCGGCGTCCGCGTTCGCGTCCCCCTGCGCACGGCGGGCCGGGTGATCGACGGGTACGTCATCGAGGTCGATACCGAAGATGACGCGGATCGTGCGCTCTCCGAGGTGGAGAGCATCGTGTCGACGGCCTCGGTGCTGCCGGAACGGCTGTATCGCCTGGCCCGGCGTGCCGCTGATCGGGCCGCGGGTTCCGCCTCGGACGTCCTGCGCCTCGCCATTCCCAAGCGGCAGGTCCGAGTCGAGAAGGCATGGACGGCGGATGCTCCTGCCGTCCGCCCGCACGAGACCGCGCTCGCTCGTGCCGCAGAGGTGATCGGGCGCTACGAAGGTCTCGAGGCTGTACTCACGGAGCGCGGACGCGCCGCGGTCGAGGCGATCCCTGCGCTGGATGACGATTCTCCGGCATGGGCGCAGCTGCTGGCGGCCGTGGCGGTGCGCACCCTGTCGTCGGGGTCGTCGGCGGTGCTCGTCGTCCCGGATCACCGAGACGTCGACAGCCTGCTGAAGACGCTTTCGGTTCTGGTGCCGGACGAAGCCGTGGTGCGCCACGACTCGAGACAGTCGAATCCTGATCGCTATCGCGCGTTCCTGCGCACCCTCGAAGATGCGCCGTGCATCGTCGTCGGCAACCGCTCGGCCGTCTACGCGCCGGTCGAGGCCGGACTGGTCGTCATCTGGGACGACGGAGATCCTCTGCTCGGAGAGCAGCTCGCGCCCTACATCAACGCGCGCGACGCGGCGCTGCTTCGCCAGGAGCAGGAGGGGTCGGCCCTCCTGATCGCCGGAAACACCCGCACCACCGACACCGAGCGGCTCGTGCTGCACGGCTGGCTTCAGGACGTTCGTGCGGCGCGGCGCGTGCTACCGCGCGTGCTGTTGAGCACTCCGCAGGAGATGGAGCAGCCGCAGGGGCAGCGACTGCCGTCGTCGGCCTTCCTCGCCGCGCGGACAGCCGCGGCGGAGGGACCGGTCCTCGTCCAGGTGTCACGCCCGGGCTTCTCGCCGTCACTGGTGTGCGCAGGATGCCGCACGCCGGCCCGGTGCGCACATTGCGGCGGGCCGCTCGGAGCGCGACACCGCGGAGCCGTGCCGGTCTGCGGCTGGTGCGGGCGGTCGGCGCGCGCCTGGGCCTGCCCGTCGTGCTCCGGGGTGCAACTGCGCCTGGCGTCGTCAGGGAGCGAGCGCACGGCAGATGAACTCGGTCGTGCGTTTCCCGGAGTGCGTGTGATCGTCGCCGATGGCGCACACCCCGTCGCCAAAGTCGATGCGCGGCCGGCGCTGGTCGTCGCCACTCGCGGAGCGGAGCCGCTCGCCGAGGGCGGCTATCGTGCCGTGGTGCTCCTGGACGGTGCACGGATGCTGCAGGCCCCCGATCTTCGCGTCGGCGAGGCATGCCTGCGCTGGTGGTCGAACGCGGCCGCTCTCGCCGCACCCGGCGCTCCCATCCACCTGGTCGGCGTCAACGGCCCGGTGGCGATGGCGCTCGCGACCTGGAACCACGCGGGGTACGCCCGAACGGAACTCGAATCCCGCGCGCCGCTGCACATGCCTCCGATCATGAGGGTCGCGCAGATCGAGGGCACCACCGACGCCATCACCCGCGCCCTGGAGACGGTGCGAGAACTCGCACTGCCCGCCGACGCGCTGCTCGGACCGGTGCCGATCGAATCGAACGATGACCCTCCGCGCCTGCGCGCCCTGCTCCGGTTCGATTACGGATCGGGCCAGCGCGTCGCCACGACACTTCGCGCCGCCGTCGTCGCCGAGGCCGTTCGTCACCGCCGCGGCCGCGGCCGTGCGACCCGCAGCACTCTCACGGTGCGCCTCGATATCCTCGACCCAGAGCTTTGACCTTCCGGAGAACCTTCATGCGCCTCGTCTTCGCCGGCACACCAGCCGCCGCCATCCCGACACTCCGCCGCTTGGCGACGGAGCACGACATCGCCGCGGTGGTGACCCGGCCGGATGCCCCCCTCGGTCGCAAGCGCGTGATGACGCCCTCGCCCGTCGCGGCGGTCGCAGGCGAACTCGGTATCCCGGTGATCAAGGCGGCTCGTCTGGACGAGGAGGCTTCGGCGCGCATCGCCGCGTTGCGTCCGGACCTCGGCGTGATCGTCGCGTACGGCGGTCTGGTGCGCGAGCCGCTGCTGTCGACGCCGACTCGAGGCTGGATCAACCTGCACTTCTCGCTGCTCCCGCAGTGGCGGGGTGCCGCGCCTGTCCAACGTGCCCTCATCGCGGGTGACGCAGAATTCGGAGCGAGCGTGTTCCAGCTCGTCGCCGAGTTGGACGCCGGCGACGTCTTCGCCGCACGGACGATCGCGATTCCGGACGGAGCGACGGCGGATGCCGCCCTCGACGCGCTTGCCGTCGGGGGCGCCGAGCTCACCGCAGAGGTCGTCGCCGGCATCTCGACCGGCGCGGCGCACGCCATGCCTCAGACCGGCACGGCGACCGTCGCTCCCAAACTCACCCTGGAGGACGGGTTGCTGGACTGGTCGCAGACCCTCGACCTCGTCTATGCGCGGTTCCGTGGTGTGACCCCCGAGCCCGGGGCCCACACGACCATCGGCGGATCGCGGGTGAAGATCCTCGAAGCCCAGAGAGCCACCGACGTCGAAGCGATGCCGCCGGGGACGATCGCGGCGGGCAAGGCGGCACTGCTGATCGGCACGTCCACCGCCCCGCTCGCCGTGACCCGCGTCCAGCCGGCCGGAAAGGCGGCCATGAGCGCCGTCGACTGGTGGCGCGGTCAGCGCGGTGCGGAAGATCTGCGAGCAGGCGCATGAGCGGCCAGCAGCGTCGTCCCCGGCACCCGCAGGGCCAGGGCGCACCCGGATCCGACCGCCGGAGTTCGAGCCGCGGTGGCGGCCAGCCGTCCCGTACGGTGCAGCCTTCCCGGGCGGTCCAGCCCGCACGCCGCGTCGCCTACGACGTGCTGCGCGCGGTCAGCGACTCCGACGCCTACGCGAACCTCCTGCTGCCGTCGGCGATCGCCGACGCAGGACTCTCGACGCAGGATGCGGCTCTCGCCACCGAACTCGCCTATGGGACGCTCCGCCGACGCGGCATGTACGACGCGATCATCGAGGCGGCAGCGGATCGCGACACCGCATCGATCGATCCGGCCGTGCTCGATGCGCTGCGACTCGCGGTGCATCAGCTCCTGGCGACGCGAGTGGCCTCGCACGCCGCTGTGAACGAGTCGGTGAATCTCGCCGCAGACGCTCAGGGCCGCGGGGCGGCGAGCTTCACGAATGCGGTGCTCCGGCGGATCGCGAGGGAGACACCGGGGGAGTGGCAGGAGCGGATCGAGCGGTCGGCGCGGTCCGACGACGAGCGACTCAGCCTCCGCACGGCGCATCCGGTGTGGGTGATCCGCGCGCTGCGCAGAGCCCTCGCCGCTGAGGGTCGCGCGGACGAACTGGAGGCGCTTCTCGAGGCCGACAACGTCTCACCCGAAGTGACGCTCGTCGCCTTGCCGGGACTGGCCGAGCAGGGGGAGCCGCGCCGCCCGTACGCCGCGACCGCCTTCGGCTCGCCCGGCGGCGATCCCCATCGGATCGTGGCCGGCTCCGGAGGCAAGGTCCGCGTCCAGGATGAGGGATCCCAGCTCGTGGCTCTCGCCCTTGCCGCGGCGGCGCCGATCCGCTCGGGGGAGCGCTGGCTCGACCTGTGCGCCGGCCCCGGTGGCAAGACCGCACTGCTGGCGGCCATCGCCGCGCAGCACGGCGCTCTTCTCGAGGCCAATGAGATCATCCCCGCGCGGGCGGGGCTCGTGCGCAACGCTCTCCGCCCTGTTCCCGGTGACGTCGTCGTGGACGAAGAGGACGGCCGCACGCTCGCTCGCGACCGTGTCGGGCAGTACGACCGCATCCTGGTCGACGCACCGTGCACGGGCCTCGGCGCCCTTCGCCGTCGGCCTGAGGCTCGCTGGCGGAAGACCCCGGCCGATGTCGCCGAGCTCGTTCCGCTGCAGGAGGAGCTCCTGTCGGCCGCTGTGGAGGCGCTCGCGCCCGGTGGCATCGTCGCCTATGTCACCTGTTCACCGCACCTCGCTGAGACCACCGGGGTCGTGCAAGAGGTGCTGCGCGGGCGCGCTGACCTCCACGAGCTCGACGCACGGGCGGTGCTGACGCACATCGCGCAATCGCCGATCGATCTCGGGACGCGCGACGACCAGCCCGATGGCGGATCCGTGCAGCTCTGGCCGCACCGCCACGGCACCGACGCGATGTTCCTCGCGCTGCTGCAGCGCACCGCGGCAGATCCGGCCGCGACAGATCCCGGCGATGCCGCCGGGAAGGGAGAATAGACCCGTGGACCTTCCCCGCGCCCCGCGCATCAATCCCAGCATCCTCGCCGCCGACTTCGTCAACATGCAGCGCGATCTTGCGAAGATCGCCACCGCCGATTTCGCCCATGTCGACGTGATGGACAACCATTTCGTGCCGAACCTCACCTTCGGGACGCAGATGGTCGAGCGCATCCAGGCGACCAGCCCCATCCCGCTCGACGTCCACCTCATGATCACCGACCCCGACCGCTGGGCGCCCGCGTATGCCGAGCTGGGAGCCGCCAGCGTCACGTTCCACCTCGAAGCGGCCGCCGATCCGATCTCGCTCGCGCGGCGCCTGCGTGACATGGGTGCCCGCGCCGGAATAGCCATCAAGCCGGGCACCCCGGCCGAAGGCCTGTACGACGTACTCGATGAGTTCGACCAGATCCTCGTGATGACGGTGGAGCCCGGATTCGGCGGCCAGGGCTTCATGCCCGAGACGATGCCGAAGCTGCGCTCACTGGCCGACGAAGCACGACGGCGCGGCTCGAACGTCTGGCTGCAGGTCGACGGCGGCATCTCGGACAGCACCATCGAGCTCGCCGCCGCCAGCGGAGCCGATACGTTCGTCGCCGGCTCCGCCGTCTACGGGGCCGACGACGTGGAGGCCGCCGTCACGCGGCTCAGGGACGCCGCACGAGCCGCTAGCCTGGAATCGTGAAGACTTTCGACGAGCTGTTCGCCGAGCTCAGCGTCAAGGCCGAGACTCGTCCGGCAGGATCGGGCACGGTCGCCGAGCTCGACGGCGGCGTGCACACGATCGGCAAGAAGATCGTCGAAGAGGCCGCCGAAGTGTGGATGGCCTCCGAGTACGAATCCGACGAGGCAGCGGCCGAGGAGATCTCCCAACTGCTGTACCACGTGCAGGTGATGATGATCGCGAAGGGCTTGAGCCTGCAGGACGTCTACCGACATCTCTGATGCGCTCCGCCCCTGTCGACCCCATCTGAAGGTTTCCCATGCTGCGCATTGCTGTTCCGAACAAGGGCTCGCTCTCCGAGACCGCCGCCGAGATGCTCGCGGAAGCCGGCTATGCCGGACGCCGTGACGCCAAGACCCTGCACCTGATCGACGCCGAGAACGACGTCGAGTTCTTCTTCCTTCGTCCCCGCGACATCGCCACCTACGTCGCCTCCGGTGCACTCGACGTGGGCATCACCGGCCGCGATCTGCTGCGCGATGTGCCTCAGCAGGCGAGGGAGATCGAGTCGCTCGGCTTCGGCGGCTCCACGTTCCGCTTCGCGGGTCCTCCCGGGAGATTCCACACGGTCGCAGACCTCGCAGGCGTCCGAGTCGCTTCTGCCTACCCCGGCCTCGTCGGTGATTTCCTGCGTGAGCACGGCGTTGCGGCAGAGCTCGTCCAACTCGACGGAGCCGTCGAATCCGCGGTGCGACTCGGTGTCGCGGATGCCGTCGCCGATGTCGTCTCCACCGGAACCACGCTCCGACAGGCCGGACTCGACATCTTCGGTCCGGTCATCCTGGAGTCCGAGGCGGTGCTGATCAGCCGCCCCGGCGATGCCGAGGGCACCGAGACCCTGCTGCGGCGCCTGCGCGGTGTGATGGTCGCTCGGCGCTTCGTGCTGATCGACTACGACCTCCCGGCGGAGTTGGTCGATCAGGCCGTTCAGATCGCTCCCGGCCGTGAGTCGCCGACGATCTCCCCGCTCCGCGATGCCGCCTGGGTGGCCGTGCGCGTGATGGTGCCGAGCCGCGGCGTCAATCAGGTGATGGACGATCTGTACGCACTCGGCGCTCGCGCCATCCTCGTGACCGCGATCCACGCCGCGAGGCTCTGATGGCACTCGCCAGTCGCGTCATCCCCTGCCTCGATGTGGCCGCGGGCCGCGTCGTCAAGGGCGTGAACTTCGAGAACCTCCGTGACATGGGCGATCCCGTCGAGCTCGCTCGCCACTATGCCGAGCAGGGTGCAGACGAGATCACGTTCCTCGACGTGACCGCCACCGTCGATGCCAGGGCCACCACATACGACGTCGTGCAGCGCACGGCAGAGCAGGTGTTCGTTCCGCTCACCGTCGGCGGGGGAGTGCGCAGCGTCGACGACGTCGCCCGGCTGCTCGCGGTCGGCGCGGACAAGGTCGGCGTGAACTCCGCCGCGATCGCCCGCCCCGGACTCATCGACGAGATCGCCGACCGCTTCGGCGCGCAGGTGCTGGTGCTGTCCCTCGACGTCAAGCGCGCCGCAGGCACGCATTCGGGTTTCGTCGTCACCACCCACGGCGGGCGTACGACGACGACCCTCGACGCGATCGCCTGGGCACGGGAAGCCACCGAGCGCGGTGCGGGCGAGCTGCTGGTGAACTCGATCGATGCGGACGGCACGCGCGACGGCTTCGATCTGGAACTGGTGCGTCTGATGCGCGAAGCGTCGACGGTTCCGGTGATCGCGTCCGGCGGCGCCGGGAAGGCGTCCGATTTCGCTCCGGCGATCAAGGCGGGCGCCGATGCCGTGCTCGCCGCGAGCGTCTTCCACACCGGAGCTCTCACCGTGGGAGACGTCAAGGACGCTCTGCGGGCTGAGGGGGTGCTGGTCCGATGACGGAGTTGGAGACGCGGATCGCGCAGGTCGCCTGGAACGGCGACGGACTCGCCCCGGTGATCGTGCAGCAGTGGGACACCCGTGAGGTGCTCATGTTGGCCTGGGTGGATGCCGAGGCGCTCCGCCGCACCCTCACCTCGGGTCGCGTCACGTACTGGTCCCGCTCACGGCAGGAGTACTGGCGGAAGGGCGACACGTCCGGCAACATCCAGACCGTCCACGAGGCACGTCTGGACTGCGATGGAGATGCGATCCTGCTGCTGGTCGACCAGACCGGTCCCGCCTGCCACACGGGTACGCGAACCTGCTTCGACACCACGGACCTCGAGGCGGTTCCGGGCCAAGGCGGAGCATGAGCATCGCACGACGCGGCCGTTCGCTCGGAGTCTCCGGCTTTCTGCTGGCCGGAGCCGTCGGCATCATCTCCTCGACCCAGACGTGGCTCACCGTCGAACGCGCCGATGCGGGCGCAGCCATCCTCGTCCCGGGCGCAGATGCGCTCCCGCTGCTCGCCCCGCTCAGTCTCGCCGTGCTCGCTCTCGGCGCTGCGCTGTCGATCGCCGGCCGGATCGTGCGTGTGGTATTCGCGGTGGTCGCTGCGGCGACTGCCGTCCTCCTGGGGTGGTCGACGATTCCGCTGCTCGTGAGCCCACCGCTCAGCGCCGTCGCCCCGAGCGTCACGGACACGACCGGACTCGCCGGGTCTGCGGCGCTGTCCGACGTCGTCGCCTCGATCACTCCGACGTTCTGGCCGTACCTCGTCCTCGCCGCCTGGGTGCTCCTGTTCGCCACCGCGGTGCTTGTTCTGCTGACCTGGCGGCAGTGGAAGACCGGAGGCCGCAGATACCGCACCGAGGGCGCCGCCGCCGATCACGGCGATGGAGCGGTGGACGCCGTCGATTCCTGGGACGAGCTGTCGCGTGGCACCGACCCGACTCGATGACCCCGATAGACTGAGCCGACCCCCGCACGTCGTCCCCCGGAGGAGAACATGACCAACCCGATCGCCGACCCCGGCCACGGACACTCGCCTGCGGCTTGGGCCGCCGTCGTGATCATGCTCGTCGGCTTCACCGTCGGCACTGTCGCGTACTGCCTGGCCGAGTTCAGCCCCGTCTGGGTCGCGCTCATCTGGGTGGGGGCTGCCATCGTCCCGGTCGGTGCGATCGTCGGCTGGATTCTCGCGAAGGCGGGTTACGGCGTGAAGGGCCCCAAGTACTCGCCGAAGGCGCACTAATGGTCCTCGCCGACCTGACGGCCGGCGCTGTCGCAGACGCCGAGCGTCGCGCCCTCTCCCGACCGCTGGCCGCTGTCGAGAAGGCGGCGCTGGCACGCCCGGCAGCGAAGGATGCTCTCGCGGCACTCGCACCCGCAGAACAGGTCAAGGTCATCGCCGAGGTCAAGCGGGCAAGTCCCTCCCGCGGTGCTCTGGCCGAGATCCCGGATCCTGCCCACCAGGCGTCTCTCTACGAGATCGGCGGCGCCTCCGCGATCAGCGTCCTCACCGAGGAGCGCAGGTTCGGCGGCAGCCTCGCCGACCTCGAAGCGGTCACCGCCCGCGTCTCCGTCCCCGTGCTCCGCAAGGACTTCATCGCGACGCCCTACCAGGTGCTCGAAGCCCGTGCCGCCGGTGCCGACCTCGTGCTGCTCATCGTCGCCGGTCTCGAGCCGGCCGTACTGCGCGATCTGTACGCGCTGATCGGCGAACTCGGCATGACGCCGCTCGTCGAGACGCACTCGGCCGATGAGCTCGAACAGGCCATCGATCTGGGTGCGCCGCTCATCGGGGTCAACGCGCGCGACCTGAAGACCCTCGAGCTCGACAGAGATCTCTTCGGGCGGCTCGCCGACCGCATCCCGAGCACATCCGTGAAGATCGCCGAATCCGCCGTGCTCACCCCCGACGATGTCGCCCACTACCGCTCGGCAGGTGCCGATGTCGTGCTCATCGGCGAGGCGCTCGTCACCGGCGATCCGGTCGCCACACTCAAGAGCTTCCTGGAGGTGAAGGGATGAGTCTGCGCGACCAGCAGGGACCGTTCTTCGGTGAGTACGGCGGGCGTTACATGCCCGAGTCGCTCATCGCCGCCATCGACGAACTCAGCGCCGCCTACACCGCCGCTGTCGCCGACCCGGCGTTCCGCGCCGAGCTCGCGTCGCTCCTGAGCTCGTACGCCGGCCGCCCGTCCGCGCTCACCGAGGTGCCCCGTTTCGCCGCACACGCCGGCGGGGCGCGGGTCTTCCTGAAGCGCGAAGACCTCAACCACACCGGTTCGCACAAGATCAACAACGTGCTCGGGCAGGCGCTGCTGACGAAGAGGCTCGGCAAGACCCGGGTCATCGCCGAGACCGGTGCAGGCCAGCACGGTGTGGCCACCGCAACGGCAGCCGCGTTGTTCGGGCTGGAATGCACCATCTACATGGGCGAGGTCGACACCGAGCGCCAGGCGCTCAACGTCGCCAGGATGCGGCTGCTGGGCGCGGAGGTCGTGCCCGTCACCACGGGCTCGCGCACCCTCAAAGACGCGATCAACGACGCGTACCGCGACTGGGTCGCCTCGGTGGAGACCACGAACTACATCTTCGGAACGGCCGCAGGCCCGCATCCGTTCCCCGCGATGGTCCGCGACTTCCAGAAGATCATCGGCGAAGAGGCGCGCCAGCAGCTCCTCGATGAGATCGGCCGGCTTCCGGACGTGGTCGTCGCCTGTGTCGGCGGCGGGTCGAATGCGATCGGCATGTTCGACGCGTTCCTCGACGACGAGGGCGTCGCGCTCTACGGCGTCGAGGCGGCAGGCGATGGCATCGACACCGCTCAGCACGCTGCCTCCATCGAACGCGGTCGCCCCGGCGTGCTGCACGGCGCGCGGACGTACGTGCTGCAGGACGAAGACGGCCAGACCATCGAATCGCATTCGATCTCCGCTGGACTCGATTACCCGGGGGTCGGACCGGAGCATTCCTGGCTGGCCGACATCGGCCGAGCCGAGTACATCCCGGCGACCGACGACGAAGCCATGCAGGCACTGCGCCTGCTCAGTCGCACCGAAGGGATCATCCCCGCGATCGAGTCCGCGCACGCGCTGGCCGGCGCCCTGCGACTCGGACGCGAGCTCGGTCCGGATGCCGTGATCGCGGTATGCCTCTCGGGCCGTGGCGACAAGGACATGGACACCGCCGCGCGCTACTTCGACCTCTACGATTCGACCACCGAGGCGCAGGAGGGCAACGCATGAGCCGCGTGGAACAGGCGATCCAGAAGGCGCACGACGCCGGGCGGACCGCCTTCATCGGCTACCTGCCCGTCGGGTTCCCCGACCTGGACACCAGCATCCAGGCCGCCATCGCGCTCGCTGAGAACGGCGTCGACATCATCGAACTCGGCCCGCCCTACAGCGACCCGGTGATGGACGGAGCGATCATCCAGGAGGCGACCAGAACCGCTCTGGCTGCCGGATACCGCACCGCCGATCTCTTCACCGCGCTTCGCGAGATCACCGCCGCGACGGATGTCCCGGTCGTCGTGATGACGTACTGGAACCCCGTGCTCCAGTACGGCGTCGACCGTTACGCGGATGACCTGCTCGCCGCCGGCGGTGCGGGCCTCATCACGCCGGACATCACCCCCGAGTCCGCAGCGGAGTGGATCGCGGCCAGTGAGCGCACCGGCCTCGACCGTGTCTTCCTCGCGGCTCCCACCTCGACCGATGAGCGTCTCGACCTTGTCGTCGCGTCCTCGACCGGCTTCGTGTACACCGTCTCGACGATGGGCATCACCGGTGAGCGCGCCGACCTCGATCGTGCCGCGCGCACCTTGGTCTCCCGCCTCCGCGAGCACGGCGTCGGTCGCGCCTGCGTCGGCATCGGCATCTCCACGGCAGACCAGATCGCCGCTGTGGGGGAGTACGCCGACGGCGCGATCGTCGGCACCGCGCTCGTCCGCGCCCTCCGTGACGGCGGCGTTCCCGCCCTCGCCGAGGTCACCCGTACCCTGGCCGCCGGCGCTGCGTCGGCACGCCCCGCACACGAGAACTAGAATCGCAATCATGTCCCTCGCGCTCCACAGCACCGTCAACGGCGTGCTCGCCAGCATCCCGAGCCCCCCGGTCTCGTTCATCGACCTGGGCCCGGTCCGCATCCACTTCTACGCGCTCTGCATCATCACCGGCATCATCGCTGCGGTGCTGCTGACGAATCATCGCCTCACCAAGCGTGGCGCGGAGCCGTGGGTCGTGATCGACATCTCGATCCTCGCGGTACCGCTGGGCATCATCGGCGCCCGGATCTTCCACGTGCTCACCCACCCGAACGACTACTTCGGTGAGGGCATCAACACGTGGAATCCGTTCGAGCCCGGTTCCGTGTGGGCGATCTGGGAGGGCGGCATCGCCATCTTCGGTGCGCTCATCGGCGGTGCCGTCGGTGCATACCTCGGATGCCGGTGGACCGGCATCCGCTTCTGGACCTTCGCCGACGCGTTGGCACCGGGACTGCTGCTCGCTCAGGCCTTCGGACGCTTCGGCAACTGGTTCAACCACGAGCTGTTCGGATTGCCGACGGATCTGCCTTGGGGCCTCGAGATTGAATCCACGAACAGCGCCTTCCCCCCGGGACTGCCTGAGGGCACGCTGTTCCACCCCACTTTCCTCTACGAAGTGATCTGGAACGGTCTCGGCGTCATCGTGCTGCTCTGGATCAGCCGCAAGGCGACCGCATTCCAGTGGGGCCGGCTGTTCGCGATCTACCTGATCTGGTACAGCGCCGGCCGTGTGGTGTGGGAATCGATCCGCATCGACCCGAGCGAGATCATCCTCGGCCTGCGCAGCAATGTCGCGGCCGCCATCATCGGTGTCGTCGTCGGTCTCGTGATCCTCGTTGTACAGACTCGCCGCCACCCGGGCCTCGAGCCCTCGCCGTACATGACGGGTCGAGGCCGGAAGGATCTCGAGGCTGATGTAGTATCGCTAACGAATCCCTCCGAATTCGTGGACCTGAGTGAGCCTCCGTCCGACGAAGTCACCGCAGGAGCTACCGCCACAAGCACCGCTCCCACGGACACCGAAGGTTCCCGATAGCCTTCAGGTCCGTGAGGACCCATCGCATCGCCCGGCCAATGACGTCCCCGGGTCACTTGAAGATCTGAGGACGGTACCGCATGGAATCGAGCGACCTCCGCACGCCCCCCGGCTTCCCTGTCAAACAGGGCATGTACAACCCAGCGTTCGAGAAGGACGCGTGCGGTCTGGCAATGGTCGCCACGCTGCGTGGCGAGGCAGGGCACGACATCATCGCGCTGGCACTCGAGGCGCTCCGCAACCTCGAGCACCGCGGCGCGATCGGCTCGGATGCCGGAACCGGAGACGGTGCCGGCATCCTCACGCAGATGCCCGACGAGTTCCTGCGCGCCGTGACCGGATTCGAGCTTCCGCCGGTCGGCGAGTACGCGGCGGGCTTGGCGTTCCTTCCTCGCGATTCCGGACAGCGTCGCCAGCAGAAGGCCGGCATCGAGAAGATCGCACGTGCGGAGGGCCTCCGCGTCCTCGGCTGGCGTGAGGTCCCGACCGTGAACGAGCACCTCGGCAAGCTCGCCGACGAGGCTCGTCCCGCGTTCGAGCAGTTGTTCGTGAGCGCCGGGGGAGCGACCGTCGAAGAGGCACCGCTCACCGGCATCGCCCTGGATCGGGTCGCTTACCGTCTGCGCAAGCGCGCCGGTCACGAGCTTGGCGCCTACTTCGTCTCGCTCTCCTGCCGCACTCTCGGCTACAAGGGCATGGTCACCACGCTCCAGCTCGAGCCGTTCTACCCCGATCTGCAGGACGAGCGCTTCGCCTCGGAACTCGCGGTCGTGCACTCCCGCTACTCGACGAACACCTTCCCGTCGTGGCCGCTCGCGCAGCCGCTGCGCATGCTCGCGCACAACGGCGAGATCAACACCGTCGGCGGCAACCGCAACTGGATGCGCGCACGGCAATCGCAGCTGGAATCCGAGCTGCTCGGCGACATGGCACCGCTGCTGCCGATCTGCACCGACGGTGCCAGCGACTCGGCATCCTTCGACGAGGTGCTCGAGCTGCTCACGCTGACCGGGCGCAGCCTGCCGCACGCGATCATGATGATGGTGCCTGAGGCGTACGAGAAGCAGGCCGACATCACGCCGGAGCTCCGGTCGTTCTACGAGTACCACTCCAACCAGATGGAACCGTGGGACGGACCGGCCGCGCTCATCTTCACCGACGGCACGCTCGTCGGCGCGACGCTCGACCGCAACGGGCTTCGCCCGGGGCGCTGGACCGAGACGACCGACGGGCTGATCGTGATCGGTTCGGAGACGGGCGTTCTCACGTTCGAGCCGGAGCGGATCAAGCGCCGCGGGCGCCTGCAGCCGGGCAAGATGTTCCTCGTCGACACCGCGCAGCGACGCATCGTCGAGGACGAAGAACTCAAGCAGGACCTCGCCACGCTCCATCCGTGGCAGGAATGGCTGGATGCCGGGGCGGTCCGCCTCGCGGATCTGCCGGAGCGCGAGCACATCGTGCATCCGCCGGCATCGATCACTCGGCGTCAGCGCACCTTCGGTTACACCGAGGAGGAAGTGCGCATCCTGCTCACCCCGATGGGACAGAACGGCGTCGAGCCGCTCGGTGCCATGGGGTCGGACACGCCGATCGCCGTGCTCAGCAAGCGCCCGCGTCTGCTCTTCGACTACTTCACGCAGCAGTTCGCCCAGGTGACGAACCCGCCGCTGGACTCGATCCGCGAAGAGGTGGTGACGAGCCTGAAGCTCGGCCTCGGACCGGAGTCCAACCTGCTCACGTGGGGTCCGGAGCACACCCGCACGGTGTCACTCGACTTCCCGGTCATCGACAACGACGAGCTGGCCAAGATCCGGCACATCGACAGGGCGCTGCCCGATCGCTCGAGCGTCACGATCCGCGGGCTCTATCACTTCGACGCTGATGCGCAGAGCCTGCAGAACCGGCTCACCGAGATGTGCGCCGAGGTCGATCAGGCCATCGAGGACGGAGCGGAGTTCATCATCCTCTCCGACCGCGACTCGAACAAGGACCTCATCCCGATCCCGTCGCTGCTCATGATCTCGGCGGTTCATCACCACCTGATCCGCCGGGAGAACCGGATGAAGGTGGGTCTGATCGTCGAGGCCGGCGACGTCCGCGAAGTGCACCACGTGGCCACGTTGATCGGCTACGGCGCATCCGCGGTCAACCCGTACCTCGCGATGGAGACGGTCGAGCACCTCGTTCGAACCGGATACATCACAGGCATCACCCCGGAGAAGGCCGTACGCAATCTGATCTATGCGCTCGGCAAGGGCGTGCTGAAGATCATGTCGAAGATGGGCATCTCCACGGTGTCCTCGTACGCCGGCGCACAGGTCTTCGAGGCGGTCGGTCTCAGCCAGGATTTCATCGACGCGTACTTCACGCGCACCGAATCGAAGCTCGGCGGAATCGGCATCGAGGATGTCTTCGCCGAGAACCAGGCACGCCACGACTACGCCTATCCCGAGGATGCCGCGGCTCGGGCGCACGAGCGTCTGTGGACGGGCGGCGAGTACCAGTGGCGTCGCGACGGATCGCCGCACCTGTTCAGCCCGGAGACGGTGTTCAAGCTGCAGCACGCCACACGCACGCGCCGCTACGACATCTTCCGCGAGTACACGAAGCTGGTCGATGACCAGGCATCCGAGCTGAAGACGCTCCGTGGCCTGTTCAAACTGCGCACCGGAACCCGCAAGCCGGTACCGCTGGACGAGGTCGAGTCGGTCTCCGACATCGTGAAGCGTTTCTCCACCGGCGCGATGAGCTACGGCTCCATCTCACGCGAGGCGCATGAGACGCTCGCGATCGCGATGAACCGGATCGGCGGAAAGTCGAACACCGGCGAAGGCGGAGAAGACGCCGATCGCCTCGTCGACCCTGAGCGCCGCAGCGCCATCAAGCAGGTGGCATCCGGCCGATTCGGCGTGACCAGCCTGTACCTCACCGAGGCCGACGACATCCAGATCAAGCTCGCCCAGGGTGCGAAGCCCGGCGAGGGCGGACAGCTGCCGCCGACGAAGGTGTACCCGTGGGTGGCGCGCACGCGTCACGCGACCGCCGGCGTCGGGCTGATCTCCCCGCCTCCGCACCACGACATCTACTCGATCGAAGACCTCAAGCAGCTGATCTTCGATCTGAAGAGGGCCAACCCCGAGGCGCGCATCCACACGAAGCTCGTCAGCCAGTCCGGCATCGGCGCGGTCTCGGCCGGTGTCGCGAAGGCGCTCAGCGACGTCATCCTGGTCTCCGGCCACGACGGCGGCACGGGTGCGAGTCCCCTCAACTCTCTCAAGCACGCCGGAACGCCGTGGGAGCTCGGACTTGCCGAGACGCAGCAGACCCTGATGCTCAACGGCATGCGCGACCGTGTGGTCGTGCAGGTGGACGGCCAGCTGAAGACCGGCCGCGACGTGATCATCGGCGCCCTCCTGGGTGCCGAGGAGTTCGGCTTCGCGACCGCGCCCCTGGTGGTCAGCGGCTGCATCATGATGCGCGTCTGCCACCTCGACACCTGCCCGGTCGGCGTCGCCACGCAGAATCCTGCTCTTCGGGAGCGGTTCACCGGCAAGCCGGAGTTCGTCGTCAACTTCATGGAGTTCATCGCCGAAGAGGTGCGCGAACTGCTGTCCGAGCTCGGCTTCCGCTCGCTCGACGAGATCGTCGGTCGCACCGAGTTCATCGAGGTGAACGGCGCGATCGAACACTGGAAGGCCGAAGGCCTGGACCTCAGCCCGGTACTGGACGGACCGGCGTTCCCCGCCGGCGAGCCCCGCCGGAGCGGACGCAGCCAGGATCACGAACTCGACAAGCACTTCGACGTCGCCCTGATCGACATCGCGAAGGATGCGCTGCTGAACGGCGAGCCGGTGCTGGTCGAATTGCCCATCAGCAACACCGAGCGAGCCGTCGGGACGATGCTCGGCCACCAGGTGACCGCGCGGCACGGCGCCGGGGGTCTCGCTCGCGAGACCATCGACATCACGCTGCACGGCACCGCCGGTCAATCGCTCGGTGCGTTCCTGCCGCCTGGCATCATCCTCCGCCTGGAGGGCGACGCCAACGACTACGTCGGCAAGGGTCTGTCCGGTGGCGACATCACGATCCGGCCGCCGCGCGGCTCGGTGATCGCTCCGCACGAGAACGTCATCGCGGGCAACGTGATCGGTTACGGTGCGACGTCGGGCACGATGTTCATCTCGGGTGTCGTCGGCGAACGGTTCCTGGTGCGCAACTCCGGAGCGACGGCAGTCGTCGAAGGCGTCGGCGATCATGCCCTCGAGTACATGACCGGCGGTCTCGCCGTGATCCTGGGCACGACCGGACGCAACTTCGGTGCCGGTATGTCCGGGGGAGTGGCGTACGTTCAGTCGCTGCGCACCGAGAAGATCAACGCGCAGTCCCTCGACAGCGGCGAACTGCTGCTGGAACCGCTCGACCGAGCCGATCTCGAGGTGCTGCGGAGTCTTCTCGTCGCGCACGTCGAGCGCACGGCATCGCCGCTGGCGGCCGGCATCCTCGAACAGTTCGAGACCGCCGCATCCGAATTCGTGAAGGTTCTCCCGCGTGACTTCGCCGCTGTGCGCAGCATGCGTGAGGAAGCAGTGGCCGAGGGCATCGACCCTGACGGCGACATCGTGTGGAACCGCATCCTGGAGGTGACCGGTGGCTGATCCCAAAGGTTTTCTGAAGGTCACCGAGCGTGAGCTTCCTGCCCGACGCCCGGTGCCGGTACGCATCATGGACTGGAAAGAGGTCTACCAGCCCGGCGATCAGGCGGTGCTGCGACGCCAGGCCAGCCGATGCATGGACTGCGGTGTGCCGTTCTGCCACTCCGGCTGCCCCCTCGGCAATCTCATCCCGGAGTGGAACGATCTGACCTGGCGCGGCGAAGGCCGTGCGGCGATCGAACGTCTGCACGCGACGAACAACTTCCCGGAGTTCACCGGTCGCCTCTGCCCGGCCCCGTGCGAGAGCTCCTGCGTGCTGGGGATCAACCAGCCGGCGGTCACGATCAAGCAGATCGAGGTCTCGATCATCGACGAGGCCTTCGCGAAGGGCTGGGTCGACGCACAGCCGCCGGCACGCCTGACCGGCAAGACCGTCGCCGTCGTCGGCTCGGGCCCCGCCGGACTCGCCGCCGCGCAGCAGCTGACCAGGGCCGGTCACACCGTGGCCGTCTTCGAGCGCGATGACCGCATCGGCGGACTGCTGCGCTACGGCATCCCGGACTTCAAGATGGAGAAGACCCACCTGGAGTCCCGCCTGCGGCAGATGCAGGAAGAGGGCACGCGTTTCCGCGCCGGTGTCGAGATCGGCAAGGACATCTCCTGGGCCGACCTCCGGGCTCGCTACGACTCCGTGGTCATCGCCACCGGGTCGACCGTGCCCCGCGACCTGTCGATCCCCGGCCGCGACCTCGCAGGTGTGCATTTCGCGATGGAGTACCTCGTCGAGTCGAACCACGCCGTCGCCGGCGACACGGTGCCGGAGCAGATCACGGCCGAGGGCAAGCACGTCATCGTCATCGGCGGCGGCGACACCGGCGCCGACTGCATCGGAACCGCTCACCGCCAGGGTGCGCTCAGCGTCACCAACCTCGCGATCGGCAAGCAGCCGGGCGAAGAGCGTCCTGACCACCAGCCGTGGCCGATGATGCCGACCATCTTCGAGATGCAGTCCGCGCACGAGGAAGGCGGAGAGCGGGTCTTCCTCGCTTCCACCGTCGAGTTCCTCTCGAACGAGGTCGGCGAGCTTCGCGCCCTGCGTGTTGCCGAGACCGAGTACGTCGACGGGCGCCGCGTCCCCAAGAGCGGCACGGAGCGGGAGATCCCCGCTGACCTCGTGCTGATCGCCATGGGCTTCACCGGCCCGGAGCAGGATGGCTTCACCGAGGACACCCGCCCGCAGGTGACCGACCGTGGTGCGTTCCAGCGGGATGCCTCGTACGAATCGACCGTTCCTGGCGTCTTCGTCGCGGGTGACGCCGGGCGCGGGCAGTCCCTGATCGTCTGGGCGATCGCCGAAGGACGAGCCGCCGCTGCGAACGTCGATCGGTTCCTCATGGGCTCCACCGTGCTCCCCGTGCCGGTGGGCCCGAATGATGTCGCGCTCGGCCTTCAGCCCGCGTAGGCTGAGCCGCGGCACCGTCGCCTGATTTCTATCCCCCTCTAATCTGGAGTATCTGTTGAGACGCGCGAAAATCGTCGCCACCCTGGGCCCTGCCACTTCCACCTACGACACCGTGCGCGCACTGATCGACGCCGGAGTGGATGTCGCCCGCCTGAACCTCAGCCACGGTGACTACTCCGTGCACGAGAACAACTACGCGAACGTCCGTCGCGCTGCCGAGGACTCCGGTCGTGCCGTTGCGATCCTCGTCGACCTCCAGGGGCCGAAGATCCGCCTCGGCAAGTTCGAGGGCGGCCCCTATGAGCTCGAGGTCGGTGACATCTTCAAGATCACCACCGAAGACATCATCGGCAACAAGGACATCTGCGGCACCACGTTCAAGGGCCTCCCGCAGGACGTCAACGCCGGAGACTTCCTCCTCATCGATGACGGCAAGGTCAAGGTCGAGGTCGTCGAGACCGACGGCGTGACCGTGACGACCCGCGTGGTCGTGGCCGGAGCGGTCTCGAACAACAAGGGCATCAACCTTCCCGGCGTGGCTGTGAACGTGCCGGCGCTGAGCGAGAAGGATGAGGACGACCTGCGTTGGGGCCTGCGCATCGGCGCCGACCTCATCGCGCTGTCGTTCGTGCGCAACGCCAGCGACGTCGAGCGAGTGCACGAGATCATGGCCGAGGAGGGCGTGAAGATCCCGGTCATCGCCAAGATCGAGAAGCCGCAGGCGGTCGACGCGCTCGAGGGAATCGTCGACGCGTTCGACGGCATCATGGTCGCCCGCGGCGACCTCGGTGTGGAGCTTCCGCTCGAGGCAGTGCCGATCGTGCAGAAGCGGGCCGTCGAACTCGCTCGCCGCATGGCGAAGCCTGTCATCGTCGCCACGCAGATGCTCGAGTCGATGATCAACAGCCCGGTGCCGACGCGCGCCGAGACCTCCGATGTCGCCAACGCCGTCCTCGACGGCGCCGACGCGGTGATGCTCTCCGGTGAGACCAGCGTGGGCGACTACCCGGTCATCGTCGTCGAGACGATGGCACGGATCATCGAATCCACCGAAGAGCACGGTCTCGAGCGCATCGCGCCGCTCAACACCAAGCCGCGCACGCAGGGCGGCGCGATCACACTCGCGGCGCTCGAGGTGGCCGAGTTCGTCGATGCGAAGTTCCTCTGCGTGTTCACGCAGTCCGGAGACTCCGCCCGGCGCCTCTCGCGACTGCGCTCGCGCATCCCGATGCTCGCGTTCACGCCGGAGCCCGGCATCCGCCGTCGCATGGCACTGACCTGGGGCATCCGCTCGACGCTCGTCGATCTGGTCCAGCACACCGACCTCATGTATCTCCAGGTCGACACCTATCTGCTCACCAACGGCCTCGCGGAGACCGGTGACCGGGTCGTCGTGATCTCGGGATCCCCTCCCGGAATCGTGGGTTCCACGAACGACATCCGAGTCCACAAGGTCGGGGACGCCGTCGGCGGCGCCGCCCCCATCTACAAGGCTGTCATCTGACGCACTGACGCGAGGAGGGTCGGGACCAGACGGTCCCGACCCTCTTGCGTGTCGCGGCCACGAACGTCAAGCCCCCGACGCCGTTCTTCCTGGCGGGAGTACGGTGGCAAACATGGTGAACCACCCGCACGATGCCGGTCGCACTTCGCCGGTCACGGAACGCGTGACGGAGTGCTGAAAGCGGCAGCCTGGTGGCTCCTGGACTATGTCTATGCGGCCTACTGGCAGACGCGCGCGCTGATGAGCCGAACGGATGCATCGACATTCCGTACCGGGAATCGCGCACCGATCATCGTCCTGCCCGGTATCTACGAGACCTGGCGGTTCATGCAACCGATCGTCGAAGCGCTGCATGCGCGCGGACATCCGGTGCATGTCATCGAGACGCTCGAGCGGAACCTGCAATCCGTGGCCGAGATGGCGGACCAGGTCACGGATTACCTGCAGCGGTACGACCTGGGCGACGCGGTTCTCGTCGCCCACAGCAAGGGCGGCCTCGCCGGCAAGCTCATGATGACCAGCGCGGCGTCTGACCGGGTGCGGGGCATGATCGCCGTCGCCACGCCGTTCGGTGGATCGAGGTATGCCCGAATGATGCCGACACGCACCCTGCGAGCATTGTCGCCGGATGATCCGTCGATCGTGGGTCTCACGCAGGATCGCACGGCGAATTCGAGGATCATCTCGATCTTCGCGCGCTTCGATCCGCACATTCCGGAGGGGAGCGAGCTCATCGGAGCGACCAATATGCGTCTCGAGACGGGTGGTCATTTCCGGATACTCGCCCACCCGCGCGTCGTCGCCGAGATCGCCGTCTTCGCGGGCTGAGGAAAACGGCTGTGCACGGCATGACAGGTCGCCCCATTGAAGTGCCGGCGGTGGGACTCGAACCCACACGCCCTTTCGGACAAAGCATTTTGAGTGCTCCGCGTCTGCCATTCCGCCACGCCGGCTCGTGTGTCGCGTCTTCGACT
The DNA here is from genome assembly GCF_045690355.1 of Microbacterium sp. LTA6. NCBI lineage: Bacteria > Bacillati > Actinomycetota > Actinomycetes > Micrococcales > Microbacteriaceae > Microbacterium > Microbacterium sp. LTA6. The sequence continues at coordinate 3,351,038 of NZ_CP147855.1, forward strand.
TTAGCGCAGCGAGCGCCCTGCTCTGCTCAGCACGATCGCTCACCGTCCGTTCAGCGGCCTCTCCAGTAGGATGGGTCTGTGACCGAGCAAGAACAGCAAGAGCATGTTGAGCCGTCTGAGCAGCCGACAGCATCCGCACCCCGACGCGTCGTCGTCGCAGAGGACGAATCGCTGATCCGCCTCGACATCGTCGAGATCCTCCGTGACAACGGCTTCGACGTCGTAGGCGAGGCCGGTGACGGCGAGACGGCCGTTCAACTGGCGACCGAGCTGCGCCCGGATCTCGTCATCATGGATGTCAAGATGCCGCAGCTCGATGGCATCAGCGCCGCCGAGAAGCTCCACAAGGGGAACATCGCCCCCGTCGTGCTGCTCACCGCGTTCAGCCAGAAGGAACTCGTCGAGCGCGCGAGCGAGGCGGGCGCTCTCGCCTACGTCGTCAAGCCGTTCACTCCGAACGACCTCCTCCCGGCGATCGAGATCGCGCTGGCCCGTCACGAGCAGATCATCACGCTCGAGGCCGAGGTCGCCGATATGGTCGAGCGCTTCGAGACCCGCAAGCTGGTCGATCGTGCCAAGGGCCTGCTCAACGAGAAGATGGGCCTGAGCGAGCCGGAAGCTTTCCGCTGGATCCAGAAGGCGTCCATGGACCGCCGACTGACCATGCAGGATGTCGCCAAGGCGATCATCGAGCAGCTCGCACCGAAGAAGTAGTGTTCGCACTCGACGCGGAGCACATCCTGCGTCCGGTGCACACCGGTGACGGGGTGGCGCTCGCGCGCGCGTACACAGCCAATCGAGCGCATCTGGCGCCCTGGGAGCCGACGAGAAGCGAAGCGTTCTTCACGTCCGAGGACCAGGAACGGCATGTCGCAACCTGCCTGGAGGATGCAGCGACGGGTCGCGGCGTTCGATTCGTGATCGAATCAGCCGATGGCGAGATCCGCGGCCGCGTGAACCTGAACAACATCGTCCGCGGCGCCTTCTGGAGCGCGGACCTCGGCTACTGGGTCGACGGCGCGCGTCAGGGGAGGGGGCTCAGCACGAGAGCTGTCGCTCAGGTCGTTTCCTACGCTCGGGACGAGGTGCGTCTGCATCGGCTGCAGGCGGCGACTCTCGTCCACAATCACGGTTCGCAGCGCGTGCTGGGCGCGAATGGATTCGAGCGGATCGGCGCCGCTCCTCGCTATCTGAAGATCGCGGGGAAGTGGCAGGACCACATCCTGTTCCAGCGGATCCTCGAGGAGCCGCTCAGCGTGCCGCCGGCACGTCCTTGATCATGTTCGTGATGCGGATCGTCGAGCAACGGCGGCCCTGATCGTCGGTCACGACGATCTCGTGCACAGTGACGCTGCGGCCGAGGTGGATCGGCGTGCAGATGCCGGTGACGACCCCCGAGGTCGCGGATCGGGTGTGCGTGGCGTTGATGTCCACACCGACTGCCAGGCGGCCAGGGCCCGCGTGCAGGTTCGCAGCCATCGATCCGAGCGATTCGCCGAGGACGACGTACGCGCCGCCGTGCATCAAGCCGACGGGCTGCGTGTTGCCTTCGACCGGCATGGTCGCGACACAGCGCTCGAGGCTGAACTCGAGGAACTCCATGCCCATCTTCTGGGCGAGCGCGCCCATCCCGCGGGCGGTGGCCCAGTCGAGTCCTTCGGTCGTCGCGGTCTCGCTCATCGATCCTCCTCAGCGGGTGTCTGTCGTCCTCGTTAGGCTGACAGGGTGACGGACTCCGCAAAGCCTACCCTCATGGTCGTCGACGGCCATTCGCTCGCCTATCGTGCATTCTTCGCCCTCCCGGTCGAGAACTTCACCACGAAGGACAATCAGCACACGAACGCCATCTACGGCTTCCTGTCGATGCTGGTGAACCTCATCAAGGCCGAGCAGCCGACGCATATGGCGATCGCGTTCGACACCTCCCGCCATTCCTTCCGTACTGACGTGTACCCCGAGTACAAAGCGACCCGATCGGAGAGCCCGCAGGAGTTCCGTGGACAGATCCCGCTCCTGCAGGACTGCCTCGCGGCGATGTCCATCCAGGTGCTCACAAAGGAGGGGATCGAGGCCGATGACATCCTCGCGACTCTCGCGAGCCAGGGCGCCGAGCAGGGATTCGAGGTTCTCGTCGTCTCCGGCGATCGTGACACGATCCAACTGGTGACGGATGACGTGACCCTGCTGTATCCGTCGGTGCAGGGAGTCTCGCAGCTGAAGCGCTACGACCCGACGACGGTTCAGGAACGCTACGGAGTGCGCCCGGAGCAGTACCCCGACATCGCCGCGCTCGTCGGCGAGACCAGCGACAATCTGCCCGGCGTCCCCAAGGTGGGGGAGAAGACCGCCGTCAAGTGGCTGACGCAGTTCGGTTCGCTCGATGAACTGCTGGAGCGCGCAGGCGAGATCAAGGGTGTCGTCGGCGGAAATCTCCAGACCCACATCGAAGATGTCCGCCGTAACCGGCAGCTGAACCGGCTCCTCCGCGATGTGGAGCTTCCGGTCGGCCCGGCAGACCTCGAGGTCGCTCCGATCGATGCGCAGGCCGTTCGTGACATCTTCGCGCGCCTCGAGTTCCGCACGCTGCTGCCCCGCGTCTTCGAGGCGGTCGGGGCCGGAGAGGTCGCCGAGGATCCGGCATCCGTCGTCGTGCTGCCGACACCGGTCGAAGTGACGCCGGCAGAGCTCGCCGCCTGGGCGCAGGCGCAGTCCGGTGACGTGGCGCTTCGGATTACCACCGCGGGAGGTCTCCCGACGCGCATCGGCGCCGCCACCGAGACGGAGCTGCGCGAGACCGACTGGAACGACGGCAGTGCCGAGTCGATGCGCGCCTGGCTCGAGTCCGATGCCCCGAAGGTCTTCCACGATGCCAAGCCTCAGGTGAAGTCGCTGCGCCGCGTCGGCATCCAGCTCGCCGGACTGGCGTACGACACGAATCTCGCCGGCTGGCTGCTGCGGCCGAGCTACCCGGACAAGACGCTCGCCGACCTCGTGGAGCGATACCTCGGTGAGAAGTTGCCGCAGGCGGATCCGACGCAGCTCGTCCCCGAGACAGAGGGCGCCACTCCCGCTCAGGAGGCGTGGTTCACGCTGCGAACGGCGGCCGCCCTTCGTGAGGACATTCCGGAGAGCGTGTCGCAGGTGCTCATCGACATCGAGCTGCCGACCCTGCTCACGCTTGCCGATATGGAAGTCGCCGGGGTCGCCGTCTCGCATGACGTGCTCTCGACGTTCTCCACCGAGCTGGCCACGCGCGCCGAGGCGCTCGCCCAAGAGGCATTCACGGTCGTCGGACGCGAGTTCAATCTGGGGTCCCCGAAGCAGCTGCAGGAAGTGCTCTTCGAAGACCTTCAGCTTCCCAAGACCCGCAAGACGAAGACCGGTTACTCCACGGATGCCGCGGTTCTCGTCGACCTGCAGGAGACGAATCCGCATCCGTTCCTGAACCTGCTGCTCCAGCACAGGGAGGCGACGAAGCTCCGGCAGATCATCGAGTCGCTCGACACCGCGATCGGCGATGACCACCGGGTGCACACGACCTACGTGCAGACCGGGAGCCAGACCGGCCGGCTCTCCAGCACCGACCCGAACCTGCAGAACATCCCGGTGCGCACTGAGGAGTCGCGTCACATCCGCAGCGCCTTCCAGGTGGGCGACGGCTACGAGACCCTGCTGACCGCCGACTACTCGCAGATCGAGATGCGCATCATGGCTCACCTCTCCGGCGACGAGGGACTCGTCGAGGCCTTCAACAGCGGAGAGGACCTGCACCGATTCGTCGGTGCACGGGTATTCGGTGTCGAACCGAGCGATGTCACCTCGGCGATGCGCACGAAGGTCAAGGCGATGTCGTACGGCCTCGTCTACGGGCTGTCGGCGTTCGGCCTGTCCAAGCAGCTGCGCATCGAACAGTCCGAAGCGAAGCAGCTCATGGTCGAGTACTTCGCACGATTCGGTGCTGTGCGCGATTATCTGCGCGCCTCGGTGATGAAGGCGAAGGAAGTCGGTTACACCGAGACTATCTTCGGACGACGTCGTCCTTTCCCCGACCTCGCCAGCCCCAACCGAGTACTGCGCGAGAACGCCGAGCGCGCAGCGCTCAATGCACCGATCCAGGGCAGTGCGGCCGACATCATGAAGATCGCGCTGTTCCGCATCCACGACGATCTGCGCACGGAGGGCCTCGCCTCGCGCGCGTTGCTCCAGATCCACGATGAGCTCGTCGTCGAGGTCGCACCGGGGGAGTGGGACGCGGCGGAGCGCATCGTCCGCACGCGAATGGGCGGCGCCGCGGAGCTGTCGGTTCCGCTCGACGTGCAGGTCGGACGCGGGCAGAACTGGAACGAAGCGGCGCACTGAGAGCAGGGACACGACGGGCGACCGGAGCCTGCTGGCGCGGGGGTCGAGGGATAGGCTGGAGGGATGACTTCAGCCCCCCGTACTCCCTCTGCCATCGACAAGGTCGCCGATGAATGGGTCGACACCATTGCCGTGCTATCTCCGACGCTCGGCACCTACATCGGACGCACTGAGGCGGGCGATCGCTTCGGCGATCTCAGCCCTGCCGGACTCGAGGAGATCACTGAGGCGACCCGCGCGACCCTCGGCAAGCTCTCGGCATTGGAGCCCGTCGACGCGATCGACGAGGTCACGAAGACCGATCTGAGCGCCGAACTGCAGCTCGACCTCGACCTCCACGACGCGAACTGGCATCTGCGCGACCTGAACGTGATCGCCTCCGCCGCCCAGGACGTCCGAGCGGCCTTCGACCTGATGCCGACGGCCACGGCCGACGACTGGAGCGTCATCGCGAAGCGTCTCGCCGCCGTTCCTGATGCACTGCGCGGCTACACCGAGACGCTTCGCGAGGGGATCGCACAGGGCGTGACCCCGGCTCGACGGCAGGTCGTCGAGGTCGCCTCGCAGATCGTTCGGTACACGGCAGACGACGGGTTCTTCGCCGCGTTCGTCGCGGAGGCCACGCCGGACGAGGGGCAGCTGCCCGCGTCGCTCGCGCGCACGCTCGCCGACAACTCGGCCGCGGCACGCGTCGCCTACGACGACCTTGGCCGATTCCTCGCCGACGAGCTGGCGCCCGTCGCCGGTGGCGTCGACGCAGTCGGCCGCGAGCTGTATGCCCTCAACTCGCGTCGGTTCCTCGGCGCGACGATCGACCTCGACGAGACCTACGAGTGGGGTCGTGAAGAGCTGGCCCGCATGGTGGCCGAGCAGACCGCCATCGCCAACGAGATTCTGCCCGGCGCATCGGTCGAAGAGGCCGTCGCGCACCTCGAGGCGGATCCCGCCCGCAAGCTCGTCGGCACCGAGGCGCTGCAGCGCTGGATGCAGGAGACCAGCGATCGTGCGGTCGCCGAGCTCGGTGCGACGCACTTCGACATCCCGGAGCAGATCCGCACGCTCGAGTGCATGATCGCCCCGACACAGGAAGGCGGGATCTACTACACCGGCCCGACGGATGATTTCTCCCGTCCCGGGCGGATGTGGTGGTCGGTGCCCGAGGGCGTCACCGAGTTCGACACCTGGCGTGAGCTGACCACGGTCTACCACGAGGGCGTTCCGGGACACCACCTGCAGATCGCTCAGGCGGTGCACAACCGCGCAGAACTGAACTCATGGCGTCGTCTTCTCGCCGGCACTTCTGGGCACGCCGAGGGCTGGGCATTGTACGCAGAGCGCCTGATGCAGCAGCTCGGCTATCTCGACGATCCGGCCGATCGCCTGGGCATGCTCGACGGCCAGCGGATGCGCGCGGCCCGCGTCGTCCTCGACATCGGTGTGCACCTCGGCAAGCCCCGCCTTGACGGAACGGGTATCTGGGACGCCGAGTACGCGCTGGACTTCATGCGGCAGAACGTCAACATGTCGGACCAGTTCGTGCAGTTCGAGGTCAACCGCTACCTGGGGTGGCCGGGACAGGCTCCGTCGTACAAGGTGGGACAACGCATCTGGGAGCAGGTGCGCGATGCGTACCAGGCCGAGCGAGGCGCGGACTTCGACATCAAGGAGTTCCACAAGCGCGCTCTCGACATGGGCGGCGTCGGGCTCGACACGCTGCGCACCGCGCTGCTGCGCTGACCAGCACTCGGCGCGGTCTCCCTGATCTCGGGAACCGTGCGGGTCGTTGCCGGGAATGCCGGAGCGATCCGCACGGTTCATTCATGTGAATACGAAAGGCTGACGCACATGGATATCGAGTTCGGGCTGGACACATTCGGCGACATCACCCGCGACGCGGACGGAACGCTGCTCACCGCAGCGCAGACGATCCGCAACATCGTGGCTCAGGCCGAGTTGGCAGACGCCGTCGGCGTCGACTTCTTCGGAGTGGGGGAGCACCACCGCACCGAGTTCGCCGTCTCTGCGCCGGAGATGGTGCTCGCAGCGATCGCCGCGCGCACGAAGAGCATTCGTCTCGGCACGGCGGTGACCGTGCTGTCATCGGATGACCCGGTGCGCGTGTTCGAGCGGTTCTCCACGTTGGACGCGCTTTCCGGCGGTCGCGCAGAGGTGGTGCTGGGCCGCGGATCGTTCACGGAGTCCTTCCCGTTGTTCGGATACGACCTGCGAGACTATGAGGCTCTTTTCGAGGAGAAGCTCGACCTCTTCGTGGAGCTGCTCAAGGAGCAGCCGGTGACCTGGTCCGGAACGATGCGCGCGTCTTTGGAGAACGCGGATGTCTTCCCCAAGACCGAGAACGGCCTTCGCACGTGGGTCGGGGTCGGTGGCAGCCCGGAGTCGGTGGTGCGCGTCGCTCGTCACGGTCTCGGTCTGATGCTGGCCATCATCGGCGGGCCGGCCGTGCGCTTCAAGCCCTTCGTCGAGCTGTACCACCGCTCGGTCGCCGCATTCGGTACGACCTCGCATCCGATCTCCGTGCACTCACCCGGGCACATCGCCGCCACCGACACGGAGGCGTGGGACGCCGCGTACTCCGGATTCGAGGCGATGAACAACACCATCGGGCGCGAACGAGGCTGGCCGCAGTACAGTCGGGCGCGGTTCCAGAATGACGTCGGCCCGGAAGGCGCGCTGTACGTCGGCTCGCCGGACCGGGTCGCCCAGAAGATCGCCGACACCGTCACGACGCTCGGCCTCGGCCGATTCGATCTGAAGTACGCGACCGGAACGCTCTCGCACGACGCGATGATGCGCAGCATCGAGCTCTATGGCACCGAGGTGATTCCGCGGGTGCGCGCCATCCTCGACGCGAAGAACTGAGCCGTCACGGCGCAGCGCGTGGCCTCGGCGCACGTTTACGATGAGGAGCATGGCCAACACCGCCTTGCCGAGTCGTGCTTCGCTCGCCGAGCGTCTCGATGAGCTCCCGTTCACCCGCAGGCACGCCCGGCTTCTGACCGGTTCCGGCCTCGGGTGGGCTCTTGACGCGATGGATGTCGGGCTGATCTCGTTCATCCTCGCCGCGCTCGTCCAGCAGTGGGATCTCACCCGGACGGAAGCGGGGTGGATCGCTTCGGTCGGATTCGTCGGCATGGCGGTCGGCGCGACGCTGGGCGGATTGCTCGCCGATCGTCTGGGGCGACGCCAGGTGTTCGCCATCACCCTTCTCGTCTACGGCATCGCAACGGGTGCCAGCGCGTTCGTCGGCGGCCTCGCCGCCCTGCTCGCGCTCCGGTTCTTGGTCGGCCTGGGACTGGGCGCCGAACTGCCGGTGGCCTCCACATACGTCAGCGAGTTCGCTCCAGCCAGGATCCGCGGGCGACTGATCGTGATCCTCGAGGCGTTCTGGGCGGTCGGGTGGACGGCGGCCGCCCTGATCGGCTACTTCGTCATCCCTGCATCCGCCGACGGCTGGCGCTGGGCATTCGCGCTCGGCGCGATCCCCGCGCTCTACGCGCTCGTCGTGCGCTGGGGGCTGCCCGAGTCGCCACGATGGTTGGCATCGCGCGGTCGCATCGCCGAAGCAGAACGCATCGTTGCTGCTTTCGAGGCGGATGCCGGCGTGGTCGCAGAACCCGCGATCCGCAAGGAGCCGCCGTCCCGTTCCATCGCGGTGACCGCACGTGCGCGCCTGCAGACCCTCTGGAACCCGGAGTTCAGCAGAAGGACGATCTGCCTCTGGCTCGTGTGGCTCACCGTCAACTTCGCGTACTACGGCGCGTTCATCTGGATCCCTAGCATCCTCGTCGAGGCGGGATTCGATCTCGTGAGATCCTTCGGCTTCACGCTCATCATCACCCTCGCCCAGCTCCCCGGTTACGCGGTCGCGGCGTGGCTGATCGAGGTGTGGGGGAGACGCACCACCCTCTCCGTCTTCCTCGTGGGCTCAGCCGTCTCGGCGGTCTTCTTCGGCACCGCGACGACAGAGCCGGCGATCATCGCCTCCGGCATGGCACTGTCGTTCTTCAACCTGGGCGCCTGGGGCGCTCTCTACGCCGTGACTCCGGAGATCTACCCGACGTCGCTGCGCGCCACCGGTGCCGGCTGGGCCGCGGGTGTCGGTCGGATCGCGTCGATCGTGGCTCCGCTCGTGGTGCCGATCCTGCTGGTCGCGGGCGGCGCACCGCTGCTCTTCGCGGTCTTCGGCGCGTGCTTCCTCATCGCAGCAACCGCCGCCTGGGGCCTTGTCGATCGCAAGGGTGTCGCGCTCGACGACCGCTGATCCCGGTTCTGGGCGGTCGCTGCCGGGCATATTCTGGACGGGTGACTGACGTGCGTTTCGTGGCGATCGGCGACTCCTTCACCGAGGGCGTCGGCGACGTCCTACCCGATGGCCGGGAGCGAGGCTGGGCCGACCTCGCTGCACAAGGCTGGGCGAACGCCGCGGGACACTCGATCCAGTACGCGAACCTCGCCATCCGGGGCCGGCTCGCCTGGCCGATCGTCGAGCAGCAGCTCGAACCTGCGCTGGCTCTTCACCCCACTCACCTCTCATTCAACGGCGGCGGCAATGACATGCTGCGTCCGCGCACCGACGTCGAACATATCGCCGACGCGTTCAGCCGGGTCCTGCGCCGGTGCGACGAAGAGGGAGTCACCATGATCCTCCTGTCGGGGGCGAACCCCAGTGGTCAGCTCCCGATGGGCAACGTCGTGCAGCGACGCGGCGACCTGCTCTCCGAAGCCGTGCTGCGTCGCGTCGAACATCGTCCCGATGTGATCCGCGCCCTCAACTGGCCGGATAACGAGTTGGCCCGCGCCCCGTACTGGTCCGAGGACCGTCTGCACATGAACGCCGCCGGGCACCACCGAGTGGCGGCACGCGTGCTGCACGCGCTCGGATTCGAGCCACCGGAGACGTGGTGGGCACCGCCGGAGCGCACAACCACCGGTCGCTCCGGGCTCGCCTACTACCGTGAGCACGTGGGGCCGTGGGTCAAGCGTCGCGTGACCAGGACGTCGTCAGGCGATGGACGCGCGGCCAAGTACCCCACGTGGGTCGACCGAGTGCCGCAGTGAACCAGGTGGCAGCCAGGTCATGACGGGCGACATCGAACTCGCGCGGATCTCCGAAGGATCGGTCACGCTGCACGACGCACGGCGGAAGATGCAGCGCGTCGTAGAACTCGCCGAGTTCGAGATCGGGGTGTATCCCATCACCGAGGAGCAGCTCGCAGAGATCCTCGGGATATCGGCACGGAATCCACGCCATCCCGCGCGCGATGTCAGCTGGCTGCGCGCTGTACGAATCTGCAACGCCGCGTCCGATTGGGAAGGCCTGGATCCGGCCTACCGATTCGACGGCGAGGACGTCACCTGGGACGTGACCGCAGACGGTTATCGGCTTCCCACCGAAGCCGAGTGGGAGTTCGCGTGCCGTGCCGGTTCGACCGGCCCCCACTACGCACCGCTCACGGATGCCGCGTGGACCAGCGCCGACGGTGTGAACACGCCGCAGCCGGTCGGTCTCAAGCTCCCCAACCTCAACGGCCTGTTCGACACGCTCGGCAACGTGTGGGAATGGTGCTGGGATCTGCTCGATCCCGCGCGATACGACGACTATCGCGTGTTCCGCGGCGGCGGCTTCGCCGACGACGCCTGGAGCGTGCGCGCATCGGTGCGCCGAGGAGGTGCTCCGCGCATGCATCACGAAGACGTCGGGTTGAGGCTCGCGCGCGGCGCCTTCGACACACCCGGTGAGGCACAGGGCTGGTCGGCGCGAGCCGACCGGGAGCGGGCGTTGATCGACGGGGCGCTCCCGTCCGGTTGGACGCCTCGTGGGCAGTGAGAGCGCGGGTCAGGGCCGCATCTGCTTGATCATGTAGCGGTTCGGATCTTCGGCGGGGGCGAATCCGTACTGGGCGTAAAGGCCATGGGCATCTGCTGTTGCCAGGAGCATCCGGGTGAGGCCGAGCGGCTGCAGATCCTCGATGACATTCTCGATGAGCATCTTTCCGATCCCCCTTCCGCGTGCCTCCTCCGCGACGAAGACATCACACAGCCACGCGAAGGTGACGGCATCCGTGACCACGCGCGCGTAGGCGACCTGCTCACCGGATGTATTCCAGATCCCGTAGTTACGGGACCCGTCGATGGCGGCATCCTGCACCTCACGCGCGCGGCCGGCGGCCCAATAGGACTGTTCGCTCAGCCAGGCATGCACGCGCTCGCGATCGATGCGGGAGGTGTCATTCGAGAAGATGTAGGACGAAGGCATGATCCATCCTACGAACCCGGATCAACGGCGACGGACGCGTTCGGGGTCGAGTCCCATCCGGATGCGGGTGCGTTTGCGTTCGATCACGATGAAGACCACCCCGATGATCCACAGGGGGATCGGCGTCAGGAAAGCGATGCGGAACGCGTCGAGGGAGTAGGTCTCCGGGGTCCCTGCACCTTGCATGTCGAGGGCGAGTCCGATGAGGAAGATCGCGATGAGCGCAGCGATGAAGCCACCCGCGTTCGTGACACCGGTCGCGGTGCTGAGGCGATGAGACGGGTTGTGCGTTCGCGCGTGGTCGAAGGCGATCATCGATGCGGGTCCGCCGGTGGCGAGGGCGACAGCAAGTGCGTACAGGAGCCAGACGGGCGCTGGGCCAGGGAGTGCGATGACGCTCACCCAGGCGACCAATTGCACGGCGACGGCTGGCAGCACGAGGGCGTACGAACGCTGGTTGGGGATGCGCCGGGACAGCTCGCCGATCACCGGACCGAGTGCCATACCGGCGATGACATAGACCGAGATGATTCCGGCCGCGTGCGCGGTGCTGAGGCCTTGGCCTGCGGTGAGGAAGGGCATTCCCCAGAGCAGCACGAACGCGGTTCCGGCGAACGGCGTGGTGAAATGCGACCAGAACGCGAGGCGTGTACCGGGGTGGGCCCAGGAGGCACGGATGCCGACTCCGGTGTCGATCGCGGAGGTGACGACGCGGATGACTCCGGTGTCGGTGTTGACGGACACGTCGGCACCGCGTTCCGGCGGGTGATTCCGGATGACCATCGCGACGAGGATCGAGAACAGCACACCGAGCCCGGCGATACTCCCGAACGTGATGGTCCAGCTCGTCGCGTGCAGGAACGCGGCGAGCGGGACGAGTGCCACCAGCTGACCCGCTTGACCGATGATCCCGGTGAACTGCACCATGAGCGGGGCGCGTTGGGCGGGAAACCAGGTCGCGACCAGCCGGAGAACGGCGGGGAAGATCGCCGCGTCACCAGCGCCGAGCAGGATGCGGGCAATGAGCGCGACACCGATGCTGGGCGAGAGCGCCATCGTCAGCTGACCGGCCGCCATGAGGAGCATGCCGATCGTCATGATCGGCCGAGATCCATAGCGGTCGAGCAGCACGCCCACCGGGATCTGCATGCCTCCGTAGACCGCGAGCTGGACGACGGCGAAGAGCGCGAGAGTGGCGGCGTCCGCCTGGAAACGATCCGCGGCGTCGACGCCGACCGCGCCGAGCGAGGTGCGATTCGTGATGGCGAGGACGTACGCGGCGACGCCGACGGACCAGATCAGCCACGCACGCCATCCCGGTCGCGCAGTGGGGGAGACGGGGATGGTGCGCACAAGTCAACGCTACTCCTGGCGCGGAGCCCTACGCGGGCGCTGCAGCCCGCGTTGCTGCGTGTGACTCGCGGTGCAGCTGCCATTCCCGCAGCGTGAGAGCGACGATGAAGAGATCGAACAGGGTCAGCACGACCATCGCCCACGTGAAGTGCACCAGGATCTCGTACACCTGATAGATGATGAAGACCACGAGAGCGACGATCATCCACGGGTACGCCCAGAGTTGCTGCTTCAGGAGTGCCCACACCAGCACCACCTTGATCACGCCATGGAGGATCAGATACACCGCGGCGAAGATCGTGGCGTCTGTCCCGAGGTTGTCGGCAAGGTGGTCGAACCACATTGCGATCGGCGAGTGATCATGTCCGACGAGCAGGTGGGCGGTCAGCCATCCGAGCGACTGCCGGATCATTTCCGGGTTCACGAAGAACAACGCGAAACCGCCGACGAGTTCGGCGATTCCGACGATCCCCTTGAGTGTGATGCTGACATCGAAGACTCGATCGAGCAGCGTGTGGTCCGGTGACTCGGGCATGCGGTGATCGTATCGAAGGGTGATCTTGCACGCGCTCGATCGACATGGGGAGCGAAGCTAGGGTGCATTCATGACCACCGCCGCAATGCATCATTCGATCAACTACGTCGAGATCACCGTCACCGACCTCGACGCCGCCAAGTCTTTCTACGCCCGCGCCTTCGGGTGGGAGTTCGTCGACTACGGCCCCGGGTACGCAGGCATCGCCTCGCGGGCGGGCGGAGACGAAGTCGGTGGTCTTCTGGTCAGTGAAGTAGCGCGCCCGGTCGGAGGTCCCTTCGTGCTGCTCTACTCCGACGACCTCGACGGCTCGGCCCGCGCCATCGCAGAGTCCGGGGGCACGATCACACAGGGGCCGTACGCGTTCCCGGGCGGACGACGCCTGCATTTCACGGACCCGAGCGGAAACGAACTCGGCGTGTGGGCGAGCGACTGACACGACGGCACACGAAAACGGAGCCCCGCGATTTGCGGGGCTCCGTTTCGTTCAGGCAGTGATCAACCGGCGCAGAGTTCGCCGACTGCAGCGGCCGATTTCTGGATCTCTGTCGCGACGGCGCCGAGCTCGGCGACCGCGGCCGTGTCCTGGTCGATGAGTACCTTCGAGAGGATGTCCGTCATGGACGAGAAGTCCTCGTGGAATGCGCTGACGGCGGCCTTGACCTCTGGATTCGAGATCGATTCGGCGGCAGCACCGACGGCCTCGGCGGCCTCGGTGTATGTCGCGATCGTTCCCTGCGGGTCGGCTGCCGCGGCCGCGACGTCCAGATCGTTCAGACCGGAGGTAGCCTTCTGCACCTGAGCGCCCGCCTCTGCACAGGCATCGGTCAACGACTGGTCGCTGCTCTGCTCCTGCGCGGGGGCGGAGTTCCCAGCGTTCGGAGTCGATTCGCCGGAGGACGACGGCGACCCAGAACATGCGGTGAGTCCGAGGACGGCGACGGTGGCGATGGTCAGCGCTGCGATACGACGATTCATTGATTCCCCCATAGTGCGTTTCAGCGTCTGCGCACGTGCACGCAAACGTCGCCCAGTAAACCACACGAAGATGCCGGGACCGTCGTCGAGTCAGCTGTGCGCGGGATGTGTCGCAGGTCAGCGAAGTCGTCGGCCGAGAATCTCCAGCGCGGGGGAGGCGCCGATGTGCACGCCCGATTCAATCGTGTCCCACCCGAGCCGCGCATAGAGCCGTCGTGCCGGGAGCGCTTCGGCGTAGCATCCCAGGATCGCCGTCTCGTAGGGCAGGTTCTCGAGTACCGCATCCATCAGCTGCTCAGCGGCACCCTCGCGCCGAAAATCGGGGGAGACCGCGAGCTCCGCGATCGAGAAGCAGGCCTCACCGAGCCATTCCTCCTGCTGCTCGTGACTGAGCACCTCCGTCAGGCGGTCCCGCCACCAGTCGCCTTCGGCCGCCCCTGTGCCGAGCACCAACCCGATCACGTCGTCACCATGGGTAGCGATCAGAAATCGGAAGTCTGCGTGCGACAGGGCGTAGCGCTGCACGCGTTCGATGAACGAAGAGCGACTCGTTTCCGGATCCTCGCCGTACGGGGGCTCGGCGAAGACCGAGGCGTAGAGTTCGGCGCTCCTCTCGAGCTGCGTGTCCGTGGCATCCCACGCCGTGATTCGGATTTTGCTCACACGACCAGCATCTCAGGTGCGCGGGGGCTTCCGCCGGAACCATCGCCCACGGAAATCGTGACCGGCGTGCAGGTGCGGGGCTACAGTGGGCGCCATGCGAGCGCACGCGAGAGGTACCTGGAGCATCTGATGAATCCGGCTCCCTGGGTGCTGCACGTCGACATGGATCAGTTCATCGCCGCCGTCGAGGTGCTGCGCCACCCGGAACTCTCCGGCAAGCCCGTCATCGTCGGTGGCAACGGCGATCCGACGGAACGGGCCGTCGTTTCCACCGCCTCGTACGAAGCTCGTGCCTACGGGATCGGCTCGGGGATGCCGTTGAAGATCGCTGCCCGCAAGGCTCCGGATGACGCCGTGTTCCTCCCTGTCGATCACGAGGCTTATGAGGCGGCATCCGACGCAGTGATGATGACACTGCGCGCTCGACCAGGAGTCGTGCTGGAGGTCATCGGCTGGGACGAGTGCTTTCTGGGCGTGAGCACCGACAACCCTGAGACCGTCGCGCGCGACGCCCAGGTCGCTGTCCTCGAGGCGACGCGTCTGCACTGTTCCGTGGGCATCGGCGACAACAAGATTCGCGCCAAGATCGCGACCGAGTTCGGCAAGCCGGGCGGGGTCTTCCGTCTGACGGAGAAGAACTGGTTCGAAGTGATGGGGGAGCGACCGACCCGCGACCTCTGGGGCGTCGGCTCCAGGGTGCAGAAGCGGCTCGCAGATCTAGGCATCCGTACCGTCCGCGAGCTCGCCGACGCTGAGCGGGACGATCTGGTCGCCGAATTCGGACCGAAGATGGGCGTCTGGTATCACGGACTCGGCTCGGGAGACGGGCCGAGCGTCGTCGACGACACACCATGGGTCGCGCGCAGCCACAGCCGGGAAACGACGTTTCAGGCGAATCTGACAACGGCGCGAGAGATCGAGGAAGCCATCCGCGGGCTGGCGGAAGAGGCATTCGACGATTGCGCGGCAGAGGGACGAGCGGTCATCCGCGTTCATCTCAAGGTGCGCTACGCGCCGTTCGTCACCAAGACGACCGGACGCAAGCTCGCTGAGCCGACGACCAGTCGCGAAACCTTCATCGCTGCGGCACTGGCTCTCGGCGGCGCACTCGACGAGGGACGCGAGGTGCGTCTGCTCGGCGTACGCGCCGAGATGGAGATGCCCGTTGACGGTGACGCTGCCGAGCGAACGCCGGTGCGCGGGAGGATCTGAGCGATGATTTCATCCCGTGGGTGGTGTCCGGTCACCACGGAGTGCCGTGCAGGTCGACCTCGCCCTCAGGCCACTCCTGCAGGGACGAATGGACGGGATAGATCAGGATCGGGGAGTCGCGAGTGGTGATGATCTCATGGGGTTTCTGCCAGGAGACGCAGTGTTCGACGACCTGGATGCGGCGCCACCCGGTCGCTTCGTAGAAGGCGATGACCTCGTCCCGGCAACCGAGATATCCGAAGGAGACAGACGGGTTCGCGCGCATCGCGTCCTGGGCGTGTTCCATGGCTCGCGTGCCCAGCCCCGTCCCGCGCCGGGTGGCGTCCACGAGCACGCCACCGGTTCCGGCCACTGTCACGGTGGCGCTGCCCACGGAGATGGTGCGGATCTGGTGGCCGACGTGGGCCACCAACTCCGCGCCGTCGAAGACCATCGTGTGCACGTCGGCCGGCGCGTAGCCGTACGGTGCATCGGGTTCCCAGGGCCCGAACGCCGCGGCATACTCGCGGTCGAAAAGTGACCGTAACTCGGCCGTATCGCCTGCCGAAAGCGAGTCGTGCGGGACGTTCCTGACGTGTTCAACCACGAGACGAGAGTCTACGAGCCCCGCTCGGCAGCGGACGACGATGACGGGCGCGGAGTCAAGACCTCCAACCGATTGCCGAATCCGTCGCGGGCATGGAACCGGATGTATCCCTCAAACGTTTCACGATCGGCCCAGGACAGGTCGAAGCCGCGTGCCTCGATCCGTTGCGCCATCGCTTCGAGCGCCGCGACGCTCTCGACCACGAGCGCAGGGTGCGCCTTCTTCGCCGGCACGAACGGGTCGTCGACGCCGACATGAATCTCGGCGTTCACGCCTCCTTCATCAACGCTGCGAAACCAGCATCCTCCCCGTCCCGCGAGCGATGGCGGCTTGTCGACCTCGGTCAACCCGACAGCATCCCGATAGAAGCGACGTGTCGTCTCCTCGCCGCCGGGAGGCATGGACACCTGTACGTGATGTAGTCTCACTTGATCTCCAAATTTATCTTGACGTCGAGATAAATCTAGCACCGGCCCCGTTGATCCTTCGGGATCGCCGATCGCCGCGCTGACACTTCTCATACCGCTGCTGAGACAATGCGCGTATGTCGCAGGCACCCGATCCGAACACCCTCGAGACCGACCGACTCATCCTCCGACCCCAGCGAGTGGGGGATGCGGCCGTCTTTCATCAGTTGTGGACCGAGAGGGATGCACGCGTGCCGGTGCACCGACAGATCGGCCCGGACGGGCGGCCAACGGAGGCGGATATCGTGTCGCATATCCGCGCACAGCAGGGCGACTCGGGTCTGGGCCTTCTCACTGTGGAGCGTATGGGCGCGGCCGTCATCGGATACTGCGGGTTGGTCTTCAATGGCAACGGGGAGGCCGACGAACCCGAATTGGCGTTCGAGTTGTTGCGCAGCTTTCACAATCACGGGTACGCGACCGAGGCGGCGTGGGCCGTGATCTCGCGGGCGGCGGACTTCGGCTATCCGCGGCTATGGGCGACGGTATGGGACTGGAATGTCTCGTCGCGGCGGGTGCTCGAGAAGCTCGGGTTCCGCGACACCGGACGCGTGAATGCCGATTCCAGGCACGGTCGCAGTCTGCTGACCGTACGGGACAGCTGACGCCATGATGTCTGAGATGTCGATCGGGCGCCGTCTCGTTCGACGTAGTAGTGAGGGCGACATGACGTCGTCCCGGAATGAAAGGATCCGACCATGTCGCAGTACTTCCTGACCGTGCCTCACGACACGGCGACAGAGCCGACCATGGCCTCGATGCAGGAGTTCGCCCCGGCAGAACTCGCAGCCGTCATGGCAGCCGTCGATGCATTCAACACCGAACTGAAGAATGCCGGCGCCCTTCTCTTCGCCGGCGGCCTCAACCCGCCGTCGACCGCGAAGACGGTCGACGTCTCATCAGGGGAGACCCGAGTGCTCGACGAGCCGTTCGTCGTGGCAGATTCTTACGTCGGGGGCTTCTGGGTGATCGAAGCGGCCGACGACGATGCCGCCATCGAGTGGACGATCAAGGCCGCAACCGCTCTGCAGGGCCGCATCGAGGTTCGCGCGCTGCAGGAGGCACCCACGGAGTAGCCCCCGAAACGAGGCGGCGTGCGATGCGCCGGTCCCATGCGTGTCAGGTGCGGGGAGGGAATACTGGGGTGATGACGGCCTTCCCGCGAATCGTTGTTCCCCGCATCACCGGGACCAGCGTTCTCCTCCGCCCGTTTGAGGAGATGGATGTCGAGGCCGTGTTCGATGCGTCGGCGGACCCGGCGATCACAGCTGTCACCACGGTTCCCAATGCCGTCGATCATGGTCTCGCCGCGGAATGGATCGCCAGGCAGCATGAACGCGCGAGCACCGGTCTCGGCTACTCATTCGCGATCCAGTCCGATCACGAATGCGTGGGGCAGATCGGGCTCTGGCTGCGGGATCTGCATCAGGGACGCGCAACGATCGGCTACTGGATCCGCCCAAGCCGTCGCCGTCGCGGGCACGCCTTCAGCGCGCTGCAGACCCTTTCGGAGTGGGCGTGGAGCATCCCTGAGCTTCATCGGCTGCAACTTCACGTTGAGCCGGCGAACGAGGCGTCATGTCGGACGGCTGAGCGCGCCGGATTTGAACGCGAAGGGTTTCTCCGCTCCTGGCAGGTCATCGACAAAGAACGCCGCGACATGCTCGTGTACGGCCTCATCAGACCGCAGTAGCGGAAGTCATCGCGACTGGTCGATTGGGTGCCCGAGCTGGATTCATTCCACTAGCAGCGGTCTCCTCTCCAACGCATTCACGGACAGGCCACGACCACCCGGTAAGGTGCGCGCGTGACCATCGATCGTTGGCAAGCTCTCGGATTCGGCGCAGGAGTGCATCTCCTTCGCTTCGGGGTGATCGCGGGAGCACTCGCGCTCGCACCACTGCTGGGAATCTCAGGTTGGTACCTCGGGCTCGCCGCAAACGTCGCTTGCGTTCTCCTTGCCGTCGTGCTCGTGACCGCACGCGGCCAGTGGCGCCGGTCTGGTCTGTTTTCGCTGTGGCGGGGGAGAACCGCTGCCCTGTTCCTCATACCTTTCGTTGCCGAGTTGCTGCTGTGGGCGGTGCCAAGTGGTCTCGTCGAGCGTCCGCCCGGGTTCGGGCTCTGGGCACTCACTCTGCTCCTCGTCGGCGTGAACGAAGAACTCATCAGCCGCGTCGTCGTGCTGGAGCGTATGCGGAGCTCTTTCGGTCCCTTCGGCGCCGTCGCGCTCACCGGCGCCCTGTTCGGCCTGCAGCACCTCTCCGCGTTCGCCACCTCCGCACGCACGGTCGAGGATGTGCTCCTCAATGTTCTTGTCTCCGCGTGCTATGGCATCGGATTGGCCGCATTCCAGTACCGCTTCCGCTGGGTGCTTCCGCTGGTACTCCTGCACGCTGCCGTCGACTTCACGACGATCCTCTCCGCGAATCCGCTGCCAGACCCCGCCGTCGCCGTCACTTGTCTCGCGTTCCTAGCGACCGCGGCGGTGATCCTGCGCCCGCTCGTCACCGACCGCGGTTCTTTCCGTCGTCGCCCCGCCGAATCCCGAACTGGGTCTTCCTGACTGCTTCTACGAGGTCGGTGACAACGCCTGTGAAGTCGAGCCCCGCAGCAACCTGTGGAATGCAATCGGATCTTTACTCCGGAAGCTCCGTGGGGGGTGCCAGCCACGCGATCACCCACAGCGATCTGCTCCACGTTCCAGGTCAACGCGCCACTATCGGCTGATGAGCCTCATCAAGTGGCCGACCTGAGCTTCAGTTGTGCCAGGCGGGTTGCGGCGGAAAGCGCTGTTGCCGGGAAGGAGCATCGCCAACCAGAAGGCTGCCCAGAGCGGTCGGTATGCACGCATCCGCACTCGCTCTTCTTCTGACAAGCCGACAGCGGCGGTCAGCGCTTCGGCATCGAACACGCCATCGAGGCGAGCGGCAATGTGCTCGACGTGATCGGCCAGGTCGTATGCCGGATCTGTGAGGCCACCGTCTTCGAAATCAACAAGGCGGCATGTACGACCATCCCAGAGGATATTCGCGGGGTTCAGATCCGCGATCCCGAGTGCCACGAGCCGCGGGTCTGGGAGTACATCGGGTCGAGCCAGCCATTCACGCGCGGCTTCGATTCCGTCCGCCACCTGTAACGAATCCTGGCAGGGGGAGAGGTCGTAGGTGCTGCTCAGCCAGCCCGTAAGGGCGTGAGGAAGCGACGACGGGCCGTAGCGGCGCTCTGTGATCCCCGCGGCCGCGATGTGCTCGACGGGAATGCTGTACAGGCGCTGCAACGCCCGCCCCAGAGACACTGTCTGCTCTGATGTCAGCGGCGTGTGGCCGAGGGGCTCTCCAGCCAGCCGTTCCATGATCACAACCGGATGCCCTTCGACGGTCTCTCGTCTCAGTGGTCGGGGAGTGATCCCGGGCGCGTGCTCCCAAATGAGGCGGAGACAGCTCCATTCACGATCAGCTTCTCCGTCGGCCCAATGCAGAAATCTCTTCCGGACCTCTGTGTCGCTGAAGCGCAGATCGTGAGTCCGAGACGGCATGCCACACAGCCTATGGGGCTTGTAGGCGACTCTTTCAAAGAAGCGCCTGGCCAACCGAGATAGTGTCGCGGTATGGAACTGGAAGAGATCTGGCCCCTGTTCGGGCTCGAGATCGCCACGCCGCGACTCGTGTTGCGACCCGTCCGAGACGACGACCTGCCGGAACTGGTGCAGGCCGCGCTCGACGGTGTGCATGATCCCGAACGCACGCCTTTCAGCATCCCGTGGACCGATGCTGCTCCCAGCGAACTTCCGGGTAATCTCGCGTCTTTTCAGTGGAGCCTGCGCAACCGGGTCCATGCGCACAATTGGGCGATTGCGTTCGCTGTCCACTACGAAGGTCGCGTGGTGGGATCGCAGGACCTTTCCGCATACGACTTTGCGAATCGACGCACTGTGAACACCGGGTCGTGGCTCACCAAGTCGGTCCATGGCCACGGCCTCGGGACCGAGATGCGCGCGGCGCTGTTGCTGTTCGCCTTTGACACGCTCGGTGCGGAGTGGGCCGAATCAGGCGCCGCGAGTTGGAACGAAGCGTCCCTCAAAGTCTCGAAGAAGCTCGGCTACGAGCTGAACGGCGTGACACGCGTCGCTCCGCGCCCGGGGGAGTCGGTCGACGAGCAACGAGTGCGCCTGGAGAAGAAGTCTTTCGTCCGGCCCGATTGGTCGATTTCCATTCGCGGCGCAGCGCCGGCCCTTGCCCAGTTGGGAATCGACGGATAGTCAGTCCTGCCCACTTGCATCGCTATCTGATCAGTCGAACGCGAACGGCATCCTGCGTGCACCTCTGAGCTGCAACGCGAACGGTTCCCGCTCCGAAGGGGGAGTGGCACCTCGGCTCCCGGTCGGGACCCGGCGGAATGGACGGTTCATCAGTTCGGCGACCACAAAGCTACGCTGCATCAGCGGAGATCGCTATGGTTGCTTGCATGGCGATCGTTTCGGTGTATCTCGACGGCTCTGGAGTGAGCCCTCGGCGCGCGCATCGCTGATCCCAGACACACGGCACACCCCAGAGCCCCAAGGTGAAGACCATCCGGTCTTCACCTTTCTTGCGTTCCACGCGAGCGGGGTCTGCTGGGAGTTCTCGCTCACAGATCGAGGGAGAATTCCAAGACCACACCTGACCAAGTGCTCGACCGACTGAGCCGCACGACTGAGCAGATCTTCGGCCGTGAAGACCTGCTGGAACGGCTCTCCCTCGGGAGGCCGCTCCGGATCGAGTTCGGCGTCGATTGCACTGCGCCCGACCTGCATCTCGGCCACGCAGTGAATCTCTGGATGATGCGGTATCTGCAGGATCTCGGTCACGTCGTCGTCTTCCTTCTCGGCGACACCACGACCCGAGTCGGCGACCCCACCGGCCGCAGCAGCACCCGCCCCGTGCTCACCACGGACCAGATCGAACGAAATGCTCAGGCATTCCTCGATCAGGTGAGCCTCGTCCTGCGACAGGAGCCGGACGTGCTCGAGATCCGTCGCAACTCGGAGTGGTACGACTCCATGTCGATCAGCGACTTGATCGGCGAGCTGAGCCTTGTCACACACAGTCAGCTGATGGCCCGCGACATGTTCCAGAAGCGGGTCGAGGAGCGTCGTGAGATCGCGATGCACGAGTTGGTCTACCCGGTGCTGCAGGGCTTCGACAGCGTGGCGCTGCAATCGGATCTGACGATCGTCGGCTCCGATCAACTTTTCAACGAGAACATGGGGCGAGAGCTTCAGGTGAAGCACGGCCAGCGGCCACAGACCGTCATCAGGGCGGGACGACAATTCACGAGCTGACATAATGTGCATTATCGGCTACAACCCAATGTGGTGCGGCAGATGCGACGCGGCCCTGAACGCAACCTCAGCGGCCGCCGTAAAGGTGGTCGCGAAGAACGCTCATGGCTTCCGACGCGGTGCTCGCCCCAGGGACAGTTTCTCTGCCGGCGACGACGATCACATCGTCATGATCCGCGTACACAGACCATTCGGCCGAGAACACATCGTTACCGCCGTCGTGCCAGTAAAAACGCCCGAGATCTGGCACGTCTTGAACGACGAGCCCATAGCCATAGAAACTCGTGCCGGAAGCGTCTTCCGCGATGTGAGGATGCAGAAGCTGTTCCACGGATGCTTCGGAAAGAATCTTTCCATTAAGAACGGCCTGGAGGAAACTCAATAAGTTCTCGGCGGTCGTGACCAGCCCACCGTTGCCGATGAGGTGCCACGATGCGTCATGACCTCCCCAGCTGGCGTCGATGACGCCCTTTCCTTCCGTGGATCGAAGCGAGCGTCCGTCGTCATAGGACGACAAGTAACCGATGCTGTCCAGCCCTGCCGGCGCCAGTACCTCGTCGCGTAGGTATTGCTCGTACGAGCGGCCGCTGCGCACTTCGATGATGGCAGCGAGTATCGAGTAACCGACGTTCGAATAGGCGTATTGCGTACCAGGAGTCTCGACGAGTGGAGATGCGAATGCTCGCTGGAGAAATTCGTCCCTGTTGATCTCCTCGGCGTCATCGCCGACGGATTCGGTGAAGCCACCGGCATGAGTAAGAAGCTGCTCGACCGTGATCGTCGCCTTGTCAGTGGGCACCTCGCGAAAGATGTCCGAAAGCGTCTCGTCGAAGCGCACTCCGGACTGTTCGACAAGTTTCGAGACCGCCACCGCCGTCACCGTCTTTGTGATCGACCCGATGTCGACGAGAGACTTCTCGGGAGCCACGGCGTCATCTCGAAGCGCACCGAACTCTCGCACGACCGCGGGCGCTCCGTCGTGGGAAAAGGCCACGATCACGGGTGCCATCTCACGCTCGAGGACGTCGAAAGCCGCGGCGAGCCGGTCGTCCGTCGTCGAGGGCAGCGCCTCGTCAGGCTCGCGCTCGGCGCTACTGCAGCCGGCAATCGATAGCACCAGAACGACGCTGGAGATGGCACAGAGCAGTCGACGCACGTGTCGACGTTAGAAGAGAGCAGGCGGCGCCGCGACCTTTCAAAGGGAACCGAGAACATCCTGTGGGCGGGACCACAGGACCGATCCGGCCGGCTACTCCCCCGCCCGTGCCCACAACGCCATCCACACGGTCCCGGTTACGAGCCGACGTACTCCGCCAGATGCTCCCCCGTCAGCGTCGATCGATCCGCCACGAGCTCTGCCGGAGTCCCCTCGAAGACCACACGCCCGCCGTCGTGACCGGCCCCCGGTCCGATGTCGATGATCCAATCGGCGTGCGCCATGACAGCCTGGTGATGCTCGATGACGATCACGGTCTTGCCGGAGTCGACGAGGTGATCCAGCAAACCGAGGATCTTCTCCACATCGGCCAGGTGCAGACCGGTCGTGGGCTCGTCGAGCACGTATACATCACCCTTCTCCCCCATCTGGATCGCCAGCTTGATGCGCTGACGTTCTCCTCCGGACAGGGTCGAAAGCGGCTGACCGAGCGACAAGTAACCGAGCCCGACGTCCTCGAGCCGACCGAGAATCGCCGCGGCCGCTGGAATCTTCGCCTCCCCTTCCGAGAAGAACCCGCGGGCTTCTGACACCGGCAGATCCAAGACCTCGGTGATGTCACGCCCCGCCAACTTGTACTCGAGCACGCCCGCCTGGAAGCGCTTGCCACCACAGTCCTCACACGGGGTCTCGATGGTGTCCATGAAGCCGAGCTCGGTGATGATGACGCCCGCGCCCTTGCAACTCGGGCATGCGCCCTCCGAGTTCGCGCTGAACAGTGCCGGCTTCACGCCGTTCGCCTTCGCGAAGGCCTTTCGGATCGGCTCGAGCAACCCCGTGTACGTAGCCGGGTTGCTGCGCCGCGAGCCCTTGATCGCGCCCTGGTCGATCGACACGACGCCCTCGCGCTTCGAGACGGAGCCGTGGATGAGCGAGCTCTTCCCTGAGCCCGCCACTCCGGTCACGACCGTCAGCACGCCCAGGGGGATGTCGACATCGACGTCCTGGAGATTGTTCGCCGTGGCGCCGCGCACCTCGATCGCACCGTCGCCGGTGCGGACCTCTGCCTTGATCGCAGCACGATCTTCCAGATGGTTGCCCGTGAGCGTGCCACTGGCCTTGAGTCCGGCGACGTCGCCCTCGAAGCAGATCGTTCCGCCGCGGCTTCCGGCGCCGGGGCCGAGGTCGACGACGTGATCCCCGATCGCGATCGTCTCTGGCTTGTGCTCGACGACCAGCACGGTGTTGCCCTTGTCCCGCAACTTCAGCAGCAGCGAGTTCATCCGCTGGATGTCATGCGGGTGCAGCCCGATCGTCGGCTCGTCGAAGACGTAAGTGATGTCGGTCAGCGACGAACCCAGATGACGCAGCATCTTGATGCGCTGCGCCTCTCCCCCGGACAGAGTGCCTGACGGCCGGTCGAGACTGAGATATCCGAGTCCGAGAGTCACGAATGCGTCGAGGTTCGCGCTCAACGCCTGCAGCAGAGGCGCCGCCTCGGGAAGCTTCAGCCCACGCACCCACACGGCGAGATCGGTCACCTGCATCCGGCAGGCATCCGCGATGCTCACCCCGTCGATCTTCGACGATCGCGCTCCTTCAGTGAGCCGAGTCCCCTCGCATTCAGGGCAGACGGCGAACGTCGCGACGCGCTGCACGAAGGCGCGGATGTGGGGCTGCAACGCGTCGATGTCCTTCGAGAGCATCGATTTCGTGATCTTCGGGATCAGGCCCTCATAGGTCATGTTGATCCCGGAGATCTTGACCTTGGTGACCTCGCCGTAGAGGAACAGATGGCGCTGCTTCTCGGTGAAATCGGCGATCGGCTTGTCGGCGGGATAGAAGCCGGAGGCCGAGAACCCCTTCACCATCCAGCCGTCCGCTGTGTATCCGGGGACCATGATGGCACCGTCGTCCAGCGACTTCGATTCGTCGACGATCTGTGCCAGATCAAGATCGGAGACCGCTCCCCTGCCCTCGCATCGCGGGCACATGCCGCCGAGATAGATGGCGTCCTTGACGATCTTCTTCTCGCCGCCGGGCCCCGTCATCACACCGCTCGCTCTTTGCGTGGGGATGTTGAAGGAGAACGCCGTCGGTCCACCGATATACGGATGCCCGAGCTTGCTGAACAGGATGCGCAGCATCGCGTTCGCGTCGGTCACCGTGCCGACCGTCGAACGCGGGTTCGCGCCGAGACGCTCCTGATCGACGATGATCGCGGTCGTCAGCCCCTCCAGCACATCGACATCCGGACGCGGCACCGACGGCATGAACCCCTGGACGAAGGCGCTGTACGTCTCGTCGATCATCCGTCGCGACTCCGCGGCGATGGTGTCGAAGACGAGTGAGCTCTTCCCCGACCCTGATACCCCGGTGAACACGGTGAGCCGCCGCTTCGGGATATCGACGCTGATGTCCTTCAAGTTGTTCTCGCGCGCGCCCTGCACACGGATCAGGTCATGGGTATCGGCTGCATGGGCGGCAGAGCTCATCAGTGTCCTTCTGGTTCGAGAGTGAGAGGGGAAGGTCAGGCGGTCTGATTGATGCGGAGCAGGTTTCCCGCAGGATCGCGGAATGCGCAGTCACGGACACCATAAGGCTGTTCCATCGGCTCCTGAACGACGTCGGCGCCCTTCTCGACGAGGCGTTCGAACAGGGCATCCAGATCGTCACTTGCCAGCGTCAGCGCCGAGTAGCTCCCCTTGGCGATGAGCTCGAGAATCGTCTGACGCTCAGCGTCGGTGATTCCAGGGTCCGTTGCCGGTGGGTGCAGGACGATCGATGTGTCGGGCTGCCCCTCGGGGCCGACGGTCAGCCAGCGCAGGCCGTCGTAACCGACGTCGTTGCGCACCTCGAACCCGAGGGCGTCGCGATAGAAAGCGAGCGCGGCCTCGGCATCGGTGTGCGGGAGGAATGCGTAATGGATGCTGATATTCATGGTGTTCACACTATGTTCGCGTCGGTGCGGGGCGCTTCTTGATTCCTGATCGGTCGGATGACCTGCTTCGCCTGGAACGTCGGGATCCCGTCCACGTTGGCGGCGCGTTCACGGTACACGCTGGGTGAGACACCGACCAGTTCGGTGAATCGGGTGCTGAAGGTGCCGAGCGATGAGCATCCGACCTCGAAGCACACG
Organism: Microbacterium sp. LTA6; assembly: GCF_045690355.1. Taxonomy (NCBI): domain Bacteria; kingdom Bacillati; phylum Actinomycetota; class Actinomycetes; order Micrococcales; family Microbacteriaceae; genus Microbacterium; species Microbacterium sp. LTA6. The sequence continues at coordinate 3,377,083 of NZ_CP147855.1, forward strand.
TCGGTGACGCTCAGATCGCCGCGTCGCAGCAACGCCATGGCCCGCTCGATACGTCTGGTCATGAGATAGGAGTATGGCGACTCGCCGTAGGCCTCACGGAACTTCCGACTCAGATGCCCCGCCGACATATGCACGCCCCGCGCCAGAGCCTCCACGTCGAGCGGACGCGCGTAGTCCCGATCGATTCGATCACGCACCTTCCGCATGACCGCGAGTTCACGGAGTCGGGCATCGTCGACAGGTGTCACGAATCGATCCTGGCACGCACAGGCGCCTCCGCCTATGACGTCTTGCAACGCCCTGAGACGACCACTCCCCTGTTCTTGGCCCTTTCGGCGCTACGCTGAGGCCAACCTCACAGGATGTTCTCAGAAAGGGCCCAAAATGTCCGAATCATTCACGGAAGCGCGGTCGGCTCTCAAGTCGATCCGCATCACGCTCGCGATCTCCGGCGCACTTGCACTGATCGCCGGCCTCGTGCTCCTGATCTGGCCGGTGAAGTCGGCGGTCATCATCACCGGGATCTTCGCCTCGTACCTGATCATCGCCGGACTCGTCTACGTCGGGATCGGCATCTTCTCCGGCAACAAGGGATGGGCTCGTATCGGGCACCTCGTGCTCGGACTGCTGTACATCGTCGCGGGCGTCATCGCCTTCACGAACCTCACCGCGGCCGCAGCGAGCCTGGCGATCATCGTCGTGATCTTCATCGGCATCAGCTGGATCGTGGACGGAGTCGTCTCCCTCACGCTGCTGGGTCAGGACGGCTCCCGCGTCTGGACGCTGCTCTACGCGCTTCTGAGCGTCGTGGCCGGCATCGCCGTCCTCACGCTCGGGTTCGCAGCCGTGCCGCTCTTCTGGCTGCTCCTTGCCGCTTCGCTGATCGCGCTCGGCATCGTGCAGATCGTTCGCGCGATCACCCTCGGCAAGTCGGCGTAACAGCCCCTGCGACGCGAATCGGCCCCGTTCTGCACAACAGCAGACCGGGGCCGATTCCGTTGCCGATCGGCTCGGCGCCGGTCGGTGGCGTTCAGTTCACTCAGCCGCGAACGCGCTCACATCGCCGACGAGGCGCGTGTTGTCGGCCGGCACAGGATCAACGGCCGCCTGCGCGACCTCAGCCGCGAACTCGGAGACGTTGTAGAGCTTGCCGGCCGATTCGCGCCGCTCGGCGATGGCGCCAGGATTGGCGCGCTCGAGAAGCGTGGCCGTGATCGTGCCTTCGATCATGTCGCCGGAGACGACCGTGAAGCCGACGCCCTTCTCGGCGAGGCCAGGGATGAGCTCGCGCAGTGCGTCTTCTCCGGCACGCTTGGAGAGGGCGACCGGCTCGTATTCCGGCATGGTCGGCGTCGTCCGGATGAAATGAGCCTGGTGGCTGGTCACGAAGACCACACGGGCCCCATCACCCAGAAGCGGGAGCGCGGCGTTCAGCACGTTGAGCTGAGCATCGCGATTGAGCGTCAGCGCGTAGTCCTCGGCCATGCCGGATTCCATGCCCCCGGATGCGTTGAGCACGAGGATGTCGAGACTCCCGAACTCCTCGCGTACCGCGTCGAACATGTCGGAGACGGATGCGGGATCGGTGAGGTCGGCGGCCACGGTGAGGACGCGCCGCCCGAGAGCGCGCAGTTCGACGGCGAGCTTCTCAGCGCGCGGCGCCTTGTTGCGGAAGTTGATGACGACATCGGCGCCCGCTTGCGCGAGATACCGGATGGTGTCGGCGCCGATCCCCCGGGATGATCCGGTGACAAGGGCGACCTTGCCGTCGAGGGAACCTGCGGGGAGAAGCTCGGTCACGGTGACTCCTTGTGATGCGTGAGACGCCGCGATCACGCGGCATCCTCACACTATCAATCCCCACTCCCGACACCCGATCCGAGCCAGGGCGCGTGATAGGTTGACCGCAAAGGAGAGCGCATGGACACTTTCGCCACATTCGTTCAGTTCATCGACCAGTGGGCATGGATCGGCTGGCTCGTCCTGATCGCCGCTTTCCTGGTGATCGAGATGCTGACACTCGATTTCACCTTCCTGATGCTGAGTTTCGGCAGCGCCATCGGTCTCGTCACCGATCTCATCGGGCTTCCGGTGTGGGTGCAGGTGATCATCGCCGCCGCAGCCGCCGCGATCTTCATCCTCTTCCTTCGGCCGCCGCTGCTCAAGCGCCTTCGTCGCGGCGAGGATCCGACCAAATCGAACGTCGACGCCCTCATCGACCTCCGCGGCATCGCGCTGCATGAGATCACGCAGGTATCGGGACAGGTGAAGCTGAGCAACGGCGACACCTGGACCGCACGAACCCCCGCCGGTGTGCCCATTCCGCAGGGCGCGACGATCGCGATCACCGCGGTCAGCGGCGCGACCGCCATCGTCCGACCCGTCAACGACTAGGAGACTTCAGTGAACGATTCCTCGTTCATCCCGACCGCGATCCTCTGGATCCTGGTGGTCGCGATCATCATCTTCGTGGTGGTGACCATCGCCCGATCGATCCGGATCATCCCGCAGGCGACTGCGGGAGTCGTCGAGCGGCTCGGCCGGTACCACAAGACCCTGATGCCCGGTCTGAACATCCTGGTGCCCTTCATCGATCGCCTCCGCCCGCTTATCGACATGCGTGAGCAGGTCGTCTCGTTCCCCCCGCAGCCGGTGATCACGGAGGACAACCTCGTCGTCTCGATCGACACGGTCGTGTACTTCCAGGTGACGGATGCTCGAGCGGCGACCTACGAGATCGCGAACTACCTCGGCGCCGTCGAGCAGCTCACGACCACCACGCTCCGCAACGTCGTCGGTGGACTGAATCTCGAAGAGGCGCTCACCAGCCGTGACAACATCAACGGCCAGTTGCGCGTCGTCCTCGATGAGGCCACGGGCAAGTGGGGAATCCGCGTCGGCCGCGTCGAGCTCAAGGCGATCGACCCGCCCCTGTCCATTCAGGACTCGATGGAGAAGCAGATGCGCGCCGAGCGTGACCGCCGCGCCGCCATCCTGACGGCCGAGGGAACCAAGCAGTCCGCGATCCTCGAGGCTGAGGGCGCACGGCAGGCAGAGATCCTCCGCGCCGAAGGTGACAAGCAAGCCGCCGTCCTCCGCGCCCAGGGAGAGGCGGAGGCGATTCAGAACGTCTTCACCGCCATCCACCAGGGCGCACCGGACGACAAGCTGCTCGCGTATCAGTACCTGCAGATGCTGCCGAAGATCAGCGAGGGCCAGTCCAACAAGCTGTGGATCATCCCGAGTGAGCTCACCGAGGCGCTCAAGGGCATCGGCACCGCTTTCACGCCGCGTCCCGGATCCGGCCAGCCGCCGACCAGCCCACCTCCGGGCGTGTGACGCACCCCTATTTCGGCAAGGCGCGGCATCCTCGAGTCCTCGCCCATCGTGGTCTTCTCACCGCGGCGGGCGAGGATTCCGGTGTCTGGGACAACACGGCCGCCGCCTTCGCAGCCGCTCATGCCGCGGGAGCCGAGTACATAGAGACCGACTGCCAGGTCACCGCAGACGGTGACGTCGTGCTCTTCCATGACGCGACACTTCAGCGCCTTACCGGCGATCCACGGCGCGTCGATGAGGTGGGCACGGTCGAACTCGCCCGACTGTTCGCCGACCACGGCGGCCTTCTGACGGTGGCTGAGGCTCTGGACTCCTTCCCCACTGCGCGGTTCAACATCGACGTGAAAACCGCCGCCGCCGTGGAACCGTTGGGGCCGATCCTCGCCGACCATACTCATCGCGTACTGGTCACGAGCTTCTCCGACGCGCGCCGACGCGCGACGATCGCAGCGGTGCTACGCGCCGGCGCCGCCCTGCCTCCTGCCAGCTCAGCCGGAAGCCGCACCATTGCGGCGCTTCGCGGGTTGTCCTCGGTGCGCCTCTCCCCCGCGCGTCTTCTCCGCGACATCGACGCGTTGCAGATTCCGGAGAAACACGGCGCGATACGCGTGCTCACACCGGCCCTCCTGCGTGCCGCACATCGGCACGGCGTGGAAGTCCACGTCTGGACCGTCAACGAACCCTCAGACATGCAACGGCTCGTGAGGCTCGGCGTCGACGGCATCGTCTCGGACCGTGCCGACATCGCGGTGAAGACCCTCCAATCGTTCTGACCCCTCCGCACGTCCCTGGGCGCTGAGATTCGACTGTGAATCCAGGCCAAAGGTCGCTGACATGGATGAAGCGCACAGGCTGAGGCGTTATACCTGACAACGACGAGAGGACCACACAATGGCAGATCGCAGCCTGCGCGGCATCCGACTCGGCGCCCAGAGCCTACAGAGCGAAGAGGGCGTCGTTTTCATGGAACGCCGCGAGACCATTTACACCTGTGACGAGTGCGGACACGTCACCAACCTGATGTTCTCGGCCGAGGCCGAGCCGCCGCAGACCTGGGAGTGCCGCTCGTGCGGCGCCGACGCGCGTCTGAACATCGACGGTCAGGCCGTGACCCTCGAGGTCACCGACGAGAAGGCTGTGCGCACGCACTGGGACATGCTCATGGAGCGCCGCACCCGGGCGGAACTCGAGGAACTGCTCGAAGAGCGCCTCGCCTTCATCCGCGCCCGCCGCGGTGCCGGTGAGGACCCGACCAGGGAGAAGATCGGCGCCTAACGCCGACGTGCGCGCCACCCACTGAGGATGAGCGCGCCCAATCCGCCCCACATCAGCAGTTGCTGAACCCAGGGGCCCAGCAGCACACCAGCCGTGAGGCCGGAGCGGAGCTCGACATCCTCGAGCATCGCCCCGGCCTCATCTGCGTTCAGCGACACCACCGTCGAGCCGTCGGGGCGAATGATCTGGCTGGTGCCGACCGTCGAGATGTTCACCACGGTCCTGCCGGTCTCGATCGCCCGCATCCGCGCGATCGCGAGCTGCTGGAGATTCTCGTCGGTGCCACGGAAGTCGGCGTTGTTCGTCTGGAAGACCAAGACTTGCGCACCGGCGTTCAGTCCTGCGTTGATGACATCGTCGTAGATCACATCGAAACAGATCGCCAGCCCGACCGTCGCGGCGTCCACCTCGGCGACCGGCGGGTTCGTGCCCGGCGTGTATTCACGTTGGAGCAGACCGATCAGATCCGGAGCGAGTGCGTTGAAGAACGCACGATCGGGCACGTACTCCCCGAACGGAACCGGATGCCGTTTGTCGTGCAGTTGATCCGCAGTGCCTGCCTGTGTCCACAGCAGCGAGGTGTTGAAGTATCTGTCGTCGCGCGCCGTCGCCGCGTTCACCAGAAGCGGCGCGTCGAGTCTGGTCGATAGCAGCGTCAGACGCCGAGCCAACGTCGGGTCCGCGGTGGGGTCGCCGTCGAGTGACCCTTCCGGCCAGACCACGAGGTCGACGTCCTCGCCGATGAGCGGCTTCGTCGCATCGGTCTGCGCCTGGATCACCGAGTACGGCTCACGGACGTCGAAGTAACCGGTCGGGCCGTTACCCTGCACGGCGCCGATCCGCAGCGTGCCGGTGGGCGACGTCGGGAACAGCGGGGTGAAGAGCATCACCAGCACGAGGACGACCGGCGCGATGAGCCGCACCGGCCGCTGCCAGGCGCGCAGGCGGACGACTTCGATGAGCATCGCGACGAGCAGGATCATGAGGAAGCTCACACCGCTCACGCCGAGCCAGGATGAGATCGGAGCCAGCGGGCTCTGCGCCTGACTCATTCCGATGCGTGCCCATGGAAAGCCGCCATACGGCCAGGAGCCGACGAAGAGCTCACGACCGACCCAGAGGGCGGCGATGACGGCCGGAAGCCCGAGGAGACGCCCTGTGGTGCCGGGGAAGGCACGTGGCATCCAGCGATAGGCCAGCGCGATCGGAATGATGCCGACGGCGGTGAGGACGCCTTCCACGACGCTGAGGGCGGCCCACGGTACCGGACCGAGATAGCGCGAGGTCCAGGAGACCAGCAGGGTGAAGAAGACCACGCCGTACACCGTGCCGACGAGCAGTGCTCCCCCGGCGCGCCGACCGATCAGTGCCAGCAGCAGAAACGCCGCGGCGGGGAAGGCGAGAATCCAGGCGGCGACGTCCGGGTAGGCGAGATCCATCAGTCCGCCGGCGACCGCCGCGAAGACCACGGCAGCCCAGAGCGGCAGGAGCGGCTTCAGGCGCGCGGGAGCGTTCGGCATCCGCTCCTCCTCACATCGACGAGTATGCGACGATGCCACGGCGCACGCCGTCGAGTGCGGCCCGGGCGGTCCGCGCAAGGGCAGCATCCTCGGCCACGATCGAGAGCTGGTCGAGCAAGTCGATCGTCTGCTTCGCCCACCGCACGAAATCGCCCGCGGCCATGTCTGCGTCGATGAGCACTCGGTCGAGCATCCCTCCGCGCGCCCAGCTATGCATCGCCCCGGCGAGCCCCGCAGCCAGGGGCTCGCTCCCCGGCAGATGATGGTCCTTCTCCAGGTCGTCCAGCTGAGCCCACAACGTCGACGTCTTCTCGTACGCCGCACGGAACGCGCCTCTGGGAAGGCCTCGCTCCCCCGAGTTCGCCTCATCGCGTCGGGGTTCGTAGACCAGGCAGCAGGCCATCGCGGCCAGCGACGGCGCGTCCAGTCCGGTCCACAGGCCCTGGCGAAGCGACTCCGCGACGAGCAGATCGCGCTCACCGTAGATGCGGCGCATCGTACGCCCGGCATCCGTCAGGCTCGTCTCGGCTCCTGATCCGGTGACGTAGTCGAGGGTCTCGAGCACTTCGACCACCCGGTCGAAGACTCGCGCGACCGTACCCGTCCTCGTCTCGATCTGCCGGCGGATCCGGTCGTTCTGCCGCTTGAGCTTCCAGTAGCGCTCGGCCCAGCGGGCGTGCGTCTCTCGGTCGGGACAGTTGTGGCACCCATGCCGCTGCATGCGTGTGCGCAGACTCTGAATGCGCTTGACCCTCTTCTCGCGCTCTGCGCGCGAGCCATGGGAGTCCTGACGGTTCTTCTTCTCCAGATCGCTGAGCTCACGGCGGATCGCCGCATACTCGGGGAAGTCGCCGTGCTCGCACGCCATCGACTTCTGATAGCCGGCGAGGGACTCCTCGGCTTCGCGCACCTGGCGCGCCAGACCCACCACGGCGCGGTCGGCTTGGAACTGGGCGAACGAGGACTCCAGGATCTGCCTGGCTCGCGTCTTCCCGAACAGGTCGATGAGGTTGACGGCCATGTTGTAGGTGGGACGGAAGCTGGAGTTCAGCGGATAGGTGCGCCGCGATGCGAGAGCGGCGACCGCCTGCGGATCCATCCCCTCGGTCCATTGCACGACCGCGTGGCCTTCGACGTCGATGCCGCGACGCCCGGCGCGACCGGTGAGCTGCGTGTACTCCCCCGACGTGATCGCCACGCGCGCCTCGCCGTTGAACTTCTCCATCTTCTCGAGCACCACGGTGCGCGCAGGCATGTTGATCCCGAGCGCCAGCGTCTCGGTGGCGAAGACGGCCTTGACGAGCTTGAGGCGGAAGAGCTCCTCGACGACCTCTTTGAACGCCGGGAGGAGTCCGGCGTGGTGGGCGGCGACGCCGCGCTCGAGGTTGTCCAACCAGTCCCAGTACCCGAGGACACCGAGGTCCTCCTCCTGAAGCGCACGGGTGCGCTCCTCGACGATCGCGCGGATTTCGGCGCGCTCCTCGACCGTGGTGAGGCGGATGCCGGAACGGCGCACCTGCTGCACGGCGGCGTCGCACCCGACACGGCTGAAGATGAAGAAGATCGCGGGCAGAAGATTCGCGCGCTCGAGCAGTCGCACGACATCCGGGCGATCCATGCGCTCGATCCGCCGCACGTTGGCCGCGCGTGCCGGTTTGTGGCCTCCACGCGGTCGTTGCGCGTGCCTTCCCGCATGACGTTCGCTGCGATACGTCTGCGCCTCACGGTTGCTGTCGTACCTGGACCCGGTGAAGGAGCGGATGCGCATCAGCTCTTGATTCACCTGAGCGGTCGCGATGCCTGCACGGTCGTCGAAGAGCGGGAGCAGGTCGTCGCGGACGAGCACATGCTGTTCCAGCGGCACCGGCCGGATCTCGGAGACGATCACTTCGGTGTCGCCGCGAACCGTGTCGAGCCAGTCGCCGAACTCCTCTGCGTTGGAGACGGTGGCGCTGAGGGACACGAGCCGCACCTGCTGCGGGAGGTGGATGATGACCTCTTCCCAGACAGCTCCGCGGAAACGGTCCGCGAGGTAGTGGACCTCATCCATCACGACGTAGCGGAGATCGCGAAGGGCGGCGGAATCCGCATAGATCATGTTCCGCAGCACCTCGGTGGTCATCACCACGATCCGGGCGTTGCCGTTGATGTTCGTGTCACCGGTGAGAAGGCCGACCTGATCGGCGCCGTACACCTCGACGAGCTCACGGAACTTCTGGTTCGAGAGCGCCTTCATGGGCGTCGTGTAGAAGGCCTTGTCGCTCGGCGTCTGCATCGCGAGATGGATCGCGAACTCGCCGATGATGGTCTTTCCCGCGCCGGTGGGAGCGGCGACCAGCACGCTGTGACCGCGCTCGAGTGCGTGGCATCCGGCGACCTGGAACGGATCCAGGTCGAAACGCTGGACTGCCGCGAAAGCGGTCGTCTCAGGATGATCGGTCGCGTCCCGTGCGGCGGAGTACCGCTCGGACGGCGAACTCATGCGGTGTCCGGGATGAGCCCGGCCGCCGCATTGCGCTTGTGCTTACGCCGATCGAAGAGCATGGACAGTCCAGCGGCCGCGAAGTACAGCACGATCAGGATGCCGGCGAGCATCAGCATGCTCACCACATCGGCTGCGGGAGTCGCCAGCGCCGCGAATACCGTCGCGATGATGATCGCGATCCGCCATCCCTTGAGGATCGCACGGCCGGACATGATCCCCGCGAAGTTCAGCGCCACGAGGAAGACCGGGAGCACGAACGAGATGCCGATCACGATCATCAGTTTGAAGACGAAGTCGTAGTACTCCTGCGCGTAGTAGAAGTTCGTCGCGCCGTCAGGTGTGAAGCTCCACATCAGTTCGATGACGTGAGGCATGATCATCACGCCCAGGTAGCAGCCCCCGAAGAAGAGCGGCACGGCCGCGAGGACGAACCCGACGGTGTACTGGATCTCCTTGCGAGTGAGCCCCGGCATGATGAACGCCCAGACCTGCCACAGCCATATCGGCGCGGACAGGAACAGTCCGATCGAGAACGCGATGCGCATACGCATGTCGAACGCGGACGTGATCGTGCCGAAGTTGAGGGCGCTGAAATCGTCACCGCGTTTCTCGGTGATGATGCGGATCGGCTCGGTGATGAAGTGGATGATGGGATCCGCGACGATGAACGCGATCACCATACCGACCAGCAACGCGAGCGCTGCCCACATCAGGCGCTTGCGCAGCTCGACGAGGTGCGCGCCTAGCGACATCCTCCGGTCGCGGTGCGGCGTCTTACCTTTGTCCGCGGTGGATTCTGAGACTTCCACGGACGGTCAGGCGCGCGGCGGAGTCTCAGGCTCGGAACCGGGGTCCTTGACCGTGCTCTGCTCGGCAGAGGTGGAATCGGCGCGCGCGCCGTCCTCTTCCTTCATGGCCTTCATCTCGCCCTTGAACACGCGAGCGGACTGCCCCATACTCTTCGCAAGTGCCGGGAGCTTCGCTGCTCCGAACAAAAGAAGGATCACAGCGAGGACGATCAGCAGATGCCAGCCTTGCATTCCAGCGAACATGTCTTCTTCCCGTCGTAGGTGGTTTCGATCAGTCTAATGGTCAATCATCGTGCTGCGGATGCCGATACAGTGCGAGTCCCGCCGCCGCCCATTCTCGGGTGGCCGTCCGCGCGATGCCGGGGTCTTTCACCTCGAGTGCGCCGCCGAAGCGGGCGGCGATGCGCTTGATGCCGCGCGGGTCGGCCAGACGCAGGCGGGCTTCGAGGACTCCGTCGCGTGTTTCGACGTTGTCCGCGGAGAGGAATCCGCCGAGCAGGGGTGCGAGTCGCTCAGGGAGCACTACCCGAACCTCGCCCTCTTCATCGACGGCGGAGAACGCCTCGGGGACGGAGTCGCCCGCGTGCGTGATCGGAATATCTGTCAGCTGCGGGTCACTGACGCGGTCCAGGTGGAAGGTGCGCATCGCCTCGCGCAGATGACACCAGCCCTGCAGATACCATTGCGCGTTGGTGATCAGGATCTGCACAGGGTCGACCGTGCGCGTCGTCGGTGCGGCATCCGGCGCCTGATACGTGAAGGAGACGGCTACGCCCTCCTGCACTCCCCTGGCGACGACCTGCCGCACGTGATCGACGGCGCTCGGGGCGACGACCACCTCGGCCGGCGCGTTCGCCGCACCTCGGGACAGCTTGGAGATGAGTCCGGCGATGAGGCCCGAATCGGAGACCGCAGGCACTGCTGCGACCATCTGAAGCCCGGCGAGCAACGCTGCCGCCTCCCTCGCGGTGAACCGAGGCACTCTCCGTAGGGCGACGTCATTGGTGATCTCGATGACGTCGTCCTCGTCGAGGAGATCCCAGTTGATGTCGAACATCTCCTGGGGCTGCTGCCAGTAGCCGGAGTCGCCCGGCAGCCCGATAACGGTGAGCTTCTCCACCATCCCGCGCATCTCCTGGGGCGTCACACCGAACTCCTCGGCGGCCTCGGCGAGCGATACCTGCCCGTGCTCGAGGAGGTACGGCACCAGTGTGAGATAGAGCCGGACTCGGTCGGCTGCGAGCAGCGGCTTGGTCTGAGCGCTCATCGTGCCTCCTCCGCATCCGTATGGCTCTCGATGACCGCACGCAGACGGGCGATCACCGCATCGCGCAGCGGGGCAGGCTCCACGACTCTGACCTCAGGACCGTAGGACGCGATCTCGTCGGCGAGGATGTGAAGATCCACGAACGGCACGCGGATGCCCTGCGGTGCCGCCGTCGCTCGACGCCCCAGCCGCAGCGCGGCCTCTGTGCCCGGTGTGACCTCCAGGAGAGCCGTGTTCTCCGCCGCAACGCGGTCGAGACCGGCCAGCGCGCGTTCTCCCGCCCCGTCACGCAGTCCGGGAGCGAAAGTCTCGTTCGTGATGGTGACATCGCCAGTGATCCGGCTGAGCAGGAACATCCGATCGGCGTCGGCATCGACATCGATGCCGAAGACATGCCATCGCGCCGCATAGTCCACGAGCGCCAGAGGGCGGATCCGACGGCGCCGCGGAGCATCCTCACCCGGCTTGAGATAGTCGAACACGACCACTCGGCATTTCTCGATCGCGTCCTGAAGGGGCGCGAATCCGGCGTCGCGTGCGGTGATCCGCGGCGCGAATCCGATGATCGGCTCGTCTCCGTCGATTCCGAGCGCACGGATCTTGCGCACTCCGGACTGCGCGTCGGCCGAAACGGATTCCGCGCTCCAGACGCTGCCTGCCAGTCGCAGTACCGCAAGCTCGGCGGAACTGAACTCGATGTCGCTGGGCAGGTCGTATTCTGCCTGCGGTATGCGATACCGAGCCTCGCGGAGGTCATTCGGGTCGGACGGATCTCCGATGGTCTCGATCGGCACACCGAGTGTGCGCAGTTCATCCTTGTCGCGCTCGAACATCTTCTCGAGAGCATCCGCGCGCGTTCCGGCATCGGCACGCTGCCGATAACCGGAGACGTTGTCGAGGATCTGCTGCTTGGTGAGCCCGATCTCCGTGGCCATCAACGCCACGACGAGATTCGTCAGGCGCTCCTCCGCGGGAATCCGGGCAGCCATCACTGCGTCGGTGCCGAGGTGACACCCAGAACATCGACGACGACCGCGACCGCGGGCGAACCGTCGGTCGCCGGCAGCACGACCATCACCTGGGAGCCGACCGGCTGGCCGACGAGAGCGTCGGCCACTGGGGCGGGGAGCTGCGCACTTGGCTTGTCGCCCCACGTGGTCTGCAGAATCTGCTTGTCGTCCCAGCCGATGGCGGTGAAATTGACCAGCGGAGTCTGCTCGGCCGTCAACACTTCACCTTCACCCTTGATGAGCGTCTGCACCGTCTGCTTCTCGGGTGCTGCACTGTCCGGAATGATGATGCCGGGGGTGCCGTCTGACGCGCGGACGACGGTCGGCAGGCCGCGCGCATCGTTGAACTGGAGAGTACCCTCGGCCTTCGGCAGGAATGCGTCCAGCACGTCGATCACGAAGATCGCGGTGTCGTCGGCGGCCAGACCGAGTCCTTCGATGTTGGCCGGTCCGAAGTCATCCGCGGTGAGCGCGGCGAGGATGCGTGTACCGGCGGTGGCGCACTGCAGGACGTCGCCGAGACCCGGCGAGCGTTCCGCCCACTCGTTGATGGTCAACGCCGGCGCTGCGGCGTTCGAGTCGTAAGGCGTGGCGAACACCTGCTTGCCGGTTTCGCCGCTGTAGATCGACAGCTCGAGGTTCAGCGCCTGCTGCGCGCTCACCAGCGCGCGGCCATCACCCGTTGCGACGTCGGTGAAAGACGTCTTCTTGACGTGAACCGGCGAGAACACCTCGACCTCTGGGGCTTCGCCCACTTCGCCTTCGACGGTGACAGCCTCGCCGATGCCGCTCGCCGACGCCGTCCGATCGCAGGAAGCACCGTTGAAGGTCGGAGCCGCGGTGCACCCGGTCAGGGCGAGGACGGCAAGGCTGAGGGTGGCCAGAGCGGCGGACGTTTTACGCACGCGCTCCAGTCTATTCCGTCCCCTGCTCGGTTTCGCGCGATGCCGAGGCGAGACGCGCCCCATCGGCCGCCTTCGCGGCCTCCCTGGCACGCTTGCGCAGATTCTTATCGGTGATCTCGCGGTCCCCCACAGCCCCGGGGGTCCACTGCTCGACATCGGCGTCACCGTAGCTGCTCTTGGACGCACGGCGCTTGACAGAGGGAGCGATCGCCCCCGGTGCCAGACGACGCGCGGTGAGCAGGAAACCGGTGTGCGCGACCATTCGGTGGTCTGGTCGGACAGCGAGCCCCTCGACGTGCCAGCCGCGGACCATGGTTTCGGACGCGTCCGGATCCGTGAAGAGTCCGGTGCCACGGATGTACTCGGCAACCCTCGAGAGCTGCGTCGCGGTCGCGACGTAGCAGAGCACCACGCCACCCGGTGTGAGCGCCTCGGCGACAGCATCCATGCATTCCCAGGGCGCGAGCATGTCGAGCACCACGCGATCGACGCTCCCGGAAGGCTGCTCGAGAGGAAGAGCCTCGGTCAGGTCGCCGACGACGACGCGCCAGGTATCCGGAGTTCCGCCGAAGAAGGTCGCGACGTTGCCCTTGGCGACCTCTGCGAAATCGTCGCGACGTTCGAACGACACGAGCTTTCCAGCGGGACCGACCGCGCGCAGCAGCGAGAGCGACAGCGCCCCCGAGCCCACCCCGGCCTCGACCACTGTGGCACCGGGGAAGATGTCGGCCTGCATCACGATCTGCGCAGCATCCTTGGGGTAGACGATCGCCGCGCCGCGCGGCATCGACATCGCGAAGTCCTTGAGCAGTGGGCGAAGCGCGAGGTACTCGTGCTCCGAACTGTTCGCCACGACAGAACCGTCTGGAAGGCCGATGAGATCCCGGTGCCGCAGGACGCCGTGGTGCGTGTGAAGCTCGCCGTCCTCCTTGAGGGTGACGGTGTGCAGGCGGCCCTTGGGTCCCGTGAGCTGCACACGATCGCCCTCGCGGAACGGCCCACTGGGGCGCTGTGCGCTCGCTTCGGTCATCGGGTGACTCCTGTCATTGCGGTCATTCGGCCGAAGAGGTCGACCAGATCGGCGGCTTTTCGCTCATGCAGCGTCGGCCAGAGTTCGTGGGCGCCGAGATCGTCGAGGGAGACGATGTGGGGCACGCCAAGCGCCACGGCGCCCGATGCGATTCCAGAACGCAGCCCGGTCGGGGAATCCTCGATGACGACGGCGTGCGCGATGTCGATGTCGAGCAGCTCAGCGGCTCGGAGGTACGGCTCAGGGTGCGGCTTCGGTTGCTCGACATCATCGCCGGCGACCACGATGTCGAACGCGTCGAATTCGATGAGCTCGACGACGCTCAGCGCCATCCGCCGCAGCGACATGGTCACGAGGCCGGTGCGGATGCCCGCATCCTTGAGGTCGCGGAGAAGCTCACGCGCGCCGGGGCGGAACGGCACGCCATTCGTCCGCAGTGACTCCTGCACCTGGTCCGTCAAGTACTGGATGATGGCCTCGGGGTCCATCTCGACGCCCGCGTTCCGCAGAATCACGGCACTGTCGTGGAGGCCGTTGCCGACCAGCTGCAGCGCATCGGCGTGGCTCCACGTTCCGCCGAACGACTCCACCAGCACCGTCTCCGCAGCCATCCAGTACGGTTCCGTGTCGACGAGTGTTCCGTCCATGTCCCAGAGGACTGCCTTGGGCTGTCTGATCACTGAACCCATGTTAGCCGCGGCCGCGCCCACACCCCCGCCGACGCCGACTAGCCTTGGGGTACCTGTCCACGACCTCGAAGGGAGCCCACGATGGATGTTCTCGGTTCGCGCATCATCATCGCCGCCTTCGACGGCTGGAACGATGCGGGCGAGGCGGCGAGCGGTGCGATCGAGGCGCTGCGGTCGATGACCGACTACGACCTCGTGCACTCGATCGACCCCGAACTGTACTTCGACTACCAGTACACGCGCCCGGCCACCCGGATGGATGCCGAGGGCAGACGTCAGCTGCGATGGCCCGAGGCCGGACTGTGGCGACCGCGCGATGCCGGCACCGGTCCCGAGTTCTGGCTGCTCACCGGCGTCGAGCCGGCACGCACCTGGCAGGCGTTCGCCAGCGAGTTCATCGACGTCGCACTGCGCGACGACGTATCCGGTCTGGTGACGCTCGGTGCCATGCTGTCCGACGTTCCGCACACGCGCCCGATCTCGATCTTCGCATCGAGCCAGAACGAGCAGGTGCGCGAAGCGCACGGTCTGGAGCGCTCGCTCTACGAGGGGCCGGTAGGCATCCTGAGCGTCTTCGAGCACTTCGCCGAGCATGCCGGCATTCCCACGGCCAGCCTCTGGGCGAGCGTCCCCCACTACGTCGCCACGGCGACTCCCTCGCCGAAGGTCACCCTGGCGCTGCTGGACAGGCTCGAAGAGCTGACCGGTGTCAACGTCCCGCGGGATCATCTGCGCACGGAGGCAGCGGCGTGGGAAGCCTCGATCGACGCGGCTGCGGCAGAGGACGAGGACATGGCCGAGTACATCCGCCAGCTCGAGCGCACCCGCGACACCTGGGACTCCCCCGACGCCTCCGGCGATGCCATCGCCCAGGCCTTCGAGCGCTACCTGCGTCGCCGCGGCGACGGGCCGGGCGACTTCAAGCGCTAGGCGCTCAGGCGGCGATCACTCCGGTGCCGAGCAGGACGAGCAGCACGACGCCGAGCAGGATCCGGTAGATCACGAACGGCAGGAAGCTGCGCTTCGAGATCCAGTTCATGAAGAACGCGATCACGCCGAGGGCGACGACGAACGCGATTCCGGTCGCGGCCAGGGTGTCGCCCAACGAGAAGATCGACGGCTCATCCCAGCTCTTGAACAGCTGATAGAAACCGCTGCCGAAGACGGCAGGGATCGCCAGCAGGAATGCGTAGCGCGCGGCAGCCGCGCGCTCGTAGCCCAGGAACAGCCCGATCGTGATCGTGCCGCCCGAGCGCGAGACACCGGGGATCAGCGACAGCGACTGCGCGAGACCGAACGCGATGCCGTGCGGGACGGTGAGCTCGTTCAGCTTGCGCCGCTTCGCCCCGACGTAGTCCGCGATTCCGAGCAGGATGCCGAAGACGATGAGCATGATGGCGATGAGCCACAGCGAGCGGAAGACGGTCTCGATCTGATCCTGGAAGAGCAGGCCGAGCACGACGATCGGGATGCTGCCGATGATGATCAGCCATCCCATGCGTGCATCCGGGTCGTTTCGCGGCGCCTTCCCGGTCAGGGACCGGAACCACTGCGAGATGATCCGCACGATGTCGCGCCAGAAGAACACCACGACGGCGGCCTCGGTGCCGATCTGCGTGATCGCGGTGAAGGCGGCCCCCGGGTCCTCACCGGAAGGCAGGAACGTTCCGAGAATGCGCAGATGCGCGCTGGAGGAGATCGGCAGGAACTCGGTGAGTCCCTGGACGATGCCGAGGATGAGCGCTTCAAGCAGGTGCATGGAGGAGCCTTCTGTGTTCGTGGAGCGGCGCAGGTGCGGTGGATGCGCGCTCAGTAGTGGCGCAGCAGATCGGTCAGCACCTGCTGGCCGAAGACAAGTGATTCTACGGGCACGCGTTCGTCGACTCCGTGGAACATCCCGGTGAAGTCCAGATCGGCCGGCAGCCGGAGAGGGGCGAAGCCGTACCCGGTGATGCCGAGGTAGGACAGCGCCTTGTTGTCGGTTCCGGCGCCCAGCAGGTACGGAATCACCGGAACACCGGGATCGTGCCGTCCGAGGCTCGCGACCATCGCCTCCACGAGATCGCCGCTGAAGGGCGTTTCCATGCCGATGTCGCGGACCACCGTCTCGATGGTGATCTCGTCTCCCACGATCTCCTGCAGCTGCGCGAGCACGTCGTCCTCGGTGCCGGGGATGACGCGCACGTCGATGAGCGCCTCTGCGCGCTCCGGGATGACGTTGTGCTTGTATCCCGCGGTGAGCACGGTCGGGTTCGTGGTGGTGCGGAACGTGGAGCGCAGGAATGCCTCGGCGGGGCCGGCGGCGGCAGCCAGAGCGTCCGGATCGTCCACGGGGCGACCGCTCAAGGCACTGAGACCGTCCAACAGCGCCTCGGTCGTCGCTGTGAGCCGGATCGGCCAGCGGGTGCGCCCGATCGCGGCGACCGCCTCGGCGAGTTTGGTGACGGCGTTGTCTTCGTGCAGCCTGCTCCCGTGGCCTGCTCGCCCCTTGGCGACGAGGCGGATCCAGATGAGCGCCTTCTCGCCGACCTGGAGCAGGTACGCGCGCCGGTCGTCGACCGTGATCGAATATCCGCCGACCTCGCTGATGGCCTCCGTCGCTCCGGCGAACCATTCCGGTCGGTTCTGGACAACCAGCGCCGAGCCTTCGACTCCGCCGTTCTCCTCATCGGCGAAGAACGCCAGAACGAGGTCGCGCTCCGGCTGCTCCCCCGCGCGCAGGATGTCGGCGACCGAGGTGAGGATCATCGCGTTCATGTTCTTCATGTCGACCGCTCCGCGGCCCCACAGCATCCCGTCCTGCACGATGCCGGCGAACGGGTCCACACTCCAGTCCTTCGCCATCGCGGGCACGACGTCGAGGTGGCCGTGCACGACCAGCGCCGGCTTCGTACGGTCACGGCCGGGAACGCGCGCCATGACGTTGGTGCGCCGCGGGATCGGCTCGTAGTACTCCGGCGTCAATCCGAGCGATTCCAGGTACGCGCCGACGTACTCGGCTGCCTCGCGCTCACCCTTCGCGTTGCCACCTCCGAAGTTCGAGGTGTCGAAGCGGATGAGTTCGCTCGCGATGCGGACGACCTCGGGGACGGAAGGATCGATCATGCATCCCAGGCTATCGAAACGACGTGCCACGCCCGGGCGCTGCCCCGGTTCGAACAGTCTCGCGGATCGTGCTAGTGTCATTCTTCGGTCGGCAACGATCATCCAACACCTGCGCGGGTGGCGGAATGGTAGACGCGCTGCGTTGAGGTCGCAGTGCCCGCAAGGGCGTGGGGGTTCAAGTCCCCCTCCGCGCACAGGTATGGAGAAGGCCCCCGAGAGGGGGCCTTCTTCGTATCCAGGGTGATCGGAGTCGCCATGCCAGGACTGAAACGCGGGATGCTCTCCCTCTTCGTCGTGTCAGCGGTGCTGCTCACAGCGTGCACGCAGCCGGTTCTGTCCGGGAACCCCGGTTCCTCCCCGTCGCCCGGTCCGACAAGGTCATCGCCTGGTCCGATAGACACGGGAGAACCGACCGTCATCGCCTCCGGTCTCGATGCGCCGTGGTCGGTCGTCTTCGCGGGCGATACCGCACTCATCAGCGAGCGCGACACGGCGATCGTGCGCGAACTGCTCGCCGACGGCTCGACGCGCGAGGTGGGCACCGTAGGCGGCGTCACCGCCAGAGGCGAGGGCGGCCTGCTCGGACTCGCCGTGCACGACGACACCTCCCTCTACGTCTACTCGACGGGCAGCGACGGCAATCGCATCCAGCGTTTCCGCCTCACCGGCGAGCCGGGATCCCTGTCGATCGGCGCAGTGGAGACGATCATCGATGGACTGCCATCGGCCGGAAATCACAACGGCGGCAGGATCGCCTTCGGCCCCGACGGGATGCTGTACGCCACGACCGGCGACGCCGGGGATCCGGACAGCGCGCAGGATCGCGACAGTCTCGGTGGAAAGATCCTGCGACTCACACCGGATGGCACAATCCCCGCCGACAACCCCTTCCCCGACTCCCCCGTGTACAGCTTCGGCCACCGCAACCCGCAGGGCATCGCATGGTCGGAGGACGGCACCATGTACGCCTCGGAGTTCGGACAGGACACCTGGGATGAGCTGAACGTCATCGCTGCCGGGGAGAACTACGGGTGGCCCGAGGTCGAGGGCATCGCCGGCGCACCGGACTATGTCGACCCCGTGCAGCAGTGGGCGCCGGCTGATGCGAGCCCGAGCGGCATCGCCATTCGCGGAGGGATGCTCTACATCGCGAATCTGCGCGGTGAGCGACTCCGTGTCGTGCCCCTGGACGATCCGTCGACCTCCTCGGAGATTCTCGTCGGCACGCATGGGCGGCTGCGCGACGTCCTCGAGACCCCGGACGGTGCCCTGTGGGTGCTCACGAACAACACCGATGGGCGCGGGGACCCCGGCGAGGACGACGACCGGTTGCTTCAGCTCGACTGAGCGACCTCAGAGCGCTCCGACGCCGAAGACCAACCCGAGCACGTAGGTGACGGCAGCTGCCCCGAACCCGATGGCCAACTGGCGGAGTGCGCGACGCAGAGGGGGGCCGCCGGAGAGGATGCCGACCATGGCTCCCGTCGACAGCAGCGCTATGCCGACGAGCACGAGTGCCACGATGATGGCTGTGGTTCCTTGCAGGCCGAACAGCCACGGCAGAACCGGAATGATCGCCCCCGACGCGAACAGCAGGAAACTCGAGATCGCCGCCGTCCAATCTCGGCCGACGATCTCATGGTCATCGGATGCACCGTGGACGCGGACAGGTCCGGTGACCGTTCGACGCACGCCTTCCTGCGCTGCCGCGACGACGCGGCGCGCCCGCGCCAGCGCCTCCTCCTGGGCCATCCCCCTCGCCCGGTAGACCAGCGCGAGCTCGTTCTCGTCGATGTCGAGGTCGGCCGCGGCATCCGCTGCGTCCTCATTCGCCTCCGTGGATGCGAGGAGCTCGCGCTGGGAGCGCACCGACACGAACTCCCCCGCGCCCATCGAGAGCGCTCCGGCGAGCAGACCGGCGATGCCACTGAAGAGCACGAATCCCGAACTCACCCCGGTCGCACCGATGCCGAGCACCAGGGCCAGGTTGCTGACCAGTCCGTCATTCGCGCCGAACACGGCGGCACGGAAGGAGCCGGAAAGCCGCCGTCGGCCCCGCGCGGCGAGTCCTCGGACGACCTCGTAGTGGACCTTCTCATCTGCCCGCATCGCCGGTGTGGCGTACTGCTCAGCGTCGTAGGGCGAGCGTGCCTCGGCGTTCTGCGCGAGGGCCAGAACGAAGATCGAGCCGAAGCGACCGGCCATCCAACCGAGCATCCGAGAACGCGCGCCGGCGCTGGGAAGACGTGCGGGTTCTCCGCCGAGCAGGTCGAGCCAGTGCTGCTCGTGACGGCGTTCGGCATCAGCGAGATGGAGCAGGATCTGCTGTTCTTCGCCGGTTCGTCGCGCGGCGAGCTTCTGATAGACGAGTCCCTCCGCTCGCTCTTCCACCAGGTAACGGGCCCAGCGGCGGCGATCGGCTGCGGTCGGCTCGGCGGCAGCGGGCGCGGTCATGGAACCTCCAGGTCGATTGGCAACCGTTCCACGCTATCCGCGCGGCGGGACCGGATACGGCCGGATACCCGGATTGCCAGCATTTCGGGCATCCGAACGGGCCGGCGGACGGCTCTGCGCGAGGCTGGAACTACGACCGCACGCGTTTGCGAAGGACATCGATCCGTGACTGCAATTGCGTCACGGTCGCCTGTGCGACGGCGGGACCGCCGCAGATGCGCCGAAGCTCGGCATGCACCGCACCGTGCGGCTCGCCGGCCTGGCGGGCGTAGAGTCCGACGAGGCTGTTCAACAACTGTCGCTGCTCTCGAAGGGTGCGGTGCAGCGGCGCGGGCAACGTGGAGGTCGCGGTGGGTTCGGTGTTCGCTTCGCGTGTCTCGCGCAACCGTGATTGGCGCGCCTGTCGCTGCATCAGCAGCTCGTGCACGTGCTCCGGCTCGAGCAGGCCGGGGAATCCGATGAACTCCTCCTCCTCGGGCGTACCGGGCTCGGCGAGCTGGCCGAACTCGTCGCCGTCGAAGACGACACGGTCGAAGTGGGCGAGCGACGAGATCGCCTTGTAGCTGAACTCCTGCGTCAGGGCGTCTGAGGCGTCTTCTTCGCGGTTCGCACTGTCCAGGAGCGAGTCGTCGAGACCGTCCTCGTCTTTGCTCTGGCGATCCAGCGCGTGATCGCGCTGCTTCTCCATCTCGTTGGCGAGGCCCATCAGCACGGGGACGTTGGGAAGGAACACGCTCGCGGCCTCGCCTCGGCGTCGCGCACGCACGAAGCGTCCGATCGCCTGTGCGAAGAACAGCGGCGTCGACGAAGACGTCGCGTACACGCCGACGGCGAGCCTGGGCACATCCACGCCCTCGGACACCATGCGCACCGCGACCATCCAGCGGTCGGTGCTCGCGCTGAACTTCTCGATGCGCTCCGAGGCCGTCGCGTCGTCGGAGAGGACGACCGTCGGATGCTGACGAGTGATGCTGTGCAGGATCTTCGCGTAGGCCCGCGCCACCGTCTGGTCGGTGGCGAGGACCAGTCCCCCGGCATCCGGCACGTGATGGCGGATCTCGGTGAGCCTGCGATCTGCGGCCGACAGCACCGCGGGCATCCAATCGCCCTCAGGGTCCAGAGCCGTCCGCCACGCCTGTGACGTGACATCCTTCGTGTTGTCCTGCCCGAGATGCGTCTCGATCTCGTCACCCGCGCTGGTGCGCCAGCGCATCTTGCCCGCGTACATGTGGAACAGCACAGGCCGCACGACGCCGTCCGCGAGAGCGCGACCGTAGCCGTAGCGGTAATCAGTGCTGGAGACGCGCGCGCCGGATTCGTCCGGCAGGTAGTCGACGAACGGAATCGGCGCGGTATCGCTGCGGAACGGCGTTCCGGACAGCAGCAGACGGCGCCGCGCCGGGCCGTAGGCGTCGCGAATGGCATCGCCCCAGCTCAGCGCGTCGCCGCCGTGATGCACCTCGTCGAGGATCACCAGCGTCTTGGCGTCTTCGGTGAGGTGACGGTGCACGGATGACTTCGCCGCGACCTGGGCGTACGTGACGACCGCACCGTGGTAGTGCCGCGCCGGCGCCCAGTGACTGTTCTTGAACCGCGGGTCGAGCCGGATGTGGACGCGAGCGGCGGCATCCGCCCACTGGGTCTTCAGATGCTCGGTCGGCGCCACGACGATGATCCGGTCGACCTCACCGATGCGCAACAGCTCGACGGCGAGCGTGAGTGCGAAGGTCGTCTTACCTGCGCCCGGTGTCGCCGCCACCAGGAAATCCCGCTGATCGGCCTGGAAGTACGCGTCGAGCGCCTCCCGCTGCCAGGCGCGGAGCTTGTCGGCCGTCCCCCACGGGGCGCGCTGGGGGAAAGACGGAGAGAGCATCGAGTCAACGATAATCGCTGTGTCCGACATTCCTCGCGCGCGCTCCCCCGGCGCTCGGTGCGAGGTAGGCTCGGTCACTGCGCCGTGGCCACCGCCGGACGGTGTTCGTTCGCGAAGGAGAGCTGGATGACCGACCAGGATTCGACTCGGACCTCACCCCTCGACAACGAGACGGTCCACCCGTGGCGACGTTTCGTCGCCGTCGGGGATTCATTCACCGAGGGAATCGGCGACCCCGATCCCGCTGCCCCTGGCGGACACCGCGGTTGGGCCGACCGCGTCGCCGCGGTTCTTGCTCAGCAGGTCGATGACTTCGCCTACGCGAATCTCGCGGTGCGCGGGAAGCTGATCGCTCAGATCGTCGCGGACCAGATCGAGCCCGCCGTCTCGCTGCGCCCGGACCTCGTGTCGATCTGCGCGGGCGGGAACGACGTCATCCGGCCCGGCACCGATCCGGACGCCATCGCCGCCCAACTCGAGGATGCGGTCGCCCGCCTCGCCTCGACCGGCGCATCCGTGCTCTTGTTCACCGGCATCGATACGGGGTTCACGCCGGTGTTCCGTCCGTTCCGAGGAAAAGTCGCGATCTACAACGAGAACGTGCGCGCGATCGCCGATCGGCACGACTGCATCATCGCCGATCAGTGGGCGCTCAAGGTCGTGCAGGATCTGCGTTTCTTCGACGACGACCGCCTGCACTACAACGCACTCGGCCACCACGAAGTGGCGCGGATGGCGCTGCGCGCCCTGAACGTCCCGAACGACCTCTCCGCCATGCAGCCGGAAGCCATCCCGATGCGCACCTGGCGCGAGGCCCGCTCCGAAGACCTCGGCTGGGCACGCGAGCACCTGGTGCCGTGGGTGCTCCGGCGCATTCGTCACCAGTCATCTGGGGACAACATCGGGGCCAAGCGACCCGATCCCGCGCCGGTCGTCTGGCCGCAGGCCGACTAGACGTCAGACCCGCCGAGCGAGTGAGACCTCGATCAGCGGGAGGAACTCGCGTGGGATGACCGCGGTGACGACGAGGTCGTCGGCCATCCTGACGCCGATCGCGTAGACGAACGGGTCTGTGTCGATCTCGACGGACGGGATTCGAGTCCCATCGACCACGACGGATGCCGCGGTGTTCACCGCCGCCGGCGTCACCTGCCACCCGGTCGTCTCGAAAGGTCCGGGTGGGCCGGCGGGTATGCCGAGCTCTTCCCGGAATCGGTTCATCAGAATGTGGTTCGTATGGTGGATGATCTGGTTGCCGAGATCCTCAGGGGTCGGATCTCGGCGCCACGTCGTGCGCACCGCCTCCCAGATGCGGGGATAGCGCATCTTCTCGGCCCCTCGGACGAGCCAGTCCGGCCGGGGCCAGGGCGGAACCTCGTCGAGAGCCGCGCGGGTCTGCTCGTCGAGTTCGGCGAGATTGACAGGATCGTCACGGTCCTGCGGGTTCCGCCAGACGGTGTATCCAACCGCAACCTCGAGCTCTCCGGGTCCGCCGGAACCCCCGACAGTTCCGAGACCCGGTGAGCGATCGTCCTCGAGCGAAGGCTGCGCGCCGAGTCCCCAGACCGGAAACGGAAGCGCCCGTATCCTCGCTTCAGCCTGGGCGAACGGATCCGGTGCATCCGGTGGCAGAACTCCCGCGAACTCCATCATCCGAGTCTGCGGCAGTCCCCTCGTTGGGGCAAGAACGTCAGCGCGACAGCGACCACAACGCCACCGCCGCCGCTGAAGCGACGTTGAGGGAATCCACTCCCCCACGCATCGGGATCGTGACGACCGCATCCGCGACCTCCAGCGCGCGCTCCGAAAGACCGTGGCCTTCGGACCCCATCACCAGCGCCACCCGGGGCGGGCGATCCGCCGCATACGCGTCAAGCGTCACCGCGTCATCGCTCAGCGCGAGGGCCGCGAGCTCGAAACCCACTGCATGCAGTTCCTCCGCCGCGGCATCCCATTCTCCGAGCCGTGTCCACGGCACCTGGAACACCGTGCCCATGCTCACTCGTACGCTTCGACGGTACAGCGGATCGCTGCACCGCGGAGACACGAGCACGGCATCCGCTCCGAGCCCCGCGGCCGCACGGAAGGCGGCGCCGACATTCGTGTGATCCGCGAGGTCGTCCAGGATCAGAACCAGGGAGGCGTCTTTCACGACTTCGGAGACAGACGGGAGCACGGGCCGGTGCATCGACGCGATCGCGCCTCGATGCACGGCGAACCCGGTGACGCTCTCCGCCACGTCGTCCGGAACCACGTAGACCGGAACCGGCGCACCATCAAGGATCGTCCGGATCTCGTCGACTCGACGCTGCTGCACCATGACCGACCGGGGACGATGCCCCGCGGCGCACGCGCGGGCGATGACTTTCGCTGATTCCGCGATGTACAGGCCTCCCGCGGGCTCCACAACGCGGCGCAGAGCGACCTCGGTCAGCGATCGATAGTCGTCCAGGCGCGGGTCGTCCGCGGTGTCGACGTGCACGAGTTCCATAGGCGTCCAGCCTGACACGTCCCGCGGGCATCGTAGAATCACTCGAGGAGGTGCCGTGAGCGCGATGACAGACGAAGAGCTTCAAGCTCGCCTCGTCGAATCCGCTGATCTGCTCCGCGGGCACCGGATCGCACTCCTCACCGGAGCGGGCATCTCGACGGATTCCGGCATTCCCGCCTATCGTGGCGAGGGCGCACGTCCCGGCAGCGATCCCATGACGATCCAGACATACCTGGGCGATGAGGCTGCTCGCCGCCGGTACTGGGTCGGTGGGCATCTCGGCTGGCGCGCGTTCGCGAATGCGGCACCGAACGCCGGCCATGTCGCGCTCGCCGAGATGGAGTCATCCGGCGTCGTCAGCGGCGTGATCACGCAGAACGTCGACGGACTGCACCTGCGCGCCGGGAGCTCGCACGTCATCGAGGTGCACGGGACGATGCGCCGTGTCTTCTGTCTGCACTGCGGTCAGGTCTTCGACCGTCGTGACGTCGCTGTGCAGATCGAAGAACGCAACCCTTGGATCGCGGTGCCCGAGAACGTGGCGCTCGCCCCGGACGGCGATGTCCTGCCGGAGACGACCGCGGGCTTCGTCATCCCGACGTGCACGGTGTGCGACGGGATGCTCAAACCGGACGTCGTCTTCTTCGGCGAGTATGTACCGCCGGACCGGTTCCGCGCCGCCGAGTCGCTGCTGCGCGCCAGCAACGCCCTGATCGTGGCCGGCTCCTCGCTCGTCGTCAACTCGGGCGTGCGTCTCATCGAACGCGCTCGCCGCCGCGGCATTCCGCTGATCATCGTCAACCGAGAGCCGACTCGCGCGGACCCGTGGGCGAATGTCACCATCGCCGCGGGCACCAGCGATGTGCTCCCTGCCCTCCAGGAGCTGTTGAAGTGACCCTGCTCACGCTCGTCCGCCACGGTCAGACCGATTGGAACCTCGACCGCCGTATCCAGGGCACCACGGACATCGCCCTGAACGACACCGGACGCGCCGATGCGCGCACGGCGGCCGCGCTCCTCGCCGATGGAACGCACCACACGATCTATGCCAGTCCTCTGGTGCGCGCACACGAGACCGCGCAGATCATCGCTGCGGAGCTCGGCCTCGACGCGCCGCTGCTCGTGCCCGACATGCGGGAGCGGGAGTTCGGTGCGGGCGAGGGGATGCTGGTCACCGACTACATCCAGACCTACGGCGATTGGCTCTCCGACGTGCCTGGTGCGGAGTCGCTCGCCCAGGTTTGCGAGCGCTCCATGTCGGCGCTTCATCGGATCGCGAGGGACGCGCGTCGCCGCTCGGCGCCCCTCGCCGAGTCCGTCATCGTCGTGACCCACGGCGGCGTGATCCGTTCGCTGATCGACCATGTCTCGGGCGGCACTCTGCCTCGGGACGGCGAACCGCTCCGCAACGGCTCAGTGCACCGATTCGAGGCGTCCCCCGGATCGCTGCGCCTGCTCGAGCACGCCGTCCTCTGACAGATCGTCAGCTGAGCAGCATCGCCCGCCCCGGTTCCTCCAGGATGTCGGCGACATCCTTGAGGAATCGCGCCCCTTCCGCGCCGTCCACGAGACGGTGATCGAAGGAGAGGCTCAGTGTCATCATCTGGCGCAGCGCGATCTCGCCGCGGTACTCCCACGGCTGTCGGCGGACCGCGCCGACCGCGAGGATTCCGGACTGTCCCGGCGGCAGGATCGGAGTGCCCGCATCGACGCCGAAGACGCCGATGTTCGAGATCGAGAAGGTCCCGCCGGCGAGTTCCGCCGGTGACGTCTTCCCGGCGCGCGCGGTCTCCGCGAGGGAGCGCAACGCATCGGCGAGTTCGACGAGTGTGAGCCGTTCCGCGTCTCGGATGTTCGGGACGATGAGCCCTCGCTCCGTCGCTGCGGCGATGCCGAGGTCGACGAAGTGGTGCTGCACGATCTCTGCCGCAGCTTCGTCCCAACTCGAGTTCAAGCCCGGGGTGCGCCCCAACGCGAGGCACACGGCCTTCGCGATAATCGCGAGAGGGCCGATCCGATGACCGGAGAGCGAGCGGTCCTCGCGCAGTGACGCGAGCAGATCCATCGTCGCCGTGACGTCGACCGTGTGGAAGACCGTCACGTGCGGCGCGGTGAAGGCGCTCTGCACCATGGCCGCGGCCGTGTGCTTACGAACCCCGCGGATCGGGATCCGCGTCTCTCGCTCCGCGTCGGCGAAGGATCCGACCGACCGCGGTGCCGCGAACCCGATCGCTTCGGCAGCGGGAGTTTCGACGGCCGTTGCAGCGCCGACCCGCTCAGCGTAGACATCGACGTCGCGGCGGGTGATCACCCGATCGCCGACCTCCGCAGCCACCAGGACGAGATCGATGCCCAGACGCTTCGCGTGAGCGCGCACGGGGGGCGTGGAGCGCGGGCGCTCGAGGACCTGCTCCGTGGTCGCTCGGGGACTGGCGTCGTGCGGGGCTGCTTCGAGCACTGCGGTGTCGGCCGAGACGGACACCGCCGAAGCGCGGCGGGTTCGACGAGCGGGGCGACCGGAAGACGACGGTGCTGCACCGTAACCGACGAGGTTCGGCTGCGCCTTCTCCTGCGGTTTGTCCTGGGCAGGCGCATCCGTCGTTGACGGCTCCTCACCGACCACATCGAATTCGATCAGCGGAGCGCCAACGGCGACGGTCTCCCCCGCCTCCGCATGCAGCGCAGACACCGTTCCCGCATAGGGCGACGGAAGCTCGACCACGGCCTTCGCCGTCTCCACCTCGGCGAGCGTCTGGTTCAAGGCGACGGCGTCGCCGGGTGCGACCAGCCACTGCACGACCTCGGCCTCGGTGAGTCCTTCACCGAGGTCGGGAAGTCGGAACTCGGCGATCATGCTTCGGCCCCCGTCAGGCTGTTCGGACGGTCCAGAACCCGGTCGACGGCATCGAGGAGCCGGTCGAGATCCGGGAGGTGGTACTTCTCCAGCTTGGCCGGCGGGTACGGGATGTCGTGGCCGGTGACCCTGAGGGGTGCGGATTCCAGGTACTCGAAGCAGCGCTCGGTGATGCTGGCGATCACTTCGGCGGCGACTCCTGCTTCTCGCGATGCCTCGTGAGCGACGACGACACGCCCGGTCTTGCGCACGGATGCAGCGACGGAGTCGTAGTCGATCGGCGACAGAGAGCGCAGGTCGATGACCTCGATCGAGATGCCGTCGTCCTCGGCCGCCTCGGCCGCCTGCAGCGCGGTGGAGACCATGGCGCCGTAGGTGATGAGCGTGGCATCCGTGCCTTCACGCACCACACGGGCGAGGCCCATCGGAGGTGCGTCCGCGAGCGGGGCATCGAGGTCGACCTCCCCCTTGTGGTGATAGAGCCGCTTGGGCTCGAAGAAGATCACCGGGTCGTCGGAGGCGATCGCCTGGCGGAGGCTGCGATAGGCGTCCTCCGGGTTGGACACGGCGATCACGCGAAGCCCGGCCGTGTGCACGAAGTATGCCTCCGGCGACTCCGAGTGGTGCTCGGCCGCCCCGATGCCGCCCGCCCAGGGAATGCGGATGGTGATCGGCATCCGCACGCGGCCCTGCGTGCGATAGTGCAGCTTGGCGACCTGAGCGACGATCTGGTCGAACGCCGGATAGACGAATCCGTCGAACTGGATCTCGACGACCGGGCGATACCCGCGGAACGCCAGACCGACGGCGGTGCCGACGATGCCGGACTCAGCCAGTGGAGTGTCGATGACGCGCTTCGCGCCGAACTCGTCGAGCAGACCGTCGGTGATGCGGAACACGCCGCCCAGCTTGCCGATGTCCTCACCGAGGAGCACAACCTTGTCGTCGTCGCGCATGGCCTGACGCAGGCCGGCGCCGAGGGCCTTGCCCAGAGTGAGCTCGGTCATCGTCACACCTCTCCGTCGAACGTCGCGAGGTAGGCGGCGTACTCGCCGCGCTGACGCTCGAGCCCGGTGTGCGGTTCGGCGTAGACGCCGTCGAACACCGCGAGCGGCGGGCGCGTCGTCATGCCGAGGCAAGCCGCACGCATGTCCCGCGCCACGTCGTCGGCCGCGGCCTGAGTCTCGGCGAGATGCTCATCGCTGAGCTCGCCTGCTGCGCGCAGATGCGCCTCGAGGCGCGCGATCGGGTCGCGCTGGCGCCACTGATCCAGCTCGGCGCTCTCCCGGTAGCGGGTCGGGTCGTCCGCCGTGGTGTGCGGGCCCATGCGGTAGGTGACCGCTTCGATGTAGGCAGGGCCCTTGCCGGCGCGGGCGTGAGCGAGCGCCCAGCGCATCGCCGCCATGCATGCCAGGACATCGTTGCCGTCGACACGGAGGCTCGGGATTCCGAATCCCGGCGCTCGGCCGGCGATCGGATACTGGGACTGCAGCGCGACCGGCTCGGAAATCGCCCAGTGGTTGTTCTGGCAGACGAAGACGACAGGAGCCTGGTACGACGAGGCGAAGATCATCGCCTCGTTCACGTCACCCTGGCTGGTGGCTCCGTCGCCGAAGTAGGTCACTGCGACCTCGTCGGCGCGGTCGTGCTTGATGCCGAGCGCGTAGCCGACCGCGTGCAGGGTCTGCGCGCCGATGATGATCTGCAACGGTGCGACGCGCAGACCAGACGGGTCGTGGCCAGCGCCTTCCTCACCACGCCACATCCGGACGTAGTCGCCGGGGGCCGCACCGCGTGCGTAGATCACGCCGGTCTCCCGGTAGCTCGGGAAGATGTAGTCCTGCGGAGCGATCGCGCGGGCAGTACCGATCTGAGTCGCCTCCTGACCCTGGCACGGCGCCCAGAGACCGAGCTGCCCCTGGCGCTGCAGGGCGACGCCCTCGGCGTCGATGCGGCGAAGAATGATCATGTCTCGGTGCAGCGCCCGCAGCTGTTCTGCATCGACGTCGGCGACGTATGCATCCAGCTGGGGGTTCGAGATGCGAGTGCCGTCCGGTGCCAGGATGCGCTCAGCGAGCTCCAGATCCTGTGCGGTGTCGGCGATCGGCGTGATCTGCGGTGACATCGTCGTCCTCCCAAGTCTCAGCGGGCCCTTGTGGGGCGCAAACGCTGCGGCCCGGCGTCTTCACCGGATGCTCTGAGCGTACGACCGTTGAACACCTCGCTCAAGCAATGGAAAAGCTCTTGAGCATGTTGCTCAATTCTGCCGGTTCACACCCTGCTAAGGTTTGGCACTATGCCCGGACTAGACCGCATCGACCTCGAGCTGCTCGCCGCGCTCGCCGACGATCCACGGATCACGATCGTCGCCCTCGCCGAGAGTCTCGGCCTCTCTCGAAACACCATCCAGGCCCGAATGGCGCGGCTGGAGCAGAGCGGGATATTCCTCTCCTACGAGCGCTCGTTCTCCACCGACGTGCTCGGCTTCCCGTTGCAGGCCTTCGTCAGCATCGGCGTGCGTCAGACCGAGCTCCCCCGCATCATCAGCGAGCTCGCGCGCATCCCCGAGGTCGTGCAGGCGCACGGCCTCAGCGGCTCGATCGACCTGCTGGCCCGGGTGGCGTGCCGCGACGCGCGGCACCTGTTCGACACCGACGCGCGCATCCTCTCGATCGAAGGCGTGGAGCGCACCGAGACGTCCCTCGCGATGGGCGAGGTCATCCCGTTCCGGGTCGCCGGACTCATCGGCCTCGCTCGACGGGAACCTTGAGGAAACGCCGGATCGCGCCGGCCGCCTCTGCCGGCGTCTCGTAGTGGATGAGATGCCCGACGTCGGCGATCTCCACGAGTGAGGCGTCGTCGAACAGGGTCACCAGCGTGCGCTCGGCCTCGATGGGCGTGATGTCATCCTGCTGAGCGGCGACGAGCAGGGTCGGCACCGAGATCGCCGGCGCGAACGCCCGCACATCATGCGAGACGCTCGCGACGAATGCGTCGCGCAGCACGTCGCGATCGGCGAACCGGGAGAAGTACGTGTCGTGCTGATCATGGATGAAACGTCGGAGCGCAGCATCCTTCGTCTTCGCCATCGAGATGCTCATCACCCGGACGATCAGACGATTGCGCAGCAGCGCGGTACCGAGGCGAGCAGGGAGCCAGGCGCCGAGATCGTAGTAGAGCACGGCAAGCCTCGTCATCAGGCCCTTGGGTCCTTCCAGCGCCGGCGCTCCGATCGGGTTCAGCAGAATCAACCGGGGCGTCTCCAGCCCGCCGGCGACCGCAGCAGACGTGACGATCGACCCGAAGGAGTGACCGAGGATGATCGCGCCGGGCGCGACCTGAGCGGCGAACTCAGTCAGCCACGCCGCGTATTCGTCGAGATCGTGCGTGCGCCCCGGGATCGGGCCGGTCTCCCCGAAACCAGGAAGATCCGGGGCGATCACGCGGATCTCGGGAAGGTAGGCGAGCACTGGTTCGAGCCCGTGATGCTCACCGCGGAAGCCATGCACGGCGATCACCGTGGTCTCGGCGTCGGCGGGGCCGTACACCCAGTACGCCGTGGTGCCCCCGCGTACCGTCGCTTCGAGCCGCTGCACCGGAAGTCGGTTCAGACGGTCGGCGTACGGCGAGGGCACAGTCATCCTTCGAGTCTACGGAGTGGCCGTGCGCCTTCCTGGCAATGTCTGCGGCCGGCTCTACCGTGAGTCCATGACCCCCGCGTCCCCTCTCCCGCCCTGGCTCACCCGCGTCGGCGTCTTCGACTTGGAGACCACGGGAGTCGACGTCACAGCGGATCGCATCGTCACCGCCTACGTCGGCGTGCTGGATGCGAAGGGCCATGAGATCGCGGCCCGATCGTGGATGGCCGACCCCGGTATTCCGATTCCGGATGGCGCCGCTGCGATCCACGGTGTGACGACAGAGCACGCGAGGCGCGAGGGGCGCCCCGCCCGCGACGTCGTCGCCGAGATCACTGCAGCCCTGCGTGCGCTCTTGGCACAGGGCGTTCCGATCGTCGCGTACAACGCCTCGTATGATT
Source organism: Microbacterium sp. LTA6 (assembly GCF_045690355.1). Lineage (NCBI taxonomy): Bacteria > Bacillati > Actinomycetota > Actinomycetes > Micrococcales > Microbacteriaceae > Microbacterium > Microbacterium sp. LTA6. Next base: position 3,408,228 of record NZ_CP147855.1, read on the forward strand.
TCTCCCTGCTGACGCATGAGGCGCTCCGCCACGGCGTAGCCCCGCTGGTGGATCCAACGCCGATCATCGATCCGCTCGTGATCGACAAGGCTTTTGACCGATACCGACGCGGCAAGCGAACGCTCGAAGTCGTCGCGGCCCATTACGCGGTGCCCTTGGACAGCGCCCATGAGGCGTCCGCAGACGCCATCGCTGCCGGGCGTGTCGCGCAGGCGCTTGGCCGACAGTTCGAGATGCCGGACACGCCGCACGAACTGCACACCCGCCAGATCGGTTGGGCGCGGTCGCAGGCGGCGAGCCTGACCGAGTACTTCGTCAGCATCGGCCGCCTTGACCCGGAGAGCGCCCTGGACGGCGCCTGGCCGATCCGCGGCTAGAACGCCAACGGCAGACGGAAGCAAGAACGCCGTTCCTGCTTCCGCCCGTCGGCCTCAGACGACGTCGTCGTTGGTGGACGTGACCGTGCGGCGTGACGTCGGCTGTCCCGTCGCAGGATCGACGCTGGTGTGCGTCACCGCTTCGGAACGACGACGGCGAGCGAGCAGCACGATTCCGACGATGAAGACGACGACGCCTGCTCCCATGAGGATGTACCCGATCATGTCGAGATCGACGTACTCGACCTCCACGTTGACGGCGAACACGAGGATCGCGCCGATCACGAAGAGTACTACTCCGGTGCCAATGCTCATGATGTCCTCCACTTCTTGCGGCGGTGTGCCGCGGACCTCCACATTCGGGGGCAGGAGCGGAGACCGGAAGGGGCTTGACAGCGCTCGGCAGGTGCTTGATATCACGCGCGCAACGCACGGCGAAGCCGAGAAGTCGATGGTGGGGCGGGCGGGACTTGAACCCGCGATCGTTGGGTTATGAGCCCACTGCCTTGACCAGCTTGGCCACCGCCCCGTATGCATCCAGCCTAGTGCTGACTCTGCATCGTCGCCCGAGTCAAACCGGAGCGGCCTCGCTGTGCGTCTGCAGATGCGAAAGATAGATGTCGGCGTTGGCGAGGAGCCCGGCTCGCTCCTCGTCGCTGAGGACGCGCCGTACCTTCGCCGGTACACCGGCCACCAACAAACCGTCCGGGATCTCGGTACCACCGAGCACGACGGCGCCACCGGCGATGAGGCATCCGGCGCCGATCACCGCGCCGCTGAGCACGACCGCTCCCATCCCGATCAGAGAACCGTCTCCGATCGTGCATCCGTGCACGACAGCGTTGTGGCCGATCGAGACCTTTTCGCCGATCACGACGGGGTGACCGGCGTCGACGTGCACCGAGACGTTGTCCTGCACGTTGCTGCCCGCACCGATCACGATTCCGGCTGAATCGCCACGCAGAACGGCGTTGTACCAGACGCTCACGCCGGCCGCGAGTGAAACGTCGCCGACGATGCGCGCGCCCTCGGCGACGAAGGTCGCGTCGGCGATCGACGGAGTGCGGCCCGGCAGGGCGAGAACGGATGCTCCTGGTGCGATGCTCATGAGGCGAGACTACCCTCGGCGGCCCGGAATCCCGCGTGATTCCGGGCCGGTAAGCGGAGCCTCAGCTTGCTTGCGGAATGTCTGAGGCTGAGTAGCGTTGTCTTCATCAGGTACGAAGAAGCCATGTCAAGGAGCGCACAATGAGCAAGGCACAGACTGTTTCCACCACCGCCAGCGACCCGACCGTGGCAGCTGCCGCAGCCCAGTTCCTCTCGCCCGTGGTGCTGGGTCTCGAAGCCCTCACCGTGAACGGCAAGCAGGCGCACTGGCACGTCCGCGGCGCCAACTTCGTCGGCGTGCACGAGCTGCTCGACACCATCGTCGCCCACGCCGGCGACTTCGCCGACACCGCCGCGGAGCGCATCGTCGCTCTCGGCCTCCCGATCGACGCTCGACTGAGCACGGTCGCCGAGAAGGCCGGCACGACCTCGGTCCCCGCCGGCTTCACCCAGTCCGACGAGCTGGTCCGCGCCGTGATCTCGGACATCGACGCCATCCTCGTCGACGTCAAGGCCGCGATCGATGGTCTCGATGAGGTCGACCTCACCAGCCAGGACGTCGCGATCGAGATCATGCGTGGTCTCGAGAAAGACCGTTGGTTCCTCGTCTCGCACATCGCGGCATAAGCATCGCTCAAGGCAAGGGAGGGTACCCGGGATTCGTCCCGGGTACCCTTCCTTTCTGCATGCGTCAGCTCAGGTGAGTGATCCGGCCCGCGAGCACCGTCGCGAACACGGGCATCTGCCGCAGAGCCTCGGCCGACGCGGTCTGGGGGGCGTAGCCGCAGAGCACGAGGTCGGCAGGTTCTCCGGGGCGCAGCGATGAACGCACACTGGCCTGCAGCGCGTCGTCGACGTTGAGGCTCTCTTCCGGGTGCCACGGCGCACGATCGCCCTCGGTACGCGCTACGGCGGCGGCGATCGCCTGCCAAGGGTCGAGCGGCGCCACCGGCGCGTCGGACCCGAATCGCAGTTCGACCCCGGCGTTGCGTAGAGCGGCGAGCGGATAGCCGATCGCTGTCTGCTCGGCCCAGAGACCATCCACGAGATCGCGGTCGTCGAGTGCGTGCTGCGGTTGCACGCTCGCGATCACGCCGAGGCGGGCGAAGCGTGCAAGATCTGCGTGCCGCACCAGTTGGGCGTGCTCGATCGTGCCGCTCGCGCCGGAAAGAGTGAAGGCGTCGAGCGCCGTCGTGGTCGCCCGGTCACCGATGGCGTGCACCGCCGCGGAGAGTCCTGCGCCCGCTGCTCGGATGAGAAGGTCGACGAGTTCGCCGGGCTCGACGTTGAGGACTCCGAAGTTGCCCGCATCGTCGGCATACGGATGAGAGCATGCTGCGGTGCGCGTTCCGAGAGAGCCGTCGGTGATGACCTTCAGAGAGCCCACTCGCACGAGCCCGGCGCCGTCGACGGTGGCATCCGCTGTCTGACGGAGGTCTCCGGTGCGGAGCCCGGCTGCGACCGCGCGTTCCAGGTCGAACGGGTAGATCGCGAACTCCACGCGATGCGCCGCGAAGCCGGCCGCGATCCGGCGCGGCCAGGCGTCGGCGTTCCAGGCCATGTCGAAATCGACCAGGCCCGTGACACCACGCGCTGCGGCCTGCTCCCCCGCCAGCCGCACCGCACGATCACCCCGCTCCGGGTCCGCCGCGTTGAGGCGTCGAGAGATCTCGAACGCGTCCTCCTCGCGGAGAATTCCGTCGGGGCTGGTGAAACCTTCCCGGCGTAGCGCCGCAGAGTTCAGCCAGACACTGTGCACATCCGCGTTGATCAGATACGTCGGCACCTCGCCGGTGCGGGAGTCGAGCAGGTCGAGCGTGGGATCGTCTGCCCACAGGGCGTCCCGGAATCCGCTGCCGACACGACGCCCGTCGGGCAGTGCCGCCACCGATGCCATACGCACCGCGGCCTCGGACGCCGACGACACTTCGCCCAGACTCTCGCGCTCGGCGGCCAGCGCCCATTGCACGGTGTGCACGTGGTTGTCCCAGAGGCCCGGCACGACCCAGCTGCCGTCCGCCTCGAGCACATCACCGCTGGCGGGAAGAGCACCTGTCGGCGCGATGTCGGAGATCACCCCGCCGTCGATGTGGATGTCGACCGGCTCGTCCGACGGGAGAAACTCGCGTCCGGGGCCGGCGATACGTGCACCCCTGACCACTCCGATGTGCGCGCCGAGTGCCGTCACCGCTGGACTCCGGTGCGCGCATCCTGGGCGCGTCGCATCTCGGCGGCCAGCGCGGCGTTCGCATACGGGCCCTGCTCCGAGAGCGCCTCGATCACGGTCTCGATGGTCTCGGCCGACTTGTTCTGACTGAGCTTGCGCTTCGCCACGACCCTGGTGGGTGTGAGCCGGAAGCCGACTGTCCCTGCCGCCATCCGGTTGACGAAGGCCTCGTCGTTGGGCCGCTCCCACATGCGCCGCGGTTCCGGCATCCGGCCTTCGAACCGGTCGACCAGCCGGTCGAGCACGGCAAGGTTCTCGTCCGCGCTGAGGATCTCAGGGATGCCGGCGAGATGCACCGCGGTGTAGTTCCACGTCGGCACTGCTTGGGCGCCCCCGTACCATCCAGGAGAGATGTATCCGTGCGGGCCCTGGAACATGACCAGCAACTCGCGCTCTCCCATGCCGTGAATCAGGTCGTCCGGGCGGCCGACGTGTCCCACGATCGTGAGGTCGTCGCGATCCTCATCGAGCAGGACGACATAGTGTGAGGCGACGAGGCCATCCGGAGCTGCGCTGACGATCGTCGCCCACGGATTCCCGTCGATCACGCGACGGATCTCTGCGATATCGGCGAGCGTGAAACTGGGATTCTGACGCATCCTCTCAGCCTACGGCCGAGACGAGCGGGACAGGCTTGGTCAGGCCTGGCAGCGCGGACACCAGTACAGCTTGCGCGCGCCGATCTCCTCGAGGGCGATCTCGGTGCCGCAGATACGGCAGGGCAGACCTGCGCGGTGATACACCCAGTGTCGATCATCCCGACTCGCCATCGCCGCCCGATACTGCACCGGGTCCAGATCGTCCATGGTCATCATCTGACCGGTCTCCACGCCGATCGCGAGGAGACTCACCCAGTCGCGCCACAGTGCACGGATCGTGTCCTCCGGAACATCACGACCAGGAGTGTGGGGGTTCAGCCGCTCTCGGAACAGCATCTCCGCACGGTAGACGTTGCCGATGCCGCTGACCACCGACTGATCCATCAGCAGCAGCGCGATCACGGTCTGCTTCTTCCGCACCGTGCGAACGAACCGCTCCTCATTCGCGATCGGATCGCCGACGAGCGGGTCGGGTCCGAGTTTCGCGACGGTGGTGAGCATCTCCTCGGGGGTCTGCAACACGCATGCAGTCGGACCGCGCAGATCTGCGGCCGTGATGTCGGTCATCAGCCGCAATCGCACCTGCCCGACGACCGGCGGCGGCCACTCGATGCCTTCGTCGGCAAGACCCTTGGTCTGCTCGGACATCCGCACGTGCACCCGGGTGCGCCGGGGCGCACCGATCGAGGACAGCGAGTTCTCCCCCGCGTCGTCCAGGATCACGGCTTCGAGGTCGGTGCCGCGCTGGTTGGTCTGCCCCATCCGCCCGTTCGCCGAGGCGATCGTCGGATCGACGAGGATGTCTCCCGCGAAATCCCAGGCGCCGTAGAGACCGAGATGCACCCGCAGCCACACGTCGCCCTCGAACTCGAGGAACATCTGCTTGCCGACGGCCTGGACGCTCACTGCCTCACGCCCGTCGAGAACCGCTGCGCCTTCGACGAATCGGCCCTGCGGGCTGGACGCGAAGATCGACTTGCCGATGAAGTTGCGATCGAACTGTCGAGCGATGCGGTGGACGGAATGCCCTTCGGGCATCTCAGGCCCTGGGGTCCGGCAGCAGCGATCCGTCGCGCTCGTAGTCCGCGATCTGCGCGATACGGCGCACGTGACGCTCTTCCTCGGTGAACGGCGTCGTGATGAATCGGTCGATGAAGCTCGTCACTTCGTCGAAGGTGTGCTGGCGGGCACCGATCGCGATCACGTTCGCATCATTGTGCTCGCGGGCGAGCTCGGCGGTGGAGAGGTTCCAGACGAGGGCGGCGCGGATGCCCTGCACCTTGTTCGCCGCGATCTGCTCGCCATTGCCGGATCCGCCGAACACCACGCCCAGTGCCTCGACTCCGGCAGCCTGGTCGGCCACGACAGCCTGTGCGGCACGGATGCAGAACGCCGGGTAGTCGTCCACCGCGTCATACTCGATCGGCCCGTGATCGATGACGTCGTGGCCGGCGGAGCGCAGGTGCTCCTGCAGCTGGGTGGAGAAATCGAGACCGGCATGGTCGGTGGCGATGTGGATGCGCATGGGTTCCATCCTAGAAGTCGGCGGGCCCGACCGGTGGGATCAGGGAGCGAGACCTGCGGCGGCCGGTTTGAATCCGGCACGCACGTTCTCGCAGCACCCGGGACGGCAGATGTCGAAGCTCGGCCCGAGGGCGGTCACGTGCTCCCGCTCGGATGCTGCTCGCCCCTCGAGCCGCTCCTGGATGAGATCGACGATCCCCGCGACGAACGACGCGGAGACACCGGGGGTCGGGGTGCGCACGAAGGCCAATCCGGCATCTGACGCGGCCTCCGCCGCCTCGGTGTCGAGGTCCCACAGCACTTCCATGTGGTCGCTCATGAAGCCCACCGGCACCACGACGACGGCCGTGCGCCCACGAGCGGGAAGCTCGCCGATCACGTCGCAGACGTCCGGCTCCAGCCACGGCTGGCTCGCAGGCCCGGAACGCGACTGATAGACGAGTTCCCAGGACACATCGGCCGCAGCGGGGAGAACGTGCGCGACCCGGTCCATGACCCACTCCGCGACGGCTTCATGCTGAGCGGCATAGGCGCCGCCCGGCCCGAAATCCACATCGCGCGGGCCGGATCGCTGCGCGTCGGCGGTCGGGATGCTGTGCGTGGAGAAAAGAACCTGGATCGCGTCAGCCGGGATGCCGTCGGCGAGAAAGGCCTCGACAGCGGTGCGCACGCCCGTCTCGAAAGCCGCGACGAAGCCGGGGTGGTCGTAGAACGGACGAATCTTGTCGATCGTGACGGTCCCACCGAGTCCGGTCTCCTCCAAGACCTGCGCGAAATCTTCGCGGTACTGCCTACAGCTCGAGAACGAGCTGTAGGCGCTGGTCGCGAAGGCGAGCAGGGTGTTGTCTCCCTGCGCGGCGGCTTCGGTGACAGCGTCACCCAGGTACGGAGCCCAGTTGCGGTTACCCCAGTAGACGGGCAGATCGACGCCGCGCTCGGCCAGTTCCGCCTCCAGCGCCTGCTTCAGAGCGCGATTCTGGCCATTGATCGGGCTCACGCCGCCGAAGTGACGGTAATGGTGCGCGACCTCCTCGAGGCGTTCATCCGGGATGCCCCGTCCTCGCGTCACGTTGCGGAGGAAGGGAATCACATCCTCCTGCCCCTCGGGTCCGCCGAATCCGGCGAGCAGGATGCCGTCATACGCGACGGGGCTCGTCACGTAGGGGGCGCCACCGGCAGCGGCGGCAGAGGCATAGGGAACGGCATCCGAATCGATCGCAGTCACCGTCCCATCCTTCCACTCGAAACCTATGGGTATCCCCTCATCGCTCGCCCGGCGCGGCTCCTGGCGTAGGCTGTCATGGTTGCCGTCGACGCCAGCCGCGTCTCATTGCGGTGACATCCCCTCACCCCTGGGAGTACAGCTGTGCCTGGAGAGAACCTCACCCGCATCGAAGCGCAGGAGCGCCGCGACGTCATCGACACGCAGTCGTACGAGGTCGCACTCGATCTGACGAAGGGTGCTGAGGTCTTCGGTTCCCGGAGCGTCGTGCGCTTCACCGCGACGCCGGAGAGCTTCACATTCGTCGACCTCATCGCCCGCGAGGTGCGCGAGATCTCGCTCAACGGCGAACTGCTCGATCCCGATGAGGTGTTCGCCGACTCCCGCATCGCGCTGGCCGGCCTGCAGGCCGAGAACGTGCTCGTCGTCGACGCCGACTGCGAGTACACGAACACCGGCGAGGGCCTGCACCGCTTCGTCGACCCGGTCGACCAGGAGGTCTACCTCTACTCGCAGTTCGAGGTACCGGATTCGCGACGCGTGTTCGCGGTGTTCGAGCAGCCCGACCTCAAGGCCACGTTCCAGTTCACGATCACGGCTCCCGCCGCGTGGAAGGTCGTCTCCAACTCCCCCACGCCCGAGCCGATCATCCACGACGGCTCCACCGGCTCCGAGAGCGTCGCCACCTGGGGGTTCGAGCCCACGCCGCGCATCTCCTCGTACATCACCGCGCTGGTCGCCGGTCCATACGAGTCGACGTTCTCCGAGCTCACCAGCTCTTCCGGCGAGGTCATCCCGCTCGGCGTCTACGGCCGCAAGAGCCTCTGGCAGCACCTCGATGCCGACTACATCTTCGACAAGACGCGACAGGGCTTCGAGTACTTCGAGTCGAAGTTCGGCGTTCCGTACCCGTTCGCCAAGTACGACCAGCTCTTCGTTCCGGAGTTCAACGCCGGCGCGATGGAGAACGCGGGAGCCGTGACGTTCACGGAGTCCTACGTCTTCCGCAGCAAGGTGACGGATGCCGTCAAGGAGCGTCGCGTCGTCACAATCCTGCATGAGCTCGCGCACATGTGGTTCGGCGATCTCGTCACGATGAAGTGGTGGAACGGCCTCTGGTTGAACGAGTCGTTCGCCGAGTGGGCATCGACCATCGCCACGGCCGAGGCCACGGAATGGACCGAAGCGTGGACGACCTTCAACGCGATGGAGAAGACCTGGGCGTACCGCCAGGACCAGCTCCCGTCGACGCATCCGATCGTCGCCGAGATCAACGACCTCGAAGACGTGCAGGTCAACTTCGACGGCATCACCTACGCCAAGGGCGGGTCCGTGCTCAAGCAGCTCGCCGCCTGGGTGGGCATCGAGGCGTTCTTCGCCGGTGTCTCGCAGTACTTCCAGAAGCACTCGTGGGGCAACACCGAGTTGAGCGACCTGCTGGTCGAGCTCGAAGCCACCAGCGGCCGCGAACTCAACTCGTGGTCGAAGAAGTGGCTGGAGACCGCCGGAGTCAACACCCTCGAGCCGGTCATCGCCGATGACGCCGACGGCACGATCACCCGGTTCGCCGTGACGCAGACCGCACCGGCCGACTACCCGACCATTCGCCCGCACCGTCTGGGAATCGGCTTCTACTCGCTGCAGGAGGGCGCGCTCGTGCGCAGCCACTACGTCGAGGTCGACGTCGACGGCGATCGCACCGAGGTGCCGGAGCTGCACGGCCTGAAGCGCCCCGACCTGGTGCTGCTCAACGACGACGACCTCGCCTACGCGAAGATCCGTCTCGACGAGCGTTCACTCGCCACCGCGATCGCTCATCTCGCGGACATCAGCGCACCCCTGGCACGCTCGCTCGTGTGGGGCGCGGCCTGGGATCAGACCCGCGACGCCGAGAGCGCCGCGTCGGACTACATCGATCTGGTCCTCGGCAACATCGGCCGCGAGACCGAGTCGACCACCGTGCGCACCACACTCGCGCAGCTGCGCACCGCTGCGAACCTCTATGTCGCACCTGCAGACCGCACCGCGGCCCGCCAGAAGGTCGCCGACGGCCTGTGGGCGCTCGCCGAGTCGGCCGAGGCCGGCAGCGACAGCCAGCTGCAGTTCGTGACGGCGTTCGCGAACGCGCTGGTCACCGCGGAGCACGCCGGTATCGTCGGCCGTCTGCGCGCGGGTGAGGAGACGTTGCCCGGCCTCGAGATCGATGCCGACCTCAACTGGCAGTTGCTCGTCGGCCTCGCCTCCATCGGCGCCACGGACGCAGCCTCCATCGATGCAGCCCTCGCCGCAGACAACACGTCGAAGGGTGCGGAGTTCGCGGCTCAGGCTCGTGCCTCGCTTCCGGATTCGGAGTCGAAGAAGGCGGCATGGGCGTCGCTCATCGAGCGCGATGACGCACCCAACACGATCGTCCGCGCTGCGGCCCTCGGTTTCGTTCACCCGGCGGGCGTCGGCGTGCTCGGCGAGTTCGTTCCGGCGTACTTCGACATGCTGCTGCCGATCTGGGACTCCCGCAGCTACCAGATCGCTCAGTACCTCATCACCGGGCTCTACCCGACGGCGCTCGGCAACATCGAACTCCGTGATGCGACCCGCGCCTGGCTCTCGGCGAACCAGGATGCCGCGCCCGCGCTGCGTCGTCTGGTTCTGGAGAACCTCGCCGACGTCGAGCGGGCGCTGGCCGCTCAGGCGCGCGACGCGGACGACTGAGTCCTCTCGCCTTGAATCGGGCCTCTGCCGCAGCGCTTCCAGCCTGCGCAGAGGCCCGATCAGTAGGATCAGAAGTGATGATGATCCCCTTCGACACCACTGAACCGCCCGCTGAGATCGTGCCCGCCTGGTGGGAGGACATGCTCGGCATCCTCACCGCCGTCGGCCTGAAGGCGCTGGCTCTGGCCGCCATCATCGTCGGCTGCGTGGTCGCCGCTCTGCTGCTGCGACTCGTGATCCGGCGCGTCGTGCACCGGATCGTCGACAGCGCGAAGTCGAAGGCCTCCGTCGACGACACCCAGGCTCTCGAACGATCGCCGCTCGCCGATATGCGCCTCGTGCAGCGCACCCGCACGCTCGGTACGATCCTGCAGAACATCGTGAACGTGATGCTCGTCGTGATCGCCGTCGCCCTGGTCGTCAACGAACTGGCGCCGACCCTCATCGGCTCGCTTACCCTTCTCACCGCCGCCGTCGGCGCGGGTCTCGGCTTCGGGGCCCAGAACATCGTCAAGGACGTCTTCAACGGCCTCTTCATCGTCGCCGAGGACCAGATCGGCATCGGAGACGTGGTCGATCTCGGCCTCGCCACCGGGGTGGTCGAGTACGTCAGCGTGCGGATCACGCAGGTCCGCGATGTGAATGGCACCCTGTGGTACGTGCGCAACGGCGAGGTCACCCGCATCGGCAACCTGTCGCAGGGGTGGGCGCGGGCCATCATCGACATCGGCGTTCCCGCGGATGTCGATCTCGATGTCGTCGAACACACCATGCTCGAGACGGCGCAGGGTCTCGCCAAGGATCCCAAGTGGCGCACGCGCATCGTGGAGAAGCCCGAGATCTGGGGCCTGGAGTCGATCGGCGGCGACGCGCTGGTCGTGCGCGTCGTGATCAAGGCGCGCGCGAACGCGAAGGACGACGTCTCGCAGGAACTCCGCAAGCGCCTGCGCACCGCGCTCTCCGAGAAGGAGATCGCCGTCCCGAGCATGGCTGCCGTCGTCCCGACCGGCCTCGACGGAGCCCAGCGCGTACGCGGGGCCAATCCGCCGAAGACGCGTCCCACCGCCGTCACCGGTGTACCGACGGTCTCGCGCGGCATCTGGCGCAAGAAGGACACGACGACAGAACCAACCAAGCCCAAGGACACGAAATGACGTTCTACGACGAGGTCGGCGGCCACGACACCTTCGCGAAGATCGTCGCCGCGTTCTATCGCGGTGTCGCCGATGATCCGGTGCTGAAGCCGATGTATCCCGAGGAGGACCTGGGGCCGGCGGCCGAGCGACTCACGCTCTTCCTCGAGCAGTACTGGGGCGGGCCGACGACGTACGGTGAGACCCGCGGGCACCCGCGTCTGCGCATGCGCCACATGCCGTTCCACGTCGATCCGGACGCCCGTGATCGTTGGCTGAAGCACATGCGCGCGGCCGTGGACGAGGCGAAGTTGTCGCCTCTGCACGAATCCACGCTCTGGGACTACCTCGAGCGTGCGGCGTATGCCATGGTGAACACATTCGAGCCGTCCGGCATCGGTCCCGCGTCGGATGGCCGCGCGGCACTCGAAACCCGAACTCGTCAGGATTCAACGGAGACCACATGACGCACCACCCCGCCTCCCTGTCCGCCGACGTCCTCGTCATCGGCTGGGGGCTGGCGGGGCTTGTCGCCGCCTGCGAGGCGATCGATGCCGGCCGTCGTGTGATCATCATCGATCAGGAACCGCGCGTGAACATCGGCGGCCAGGCCTGGTGGTCGTTCGGCGGATTGTTCTTCATCGATTCCCCGGAACAGCGCAGGATGGGCATCCGCGACTCCCTCGAGCTCGCCGCACAGGACTGGTTCGGAAACGCCGCGTTCGACCGGCCGGAAGACAAATGGCCGCGCCGCTGGGCGCAGGCCTACCTCGAGTTCGCCGCTGAGGAGAAGCGCGCATGGCTGCGCGAGCGCGGTGTCTCGTTCTTCCCGGTCGTCGGCTGGGCCGAACGCGGCGGCTACGGCGCCCTCGGCCCCGGCAACTCGGTCCCCCGCTTCCACATCACGTGGGGCACCGGGCCCGGCATCGTCGCCCCGTTCCTCGCGCGGGTCGAACAGGCCGAGGCCGAGGGCCGCCTCGTCGTGCTCCCCCGCCACCGCGTGAGCGGGTTGGTCGTCACGGACGGGGCGGTCACGGGTGCGCGTGGCAGCGTTCTCGCACCGGACGACGTCGCTCGGGGCGTCGCTTCGTCGCGAGATATCGTTGCCGACTTCGAGATCGCTGCCGGTGCGACGATCGTTTCCTCCGGCGGCATCGGCGGCAATCACGATCTCGTCCGCGCCGCCTGGCCTGCTCGACTGGGCACGCCGCCCGACCACATGTTGACCGGGGTTCCCGCGTACGTCGACGGTTCGATGCACGAGGTGAGTGCGACAGCCGGGGCGCACCTCATCAACGAGGACCGGATGTGGCACTACGTGGAGGGGATCACGAACTGGAATCCGGTGTGGCCGTCCCACGGCATCCGGATCCTCCCCGGCCCGTCCTCGCTGTGGCTCGATGCGACCGGAGCACGCCTGCCCGTACCGCTCTTCCCCGGCTTCGACACACTCGGAACGCTGGCTCATCTGCGCACGACGGGATACGACCATTCCTGGTTCGTGACCTCGCGGCAGATCGTGGAGAAGGAGTTCGCTCTCTCGGGGAGCGAGCAGAACCCGGACCTCACGGGCAAAGACGTGAAGCTGCTGCTCAAGTCACGGCTCGCGAAGGGGCCGACCGGTCCTGTGCAGGCGTTCCTCGAGGAGGGCGAGGACTTCATCGTCGAGAACGACCTGGAGACCCTGCTCGAACAGATGCGACGGCACCCCGGCGGTGACGCTCTCGACATCGATCGTGTCCGTCAGGAGGTGCTCGCCAGAGACCGGGAGATGGAGAACGACTTCACGAAAGACGCCCAGATCGGGATGCTCCGCTCGATGCGCGCCTACCGTGGGGACAAGCTGATCCGCACCGCGGCGCCGCATCGGCTGCAGGATCCGGCGGCCGGCCCTCTCATCGCTGTCAAGCTGCACGTGCTGACCCGGAAGTCGCTCGGGGGGATCGAGACAGACCTCGACGGACGCGCCCTCGGCCATGACGGCGCACCGATCCCTGGTCTTTTCGCGGCAGGCGAGGCAAGTGGCTTCGGTGGTGGCGGTCTGCACGGATACCGCGCTCTGGAAGGGACATTCCTCGGCGGGTGCCTGTTCTCCGGGCGGCAGGCCGGCCGCGCTTCCGCGCGCTGAGACGCACGCCTGCGGTCCGGACCGGTTCGGTGTCCGGATCGTCAGCGGCAAAGCATCCGCTCCCGTGCGTGCCTAAGCAGCCGAACCGGTGCCTCTCACGGCGGTGAGACCCGTAGAAACAGGGCCGCGGGCCAGCACATGACCTCGTCGGAAGGCCAGCCGCGTCCATCGGCCGGACTGCGTCACCTGCACCTGCTCATCGCCGGAGATGAACCCGAAGGCATCCGCCGCGAACGCGACCCCTCGCGGAAGTCCCGCGAGGTCTTCGTCCGGTTCGCCCCAGATCGCCGCCCGCAACGCGCGGACCGCTTCCTCGCCGGATCCCGGCGTCGCTCCGCGTGCGACGGCGGAGATGCCCCACTGCGCGCGCTGGGCGATGACGGATGCCGGAAGCGTCGTCGACGCTGCCCAACCGCTGCGCGGCGGCGCGATACCGGCCCAAGCCGGTGAGAGACCAGTCTCCGGGAGTTCCAGCGCTTGTGCGAGGTCGGATTCGGAGAGCGAGTCCACGACGATGTCGCACTCGAGTTCGGGATCGACGTGAACGATGCGCATCGCGAGGACCGTCGGGGTCTGATCGAAGAGTCCGTGCGGGGCGAGGGCCGCTGCGGTCAGGGCCAGCACGCCGTGCGCCGCCTGCAGCCGAACCCCCTCGTCCGAGATCCGCTTGGCCCGTCCGACGAAGGTGAGTACGTCGCGGGACGTCTCCTGATCAGCGAGAACGAGATGGTGGGGCACGCCCTCTAAACTACCAACGGAGACAGCGCCTGCGGTCGCGGAGAGGAATACATGAGCCCGGACACGCACGCGAGGAAGACCGTCGATCGCCTGCTGGACGTGCTTGATCTGGACTTCACCCAGGCCCGCACCACTGAAGACATCTTCACCGGCACGTCGCACCCGATGCCGACCGGTCGCATCTACGGCGGCCAGGTGCTCGCACAGAGCCTCATCGCCGCGGAGCGCACGCTTCCCGAGAACCGAACCGTGCACTCGATGCACGGTTACTTCCTGCGACCGGGCGATTCCTCGCAGGGCATCACCATTGCGGTCGACCGGATTCACGACGGTCGTTCGTTCTCGACACGGCGCTCGCAGGCCTATCAGAACGGCGTTCCGATCTTCTCGATGATCGCTTCTTTCCAGGACGACGATCCCGGTATCGAGCACGCGGTGCCGATGCCGGAGGGCGTGCCGTCTCCGGACTCCCTCTCCCCCGATGAGGACCGTGACGCCGGCCTCCCGGAAGCGGTGGTCTGGATGCTTCGGGAGCGGGCAGCCGACATCCGGCACGTCGATTCGCCTCTCTACCTTCCGAGCGACGACGAACGTGTGCCGCACCAGGGGGTCTGGATGCGGATGCGGGCGGCTCTTCCCGACGATCCGGCACTTCACCGGGCGGCCCTGGCGTACTTGAGCGACATGACCATTCAGGAGTCGATCCTGCGCGCGCATGGCGTCTACTGGTCGCTGCCCGGCCTCAAGGTGGCGAGTCTCGACCACGCCATGTGGTGGCACCGTCCGGCGCGCGTCGACGAATGGCTGCTCTACGTGCAGGAATCTCCGAACGCCAAAGGCGGGCGCGGTCTCGCGACGGGGCGGATCTACACCGAAGACGGCGCACTCGTCGCGAGTGTCGCCCAGGAGATCATGGTGCGGGTGCCCGAGGTCCCTTGACCTGTTCCGCGGTCAGCGTCGGTTGTACGCGATCGACGGCCCGAGGAACGGCTCCCAGGCGTCTCGCATCTCCTCGCTCAGGCGCGTCGGCCGACCGGTTCCGGCATCCACGAGCACGATGACCGCCGTGGAGCGCGCATAGACGATTCGTTCGGCGAAGGACGGGTCGTTATGCACCTCATAGCAGACCTCGATACTGGACCCGCCGAGCTTGCCGAACCACATCTGCACTTCGAGCGGATGCCGCTGGTAGGGCACGGGTGCCAGATACTCGATCTCCTGGCGCGCGATCAGAGTCAGGATGCCCTCGTCGATGCCGGAGTCCAGCACTGCCGTCGACGGTGCTTCCTCGCCGGGACCGGCCCGCCAGAACGCACGTACGCGCGCCTCCTCGAGCAACTTGAGCATCGAGGTGTTGTTGACGTGGTTGAAGGCGTCGAGATCGCCCCAGCGCAGGTGGATGGGGATGTGCAGCCTCACCTCTTCCGGTGAGGCTGCGTCTGACCGGGGGTCAGTCACGGGTCAGCTTGCGGTGGGTCGAGCGGTGCGGCTTGGCCGCATCCGCTCCGAGACGCTCAACCTTGTTCTGCTCGTACGCGTCGAAGTTCCCCTCGAACCAGTACCACTGGTCGGGGTTCTCGTCGGTGCCCTCGTAGGCGAGGATATGCGTGGCGATGCGGTCGAGGAACCACCGGTCGTGGGTGATGACCACGGCACAGCCGGGGAACTCGAGCAGCGCGTTCTCCAACGAGCTCAGCGTCTCGACGTCGAGGTCGTTCGTCGGCTCATCGAGAAGCAGCAGGTTGCCGCCCTCCTTGAGCGTGAGGGCGAGGTTCAGGCGGTTGCGCTCACCACCGGAGAGGACGCCGGCCTTCTTCTGCTGGTCCGGCCCCTTGAAGCCGAACTTCGAGACATAAGCGCGCGACGGGATCTCGGTCTTGCCGACCGTGATGTAGTCCAGCCCGTCGGACACGACCTCCCACAGCGTCTTGTTGGGGTCGATGTTCGATCGTGACTGGTCGACGTAACTGATCTTGACGGTCTCGCCGATCTTGAGGTCACCACCGTCGAGCGGCTCCAGGCCGACGATCGTCTTGAAGAGCGTGGTCTTTCCGACGCCGTTCGGACCGATGACGCCGACGATGCCGTTCGGCGGCAGGCTGAAGCTGAGGCCGTCGATGAGCGAGCGGCCGTCGAAGCCCTTTTTCAGCTTCTTCGCCTCGATGACGATGCCGCCCAGTCGCGGACCGGCGGGAATCTGGATCTCGTCGAAGTCGAGCTTCCTCGTCCGCTCGGCCTCGGTTGCCATCTCCTCGTAGCGCGCGAGGCGAGCCTTGGATTTGGTCTGGCGGCCCTTCGCGCTGGAGCGCACCCACTCCAGCTCTTCCTTGAGGCGCTTCGCGAGCTTGGCGTCCTTCTTGCCCTGGACCTCGAGGCGTTCGCCCTTCTTCTCGAGGTAGGTCGAGTAGTTGCCCTCGTAGCCGATGAGGCGGCCGCGGTCGACCTCAGCGATCCATTCGGCCACGTGGTCGAGGAAGTACCGGTCGTGGGTGATCGCGATCACAGCGCCCTTGTAGGCCTGCAGGTGCTGCTCGAGCCAGAGCACGCTCTCCGCGTCGAGGTGGTTGGTGGGCTCGTCGAGGAGCAGGAGGTCAGGCTTCTGCAGCAGCAGCTTGGCAAGGGCGACGCGGCGCTTTTCACCACCGGAGAGCGGCGCGATGGCGGCATCTCCTGGCGGAGTGCGCAGGGCATCCATGGCCTGGTCGAGCTGCGAATCGAGATCCCAGCCGTCTGCGGCGTCGATCTCCTCCTGGAGCGTGCCCATCTCGGCGAGGAGCGCATCGAAATCGGCGTCGGGGTCGGCCATCAGCGCGGAGATCTCGTTGAAGCGGTCCAGCTTCGCCTTGATCGCGATGCCCTCCTGGATGTTCTCGAGCACCGTCTTGGACTCATCGAGTTCGGGCTCCTGCATCAGGATGCCGACGGTGAATCCCGGTGAGAGCTTCGCCTCGCCGTTGGAGGGGGTGTCGAGGCCCGCCATGATCTTCAGGATCGTCGACTTACCGGCGCCGTTCGGGCCGACCATGCCGATCTTCGCGCCGGGGAGGAACGCCATCGTCACGTCATCGAGGATGAGCTTCTCGCCCACCGCCTTGCGGGCACGGACCATGGAGTAGATGTACTCTGCCACCGAAAACGCTCCTTCTATGTCGTCGAAGATCGACACTCCAGCTTACCGGCCTCTGCTGCACGCCCTCGTCGGTGCACAGCCGACTCCCCGCGAGAACCCGGCAGCGACGAGCCGGATCTCACCAGTCGATCGGTCGCGTTGCCCCGACGAGACAGCGCCCTTCGGCGAGTTGAGCCATGACCGCGGTGACGGGCTCGCCGGTCGACGGCCCCACCTGTCCGACCAGGCAATGCGCATCACCCCAGCGCACCGAGAACTGCAGGCTCTCCGCGGCGTTGCCGACGGTCGTCTGGTCCGGCGTGACCTGCATGAACGAGCGGTCGAACCCGGCTGTCGCAAGCGCGTCGATATACGCACGTCCGGACGCGCGTTCGTCGGATCCCCAGACCTGCTGCGTGATCGACGTGAAGATCGGCAGGTTGGCCTCCGCCGTGCCCGCCGGATCGTACACCGGAGGCTCCTGCGGCGGAGTCCCTGTCGCACTGTCGGTGGGCTCG
Source organism: Microbacterium sp. LTA6 (assembly GCF_045690355.1). Classification (NCBI taxonomy): domain Bacteria; kingdom Bacillati; phylum Actinomycetota; class Actinomycetes; order Micrococcales; family Microbacteriaceae; genus Microbacterium; species Microbacterium sp. LTA6. The sequence goes on from NZ_CP147855.1 coordinate 3,425,619, forward strand.
GGGCTGCTCGACGGATTCGGTGTCGTCGTGCACGCGGTGAGCAGTATCGCCAGCGCCGCTGCGATCACCGCTCCCCGGATCGTTCGCGAAGCAGGAGCGTTCGGTCGTCGGAGCACGATTCGAGTCTACGGGTCGTGCTCCGACGGCCGAGCGTCACGATCGTCGGTGCGGTCCTTCTCCGGGCCGCAGAGCCAGGGGTGCTCGCGGTCTCTCAGAAGGGTGTCGTGTCGGCATCCGCCAGTTCCGGCGCCGCGTCCGGAGTCGTCCACACGGCAGCGCTGAGCGCCATCGCCTCGTCCGGATCGACGTCGGTCGCGGCTTCTTCCGGTCCGTCCGCCGCGTCGACGCCGATCGGCTCCCTGTTTTCGACAGGCGTGGAACGCGCGGCGCGAGCATACGCGGCGGTCCCCCAGCGCAGGTCGTGGCCGATGGTGTCGGCGTCGATATCGACGCTTGTTCCGTGCTTGCCGTTGGCCTCCCAGTTGCGGATCTTCAGGCGTCCGGTCACGATCACACTGTCCCCCGAGCGCAGCGACGCCTTCGCGTGCTCCGCCAGCTGACGGAAGGCCGCGATCGAGTACCAGTTCGTGCTGGTCTCGACCCATTGCTGAGTCGCGTTGTCGAACCGTCGCTGGGAACTCGCGACGCGGAAGTTCGTCACGGGGATGCCACTGGGCGTGCGCCCCAGCACCGGGTCGGTGGCGACGTTGCCCACGATCGTCAAAGTGTCAGTCATTTTCCTTCTCCTCTGCGTCCCGGGTCGGTCGCCCGGATCGCTCCAGGATGCTCCTGACCAGAGAGATCGGAACCGGCCAGGACCGGGATCTGTGCACTCTTCCTCACCGCGACGGAATCGTGCAGAAGGAGTCGCCCGGGCGCATCGGAGCACGCGCAGCGCGAATGTCGGTGGTCGCTCATATGTTCGAACCAGAAAGGAGATTCCGATGTCCGACAACCTGATCACGTCCCTGCCCGAGGTCCCGTATGCGACGCCCCGGCTCGCCTCCGCCCGAGAGAAGCTCGTCCGGGCCGCCGACCACCTGTGGCGAGTGCAAGATGGGGCCGGTCGCGTTCTCGGTCACCTGCGCATCGTCGCCGACCCGCTCGGCCTTCGCTATCGAGCAGAACGGCTGCATCTCGCCACCGGCACGTTTCGCATCGTCGGCGAGTTCTGGCGACCCGACGATGCGGTCGCGGCGCTGCGCAACGCATGAGCTGTGAACGCAGTCGGCCGTGGGTGCCCCCGGCAGGATTCGAACCTGCGACCAAGAGATTAGAAGGCTCCTGCTCTATCCCCTGAGCTACGGAGGCGGCACAAATACCGTACCGCGCTCCGAAGGCCGATGTCTGCGCCGTCGATAGGATGGCCTCATGGTATCTGCGTCCGAAAATGATCGACTCGTCTGGATCGACTGCGAGATGACGGGCCTCGATCTTCAGGTCGATGAGCTCGTCGAGATCGCGGTGGTCATCACCGATTTCGAGCTCGAGCCGATCGATCCGGGGTTCCAGATCGTGATCAAACCGAGCGACGCGGCGCTTGAGAACATGAACGACTTCGTGACGAAGATGCATGAATCGTCCGGCCTGATCGAGGAGATTCCGCTCGGCGTCTCCCTCGCCGATGCCGAGGCGCAGACCCTCGCCTACATCAAGCGATTCGTTCCGTTGGAGCGCAAAGCTCCGCTCGCCGGCAACACGATCGGCACCGACCGGATGTTCCTCGCGAAGTACATGCCGCAGATCGACAATTGGCTGCACTACCGTAACGTCGACGTCTCCAGCATCAAGGAACTCTCCCGACGCTGGTATCCGCGCGTGTTCTTCCAGGCCCCGACGAAAGACGGCGGCCACCGCGCCCTCGCCGACATCCTCGAGTCGATCAGAGAGCTGCGGTACTACCGCGAGGCCGTCTTCGTCGCCGAACCCGGACCCTCCAGCGATCAGGCTCGCGACATCGCATCGCGCACCGTGTCGGAGTTCGCCCCGAACGTGTAATAGAATCGTCTGGTTGCCTTCTCCGGAAGGCACATGGTGGCTATAGCTCAGTTGGTAGAGCACCGCGTTGTGGTCGCGGGGGTCGCGGGTTCGAGCCCCGTTAGCCACCCCAATCACGAAAGAGGCCCGAACCGTCAGGTTCGGGCCTCTTCTGTGTTCAGCAGGCGCGGGCGAGGCAAGGTCGGACTCTGGCACGACCCTAGACTGTCGAAGTGTCGTTGACGGTCTGGCTCTCCCTGCTCACCGCCTGTGTGGTCATCAGCTTCACTCCCGGCGCCGGTGCGATCAACACGATGTCGAATGCCCTCAACCAGGGCTGGCGTCGCTCGATCTGGGGTGTCATCGGACAGCAACTCGCACTCGTCGTGCATGTCGTGATCGTCGCCGCCGGCGTCGGCCTCATCGTCTCCAGCTCCGAGGTCCTGTTCAATGCGATCCGCTACGCGGGCGCCGCGTATCTGGTGTACCTCGGCATCCGGCTCATCCTCGCCCGCCCGGTCGTCCCCGACGACGAGGCTGCGGTGCTCGTCACCCGGGAAGGCCGCTGGTCGATGATCCGACGCGGATTCTGGGTGAATCTCCTCAATCCCAAGGCGATCGTGTTCTTCCTCGCCTTCATCCCGCAGTTCGTCCGACTGGATGAACCGCCTCTCCCCCAGTACCTCGCGCTGATCAGCACCGTGATCATCGTCGACGTGATCGTGATGTGGGGCTTCTTCGCCACCGCTGCCCGACCATTCCGCCGCCTCACACGATCCCCCCGCGGTCAGCGAACGCTCAACAGCGTGTTCGGCGCCCTGTTCATCGCCGTCGCCGCATTGCTCGTCTTCATGCACTGACGACTTCAGAGCGCGTGTCTCCCCATAGGCTGGGCTGCGATGGACATGGACGCTGCAGCCTTCGAAGAACTCGTCATCGACGAGCTCGACCGCCTGCCCGACGACATGGTGGACGGGCTCGAGAATGTCGTCTTCGTCGTCGAGGATCGGCCAGAGGACGGCCGCCTCGACCTTCTCGGTCTCTACGACGGCCTGGCTCTCACCGAACGCACCCAGTACGGGATGGGCGAACTTCCCGACCGCATCATCGTGTACCGGGAGTCTCACCTGGCAGCGTGCGACGACGAAGATCATCTCCGCGACGAAGTGCACACCACACTGGTGCACGAGATCGCGCATTTCTACGGCATCGACGACGAGCAGCTGCATGAATTGGGATGGGCATGAGCCTGCCGCTGATCACGCCGGATCTGGCTGAAACCACCGATCTCTTCGCCGCGCCGATGGAGCCCTGGCAGGTCGTCGTGTGGAACGACCCCGTGAATCTGATGAGCTATGTCGTCCGCGTGTTCCGGACGTACTTCGGATACTCCGCTGATCGGGCGACCGCGCTCATGCTGGCAGTGCACAATGACGGGCACGCGATCGTCGCGACCGGCCCGCGCGAGACCATGGAGGTGCACGCCCAGGCGATGCACGACTACGGCCTGTGGGCGACTGTTCGAAAGGCCCCGCTGTGACGGACCGATCCGTGCACCTGTCCATCGCCCGGCTCGAGGGGGTCCAGCTCTCCAGACTCGTCGTTGACTTCGGAGAACTCGTCGGCGTCGCCCGCGACACGAGCGATCCGGCGATCGGCCGCCTGACCCCGAACGCCTATCCGGAAGACGCCGAGGCATCACTCGCCTTCGCCGACAGCACCCGAGACGACATCCTCGACCGCAGGGCCGCAGATGCGGCGACGGTCCGGTCGGCGCTCGACGGATTCGACGTCGCCGTGGAAGCGCTCACCGAGGAACAGGCGCTCGCTCATCGAGAAGTCATCATTCCCGATGCCGACATCGACGCCTGGCTGCGCACGCTCACCGCTCTGCGTCTCGTGATCGCGTCCCGCCTCGAGATCACGGACGATGATCAGTACGACCCTGAGGACCCGCGATTCGACGTCTACGCCTGGCTCGGGTATCGACTGGAAGGCCTGATCCAGGCAGCGGACGACCGCGACTGAGGTCGCGAGCCCGAAGTCAGGGGATCTCGACGACCCGCGTCGCGAGCGCCCTCGGCGCATCGCGCTCGACATGGCGACGTTCCTGGGCTGCCCACCGATCCCAATGCGGTCGGTAGGTTTCACCGTCTCGCCGAAGTGCCCGCGACTTGCGTGAATGATCGGGAGCCTCCACCCATACCCGAACGTCGGCGAGTCTCGCGGTCGTGGGCGTGAGGGATCCGCTGCCCTCGATGATGACGCCCAGCGCAGGGTCGACGGCGTGGCTCTCGGCTTCCGTTCCCTGCTCCCAGTCCCACCGTCGCCAGGTGCCGAGGAGACCTCGACCGTGCGGTCGAAGAATCCACTCCTCCGCCCGCTCGACTCCGGCATCGAGACCATCCCATCCCGGATAGATCGAGTCCAGAGCGATCAGCTGAACGCGGCCTGCCACCGGCCACCGGCCGAGCAGCCGCTGCGCCAGCGAAGTCTTGCCTGCGCCACTGCATCCGTCGATCAGCACGACGGGGTTGGCTGCAGCCAACGTCCTCACGTCGTCCGCGATCAGCGCCGCCGCATGCTCGAGGGCAGCGGCGACCGGGTCGTCACTTCTTGAGTGCACGGATGATGCGGGTGATGGCCCGTCCTGCCACCCAGACGAAGGGGATCGCGACGGCCAACAACGAAACGAAGTTGGGCTCGAAGCGCAGGCCCTCTTCACGACGGACGTAGACACCGAGCGGGATTGCGATTCCGCCGCCTCCGCCGCCCTCTCCCTCTGCCGCGCCTTCGGCACCGCCCGACCCACCGCCGAACCCCGTGCAGGTCAGTGCGACAGGCGTGAATTCCGCTCCGTCGACGGTCTGAGTGTTCCCGTAGGCGCTGTTCACGCCGAACGAGCCGGCGTTCTTCCCGAGTTCAAGTGCGATGTTGGGCATGAACCCACGCTAACCCACGACCGCGCTGCGCGGAACGTCAATCCAATCCGTGGGCTTTCGGATGCCGAGCTGTACCGCGGCCTTCACCACGGCCGACGTGCCGAGCCCTCGTGATCGTGGAATTGCCGAAACGCGCGACGGCGTCATCGACTGCACCCTCGACGCGCCGCCAGTCCTCGTCGTCATCCCAGAGACCCAACCGCCCACCCCCGGCCGGGCGGAGATTTTCGGCCCGCACACCGACGAGGCGGACCGGATCGCGGCGTTCGATCTGTTCGAAGAGCGCCTGGGCGGCCTCGCCGATCCGCTGGCCGACGGCAGTGGGTTCTGGGAGGGTCTGGGACCTGCTCAGTGTGCGGAAGTCGTCGAAACGGATCTTGATCGCCACCGTTCCCGTCTCCCAGCCCGCGCGCCGCAGCCGCGCCGCAACGCGATCGGCAAGCCGCAGCAGCTCGGCGCGGAGGAATACCCGGTCGATGATGTCCTGATCGAAGGTCTCCTCGTGCCCGACGCTCTTCTCCACGCGCTCCGTCTCGATGAGTCGCGCGTCTTCGCCACGCGCCAACTGGGTCAGACGCGCACTCAGTGCTGCGCCCACCGCGCGATCGAGCATCTCCTGAGGCGCCTCACGGATGTCGCCGATGGTGCGGATGCCGCGTCCCTCCAGCGCCTCCGCCGCCTTGGGCCCCACGCCCCACATCGCCCGCACCGGGCGGGGCGCCAAGAAGTCCAGGGTGTCGGCGGCAGAAACCACCAGCATGCCGTCCGGCTTCGCGATCGTGGACGCCATCTTCGCCACATGCTTCGTCGCCGCGACCCCGACGCTGCAGGTGATCCCCACCTCTGCCTGCACGCGCTCCCGGATGAGCTGGGCGATACGTGCGGGGCTCCCCCACAGTCTGCGCACCCCCTGCACGTCGAGGAACGCCTCGTCCACGGACAAGGGCTCGACGAGCGGCGTGAACGATTCGAAAATCGCCATCACCTGACGGGAGACCTCCTGATAGCGGTGGAAATGCGGCAGGACGATGCGGGCCGACGGGCACAACCGCAGCGCCTGAGACACCGGCATCGCCGCGTGCACACCGTAGCGCCGGGCCTCGTAGGAGGCACTGGAGACGACGGAGCGTCCATCCGGAGCGCCGATGATCAGCGGCAGGCCCCGCAGGGATGGATCATCCAGCACCTCGACGGCTGCGTAGAACGCGTCCATGTCGACATGGAGGATGCGGGTGCCGCTGTCATCGGCACCGTCGGAAGAGACGATGCGCCCTCTGCCGTCACCGTGTCCCATGCGCCCATTCTCCCCCGGACCTCGGACACGAGGTCCGGGGGAACGGACTCCTGCGGCGCCCCCGCGACCGGCTTACGCCTCGGGCTCGCTGGCGCGAGCGAGAACGAGTTCGCGCACGCGAGCGGCGTCCGCTTGGCCCTTCATCGCCTTCATGACCGCGCCGATGACGGCGCCGGCGGCCTGCACCTTGCCGTCGCGGATCTTCGCCATGACATCCGGTTGGCTGGCCAGAGCCTCGTCGATCGCAGCGATCAGCGCGCCATCGTCGGAGACCACCGCGAGACCGCGCGCGTCGACGACCTGCTGCGGCGTCCCTTCACCGGCGATGACGCCCTCGAGCACCTGGCGGGCGAGCTTGTCGGTCAGGGTGCCCGCCTCGACGAGCTTCTGAAGAGCAGCGACATCAGCAGGACCGACCAACTCGGCGGCGTCCCGCTCCTGGGCATTCGCCAGGCGGGAGATCTCGCCGGTCCACCACTTACGGGCAGCTGCCGGAGTCGCGCCCGAGGCGATCGTCGCCTCGACGACGTCGAGCAGGCCTCCGTTGCGGACGTCCTGGAACTCGAGATCCGTGAAGCCCCACTCGGTCATCAGACGACGCCGACGGGCGACGGGCTGCTCCGGCAGTTGCGCGCGCAGCTCCTCGATCAGTTCTGCAGCCGGCTGCACGGGCAGCAGGTCGGGCTCCGGGAAATAGCGATAGTCGTCGGCATCCGACTTCGGACGCCCGGGCGACGTCGCACCGGTGTCCTCGTGCCAGTGCCGCGTCTCCTGGGTGATCGTCCCCCCGTCGGCGAGGATCTGCGCCTGGCGCTGGATCTCATACCTGACGGCACGTTCGACCGAGCGCATCGAGTTGACGTTCTTCGTCTCGGTGCGGGTGCCGAGCTTCTCGACACCGCGCGGACGCAGCGACACGTTCGCGTCGCAGCGCAGGTTGCCACGCTCGAGGCGGGCCTCCGAGATGCCGAGGCTTCGGACGATGTCACGGATCGTCGCGACGTAGGCCTTCGCGACCTCTGGAGCGCGGTGCTCCGTGCCGAAGATCGTCTTCGTGACGATCTCGACGAGCGGCACGCCGGCACGGTTGTAGTCGACGAGCGAGTATTCGGCGCCCTGGATCCGGCCGGTCGCTCCACCCATGTGGGTGAGCTTGCCGGCATCCTCCTCCATGTGCGCGCGCTCGATCGGGATCTGCACGATCGTGCCGTCCTCGAGCTCGACCTCGACCGAGCCCTCGAATGCGATGGGCTCGTCGTACTGCGAGATCTGGTAGTTCTTGCCCAGGTCGGGGTAGAAGTAGTTCTTCCGCGCGAAGCGGCTCGATTCGGCGATCGAGCAGCCGAGAGCGAGACCGAGGCTGATCGACGAACGGATCGCCGTCTCGTTCACGACCGGCAGCGAGCCGGGAAGGCCGAGGTCGACCGGCGCGATGAGCGTGTTCGGCTCGGCCGCGTGGTAGAGCTCGTTGGCCGGGTTCGGCGCATCCGAGAACATCTTCGTGTTCGTGTTGAGTTCGACGTGCACCTCGAAGCCGAGTACCGGCTCGAACAGCTCGAGCGCCTTGTCGAAGTCCATGAGCTTGGCGGCAGCCATCAGCGGGTTCCTCCCATGAGCTGGGGTGCACGATCCAGGAGCGGCCCGCCCCAGGAGTCGAGCAGTACTGCTTCGAGCGCGGCGCCGACCTTGTACAGGCGGGCGTCCTCGCGTGCCGGAGCGATGAACTGGATACCGACGGGCAGACCGTCCTCAGAGGCGAGGCCCGAAGGAATCGAGATGCCGGGAACACCGGCGAGGTTCACCGGAATCGTCGTGATGTCGTTCAGGTACATCTTCAGCGGGTCGTCGATCTGCTCACCGATCTTGAACGCCGTGGTCGGTGCCGAGGGCGTCGCGATGACGTCAACATCGGCGAACGCGTTCGCGAAGTCCTGCTGGATGAGCGTCCGCACCTTCTGCGCGCTGCCGTAGTAGGCGTCGTAATAGCCGGCCGACAGCGCATAAGTGCCGAGGATGATGCGGCGCTTGACCTCGTCGCCGAATCCGGCGTCGCGGGTTGCCGACATGACGTCTTCGACCGTGGGGTTGCCGTCGGGCGTGACGCGCAGCCCGAATCGAACGGAATCGAACTTCGCCAGGTTGCTGGAGGCCTCCGCCGGGAGGATCAGGTAGTACGCGGCAACGCCGAATTCGAAGTGCGGGGCTCCGATCTCGACGATCTCGGCTCCTTGCGCCTCCATCAGCGCGAGGGATGCGCGGAAGGATGCCGCAACACCGGGCTGGAACCCGCTGTCCGGCAGCTCGCGGATGACGCCGACCTTGAGGCCCTTGAGCACGTCGCCGCGAGCGCCCTCGCGGGCGGCCTCCGCGAATGACGGCCAGACGTCGCGCAGCGAGGTCGAGTCCTTGGGGTCGTGTCCGCCGATCGCATCGTGCAGGAGTCCGGCGTCGAGCACCGTGCGGGTCACGGGTCCGACCTGGTCGAGGCTGGATGCGAGTGCGATGGCGCCGTAGCGGCTGACACCGCCGTAGGTGGGCTTCACGCCCACGGTTCCGGTCACGTGCGCCGGCTGACGGATCGATCCGCCGGTGTCCGAACCGAGCGCGAGCGGTGCCTCGAACGCGGCGACTGCCGCTGCGGAACCGCCGCCGGAACCGCCGGGAATCCGGTCGAGATCCCAGGGGTTGCGTGTGGGGCCGTACGCCGAGTGCTCGGTGGACGAGCCCATCGCGAATTCGTCCATGTTCGTCTTGCCGAGCGGAATGAGTCCGGCGGCACGGGAACGCGCGACGACGGTGGCGTCGTACGGCGAGCGATAGCCCTCGAGGATCCGGGAGCCACTGGTCGTCGGCTGATCCGTCGTGACCAGGACGTCCTTGATCGCGAGCGGGACACCGGCGATGGGGCCGAGCTTCTCGCCGGCTGCGCGCTGTGCGTCGACGGCGGCTGCAGCGTCGAGCGCGTGTGCGTTGATGTGCAGGAACGCATGGACGTCGCCATCTACCGCGGCGATGCGGTCGAGGTGCGCCTGCGTCGCCTCGACACTGGAGATCTCACGCGAGGCGAGCTTGTCGGCGAGCTCGGCTGCGGTCAGGCGGATGATGTCGCTCACTGCTCTTCTCCCAGGATCGCGGTGACGCGGAAGCGGCCGTCGGCCTGATCCGGTGCGTTCTGGAGCACCTGCTCGTGCGTGAGCGGCTGCCCGACGACATCGGGACGGAAGACGTTGCTCAGCGGGATCGGGTGGCTCGTCGCGACGATGTCGGCGGTCGCGACCTCGGACACCTTCGCGATGTTGTCGACGATGGCGTCGAGCTGGCCGGTGAGCAGCGTCACCTCGTCGTCGTTGAGCTGGATGCGCGCGAGCACGCCGAGATGGCGCACAAGATCAGGGGTGATTTCAGACACGCCTCTAGTCTAGGCGTCGCTTCTCGCCGCCCCTCGCGCCCGGCTTATGCTGGGCGGGTGACGACGTTCCAGCCTCCGCGCCCCTGGATCCGAAGCTACGCCGCCGGCGTTCCGGAAGATCTCTCCCCCGTCGACGGCTCTCTCGTCGACATCGTCTCGGCATCCGCACGGGACTATCCGGATGCCCCTGCCCTCCAGTTCTTCGGCAGGGAGACGACCTACGCCGAGCTGCAGGACGCGATCGATCGAGCGGCATCCGGACTGCGCGATCTCGGCGTGCGCGCCGGAGACCCGGTGGCCATCGTGTTGCCGAATTGCCCGCAGCACATCGTCGCGTTCTACGCCGTGCTGCGACTCGGCGCCGTGGTCGTCGAACACAACCCGTTGTACACCCCGCGCGAGCTGCGCAAGCAGTTCGAGGACCACGGAGCCAAGCACGCGATCGTGTGGAACAAGATCGTCTCCACGCTGCAGGAGTTCCCTGCCGACCTCGTCGTGTCGAACCTAATCTCGGTCGACGTCACCCGGGCGATGCCGTTCCTCACGCGCGTCGCGCTGCGTCTGCCGGTCGCCAAGGCGCGCGAATCTCGCGCTGCCCTGACCGAGAAGGTGCGCGGCACCGTGACCTGGGATGCGCTGGTGGCATCCGCCCCGATCCCGTCATCGCACCCGCAGCCGGGGACGGACGATCTCGCGATCATCCAGTACACCTCTGGTACCACCGGCACTCCGAAGGGCGCCTCCCTCACCCATCGCAATCTGCTCTCCAACGCCGCGCAGGCGCAGGCTTGGGTGCCGTCGATCCAACGAGGCAAGGGCTGCGTCGTCTACGCGGTACTGCCGATGTTCCACGCCTACGGGCTCACCCTGTGTCTCACCTTCGCGATGTCGATGGGTGCCCGCCTGGTGCTCTTCCCGAAGTTCGCCCCGGATCTTGTCCTCGACGTCATGAAGAAGCATCCGGCGACCTTCCTGCCCCTGGTGCCGCCGATCGCCGACCGCCTTCTGGCTACGGCGAAGGCCAAGGGCGTTTCGCTCGACGGAATCGAGGTGGCGATTTCCGGCGCGATGGCGCTTCCGCACGAACTCGTGGTCCCCTTCGAGGCTGCGACGCACGGCTACCTCGTCGAGGGCTACGGGCTCAGCGAGTGCTCGCCGGTACTGATGGCCAATCCGGTGGCGGAGAACCGCGTTCCGGGCACCGTCGGACTCCCGCTCCCCGGCACCGAGTGCCGCGTCGTCGATCCGGGCAACCCGACCGTCGACGTCCCGACCGGATCGGCAGGCGAGCTGATCGTTCGCGGTCCGCAGGTGTTCTCCGGGTACTACGGCAAGCCGGAGGAGACGGAGGCGGTCTTCGTCGATGGCTGGTTCCGCACCGGCGACATCGTCACGGTGGACGAGGGCGGCTTCATCCGCGTCGTCGACCGGATCAAGGAGCTCATCATCACCGGAGGCTTCAACGTCGCTCCCACCGAGGTGGAGAACGCACTGCGTCAGCATCCGCACGTGCTCGACGCAGCCGTCGTCGGATTGCCCAGTGAGCACTCCGGCGAGGAGGTCGTCGCGGCGATCGTCCTCGACAGCACCTCGGACGTCGACGTGGAGGCGATCCGCGAGTTCGCTCGCGGCATCCTCACCCCTTACAAGGTGCCGCGGCGCGTGTTCGTCGTCGATGAGCTTCCGAAGTCGCTGATCGGAAAGGTGCTGCGGCGGCAGGTGAAGGAGAAACTCGTCGCCCTCACCACCGGCTCCTGAGCCGTCTTCACAGGTGCGAACCTCGCGAAAGCGCTACCTTTGGTTAGTGACTCCTGAAGACGCTGTGAACGCTGATGCCCCCGAAACCCCTGAAACTCCCGGATTCGAGGAACTCGGCCTGACCGGCCCCGTCCTCAGAGCGGTCCGCGACCTCGGCTATGAGACGCCGTCCCCCATCCAGGCCGCGACGATTCCGACACTGCTCGCCGGTCGCGATGTGGTCGGTATGGCGCAGACCGGAACCGGCAAGACGGCGGCGTTCGCACTGCCCGTGCTGGAAAACCTCGATATCTCTCAGAAGACCCCGCAGGCGCTGGTGCTGGCCCCCACGCGCGAGCTCGCGCTGCAGGTGTGCGAGGCGTTCGAGTCGTACGCCGCGAAGATGAAGGGCGTGCACGTGCTGCCCGTCTACGGCGGACAGGGCTACGGCGTGCAGCTTTCGGCGCTTCGGCGCGGCGTGCACGTGATCGTCGGCACCCCCGGTCGCATCATGGATCACCTCGCCAAGGGCACCCTGGACCTCTCGGAACTGAAGTACCTGGTGCTCGACGAGGCCGACGAGATGCTGAAGATGGGCTTCGCAGAAGACGTCGAGCAGATCCTGGCGCAGACGCCCAAGGAGAAGCAGGTCGCCCTGTTCTCGGCGACCATGCCGCCGCAGATCCGCCGTCTGGCGCAGCAGTACCTGCGTGATCCCGAAGAGATCAGCATCAAGTCGAAGACGGCGACCGGCACGAACATCACGCAGCGCTACCTCGTGGTGTCGTACGCGCAGAAGGTCGACGCGCTCACCCGCATCCTCGAGGTAGAGAACTTCGAGGGGATGATCGTGTTCGTTCGCACCAAGAACGAGACCGAGACGCTCGCCGAGAAGCTGCGCGCCCGTGGCTATTCCGCCGCCGCCATCAACGGCGACGTGGCGCAGGTGCAGCGCGAGCGCACGGTGAACCAGCTGAAGGATGGCAAGCTCGACATCCTCGTCGCCACCGATGTCGCCGCCCGTGGCCTCGACGTGGAGCGCATCAGCCACGTCGTGAACTTCGACATCCCCACCGACACCGAATCGTACGTGCACCGCATCGGCCGTACCGGCCGCGCCGGCCGCAAGGGCGATGCGATCAGCTTCATCACACCGCGCGAGCGCTACCTGCTCAAGAGCATCGAGAAGGCGACGCGTCAGCAGCCGACCCAGATGCAGCTCCCGAGCACGGAGGACGTCAACACGACCCGCCTCGCGCGCTTCGACGACGCGATCACGGCCGCACTTTCGGAGACCGCTCGGATCGACGGGTTCCGCGACATCGTCGCGCACTACGTGCGCAACCACGACGTTCCTGAGGGCGACGTCGCCGCTGCCCTCGCCGTGGTCGCCCAGGGCGCGACGCCGCTGCTGCTGGACCCGGCGCACGACCCGCTGTCGAAGGCCGTGGCCGCTGACAACCGTCCTGCACGCGACTCCGCCGGTGGCACGCGTGCTCCGCGCACCGACCGCGAACCGCGCACCGACCGTCGTGGACGCGGCGACTACACGCCGTACCGCATCGAGGTCGGCCGTCGTCACCGCGTCGAGCCCCGCCAGATCGTCGGCGCGCTGGCGAACGAGGGCGGCCTCGGCCGCGACGACTTCGGCGTGATCAACATCCGTCCCGACTTCTCGACCGTCGAGCTTCCCGCGAACATGGATCCGTCGGTGCTCGAGAAGCTGCGCGACACCCGCATCTCCGGCCGCCTGATCGAGATCAAGGCCGACCGTGGTGCTCCCGGACGCCGATCGCGCGATGACGACGACCGTGGCCCGCGTACCGGTGACCGCGAAGAGCGGCCGTTCCGCAAGCCCCGCCACAAGGGCTGAGCCGCAACACCAGTAGTCCCGACTTCCCGCACGAGAGAACCGCGTCTGACGCCGGTACTCGTGCGGGAAGTCGTTCGTTATGCCGCCGGCAGGCGCACGACGTCAGAGAAACGCGCGGATGATCTCGGCGGCCAGAGCAGAGACCTCTACAGGGCTACTGCTGTCGACCCGACGCACCGGAAACCCGGTGAGCGGCTGAGCGACCGCCGCGGCGGCCTCCCATTCGGCGATGCGTGCATGATCATCGTGCACAGCGTGACGCGGCCGCGTCAGGTAGCGTTCACGCATCGTCGCGCGTGGAGCCTCGCACCACAGTTCGATGCCCGCGGGAGAACCGACGGACACCCAGCCGCGGCGGAACCATTCCTCATCGCGTCCCGTCAGCCACACCGACTCGACCATCACGGTGCCCTCGAGCATCCCCGTCAAGCGCCACAGCGCATCCGCTGCCAGCGCGCCGAGCTTCGTCGTCGGCAGGCGCGCCGTCACCGCGTCGCCCAGTGCCTCTTTGATGACGTCCTTGGACACCAGGGGGATGCCGAGTTCAGCGGCCAGCGGACCCGCGAGCGTGGTCTTTCCTGCGCCGGCCATCCCGTTGACGACGATGAGCCGGTCAACCATCCAGCGAGCGTTCCTCTTGGGTCGCGAGCCTGGCGGCCACGTCGATCAAGGCCTCGGGTCGTGCGAGGAGTGAGCGCTGCTCGGGGTTCTCGATCAGGTACTGGATCAGCCTCTGTGCGCCGGTGACCGTCGGCGCCCAATAGCCGCCGACATGATGCCGACTCAACGGAGACCTCGTGGATTCGCCGTGCGCTCTCACCTCGACGGCGCCGTCCTCCGGGTCGATACCGAGGTCCGTCAACGTCAGCGCGGTCAATGCGCCGAGCAGGATCGTACCGACCAATCCAGGCAATCGGAATCGGGTCGTCGGCACATCGAGGGCTATCGCCTGGAGCCCCTCCCACGCGACGATGCCGCGGTTCTCGACACCCTCGCGCAGGATCACCGCATCCGGTGTCAGTCGCAGGTGATGCCGGCCAGGATCACCGATCGCAAGCGCCTCGGGTACGGCGATCAGCGGTCCGTACCGCTTCAAGAGGCGTCGCTCACGGGGCCAAGCGCGTCAGGTCCCTCGGTGACCAGGACGTGGAACTGTGCGGCATCCAGGATGCGGATGCCGAGCTCTTCAGCCTTCGCGAGCTTGGAGCCGGCACCGGGACCCGCAGCGACGAAGTCGGTCTTCTTCGAGACGCTGGATGCCGCCTTGCCACCCGCCTGGATGATCGCCTCCTGCGCGCCATCTCGCGAATAACCATCGAGAGAGCCGGTCGCGACGACAGTGAGCCCGTCGAGCACACCGCCCTCGATCACCGCGGCGCCGGGGCCCGCGTGACCGGGCGTCGCCCATTGCACGCCGGCCTCGGTCCACCGTGCGACGATCTCGCGGTGCCAGTCGACGGTGAACCATTCCGTGAGCGAATCGGCGATGATGCCGCCGACGCCCTCGACGCCCGCGAGTTCCTCCCGCGAGGCGGCACGAATGGCATCCAGCGATCCGAACCACTGCGCCAGCGCTCGGGCGGCGACCGGGCCCACATGGCGGATGTTGAGCGAGACCAGAAGACGCCAGAGCTCCTTCGTCTTCGCCTTCTCCAGCTCGGCGAGGAGGGTCAGCGCCTGCGACGACGGCTGCGGGCCTTCCAGCCCGGACTTCCGCTCCGCGGCCGTGGGGTTGCGGCGGAACGGAGCACGCGTCTTGACGAGACCGTCGTCATCTTCCTTCGGCAGCCCGGTCTCGGCGTCACGCACGAAGAGCTCGATGGGCACGATCTCGTCGAGGGTGAGCGCGAAGAGTCCCGCTTCGGTCTGCAGCGGAGGGATCTCGGGTGATGTGGGCTGCGTCAGCGCCGCAGCGGTGACCTCGCCCAGCGCCTCGATGTCGAGCGCACCGCGCGATCCGATGTGCTCCACTCGCCCTCGCACCTGCGCAGGGCATGAACGGGCGTTCGGGCAGCGCAGATCGATATCGCCCTCTTTCATCGGCCGCAGTGGCGTGCCGCACTCCGGACAGCCGATCGGCATCACGAACTCCCGCTCGGTGCCGTCCCGCTTCTCGACGACGGGTCCGAGAACCTCGGGGATCACATCCCCCGCCTTGCGCAGCACGACGGTGTCGCCGATGAGGACGCCCTTCGCTTTGACGACGTCCTTGTTGTGCAGCGTCGCCTGGCGCACGACGGAGCCCGCCACGTGTGCCGGAGCCATGACGGCGAACGGTGTCGCTCGTCCTGTGCGCCCCACGGAGACGACGATGTCGAGGAGCTTCGTCTGCACCTCCTCCGGCGGGTACTTGTAGGCGATCGCCCATCGCGGCGCGCGACTGGTCATGCCCAGCTCGTCGTGCAGTGCCAACTCGTCGACCTTGACCACGATGCCGTCGAGTTCATGCTCGATGTCGTGCCGGTGCGCACCGAAATGCTCGACGAACCCCACCACCTCGTCGATGCCGTGGCAGACCTTCGTATGCGGACTCGTCGGCAGACCCCACGCGGAGAGCAGGTCGTACACCTCGCTCTGCGTGGCGACGGGAGGATTCTGCCATGCGCCGATGCCGTGCACATACATCGCCAGCGATTCGACGCGCAGCAGCGCCGCCTCCAGCTCGAGGCCGTTCTTCTTCTCGATCTGCTGCCGCAATCCACCGCTGGCCGCGTTGCGCGGATTCGCGAAGGAAGGGAATCGACGCGCGGCAGCGGTGCGAGCCTTGTCCTCGTCGAAGGGCTTCTTCGCACCGCCGCGCGCGGTCCAGCGCTCAAGAGCATCGGCATAGGCGAGGTCGCGGAAACGCGCCTGTGCGGCGTTCAGCCGCTCGAAGGCGGCGACCGGGATGAACACCTCGCCGCGCACCTCTACGATCGACGGATGCCCGGTGCCGACCAGACGCTGCGGGATCTCAGGCAGCCGAAGGGCGTTCTCGGTGACGATCTCGCCGACACGTCCGTCTCCGCGTGTCGCCGCCGAGGTCAGTACGCCGTTCTCATATCGGAGATTGATCGCGAGCCCGTCGATCTTCAGTTCGGTGAGCCACGCCACTTCACGACCGGCGGACGATTGCGCCTTCGCCGCCCATTCCCGGAGCTCTTCGATCGAGAAGACGTTGTCGAGGCTGAGCATCCGCTCGGCGTGCTCGATGGTGGCGAGTCCGGTGGATTCGGCTGCCCCCACCATCTGCGTCGGCGAATCCTGCCCGGCGAGTTCCGGATGCAGCCGCTCCAGTTCTTCGAGCCGTCGCATCCACCCGTCGTAGGTGGCGTCATCGACGAGCGAGGTGTCCCGCCCGTAGTACGCGTCCTTCGCCTCGAGGATGCGCGTGGTCAGATCGTCGGCCTCGCTGCGGGCGGCTTCCAGTGAGATGTTCTCCGGCACCTCGCCAGTCTACGAGGGGGGTGCGACACGCGCGCGTATAGAAACCGCGCTATGCGTCGACCGGAACCGCCGACACCGTTCGGTCGATCGTGAACTGTCCGAGCACACGAGTGCCGACGTAGAGCACTGCGGTCTGCCCCGGCGCCACGCCATCGAGCGCGACCTGCGGTACGACCCGCACCCCTGCATCCGACACGAACGCCACCGCGGTCACCGGGTCGGCGTGCGCACGGATCTGCACCTCGCAGTCGAACTCCGGCGCCTCGGGCGCAGCTCCCGCCCAGGAGAACCTCTCCCCCGCGATCTCCGCGATGGCGAGTGCCTCCTTCGGGCCTACGACGACCGTGTTCGACACCGGCCGCACCTCGAGGACGAATCGTGGTTTGCCGTCGGCGGCGGGCACGCCGAGCTTGAGGCCGCGCCGCTGCCCGACCGTGAACGCGTGCGCGCCTTCGTGCGTGCCCACGACGTCACCGGCGCGGTCCAGGATCGCTCCGGTCTCGGCGCCGACCTTCTCGGCGAGCCACCCGCGGGTATCGCCGTCGGGGATGAAGCAGATGTCGTGGCTGTCCGGCTTCTGCGCCACGCTGAGGCCGCGCTCCGCAGCCTCAGCCCGCACGAGGGCCTTCGACGGCGTCGAGCCGAGTGGGAAGTACGTGTGCGCCAACTGCTCGGCGGTCAGAACGCCGAGCACGTAGGACTGGTCCTTGGCGGCATCCGAAGCCCGGTGCAGCTCGAGCCCCGCAGGCGTCGGCACCAGCGTCGCATAGTGCCCGGTGCACACCGCGTCGAAACCGAGCTCGATCGCCCGCTCCAGCAGGGCGGCGAACTTGATCTTCTCGTTGCACCGCATGCACGGGTTCGGAGTGCGGCCGGCGCGGTACTCGGAGATGAAGTCTTCGATCACGTCGTCGCGGAAACGCTCCGAGAAGTCCCAGACGTAGAAGGGGATGCCGAGCATGTCGGCCGCGCGTCGAGCATCGAGTGCGTCCTCGATGGTGCAGCAGCCGCGACTGCCGGTGCGCAGCGTGCCTCCGGCACGAGACAACGCAAGATGCACGCCCACGACGTCGTGCCCCGCCTCCACGGCCCGGGCAGCCGCGACGGCGGAGTCCACTCCGCCACTCATTGCTGCCAGGATCCGCATGAGTCCAGTCTACGAGCGGTTGCCTGTGCTGGTCCCGGATGCGCGCGCATACGCGTCTGCGATGACGGCGAGCACCGCATCGACCTCGGCATCGCCGGATGTCCTGCCGAGACTGAACCGGATCACACTGCGCGCGTCGCGCTCGCTGCGCCCCATCGCCAGTACGACGTGCGACGGCTCCGCGACACCCGCCTGACAGGCCGACCCCGTGGAAGAGGAAACGCCTGCCATGTCGAGCATGAAGAGCAGACTCTCCCCGACCGCACCGGGGAAGAGCATGTGGGCGTTGCCCGGCAGACGATTCACCGGATCGCCGAGCAACGCGGAGGCCGGAACGGCCGCGGTGATCCCGGCCACCAGCCGGTCGCGCAGAGTTCGCAGTCGAGTGCCCTCCGCGAGGCGTTCAGCCTCTGCGAGCTCCAGCGCCACCGCGAACGCCGCCGCTCCGGCCACGTCCTGCGTCCCCGCACGCAAACCGCGCTGCTGCGCTCCGCCGTGCTGCAGCGGTGCCATCCGCGCGGTGCGGTCGACGACCAGCACGCCGGTGCCCACGGGCGCGCCGATCTTGTGCCCTGCGAGGCTCAGCGCGACGAGACCCGAAGCCGGTTCCGCGCTCCCCCGCAGCCGGCGATACGACAGCGGCACGTGACCGAGAGCGGCGACCGCGTCCAGATGGAGCGGCACCGCCGCGCCCGCGGCAGCTGCCGCAAGCGTGGCCGCGTCATTGATCGTGCCGACCTCGTTGTTCGCCACGAGTGCCGTCGCCAGCGCGGCCGAGGGCGATCCTGCGGGTCGCAGCGCCGCGGCGAACGCCGCAGGAGTCACGTGCGCATCGGAGGTCACCGGCACCGGCCGCACCTCCGCGCCCTCCGCTGCCAGCGCCGCGACCGTGTCGAACGTCGCGTGGTGCTCGGCATCCGGAAGCACGATCGCGCTGGTGCGGGGGTCCCGCGCTCGCCACAAGCCCTGCAACGCGAGGTTGATCGACTCGGTGCCGCCGGAGGTGAAGACGACCTCGATGGGATCAGCGTCCAGGACTGCCGCTATGCGCTCTCGCGACGTCTCGAGAAGGCGGCGCGCGGCCTGACCCGAGCCGTGAGTGGACGAGGCGTTCCCCGTCACGCCGGTCGCTTCGAGCCAGGCATCCCGCGCCTCCGGCCGGAGGGGCGAGGTCGCCGCGTGATCGAGGTAGAACCGCATTCCCCCATCCTCCCACCCGCCTGCCGTCGCGGCGTTGCGCGGTTCCCGAGCCGCGTGCGCCTAGGCTGTCCTCCATGTGTCCGCAGCCCGCTGCCGCTCCTCTGGGGGGAGCCGCACTCGAAAACCTCGGCGTTCGCCTGCACGACGGGGTGGGAACTCTCCGTCTCTGGTCGCAGAACGCCTCTGCCGTCGAGCTCGTCATCTTCGATGCCACCGATCTCGACTGGGTCACCGACGAGGTGCCTCTCGAGCGCCGCCCCGGCGGCGTCTGGGAGATCACCACCGAACTGCTGCAACCGGGCACGCGCTACGCCGTCCGCGTGGACGGACCGCACGGTCCGGGGAACACCTTCAACGTGGAATCCCTTCTCCTCGATCCGTACGCTCGGGGCCTCGCGCAGGGCGACGGCTACGAGGAGTGGCGTTCCGTCGTCATCGTCGACGGTTTCGACTGGGGAGATTCGCAGAAGCCCCGTATCCCTCTCGATCGCACCGTCATCTACGAGGGACACCTCAAGGGCCTGACCAAGCGCCACCCCGACGTGCCGCCTGCGCTGCACGGCACGTACGCCGGCCTCGCGCATCCCGCGATGATCGAGCATTTCCACTCGCTGGGCATCACCTCGATCGAGTTGCTGCCGGTACAGGCCTTCGTTCCCGAGCCTCGGCTGTTGCAGTTGGGGCTCACGAACTACTGGGGTTACAACACCCTCAATTTCTTCACGCCGCACACCGCGTACGCCACCGAGCAGGCGCGCAAGGGCGGACCGGAAGCCGTCCTCGCCGAGTTCAAGGGCATGGTGCGACTGCTGCACGAGGCCGGACTCGAAGTCATCCTGGACGTGGTCTACAACCACACGTCAGAGGAGGGACTCGGTGGACCTCGATCCGGCCTGCGCGGCATCGACAACGCCTCGTATTATCGCCAGCAGCCGGATGGCGCCTACATCGACACCACCGGATGCGGAAACACGCTCAACACGGCGACGCCAGCCGGTGCGCGGCTGGTGCTGGACTCGCTGCGCTACTGGGCGCAGGAGATGCAGATCGACGGCTTCCGCTTCGACCTCGCCGCGGCAATCGCCCGCGATGGGTCCCACGCCTACACACCCGAGCATCCATTGCTCACCGCGATCGCAGACGACCCCGTGCTGCGAGAGACCAAGCTCATCGCCGAGCCATGGGATGTCGGCCTCGGCGGCTGGCAGACCGGCAACTTCCCCGCCGGCTGGCACGAATGGAACGACCGCTATCGCGACCGGGTGCGCAACTTCTGGCTGAGTGACATCGACTACGCCCGCCGCGCGTCCGCCCCCGTCGGAATCGGTGGCTTCGCCACGCGTCTCGCCGGTTCGTCGAACACGTTCAGCGAGGACCGCGGACCTCTGGCGAGCGTCAACTTCGTCACCGCGCACGACGGCTTCACCCTGCACGACCTGGTCTCCTACGACGTCAAGCACAACGAGGGCAACGGCGAGCAGAACCGCGACGGCGCCGACATGAACCGCGCGTTCAACCATGGTGTCGAAGGGCCGACCGACGACCCGGTGATCCTGGCCGCGCGCCGCAAGGCCATGCGCAATCTCCTCGGCACGCTGCTCCTCTCCGCCGGCATCCCGATGCTCACGGCCGGTGACGAGATCGGGCGCACGCAGCGGGGCAACAACAATGCGTATGCGCAGGACTCCCCCCTCAGCTGGTTCCCCTGGGAGTTCGAGCCGTGGCAGGAGGACCTCCGCGCGCACGTCACCCGACTCATCCAGCTGCGCATGGAGAATCCCGCGCTGCGGCCGAGTCGCTACGCGCGTCTCGGCGAGCACATCCCCAACGCGAGCGTCATGGACTGGTACGACCAGAACGGCGAGACGATGGAGGTTTCGCAGTGGGGCGACCCCGGTAACCGCACCCTGCAGTATGTCGCCGCGTCCACGCCGGACAAGGAGGCGGAGAACCGCATCCTGTTGATCGTGCACGGCACGGAATCGCCCATCGACGTCCGTCTCCCCGAGGAGATCGAGGGAGCGACCCGGTTCGTCTCGCTCTGGTCGAGCGCTGAGGATCGTCCGACCGAGAGCACGGATGTCTTCGCGCCCGGTGATGTGCTGCCGGTTCTTGGCACC
This sequence comes from Microbacterium sp. LTA6, assembly GCF_045690355.1. Taxonomy (NCBI): domain Bacteria; kingdom Bacillati; phylum Actinomycetota; class Actinomycetes; order Micrococcales; family Microbacteriaceae; genus Microbacterium; species Microbacterium sp. LTA6. The sequence goes on from NZ_CP147855.1 coordinate 3,446,744, forward strand.
TCGATGAGGCTTTTCCGCGTCGAGTGAGATGAGGCTGCGACCCGCCTCGCCGCTCGCTTCCAGCGAGGGAGTCGGGGCGGTACATTCAGCTAGTGGCCTCACGCACCGAAACCCGAACGGCGGCTCTCCGGAGCCGTGTCCAGATTCCGCTGCGTCCCTTGGGGGACAGCGCCGACACCGAGCAGTTGCGCACGACACGCATACCGTTGGTATCACCGACGCCGCACGTTCCCGGCGGGTTCTCGGCCAAGGCCTTCGCCGGAGAGGTCGTGCCGTTCGGCGTGACCGCCTTTCGCGAAGGTCACGACATCATCGGCGTGCATCTGCGATTGACGTCTCCGAGCGGCGAGGAGAGTCTGCACCGACTCGCCCCGCTCCACGACGGAACCGACCGCTGGCGCGCCGACGTAGCGCTGGATGAACGAGGGACGTGGTCGTACCGCTTCGAAGCGTTCTCCGATGACTTTGCGACCTGGGCGCACGCTGCAGAGCTGAAGGCTGCGCTCGACGTCGATACGCCGGTGATGGCGGCTCTCGGTGCCCAGATCCTCACTCGCGCGGCCGCGGAGAAGAGCCGCCCGGCCGCTCAGCGAAAGCACCTCGCCGCTGCATCGGAGAGCCTGCAGGGCGCCGACGCTGAGTTGATCTCCGCCGTCGCCACCGATCGGGACCTGGCGACGATCTTCACCGACCGACCGCTCAGCACGCTCCGCTCCGCATCCGTCGCGCTCAGCCTCCTGGTCGAGCGCCAACTCGCGGGCGTCGGCGCCTGGTATGAGTTCTTCCCGCGCTCCGAGGGTGCGAAACGACAGAAGGACGCAACGGTCAAGAGCGGAACGTTCCGCACCGCGATCAAGCGCCTGCCCGGCGTCGCAGGCATGGGATTCGACGTCATCTACCTCCCGCCGATCCATCCCATCGGAGAGATCAACCGCAAGGGGCGCAACAACACACTCGAAGCGCTGCCTGGTGATCCCGGCTCCCCTTATGCGATCGGCTCGCCCGACGGCGGCCACGATGCCATCCACAGGGATCTCGGCACCGCCGCGGACTTCCGCGCGTTCGTGCGCGCCGCGAACAAGGAAGGCCTCGAGGTCGCACTCGACCTCGCGTTGCAGGCGGCGCCCGATCACCCCTGGGTCGCGGAGCATCCGGAATGGTTCACGGTGCTGCCCGACGGCACGATCGCGTACGCGGAGAACCCTCCGAAGAAGTACCAGGACATCTATCCGGTCAACTTCGACCGCGACCCCGCCGGGATCTACGCCGAGGTTCTCCGCATCGTCCGTCACTGGGTCTCGCAGGGCGTGAAGATCTTCCGGGTCGACAACCCGCACACCAAGCCGGTGCAGTTCTGGGAGTGGCTCATCGGCATCGTCTGCACGGAAGACCCCGACGTGATCTTCCTGTCCGAGGCGTTCACACGACCGGCGATGATGCAGAGCCTGGCGAAGGCGGGTTTCCAGCAGAGCTACTCGTACTTCACCTGGCGGAACACGAAGGCGGAGCTCGAGGAGTTCCTGACATCGGTCTCGCACGACACCGCCGACTTCATGCGCCCCAACCTGTTCGTGAATACGCACGACATCCTCACCGAATACCTCCAGTTCGGAGGGCGCGCGGCGTACCGGATCCGAGCCGCGATCGCCGCGACCGCAGCGCCGACCTGGGGTGTGTATGCCGGGTACGAACTGGTCGAGAATGTCGCGCGACCTGGTTCCGAGGAGAACATCGACAACGAGAAGTACGAGTACAAGTTCCGCGACTGGGATGGCGCCGAGGAGAGAGGCGACTCGCTCGCGCCGCTGCTGCGCCGGCTGAACGAGATTCGCCGGGCACATCCTGCGTTGCGCCAGCTGCGCAACTTCTCGGTGCACTGGAGCGACGACGAGTCGATCCTCGTCTACAGCAAGCATCTCGACGCCGCCTTCACCGGAACGGGCACGCCGGACACGATCATCGTCATCGCCAACGTCGATCCGCATTCCGTGCGGCAGACGATGGTTCATCTGGACACCCGCGTGTGGGACGTCCCGCTCGGCGAGAGCTTCGAGGTCGAGGACCTGCTCTCCGGCAGCGTCTGGACCTGGAGCGACCACAACTACGTGCGCCTCGACGCCTTCGCCGAGCCGGTGCACATTCTGAGGGTGAAGGAGCGAGCATGAGCTACGCAGAAGACATCAGCGTCTCCGCCGAATGGGAGGCCGTCGCCGCGGGATCCCACCACGAACCGCACGCCGTCCTCGGGGCCCATCCGATCACGACAGCAGCCGATCAGACGGTCACGGTGATCCGCGTGCGTCGACCGCTCGCATCATCGGTCGCCGCCGTCTTCGCAGACGGCACGCGGCTCCAGCTCGAACACGCCGCCCACGGAATCTGGGAAGCGCGCCATGACGGCCCAACTGTCCCCTATCGGGTGGCTACCGCGTACACCGACGTCGAGGAGACGATCGCGGGCGACCCGTATCGTCACCTCCCGACAATCGGCGAGCTGGACTTGCACCTGATCGCCGAGGGACGGCATGAGCGACTCTGGCAAGCTCTGGGTGCCCACCCGCGGACAATGGACGGCGAGCCCGGCGTCTCCTTCGCCGTGTGGGCGCCGAACGCGACAGCGGTCCGGGTCGTCGGCGATCACAACGGCTGGAACGGCGAAGCCCACGCGATGCGCTCCATGGGCGTGAGCGGGCTCTGGGAGCTCTTCATCCCCGATCTGTCGGTCGGCACCAAGTACAAGTACCAGATCCGCACGAGGGGCGGTGGATGGATCCTCAAGGCCGACCCGATGGCGGTGGCCGCCGAGGTGCCGCCGGGCACGGCATCCGTCGTCGCGCAGTCCGCATACGCGTGGGCCGATGGCGCCTGGATGACCCGGAGGGCTGCGACGCATGCGGTCGCGCAGCCGCTGTCGGTGTACGAGGTGCACCTCGGATCGTGGCGACACGGTCTCGGCTACCGCGACGTCGCTGATCCGCTCATCGCGCACGTGACAGAGGCCGGGTTCACCCACGTCGAGTTCATGCCGCTCGCTGAGCACCCCTTCGGCGGCTCCTGGGGCTACCAGGTCAGCGGCTACTACGCCGCGACCAGCCGATTCGGCAGCCCCGACGACCTCAAGTACCTGATCGACCGGCTGCACCAGGCCGGCATCGGCGTGATCATGGACTGGGTGCCAGGGCATTTCCCGAAGGATGCGTTCGCGCTGGCGCGCTTCGACGGGCAGGCTCTCTACGAGCATCCGGACCCCCGTCGCGGTGAGCACCAGGACTGGGGCACGCTGATCTTCGACTACGGACGCAACGAGGTGCGCAATTTCCTCGTCGCGAATGCGTTGTTCTGGTTCAGCGAGTTCCACGTGGATGGGCTTCGCGTGGATGCCGTCGCTTCGATGCTGTACCTGGACTACTCGCGCAACGACGGCGAGTGGGAGCCGAACATCCACGGCGGGCGGGAGAATCTCGAGGCGATCCGCTTCCTGCAGGAGGTCAATGCCACCGCGTACCGCCTGTACCCCGGGGTCATGATGATCGCCGAGGAGTCGACCAGCTTCCCCGGAGTCACCGCCCCGACAAGTCACGCGGGACTCGGCTTCGGCTTCAAGTGGAACATGGGTTGGATGAACGACTCGCTGCAGTACATCGAGCGGGACCCGATGTACCGGGCACACCACGAGGGCGAGATGACGTTCTCGTTCGTCTACGCCTTCGGCGAGAACTATCTGCTCCCCATCAGCCATGACGAGGTCGTGCACGGCAAGGGCAGCCTGCTGGCGAAGATGCCTGGCGACCACTGGCACAAGCTCGCCAACGTCCGCGCCTACCTCGGCTACATGTGGGGCCACCCCGGTAAGAAGCTGCTGTTCATGGGGCAGGAGTTCGGCCAGATCGCGGAGTGGTCAGAGGGACGGGAGCTCGACTGGTGGCTGCTGGAGCAGCCATCGCACGCGCAACTGCAGAGCTTCGTCGGTGCGCTGAACAGCACATACCGCGCCCAGGCACCGCTCTGGGAACGCGACAATGACAGTTCGTCGTTCACCCGACTGGGTGCGCCGACCTGGGATCCGACCGTGATCGCCTTCGAGCGGCGCGACGCGCACGGTGGTCGTCTGGTCGTCATCAGCAACTTCGCCGGTGTCGAGCACTCCGGTTACCGACTCGCGCTGCCAAGAGAGGGCGTCTGGCAGGAGATCCTGAACACGGATGCGGCGGACTACGGCGGCCGCGGTTCGGGCAACCTCGGCCTGGTCGTGGCGCATGCCGACGGTGACGGCGCACCGACGGCGACACTGACGCTACCGGCGCTTTCGACGCTGTGGCTGCGTCATCAGCCGGAGCCGCATGTTCCGACCGTGAACCACGGCTGAAGTTTCCGGTGGACACGGCCAAGGATCGCCGAGTCCACCGGAAGCACGTCAGAACAGGAGCGAGGTCAGTCGGTTGCGCGCAGTGATGACGCGAGGATCAGATGCGCCGATCAACCCGAACAGCTCCACGAGTCGTTCACGCACCGGAGTGCGCTCGTCTGCGGGAAGCGTCTGGAACAGATCGAGAAGACGACCGAACGCGTCCTCCACGTGCCCACCGGCGAGATCGAGGTCGGCAACGGCGAACTGCGCCGACACATCGCGGGGGGCGGCGGCCGCAGCAGCGCGCGCTTCCTGAAGATCGAGGCCCTGCACACGGTCGAGCAGTCGCACCTGGCCGAGGCCGGCGATCGCCTCCTCGTCCCTGGGGTTCTCCGCGAGCGCCTTCTGGTACGCGACGATCGCCGCCGCGTAGTCGCCGGACTCGATGGCGGCGAATGCCTCGGCATGCAGTGGCGGCAGCGCCGGCTCTTCCGGCTCTTCCGTCTGAACTGCTGCACCGTCGCCGACCGGAAGGGTGCCGGTGACGCCGTTCTGCGCTGCCAGCTGCAGGAGCTGGGCGAAGACCTCGCGAACCTGCGCCTCCGGCACCGCGCCGGTGAACATCGGCACGGGCTGACCGGCGATCAGTGCGACAACCATCGGGATCGACTGCGCCCGGAAGCCCTGCGCCAACTGCGGGTTGGCGTCGACGTCGACCTTGGCGAGCAGCACACGGCCTTCGAGCTCCCTGGTCACCTTCTCGATGATCGGGCTCAGCTGCTTGCAGGGACCGCACCACTCGGCCCAGAGATCGACGACCACGGGGACGGTACGGGAGAGTTCGAGGATCTGTCCGAAGGACTCGTCCGTCGCATCGACGACGACATCGACGATGCCGGGCACCGCTGCCGGTGCGGCAGCTGCCGGTTGTGTGGGCCGCCCTCGCAGCGACGAGAGGTCGACGGCGCCACGAAGCGCGGCGGGAGAGATTTCGCTCACTTGATCACCTGCACACTGAGAAGGTCCTGGCGGGCGGCGAGAAGACGGATCTGCTCCGTCGAGCTCTGGGCCGGCACCGCGAAGAACAGCTGGAATTCGTATGTCGTCTCGACGCCCTTGGCGGACTCGTTCGCTCCGGTCAACGCCTTCGCCTGGGCGTTGTCGCCGAACCGGATGACCGCGTCGCCCGAGGTGGGCGTCACCGTCTCCTTGTCGATGAGGGAGATCGCGACGATCGCGCCGCTGTCGAGAGTGGTCATCGATACCGGTGCCGAGTCGGACGGCACGATGTCGAACGCGGTCTGCGACGTATCGGCGGCGCCGTTATCGGCCAAGGTCTGCACCACAGCCTGACGGCTGTCGCGGATCGACGTCGCGAGTTTCAGCGAGAGTTCATCGAAAAGTCCGTAAGACGCGCTCTGCTCTCCCGTGTCGACGACGTCGGCGAACGCCGCGGCGAGCTCGCCCGGCGCCATGCTGAGGAAGGCGGAATCGGTCGGCACGATCGAGGTGCCCAGCCACGGTGCGGCGAGGTCAGGAACCTTGGAGGAGGCCTGCATCTCGGCGATGTTCGTCACCTTGTAGTTCGACCACGGATCCTGCTGGGTCATGGTCAGGATCGCCGGCGGCACCGTCTCGTCCGCGGTGCTCTTCGAGAGCAGGAGGACAGTGCGTGGCCAGCGATCCGTGGCTTCCGGGAGCACGACCTCGATGTCTTCGGTCGGAATCGCGGCCGGCACCGGCGTCTCTGGGATCGCCGTGCGCAGTGCATACTCGGTACCCCGTGCGGCCAGCGCAGCCCCGTCCAGGCGGGTCTTCGCGAGCTCGAGGTCGAGAGCGGTGTCCGCTTCGACCAGTGTGCTCGAGATCTGCTGCAGGATGCGCGCTGCCTGAGCCTCGGTCACCGCTGGCGGCTTCTGGTTCTCGGGCGCGATGACAGTGGGCGTCGGAGACGGCGTCGGGGCGCCGGCACCGAATTGCGGCCAGGAGTCCGCCGAGCAGCCGGCGGCAAGGAGCGCCGTGAGACCGAGCGCAGGAAGCGCCAGCATCCGACGACGGCGTGTCGAGCGGGTCGCGCTCATGGACTTCCGCGCCTCCGGTTCCTTGCCGTCTTGCACGGGCTCGTTCGCGTCGCCCTGCTTCGGTGCATCAGCCGGAGCCTCGATGGCCTCACGCTCCGCGGGCGGAAGGGCTGCGAGTTCGATCGGCTCCGTGGCGGGCATCGGTCCTGGGCCCTTGCGGCGCGGACCACGACCACGACGCTGGTGGCGGATGCCGAGCACGTACATCACGAGCCCCGCAAGGAGCGCAGCGGCACCGGCGGCCATCAGCGGGCCGGCCCACGGAGTAGAGGTGTCGAGCGGCCAGGACACGACGACGCTGTCCGGGGCATCCTGGGTGCCGTCATGGGCGATGAGAACGCTCATGCCGTCCGGGAGCTGCATGTTGTCCGCGATCAGAGCGTCCTTCTCCGTGAACGAGTCGAGCCAGAGGTCGGAGCCAGCGGGATTTCGCCCTGCGGACTCGTCCGCGGGGGTCTCGCCCTCAGCCGGTGCCTCCTCTGCGGGTGCCTCCTCTGCCGGAGTCTCCTCGCCGTCGGCGGGCTCTTCGGCGGCGGTGGTCGCGGCGACGGCCTTCACCGTCGGACGGCCCGCGTCGTTGAGGCTCACCTGGTTGTAGTCGGAATCGGCGAGCCATGCCTTGAGGTCCGCGGTGCGTCCGTAGGCGGCGAAGATGTCTCCCTCACCGCGGATCAACAGCGTCTGTGCGCCGGGACGGGCACGGAGCACGTCGCCGTCCATGAGCACGAACGGAGCGGGCTCATCGATCTTCACCTGCATCTGCTGCGACGACGGACCCATGAATATGGTGCGCTGGGCGATTCCGGCACCGATCAGCACCGTGGCCAGCACGAAGGCCACGACGGCCCATACGAAACGCACGAAAAGTCTCCTCACGCGAGTCGGACGTCCGTCCGAGTCGCAACACTCGACATTTCAGACTAGCGAAAGCACCTGAGTGTTGCCCACGAGGGCGGCACCTCCCTTCTGCGCGGCACGTCGCGCGAGCGCTGACCCCGGCGGTGGATAGCCTGAATGCATCCGAGATTCCGAGGAGCACAGATGAAGATCCACAACCCCTTCCGCACCGCCCTGGTGGCGACGCTCGGTGTGGGCCTGGGCATCATGCTCATCGGAAGCGTCCAGTCGCTCTCGACGGTGCTGCTCTACGTCGGCACTGCGCTCTTCCTCAGCCTCGGACTCGACCCGGTGGTCGCGTTCCTCGAGCGACGCAAGCTCCCGCGCTGGCTCGCGGTGCTCATCACGATCCTCGCGGTGCTCGGCGTCTTCGCCGGCATCGTCCTGATGGTGCTGCCGCTTCTGATCGACCAGATCAGCCAACTCGTGCGTCGAATCACCGTCTTCCTGCAGAGCACCGCCCTCGAAGACGTGAAGGACTGGATCGTCGGCGTGTTCCCCGGGCTCCAACCGTCGTTCATCGACGACATGTTCACGAAGGCGACCGATTGGCTGCTCGACAACTGGGGCTCGATCACCGAAAGCGTCATCGTCGTCGGCACCTCCATCGTCACAGGCCTCTTCGGCGCGTTCATCGTGCTGATCCTGACGATCTATCTCACGGCATCCACACCCTCGCTCAAGCGCGCCGTGTACCAGCTGGCTCCCGCGTCGAAGCGCGAGCGGTTCATCGACATCGCCGACCAGATCACCGACTCCGTCGGGTACTACGTCATGGGGCAGGTCAGCCAGGGCGTCATCAACGGCATCCTGAGCGCGATCTTCCTCACGATCATCGATGCGCCCTTCCCCGCTGTCCTCGCTGTCATCGCGTTCTTCTTCTCGCTGATTCCGCTGGTCGGCACATTGACCGGGTCCACGATCATCGTGCTGATCTGCCTGATCCCCGGTCTCGGCTCCCCCGCGACCGCCATCGCAGCGGCGATCTACTACCTCATCTACATGCAGATCGAGGCATATTTCATCTCCCCGCGCATCATGAGCCGGGCCGTCGCCGTGCCCGGCGCGGTCGTCGTCGTCGCGGCCCTCGCCGGCGGAAGCCTTCTGGGGCTCCTCGGTGCGTTGATCGCGATCCCGGTGGCGGCCAGCATCCTGATCATCTACCGTCAGGTCATCATCCCGCGGATGAACGAGCTCTGACGCGCAGAAGGGCGATCAGCCGCCCACCGGTGGCCACTGCGTCGGCAGCGGGAGTGCGGCGGGGTTGACCGCGGCGACGATCTCGGTGAGGACGCGTCGAGTCTGGCTCTCCCCCACCCAGAGGTGTTTGCCGCCCTCGACGGAGATCAGTGTCGCGTGCGGAATCGAAGCGAATCGTTGGTGAGCCTCGTCGGGGCGCAGGTAGTCGTCGAACTCGGGGATCAGCACGATGACGGGCGTCGTCGTTCCCGCCCAGGCCGCCACCTCGTCCGCGGTGGCGCGATGCAGCGGCGGCGACAGCAGGATGATCCCCGCGATGTCGTGCGAACGGCCGTACTTCAGCGCGAGCTCGGTGCCGAACGACCATCCCAGCAGCCACGGGCGCGGAAGTCCACGCTCACGGGCGAACTCCACGGCGGCCGCCACGTCGAACTGTTCGGCCGCGCCGCCATCGAAGGCTCCGTCACTGGTGCCGCGCGGCGAGGTGGTGCCGCGGGTGTTGAACCGCAGCACGGCAAGATCCGCCAGCGCGGGCAGCCGCGCGGCCGCCTTGCGGAGGATGTGCGAGTCCATGAAACCGCCCGCGGTCGGCAGAGGATGCAACGTCACCAGCGTCGCGACCGGTTCATGCGCAACGGGCAGAGCCAGCTCGCCGACCAGGGTGAGGTCGTCGGCGGTCTGCAACTCGATGTCCTCGCGCCGAGCGGGCAGCTCGAGCGGGCCCCTGATCTCCATGCTCACGCCATCCTCCAGCAGTGTGTGTGCCAGTGTCTCCTGGCAGCGAGGTCTGCGGCATCACCGAGCACGCCGTCGGCGCGCCAGGCGACCAGGTGCGCGGTTCCGGCCGCGATCTCACGGCCGCAGCCGGGACAGACGTACTCCTTCTGCGACTGCACGGCGGAGATCGGCTGAACCGTCCATTCGGTACCGCGGCGCACCTCGGTGCGCTTCCAGCCGGCGAGGAGACGCTCGAAGGAGTCCTCGGTCTCAGGGCGCGCTGAACGCGGTCGGCGGGAGCGGGGCATGACGCCGGCTCACCACCAGTGGTTACGCGTCCAGAAGTCGTACGCGCCAGCCCAGCTGCCGTAACGACCCGTCGCGTACCCGTTCGCCCAGCGCAGATTGTCCACGGGGTCGAAGCAGTTTCCGGGAACCTTGCTGCACGGCAACGCCTGCACGAGGCCGCTGGCTCCAGAAGAGGTGTTCACCGCATTCGGGTTCCACCCGCTCTCCTTGGAGACGATGTAGTCGACGTAACCACGGTCGCCCTCGGGGATGCCCGCCGCTGCCATCCACTCGGCCGGCGCTCCGCCGCCCGTGTAGAAGAGAGGTCCGCCGCCGCCGGTCGATGCCTGCGTGGCAGTCGGGGTCGGAGTCGGCTTGGGTGTGACGTAGACCGAGAAGGATCCTCGTTGAATCGGCGCGATCGTTGCGCCTTCAACGGTCACGGTGAGGTTCTGCGTGTCCTCGAGAGCGAGCGAGTACGCGGTCTCGTTCTCGTCAGGAGTCACGGGATCGGCCAGCGCGACACCGGTGGGCGCGACCATTGCAGCGGCGAAACCGACCACCGCCAAAGCGGCGAAGAACCCGACGACGCCTCGGCGTCGGGACCAGCGGCGCACGCCGTTTCGTGACGGCATCGAGGTCGCCGAAACACGCGCGGACGCGGCGCGGTCGGAGAGGATCATGTCGTTACGGGAGTTCACGATGGGTGCCAGTCTACGCAAATGAGCCTGAGACGGCCATGCGAATGCTCAGCGGACGGCCAGAATGACGTCGATCGAGGAGTCCAGAAGCGCGTCCACCTGCTCCTCGCGGTAGCCGCCGCGCTGCATCCGGAATGCGGCAGAACGCAGTTGCTCGGCCGAGAGCGCCTCGCCGTCGCGCAGGTACCGCACGATGCGAGTGGTGACATGGTCAACTTCGTCGATGCGGTAGCCGAACGTGAGTTTTCCGGTGCGGGCGAAACGGTGCCGCTCGGGCCTGGCCAGGTGATCGAGGATGATCTGCGCATCCTCCCTGGCCTGTTCCACCCACGCACCGGCGCCTTGACTGCGCACGGCGCGCTGACGGGCGCGTGCGGCGAAAGCATCCTCCACACGAGCAAGAGCGGCATCCACCTCGGCAACGACATATCCGCCCTTCACGAGCGGGAACGAGGCGATGCGCACCTCGGCTGCACCGAGATCGTCGCTGTTGTCCTCGAAGGCCGCGCGAGCGGCGGCGAGGAACGCATCCACGGCTGCGCGGTGATACCCGAGCGTGCGTCCGCTGGTCAGCGTGAACGCCGGTGGAGACTGTTCTTCCGCGTCTTCCAGATCCAGTACGGAGTCGGAGTTCATGACAGCACCACCCAGGGAGAGAGAAGGAAGTAGAGGCAGACCGCGGGGATCGTCGACGGCAGGATGCTGTCGAGTCTGTCCAGGAGACCGCCATGCCCAGGAAGCCAAGAGCTCATGTCCTTGATCCCGAGGTCGCGTTTCAGCATGGACTCGCCGAGGTCGCCGAGCGTCGCAGACAGCAGGATCGCGACCCCGAAGACGACTCCGGCCCACCACGGCAGGTCGAGGAGGAACAGCGCGAGCAGGACACCGGCAGTGATCGATGCGAGCGCTGCGCCCGCGAATCCTTCCCAGGTCTTCTTCGGGCTGATCCGCGGCGCCATCGGATGCCGCCCGAAGGCGACTCCAGCCGCATACGCGCCGGTGTCAGCCGCGACCGCGATCGCGATGAAGCTGAGCACCCACCACTGACCGCCTTCCTGCACGAGCAGGATGAGGGCCATACCGGCGAGGAATGGGACGTAGATCTGCACGAAACCGCCGATGACGGCGTCCGCGAGCACATCGCCGTACGTGCGACCGTCCTTCGCGACCATCTGCGCGATCAAGCGCCAGACGATGACGAATGCGACCGCGACGAACAACATCACCCAGCACAGCCAGGGAGCGGCGAAGTATGCCGAGAGAACGAGGAGCGCGGCCGCGATGAGCTGCGGGACCACATCGATCCGTCGACCGGACGAACGCAGAGCCCTGGAGAGTTCGTAGACCCCGAGCAGAGCAGCAGCGAGGGCGAACGGTACGAACAGCACCTTGATGAACAGCAGCGACCCGAGCAGCACGACGCCGAAGGCGAGGCCGATCAGGATCGCGAGAATCAGATCGCGACCGGTGCGCTGCTTGATGCGCTCGTTCGCCTGGTCGAGATGATCACGCGCCTGCGAGACGTGCGTGCCGAACTCATCACGCGCCGCGCGCCACTGCTCGCGAATCGCATAGTGATCTGTCGGGTCGATAGGCGCGGCCGGGGTGCGGGCATCCGCGGGCAGCGGACGCCTCACAGTCCCGCTGTCCGCTGCTTCGCCCGAGTCGTCAGACATTCCGACTACACCTCGAGGAGTTCGGCCTCTTTGCGCTTGAGAGCCTCGTCGATGAGGTCGACGTGCTGGCGCGTGAGAGCATCCAGTTCCTTCTCGCCTCGAGCGATCTCGTCTTCACCGAGTTCGCTCTTCAGCGCGTCCAACTCGTCCTTGGACTTGCGCCGGATTCCGCGGACGTGCACCTTCGCATCTTCTGCCTTGGTCTTGACGAGCTTGACGTATTCCTTGCGTCGCTCAGCCGTGAGTTCCGGCATCGAGACGCGGATGAGGTTGCCGTCGTTGGTCGGATTGGCGCCGAGGTTCGGCATGTCCCGCACGGCCTGCTCGATCGCCTTCAGCGCCGACTTGTCGTACGGCGTGATGATGAGCGTTCGCGCTTCCTGATTCGCCAGCGCGGCGAGCTGAGCCAGCGGCGTCGGGGTTCCGTAGTAGTCGACGAGCACCTTCTGGAAGAGCTGCGGGTTGGCGCGGCCCGTGCGAACCGTGGAGAAGTCCTCCTTGGCAGCCTCGACTGCCCGTGTCATGCGAGAGGTGGTTTCAGCGAGGACGTCCGCGATCACGGTGACTCCTATCGTCGGGGTGTTCTGGAAATTCTATCGGGCGAAGTCATCTCCGCCCGCTCAGACGCTCAGGACGTGACCAGCGTGCCGATCGGTTCACCGAGCAGCGCACGGGTCACGTTGCCCGCCGGCTCCATGCCGAAGACGCGCATGTCCATGTTGTTGTCCATGCACAGGCTGAACGCGGTCGAGTCGACGACCGAGAGCCCCTGCTGGAGCGCTTCCCGGTAGGTCACGCGCTCGATGCGCTCGGCATCCGCGTGCTTGTTCGGATCTGCCGTGTAGATCGCGTCGACGCCGTTCTTGGCCACGAGCACCTGCTCTGCGCCGATCTCGAGAGCGCGCTGAGCTGCGACGGTGTCGGTGGAGAAGTACGGCAGACCGGCGCCGGCGCCGAAGATCACGACGCGACCCTTCTCCATGTGCCGCTCCGCGCGCAGCGGGATGTACGGTTCGGCGACCTGAGTCATCGAGATGGCGGATTGCACCCGCGTCGGGGCCCCCGCCTGCTCCAGGAAGTCCTGCAACGCAAGGGCGTTCATCACCGTGCCGAGCATGCCCATGTAGTCCGCGCGCCCGCGATCCATTCCGCGCTGGCTGAGCTCCGCACCGCGGAAGAAGTTGCCTCCGCCGACGACGACCGCGATCTCGACCCGGTCGACAGCCGCAGCGATGTCGCGCGCGATCTGACTCACCACGTCGGGATTGACGCCCAGCTGACCTGCGCCGAAGGCCTCCCCGGAGAGCTTGAGAAGGACGCGGCGGCGTCCGGTGCGTTCGGTCATGGATGTTGTCCTCTCGTCACATTCAAGATAGTGCCCTCAGGGCATGAAGAAGGGGTTCGGATCATGCTGATCCGAACCCCTTCTCGTGTGCTACGCGCCGACCTTGAAGCGCGCGAAGTCCGTCACGGTGATACCGGCGTCCTTCGCCACCTGGGCGACAGAGAGCTTGTTGTCCTTCGCGTAGTCCTGCTCGAGCAGGGCGACCTGCTTGATGAACGCGGAGACCCGGCCCTCGACGATCTTGGGCAGAGCCGCTTCCGGCTTGCCCTCGTTGCGCGAGATCTCGGTGACGATCTCACGCTCCTTCTCGACGTCGGCGACCGGGACGTCCTCGCGAGCGAGGTACGACGGGTTGGCGAACGAGATGTGCTGGGCGATGCTGCGCGCGGTCTCGGCGTCGTCACCCGAGTAGGCGACGACGACACCGATCTGCGGCGGCAGGTCCTTGCTGGTGCGGTGCAGGTAGACCTCGACGTTGTCGCCGACGATCGTGCGCACCCGGCGCAGTTCGACCTTCTCGCCGAGGATCGCTGCCTCTTCCGAGATCAGCTGCTCGACGGTCTGAGCGCCGGCGGGGGCGGCGAGTGCAGCCTCGACCGAGTCCGCCTTGACGGCGGCCACAGCGTCAGCGACCTTGTCGGCCAGCGTGATGAAGCGATCGTTCTTCGCGACGAAGTCGGTCTCGCAGGCGAGCTCGACGAGCGTCACGACGCCGTCCTGCTCACGTGCGACGACCAGGCCTTCGCTGGTGGAACGGTCAGCGCGCTTGGCGTTGCCCTTCGCACCCTTCAGGCGCAGGATCTCGGTGGCCTTCGCGACGTCTCCGTCAGCCTCCTCGAGCGCCTTCTTGGTGTCGACCATTCCCGTGCCGAGCTGCTCACGCAGCGCCTTGAGGTCAGCGATGTTGAAGTTGGCCATGTGTGGTGGCTCCTTGCTTCGTGATGTGTGTGCGAGTTTTTGGCGGGGATTACTTGGCGTCGGCGTCTGCGGCCGGAGCCTCGACGTCAGCCTCGACCTCGGCAGCGGGAGCCTCGACCTCGACGACCTCGGCCGCCTCAGCTTCGACGACCTCGGCTGCAGGAGCCTCGGCTTCGACAACCGGAGTCTCGGCAGCGGCGTCCTCAGCCGGAGTCTCGAGAAGCTCGCGCTCCCAGTCGGCCAGCGGTTCAGCGTCGCCGGTCTCCGGGTTGTGCTTCTGCTGCAGGCCCTCGGCCGCAGCGTCGGCGATGATGCGGGTCAGCAGCGAGACGGAGCGGATCGCGTCGTCGTTGCCGGGGATCGGGTACTGGAAGTCATCCGGGTCGGCGTTGGTGTCGAGGATGCCGATCACCGGGATGCCGAGCTTCTTGGCCTCGTCGATGGCGAGGTGCTCGCGCTTGGCGTCGACGACCCACAGAGCCGAAGGCGTCTTGGTCAGGTTGCGGATACCACCGAGCGACTTGTGCAGCTTGTCGAGCTCACGCTTCTTGAGCAGGAGCTCCTTCTTGGTGAAGCCGCTGTTGGCCGGGGTCTCGTAGTCGAGCTCCTCAAGCTCCTTCATGCGTGCAAGACGCTTGGAGATCGTCTGGAAGTTGGTGAGGAGGCCACCGAGCCAGCGCTGGTTCACGAAGGGCTGGCCGACGCGGGTCGCCTGCTCGGCGAGGATCTCCTGAGCCTGCTTCTTCGTGCCGACGAAGAGGATGGTGCCGCCGTGTGCGACGGTCTCCTTGACGAAGTCGTAGGCGCTGTCGATGTAGCCCAGCGACTGCTGAAGGTCGATGATGTGGATGCCGCTGCGCTCAGTGAGGATGAAGCGCTTCACCTTCGGGTTCCACCGACGGGTCTGGTGTCCGAAGTGCACGCCGCTGTCGAGCAGCTGGCGGATGGTGACCACAGCCATGGTCGTCTCCTGGTTCTGGCGCGTTCAGCGCCGTTGAGGTTGTCTGCCGATCTGTTGATCGGACTTCCTGGTACCCGGCGCACACCCGCCCGCTCATGGAGTGGGACCTGTGGGTGTGGATGCCACGACTGAAGTCGCTCTGGGCACGCGTAGTCACCCCGATATCGAGGTGCTCGTCCAGTGTACAGGATGCGGCGCGCCGAGATCCTCTGCACAGCCGTTGCAGGAACGGACCTCTCCCCCATTCGCGCACCTCACGGCATCGCTGGTGATCATCACTCCGCAGACTGGTCTGCATGTACGATCCTCACCACCGACGGATGGCGATAGGCATCGTCTTGACGCTCCTGCTGCTGGCCGCTCCCGCAGCCGGCGCCGAGGCGAGGCCCGACTCTGATGACCTCCCGACGTGGAGCTGGCCGTTGGAAGCGCCGCGTGAGGTCGTCGTGCCCTATCGGGCTCCGGCTCACGAGTACGGCGCCGGCCATCGCGGCGTCGATATCGCGGCGTCGCGAGGCGGGGAGGTCCGCTCACCGGCCGACGGGGTCGTCGCCTTTCGCGGCACGGTGGTCGACCGCCCGCTTCTCACCATCGACCACGGCGGAGGTCTTGTCTCGACATTCGAACCGCTGCTGTCGACGCTCTCTCCCGGCGATGCCGTCGCCGCGGGCGACGTGATCGGCGTGGCCGACATCGGCGGCCACGCGCGGCCGGGGAGCCTGCATCTCGGCGTCCGGCTCGACGGAGAGTACATCAACCCGATGCTGCTGTTCGGCGCGGTGCCGCGTGCCGTGCTGCTGCCGTGCTGCGCGCCGCTGTGAGACGGATCTCGCCTCAGGCGCGTGGGTGCGCGAGACGGTACGTGGCGGCGAGACGCTCGGCCGACACATGCGTGTAGATCTGAGTGGTGCCGAGGCTCGCGTGGCCGAGGATCTCCTGCACCGCGCGCAGGTCGGCTCCCCCGTCGAGCAAGTGGGTCGCGGCGGTGTGCCGCAGGGCGTGCGGGCCGATCGTCTCCGCTCCGATGATCGGCCCCAGCACTCGAGCGACCAGGGTGTATACGGTCCGCGGGCCGACTCGCCCCCCGCGGCTGCCGAGGACGAGTGCGGGCGTTGCGCTCTCGCTGCGGGCGATCAGAGCCGGACGACCACGGCGGAGGTAGGCTTCCACTGCTGCACGTGCGGGTGCGCCGAATGGCACCACCCGCTCCTTCGCCCCTTTTCCGAGCACGCGCGCGGTTCCGCGATCGAGGTCGAGGTCGTCGATATCCAGGCCGCACAGCTCGGAGACGCGGATGCCCGACCCGTAGAGGAGTTCGAGGATCGCGTGATCCCGCAGCGCGATCGGTTCGCCCTCGCTCGCCGCTCGTCTGTGTTCGTCGAGCAGAGCGGTCATCGCGTCCTGTGATGCGATGACGGGAAGTGTGCGTCCGCGCTTCGGAGCGATCAGACGAAGGCTCGGGTCGTGCGCCACGAGCTCTTCGTCCTTCGCCCAGGTGAAGAAGGAGCGAGCAGCCGCTGCACGTCGCGCAAGCGTCGAACGGGCGTCGCCGCGCTGCGTCGCCTTCCAGAGCCATTCGCGCAGCATCTCGAGGTCGACGGCTCGGACGTCGGTTTCGCCTGTGGAGGCGCTCAGATCACGGAGGTCGGACCGGTAGGCGCGCACCGTGGCGGGCGACAACCGGCGCACCTGAGTCAGGTGGTCGGCGAACGCTTCGGCCGCGGCGGACAGCTCCATCCGTCCAGGATGCCGAAAGCAGACCCGATCCCGTGCGTGCCCCGCCGCAGCGCCCGGTTCCGTTCCTCGCGTGGACGGCGAGGCCCGTCTCGGCGACGCCTCTCGTCGAGGTCGCCTCGATCTCCGCCCGAGTGCATCACCCTCGCTCCCTCGCAGTGGACGCCCGCCATCCGCTCTCCTCCCGGACCACGGCGCCCTCGAGCGCGAGCAACCCGAGTAGGGTGATCACTCGTGCCGGTGTCAGGCCCGAACGAGCGGCAAGGTCCTGCGGCGAGCGTGCCGACCGCGTACTCAGCGCATCTCCGAGCCGGACCTGGTCGGGGTCGCCCCGATCCGGGACGACGGGACCGGCGGCATCCGCGCCCCACAGCTCTCTCACCTCCGCTGCCGACGTGACGCACCGGGCGTCGTACTCGCGGAGGAGCCGGTGACAGCCAGCCGAGGCAGCAGAAGTCACGGGCCCGGGAACGGCGCCCAGCGGACGCCCGAGTGCTGCGGCGTGCCCTGCGGTGTTCAACGAGCCACTGCGCCATCCGGCCTCCACGACCACCGTCGCCTCAGCGAGTGCGGCGATCAGTCGGTTTCTGGCCAGAAAGCGCCATTTCGTCGGGGCGGCCCCGCACGGCAGCTCGCTGACGACAGCCCCCGATCGCACGATGCTTCCCAGCAGCTGCTGGTGCCCGCTGGGGTACGCGCGGTCGACGCCTCCGGCGAGGAACGCGACGGTCGCGCCGCCGACCCCGAGTGCAGCGCGGTGTGCCGCCCCATCGATCCCGTAGGCGCCACCGGAGACGATGACGGCACCGTCGGATGCCAGGTCTCCCGCCAGTTCGGCGGCGAGGTGATCGCCGTATCCTGTGGACGCCCGCGCCCCGACGATCGCGACTCTCGGCCCAGCGGTGAGAAGACCGGGATCGCCGCGAACCCAGAGTACGGACGGCGCATGGTCGCCCAGCTCATCCAGTGCCGTCGGCCACTGCGCGTCACCGGGAACCAATAGAGCGGCTCCGACATGTCCGGCCGCGCGCAGCACGTCGCCGACCGCCCGCAGGTCAGCGCGCGGCCGCCAGCGCGCTCGGGCCTCCGCAAGGGCTCGGGAGGTCCGCTCGGTCGCTGCCGGTAGCCGGTCTGTGCCGTGCTCACCGTCGAGAGCAAAACGGAGGGCCGCGCCGGCACCGAGGTCCGCGATGAGCGCGCCGGCCACGCCGTCGCCCGGTTCGGCGATGAGCGACCATGCCGCTCGCGCGATGTCTTCCTCCGTGTCGCCGTCGGGGCGCAGCGCACGTAGTGCCGCGATCGTCGCGGCATCGTCGAGCAGCGAATCCATCATGGGGTCAGTCCTCTCTTCAGGAACAGTGCGCGTCCGACCTCGTCTCGTCCGGGTCTTCCAATCCCACTGAGGTCTGCCATCGTCCAGGCCAGTCGCAACACGCGGTCGTATCCGCGCAGGGTCAACGCACCGCGCTCGAGCGCGCGATCCAACGGCGCCCGCGCATCGCGCTCCAGGCGCAGTGCTCCCTGCCGAAGCCACGTCCCCGGAACCTCGGCGTTGCAGCGCCACGGCGTCCCCGACCAGCGTTCTGCGGCGCATGCGCGCGCGACCAGCACCTGAGCGCGTGCGTCCGCACTGCTCACCTCAGCGCTGACGCCCGATGTCGCGCGGGACGCCGCGACTCGCGCGACCTGCAGTTCGATGTCGATACGGTCCCGGAGCGGTCCTGAGAGCCGCGAGGCATAGCGCCTGATCGCCATCGGCGGGCAGATGCATTCAGCGCCCCGGATCCCGTAGTTGCCGCAGGGACAGGGGTTCATCGCCAGGATCAGTTGGAAGCGGGCCGGGAACGACGCCGTGAATCCTGCTCTGCTCACCTCGATCGTGCCGGACTCCAGCGGCTGGCGCAGGGCGTCGAGCGCGACGCGCGAGAATTCTGCGGCTTCGTCCAAGAAGAGGATCCCGCGGTGCGCCCGCACGATCGCTCCCGGCCTGGCCACCCGGGACCCACCGCCGACCAGCGCCGCCACCGATGCGCTGTGATGCGGCGACTCCAATGGCGGGAGCAACTCGAGGGCGGTGATCGCCTCACCGGTGAGTGAGCGGATCGACGCCACCTCGAGCCCCTCGGCTTCAGTGAGTTGCGGGAGGATTCCCGGAAGGCGCCGTGCGAGCATCGTCTTGCCTGCGCCGGGGGGTCCGCTGAGGAGCATGTGATGCCCACCCGCGGCCGCGACGATCAGAGCGTGGACCGCGTCCTCCTGGCCGACCACATCGGCGAGGTCGATCATCTCATCCTCGACGACCGTCCGAGATGCCATGCCGACCGGATCCACCTCCGGAACCTCGACATCCGCGCCATGCCACGCCGCGACTTGCGCGAGAGACGCTGCGGCGCGAATCTCGATGCCCGGCACCAACCGTGCTTCGGCCTCATTCGCGTGCGGCACGATCACCTGCTCGTATCCCGCCCTCGCCGCTGCGAACACGGCCGGAAGCACTCCGGGCACCGGACGGATGCGACCATCCAGCCCCAGCTCACCGATGTGGACTGTCCGTCCGATCGAGCGCCGGTCCACCGATCCCCCGGCAGCGAGCGTCGACATCGCGATCCCCAGATCGAAACCGGATCCGTGTTTGGGAAGGCTCGCCGGCGACAGATTGACCGTCAGCCGGCGTCGCGGAAGGTCGAGTCCGGCGTTCTTGCAGGCGTTGTGCACGCGCTGCACCGCCTCGCCGAGTGACTTGTCCGGCAGCCCGATGATCTTGAACTCCGGCGTCTGATTGGACAGATCGGCCTCGACTTCGACCAGATGCCCGTCCACACCAGTCAGCGCGACCGCCCACGTCCGAGCTGTCTTCACGACAGGTCCACCAGATGCTCGAGTTCGCCGCACGCGGGATCAGCACCGATGATGCCGATGGCTTCCAGCCGGACCGAGCGCGCACGTGCGAGATCAGGATGCGCCTCGACCCAGGCATGCGCCAACTGCCACAGTCTCCGGCGTTTGCGTCCGTCGATCGCCTCGAACGGATGCCCAAAGGCGGCCGACCGACGAGTCTTCACCTCGATGACCGCGAGATGCGCGCCTCGCACCGCCACGATGTCGAGCTCGCCCTGTGCGCACCGCCAGTTGCGGTCCAGCACCGTGTACCCGAGGTCGATCAGGTGCCGTGCGGCCCGTTCTTCACCGGCTCTGCCGAGGTCATCCTTCGCTGCCATGACGACAGCATCGTCTGCGAGAATGACTCAGCGAGCCCGAATCAGAGCGTGATCACGGCCGATGCGGAAAGGTCGTGAAAGCGGCATCCTGTGCAGAAGTGGTCGCCTCACCGGCCGGCACGGACGAGGGGTCACTCTCCGTCGAGGGAGAGCTCCTGCGGCAGTTCGAACTCTCGGCGCTGGAGCTCTTCGACGTTGACGTCCTTGAACGTGAGAACTCGGACCGCCTTGACGAATCTGTCTGCGCGGTAGATGTCCCACACCCATACGTCGGTCATGGAGATCTCGAAGTAGAAGTCGTGCTCGGTGTCACGGCGGACGACATTCACCTCGTTCGCCAGATAGAACCGGCGTTCGGTCTCGACGACGTACTGGAACTGCGACACGACGTCCCGGTACTCCCGGAACAGCGCAAGCTCGAGCTCGCGGTCGTAGTCGTCGAAGGCTTCCTCATCCATGATGACTCCATCCTAGGAGGCTTGCCGCTCCCCCGCCGCCTCGACGGCCCGGACGGTGCATCAGAACAGGGTGGGGGCGTCCGTGATCGCCCACGATGCACGGTGATACGGGGACAGCCCGAGCGCCCGGATCGCGTCCCGGTGCTCCGCACTGGCGTAGCCCTTGTTCCGGTCCCATTGGTACATCGGGTAGGTCTCGTGCAGGTCTGTCATCAGGCTGTCCCTGGCGACTTTCGCGATCACCGATGCTGCTGACACCGAAGCGCAGTCCCGGTCTGCCTTGATCACCGGGCGCACTCGGAGCGGCTCCGGATGGACCGCGGAGAGGTAGTCGTGGTTGCCGTCGAGGATGACCAGTGCGTTCTGCAGCGCCGCGCCCTGATCCACGACGCTCTGCACCGCCCGCGATGCGGCGAGCCCCAGCGCACGCATGATGCCGACCTCGTCGACCTCCGCCGCGGTCGCCCAGCCCACAGCCGACGCCTGCACCCACGCGGCAGCGCGCATGGCGACGTCCGGCCGCCGCTTCTCCGTGACGAGCTTCGAGTCGCGGAGCCCCTCCGGCACGCGCCGACGCGCCCCTGCAGCATCCATCACCGCCGCACCGACCGCGACAGGGCCGGCCAGCGCGCCGCGGCCGACCTCATCCAGCGAGATGATCAGCTCGCATTCGGAGAGCAGCGAGCGTTCGAGGGTGAGTTTCGGTGCGACGACGGTCATTCCGGATCCGGAACGCCGTTGAAGCTGTCGTGGTGGCCGTCGATGGTGCCAAGGCGATCCAGTGGCCAGGTCGTGAAGAAGGCCTTGCCGACGACGTTCGGCAACGGCACGAAGCCGCCGCTGGGCAGCTCTTGGTGCGCCCGTGAGTCACGTGAGCGATCACGGTTGTCGCCCAGCAGCCAGAGGGAGTCGTCCGGTACGACGACGTCGAAAGCCTCATTCGAGGCCGCGGTGTCTCCCTGGGGCAGATTGAGGTAGTCGAGTTCGTCGATCGGTGCGCCGTTGACGGTGATCTGACCGAGCGCGTTGCAGCAGACGACATGGTCGCCCGGCAGGCCGATCACACGCTTGACCAGGTGGTCCTGGGCATCGGAGGTGGAGAGACCGACGAAAGTCAGAACCCAGTCGACTGCTTCGACGAGTGGCGGACGCGCCGGTGTCTGCGGCTGTGCGGCCAGCCAGCCGCCCGGGTCTTTGAACACGACGATGTCGCCGCGCTCGTAGTCGGTCCAACGCGGTGTGAGCTCGTCGACGAGGATCCGGTCGTTGATCAGGAGCGTGCGCTCCATCGAGGCCGACGGGATGTAGAACGAACGCACGACGAAGGTCTTCACCACGAACGAAACGAGCGCCGCGATGACGATGATGACCACAACGTCGCGGAGGAAGACAAGAACCCCTCGTCGCCGTCTGGTTGCGGCCGCGCGGGCGGAGTCAGTCGTCATCAGTTTCCTTCACCGGTGGAGCACCGTTCTGAGACGGCACATACAAGGGTCGCATATCTCGGACACAACAAAGCACCCCGGGACATCGTGTCCCGGGGTGCTTTGAAAAGTCTGCGCGTCAGTGGTTGTCGCGCTTCTCCTTGATCTTCGCCTTCTTGCCGCGGAGGTTGCGGAGGTAGTACAGCTTCGCGCGGCGCACGTCACCACGGGTGACGACCTCGATGTGGTCGATCACCGGGCTGTGCACCGGGAAGGTACGCTCGACGCCCACCTGGAAGCTGATCTTGCGGACCGTGAAGGTCTCGCGCACGCCGTCGCCCTGGCGGCCGATGACGACCCCCTGGAAGACCTGGATACGGGAGCGGTTGCCCTCGGTGATGTTCACGTGCACCTTGACGTTGTCACCGGGGTGGAACTCAGGGATGTCGGAACGAAGGGAAGCCGCGTCTACGGCGTCGAGGATCTGCATGATCGTCTCTCTCTGCACTCGCCACAGGTCGGATGCATGATGCTGGAAGGAACAAGAATGGGTATGTGCCGCACGGTGCAATCGCGTCCGCGGACTCCCCTGAGGCAGAGCCGGTCACGGCACAAGGACCTATTCTGCCATGGATGCCGCACGCGGCCAAACCACGGGTCAGCGGTCAGCTGCCGGCTTCTCCTGAATGATGAAGACTTCGCCGTCCGCGGTCGACCTCGTCGGGGTCGTCGGGACGTCTGCAGGCGCATCGACGGTCGCCGTGGTGAAGTATCGGATGCTGGCGCCGCTGCCCTTCGCCTCACTCCACAACTGCCACAGCATCAACCAGAACAGCGCGATTCCGACCACGATCGCACCGGTCAGCAGGAGGCCGAACCACGCCTGCGGGAAGAACCCGATCGCGATGGTGAGGCCATGCCAGAGCGTGAATCCGGCCACGTCCCACCACGACACCGCGCGTTCGACGCGCACGGACGGCCGCGATCGGACCAGCAGCGTCAGCAGGAGCTGTCCGATGAACACGGCTGGCATCGAGATCAGCAGGAGCAGGAACGCCCAACCGCCGGCGCCGGTCACTCCCCAGCCGATCAGAAGCCACAGCGGCAGCAGGAACGCCGCCGGAAGGAGCCAGCGGAAGAAAGCCTGTCGCAACCACATACCGCGATGCTACGCCGCTGAAACCTCCCGATCACCGGATTTCGCTGAGAGCTTCCGGTCAACCACCGCGCGCTGATCGGCGAGAATGGAGGGGACGAGAGGAAACCCGATGATCGAACTGCGCACCCCTGCTGAGATCGACGAGATGCGCGCCGCCGGACGATTCGTGGCCGAGACGCTGGCGACGTTGCGCGACGAGACGAAGGTGGGCACGAATCTCCTGTCGATCGACCGCCGCGCGCACGACATGATCCGCAAGGCGGGAGCGGAGTCCTGCTACATCGACTACCACCCGTCCTTCGGAGCGAGCCCGTTCGGCAAGGTCATCTGCACCTCCGTCAACGACGCGGTGCTGCACGGTCTCCCCCATGACTACACACTGCGCGATGGTGACCTCGTGTCCCTCGACTTCGCGGTCTCGGTCGACGGCTGGGTCGCTGACTCGGCGGTGTCGTTCGTCGTCGGCACGCCACGCGACGAGGATCTGCGACTCATCGACACGACGGAACGCGCGCTGGATGCGGCCATCGCCGCCGCTGTCATCGGAAACCGGATCGGCGACATCTCGGCATCCATCGCCGCCGTCGCCCACGGCGAGGGCTACTCGATCAACACCGACTTCGGCGGACACGGCGTCGGTCGAATCATGCACGGCGACCCACACATTCCCAACGACGGCCGTCCCGGCCGGGGCTTTCCGCTGCGCGCTGGGCTGGTCTTCGCGCTGGAGCCGTGGCTCCTGGCGACGACCGATGAGCTCGTCACCGACCCGGACGGCTGGACTCTGCGCAGCGCGGACGGCTCCCGCGGCTCTCATTCCGAGCACACGGTCGCGGTCACCGAAGACGGGCCGATCATCCTCACCGACCGCTCGTTCCTCGGCGTCGACTGATCCGCTTCACGCCGGATCCGCGGGCAGCCACGCCCCCATTGGGCTGGAGTGGCCAAATCCGCATGTATGCCATTCTGGGTGCATGATCCCGCAGGACCGCCATGTGCCGGAGCGTTTGTATCTTGCCCGCCACGGCCAGACGGTCTGGAATCGCGAGCACCGCCTCCAAGGACAACTCGACTCTCCTCTCACTGCCGACGGCATCGCTCAGGCCGAAACCCTCGTGAAGCGACTGTCGGGCCTCGGCATCCGTACCGTCTGCTCCAGTCCGCTCGGCCGTGCGCTGCGAACGGCCGTCATTGTCGCCGAAGGAATCGGCGCGGATCTCATCCAAGTGCCAGAACTCGCCGAGATCCATCACGGAGACATGGCGGGCATGACCTGGGACGAGATCGACACGGCTTTTCCCGGCGCCCGAGAAGATCGTGCGGCCAATCGGTACGGATGGTCGTTTCCGGGCGGAGAGAGCTACGCGCAGGCGCGCGGTCGAGCTCGCGCCGCGCTGACGGCGTGCGGATGGGCTGCGGACAGCCCGCCGCTGCTCGTGTCGCACGAGATGATCGGACGGATGCTGCGTGCCGAAATGCGCGGCCTCGATCCTGCGCACGCCTTGGCGTTGCGGCATCCACCCGGCGTCGTCATCGAGATCGACCGCCGCACCGAGCGCATGCTCTGAGGGGCGCTCAGGCGAAGACGGCGAGCCCGCTCGGTCGCGCCTGGTGGAGGACCGACGTCACCGGCTTGCCGCGCGCCTCCTCGAACAGCTCCGTTGCGAAGTTCCGGAGTTCCTGCACCGAATCAGCGTCGTCCGAACCGCACACCAGCAGTTCCACGCGGGTCGGCGCGCAGACGATCGCTGCACCTGTGAGATCGATTTCGGAGAGCCACAGCTCCGGCGTGAGCACCAGTGAGCAGGCGAGGTCCGGCTCGGACGGCGTGTGGAGCCGGAAACGCCCGTTGCCGCCCTCGATCGCGACATCGGATCCGACCCGGGCGACCATGTTCCGAAGCGCCGTTGAGTGCAGAGCATCCGCTCCGCCGAAATCCGCGACCTGACCGCCCTGGACGAGTTCCCACGTTCCCTCAGGGTCGACGGCGTAGGTGACCCACAGCTCCTCCGAGATGGACGTCGCGAACGGCCTGGCCTCGTCCGGGAATCCAGGGATCCGGCTGAACGTCTCCTCGTTCGCCTCCATCCAGGCCCGGCCGGCGATGAGCGGTACGACGAGCTCGGACGGTGGTACCGTTGCCGCGGACGACGGTGCGGCTTCCTTCTTCTTCCTGCTGAACAGTCCCATGCGTTCCCCCTCCGGCGCCGATGCAGGCCCTCAGCAGGGCCCGCTTCTCGATCTTAGACAGGGGGACGACTCAGCGCGGTGGCTGCTCGTCGCCGAGGAGATCCGGCCGACGACGTCGTGTCCGCTCGATCTGCTGATCACGTCGCCATGCGGCAATGGCCCCGTGGTTGCCGCTGAGCAGGATGCTCGGTACGGCATGTTCGCGCCAGACCGACGGCTTCGTATACGAGGGGTACTCGAGCAGTCCGTCCTCATGGGACTCTTCGACAAGACTCTCTGGATTGCCGACGACCCCGGGCACGAGTCGACCGATGGCTTCGATCATCGCCATCGTGGCGACCTCACCACCGTTGAGGACGTAGTCACCGAGGCTGATCAGACGGACCTCTCCGAGCGAGCCAGCGAAGTCGAAGACACGCTCGTCGATGCCCTCGTAGCGGCCACAGCCGAACACGAGATGCTCTCTGGTGGCCAGTTCGCGCGCGGTCTTCTGCGTGAAGACCTCGCCGGCCGGCGACGGGAAGATGATCGTCGGAGCGTCGCTTCCACGAGTGACCTCGTCGAGTGCCAGTCCCCACGGCTCCGGCTTCATGACCATGCCGGCACCGCCACCGTATGGCGTGTCGTCCACGGTGCGATGACGGTCGCTGGTCCAGTCGCGCAGGTCCCGCACCCGGAGGTCGAGAATGCCGGATTCCTGCGCCTTCCCGAGCAACGAGAGGGTCAACCCATCGAAGTACGACGGGAAGATGGAGAGAACATCTATGCGCACAACGGCACCTGTCCCGGGCCTACTCGGCGGATTCGGCGTCCGCGGTGTCCGCCTGATCGTCTTCGGCGGCATCCGGGAGCTCTTCGAAGAGTCCGGGAGGAGGCGTGACGATCACGCGCCCGGCTGCGACGTCGACGGTCGGCACGATGGCCGCGACGAAGGGAACCATGATCTCGCGCTCACCGGAACGCACGATGAGGAGGTCCTGAGCGGGGAAATGCTCGACCCGCGCCACGCGACCAACGACGGTCTCATCGCGGACGACATCGAGACCGACCAACTGATGGTCGAACCAGGCGTCGTCCTCGACTTCGTCATTGTCCTGATCGATCCACAGGATCGCGCGGACGAGGCTCTCGGCGCCGCTGCGGTCATCGACGTCGTCGAAGAACACGACAGGGCTGCCGTTCATGACCCGGTACTCGCGCACAGTGATGGTCTTGCCGTGCCACGGAGATGCCTCTGGCACCTGCAACGTGAACTCGGCCCCGATGACGAAGCGTCGCTCGGGATTGTCGGTGTACAGCTCGAGCTTGAGCCCGCCCTTGAGGCCATGGGCCTTGACGAGGCGTCCGACTCGAAGCTGGTTCTTACCCTGGTTTCGCTCGTTCGGCACCACGTCAGTCGTCCGCGACGTCGACGCGGACGCGACGCCCGTCGGCAAGGGCGGTGACGAGCGTGCGCAGGGCCTTCGCGGTGCGGCCGCCGCGCCCGATCACGCGTCCACGGTCATCGGGGTGCACACGCACCTCGAGGAGGTCGCCTCGCGGCGACGCGGAAGCGTGGATCTGGACATCCTCCGGGTGATCGACGATCCCCTTGACGATGTGTTCGAGCGCGGCGGCGAGCACGACGATTACTCTGCGTCGGCTGCGGGGGCCTCAGCGGCCTCCGCGTCGGCCTTGGCGGCGGGAGTCTCCTCAGCGGGAGCCTCCTTCTTCTCCACCTTCGGCTTCACGACGGACTTCTTCTTCGCGTCGATCTCGAAGGGGGCCTTGGGGTCTGCGACCCGGAGGGTGGACTTCGCGTCGGCGTCGCCCTTGAACTTGCCCCAGTCACCGGTGATCTTGAGGATCGCGGCGACCTGCTCGGTCGGCTGCGCGCCGACGGAGAGCCAGTACTGCGCACGCTCGGAGTCGACCTCGATGAACGAGGGCTCCTCAGTGGGGTGGTACTTGCCGATCTCCTCGATCACGCGACCATCGCGCTTGGTGCGCGAGTCGGCGACGACGATGCGGTAGTACGGCGCACGGATCTTGCCCATGCGCTTGAGACGAATCTTGACAGCCACGATTCTCCTGAATTGTGTGGAAGGAAAATGAACCGATCGCCTGGAGAGTGGGGTGCACACCCGGCGGAAGCTCTAATAGGTGGACGCGAGCTGGATAGAGGGTCGAGCACGTCGTCCGACCTTCTATTCTGCCAGATCCGCGCGCCAGGAGCGAAACGTGGCGACACGGTCTTTGCGGCGCGTCCTGGCCCGCGTGCCAGAATGTGCTCGTGAAGCTCGAGTTCGCCCCGTCCGCCCGGTCCACTGTCGGCCTGGAGTGGGAGATCATGCTCGCTGATCCGGCCACTGGCGATCTCGTCGGCCGAGCGCCCGAGTTGCTCGCGGCGTTGGAAGCGGAGAGCGCCGACGAACGGCACACCGTGACCGGCGAACTGCTCACGAACACGATCGAGGTCACCAGCGGTGTCGGTCGTTCCGTCGCCCATGCGGTCGACGACATCGCGCAGGCGATCGCGGCCGTCCGCGCCGCCACCGAGCCGGCCGGCATCGAGCTGCTGTCGGCAGGCAGCCATCCTTTCGCCCAGTGGTACGACCAGCGAGTCACCGACAAGTCCCGCTATCACACGCTCATCGAGCGCACGCAATGGTGGGGGCGCAACATGATGATCTGGGGCATCCACGTGCACATCGGCGTCGAGTCGCAGGCCAAGGTGCTGCCGCTCGTCAATGCCCTCGCCGCCTACCTTCCCCACCTTCAGGCATTGGCAGCCTCGAGTCCGTTCTGGGCGGGCGAGCGCACCGGATACGCCTCCAATCGTGCGCTCGTCTTCCAGCAGCTGCCGACCGCCGGTCTCCCCTGGCCCCTGCACGATTGGTCGGAGTTCGAGTCGTACCTCGACGACATGGTCCGCACGGGCGTCATGGCCGATGCCTCCGAGGTGCGCTGGGACATCCGGCCGGCGCCGCGCTGGGGAACGATCGAAGTGCGCGCATGCGATGGCATGTCGACACTTCCCGAGCTCGCCTCGGTAGCCGCACTCACACAGGTCCTCGTCGAGCATTTCTCGCGTCGCCTCGATCAAGGGCTCCCTCTCCCCCAGCTTCCCGCCTGGTATCACCGGGAGAACAAATGGCGGGCGGCGAGGTACGGCCTGGAGGCGCGGGTGATCATCGATGCCGCCGGAACCCAGCTGCCGGTGCGCGAGCACCTCGCCCAGATCCTGTCGGACCTCGCTCCGGTCGCCCAGGACCTCGACTGCGGTCGCGAATTCGGTCGTGTCGCGTCGATCCTCGACGGTGGGGCGAGCTATGCACGACAGCTCGCAGCCGCGGATGCCGCGGACGGCGACCTCGGCGCAGTAGTGCAGCACCTCATCCGCGAGTTCCGCTCAGGTCCCGAGTCGTCCGTCGCCGAGGAGCACCGGTGATGCGGGCTCAGCCCTCCAGCAGCTGACGTGCCAGTCCCTCATCGAGCACGACGTCGGTGATGAGCTCTGCGGCGATCGCGGCACGCAGGCTGACGAGCTTGGGCACGCCGGAGACGACGCACATGCGGCGAGGCACCCGGCGCAGGCGATCGAGACCAGGGCCGGTCGCGCGGGCATTGACGCGGATGTCCTTCCAGCTGCCGTCCGCGCGGAAGAACACCGTCGCCACGTCGCCGATCGCCCGGTCCTCCCGAAGACTCCGATAGTCATCGCGTCCGAGATAACCGCCGACGTAGACCCGGCTCGGCACCTCGGCCGCCGGCGAGCCGAGACTGAACACTGCGATGTCCATCTTCGATTGGAGATCGAGCACGCGGAGTGTGCTGCGCTCCCGCCACATCGCCTCACGCGTCGAGGGGTCATCGAAGAAGGCGGGTACCGGAAACTGCTGCACCTGGGCACCGAAGGCGCTGCCGAAGCGCTGCAGGATGTCGCTCGAGTACTCCACACCACTCGTCTGCGTGTTCCCAGCGCCATTGAGCTGCACGAATGTCGTGTTGTGCGTCTCCTTCTGTGTGAGCCCGCGACTGACGGCACTGATGGTCGATCCCCACGCGATCCCGATGATCATGTTGGAGTCCACGAACTGCGAAAGCAGCCGCCCTGCTGTGAGCGCGACGCGCTCGAGTCGCTCCATCTCACTGACGATCTCCGGCATCGGCACGACGTGAGCGGCGACCCGGTAGCGGTCTCGGATGCGCTGCTCCAGCATGCCCAGCCGTTCGAGTGGCGAGTTGATGCGGATGTCGACGAGGCCGCTCTCCCGCGCGAAACTCAGCAGACGGGAGACCGACGATCGGGAGGTGCGCAGCTCGCGCGCGATCACCTCCATGGTCTTGTCCTGCATGTAGTAGAGCTGCGCCGCCGTGAGCGCGGCGATCAGTTTCGCCTCTTGGGGTCGTGCGTCCGAGTGCGCCATAAAGTCCTCCTCGCAATCGATCCTTGCACATATGTGCACTGGGGTTGCGCACCGTGCTCGTGCGGGTTGATGCTGGTCGCAAGCAAGGAAGAAGGGGTCGAGGATGATCGATCAGACACACTCGTCGGCGGAGCGAGCCGAGGTACGCAACGTCCGCGAATCGGGGCGCACGTCCGTCCTGGTGATCGGCGCAGGGATCAACGGGATATCCACGTTCCGCGATCTGGCCCTTCAGGGCGTCGATGTCGTCCTGGTCGAACGCGGCGACTTCGCGTCCGGCGCTTCGTCGGCATCCAGCCACATGATCCACGGCGGCATCCGCTACCTGGAGAACGGTGAGTTCCGCTTGGTGCGCGAGTCCGTGCAGGAACGCAACGGCCTCCTGAAAATCGCGCCGCACTACGTGAAGCCTCTCGAGACCACGATCCCGATCTACTCCACCTTCTCCGGCATCCTCTCCGCGCCCCTCCGTTTCCTGACGCACAAGAGCGGCAAGCCTCAGGAGCGCGGCGCGTTCCTGATCAAGGTCGGGCTGATGATCTACGACACGTTCTCTCGTGATGGCGGCATGGTCCCCCGGCACCGCTTCCTCGGCCGGAAGCGCTCGCTGTCCGAACTGCCGTCGCTCGACCCGCACATCAAGTACACCGCGACCTACTACGACGCCTCGATGCACGACCCGGAGCGTCTCGCACTCGACGTCCTGCAGGATGGCCGTGCGGCGCACACCGGCGCGCACGCGCTCAACTACGTCGAGGCGATCGCCCGCGACGGCGACAAGGTCGTGCTGCGGGATCGGGAGAGCGGCACGGAGTTCACCATCACGGCCGACGTCGTGGTGAATGCATCAGGACCCTGGACCGATCTCACCAACGACGCCCTCGGCGCGGACACCCGTTTCATGGGCGGCACCAAGGGCTCGCACATCGTGCTCGACCACCCTGAGCTCCTCGATGCCACCCGTGGCCGGGAGATCTTCTTCGAGCACTCCGACGGCCGCATCGTCCTCATCTACCCACTCAAGGGAAAGGTGCTCGTCGGCACGACCGACATCGACGCCGACCCTCGCGAGGTGCCGGTGTGCACGGAGGATGAGGTCGACTACTTCTTCGACTTGATCCACCACGTCTTCCCGCAGATCAATGTGTCGCGCGAGCAGATCGTGTACCGGTTCTCCGGCATCCGCCCGCTCCCCCGCCATGAAGACACCGCCCCGGGCTTCGTGTCCAGGGACTACCGCATCGAAGTCGACAACGAAGGCGCCGCTCCCCTGGTCAGCCTCGTCGGCGGCAAGTGGACCACCTTCCGGGCACTCGGTGAATCCCTCTCCGATGTGGTTCTCGGCCTGCTGGGCCGCACGCGCAAGGTCTCCACCGTGGGCGTCCCGATCGGCGGCGGTCGCGATTTCCCGCGCACGACCAAAGCTCGGCGCATCTGGATCCAGGAGAACCTGCCGGGCGCCGGAGAACGGGCGGAGAAGCTCCTCACCCGCTACGGAACACGTGCGGCAGACGTCTGGGCGTTCATCGAGCAGGGGGATGACGCTCCCCTCGCCGGCGGCGATCTGTCCACCCGCGAGCTCGCGTGGATGGTCGAGAACGAGCTCGTCGCCCGTCTCGAGGACGTCATCCTCCGTCGCACCAGCATCGCCTTCACCGGGCACGCCGATACCGCCGTCCTCGATGAGCTGGCCGATGCACTTGCACAGCTGCTCGACTGGGATCGCAGCCGCCACGACGCGGAAGTGGACCAGACCCGCACGCTCCTCAACGATCGGCATGGACTCACCCTCTCGTCCCGCACCCGCGGCTGACGAGAGATCCGACCGTCGCCCTCCTCGCGACGTTCTCTATCAAGTGCCATGGCAGAGGGGCCATGACACGCAAGAAAGGTCAATGAAGACATGACTGAAGTCAATCTCGGTCTCTACTTCCTCTCGGAACTGGTGGGCACAGCGATGCTCGTCCTGCTCGGCTGCGGCGTCGTCGCCAATGTCGTGCTGGCGAAGAACAAGGGGTTCGGTGGCGGATTCCTGATGATCAACTGGGGATGGGGCCTCGCGGTCTTCGCCGGTGTGCTCGTCTCGGCATACTCCGGCGCGATCCTCAACCCGGCCGTCGGAATCGGCCTCCTCGTCGCCGGCAAGATCACGTTCACGATGTTCCTCGTCGCCACCGGCGCCGAGCTGCTCGGCGCGATCCTCGGCGCGATCGTGTGCTGGGCCGCGTACAAGCAGCACTTCGACCTCGAAGAGGACCCGGCGAACAAGCTCGGCGTCTTCTCGACCGGCCCCGCGATCCGCTCCTACGGCTGGAACCTCGTCACCGAGGTCATCGGCACCTTCGTGCTGGTGTTCGTGATCTTCGCCTTCGCAGATTATGGTGACATCGAGGTCGGCACGCCGGGAGGCCTCGGCCCGCTCAGCGCACTGCCCGTCGCCCTGCTCGTCGTCGGAATCGGCGCGTCGCTCGGTGGTCCCACCGGCTACGCCATCAACCCGGCCCGTGACCTCGGCCCGCGCATCGCGCACGCGATCCTGCCGATCAAGGGCAAGGGTTCCAGCGACTGGTCCTACTCGTGGGTTCCGGTCGTCGGACCGCTCATCGGTGGTGTGCTCGCCGCTCTCGCAGCCCCGGCGCTGCTCGGCCTCGCGTAACCCATTCGCCGTCCACCACTCTGACTTCAAAGGAGAACACTATGGCTGACTACATCATCGCCATCGATCAGGGAACCACGTCCAGTCGCGCGATCATCTTCGACAAGAAGGGCAGCATCGTCGAGACCGGCCAGAAGGAGCACGAGCAGATCCTTCCTCGGGCCGGCTGGGTGGAACACGATCCTGCCGAGATCTGGCGCAACGTCCAGGAAGTCATCGGCCAGGCATTGAGCCGCGCCGACCTCACCAGGCACGACATCGCCGCGATCGGCATCACGAATCAGCGCGAGACGGCAGTCGTGTGGGACAAGACCACCGGGCAGCCGATCTACAACGCGATCGTCTGGCAGGACACCCGCACGCAGCAGATCGTGGATCGTCTCGCCGCCGAGGGAGGCGTCGAGCGCTTCAAGCCGGTCGTCGGCCTGCCGCTGGCGACGTACTTCTCCGGCACGAAGATCGCCTGGATCCTGGAGAACGTCGACGGTGCTCGCGAGAAGGCGGAGGCCGGCGATCTGCTCTTCGGCACCACCGACTGCTGGGTGCTCTGGAACCTCACCGGCGGCGTTGACGGTGGCGTGCACGCCACCGACGTCACCAACGCCTCCCGCACCATGTTCATGGACCTCGAGACTCTCGAGTGGCGCGACGACATCCTCGAGGCATTCGGTGTACCGCGCTCGATGATGCCGGAGATCCGTTCGTCCTCCGAGGTCTACGGCAAGGCCGAGGATTCGTCGCTCCTGCGCGAGACCCCGATCGCCGGCATCCTGGGCGACCAGCAGGCCGCCACGTTCGGTCAGGCTGCGTTCAACACCGGTGAGAGCAAGAACACCTACGGCACCGGTTGCTTCCTGATCTTCAACACGGGCGAGGAGATCGTCCACTCGAAGAACGGGCTGCTCACCACTGTCGGCTACAAGCTGGGCGACGGCCCGACGCACTACGCGCTCGAAGGCTCGATCGCCGTCACCGGATCGCTGATCCAGTGGCTGCGCGACCAGCTCGGAATCATCGACTCGGCTCCCGAGGTCGAAGAGCTCGCCAAGCAGGTCGACGACAACGGCGGCGTCTACATCGTTCCCGCGTTCTCGGGTCTGTTCGCGCCGTACTGGCGTCCGGACGCACGCGGTGCGATCGTCGGGCTCACCCGCTACGCCAACAAGAACCACATCGCGCGCGCCGCACTGGAGGCCGTCGCCTACCAGACCCGCGACGTGCTCGATGCGGTCAATGCGGATGCCGGTGTGGATCTGACCGAGCTCAAGGTCGACGGCGGCATGGTCGCCAACGACGCGCTCATGCAGTTCCAGGCGGACATCCTCGGCGTGCCGGTCGTTCGTCCGGTCGTCGCCGAGACGACGGCCCTGGGTGCGGCATACGCTGCCGGACTCGCTGTCGGCTTCTGGGACGGTCTGGACGACCTCTCCGCCAACTGGCAGGAGGACAAGCGCTGGGAGCCGTCTATGGAGGACGCCGAGCGCGACCGCCAGCTGCGGTTGTGGCGCAAGGCCGTCACCAAGTCGATGGACTGGGTCGACGACGACGTGAAGTGATCTCGCATCGCTGAGAGGGCGGGCTCGGAGGATTTCTCCGGGTCCGCCCTCTTCGTCTGCAACGCGGATGAGTCAGTCGAGCGCAGCGAGGAAGGCTCTCGCGACACTGCGGGGTGAGGCTGCATCCCATGCGACGTACTCGACGCGATGCGGACCATCGAGCACCTGTTCGGACACCACGTCTGCGTGCGATGTCGCGACGGTGCCTGGTGCGAGGAGGGAGACGGCGAGACCGGCAGCGACCAGCCCCAGGATGAGTCCTGCAGAATCCGCCTCGAACGCGACGTCGCGCTCCAGACCCGCCGCGGCGAACGCCGCATCGCTCTGTGCCCGACCGGACGTCCCCGCGGGAAAATCCGCGAAGACCTCTCCGGCGAGATCCCCCAGCACCGCATCGCGCCCGACGAGCCGATGTCCGCGCGGAAGAGCGACCACGAGACGTTCGCGGGAGAGCGAGCGCACCTCCACTCCCGTCGGGACGCTGTCCTCGTGCAACCCGAGGAGCGCGACGTCAAGATCTCCGCGCTGCACGGCGGGGACGAGGGCGTCGCTGTTTCCGACCCGAAGCTCTACCCGCACGGCAGGATGCGCGGCACGGAACCGCACGAGCAAAGCCGGCAGATCCACGGCCGTGACCGTCGGGATCACTCCGAGCCGGAGCGTTCCGACGACGTGGCCCGCAGCCGCTGCGGCGTCTTCCCTGGCTGCATCCGCGGCGGCAACCGCGATCCTCGCCTGCCTGACGAAGGCCTCCCCCGGCTCGGTGAGCCGTACACTTCGGCTGGTCCGCGCGAAGAGCCTCTCTCCGATCTCACGCTCCAGCGCCGCGATCTGATGGCTCAGCGCCGACTGGGTGACGAAGCAGCGCTCCGCTGCACGAGTGAAGCTCGAGGCATCGGCCACCCCGACGACGTAACGCAGTTGCTGAAGGTCCATACGTTCATGATTGCTCTTCATGGATGCGGTGACAACTATGTGTTGGACTCATCAACTCGGTTTGGACAGGCTGGAAGCATGAACCGCCTGACCCTCCTGCTGATCACCGCACTCGCTCCGATCGCCTGGGGCACGACCTACCTCGTCACCACCGAGCTGCTCCCCGTCGGGCATCCGATGTTCGCCGGTCTTCTGCGCTCCCTTCCCGCCGGACTCATCGCGGTCGCCGTCAGCCGGACCCTCCCTCGCGGCGGCTGGTGGTTCAAGTCTTTCGCACTGGGTGCGCTCAACATCGGGGCCTTCTTCCCTCTCCTCTTCCTTGCCGCCGAACGGCTGCCAGGAGGGGTCGCCGCGGCTGTCGCCGGGGTCCAGCCTCTCATCGTGCTCTCGCTCGGGGCTCTCGTCCTGAAGGAGCGGATCCGGCCGATCACCGCGGCGGCGGCCGTGGCCGGCGCAGGCGGTGTCGCGCTCGTCGTGCTCGGCCCGGCGGCACGGCTCGATGCACTGGGCATCCTGGCTGCGCTGGGCGGCGTCACCGCCACAGCGCTCGGCATGATCCTCACCAAACG
Organism: Microbacterium sp. LTA6; assembly: GCF_045690355.1. Classification (NCBI taxonomy): domain Bacteria; kingdom Bacillati; phylum Actinomycetota; class Actinomycetes; order Micrococcales; family Microbacteriaceae; genus Microbacterium; species Microbacterium sp. LTA6. The sequence goes on from NZ_CP147855.1 coordinate 3,482,185, forward strand.
ATGGGGACGGCCCGTCGGCGTCGGACCCGTCGCCTACGCAGGATGGCAGCTCTCGGCCGGAGGCCTCCTCCTGCTCCCGCTCACACTTCTCGTCGAGGGGACGCCAGCTTCGATCGACAGCGGAGCCGTCCTGGGTTATCTGTGGCTGGCAACAGCGGGCGGGATCATCGCGTACACGCTCTGGTTCCGCGGAATCCAGAAGCTGCCGATGATCGCATCCGGTCTGCTCGCTTTGCTCTCCCCGGTCGTGGCGACGCTCCTGGGAACGCTCGTCGCCGGTGAGTCCTTCACGCCGATCCAGGCAGTCGGATTCGCGATCGCACTCCTCGCTCTGATCGGCGGACAGCTCTCCGTCCGCCCCGCCCAGAGCCCGCAACCTCCGCTGGTGGATCCGAACGCCGCGACGGCTCTCACCGTCGGCCGTTGATCGCGGCTCAGCCCTTGCCGAAGAGCTTCTGGATCTCGGCGAGGTCGGCCTCGCTCGGCGCCTGAGCCGCACCACCGCCGAGGCCGAAGCCGGAGCCGGTCGGCTGCGCCGTCGGGAGCCCGGCGTTCTCGGCTGCCCGCTTCGCCGGGTTCCCGGAGCGCGAACCGCTGACCGCCTTGCCCTTCTTGCCGCGCTTCGAGGAGGCGCCAGGGCGCCCCATGCCCGGCATCGCACCCATTCCGGGGATGTTCGGGGTGCCGCCGCGCGCGACGGTCTTCATCATCTTCGCGGCCTGCTCGAAGCGCTGAACGAGCTGATTCACGTCGGTCACCGTCATCCCGGAGCCACGCGCGATGCGCAGTCGACGCGAGCCGTTCAGCACCTTCGGGTTGCGCCGCTCACCCGGCGTCATCGAGCGGATGATCGCTTCTGTACGGTCGATCTCGCGGTCATCGAAGTCTTCGAGCTGCTGCTTCATCTGGCCCATGCCGGGGAGCATTCCCAGCATCTTCTTCATCGAGCCCATCTTCTTCATCTGCTGAAGCTGGTCGAGGAAGTCCTCCAGGGTGAACTGCTCGGTTGCGAGCTTCTCGGCCATCTTCATGGCCTCTTCCTCATCGAAGGCCTGCTGGGCCTGTTCGATGAGGGTCAGGATGTCGCCGAGGTCGAGGATACGGCTCGCCATGCGGTCGGGGTGGAACGGCTCAAGGTCTTCGAGACGCTCACCGGTGGAGGCGAAGAGGATCGGGCGCCCGGTCACGGATGCCACGGAGAGTGCCGCGCCACCGCGGGCATCACCGTCGAGCTTCGACAGCACGACACCGGTGAAGTCGACGCCCTCCTGGAAGGCCTTCGCCGTGTTCACGGCATCCTGTCCGATCATCGCGTCGATGACGAACAGGACCTCGTCCGGGTTCGTGGCCTTGCGGATGTCGGATGCCTGCTTCATCAGCTCGGCGTCGACGCCGAGGCGTCCGGCGGTGTCGATGATGACGACGTCGTGCTGGTGCCGACGGGCGTGCTCGACGCCGTCGCGGGAGACCTTGACCGGGTCACCCACACCGTTGCCCGGCTCGGGTGCGTAGATGGTGGCGCCGGCCTGCTCGGCGACGACCTGCAGCTGGTTCACCGCGTTCGGGCGCTGGAGGTCTGCGGCGACGAGGAGCGGCGTGTGCCCCTCGCTCTCGAGCTGCTTGGCGAGCTTGCCGGCGAACGTCGTCTTTCCCGAGCCCTGGAGGCCGGCGAGCATGATGACAGTCGGTGCGGTCTTGGCGAACTGCAGTCGACGCTGCTCGCCGCCGAGGATGGCCACGAGTTCCTCGTTCACGATCTGCACGACCTGCTGAGCGGGGTTCAGCGCCTTGCTGACCTCGTCGCCGAGCGCTCGCTCGCGCACCTTGGCGGTGAAGTCCTTGACGACGATGAGAGCGACATCGGCATCGAGCAGTGCCCGCCGGATCTCGCGTACGGTGCCGTCGACGTCGGCAGCAGTGAGCTTTCCCTTCGTGCGCAGATTGCGGAAGGTCTCGGTGAGCCGATCGGAGAGCGTGCCAAAGGTAGCCATGGTGCCCACAATCTTACGCGAGCGGAGCCTCTACGCTCAGCGCAGCGCGGAGTTGCTCCCGCGCGCGCTGGTAGCGGCCCCGAGCGGTGGATGATGGGATGCCGAGAACGTCGGCGGCTTCAGCGAGGGTGAAACCGTCTCCTCATGACCTGTCCGGCCGGCCGGAGTTCGTCCGTGCGCGGTTTCAGCGGCCCCAGCGAACTTCATGCACAACGGCGACAGCTTCATCCAGCACCTGCTCCGGCGTGCTCTGCCCGGCTCCACGCACCGCCCAGATGCGCAGCGAAGAGAGCAGCGCCCCCGCGTACGCGGCACCGACGACGTCCGCGCGGATCTCTGCGATGCCTGCTCGCTTCGCGGCTGCCGCGATTCCGCCGGCAAGGCGCGCCTGACGAAGAGCCGAGTCTCGGAGCAGTTCGTCCTCGACGCCCATCGCCGCTGTGTTGCGCAGTGCCAGCGCGAGCGGATCCGGCGCGAAGTCGTGAACCACGGCCACGAGGATCATCTCGACGGCGCTCCCGTCTGCGTCGGCGTCCAATCGCTCAAGGGCAGCGAGAGCGGTCTCGACTCGCGCATCCAGACCCGACCACAGCACGTCGCTCTTCGAGGAGAAGTAGTTGAAGAAGCTCGACCGGCTGACTCCCGCGCGCTGCGTGATGTCCGCCACCGACGTCGCGTCGTATCCCTGCTCGAGGAACAACTCGCAGGCAGCCTCGGCGAGAGTCTCCCTCGACGAGACCTTGGGTCTGCCGGCGCGCGATTCTGTGGCCATCCCCTCACGCTACCGCGACGGCGGCTTCGCGCCGGTCGCGTGCGAGGAGGAGTATTGTTAGACCCGATCCAACTACCTATTCGAAGGTGAAGGCGCATGCTCGACATCCTGACGCCCGGTATCGCTCCGGACTTCGTCCCCTACACCGAAGGGTGGGACCTGCAGCGTCGGGTCCACGCCGACATCGTCGCCGGCGTCCGCCCGGACACACTGATCCTGCTCGAGCACGAGGCCGTGTACACCGCCGGGAAGCGCACGGAGCCACAGGAGCGCCCGCAAGACGGCACCCCCGTCATCGACGTCGATCGCGGCGGAAAGATCACCTGGCACGGACCTGGGCAGCTCGTCGGCTACCCGATCGTGCGGCTTCCCGAGCCGATGGATGTCGTCGCCCATGTGCGCCGCCTGGAGCGGATCCTCATCGACATCCTCGGCCCGTTCGGGGTCGACGGCTACCAGGTCGAAGGACGCAGTGGAGTCTGGGTGCGCCGACCGCTCTCCGAAGACAAGGTCGCCGCGATCGGCGTCCGGGTGCAGCAGGGGGTCGCCATGCACGGCTTCGCCATCAACTGCAACAACACCCTCGCCGGCTTCCGGGGGATCATCCCCTGCGGAATCACCGATGCCGGCGTCACGACGGTCAGCGAGGTGGTCGGCGCGGATGTCTCCCCCGCCGACATCATCGCCAGCGTCACGACCGCGTTCCTCGCCGAGTACGCGGAGGTCGCCGCGTGAGCGCCGCCGCACCGGAAGGGCGAAAGCTCCTGCGCCTGGAGATTCGCAATGCCGAGACACCGATCGAGCGCAAGCCCGAGTGGATCCGCACAAAGGCGAAGATGGGCCCGGAGTACACCGCGCTGCACTCGCTGGTGAAGGAAGAGGGTCTGCACACCGTCTGCCAGGAAGCGGGCTGCCCGAACATCTTCGAGTGCTGGGAGGACCGCGAGGCCACGTTCCTCATCGGCGGTTCGCAGTGCACGCGCCGCTGCGACTTCTGCCAGATCGACACGGGAAAGCCGGATGCCTACGACACCGACGAGCCCCGGCGTGTGGCCGAGAGCGTCGTGCGGATGAACCTCCGCTACGCCACCGTGACAAGCGTCGCGCGAGACGACCTGCCCGACACCGGTGCATGGCTCAACGCCGAGACGGTGCGCAAGATCCACGAGCTGAACCCGAACACCGGCGTCGAGCTGCTGGCGAACGAGCACAATGCCGATCCCGCTTTCCTCGGCCAGATCTTCGACGCTCGCCCCGAGGTCTTCGCGCATAACGTCGAGACGGTCCCGCGCATCTTCAAGCGCATCCGCCCGGCGTTCAAGTACGAGCGTTCGCTCGACGTGTTGACACAGGCGCGGGCTGCAGGGCTCATCACGAAGTCGAATCTCATCCTCGGCATGGGTGAGGAGCCGGAGGAGGTCATTCAGGCTCTGCAGGACCTGCATGACGCCGGCTGCGACATCATCACCATCACGCAGTACCTTCGCCCGACTCCGCGACACCTTCCGGTCGCACGCTGGGTGAAGCCTGCTGAGTTCGTGGAGTTCAAAGAAGAGGCCGAGCGGATCGGTTTCCTCGGCGTCCTCGCGGGCCCACTGGTGCGCTCGTCGTACCGTGCGGGACGCCTGTGGGCGCAGTCGATGCTGTCCAAGGGCCGTGAGATCCCGCCGCACCTCGCGCACATCGCGGAGAGCGCCGATCTCGGCTTCGCGCAGGCCGTCTGACCGGGCCAGTCGGGCGAGGCGACTCGGCGCAACGGAGCGCCGCGTCGCCGCGCTCGACGGATATCAGATGATCGCGGTCAGAACGCCTCCGTCCGCACGCAACGCGGCGCCGTTCGTCGCGGACGATACCGGACTGGCCAGATAGACGACCAGGCTGGCGATCTCCGCGGGATCGATGAACCTCTGCAGGAGTGACGTCGAGTTCCCGGAGATGATGGTGGCCTTCAATCCGTCTACGGGCACGCCCTGCGCCTGCGAGATCCGACCGACGACATCAGCCACCCCATCGGAATAGGTCGGGCCGCCGAGGATCGCATTCACCGTCACCTCGGTACCGCGCGTGAGCTTGGCGAGTCCGTTGCTGAGTGCCAGCATCGCCGCTTTGGTGACGCCGTAGTGCAGCATGTCCACCGGGACGTTCACCCCCGACTCGCTCCCGATGAAGATGACGCGGCCCCTCCCCCTGTCGAGCATGCCGCCCAGCACGTGCCGGGAGAGCCGCACGCCACTCATCACGTTGACGGCGAAGTAGCGCTGCCATTCGTCATCCGCGATATCACTGAAGGGCGCGACCTCGAACAGCCCGACGTTGTTCACCAGTACGTCGACATCGCCCAACGATTCCAACAGGTGCCCCACCTCTGCGGGGTCCTCGAAATCCGCGACGATGCCCTCCACGTCTGCTCCCGGCACCTGCGCCGCGAGCCGCTGCACGGCACTCTGGACTTTCTCCTCGCTACGCCCGTTGATCACGACCGACGCGCCCTCGTCGAGAAGCGCTCGCGCGATAGCGAATCCGATCCCCTGGGTGGAACCACTCACAAAGGCCCTCTGGCCACTCAACTTCAGATCCACGATTCTCCCGTTCACTTGCTCAGTCAAGTCAAGTGTCACTTGCTTTACTTGCTCAGTCAAGTTAAATGGGAAGCGAGACGTCGGCGCATCGCGTAGTCTGACGGCATGGCAGCACACGACTCACCAGCCGCGCTGAGTGGAGAGGACCTCGAGACCTGGGCGTCACTCGCCACGGTTCTGGAGTGGTTGCCTGCCGCTCTCGATGCCCAACTGCTCCGCGACTCGGAGATGACGCACTTCGAGTACGGGATCCTTTTCGCGCTCGCCAGCGCTCCTGAATCGACACTCCGCCTGAGCGTGCTCGCAACCCATGCGAACAGCTCGCTGACGAGGCTGTCGCGTGCGGCGACCCGCTTGCAATCCCGAGGATGGATCCAGCGTGCACCCGACCCTGACGATGGTCGGTACACTCTGGCGATCCTGACCGCGCTCGGACGCGAGAAGTTCGACCAGGCGACGCCCGGCCACGTACAGACGGTCGATCAGCTGGTTCTCAACCCGCTGACCACGTCACAGCGACGGCAGTTGCGCGAGATCAGTCGCCGCGTGCTGCGGGCGATCCGCACGGAAGAAGGCTGGCAGCCGACGTCGTTGGCCGAAACCCCTGGCGGTTGATCCGGAGATCCAGGACCGCGGCGAGCCTAGTCCGCGCTCATCACCGACTGCACGCTGCCGTCGGATCCGAGATTCACCAGCAGGACGTCGTCGGTGGAATCAGCATCCAGTGCGTATTCGAGGACGGCGAACGGCTCTGACCCTCCATGCTCGTCGGCGAGAATCGTCATGCTCATGAGGCGGAGCGACCGGATGATGTCGACCGCCGGGTCGCCACTGACGTCGACCAGGACTTCAGCCAGTTCTTCGCCGTAGACCTCCTGCTGCTGGAGGATGTACTCGGTCACTTCGCTGGCACGATCGTCGACCTCGGCCAGCATTCCGCGGCGCGCCACGGCATCTACGTTCTCCAGTCCCGAGATGAGAGACGCAGCGATGTCGAGGGCGTCAGACGATACGTCTTCCTGATCTGGCGCGGTGAGGTCGACAGTGACGGACTGCTCGCCCAGCTCCACCGTCTCGGACCAGAAGATCGATCCGTCAGGCCCCGACGAGAGGAGTCCGAAGTAGTCGTGTTCGATCGCCATAACGCTATGAAACCAGTCTCTTGGGTGCCGCGGTAGTCCCGTCGTCAGTTGACGAGGGCGGAGACGAAAACATGAGGGGTGAAACCGGTGAGATCATCGATCCCCTCGCCTTGCCCCAGAAGCTTTACGGGGATGCCGGTGCGCTCCTGCACCGCCAGGACGAAGCCGCCCTTCGCGGAGCCGTCGAGCTTGGTGAGGACCAATCCGGTCACCCCTGCATGCTCGAGGAACGCCTCGGCCTGCATGACACCGTTCTGGCCGGTGGTGGCATCCAGGACCAGGAGCACCTCGCTGATCGGCGCCTGCTTCTCGATGACCCGGCGGATCTTTGACAGCTCGTCCATCAGCCCGCCCTTGGTGTGCAGGCGACCAGCGGTGTCGATGATCGCGATCTCGATGCCCTCGCGCTGCGCGAACTCGACAGTCTGGTAGGCGACGGACGCCGGGTCCTGGCCCTCCTGCTGGGGGCGGACGATCGCCGCTCCCCCGCGCTGCGCCCAGGTGGCGAGCTGGTCGACGGCCGCGGCGCGGAACGTATCTGCCGCGCCCACGACGACACTGCGCTGGTAGCCGCGCAGGAACTTGGTGAACTTGCCGATCGTGGTCGTCTTGCCGACACCGTTCACGCCGACGACGAGCACCACGGCCGGGCGTTCGGTGAGCTTGAGTGTGGTGTCGAACTTGGCGAAATGCTCTTCCAACGTCTCCCGGAGCATGCGCTGGAGATCCTGCGGATCCGTCGTGCGGTAGCGATCGACCTTGTCGCGCAGCTCCTGCACGACCCGCTCGCTGATGTCCGGTCCGAAGTCGGCAGTGATGAGGGCGGTCTCGAGGTCCTCCCACGTCGTCTCGTCGATGGTGGGCTTGACGAACATGCCGCGCAATGCGCGACCGAGGGACCAGGACTTCTCCGCCATGACACCAGCCTACGGGTAGCATCCTGAGATGCTTCACGAGCGCGCTCCGTGAGCACGGCTCGGACCTACGAACGCGACGAAGCTCAGCCTGCCGCGGCGCGATCGCCGACGCGCTGGCCGACGACGGCGGATACACCGTCCTGTCGCATGGAGACGCCGTACAAGGCATCAGCGATCTCCATCGTGCGCTTCTGATGCGTGATCACCAGCAACTGCGAACTCTCCCGCAGTTGCTCGAACACGGTGAGCAGACGCCCGAGGTTGGCGTCGTCGAGCGCTGCCTCCACCTCATCGAGGATGTAGAACGGGCTCGGTCGCGCCTTGAAGATCGCGACGAGGAGCGCAACGGCTGCCAGCGACCGCTCTCCGCCGGACAGCAGTGAGAGGCGCTCGATCTTCTTCCCGACCGGACGCACAGAGACATCGATCCCCGTGGAGAGCATGTTCTCCGGATCGGTGAGCCAGATGCTGCCGGATCCGCCAGGGAAGAGCAGCGGGAAGACCTCGCCGAACGCCCGCTGCGTGTCCTCGAAGGCGTCCGCGAAGATCGTCTGCATCCGCTCATCGAGATCGGCGATGATCGTGAGCAGATCCTGGCGAGTCTGCGTCAGGTCCGCGAGCTGTTCGGTGAGGAACGCGTGACGCTGCTCGAGCGCGGCGAACTCCTCCAGCGCGAGCGGATTGACTCGACCGAGCTGAGCGAGCTTGCGCTCCGCCTCGGCGAGCCGTCGCTCCTGGATGCGGCGATCGAACGGGATGGCAGTGTCATCTTCATCGCCGTCCTCGATCACGGCGAGAGGATCGCGCGGCACAGCCTGGTCCGGTCCATATTCCGCAACGAGAATATCTTCGTCGAGGGCGAGTTCAGAGCTCACGCGTTCGAGCAGGCTCGTCAGGTGCAGCTTCTTCTCGTGGATCTGCAGTTCGAGTCCGTGCACGCTCTCGGTGAGTCCGGCGAGCCGCTCTCGCAGCGACGTCTCCTGGGCCCTGAGCCCGGTGAGCTCCGCGTTCTGCGCCGAGCGCGCGGTCTCTGCCTCGGAGAGCGCGACCCGAGCCTCCGTCACCGAGCGATCCAGCGAATCCAGGACCCGGGGCAGTTCCTCGACCACTCCGGTCGCCGCCCCGCGCTGCGCGCGGCGGATCACCGCCCGGCGGGCGGCCTCGGCCGCGGCATCCCGCTCCTGCTCGCGCTGGCGTTCCAGACTCGCAACCCGCGCCTGCGCGGCACGCACGCGCTCACGGAGCGTCTCGATCTCCAGACGGGCGCGCACCTCACCTTCGCGCGCCTGCTCGAGGGCCTCGAGCAGATCGTCGCGGGCCGAAGCGTCGAGCACGGGTCGAGGGGCAGAGATCGCATCGTCGAGTTCCGTCTTCGCCTTCGCGGCCTTGGCCTCGGCATCCGCGACCGCCGCTTGGGCCTGACCGAGGCCGGACTCGAGCCGCTCGCATTCCGCGACGGCCGACTCATGGCGCACCGTGACCCGGTTCACGTGCTCGGCATGGCTGGCGAGTGCCGCGTCGTGCTCACGGAGGAGACGCAGCGCCTCCTTCGCGTTCCGCCTTGTGGTCTCGACTGCCTCGTTCGCATCTTCGCGCGCTTCACGGAGCGAATCGACGATTACCTGCACCTCGGCGAGCCGCTCGGATGCCGCATCGCGCTCTGCGGCGAGCTCGAGTCGGGAGCGCTCTCCACCTGATCCGGTGCGCAGTGTCTGAGCGGTGATCACATCACCGGTGACCGTGACGATGGTCGTGGTGCTGTCGCCTGCCGAATCCAGCGCAGCGCGAGCTGCACGAGCGGCCTCGAGATCGTCCGCGATGAGGACGTGGGCGAGGATGCCGAGCACGCCGTTCGGGGCCGTCACCGTCTCGACTGCCGGCGTCACTCCCGCGATTCGGGGCAGCTCCACGGCCGGTCGCAGCGCGTCGGCGATCACGAAGTCGACCACTCCCCGGCGCTGCTCGGCCGCATCTGCGGCCAGGGCGAACGCATCGGTTGCCGCGTCGACGAGAACGCCCTCTGCCAACGAGCCGAGCACAGCCGCCACCGCCGCTTCGAAGCCTCCGCGCACCTGCACCGCGTCGCCGACGAGCCCTCGCACACCAGATGCGCCGGATCTGACGATCTCGGCCGCGCCCCCGGAGATCGCGAGGGCGCTCCCCAGAGCTGCTGCCTTCGCTGTCAGCGCATCCACCTCGCGCTCGGCGGCGTGCAGACGTTCCCGCAGGGTCTCCCGCTCGGCCTCCGACGCGGTCGCCGCACGCTGGGCGCTCTCGTACGCGGCGGAATGCTCGGCCGCCGTACCCTCAGGCGCCTCCGCATCCTCGATCGCATCCAGGGCGTCGGCCGCCTCGCGACGACGCGTGTTCGCCGCCTCCAGAGCGTTCTCCTGCCGCAGCACCGCACCACGGACCGCGGCAAGGGCAGAGGCGGCGGCATCCGCCGTTCCTCGAAGCGTGTTCAGGCGCATGTCGTACTCGGAGACGAGCGCGCTCTGCTCAGCGATGTCGACGTCGAGAGTGTCGAGTTCGGCTCTGGCGTGCACCACCTCACGGCTCGCAGCGACCGCGGCATCCTGCGCATCGCCCAATCCCGCAGAGATCTCGGTGATTTCGTCCTTCGCCTCGTCGATCGTGCTCTGCGTCACCGTGACGGCCGTCACGGCCGCGTCGTCCTCCTCAGAGCCGAGCAACGCGAGACGCTGATTGGCGAGGGTGAACAGCCCGCGCATCCGCTCCTGCACCTGCTCGAGTCCGAACGCGATGCTGCGCGCCTTGTCGACGGCGACCGAGTTCTGATCCTGTTCGAGTCGGACGATGCTCGCGCGCACGCCCTCTGCCTGATCGGAGAGGACGAGGCGCTCGGTGTGACGCTCGTGCTCTGTCCGGGTGTGATCGGCAAGCGCAGTGCGCAGTGCGACGACATCGTCGGCGAAGATCCGCGCCTTGGCATCTCGGACGACGGCGGCGATCGTCTGCGCTTCTCGGGCGATCTCGGCCTGTCGCCCGAGAGGCTTGAGCTGGCGCCGGATCTCGCCTGCGAGGTCGCTGAGTCGAGTGAGATTCGCCTCCATCGCATCGAGCTTGCGAAGAGTCTTCTCCTTGCGACGCCGATGTTTGAGGATGCCGGCGGCCTCCTCGATGAAGCCACGACGATCCTCCGGGGAGGCCTGCAGGACGGTATCCAGTCGCCCCTGGCCGACGATGACGTGCATCTCACGACCGAGACCCGAATCGCTGAGCAGCTCCTGCACGTCGAGCAGACGGCAGTTCTCGCCGTTGATCGCATACTCGCTGGAACCGTTGCGGAACAGCGTCCGGCTGATCGTCACCTCGGCGTATTCGATGGGCAGCAGGCCATCGCTGTTGTCGATCGTCAGCTGCACCTCAGCGCGCCCGAGCGGTCCCCGTGTGGACGTGCCGGCGAAGATGACATCCTCCATCTTGCCTCCGCGGAGCGTCTTCGCTCCCTGCTCCCCCATCACCCAGGCGAGCGCGTCGACGACGTTGGACTTGCCGGATCCGTTCGGACCGACGATGCACGTCACGCCGGGTTCGAAGACGAAGCTCGTCGGCTGTGCGAACGACTTGAATCCCTTGAGCGTCAGGCTCTTCAGATGCATGCGAACCGCCCGCTCATCGGGCGCACACGCGCATGCTTTGAGGACGGATCACGACTTCACGGTACCGGACTCGCCGATCGATGCTTGACGAACACACCAGACGTTCGCTAGCGTGACTGCTCGGATCGCTGTGAAAGGAGGTTACCGATGATGATTACAACTGCTCGTAGACAGGCCCCAGGCCATGTCGCGTCCAGCGCCTTTGCGCTGCGCACTGCCCTCTCGGTGACCGACCCCAGCTTCCGCCTCGTCGCGGCCGCTTAACAGTTCGGCGCGAGAACTCTGCCCCTATCGGGCATTCTCCGCCTTGCCGGCACCACGCCATCGACTGATCTCAGGATCGTCGATCCCTGGTGCTCCACTCCGGAGCACCGCTCCCGCGCCCGACGCATTCCGCGTCGCGCTCCGCATTCTGCGATCCGCTGCGCACCTTGCGCGCCCCGTGCACCACGCACATCCGTACATCCGTACATCCGTAAGAAATCAACTCTGAAACGAGAAACTCGTGAACACCCTCACGCTGCCCCGCAGCGCATCCCACCCGCCCGATACACAGGACCTCACGGTCCTCGAGATCACCGTCCCCAGCGACCGAAGCGAACTCGCGCTCGCCGATCGATTGTCCCTTCGCCTCGGCCTCTGGCTGATGCAGCGGGGACAACGAGCCCGCAGCCGGTCCGAACGACGTGCACAGCGCGCACAGGAGCTCGGTCTTCTGCTCCTCGAGGAGCGGAACCGCCCACCGTTGGAGACATACGCACTGCTCACCCACGACCTGCAGCGTCAGCTGCGCTGACCTGGAGGTCTCCGAATGAGCATTCCGCTCACCGCAGGTGCGACCCTGCATCCGCTCGTGCTCCCCGCACGGGCGGATGCGGGGCCCACCCCCTTGATCCAGGCCTACGCCGAAGCGCGCAACGCTTCGATCCGCGAAACCACCGGCCGTGACGACGACGCCCTCACGGCCGAGGCGCTGATGCCGCTGCTGCGCTCGAGTCCGGAGCGAACGAGGCGCCAGTGGTACGTCGAGCACGACGGCGAGGTCGTCGGCTGCAGCGCGATCAACCTGCTCACCGATGACGATGGCGCCACCGCAATCGCCACGATCGCACTCGCGAAGCGGCTCTGGGGTCGCGGCATCGGCGCTGCTGCATACCGCGAGTTGGAGGCCGATGCCCGCGGCGCCGGCGCAGAGAAGATCCTGCATTGGGCGGAACACCACGATGAAGAAGGCACCGAACTGCTGCCATCCCCCACCGGGTTCGGTGCGGTTCCGCTCGATCATGCCGCCCGGTTCCTGCGGCGGCAGCTCTACGCCCTTGAGCAGGTCGTGCGCGTGAGCGCCCTGATCTGGGACGAGCAGACGCCCGGAGCACTGACCAGACTGCGCGAGGAGGCAGCGGCACACGCCGACGAGTACCGAATCGTGCAGTGGACGCTGCCTACGCCGGCCGAGTACGTAGACGGATACGCCTGGTTGAAGTCGCGCATGTCGACCGACACCCCCGATGCCGAACTCGGCCAGCCAGAGGAGCTCTGGGACGCCGAACGCGTCGCCCGCCACGATGACCGGTACGCGCAGATGAGCCACACGGTGCTCGTCACCGCCGCGCAGCATGTGGCTACCGGCGTGCTGTGCGCGTTCAACGAGCTGTCCATCGGCCCCGACGAGGCATCCGTCACCCATCAGGAGGACACCCTGGTGGCGGCGCCGCATCGCGGTCACCGCCTCGGCATGCTCGTGAAGACCGCCGGCCTTCTGAGCTGGCGTGAGCACCACCCGCAGTCGTCCAGAGTCGTCACCTACAACGCCGAGGAGAACCGGCCGATGCTCTCCATCAACGAAGCCATCGGCTTCGCCCCGATCGCCTACGAAGGCGCCTGGAAGAAGGTACTGACATGACCACGACCACTCTGACGATCACGCCGCTGAGCGTGCCGCAGTCGGTCGATGCCCCGGACGCGGCCGAATTTCTCGCATACGCCGAGTTGAATCGGCAGATCTGCGATGAGGAGGCCGGCCTTCCGGGCCTTGCCCAGAAGGCCGTCGACATGCTTCCGGGTTGGCTCGATGACACCGACGAGGTCAGCCACGGCTTCGTCGCACGCCGCGACGGAGTCATCGTCGGCATGGTCACCGTCTCCTTCGCGCAAGACGAAGGCGCCAGCACGGCCGAGTTCGACCTGATGGTGCCCCACGAGCACTGGGGGCACGGCGTCGAAGACGCGCTCCTCACGTGCGCCGAGGACGACGCCCGGCTCGCCGATCGCCGCGTCCTGCAGACCTGGACCCTGCATCGCCCCATCGAGGGCCCGCGGATGCTCACACCGAAGACCGGGTGGGGGCGGGTGCCCGCGACCGGGCTCACCGCGTTGTTCGAAGCGAACGGCTTCAGCTTCGAACAGGTGGAGCGCAACAGTTCCTTCGACCTGCGAAACGATCCCGCGCCTGTCGCAGGCGCTCTCGCAGAGGCTGTCGAGAGTGCCGGTGCCGCGTATCGGGAGTTCTCCTGGGTGATGCCGACTCCTGTCGACATCAGGGCGGGCTACGCGGCCGCGCTCGCTCGGCTCTCCACGGACGCGCCAAGCGGAGACCTGGAGATCGACGAAGAGCAGTGGAACGCCGAGCGCGTCGCCCGACGCGATGCCCGGTTGACAGGAAGCGGCCAACTCGTTTCGGTGTCAGCGGTGGAGCACATTCCTTCCGGCACGATCGTCGCGTACAACGAGCTCCTGATCGGTGCCGACCGCTCCGAGGTCACGCACCAGATGGGCACCCTGGTCCTCAAGGAGCACCGGGGTCACCGCCTCGGGACCATCGTGAAGTGCGCGAACCTGCTGCGCTGGCGCGAGCTCGCTCCGGAATCTCCCTGGGTTTCGACCTTCAACGCCGAGGAGAACCGCCCGATGCTCGACATCAACGAGGCGATCGGCTTCGTACCGGTCTCGTACGCAGGCGCCTGGCAGAAGAAGCTCTGAGTCGGCGCCGAGGGCGGAGCGGATCTCATCCTGGAGGATGAGGTCCGATCCGCTCTCTTCATTCTCCTGGCCGACGACGCGGCGACCCCCGGCGGCGAGGCTGGAAGCATGAACGTCGCTGCCATCAATCCGCCCGTCATCGAAGCACACGCTCTCACGAAGAGCTTCGGCTCCACCCGCGCACTCGCCGGCGTCGATCTCGCGATCCACCGCGGAGAATCCGTCGCGATCATGGGAGCATCCGGCTCGGGAAAAACGACGCTGCTGCACGTGCTCGCCGGCATCACCGCACCGGATACCGGACGCGTCACCTTCCGCCCTGCCGCCGGCGCTCCGGTCGAGGTGAACGACCTCGGCGAAACCGCTCGCTCTCGCCTGCGCCGCGAGCGGTTCGGGTTCGTCTTCCAGCAGGGGCTGCTCATCCCGGAACTGACCGCAGTGGAGAACGTCGCGTTGGCGTCGATGATCAACGGCGTGAAACGAGCGGAGGCCATCCCGCACGCTGCGTCCTGGCTTGCCGCCCTTGGTCTTGCCGGGATGGAGGACCGAAGGATCGGCGAACTCTCGGGTGGCCAGGCCCAGCGCGTGGCGATCGCTCGCGCCCAGGCTACGGGTGCAGAGCTGGTCTTCGCCGACGAACCGACCGGAGCACTCGATTCGCAGACCTCGAACGAGGTCATGGACGCGCTGCTGTGGTCGACATCGGGTCAAGGACGCACCCTGATCGTCGTGACGCACGACTCGGAAGTCGCGGCTCGCTGCACGCGCACCATCGCGGTTCGTGACGGCCTGATCCTCTCTGCTGGGGTGTCCGCATGAATCCGAGGGTTCTCGCCATCCTGCTCCGCCCCGCTCCTGGTCAAGGTGCAGTGCTCGCGCTCCCGATCGTCGCCTTCGGCATCGTGACGACGCTGGTGCTGACAGTGATCGGCGGCGCGCAGTCCTTCTGGGGCTGGAGCGATGAATACGCTCCGATCTATCAGGCGCTGGCCGCGACCGCCCTGGTGCTCCTCATCGTTCCGCTGATGAGCCTCGGTGGCGCGGCGGCCCGCCTGTCGGCGCGGCGCCGCGATGAACGCCTCTCCACCCTCCGCCTGCTCGGCGTCTCCCCCGGCGGTGTCGCGATGGCGACTGTTGTCGAGTCGGTACTGGTCGCGGGAGTGGGAGCGTTCGCCGGCGTGCTGGGCCACCTCGCCCTCAGCCCGCTGATCGGTCTCATCCCGTTCCGAGGCCAACCGCTCGGTCTCTCAGCCGTCGTGCTTCCGCCGATGCTCGTCGTCGCCGTCTTCGGCGGCGTGCTGCTCCTCGCCACCGTCAGCGCAGCGGTCGGGCTCCGGCGCGTCGTGATCTCACCTCTCGGGGTGCGCATGCGCACCACCGCATCGAACGTGCATTGGATTCGTGCCGTGATCGCCGCGGTCATCCTCGCGATCGCCTTCGCACTGATCAAGGTCTTCCCCTCGAGCGGCGGATTCATCGCCGTGATCATCGTGCTGGCCGCGCTGTTCGCCGGGGCGCTCGCCGTGCTGAACATCATCGGGCCATGGGCACTGAAAGTAGCCGCTTCCCGCCAGCTGCGGCGCGCCGAACTGCCGGATCGTCTGCTCGCCGCTCGGCTCGTCCTGGATTCTCCGAAAGCGGCCTGGCGGCAGATCGGCGGCATCGCCATGGCGAGCTTCATGGCCGTGTTCGCGGGCACCGGCGTCGCGCTGATGAACGTGATGAGCGACGAGAACGCCGCGGCCGGAGACTTGGCGCTCGCGGCGGACATGCACACCGGACTCGTCATCACCCTCGTCGCGTCGTTCCTCATGGTCGCTGCGTCTGTCGGTGTGAATCAGGCATCGGACATCCTCGATCAGCGCGAACTGCATCGCAGCCTCCATCATCTGGGCATGCCGTTGGACACTGTCGATCGTGCCCGCCGCCGGGCGATCATGTCACCGCTGCTGGTCACCGCGATCGGGTCGTCTCTGTGCGCCGGCGCGCTGGTGCTCCCGCTCCTCGGTCTCGCCCTCGTCATCTCCCCGCTCTCCCTGATGACGATCACGCTTGTCGTCGCCGGCGGCATCGGCGTGGTGTGGGTGAGCACGAGGGCAACGCGCCCGCTGCTCGCGCGGTCGTTCTCCGCAGCCTGATCGACGTCGGGTCAGGCCGTCTGCCGCGCGGCGGACGGGCTGACCCGCACATGGATGCTCTTCATCAACGGCTGATCGCTCTGCGCGCTGAAGTCGGCCGGGCCGATCAGGATGTTCATCTCGGGCATGTAGCCGGCGGCACTCCCGCGCGGCGTGTTGTACGCCACCGCGCGATACTGGCGCAGCTCACGGAGTGAGCCGTCCTTCGACGTCGACACGATGTCGACGAAGTCTCCTTGGGCGATACCGCGATCGCTCATGTCGGTTTCGTTCATGAAGATCAGCTCACGGATGTTCTTCACGCCGCGATAGCGATCGTTGTTCGCGTAGATCGTCGTGTTCCACTGATCATGGGAGCGCATCGTCTGCAATACGAGCATGTCCTCGGATGCCGGAAGCACGTCGTACAACGCCGGCAGGGAGAACTCGGCCTTCCCCGACGCCGTCCGGAAGTCGAGTTCGCGCGCCGGTTGCGGGATGCGGAATCCGTTCGGATGCGCGATGAGATCGTTGAACCCCTCGAAGCCGGGGAGCACCTCGGCCATCACGTCACGGATGACGTCGTAATCGGCGACATAGGATTCCCATGGCAGCGGGCTGTCCGGAAGAACCGCTCTGGCCATCCGGGCAATGATGTCGGGTTCGGACAGCAGATGCTCGGAGGCCGGCTTCTTCTTTCCGACCGAGAGATGCACCATGCTCATCGCATCCTCGACGGTCTGCCCCTGCAGGCCGGATTCCTGCTCGTCCCGCTCGGTGCGCCCGAGGCACGGCAGAATCAGCGCCTTCTCCCCGTGCACGATGTGACTGCGGTTGAGCTTCGTACTCACCTGCACGGTCAGATTGCACTGACTCATGCCCTGTGCGGTGTACAGCGGGTCAGGAACCGCAGCGACGAAGTTGCCGCCGAGAGCGATGAAAACCTTGACCGCTCCCTCGTGCATGGCACGGATGCTCGCGACCGTGTCGAGACCGGGTTCCCGCGGTGAGGTGATGCCGAGGACCGCGTCGAGGCGATCGAGCAGCGCCGCGGGCGCGTGGTGATCGATGCCGCAGGTGCGGTTGCCCTGCACGTTGCTGTGCCCGCGCACGGGTGCGGGTCCGGCGCCAGGGCGTCCGATATTGCCGCGGAGGAGCAGCACGTTCGTGAACTCGCGCACCATGTCGACGGCGTGCTCCTGCTGACTCACGCCGAGGCACCAGCTGATGATCGTCTTGTCCGCCTTGAGGTACAGGCCGCCGGCATGACGAAGCTGCTCCTCGGTGAGCCCGGACTGCAGGACGAGCTCAGACCAGGGAGTCGCCTCCACCAGCGCCCGATATTCGGCGAAACCCTGCGTGTACCTCTCGATGAAGTCGGCAGCGAGCACCGAGGGGTCGGCCTCCGCCGCCTCGAAGACGACCTTCGCGACGGCACGCATCAGCGCCATGTCTCCACCCGGCCGCACCTGAAGGTCGAGCGTTCCCGTGGTGTGCGTCTTGAAGAGCGCCATGTCGACGAAGTCGTGCGGCACGATCGTGCGCGTGGAAGCCGCCTCGACGAGCGGGTTGACGTGCACCACCAGGGCGCCGTTCTTCACCGCGTTCGAGAGCGAGGTGAGCATCCGTGGAGCATTCGACGCCGCGTTGACGCCGATGAGGAAGAGCAGGTCGGTGTT
Source organism: Microbacterium sp. LTA6 (assembly GCF_045690355.1). Taxonomy (NCBI): domain Bacteria; kingdom Bacillati; phylum Actinomycetota; class Actinomycetes; order Micrococcales; family Microbacteriaceae; genus Microbacterium; species Microbacterium sp. LTA6. The sequence goes on from NZ_CP147855.1 coordinate 3,499,984, forward strand.
CTCCCAGTCCTCGAGCGTCGTGGTGCCCTTGCCTGTGCCGATGGAGGCACGCAGGGCACGCCCGGACGCTTCGTGGCACATGTTCGAGCAGTCCGGCATGTTGTTCGTGCCGTACTCGCGCATCATGAGCTGGTACATGAAGGAGGCTTCGTTGCTGAGGCGACCCGAGGTGTAGAAGGTCGCCTGATCCGGGCTGTCCAGCGCTCGCAGCTCCTCGCCGATGAGGGCGAAGGCGTCGTCCCAGCTGATGGGCGCGTACCGATCGGTCTCGGGGTCGTAGACCATCGGCTCGGTGAGCCGACCGGCATTCTCGAGCTCGAAATCCGTCCAGGTCGCGAGTTCGGCGACCGTGTGCTTCGAGAAGAAGCCACTCCCCACCCGCTTGTGGGTCATCTCCCACGTCACGTGCTTCATGCCGTTCTCGCAGATGTCGAGCCCGAGCCCGTTCTGGTCGTCCGGCCACGCGCAGCCGGGGCAGTCGAATCCCTTGATCGGATGATTCATCGTGAGCATCGCCAGCGCGCCGCTCACCGGCGCTTTCGAGCGCAGCAGCACTTCACCGACGGAGACCGTCGCACCCCAACCGGCCGCCGGGTGATGGTAATCCTTCTGCGACCACGGCCGATCCGTCACCGGCCCATATCCTCCCTGGCGCGGGATCTCAGGCATGAGCCCGAACGCCACGCCCTGCGTCGACTTGTCATCGAGACTGGTCATTGCCCGACCCCTCCAACTGGAGCGCTCCATCGGCGGGCTCTCCTGTTTCTACGGTCACCCGATGCGGGTGCGAATAGACGTTCATCGACCGACCTCGCAGGAAACCCACGAGCGTCAGGCCTCGTGCCTCTGCCAGTTCGGCCGCCAGCGACGAGGGTGCCGAGACGGCGGCCAGAATAGGGATGCCCGCCATGGCGGCCTTCTGAACGAGTTCGAAGCTCGCTCGCCCCGACACCTGAAGCACCGTGCCTCGCAACGGGAGCCGGTCGTTCAGTACGGCCCATCCGACGACCTTGTCGACAGCGTTATGCCGCCCGACGTCCTCTCTGAGTACGAGCAACTCGCCGGTTTCAGCGTCGAACAGCGCAGCGGCATGCAGTCCGCCGGTCTTGTCGAAGACATCCTGTTGTGCGCGCAGCCGGGTCGGGTATGCGGACAGCGCTTCGGCCGTGACCGCTGCTTCGTCGGTCGAGACGTCGTAGCGTGAGACGGTCTCCACCGCGTCGATACTGGCCTTGCCGCACACGCCGCAGGAGCTGGTCGTGTAGAAGGACCGCGCGAGATCGGGGGCAGGCGGCTGCACGCCGGCCGCCAGAGTGAGATCGAGGACGTTGTAGGTGTTCTCGGCACCACCGGTGCCCGGACCGCCGCAGTGGATCGCGGACTGGAACTCGCTCCCCTCGGCGATCACTCCCTCGGAGACGAGAAAGCCGGCAGCGAGTTCGACGTCATGCCCCGGCGTGCGCATGGTCACCGCCAGCGGCGTACCGGCGACACGGATCTCGAGCGGTTCCTCGGCGGCGAGCGTGTCGGCTCGTCGCTGAGATCCGCTGTCCAACGAGATCTTCAGCACCGACCGCCTCGTCGTGATCCGTCCCATATCCAGAGCGTACCCGGGGTACGGCGGCCTGACGATCCGCACCGTGCGTGGAGCGGTACCGTTGCTGCATGGCCTTCCCACCCCTTGTGGCGCCCGCTGCATCTCTTTCCGACGCGGAACGCGTGCGCACCGCACGACAGTTGCGACTGACCGAGATCGGCGAACTCGGACAGCTCCGTCTCTCGGCCGCACGCGTCGGCGTGCTCGGCGCCGGCGGGATCGGCTCCCCCGTACTGCTGTATCTGGCCTCCACCGGGGTCGGCACGATCGGGATCATCGATGACGACGATGTGGAGCGCAGCAACCTTCAGCGCCAGATCGCCTTCGGCACGGCCGATGTCGGGCGCCCCAAGACGACCGTGGCCGCTGAGCGCATCCGCGCCCTCGCCCCGGATGTCCGGATCGTCGAGCACCGCGCGCGACTGACCGACGCGAATGCCCAGGAACTGCTCGGCGGCTACGACCTGATCATCGATGGCAGCGACAGCTTCGACACGCGCTACGCGGTCGCCGATGCCTGCGATGTGCTCGGCATCCCGCTGGTGTGGGGGTCGGTTCTGCGATTCGACGCACAGGTGAGTGTCTTCTGGTCTCGCCCGTCCTCAGGCTCGCCCATGCGCCTGCGCGACGTCTTCCCGGAGCCGCCGGCCGCCGGCACCGTTCCTTCGTGCGCGGACGCCGGAGTGCTCGGATCGCTGTGCGGACAGGTGGGCTCGATGCTGGTGACCGAGGCGGTCAAACTGATCTGCGGAATCGGCGAGCCGTTGGTGGGCCGGATGCTGGTGCTCGACGCGCTCAGCGGACGAACACGGGAGATTCCTCTCGCTGCCCCGTCCCGCCCTGCGGCGCTCCCCCGGGTCTCCCCGGAGGAGCTCGCGGAGCTGATCGCCGAAGAGCCGACGATCACTCTGCTCGACGTCCGGGAGCCCGACGAGTTCGCCGCCGGGAGCATCCCCGGAGCACGCTCCGTTCCGCTGCGCACTCTGCTCGCGGATCCCGCCGCCGTGGACGTCACCGGAACCATCGTGGTGTTCTGTCAGCAGGGTCCTCGGGCGCGCGCCGCGGGGCGTGCGCTCGCGGCCGCGCACCCTGACGCGGATCTCCGCCTCCTCGCCGGCAGCTATGCGGCCTGGTCCGCCGCGTTCGAACCGTCCGGGACGCTGTGATGATCACCGTCGACGAACACCGCGCGCGCATCCTCGAGGCGACGTCCGCGCTCCCCGCCGAGCGTCTTCCGCTCGCAGCGGCACTCGGGCTCGTGCTCGACGAGAATGTCACGAGCCGCTGGCCGGTTCCGCTCTTCGACAACTCCGCCATGGACGGCTACGCCGTGCGGCGGGCGGATGCGACCGCTGGTGCGGTGCTGCGCATCGTCGCCGACGTCGCGGCGGGTTCGAGCGAGGATCCGTCGCTCGGCGCCGGAGAGGCAGCGCGCATCATGACCGGCGCGCCGATCCCCTCGGATGCCGACGCCATCGTCCCCCTGGAGCAGACCGATCTCGGGACAGCGATCCAGGAGACACCTCCGGATCAGATCACCGTCCTCACGGCGCCGACTCCCGCCGCGCATATTCGCCCCCGCGGCGAGGACTCCCCCGCGGGGGCTCTGGCCGTCGCCGCGGGCACGCCGCTCGGCGCCTGGCAGCTGTCGTCGATCGCGTCAGCCGGTCATGATCACGTCCTGGCGATTCGCGCGCCGCGAGTGGCCGTGATCTCCACGGGTAGCGAGCTCATCTCTCCCGCAGGCACACCGAAGCGCGGACAGATTCCGGAGTCGAACTCAGTGCTGATCAGCGCCGCCGCCCGCTCTGCCGGTGCGGAGATCGTCACGGTGGTCACCGTGGCTGATGATCCGGCCGCTCTGCGCCGCGCGCTGGACGAGCTGGAAGCCGATGTCGTGATCCTCTCCGGAGGCGCAAGCGTCGGCGCGTTCGACGTCGTCAAGGCGGTGCTGGGCGGTGAGCGCGGCGTGCGATTCGACGCGGTCGCGATGCAGCCGGGCAAGCCCCAAGGCTTCGGAGTCCTCGATTCCGGGATGCTGGCGTTCTGCCTGCCGGGGAATCCGGTGAGTGTGGCAGCGTCATTCGAGATGTTCGTGCGTCCCGCGCTGCGCCGGCTGGCCGGACACACCACGATCGAACGGGCTCAGGTCATCCGCACCGCCGCAGTCGGCTGGCGGTGCCCTCCGGGGCGCGTGCAGGTCCTGCCCGCCGTGATCGACGGCGAGACCGTGCGACCGGCGACGAACCGCGGCAGCGGTTCGCATCTGGTCACGTCGCTCGCCATCGCTTCGGCATTCGCGATCATTCCCGCAGAGGTCGAGCGGGTCGAAGAAGGAGATCCTGTGACTGTGATGGTCCTGTCATGAACCAGCCGTTCACGCACCTGGACAGCGCGGGCCACGCGCGGATGGTCGATGTCACCGAGAAGCAGCCGACGGTGCGCTCGGCGACGGCATCCGGATTCGTCCGCTGCTCCCCCCTCGTGGTGTCCGCACTCCGCGACGGGACGACGCCGAAGGGCGATGTCCTGGCTGTCGCCCGGATCGCCGGCATCCAGGCGGCGAAACGTACCGCCGAGCTGCTGCCGCTCGCACACGTGATCGGCGTGCATGGGGCGCAGGTCGACCTCGAGATCGTCGACGACGGCGTGCAGATCGAAGCCACCGTCCGCACGGCCGATCGCACCGGCGTCGAGATGGAGGCCTTCACGGCGGTGAGCGTCACGGCGCTCGCTCTCGTCGACATGGTCAAAGGCCTCGACAAGTCGATCACGATCGAGAACATCGCTCTGCTCCGCAAGACCGGTGGGAAGAGCGGCGACTGGGTGCGCGTACCGTGACAGCTTCGTCACCTGAATCGGCGGCGATCGTCCTCGCCGGCGGCCGCGCGACACGCATGGATGCCGCGGACAAGGCGTCAGTGGTCCTGGATGGCACAGCACTCGTGGATCATGTGTTCGCCGCCGTGCGCGGATGCGCGCCGATCATCGCTGTCGGCCCCGACAGTCTCTCGCGTCCGGGGATCCGCGTGGTGCGGGAGGATCCCCCGTTCGGAGGGCCGGTCGCGGCCATCTCGGCAGCGCTGAATGCATTGGACGGAGTGGATGTCGTCGAGACATGGTTGCTCGCCTGCGACCTGCCGCGTGCGCAAGATCTCGTCGCCCTGCTCGCCGCCGTCGCGATCCCCGATGATGCGGATGCCGTGATCGCTGTCGACGCAGACGGACGCGAGCAATGGCTCGCCGGCCGGTATCGGCTCAACGCGCTCAGACGCGCAGCTGCGGCGCTCCCCGAGGTTGCCGGCGTCTCCATGCGGAGCCTGATCGCTCCGCTCACGCTGCATGCGGTCGATGACGCCGGAACCGCACTCGACCTTGATACCTGGTCCGCCATCGAGGACTATCGGAACAGTCGAAAGGATCACCATGTCTGACTCCCCCGCCGACCTCGACGTCTGGGTTGCGGAACTCGCCGACGCACTCGGCCTCGAAACCGCAGAGGTGCCCACAGGTCTGCTGCTGGACGTCACGCGCGAAGCCGCGCATGCCATCATCAGGCCGGCTGGGCCGCTGACGACCTATCTCATCGGCCTCGCCGTCGCACAGGGCATGCCGGTGGAGGAAGCGGCGGCGCGCACGCGCGCAGCCATCGAGGCCAGGGCGACGGCATCCGAGGTGCAGTCATGAAGCTTCGGTATTTCGCCGGCGCGGCCGATGCCGCGGGACGCGAGGAGCAGCAGGTCCACGGCCCGATCACGCTCGGCGCACTGCGGGTGGTACTGAGCACGGAGCACGGGCCGGAGTTCGCCGACGTGCTCGGGCGCTGCTCGCTGCTCGTCGACGGGACGCGCGGCGGGGACGACGTTGTCGTGCCGGATGACGCGACCGTCGACGTGCTCCCGCCGTTCGCCGGCGGCTGAGGGCACTCGCCGCAGAGGAGCGCGCCCACAGGCGATCAGGTCGCGAGGCTCCCCAGCCCGACCCAGATTGCAGTGCCGTCGGCTTCGACCTGCTTCTTCCACACCGGGAGTTCGGCCTTGACTCTCTCGACGAGCTCACGGCACACCTCGAAGGCGTCGGCCCGGTGAGCCGAAGATACGGCGCAGATGATCGCCGCGTCGCCCACAGCCAGGGCGCCGATCCGGTGACTCACCGCGATCCGGATTCCGTCGCCGTCGAGAGACGCGGAGATCTCGCCGAGGATCCGCTCCGCATCGGGGTGGGCGCTGTACTCCAGGAGCACGACTTCGCCCGCGGCATCCGGGTCGTGGTCGCGCACGGTACCGACGAAGAGCGCACTGGCACCGGCCTCCGCCCCTGCCACCGCGTCGAGATGCTCTGAGGGATCGAGCACGACGTCGGACACCCGACTGAATGCGATCATGCGTGGTCACTGCCGTCCAGTTGCGCGGCGACGTGCGCGGCGACCTGCAGGACGACCGGGACGCCATCCCGGACCGCCCCAGGGGAACCGGCGAGGTTCACCACCAGGGCACCGTCCACGATGCCGGCGCGCCCCCTGGACAGCATCGCCTGCGGAAACCCTGCGGTGCCGACGCGACGGATCTCCTCGGCGATGCCGGGGATCTCGCGTTGCAGCAGGCCGGTCATCGCCTCGGGGGTGACGTCCCGGGGCGAGAGGCCGGTGCCGCCGGTCGTCACGACCAGACGAGCGCCGAGAGTCACGACCTGACGCACCGCGCCCGCAATGGCCTCGACTTCGTCCGGCACGACGCGAACAGTTGCAGACCACCCGTCCGCGGCGAGAAGTTCAGCGGCGAGCGGACCGGAGACGTCTTCTCGCAGGCCTGCCGCTGAACGATCAGAGACCGTGATCACGGCGGCGGAAAGAGCGGAGGAAGTCACGATTCCCAGTGTAGGTCGCTGTGGGCCCGGTCAGTCGATAGGAACCGGCCCGGACCAGGGGCGGGCGAACCGTTCCGCTGACCCGCGCCCCGGGCATCCACACCCCAGCCGGAAATCCGCTAGGACGTGATCACGTCGCGAACGAAGGACAGCTCCGTGATGCCCTCGGCGGCGAGGAAGTGCCCCGCGCCGGGAACGACCTGTGCCGAGATTCCGAGCTGTTCGGCGAGACGGTCAGTGTGCCCGGGCGGAACGATCGAGTCGTTGTCGGAGCGGACGACCACAAGCCGGCCGATGTGGTGACGAAGTTCCGTCACGTCGCAGCCGCCGCCGATGAATCCGTCCAACTCGGGCAGGGCAGGCAGTGGGTCTACGAAACCCGACACCAGCACCAGCGTTCCCAGCTGCCAGGCACCAGGAAGGGAGCGCAGACAACGCAACACCGCCAGGCAGCCGAGGCTGTGCGCGATCACGATCGTGCGCTCGTCCGGCTGTTTCAGTGCAGCGCGGACGTCGTCCTCCCACTGCTCGGTTTGCGGCATGAGGGGGTGCGCGAGGGGCGGGATCGCGGTCCTGATGCTCTCGGTCTCGAGCTGCTCGGCGAGCCAACCGAACCAGTGATCCTTGGGGGTCGCCCCGTAGCCGTGGAAGATCAGGGCGCGCTGATGCGTTGTGCCTGGAGTCTGAGATGCTGCAGTCGTCATAGGACAGGACAGTAGGGGTTCACGCTAGCGTGAAGGTCAATTCGAGAAAGAGGAGCGAAGCGTGCAGATCGGCGAACTCGCGAAGCTGACGGGCATGAGCACACGAGCACTCCGACACTACGAAGACAGAGGACTCCTGCTCCCCGACCGCACCAGCGGCGGCTACCGCGACTATTCCGAAGAGGATGTGACTCTGGTGGCGCATATCAAGGCGATGATCGCCGCCGGTCTGGGTACCGCCACCATCCGGCGCTACCTCGACTGCGCTCGGCTCGGAGATCACGGGACCTCTTTGGAGATGTGCCCGGACCTCCGCGCCGAACTGAACTCGATCGCCGAGTGCCTCGCCGCGAAGAAATCCGAGCTCCGTGAGACTGAGCGACGACTGAACGAGCTCGCATCGACCAGTTGAGAATGGTGCCTGCCTGGTCGCGCTCGCCGCACATCCGCTCAACTAGCGTTTTCGCTGACAGACAGGGCAGAAGTGTGAAGAGCGGTTCATGAACGCCTCGCGGCGGATGCTGCCGCCGCACCGAGGGCAGGGCTGACCGCCGCGCCCGTAGGCGTTCAAGGAATGCGCGAAGTACCCGGACTCCCCGTTCACGTTGACGTACTGAGCGTCGAAGCTGGTGCCACCCTCGGCGAGTGCCTTCGCCAACACGGCCCGTACCTCGGCGAGCAGCCGGCCGACGGCGACCGCGGACAATCGGTTCGCCGGGGTCTCCGGATGGATCCGCGCGGCCCACAGCGACTCGTCGGCGTAGATGTTGCCGATACCGCTCACGACGCTCTGGTCGAGCAGCACGCGCTTGATCGCGCTGGCTCGCTTGCCCAGCGCCGCGCGGAAGGCGACGTCATCGAATGCGGCATCCACCGGATCCCGCGCGATGTGCACGACTTGCGAAGGGATCAGCGAGTTCCCGTCCGTGACGAGAGAGTCGACGGCGAGCGAGCCGAAAGTGCGCTGATCGGCGAAGACGATCGCGAGATGACCGTGCTGGGGATGCTCCAGGTGGATGCGGATGCGCTCATGGCGTTCCGCCGCCGCATCCGGTGCCCGCAGCAGCATCTGTCCGCTCATGCCGAGGTGGGCGATCAGCGCGGCTTCCTCGCCGTCCAGCGGGAGCCAGAGGAACTTGCCGCGACGTTCCGCCGCACGGAAGGAGCGACCTTCGAGGCGCCCGACGAAATCGGCCGCGCCTGCGGGATGACGGGTCAGGGCGCGCTCATCGAACACGCTGACGCCGCTGATCCGAGAGCCCACTGCGGCCGGAGCGAGGCCCGCTCTGACGACCTCGACCTCGGGAAGCTCAGGCATGCTCGCTGAGCGAACGCCACGCACTCAGCGCGGCCGCCATCTCTGCGGTCTTCTTGCTGCTGCCGACGCCGGTCATGCTGAGGTCGCCGACGAGAACCGTCGCCAGGAAGCGTCGATCATGATCGGGGCCGCTCGACTCCACCGAATACTGGGGCGGGCTCGCCCCTGTCCTCGCAGCGAGCTCCTGAAGACTCGTCTTCGGATCCATTGCCGCGCCGTAGCGCTCCGGGTCTGCGAGCAGCGGCTCGGTGAGCCTGAGCACGAGTTCGGTGGCGGCCTCGGGGCCTACGGAGATGTAGGTCGCCCCGATCACCGCTTCCATCGTGTCGGCGAGGATCGAATCCTTGTCGCGACCGCCGGTCTGCTCCTCGCCGCGTCCCAGCAGCAGATGGCTGCCGAGATCGATCCCTCTGGCCACTTCGGCGAGGGCCACCGTCGAGACGACGCTCGCGCGGCGCTTCGCCAGCTGACCTTCGTCGAGCTCAGGGTGCGTCGTGAACAGCATCACCGTCACGGCCTGACCGAGTACGGAGTCGCCGAGGAACTCGAGCCGCTCGTTGTGCGGAATCCCGCCGTGCTCGTACGCGTAGGAGCGATGCGTCAGCGCCAACTCCAGAAGCTCCGCGTCGATATCGACGCGGAGCTTCTGCGAGAGAGCCTGCACGGCAGGATCAGACGTCAGCGACCTTGCGGCCCTTGTACTCCATGAAGAGCTCGGTGCCCTGGGAGTCGGTGACGACCTTCGCCTGGTGAGGGCGGCTGTAAACGGTCTTGCCGTTCTCGATCGTCTTGACGAGAGCGATGGGCGCCGCCTTCCACTGCGCGCGACGCGAGCGGGTGTTGGAACGGGATACCTTGCGCTTCGGGGGGTTACCAGCCATGGCTAACTCTCTTCTGTGTTCTTGGACGCGCTGCTTTCTGCTGCGCTTCCTTGGTCTGTGATCTGTTGGAGCGCGCTCCATCGAGGATCGATGGGAGCGGCTTTCTCCGCCCCGGTGTTCACGGCCAGCCGCTCACCCGTACTCGGGTCGAGTCCAGGGCAGTCCGGCTGACACACCGGTTGAAACGGAAGCGCCAATACGGCCGCTTCCCTGACCAGAGTTTCAAGATCCACGTGGTTGTCTTGAACCTCGAAGTCAGTTTCTTCCTCACCAGGATACGCGAAAAGCTCCTGGAACTCGACTTCGACAGGCTCGGCGATGTCGATGAGGCATCTTCCGCACACTCCGACGTACTCCGCGTCCACTGTTCCGGTCGCGAGAATGCCCTCGTGAACGGACTCCAGGCGCACGTCGATGTCGATCTCGGAACCCGCCTCATAGGAGACGATTCCCTCTCCCCACTGCTCGGCGAGGGGCACGGCGAAACGGTGTTCACGCATTTCGCCTGGCTTGCGGACGATGTCACGGACGGGAAGGATGAACGGGCCATTCAGACGAGGTCGCACCACCCAATGCTACCGCGTCAGATGCCGCGGGCCCCTGTGTCGAGGAAGGCAGCGACGGCCGGCGGCACGAACGGGGTGACGTCCCCGCCCAGGGATGCGACCTGCCGCACCAGGGAACTGGACACCATGGCATGCGCCGGATCCGGCAGCAGGAACACCGTCTCGATATCGGCGAGGTGCCTGTTCACGATCGCCATCGGCGACTCGTAAGCGACGTCGATCTGCGAGCGGATCCCCTTGATGAGGACGTGGGCGTCGACATCGCGCGCGTAGTCGACCAGAAGGCCCATGCTCCACGATCCGACGATGATGTTGCCCTCCATGCCGTCTTCGGCGATGGACTGCTCGAGCAGGGAGAGCCGCTGCGCGATCGGCAGCATGGCTTCCTTGCCGGGGTTGTGTACGACGAGCACGTGCAGCTCGTCGTACAGCTTCGCGGCCCGACGGATCACGTCGAGGTGGCCGAGGGTGGGGGGATCGAAGGAACCCGGGACGACGGCGATCCGGCTGCTCATGCTTCCAGCCTAGGGCACGCCCTCGCCGCGTCAGTTCTTCGCCAGCGCCGCCCGATCGTCATCGCTGACGCGCCGGGCGATCACCTCGCGCAGCCCCGGATGCAGGCTCAAATGGGGGTCGTCGGCGAGGATCGTCTCGCCGATCTCCCGCGCCATCATGATGAGGCCGGAATCCTTGACCACGCGCAGCAGCTTCAGGGACGAGCGGACACCGGCTTGCGCGGCACCGAGAACATCGCCCTCACCACGCAGCTCGAGATCGACTTCGGCGAGCTTGAAGCCGTCCAGCGTGCCGGCGACCGCATCGACGCGCTCCCGGGCGATGGATCCGGATTCCGCCTCTGTCACCAGCAGGCACAGCCCCGGCACTCCCCCGCGGCCGACACGTCCGCGCAGCTGGTGCAACTGGGACACGCCGAAGCGATCGGCATCGAGCACGATCATCGTCGACGCGTTCGGCACATCCACCCCGACCTCGATGACGGTCGTCGCCAGGAGCAGATCGATCTCTCCCCTGGCGAAGGCCTGCATCACCGCGTCCTTCTCGTCGGAAGGCATCCGCCCGTGCAGGACCGCACGTCGGAGTGCACCGAGCTTCGGATGCGTGGCCAGAGCCTCGTCGAGCTGCACGACACCCCAGCGCGGACCGTTCGCGCCTTCAGGAGCCGGCGTCTGCTCCGCGCCGGCCTCGACGGTCTTCTTCGCCGTGTCGATCGCCGCACACACCGCGAAGATCTGATGCCCCTTGGCGATCTCCTCAGCGGCGCGATCCCAGACCCGGTTGAACCACCCGGGGTGCTCGGCGAGCGGGGCGACGAAGGTCTCGATGCCCGCCCGTCCCGCCGGCATCGTACGGATGACGGACGTATCGAGGTCGCCGAACACCGTCATCGCGACCGTGCGCGGGATCGGAGTGGCCGTCAGCACGAGGGCGTGCGGGCTGGAGCCCTTGGCCCGCAGGGCTTCTCGCTGCTCGACGCCGAAACGATGCTGCTCGTCGACGACGACGAGGCCGAGATCGGCGAAGGTCGTCTTCTCACCCAACAGCGCGTGCGTGCCCACCACGATCAGCGATTGGCCGGATGCCACGCGCAGGGCCGCGCGACGACGGTCGGCGGCTCCGAGCTGACCGGTCAGCAGCGTGGGCATCACGAGAGGTGCGAGCTCGGGCCCCAGCATCCGCGTGATCGAGCGCAGATGCTGCCCGGCGAGCACCTCGGTCGGAGCGATGAGCGCCGCCTGCCCTCCGGACTCCGCGACCTGCAGCATCGCACGCAGCGCCACCAGCGTCTTGCCGGAGCCGACCTCGCCCTGCACCAGCCGGTTCATCGGCCAGGAGCCGACGAGGTCAGCCGCGACCTGCGCGCCGACGCTCTGCTGGTCGTCGGTGAGCGTGTACGGCAGCGCGCTGTCGAAGCGTTCGAGCAGGCCACCCGGTTCCGCAGGACGCGCGGTCGCCGAGAGGGCGCGAACGGCATCGCGCTGCTGAAGGAGTGCGGTCTGCAGGACCAGAGCCTCATGCATCCGCAGCGTGCGTACCGCTGGATCGATGTCATTGCGGGTTCGCGGCCGGTGAATCTGCTCCAGCGCCATGCGCGCCTCGAGCAGATCCTCGCGTTCGCGGACCGGGGCAGGCAGCGGATCGGGCACGTCTTCCAGCCCGTCCAGGACGCGGCCGATGAGCTTGGCGATCTGCCAGGTCTGGATGCTCGACGTGGCCGGATAGATCGGGATCGGCACCGCCGCCCTGGCGTCGGCACTGCGGCGCGCGGAATCCTCGTCCTCGAAGAGCTCGTACTCAGGGTGCGCGAACCGCGTCACGTCGTTGTACATGCCGACCTTGCCCGAGAAGACGCCACGACGCCCGACGGCCAGCTCTTCCGAGCGCCACTTCGCCGCCCCGAGGTTCTTCGCGAAGAAGGTCAGCGACATCCGACCGATGCCGTCGCCGATGATCACATCGACCATCGCCCCCTTGCGATTGCGCATCGCGCGGGCACTGGACGAGAGCACCTCGGCGACGATCGTCACCGTCTCTCCGATCGGAAGGTCGCGGATCGGCGTCAGCTCGCCCGGGTCGGCGTAGCGTCGGGGGTAGTGCACGAGCAGATCGCCGACGCTGCGCATGCCGAAGGCCCGGTCCAGGGTCTTCGCCGGTGCCGCGCCGAGCGCGTCCTCCAGCGATGAATCAAGCGTGAGCGACATGCTCCGAGTCTAGGGAACGCCGCGGACACGGAATCCGGACCGATTGTCGTATCGTGAACGGGTGACGAGGATCATCGCCGGTTCGGCCAGAGGCATTCGCCTGGAGGTGCCGAGTGCAGGTACCCGCCCGACGAGCGACCGCGTCAGGGAGTCGCTCTTCGGGGCGTTGGAATCGGCGGATGCCATCGTCGGAGCACGCGTTCTCGACCTCTACGCCGGCTCCGGAGCGCTCGGACTCGAAACGCTCAGTCGGGGCGCCGTGAGCGCCGACCTCGTCGAGCGGGCCCGCCCCGCGGCCGCGATCATCCGCCGCAACGCCGCCACTGTCGCGAAAGCCGGCGGAGTGGCGACGGCGCGGGTCCACGAGAGCGCGGTGCGGACCTTCCTGCAGCGCACCGCCGGACCATACGATCTGGTGTTCTCCGATCCGCCGTACGATCTGGACGACGATGCGATGAACGGCGATCTGGCGGCTCTTGCACCCCTGCTGTCCGCGGACGCTCTCGTGATCGTCGAGCGCGCCCGCCGCTCGACGCCGCCCGATCTTGAGGCTGCGGGACTGGAGCTGCTCCGAGACCGGAGTTACGGCGACACCACCCTGTGGTGGGCCGCGCCGCAGACGACCGAAACACCGGTCGAGGCGTCGGGGGTCGGGGAGACTCAGCCCGACGCCGAGTCCCAGTCCCGGTAGGGGTCCCACCCTTCGACGTCCACCGGAGCGCCGTCGCACAGCAACGCATCCGCCCCGGCCGGGAGGACGGTGCCGATGACCCGGAATCCTGGAGGCAGCACGCCGTCGGGGAATGTCGCGAGCAGCGCATGATCCTCGCCGCCGGCCAGAGCCCGCCCCCGATTCTCGCCGAGCGCGTCGCCATCGAGCGCGATCGTCACCCCTGATGCCTCGGCCATCCGCCGCGCATCGAGCGCCAGCCCATCGGAGATGTCCATCATCGCGGTCGCTCCCGCCACGGCAGCGACCGGCCCCAGGCCGATCGGCGGTGCCGGACGCAGCTGGGCGGAGAGCGCCGCACGTTCACCATCGCGAAGCAACGCGCTGTCGACAGCCACCGGCGTCTCCCCGTCGCGGAATCGGCCGAACAGCACGGCCAGTCCGTGCGCGGCGTGGCCGAGTTCGCCGGCGACCGCGACGGCATCCCCCGGCCGCGCACCCGACCTCGTGATCGCCGCACGTCCTTCGAGATCGCCGAGCGCCGTCACCGCGACCGTGAGCGTGTCCGAGACGGTGAGGTCACCACCGACGACTCCGCACCCCGGAGCCAGTGCTGCGCAGGCATCGCTGAACCCGTCGGCGAGCCGCTCGACGAACGACAGCCGCAGATCGCGCGGAACGGCCAGGGCGACGAGCAGCGCGGTCGGACGGGCACCCATCGCCGCGACATCGGCGAGGTTCACCGCGGCGGCCTTCCAGCCCAGGTCGTAGCCGCTGGACCATGCCAGGCGGAAGTCCGGACCGTGCACGAGGGTGTCGGTCGTCGCCACCACCGTGCCTGATGGGGCGGCGATGACCGCGGCGTCATCACCAGGTCCGATCAGCGTGTGCGAGGCCGGCGCGGTGCGCGCCAGAATCGCCCGCAGGATGCGCCCCTCTGAGATGTCTCCCAGGCGCGGATCGTCGTCTTCGGGTCGGGAGGGCATGCTGTCAAAGGTAGCCTGGAACCATGTTCCGCTCTCGTCGCCTCGCAGTCGCCGCGGGCGCTCTGATCGTGGCTTCCGCCCTTTCCGGATGCTCCACCACAGTGCATCTGGAACCGGCCGACGCCGCGAACGATCCCGCCTGCGCCGACGTCTCCGTGCTCCTGCCCGAGAACGTGGCAGGCCTTGACCGCGTCTGGACCGATGCGCAGGCGACCGGCGCATGGGGCGACCCGAGCATCGTGCTGCGCTGCGGGGTTGCTCCGCCTGCCCCGTCCGCCCTGGATTGCACGACGATCGGCGGCGTCGACTGGCTCGTACTGGATCAGGAGGACACCAGGCAGCGCCTCGTCACCTACGGCCGGGATCCTGCGATCGAAGTGACCATCAAGCGGGGCGAGGAGTTCGACTTCGCCACCGTCGTCGACACGATCTCCAAGAGCATCCAGTCCGGACTCGCGCCGGCCACCGCGCGCTGCACAGAGCGCGGCTAGGTCCGCTCCGCCTGAGCGGAGACGGACCGCCGCACTCGAACCTCAGCGGTCCAGACCCGATTCGATGAGCTCGGTGATGAGCTCGCCGTAACCGAGGCCGGACGCGATCCAGCACTTCGGGAACATCGAGATCGGAGTGAACCCCGGCATCGTGTTCAGCTCGTTGACGATGAGCTCGCCGGACGCCGTGACGAAGAAATCGACGCGGGCGAGGCCCTTGCCGTCCACGGCCTCGAAGACGCGCACCGCCGTCTCACGCAGACGCTCGATCAACTCGTCGTCGACATCGGCAGGGCAGACGATCTCGACGCCGTCACCGCCGAGGTACTTGCCCTCGAAGTCGTAGAAACTGCGCGATGTCAGCACGACTTCGCCAGGCAGCGATGCTCGTGGCCTCTGCCCGCCACGACCGGCGAGCACACCGACCTCGATCTCGCGCCCCTCGACCCGCGACTCGACGAGGACCTTCTCGTCCTCGGCGAAGGCGATCTCGAGAGCGGCATCCAGCCCTTCGCCGTCATCGACCCGCGACACGCCGACGCTCGAGCCGGCACCGGCCGGTTTGACGAACACCACGGGACCGAGCGCTGCGATCTGCGCGCGGACGGCCGACGGATCCGCCGACCACTGCGCGCGACGCACGGTGATCCCTGGCGACACTGCGATACCGGCGGAGCTCAGTGCGAGCTTGGTGAAGTGCTTGTCGAGGGAGATGGCGGAATCCAGGATGCCGCAGCCGGCGTAAGGCATGTCGATGACCTCGAAGAAGCCCTGGATCGCACCGTCCTCGCCGTGCAGGCCATGCAGGAGCGGCAGTACGATGTCGACTTCGCCGAGCCCCTCCGTCACGCCGTCGGGGTGCACGACGCGCAGCGTGCGTTCGCCGCCGGGTTCGGGCCACAGCATCCGAGTGCCGTTGTCGACGACCTCAGGCAGGTGCTCCGCCTCCAATGGGAACTTCTCCGGACGGTCCTCTTCGAGCACGAAAGCGCCGTCGCGGGTGATCCCCACCGGGATCACCCGGTAGCGATCGCGATCAATCGCGCCCAGTACCCCGCCCGCCGTTGCGGAACTGATCGAATGCTCGCTGGAGCGCCCTCCGAAGAGCACCACCACCGTCTGCTTGTCCATGGTTGGTCCTCTCACCCTGCGGGGTGTCGTCGTCCGTCGTCAGGTGCGGTGCGATGTCGCGGGGGTTCATCTTCCCGTCGAGCACCATCTTCACCTGTTCGACGATGGGCATGTCCACCTCGGACTCGCGTGCGAGCTGCAGAATGGGGGCGACCGACGCGAGTCCCTCCGCAGTCTGCTGCATCTGCTTGACGACGTCCTGGAAGCTGTATCCCTGGCCGAGCAGGCGCCCGGCCGTGTTGTTGCGGCTCAGCGGCGACTGGCAGGTGGCGATGAGGTCGCCGAGTCCGGCCAGACCCTGCAGCGTCTCCGGATGCGCGCCGTTGGCGACGGCGAAGTCCGTCATCTCCACGAGTCCGCGGGTGATGATCGAGGCCTTCGTGTTCTCGCCGTATCCGACGCCGTCGACGATGCCGATCGCGACGGCGATGAGGTTCTTCAGCACACCGCCGAACTCGGTGCCGATGACATCAGTGTTCACGAAGGTCCGGAAGTAGCTGTTGCGCGCGGCGCGGGCGATCGTCTCGGCGGTCTCCCGACTGCGCGAGGAGATCACCGCAGCGGTCGGCTGCTCCTTCGCGATCTCCAGCGCGAGGTTCGGCCCGGATGCCACGGCGATGCGATCGGGGTCGCATTGCATCTCCTGCTCGATGACCTGGCTCATCCGAAGCCCGGTGCCTCGTTCGACGCCCTTCATCAGGCTGACGATCTTGGCGTCGGAGTCCGCGAGGAGCGGGCGCAGCGCCTTGAGGTTCTCACGCAGGGATTGACTGGGAACCGAAAGGTACACCTGCTCGACGCCCTGGAGTGCCAGGGCGAGCTCGTGCGTCGCCGCCATCGATCGCGGGAGATTGATGCCCGGCAGGTAGCGGGAGTTCCGCTTCGCCTCGTCGATCTCGTGCGCGAGCTCGGCCCGGCGGGCCCACATGGTCACCTGCGCTCCGCCGTCGGCGAGGATCTTGCCGAAGGTGGTGCCCCAGCTGCCGGCACCCACCACAGCGACCTTGGGACCGGTGGGGAGAGTTCTCTTAGGGTTCAAGGCGACCGGTCTCCTTCTGGCCGTGCGTCGCCGGATTCCAGCGCTCTGCCGGCGCTTTCGCGTCGCGAAGCTCCTCGAGAAGAACGGTGATCGCGTTCATCAGGCGTGTGGTCGCCTCGTTGAGCACGGCCTGTTCGCTCCCCCGGCCCTTCAGATCCGAGAGGTCGACAGGATCTCCGATGATCACCTGCACCGGCTTGCGCAACGGCCAGATGCTGAGCTTCTTCTGGTAGCGCCCCATGATCGCCTGGGTGCCCCATTGCGCCATCGGGATCAGCGGGATGTCGCCGGCGAGAGCGAGGCGCACTGCGCCGGACTTGCCCCGCATCGGCCACAGCTCGGGGTCACGCGTGAGCGTGCCCTCGGGGTACACGATGACCCCCCTGCCGTGCTCGACGAGCTCTTTCGACTGTCTCATGGTCTGTTTCGCCGCGGACGCGGACGAAGTGCGGGCGACGGGGATCATCCCGGTCTTGCGCAGCAACCACCCGAGCACCGGGACGCGGAACAGACTGTCCTTCGCCATGAATCGCGGCGCTCGCCCCAGCCGCCAGACGGCGACAGCGACGATCAGCGGATCGAACTCCGAGTAATGGTTGGGGGCGAGTACAAAGGCGCCGTCGCGGGGAAGCTTCTCACGCCCGGTGACGCGGATCTTCGCGAGCAGCGAGACCGCCGGGATGACGAGCGCCGCAAGCGGCCAGAACAGGCTGGGCCGGCTCTTCTCGGGCGACGAAGAACCCATCGGGGTCACCGGATGACGTCGAAGTCGGCGCCGACGGCGTCGAGCTTGGCGAGGAACTTCTCGTAGCCGCGGCTGAGGATGTCGACGCCGGAGACCTGGGACTCGCCCTGTGCGGTCAGCGCAGCGATGACGTGGCTGTAGCCGCCACGGAGGTCCGGAACCACGATGTCGGCGCCGTGCAACGGCGTCGGACCGGTGATCACGGCCGCCTGCTCCAGGTCGCGACGCGGCACGCGACGAGGGCCGTCCTGGAGTCCGCGCGGGTGCACGACGATGTCGGCGCCCATCTTGACCAGCGCGTCGGTGAAGCCCAGCCGGTTCTCATAGACGGTCTCGTGCACGACGGAGCGGCCGCGCGCCTGGGTCAGCGCGACCACCAGCGGCTGCTGCCAGTCGGTCATGAAGCCAGGGTGCACGTCGGTCTCGATGACCACAGGGTGCAGTTCGCCGTCGCGGCGGAACAGGATGCCGTCCTCCTGGATGTCGAACCAGCCGCCCGCCTTACGGAACACGTTCAGGAACGTCAGCATCTCCTGCTGCTTGGCGCCGCCGACGAAGATCTCGCCGTCGGTCGCGAGCGCAGCGGATGCCCAGGACGCGGCTTCGTTGCGGTCGAAGATCGAACGGTGATCGTAGCCGCGGAGCTTCTCGACTCCCTCGATCACGATGACCCTGTTGGGCTCGTAGGAGATGATCGCGCCCATCTTCTGCAGGACGGCGATGAGATCCATAATCTCGGGCTCGATGGCCGCGTTGCGAAGCTCGGTGACACCCTCTGCGCGCACGGCGGTCAGCAGCACCTGCTCGGTGGCGCCGACACTCGGGTACGGGAGGTGGATGTTCGCGCCGTGCAGTCGCTCGTTCGGACGCGAGAGGCGGATGCCGCTGGGCAGCTTCTCGACGATCGCGCCGAACTTGCGGAGCGCATCCAGGTGGAAGTCGATCGGCCGGTCGCCGATGCGGCAGCCGCCGAGGTCCGGGATGAACGCCTGTCCGAGGCGATGCAGGAGCGGACCGCAGAACAGGATCGGGATCCGCGATGCACCTGCGTGCGCGTCGATCTCCTCGAAGTGGGCGGACTCCACGTCGCTCGGGTCGAAGACGAGAGCACCGGGCTCGTCGCCCTCGCTCACGCGGACGCCGTGCACCTCGAGCAGCGAGCGCACGACCGCGACGTCACTGATGGCCGGGACGTCGCGCAGCACGCTGACCGTCTCTCCGAGGAGAGAAGCGACCATCGCCTTCGTCGCCAGGTTCTTGGCGCCCTTGACATCGACGCGGCCGCGCAGCGGGCGTCCTCCTCGAATGCTGAGGACGTCTCCGGTGAGAGCAGGAACTCCATCCGGAAGAGCATCGCGCACGGGTGTCGTCATTCGGAGCCTCACTTCATTCCACGGATTGCGGCGGTCGCCGCGGGGCGGTCTGCCCCTGACTCACGACCCGGTCCGTGTCACTGCACGGGGAGGGTACGTGGCCGCCACGACTCGCGACGGGCCTCGAACTGCGCGATCTTGTCTTCGTTGCGCAGCGTGAGCCCGATGTCATCGAGCCCTTCGAGGAGCCGCCACCTAGTGTAATCGTCGATCCCGATGTCGGCCTGGATGCCACCGATCGTCGCCGTGCGTGCCTGCAGGTCCACGGTGATCTGCGCACCCGGATTCGCGTCGATCTCCGCCCAGATCCGCTCGAGATCCTCCTCGGAGATCGTCGCTGCGAGGAGACCCTGCTTGCCGGAGTTCCCGCGGAAGATGTCGGCGAAGCGCGGGCTGAGCACGACCTGGAACCCGAAGTCGCGCAGCGCCCAGACGGCGTGCTCGCGGCTGGAGCCGGTACCGAAGTCGGATCCGGCGACGAGTACCGAGGCGCCCTGGAACGGCTCCTGGTTGAGCACGAAGTCCGGATCCTGCCGCCAGGCATGGAAGAGTGCGTCCTCGAACCCCGTCTTGGTGACGCGCTTCAGGAAGACGGCGGGGATGATCTGGTCGGTGTCGACGTTGGACCGCTTCAGCGGTGCGGCGATGCCGGTGTGGGTGGTGAACTTCTCCATGATCAGGCCTCCAGATCGCTCGGGCTGGACAGGGTTCCGCGGATCGCGGTGGCGGCGGCGACGAGCGGCGACACCAGGTGCGTGCGACCGCCCTTGCCCTGGCGGCCCTCGAAGTTGCGGTTCGAGGTCGAGGCGCAGCGTTCGCCTGGGGCGAGCTGGTCGGGATTCATGCCGAGGCACATCGAGCACCCGGCGAAGCGCCACTCCGCACCGAAGTCGGTGATGATCTTGTCGAGCCCCTCGGCCTCGGCCTCCAGGCGTACACGCGCCGAACCGGGCACGACCATCACGCGCACGCCGTCGGCCTTCTTCTTGCCCTGGATGACGGACGCGAAGGCGCGCAGGTCCTCGATCCGGCTGTTGGTGCAGGAGCCCATGAACACGGCATCCACCGGCACGTCCTTGAGCGGGGTTCCCGGGGTCAACGCCATGTACTCGAGCGCCCGCTGTGCGGCCGCCCGCTCATTCGGGTCGGCGATGTCGGCCGGGTTCGGCACGGATGCCGACAGCGAGCTGCCCTGCCCCGGGTTGGTGCCCCAGGTCACGAACGGCTCGAGTTCATCGGCGTCGATGAACACCTCGGCATCGAAGACGGCACCGTCATCGGTCGGGAGAGTCCGCCAGTAAGCGACGGCGTCCTCCCAGTCCTGGCCCTTGGGCGCGTGCTGCCGACCTTCCAGATACGCGAATGTCGTCTCGTCCGGGGCGACCATCCCTGCGCGCGCACCCGCCTCGATCGACATGTTGCAGATCGTCATCCGTCCCTCCATCGAGAGCGCCCGGATGGCGCTCCCGCGGAACTCCAGGACGAAGCCCTGTCCCCCGCCGGTGCCGATCTTCGCGATCACGGCGAGGATGATGTCCTTCGCGGTGACGCCGGCGCGCAGTGTCCCGTCGACGTTGATCGCCATCGTCTTGAACGGCTTCAACGGCAGCGTCTGCGTCGCCATCACGTGCTCGACCTCGCTGGTGCCGATCCCGAAGGCCATCGCGCCGAAGGCGCCGTGGGTCGAGGTGTGCGAGTCGCCGCAGACGACGGTGATACCCGGCATCGTCAGCCCCAGCTGCGGGCCGACGACGTGCACGATGCCCTGCTCGGCGTCGCCCAGCGAGTGCAGACGCACACCGAACTCCGCGGCGTTGCGACGCAGCGTCTCGATCTGCGTGCGGCTGGTGAGGTCTGCGATGGGCTTGTCGATGTCCCACGTCGGGGTGTTGTGGTCTTCAGTGGCGATCGTGAGGTCGAGTCGGCGCAGCGGGCGTCCCTCAGAGCGCAGACCATCGAACGCCTGCGGGCTGGTGACCTCGTGCACGAGGTGCAGGTCGATGTAGATGAGATCGGGCTCGCCGTTCTCGCCCTTGACGACGAGATGGTCGTCCCAGACCTTCTCGGCAAGCGTGCGCGGACCGTGGAAAGTCTCGGTGGCGTCGGGGGTCATGATGTCGCTGTCTCCTGGGATCGAGGTTCGGCCCACGCTGAACTCCGCGACGAGAGAGGCCTAGATCGAGGTCTCGTCGCGGCCGCTAAGAAGGAGAACCACCCGCCGCATGCGGTCAGTTTACACCGCTGCGACGGGTGGTCCGTCCCTTCGTGAACGCTGTTACTCGACGATCGACGCCTTGTTCTCGGCGCGCTTCTCGCGAGAGGACGAGATGAGGCTGGCGATCGTCGCCACCGTCATGGACGCCAGGATCACGCCGAGCGAGACCATGTTGTCGATGTCCGGCACCCACTCGACGTGCTGCCCGCCGTTGATGAACGGCAGTTCGTTCTCGTGCAGGGCGTGCAGGATCAGCTTGACGCCGATGAAGCCGAGGATGACCGCGATGCCGTAGTGCAGGTACTTGAGGCGATCCAGCAGGTCGCCCAGCAGGAAGTAGAGCTGACGGAGCCCCATCAGCGCGAAGATGTTGGCCGCGAAGACGAGGAAGCCGTTGGTCGTGATCTCGAAGATGGCCGGGATCGAGTCGATCGCGAAGATGAGATCCGTCACGCCGATGGTGATGAACACGATGACCATCGGGGTGAACATGCGCTTGCCGTCGACCGTCGTGCGCAGCTTCGAGCCGTCGTACTCCTCGCTGATGTCGATGCGACGGCGCAGCAGCCGGACGATGAAGTTCTCGCGCTGCACCTCGCCCTCATGATCACCCTCTGGCATCGCCTGGCGGATCGCCGTCCAGATGAGGAACGCACCGAAGATGTAGAAGATCGGCGAGAAGTGCTCGATGATGGCGACGCCGACGAGGATGAAGGCGCCGCGCAGCACGAGCGCGATGATGATGCCGACCATCAGCACCTGCTGCTGCAGGCGGCGAGGCACGGCGAACTGCGCCATGATCAGCACGAAGACGAAGAGATTGTCGATGGAGAGGCTGTACTCCAGCGCCCAACCGGTGATGAAGTCTCCTGCGTTCTTCCACCCGCCGACGTTGCCGAGGAGCACGGCGAAGATCAGCGCAAGGCTGACATAGAAGAGGACCCACAGCGTCGACTCCTTGGTGGAGGGGATGTGCGGGCGGAGCCGGACGAGCAGAAGATCGGCGATCAGGATGATCGTGAGCACGACCATCGAGGTGATTTCGAACCAGACAGGAATTTCCAAGGGCGCACTGCACCTTTCGAGGGAGGGTCGGAAATGAGCCGAAAGTCTCTCCCCCGCACAGAGTGCGTCGCGCGCCCGGAGCAGCGAAGATGATGCTCGTGATGACGATGCGCGCGGAAATGGGATACTCCCTCTCGCACGACAATGCTACCGGAGCATCCCGAACATGATGAAATGGTCGTCGTGACACAGACTTCGCATGAACACGTCGAACACGGCATCGCTCCCCTCGAGACCCCGGCCCAGAATTCATGGGCCCGCGCCATCGGCTCTCTCATCTTCGTCAGCCGCTGGTTGCAGGCTCCCCTCTACCTCGGACTGATCGTCGCCCAGATCGTCTACGTCATCGTCTTCATGGTCGAGCTCTGGCACCTGATCGCAGAGGATGTCTTCAGCGACATCACCCACATCAACGAAGCAACGATCATGCTGGCGGTCCTCGGACTCATCGACGTGGTGATGATCGCGAACCTGCTCATCATGGTCATCATCGGCGGCTACGAGACCTTCGTGTCGCGCATCAACACCGAAGGACACCCCGATCAGCCGGAGTGGCTCTCGCACGTGAACGCCAACGTGCTCAAGGTGAAGCTTGCGATGGCGATCATCGGCATCTCCTCGATCCACTTGCTGAAGACCTTCATCGCCGTCGGCAACATGGATGCGGACGGTGTCTCCTCCTCCGAGGTGGATGGCCTCGGCAGCTATACCCCCACCGGCGTGCTCTGGCAGGTCGTCATCCACATGGTGTTCATCCTCTCTGCCATCGCCCTCGCGTGGATCGACCGGATGTCCCAGCAGACGCTGGCCAAGGCTCACGCGCAGCCGGCGCACTGATCCGGACGTCTTCTGAGACGATGGGGCATCCGTCGACACTTTCAGGGTGAGAGACACCGAACGGAACAGGATGCCCCGTGCAGACGACTGATCAGAGATGGGCGGCACAGGCCGCGGCGGGTGACGAGAGCGCCTTCCGGGAGCTGTACCGAGCCCACGTGCGTCCGGTCTACTGGATCGCCCACGGCATCCTCGGCTCGCCCGCCGATGCCGAGGACGTCACCCAGGAGACCTTCGTGGTCGCATGGCGCAAGCTGCCCGACTTCGAGTTGCAGGGGGAATCGATCCTCCCGTGGCTGGCGACCATCTGCCGATTCCAGGCAGCGAATCGTCTTCGGCAGCGCCGTCGCGACCAGGCGCACACCACGGATGCCGCTGATGAGACGCTGCCGGACACGGTCAGCGTCGAGGAGCAGGTCATCACCGCCGCACTCGCCGCACGGATCGCCGAGGAGGTCGGTTCGCTGAGCGAACTCGACCAGGAGATCTTCCGGCTGTGCGCTTCGGAGGGATACGCCTATCAGGCGGCCGCCGAAGAGCTGGGGGTCAGTCATGCGGTCGTTCGGAACCGTCTCTCCCGAGTGCGCACTCAGTTGCGCGGCGCCGTGAAGGAAGCGAGAGACGCATGAACGACCAGACCACCACCGAGACACTGCCGCCGCTGTCGGATGCGACCATCGACCGCATCGAGAACGCGGTTTTCACGGAGATCGCAGCACAGCGGCCGTCGGCGCGCCCGTCTGTCGACCGTGCCCGTACCCGACGCCGACGCTGGCTCACCGGCGGCGGAATCGCCGCGGCGTTCGTGGTCGGCGTGCTCGTCACGCCCCCGATCCTCGGCATCGTCGGCTCCGGAGGAGCCACGAGTACCGCTGACGGCTGGAGCACCGGGACGGAGTACGACAGCGGCGCACAGGACCTTTCCGCCGAAAGCGCGCCCAAGTCCGACGCCGACAGCTCAGGCGGAGCGACCGAGATGGTCCCGCTGGCGGCGGACGAAGCATCCGCCCGCGAGATCATCGCCAACGCGAACGCCACCGTCCAGGTGAAGGACATCGCGAAAGCGGCGGCAGCGATCTCCACTCTCGCCGAGGAGCACGGCGGATACGTGGAGAGCACCGACATCGGCAAGTCGCTCGCGACCGTCGACACGTCGATGCCCGCTCCCCCGAACGCCGGATACGGATGGATCAGCATCCGCGTTCCGTCTGCCGACCTCACCGCCGTGATCGAAGCTCTCAAGAACTCCGGAGACGTGCTCTCCACGTCGATCTCCAAGCAGGACGTGACGTCGACAGCCATCGATCTGCGGGCACGGGTGGAGGCCACCCGGGCATCGGTGGTGCGCCTGACCGAGCTGATGTCGCAGTCGGGCAGTGTCTCTGAGCTCATCGAGGCAGAGGTCGCGCTGACCGACCGTCAGGCCCAGCTGGAGTCGTACGAACAGCAGCTCGCTGCTCTGGAGGACCAGGTCGCCATGTCGACGCTGCAGGTGCAACTCACGGAGACCGCGGCGCCGACGACGGCGGACCCCGCCGGTTTCGGCGATGGACTGCTCGCCGGCTGGAACGGCCTCGTCGTGTCGCTCAATGCCCTGGTGATCGCGCTCGGATTCGTCCTCCCCTGGCTGGGCGTCGTCGGCATCATCGTGCTCGTGATCTGGCTGATCCGAAGGGCTCGCCGTCATCGCAGGGCGGCGGCGACCGCCTCCGATGAGAGCTGAGACGGAACACTGACGAAAAGTCGCTCCCGAGTTCATCTCGGGAGCGACTTTTCATTGATTTTCCGGGGTATACAAGAAGTCTTGTGCTCTTGATCGTCCGTGCATAGCGTTGTCGACGTGGAAGACATCTCCGTGATCACCGCCGTGCACCACCCGCTCCGACGCCGCATCTTCGATTACCTGCTGCTCTACGGGACGTCTCAGGTGACGGCGATCTCGCGCGCGCTCGACAGCCAGGTCGGCAGCATCAGCCACCATCTGCGGATGCTCGAGCGGGCGGGCGTGGTCGAACGCGCGGAAGACCCCGACGGTGACCGTCGGACCAGTTGGTGGGTGCTGTCCCGGCACAGCTTCACCTGGTCGGCCGATGACTACGCCGACGCGCCGGCGGATGCGCTGCTTGCGCGCGAGGCGGAGCGGAACGGCATCCGCGGGCAGATCGATCGACTGCAGCGCTGGCGCCGACGCCATCGCGCGCGTGAGCTGCCGGACTACGACGGTTTCAACATCGAGACACTCGGGTGGGCGACCCCCGCCGAGCTGCAGGATCTCTCCGAGCGGCTGGGCCGCACCCTCGCCGACTGGCGCACATCGATCGACAGGGCCGACGGTCGCGAGCGAACGCCCGTCTTCTTCTTCGCCCACGCCTTCCCGACGGAGCCGTGATGACCGCCACCGAACCACTTCAGCTGCGCGAACCACCGGTGTTTCGTCGCGACATCGCGGTGCACGCCTGGATCGGCGTGAAGGCGCTCTCCGACGCCGGCGACGCTCTCTGGACGATCGCGCTCGCCTGGACGGCCGTGCAGATCACCTCCCCCGCTGTCGCCGGTCTCATCATCGCCGCCGGAACGGTGCCACGCGCGGTGATCCTGCTCTTCGGTGGAGTCATCGCCGATCGGGCGGATGCGAGGCGCGTCATGATGCTGTTCAACGCTCTCCGCGTGGTCGTGCTGGTGACAGTCGCGCTGTGGGTACTCGCCACACCGCCGTCCGTCGCCGTCCTGCTGTTCGCGGCGATCGCGTTCGGGGTCTGCGACGCATTCTACGAACCGTCCGCGGGCACGATCGCCCGGCAACTGGTGCGCCCTTCCGACCTGCCCTCGTACAGCGCCGTCTCGCAGACCGCGTCGCGACTCGGCAGTATGGCCGGCGCGGCGATCGGCGGCATCCTGGTCGCGCATGTCGGACTCAGTGGCAGTGCCTCCGTGAACGCCCTGACGTTCACTCTGGTGGTCGCGTTCATCGCGATCTGGCTGCGGCCTCGGTTCGCCCTCGCGCGTGCCGACCGGGAGTCGGCGCTGCGCGGCATCGCCCGCGGCTTCGCCCATCTGCGTGAAGCACCGACGACCCGAACGCTCGTCATCGCCCTGTCCGGTCTGAATCTCGCCGTGGGCCCGGCAGTCGGAATCGGTCTGGCATTGCGGGCACACGACCAGGATTGGGGCGCGCAGGCACTCGGGCTGTTCGAAGCGCTCCTCGGCCTCGGCGCGGCACTCGGCGCTGTCTCAGTCGCCCGGTGGCGACCCCGGCGCGAGGCCTACGCCGGATTCTGGGCGCTTGTCGTTCAGGGCGCCGGCATCGTGGCGCTGGGTCTCGGGCCGCTCTGGAGCGTCGCCGCCTCCTCATTCCTCATCGGCGCGACCGCGGGCTACGCATCCGTGCTGCTGAGTTCGACCTTCGCGGCCACCGTCGACACCGCCTACCTCGGACGGATGGGGTCGATCACGCGGCTCGGAGACGACTGCCTGATGCCGCTCGCGATGGCCTGCTTCGGCGCGCTCGCAACGGCGACGGCGCTGTGGGTTCCGTTCGCGCTCTACGGAGCAGCCATGGCGGCGATCATGATCGTTCCGCTGCGCAACCGGACGTTCCGCGAGCTGTCCCTCCGTCAGCCGCCAGTCGCTCCGCGCGAGACCGCGGAAACCCGCTGAGCCCCCTCGAACGACCCGATCACACCCCGCTAGAGTCATCGGCATGAGCAGCGCCGCCACTGATTCGAAGGTTCGCACCGTGCCCGCCGGGCGAGATCTGACGCTCGATCTCACCCGGGTCGCGTGCGTGGCGCTCGTCGTGTTCGTGCACATCCTGTTCACCGGCGTCGGCCACCGCCCGGATGGATCTCTCCTCATCGAGCGCACCGTCGAGCTCCAGGCCTGGTTCACCCCGGCGTCCTGGATCGCGAACATCATGCCGCTGTTCTTCGTTGTCGGCGGATACGCTGCGCGGGCCGGCTGGCGCTCCGCCGTCGCCCGCGGGGAGACCGCCGACCGGTTCATCCGGATTCGTCTGGCGCGCCTCGCGCGACCGGCACTCCCCCTGTTCGCGTTCTTCACACTGGTGCTCGCCGCCACGCGGATCATCGACCTCGACCCGGCGCTCGTCGACACGATCGCGATCGGCGTGGGCTCTCCCCTGTGGTTCCTGGCCGCGTACATGATCGTGCAGGCGCTCTCGCCGACCATGATGCGCCTGCACGAGCGCTACCGCGGATGGGTCCCGCTCGCCTTGATCATCGCGGCGGTCCTGGTGGACGCCGTCCGATATGTCCTCGTGATGGGCGTGCTCGGCGTCGGCCCGGTTCCGTCGGCGGGCTATGGATTCGGCGACGAGCTCGTCGGGGTCCCCAACGTCGTCTTCGTGTGGCTGTTCGCTCAGCAGGTCGGATTCTTCCTGTTCGACGGCTGGTTCGCGAAGCGCCGCTGGTGGCAGCTCGCCCTGCTGATGGTCGCGGGTTATGCGCTGCTGTTCGGAATGGTTTCGATCGGCGGCTACTCGTGGAGCATGCTGGGCAATCAGTGGCCGCCGACCGCGACGATGGCGGTGCTCGCCGTCGTACAGGCATCCGGTCTCACGCTCCTGCACGCTCCACTCACCGCGCTCATGCGCACCCGGCCCGCGCGGGCCGTGGTGTTCCTGCTCGGTTCCCGCCTGATGACGATCTACCTCTGGCACCTACCGATGATCATGGTGCTCACCGGCATTCAGCTGCTGCTGCCGCTTCCGATGCCCTCGCCGGGGAGTCCCGCCTGGTGGTGGACGCGTCCGGTGTTCCTGGTCGTCGTGCTGGGCGCCGTATGGTTGCTCTCGCTGTGGCTGGTGCGGTTCGAGGAAGCCCCGGCGTCCGGAACCCCGCGCTTCTCCGCCCCTTCCACGACCGTGGTCGCTGTCGTGCTGTTCGTGGTTCCGGTGCTGGCGATCACGGCCTATGGGCTCGATCTGCTGCTCGCAGCCGTCGCCCTCGTCGGGACGTGGGTGGCGCTGTGGATGACAGGTTCTCGGTGGACTCGCACGGTGGCCTGAAATGACGAAAGCCCTCGGCGAACCGAGGGCTTTCGTGTTGTGTGACCCCAGCGGGATTCGAACCCGCGTTACCGCCGTGAGAGGGCAGCGTACTAGGCCGCTATACGATGGGGCCGTCTGGCGGAACGTTTCCGTGCCGCGACAACCGTTCAAGTATGCCATGCCGATTCTCCCTCCGCAAAATCGTGGCGGCACCGACCGGATGCCCGGGCGTGGCGCGAACGGGAACGGGTTTGCCCCGGGCGCGGGGACGGAGTTGACTCGTCTCATGCGCGTCACGAAATTCGAACACGCCTGCCTCCGGATCGACGAGGCCGGAGGGACCCTGCTGATCGACCCGGGTTCGTTCACGACCCCGCTGAATGATCTCACCGCCCTCGTGGGCGTCGTGATCACGCACGAGCATCCGGATCACTGGACGCCGGAGCATCTCGACCGCATCCTGCGCGTGGCGCCCGGCACGCCGATCTTCGCGCCCGCAGGTGTTGCACGCGCCGCCGAAGGCTACGAGATCACGGTCGTCGCACCGGGTGACACGGTCGAGGCGGGCGACTTCACGTTGCGCTTCTTCGGCGGTGAGCACGCGGTCATCCACTCCTCGCTTCCCACGATCGAGAACCTGGGCGTTCTGGTGAACGACAAGCTCTACTACCCCGGCGACTCCTACGCGGTGCCCGTCGATGTCGAAGTGGACACGCTCGCCGCGCCCCTGGGGGCGCCCTGGCTGCGAATCGGCGACGCGATGGATTTCGTTCTCGCCGTGCAGCCGCGCCGGGCTTTCGGTACCCACGATATGACGCTGTCCGTCATCGGCAAAGGCATGCACCGTCAGCGCCTACAATGGGCGACGGAACAGGGAGCCGGCGAGTTCTTCGCGCTGGAACCCGGCGAAGCGATCGACCTCTGATGCCGGTCCGCCGGCTTCTTCCCGCACCCACCGCACGGCTTCGATTCCGGGAGATGGTGCCGGAGGATCTGGACGCGATGGCCGCGATGCTCGGCGACCCTGAGGTCATGGCCTTCTATCCCGCACCGAAGACGCGGGACGAGAGCGCCGACTGGATCGCTCGGAACCAGCAGCGCTACGCCGAAGACGGTCACGGCTTATGGATCATCGAGACGCACGATGGCGAGTTCGTCGGAGGCTGCGGCGTCACCTGGCAGTCCGCCAATGGCGTCCCTCTCCTCGAGGTCGGGTATCAAGTGCGCGCAGCGATGCAGCGTCGCGGCTTCGCGACCGAGGCGGCTCGCGCCTGTGTCGACCTGGTTCGGCGCGAATTCGCGCCCACCCTGCTGACCGCGATCATCCATCCCGACAACGACGCGTCCCGCGGGGTCGCCGAGAAGCTCGGCATGACGCACATCGCCGACGACCACGCCCATCCCTGGATCGTGCGCACGGTCATGGGCATGCAAGTCGATGCCGCTCCGGCATCCAGCGTCAGTGCGCCGCCCGCACCCTGAGATCGCGCGCCAGGTGATCGCGTTGCTCGATGACCAGGCGACGCAGGGCGGCCGGAGCTGAGGCGTTGCCCTCGAGCCAGGCATCGACGAGTTCCAGCGAGTCCGCAGCCGGGAACATCCCGACCACGAGGCGCTGGGCCAGTTCGATACTGCGCGAGCGCCAGGCCTCGGCGATCAGCGAGAAGTAGGCCTCGTCGAATCCCGCGATCAGGTCCCGGCGCCCACCGGCACGGAACCCCGCGATCTCCGCGTCCAGGTGATCGTTACTCAGAGTGAGGTCGTTCCACGCCGCATCCCACGCGGCCGCGCGGATGGCGGCCACCGGGCGTGCAGCGAGAGCGCGCCGCGCGGCCGTGCGCCCGGTTGCCGTGTCGTCGCGCATCTGCTCGTCCGAGATGTCTTCCGCCGTGGCATTCCCCGTGGTCGCGAGTGCAGTGAGCAGCTGCCAGCGCAGATCGGGATCGACGGTGAGGCCGTCGGGCACGCTCCCGTCGAGGAGGGCGCGCACCTCACCGCTGTGCGTGCCGTCGTACGCGGATGCGGAGGCATATGCGCGTGCCCACGACAGTTGAGCGTCGCTCCTGGCCTCGGCACCCTGCAGTGCGGCCCAGGCCGCCGCCGTCCAAGCCTGCTGTTCGTCGGCGCGCGCATCGTCGGCGACGAAGTGGCGGACAGCGAACGCCGCGTTGGCGAGGATTCCGACGAGCAGACCGATGCTGGATTCACGCGGAGCGTGGTTGCGCACGACGGCGAGATACCGTCTGGCCGACAGCTCCCCGTCGCGAGTGGCGTTCCACAGCGACGACCAGACCAAGGCACGCGCCAGCGGGTCTTCGATGTCGGAGAGGGACTCTTCCACGCACGCCAGCGAACGCTCGTCGAGGCGCACCTTCGCGTAGGTCAGGTCGTCATCGTTGACGATGACGAGGTCCGCCTCGGGGAGATCGACCGGGGTCCGTTCCTCGGCGATGTCGATGGAGATCTGTTCGCGCCGCACGACGCGCCCGTCGGTCCGCTCGTACATTCCGACGCGCAGCCGGTGTGGTCGCGGATCGCTCTGCACGATCGTCCGCTGCCCTGCCGCATCCGTCTCCAGCCGGATCGTGGACATTCCCGTCGTCTCCAGCCACGCGCGAGACCAGGCGCGCATGTCCCGCCCGGATACGGCGTTCAGCTCCGTGAGCAGGTCTTCCAACGTGGTGTTTCCGAATGCGTGGGTCGCGAAGTAGCGTCTGGCACCCTCGAAGAAGGCATCGTCGCCGACGAAGGCGACGAGCTGCTTCAGCACGGCAGCGCCCTTGGCGTAGGTGATGCCGTCGAAATTGAGCTTCGCAGCTTCGAGGTCGATGATGTCGGCGACGATCGGATGCGTCGTCGGGAGCTGGTCCTGCTGATAGGCCCACGCCTTGCGGTTCGCGGCGAACTTCGCCCAGGCATCGGTGTAGCGGGTGGCGGCTGCCGAGGCGTGCGATCCCATGTAATCGGCGAAGGACTCCTTCAGCCACAGGTCGTCCCACCAGCGCATCGTGACGAGATCGCCGAACCACATGTGCGCCATCTCGTGCAGGATCGTGTTCGCCCGGCCGGCGCGCTGCGCGTCGGTCGCCGCGCCTCGGGACAGGTAGGCCTCGGTGAAAGTGACGAGGCCTGGATTCTCCATCGCGCCCAGGTTGTACTCGGGAACGAAGATCTGATCGTACTTCCCCCACGGGTACGGGTAGGCGAAGGCATCCGTGAAGAAGTCGAGACCCTGCCCGGTGACCTCGAGGATCTCGTCCGCCTCGAGGTGCTGCGCCAGCGATCGCCGTGCGAAGACGCCGAGCGCGATGTGCTGTTCGTCACGGCGCCACTCCCCCTCGACCCGGACGTACGGCCCGGCGGCGACGGCGGTGATGTAGCTGGAGATCGGAAGGGTGGGCGCGAACTCGACGCGCTGCACTCCGACGCCGCGATCGACTGTCGCCGGCGACTGGTTGGAAAGCACCTCCCATCCTGCGGGGGCATCGACCACGAAGGTGTACGACGCCTTCAGATCGGGCTGCTCGAAGCAGGCCATGACCCGCCGTGAGTCCGCCGGCTCGTACTGCGTGTAGAGGTAGGTCGCGTCGTCGGCCGGGTCGTGAAAGCGGTGCAGGCCTTCGCCGGAGCGGCTGTACGCCCCGATCGCCTCGACGCGCACGATGTTGCGCTGTTCGAGGCCGGTCAGTGCGATGCGCGCGCCGTCGTAGTCGATGCTCTGATCGACGCCGTTGACGCTGACACGGTCGACGCTCTCGCCGATGAAGTCGAGCCAGGTTGCAGCAACGGTGCTGTCGAACTCGAGCGTGGTCGTCGTCGGGAAGCCGGTGCGGGATCGCTCCGGGGCTCCGGTCAGGTCCAGTTCGACCCGGATGCTGCGCAGGGTGACCGCTGCGGATCGCGCCGCGGTCTCTTCCCTGGTGAGGTTCGCTGAGTTCATGCCTCCATCGTTTCACGGCGGAGGGATCGACTCGGACTGCTGCGCGTATCCGGCGTCCGTCTCACTCGCCTTCGAAGAGCCGGCGGATCGCGGTCTCCGGCGAGACGGTCAGATCGAGCATCCGTCCGCGGGCGTACAGACGGAAGACCCGCGGATCGATGTAGCTGCCGCGGGCGACCGCCGTGGTGTTGCCGAGCGCTGCAGCTGTCGCCTGAACGGCCATCCGCTCCGCCTGCCGACGTTCGCGCGCCGAGTCGAGTGCGCCGATGCGGGCCAACGCGTCGGCAGCGAGGATCGTGCCGTGCAGGGTGCGGAAATCCTTCGCGGTGAACGAGCCTCCGGTCACTTCGCGGAGATAGGCGTTGACCTCACCGGGTGTGATCCGGACGCGGCGGCGCCCTCGCCTGTAAGCGAGCAGGGGGGCTCGCCCAGGACCGGCGGCAAGGTCGGTGAGCGCGTCGGCGAGAACAGAATCGGTGATCTCGATGGCGGCGCGTCGCCCGCTCTTCGCAGGAAACGAGAGTGCGACCGTCGATCCGTCGACCATCACATCTCGCCGCCGCAATGTCGTCAGTCCCCTGCTCCCGTGCCGCACGAGATAGCGCTCCGAGCCGATGCGGAGAGCCGCATCGTCCAGCAACCGGAATGCCGTCGCGAGCACCCGGTCCCGGGATGCCTCCTCGTCTCGCAACCCCCGGGTGACCCGGGCACGCGCTGCCGGCAACGCCTTCGCGAGGGCGAGCGCGCGACTGAACTTGCGTCGATCGCGACGGGCGCGCCAGAGCGGATGGTAGAGGTATTGGCGACGTCCGGCCTCGTCGGTTCCGACCGCCTGGATGTGCGCGAGCGGTTCTGCGGCGATCCAGACGTCCTCCCACGCAGGGGGAATCACCAGATCGCGGATGCGCTCGCGATCGCCGTCCCCGACGGGGGCTCCTGTCTCGTCGAGATAGCGGAATCCGCTGCCCGCCCGGACCCGACGAAATCCCGACTGCTCGCCGGGAACCACACGGATCAGCGATGCCATCCCTCAGCCTCCAAGTTCGCGCGTCAGCAGCCCGCCGACGCGTCGCCTCAGGATGTGGGAGTCGCGCTCTCCTGCGGAAGGGGGTGGCACTCCTTCGCAGCCGGTGATAGAAGCGGGATGCCCTATACCCGGGAGAGCCTGTTGTCCAGGGACTTCTCGCTTGTCGTCGAAAGGACGATGCTCGGATGGAATTCTGGGGAAGGAGACCGATCATGGTTCGGGGTCCCGTGCGGAGCCGCGTCGGCGATTCGGCGGACGACCCGTCGCGCGTGCGAAATCAGCCGGCTCTGCGCACGTCGTCGGGAGCGATCTGGCTCATCGTGGGTGCGGTCTTCACCGCGATCTGCCTGATCCCCCTTGTCGGCATCGTGGCGACCGGACGTTCTGCGGGCATGGTCGCGATCGCGACGATCGTGCTCATGGTCGCCTTGTACGCGGCGATGGTCACTGTGCGTCTCGCTGCGTCGCCCGGACCACAGCGGTTGCAGCGGATGGCCTTCTGCTTCCTGAGCATGGCCGCAGTCACGCTGGTCGGCATGATCGCCTGCGTGCTCCTCCAGTGGGGCGCGCCGGGTTCTCTGTAGTCTCCGTGGACTCACCGACCACCCGCCGCTCCAGGAATCGTGATGAGGCCCCCTTGTCCCGTCAATGAATCCGGAGCAGTCTGAATTCATCAGTTTCGCCGAAATCGCGGAGGCGAGGATCATGAAGGCAAAGGCAGGCGATCGTCTGATCGTGGAGGGCCACACGGACTCCGAGCACCGCCGTGAGGCTGAGGTGCTCGACGTTCGAGGAGAAGACGGCGCACCGCCGTATCTGGTGCGCTGGACCGACGGCCACGAGGGCCTGGTATACCCGGGCACCGATGCCAGGGTGGTCCCGGCTTAGCCCCGACGTCTACATCTCCTGGTCGACCGCGATCGGCGTTGTCTCCGGCTCGGCGCCGTTCGCCGACGCCGGAACGACGCGCTCGAGCACGATCGCGAGCACGCCGACTCCTAGAGCGCCGGCGACCATGACAGCGATGAACCAGCCATCCAGCCCCGCCCCCAGGAGCAAGCCGGCCGCGAGGGGACCGGTGATGGCACCGCCCTGGAACGCCGCCGAGTTGATGGCGTTGTACCGGCCGCGCGTGCGGTCGGAGGCGAGATCGTTGTAGATCGCGGGCACGGTCGGCTGCAGCATGGTCTCGCCGAACGCGAAGACACCCATGAACGCGAGGACTCCGATCGCCGCCGCCAGGGAATCCGGGAGGAAGCCGGTCGCACCGAGCAGCAGCCACGACAGGGCCCAGATCAGGGCCATCACCTGCATGACTCGGGTGCGGCGCTTACCGGTGATGAACCGGAGCACGGCGAACTGCAGCAGCACGATGACCGCGGTGTTCACCGCGAACGACAGTCCGACCACGCGCGTCGAGACCTCTGACACCTGACGTGCGAAGGCGGGGAATCCGGCCTCCATCTGCCCATAGCCGATGAAGACGGCGAGGAACGTCAGAACGGTCAGCCACAGCACCACCGGACGCCGAAGTATCTCGCGGTAGCCGCCAGCGGGTGGGGCGCCCTCTTCGACGTCCGACTCCGTGCGGACGTGGCGCAGCGGCCCGAGAAGCAGAGCCAGCGGGATGAGACAGCTCACGGCGTCGATGAGGAAGATCGTGGTGAAAGTACCCGGATCGGTCACATCGACGAAGAATCCGCCGATCACGCCGCCGACACCGATTCCGAGGTTCACGAGCGCGAAGTTGACGCCGAAGTACTGCTGGCGAACCTCTCCGTCGACCACGGTGGCGATGAGGGCATTGAAGCCGGGCCAGGACACCCCGAAGTTGACGCCGATGAGGATGACGGCGATGGCCGCGACCGCCGGATGCGATGCGAAGGCCAGCAGTGCGCATCCAGCGATCATCGCCACGAGACCCGCGAGCAGCACTCTGCGGGCACCATAACGGTCGATGAGGGTCCCGCCCGGACCGGTGACGATGAGGCCGGTGATCGCGATGAGGCTCATCAGCGCGCCCGAGAGCCCGAGGTCGAAGCCGCGGACCTCATGGAAGTAGATGATCGTGAACGGGAGGGTCATCCCCCGGCCGAGCGTCTGAATCGCGACCGTCGACAGCAGCCATCGCCCTTCAGTGGGCAGGGCATTCCAGAACGTCTTCATACCGGTCACCCGATCATTCTTCCGGATGCCACCGACATCAGGGTCGTGCGGGCAGCCTCGACGTCAGCGGCTCTCCTCGAACACGGTGATCTGCAAGTCCCCCGGCGCGTCGAGCCGAGCATTGAGCGAATCCCACGGCGTGCGCGTCGGCGGCGCGATCACCTCGGCCCCCGCCGCCTCCATGTCTGCGGTCATCGCGGCCGCATCGACGACCTCGAATGCCACGCGCAGACGCGGGCTCACCCGGCGCCCGACCTCGACATCGTCGATGAGGTCGACCTGCTCCGGGGTGCTCAGCTCGAGCGTTGCCCGTCCGACATCCAAGATCGTCACACGAGCGCCGTCCCCGCTGTCGACGAACAGCTCCTCCGGTGCGCCGAGCACGTCACGATAGAAGGCGACGGCCTCGTCGTAATCCGCCGCCTCGACCACCAGCCGCATCTGCAGCACCCGTTCGTTCATCTGAGCCCACCCTCCGGAATTGATCGTTACCGCCCGCTTCTGAGATCATCTCGAGTATGCCGGTGTCATTCAACGAGTTCCATGCCGCTCTGCTGCACGCCGAGACGAGGGACGCGTTGGGCATCTGGATGTCGGATGCCCAGGCGCAGCACGTCCATGCGGATGCGCAGCTTTCCCAGGCGCACTACGCGCACTGGCTCGCCTCGAATCCGGAACCGGTCTTTGCGGCTGCAGGAGCCCACGATTTCTTTCCGACCATGCCGCTGCCGACGCCGTTCGTCAATGCTGCACCGGCGACGATCGTGAACGCCGCACCGGCGCCGGTCTCGACTCCTGCGGCCGGATCCACCCCCGGGAAGAAGAACACCGGGCTCTGGGTACTGCTGTCGATACTCGGAGCTTTGATCCTGATCGCCGTGATCGTCGTCGTCGCCGCGTTCGCGACGGCTCGGCATTGGACGAAGATCGACATTCCTGAGCAGCCGGAGACATTCCACAGCGAGGAGTACGAGACCGGACTGTACGACGTCACCATGGACACCGTGAACCCGTGCTGGGTGGACCAGGGCTGGGCGGACTGCACCAATGCGATGGTCGTCCAGTACAACGCGGCGTGCGCGGATGTCGATCTCACGGCGACCGCAACGGCTCTCTGCGACGACTATCTCTCGTCCATCGACGAGATGAAGGCCGCCGGCGCTGACGGCGTCGTCGCCACGCTCGGCACGTACGGCCATCTGCATCGGACGGCAGAGGTATCGACGCGCGAGGTATCGAACAACGACGCCCGCCCCGCCGTCACGCACGAAGCCGTCTGCTATCTCGGTTTCATCGGCGAGTGCGAGTAGTGCCTCCGACCGGAGCTACTTCTTCGGAGTCACCTCGACGGTGAAGGCGACCTCATCGCCCGAGGCATCGTTGGAGAGGACCACGTCGGTCTCGCCGACCTTCTTCGCGGTCAGGCCCGGATTGAACTGGGCGGAGCCGTCATCCTTGCCGGGTGTGAACGAGACGATGGCCTCGTCGTCGATCTCGGCCTTCCAGTCGAGGTAGTCTTCGTCGTCACCGACGAGATCGATGACGTTTCCTTCGACGACCGTCACCGTCGTGCCGTCGATCTTCGTCAGATCGGCGATGACCGGCGGCAGCGCATTGCCACCGCCGTCGCCACTGGTCGGTGCCGCGCATCCGGTGAGTGCCAGACCGACAGCGAGAAACCCGGCCGCGAGCATCGAGGGACGACGAGTCGAGGGCGACGACGCGAACCACTTCACGGGATACCTCCAGACCGCGTCCGCCGTGCGCAGTCGCTCAGTGCGAATGTAGCGCGTCGACGGGTCCGCGCACAGGGGCGACTTGGACGAGGGCGTTCCCACCGCGACCAGCGAGCACCGCGGGTCATGCCTTCGGTTTCCACAACGAGAGCGCGTTGATCCAGTTGGGGTCACCGACGCCCTGGTAACTCTGCTGGCAGACGAGCTGGAGGCCGTTGTACGTCACGACGTCGCCTTTCGTGTACGTGCCTGTAGGGCTCCACACCGGCACCGTCGGGCCTGTCTCCGTCGCAGTTGTCACCGAGAACACCGCGCTTGCTGGTGACGCGTGGCCTGCGGCATCCACCGCACTCACCCGATAGCGGTACGAAGTCGACGGCGACAGCCCTGTGTCGATGTGGCTGGTGCCCGCGACCTGAACGATCTGCTGGAAGGCTCCGTTGCCGAGTGATCGCTCGATGCGGTAGCCCACGACGCCACGATTGTCGCTCGAGGCTGTCCACATCAGGTCGATACTCGTCGACTTCGTCGCCATGCTGTGCAACCCGGTCGGTGTCGTCGGTGCCGTGACGTCGGGCCCGTTTGTCGGCGTGGGGCGCGGTGTCGGCGTGGGAGTCGGCGTAGGCGTCGGGGTGGGCGTCGGGGTGGGCGTCGGGGTGGGCGTGGTCCCACTGCCCGAAATATTGACGTCGATGACGTTGTAGAAGGCGTTGGCCGTGTCAGCGACCTCCCACACCGCGAGGATGACGTGGTAACCGGTGTGGTCGGACGGGATCGTGATCGTGTGCGCGGGGTTCGTGTTCGCTGCTGTGCCGTTGTGCGGGACCACCGTGAGAAGTTCGAAGTCGCCACGGTCGAGCGGAGCGTTCGGGTTCCAGCCGACCTTCGTGATGTAGTAGCGCCATTCCGCCGCCGGGTGCGGCGCCGTGTAAGCCCAGCCGAACACGTGCGGGCCGGGCGTGACGTTGTTCTTCGCCCATCGCGTCGCGCTCTGAGCGTCGAGCTCTCCGAAGCGCGAATTGCCCGCTGAAGCGATCTGACCATCGGCCGGTCCGGTCACCGGGAACCCACCGGTCCCCTCGAGGCTCTGCGGCTCGTACTGAACCGCGCCGAGGTTCGTGTTCGCGGTGAATGCGGCACGCGCCGTGAGCTCGCTGCCGGCTCCACCGACCCACCCGTGCGCCTGCGCGGCGGAGGTGCCGCCGATGACGAGCGCACCTGCGACCAGGAGTGCGACGACGCTCTTCGCCGTGCTTCTCCTGTGAATCGGATTTCGGG
Source organism: Microbacterium sp. LTA6 (assembly GCF_045690355.1). Lineage (NCBI taxonomy): Bacteria > Bacillati > Actinomycetota > Actinomycetes > Micrococcales > Microbacteriaceae > Microbacterium > Microbacterium sp. LTA6. The sequence goes on from NZ_CP147855.1 coordinate 3,538,343, forward strand.
TCTTCGCAGCACTCATGGTGGATTCCCTTTCTCGAGGACGCCGCCACTCGAACGGCATCTCTGGATCGGAGGTGACGCTACTCCACGCCGGGGTACGCCGACATTGTGGATAACCACGTCATCCGAGATGAAGGGATCCGAGAACAAGAAAACCCCCGCCTGAGCGGGGGTTTCAATCTTGCTGGGGTACCTGGACTCGAACCAAGAACAACGGAACCAGAAACCGCCGTGTTGCCAATTACACCATACCCCAAGGGCGAAACCAGGGCCTCGCACCAAGAGTCAAGCTTACCCGAGCGGCGGCCGGAACACCAAAACAGCCCGGTCGGCAGCCCGCTCGGGCGCGTCGTCAGTCCTTTCGGAGCTCCGCGAGGGCCCGGAGGCGTCGCAGTGACTCGTCCTTGCCGATCAGCTCCATCGACTCGAAGAGCGGCGGCGAGATACGGCGCCCCGTGATCGCCACACGCGGCGGACCGTAGGCGACGCGAGGCTTGAGCTCGAGCTTCTCGACCAGTGCGCTGGCGAGAGCATCCTGGATCGCCGCCGGCGTGAAGTCCGTCAAAGGCTCGAGGGCGGCGACGCACGCTTCCAGCACCTCCGCGGCGTTCGCCGGCAGTCCCTTCAGGGCATCCGCCTCGTACGAGATCTCGTCGGTGAAGAGGAAGCCGAGCATCCCCGGCACCTCGCCGAGAAGCTGTACGCGCTCCTGCACCAGCGGTGCGGCACGGAAGGCGAGAACCAGCTGCTCATGGGTCGGCTCATCGAACAGGCCGGCCGCAGCAAGGTACGGGATGCTCCGTTCGGCGAAGTCCTTCACATCGAGCATCCGGATGTGGTCCCCGTTGATCGACTCGGCCTTCTTCTGGTCGAAGCGCGCCGGATTCGGGTTCACGTTCTCGATGTCGAACGCGGCAGTGAACTCCTCGAGCGAGAAGACGTCGCGGTCGTGGCCGATCGACCAGCCCAGCAGCGCCAGGTAGTTCAGCAGGCCCTCGTGGATGAAGCCGCGCTCGCGGTGCAGGAAGAGGTCGGCCTGCGGGTCGCGCTTGGAGAGCTTCTTGTTGCCGGTCTCCCCCAGCACCAGCGGCATGTGGGCGAAGCGCGGCACGAAAGTGGTGACGTCGGCGTCGATCAGCGCAGCGTACAGCGCGAGCTGGCGGGCGGTCGACGGCATCAGATCCTCGCCGCGCAGCACGTGCGTGATGCCCATCAGCGCATCGTCGACGGGGTTGACGAAGGTGTACAGCGGCACGCCGTTCGGGCGGACGACGACAAAATCGGGGAACGATCCTGCCGGGAATGTCACCTCGCCGCGAATGAGGTCGACGTACGTCAAGTCCTCGTCGGGCACCCGCAGTCGCAGCGCGGGCTGACGCCCATCGGCGCGGAACGCTGCCTTCTGCTCATCGGTGAGGTCGCGGTCGAAGTTGTCGTAGCCGAGCTGCTTGGCCCGCCCGTTCGCTTCGTTGCGGGCGTCGATCTCTTCCGCGTTCGAGTAGCTCTCGTACAGAGCACCCGACGCGACGAGCTTGTCGATCACGCCCTGGTAGATATCGTGGCGCTGCGACTGCCGGTACGGCGCATGCGGGCCGCCGATCTCGACGCCCTCATCCCAGTCGATCTTGAGCCAGGTGAGCGCATCGACGAGCTGGCGGAAGCTCTCTTCGCTGTCGCGGGCGGCATCGGTGTCCTCGATGCGGAAGATCATCTTGCCGCCGTTGTGACGGGCGTAGGCCCAGTTGTACAGAGCGGTGCGCACCATGCCGACGTGCGGCAGGCCGGTCGGCGAAGGGCAGAAGCGAACGCGGACGTCAGCGCCGCTTGCGGTCGTGGTGAGGGGGTGAGGGGTAGCCATAGCCCTCCAATCCTACGGCGCGCTGATACCGCGCCGATCCGTCACTGCCCCGTCCGCCTCAGCCGCGCCGGCCGGACGCGATGGCGGCAGTATGTGGGAGGGCGAGGACCCCGTCGACGGAGCGATCGGCACACACTCCATCGAAAGCACGACGGAAGTCGTCACGACCTGCCTCGTCAAGACTCAGGTAGAACGCGCCGGCAGACGCCACACCGCCTTCGGCCGACGCCCACAGCGCGGCCGGTTCGGCGTGCCACGTCCAGCTGAGCTCCGACACGAGGACGTCGCGCCAACCGGCGTCGCGGAGCATTCCGGCGAACCCCTCCGCGGTGCGCTCGAAATCCTTGTCCGGCGCGAGCCGCTCCCCCGCGACAGGTTCAAGGCCGGCACGCGCACAGACCTCGAGCCACAACCAGGATGGCGAAACCAGCCAGATCGTCGCCGCCACCCGGTCCGCACTCACTCGCGCGAGTTCTCGTGCCGACTGTCGTGGATCGTGGACATGGTTGAGGACGAAGTTCGCGATGACGGCGTCGAAGGCGGCCTCGTCGAGCGGCAGGTCAGGGAGGGATCCGGCGACGACGGAGAGTTTCGGATGCTCTCGTGCGGCGACCGCACGCATCGTCGCTTCCGGTTCGCAACCGGTCACGTCCCACCCGTCCGCCGCGAAGCGCGCGGCGACCATTCCGGTTCCTGAGCCGACGTCCAGCAGCGAACGGCCGGATGCCGGTCCGAGTTCTGCTGCGAGAGCATCCGTGGTTCCGGCGCAGAGTGCCGCATATGACGACGCGTACGCCTCACCGACGCCCGCCCACGGCTTCATCGCATGCCCCTCCGAGCGAGCGGCGAAAGGGCGACGATCGCGATCACGATCGCGAAGGCCGCCGTGCCGAGTCCGGCGTACTGGAAGTTGGAGAGGATCACACCGGCGAGCACCGCTCCGGCCGCGGCGGACAGGCTCATCAGCGAGTCACTGCGCCCCTGGCGTGCCGTGCGCACGTCCGGCGCGCTCGCTTCGGTCAGCAGCGCCGCGCCGGCGACGGTAGCGGCACTCCAGCCGAGCCCGAGCAGGACGAGCGCGATCATCACGCCGGCCGGCGAAGAGTTCGCGAAGATCGCGAAGCCCAGCGCGCCGGCCAGCAACACCTGACCGAAGAGCACCACGCGCAGGCGACCCCACCGGTCGGCGAGGATGCCGAACACCGGCGAGAGCGCATACATACCGGCGACGTGCATCGCGATCGTCACACCCACGAGCAGCGAGACGTCTGCCGACGAGGCATGCCCGCCCTGCGCGCCGTGCGCCATATGCGCCAGATGCACCGGCGTCATCGCCATCACCGACGCCATCACGACGTGCGATCCGGCGACGGCGAAGATGGCATAGCGCGCGGCGAGAGGGCGGTCGGCGCGCTCCTGGCCGGTGGCCTCGGCTGCGGCCTTCGCGATGCGCTGAGCCGCCAGGAGCGGGTCCGGGCGCAACGCGATGATGTAAAGCAGCAGGGCGGCGCACTGCGCCACGAACGAGAACACGTACGACCCGGTCAGCGGCGGCATCCCGATCGCCTTACCCACGATCTCGCCCGGCCCGAGCAGCAGCGGACCCGCGACGCCACCGACCGTCGTCGCCCACACCACGACCGACAGGTCCCTGCCTCGATGCACGGGTGCCGCGAGGTCTGTGGCGGCGAAGCGCGACTGGAGGTTTCCGGCGTTGCCGGCGCCGATCAGCAGGATGCCGACGAGCAGCAATGGGAACACGCGCAGGCCCGCTGCGAGGATCACGACGGCGATTCCGACGAGCGCGAAGACGTTCCCGAGCGTGAGCGCACGGCGGCGCCCGACGCGGGCGGCAAGCTTCGCCAACGGAATTGCGCACAGCGCCGCTCCGAGAGTCACCGACGCTGTGGCCAACCCGGACAACGCGTCATCGCCCGAGATATCCGCGGCCAGGAGCGCGCCCAGCGAGACGGTGGCGCCGAAGGCGATGCCGCCGAGCACCTGGCCCATGGACAGCACCAGCACCGTGCGGCGCTGCACGGCCGCCTGCTGCTGTGCCGTCAGCGCGACGACGGTCATGACGCGGGAAGCGCGTCGCGCACGGAATTGCGCAGGATGCCCAGGCCGGTGATCTCGACCTCGACGGTATCGCCCGCATCGAAAATACCCACACCTGCGGGCGTTCCGGTGAGGATGACATCGCCGGGAAGCAGGGTGAAGACGGCCGAGGCGTACTCGATGATCGCCGGAATCGAGTGGATCATGTCGGTGAGCGGCGCGTGCTGGCGCACTTCACCGTTCACCCTGGTCTCGATCGTGGCGGATGCCGGATCGAAGTCGGTCTCGATCACGGGGCCGAGCGGGCAGAACGTGTCGAAGCCCTTCGCCCGCGACCACTGGCCGTCTTTGCGCTGGAGGTCGCGCGCCGTCACGTCGTTGCCGATCGTGTAGCCGAGCACGTAGTCCAGGGCATCCGCCGCCTTGACGTTCTTGGCGATGCGTCCGATCACCACCGCGAGCTCACCCTCGTACTCGGTGCGCTCGGAGAGGGTCGGGCGCACGATGGTGTCGCCGGGGCCGATCACCGCGGTGTTCGGCTTGAGGAACAGCAGCGGTTCCTCCGGCGCCACTCCCCCCATCTCGGCGGCGTGGTCGTGATAGTTCTTGCCGACGCAGACGACCTTCGACCGAGGGATGACCGGTGCGAGCAGCACCGCGTCCGCGAGCGGCACGCGTTCGCCCGTCGTCTCATATCCGGCGAACAGGGGGTCGCCGGCGAGGACGACCAGATCCTTCTCGTCGAGGATTCCGTAGGTGATGGCGTCATTGTGGCTGAACCGAGCGATCTTCACCCGTCCAGCCTAGAACCTCAGGCGTCCAGACGGACCAGCCAGCCGTGCCGGTCCTCGCGGCGGCCGTACTGGATGTCGGTGAGCTCTTCGCGCAGCGAGAGAGCGAGCTCGCCGATCGGCTGCACATCCTCGAAGTCATCGTTCACCAGCGCGCCGATCGGGGTGACCACGGCGGCCGTGCCGCAGGCGAACACCTCGACGATGTCGCCCGATGCCACGCCCTGACGCCACTCGTCGATCGAGATCGGCCGGCGCTCGACCGTGTATCCGCGGTCCTCGGCGAGCTGCAGGAGCGAGTCGCGCGTGATGCCCTCGAGGATGCTGTCGGACTGCGGCGTCACGACGCGACCGTCCTTGAACACGAACACGACATTCATGCCGCCGAGCTCTTCGACATTGCGCTCCTCGTTGAGGAACACCACCTGGTCGCAGCCCTTCGCGCTCGCCTCGGCCTGCGGCAGCAGACTGGACGCGTAGTTGCCGCCGGTCTTGGCCTTGCCTGTGCCACCGCGGCCGGCACGGGCATAGTCCTCGGAGAGCCAGATGCGCACGGGCTTGATGCCGCCGGAGAAGTACGCGCCGGCCGGGCTGGCGATCACGTAGTAGGCGACCTTCTGAGCGGCGCGAACACCGAGGAAGGCCTCTTTCGCGAACATGAAGGGCCGCAGGTACAGGCTCTGGTCAGCGCCGGAAGGCACCCAGCGACCGTCGACGGCGATGAGCTCGCGCAGCGACTGGATGAAGTACTCGGTCGGCAGCTCGGGCAGAGCCAGACGACGCGCGCTCGCCTGCAGCCGAGCCGCGTTCCGGTCAGGGCGGAACGTGTGGATCGAGCCGTCGGCGTGACGGTAGGCCTTGATGCCCTCGAAGATCTCCTGCGCGTAGTGGAGCACGGATGCGGCGGGATCGAGCGCGATCGGGCCGTACGGCTGCACTCGCGGACGGTGCCATCCCCCCTTGGTGGACCAGCAGATGTCGACCATGTGATCGGTGAAGTTGACGCCGAAGCCCGGATTCTCCAGCACCTCAGCGAGACGTGCAGGCGCCGCTGCCTGCAGGTTCTTCATCACAGTGAACTCCAGCGGGGCCACGGCCGCCTCTGCGTCGATGGTCGTCATGTCGTCATCCATTCCTTGTGGGTGGGCGCTCCGTCGCGCCGTTTCAGCCTACGCCCGAACCGCGGATGCGCGCCGCCGTTCAGAACCAGTTGGTCAGAGCAGAGAAGTGATCGCGGAACCGATGTCCGCCGTGGTGCGCGGCGCGCCGTCGCGTGCGGCGATATCGGCCTCGACGGCCTCGCTGACCCGCAGAGACTCCTCCACGAGACCGAGGTGGTCGAGCAGCAGCGCGACCGAGAGGATCGCCGCCGTCGGGTCCGCCTTCTGCTGTCCCGCGATGTCGGGGGCCGAACCGTGCACGGGCTCGAACATCGACGGGAACGCGCCGTCGGGGTTGATGTTCCCGGAGGCAGCGAGGCCGATGCCTCCGGTGACCGCTCCGGCGAGGTCCGTGAGGATGTCGCCGAACAGGTTGTCCGTGACGATGACGTCGAACCGAGAGGGGTCGGTCACGAGGAAGATCGTCGCCGCATCCACATGCAGGTAGTCGACCGTGACATCCGGATGCTCGGCGGCGACCTCGTTCACGACGCGCTGCCAGATGCCACCGGCGTGCACCAGGACGTTGGTCTTGTGCACGAGGGTGATCTTCTTGCGTCGACGCTCGGCGAGGTCGAACGCGTAGCGGACGACCCGCTCGACGCCGAATGCCGTGTTCACCGAGGTCTCGTTCGCGACCTCATGGGGCGTTCCCTTGCGGATCGCGCCCCCGTTGCCGACATACGGTCCTTCTGTGCCCTCCCGGACGACGACGAAATCGATCGCTCCGGGGTTCGCGAGGGGCCCGGGAGCCCCGGGGAACAGCTTCGAAGGACGCAGATTCACATAGTGGTCGAGCGTGAAGCGCAGCTTCAGAAGCAGGCCGCGCTCGATGTTGGCGTCCTTCAGCCGGGGGTCGCCCGGGGTGCCGCCGACGGCGCCCAGCAGGATCGCGTCGTGCGCGGCGATGGCCTCGAGATCAACGTCCGTCAGAGTGTCGCCAGTCTCGAGGAAGCGCGCAGCGCCCAGCGAGAAGCGGGTCTTGTCGAAGCTGACGCCGCTGCCTGCGGTGACGGCATCGAGCACCTTCTCGGCTTCGGCGACGACCTCGGGGCCGATGCCGTCACCCGGGATGACGGCCAGCTTCACGACACGCGACATGACACTCCTTGCATCGGGATCGCCCGCGATCCGACTCGGCGCGGGCGTGCATCCAGCGTACTGGTCAGTGCATACGCCCCGAGCGCAGTGTGACGGCGGCGATCACGCCGGCTGCCACGACGAGCCCGGCCCCGATCAGCGACGTCACAGTCACTCCGGATACGAACGCCGCGGCTGCCGCGTTCCAGAGGGAGTCGCCGAGCTGCCCCGGGAGTTCCTGAGCGGCCGTGTACGCGCCGGCGAGCGTCTCCCGCGCGGCATCCACCGCATCCTGCGGCAGACCATCGGGGATCACCAGCGCTCCACGGTAGAACGCGGTGATGATCCCGCCGAGCACGGCCGTGCCGAGGACAGCGCCGAGCTCGTACGCCGTCTCGGAGACGGCGCTCGCGGCTCCCGCCTTCTCGGCAGGCGCACTGGAGAGGATCAACTCGTTCGAGATGGTCTCCGCGGCGCCGATCCCGATCCCGAGCACCACGAAGGCCACGACGAGGGGCAGCACGCCGTGCTCGTGAGTGGTGAACGCGACGATCAGATATCCGGCGACCGAGAACACCAGCGCCGACGGGACGAGCACATGCGGGGGCACCCGACGTGAGATGGGCACGACGGAGAGCCCTGCGATGATCATGGCGACCATCCCGGGCACGAGCGCGAAGCCCGCCGTCATGGGCGACAGACCCAGCACGAGCTGCAGGTGCTGGGAGACGAAGTAGAGGAAGCCGACCAGGGCGACGACACTGAGCAGATTCACCAGGATCGCGCCGGAGAACGAGCCCCGGCGGAACAGAGCCATGTCGAGCATCGGAACGTCCGTGCGCAGTTGGCGCCGCACGAACAGCGCGCCCAGCAGGATGCCGAGCAGCGTCCAGACGGCGGCGAGCACGGTCGGTCCCTCGACGGCGAGCGACTTGATCGCGTAGACGATCGGAATCATCGCGCCCATCGAGAGCAGGATGCTGATCGGATCGATCCGGCCCGGATTCGGGTCGCGGCTCTCGGGGACGAGCAGGGGTGCCGCGATGAGCAGCGGGATGAGCACGGGGACCGCGATGAGGAACACCGATCCCCAGCCGTAGTGCTCGAGAAGGAAGCCGCCGACGATCGGACCGAGCGCGGCACCGGCCGAGAACGCGGAAGCCCAGACGGCGATCGCCAGGCGGCGCTGATCGCGGTTCTTGAAGATCGAGCGCAGGAGGGAGAGCGTCGAGGGCATCAGCATCGCGCCGAAGAACCCGAGGAGGGCACGAGCAGCGATCAGCAACCCCGCTGTGGGGGCGAAGGCGGCAAGCGCAGACACGGCGGCGAAGCCGGTCGCGCCGATGAGCAGCATCCGTCGACGCCCGAACCTGTCGCCGAGCGTGCCCATCGTGACCAGGAGCCCTGCCAGCACGAGCGGGTAGGCGTCGATGATCCACAGCTGCTCGGCTCCGGTGGGTCCGAGCGCGATGGAGATCTCGGGCAGCGCGAAGCTCAGCACCGTGTTGTCCACCGAGACCAGCAGAACCGGCAGCATGAGGACGACGAGTGCCGCCCAGCCGCGCGCGCCGGCTCGCGGCGCATCCGTCTCGATATGGTTATCGATCGTGGGAATCGACGCTGTGCGCGTCATGGAACACCTCTCAGTATCTTTTGGACGACCCGTTACTAAACCGTCCAGCTGGTACAGTAACAGAATCGGCAGAATTTTTCCCGAGAACAGGACCCCGATGCCCCGACCGCCGCTCGCACGTGAACGTGTCCTCGATGCCTTCGAGGCGCTCGTCATCGCCGATGGAGAGCGCTCAGCCACACTGGATGCCACGGCCAAGGCAGCGGGTGTCTCCAAGGGCGGCCTGCTCTACCATTTCGGCTCGAAGGACGAACTCGTCGCCGGGATGCTCGAGCGCCTGGATGCACTGACGACGGCGGACCTGGAGCGCATGTCGTCCGCCGCAGAAGGCCCGGTCGCGTACTACGTGCGGACCTCGGTGATGGAGGATGACGCGCTCGATCGGGCCCTCATCGCCGCTTCTCGGCTGGCTCAGGCCGGATCATCGGCGGCAGCAGACGCACTCAGAGACGTCCGCAGACGTTGGGCGGATCAGATCCGGCCTCATGTGCGCGACGACGCGAGTCTTGATCTCGTGATGCTCGTCAGCGACGGTCTCTACTTCAACAACTCGCTCGACGTGCATGGGCCCGAGCGACTCATTCCGAACGGCGACGAGCTCCGAGACCTCATCGAGCTGGTGCTGCGGGCAACCGCCTGAGGCGCTCACCTCCCCCGCACGAGAACCCGTCTGGTTCGACGGAGCATCGACTGCACGATCAGCGGATGCAGCAGGCTCACCGGAGTGAAGTACAACCGCCCGCGCCACCCGTGCAGCCGGACCACCGTGGTCACCCTGACGATCCCGGAATGCACGTCCACTCCGACGGCGCATCGGAAATCCAGGTGTTCATCGTCGAACACCATCAGGGCTTCGTCGCCGACCACCTCGCGCACGTCGAAGACACCCGACGGAGCTGGTCGGAGGCCGAGCAGCGAAGCGAAGAGCATCCGCACGGCGAACAGTCCCTGCACGGCGCGCGGCACCGAGGACGGCGAGAACATCGTCTCCGCCCAGAGGCGAGGATCGCTCGGCGCCTGCGGCGGGATCGAGACGAAGAAGACGTCGCCGTGATCGAACCTGCCGTCACCGAAGGCGAGGCTGACGAAGGAGGGCTCGCGGTTCATATGCTCGCCCTCCCCCCGCGTCACGCCTCGGTGATCTCGATCTGACGGAACAGGTCGGCGTCGATCGCGCTCGAGACGTCGTCGAGCAGATCGTCGGAGACGGGCGAGTCCAAGGTGAGGATGCTGAGCGCCTGCGCACCGGCGGCCTGACGCGCGATCTGCATACCGGCGATGTTGATGCCGGCCTGGCCGAACTTCTGCCCGTAGACGGCGACGATTCCGGGGCGGTCCGTGTACAGCATCACGACGTGGTGCTTCTCGATCGGGAGTTCGACGGCGTGGTCGTTGATGCCGACGAGCTTCTCGATCTGCTTCGGTCCGGTCAGCGTGCCGGACACCGACAGCTGCGAGCCATCGGAGAGGGCGCCGCGCAGCGTGATGACGTTGCGGTACTCGTCGCTCACGTCGTCCTGGATGAGACGGACGGCGACGCCCCGCTGCTCAGCGAGCAGAGGTGCGTTCACGTACGAGACCGTCTCGCTGACGATGTTCGTGAAGACGCCCTTGAGTGCGGCGAGCTTGAGCACGCTGACGTCGTAGTCGTTGAGCTCACCGTGCACCTCGACGTCGAGGCTCGTCAGCGGCGAAGTCGCGAGAGCGGCGAAGATCTGACCGAGCTTGTCGACGAGGGAGATACCGGGGCGCACGTACGGGTCGATGACACCGCCGGCGACGTTCACGGCATCCGGCACCAGGTCTCCACCGAGCGCCAGGCGCACGGAGCGGGCGACCGAGACGCCGGCCTTCTCCTGCGCCTCCTCGGTGCTTGCGCCGAGGTGCGGGGTGACCACGACGTTCGGCAGATCGAGCAGTGCGCGCGCGGAGCCACCCTCGGCGGGGGGCTCTGAGGTGAAGACGTCGAGTCCGGCGCCGGCGATCTCGCCGGCGACCAGTGCCTCGTGCAGTGCGACCTCATCGATCAGGCCACCGCGGGCGACGTTCACGACGAACGCGGAGGGCTTCATCGCCTTGAACTGCTCAGCGCCGAGCATGCCGGTGGTCTCCGGGGTCTTCGGCATGTGGATCGTGATGAAGTCCGACTCCGCGACGAGCTCGTCCAGCGAGAGCAGCTGCACGCCGAGCTGCTGGGCGCGTGCGGAGGTGACATAGGGGTCGTAGGCGACGACGCGCATGTCGAAGGCGGCGAGGCGGGCGGCGACAAGGGCGCCGATGCGGCCGAGGCCGATGATGCCGACGGTCTTCTCGAAGAGTTCGGCGCCGGTGAAGGAGCTGCGCTTCCAGGCCCCGGCCGACAGCGATGCGTGCGCCGCGGGAATGCGGCGGGCGAGGCTGAGGATGTGGCCGACCGTGAGCTCGGCGGCGGAGACGATGTTCGAGGTCGGGGCGTTGACGACCATCACACCGGCAGTGGTGGCCGCCTTGATGTCGACGTTGTCGAGACCGACGCCGGCACGGGCGACGACCTTGAGCTTCGGCGCGTGGCTGAGAGCTTCTTCGTCGATCTTCGTCGCTGAGCGGACGAGCACCGCATCGGACTCTGCCAACGCGGAGAACAGCGCCGCGCGGTCGGTGCCGTCGACGTTGCGGACCTCGAAGTCCGGGCCCAGGGCCTCGATCGTGGCGGGAGAGAGTTCTTCGGCGATGAGCACAACGGGCTTCGGCACAGTGGATCCTTCGGGGCAGCGCGACAGGCGGGAGGGGCCGATGCGCCGCACACCGTGGGGGCGCGATCGGTTTCAACTGTACCGGAGCGGTTCAGCGCGCCCCGACGTGTGACGTTCGGCGTCAGCGCGAGACGGTCACCAGTTCGTCCATGTTCAGCACGCTGTATCCGAGAAGACTCAGCCAGAAAACGGCCACCACACCGAGTCCGGTGAGCAGGAGCAGCGCGAGCTCTCCGGCGTTGCGGCGGCGTCCGAGCGCGAGGGCGAGCACGAACACGATGATCGGGAACACCACACCGAACAGGAACGTCACCCAGCCGATCGCGGTGAGACCGCTCGGCAGGAACGAGACCAGATGCGCGACGGCGTTCCAGACGGCGTAGGCGTAGAACAATCCGGCTGCGCCGATGACGGTCCAGGTCAGCCAGCGCGGAGCCCCGTTCCCACCGACCGACTCCGGCACGGAATCTCCTGCAGCACTCACGATCCGATCACCCCCACCGTCACGAAGGGCCATGGCACCAGCAGCACCACGCCGACAAGAAGGACGAGCAGCCGGATCCACGTCGCGCGGCCACGCGTGAGGATCCAGGACGTCAGGAACCAGAGAGCGGGTGCGGCGATCGCCAGCACGAACCACGGCACGAACATCGCGTCCGCGACGATCAGGGCCGTCAGCGGCTTGAGCCGCAATCCTCCGATGACCCACCCGACGGTGTACAGCAGGTAGATGCCCCCGACGATGCCGAGCGTCACGAGCATCGCCGTACTCATCGGCGCGGGCGCATCCGCCGGCGTGACGGTCCCGTCCGCTTCGATCCGCCCTACCTTCGCGCTGCCCTTGCCCACGGCATTCCAGCCGCGCGGAAGCGAGGGGTCGCTCTTCGGCGATTGCTCGTCGCCCGCCCAGCCCAACGCGTCGTCGGAATCGGAGTCGGATGTCATGAGGACAGCGTAGGCCTTCCACTAAGCTCGGCGCTGTAACGATCGGGGAGGCACCGTGGCTGAGAGCAAGAAGAAGGTCGTCCGTGACGATCAGACCGTGTCGAGCGACGGCGGAGTCGTCGACCCGCCGGCGAACTGGAAGCCGACTCCGGAGGCGAAGTCGAAGGCGGTGACCTTCCGTTGGATCGCCGTGGTCCTGTGGGTCCTCGCGATCGCCGGAGAGGCCGTCGGCATCTTCTGGCTGCTGCGCCAGCGTGTCTTCGTCGGCGAGGACGGCGCGCTCGTCCGCGACCCCGACACCGGGCTCCTCGAGGAGCAGGGCGTCACCGCACAGTTCCCGCAGTGGGCGTTCATCGCTCTCCTCGTGCTGCTCGTCGTCATCGCCGCGCTGGCGATCACCGGGTCCTTCCTCTGGAAGAAGGCGCATCGCCTCGATCCCGCGAGAAAGTCCGACACCGTGCGGTTCTTCGTGCAGAACCAGCTCGGTGCGATCATCGCCATCATCGCGTTCGTGCCGCTCATCATCCTCATCTTCCTGAACAAGGACATGGACAAGGGGCAGAAGACGACGGCCGGCATCGTCGGTATCGTCCTGGCCGCTCTCGCCGTCGTGCTCGGGATCGACTTCAACCCGCCGTCGGTGGAGAAGTACACGGCAGACCAGTCCACCGTGATCCAGCTGCTCGGCAAGGACGAAGTCGTCTGGGTCGACGGCGGCGCCGTCTACCACGTGTGCGACGAGGTCTCGGACATCCAGACCGGCAGCGAGAAGCGCACCGGCACCACCGCTGAGGCGGTCGAAGCAGGCAAGACCCGCCTGACGCTCGAGTTCGCATCAGAGCTGAAGACCTGCGGACTGGCTGTGCCGGAGAACTCGAGCGAGATCGTCGAGGCGCTCCGCGCCATCCGCGACGGTTCGACCGACACGCTGCTGCCCGCGCCCGTCTGGGCGGACGCGGCCGACGCTCCGATCGAGGTCGAAGAGGCGCCGTCGGAGTGATCCGCTCCTGCCCAGCTGAGAACGGAGGAGGCCCGGTGCACGTGCACCGGGCCTCCTCCGTTCTCGCGGGCGTCAGATCCCGGATGCGGTGAGCACGGCGACCGGTTCTCCGCGCAGACCAGCGGGAACTTCGACGGACCGGATGCCGTGCGCGTCCCGCTCCGCGCGCGCGGGGGTTCCGTCCCGCCAGCGCATTTCGACATCTCCGAACTCCGCGGGCAGGGCAACCGTACCGACGCTCGGGTCGAGCGTGTGGAGATGCACCCCGTCTGCCGATCGGGTGTAGCGGACCGGCACGCCGGCCTGCTCCCCCATCCGGATCCACGGCCGCGTGCCGTAGATCGCGTCGCCGTTCACACGCAGCCACGCGCCGAGCTCGCGCATCGCATCGCGCTGCAGCTCCGGGATCGATCCGTCTGCAGCCGGTCCCACATTGATCAGCAGGTTTCCGTTCTTCGCGACGACATCCACGAGGAGACGCACCAGCGCTGCTCCGGAGAGCGAATGCCTGGCGTCCTCGTCCTGGTTGTACCCGAAGGAGTACCCGAGTCCTCGCGTGGACTCCCACGGCTCGGAGATGATGTCGGGGATGTCCGTGTATTCACGCGTGAGGAACCCGTGGTACGGCACTCCCCAGCGGTCGTTGACGACGCCGTCCGGCACCGCGTCGAAGTATCTCGACAGGAACGCGGCCACACCGTAGGCCTCCGGCCCTTTGCCGCCGTCCGGCCACTCGATGTCGTTCCACAGCAGATCCGGCGAGAAGCGCTCGACGAGCTCCTCGAGCTGCGCCGCCGAATAGCGGGCGAAATGCTCGTCGGTCCGGCGATATCGGAAGAGGTCCGTATCGGACTCGATGGCCGGGAAGTCACTCACGTGCCAGTCCAGGGCCCCTGAATAGTAGACGCCGAACTTCGCTCCCGCGCGCCGGGTGGCATCGTGGAACTCCGCGATCAGATCCCGGCGGGGACCACGGGCGACCGCATTGAATCCGGTCGTCCCGGTACCCCAGAGACAGAACCCCTCGTGGTGCTTCGTCGTCGGGACGATGTACTGCGCTCCGGCGTCCACCAGCTCGCCGACGAAGGCATCGGCGTCGAATGCCGAGGCGTCCCATCGATCGGCGAGATCCTCGTATGACGTACCGGGGCCGTACAGACGCTGGTGGCGCTCCCAGGTGGGGCTGCCTGCGATGCGGACGGTGTTGCCGTACCACTCCGCGTACTGATGCCAGGCGTACGCATCCTCAGTCGGGATGTTCACGCCGTCACCGTGCTGCACGGCCCAGGCGGGCACCGAGTACAGGCCCCAGTGCACGAAGAAGCCGAGCTTCGCGTCGCGGTACCAGTCCGGCACGCCGTTCGTCGGATAGGTCGGCGCGGCCGCGCCGAAGTCCGGACCGGTGCGCTTCTCGAAGTTCATCATGCTGTCTTCTTCTCCTCGTCGTGCATGCGAGCCGCGGACATCAGCGCCCGCCGAGTCCTGCCATCGCGATCCCCTTGACCAGGTGCTTCTGGAGCACGATCACCAGCACGGTCGTCGGGACCATCGAGATGATCGCAGCGGCCATCTGCAGGTCCCAGCGGGTGCCGGTGAGGCCGGAGAAACTGGCGAGGCCGATCGGCAGCGTGCCGTGCGCGTTGTAGTCCACGGTCACGATGAGCGGCCACAGATAGCTGTTCCAGAAAGACAGGAACGTGAAGACCGAGAGCACGGCGACGGCCGACTTGGCCAGCGGCAGGATGATCTGCACGAACGACCGGACCGGCCCCGCGCCGTCGACGCGTGCGGCTTCTTCGAGCTCGTACGGGATGCCACGGAAGAACTGACGCATCAGGAAGGTGCAGAACGCGGTGAATGCGAACGGGAAGATCAGCGCCTGATAGGTATCGACCCAGTCGAACCATTGCATGACCTGGAACATCGGGATCACGAGGACCTCGGCGGGCACCATGAGCGTCGCGAGGAACAGGACGAAGACGGCATCCCGCCCCTTCCATCGCAGCCGTCCGAAGGCATAACCGGCGGTGGTCGAGACGAACAGCACGACGAGCGTGCCGGCGATCGCGACGAAGAACGAATTGCCGATGTAGGTCAGGAACGGCCCGTAAGCGAACACGTCGAGGAAATTCGTCCAGCGCACCTCGGATGCGACCAGCGACGGCGGCATCGTGAACATCTCGGAGTTCGGCTTGAGCGCCGAGAAGAACGCGTACACGATCGGCGAGACGAAGATCGCCGCGGCGATATAGACGAGCACATGCGCGATGACGAGTCTGGTGCGCTCCGCTGCGCTCAGCGGCGCCCTGGTACGTCCCTTGCGGTCGACTTCGACGTGTTCGCCATCGCCGAGCACAACGGATGAGGTCTGCAGGTCAGTGCTCATAGTGCACCCACTTCTTCTGCGCGCCGAACTGCAGCGCCGTGATGACGATGATGAGAGCGAACAGGATCCACGCGCCCGCAGCGGCCAGGCCCAGCTCCTGGAATTTGAAGCCCTGGTTGTAGATGAACTGGACCAGCGGTTGCGTCGCATTTCCGGGTCCGCCACCGGTGAGCAGTTGCGGCTGCACGAACACCTGGAGCGCCGTGATCATCGTCATGATCGTGGCGAAGAACACCGCCGGGGAGATCATCGGGACGACGATGCTGAGCTGCATCCGCAATCCGCTCGCACCGTCGATCCTGGCGGCTTCCATCACCGACTCCGGCAACTGCTCGAGCGCAGCCGAGAAGATGAGCATGTTGTATCCGACGCCTTGCCAGACGCTCATGATGACGACCATGATCATCGCCCACTGCGGGTCGGCCAGGAAGTTCGGCAGCGTCACCCCGAACCAGCTCTCCGAAGCGCCGTTGAACAGGCCCTGTGGCTGCAGGAGCATCTTCCACACCAGCACGTTGGCGACCATCGGCGTCACCACGGGGATGAAGAACAGCACGCGGAGGGCGCCGCGACCGCGAATGCGCGGCCCCAGCGCCATCGCGAGGACGAGGGAGAGCCCGACGTTCAGCGGAACGTAGAGGATCGTGAAGACCGCGGTGTTCCGCATCGCCGGCCAGAAGTCCGGGCTGGCCGTGAACAGCCGGATGTAGTTGTCGATTCCGATGAAGGTCTTCTCGCCGAACGTCGGCCAGTCGAAGAAGCTCATCACGACGGAGAGCACGACAGGCACGATGGTGAACAGGGCGAGGCCCACCAGGGCCGGGGTTGCGAACCCCAGCGCCTGGCGGCCTTCGACCTTGGCGAGAGACCTGCGACGTGGCACGTTGGCGGTCATCTCTCTTCTTCCTCAGTTCGTCAGTTGGCGAACTGCTGCTGGGCGGATTCGAGGACCTTGGCCATCGTCTCCTGCCCGTTGTACACGCTCACGAGCTGCGGCTGGACGTAGGTGCCGACCTTCGACCAGTTGTCGCTGACGTACTGGCCCTGGACGTTCTCGAACGCTGCCGTGAAGACCTCTTCGACCTGCGCGCGGTACTTCTCATCGATCGACTCGAAGTAGAGCGGCTGGCTCTCGGCGCGCGCCGGGTAGCTGCGGCCGGAGGAGGCGATGTAGTCCTGAGCGTCGGCACTGAGAAGCGAGCCGAGCACCTTGAGGGCGTCTTCCTTGTTCTCGCAGGTCTTGGAGATGCCGAAGCCGGAACCGAGGATGAGGCTGAGCGATTCGCCACCCTCAGACGGAAGCGGCGCCATGCCTGCGGCGAAACCCGACTCGTTGTCGAGGTAGCTCACCGCGTTCCACGTGCCGTCCACTGCCATCGCCGCATTGCCACTCGAGTACTGGTTCTCTCCCCAGCCGGTGTCGGATGCGGACGCGACAGGGAGCGCCACCTTCTGTGCGGAGACGAGGTCCCCGTACCACGTGGCCGCCTCGACGAACTTCTTGTCGGTCAGCTGCAGCTCACCATCGGCGCTGACCGGCTGCAGGCCCGCCTTCGCGATCGGAAGAGCCTGCCACTGGAAGTCGCCCATTCCCACGGCGAAGCCCGCCTTGCCGTTGCTGGTGGCCGCCTTGGCCGTCGCTTCGAAGTCGTCGAAGGTCCAGCCGGGAGCAGGAGTCGCCGCGCCGGATGCAGCGAGCTGATCGGCGTTGAAGTAGACGAGCATCGTGGCGACGTCGAAGGGAAGGCCGTACATCGTGCCCTTGTTCTTCAGGATCTCGGTCGCGCCCGGTGCGAAATCGCTCTCGGCGAGTCCGGCGGTCTTGAGGTCGGCCGCGCTGAGCTCGGCGAAGCCGTCGGTGTAGCTGGACAGCATGCCGCTGTTCATACCGGTGACGCACGCCATGTTGCCGGACGCCATGTTGGTCGTGAGCTTCGTGAAGAAGTCACCCCATGGCGCCGTGCGCAGCTCGATCTTCAGGTCGGGGTTCTGCTCCTGGGCGATCTTGATCTGCGCCTCGAGGGCCTTCGTGTCGTCGGCAGAGCCGGCCCACATGTCGACGACGATCGTGCCGTCGTCACCAGAACCGGACGCTCCACCGGAGCCGGCACATCCCGTCATGGCGACGGCGACGCCGGCGATGGCGGCGACGGCGCCCATGCGTATCTTCTTCATTGAATTACTCCTTGGGAACGGGAAGGTTGTTCCTAAAATCGAAACAACCTAGGAGGGTTTCGTATGAAGTTACCGTTTCATACTTCAGGGGATGGCGCAAGCTGAACATCGGATGTCTGCGCCGAATTGGGGTCACCAAAGAGAGACGCCGCGGCAGCCGGTCCTCTGCACCCGCGTGATGGCTCGACGACGATCGGCGCGCTCCGAGGAGCGCGCCGATCTCAGAATGCCCGTCAGTCCGTCAGGGTGAGTTCGATCACCGGGATGAGGACATCGGGGCGCTGCACCGGGAGATGCACCGTCAGCGTGCCCTCTGCTTGACCGGCCGGCGTCATGAGGTCGGCTTCCTGCCCAGGATCGGACACACTCGTCCGCAGCCACGAGCCATCATTGAGAAGGCGTGCGTACGCGACCTTTCCGGCGAGCTCCGGGAGATGCACGAATCCCATCGGCCAGAAGAAGAGACTCAGGTACAGGCGATTGCCGCGACGCGTGTACACGCCTTCACGAGGCGGGACGAACGAGGAATGCCCGGCCCCGATGACGGCGTCTCGGTGCAACCGCATCCAGGTCCCGATCTCGGAGAGGGTCGCGGCATCACGAGGAACGATCGCTCCACGCCCGTCGGGTCCGATGTTGAGCAGCATGTTGCCGCCCATCGATACGGAATCGACGAGCATCTGAGCCAGCAAGGTCGCCGACTTCTGGTCGGTGTTGTCACGGTGATACCCCCACGAGCCGTTGAGGGTCTGACATGCCTCCCACACCAGCGGGATCCCGTCGCGCACGAGGGGCGCGGTCGGCTGGTACTGCTCCGGTGTGACGAAGTCTGCAGGGATGCCGAGCCGGTCGTTCACCAGCATGTTCGGCTGCAGCTCTCGACACAGCGCGAGCAACGCCTGCGCATCCCAGTCGTCCGGCCCTTTCCCCGGCCAGCCGTCTTTCTCGTCGGGGCTGGTGAAATCGAAGAACAGGTAGTCGATGTCGCCGTATTCGGTGAGCAGTTCACGCACCTGACCGTGCAGATACTCCCGATACACGGCCATGTCCCTGCCCGTGTCGAGGTCACGTGCGTCGTCGTCGTCGCGGCGCGGGTGGGTCCAGTCGAGGGTGAAATGCGGGTGATGCCAGTCGATCAGCGAATGATAGAGACCGACTTTGAGCCCCTCGGCGCGCAAGGCCTCGACGTACTCGCGGACGAGGTCCCGGTCGATGGCGACGGTGGAGGTGAAGTCGGTGAGTTTGGAATCCCAGAGGCAGAAGCCGTCATGGTGCTTCGTCGTCAGCACCACATAGCCCATTCCCGTCTCCTTCGCCGTGCGCGCGAGAGCACGGGCATCGAAGAGATCAGGGTCGAAATGCTCGAAGTACTGCCGGTAGTCGGCATCGGTGAGGCGCTCGAAGCTCTGCACCCACTCGTGTCGGGCCGCCGCGCTGTAGAGCCCGAAGTGGACGAACATGCCGAATCGGGCGTCACTGAACCAGTCCTGTCGCATGGCCTCATCCTAGCCAAAGACATCGGATGTATCCCAGTGAAGGGACGAGAAAGGGCGCCCCTCGCGGGACGCCCTTTCTTCGTGCTTCAGATCAGCGCGCAGCGCTGCCGTCGACGTAGTCTTCGTCCTGCTGCTTCCACGCGAACAGAGCGCGCAGCTCCTTGCCCGTCGCCTCGATCGGGTGCGTCTCTTCCTTCGCGCGGAGCGCGAGGAACTCTTCGCCGCCGTTGTCCTGGTCGTCGATGAAGCGCTTTGCGAAGGCACCCGACTGGATGTCGGAGAGGATCGCCTGCATCGACGCCTTGACCTCGGGAGTCACGACGCGCGGGCCGGAGACGTAGTCGCCGTACTCGGCCGTGTCGGAGACCGACCAGCGCTGCTTGGCGATGCCGCCCTCCCACATCAGGTCGACGATGAGCTTCAGCTCGTGCAGCACCTCGAAGTAGGCGATCTGCGGCTGGTAGCCCGCCTCGACCAGGGTCTCGAAGCCGGCCTGCACGAGGTGGCTGACGCCACCGCAGAGCACGGCCTGCTCACCGAACAAGTCGGTCTCGGTCTCTTCGGTGAAGGTCGTCTTGATGACACCGGCACGCGTGCCGCCGATCGCCTTCGCGTAGGAGAGCGCGAGGTCCCAGGCGTGGCCGGACGCGTCGCGCTCGACCGCGATGATGTCCGGGATGCCGCGGCCGGCGACGAACTCACGCCGCACCGTGTGGCCGGGCGCCTTCGGGGCGACGAGGATGACGTCGACGCCCTCGGGAGCGTCGATGTAGCCGAAGCGGATGTTGAATCCGTGTGCGAACGCGAGCGTCTTGCCCGGGGTCAGCTTGTCCTTGATGGACTCGTTGAAGATGGTGCGCTGGTACTGGTCCGGCGCGAGGATCATGATGACGTCAGCCCACTCGGCGGCATCCGCCACCGTCTTGACCGGGAAGCCGGCTTCTTCGGCCTTCGCGGCGGACTTCGAGCCCTCCTTGAGGGCGATCGCGACCTCGACACCCGAGTCGCGCAGGTTCTGCGCGTGGGCGTGGCCCTGCGATCCGTAGCCGACGATCGCGACCTTCTTGCCCTGGATCAGGGACAGGTCTGCGTCTGCGTCGTAGAAGATCTCGGTGCTCACTGTTTTTCTCCTTGGTAGTGGTTCGTGCGGGACACGGAGCCCCTGAAATTGTGAAAGTTGTCAGCCGCGCAGGACGCGCTCGGTGATGCTCTTGCCGCCACGGCCGATCGCGAGGAGGCCGGACTGGGCGATCTCCTTGATGCCGAAGGGCTCGAGCGCCCGCAGGATCGCTTCTACCTTGCCCTTGTCGCCGGTCACCTCGACGACCAGCGCGTCGGGGGCGTAGTCGACGACCGAGGCCCGGAACAGGTTCACGACCTCGATCACGTTCGAGCGGGTCGCGTTGTCGGTGCGCACCTTGACCAGCATGTGGTCGCGCTGCACGGAGGACGCCGGGTCGAGCTCGACGATCTTGATGACGTTGATCAGCTTGTTCAGCTGCTTGGTCACCTGTTCGAGCGGCAGGTCCTCGACGTCGACGACGACCGTGATGCGGGAGATCCCTGGCACCTCGGTCACGCCGACAGCGAGCGACTCGATGTTGAAGCCGCGACGGGCGAAGAGCCCGGCGACGCGTGTGAGGAGACCCGGCTTGTTCTCCACCAACAGACTCAGTACGTGGGTCGACATGGCTCAGATCTCCTCATCGAACTCGGGGGCGTGCTCCCGCGCGTACTGGACGTAGCTGTTGCTGACGCCCTGCGGCACCATCGGCCACACCATCGAGTCGGCGCTGACCACGAAGTCGATCACGACAGGACGGTCGTTGGTCTCGAGTGCCAGCTTGATCGCGGCATCCACTTCCTCTTCCTTCTCCACGCGGATCGCAAGGCACCCGTAGGCCTCCGACAGCTTGACGAAGTCGGGGATGCGGACCGTGCCGTGCCCGGTGTTCAGATCGGTGTTGGAGTGTCGGCCGTCATAGAACAGGGTCTGCCACTGGCGCACCATGCCCAGCGAGGAGTTGTTGATGATCGCGACCTTGATCGGGATGTTGTTGATCGTGCAGGTCGCGAGCTCCTGATTGGTCATCTGGAAGCAGCCGTCACCATCGATCGCCCAGACCACACGATCGGGTTCGGCGACCTTCGCACCCATCGCCGCCGGTACCGAGTAGCCCATGGTGCCTGCTCCCCCGGAGTTCAGCCAGGCGTTGGGACGCTCGTACTTGATGAACTGGGCAGCCCACATCTGGTGCTGTCCGACGCCCGCCGCGTATACGGCTTCGGGACCGGTGAGCTCGCCGATGCGCTGGATCACGTACTGCGGTGCGAGAAGTCCGTCGGTGGTCGGCGCGAAGCCGAGCGGGAACTCATCGCGCAGTCCGTCGAGATACGACCACCACTCCTCGGTGTCCGGCTTCGTGTCACCGACGGTGCCGCGATACGCCGCGTCGAGGTCGATCAGTACTTCGCGCACATCACCCACGATCGGCACGTCCGCGGTGCGGATCTTGGAGATCTCTGCCGGGTCGATGTCGACGTGGACGACCTTCGCGTTCGGTGCGAACAGCGCGGCCTTGCCGGTCACGCGGTCATCGAAGCGAGCTCCGAGCGAGATCAGCAGATCCGCTTCCTGCAGCGCCAGCACGGCGGGAACCGTGCCGTGCATCCCGGGCATGCCCAGGTGCTGCGCGTGCGAGTCAGGGAACGCGCCGCGTGCCATCAGGGTCGTCACGACGGGAGCGCCGGTCGATTCGGCGAACTCGAGCAGTTCCGCCGATGCGCGGCCGCGGATCACGCCGCCACCGACGTACAGGACCGGCTTCTTCGCCTCGGCCAGCAGTTTCGCTGCGGCCTGGATCTGCTTGCCGTGCGCCTTCGTCACCGGGCGATACCCGGGAAGATCGATCTTGGGCGGCCAGATGAACGGCGCGAATGCCTGCTGCGCGTCCTTGGTGATGTCGACCAGCACGGGACCGGGGCGGCCCGTGGAGGCGATCTCGAAGGCGGCGGCGAGGGCTCCTGGAACGTCCGCGGGGTCCTTCACGAGGAAGGAGTGCTTCGTCACGGGCATCGTGATGCCGACGATGTCGGCCTCCTGGAAGGCATCCGTCCCCATCAGCGTGGAGAACACCTGACCGGTGATCGCGACCAGCGGCACCGAGTCCATGTAGGCATCGGCGATCGCCGTGACGAGGTTCGTGGCGCCGGGACCGGAAGTCGCGATGCAGACCCCGACGCGGCCCGACGCCGAGGCGTAGCCCTCGGCGGCGTGGCCGGCGCCCTGCTCATGGCGCACCAGGATGTGGCGGAGTTGGGAGTCGCCCATCAACGTGTCGTAGAGCGGGAGGATCGCACCACCGGGCAGCCCGAAGACGTCGGTGACACCGAGCAGCTCCAGCGACCGGACGACGGCCTCGGCGCCCGAGAGCTCTGGGGCGGCGGATTGGCGGGCGGGTGGCCTCGGCACGGCCGAGACGGGATCAGCAGTCATGACATTCCTTCTGGTGGTCTGTGGACGACGTCGGATGCCGGAGGCGTGGCCGACGCGATTCAGCCGGTCGTCGCGCCTTCGGCGGCGGACCGCACGAGACGCGAGTACTTGGCAAGAACGCCACGGGTATAGCGCGGGGGAAGCGGCTCCCAGCCAGAGCGGCGGGAGGCGAGCTCTGCATCGTCGACGAGTAGGTCGAGGGTGCGAGCCGCGATATCGACCCGTATCAGATCACCATCGCGCACGAAGGCGATAGGACCTGCGTCCACCGCTTCGGGTGCTATGTGGCCGATGCACAGTCCGGTTGTGCCGCCTGAGAATCGACCGTCTGTCAAGAGTAGTACATCTTTTCCGAGCCCGGCGCCCTTGATGGCGGCGGTGATCGCGAGCATCTCGCGCATCCCGGGCCCGCCCTTAGGTCCTTCGTAGCGGATCACGATGACATCGCCCGCGTTGACCTCGCCGGCAGCGAGGGCGTCCATCGCCCCCCGCTCGCGCTCGAACACCCGGGCCGGCCCCTCGAACACGTCGGCGTCGAAGCCGGCGGACTTGACGACGGCGCCCTCGGGTGCGAGCGATCCGTGCAGGATCGTGATGCCGCCGGAAGCGTGGATCGGGTTGTCGAACGTGTGGATCACGTCGCCATCCACCGGGTCCGGATTCAGGTCGGCCAGGTTCTCGGCAACGGTCTTGCCGGTGACCGTGAGTGCATCGCCGTGGAGGAGCCCCTCGTCGAGCATCGCTTTCATGATGACCGGGATTCCGCCGTGGCGGTCGACGTCGTTCATGACGTACTGGCCGAACGGCTTCATGTCGGCGACGTGCGGGGTCTTGCTGCCGATGCGGTTGAAGTCGTGCAGACTCAGCTCGATCTCGGCCTCACGGGCGATGGCGAGGAGGTGCAGGACGACGTTGGTCGAGCCGCCCAGCGCCATGGCGAGGGCGATCGCGTTCTCGAAGGACTCCTTGGTCAGGATGTCCTTGGTGGTGATGCCCTGGCGGAGCAGGTTGACCACGGCTTCACCGGAGCGGTGCGCGTAATAGTCGCGACGACGGTCGGCTGCGGGCGGGGCGGCTGATCCAGGGAGGCTGAGGCCGAGGGCCTCGGCGACGGATGCCATGGTGTTGGCAGTGTACATGCCGCCGCATGCGCCCTCTCCCGGCGCGAAGGCGCACTCGATGCGCTTGAGGTCCTCCTCGCTCATCCGGCCCGCTCGGCAGGCGCCGACGCCCTCGAACGAGTCGATGATCGTGATCTCCTTCTCGGTGCCGTCCGAGAGTTTCACCCAGCCGGGCGCGATGGACCCGGCGTACAGGAACACGCTGGAGAGGCCGAGACGGGCGCTGGCCATCAGCATCCCGGGGATGGACTTGTCGCAACCCGCGAGGAGCACGGACCCGTCGAGCCGCTCCGCCATCATCACGGTCTCGACCGAGTCGGCGATGACCTCGCGCGACACGAGCGAGAAGTGCATGCCCTCGTGGCCCATCGAGATGCCGTCAGAAACCGAGATGGTGCCGAACTGCAGCGGGTATCCGCCGCCGGCGTGCACGCCCTCCTTCGCACCCTGAGCGAGACGGTCGAGGCTCAGGTTGCAAGGGGTGATCTCGTTCCAGCTGGACGCGATCCCGATCTGCGGCTTCTCCCAATCGGCATCTCCCATGCCGACGGCACGCAACATGCCACGAGAAGTCGTGGCTTCAATGCCGTCGGTGACGACTCGGCTGCGGGGCTTGATGTCGACGGTGCGGGAATCGGCGGGCGCGCTGGCAGAAGGATCATGCGGGGACATGACGGCAGTCTATTCCTGCCGCGCGGCCCGCTCGTCCGCGAGCGTCTCCAGAAGCTGGGCGATCTGTTGTGGGCTGTCCACACGCAGCGCCGCCGCGCTCTCCCCCGGCCCGACCCGCACCCCGAGATCGTCGTCCTGAAGTACGCGCATCGCGTCCTCGTCGGTGACATCATCGCCGGCGAACAGGATCCCGGTGGCATCGAAGTGTTCGCGGAGGGCGGCCATCGCGGCGTCCTTGCCCTCGGTGCGGGAGGAGAACTCGAGTACGCGGTGGCCGGCCCGACGTCGCAGACCCGGGAATCGCTCGGCGACGAGCGCGTCGATCTCGGCGAACACCTGAGCCTCGGTCTCGCGGTCAGCGCGACGGGTGTGCACTCCCATCCCGAAGGTCTTCGGCTCGAACTCAGCCCCCTCGTAACGGTCGATGATCGGCCGGGCTGCCTCCCAGAGTGCCTCGCGTGTCTCTCCAGCCGTCTGTTCGCTCCCGCTGTCGAGCTCACCGATGCCCGGATACCAGTACTGAGCGCCGTGCGAGCCGGCGAGAACTATCGGCGAGGCGTCGTCATGTTCGGTGATCTCACGAAGGTCGTGCAAGCTTCGCCCGGAGACGTAGGCGACGAGGGTGTCCGGCAACGACGCGAGTCGACTCGCCTGGGCGGCCACCTCGGGAAGGGCCCGTGCCGCCATCGGTTCGGCGACCAGAGGCGAAGCGACGCCGTCGAAGTCGAGCGCGACGACCAGTCGGGGCGTCCGGGCGATCGCCGAGAGGTCGGCATCCGGTGTTCCGGGGGTCCAGCTGCGGGTCACAGGGCATCTCCTTGTTCGGTATCCGTGCTCTGCCAGCCTCTCACGCAGGAGCGCGGCCGCACGCGGCGGTCAGCGTGCTTCGCGCGCCGCGGCGAGGGCGGCGAGGAACGAGTTCGACCAGGCGTTCACGTCGTTGTCGAGCACTCGGCGCCGGAGCGCACGCATCCGTCGTGTCTGTTCCCGCGGCGGCATCTCCACAGCGCGCATGATGGCTTCCTTGAGGCCCTCGATGTCATGAGGATTCACCAGGATCGCGTTGCCGAGCTCGTCGGCAGCACCGGCGAACTCGCTCAGCACGAGCACACCACGATTGTCGATTCGAGTGGCGACGTATTCCTTGGCCACGAGGTTCATGCCGTCACGGAGGGCGGTCACGAGCATCACGTCGGCGGCCAGGTACAGGGCCGCCATCTCCTCACGGGGGAATCCCTGGTGCAGGTACCGGATCGCGGTGTGCCCCATCGTGTCGGTGTCGCCGTTGATCCTGCCGACGGAGAGCTCGATCTCGTCGCGCAGGTTCGCGTAGGCATCCACGCGTTCGCGGCTCGGACTCGCGACCTGCACGAGTGTGACGTCCTCGACGGAGAGGTCTCCTGAGGCGAGCAGCTCACCGTATGCCTTGACGCGGTGACCGATGCCCTTGGTGTAGTCCAGGCGGTCGACTCCGAGCAGCACGTACTTCGGATTGCCGAGGTTCGCTCTGATCTCGGCTGCGCGCGCCTGGATGTCCGGGCGCCGGGCGAGCTCGATGTACGGCGCCGTGTCGATCGATATCGGGAAGGCCTTCACCAGCGCGCGGTGCGAATCGCCTCTGTCGTCGATCTCGCCGTTGCCCGACGGCACGGTGACGGTCGACGACTTGATCTCGTACTTCAACCGGCGGCGCACGGCGTTGAGGAAGTTCGTGGCATCGGTCGCCCGCTGGAATCCGATCACGTCCGCGCCGAGGAGCCCGCGCAGCACCTGGCCACGCCACGGCAGCTGCGCGTAGAGCCCGTGTGTCGGGAAGGGGATGTGATGGAAGTACCCGATGGTCACATCCGGTCGCAGCGCCCGCACCATCTGCGGAACGAGCTGCAGCTGGTAGTCGTGCACCCAGACGGTCCCGTCCTGCGCGACCGCGGCGGCAGCGGCGTCAGCGAAGCGCCGGTTCACCGCGACGTACGCGTCCCACCATTCGCGGTGGTACTGAGGAGGCGCGATCACATCGTGGTAGAGCGGCCAGATCGTGTCGTTGGAGAATCCCTCGTAGTACTCCGCGACCTCCTGCTCGCTCAGCGCGATCGGGATGAGTCGGATGCCACCGGATGCGAAGGGCTTCACCTCGAGGTCGGCCTGCCCCGGCCACCCCACCCAGGCGCCGTTGACGCTCTGCATCACGGGCTCGAGCGCAGCCACGAGTCCACCCGGCGACGTGCGCCAGACTTCTTCTCCGTCGGGCCCGGCAACACGGTCGACGGGCAGCCGGTTGGCCACGACGACGAAATCTGCGGCGGTCATGATGACTCCTCACGCCTGCGGTTCAGTGCCCCCAGGCTATCGAGGTTGCCGAGCCTCCGACGCCACGCCCGTCAGGCTGCGACGCGACGACGGCGCGGTCGGGTGCGGCTGAGGGACCAGTTCACTACTCCCGCGGCGAATGCGATGGACGCTGCGACCACCGGCAGCACGAGTGCGGGCGCCGTGCCGACGCTCTCGGCGATCGCACCCGTGACCGCGGCGCCGATCGACTGTCCGACGATGACGCCGGACCCGAGCATCGTCATCACGGTCGCCGAACGTCCGAGCGGACTGCGTGCGGCGCCGAAGCTGTATTGGGTGACGAGGGTCGGTCCGATACCGACGCCCATGATCGCCAATGCGAGCATCATCATCGCGGCGGAATCGACGAATCCGAGCAGCAGCGAGCCGGCCAGCAGGATGCCGGAGAACACCAGCCAGCGTGCGCGGAGCGAGAACGACGGCGGAAGCCAGGCGACGCCGAGGGCGAGCAGCGCCGACCCGACGCCCATCACGCCGTAGAGAAGACCAGCCTGTTCCGGAGCACCCCGATCGGCCATGAATGACGTGAGCGCCGTGAGCATCGCGCCGAAGAAGAGCCCGACACCGAGGATGCCCAGCACCACCACCAGCAGTTGCGGACGGAACAGATCAGCGACGGCAGACGGCGCCCGCCCTGACGCGTCACGGTCCAGCGAGACGTGGCGACCGCTCGGGTGCAGCGCGAACGCACCGACGAACAGGACGGTGAGCGCCGCCGCTCCGACCAACGGAGCCCACGGCGCGATGGCAGAGGCCAGGACGCCGACGAGGAACGGGCCGAACACGAACACCGTCTCATCCGCCGCCGATTCATAGGCCATCGTCCCCGAGAGCGTGCCGGCGCGCTGGGCTGGCGGCATCCGGTCCGCGATCATCGTGACCAATCGCGAGCGCGACATCGGCGCGACCTGGGGTGCGGTCGCGCCGATCCCGACGGCGGTGAGCAGCACGAGTGCGTCGGCGGCGGAGCTGTAGACGGTGGCGGTGAACAGCACCAGCATCGTGCCGTTCGCGATCGCCAGGGTCAGCAGGACGACCCGCTGCCCGAACCGGTCGGCGGCGGCGCCGAGGAACGGCCCGAAGCACGCCGTTCCGAGCCCGACGGATGCCGACGTGAGTCCGCCGAGGGAGATCGACCCGCGGGCGGCGACGACGACGGTGAGGACGCCGACCACCATCATCGCGAAAGGTAGCCGCGCGATGAAGGCGATCAGGAAATACGGGAGACCTGCGAGCTTGAGAAGGCTCTGCCGAGGTGCGATGTGTGTCTGTGCCATGGCTCTCACGCGTCGACGGACGCGGTGATCTGGTGCCGCCGCTGTCCGCCGGAATGCCGGCGGCCGGTAGTTACACGGTGTGCGGCCGCAGTCGAATTGCGGCGACTCCATGATACCGCGACACAGTGGCCGCGTGCGGAGAGCGGCGCCGCTATCCTGGGCGACACGCCCCAGGACGGAGAGACCGACATGACGTCAGCCGCGGACACCACCGACCGGATTCTCACCCTGCCGGGAAGATCGCAGCGCGCGGCCTCGGCGAAGACCTCACCGGTTCGTGATCTTCTCGCGCTCACCGAACGGCCGGAGGTCATCTCCTTCGCCGGCGGACTTCCTGCTCCCGAACTGTTCGACCTCGACGGGATCCGCGACTCCTTCGACAACGTGCTGCGCCAGCCGAACGTGCTGCAGTACTCCCCCTCCGATGGCAACCCCGCACTGCGAGAAGAGGTGGCTCGGCGCTACACCGTCGACGGTCTGGAGACTGCGGCATCCGATCTGATCATCACCACGGGATCGCAACAGGGCCTCGGCCTGCTCGCCACGGCGCTGCTCGATCCCGGCGATCGCATCCTGGTGGAGGAGCCCTGCTACCTCGCCGCCCTGCAGACGTTCGCGCTGGCCGGCGCTCATGTCATCGGCGTTCCGTATGCCGGGGATGAACTCGACCTCGACGCGCTGGAACGCCTCGCCGCCGAACACTCTCCGAAGTTCTTCTACACGGTGCCGACATTCCAGAACCCGACCGGGAGGACCCACGCGTTCCCTGCGCGCGAGAGGATCGCCGAAACGGCGATCCGGCACGGCTTCCGGATCATCGAGGACGAGCCGTACAAGCAGTTGCGCTACTCCGGCGACCCCCTCCCGTCTTTGTCGGCTTTCGCTCCCGACCACGTGCTCAGCCTCGGCAGCTTCTCGAAGGTGATCGCGCCGGGCCTGCGCATCGGCTGGATCCGGACGACCGCCAACGTTCGACCGACGGTCACGATCGCCAAGCAGGCCGCCGACCTGCACACCTCCACGGTCGACCAGGCGGCTGCGGCTCACTATCTGGACTCCGGTCGCGGCGAAGCCGCGCTGGAGCGAATCCGCTCCGCCTACGCCGAACGGCGCGATGCGATGCTCGACGCGCTTCCGTCCGCGCTGCCGGCCGGGAGCTCCTGGAACCGGCCAGACGGTGGAATGTTCGTCTGGGCTCGGCTGCCTGAGGGGCTGGATGCCACGTCTTTGCTCGCCTCGGCGCTGACGCACGACGTGGCTTACGTGCCCGGCGCGCCGTTCTTCGCCGGTCCGGCGGATCGTCGGGCTCTCCGCCTTTCATTCACCACCTACGCACCGGAGCGGATCCGGGACGGCTTGTCAAGGCTCGGCACCGCCTGGGGCGACGCCGGGTAGCGTAGGGGCATGCGCTACCTCTTCAGCACCGGACTCATCGCCGCGATCTCGGCAGGCGTCTCGCTCCTGCGCGGCACGCGCGAGGAACCCATCACCTGGCGGGCCGTGCTCTCCTGGTTGAGCTGGGGCATCACCATGGCACTCGCGGTCGGGGCCGTGGTCGACATGAACCGCGCAAGGCGCGGTGTTCTCGTGGACGCCGACTCCCCCCAGTCCGTGAAGAAGTCGAAGAAGGCGCAGCGACTGCAGTTCCGCTCGCAGAAGGCCATGGCCGACGCCCAGGGGCACGCCAAGGACCGACGCCGCTGACCACGGCTCAGCGTGTGAGGATCAGCGCCTCTCCCTGACCGCCGCCGCCGCACAGCCCCACTGCAGCGGTGCCGCTGCCCCGACGTGCCAGTTCGTGCGCGACATGCACGACGAGCCGGTTTCCGGATGCTCCGATCGGATGCCCGATGGCGATGCCACCGCCGTGGATGTTGACGATGTCGGAGGCCACGCCGAGTTCCTTCTGCGACCGCGCCACAACAGCACCGAAAGCTTCGTTGATCTCCACGAGATCGAGATCGACGGGGGTGATGCCCTGCTTCTCGCAGGCCCGCTCGATCGCGCGCGCCGGCTGCGCCTGCAGGGAGTTGTCGGGACCGGCGGTCTGACCGCTCGCTCCGACGGTCACCAGGATCGGCCAGCCCTTCGCCTCCGCGTTGGCGCGCGAGGTGACGATGACAGCAGACGCGCCGTCGGAGATCTGCGAGGAGTTCCCCGCGGTGATCGATCCGCCCTCGGCAAAGGCCGCGCGCAGCCCGGCGAGCGATTCCGCCGTGGTGTCCGGGCGAATGCCCTCGTCCTTCGTCACCCGTAGCGGTTCCCCGCGCCGCTGCGGAACGGAGATCTCGACGATCTCATCCGCGAAGACGCCCGCCTCCTGCGCCGAGGCGGCACGCTGGTGCGACAGCGCAGCGACCGCATCCTGAGCCTCGCGCGTGAGTTCGTAACGGGCGTTGTGCCGCTCGGTCGATGCGCCCATGCTCTCCTTGTCGTACGCGTCGGTGAGCCCGTCGAACGCCATGTGGTCGAGCACCTCGACGCTGCCGTAGGTCCACCCGTCGCGGGATCCCATCAGCAGGTGCGGCGCCCTCGTCATCGACTCCATCCCGGCGGCGACCACTACGGTCGCATCCCCGACGCGGATCATCCGCGCGGCGTCGATGATCGCGGTGAGACCCGACAGGCAGACCTTGTTCACGGAGTGCGCAGGCACATCCCACCCGATTCCGGCGCCGATGGCCGCCTGGCGTGCGGCGTTCTGCCCGGAACCTGCGGCGAGCACCTGCCCGACGATGACCGCGTCGACCTCGGCGGGATCCACGGAGGCCTGCTCCAGCGCACCGCGGATGGCGAACGATCCGAGCTGCGGCGCGGTGAACGACGCCAACTGCCCCTTCAGTCGCCCCTGCGGCGTACGGGCCGCTGCGACGATGACGATTTCCTTCTCAGTCATGACTGCTCCTTCAATGCTTCGGCCACGATCAGTTGCGGCTCGGTCGCGGCGATCACTTCGTCGACCGTGACACCCGGTGCCGTCTCGACCAGCACGAGCCCGGCCGGCGTCACGTCGATGACGGCGAGATCGGTGATGATCCGATCCACCACTCCGCGTCCGGTCAACGGCAGCGAGCACTCGTCGACGATCTTCGCAGAGCCGTCCTTCGCGACGTGCTCCATCAGCACGATGACGCGGGCCGCACCGTGCACGAGATCCATCGCTCCCCCGGGGCCCTTGACCATCTTTCCCGGAATCATCCAGTTCGCCAGGTCTCCCGCGGCCGACACCTGCATCGCCCCGAGGATCGCGGCGTCGATCTTTCCACCGCGGATCATCCCGAAGCTCATCGCCGAATCGAAGTACGCGGACCCCGCGAGAACCGTGACGGTCTCCTTCCCGGCGTTGATGAGGTCAGGGTCGACGGCGTCCTCCCGCGGGTACGGTCCGACGCCCAGAATTCCGTTCTCCGACTGGAGCACGACGGTGACACCGTCGGGCACATGGTTCGGCACGAGCGTCGGCAGACCGATGCCGAGATTGACGTAGGAGCCGTCCTGCAGCTCGGCCGCAGCGCGTGCGGCCATCTGGTCTCGGGTGAGTGTCATCTCACGCTCCTTCCGTGGCGTCTGCGGCAACCGCAACAGTGCGCCGTTCAATGCGCTTGGGGATGTCGGAGCCGACCTCGACGATGCGATGCACGAAGACTCCGGGGAGGTGGACACGATCGGGGTCGAGCTCGCCCGGCTCCACGAGTCGCTCGACCTGCGCGATGCAGACGCGCCCGGCCATCGCCGCCAGCGGATTGAAGTTCCTGGCGGCTTTGTTGAAGATGAGGTTGCCGTGACGGTCACCGACGAGGGCGTGCACGAGCGAGAAGTCGGTGGTGATCGCCTCTTCGAGGACGAACTCGCGCTGCTCACCCCGGACGTCGAAGGAGCGCACGTCCTTGGCCGGCGAGGCGACGGCGATCGAGCCGTCAGGGTCGTACCGCTGCGGGAGACCACCCTCGGCGACCTGCGTGCCCACTCCGGTCTGCGTGAAGAACGCGGCGATCCCGGAGCCGCCGGCGCGCAGCTTCTCTGCCAGGGTTCCCTGCGGGGTCAGTTCCAGCTCGAGCTCGCCCGTGAGGAACTGACGCTCGAACTCCTTGTTCTCCCCCACATACGACGAGGTCATCTTGCGGATGCGGTGCGCCGCGAGAAGAACGCCGAGCCCCCAGTCATCCACGCCGCAGTTGTTGCTCACGACGCTGAGATCCTTCGTCCCCTGGGCGAGAAGCGCCTCGATGAGGGCGATCGGGTTGCCGGAGAGCCCGAACCCGCCCACCGCCAGCGATGCACCGTCAGAGATATCGGCGACGGCTTCCGTCGCGGACGCCCATTGCTTGTCGATCACGCGTACTCCTTCGCATCGTGTCCTCCCTCCAGCATCCGCTTCGCACCGGCCTGAGGGAAGCCGGGTCTTGCGATGTGGCCGAAGTCGGAGATAGCGTCCATATTATGGAACAGGCTTCGAGAATCGTCCCCGGTGCACAGGCGATCGCTCGGGCGGCACTGCTGCTGCGTCTGGTGACCTCGAGCGGTGCGGACGGCGCCTCGCTGCAGGATCTCGCACGGTCAGCCGACCTGTCGCGCTCGACCGCGCACCGCCTTCTCACCGCCCTGCGCGCGGAGGGCCTCGTCGACCGCGACGGCGAGAGTACGCGCTGGATGCCGGGACCCGAGCTCTTCCTCATGGGATCAGTGGCTGCGGCACGCTACGACGTGACCGCACAGGCCAGGGACATCGTCCGGTCACTGGCCGTGAAGACCGAGGAGAGCGCCTTCTTCTCGGTGCGACGTGCTGACGAGACGGTCTGCCTGCTGCGCGAGGAGGGCTCGTTCCCGATCCGTTCGTTCGTGCTCAGCGAAGGGGTGCGTTTCCCCCTCGGCGTCGCTAGCGCCGGACTCGCGATCCTCGCCTTCCTCCCTGACCACGATGTGGATGCCTATCTGGATCGCCATCCCGACCTGGCGTCGCAGTGGGGGCGTCCGCACGGCCAGAAGCCGTTGCGCACTCGCCTCGCCGAGACGAAGGAGCGCGGCTACGCGATCAACCCCGGCCTCATCGTCGAGGGCAGCTGGGGCATCGGCGCTGCGGTGTTCGATCGCGCCGGTCGTCCGGAATGGGCGCTGAGTCTCACCGGGGTCGGATTCCGCTTCGGCCCGGACCGCATCGCCGATCTCGGGCGAACCCTCCTCGCGCACGCGCATCAGCTCTCCGCTCGGATCGCCGGCGCTCGACGCTGAAGCCATTCCATACCACCTGATATATACTGGATGGTATGAATCGCGACGACATCATCCCCTCACTCGTGCTTTCCGCACACGCCCTCGCCCGGATCGCCGCACAGGACGCCGGGAACGAGGCCCCAGCGGCCCAGTGGCGCGTCCTGAGCCGGCTCGAGCAGGGCGGCGGCCAGCGCGTCGGCGAACTCGCGTCTGCAGCGCGCACGACGCAGCCGGGGATGACCCGGCTGCTCGGCAGTCTCGAACGCGAAGGACTCGTGCGCCGTTCAGCGGACCCGGCCGATTCCCGAGCCGTGGTCGTCGACATCACCGCCGAGGGCGTGACCGCGCTGCGGTCCTGGCGTGAGGAGTTCCGGGACACACTCGCCCCACGCTTCGCTGATCTCGGCGACGACGACTGGAGTGTCCTGATGCGGGCAGCGAAGATCTTGACCGAGCACATCGGCAGCGCGAAGACAGGAGAAGCACGGTGAGCACTCCCGCCCCCTCTGTCTGGAAGCAGCCGGCGCAGGTCTGGGCCGTCGCCTTCGCGTGCGTCGTCGCCTTCATGGGGATCGGCCTCGTCGATCCGATCCTTCCGGCCATCGCCGAGTCGCTGAAAGCGACGCCTGTGGAGACCGAGCTGCTCTTCACCAGCTACCTGCTCGTCACGGGTCTCGCGATGCTCGTCACCAGCTGGATCTCCAGCCGGATCGGCGCGAAAGCGACGCTGCTGATCGGGCTCGGTCTGATCGTGGTCTTCGCCCTGCTGTGCGCGCTCAGCGGCAGCGTCGACGCCGTGATCGGCTTCCGCGCCGGCTGGGGCCTCGGCAATGCGCTCTTCATCTCCACAGCGCTCGCGACGATCGTCGGTGCCGCTTCCGGCGGCAGCAGCGCGGCCATCGTGCTCTACGAGGCCGCCCTGGGCCTCGGCATCGCGGTGGGTCCCCTGATCGGCGGCCTGCTCGGCGAGCAGAGCTGGCGTGGACCGTTCTTCGGCGTCGTCGCGCTGATGGCGATCGCGTTCATCGCGGTGCTCGCTCTCTTGCGCGGCCCGACCGAGACGCGCGAGCCGATACCGTTCACGGCCCCGTTCAAAGCCCTCGGCCACCCGGCACTCGCCGTACTGGCCGCCACCGCGCTGTTCTACAACATCGGGTTCTTCGTGCTGCTCGCCTTCTCGCCCTTCCCCCTGGGCTTCGGCGCAATGGGAATCGGCTTCACCTTCTTCGGGTGGGGCGTCGCGCTCGCCGTGACGAGTGTGTGGGTGGCCCCGGTTCTCATGCGCCGGATGCCGCGAACGCGGATCATCCTCGTGGTGCTGCCGATGCTCGCCCTCGATCTCATCGCCGCTGGGCTGGTCGTCACGAACGCTGCTGCCCTGGTCGTCTGCATCATCGTCGGCGGGCTCCTCCTCGGCATCATGAACACGGTGCTGACCGAAGCGGTCATGGAGGCCACGGATCTCCCGCGCTCCGTGGCATCATCGGCCTACTCCGCGGTTCGGTTCCTCGGTGGAGCAGCTGCCCCTCCCCTGGCAGCACTGCTCTGGCACGCCTTCGACGCCACGGTGCCGTATCTGTTCGCGGCAGCATCCATCGTGCTCGCCGCTCTCATCGTCTTCTTCGGTCGCCGAGTGCTCAATCGCATCGACGATCCCGTCGAGGATGCACTCGAGGACGCGGAGGCTATTCTCATCGGAGATGCCGCTTGATCGGCGGCTCTGAACACTTCTGATGAAAGGACGCCGTCGTGACCGCTGAACAGACCCTTCCGTCGCGGAGCCGCATCGTGCAGGAGCATCTCGCGGCGGCAGGGGTCGACACCAACGTGGTCGTCCTGCCGGATTCCGCCCGCACCGCAGCGGCCGCCGCTGCCGCCATCGGCTGCGACGTCGGTGCGATCGCGAACAGCCTCGTGCTCGTCGTCGACGGCGCGCCGGTGCTCGTCATGACGAGCGGCCGGCATCGGGTCGACTTCGCTGTGCTCGCCGACAGTGTCGGAGCGGATGCCGTCGACATGGCGTCGGCCGCGATCGTCCGCGACGTCACCGGGCAGGCGATCGGCGGAGTGGCCCCTGTCGGCCACCCGGCTCCGCTGCCCACATTCATCGACGAATCTCTCGAGGCCTACCCGCAGATCTGGACGGCGGGCGGCACCCCGCACACCGTGATGCCGCTGACATTCGCTCAGCTCGTCGGAATGACGAACGGTCAGATCGTGAAAGTCGCCGCCGGCTGACCGCCCGAGCGCACGCGGGCCGTGATCACTTGACCGTGACCGCGATCTTCGCCGTCTTCTGGTCCGAAGTCTCCTCAGGCACGGAGCCACGGAACTCGTACTCGAACTCGATGACGGTGGTTCCCGAGCCCACCGGAGCGAACCGGTACGAGAACTCGAGAGGCGCACCGGTCATCCCCTCCTCGCCGAGGTAGCGCGTCTCTTCGTCGCCGGGGCCGAGCACCGCTGCATCCGGCTCCTGCGTGATCACCCACGCATCTCCGACCGAGGGATTGATCTCCCCGAAGTCGACGACGAGCGTCTCCCCCGGTGCGAGGGTCACGGAGTCCACCGTGTAGTCGACGGTCTTCTCAGCGGCGCCTGCGCACCCCGCCAGCCCGAAGCCGACCACTGCGGCCGCTGCCAGTGACAGCACCGTGCGAGTCATCCTGTTCGCCATCTGCCCACCCCTCATGTCGAGGCTCACGGTATCGCACCGTGTCGGTGACGCATGGCATCCTGGGCGCGTGAATGAACTGTCTCTTCGCCGCTGGTCTGTCGACGACTTCGATCTTCTGCGCCTGGCCAACACCGCCGAGATGACGGCGCACCTCAACGGCCCGGAAACGGATGAGCAGCTGGTCGCGCGGCAAGAGCGCTATCTCCGACTCGGCGAGTCGGGTGAGGCATGGATGTTCGTGGTCATCGACGGCGATCGCCCGCTCGGCTCGATCGGATGCTGGCGGACGGACTGGCACGGCGAGGCCGTCTTCGAGACCGGCTGGTTCGTCACGCCGGAGGCTCAAGGGCACGGCGTGGCGTCCACGGCCCTGGCGCTTCTCATCGACGTCATGCGCGAGCACGGCTCCGAGCGGCGCCTCCTCACAGCCTTCCCGTCCGTGACGAACGGACCGTCCAATGCGGTGTGCCGCAAGGCCGGCTTCACGCACGTGGGAACCGTCACCGACGTGTTCCGCGATGCCGCGCTCACCTTCAACGAATGGGTGCTCGATCTGAGCGCTCCACCCGCCTGAGCGCAGCGTTCGGTTCGGAAAATGAAAAAGCCCCGAAGACTGGCGAGAGTCTTCGAGGCGATTCCGTGCACCCCCTCGGACTTGAACCGAGAACCCACTGATTAAGAGAGCGCGGGGATGGCTCCCGACAGCTCCCGCCGCCTGCCTCCTGGTCCCCGATTTCGGCGCAAACTCGTGGCACGACGGGGAACGGACGGCAACGCTCGGGAGCCGTCGTTTGACCTCACGCGCGCTGTTTTCGCGCTGTTCAAGGTCCATGTTTGACCGCCTTGCAAAGTCGTCAGAAGGTTGTCCCACGCCGCACTGAGCGGCACGATGAGAGGACAACACCATGGGCGCCAGGAACACCGACACCTTCACCGCACCCGGTCTCGCCGAGCAGATCGACCGCGAAGCCAGCGCCACCGCCTGGCGGATGCATGCCGCGATCCGCAACGGATTCAACCACCTCGATGCACGACCACCATTCGCCGAGTTCAAGTCGGTCGTGCTGGGGCGATTCGAGCGCAACATGACGGATCCGAACGTGCTCTGAACCACAGCACTGGGCGCTCACACACAAGAACGGCGCAGATGCCATGGTCTGGTGCCGGCCAACCCCTGCGCCGCAGTCAAGAAGCCGCGCGTCAGGATCGACAAACGCCGCGAGTTCCCACTGCACCCTGGCCACGTGATGAAGGTCTCGCGGCTGCTCGACAGCCACGCGCCCTATGGGCTACTGGTGCGGTTCGCGGCGCACACAGGCCTGCGGGAGGGCGAGCTGGCAGCACTCCGAATCGGAGACGTAACCTCGATGGGTGCTGTCGCGAGCGAGGTCCGTGTCGAGCGCAGCATCCGAAGCATCAAGGGCGGCTGGAAGATTGACACTCCGAAGACGGCTGCCGGACGGCGCACAACTCCCCTGCCGCGCGCCCTCCGCGAGGACTTGACGGACTACCTCGCCAAGCACCGCTACCACAACGACCCGTCCGCGCCGCTGTGGCCGGGACGTATCCCTGGTAGTGCATGCGACCCGCGGGGCGTGGACTTCGACCGGCAGTTCGATATCGGTTCAGTCATCCGGTACTACTTCAAGCCCGCACTGCGCGAGCTGGGTTTCGGCAACATCCGCTGGCACGACCTCAGGCACTACTACGCGACGGTGATGATTCCCAGATCGGCAAGGGCGCGCATTACACCCTGTACGAGGTGAGTCGCTGGATGGGCCACGCGAGCTACCAGACGACCGTCGACGTTTACGGTCACTTGCTCGAAACGAAGCCAAACGTGGATGTGCTGGATGACATAATGCGCGCAGCCGAGGCGGACGCCGCGAACGTCCCGCGGCTGCGCCGGTTGAGCTAGAGCTACCAATGCCGAGCCGATCATCCTTGTGACGATATTGTTTTGACAGCGTCGCTCAAGGGGGAATTGATGGTTCCGATTAACACCAAGGTCGAAGACATCCAGAAGCTTCTCGGGTATCTCGGGAAGCAGATCGGTTGGGTTGAGCAGTCCCGCGCCGAGAAGGCGCTGGGTTCGCTTGACGACCGCAAGACAGGGGCCATGGTCGAGTTCGGACTACTCCTCCGGGACGGCGGGAATCTGCGACCAACTGAGCGCGGGCAGCTGTTCAACGCCGATCAGCAAGCGGCATTGCGCGAAGTCCTGGCAGATGTGGAGCTCTACCGGGCGACACTCGAATGGATCCACTACGGCACGAAGTCGGAAGTCACCGTTGCCGAGATCGGTCAGTACTGGGAGTCCTCGCACGTTGACACGATCGGAGATCGGCGGGGATCGACGCTGCGCGAAGGTGCGGTGTGCTTCGGGCGCATGGTCGAGGGAGCCGCTGTTGGCACGTTCACTGTCGGACGCAGCGGCAAGGAAACCCGCGTCTCATTCGTGGCAGCCGAAGTCGACGCCCTCGTGAATGGCGCACCCGTGGTCCCCGTCGAAGAGTCCGCCGACCTCGAAGAGGCCGAAGCGCCTACGCCTACGCACACGTCCTCCGCCCCCGCTGTCGCCGCAGCGCCGACCGTTGGCACTCAGACGCTTTCTGCGCCTGCACCCACGCCAACGGTGTCCGTAGCCACGAGCCCCAGCGTGCATGTGAATGTCGAAATTCATATTGCCGCCGATGCGACCGCTGACACTGTGCGCGAGATCTTCAAGAATATGGCTCGCTACGTGCTCGACAGGCCCATCTCAGATGACGGCGACTGACGGCTGGGAACCAAGCTTCGACCGGCTCCGTGAGTTCCAGGAGGCATATCGACTTCCGGTTTCGGACATCGCCCGACAGGCGCCCGCGCAAGCCCTCCACTCTCTGCGTGATTCCGCGCAGCGCGCTCCGGCCAGCTATCGGCAGTACCTCGAAGAAGCCATCGACTGTTACGAGGCTGGCGCATATCGTGGCGCTGTTCTCATGGTGTGGGCAGCCACGATCGAGCACATGTACTCGGTGATCGCGGGCCACCAACAGGGTTTCAAACTGTTGCAGGCGGAGAACTTCAAGCGGTTCGAGAAGTCCAGCGGTTATCGAAAGATCGGCAAGAAGAACGACCTGTTGTACGTCAACGACGCGAACTTCTTCCTGCTCTGTGAGGACGCGGGCGTGTTCAACAAGAACGCGCGAAGCATCCTCGATGACGCACTGAAGACTCGCAATCGGTGCGGCCACCCGACCGGCTACACGGTTGGTCGCGAGGAGGTCGTCATCTTCATCGAGCGTCTGATCAACAACATCATCAGCGGCGCAATGATCGACTGGATTCCTGCCCGCGCCTAGCGACGCGCGATCGCGCCCGACGAGAACCACTGCACCAGCGGCACTGCTAGCATCACCGCCGCTTCGGCCTCGGCCTGCGTGTTGGGAGCCCAGTCCGGCTGACCCGCGTGACGACCCTGACCTGCCCAGAGCATCTGCACCATGCCCAGGAGCACAGCTGTGCTCGGGTAGTCCTTGTGCTGCTTCTTGATATCGAGCGCCCAGTCTTTCTGATCACGCATCACCGCGAAAACTTTGCCGAGGGTCGCGTTCGGGTCGGATGGAATCACGACCGGGATCGCAGCGGCCTCGACCGCGAGCACCGCTTGACGATAACCCGTCTCAGGCTTGGGGTTCACCCCGAAGACTGAGTGCCAAGCCTCCGACAGCAGCGGGCCAGCGTGCCCCGGTGTCGACATCGCCGTGTCTGCGGCCTCCTGCACTCCCTCTGGAACGCGCTTCTCGAGACCAGCCAATCCGGCGCGTATGCCGATTTTCCACTCTGACCCACAGTCGAGGAGAATCCGCTCCAAATTGCTGAGTGTGGAATCGTACTCAGCAGCCGTGAGCGTGTAGACCATGAAGTCCAGTAATTGGATGTACTCGCTCGGATAGTCGTTGAGGTGTGATTCGAACTGGCGGAACCCGTAGTCCTCCATCATTCCGCTGTACAGGACGCCGGGTATGCGCCGCTTCTGGTCAAAGACGCGCAACACCTTGGCTTCGCGTGAACCCGTCGGCGTGATGAGCGGTTCCAACCACCCGGCGAGCGGGCGACGCATCCACATCGGGATACCAGAGACAAGGGCCGCCTGATTCTCGGGAGTGCTGCCGATTGGATACCAAGCCATACGCCCATCCTGGCCGATGCCTCGGACCCTGCCCCACTGAGACACGCGCTGTTTTCGCGCTGCCGCCAAGGCAGCCGATATACCAGCATCAGGGCCACAAAATGAAAAAGCCCCGGTAGCTGGCGAGAGCTACCGAGGCGATTCCGTGCACCCCCTCGGACTTGAACCGAGAACCCACTGATTAAGAGTCAGTTGCTCTGCCGATTGAGCTAGAGGTGCGTGGCCCGGGATGACCCCGGCCGAGGAATTACATTACCAGTCGATCGGCGCCATGCGAAATCGAGGCCGACCCGCCGACGGAGACCCGGAATGGGAAGGCTATCCTGAGAAGGTGACCGCCTCCCCCGCTGCCGCCGACCTCCGCGACGACCTCGAGCTCGCCCTCCGACTGGCGGATGCTGCCGACGCACAGTCGCTGCCGCGCTTCGATGCGGCCGACCTCGAGATCTCGACGAAAGCCGACAATTCGCACGTCACGGACGCCGACCTCGCGACGGAGCGTGCGCTCCGCGAGATTCTGGCCGCCGAGCGCCCAGAGGATGGCATCTTCGGCGAGGAATTCGGCGCGCAGGGCGACACGCACCGCCAGTGGATCATCGATCCGATCGACGGCACGGCGAACTTCCTGCGCGGAGTCCCCCTCTGGGGCACGATGATCGCGCTCGCCATCGACGGCGTCCCTCAGGTCGGTGTCGTCAGCATGCCCGCACTCGGGCGTCGCTGGTGGGCGTCGACCGGCGGAGGATCCTGGACCGCGACCGACGCCGCACCGCGGAGGATCCGCGCGTCATCCGTGTCTTCCATCAACGACGCGAGCGTGAGCTTCCAGAGCATCACGCAATGGGCTGAGGCCGGCCAACTGCCCGCTCTGCTGAAG
Organism: Microbacterium sp. LTA6; assembly: GCF_045690355.1. Taxonomy (NCBI): domain Bacteria; kingdom Bacillati; phylum Actinomycetota; class Actinomycetes; order Micrococcales; family Microbacteriaceae; genus Microbacterium; species Microbacterium sp. LTA6. The sequence continues at coordinate 3,579,508 of NZ_CP147855.1, forward strand.
CTTGCGGACCACTCTTGGCGCGACCGAGCATACGGCGATGTGTTCGCCTACATGCTCGTTGCCGAGGGACGTCTCGAGATGGTCGCGGAGTTCGATGTGAAGGAATACGACATCGCCGCTGCGGTCCCGATCGTCCGCGAGGCCGGTGGCCGAATGACCTCGTTCGACGGCGTCGAGACGATCTCTGCCCGTTCGACACTCGCCAGTAACGGCATCCTGCACGGTGCCTTCCTCGACCTCTTGCACTGACTCCACCCCAGACACACGACAGGGCCCAGCGATGATCCCCCGCATCTCTACTGCCGCCGCCTCGGCGCTGCTCCTCGCGCTCGTTCTCACCGCGTGCGCCGGCGCGCCGACCGATACCGGGACGACCCCGACGCCCAAGGCGTCGGAGCCCGCCGCGGAGGCGAGCGCCGAACCGGTGACCACGCCGACCCCTGCAGCCACGAGCGCGGCTCCCACCTGCGAGACGATGGTCTCGCAGGGCACGGTCGAGGCGCTCACCGATGAAGGTTGGACCGCGGGGGTCAAGGAGTTCAACATCGGAGGCGTGCCCCTCCCGCAAGGGCTGCTCTGCTTCTGGGCGGACTACACCGTCGCCTCCGATCATGGTCAGCTCTATGGATGGTCCCAGATCAGCGCATCCGACGCTGACAAGGCGCAGGCTGCTCTGCTGGCCGACGGGTGGCAGCGCGAGGATTCATCGGAGGGCGTGTACATCACCGAGGATGCCGAGCACTCGATGGGTACCGACGAAGACGGTTACGGCATGACCTACCTCTTCGGCGATGGTTGGGTGAAATTCGCTGACACGAGGCAGGGACTGATCCTCATCGAGTGGGCCGGCTGATCCGCTGACGTTTCGGGATGCGGCTAGGCTTCGTCGGAACCACGCCCCCATTTCCTGAGGACCCCCATGGCATCACACGACTTCATCATCAACGGCGACCACACCGCCGCCAGGGCGACGATCGCCGCTGCTCTGCAGGCGGAAGGGTACGCGCTGAACGCGCTGCCGAACGGGACGACGATCGTCGCCGCGCGCGGCAGCAAGGCCGCGACACTCTGGATCGGCGCTCTGGCCGGGAAGAACTTCCATGTGTCCTTCGCTGTGGACTACGCGCAGGATGCTCAAGGGCGCCTCATCGCCCGCCTGAATCGCGATATGACCGCCGGCGCCCTCAAGGGCGGTGCGATCGGTGCTGCGAAGACCAAGACCGCATTCGAGGAAACCGCGAACGCCCTGCAGGCGGCGCTTGCGTCCACGGGGACGCTGGCTGCCTCCGTCGCGAACCCCTGAGGTCGGGATCGGCCCGTCTCCGGTTCTTGGAGAGTGCATTTCCCCTACAAACACAGAAAACCCCGACATCCGCGTGGTCACGCGGTTGTCGGGGTTCTCCTGTATGACAGCGGTTCGGTGGAGCTGGGGGGAATCGAACCCCCGTCCAACGCTGAGTCTCCACGCCTTCTCCGGGCGCAGTCTGTGCAGACGTTCTACTCGGCTCCGACCTTTGTCACAGACACCTAAGTCGACAAGCCCAGCCTGGGAAGAGTCCCGTATGACGTCCAGACGCCGTCATACAGCAAGATTCCTAGATGACGCCAGGATCCGTATCGGAATCACATACGGCCTGACGGACTATCGGGCTCGCTTATGCAGCGAGGGCGAAGTCAGTGCGCTTGGTTTCGGCACTTATAGTTTTGCAGGGAGCGTTCACGAGATAACCCTGCATCCTCGGCCCGCTTCTCGTGGATTCACAGGCGCTGTCGAAACCGATCAGCCCCGTGTTCCTTCTTGCGAAGGGACCGCTGTCACACTGTGTATTTTTCAACTCCGGATGCGATGCACCGGAGCATCACAGACTACAACGAAAGCGCGCCCCACGCTATTCCGCGCGGGCGTGGAGCAGTCGCGTAGAGTCGCAGCATGACCGACGTCACCATCACCGTCCGCGGCGAGAACGAGGCGCGCATCGCGCCGGAACGCGCCACGATCCACGTCACCGTACGTGCCGAGGGTGCGCAGCGCGCGCCCGTCGTCGACCTCGTGATGAGGCTCGCAGAACCCGTGCGCACGAGCATCGTCGACCGCAAGAATGCGAACAGCGTGGTGGAGTGGACGAGCAAGAGCCTTGCGGTGCGCGCCGAGCGGCCGTGGAACAGCGACGGCAAACGTCTCGCCCCCGTCTTCTACGGGAGCATTTCACTCACGGCCACGTTCGCCGAAGCATCCGAGCTGTCCATCTGGGTCTCCGAGGTCTCGGCGTGGGACGGCGTGGAGATCGGCTGGGTCGACTGGCAGCTGACGCCCGAGACACGCGGCCGTGTCGAGCGAGAGGTCGCCGCCGAGGCTGTCGGCGTCGCTGTCGCTCGCGCCCAGGCCTATGCCGGCGCTCTCGGGTTGACGGAGGTCACGCCGCTCGAGATCGCCGATGTCGGCCTGATGGCCCGCGCCGAGGCCGCCGCTCCCCCGGCGATGAAGATGCGCGGCGCCGCCTTCGCGGCGGCCGACTCCGGCGCGTCGATGGAATACGAACCGGAAGAGATCATCGTCTCCGCAACCGTCGAGGCGCGTTTCATCGCCCGCTGAGCCGCCGCTGCGTACCCGTGGATTCAGCGGGTGAAGGGAGCGAGCTCAGCGGCCAGCCGCTCTGAGACGTGCGCGTGCACGACAGTGCCGTGCTCGCCGTGCTCCGCCGACAACAGCATCCCGGTCTCGTGGATGGCTGCGACGAGGTCTCCACGGTCGTACGGCACGACGGCACGGATCTCGACGGCCGGCTTGGGCAGTGCCTCCTCAACGGCGGCGCGCAGCTCCTCGATGCCCTCTCCGGACCGGGAGGAGACGAAGTGCGCATTCGGCTCGAGGCCGCGCAGCACCAGACGATCGTCTTCGCTGAGAAGATCGGCCTTGTTGACGACGACGATCTCGGGGATGTCGCGCGCGCCGATGTCACCCATCACGTCGCGCACGGTCTGCAGCTGACCTGCGGGGTCGGGGTGCGAGCCGTCGACGACGTGCAGCACGACGTCGGCTTCGCCGACCTCTTCGAGGGTCGACCGGAACGCCTCGACCAGCTGATGCGGCAGATTGCGGACGAACCCGACGGTGTCCGTGAACGTGTAGACACGTCCGTCGGCTGTCTCGGTGCGGCGCACGGTCGCATCGAGCGTCGCGAACAGAGCGTTCTCGACGAGCACCCCGGCGCTGGTCAGCGCGTTGAGCAGACTCGACTTGCCGGCGTTCGTGTAGCCGGTGATCGCGACCGATGGGATCGTGTTGCGCTTGCGCTCCGCGCGCTTCGCCTCGCGGGCAGGGCCGAAATCGCGGATCTGGCGACGCAGCAGAGCCATCTTGGTGCGGATGCGGCGGCGGTCGAGTTCGATCTTCGTCTCACCCGGTCCGCGCGAGCCCATACCCGCCCCACCGGCGCCGACCTGGCCACCGGCCTGGCGGCTCATGGAGTCACCCCACCCGCGCAGTCGCGGCAGCAGGTACTCGAGCTGGGCGAGTTCGACCTGCGCCTTGCCCTCGCGGCTCTTCGCGTGCTGGCTGAAGATATCCAGGATCACGGTGGTGCGGTCGATGACCTTGACCTTGACGACGTCTTCCAGCGCTCGGCGCTGGCTGGGGGCGAGTTCGGTGTCGGCGATGACCGTGTCGGCACCGGTGGCCGCGACGATGTCCTTCAACTCCTGCGCCTTGCCACGGCCGATATACGTCGCCGCATCCGGGTGCGGTCGCCGCTGCAGCACTCCGTCGAGAACGACGGCACCGGCGGTCTCGGCAAGGGCGGCGAGTTCACGCAGCGAGTTCTCGGCGTCCGCCTGAGCGCCCTGGGGATACACGCCCACGAGCACCACGTTCTCGAGGCGCAGCTGGCGATACTCGACCTCGGTGACGTCCTGGAGCTCTGTGGAGAGGCCGCCGACACGCCGCAGCGCATGGCGATCCTCAAGATCCCACTGCGCGCCGTCGCTTGCCGCGTGCGCGGCCGTCGATTCATCCTGCAGCGCCTGCGCCGCTCCGAACACGCGGACCTCCGAGTGCTTCTCGGCGTTCGCGAGTACGCGGTCCAGCGCCTCGTCTCCGGTGGAGGGTGTCGAGGTCTGCGTCATCAGTTCCTAATCTCTAGCTTTGATTCGAGCCTTAACCTTAGCCCTCGGTGTCCGGTACGCTCACCGTATGGGGTCCGATCACTACTTCACTGCGGCCCCGGCAAGCCCCGCGAACCTGCGTGCAATCCGTGTGACGCTCGCAGGCCGAGAGCTGGATGTCACCACCGCAGGTGGCGTTTTCAGCCCGGATCGACTGGATGCCGGCACCGCAGTGCTCTTCGCCAATATGCCTCCGGTCCCGCCGGGAGGCGATCTCCTCGACCTCGGCAGCGGGTGGGGGCCCATCAGCTTGTCGATGGCTCTCGCCGCCCCGCACGCGACCGTGTGGGCGGTCGACGTGAACGAGCGGGCTCTCGATCTCGTGCGTCGCAACGCCAAGGCGCTGGGACTCACCAACATCAACGCCGCGCTGCCCGACGATGTTCCCGAGGGCGTGACTTTCCGCACGATCCGCTCGAACCCTCCGATCCGCGTGGGCAAGGATGAACTGCACGGACTCCTCGAGCGATGGATCCCGCGACTCGATGAGAGAAGCGATGCCTGGCTCGTCGTGCAGCGCAACCTCGGCGCAGACTCGCTCCAGCGGTGGATCGGCGCGACCTTCCAGCCCGGCTACAGCGTGTTCCGCACCGCGACGGGCAAGGGCTATCGCGTCCTGAAGGTGCGCAAGCACGGCACACCGCCGACCGAGCCGATCCTGCTCGCGGAGTAGCAGAACAGGGCTTATCCGCCCACGGTCATCCCGAGGAGCGCAGGCAACTCCGCCATGTCCTCGAAAACGGTCGTGCCCTCACCGGCCAACCATTCGGCCGGCGTCAGACCACCCGCGTATCCGAAGGCGTGCATGCCTGCCGCTCGCGCGGCCTCGACGCCGAACCGACTGTCCTCGATGACGACGCAACGCGACGGCGGCACACCCATGCACGAGGCCGCGCGCAGGAACAAGTCCGGAGCAGGCTTGCCGTTCTCCACCTCCGCGGCACTGAAGATCCTGCCGTCGAAACGGGGCAGCAGACCGGTCAGCCCGAGAGTCCTTCGGATCTTCTCGTGCGCACCGCTCGACGCGACGCACGTCGGTGCGCTGATCGTGTCGAGAGCGGTGACAACGCCAGGCACCGCCTGGAGATCGCGCACGAAGGCGTCGCTGTAACGGTGCTGATAGGGAGCTTCCCAATCATCCGGCAGCGCACGCCCGAGATAGGCCTCGATCTCGCTGCGGAAGTGCGCGGCCGAGCGTCCGACGAACCGGTGCACGATCTCCTCGATCGTCAACTCCCAGCCGAGATCCGACAACACCTCTCGGTCGATCTCGACCGACAGACGCTCGCTGTCGACCAAAACCCCGTCGCAGTCGAAGATGACCAGTTCAAGGCGCTCCGGAAGCGACATCAGATCAGGTCGATCTCTCCTCGGAACACGAGCTGGGCGGGTCCGGAGAGCGCGACGTGCTCTCCGTCCTCGGCTGCGAACATCCGCACACCCAGGGTCCCGCCTGGGACCTCCACACGCCAACTGTCGGGCGCCTGCTCCCCCGCCCAGTACCTGACGGCCAGGGCGGTGGCCGCGACCCCGGTACCGCAGCTCTGGGTCTCGCCGACGCCGCGCTCGAAGACGCGCATCCGCACGTGCCCGATGCCGTCGCGGACCAGCGGTTCGCCTGGCACCACGAACTCGACATTCGCTCCCGCCGGCGGCGCGGGCTCCAGCACGGGCGCGCGGTGCAGTTCGAGGGTGGCGAGCTCCTGATCAGAAGCGATCGCGACGACGACATGCGGGTTGCCGACGTCGATCCCGAGTCCCGGTCGGGTGACAGCGAGGCCCTCCACGTTCACGAGCGGATCGTCACCGGAGAGTCGCCAGCGACCGAGATCCACCTGATAACCGGTTTCGCTGCGGGTGACGTCACGCACACCTGCACGGGTGCCGATCGGGAGCGTCGAACCGGGCTCGATCGAGGCGAGGCCCGATCGCACCAGGTAATGCGCGAACACGCGGATGCCGTTGCCGCACATCTCCGCAATGGATCCGTCCGCGTTGCGATAGTCCATGAACCATTCGGCATCCGGCTCCTCGGCGAGAGCGGCAGCGCCGACGTCGATCGCCGAAGAACGGACCACCCGAAGAACGCCGTCGGCACCGATCCCGAAATTCCGATCGCAGAGCACCGCCACTTGCTCGGCGGTGAGGTCGAGCTCCCCGTCGGGGTCGGCGATGATCACGAAATCGTTGCCCGTGCCGTGTCCTTTGGTGAATGCGACCATGCGCCCAGTCTAGAGTTCGCGTCTATGCGTCAGCGATCAGCCGCTTGCCGGTGTTGGACACGGTGAACCGCTCGTACCCGAGCCGATCGTAGAACCCCAGCACCTCGTCGTTGCCGCCCCGGACCATCAACTGCACCTTCGGGCAGCCCATGGCAAGAAGAAGCCGTTCCGCCTCCGCGACGAGCCTTCGTGCGATCCCCTGCCCGCGATGAGCATCCGCGGTGGCGAGGTAGTACAGCCAGCCGCGATGACCGTCATAACCCGCCATCACCGTTCCGATGATGCGCTCGGCATCCGCGCTCTCCAGCGCCGCAATGCTGGCGACGAGAAAGAGCTCGGGCTGCACAGACATCTTGCGCTCGATGTCGAGGCGAGGATCATTCCACGGGCGGGTGAGGCCCGCTTCTTCCCACAGCGAGACCACGCCCTCTGTGTCCTGCGGTTGGAATGCGCGAATCCGCCAGTTCATCGTGGACCTTCCCGCCGGGCCTCGGATCCGGCGCATCCGAGTCTAGAGGCGCTTCGCGCACCCTTCAGTCGCGGACGACCCGGTATCTCCCGCACATGAAGTTGCGGTTGCGTGCCACTTCCAGAAGCTCGAGGTCGAGTGTTCGAGGAAGCAACGGCGCACCTGATCCCAGCGTCACCGGGGCGTACTGCACCCAGATCTCATCGATCAATCTCGCATCGGAGAACTGGCCGACCAGCTCTCCCCCACCGACGACCCAGAGATCTCGTTCACCGGCCGCAGCAGACATCTCGGCGTGCACCGCACGGACGTCGCCACGCACGAACCGGACGTCGGCGCCGTCGGGAACGGGCAACTCACGATGCGTGAACACCCAGGTCGGCTGCGCGTACCCCCAGGGCTCGCCTTCGGTGTGGCGAAGCACCCACTCGTAGGTGGACGCCCCCATCGCCAAGGCTCCGATGCTCTTCTCGAACTCGGCGTAGGCCATCGGTCCGTTCTGGTCGATGTCCTGCTTCAGCAGCCAGTCGAGGGAGTGCTCGGCGGTCGCGATGAATCCGTCGAGGCTGGACGCGGTGTAGTAGGAGGTGGTCATGGCTCCAGCGTCGCACCGGCGTCGGACATCCGCCAGGATCAGCGCGCGAGCAGCCCTGCCGGATCGACAGGATGCTCATGCCACTCGAGGTCGGGATAGCGCTTGAACCAGGACACCTGGCGCCTCGCGTAGCGGCGGGTGAGCGACTGTGTCTGCGCGATCGCCTCGGATTCGCTCATCGTTTCGTTGAGCTGTCCGAGGGCCTGCGCGTATCCGATGGCGCGACTGGCGGTCACGCCGTGCTCGAGGCCCTGCTCGCGGAGGGTGACGACCTCGTCGACGAGGCCCGTCGCCCACATACGGTCGACCCGTGCATCGAGTCGCTCGACGAGTTCCGCCCGATCGACACGGAGGCCGATCAGTCGGGTGCGCGGATGCCACACCACCGGCTTCTCAGGAAGGGCAGCGCCATGGGTCTGGGCCCCCTGTTCGATGACTTCGAGTGCGCGGATGATCCGTCGCCCGTTCTTCGGGTCGATCCGCGCGGCCGTCTCCGGATCGAGGACGCGAAGCCGCTCCAGCAGCACTGCTGTCCCGGCTTCCTCGAGCTCATTCTCCAGTCGCGCCCGGACCACCGCGTCACGCGGGGGAAAGCGGAAGTCGAAGACCACGCTGGACACGTACAGTCCGGAGCCGCCCACCAGGATCGCGTCACCGCCGCGAGCGTGGATGTCGGCGATCGCCGCCCGCGCGAGCGGCTGATACCAGGCGACGGCAGCCTCCTCGGTGACCTCGCGCACGTCGAAGAGATGATGCGGGATGCCTCGGCGCTCCTGCGGTGCCAGCTTCGCCGTGCCGATGTCCATGCCGCGATAGAGCTGCATGGCATCGGCGTTCACGACCTCGGCCGGATTGCCGTTCGCTCTGAGTGACTCGGCGAGATCGAGTGCAAGGTCGCTCTTGCCTGTTCCGGTCGCACCGACGATCGCCCAGAGACGCGGACCGTCGGCGGGCGAACCGATCCCTTCGACGGGGCTGGTCACCGAGGTGGAATCAGACACCGATGCGGAGCGTGGGCAGTCCGAGCACGACCGCGCGGGGAGCTCCGTCGCCGGACGGGGCGGGAACCGCGCAAGATTCGGACTGCGAGCGATCCCACGCGTCGCCGCCGCGCGTGCGGCGGATCTGCAGGGGCTTTCCGGTCGGGTCGTCAGCAAGCAGGTGGAACGGCGCGGCGTGGGTGATCGTCACGGTGACGACATCACCGGGACGAGGGAGGTCGGAGCCCGGAGTCACCTCGAAGTGCACGAGGCGGTTGTCCTCGGCCCGACCGGTGAGACGGTGCGTCTCCGCGTCCTTCTTGCCCTCGCCCGTCGACACCAGCACCCGGACCTCGCGACCGACCTGCTTCTGGTTCTCCTCGAGTGAGATGCGCTCCTGCAGGGCGATGAGCCGGTTGTAACGTTCCTGGACGATCTCCTTCGGCACCTGATCTTCCATCGTCGCCGCGGGGGTGCCCTCACGAATGGAGTACTGGAAGGTGAATGCCCCGGAGAACCGCGACTGTTCGACGACGCGCATGGTGTCTTCGAAGTCCTCGTCCGTCTCGCCGGGGAAGCCCACGATGATATCGGTGGTGATCGACGCCAGCGGGATGCGCTCGCGCACGCGGTCGAGGATGCCGAGGAACCGCTCGCTGCGGTACGAGCGGCGCATCGCCTTCAGGATGCGGTCGCTGCCCGATTGCAACGGCATGTGCAGTTGCGGCATCACGGCCTCGGTCTCGGCCATTGCGTCGATCACGTCGTCGGTGAAGGCCGCGGGATGCGGGCTCGTGAACCGGATGCGCTCCAGGCCGTCGATCTCGCCGGCGGCACGCAGGAGCTTTCCGAATGCGTGGCGGTCACCGAACTCGACGCCGTACGAGTTGACGTTCTGTCCGAGGAGGGTGACCTCGATCGCTCCGTCGTCGACGAGGAGGCGGATCTCGTTCAGGATGTCGCCAGGGCGGCGGTCCTTCTCCTTGCCACGCAGGCTCGGCACGATGCAGAACGTGCAGGTGTTGTTGCAGCCGACCGAGATCGACACCCAACCACTGTGCGCCGAGTCCCGCTTGGTCGGCAGCGTCGACGGGAAGACGTCGAGCGACTCCAGGATCTCGAGCTCGGCTTCACCGTTGTGGCGCGCGCGTTCGAGCAGGCCGGGAAGAGAACCCATGTTGTGGGTGCCGAAGACGACGTCGACCCATGGCGCCTTGTCGAGCACGGCCTGCTTGTCCATCTGAGCCAGACAGCCGCCCACAGCGATCTGCATGCCATCTTTGCGACGCTTGACCGACGCGAGGTGCCCGAGAGTGCCGTAGAGCTTGCCCGCAGCGTTGTCGCGCACCGCGCAGGTGTTGATGATGACGACATCGGCCTCGGCGCCGTCGACAGCGCGCACGTACCCAGCGCTCTCCAGGGATCCGGAGAGCCGCTCCGAGTCGTGCACGTTCATCTGGCACCCGAAGGTGCGCACTTCGTAGGATCGCTGTCGGCCGTCGACGTCAATGGCCGCCGACGAAGCGCTGATGATCGTCGGTTCGCTGCGCGGGATAGTCATGGTCATCCCATTGTACGAGCGCTCCGACGTAGAAGCCCTGCGAACGATGCCGCTCCGTGCGCGCCGACTGAATGAAAGGTGTTCAGTCCGAATCCACGAACCGCACACCGGAGGAGGGCTGCCCGAACGACGCCTCGGTCAGCGCGGTGCGTGCGGCCTTCATCGCGACCGAGCCGTTGTACCCCCGCCGGGACAGCTGCCCGACGAGCCGGCGAAGGGCGGTGTCATGATCGAGGCGCGACAATGACCGCGCCTTCGTACGGGCGAAGTCCAACGCGCGTTCGTCGTCATCGTCTGGAACCTCGTCGAGCGCCGCTGCGATGACGTCGCGCGGGATGCCCCGTTGCGCGAGTGCTCGAGACAGCGCCACCCGCCCCAATCCTTTCCGTTCGACACCGGAGATGACGAGGTGTCCGGCGAGGATCGCATCATCCAGGTACCCGCGCCGGCAGAAGTCGTCGATCACGTCGTCGATCTGCGAAGACTCGAGCGAATATCCCTTCAGCACAATTCGGGACTCGGAGACCGAGAGCGATCTGGTGCGCAGTTTTCGAACCAGCGCCTCCTCGGCGACCTTCCGGGTCTCCTCAGGATCAGGGGTCTGACTCTCCGCACCCTCGGCGTCGGATGTTCCCTCTCCCGAATCCGCGTGTGGGTGCAATGCCCGCAGACGCGGAGCCGTGTGCCGCTCTGCGGTGCCGCGAGCGGGATGCCGATCGCTCGGCGCGCCCTGGTCTCGCCCTCCGGAAGACGCCTCCGACGCTCTCTTCGCGCCGAAGAGCGGAATGACGGGGGCGAGACGATCCACGATTCCGCCCGCTTCGCCCCCGTTCTCACCGATCATGATCAGGCCGGTCGACGCTCTGCGAGCTCGTCTGCCGCAGCAGCAGCCGCCGGCGCCGCCGCACCGATACCGAGCTTCTGCTTGATCTGAGTCTCGATCGCCAGAGCGATGTCAGGGTTCTTGAGGAGGAACGTGCGCGCATTCTCCTTGCCCTGACCGAGCTGGTCGCCGTCGTATGTGTACCAGGAGCCCGACTTCTTCACGATGCCGTGCTCGACGCCGAAGTCGATCAGGCTTCCCTCACGGGAAATGCCGATGCCGTACAGGATGTCGAACTCGGCCTGCTTGAACGGCGGAGCCATCTTGTTCTTCACGACCTTGACCCTGGTGCGGTTTCCGACAGCGTCGGTGCCGTCCTTCAGAGTCTCGATACGACGGATGTCGAGCCGCACCGATGCGTAGAACTTCAGCGCCTTGCCGCCGGCAGTCGTCTCCGGCGATCCGAAGAAGACGCCGATCTTCTCACGCAGCTGGTTGATGAAGATCATGGTGGTGTTGGTCTGGTTCAGGCCACCGGTGAGCTTGCGCAGCGCCTGCGACATGAGGCGAGCCTGCAGACCCACGTGCGAGTCGCCCATCTCACCCTCGATCTCGGCACGAGGCACAAGCGCCGCCACGGAGTCGATGACGATGAGGTCGATGGCGCCGGAACGCACGAGCATGTCGGCGATCTCGAGCGCCTGCTCTCCGGTGTCGGGCTGCGAGACGAGAAGGGCATCGATGTCGACGCCGAGCTTCGCCGCGTAGTCGGGGTCGAGCGCGTGCTCGGCGTCGATGAAGGCGGCGATGCCGCCTGCGCGCTGCGCGTTGGCGATCGCGTGCAGCGTGAGCGTCGTCTTACCGGACGACTCAGGGCCGTAGATCTCGACGATGCGGCCACGCGGAAGGCCGCCCACTCCGAGGGCGACGTCGAGGGCGATGGAGCCGGTGGGGATGACGGCGACGGGTGCGCGGTCATCGCTGCCCAGCCGCATGACCGAGCCCTTTCCGAACTGCCGGTCGATCTGAGCGAGGGCTGTTTCCAGGGACTTCTCGCGGTCGGCGGGTGATGGCATGATGTGCTTCCTTCTGCTCGCGTGGTGCCGCCTGTAGGCTGTCGCGGCCGACCCGGCTGGGACGAACTCTCCGACAAGGCGTATGGCTCTGAGCCATGTCTTCACCGTAGGAGGGGCCTCCGACATCGTGTCGGCGAACCCGCGAACTGTGGAGAGACAAGTCTCGAAACCATCTGTGCAGAAGACTACGCCCGCTTCGAACAGATATTCGACGACACGCCGCAATCGGAACGTCGTCGCCCGCACGCATGGATCAGAACGAGATCGAGTCAGCGCTTGCGCGGCTCCAGACGGCCGGCGCCGTAGCGGCGCTCCGGCGGCACATCCATCTCCTCGCAAAGAGCGAGCCAGATGTCACGCGGTGGCAGCCCCAGATCGAGCGCTTCCAGGGCCGTCCGGCCACCGAGAGCGGTGAGCACCAGATCGTTCAGCAACGACGAAGCGCGCCCCGAGAACTCGCCTTCGACGGCGCGAAGAAACTCACTGCGACGCATCGAGGTTCCGGCGTCGACTCAGTGGAGGGAGAGCTGCGGCTCGATCGATGCAACGAGGTCGTCCGGGACGACGTCCGGGAAGACCTGGATTCCCTCAAGGACCGAGATGCGATCGCCTACTTCGCGCATGATCGTCGAGATCGGCACATCGAGTGCATCGGCGACGGACGCGAGGATCTCGCTGGACGCCTCTTTCTGCCCGCGCTCGACCTCACTGAGGTAACCGAGTGCTACCGAGGCTTTGCCCGCTACCTGACGAAGGGTACGGCCCTTCTGCAGGCGGAAGTCCCTGAGCACATCGCCGATTTCCTGTCGAACAAGAATCATCAGAACCCCCTCTCCATCGCCATCCCCGGAATCCTCCGAGGGATCGCCAGTCTAACCCGACCTGACTCCATTAAATCTACTGTTTCTCGCTGTGGTTTCGTTGTGAAGGACCTTGACAAGGGACGTGGTGTGAGCCGCACACCATCGACAACAGCGATCCGATGACTGCTATTCCCGGAGCACGGCCAACGCGGACGAGAGCGCGGCGTCGACCGACTGCTGGCGAACGGCCGCCCGGTCCCCCTCGAAGACGAACATTCGGGAGATCTTGATCCCGGGAGCGACGACGCCGATGTGCACCGTACCCACCGGTTGACCGTCCGGCGAATCCGGTCCGGCGATACCGGTGGTCGCGATGCCGACGTCCGCCGGAAACCCTGCGACCGAGAGCGCACGACGCACGCCGTCAGCCATCTGCAGCGCCACTTGGGGATGCACCGGTCCATGCTCCTCGAGCAGCTCGGCGTCGACCCCGAGCAGCGTGTGCTTGACCGGAGTGGCGTAGGCCACGATGCCTCCGCGGAAGACATCGGAAGCGCCGGGCACGGACACGATCTCCGCCGCGATCGCGCCACCCGTCAGGGACTCGGCGACGCCGAGACTCAGCGCGCGCGCCCGCAGCACCTCGAGAAGCGCAGCGGCGTTCGCCGTCGTCATGAGGTCTGCTGGTCCTGGCGACCACCGCGGACCTGCGCGACGATGTAGTCGACACCGCTGGCCACCGTCAGGACCAGCACGGCGGCCATCAGCACCGCCGTGATGAGAACCCAGATGTCGAGGCCGATCAGCACGTGCAGCGGGAGCAGCGCCCACGACAGCGCGACGCCCTGCACCGCGGTCTTGAGCTTGCCCATCCACGCTGCGGCGACGATGTGCTGTTTCGCCACCATGAAGCGATGGATCGTGATGCCCCACTCCCGGACGAGGATGATCACGACGAACCACCAGCCGAACTCACCGAGCTCGCCGAGCACCGCGAGGCCGATGAATCCGGCACCGGTGAGCAGCTTGTCGGCGATCGGGTCCCACAGCTTGCCGAAGTCGCTGACGATGTCGTACTTGCGCGCCAGGTAGCCGTCGACCCAGTCGGTCGAGATCGCGACGATGAAGAGGACCGCCGCCGTCCACCGAAGGGCGAGATCGGGGATGCCGTACGTGCCGCCGAGAAGGAGCAGGACGAAGAAGACGACCGCAAGGGGGATGCGGGCGATCGTGATCGCGTTCGGCAGCTGCCGGGGAATCGCCATCAGTCGCGACCCGTCAGGCCCCAGGCGTCTTCGTCGCCGTCGCCCTCGGATTCGACGACCGGCAGGCCTGCGAACTGCGCTTCGACAGGATCGACTTCCCGGAAGCCTGAGGCAGGAGCCGGAACAGCGGGTGCAGGAGCAGACGGCGCGTCGTCGCCGCGGAGCTTGGCCATGACATCCGCCAACTGCTCGGCTGTCACCAGCACATCTCGGGCCTTCGACCCTTCGGACGGGCCGACGATCTCTCTGGATTCGAGCAGATCCATCAGGCGTCCGGCCTTGGCGAAGCCGACCCGGAGCTTGCGCTGCAGCATCGAGGTCGAGCCGAACTGCGTCGAGACGATGAGTTCTGCGGCGGCGAGCAGCAGTTCGAGATCGTCGCCGATGTCCTCGTCGACGTCCTTCTTCTTGTGCTCGACGGTCTCCTGCACGTCGGAGCGGTACTCCGGCCGCGCCTGGCGGGTGACGTGTTTGACGACCGCTTCGATCTCTTTCTCATCGACCCAGGCGCCCTGGAGGCGGAACGGCTTGGACGACCCCATCGGCGAGAAGAGCGCGTCGCCCTGCCCGATGAGCTTGTCTGCGCCGGGGCTGTCGAGGATGACACGGCTGTCGGTGACGCTGGTCACGGCGAACGCGAGTCGAGAGGGCACGTTGGCCTTGATCAGACCGGTGACGACGTCGACGCTCGGTCGCTGCGTGGCGAGGACGAGGTGGATGCCGCTGGCACGGGCGAGCTGGGTGATACGGACGATCGAGTCCTCGACATCACGAGGAGCGACCATCATCAGGTCGGCGAGCTCGTCGACGACGACCAGCAGATACGGGTACGGCTTGAGTACACGCTCACTGCCGACCGGCACCTCCACCTCGCCGGCGCGCACCGCGCGGTTGAAGTCGTCGATATGGCGGAAGCCGAACGACGCGAGGTCGTCGTACCGCATGTCCATCTCCTTCACGACCCATTGCAGCGCTTCGGCGGCCTTCTTGGGGTTCGTGATGATGGGCGTGATCAGGTGCGGCACACCGGCGTAGCTGGTGAGCTCGACGCGCTTGGGGTCGATCAGCACCATGCGCACATCCGTCGGCCGGGCGCGCATCAACAGGCTCGTGATCATCGAGTTCACGAAGCTGGACTTTCCCGAGCCGGTGGAACCGGCGACCAGGAGGTGCGGCATCTTGGCGAGGTTCGCGATGACGATGTTTCCGCCGACATCCTTGCCGACGCCGATCGTCATCGGATGCGTGCTCTTCTGCGCCGCCGGGGATCGCAGGACGTCGCCGAGCGCGACCATCTCCTTGTCGGCGTTCGGGATCTCGATGCCGATCGCGCTCTTGCCGGGGATCGGCGAGAGGATGCGCACATCGTTCGAGGCCACCGCATACGCGAAGTTGTTGCTCAGCTGGAGGATCTTCTCGACCTTGACGCCGTGGCCGACCTCGACCTCGTACTGCGTCACCGTCGGACCGCGCGAGAAGCCGGTGACCTTGGCGTCGACCTTGAACTGGGTGAGCACGTTCGTGATCTGCTCGATGACCTTGTCGGTCGCCTCGGAACGCACCACAGAGGGCGGCCCTTCGCTGAGCACACCTGGCGAGGGCAGGATGTAGGGGGCGACCGGTGCCTGTGGACCCCGCTCCCCCGGTCCCGCGGTGCCGAAGCCGTCGAGACCAGGAAGCTCAGGCTGTTCGCCGGTGTCAGAGGCGTCGTCGAGCAGAGCCGTCGTCTGCTGCTCGGCGAGGGCATCAGTGACGGAGCGCACGTCCGAGAGCACTTCGGTGGCGGCGTCGTAAGGATCGGCGACGATCACGGCCTGGTCGTACGCCGGAGTGACGTCCGTGGTGGAGAGCAGTGCCGTGATGTCGTCGGAGCCGAGGGTTCCCTCGTCGGGATCCTCTTCACGACCGGTCTTGTTCCGGCGCCACCACGGCAGCACATCCGGATCGTCGACCTTGTCATCTTCATCGATCGCCGCCGCGTTCTTCGCGGGTTTCTCGGGGCGCTCGGCGTCGAACATCCAGGCGTACAGGTCGCCGAGACGGGTGCCGATGCGATTCGGGGGCGTCTTGGTGAGGATCAGCACGCTCAGTACGGCGAGCAGCGACAGCACGATGTAGGCGACGACCGGGCTCAGGAAGGCGAGCGGCTCACCCAGCATCCATCCGAAGAGCCCGCCGGACTCGCTGATGGCGAGCATCCCCTCCTTGGGCTGGGGACGGGCGCCTGCGACGTGGCAGAAGCCCGCAAGCGAAAGGATGAAGAGCCCGAATCCGATCCCGATGCGCCCGTTGTCGTGCACGGAGGACGGATGCCGGAACAGCCAGCCGGCGAGCAGGAGCAGCAGCACCGGCATCACGAACGCGGCACGGCCGATGAGTGCACCGACCGAGAAGGCGCTGATGTTCGCCGCGACCTCGTTGCCGATGAAGAACCACTCGTTCACCGCGCCGGCGGCCGCCAGCAGCACGAGCAGGAAGGGGAAGCCGTCGCGACGGTCGTCCTTCTCGAGGTTTTCCGGTCCGAACGCGCGGAACAGCCCGCCCACGCCGTGGGCGAGCCCGATCCACGCGCGTACAGCCACCGGAGGCTTGTCGATCGCGTCGATGTACTTCTTGGGCGCGGCTTGAGCCTTCGGAGCCGCCTGCCGCTTCGGGCGAGGCGATGCGCTCGTAGACGCGCGCTCGGATTTCGTGGTGCTCCTGGCCATGCACTCACGCTACGTCCCGGCACCGACGTTTCCGCGTAATGACGCGGCTTTCCGCGGATTCTCCGCTCAACCGAGGCGCTTCACCATGATGTCGCGGACCGGACCGCTCTCGGTCACGGCAAAACCCTCGGAACGATACAGGGCTGCGGCATGGTTGCCTTGCTGCACGCTCAGGCTGATCAGGCGATAGCCGGCCGCACGAGCGTGAACGCCGACCTCGCGGATCAGAGCACGCCCGACTCCCCTGGCTCGCCAGATCGGCCGCACCCCGATGATGAGCTCGGGAATCCCGGTGCCGACGTATCCGAAGCCGGGATCGCTGCGCGGCAGGGTCCGATACCACGCCGCCCCGATGGGCTCTTCGAACTCGTCCACCGCGAGGAAGCCGGCATCTCCAGGGCGCATCCATCCCGAGAGATATCGGCGGTACTCTGCGCTGGCGATCACCTCATGCCTCGGGCGGACGTCGTCGAGCTGCCAGTTGGCAGCCTCGACGACCATCTCGGCGAGGAACCCGCCATCGGACACCGCTGCTGGACGAACGCGGAACGCGGACATGCGGCGAGTGTAGCGACCTCGTGTTACGCCTCGATGACGAGCGGCACGATCATCGGCCGACGACGCAGCTTCTGGTTCACCCAGCGACCGATCGTGCGCCGGATGATCTGCGACAGCGCATGCGTGTCGTGCACGCCGTTGCCGGATGCCTCCTTGAGCGCCGCGATGATCTTCGGTGTGATGTCATCGAACACCGAGTCGTCCTCGGCGACGCCGCGTGCATGAATCTCCGGTCCGGAGATGATTCGGCCGGTGCTGGCGTCGACCACGACGATCACAGAGATGAATCCCTCTTCACCCAGGATCCGGCGATCCTTCAGGTCGGCATCCGTGATCTCACCGACGGTGGAGCCGTCGACGTACACGAAGCCGATGTCCAGCTGGCCGGCCACCCTGGCTTCGCCGTCCTTGAGGTCGATCACCGTGCCGTTGGCGGCGATGAACGTGCGCTCTTCCGGGATCCCGGTCTCCTGCGCGAGCTTCGCGTTGGCGTAGAGGTGCCGGGACTCGCCGTGCACGGGGAGAACGTTCTTCGGCTTGAGGATGTTGTAGCAATAGATCAGCTCGCCCGCGGCGGCGTGGCCGGAGACGTGGACCTTGGCATTGGCCTTGTGCACCACGTTGGCGCCGAGTCGCGTGAGACCGTCGATGACGCGGTAGACCGCGTTCTCGTTGCCGGGGATCAGGCTGGACGCCAGGATGACCGTGTCACCCTCGCCCACCTCGATCGCGTGATCGCGATTCGCCATGCGGCTGAGCACCGCCATCGGCTCGCCCTGCGATCCCGTCGACATGAAGACGATCTTGTCGTCCGGGAGGTCGCGCGCCTTCTTGTAGTCGATCAGGACGCCGTCCGGCACTGTCAGGTACCCGAGGTCTGCGGCGATCGTCATGTTCCGGACCATGCTCCGCCCGAGCAGCGCGACCCGGCGACCGTGCGCGGCTGCAGCATCGAGCACCTGCTGCACGCGGTGGATGTGGCTGGAGAAGCTCGCCACGATCACACGGCGAGGAGCCTTGCCGATCACCTGATCGAGCACCGGTCCGATCGAGCGCTCCGTGGGGGTGAAGCCTGGCACGTCGGCATTCGTGGAGTCGACCAGGAACAGATCGACTCCCTCCTCACCGAGGCGGGCGAATGCGCGAAGGTCGGTGATCCGTCCGTCCAGCGGGAGCTGGTCCATCTTGAAGTCGCCGGTGGCGAGCACGAGACCGGCCGGCGTTCGGATGGCGATCGCCAGAGCATCCGGAATCGAGTGGTTGACCGCGACGAACTCGAGGTCGAACGGACCGACCTGCTCGCGCTCCCCCTCCTTGACGGTGAGGGTGAAGGCCTTGATCCGATGCTCCTTGAGCTTCGCCTCGACGAGGGCGAGCGTGAGCCCGGATCCGATCAGCGGAATGTCGCTCTTCAGACGCAGCAGGTACGGGACGGCGCCGATGTGGTCTTCGTGGCCGTGCGTGAGGACGACCCCGACGATGTCGTCGAGGCGATCCCGGATCGGCTCGAAGTCGGGCAGGATCAGATCGACACCGGGCTGGTGCTCCTCGGGGAACAGCACGCCGCAGTCGACGATCAGGATCTTGCCGTCGTATTCGAAGACGGTCATGTTGCGGCCGATCTCGCCGAGCCCACCGATCGGGATGACGCGCAACGTCCCTTCTGCGAGCGGTGCGGGTTCTGCGACGGGGATGGACATGCTGTCTCCTCTTTCGGACGCTGTGCGCGTCCGTTCGTTCATGAGGGCGCGTCTCAGCGCCCGATGTCTCAGCGCGTGGTGCCGTGCACCTTCGGAAGTGCGCCGCCCGCAGCCGCGTTGCGGTCGGGGCGGAAGTTGGAGAAGTCGGCACCGGGCACATCGTTCACGAGGTCGAGTTCGTCCTCGATGAGCGCGGCTTCCCACTCCTCCGGCCCCACGAGAGGCAGGCGGACGCGCGGGCTGGAGATGCGGCCGAGGCCGTGCAGGATGTACTTCGCAGCCACGGTGCCCGGAACGTGGGTCATGACCGCACGGACGAGCGGCTCGAGGCGCTTGTGCTCGGCCGTGGCGGCGGCCAGGTCTCCACGGTTCACCGCGTCGACGATGGCACGGTACGGGGCCGCGGCGACGTTCGCTGTGACGCCGATGAGACCGGCTGCGCCGATCGAGAGGTGCGGAAGCACGTTGGCGTCGTCACCCGAGAAGTACATCAGGTCGGTCTGATTGAGCACGCGGCTGACCTCGGAGAAGTCCCCCTTGGCGTCCTTCACGGCGAGGATGTTGGGGTGCTTGGCCAGGCGCATGATCGTCTCGTACTTGATCGGAACACCGGTGCGACCCGGGATGTCGTAGAGGATCACCGGCAGGTCGGTCGCGTCCGCGACCATGCGGAAGTGCGTCAGGATGCCGGCCTGGGTGGGCTTGTTGTAGTACGGCGTGACGATCATGATGCCGTCCGCGCCGGCCTTCTCGCTGGCCTTGTAGAGCTCGATCGCGTGGGCCGTCTCGTTCGACCCGCCCCCGGTGATGATCTTCGCGCGTCCGGCGGCGACGGACTTGCCGACCTCGACGAGCTTGAGCTTCTCAGGGTCGGTCAGGGTCGAGGTCTCGCCGGTCGTTCCCGTCACGACGATGCCGTCCGCACCCGCGGTGATGACGTCATCGATGTGCTTCTCGACCGCGGGCCAGTCGACTTCGCCGTCGGCCGTCATCGGAGTGACGAGCGCGACGAGAACCTGTCCGAATGGATTACCCGAGTGCGTCATGGTCCCAGCGTATCGTTTCGGATGCCGCTCACCCAGACGGAACGACCCTGATCACGTCACCGCGCGCGACGCTGACCTTCCCGCTCAGCACAAGCCCGGCATTCACGCCCTCGGATGCTTCGCTCGACCGCTTGCCGAAGAGCTCTACGGCCGCGATGCGGGAAACCGCGTGCTCGGCGCCGCGGCGAAGGATGACGACGGTGTCGTCGACGCGGACGGTGCCAGCGGAGACTGTTCCGGTCGCGACGATTCCTCGGCCCGTGATCGTGAACACATCCTCGACCGCCAGTTCCCCTCCGGACGTGTATTGCGACGGGGAGAACACCGGACTCGCTGGTCTCGCCTCGACGGCGACGCCCTCCACCATGGCCGTCAGTCGAGCGGCCTCCGCCTCGTTGTAGCGGCGGAGAATCTCGCCGGCATCCTGTGGATCGCGCTTCTTCCCGAACAACCAGCCCATGCGGTCGATCCTAGGGAATGCCCCGCCTCGACCGCTCGCCCTGCTCGAGCTCAGAAGCGACCGCGGCGGCCGGCGCCGGCGAGCAACGACGCCGGGAGCACTCGGGTGAGGGCGACGATCGCCTTGTAGCGCCACGACGGCACCGACACCGATCGTCCGAGCGCAGCGTCGCGGAGCCCCTGTCGCACCACTGCTCGAGCATCCAGCCACATCCACGAGGGAACCCCCTCCTGGCCCGGCGGCAGCCCCATCTGCTCGTGGAACGAGGTGTGCGTGAAGCCAGGGCACAGCGCGGTGACGGTGACTCCGTCACGCGCGTATTCGACATTCGCCCAGCGGCTGAAGCCGACGAGCCATGCCTTGCATGCGGAATAGGTCGAACGCGGGATGAATGCGGCCACGGACGCCACGTTCACGATCCGACCTCCGCGACCACGCATTCCTTGCAGCGCGGCGTGCGTGAGGCGCATCGGCGCCTCGACGTGGAGACGCAGGTGACGCACTTCATCGGCGAGATCATTGTCGGCGAACCGCAACGACAGCCCGAAGCCAGCGTTGTTGATGAGCAGATCCACTGGCGCGTCGGCATCCGTCAGCAGCGATGCCACCCGCTCGAGCTCCGCCTCGTCAGTGAGATCGGCCGGCACCACTTCCACCGCGACACCGTGCGCACTGCGCAACTCGGAAGCCAGCGATTCCAGGTTCTCGGCCGAGCGTGCCACGAGGATCAGATCCGCCTGACGACGCGCGAGCTGACGGGCGAACTCCGCCCCGAGCCCTGCGCTCGCCCCGGTGATCAGTGCGGTGGGCATCAGCGCTCGTACCCCAGGAAGCGGTAGCGGACGCCGGTGCGGGAGGTCTGCCACTCCCCCTCGTCAACGAGTCGCCATCCGGCCTTCGATGGCGCGTACGCATCGCCGGCGACCTGGAGTTCGAGTTCGGTGACCTCAAGCCGATCGGCATCGCCGATCACCTGTCGGAAGATCTCGGCTCCACCGATGATCCACACACGATCCTGTCCGCGTACGGCCTCCGTGACGGTCGCCGCGCGACGCGCTCCGTCCGCTGCCCAATCCTGCTGGCGCGTGATCACGATGTTCTCCCGGCCGGCCAGCGGCCGGAAGCGCTCGGGCAGCGAATCCCAGGTCTTCCGCCCCATCACGACCGGGGCGCCGAGGGTGACCTCTTTGAAATGGGCGAGATCCTCCGGCACATGCCACGGCATACCGCCCTCGGCGCCGATGACCCCGCCGTCCGCCTCGGCCCAGACCAGGCCGACCCAGGTCATACGGCGACCGCCGCTCGGATCGGCGCGTGGTGCTGATAGTCCTCCACCACGAAGTCATCGAAGCGGTAGTCGGAGATCGACTCCGGGGTGCGGGCGAACCGCAGCTTCGGGTAGGGGTATGCGTCGCGGGTGAGCTGCTCGCGCACCTGATCGACGTGGTTGTCGTAGATGTGGCAGTCGCCGCCGGTCCAGACGAAGTCGCCGGGTTCGAGACCGACCTGCTGGGCGATCATCATCGTGAGCAGCGCGTAGGAGGCGATGTTGAACGGAACGCCGAGGAAGAGATCGGCGCTGCGCTGATACAGCTGGCAGGAGAGCTTGCCGTCGGCGACGTAGAACTGGAACAGTGCGTGGCACGGGGCGAGCGCCATGTCCGGGATATCGGCCGGGTTCCAGGCGGAGACGATCAGCCGACGCGAGTCCGGAGTGCGACGGATCTGCTCGATGACGTCGGAGAGCTGATCGATGCTCTCTCCGTCGGGCGTCGGCCATGAGCGCCATTGGACGCCGTAGACCGGGCCCAGGTCGCCGGAGGCATCCGCCCACTCATCCCAGATCGTGACGCCGTTCTCCTGCAGCCAGCGCACATTCGAATCGCCGCGGAGGAACCAGAGCAGTTCGTACGCGATTGACTTGAAATGCACGCGCTTCGTCGTGATCAGCGGGAACCCCTGCGCGAGGTCGAAGCGGATCTGCCGGCCGAAGACGCTCGTGGTCCCGGTGCCGGTGCGATCCGACTTGTGCGTGCCGGACTCCAGCACGTCGCGGAGCAGGTCTTCATACGGCGTCGGGACGGCTGCGCTCATGACTGCCACGATACCCGCACCCGTGTGGAGGAGGGGCACGGGGCGCGCGATCGTCATGGTCGGAAACAACGGCCCGCACCTGCCGATCCGCGTCGTACTCTCGATCCATGTCGCCGGAAATCGCACTCGCGGTCGCGGGAGCACTCCTCGTGCTCACCGTGCTCCTCGGTGTGGTGCTGCGCCGCCGCGAAGGACGACGGGTGGATGCAGGGGAACTGCGGTTGCACCCGGCCGACGTCTCCGAATCCGAGCGCGGCTCGAGGGCGACGCTCGTGCAGTTCAGCACCGAGATGTGCACGCGGTGCCCCCATGTGCGGCGGATGCTGCACAGCTATGCCGAGCACCACGACGGCCTCCGGCACGTCGAGGTGGACCTCACGCACCGCCCCGACCTGTCGGCGCGGTACAAGGTGCTGCAGACGCCGACCACGTTCCTCGTGGACGATGCCGGGCGCGTCCGCGCCCGTTTCCACGGCGTGCCGCACCGGCACGCACTCACCGAGGCCCTCGCCGCCGTCTGAGGCGCGCAGACAGGAGCAGAGATGACCACTCCCGCAGGCATCGACCCGCGCGGTCCGCGCTTCGCCGCGAGCGTCACGGCAGCATTGCTGCTTCTCGCGACATTCCTCGGACTGATCGGGATCTCGACCGCCAGAGGGCCGGCCGCGTTCGGCTGGTTCGCCTATCAACCGAACGCCGACGCCACGTTCGTACCCGGTGGCGACTGGGCGATCCAGGCGGCCGGCATCGGCCAGCGCGCCCTCGATCCAGGCTTCCTGCTCACCCTCGTGATCGCGCTCCTCTTCCTGTGGAGCGTCGTCTCCCCGACGACGGCGCCGTGGGGCGTGCTGTTCCGTCGCGCCATCCGCCCCCGTCTCTCGCCGCCGAGCGAGCTGGAGGACCCGCGTCCCCCACGGTTCGCGCAGGGCGTCGGCCTCTTCGTGGTCGGTATCGGGCTGGTTCTGCATCTGGCCGGGGTGCCCTGGGCACTGCCGATCGCCACAGCCGCAGCCTTCATCGCCGCATTCTTCAACGCCGCGTTCGCCTTCTGCCTCGGCTGCCAGATCTATCTGCTGCTGCAGCGCGCCGGAGTCGTCGGCCGCGCACCATCTGCCGCCTGAATCCGGTTCCCTCCCCTGTGCTCGCTCGATAGGCTGGCGAGACAGCGCTACCGCCCATGGGAGCGCGAGAACCGGAGGAATCATGCCCGTCACCAGTGAAGCCGCCGCCACCTGGACCGGATCTCTCTTCGAGGGGTCGGGCACCGTCGCGTTCTCGTCGTCGAAGCTCGGCACTTTCCCGATCGACTGGAAGGCCCGCAGCGAGGGCAGCGACACCACGACCACGCCGGAAGAGCTGATCGCCGCCGCACACGCGTCCTGCTTCAGCATGGCGTTCTCCAACATGCTGGCTGAGAACGGCACCCCGCCGGAGCGTCTCAACACCACGGCCTCCGTGACGTTCAAGCCGGGTACCGGGATCACCGGCAGTCACCTCAACGTGAACGCCGTGGTCGCCGGGATCACCCCGGAGAAGTTCCAGGAGCTTGCGAACGGCGCGAAGGCCGGTTGCCCGGTCTCTCAGGCACTCGCGGCGATCGAGATCACCCTCGAGGCGACTCTGGCCTGATCTACCGGGCGATCCGCTCCAAGCGGATCGCCGAGCGGATGCTGGCCCGGGCGTCCTTGCGATGCCCGGCAGCATCCTGCACCACGCCCAGACGGTAGCGGGCGCGCCATTCCTCCGGCGCAGCGTCCGCCTCGGCTGTGTAGCGGGCCAGCAGCGGCTCCGCATCCGCCCGAGCCACGCGACCACTGGGAGTGAGTTCCGTCTCCGCCTCCGGCATCCCGCCCTCGGCGTCGAGCGTCCGTCCGAGCCGGTCCGCGGCGAATCCGAACTGCATCTCACGGATCAGAGCCCAGGCGCCCAGTGGCGCCAGGACGACGAGCGCGATACCCATCCCGATAGACACCGGCGTTCCGACCGCGATGAACATCACCGCGAGCCAAACCGCGACCGCGAGGTAGAGCAGCAGGGCGGCGCCCATCAGGCCCACGCCGATGCGCGACATCACGAGCGGATGCCGATGTCGATCATGTTCTCCAGGCCCACCACGACGCCGGTGGCGTTCAGAGCGAACGGCACGGCGAGGCGGATGCCGGGCGCATAGGCCAGCGCCGGCTCGATCGTGTCATGCGTGAACGTCAGCGACTCCCCCGGGCCGGAGAGGATCACGTCCTGCTTGGCAACGACGCCCGGGCGCCTCAGCGAGTGGATGGGCACGGTGCCGACCTGCTGTCCACGGGCACGCTGGTCGGCATGCGGGGCGCTCACCGGCCCCTGCTCCGCGCGGGCTGCAGCGATGAGCTCAGCGGTTCGGACCGCGGTACCGCTGGGAGAGTCGATCTTCGTCTCCCGATGCGCCTCGACGATCTCGGCCGAGTCGAAGAACGGCGCAGCTGCGGCAGCGAGTGCCGACCCCAGCACCGAGCCGAGGGAGAAGTTCGGGATGAAGACAGCACCGGTGCCGGCGGCCTCCACGAGGGGACGGATCAGGGCGATCCGCTCCGACGACCAGCCGGAGGTCGCGACCAGCACGTTGATGCCGCGTTCGACCGACGCGCGGACGATGTCGATGCTCACCTGCGGGGTGGACGCATCGACGACAAGATCCGCACCGTCGAGCTCGGAGAGGTCACTCGCGGAAGTCAGGACACGGCTGACCTCGAAACCCTCGAGTTCGTCGATCACGCCGTTGATGATCGTGCCGAGCTTCCCTGTTCCGCCGACGAGTGCTACCTGCGTGGTCATGCGTCCAGTCTATTTCGCTGCATGCTTCGCCGTCCGCGCGGCGCGGCGGCATCGCACGAGTCTCTGAATCAGACCGGCATCGCGTCAGGGACACCGGTGCGCAGTTCGACCGGGAGATGACCGGTGTCGTTGTGGGTCAGCAGCGTCCACGGGCGCCCCTGCTTCTGCGCGATCACGGTGAGGCCACAATGTGCCTGGTTCAGCGTCATCCACCGCCACTCCGGCGTTCCCAACACCTCGCGCACGAACCACGAGATCACGAAGTTGTGGGTGATGAGCACCTCGTGGACTTCTCCGGTCTTGCGCACCAGGAACTCGTTCACCGCGTCGGCCATCTGCGCGCGACCCGCCTCGATCTCGGCCTCGGTGATCGACCCGAAGAACGGCTCGAAAGCCGCAGGGGTCTCCTCCGTCATGCCGGTGGGAACGCAGTCGAACAGCAGCGCCGTCGGCTCCGGGTCGACAGAGGGCAGCCGCGCGGCGATGGCTCTCGCCGTCTCGTTCGCCCGCAGCAACGGGGAATGCCATACGGCGTCGAGCGGGAGCCCGGAGAGCCGGTCGGCGATCAATTCCGCCTGACGCTGCCCCCGTGGCGAAAGAGGTCCATCGGTGAGGCCGTGCTCGGCATCCTGATGTTCACCATGTCTGACCAGATATATATAGTGCGTCACAACTCGCTCGCTTCGTCGCCCGCATTCGCTGGACGTCGTTCCACCATATGCCACGCATATGACAAGCGTGTGACGCGACGTCAGTTCCCGACGCGGTTGAGATCGGCGACCTGCGCGCGTGACAGGGTGACGCCCGCGCCTTGCATCAGCTCGTCGACATGGTCGGTCGCGAAGGTGTTCACGATGGGTGCGACGATCGTCCGCTGCGCGAGCAGCCAGGCGATCGAGACGGCGGCCACGGGCACGCCGAGGTCGCCCGCGACCTGGTCGAGCGCGCGCAGGATGCGGATACCGCGCCGATTCAGTTGTTCACGCAGCTGCTCTCCTCTGACCCCCTGCGATGTCATGCCCTTACGGCGGTGACGCCCGGAGAGGAAGCCGTGCTCGAGCGCGTGCGACGGGGTGACCGCGAGATTCTGCGCACCGGCGACGAGACGGAGGTCTCCTTCGAAGGGCTGGCGGCGCACCAGGTTGTATGGCGCGTCAATCACCTCGATGCGCGGGTAGCCCGCGGCGGCCAGGATGCGCGCCTCGACCAATCGCTCCGGCGCGAAACCGAAGGCGCCGATGGCGCCGATCTTTCCGGCATCCACGAGCCACTCCACGGTCGCGAGGGTGTCCTCGAGGTTCGTGGTCGCGTCGAGCGTCGCGTCGAGGTAGAGCACATCGATGCGCTCGACACCGAGCCGCGTGAGCGACCCCTCGACGGCCCGGACCAGGTTCACCGAGCCGAGGCCCGGATTGTCGGCGTGCGCGCCGATGCGCACGCTGAGGAGCGTGCGATCACGGTGGCCGCGCGATCGCAGCCACTGACCGATGATGTGCTCGCTGCGTCCGCCGGAGAAGCCGTCGGCCGTGTGGATGGCGTTGCCGCCGAACTCGATGTAGCGATCGAGGATGCCGTGGCTGGTCTCCAGATCGACGTTCCAGCCGAACTCCGCGGCGCCCAGCATCATCGGGAAAGTCTCGAAACCGGTCTCGCCCAGAGGGACGCGAATGGTCTCACCGATGCCCGGACCGACCACCGGAATCGGGGCCGAGGGATGTTCGGAGAGCTGCTCCGGTGCGCGCTCGGTGGAGGCTCCTGGGCCTGCACTGAACAACCGCATACTCTTCACCCCCGCGTCAGCCGGGTCTCACCCCGGCTTGCGTACTACCGAATGCACCCCCCGGTGCGTACTTCGAGGGTAAGCGAGATCGGCGAACGTCCCGTCCAATCCGGGGAACGGCGCGAAAACTTCCGATAACGGTTTGATCACATCAGATACGACGAAGACCCGGGTTTCGGCCGTTGCCGACCGAAACCCGGGTCTGTGGAACGTCAGTGCTTACTCGGCAGACGCCTCAGCCGGAGCATCCTCAGCAGGTGCAGCATCCGCCGCAGGAGCCTCGTCGATGACGGGCTCGAGGGACAGCTTGCCGCGGTCGTCGATCTTCGTGATCTTCACGAGGATCTTCTGACCGACCGAGAGGACGTCGTCGACGTTCTCCACACGCTTGCCACCGGCGAGCTTGCGCACCTCGGTGACGTGGAGCAGGCCATCCTTGCCCGGAAGCAGGGAGACGAACGCACCGAAGGTGGCGATCTTGACGACCGTACCCAGGAACTGCTCACCGATCTCGGGGTTGGTCGGGTTCGCGATCGCGTTGACCTGCGCACGCGCGGCCTCGGCCGACGGACCATCGGTCGCGCCGATGTAGACGGTGCCGTCCTCCTCGATGGAGATCTGCGCGCCGGTCTCGTCCTGGATCGCGTTGATCGTCTTGCCCTTCGGACCGATCAGCTCACCGATCTTGTCGACCGGGATCTGCACGCTGATGACGCGCGGCGCGGTGGGCGCCATCTCGTCAGGAGCGTCGATCGCGGAGTTCAGGACGTTGAGGATCGTCAGACGCGCATCGCGCGCCTGCGTCAGCGCACCGGCGAGAACAGACGTCGGGATGCCGTCGAGCTTCGTGTCGAGCTGGATGGCGGTGATGAACTCACCGGTACCCGCGACCTTGAAGTCCATGTCACCGAGAGCGTCTTCCGCACCCAGGATGTCGGTCAGCGCCGCGTAGCGGGTCTCACCGTCGACCTCGTCGGAGACGAGGCCCATGGCGATACCGGCGACGGGAGCGCGCAGCGGCACACCCGCGTTCAGCAGCGACAGAGTCGACGCGCAGACCGAGCCCATCGACGTCGAACCGTTGGAGCTGAGAGCCTCAGACACCTGACGGATCGCGTACGGGAACTCTTCGCGGCTGGGCAGCACCGGCACGAGGGCGCGCTCGGCGAGGAAGCCGTGCCCGATCTCGCGACGCTTCGGCGAACCGACTCGGCCGGTCTCACCGGTCGAGTAGGGCGGGAAGTTGTAGTGGTGCATGTAGCGCTTGCTCGTTGTCGGCGACAGCGAGTCGATCTGCTGCTCCATCTTGAGCATGTTCAGCGTGGTGACACCCATGATCTGGGTCTCGCCGCGCTGGAAGATCGCGGAGCCGTGCACGCGCGGGATGACCTGCACCTCGGCGTCGAGCGGACGGATGTCCGCCAGACCGCGGCCGTCGATGCGGACGCTCTCGGTGAGGATGCGCCCACGGACGATCTTCTTCGTGACCGACTTGTACGCGGCGGAGAACTCCAGCGGAGCCGCAGCAGGCAGGTTGCCGGCCTCGGTCGCCTCGATCAGCTCGGCGCGAACGCGGTCCTTGATCGCGTCATCCGCGTTCTGGCGCTCCTTCTTGTCGGCGATCTGGTAGACGCCGACCAGGTCGTCGTAGGAACGCTCGGCGACGAAGTTGTAGACCTCTTCGCTGTACGGCAGGAAGACCGGGTAGACACCCGGCTCCTTCGACGCCGTTGCCGCCAGTTCGGCCTGAGCCTTGACGAGCTGCGCGATGAACGGCTTCGAGGCCTCGAGGCCCTGAGCGACAATCTCTTCGTTCGGCTTGGTGGCGCCGGCCTTGATCAGGTTCCAGCTGCCCTCGGTGGCCTCAGCCTCGACCATCATGATCGCGACGTCTTCGGTGCCATCGGCCTTCGTGACGACGCGACCGGCGACGATCAGGTCGAACACGGCCTCGGAGACCTGTGCAGCGGTCGGGAACGCGACCCACTGATCGGCGTGCTCGCCCTGACCGGCGATGAACGCCAGACGAACGCCGGCGACGGGGCCGGAGAACGGCAGACCGGAGATCTGCGTCGATGCCGAAGCCGCGTTGATCGCGAGCGCGTCGTAGAACTCGCCCGGAGCGATCGAGAGAACCGTGATGACGATCTGGACCTCGTTGCGGAGGCCGTCGACGAACGACGGACGCAGCGGACGGTCGATCAGACGGCAGACCAGGATCGCCTCGGTGGAGGGACGGCCCTCACGGCGGAAGAACGAGCCGGGGATCTTGCCGGCTGCGTAGGAGCGCTCCTCGACGTCGACCGTCAGCGGGAAGAAGTCGAAGCCCTCGCGCGGGTGCTTGCCTGCGCTGGTGGCCGAGAGGAGCATGGTTTCGTCGTCGAGGTACGCGGCGACGGCGCCCTGAGCCTGCTGCGCGAGGCGGCCGGTCTCGAAGCGGATGGTGCGGGTGCCGAAGCGGCCGTTGTCGAGAACGGCCTCGGTGGCGGTGATTTCAGGACCTTCCAAGAGGTCTCTCCTTCTTTGTTTAGACTCGCGAGTCCGTGTGACGCGCGAGCGTGTTCGAGAAGGAGCGGAAACGGACAGATATGGGCGCGCGGGCAGTCCCGCGAATCTCGCCTGCGCTGGCCACCAGTAGAAAGCCACCCGACACCGTTTGCCGAGGAACCCACCACAGGGGACCAGCTTCTCCGCCGTCCGCTCCGTAAGTCGATATGAAGTTGGACGGCTGCCCGAAGGCAACCGCATCCACCCTACCAGCGGGATCCCGAGATCCTGCTGTCGGGCGCTGGCGGAGTGGTCAGCGCACGCCGACGCCCTCCCGCGCGGGCGAGCGGCCGAGATACACATAGTCGTCGTGCTTGGAGACCCGCCCGTCTCCGGCGGCGCGCCCGTGCAGCCGACGCCACACCCAGGGCAGCGCGTGGCGTCGCCACCACAGGCCGGTGCTGAGCGTCTCGTGCTCGTGCAGCACCGCGTCGAGCGCCCCGAGCGCGTCGGCGTGCGGGACTCCGAGCACCTCACCGGCTCGATAGGCGAGGAACCGGTGCCCACGGCTGCTGAGGTGCACGAGATCCTCGCCCCAGTTCGGCCGATCCCCCAACGACGGATGCAGGTCTGTATCGATGAGGATCGCACCGGTGCGCGCGGCGATCCCCGTGAGCAGGGTCGCGAAGGCGGCGAAGCGCGCGGTGTAGATCGAGGCGGCACGACGCCCCGGCAGGAACGGCGTCACCAGCACGACATCGGCGCCGATCGCGCGGAGTCTGGACACCGCGTCCTCGAGGCGTGCGGCGAGTGCAGTGATGTCGACGCGATACTTCACCAGATCGTTGGCACCGATCAGGATCGAGACGAGATCAGGGCGCAACTCGAGCGCGCGCTCGAGTTGGGAACCGCAGACGTCCGAGACCCGCTTCGATCGGATGGCGAGATTGGCGTAGTGCAGACCGCCGCGCGCCGCCAGCAGCAGGGCGAGGCGATCCGCCCATCCGCGCAACGCCCCGTCGGGCGCCGGATCGCACAAGCCCTCGGTCAGCGAATCACCGAGTGCGACGTAGCGCCGCCACCGTGTCGGTACGGCCGCCGTCGCCAGCTCCGGACGTACTCCGCGGCGAGCGCGAAGGCCGGTGTCCACTCGTCGCAATGCACGAGCCTCCTCGAAATGCCCGATCAACTGATCGCACACGCTCGCCCACGACCGCCCCTGCACGGCGATGCGGCCCGCTTCACCGAATGCCCGCCGCTTCCGCGCATCGCCGACGAGGTCAGTCACCCGCATCCGCAGATCATCGAGGTCTCCGGGGCGATACAGCCATCCGTCGATCCCCATGCGCACAAGGTCGAGCGGGCCGCCGCGGCCCGTCGCCACCACCGGGACACCGCTCGCGTGCGCTTCCTGGAGTGTCTGTCCGAAAGTCTCGCTCTCCCCCGGGTGCACGAAGACGTCGAACGACGCCATCGCTGCGGCGAGCGCATCGCCGTCGAGGTGGCCGAGGAAGCGGGCGTGCGGCAGAAGGCCTTCGAGCTGCGCTCGTGCCGGTCCGTCACCGACGATGACGAGGCGCACCCCGGGGATCCCCTGCAGCGCAGCGAGATCCTGCACCTGTTTCTCCGGAGCGAGCCGGCCGACGTAGCCGACGACCACTTCGGCATCCCATTGCGATCGCAGCGCGCCGGAGCGTCGGCTCGGCTGGAACCGTTCGGCATCGACGCCGCGCCCCCAGCGGCGCATGCGATCGATACCGAGCCGTTCCAGTTGCTGCGCGGACTCCCCCGATGGCACCAGGGTGAGCGTCGCCCGGCGATGCAGCCGCGCGATATGGGTCTGCGCGATGCCGGTGGTCGCCGCTATCCGATATCGCTCGGTGTACGCGGCGACGTCGGTCTGATACGCCGCCACGGACGCCACCTGGAGTCGCTCAGCGGCCAGGACACCGCGCCACCCGAGCGCGAACGGCGATGCCAGATGGACGACGTCCGGCTGGAAGCGGCGCAGCGAAGCGGCCACGCGGTGCGCGGGCGATGTGCCGACACGGACATTGCGGTACCCGGGCAGTGCGAGGCTCGGAATCGGCTCGATCTCCGCCCCGCTCACCTCAGTGGGGATGCCGGCGGCGACCGGCGCGATCACGTGGGCGTCGTGACCGGTGCGTTCGAGGTGCCGCAGGATCTGCAGCACCGAACCGGTGACGCCATTCATGTGGGGAAGGAAGGACTCTGTCACGATCGCGACTCTCACATCCTCAGGATGCGGGTGCCGCGCCGCCGAGACCGTCGGAATCGGCCCCCACCACCAGATGTTCACCGGATGCTGGAGCGCCGGTCACCGGCTATCCCCTCTTTGGTTCCCGTTCACCCGAAACCCGCACAGTTGACGATGTGCCGACCGATGCGCTCGCCGAACTGATGACCGGACCCTGGGCGCTCGCCCTGATGAGCGTCCTCGTTCTCGGCGATGCCTTCTTCGTCGTCATCCCCGGCGAGATCGCCGTCACCGCGCTCGGCGCCCTGTCCGTGACGAACGGAGCGCCGCCGTTGCCTGCGGTGATCGCCTGCGCCGCCGTCGCCGCCGCGCTCGGCGATGTCGCGTGCTATCTGATCGGACGTGCAGTCGGTACCGAGCGCTGGCGGTGGATGCGAGTGCCGCGCGTGCAGCAGGCTCTGGACTGGGCCAGGCGCCGCCTGGACTCCGGTACGGCAACGGTGCTCTTCACCGCGCGGTTCGTGCCGTTCGCCCGGCTGGCGATCAATCTCGTCGCGGGGGCGTCACGGATCCACCCACCGCGTTATCTGGCTCTCGTCGCGCTCGCCGCGACCGGCTGGGCCGTCTATCAGGCATCGGTCGGCGCAGCCGTCGCCGCGGTCATCCCCGGCGGGCCCCTCGTGGCGGTGCCCGCATCGATCGTCGTCGCCGTCGGAATCGGCCTCCTGATCGATGTGTTCGTCCGGCGGATGCGGAAGTGATCTCCCCTCCGGCCGCTGCGGTGACATAGGCTGACGAGCATGAGCACCGAAGAAAGCGCCTCCTCCTCTGAGGACATGAAGCGCAAGTTCAAGGAAGCGCTCGAGAAGAAGAACGCGCACCACCGGCAGGGCGAGGCTCACCTCGACGGCGATTCCGCCGTGCACGGTGGGCCCGCCGCCCCGCAGACGCGGCGCGAGTTCCGACGCAAGAGCGGTTGACCGCATGAAGGATGCGGGAGCAGGCGTCCGCCTGCTCCCGCATCCTTCACCACATCGGTGAGCGCTGCTCAGTTCCCAGAGACTCGCTGCCGCGCCCGCTGTTCCTTCGCCGCCATCTCCGCCAGTGCGGATTCGCTGAGTTCCTGTGTGCCCACGGCCTGACGCTCGTCCGACATACCGTGTTCGTCGACGCCGTCGAGCGACGACTCGTCGAACGGAATCTCTCCGCTCAGCACCTGCCGTACCCGATCACGGTCGATCTGCTTCGTCCACGTGCCGATGAGCAGCGTGGCGACCGCGTTGCCGGTGAAGTTCGTCAGCGCGCGCCCCTCGGACATGAAGCGGTCGATGCCGACGATCACTCCGACGCCGTCCACGAGGTCGGGTCGGTAGGCCTGGAGACCTCCGGCAAGAGTGGCAAGCCCCGCACCCGTGACGCCGGCTGCACCCTTGCTCGCGATGATCATGAACACCAGCAGGCCGATCTGCTCGCCGATCGACATCGGCTGGCCCATCCCGGTGGCGATGAAGAGCGAAGCCATCGTGAGGTAGATCGCCGTGCCGTCCAGGTTGAACGAGTACCCCGTGGGGACCGTGATTCCGACGACCGGCTTCGAGACCCCGATGTGCTCCATCTTCGCGATGAGTCGAGGAAGCGCCGACTCCGACGACGAGGTGCCGACGATCAGCAGGTACTCCCGCGCGAGGTACTTCATGAGGCTGAGGATGTTGACGCGCGTCACGACCCAGAGCAGGGTTCCGAGGACGACGGCGATGAAGAGGATGCAGGTGACGTAGAACGCCACCATGAGGATGCCGAGGCTCCAGATCGCCGCGATACCGGTCTTCCCGACGACGGCGGCGATGGCGCCGAAGGCGCCGAGGGGCGCCAGCCAGAGGATCATCCCGAGGATGCGGAACACCAGCTTCTGCAGGTTCTTCACCGCGTCCATGATCGGGGCGCCGCGATCGCCGAGTCCCTGCAGAGCGAAGCCGGCGAGCAGAGCGATGAACAGCACCTGGAGCACGCTCTCCCCCGTGAACGCGGAGAAGAAAGTGGTGGGGATGATGCCGAGGATGAACTCCTGAGTGGTCTTCGCCTCTCCCGTCACCGCCTCGTAACTGGAGGAGGTCATGTCGAGTCCTGCGCCGGGGTGGATGATGTTGCCCACCAGCAGGCCGATGGCGAGCGCGAAAGTCGACATCACCATGAAGTACAGCAGCGCGAGGCCGCCGATCTTCCCGACGGTCGCGGCCTTGGCGATCGAGCCGACCCCGACGACGATCGTGCAGAAGATGATCGGCGCGATCATCATCTTGATCAGCGCGACGAAGCCCTTGCCGATGGGCTCGAGGCTCTGGCCGACCTCGGGCCAGATGAGTCCCACCGCCGCGCCGAGCACGACGGCGATGATCACGGAGACGTACAGCCAGGTATGCCGATCCCAGGCCTGCTTGCCGCGCCGCGAGTTGTACCCGGGGAGAGAGAATCCCGTCGTGATGGCCATCGTGTCCTCCTTGAACATGAACTTCTTCGTCACATGACCGCCTGCGGCATCGCTGACGGTAGACAACAGCGTCACGGGCTTCACACAGAGACACCATTTGTGGTCGTATTGGTCACTACCGAACCGCCACGACCCGAAGGAGATGCGATGGCACGCGCCTTCGAGGCTCGCAGCGCCGCGTCTCGCGTGTTCATCGTCCTGCTTCTCGTCGGGGTGCTGGTGGGCGCCCTGGTGGCCGTTTTCCTGGTGATCGAGGCGCAGCGTGCGACGCACGCCGAGGCCGAACGCGTCACGAGTGCGACGGCCATCGCGATCGCGGAATCACCCGCCGCGATCGACGCGCTCGCCGCCGGGGACCTCGATGCGGCGACGCGCGCGCTCGAACCGTACGTCCTGGACGTGGCAGACACCGCCGGCCTCGACTTCATCACGGTGATGACGCCGGACGGGGTGCGCGTCACGCACCCGGACCCCGACCAGATCGGCGGTCAGTACCTGGGAACGATCCCCGCAGCCCCCGCGTCGCGCACGGAGGTGTTCACCGGCACCCTCGGACCCTCTGTGCGGACGATCGTGCCGATCCTGTCCCCGGAGGGCGGAGATCTGCTCGGCTGGGTCGCGGCCGGCGTGACCGTGGAAACGATCGCCGAGACCCTGGTGCGGCGCCTGCCGCTGTCGCTCGGCATCGCTGTGTCGGTGCTCGCGGTCGGAGTGATCGGTGCGTGGCTCGCCCGCCGCTTCACGCGGCGCATCGCCGGCGACCTCCCGCCCGGACAGCTGCGGGATGCCGTCTCGTCCTACGAGTCCATCCGGACGCTCGGTGAGGCGTTGCGCGCGCAGACCCATGAGCATGGCAATCGGATGCACACGGCCGTCGCGCTGCTGGAGCTCGGCCGCACCGAGGAAGCGATCGAGATCCTCACCGAGACGTCCCGTCAGAGCCAGTCCCTCGTCGACCAGGTCACCGCTCGCCGCCACGGCGACCCGGCCGTCGGCGCACTTCTGCTCGGCAAGGCGTCTCAGGCCAAGGAGCGGGGCATCGACTGGCGTGCGCAGATCGCGCCGGACGCCCCGCGTTCATCGCTCTCCACGGTCGACAGCGTCTCGGTGCTGGGCAACCTCATCGACAACGCCATGGATGCCGCCGCCGAGGCCTCCGATCGGTGGGTGGAGGTGTCCCTGAGTCGTACCGAAGAGGGCTCGTTGCTGATCGGAGTCTCCGACAGCGGCGCCGGAGTGCCCGAGGGTCTCCGCGACCAGATCTTCACCCACGGTTTCTCCACGAAACCGTCCGGCGTGCAGGGACGCGGCGTCGGACTCGCGCTCGTCCGATCGGTCGTCACGGAGGCGGGCGGGTCTGTGCGGATCACCGACGATCCGACCACGTTCCTGATCTCGCTGCCCGCCGCCTCGTCCGGACGGAGGAAGGCATGATCCGCACCCTGCTCGTCGACGACGATCTCCTGACCCTGGAACTTCACCGCGACTACATCGGACGCCTCGAGGGGTTCGCCGTGGTCGGCGAGTGCACAGGCGCCAGAGCGGCGCTGACGGCCGTGCTCGACCACTCGGCCGGCCGTCCGGTCGATCTCGTCCTCCTGGATATGACGATGCCGGACGGGTCAGGCCTGGACGTTCTCCGCACACTGCGTGCCCGCTCGGCCGCGGTGGACGTCATCGCCATCACCGGGGTGAGAGATGCCGAAGTCGTGCGTCAGATGGCGGCTCTCGGCGTCTTCCAGTACCTGGTGAAGCCCTTCACCTTCGCGACGTTCCGAGAGCGCCTCGAGCAGTATCGCGTCTACCGGACTCAGTCGCAGTCGACCGATGGAGAGGCGACTCAGGCCGAGATCGACGCTCTCCTCGGCGCAGCCAGGCCGACCGGATCGATCCCGATCCCGAAAGGCCTGTCCCCTGGTTCTCTGGAGAGCATCACTGCCGCGATGCGGTCCTCCGACGCGCTCTCGGCGAGTGAGGTCGGCGAGATGCTCGGCATGTCGCGCGTCGCGGCGCGACGCTACCTCGAGCACCTTGTCGCCGAGGGGACACTGGCACGCTCGGCACGCTACGGCGCCCGCGGGCGCCCGGAGACCGAGTACCGATGGAATCGGAGCAGTGGTCCGGCGCACTAGAACGGCACTGGTAATCTCGTGCCGTATGTCCTCAGGGCGGGGTGAGATTCCCCACCGGCGGTGACGCGGCTCGTCCGCGAAGCCCGCGAGCGGACTCCATGGTGGAGCCTGCAGACCTGGTGCGATTCCGGGGCCGACGGTCAGAGTCCGGATGGAAGAGGACGAAAGGAACGATCATCATGTCCAGAATCGCCATCGTCGCTGCCGAATGGCACGCAGAGATCGTGGAGCAGGCCGTTGCATCCTTCGGCGCTCGGCTCGCGTCGCTCGGCTTCGAAGACGTCCGGGTGATCCGCGTCCCCGGCGCTTTCGAGATACCCCTGCACGTGCAGCGGCTGGCTCGAAGCGGAGACTACGACGCCATCGCGACCTGCGCTCTCGTGGTGGACGGCGGCATCTACCGTCACGACTTCGTCGCGTCCGCGGTCGTCGACTCCCTGATGCGCGTGCAGCTGGAGACGGATGTCCCCGTGTTCTCGGGTGTCCTCACACCGCACAACTTTCATGAGCACCAGGAGCATCGGGACTACTTCGCCCGGCATTTCGACCTGAAGGGCCGCGAACTGGCGGATGCCGTCGCGAAGACCCTCGCGAGCCTGTCCTCGATCGGCTGACGCCGGCCGATCGATGCGGGCGGCTCACACACCGTCGCAGTGATCAGCGCTGCGGCTGCGAGGCGAGCCAGTCCGAGAACGTCACCGATCCCCGGTCGGCATCATCATCGGGAAGCAGACTGCCGTCTCGCATCGCACGTCCGAACGCGCCGGGAAGGGCGATCGCCGGCATCCACCCGGTGAGGCCGGTGTGGCGCGCCCACGACCTCATCATCTCGACGAGATCCTCCTCACGCGGGCCGGCGAGGTCGCGCGCGCGACCCGCCGGTGCCGCTTCAGCGAGGTCCACGAGCCGCTGCGCGACCTCGATGACCGAAACGGGCTGCGTGCGCATCCGCACCGCGAGATGCAGCGGCCCGACAGCGGCGCGTCGGTGCATCTGTGCCGCGAAGTCGTGGAACTGCGTCGCCCGCAGAATCGTCCAGGGCGTCTGGCCGGATTGCACGGCCTGTTCCTGCGCGAGCTTGCCTGCGTAGTACGCGTGGGGTGCACGATCGACGCCGACGATCGAGAGGGCCACGTGATGCCCGACCCCTGCGCGCTGTCCGGCGGCCAACAGCTTCGCCGTCGTGGCGGTGAAGAAATCCGTCGACGTCCTGGCGCTCTGCGTGACGACGCTGAGCGCGTCGACCACGACATCCGTGCCCTCGAGCGCCGCGTCGAGGCCCGACCCGCTGCGCACGTCGACGCGGTTGCCCCTGGTCAGCACACGGACGCGGTGGCCGCGTTGCTGCGCCACCCTCACGACCTCCGTGCCGATGATGCCCGTGCCGCCTGCGACTGCGATCTCCATGCGTCTCCGATCGATGTGGGTACTCGGTCCATTCTGAACCCGTACCGAGCATGATCTGTACCGAGCGCGTCAGGAAATCGCAGTCGACAGACTCACTCCCCTGCGAGACCGCCGAGCATGTGTCCGAACGAGCGACCTTCGCCGAGGTAGGTCGACGGATCGTAAGGATCCACGACCACGCTCGGCTGTCGACGTGCGATCGCGTCGGCGAGTTCTCGTGCACCCTTCTCGACGCGCTTCGCGAGCGGTGCGACGTCGTCGCCCGCGCCGCCCCAGTCGCTGGACGCCGCGAACACACCGGTCGAGACGGGCTCGGCGTGCAGATATGCGAACAGCGGACGGATCGCGTAGTCGATCGCGAGGGAATGACGTGCGGTCCCGGCATTCGCGCCGATCAGCACCGGCTTGCCGACGAGGGAGTCCGGATCGAGCACGTCGATGAACGACTTGAACAGGCCCGAGTAGCTCGTCGAGAAGATCGGCGTGACTGCGATCAGCGCATCCGCGGAGATCACGGTGTTGATCGCGGTCTCCAGTGCGGGCGGCGCGAAACCGGTGAGCATGTTGTTCGTGATGTCGTGCGCGTAATCGCGCAACTCGATCACGTCCACGCTCGCCTCGATGTTCTGAGCGGCGAGGGCCTTCAACGTCTCCGCGGCCAGCCGATCCGCCAGCATCCTGGTGGACGACGGGTTGGAGAGCCCCGCCGAGACGACGGCAATACGACGAGTGGTCATCAGGCGTCCTTCCGGCCGAGGCCGAACGCCGCACCGGCCGGCGCCGGGGTGTCCTGATAGGGCGAGTCGCCGGTGAGGTTGTCCCCGCGGTTCGCACCGGGGCGCGCCTGACGGGTCGGTCCGTCGCCGAACTCCGCCTTGACGCGGGCGGCATGGGTCGGAGCATCCGGAACGTTCGCCGGGCGGTCCTTCGCGAGCTCCTTGCGCAGCACCGGAACGACCTCGGATCCGAGGATGTCGAGCTGCTCGAGCACCGTCTTCAGCGGGAGGCCCGCGTGGTCGATGAGGAACAGCTGCCGCTGGTAGTCGCCATAGTGCTCGCGCATCGCGGCGTAACGGTCGATGACCTGCTGCGGCGACCCCACCGTC
Source organism: Microbacterium sp. LTA6 (assembly GCF_045690355.1). Taxonomy (NCBI): domain Bacteria; kingdom Bacillati; phylum Actinomycetota; class Actinomycetes; order Micrococcales; family Microbacteriaceae; genus Microbacterium; species Microbacterium sp. LTA6. Next base: position 3,618,458 of record NZ_CP147855.1, read on the forward strand.
AGCGGAGTCATCTCGGTGAAGTCCTCCATGCTCGGGCCGTGACCGTACACCGGCGCATTGTCGAAGAACGGCCGGAACTGGTTCACCGCATCCTGAGATTTCGCACTCATGAACACCTGGCCGCCGAGGCCGACGATCGCCTGTTCTGGCGTTCCATGGCCGTAGTGCGCGTAGCGCTGACGGTAGAGCTCGATGAGGCGCTGGTAATGCTCCTTCGGCCAGAAGATGTTGTTGGCGAAGAAGCCGTCACCGTAGTACGCGGCCTGCTCTGCGATCTCCGGGGTGCGGATGGATCCGTGCCAGACGAACGGCGCGATGCCGTCGAGCGGACGCGGGGTCGACGTGAAGCCCTGGAGCGAGGTACGGAACTTGCCCTCCCAATCCACGACGTCCTCACGCCACAGCTTGTGCAGCAGCGCGTAGTTCTCGATGGCGAGCGGAAGGCCCTGGCGGATGTCCTGACCGAACCAGGGGTACACCGGGCCGGTGTTCCCGCGGCCGAGCATGAGATCCATCCTGCCGTCGGAGACGTGCTGCAGCATCGAGTACTCTTCCGCGATGCGCACCGGGTCATTCGTCGTGATGAGCGTCGTCGACGTGGAGACGATGAGCCGCTCGGTCTGCGCCGCGAGTGCAGCGAGGAACGTCGAAGGGCTGGACGACCAGAACGGCGGGTTGTGATGCTCACCGATGGCGAAGACGTCGAGACCCACATCTTCGCTGTGCTTGGCGATGGCCATCGTGGCCTTGATCCGCTCCTGCTCGCTCGGCGTCACGCCGGTCACGGGGTCGCGGGTGATGTCGCTGACCGACATGATGCCGAACTGCATCGCGTGTGCGCCCGACTGCTCGCTCATGATTACTCCATCTTTCCCGAAGCGGATGACTCGGCATCCGTTTCTATTCACTTGAATGTATCTGTGACAACGCGATCCTGGCAACTTTATTCCCGGGCGGTAGCCTCGAAGGATGAGCAGCGCTGACGCAGACTCCGGTCGTCCGATCACCGGATCGATCCAGAAGCCGCGACGCCGGGTGCCTTTCTGGGACAACGCCCGCTACGCCTGCATCGTTCTCGTGGTTCTCGGCCATGCCGTCCAACGGCTGATCTACGACTCGGACATCGCTTTCGCGTTCTACCTCACGTTGTACGCATTCCACATGCCGGCATTCGCGATCATCTCCGGATACTTCTCCAAGTCCACGTCTCCGACCAAGACCCAGATGGCCAGGGTGATCACGGACATCCTCGTGCCCTACCTCATCTTCGAATTGCTCTGGACCCTCACGAAGTGGCTCGTCGAGGGGCAGGCCGACCCGAACATCACGCAGCCTTCCTGGACGCTGTGGTTCCTGCTCGCGCTGGGGATCTTCCGCCTGGTCCTCCCCTATCTCGCGCTCCTGCGCTGGCCGTTGGTGTGGACGGTCGCCATCTCGATCGGCGTCGGGTACCTGCCCAATGTCGACAGCACCTTCTCGCTCTCGCGCACCCTCGGCCTCCTTCCCTTCTTCGCCTTCGGCTGGTGGCTGCGCGAGCACGACATCGTGGCCAGGATGCGGCTGCTGGATTTCCGCCCCTGGTGGGTGCGTGTCGCCGCAGTCGCCGTGCTCGCTGCGACCGGCTGGGCGGCGTGGACGTGGCTTCCGCTCTGGCAGACGATCGACCTGCGGCACTGGCTCTTCTACGAGGACTCGTACGCGGATCTCGGCGGCGAGCAGTGGTGGGCCGGTGGCCTGCGCATCGCGCTGATGCTCCTCGCCGTCGTCCTCAGCGCGGCGTTCTTCGCCCTGATTCCGCGCGGAACACACTGGTGGACGCCGTTCGGGCAGTACACGATGTACGTCTTCCTGCTGCACTCCTTCGTGCTGTACCCGTTCCGCGAAACCGGGATCCTGCGCGACCTCGACCCGACCTGGATCTGGTTGCCGGTGGTCGCACTCCTCTCGGTGCTGATCGCCCTGGCCCTCGCCACGAGACCGGTGCGGTGGCTGTTCCGGCCTCTCGTGGAGCCGCGCCCCACATGGCTCTTCTCGGATCCGCGGCTCGCCTCGCGCGAGGGACGCCGAAACGACCCGACCGGTTCCCGTCGCCCTGCTCCGCCTCAGTCGAAGAGCTCGGCTCCGACGTAGGATCCCGGTTTCGCGCCGGCTGGGACGGCCCAGATCCCCGAGCCGACGTGTCGGATGTACTCGTTCAGCACGTCTGTCGACAGTCGCCGCTGGAGCGACACGAACTGCGACGGATCCCGCTGGTAGGAGAGGAAGAACAGCCCCGCGTCGAGCCGGCCGAGGTTGTTGTTCCCGTCGACGTAGTTGTAGCCGCGGCGAAGGATGCGGATGCCGTCGTTCTGCTCAGGATGAGCGAGCCGGACGTGGCTGTTCGCGTCGATCGCCGTTCCGCTGAAGTCGGGCGCGGTGAACTCGCCTCCGCCGGACAGCGGTGCTCCTGCGCCCTTGTCGCGGCCGATGATGGAGTGCTGCTCGGCGAGTCGAACCCGGTCCCACGTCTCGATCAGCATCGCGATCTTCCGGGCGACGAGATACGAACCACCGGCCATCCAGGCGGGTTCGTCAGATTCGGCGACCCAGACGTGATCCTCGAGCGCCGCAGCGTCATCCGCGAGGATGTTCGCCGTGCCGTCCTTGAAGCCGAAGAGATTGCGGGGTGTCGCCTGCGCCGACGTCGTGCGCGAGGTCTTGCCGAAGCCGAGCTGCGACCAGCGCAACCGCGCCCGCCCGAAGGCGATACGGCTGAGGTTGCGGATCGCGTGCACGGCCACCTGCGGGTCGTCGGCACACGCTTGGATGCAGAGATCGCCGTTCGACAGCTCGGGGTCGAGGTCGTCACCGAGGAACGGCGGCAACTTCTCAAGAGTCGCCGGGCGCTGGGCGGCGATGCCGTAGCGATCGCCGTCCGCGTTCTCGAACAGACCCGGGCCGAAGCCGAAGGTGATGGTCAGCCCGGCCGCGGGCAGCCCCAGCGCCTCGCCGGTATCCTCAGGCGGCTGCTCGGCGGGACCGCCGACCGCACCCGTGGCGCTGACCTCGAGACCCTGCGTCATCCTCGATGCCGCATAGGTCCAGTCCTGCAGCAGCGACTTGAGGTCGTCGCTGTCGCTTCGCGGCATCATGTCGAACGCCGCGAAATGCAGGTGGTCCTGCACCGGCGTGGTGATGCCCGCCTGATGCGCGCCGAAGAAGTCGAACGCGCTCTGCGCATCGGCGCTCTCCCGCGCGCGTCCGAGGGCGACTCCGCCGGCGAGACCCGCCCCCGTTCCGATCGCAAGACCGGCGACGCCCCCGCCGATCGCGAGGCCGAGCAGGCCGCGCCTGCTCAGGCCCGAGGGTGCGGATGCTGCGGTGTCGTCGCCGACGGAGGCCGGCACCGCCGCCGCATCCGCTTCTGACTCAGTCATGGGGGTATCCCGGATCAGGACAGCACCGTGCCGGTCAGCTGCGACAGCGGCTCGGCGAGGGCGTTGATCAGATCGGTGAACTGGCGCTTGTCGGCGTCGGTGAGTTCGGCGTACCCGACGAAGCCCTCCGCCAGCGAGCCGTGGGCTGCGAGCGCCGCTTCGAGCTGCGCGTAGCCGGCCTCGATCTTCTCGACCAGCGCCGCACCGTCGTCGCCCTGCGCGGCGGCGAAGTCCTGCACCAGCGAGAACGCCATCTTGGACCCCTCGACGTTCGCCGCGAAGTCGTAGAGGTCGGTGCCGGACCACCAGTCCTCCTCGCCCGAGATCTTTCCCGTCGCGACCTCGTCGAGCAGCGCGATCGCGCCGTTCGAGATTCCTGCGATGCCCTGATCATCCAGCGCGGTGGTGAAGTCGTCGGAGTGGACGTAGGAGAAGAGCTCCTGCACGTCGGCGAGAAGCAGGTCACCGAACTCGGAGCGCTGCTCCGGAGTCGACGGCGTCCAATCCTGCCACGCCGGTGTCTCTCCATCGGCGTTCAGCGCGTCCTGCGCCGGCACCCACAGGTCCTTCTCGATGCGGTGGAAGCCGGTCCAATCGAGCTCCTCCGCGACCGCGTCCACCTCGCGGTAGTCGATTCGCGGGTCGAGGTCGCCGAGCGCCTCAGCGACGGGCTCGATGCGCTCGTAGAACGCGCGGGTCTGCGGGAAGAGTGCGCGTGCGGTCTCATCGTCGCCGGCCACGTAGGCGGCGACGAAATCCTCGACCGTGGGCACGAGCTGCCCGACCTGGTCCTTGACGAACGCCGCGTAGAGGTCGACCGCCTGCTGCTTCAGCTCGGCATCCGGTCCGTCGACGGCGACGCGGTCCCCGGTGACGGTGAACGACGCCTTGCCGACGCCCTCCCCGATCATGCCGGGCTTGCAGAGGGTGAAGTACTCCCCCGGCTGCGCGACGACGGTGAGCGTACGGGATGCCGACGGTGCGATGTTCTCGACCTCGCCGACGATACGCAGGCCGTCCTCGGCGAGCAGGTAGAACTCCGAGATCTTGCTGCTGTCGTTGGAGACCTCGAAGGTCAGGGTGCCGCTCTTCGCCGTCGCCGCGGAGACCGCGCACTCACCATCGGTGGAGGACACCGTGAAGGCTGCTGCGGCATCGACGTCGCTCTTCGCGACGCATCCGCTCAGAACGAGCGCTCCGGCGCCGGCGACCGCGAGTGCACCGATGATTCGGCGTGAAGAGATCATGCTGCTCCTTGTTGTGAAAGATGAAGGGTCTCGTCCTGGCGTGGTTCCGCCACCGGACGCGAGCGGGATGGACGCCGCCCGCGGAGACCACGAATGTAGAAGAATCCGACGATGCCGACGTAGAGCGCCCAGGCGATGACCTGCAGCCAGGTCATCGCGGGCATGAACCCGACCGTCGCCTGCAGGATCGCAGCCCATGCGCTGTCAGGTGCGATGGTCGAAGCGACATCGAAAGACCAGCCGAACGGGATCGCCGACCACCCGACGGCGACCGCTCCCGTCGTCGGATCCAGCGGCGCGATGGCCGTGAAGGGACCGGGAAGTGCGCCGGCCTCCTGCAGATCCATCACAGCGTAGGCGAGGACTCCCGCGGCGACGATGACCAGGAATCCGCCGGTCCAGGAGAAGAACCGGCGCAGGTCCAGTCGCACGGCGCCGCGCGTGATCAACCAACCGGCGATGACCGCGGTGGCGAGGCCGAGCAGCGCACCGAGCAATGCTGTCGGTGCGTCTCCGAAAGACTGCACCATGGACCACAGCAACAGCGTCGTCTCGATGCCCTCCCTCGCGACCGAGACGAAGCCGATCGCAATGAGAGCCCACAGGCCGCCCCGGGTGAGGGCGCGGTCGATGCCGCCCTCGAGCGTCGCCTTCATGGTGCGGCCGGCGCGCTGCATCCAGAAGATCATCCAGGTGACCATGCCGACGGCGAGCAGCGAGAGACCTCCGCCGACGAGCTCCTGGGCCTCGAACGTCAGTGCGTAGTCGCCGAAGGTGAGCACGGCACCGATCCCGAGCGCCAGGGCGACGGCGAGGCCGATGCCGATCCACAACCGCGGGAGCGCATCGGCGCGGCCGAGTCGACGGAGGTAGGCGATGAGGATGCCGACGACGAGCGCGGCTTCCAAGCCTTCGCGAAGGCCGATCAGGAATGTGGCGAGCACGGAAAGGATGACTCTCAGTCTATGAACAGAGGTAAGGCATCCCTTACCTCTGAGACTTTATCACCCTGCCGGTAACGCGACGCAACACTGTTCGCGGCATCCCCCAACCGGATCTAACCTCGGGTCATGTCTGAACTCTCGCTCCCCATCCTCGACCTGTCCCAGCTCGACGAAGGCCCGGAAGCGGCCGCCCGCTTCCGTCAGGATCTGCGGACAGCGACCCATGACGTCGGCTTCTTCTATCTCACGGGTACCGGCATCTCCCCCGAGCTGGAGACACGACTGCACCGCGCAGCGCTCGACTTCTTCGCCCTCCCGGAATCCGAGAAGCTCGCGATCGAGAACGTGAAGAGCCCCCACTTCCGCGGCTACACCCGTATCGGCGGCGAGCGCACGCAGGGGAAGGTCGATTGGCGCGAACAGATCGACATCGGCTCAGAGCGCGAGCCCGTCAGCGACGGACCCGCGTTCAACCGGCTGATCGGGCCGAACCTCTGGCCGGCGGCGCAGCCCGAGCTGCGCGAGATCGTCGACGAATGGCACGAGACTCTCTCCGAAGTCGCCCGCAAACTTCTCCGAGCCTGGGCACTCGCTCTGGGAGCTGCGGAGTCGTACTTCGACGAGCACTTCGGCGAACCCTCCACCCTCATCAAGATCGTGCGCTACCCCGGAACCGAGGCGCCCGAACCGCGGCAGGGCGTCGGCGCGCACAAGGACTCGGGCGTGCTGACCCTGCTCTGGGTCGAGCCGGGCAAGGGCGGGCTCCAGGTCGAGCGCGATGGCACCTGGGTGGATGCGCCGCCCGTTCCCGGCGCGTTCGTGGTGAACATCGGGGAGCTGCTCGAATACGCCACCGGCGGCTATCTCAAGGCGACGAACCATCGGGTCGTCTCGCCCCAGGCACCGGATGAGCGCATCTCGATCCCGTTCTTCTTCAACCCGGCGCTGGATCAGCGTCTCCCACTCATCGAGCTGCCGGCCGACCTCGCCGCGGACGCGAACGGGGTCACCCAGGATCCGAGCAACCCCATCCACTCGCTCTACGGCGAGAACGCCCTGAAGTCGCGCCTGCGTGCGCATCCGGACGTTGCGGCCATCCACCACGCGGATCTCGTCGGCGTGGTGTCCTGACCCACTGGCGGAACTCTTCGGCCAACGGCACGAGGTCGCTCGCCCTTTCGCTCGGCCGACGGGGTGCGGCAATAGAGTGACCTTGTGGATGCATCCCGTCCGCGGCGACCGACGCTGGCCGATGTCGCCGCTCTCGCAGGAACTTCGACCGCCGTCGTCAGCTATGTCGTCAACGACGGTCCCCGCGCGGTCTCCGCCGTGACGAAGGAGCGCGTCGAGCAGGCCATCGCCGAGCTCGGCTATCGACGCAATGCCCTGGCCGGTGCGCTCAGCGCCGGACGCGCCGACCTCATCGGGCTGCTCGTTCCGGACTCGGCCAACGCGTTCTTCAGCGAGCTCGCCCGGCATCTGGAGGGTGCGGCTCGACAGCGAGGGCTGCTCACACTCCTCGGAAACACCGGCTACAGCGTCAGCGCGGAGCGCGACTATCTCCACACCTTCTCCGACCTGCGCCCGCGCGGCATCGTGATCGCGACCATCTCCGACTCCCCCGAGCTCGCCATCGACTGCCCCCGTGTGTACGTGCACTCGGCCCCGGCGGAGACGGCGAGCCCGAGTGTCGTCATCGACGATGAAGATTCCGCGGCCGTCGCGGTGAGGCATCTCATCGACCACGGGCACACAGCGGTGCATTGCATCACAGGTCCGACCGATTTCGGGCCGGCCGGACGCCGAGAAGCAGGCTGGCGTCGAGCGATGCGTGCGGCGGGGTATGACACGACCGGTCTCGTTCACCCGATGCCGTTCGACCGTCTCGGCGCCGAAGAGGCGACGACCGCCCTCTTCAACAGCCCTTCGCCGCCGAGCGCGATCTTCGCCGCCACGGACGAGCAGGCGATCGGTGTACTGCGGGCCGCGGCGCTGTGCGGGCTGCGAGTCCCGGAAGACGTCGCGATCATCGGCTTCGACGGCATCAGGGAAGCACTGGCCGGAAGCACTCGCCTCACCACGGTCGCCGTGCCGCTCGCAGAGCTCGCGGCCGTCGTCGTCGACGCGCTCGATGGCGGCGCGCCGGCGGCCCATGTGCTGCACGCGACGCTGTCGATCGGCGAGACCTGCGGGTCGCATGCGGACGACGGATCTCCGATCGCGCGCCCGACGTCAGGCTGAGGCGCGGAAGACCTCTCGCCCACCGGCGACGGTGAGGACGCAGCTTCCCGCGCCGTCGGCGACGAGTGCCTCGTGCACCTCGGTCCCCTCGACGGCGATGTCGAACAGCGCCAGGTCAGCGGGACCGCCGACTGACAGCCCTCCGTAGCCGTCGTCCGCGAGACCCATGGCCTTGGCGCCGCCCAGCGTCGCTGCGCGCACCAGTCGCTCCGCGAGGTCGGAATCCGTGTATCCCTGCTTCCTGGCGATCGCTGCGAGTTCTCTCACGTCTTCCATGAGATCGAGCGATGGAGAGGATGCGAGCGAATCCGTCCCGACGGAGATCTCATGCCCCTCCGCCAGGTAAGCGGCGACGGGCGCCTCGGCGAGACCGATGACCCGGTTCGATCTCGGGCAGAGGGCGACCTGCGTTCCCCTGGCCAGAAGCAGGTCGCGTTCCGCCCGGTCCAGGTAGATCGCATGGGCGACGTGGGTGGTCTCGCTCAGCAGTCCGATGGCATCCGCATATTCGCCGGTCGTGTGACCGACGCCGCCCTTGCGGACCAGTTCGAACTCGTCACGGAGGTCGCCGTAAGCACCGAGGACAGTCCTGTCGCCGTGACGATAGAAGTCGGCCTCGGCGAAGGACTCGCCGAGATGGGAGTGCACGCGGAGACCGCGATCGGCCGCGATGCGCACCAGATCGGTGACCACGGATCCGTCCAGACTGTATGCCGCGTGCGGAGAGATCCCGCGACGGGCATCTGTCGGCTCCTCGAGCCACGCCAGGAAATCGGCTCGGCCCCCCTCCCGCCAGATGCGATCGAACTGGCCGATCGCCTCGAGGTACTCGATGCCGCCGACGCCGCATTCCGGCAGTGCCCCGCGCGCCGGGGTGTCGGTGACGATCTCGGCGAACACGGTCGTGCCGGACGCGATCGCCAGACGTGCGCCTTCCCGTGCGGCCTCGTGCCACGACGCGGGCTCCACCGCGTCGTAGAGTTCGCCGAACACGAACGACCACTCCTCGAAGCTCGTGTAGCTCCCGGCGCCGATCTCTCGGAATCCGGTGTACTGCAGATGCGTGTGCGCGTTGACGAGACCGGGCACGATCACGCCGCGCTGACGCGGAGCATCCGTCCACCGGCGCGGAAGGTCGGCCTGCGGACCGATCCAGGCGATGCGCCCGTCCTCGACGACGACGGCGCCGTCACGTATCGGAGCAGCGACGACCGGCACCACCCAGTCCGCCGCGTAGACCTCACTTGTCACTGACTCCTCCGAAGCCCTTCGCCAGCGCCTTCTGCGCGACGGCGAAGACGACCAGTGTCGGCAGGAGCGCTACGAGCGCCGCAGCGGCCTGCCCCTGCAGATTGACGTCTTCCCGAGTGGACAGCGAGGTGGCTGCGAGCGGGATCGGGTACACCGAAGGATCTCCCTGAAGAAGCGTGGCGGATACGAGCAGGTCGCCGAACGTCCAGACGAACACGAGCGCCACCACCGACGCGATGGCCGGAAGCGCCAACGGCACCGCGATGGAGCGGAAGATGCGTCCGAGTCCGGCTCCGTCGAGCGTCGCAGCCTCGAACAGCTCCGGTGTGAGCACCTGACGGAAGAACGTGTGCACGAGGTAGAGCGCGAACGGCAGACTGGCGACGCCGTTGATGAGCCCGGCGACGACCAGGTTGTCGGTGGCCCCGCCACCCGCGAGGATCACGAACACCGGGATCAGCCAGGCGATCATCGGAATCGCGTAGGCGGAGACCAGCAGCCAGCGCAGGCCGTCGGCGACGCGACCCTGATGCACGCGGAACCAGAACGCGCCGGCGAGGGCGGTCGTCGTACAGACGGTGCACGCGACCAGACACACCAGCAGCGAGTTCAGGAGCGCCCTGCCGAGATCGGCTTCGAACCATGCCTCGATGATGTTGTCGAGGGTGAACGCCTTCGGGATGCCGCCAGGGGCGGCGATGTAGTCCTCGCGCGTGCGCAGGGCAGTGCCGATCAGGAAAACGAACGGCACGATGAACGGAATCGTGATGAGCGCGGCGATGGTCGTCCTGACGCGGCGCTGGGTACGGATGCTCATGCCGTCGCCTTCTGCCCGATGACGCGCCGGATCAACTTCGGCACGAGGATGCCGAGCACCGGTACGAGCACGATCATCAGCACCAGCACGACGGATTCCGCCGCTGCGGAGCCGAAGAAGCCGAAGCGCATGAACTTCTGGTAGATCGCGAAGTCGAGCGTCGTGCTGGCGAGGCCCGGTCCGCCTCCCGTGAGCACGTAGATCCAGGAGAACATGAACAGGAAGATCGAGATCACCTGGAACATGGTCCACAGCACCACGGTCGGTCGGATGGCAGGAGCTGCGATGTGCCAGAACTCCTGCCAGAACCCGGCGCCGTCCAGGCGCGAGGCCTCGAAGATCTCCTGCGGCACGGCGCCGAGCGCGGCGGAGAAGATGAGCACTCCCGTTCCGAACCCTGCCCACAGTACGAGAACGATGATGACGGGCTTGACGAGGTCCTGGTCCGTGAGCCACGGGAGCGCCAGAGCGTGCCAGCCGATATCGGTGAGGAAGCTGTCGAGCGGCCCTTTGGTGGACAGCAGCGATCGGAAGACCAGACCGACGATCGCCGGAGACATCACCGCGGGCAGGAAGTAGATCGATCGCCACAGACCGGGTCGGGCGACGTGTTCACGCAGCAGGTAGGCCACGACGAGCGGGGCGATCACCCACAGCGGAAGTCCGAGGAGATAGAACAGCTGATTGCCGACCACCTGCCAGAACTCGGGATCGGCGAAGAGCTCCGTGTAATTGCCGACGCCGATGAACGTCGACACTCCTCCCGGCTGCCAGTCGTAGAAGGACCGAAAGGCGAGGTAGATCAGCGGGGCGAAGAACACCCCGACCTCGAGCGCGAGCACCGGCAGCAGGAACAGCAGGTTTCCGCTGAGAATCGGGGTGCCTCGCCGCGCACGGGCGCGCGTCGATCGGGAAGGGCGCGTGATGGCGCCCTCCCCGATCTGCGAAGCGGGGTTCGTCATTTGCTCTTGTCGTAGGCGGACTGCGCCTGCTCGGTGAATTCGTCGATCGTCAGGTCGCCGCCGATCAGCGGGGCAGCGTTGCGCTCGTAGACGGCGAGCACGCTCAGCGGGAACGATGCGAAGCCGGTGTGATTCTCGTCGGCCTGCATCAGGGGCAGGTAGGCCTTCTGGATGTCGGTGGTGCCCTCGACCTCGAGGTTCTTCACGTTCGGCGGCACGCCGACGGCGTTCCACAGGATCTCCTGCGCTTCGGCGCTGGCGAGGAAGTTCACGAAGGCTGCGGATGCTTCAGGGCTCTTCGTCCATTTGGTGACGGCCCAGCCTGCCTCGGCGCCCGCGTCGATGAGCTCCTCGTACTGCGAGTCGGGCACCTGCGGAAGGCGCATCACCGTCGTGCTCGGAACCGTCTCGCTCGCCGTGCTCGCGGTGGAGAGCGACCCCATCGCGAACATCGCAGCGGTACCCGCGTAGTACTGGTTGAACGCGTCGTCGTACATGTTCACGCCGAGGTTCTCGTCGCCGCCGAAGCATCCGGCGTCGTTCATGTCGAGGATGTACTGCGTGCCCTTGGTGAAGAGCTCGTCGTCGACCGGAACATCGCCGGCGACCCAGCTGTCCAGCGTCTCCTTGTCCATGAGCTGGCTGGAGATCATGTACATGAACGTCTCGAACATGTAGCCGTCCTTCCAGCCGGAAGCGAACGGCTGGATGCCTTTGGCGTGCAACTGCTCACACGTCGAGAGCAAGCCGTCCCAGTCGGCGATCGACGTGGCCGGGTCCAGGCCCGCCTGTGCGAAGAGCTCCTGATTCACCAGCAGCGCATAGCCGTAGGTGCCGGTGGGGAGGATGTAGAGGTTGCCGTCCTCCGAGTGGTTCTCCGGGAGGAACTTCAGGTTCTCCTCGACCTCCGGAAGCATCGCATCCTGCAGCGGGTAGAGGCCGTTGCGATAGCTGTAGGCCTGCGCTCCGCCGTACATCGTGACGACATCGGCACCCTTGCGCGCGACGGTGGCGTTTCGCACCTGATCGAAGTATGTCGGGTACGGCATGGTGGTCAGTTCGACGGTCACCTGCGGGTACTTGTCCTGGAAGGCGGCGATCACCGCCTCGTAGGCCTCGGCTCCGCCGTCGTAATTGTCAGGGAGGAAGGACCACACGGTGATCGTGGTCTCCCCCTCGGGCACGTTCGCCGGGTCGAGCGCTTCGGCGCTGGGCGCTGCGCCCTCGGAGCATGCGGCGAGCGCGAGAGCGCCGGCCGCCAGCAAGCCGGCCGCTGCAATGCGGGTCCTGTTCTTGATCACGGGAAATCCTCTCGGTTCACCAGCTGCGCATCGCGGCAGCGAGGTCATCTGTCATCGGTTCGAGGGATGCTCCCTCGTGAGCCAGGCGGGCGATGGCGACCGCCTGTTCGAGTGCCTCGGGAAGCGGGTGGACACCCACGCCCCAGTCCTTCGCCGTCGTCGCGATGAGTTCGGCCGCCAGAGCCTGCAACGAAAGCGAGAGGTCCATCACCTCGATCGGGTTTCCCTCACCGTCCGTGCAGTTCAGGCAGTCGCCCTCGCTGATGACGAGGACCGTCGTGCCGTCGGCACGGGTGTACTGGGTGACACCGGCGCGAACGGAATCCGCTGTCCCGAGAGCATCCAGTTCCGGCATCGGAAGCTCGAACGCGCCACCACCTGCCGTGCAGAGGATGACGCCGTCCGGCATCTGGTCCACATGCGCAGCGGTGACGGCTCCGGCGATCCCGGTCGCAGCGAAGACCACCTCCGCGGTCGGCGCTGCGTCGGCAAGGCTCATCACCCTGTACCCGTCGTGCAGTGCCTGCAACGCCTTGATGGGGTCGAGTTCGGTGACGACGACGCGCGCGCCGAGCGCAGCCGCGTGAAGGGCTACACCCTTGCCCACCCAGCCGTATCCGACGACGACGACCGTGCGTCCGGCGATCTGCAGGTTCGTCACGTCGAGCAGGGTCATCACGCACGACTGGCCGGTGCCGTACACGTTGTCGAAGAGGTACTTGGTCTTGGCATCGTTGACCGCGACCACGGGGATGCGCAGCGCGCCGTCGTCATGCATCGCCCGCAACGGGCGCACACCGCTCGTGGTCTCCTCCGCAGCCCCCAGGAGGCTGCCGACGAGGGCGGGGAACTCGCGGTGCGCGAGACGGATGATCGATGCGCCGTCGTCGAGGATGATGTCGGGCGCGGTACCGAGGTACTCCCTGGCGAGTTCCAGGTCTCGCTCATCGCCGACGCCTTCCTCCGCGAACACGGCGAGCCCTTCTGCGGCGAGGGCATCTGCGGTCTCCTGGTCTGTTGACCGACCCGAGCAGTACACGCTGACCTCCGCCCCGGCATCGCGCAGAGCGAGCGCGAGGTTCGCGGTCTTCGGCTCGAGTACCAGCCCTACTCCGATGCGGTGTCCTTTGAGTGCTCCAGACTCGGCGAGGCGTACCGAGATCCCGCGGAGCACCGGCATCCCTCTGCCTGCCCAGGCGATCCGTCCGGCTCCGGCACGCGCCCGCTCTTCGAACGTGCTCATGGTGCGATCCCTTCGCTCAACCAGTCGGCCGCGTCGTCTTCCTGCTCCGCCCGCATCGGGTCGAGCTCCACGCCCAGGCTCGCGAGCTTCGCAGCTGCGATCGCGTCGTCGAGCTCGGCGGGAATGATGTGCACGCCCGGCTCGAGACCAGCGGTCACCAGGTGATGTGCGCCGATACCCTGAACCGCGAACGTGAGGTCCATGATCTCGACCGGATGCCCGCTCCCGCCGGCGATGTTCACGAGCGCTCCCCCGGACAGGACGTGAAGATCGCGATCGCCGATTCGATATGTGTCGATCTGCTCTCGAGGCGAGGAGATGGCGGACGCCGCGGCGGCGAGTGCATCGACGTCGACTTCGAGATCGTGGTGACCGGCGTTGGCCAGGACGACGTCGTGCCGGAGGAACGGCAGATCGCGCTCGCCGATCGCTCGCATCCCTCCGGTGCCGGTGACCACGAAGGTCGCGTCCGGCAGCACATCCCGGGCGGCGCCGACGGCGTGGCCGTCCATGAACGCTTCCAGGGCGCGCACCGGGTCGACTTCGATCACGCTGGTGCGAGCTCCCATCGCCTTGGCGTACTGCGCGATACCGCGGCCGACGTACCCGTAGCCCACCACGCAGAATCCGGCTCCGGCGATCTGACGGTTCGTCAGGCGAAGCATGGCCTGCACCGTGGTCTGCCCGGTGCCGAACTTGTTGTCGAAGAGGTGCTTGCAGCGTGCGTCGTTCGCCGTGAGCGCCGGGAACGGCAACCGCCCGGCTTCGTGCATGCGGTGCAGACGCGCCGTCCCCGTTGTCGTCTCCTCCGAGACTCCGCGGAGTCCTGCGAACAGCTCGGGGCGGTACTGACTCATGCGCATCGTCAGCTCGGCGCCGTCGTCGATGATGTACTCCGGTGCGTGGTCGGCTGCGATCAACAGCTCTCGCTCCCAGGAGTCGTAGTCGCCATCAGGTTCAGCGACGACGGTGAGTCCGCGTTCGCGGAGGGCCTCGACGACATCACCTCGGGTGGTGCGCGGATTGCTGCCGGCGACGATCACCTCGGCTCCGGCATCCGCGAGCACGGTGGCGAGGAAAGCTGTCTTGGCTTCGAGATGCACCACGACGGCGATCCGCTTGCCTTCCAACGATCCGTCGGAGATGCGCCGACGGACGAACCCGTCCAGCACCGGCGAGTGGCGGCGCACCCATTCGATCTGCGCCCGTCCGACGTTCGGGTCTCCCGAGCGCGAATCCTGTGTGACATCCATCGAGACTCCGTACAGAGTTGTGTCCTGCGTGATTGCATCCTGCGCGCGGATCGACGGGTGTCCGATCCGCGTGCTTCCGCCTATCTAAGCGGTTAGAACCGCTGATGACAAGAACCTCGTGGGTGTCGACCACCATAGCAGGGGAAACGACGACGTCAACGTGTCTGTTGAGGCTGCGGACCGACCCCGATCACGAGGGCAACTGTCGGCCACCCAGTTCGACGATCTCGCGGAGCGCCTGCAGGTGACCGCCGAACGCGTTCGATCCGTCAGCAGTGGCACGTACCCACGTGCGTGGTCGGCTGCCGACAATTCCTTTGCGGACGATCACGTAGCCTGCCTCATGCAGGTGTGCGATCGCCTTGCTGAGCGCGGAGTCCCCGACCTGGAGGATGTCGGCGAGCGTTCCGAAATCGAGTTCAATGGCCTCGTCCAGGGAGGCCATCAATGAGAACCGGATGGGACTGGCGAAGTTGTCGTCCAGGCGCGTTCGCGGGTGCGGCGAGCGCGTCGGCTGCGGGTCAGTCGGCATCGCGACCGTCGAAGAACGCGGCCGCCACGAATGCCAACACGACAACGACCGCAGCGATCGAGATGATCAACGGGTCGAGCGGCTGACGGAACTGCACGAGCACTGCGCAGGCGAACACTGCCCAGCCCAGCACGAACGCCGCCCATTGCGGCCAATACCAGACCGCACCCAGTGCCGGAAGCCGGTCGCTGATCTGCACCGCGATCCACCAGCCGAGCATCAGGAGGATCAGCGCCATGCTGAACAACGATGCCGGCACCGAATACGCCACGGAGGTGATCGCGATCGCAATGCCGAACACGGCGCCGATCGTCAGGGTGAAGTTGCGAGCGACCGTGGCAAGGGGCGCCCGGGCGCGCCGAAGGACCGCTGGACGTGCGCGGCGGAGATCGCGTACGGCGAGTCCGCCGAAGACGAGGAGGACCAACCCGCCTGGCGCCAGGCGCAGAACGAACGGGATGTCCGCGCCGACGATCTGAGTTGCGATACCGACGACGACGCCAGCGACGGCGACGAACCCGAAAAGCGCATACGCCCAGCGCTCTGTGCGCCGCAGCCGCGACTGGAAGCCGAAGCTCTCCTTGAGCTCGCCGGACAGCTGGATCCACACGAGTAAGAGAGCGATGAGCGTGATGAATGACGAGCTGCTGGAAGATCCGAACCCGAACATCATCACGGACAGATAGACGGCCAGCGCGGCCGCCTCCGCCAGCGCGACCCACGCGATTCCACGCCGATCGATTCGCTCCTCCCGACGCGTCGCGACCACGTCGACCTCATCGAGGTACGCCTGCGCGACATCCGCGGTGGGCGGTTCCAACGGCTCGGCCGCCGATAGCGGTTTCTGCTCCATCATCGCCCTCCCCAACTTTCCGGTAGGAAAGTCCATCTTCACTTTCCTACCGGAAAGTCACGATGAGGTCAACGAACCACGCGCAGCAGAAACGACGAAGGCCGCCCCACACCTGGGACGGCCTTCGGAAGAAGTGCGATTGATCGCTGGGTCGCTCAGCGGCGAAGCCCAAGACGCTCGATCAGCGAGCGGTAACGCGCGATGTCGATGTCCTGGAGGTAGCCGAGCAGACGACGGCGCTGACCCACCATGAGGAACAGGCCACGACGCGAGTGGTGGTCGTGCTTGTGCTCCTTGAGGTGTTCGGTGAGGTCCTTGATGCGCTGCGTCAGCATTGCGACCTGCACCTCGGGGGATCCGGTGTCACCGGGGTGCGTCGCGTACTCTTCCATGATCGCCTTCTTGGCGTCAGATTCGAGTGGCATAGATGGGATCCCCTTTCAGTTCGTTGCGCGGCGCCCAACACCTGATGTGCGAGCTCTCTTTATCCGCGGCCGATCAAACGGCAACCTGAAGAGTCTACCAGCAGCGGCGCCTGCCTCTGCACACGGGCCGATAGCCTCTTCAGGTGCAGTTCTCCCGCGGGCATCTCATCGACCTCACTCCCCTGCGGGCCTCCCCGGCCTTCGCCCGGATGTGGGTCGGCTCGTTGCTGACCGGCATCGGCGGCCAGCTCACGATCGTCACCGTGATGCTGCACGTGTTCGATCTCACCGGCAGCACCTTGGCGGTCTCGATGATCGCCGTCGCCGGACTGGTGCCGATGGTCGTGGCTGGCCTCTACGGAGGGATGCTGGCTGACGCGTTCGACCGACGCAAAGTCGCGCTGATCGCCGCATCGATCGCCTTCTGCGCCACGGCACTTCTGGCGGCGCTCACCTGGGCCGGCGCCGAGACCATCTGGTGGCTGTACGCACTCAGCATGATCATCGCCGCGACGAACTCGGTCGGCTTCGCCACCCGAACCGCCATCGTGCCGCGACTCATCCCCCTCGACCAGCTGGCCGCCGCATCCGCTCTGAACGGAATCTCCTTCGGCATCACGGTGATGGCGGGCCCTGCACTCGCGGGGCTGCTCGTCGCGCTCACCGGCTTCGGGTGGACGTACACGATCGACGTCATCCTGATGACGTCGATGTTCCTCGGCCTATGGGCCCTGCCGGCGCTGCGCCCGGAGGGCGAGACCGTGCGCCCAGGGCTGGCATCCCTTGTCGACGGGTGGCGGTTTCTGCGCCGAGCCGGCAACATCCGGATGCAGTACCTGCTCGACATCATCGCGATGACCTTCGGGCAGCCGCTCGCCCTCTTCCCCGCCCTCGGTACGCTGCTGCTGGGCGGAGGGGCCGTCACGACGGGAATCCTGACGGCAGCGGTCGCCGTCGGGACGTTCACGTCCAGCCTGTTCTCGGGCCGCGTGGTGCAGTACCGCTGGCATGGCCGCGGCATCACCCGTGCGATTCAGGCCTACGGCGCAACGATCGCCCTGTTCGGAGTAGTGCTGCTGATCGGCGCGTTCACGCCCGGCACATCCGAGACCTCGCCGAACATCATCCTCATCGTGTGCGCGTGCATCGCGCTCGCACTCTCGGGCGCCGCAGACAACGTCAGCTCGATCTACCGCAACACGATGATGCAGGCCGCGGTCCCCGACGCGATGCGCGGCCGCCTGCAGGGTGTCTTCATCATCGTGGTCGCCGGTGGACCTCGCGTCGGAGCCCTCTACGCCGGGGTTCTCGCCACGGCGACGTCGCTGTGGTTCCCCCCACTGCTGGGCGGATTCCTGGTCATCGCACTCGTAGCGATGCTTGCCAGGACGAACCCGCGTTTCCGCGGCTACGACGCACTGAACCCCGAGCCCTGAGGACCCGGGGTTCAGACGGCCGAGGGCGTCAGCTCTGCTCGAGAGCGCCCTGCAGGTCGAGGCTGATGGTGATCTCCTTGCCGACGAGGACTCCGCCGGTCTCCAACGCGGCGTTCCAGGTCAGACCGAAATCCTCGCGGTTGATCGTGGTCACCGCCGAGGCGCCGGCCTTGTAATTGCCGTAAGGGTCGGTGCCGAATCCACCGAAATCGAATTCGAAGCTCACCGGCTTCGTGACGCCGCGGATCGAGAGGTCGCCGTCGACGAAGAAGTCGCCGCCCTCGACGCGGGCGCCGGTGGAGACGAACTCCATGGTCGGGAAGTTCTCGGTGTCGAAGAAGTCCGCCGAGCGAAGGTGCGTGTCGCGACCGGAGTCCTTGGTGTCGATGGAGGTGACGTCGACGCTCGCCTCGACCTTCGCCTCGAGCGGGTTCTCGGGCGCCACCAGGGTCGCGTTCTTGATGCCGAAGGTGCCGCGCACCTTCGAGATCATCATGTGGCGGACGCTGAACGTGACCTCGCTGTGCGCGGGGTCGAGGACCCAGGTGCCTGGACGGTAGCCGGGGATGTCGATGCTGGTCATGGTTGCTCCTCTGGGGACGTGGACCGCTGCTGCGGCAGGGGCCGCTTCTGCGGCATCAGAGGAGACAACTCACATTCACATGAATGTATTCCGATGAATGTGAAATTGGCCCCGAATGCAGAAGACGCCCCGATCATCAGATCGGGGCGTCTTCTGGAAAAAGGGGTGATCAGCCGACAGCGACGAGGTCGATGATGAAGATCAGCGTCTTTCCGGAGAGGAAGTGACCTCCGCCGGCCGGACCGTATGCCAGCTGCGGCGGGATGACCAGTTCACGGCGTCCGCCGACCTTCATCCCGGGGATGCCGTCCTGCCAGCCCTGGATCAGACCGCGCAGCGGGAACTGGATGGTCTCGCCACGCCCCCAGGAGGAGTCGAACTCTTCGCCGGAGTCGAACTCGACACCCGCGTAGTGGACGGTCACGGTGTCGCCGGGCTTCGCCTCAGCGCCGTCGCCTTCGATGAGGTCCCGGACCACCAGTTCCGTGGGAGCGGGGCCGGTGGGAGCGTCGAACTCGGGCTTTGTGCGATCAGTCATGACTCCATCCAACCCGAGCGTCCCCGCCGGGTCAACGCAGATGATCCGCTGAGCGCGAACGCACGGGCCGGCTCAGCTCGGGCGCATCATCCGCGATCCGTGATGTCGCGCCCGAGCCGCTGGGACACCCACACCGGGATGAACGAGGCGAGGATCACGATCGTCGCGACCACGTTGACCGTGTTGGCCTCATTCGGACGCGCCATCTGGTTCATGATCCACAGCGGCAATGTGTCGACTCCCGGCGGAGCCGTGAAGATCGTCACGTACACCTCGTCGAAGCTGAGCGCGAAGGCGAGGATCGCCCCCGCGATCAGGGCGCTGCGGAACTGCGGGAAGGTGACCATCCGGAACGTCTGCCACGGTGTGGCGCCGAGGTCCTGGGATGCCTCCTCGATACTCGGATTCAGCCGACGCAGTCGAGCGAGGACGTTGTTGAACACCATCACGATGCAGAAGGTGCCGTGCGCGATGATCATCCCGTAGAAGCCGACCTGGATGCCGATGGGCTCGAGCATCCGGTTGTAGGTGTTGTTCAGCGCGACGCCTGTGACGATCCCTGGGAGGGCGATCGGCAGGACCACCAGCAGGTTCACCGCCCGCTGGCCGAAGAAGGAATATCGCTGCAGCGCGAAGGCGACGAGCGTGCCGAGGATCACCGCGATCACCGTCGCCCCGCTCGCGACCAGGACGGAATTGAGCAGAGCGATCCGCACCGGCTCGCTCGAGAACGCCTTCCCCCACCACTCCAAGGAGAAGCCGGTGACCGGCCAGCTGACGATCCGCGCCGCGTTGAATGAGTTGAGGACCACCAGTCCCAGCGGGATGTACATGAAGGCGAGGATGACCGCGACGAGGACCCCGAGGATCGCTTTGGAAGTGCGGGACAGTCTCAGCATGAGCCGCTCACATCCTTTCGAGAGCACCGGTGCGCTGAACGCTCACCAGGTAGATGACGACGAACGCGATCGGGACGAGCGAGTACGCCGCGGCGAGTGGCGGATTCAGGTTGATGTTCGAGGCGATGACACTGCCGATCATCTGGGTGTCGCCGCCGACGAATCGTGCGACGAGATAGTCGCCGAGGCTGAGCGAGAACGTGAACACGGAGCCGGCGATGATCGCGGGCTTGATCAGCGGAAGCACGACGGTCGTGATCGTGCGCCAGGAGCCTGCGCCGAGGTCGGCGGAGGCATCGAACAGGTTCGGCGGCAGCTGCCGGATCGCGGTGTACACCGGGACCGCCATGTACGGAAGCCACAGGTACGTCAGCGTGAGGACGACCGTCCCGAGCGTGAAGCCGGGCCCTTCGATACCGAACGGTGCGAGCATCCAGTTGAAGAACCCCTCCTTCGTGAACGTGATGCGCATCGCCAGCACCTTCACCAGATATCCCGCCCAGAGGGGCAGGGTGATCGCCACCGCCAGCAGGGCCCGCAGCCACGGCGCGGCCACTTTAGCCATGAAGATGCCGAGCGGCACCGCGATGAGGATCGACAGCACGGTCACGCCCAGGGCGATGCCGAGTGTTCGGACCGATGTCGAGAGGTAGGCCGGGTTGATGAAGAGCTGCTCGAAGTTGCGCAGCGTGAACCCGGGTTTCACTTTCGAGGTGAATGGATCCGTCACCCAGAAGGCGGTCACCAGCAGCATCACCAGCGAGAAGATGTAGATCCCGATGAGCCAGGTCATCGGGAGGGCCAGGAGGCCGGCGATGCGTGTGCGCCGCGTCATGTCGATCCCGTCGTCGTCGTTGCGGAAGCTTCCGTCCCTGGGCGGGACCGGAGTCCCGCCCAGGGCGCGTTGGATTCGTCGTCTCTCAGCCCTTGACCGAGAGCCAGGCATCCGTCCACTGCTGGAAGTTGGTGCAGGTGGCCTCGTCAGCGGGGCGACCGTCGATGCACTGCTCGATCGGGGTGGTCCAGAACCACACCTTCTCGAAGTACTCCTCGTTCGTGGCGTTGTAGTACTCGCAGTGCACCTTGGCCTCGTCGCTCGTCTCGCAGAATGCGGCGTTGGCCGGTGCCATGCCGAAGTTCATCGCAATGGCACCGTTCACCTCCGGAGTGGAGGCGTAGTCCATCCACGCATAGGCGCAGTTCGGGTTCTTGGCCTCGGTCGCCAGCATCCAGGCATCCGACCAGCCCGTCGAGCCCTCCTCGGGCAGCACGCTCTTGAACTTGTCGTCTTCGGTGAGCTTGCGCAGCACCTCCCACGACGTGCCGAGCACGGTGGTGCCACCGGCGAACGACGTGATCTGCGCGGCGGGGTCCGACCAGTATTCGGAGACGATCTCGTTCTGCTGCTTGAGCAGCTCGACGGCCGCGGCGAGCTGCTTCTCGTCGAGCGCATACGGGTTCTCGATGCCGAGATCAGGCTCGTGCGCCATCAGATAGACCGCGGCATCCGCGATGTAGATCGGAGCGTCGTACGCGATGACCTGACCGGCGTACGGGCTGTCCTTCTCCCAGGCGACATCCCAGCTCGTTGGCTCCTCAGTGACGACATCGCTGTTGTACTGGAGGATGTTGGCGCCGCGACCGATCGGGATGCCGTACGACTTGCCGTTGATCGTGTCGTAGATCTGCCCCTTCATCCCTTCGACGATGTCGTCGCCGAAGCTCGGGATCAGCTCGAGGTTGAGAGGCTGCACGTCGCCGCCTGCGATCAGGCGCAGGCTCGCGTCGCCCGATGCGGACACGAGGTCGTAATCGCCGGTGCGCATGAGCTGCACCATCTCGTCGCTGGTGCCGGCGACGCGGCGATTGACCGTGCATCCGGTTTCCTTCGTGAACTCGTCGCTCCAGGCCGGTTCGACGAAGCCGCTCCAGGCGACGATGTTGACGTCGCTCTCGTTCTCGCCGAGTTCGCCGAGCATGGGGATGTCGGGTACCTCGATCTGGAGTTCACCGTTGCCTTCGGTGGACGGCTTTTCACCCCCGCCAGAACAGGCGGAGAGCGTGAGGACGGCGACGGCCGCCATTGCGGTGGTGGCCAGGATCTTGTGACGCATGGATCGCTCCTTTGTGATCAGTGCTGCAGGGTTTTCAGTGGTGCCGGTTGCTTCAGGGAAGCCGGGCCGCATGCTCAGGGGTCCATGCGGCTCGAACGAGATCCCCGCGGCCGAAAGCCGCTCCGGACGTGGGGTGGTGGGCATTGGGCTGCTCGGCGATGATGTCGACTCCGGCGTCGGCCGTGACCAGATAGCGGGTGGCCGGGCCGGTGTAGACGACCTCGCGGACCGTGCCGGTCAGTGAGACGTCACCATCGCCGAGTGGTTCGTCGCGCGCCGTCAGACGCACGCGCTCCGGACGGATGCTCATCGTCCGACGGTCACCGGTGAGATCCTCGGCGAGTTCACCGCCGATGAGGTTGGAGAGACCGAGGAAGCGGGCGACGAACTCGGTCTGCGGGTATTCGTACACCTCGCGAGCCGTGCCGACCTGTTCGATCCGTCCGTTGTTGAACACGGCGACGCGGTCGCTCAGCGTGAGCGCCTCCTCCTGGTCATGGGTGACGAAGATGAAGGTGATGCCCACCTCCCGCTGGATCTGCTTCAGTTCGATCTGCATCTGCTCGCGGAGCTGCTTGTCGAGGGCTCCGAGCGGCTCGTCGAGCAGCAGCACCTGGGGACGCAGGATGAGCGCCCGCGCGAGGGCGATCCGCTGTCGCTGACCACCGGAGAGCTGGTGAGGCAGGCGATCGGCGACGTGGTCGAGCCGCACTTGCTCGAGGGATTCGTGCACGCGACCTGCGCGCTCTCGGCGTCCTTCGCCGCGAACGCGCAACCCGTAACCGACGTTCTCGGCGATCGTCAGATGCGGGAACAGCGCGTAGTCCTGGAACACGGTGTTCACCTGGCGGGCGTGCGGTGGCGTCCTGGTGACATCGACACCGGACAGGCGGATGCTGCCGCTCGTCGCTTCCTCGAAGCCGGCGATCATCCGCAGCACCGTGGTCTTCCCGGAGCCTGACGGGCCGAGCATCGAGAGGAACTCGCCGGAGGCGACATCGAGATCGAGGTCGCGGACGGCTGTGAACTCGCCGAAGGACTTGGTGACACCGCTCAGCGTCACACTTCCCGGCGCGGCACGGTCGTCGTCGACTGCCGCAGTGGCGGGGGCCGTAGCGATCATCTCGCTCTCCTCTGGTCATCATCGAACGTGAAGGTGGATTAAACATATAAACCCAGAGGTAATATTTCAAGAGGCAGTTTTCGCCGTTCACCGCGGAAGGTGGAGAATCGCAGAATGGAATCGATGGCGATGTCGCGTACGGCACAGGATTCCGAGGCGCGTCCCGCCACCACTCAGCATCCGCACCGGCTGCAGGGCGCCCTGTTCCAACCGATCGGAGACGAGGGCCGGGCCGAGCTCGTCGAACGACGCCTGGTCGACGCGATCACGCGCGGCCATCTGCGCGCGGGAGAACGGCTCCCCTCGGAAGCAGACCTCTCCAAGAGCCTGGGCGTCGCCCCGGTGACCGTGCGCGAGGCGCTGCTCGCGCTGCGCGGCCGCGGACTCGTCATCACCAAACGCGGACGCAACGGGGGCAGCTTCGTCGCCGAGCACGCCGACCCGCTCTCCTTCGCACGCGAAGCCCTGCGTACCTCATCCCGACTCGCTCTGCGCGACCTCGGCGCTCATTACGCCGCGATCACCGGCGCGTGCGTGCGCCTGGCAGCGCGGCGCGCTGACACCTCGGAGACCCAGCAGGTGCGGCGACGGATGGAGCGGCTCGCCGACCTCGACCCGGAACAGCAGCGCCGGCTGCTCGACGACGTGCAGATCGAACTCGTCGCGCTGAGTCAATCGGCGCGATTGACCCGTGAGCAGATGAAGCTGCAGGCCGAGCTCTCCCCCTACCTCCGACTCGTCGCGCACGAAGTCGAGGATCATCGCCGCCAGGCGGCCCACCTCCTCGCGGTGATCGATGCTGTGGAGAAGGCGGACGCGGAAGCGGCCGGCAGGCAGACGGAGCTCATGGTGACCGAAACGATCGACGCGCTCATCGAACTGCAGACGCGGATCAGCTGAACCACATGCCCACCATCGACGTGCACAGGAGGACGTGATGAGTACGAAAACCCCCACTGCGATCGACGCAGCGGCAACGATCGTGCGGGAGTACTTCTCCTCGCCGATCCGCGCACTGCTCGGTTGGGTCACACCACTGGCCGAACAGCTCGCTGCCGTCGAGCGCAGCGGCCCTCTCACCAGGGCGAAAGTCGACGCACTGGTGCGGCCGTATGCTCTGGAGACGCTGGACCTCCCCGGCGTGCCGGTGTACGGTGCCGGGTTCATCGCCGCGATCGACCTGCTCTCGGATGCGCGCAGTCATCTCGCCTGGTGGCAGGGTGCGGAGCGCAAGCAGCTGGTTCTCGCATCACAATCGGTGAACAAGGAGAACATCGACTACAGCGCCCTCGAGTGGTATCGGGTGCCGATGTCGACCGGCGACCCTCACGTCGCCGGTCCCTACGTCGACTATCTCTGCAGCGACGAGTACACGATCACCATCGCGGCGCCCGCCGAGGTGAACGGCACCCGCATCGGGGTGGCCGGCCTCGATCTGCTCGTCTCCGCCGTCGAGCGCGAACTCACACCGAGGTTCACCGCGCTCGGGCACGAAGTGACGCTGACGAACGGCGTCGGCCGGGTCGTCGTCTCCACAGACCCGAGATGCGCCACCGGAGATTCCATCCGCGGCAGCCGACTCGAGGGGCTGCCTCGTATCGCCTGCGAAGGCGTCGCGCTCGACGTCATCGTCGAAGAGATCTGAGGGGGAATTCCGGATCTCTCTTGACACCCCGATCACGCGGGTGCACCCTGTTTACAGATCAACTCAGCGCCCGGGCGTCATGCAGGCATCGCCGCAGCACCGGGCGCTGAGTCTTGCTACGACAAGCTCTCAGTACGCGAGCAGCGCCGCCCTCGTCGCACGGGTGCGGATGAGCAGCGCACGTTCGTCCTCTGCGGCGAGCGGGTCGCGTCCGCTGATCGCCCGCTGACGGACAGCGGCAAGCGCCGCTGAATCCTTGATGAACTCGCGCATCAACGGGCGGCGATCGCCGCGCAGAGAAGCCGCCCACTGCAATCCGGTCTTGCGTCCGGCAGGGGTCGCGAGCATGGTCACCTCTTCCGGGGTGAACCATCCGGCAGCCGCGTACTCCCCCAGCCGCATCCGCGTCAGCCGGGATTCCTCCCGTCGCAGCGCGATGATCCCGAGGATGAAGCCGATGAACAGCGGCACCTGCAGGGTGAAGTACAGGCCGAAGAAGTCGGCGAAGGTCGCCGAGCCGTTCCAGAAACCGTGCAGCAGGATGGCGCCGAGCATTCCGAGCAGGCCGGCGCCGAGCGCCGCGCCCACCGGAGCATGCCGCCGCGCGGCCAGACCGATCGCGAAGCCGGTGAGCGCGGTGAACATCGCGTGGGCGAACGGCGACAGCAGCGCGCGCATCACGAACGTCACCGTGAGCTGCTCGCCGCCGCCCTCGATCAGGCTGATCGCGAAGTACTGGATGTTCTCGGTGAACGCGAACCCTGCGCCGACCAGAGCCCCGTAGACGACGCCGTCGACCGGGCCGTCGAAGGCACGGCGCGCGGTCAAGTAGATGAGGAGGACGCCGAGGCCCTTCCAGAACTCCTCGACGATCGGAGCCTGGATGACGGCAGCCACGGCGTCGGATCGCTGGCCGAAGAGAAGGGTCAGTCCGAGATCGAAGAGCAGAGTGAGCCCGATGGCGGCGATCGCGCCCCAGGCGACGGCGAAGAACAGGATGCGCTTCGGCTCCGGCTCCCAGCGGTCGATCAACCGCACCCCGAGGAAGACGATCGTCAGCGGAATGAGCGCGAGCACCATCCCGATACCGGATGCCAGCGCACCAAGCGCCCAGACGAAATAGCCGATCAGGGCGATCAGCAGAAAGCCGAGTGCACCGAAGAGCCAGATCGAGACCGTGCGGCCTTTCCTCGCCGGGACCGGCAGGCTCGGCAGGGACGGCGCCGGAGACGGGGCGGCGGGCGCCGGAGGTGCATAGTGCGTCGGCTGCGCGAGTGCCGATCCGTACTCCGGCTGCGGAGACCTCGGCGGCAAGTACGGCGACTGCGCATACTGCTGCGCAGAGTACTGCGCTGCTGCCGGTTGCGCCGGCGGCGGTGTGTACGACGGCGGCTGCTGCGGCTGGGACGGTCCTCCGGAACTCATAGCCAAAGCATATGGGGAACAAGCATTGCGCCCGCGGTCTGGCGAAGTCCTCCAGGAAGTTCGTGCTCGTCACCGGTAGCGTAGAGGTATGCGGTTCGCTCATCTGCGCCGTGCCGATTCCTCTCACATTGCTCTTGCAGTGGTGGAAGACGCCGATGCCATCCTCGTCTCCGATCTGATCCCCGACGCACCTGCGACCCTGCAGGAGCTCATCGAGGGCGGTGCTGACGCGCTCGACGCGATCAGGAGCGCTCTGGGCTCGAGCACCGCTCCGCGGCATCCGCTCGGCGACTTCGGTTATGCATCTGCCGTGCTCGCTCCCCCGGCCGTGCTCGCCGTCGGGCTGAACTATGCCGCGCACTCCAGCGAACTCGGCCTGAAGACCGACAGCGCGCCGACGGTCTTCACCCTGTGGCCGAACTCGCTGACCGGTCACGAACAGACGACGTCCTGGCCGCGGTCCCTGAGCGAATCAGTCGACTACGAGGCCGAACTCGGCGTGCTCATCGGCACACCGGCCAAGGATGTGTCCGCGGACCGGGCGCTGTCGTACGTCTGGGGTTATACGGTCGTCAACGACATCACCGCCCGCGACATCCAGTTCTCCGAGGCGCAGTGGTCGCGATGCAAGTCGTTCGACGGCTTCACTCCGACCGGCCCGTTCGTGGTCACCGCAGACGAGGTCGCCGACCCGCAGGATCTGCATATCTGGACGATCGTCGACGGCCACACCGTGCAGGATGCCTCCACCGGTCAGATGGTCCGCTCGGTGGCGACGTTGATCGCACACTTGTCCCAGTCGCTCACACTGCTGCCTGGCACCTTGATCTCCACCGGCAGCCCCGGAGGCGCCGGCTACTCGCGCGATCCGCAGATCTTCCTCCGTGATCGCTCGACGGTCACCGTGGGCATCGACGGCATCGGCGAGCTCACAACGCACTGCCGCATTCTCGGCTGAGAGCTTCGACGCACTCCGAGGCGGAAACGACAGAGGGCGGATGCTGCACGCTGCAGCATCCGCCCTTCGTCATCGGGCCACTCAGATCTCGGTGAGATCCTCGGCAGCGATGATCGGGATCGCCGCCGTCACCGCTTCGAGTCCGGAGAGTCGGGCGGGCGAAAGCTGCTTGATGACCTCTTCGCGCGACATGAGCCCTGCTTCGACGACGAGGTCGGCGACGTTGCGATTCGTCAGCAGTGCCGCCTTGGCGAGTGCCGCCGAGGCCGCGTATCCGATGAACGGCGTCAGGGCGGTGATGACGCCGACCGATGCACCGACCATCGCGCCGAGACGGTCGCGGTTGGCGGTGATGCCGTCGACGCAGTTGACGCGCAGCGTCCACATCGCCTGACGCATCCAGGTGATCGACTGGAAGATCGAGTGCGCGATGACGGGTTCGAAGGCGTTGAGCTGCAGCTGACCGCCCTCGACCGCCATGGTCACGGTCATGTCGGCACCGACCACCGCGAACGCCACCTGGTTGACGACCTCCGGGATGACCGGGTTCACCTTGCCTGGCATGATGCTGGATCCTGCCTGCCTCGCCGGCAGGTTGATCTCGCCGAGACCTGCCTGGGGGCCTGAGGAGAGCAGTCGCAGGTCGTTGCAGATCTTGGACAGCTTGACCGCATTGCGCTTCAGCGACGAGGAGAAGGACATGAACGAGCCTGTGTCGCTCGTCGACTCGACGAGGTCGGTGGCTGTCTCGAGGTCGAGGCCGCTGATCTCGCGGAGGTGCTTGAGCACGACGGGCGCGTAGTCCACGTGCGTGGTGATGCCCGTGCCGATGGCGGTCGCGCCCATGTTGATCTCGAACATCAGCGACGCGTTCTCGCCGAGGCGGCTGTGGTCCTCGCCGAGGGTGGTCGCGAAGCCGTGGAACTCCTGGCCGAGCGTCATCGGCACGGCGTCCTGCAGCTGGGTGCGGCCCACCTTGAGAACGTCGTGGAACTCCACGGCCTTCCCGAGGAAGGAGCGTCGGAGGAGGTCGAGTTCGTCCAGCAGCGACTGCAGCGTCAGCGACAGGCCGATCTTCACGGCCGTCGGGTACACGTCGTTGGTCGACTGACTGCGGTTGGTGTGGTCGATCGGCGACAGGAAGGCGTAGTCGCCCTTCTCGCGTCCGGCCATCTCGAGCGCGATGTTGGTGATGACCTCGTTCGCGTTCATGTTCGTCGAAGTCCCGGCACCGCCCTGAATCACGCCGACGGTGAACTGATCGTGGAACTCGCCGTCGATGACGCGCTGCGCTGCCCGGTCGATGAGATCTGCCCGCTCCGCGTCGAGGACGCCGATCTCCCTGTTCGCGCGCGCGCTGGCCTGCTTGACCATCGCGAGGGCCCTCACCAGGTCGGGGTAGACCGAGATGGGGCGCTTGGTGATCGGGAAGTTCGCGTCGGCGCGGGCGGTGTGAATGCCCCAGTACGCGTCGACGGGGATCTCCATGCTCCCGAGGGAATCGGTCTCGGTGCGGGTCAGGGCAGGCGCGGCAGAAGCCATGTCACATCCTTGTGGGTGGTGGCGGGTGAGAGGAATTCGGGGGATGCTTCTATTCTACGTCGCTCCGCGAGTGGGTCTTGCGGGCGAACGCTTCGAGGCGCTCGGCCGGCGTCAGCCCGGACATCTGCTCGAGCCACGCCTCGGAGAAGTAGTCACCGGTGGGAGCATCCGTCACCGGCACCACGGTGTGCGTGATCGTGTCCGGGTGCACGTGCACCAACTGGAACGACTGCGCGGCATCCATTCCGTTGACCGCGGATGCCGGCAGCGCGACGTTCATCGTGTAACAGGTGGCGGACGCCACGCTCACCGGAACGCCCGCGAAGGTGCCGTGTGCGGAGTAGTGGAGATGCCCCGCGAGGATGCCGCGGACATCACTGCCGCGGATCACCTCTGCCAGTTCATCCTGATGCTGGAGTTCGAGGATGTCGAAGAGCGGGATGTGGCTCGGCAGCGGCGGGTGGTGCATCGCGAGCAGCGTGCCGTGCGGGGCAGGCTGACGGAGCTGCTCGGCGAGCCACGCCCGTTGCCCGCCGTCGAGGTCGCCATGGTGCCATCCGGGCACACTGGTGTCCAGGGCGATCAGCCGCAGCCCATCGAGATCCCAGACGCCGGTGACGGGTTCTTCGGTGGGAGCGAGATCGAGCAGCCCCTCCCGAAGTGCCGGGCGTTCGTCATGGTTCCCTGCAACCCACACGACGACCGCGCCGAGCTCGGCGGCGACCGGTTCGACAGCATCGCGCAGCCGTCGATACGCCTCGGGCTCTCCCAGGTCGGCGAGGTCACCGGTGATCACGATCGCGGCCGGATTCGGATGCACGACCCGGATCGCTTCGAGCGTCCGTGCGAAATTCGCCTCGACGTCGTACCGTCCGGCGAGGCGGACTCCCCCTGCGAGATAGTGCGGGTCGCTGACGTGGATGATCACGTGGGATGCCGGCTCGTGACGACCGAAGACGTGCTCGCTGGCGGAGGGCGCAGACATGGCATCAGCCTAGGCGGCGAGACGGACGATCGCCTCGCCGCCTCCGGAATCACGCCTCGTGTCGACGAGCGTATTCCGAGAACACGACCCCTGAACCGAACACCGTCGTACTCACCTCCTCGAACTGCGCGGGGTGGTACGGACGGGTCCCGAACAGGGGGATGCCATCACCGAAGAATGAAGAGATTACAGCACCTGTAGTGGTTGCGCTAGGGTGAGCTCATGGCAAAGAACGAGGCGAGACGCCGCACGATCACGGATGCCGGCCTCCGGGTGCTCGCGCACGACGGCTCCCGCGGACTCACCCATCGCGCGGTCGACCTCGAAGCCGGCGTGCCCACCGGGACGACATCGAACTATTTCCGCACCAGGGACGCCCTCATCGAGGGGCTGGTCGAACGCATCGGCGAGCGGCTGGCGCCGACCCCGGAGGATCTCGCCGCGCGCGCGTCATCCGTTCCGAGCCGAGCACTGTTCGCGGACTACCTCCGCGACATCGTGCGTCGGCTGAGCGACGATCGCGACGTGACGCTTGCGTTGTTCGAGCTCCGCTTGGAAAGCAGCCGACGTCCGGAGCTGGCTGCTGTGCTGGGCGCCTGGCAGCGATCGGGTCTGGATGCCGACGTCGATTTCAATGCACAGGCAGGCCTCCCCGGCGGGCGGCGGGAGATCGCGCTGTTCCACTATGCGATCGACGGGCTCCTGCTCGACCGTTTGACGACGCCGATCGATCCTGAGACATCGACCGACGATGTGATCGATGACCTCGTCGCGGGGCTCCTCGGCTGAACGCCGCAGACTGACCGTCGCTCAGTGCCCGAGGACGATGATCAGGATGCCGGTGACCACGGCGACGGCGCACAGGGCGAAGCATCCGTAAGCACCGACGAGCGACAGACGTTTCTGCCCATCCGTGAGCGGGCTCTTCTTGGCGGCCTTCGCCGCCTGCTTCGCGGCGCGCTTGAGCTCTTTCTCAGAGATCACGGTGATCGCGTCTGTGAACTCGGCCGGACTCACGACCGGCGCGTGCCCGCTGCGCACCAGGAGGCGCAGTCCCACTGCGTAGAAGGTGACGATCGCCGCGGCGCCGATGAGCGCGGCCGCGAACACCTGGATGAAGGCGAACCAGTTGATCACTTCGACTCCTCGTTCGTACCGTCGGCCGTGTCCGTTTCAGCCGGTGACGCCGCACGGGCGTCCGATCGCGCGGCGGCCTTGGCCTTCTTCGCTGCCGACTTCGCCTTCTCCCTGGCGTGCGCCCTGGCCTTGGCCTCGGCCTTGGCCCGCTCGAGGCTCTGCTGTCGACGAGTCGGCGGCGGGGCATCGGGAAGGTCGACGGCCATACCCGACTCGGCCACATCGCTCATCGCGTTCGCGTGGGTGACCACGTTGCGACGGGAGCGCAGGAAGAGGCCGATGATGATGGCGACCGCGATCACGGCGTCGATCGCAACACCCCAGTTGCCCAGCCACTGCACCAGCAGCGCGGCCATCGCCCCGACCGCTCCGGCAGCCGGGAGCGTGAGCAGCCAGCCGATCCCGATGCGTCCGGCGGTCCGCCAGCGGACGGTGGAGCCGCGGCGGCCGAGCCCCGAACCGATGACGGAGCCGGACGCGACCTGCGTCGTCGACAGTGCGAAGCCGAGGGCGCTGGAGGCGAGGATGGTCGCGGCCGTCGAGCTCTCCGCGGCGAAGCCCTGCGCAGGCTTGACGTCGGTCAGCCCCTTGCCGAGTGTGCGGATAATCCGCCAGCCGCCGAGATAGGTGCCGAGGGCGATCGTGAAGGCACACGCGACGATGACCCAGAATTCCGGCTCATGATGCTCGTCGGACTGCCACCCGATCGTGATGAGCGCGAGTGTGATGATGCCCATCGTCTTCTGCGCGTCGTTCGTGCCGTGCGCGAGGGCGACGAGGGACGACGTGAAGATCTGCCCCCAGCGGAAGCCGTCGCGACCGTCAGGCTTGCCGTCGTAGCGCCGCGTGATCGAGTACGCGATCTTCGTGGCGATGAAGGCGATGAGTCCCGCCGTGAGCGGCGCGATGAGCGCCGGCAGGATGATCTTCGACAGCACGATGCCGAAGTCGATTCCCGTGAATCCGACCCCGACGAGGGTCGCGCCGATGAGGCCGCCGAACAGTGCGTGCGAAGAGCTCGACGGCAGGCCGAGCAGCCAGGTGAGCATGTTCCACGTGATCGCGCCGATGAGTCCGGCGAAGATCAGCGGCAGGAACACCTCGGCGCCCATCTCGCGGATCGCGTCCTCGCGGACGATCCCGCCGGAGACGGTCTTGGCGACCTCGGTCGATAGGAATGCGCCGACGAGGTTGAGGACGGCGGCGAGAAGGACTGCCGTTCTCGGC
Source organism: Microbacterium sp. LTA6 (assembly GCF_045690355.1). Classification (NCBI taxonomy): domain Bacteria; kingdom Bacillati; phylum Actinomycetota; class Actinomycetes; order Micrococcales; family Microbacteriaceae; genus Microbacterium; species Microbacterium sp. LTA6. The sequence continues at coordinate 3,650,555 of NZ_CP147855.1, forward strand.
TTGAGAGCACCGGTCGCGATGGGCGTGGCCATCGCGTTCGCGGTGTCGTGGAAGCCGTTCGTGAAGTCGAAGAAGAGTGCAAGTGCAATGACAAGCACGACGATGAGGGCTGCGGTTTCCACCGTTCACTTTCGGTCGATTCGAAGAAGAAGGGTGTCGACGTGATCGACGTGATGAACGAAGAGTTCACCGTGGGTTTGCCTTCCGTTAACCGGCCCCGGTAGATCCTCCCACCCTCCCCGATGCCGGTCAACTCGACCTGGGATAGCGTGGAGCGGTGACCAACGCTCCGATCGCAGACCGCCGCTCGCACATTCGAACCCACCACGGCCACACCTTCGAGGATCCGTACGAATGGTTGCGCGAGAAGGAGTCGTCCGAGGTGACTGCACACCTCGAGGCGGAGAACGCCCACACGGATGCCGAAACCGCACACCTGGCAGACCTCCGCGAGACGCTGTTCCAGGAGATCAAGGGCCGTGTACTGGAGACCGATCTCTCCGTGCCCACCCGACGCGGAGACTGGTGGTACTACGGCCGCACCGAGGAAGGCGCCCAGTACGGCATCCAGTGCCGCGCGGCAGCCGCACCCGACGACTGGACTCCCCCACTGCTGGAGCCCGGGGTACCCGTGCCCGGCGAGGAGGTGCTGCTCGACGGCAACGTCGAGGCGGAGGGACATGAGTTCTTCGCCCTGGGGTCCTTCGCCGTCTCGGACGACGCCACCCGGTTGCTCTGGTCCACCGACTTCGAAGGCGACGAGCGCTACACGGTCCACGTGCGCGACCTCGTCACCGGCGAACTGCTGGCCGATGAGATCCCGAACACCGGCGGCGCTTTCTTCACGCCTGCCGGCGACGGCATCCTGTACACGACGCTCGACGATTCCTGGCGGCCCGACACACTCTGGCTGCACCGCATCGGCACAGCGGTCGACGACGATGTGAAGCTGTTCCACGAGCCCGACGAGCGGTTCTGGCTGGGTGCAGGCATCACGCGCAGCCGGCGCTATCTCGTGATCGCCGTGGGCTCCAGCATCACCAGCGAAGAGCATCTCGTCGATCTGCGCGGTCCGATCACCGCCGAGCCCCGACTGGTGTGGCCGCGCCGCGAGGGAGTCGAGTACTCGCTCGAGCACGCCGTCGTCGACGGCGACGACCGCCTGTTCATCCTGCACAACGACGACGCCCTCGACTTCGAGCTCGTCTCGGTGCCGGCATCCGACCCGCAAGGCGAGCGGCGCGTCATCGTCGCGCACGAGGCCGGTCGGCGTCTGCTCGGCATGGACGCGTTCCGTGATTTCGCGACGGTGGAGTACCGCAGCGAGGGGTTGGAGCGCGTCGGCCTGCTCGACTACGCGACGGATGCCGTGGACGAACTCTCCTTCGACGAACCGCTGTACTCGGCCGGCGTCAGCGGGAACCCCGAGTGGCACTCGCCGTTCCTCCGTCTCGGCTACGCCTCGTTCGTGACGCCGGGCACGGTGTACGACCTGGACCTCGCCACCCGCGAACTGGTGCTGCGCAAGCAGCAGCCGGTGCTCGGCGGGTATGACGCGGCCGAGTACGGGCAGAAACGCGAATGGGCGGTGGCATCCGACGGCACCCGGGTGCCCATCTCCCTGGTCTGGAAGCGCTCGTTCGGTGAGCCGGGCGCCGAACTTCGACCGCTGCACCTCTACGGCTACGGGTCGTACGAGCACTCGATCGATCCTGGGTTCTCGGTGGCGCGCCTCTCCGAACTCGACCGCGGCGTGATCTTCGCGGTGGCGCACGTGCGCGGCGGTGGCGAGATGGGCCGGCAGTGGTACGAAGACGGCAAGAAGCTGTCCAAGCGCAACACGTTCACGGACTTCGTCACCTGCGCCGAACATCTGATCGCCGCAGGAGTCACCTCCGCGGACCGCATGGTCGCCGAGGGCGGCAGCGCCGGGGGTCTCCTCATGGGCGCGGTCGCGAACCTCGCACCGGACAAGTTCGTCGGCATCCTGGCATCCGTCCCCTTCGTCGACGCGCTGACCTCGATCCTCGACCCCTCGCTCCCCCTCACCGTCATCGAATGGGACGAGTGGGGCGACCCGCTGCACGATGCCGACGTCTACGAGTACATGAGGTCGTACACGCCGTACGAGAACGTGCGATCTGACGCGACGTACCCGCGCATCCTGGCCGTGACATCTCTCAACGACACGCGGGTGCTCTACGTCGAGCCGGCGAAATGGGTGGCGGCGCTGCGCGAAGCGGGTGCGTCCGATGTTCTCCTGAAGTGCGAGATGGTCGCCGGGCACGGCGGCGTCAGCGGGCGCTACAACTCCTGGAAGGAAAGGGCGTTCGAGCTGGCCTGGCTGCTCGACACCCTCGGCTTGGCGGAGGCCTGACCCCGGGCTGCTGAGATCAGGAGTTCCGCCCGAGATCAGGACGATTCAGCAGGAATCGTCCTGATCTCGGGACATTGTCCTGATCTCGGGCTGCGGCGACTTCTCCTCCACAGACGACTGTCGGGCTAATTTGATGCACATCCCGCCGGTTCAGCCCCGCGGAACCGCGAGTACGCGGAGAGTGTACGGATGCTCCTCGAGGAATGGCTCCGCGCTCACGATGGCGCCGCGCACTCGTCAGACATATACGCTGCTGGGTTCAGCAAGCATGCGATAGCGGCGGGAGTCCGATCGGGGCGGATGCTGCGATTCCGGCGGTCCTGGATCGCGCTCCGTGAGTGTGATTCGGCGATCCTGGCCGCGATCGGCATCGGCGGGCGACTGACGTGCGTGAGCGCCGCCCGGAAACTCGGGCTTTGGGTCCCCGCGCACTCTGGCGTCCACGTCGCCGTATCGCCTAGCGCGGCCCGGATCAAGACCGAGGGACTGCGTGTGCATTGGTCGACGGGCCCTGCGCCCGCTGCTGCGCGCGCAGTCGTCGATCCGCTGATCAATGTGCTCCACCATGTAGCGCGATGCCAAGAACTGGCTGCCGCCCTGGCGATCTGGGAATCGGCGCTCAACAAGAAGTTCGTCGACGCCGCGGTGCTCGAGCGCATTGAATGGCACAGTGAACGCGCGAACCACATCGCCGCCCTCTGCACAAAGCTGTCCGACTCGGGACTGGAGACCCACTTCGTGGACCTGATGCGCGCGATCGGCGTCGCCGTTCAACAGCAGGTATGGATCGACGGGCACTCGATCGATGCGCTGATCGGCGATCGCCTGGTCGTTCAGCTCGATGGTTTCGCGCACCACAGCAGCCCGGCCGATCGCCGTCGTGACATCGAAGCCGACGTCCGCTTGCGCCTACGCGGCTATACCGTCGTGCGCTTCGACTACTACCAGGTGCTTTTCCAGCCGGACTTGGTCCAGAACGTCATCCGCGCGGCGATCGCACAGGGGCTTCACCGCGCGGCCTGACGGTGTCCGTCCGCCTGAGATCAGGAAGACCGCCCCAGATCAGGAAGAATCTGCGGGAAACGTCCTGATCTGGGGACTTCGTCCTGATCTCAGCCGGCGTCGGGGCCAGGATCAGCCGAAGAGCGCCGCGGCCTCGTCGTAACGGGCGCGGGAGACGGTGTTCAGCTCACCGAGAGCCTCGGCGAACGGCACACGGACGATGTCGGTGCCACGCATGGCCACCATCTGACCCCAGGACTCCTCGACCAGCGCATCTGCCGCGTGCAAGCCGAGCCGAGTCGCGAGCACTCGATCGAACGCCGACGGCGAACCGCCGCGCTGGATGTGGCCGAGCACGGTGGAGCGGGTCTCGATGCCGGTGATGCGCTCGATCTCGGGGGCGAGGATCTCGCTGATGCCGCCGAGGCGCGGGCGGTTGAAGGCGTCCAGTCCCTTATCGCTGTATGCCTCGTCCATGCCGGTGAGGGTGAAGCCCTCGGACACCACGACGAGCGGAGCCCTGCCGCGGTCGAACGCGCTGGTGACCAGAGCGGCGATCTCATCGATCGACATCGGGACCTCGGGGATGCAGATCACATGAGCGCCTGCGGCCATTCCAGCGTGCAACGCGATCCAGCCGACATGACGTCCCATCACCTCGGCGACCATGCACCGCTGGTGCGAGTCGCCGGTGGTGCGCAGGCGGTCCATGGCATCGGTTGCGATGTTGACCGCGGTGTCGAAGCCGAACGAGTAGTCCGTGGCCTGCAGATCGTTGTCGATGGTCTTCGGGACCCCGAGCACGTTGATGCCGTCCTTCGACAGACGATCGGCGGCGGCCAGAGTGCCCTCTCCGCCGATCGCGACGATGCCGTCGATCTTGTGGCCGTACAGGGTCTTCGCGATGTTCTCGGCGCCGCCGCGCGCACCCTCGTAGGGGTTGGTGCGGCTGGTGCCCAGAATCGTGCCGCCGGCCTTGGAGAGCCCCTTCACCTCGTGTCGCGTGAGCGGGAAGAAGTCACCGTCCACAACACCGCGCCAGCCGTTCCGGATGCCGACGAACTCGATGTCGTACGTCGTCGTGCCCTTGAGAACGATGCCGCGGATGACCGCGTTGAGTCCGGGGCAGTCGCCGCCGCTCGTCAGGATGCCGATCTTCATGCTGCTGCCTTCTGACTTCGGGAAAGGGGGAAAGGCGACGCTGCCTGCCTCGACACTAGTGCCGAAGCGCCATCAGGCGCCATTCGAGACGCGCGAAAACCCCGGATCTTGCCGGCCAAGATCGACCGAATCGCCGATCTTCCCTCGAAGGGGATTTTTCGAAGCCGTCCGCCCGTTAAGAAGCGTGCTTCTTAACGGGCGGATTGAGGTGTATTTCAGGAGGCGCCGAGCGCCTGACGCAGCAGGTGCATGAGCGCAGCGAGCTGCACCGGCTCGGCAGCCGCGTCATCCACGGCCTCGCCGTCGAGCGCACGCGCTGCCAGCCCTTGCTTCTGATCGATGAGCTCCGCGATCTTGGTGTCGATCGTGTGCGCGGCGATGATGCGCCAGGCGGTGACGGGCTCGTCCTGCCCGATGCGGTGCACCCGGTCGATCGCCTGCGTCTGTTCGGCGGCCGTCCAGCTGAGCTCAGCGAGCACGACGTTCGATGCTGCCTGCAGATTGAGGCCGACGCCTGCCGCGGTGAGCGAGCAGACGGCGATGCCGACGGCGGGATCGCCGTTGAAGTCGTCGATCGCCTGCTGGCGCGCAGTGGACGTCTGATCGCCTCGGATCGACACTGAGCGGATGCCCACCGAGGCGAAGTGCGCCTCGGCTCGATCCATCACGTCGATGTGCTTCGCGAAGAACACGACCTTGCCGACCGAGCGCTGCAGCTGTGCTGCATAATCGGCGGCGAGCTGAGCCTTGGCCTGACCGATTCGGCGCACCATCGTGAAGACGTTGTCGCCGCCGGTACCTGCGGCCTTCGACTCCTCGAGCTCGTTGTGTGCAACCAGGCGGACGATGTCTTCGTCGATCTCGCCAGGAGTACCGGTCCACAGGCTCTTCGATGCGGACGAGGTGCGCGCTTCGATGATGCGGCGGTACTTCGCAGCCAGCCGCTCCCCCAGTTCGCGCTCCGCCTGACGGATGCTGCGCCCGAACTCGTCGTCCAGCTGCACGGGGAGGTCTGCGATGAGCTTGTCCGGCAGGTCGGCCGCGACGTCCTTCTTCTTGCGGCGGACGATGCCCATCGAGATCACGGCCTCGCGAGCCTCCGGGTAGAAGGCCTTGTCCGCGGGAGTGAGGCCGGTCGCGTCCAGCTTCTCCATGAGCTCCGGACCCGGCTTCTCACCGGTGGTCCAACCGAGGAACCGCCAGATCGCGTCGAAGTCCTCGACGTCATTGATCAGCGGCGTTCCGGTGAGCGCCAGCATCAGCGGGTTGCCGCCGGGCGTGCGCTCGCGGACACGGGAGGCCAGCGCCAAGACGTTCTGCGAGCGCTGCGACGACAGGTTCTTGATGAAGTGCGCCTCATCGACGACCATGCCCCGCAGTCCGAGCGAGCCCAGCCAGGACATGTGCCGGTCGAGGATCTCGTAGTTCACGATGAAGACGTCCGCGAAGGCATCGATGTCGTCGCCGTCACCTTGGATGACGGTGGCGCGACGCTGCGGTGTCCAGCGCTCCACTTCGCGCGCCCAGTTCATCTTCACGACGTTCGGGACGACCGCGAGCAACGGGTAGGCCCCGGCGACGGATGCGGCGAGTGCGGACTGCGCGGTCTTGCCGAGTCCTGGCTCGTCCGCGAGGAGGAAGCTGCGGTGGCCCGCTCGCACCTCTTCGAGGAAGCGGGACTGGTGCACCATGATCTCGAGGCCCTTGGGCGACAGGTGGTCGAACTCGGGTGCCGGCGGCAGATCCATGCTCGCCACGGCTCCGCCGGCTCCGGTCTCGAACGACTTGTAGAGCGGCCCCATCAACTCCCAGCCGTCGAGGCGGCGGCGCGGAGTGCTCGTCGCCCGTGGCGTGAGGTCGGGCTCGAGGAACGGGTTGGCGAGCTGACGCGCTTCGACGGAGAGCGGTGTGACCTGGCGCTCGGCGATCCCCGCCGGCACGACGGGCGCCTGCACAGGGGCGATGTCGACGATGATGAGCTCTTCCGGAGCGAGCTCGGCTCCGGATTCGAGGAGCCAGTCGCGCCGCATCCGCTTCGCAACCGGCGATGTCGCCTGATCAGCCTCGAGCAGCTGGATGAGGGACGTGTCCCGCGCTGCGGTCTTGGCGAGGATGGTCGCGACGCCGTCGAGCCGCTTGAGCAGTTCTGCGCGTGCGGGATCGCCGAGCTCGGCATCGGCCTTCACCCTGGCCCGCTCCTCGCGCACCAGGAACGCGATCACCTGGAACTTCACCCGGTTCGTCGGACCCAGCTTGCCGCGCTGCGACTTCGCTTCGATCTCGCGCACTTTGCGCGCGAGGATCGGGATGAGGGGGGCGTCGTCGTCGCGACGGGATGTCTTCTTGCGCCGCGTGGCGGCAGTTGCCGTAGTCGGCATGCTCCTCCTGAGCGTGAATGCCGAGGCGCCCGGGGCGCCTGAGCCGTTCTCGATGTCCGCGTGTGGCGTGTGCCAGGACCGTACGAACAGTAGACCTCATTCCCGCCGACGCACGAGTGACGTGCGAGGTTCGCCGGGAACGATCGACAGTCTACGCCAGAATCGCCGTCCACTGCCGAGCGACGAGCCGAATCACGGCTGGCGGGCGAGCAGCACTTCGGCCTCGGCGACATCGGACGCCATCTGCGCCTTGAGCTTGTCGATGCCTTCGAACGCGACCATCCCCCGCAGGCGCTGGACGAACTCGACGCTCACGTCGTGGCCGTACAGATCGAGATCGGTCTCGCCGAGGACGTGCGCCTCCACCTGACGAACGAGGACGTCGTCGAAGGTGGGGTTCGTCCCGACCGAGATCGCAGCCCGGTGGCGGATCCCGCTGTCGTGGTCGACGAGCCAGCCCGCGTACACGCCATCCGCCGGCACGAAGGCGTCGACGATCGTCGAAAGATTCGCAGTCGGGAATCCGAGTTCTCGCCCCCGCTTCAGTCCGTGCACGACCTCGCCGCGCACATCGACATTGCGGCCGAGGACGCGCGTCGCCGTCGCGACGTCTCCTTCGATGAGCAGCTCACGGATCCACGTCGACGACACCCGACGCTCGGATCCGGGCAGATAGACGTCGTCGACGACATCGACCGTGAAGCCGTGCTGCGGGCCGAGCGTGCGAAGGAGTTCGGGGTCTCCCGCCCCGCCGCGACCGAACCGGAAGTCCTCGCCGACGAGCACCGTCGACACCCGGAGCGCTGCGACCAGGATGTCGGCGACGAACGCCTCGGCGCTTCGCGCAGCCATGGCCTCGTCGAATGTGAGCAGAAGCGTCGCATCGAGGTCGAGCTCGCCGAGCAACTCGAGCTTGCGCTCGACCGTGACCACGTTCTCAGGACAGCGATCAGGGCGCAGCACGGCGAGCGGATTGCGGTCGAAGGTGACGGCGACAGCGCGCGCACCGGATGCCGCAGCCTCCTCCTTCAGTCGACGGATGACCGCGCGGTGACCGGCGTGCACGCCGTCGAACTTCCCGATCGCCACGACGGAGCGACCGAAGTCGGCGGGAATCTGAGCGGGGTCACGGAAGACGATCACGCCGCCACCCCCGAGAGCTGCGGCGACGATACTGGTCGGTGCGTGCGCAACCACCAGATCCCGAACACCGGGAGAACCAACGGGATGAACAGGTAACCGACACCGAACATCGACCAGACGGTCTCGTGCTGGAAGAGCGCCGGCATCAGCAGGCTGAGCGTCCCGACGACGAGCACACCCGTGAGCTCGAACACGATTGCCACCCAGGCCACGGCGTACCAGCCGCTTCGTCCGGCGAGCACCAGCGCGAGAGTCGCCAGGATGTACACGACGGCCGCCACGGCGGACAGTGTGTAGGCCAGCGGCGCCTCGTCGAAACGGCGGATGATCTGCACGACGCTCCGCCCGGTCGCGGCGAGCGCCATCACGGCGTAGACGATCACGAGGACACGGCCGATACCGGTCATCCGAGGGGCGGGAACGGAGGAGCTCATAGCGCATTCCATCCTAGGTGCGCAGAGAAGGACTGGTCTCCGCGTCCTCGCCAGAGGTCAGGCGATCTGGATCGTCCAGATGACCTGCATCCGCCAGAGCATGATCGCGATGGCCAGGCCTGCGACGCCGAGGATCACGGTGCTCCAGCGGCTGCGCTCCATCAGCGCCCACAGGACCGCGCCGATCGGCAGCAGCACGGCGGAGACGAGATAGACCCAGTACTCGAGCAGATCACCGGTGGGCGGATTGCCTGCCAGGGGCGCGACGATCGCGATGACCACCTGTGCGACGAGGAGGATCTCGACGAGAGCGAGAGACCCGACCGAGAAGTCGCTGGGACGGCGACCGACGAGACCGAGAACGAGGCAGAACACTCCGGCCGCGACGGCGACCGCGATCTGCGCGACGGTGAACCAGAGGATCACGACGCGACGTCCGGCATGTTCATGGCGCTCTTGAGGTCGGCGCCGCGCTTCTCGACGATGCCGACGAGCGCTCCATCCGGATCGATGGCCGCTGCGAGTGCGCCCGTGAGCCGTGCGGCCTGACCGGCGAGCCGTTTGCCGTGGCGCAGATCCCGGGCGTCATCCGCGCTCACCGGGAGCGCCTCGAGGATGCGCGCGGCAGCATCGGCGGGGGTGAGCGTCGATGCTCCGGCCAGATCTTCGATGGCGACGGCATCCGCGACGTCGAAGGCGCCTACTCGAGTGCGGCGCAACGCCGTGAGGTGACCGCCGACGCCCAGTGCAGCGCCGAGATCGCGCGCCAGCGAACGGATGTAGGTGCCGGAGGAGCAGTCGACGACGACATCGAGGTCGAGGGTGCCGGAGCCTCTGCGCTCGGCGATGACGTCGAAGCGGGACACGACGACGTCGCGTGCGGCGAGGACGACCTCCTCCCCTGCACGAACCCGGTCGTACGCCCGGCGACCGTCGACCTTGATCGCCGACACCGAACTGGGGACCTGCGAGATCGCACCGGTCAGCGCCGCGACCCCCTCTGCGATGCGCGCCGGGGTGACCGTGGCCCAGGTCGAATCGTCGGCGCGCTCGGTGATCTCGCCGTCCGCGTCGTCGGTACCGGTCGTCTGGCCGAGCCGGATCGTCGCCTCGTAGGTCTTATCTGCGCCGACGATATAGGTGAGGAGCCTCGTGGCCCCTTCGATCCCGATCACCAGCAGTCCGGTCGCCATCGGATCGAGTGTGCCCGCGTGCCCGACCTTGCGAGTGCCGAAGGCCTTGCGCGTGCGCGCGACCGCGTCGTGGCTGGTGATGCCCGCGGGCTTGTCGACGAGGAGGATGCCGGGCGAGACCATCCTCCCAGCCTAACTCTCGTCATAGGCTGACCTGGTGCCCGCGAATCCGACGTCTCTGCCCGCTCTGCAGGCCGAGCTGTCCACCTGGTATCGGCGAACCGCCCGAGATCTGCCATGGCGCCGCACTGCGTTTCACGAACAGTTCGGCGCCTGGGGCACGCTCGTCAGCGAGTTCATGCTGCAGCAGACCCCTGTCAACCGGGTGATCCCGCATCTGGACGCCTGGTTGACGCGCTGGCCGACGCCCCGTGCCATGGCTGCCGCCACGGGGTCAGAGGTGGTGCAGCAGTGGGCGAACCTCGGTTATCCGCGCCGCGCACTGTGGCTGCACCGCGCGGCGATCGAGATCGTGGAACGGCATGACGGAATCGTGCCGCGAGAGGTCGATGCTCTGCTCGCTCTCTCCGGAATCGGCGACTACACCGCGAGGGCCGTGGCCGTCTTCGCCTACGGCGACCGGCATCCCGTCGTCGACACCAACACACGCAGAATGCTCGCGAGGGCGATCGAGGGAAAGGCGCAACCGGCGGCGGCCTCACGTCGTGACCTTGCCCTGATGGATTCCCTGCTGCCGGCGACGGATGCCGAATCGGGCGTGTTCAACGCCGCAGCGATGGAGCTGGGCGCGACGGTGTGCACCGCTCGCGCTCCGAAATGCGACCGGTGCCCACTTCGCACCAGCTGCGCCTGGGTGGCGGCCGGCCGGCCGGAAACGCCGGACACTCGGCGGCGGCAGGCGACGTATGAGGGTTCGGACCGGCAGGCCCGCGGCGCGGTGCTGCGGATGCTGCGCGAAGCGGCGCCGTCCGCAGTGCCACTGTCGTCCGTGATCGCCGATTGGCCGGATCTCCGACAGCGAGACAGGGCGATCGACTCGCTCATCGCAGACGGCCTCGCCGAGGCATCCGAGGATCTGCTCTCGCTCCCGCGCTGATCGTCCGGGAGCCCGGGACCGCTCCGTCAGAGAAACTGATCCGTCCGGTGCGCCAGCGCGGTGAGCTCCACTCGGGTTCGGACGTCGAACTTCGCCAGCAGCCTCCCCACGTGCACCTCGACCGTGCGGACCGAGACATTCAGTCGCTCCGCGATCTCCCGATTCATGGTGCCGCCGACGACCAGCATCGCCACCTCGAGCTCCCGCACCGTCAACTGCGTCTCCCACGCGCGTCGGCAGGCAGCCAGATGATCGTCCTCCGCACCGACGCCGCCATCCGCCGGGCCGAGCCTCTCGATGCGTCGTTCCATGGCGGCCGCCCAGGCGGCTGCGCCCGCATCCTCGAACAGGTTCCGTGCCGTTCCCAGGTGCCGTCGCCCGGTCATCCGCTCGCCGTGGATCACGGTGTGGATGCCGATCAACGCCTCCACCCTCGCTCTCGCGAATGGCGAGCGCAAGGCCCGCGCCTCGACGTGAACCTCCGCGAATTCCGCACGCCATCGTCCCTCCGGCGCGTCGATGACACGCGCGCATAACCGGCGAGCGCTGTCCTCCTCCCCCGGCTCGACTCTTCTGGGCGTTCGTTCTCGTGCCGCAGGGGCGACCTCGTCAAGCCCGGGAATGCCGAACACCGCCTCCGGAGCACCGCGATCCTGCCACAGCCGCAGGAATGCCGCGGCCTTGGCGAACGCACCATCCAGATACGCCTCGATGCCGCGATCCACCAGACGTTCCACGCGGAGTCCGGACGGCAGCGCAGCGGTCAGGGAGCGTGCGAACGGGCTCAGGGTGCCGAGAACGGCGAGGTCGAGGCGACGAGCGAGTGCCACGGCGAGTCCCGCGAACGGTATCGCCACCGGAGACACGACCGCTGCCGCGATCAGACACTGCCTGGCCTGCGATATATCCCCACGCCACGTCAGGAGGAGCGTCTCCGTCACCGCCCGATAGGCCTGCACGAGCGGGCTGTATTCGAACCCGGCGACGAACGGATCGATCTCAGCGCCCATCGTGCCTTCTCCGTTTGCGAGGATCCGCAATCCGCCATCGATGTCGTCGTCCAGGGCAGCGCGCAGAGCGCCGAGCACACTGCCGGAGACCGGGCCCGTGCCTTCGGCGGCCGTTGTCTCCCGCTCCCCGACGAGCAACCAGCTCAGGGCGACCACTGGATCGCGCAATCGGCTCTCCGCACCGACCCGCGCGCATCCGTCGCGCAGCGCATCCAGCCAGGATCGCATTCCGCTGCGGTCTCCTCGCTCGGCGCAGAGCACCGCGGCAAGGGCCGCCGCTCTCGTCCAGGCGTACCAATCGTCGTGATCATCTGTTCGCGGCCGGAGCTCCGTCGCATCGATGTCGGGCACGTCGCCGTGAAGATGCGCCAGTGCCACCACGAGGCCGCCCAGCCCTTGAAGACGGTAGCGCTCGGTGCCATCGGGGAAGAGGCTCCCCAGCCACCCGCTCGCCTCCGCCGCATAACCCGCTCCGATCGCCGCCGCGCCGGCCACCAGGCGTGCATCGTCGCGTTCGACCCCGACCGCGTGCGATGCCGCCTCAGCGGCGAGGAGGAGAGCGCGATCGGCGTCGCCGCCCTCGGACAACTCGCGCGCGATTCGGATCAGCTCGGATGCCGTCGAGGGATCGCCGCGCAGTGATGACCTGGCCCGATGCCAGTCCGCACTCACCTGCTCGCCCCTGCGGCCGAAGATCGCGCCCAGCCGTTCGTGCACATCCACCTGAACGGCCGATGCTGTCGTCTCTCGAAGCCAGATCGCGAGTCGCGGGTCCGCGAATCGAAATCGGCCGGCGTGGATGGTCAGATGCTGCCCCACCGGACCGGCGACGATCTCATGCGCGGACCGAGCCGCGAACTCGAGCACCGGATCGAGGCGATCCTCCAGACACAGTGCCGCCGCCAGCAGCAGATCCCGATCGGCATCGGTGAACCTGAGGTCGGCGAACTCATTCGCGATCGGCGGCACCAGCGGAAGCGGCGCAGGAAGCGGCCTCAATCCGTGCCGTTGCTGGGGTGCGAGATGTGCCACGACTTCACGGACGGTCGGCAGGTCGGCGTTCAACTCGACCACGAGCGTTCTCAGCACATGCGGTGCCGTGCTCAACTCATGTTCGAGCAGATCATCGAGCATGTTCTCGATGATCTCCAGCGAAACGACCGTTCCTTCGGACGGGCGCCGTCGCCACATCTCCGGTGTCTTCACCTTGTCGACTCCCCCGGTGCGAAGAGTACTTCGCAGCTAGGCACAGGGTAGCAAAGCAGTCCCGTGCCTCTTCGGCACCGAGACGAGCACCCTGGACAGGTGTCCAGGGTGCTCGTCTCGTCAGGTCAGGCGGCTAGCACGCACCGACCAGACCCCATGCTCCCCATTCGACCGAACCGGGTGCCTCTCCCTGAGTCCACCACTTCGCGGTGTACTCGGACCCCTGGTACGAAGCGGTCGCGCCGCCCGTGTAGACAGCGGTCGGCGACCAGGCCGCGGCATCGCAGGCGCCAGGATCCGTCGGATCGGTCGGATCGGTCGGATCCGTCGGATCGGTCGGATCGGTGCTGCATGCCTCGACGAGCGCCCACACGGCGTTCGTGCCAGGAGTGTCACCCTGTGTCCACCACTTCGCGGTGTACTCCGATCCCGCGTGCGAGACCGTGGCGCCGCCGGTGTAGACGGCTGTCGATGACCATGCCGCGGCGTCGCAGGTGCCGGGATCGGTCGGATCGGTGGGATCCGTCGGATCCGTGGGATCCGTCGGATCGGTCGCTCCACCGGGTGCCGCAGCGCGGAGATGGTCGGCCAGGGTGCCGATGAGCTCGCCCTGGCGGTCGCCGGAGAGCTCCCACCACATACCGCCGCCGAGCTTGTGCTCCACGATGTACGCGGCCTTCTGCGCGACGCTGCGGGTGTCGTCGTAGCTCCACCACTGGTTGCCGTCGTAGCGCCACGAGGCGCCGATCGTCGCGTCGTAGTGGCCGGTGCCGAGGTTCTTCAGCTTGTCGTAGTCCTCGTTGCCCTTCTCCCACGTGCCTGGTCCGGCGCCCGTCGCCGGGCCCCATGCGTTGACTGAGGTGGCTCCCTGCCAGCCGCGCCCGTACGCGGCGAGGCCCATGCCGAGCTGGGTCGGATCGATCCCGGTCTTGAGGTACTCGCGCACGCTCTGATCGACGCTGAACTGTCTCGCCTCCGCCCGGGTATCAGCCGGGTCGTCGTACAGGTTGCCCTGATGACCGGTGAGTCCGGCATCCCATGCGCCGTGCAGGTCGTAGCCCTGAATGTTGCCGAAATCGAGATAGTCGAACAGTTCGGGATCGTTCCAGCCCCCGGCCTCGATGTCGGCAGGATTCGCCGGCAGGAAGGCCGACAACTGATAGTCCTTTCCGGTCGTCACGGTCAGCGCATCCAGCTGCGTACGGAACTCCCTGAGCAGAGCCTTGAAGTTCGCCCGGTCGTTCGCCTCGTCGACGATGTTGCCGACCTCGCCGTTCTGCGAACCGGGCCACTCCCAGTCGATGTCGAATCCGTCGAAGACTCCCGCTGCCGCTCCCGGTCCGCCGCGCCCGTCGACGACAGGCAGGTTGCCCTTGATGTACAGATCGATGCAGCTGGAGACGAACGTCTTCCGGGTGGCGTCCGTGGCTGCTGCCGCCGAGAAGTTCTTCGACCAGGTCCAACCGCCGAGCGACAGCATCACGTTGAGGTCGGGGTTCTTCTGCTTCAGCTGCTTGAGCTGGTTGAAGGATCCCGCCAATGGCTGGTCCCAGCTGTCGGCGACGCCGGAGACCGAGTTCGCGGCCGTATAGCCCATCCCGAAGTCGGCCCAGGCGTCGCCTGCGCCGTCGGAGCCGTTCGGTCCTGTGCCCTGCGCCTTGTTCGCGATGAAGCACTTCAGCGTTTCGTGGTGGATGTTGCCGAAGGCGTAGTTGATGTGCGTGAGGTCGGCGGCAGCACCGGAGACGTCGAGCTGCTTGGCCTGGAAGCCGCGCCCGTACACCCCCCACTGCGCGAAATAGCCGACGGTGCGATAGCCGTTCATGGCACTCGGCGCCTCGGCGGCCACGGTCTGGGGCACCGTGGCCGCCGCTGCCGGCACGGTGGCGACGGCGGCGAGCGCGGCGACGGTTGCCGCCGTCGCGAGCGTCGCCAGCGCGGCGGCGATGCCGCGCCTGGGTCGTTCAGGTCTCGTCATGATCTTCCTTCGTCTGGCGGATGCCGGAGCATCCGCATCCTGTCTTCTCCCGCCCTCGATGCTGAGATGCAGGAGGAGGTGGGGCGGCTGGGGGCCGCCCCACCAGGTCTCAACAGCGGATGCCGGCTCCCCAGACGTCCGCTGATCCGGGTGTGTCGCCCTGGGTCCACCATTTCGCGGTGAACTCGGAACCGCCGTGTGCGACTTTCGCCCCGCCTGTGTAGACAGTCGTGGCGCTCCACGCAGGAGCAGAGCACGTGCCCGGTGTCCCGCCGCCTGGCCCACCGATGCCGGGCTCGACCACCGTCACGTTCCGTGGCAGGTCGTACAGCGTCGCGTAGACGTTCTCGCCGATCGTCAGGCGCAGGTTGGAGATCTGCGCGATCGGAAGCCGCCAGCTGAGCTTGCTGAACACGGATGCTCCCGGGGCGATCCCTCCGGAGGGAACCTTGATCGTGTAGGTGTGGAAGTTCCCGTCGAGCCCGCCGACGTTGTCGCCGGCGTGGTCGCTGTCGACCTTGACGATCCCCCAGCCGTTCTGCTCGCCCATCGCACCGGTGTCGCTGGTCGCCGTGTCGAACGTGATGGTCGCACCTGCCGGAATCGCCGTGGCGGAGTTGTTGGTGAACGTCACCTTCGGATTGATCGGATAGTTGTTGTCGCCCAGCGCGAAGTCGCTGAACTCGACGCCCAGATCGATGGCTTCGGTCGGCATCTGCTCGTCTGCCTTGGCCGCACCGTATGGCTGCGACGCGGAGAGGCGATCGTGGAGCAACCCGACGAGAGTGGATCCCATCTCGTACTGTCCGGCCGCCTCGTCGTAGCGGTAATCGCCGGCGAGCTCCCAGATCATGACCCCGCCGATGCCGTTGTCCGCGACATAGTCGGCCTTCGCCTCGATCGCCTGGTCGGCATCGCCCGAGAGGAAGGTCTTCGTGGTCGGATTCCACCACCACTCGACCTTGGTCACCGGATCGAAATGCCGGGTGTAGGTGCCGGTGATCGTGGTCGGCGCACCGTAGGACGCGGTGTAGTCACCGACGATCCCGCGCTCGAGGTTGAGCACATGCCAGATCGGGTTCGCGCCGGCACCCACCTCGCCGCCGCTCTTGTCGAGGTCGTGCCAGAGGTTGTTGATGCCCACGGCGCCGGCGCCGCACTTCGACGTCCCGCCCAGACTCGGTCCGGTGCCTGGCGGGCACTTCGTCTGGTCGGCCAGCGGCGCCGAACCGTAGAGTCCGTTGGTCCCGCCTTGAACGCCGTCCCAGCCGCGCGTGTAGAAGGGCACTCCGAGGTTGATGCGCCCGGCAGGCATCGCGCCCCGGAAGTAGTGGTACGCCCAGTCGGCGTTGAGGTAGCCGATTCCGCTGTAGGCGTTGTACACGCCACCCGCGGCGAGCTCGGGATCTTTTCCGTCGTCGAACAGGGCGCCGTTGCCGCCGACGTAGTTGTTCCAGGACCCGTGCAGGTCGTAGCTCATGATGTTGACGTAGTCGAGGTACGGCAGGATCTGGTGCACTTCGGCACCGCGGAGCAGCCATCCCGACGCCGGAGCGGCGACTGTCAGCAGATAGTGCCTGCCGTCCGCGGCACCGGCCGTGTCGAGTTTCTCGCGAAGCGTCTTCATCAGCGCCTCGTATCCTGCCCACAGTGTCGCGCGACGCGGCTCGGAGAACGCGAAGTCATCAGGGTTTCCGGCCTTGCCGTTGCTGTTGGCGTACTCGTAGTCGATGTCCACGCCCTCGAATCCGTAGGTGCGGATGAACTCGACAGCCGAATCGGCGAAAGCATCGATCTTCGCCTGCGAGTCGGTCAACGCGTAGAAGCCTCCGTCCGCCACCCGGTCACCCGCGGCATCGAAGTGGCCGCCGGTCTCCGCCCAGCCGCCGACCGAGACGAGCGCCTTGACACCGGGATTCTGCGCTTTGAACTTGTTCAACAGATTGAAATGGCCGTCGTAGTCGTAGGCAGGGTCCATCTCCGCTCCGGCGACACCCGGCCACGTCATGTCGGTGGCCGCGTTCCCGGCGGCATCCTGGTTGACCGAGACCTTGCCCTGCCCATCGATGTGCGCGAACGCATAGTTGATGTGGCTGAGCTCGGTCCACGGAATGTCGCCGGCGAGGTACCGCGGGGTGCCGCCGGTACCGGTGCGCCAGGAGGTGAAGTAGCCGATCACTCGGTGCTCGAGTCCGTTGGGCAGGCGCTCGCGGCCGGCCTCGTCGTAGATCGTGCAGTACGGGACGTCGACGCCCGGCGTCTGGTAGAGCCCGTCCGGGCGGCACTTCTCGTCGGGGTTGTCCGTCCACACCGTGCCCTCATCGACCGGGTCTGTCGGATCAGTCGGGTCGGTGGGATCGGTGGGATCGGTGGGATCGGTGGGATCGGTCGGGTCGGTGGGATCGGTCGGGTCCGTGACGCCGCAGGCACCCAGCGACTCCCAGGGTCCCCAGGCCTCGGTACCCGGCGTGTTGTTCTGCGTCCACCACTTCGCGCGGTAGTTGGCGCCGTCGTGTGAGACCAGTGCGCCGCCGGTGTATGCCGACGCCGACGCCCACGCCGCCTCGCATTCGGTGTCAGCGGCTCCCGCCGGTCCGGCGGCCGCGAGTCCGGCGATCACCATCGCCGCGCTCAGTAGAGCCAGCGTCCTGAGCCGCCGCGGTGTTCTGTCAGTGCGCATGAGGCGTTTCCGTTCTTCGTCGGACAGCGATCCGCGGGTGATCGCGGTGATCCGACGCTATTGACCCCGCTCAGCGCCTCGCATCGGGGTTAACCACATGCATCCCTGATCCGCATCGACGGGACGGGACGCGTGCGCGAAACCAGCGCTCAGGCGTACTGGTTGGTGCGGTGCGCGAGGACCGTGAGCTCAGCCCGGGTTCGCACATCGAACTTGGCGAACAACCGCCCGATGTGCACCTCGACGGTCCGCACGGAGACATGCAGTCGTAGTGCGATCTCTCGATTGCTGTGGCCCTCGGCGACGAGCATCGCGACCTGCAGTTCGCGATCGGTGAGTACCGGTTCCCATGCCGCTCTGCAGGCCGCCAGCGGATCGGCGGCGCACACAGGAATCGGTGCGGTCGGCAGGCTGGAGCTCTCGGCCACCAGCTCTCCCAGGCGCACCAACCGGGCGTCAGCCGCCGACTTCCATGCCTCCGCACCCGCTGTCGCGAAGAGACTCCGCGCTGCCTGCAGATGTCGGACGCCCGCTCCCAGATCGCCACGCGTCACGCAGGTCGTCCCGAGAAGTGCCTCGACCCGTCCGCGCTCGAACGGAGATCTGATGGTGCGGCTGGCATCGGCGGCCGCCTGATAGTCCTGTCCCCACGCGTTCGCACGCGCTGCACGGATCGCAATGCGGATGCGGCGTGCCGAGGTGATGTCCGGAGGCTCGATGAGTGTCGGAAGCATGACCGGGCCCACCTCCTCCAGACCAGGAAGACCGAGGCATGCGCCGGGAGCGCCGTACTCGGCCCACAGTCGCATCTGCGTGGCTGCCTCATCGAAGCGACCAGCCAGATACGCGGCGATACCGTCTTCGACGAGGTGATCGGTGTGCAGCGAACGAGGCAGAACCACCGTGAGAGCGGCCGACATGGCGCCGCGTCGTCCCGTCGTGGCAAGCTCCACCAGACGCGTCAAGATGACGGCGAGACCGGCGAAAGGGAGCGCGAGCGGCACAGTCAGGGCTGCGCGCACGAGGACCTCGTGCGCGGCACGCACATCTCCCGACCAGAGTCGGAGCAGCGCCTCGACCGTCGCCCGATATGCGCCCACCACCGGACTGCGCTCGAACCCGCGCACGACGGCGTCGGCGGTGTCGATCCGATCGTCGCCTGCGAGGATGCGCAGGCCGCCTTCGGTGTCCCCGGAAACTCCGGCGCGCAGCGCCAGAAGGATGCTTCGGATGGGCTCTTCCCCGACGATGCCCGCGACGGCCTCGCCGGCGAGAAGGGTCGCCCAGGCGTCCGCCGGCCCGCACAGTGCGCCACCGGCACGGCATGCGGCATCGGCCTCGCGGGTCAGCTCCGCCCACTTCAGACTCTCCGCGTCGGAGTTCCGCTCTGAGCTCAGCATCGCCACGATCGCGGTGAGACGCCCCCAATCGCGCCACGCTTCGGGGCTTCCGCCGGTCGGCCGGAGACGCTCCGTGTTGACGGGGGGCACCTCCCCGAATCGAAGCGTGTTCGCCACGACCAGCCCTGCTGCCGCCACGCTGTCGGGGCGCTCGCCGTTGCGAGAGTCCTCTTCGACGACGGCGCCGAGCAGGTCGGCTGCATCGTCCACCCAACCGCCACGGAGGGCGGCAAGCCCGGCAGCGGAACGTGCCGCGACGAGGCCCTCCGGATCGGCGTGCCCTGCGGCTTCCCTCGCGACCGCGAACGCGCGCACGGCGTCGCCGCTCGCCGCAGCATGCCGTGACAGCTCCAGGAGCGGCCGCGTCAGGGCGGATTCGCCCTGCATCGTGCTCAGCGAGAGGTGCCAGAGAGCACGCCGATCATCGCCGAGCTCTTCGTACACGGTGTGCAGCGCTGCATGGATCTCCGTGCGCTCGGACAGGTCTGCGGTCTCATGCACCCAGATGCGCAACCGCGGGTCGATGAAGGCGAAATGCCCGGCGACGAGGAGCAATCGTGCGCTGAGCTCGCTGCTGATGATGTCCTCGATGGTGCGCCTGGAGACAGCGCGAAGAACGTCGGTGCGGTCGTCGACGCACACGGCGGCGGCGAGCAGGGCCCGTCGTTCCCACGGCGCCAGCAAGACGTCCGCGAACCGTGCGGCGACGACCGGCGTCAGCGGAAGCGGGTCAGGCAGCGCGCGCGTTCCCCGTCGCTCTCCCGGGGAGAGCAGACGGGCGACTTCCGCGATCGTCTCGAAGTCGCCGTCGAGCTCGGCGAAAAGGCGCGCGGCGACGTGCGGGGCGATCAGCAGGCCGCTCTCCTGGAGAGACTCCAGGAGTTCCACGACCGGAGCCGATCGTCGACGCGACCGCGTCGCCCCTCCGGTTTCCGGGTATGTCGCAATCACCCTTGCCTCCGCTCACCTCATCGTCGCGTAGGACAAATGTTAGCAGCGCTTACAAAGGTGCGGTGGTGCGATCAGCCTTCTTCTTCGTCCAGTTCACGCGGCTTGACGTACGGGTCGGCATCTCCGGCATGTACGGCCGAAGCGGCGATTCCGGCGACGGCCGCGTCGCGCTCGCGCGCTTCACGCAGCAACGCCGCGATGTGGTCGGCGTTCTCCGGAAGTGCGTCCGGGATGAACTCGAGCGTCGGCACCAGGCGGGTGCTCAACTGCCGCCCGACCTCACTGCGCAGCATCCCCGTCGCTGATGCGAGCGCCGCACCGCTGGCGATGCGCTCCTCCTCGGTGCCGAGCACCGTGTAGAACACGGAGGCATGCTGCAGATCCCCGCTCACGCGGACGTCCGTGAGAGTGACGAAACCGAGCCGCGGATCCCGCAGTCCCTTCTCCAGCCGCTCGGCAAGGATCACACGGATGCGATCGGCGAGACGGGCCTGTCGTTCACCAGCCATTGTTCTCTTCCTCTCCACGAAGCCTTCGGGCGAGGATGCTCAATGCATCCCCGCCCGAAGCTATCGAACTGATCAGCCGCGAGGCTTCTCGACGAGTTCGATGGTCTCGATCTCGTCGCCGATCTGAATGTCGTTGAACTTGCCGAGGCCGATACCGGCCTCGTAGTCCGTGCGAACCTCGGTGACGTCATCCTTGAACCGCTTGAGCGACTCGATGGCGAGGCCGTCCGCGAGGACGACACCATCGCGGATGACGCGGGCCTTGGCGTTTCGCGTGATCGTTCCCGATCGCACGATGACACCGGCGATGTTGCCGAACTTCGAGGAGCGGAACACCTCGCGGATCTCGGCGACGCCCGACTGGACCTCTTCGTACTCCGGCTTGAGCATTCCCTTGAGGGAGCTCTCGACCTCGTCGATCGCGTTGTAGATCACCGAGTAGAACCGGATGTCCACGCCTTCGCGAGAGGCGCGCTCGCGCGCCTTCGTGTCGGGGCGGACGTTGAAGCCCACGATGATCGCGTTGTCGATCGTCGCCAGGTTCACGTCGGACTCGGTGATCGCACCGACACCGCGGTGGATGATGCGCAGCTGCACCGAGTCATCGACCTCGATCTTGAGGAGCGACTCCTCCAGCGCCTCGACGGCACCGGACACGTCACCCTTGATGATGAGGTTGAGCGACTCGACCTTGCCCTCTTCGAGTGCACGGGTGAAGTCCTCGAGCGAGATGCGCTTGCGGGCCTTGGCCAGCTGCGCGTTGCGCTCGACCGCTTCACGCTTCTCAGCGATCTGGCGGGCCAGACGGTCCTCGTCGGTGACGAGGAACACGTCACCGGCGCGGGGCACGGAGTTCAGACCCTGCACCTGGACCGGACGGGACGGGTAGGCCTCTTCGACCGCATCGCCGTTCTCGTCGAGCATCGCGCGAACGCGGCCGTAAGCCGTACCGGCGACGATCGAGTCGCCGACACGCAGCGTTCCGGACTGGATGAGCACCGTCGCGATCGAACCGCGGCCCTTGTCGAGCTTCGCCTCGATGGCGACGCCTCGTGCGGACTTGTTCGGGTTCGCGGTCAGGTCGAGACCGGCGTCGGCCGCGAGCAGCACGGCGTCCAGGAGTTCCTGGATGCCGGTACCGGCACGCGCCGAGACGTCGACGAACATGACGTCTCCGCCGTACTCTTCAGCGACCAGACCGTACTCGGTGAGCTGCTGGCGCACCTTGGCCGGGTTGGCGTCGGGCTTGTCGACCTTGTTCACCGCGACCACGATCGGGACGTTGGCCGCCTGGGCGTGGTTCAGCGCCTCGACCGTCTGCGGCATGATGCCGTCGTCGGCCGCGACCACGAGGATCGCGAGGTCGGTGACCTGGGCACCACGTGCACGCATGGCGGTGAACGCCTCGTGACCCGGGGTGTCGATGAAGGTGATGGCCCGCTCGATGCCCTCGTGCTCGGTCCAGACCTGGTACGCACCGATGTGCTGGGTGATGCCGCCGGCTTCACCCTCGATGACGTTGGTCTGACGGATCGCGTCGAGCAGTCGGGTCTTACCGTGGTCGACGTGACCCATGACGGTGACGACCGGCGGACGGATCTCGAGGTCTTCCTCGTTCTCCTCCTCCAGCTCCTGCTCGAGGTTGAGACCGAAGCCCTCGAGGAGCTCCTTGTCCTCGTCCTCGGGCGAGACCATCTGGATCTTGTAGCCGAGCTCGGCACCGAGCACCTCGAACGTCGCCTCGTCCAGCGACTCGGTGGCCGTAGCCATCTCGCCGAGGTTGAAGAGGATGGTGACGAGGGTTCCGGGCTGCACCGTGTAACCGGTCAGCGTCTCGATCTTGTCGGCGAAGTCCGCGATGGAAGCTCCGCGGCGCATGCGAATGATCTCGCCGTTGCCACGGGTGACGTTGACGCCACCGACGACCGGGGCGCTCCGCATCTCGAATTCCTGCCGCTTCGCCCGCCGCGACTTGCGCTGCTTGCTCTTGCCGCCGCCCTTGCCGAAGGCACCAGCGGTACCACCGCCGGGACCACGGCCACGGCCACCGCCGCCACCGGGACGACCGGCGAAACCGCCGCCGCCACCGGGACGTGCACCGGGGCCGCCTGCGCCACCGGGGCCGCCTGCGCCGCCGGGACGACCGGGGCCGCCCGGACGCTGCTGGAACGGTGCACCACCGGGACGACCGCCACCCTGTCCGCCGCGCGGAGCGCCGGGACGAGCGGGACCGCCGGGGCGGGGTGCGCCGGGACGCGGAGCGCCGGGACGCGGGGCCTGCGGGCGCGGGATGTTGCCGGGCGTCGGACTCGGACGCTGGCCCATCCCCTGCGCCGAGGCGAAGGGGTTGTTGCCGGGACGCGGACCTGCCGGGCGCTGCCCCATCCCCTGCGCAGAGGAGAACGGGTTGTTACCGGGACGCGGGCCGCCGGGCGTCGGAGCTGCGCCGTCGGACTTCGGCGTCGCAGTGTCTGCCTTCGCTGCCGACGGAGCATCCTGCGCAGCCGGAGCGGCCGGAGCAGGGGTCTCTGCGACCGGAGCGGGCGCTGCGGGGGCGGGAGCCTCCGGAGCAGGCTTGGGGCCAGGCTTCGGTCCCGGGGTCGGGCCCGTCGGCTTCGCCGCACCGGGCTTTGCTGCACCGGGCTTGGCCGCGGCAGCCGGCTTGGCCGCGGCGGCCGGCTTGGCCGCTGCAGTCTCCGCAGGCTTGGCAGCACTGTCGGCTTCGATCGCCGCGCGCAGCTTGCGCGCCACCGGCGGTTCGATGGTTGAAGAAGGGCTCTTGACGAATTCGCCGAGCTCCTTGAGTTTTGCAAGAGCGACCTTGCTGTCGACGCCAAGTTCGGCGGCGATCTCGTGTACGCGTGGTTTTCCAGCCACAATTCTCCTGTCAGGGTCGGTCCACCCAGACAGGGCAGACCACTAGTCGCGGACGGGTCTCATTTCGAGCCGTTCACTTTGTTTCCATAGCCATTCAGCCGTTTCTCGATGGTCTGCGTGTCCAGTGGTGCGGACACACGGAGGGCTCGTGCGAAAGCGCGGCGCCGCAGGGCGGCATCCATGCATTCCCGCGTCGGATGCAGCCACGCGCCTCTCCCCGGCAGAACCGCACGCTCATCGATGATGAGGATGTTGTTCTGGGAAACCACCCTGAGAAGGGCGGAGCGAGAAGCACGGGTGCGACAGCCGACGCACGTTCGTACAGGTTCCATCTTACACCGCGCCGCCGAGGGTCTCCGCGCAGGCCATCGACTCAGTCCAGGACGCTGTCCGGCTGGATGTCGATCTTCGCTCCGGTGAGCTTGGCGGCCAGACGCGCGTTCTGGCCTTCCTTGCCGATCGCGAGCGACAGCTGGTAGTCGGGCACCAACGCGCGTACCGCCTTGGTTCCGGCATCCAGGATGAACGCGCTGGTGACCTTCGCCGGCGACAGCGCGTTGGCCACGAAGGCCGCGAGTTCCGGGTTGTAGTCGACGATGTCGATCTTCTCCCCCGCCAGCTCCTCGGTCACTGCGCGCACCCGTCGACCGAGCTCGCCGATGCAGGCGCCCTTGGCGTTGATGGAGGGGTCATCCGACTTCACCGCGATCTTGGTGCGGTGACCGGCTTCACGGGCGAGTGCAACGATCTCGACGAGGCCGGCCGCGATCTCCGGGACCTCCAGCGCGAAAAGCCTGCGGACGAGCCCGGGGTGCGTACGCGAGACCGTGATCTGCGGACCCTTCATCCCCTTGGCGACGCTCGTGACGTAGACGCGGATGCGAGACCCGTGCGTGTACTCCTCGCCGGGCACCTGCTCCTCGGGCGGGAGGATGGCTTCGACGGATCCGAGGTCGACGTGGATCATCCGCGGGTTCGGACCCTGCTGGATGACGCCGGCGACGATGTCGCCTTCTTTGTCCTTGAAGTCGCCGAGCACGACGTCGTCGGCGATGTCGCGCAGCCGCTGGCTGATGACCTGCTTCGCCGCGAACGCCGCGATGCGGCCGAAGTCGTCGGGGGTGGCGTCTTCTTCGCCGATGATCGCGCCCTCTTCGTCCTTGACGACCTGGAGCACGGCGACGTGGCCGGACTTGCGGTCGAGTTCGACGCGGACGCCCTCCGGAGTGGTCCCGTCGGCGGCGACATGCTTCGAGTACGCAGTCAGGACGGCCTGTTCGATGATCGCGACGAGTTCATCGAAAGGAATCGCCTTCTCTTTCTCGATCCCACGCAGCAGACTCAGTTCGATGTCCATGACGACTCCCTATTCAGCTCTCGTCGGCGCTTGTTCACGCGCCGACATCCGTACAACGATACCCTGTGGCCACGACCCGGCGCGACGGCTGGGGCCGCTGCTCGCGGCGTCGACACCCCAGGAGGATCCGTGACCACGTTCGACACCATCGTGATCGGCGCCGGTATGTCGGGCACGACCAGCGCACGGATACTGGCGGACGCCGGCCACCGCGTGCTCGTCCTGGAAGCACGCGACCGGATCGGCGGTCGCATGCAGAGCGACCGCTCGGCGGGCTTTCCGGTCGATCTCGGCGCCTCCTGGATTCACGGGATCACCGATTCCCCGCTCTCGGATCTCGTCCAGACGCTCGGGATCCCCACGATCGAGTTCACCGTCGGGAGCTTCCAGGCCGGTGGGCGGCCGATCGAGAACTTCGACGGCGAGAGTGCGCCGATGGATGCCGACGCCTCTGCTCGGTGGGTCGCGGATGTCGAAGCGGCCGACCTCGCGCTGGTCGACGAGATCGCACGGTCCGAGCCCGGCGACACGTATCTCGATGTGACCGAGCGCGTCCTGGACCGTACCGGATGGGCACCGGAACGCATCGACGAGGTGCGCGAGTTCTTCCGGCATCGGGTCGAGGAGCAGTGCGGGGCGTGGATCGGCGATCTCGATGCGCACGGACTCGATGAAGACGCGATCGACGGTGACGAGGTGATCTTCCCTCGCGGCTACGATGAGCTGCCGCACCGCATCGCCCAGGGACTCGACATCCGGCTCGGCCACGTCGTCACAGCGGTGAACCGCTCAGCCGACGGGGTGATCGTGTCGACCGATCAGGGTGAATTCACCGCACACAACGCGATCGTGACCGTTCCGCTCGGTGTTCTCAAGGCGGGCGCGATCGAATTCGCCCCCGCTCTGCCGGAGGACGTCGCCGGACCCATCGCGCGACTCGGCATGGGTGTCTTCAACAAGATCTTCGTGCAGTTCCCCGAACGGTTCTGGTCCGAGGACAGCTATGTGCTGCGCGCCCTCGGCGACGCCGGTGAGCACTGGCACTCCTGGTATGACGTCTCGGCGATCAGCGGGCACCCGACGCTGCTCACCTTCGCCGCCGGACCCTTCGGGCGGCATGTGCAAGGGCTCTCGGACGGTGCGGTGATCAGTGATGTGCTCGCCAGTCTGCGCGCCATGTACGGCGACGCCGTCGGTCAGCCGGTCGCGCATCGGATCACGCGCTGGGGCGACGATCCGTTCTCGATCGGCTCCTACTCGTACCTCGCCGTCGGTTCTTCGCACCACGACCACGACGCGCTGGCCGGTCCGGTCGACGGGGTGCTTCATTTCGCGGGCGAGGCGACCTGGGGCGATGAACCGGCGACGGTGGGCGCTGCACTGTACTCCGGACGCCGCGCGGCGGAGAGGATTCTCGGCCGCACGATCGATCTGAACGAATTCGCCGCGCGCATCATCGCACGCGAGCAGTCCGACGCCCGCTGAACTTCAGGGGGCGGTAGGCAGGGCGTTGATCGCGCCGATCAGCCGGTAGAGGGCGCCGACCTCGCGCCGCCGCAGCCGCAGGGCGAGCCGGGGCAGGTCGAGACGGTCATGGTCGAGCACCTCGGCCTGCACCGGCTCGATGCGCTCGATCGAGCCGTCGAGCAGCAGGTCGCTGAACTCCTCGTTGAGCGCGGCGACGTCGGCATCCGACGGCACTCCCCGCAGTCGCAGCACCAGCCGATCTCCGACCCAGCGCAGTGAGTCGTAGTTCCTCCAGAACCCGGTGATCTCGGCGGCAGCAGCATCGACCGAATCCGTCACCAGCACTCTGTCGAAATCGTTCGGCGAGATGACGCCGGCCGGTACCATCTGCTCTTTGATGAAGCGCTCGAGCCCCTGCCAGAAGTCGCCGCCGGGTTCGTCGAGGAGCACGATCGGCATCGGTTCGGCCTTGCCGGTCTGCTGCAGGGTGAGCAGCTCGAACATCTCGTCCATCGTTCCGAATCCGCCAGGGAGGCAGATGAAACCGAGGGACTCCTTGATCAGCATGAGCTTGCGAGTGAAGAAATACTTCATCTGCACGATGTGCGAGTCATCCGCCATCACGTCCGAGGGCTTCTCCTCGAACGGGAGACGGATCGACACTCCGATGGCGCGCTCCGTGCCTGCACCTTCGGCGGCCGCCTGCATGATCCCAGGACCGGCTCCGGTGACCACCATCCACCCCTGGTCTGCGAGGGCGGAAGCGACACCTCGAGCCTGCTCGTAGAGCGGATCGTCGTGCCGCGTGCGCGCAGAGCCGAACACCGTCACCTTGGGGATCTTCGAGTACGGCTGGAACAGGCGGAACGCATCGCGCATCTCCGCGAGCGCGGCCGACGCGATCTTCAGGTCGAGGCGCGATGTGCCGTCCTGGCCGAGCAGCACTCCGCTGCGCAGAATCCTGGTGATCAGGGACCGGTTGGTGCGGATTCCTGCTTCGTCCAGGACCTTCGCAAGTTCAGCATCCAGGGCATCCGAGGTCAGCGCGTCGCTCATGACCCCAGCCTGTCACGTCCTCCGGCGACAGGAGCGAGCGACCCGCAGACCCTCGGCGCGATGCCGAGGGTCTCGCCCTCAGCGCGCCGAGAGCCCGGCGACAGCCTCGGCGACCGACACGGTCTCCCGCTCGCCGGTGCTGCGATCCCACAGCTCGACCTGGCCGTCTGCGGCACCTCGTCCGACGATGACGATCTTCGGTACGCCGACGAGCTCCGCATCGCCGAACTTCACGCCGGGCGAGACCTTGGGGCGGTCGTCGTAGAGCACGTCGAGGCCCGCCGACTCGAGCTGGGCCGCGATGCCCTCCGCGACGTCGAATGCGACCTGATCGCGCCCTGCGGCGACCACGTGCACATCGAACGGGGCGACGGACGCCGGCCAGATGAGGCCCTTGTCATCGTTGTGCAGCTCGGCGATGATCGCGAGGATGCGGGTGACGCCAATTCCGTACGAACCCATCGTGACGGTGACCAGCTTGCCGTTCTCGTTCAGGACCTTCAGGCCCAGCGTCTCGGCGAAGAAGCGTCCGAGCTGGAAGACGTGGCCGATCTCCATGCCACGGGCGAGCTCGACCGGACCCGATCCGTCGGGGGCCGGGTCGCCGGCGCGGACGTTCGCGATCTCGATGATGCCGTCGGCGACGAAATCGCGGCCGGCGATGACCGAGTGCGCGTGCTTCTCGTCCATGTTCGCGCCGGTGATCCAGCTCGTCCCCTCGGAGACGCGGGGGTCCACGAGGTAGCGGATTCCGGTGGCGGACTCCTCGCCGAGCACGGCGCCGGTCAGCGACCACGGACCGATGTAGCCCTTGACCAGGAGCGGGTTGTTCTCGAAATCGTCTTCGTTGGCGGTGGAGACCTCTGCGGGAGCGAAGGCGACCTCGGCTCGCTTCTCGTCGACCTCTCGGTCGCCGGGGATACCGACGATCACCAGCTCACGCGTGCCGTCGACATGGGTGAGGGCGAGCACGACATTCTTCAGCGTGTCTGCCGCGGTGTACTCCCCCTCGAGGTTCGCGTTGCAGTGCGCGACCAGGGTGTCGATCGTGGGAGTGTTCGGGGAGTCGAAGATCACCGGCGCGGCATCCGCGTCGAAGGCGATCGCGTCAGGCACGGCTGTCGTGAAGGCCTCGACGTTGGCGGCGTAGCCGCCGGCAGAACGCACGAAGGTGTCTTCACCGACGGGAGTCGGGTGCAGGAACTCCTCGCTGCGCGCGCCGCCCATCAGACCGTTGTCGGCCGCGACGATCACGTATTCGAGGCCGAGCCGCTGGAAGATCCGCTCGTAGGCATCGCGCTGAGACTGGTAGCTGACCTCGAGCCCGGCATCCGATGCATCGAACGAGTAGGCATCCTTCATCGTGAATTCGCGCCCGCGCAGCAGACCGGCGCGGGGGCGCGCCTCGTCGCGGTACTTGTCCTGGATCTGATAGATCGTCAGCGGCAGATCCTTGTAGGAGGAGTAGAGGTCCTTCACCAGGAGGGTGAACATCTCCTCGTGGGTCGGCGCGAGCAGGTAGTCGGCGCCCTTGCGGTCCTGCAGACGGAAGATGCCGTCGCCGTAGGACTCCCACCGGCCGGACTGTTCGTAGGGATCGCGGGGCAGCAGCGCGGGAAAATGCACTTCCTGCGCACCGGCATTCGCCATCTCATCACGGACGATGCTCTCGATCTTCGCCTTGACCTTCAGCCCCAGCGGAAGCCACGTGAAGACGCCGGGCGCGGCGCGACGGATGTAGCCGGCGCGCACGAGCAGACGGTGGCTGGTGACCTCCGCGTCGGCGGGATCTTCGCGGAGCGTACGGAGGAAGAAGTTCGAAAGACGAGTGACCACGGGCCAAGTCTAGTGACCCGTGGCACCCGTCCTCGTTGAGTGCGGAGCAGCCGTAGCTCAGTTGAGCGCGGGGAGCCCTGTGGGCACGACGCCGCCTGCGTACAGGCTCGAGGCCAAGTCCTGAAGAGCGGTCAGGGCGACGCGTTGCGGAAGCGGACCGAACGAGATCCGCGCCACTCCGAGCGTTTCGTACGCGGATGCAGCGAGAGCGCCGGGGACTCCGATCACGCTGATCTTTCGCTCCCCGATGCCGTCGACGAGCTGGCGGGTCACGTTCGCGTCGAGCAGACCCGGCACGAAGATGCAGGTCGCACCGGCGTCGAGGTAGGCACGTCCGCGCTGGATCGCGTCGGCGATGCTCTCCTCGATCGGGCGATGCCCCGCGCGGACGAAGGCGTCGGTGCGGGCGTTGAGCACGAAGGGAACACCCTCGGCCTCTGCTGCCTTGACGACCGCTTCGACGTTCGCCACGGATTCGTCCAGCGGCTTGAGGCGATCCTCGATGTTCGCACCGACGACTCCTGCGGCGATCGCCAGGCGTGTGGTCTCCCCCGCGTCACCGTAGCCGTCGTCGAGGTCGGCCGTCACCGGGAACTCCACGGCCGCAGCGATACGGCCGACCATGTCGAGCATGATGTCGCGCGGAATGCTGCCGTCGGCGTATCCGAAGGTCGCGGCGATTCCGTGGCCCGCCGTGGCGATCGCCGTGGTCTCGGGAAGGCCGGCGACGGCTCGCGCCGACACGACATCCCACACGTTGATGACACGGAGGATCTCTGGTGCCTCATAGAGTCCGACAAGGGCCTGAGCTTTGGATGCTGTGGTCATGCGTCAACGCTAACGCGGCTCGGCGGGTTGCGGGGTGGATGACCGGTCTTCGGCCGGCGGCCTCGGTCTGCGGTCGTCGGCCTTCAGCCGGCGGTCAGCGGCGTGCCCGGCGGACCAGCGCGCCATACGCGCGCATGAGCTGCGGCACGACGAGATAGACGGCCAGCGGAACGACGACGATCGTCAGGACGAACGCGCGGAGCACGGGGTGCCACCCCTCGGCGAAGGGCGCGATGGCGAAGAAGCCGAGGGTGACGAGCGGGAAGATGGCGAGCCAGGTGATGATCGCCCGTACATGCACGGACGGCGGGCGTGGGGCGTCGACCGGGGGCGCGATCTCGGTGGGGGCAGACTGGGACATGGGGGCCTTTCGGTGGTTGTCGGAGTTCACGCCGCGGCGGCGGCGTCGAGATTCAGTTGCAGAAGCCATCCGTTGATGGCGATGGCGGCGGCGCTTCCGGCACCCGCTGCGGTGATGACCTGAGCTGTGGGGGTGACGACGTTGCCCGCAGCCCAGATGCCGGGGACGCTGGTGTGGCCGAAGCCGTCCGTGCGGATGAGTCCACTGGTGTCGTCGACGTCGCAGCCGAGGGTTCGCAGGAGTCCGTCGCGTGGGCGTTGACGCGGTGCGATGAACACCGCGTCACAGTCGACGACCTCACCATCGGTGAGGGCGATCCCATCCAAGCCCCCATCATCACCCGGCAGATGAGACACGGTTCCGTCCACCACCTGCACGCCGAACGATGCGAGTCGATGCCGCTCCGTCTCGGAGAGTTCGATTCCGTTCGTGATGAACGAGACGCGGTCGCTGTAACTGCGCAGCAACGCCGCCTGCTTGATGGACATCTCGCGGATAACCCCGCCGACGACGGCGATATTCCGCCCCAGGACCTCATGGCCGTGGCAGTACGGGCAGTGATGCACGAGGGTGCCCCACCGCTCACGCACCCCGGGGAGGTCGGGCAGCTCATCGACGAGACCCGTGGCGATCATGATCGCCCGCGTTTTCTCGCTACGCGTCTCTGTCGAAACGACGAAGGTCCCGTCGCTTTCACGATCGATCCTCGTCACGTCGGCATGGCGAACGGATGCGCCGTACCGTGCCAGTTCGTCACCGCCCGCCGCGAGAAACTCGGCGGGCGAGAGGCCGTCGCGAGAGACGAAGCCGTGCATGTGAGGCGCCGGCGCATTCCGCTGTTTCCCGCCGTCGATCAACAGCACATCCACCTGCGCTCTGGCGAGCACGAGTCCCGCGCTGAGGCCAGCCGCTCCGCCCCCGATGATGATGACGTCGTGGCGATCGTTTGTGTTCATACGGCCAGACTGGCCGCGCTCACCCTGAAGTCGGGAATCCTGTTGCCGAAAGTGGAACGGCGTGCTTTGCTCGACGGGTGAGCACGACGCAACGCATCGAGACCGAACTCAGCCAAGTCGCTCCGAGGCTTCGCCAGGCGCGCCAGAAGAGAGGCATGACGCTCGAGGAACTGGCGGTGGAGACCGGCATCTCCAAGAGCACACTCTCCCGTCTCGAATCAGGCCAGCGCCGACCGAGCCTTGAGCTCCTGCTTCCGGTCGTCGCAGCCCTGTCGGTGCCGTTCGACGAGATCGTCCGCTCCCCTCGCGTCGATGATCCTCGCGTGACGCCGCGAGCGACGCGAGCGGACGGAAGAACTCTCACTCGATTGTCTGCTTCGAAGGGCGAACCGCAGGCGTTCAAGATCACCATCCCCGCAACGGACCGGCAACCGGTGCTTCGCACGCACACCGGCTACGAGTGGATCTACGTCTTGGACGGTCGGCTCCGACTCATCCTCGGTGACCACGACGTCGTGATGGGCCCCGGTGAAGTCGCGGAGTTCGACACCAAGAACCTGCACTGGTTCGGCTCGACCGGCGCAGGACCCGTCGAGATCCTCAGTTTGTTCGGCAAGCACGGGGAGCGGATGCACGTACGAGCGCGCACGCGCCCGGCTTCGGCCTGATCTGGGTACGGCGATCTCAAATGGTCCTCAAACGGACGCGCCGCGGGGCGTAAGTTGAATCGCCGTTCGGGAACTCACATTCTCTATCTCAGTGAGTGTTGTTCCTGGATGCCGTTAACCGCTCGCCCTAGTCAAGTTAGAGTCGCTGCATGCGAGCGCGTCCGACCGACCCAAGGGACCAGACGTCTCAAGTCGACGATCCGAGCTACCGTGTGTATTTCTGGGCTGATGATGCTGGCACAAAAGAGGAATGGGAGCTCTCGGAGACCGACATCTCCGAGGTGCTGGACTGGATCTCCACGCGCGCAAATGGTCGCTCTCACAGTCTCTGGGCGGTGACGAGATCGGCGGGCCGTGTCTGCTTGATCCGTCTTCGCGGCATCGATCTTGATGCCCGTCGCGACTCCTGGCCGGCCTGGGCTGACGAGGCTCGCTAGCCGTACTATCCGACGGACTCTCCCTGATGCCGTACAGGCACAAGACGAAGGCCGGCGCGAACGGTCCGGTGCGCGCCAAGTCGATCGGTCCCGCGTGAATCCCAGGCGCTATCGAGCCGCAGCCGTGCCCGTGCCTCTCGATCGCGCCACAGACGATCGTTATGACCAACTCGTGTGGCCGACGCGCAATGCGAGACGGTGAGACGGGTGACGGGCGACGGGTGACGGTCTCGCAAGACGGACTGCAGCGCGTCGAAACGCGGTTCCGGAACACTCGTTCTCGTCGAATTCGGGTCGTTATACAGCCGTGGTCTAATGAGCTATTTCCTGGCGCTGATCTGGGGTTGGAATGTCGGTGGCCCCTGGTGTACTGGGGTTATGACGGCGTTGATGGATGCGACAGTGGAGCAGGTGGCGACGCTGGGCGCGCTCACTGATTCTGTCGTCGAGATCGAGCGCACGATCAGCAGCCTGCAGGCGGCGCGGGATGGTCTTCTCGCTCTCGGGTCGCGGTTCGCGCTCGACGTCGCCCAGCAGGGCGGGCATGAGGATTTCGGGGACATGGCGTTGCGGACGGTCGCGGCGGAGATGGGTGCGGCGTTGCGGGTCAGCGACCGGACGGTGCAACGGCGGATGGCGGAAGCCTCGTTTCTGGTGGAGCAGTTCCCGTCGGTGTGGCAGGCGCAGGGTGCGGGGCGGATCAGTGCCTCACACGCCCGAGTGATCATCGACGCCGGCGCACACCTGGACGATGCTGCGGATCGGGATGCGTATGCGGAGCAGATGTTCGGGTTCGCGGAGACGGAGTCCCCGAACCGGGTGGCCCGGATGGCCCGCCGGGTCGCCGAACGCTTCCAACCGCGGTCGATCGATGAGCGCCACCAGGATGCCCGCGACCGGCGCGGCGCGTGGATGAAAGACCGGGCGGATGGGCAGGCGGAGTTCGGGCTGGTTGGCCCGGCCGCGCTCGTGCACGGCGCGTTCGACCGGATCACCGGCATGGCGAAAGGCGTGCAGGGTGCTCCCGGCGGCGACAACGAGGATGCCGCCGATCCACGCACGATCGATCAACTCCGCAGCGACCTCGCCCTCGACCTCCTCCTCACCGGGGCACCCGCCGGTCACGACACCCCCGACGGGCTCCTCGCCACCATCACCGCCCACGTATCCGTGACCGTCCCCGTCACGACACTGATCGGCACCGGGACCACCCCGGCGGAGTTGGACGGGCGGGTCCCGATCGACACCGCCACCGCGAAAGAACTTGCCGGGGCGGCATCCGGGTGGGATCGCATCCTCACCCACCCGATCACCGGGAACCTCCTCGCCGTGGACCGCTACCGGCCCAGTGCGCACCTGACGCGGCACCTGAAAGCACGCGATCAACGCTGCCGATTCCCGACCTGCGGACTCCCCGCCCGAGACTGCGACATCGACCATCATCAAGACGCCGCCCTCGGCGGCGCGACCACCTTAGAGAATCTCGGCGACCTCTGCCGCCGACACCACGTCCTCAAACACCACACCCCGTGGCACGTCGAACAACTCGACACCGGGGTCTACGCCTGGACCAGCCCTACCGGCAAGGTCTACCTCGACCGACCCCCACCCCAGAACACCGTCACCTTCACCGAAGACGACACCCCACCACCCTTCTGACGCCGAGTCGCGCATTCGCGCGCTTCGCCAGGGCATATCGTCGGGGCACATAGTGTGGGTTTCATGCCTCAACGCCGATCACATGTCGCTCCCTCCGCCGCACAGACCGAGCTGGCGGCGGCGCTCGCGACGCTGCGCGAGTCGCTGGATGCGCCTGTGGAGTTCCCGGCATCCGTTCTCGCTGAGGCCGAAGCCGCGACGGCACCGATACCGGAACTCGACTTGCGCGACATCCCCTTCGCAACCCTCGATCCCCTGGGCGCGCGCGATCTGGATCAGGCGTTTCACCTCGAGCGCCACGGCTCCGGCTACACCGTGATGTACGCGATCGCAGACGTGCCCGGCTTCATCACGCCGGGCGGAGGGGTGGATACCGAAGCACGCCGGCGCGGCCAGACGCTGTACGCCGCGGACGGCAGGATCCCCCTGCATCCGCCCGTCCTCAGCGAGGACCGGATCTCCCTGCTGCCCGAAGCCGACCGACCCGCGCTGGTATGGACGTTCGAGCTCGACAGTGCCGGCGTCGTCACCGATTTCCGGCTCGAGCGCGCACTCATCCGCTCACGCGTGCAGCTGGACTACGTCTCCACCCAGCAATCGCTGGACCGCGGCGAAGAGGGGCCGGCCTCGCTCCTCCCGGAAATCGGTGCGCTGCGCCTGGAGCAGGAACGTCTGCGCGGTGGCGCGAGCCTGAATCTTCCGGACGACGAGGTCGTTCGGGACCCTGCCGGCCGATACGCCATCGAACGGCGCCGCCCGCTGCCGGTCGAGGAGTGGAACGCCCAGCTCTCGCTGATGACCGGGATGGCCGCAGCCTCTCTGATGCTGGAAGCCGGCGTCGGAATCCTGCGCACGATGCCAGAACCCGATGAGAAATCGTTCGAATCCTTCCGCCGACAGACCGAGGCGCTCGGTCGCCCATGGACCACGGGCACCTACGGCGAGTACCTCCGCGCACTGGACCGGAACGATCCGATGACCCTGTCGGTGCTCGAAGCGGCCGCCATGCTGTTCCGCGGTGCCGGATATCTGCCGTTCGACGGCACATCGCCGACGGATGCCGAGCAAGCCGCGATCGCCGCCCCCTATGCGCACGCCACGGCACCGCTGCGGCGTCTCGTCGACCGCTGGGTACTGACGATCTGCCTCGCCGTCTCGAACGGGAAAGATGTCCCCGACTGGGCACGGGAGTCGCTCGACGAGCTGCCCGCCCTGATGCAGGCATCCGGGCAGCGCGTGTCGCAGCTGAACAACGCGACGATCAACTGCGTCGAAGCCGCGCTGCTGACGCCCTTGGTCGGGTCCGTGATCCAAGCGACGGTGATCGAGCTGCGGGAGGATCGAGCGACGATCCAGATCGCGGACCCTGTGGTGACGGCATCCGCTCCGGTCCCCGCAGGCGCAGCGCCCGGCGATGCGATCTCACTGCGACTGGTGCGCGCCGACATCGCGCGCGGAGAAGTGGAGTTCGCCCTCCCGAAAGATGGTCCTGGTGACCTGCCTCGTTGACTGGCGGGTGACTGGCGGGTGACTGGCGGCAAAGTGACGGCACAGTGGCGGGTCGATGACGTGGCCATGGCGGCAGGAGCTGAACGAGCATGATTTCCATGAACACGACACGAATCATCGAACTCCGCCAGACGCAGGGCTGGACGCAGGAACGGCTCGCGAACGAGAGCGGCGTCGGCCTCCGCACCGTTCAGCGGCTGGAAGCAGGACAAGACGCGAGCCTGGAAACGCTGTCCCTTGTCGCCGAAGCGCTGCACGTCTCAGTGCGAGAGCTGTTCACCGTGATCGACGACGCTGATCTGAGCAACCGCGTCGATTCATTGGAGGACCGCACAGTCGAACAGCAGGCGGCACGAGACCGGATCAGCAGCGCGTGGCGATGGCTGTACATCGGGATCGGCGTCGTCCTCACCTTCGTGAGCTTCACCTTCTCGTACGGACTGGTGCTGTTCCTCTCCTACTGGATCGGGGGCTACATCATCCTGGTCGCGATCCGCCGGATCTATCTCGAGCCGCACCTCGACATGAGGTTCCCCCTGTCCCGCGGGAAATCGAAGACGAAGGCCGCCGTCCGCTGAGCACTGAGGCGGGCGACGTAGGCTCGCATTCATGCCGAAGTCTCCATACGTCGACAAGCTCCGCGCGCACATCGGCCATGATCTGCTGCTTCTCCCCGCTGTCACCGCCGTCATCCGTGACGGCGACCGGTTCCTGCTGGCACGGTCGCACGGGTCGAAGCTCTGGGGCCCGATCGGCGGTGGCATCGAGCCTGGGGAGAACCCGGAGGATGCCGTCGCTCGCGAGGTCCTCGAAGAACTCGGCGTCGAGCCGGTTGTCGGCGACCTCGTCGGCGCGTTCGGCGGGGCCGACCTGATCATCGACTATCCCAACGGCGACCGCGTCGGATACACCACGATCGCATTCGAGTGCGAACTCCCTGCTCGTGCTGAGCTGATCCTCGAGGAAGACGAACTCGTCGAAGTCGGCTGGTTCGAGCGATCCGCACTGGCAGATCTTCCCTTGCAGCCCGGCGTCATACGGATACTGGGTAACGCGACCCGGGGTCGTTCGACTCCGGGCAGAGCGATCATCGAGAAGGCGGTCTGCTACGTCGTGGCCGACGACCACCTCCTGGTGTTCACCCACGACGACCTACCGCTCACCGTGACCGGCGTGCAGGTTCCTGCTGGCACGGTCCGAGTCGGAGAGTCAGCGGGCGATGCGGCCGTGCGAGAGCTCTTCGAGGAGACCGGACTGCGAGGGAGCGTCGTTCGTCCACTCGGGTCAGCGGACTACGACCTCGCCCCGACACGGTCTGAGATCGCCCGGAGACACTTCTTCCTGATGCGCGTCGATGAGGCAGACGTTCGCGCTTCATGGGTTGCCGGAGAGACCGATCCGGAGGGCGGAGGTCCGGCTCAGACGTGGACCTGCCGCTGGATCCCGCTCGCGCAGGCACACGTCCTCGCCGCCGGCCTCGGGGCGAAGCTCGGTGAAATCATGACCCTGTCGAAGGACGAGCTCACGCCGCAGGCACAGCTGTCGTCGTCATCACCAGCATCTGCGGATCGCTGAGATCCAGCGACACCGAGATGGCCGAGAACTCCGCGAGCGAGGCTACGTGCGTTCCGCCGCACAGAATCACAGCCTCACCCTCGGGAAGATCGCAATGCCACCGGCGACGATCCACGATGGTCGGGCCATCGACCTCGATCCGGCTGCGGGCCGCGGATGCCACCCACACGGCGAGCTGTGCGTTGATGCGCTCCTCGCGCTCGACCAGTGTCGCCGCGAACGTCTCCGTATCGAATCCGGCCCTGCGCAGGCTCTTGCCGAGCCGATACTCGTCGACGCTGCCATCATCGCCAATGCGGCTGGACTGATTCGCTCGACCCTCGAAATCGGGAGAGCCCAGCGCGTCGACGCCCGGGTCCTTCCGCCACAGATCAGCGACGGCCAGATCCAAGGCGAGCGACGCCAGATGGCAGGCCGTGTGTCCGCGACTGAGCGCAGCGCGACGCGCAGCATCCACTTCCGCAACGACCGTCGATCCCACGGCGAGCCATGCCGGAGCATCCGTCGGCTCGATACGATGCGCGACGAACCAGCTCCATCCCTCGCTCCCCCGTTTGATCGGGATCTCCGCACCGACGGCGAACTCGCCTTCATCGCTGCGCGCGGCCATCTCCGTCTCGGTGACGGACACTCGACCCGCGTCGCCGACCAGCGCACCCGTATCCCCCGGCTGATCGGGCCAGGTGTGATCGACGGGGTGGAAAGGCGTCGCATCCACGATGATCACCGCGCCATCCGGACGACTTTCGGTGAGGACGACCTGCGCCTCGCCTCGCAGCTCTCCCGCGGCGAAGGTCACGATCGTATCGGGCACGGCACTGCTCTGCGTCATCGGATCCTTGCTCCACTCGTGGTCAACCGCCGCCGATCCAGTGCTCGAGCTGTTCGATCGGGGCATACCAGCCCAGATCCAGGATCAGTGTCTGCAGAGCCTTGTCGAGCCCCGCGATCACGGCGATTCCCACGATAACGAACAACACGCCGATCACCCGACGGAACCATCCGCGGGGATCGGCCAGCCAACCGAGCCGACGCACCATGCGCCGGCCCAGCAGGCCCACCAGAAGCAGGGTGCCGGCCAGCCCCACCGCGTAGGCGACCACGTAGACCAAGCCCTCGGCGAACGAAACCGGCAGCACCGCGGCGACGATGAGCGCGTACGTGGGGCTGCAACTCGAGAAGACGGGACCGAGTGCTGCTCCGGTGAGCACGTCGCCCGCGATCCCCCGCCGTGATTGCGAGCTCTCGAGCATTTCGCCGCTGCGCTGCTGGAGGCGCAATCGCGCGGAGAGCCGGTCCCAAAGCACCGGAAAGAGTAGATCCACGCCGAGCAGGATGATGATCGTTCCCGAGATGATCTGCCAGACGGACGGCGGGATGCCGAGCAGCGCGGTCGTCGCCTTCAACGCGAGGGTGAACACGATGACACTCACGGCCAGGGAGGCGGCGATCGTGTACGGACGCAGCCTGCTGCGCTTCTCGTCTCCGACGGCCGCTCCGCCGATGATGATCGGCAGCAGAGGCAGCACACATGGTGCGGCGACCGTCAGCACTCCGGCGGCCAGGCTCAGCAACAGGGACGCGGTCATCGAACGTCAGGGCGCCGCAGCAAGCAGTGATTCGATGGATGGCTCGTCATACAACACGGCGCTGGACAGCTTCTCCCCATCGTCTCCGACGTACACGACCGTCGTCTGCAGCGTGACGCCGTACTGTTGACGCAGATCCACCCGATCGTCGTAGTCGACCTTGAACACGGTCACACCGTCGGGTGAGCCCTCGTTCCTGAGCTGCTCATCGAGCGCACGGCACTGCGGGCACCACGTCGCATGGAAGAAGAGCACTTTGGTGCCGGGGGTCGCTTCGATCACCCCGTCTCGGTAGTCCATGTAGACACCCGTGATCGGCGCGTCGTCATCCGCAGACGGCTCGACGGCCGGGGCTACGGGCTCAGAAGGAGCAGGATCGCTCGCCTCCACCGATGCGGGTGACGACGGCTCATCAGACGGCATCGGCGCGCAGCCCGCGAGCAAGAACGCGGTGATGGCGCCGGTCACGATGGCGATACGAGTCGCTGCACCGCGCATTGCACCTCCCGGAAAGATTCCGCTAACCGGTACGCTACTCCGCTCAGTGGTTCGGCGGGATGGTGAAACTGGCGAGCGTGAAGGTCAGACTGTGATGACCTGAGCGGAGCCGAGCGGAGAACCAGGCCCCATCTCGGCTGCGATGCGATTCGCCTCTTCGATGAGCGTCGCGACGATCTCCGCTTCCGGCACGGTCTTGATGACCTCGCCCTTCACGAAGATCTGTCCCTTGCCGTTGCCGGATGCGACGCCGAGGTCGGCTTCGCGCGCCTCACCCGGACCGTTCACGACGCAACCCATCACGGCGACGCGGAGCGGCACGGTCATGTCCTTGAGGCCCTCGGTGACATCTTCCGCGAGTGTGTAGACATCGACCTGTGCGCGACCGCATGACGGGCACGAAACGATCTCGAGCTTGCGCTCGCGCAGGTTCAGGGACTGCAGGATCTGATGACCGACCTTGACCTCTTCGACCGGCGGCGCCGACAGCGAGACGCGGATCGTGTCCCCGATCCCCTCGGAGAGCAGGATGCCGAACGCAGTGGCGCTCTTGATGGTGCCCTGGAAAGCGGGGCCCGCCTCGGTGACACCGAGGTGCAGGGGCCAGTCGCCGCGCTCGGAGAGCAGGCGGTAGGCCTTGACCATCACGATCGGATCGTTGTGCTTGACCGAGATCTTGAAATCGTGGAAGTCGTGCTCTTCGAAGAGCGACGCCTCCCAGACGGCACTCTCGACGAGAGCCTCTGCCGTCGCCTTGCCGTGCTTCTGCAGGATTCGCCTGTCGAGGGAACCGGCGTTGACGCCGATGCGCAGAGAGACACCGGCAGCCTTCGCGGCCTCGGCGATCTTGCCCACGTTGCCGTCGAACTCGCGGATGTTTCCGGGGTTCACGCGCACCGCGCCGCAGCCGGCGTCGATCGCCGTGTAGATGTAGCGAGGCTGGAAGTGGATGTCGGCGATCACCGGGATCTGGCTCTTCATCGCGATGATCTTCAGAGCATCCGCGTCATCCTGGTGCGGCACGGCGACGCGCACGATCTCGCATCCGGATGCCGTGAGCTCGGCGATCTGCTGCAGAGTGCCGTTGATGTCGGTGGTCTTCGTCGTCGTCATCGACTGCACGCTGACCGGGGCATTGCCCCCGACGAGCACCTTGCCGACCTTGATCTGACGGGTCTTGCGGCGAGGGGCGAGGACTTCGGGGATCTTCGGCATCCCAAGGTTCACTGCTGGCACACCCCAAGCCTACGCCGCCCGCATGCGCGCGGGCTGGAAGCCGCCCATGTGACCTGACCCGTCATTCGGCCGAGCCGGGTACCGCTCGTGTGGTAGTTTCGGCCCATGCTCGCGAACGTCACCTGGTGGCCCGCCTCCTAGGCGGTGTGTTCGCGTTCCCACGAATCCAGACCGCCTCCGGGGCGGTCTTTTCGTTGGGCCGAGCCGGAGCACCGCACAGGAGACATCGATGACCCTCTCACGCCTCGCCGAGCTCACCGCAGATCCGGCGGCATCCTTCGTGCTCATCGCGCGCGACGGCGCCGACACCGTCGAGCTGCTCACCGGTGAAGTCTTGGACGTCGACCTCCTCGCCGACATCCCGCTCACCATCGACGGCACTCCCCGCGAGATCTTCGCCATGGTCCCGTACCGGCAGGTGCGCGAGCGTGGTTTCGTCGCGCAGGATGACGCAGCACCCCTGCGGTGCCTGATCGTCGACGAGCACCTGGCCCTGCCGACCGCCGATCTCCTCGGCGAACTCCCGGAAGCGCCGATCCCGCTGCAGGACGCCGGCTTCGACATCAGCGATGACGACTACGCCACGATCGTCGAACGCGTCATCGCCGACGAGATCGGCCGGGGCGAAGGCGCGAACTTCGTGATCCGCCGAGACTTCACCGCGCGGATCGATGCCGACGACCGCACCGCCGCCCTCACCTGGTTCCGAGCGCTCCTCGCGCACGAGCGCGGCGCGTACTGGACGTTCCTCGTCGTCACACCGGGCCACATCGCCGTCGGCGCCAGCCCGGAAGCGCACGTCGTCGCTCGCGAAGGCATCGTCACCATGAACCCGATCTCCGGAACCTTCCGCCACCCGGCGGGCGGCGCCACCAAAGAGACGCTCATCGATTTCCTCTCTTCGACGAAGGAGACAGAGGAGCTCTTCATGGTCGTCGACGAGGAACTGAAGATGATGAGCGCCGTCTGCTCGGATGGCGGCCGCATCACGGGGCCGCACCTGAAGGAGATGTCGCGACTCACGCACACCGAGTACATGCTCCGCGGACGCAGCCGCCTCGATCCGCGCGACATCCTCCGCGAGACGATGTTCGCCCCGACTGTGACCGGGTCGCCCATGCAGAACGCGTGCGCGGTGATCCGCCGCCACGAGCGCGCGCCCCGCGGCTACTATTCCGGGGTCGCTGCGCTGTTCACGCCGAATGCGGATGGCGGGCACGACCTCGACGCGCCGATCCTGATCCGCACCGTCTATCTGCAGAACGGCACCCTGCGCGTTCCGGTCGGCGCGACGCTGGTGCGCCACTCCGACCCCCACGGTGAGGTCAGCGAGACTCACGGCAAGGCCGCCGGCGTCCTGGGCGCCATCGGAGCGATCGACCGTGATCGCGTGGCCGAGGCGCGCAGTGATGCGGATGCTCCGGCCGAAGAACACGCGCTCGCGGACGACCCGGCGATCGCCGAGCTGCTCGCCTCGCGCAACAGCCGGCTCGCGGAATTCTGGCTGAACCCGCAGGACGACGGAGCACCCGGCCCCTTCACGGGCCGCACGGCGCTCGTGGTCGATGCCGAGGACAGGTTCACGACGATGCTCGCGCATCAGCTTCGTCACCTCGGTCTGGACGTCACGATCGCCGCCTGGAGCGAGGTCCGCGATCAGGATCTGGATGCCGCTGACCTCGTCGTCGCCGGCCCAGGGCCCGGCGACCCCCGCGACGACGCCAATCCCCGGATCGCGCGGATGCGGGAGGTGGTCGCCAGACGCCTCGATCGCGACGC
Organism: Microbacterium sp. LTA6; assembly: GCF_045690355.1. NCBI lineage: Bacteria > Bacillati > Actinomycetota > Actinomycetes > Micrococcales > Microbacteriaceae > Microbacterium > Microbacterium sp. LTA6. The sequence goes on from NZ_CP147855.1 coordinate 3,692,722, forward strand.
ACCGCTGCTGGCCGTGTGCCTGAGCCACCAGATCCTCGCTGATCGGCTCGGTATCGCGCTCACCCCGCTGGACGCGCCGCACCAGGGCCTGCAGAAGTCCGTCCCGGTCTTCGGCGAGGACGCGTCGATCGGCTTCTACAACACCTTCACCGCCAGGGCGACGCCGGGAACGACGTCGATCAACGGAGCGGATGTCTCAGCCGATCCAGCGTCCGGAGACGTGTACGCGCTCCGGGGAGCGGGCTTCGCCTCCGTGCAGGGACACCTCGAGTCGATCCTGTCGCGCGACGGCATCCGCACCCTGGGGCGTCTGGTGTCGCACGCCCTGACCTGAACCTTTTCGGTCGTTGAGCGAGGAGCGCAGCGACGACACGAGACGCTCCCGCTACTGCAGGATGCTGATGGGCTTGAACACGTCGGCGACCAGCAGCAGCGCGCCCATGCCGATCAGCAGGGTCGCGACCACCACGGTCAACGGGACGAGTCTGGTCGCATCCACCGGAGCGGGAGGCGGACGACGGAACAGCTTCGCCCACACTCGGCGCACGCCCTCCCACAGCGCCACCACGACGTGTCCGCCGTCCAGTGGCAGCAGCGGGATGAGGTTGAACACGAACAGCGCGATGTTGAGCGAGCCGAGCAGGCTCAGGAGCGTGGCGAAGCGGTTGAGAACGGGCGCCTCAGTGGCGGCCACTTCCCCGGCGAGACGTCCGACGCCGACCACGCTGAGAGGGCCGTTCGGGTCGCGCTCGCTCCCGGTGATGAGCGACGCTCCGACGTCCCAGAGACGCACCGGCAACGTCGCCACCAGAGTGGCGACGCGGGCGACATTGTCCATGGTGAGCTGCGGCCCCACCAGCAACGGCTGCGGAATCAGCCCCATCTGCGAGCCCATGCCCACGTAGCCGACCTCGCGGACGACCTCTTCACCGTTCTCGTCGAGAACGGGCTGGCCGCTGGCGTCGGTGATCTTCCGCTCGGCCGCGATCGGGGTGATCGTCAGCTTCTCTTCGGCGCCGTCACGTCGAACGATGACGGTCAGTGGCTCCCCCGGCGCTGCCTGCACGATGGCGGTCGCCTCGGCGAAGGTGGAAACCGGCTTCCCGTCGATCGAGACCAGAACGTCGCCGGGAAGGATCCCGCCGTCGGCGGCCGGCGATGCCGGGTCATCCGCCCGGCATTCCTCCTGTGTCGACCCCGCCGGCAGTACGCATTCGGTGACCGAGGCGATCGTGGTCGTCCCCTGCTGCAGGCCGATACCCGAAGCGAGCACCGTGAAGATGAGCACCGCCAGGATCAGGTTCATCAGCGGGCCGCCGAGCATGACGATGACGCGCTTCCATACCGGAAGCCGGTAGAACACCCGATCTTCGGCGCCCTCCGCGATCGTCTCGTCGTTGGCCGAGCGGGCGTCCTGGACGAGCGTCCGGAACAATCCGCGCGCAGGACCGGCATCCTTCGACGCCGGATACATCCCCGACATCGAGATGAAACCACCCAGCGGCAGGAGCTTGAAGCCGTACTCGGTCTCGCCGAATCGCTTCGACCAGATGCGCGGCCCGAATCCGATCATGTACTGCCCGACGCGCACGCCGAACAGCTTGGCCGGGACGAGATGGCCGACCTCGTGCAGACCGATCGACAGACCGAGCCCGAGCAGCATGAACAGGATGCCGCCCACATACAGCAGGATTTCCACGTGCCCACGCTACTGCCCGATCCCTAGGAATCCGCCCGGCACCGTGCCGAGACGCGCATCCGATCCCCGTAGGCTGGTGAGGTGACTCCCCGCCAGCTGCGACTCCTGCGCGCAGCCTCGGCATCCACCGTCGCCACGCTCCTCGCTGCGGTGTCGCACACCCTCGGCGGCGGCGTGGCCCCGCATCCGCTTCTGGTGATCGCGCTCTCCGCGTTTCTCACCCCGCTCGCCGCCGCCCTGATCGGACCGACACAGCGGCGAATCCGCGTGGCGACGACCGTCCTGGTCGCGCAGGCGGTGTTCCACCTCGTCTTCCTGCTCCTCGGCACCCCGAGCGACACCGACGTCGGTGTCGGCGGCGGCCACAGCCATCACCTGGACCTGTCGGCCCTGGGACCGATCGCGCCGTCCGTGGCACCCGATGCGGCGATGCTCGCGGCGCACATCGTCGCCGCAGCCCTCACGACCCTCCTCGTCTGGCACGGCGAACGGATGCTTCGCGGCGTCGCCCGATGGGTGCACGCCGCGCTGCGTCGCGCGCTCCCCGTCGCGCCCTCCGAGCACAAGAGACCTCTCGCGCTGCGCTCCACGCTGCGCCGGATCTCCGACACCGGCATCTCGGTCGTCGTGCTCCGACGCGGCCCTCCTGTGCTCTCCCGCGGCTGACCGCCGCACGAGCATCACCTCATTCCGCTGTTCGCGTGCCTTCGGCGCGCCCGCAATCGAGCACTCAGGAGAACACACATGTCCCGCACCATCCGCCGCGGCACCATCGCCACCGCAACCGCCGCCCTCACCGCCGGCCTCATCCTCGCGGCGCCCATCGCCGCGAGCGCCCACGTCGGGGTCAGTCCCGATGAACTCGTCGCCGGTGACCACGGCGTCCTCACCTTCTCGTTCTCTCACGGCTGCGAGAACTCGCCGACGACTGCTCTGCGCATCACGATGCCGGAGGGCCTGGCATCCGTCGCACCCACCATGGACGGCGATTGGAGCATCGACGTCGAACGCGGCGACGATGGCCTGGTCAGTGCCGTCACCTACACGGCGATCACGCCGGTGCCGCACGACCTGCGCGGCGCGGTCAGCATGTCTGTCGGTCTCGAAGAGGACGGCCCGGAATCGCTGGCGTTCCCGGTCGTGCAGCAGTGCGTCGAAGGCAGCACCGAATGGACCCAACTCGCCGAGGACGGCGAGGATCCGCACAGCCTCGACGCCCCGGCACCGGTCGTCACCGTCGCCGCAGCGACCGCGGATCACTCCACGCACGACGCCGGCACGGCAGAAGATGCCTCGCAGACGCCTGCTCCCGAGCAGAGCGCCTGGGGCACGATCCTCGGTGCCGGCGGACTCGTGGCCGGCATCGCCGCGCTGGTCGTCGCCACGCTCGCGTTCCGTCGTCGAGTCTGACCGGAACGGACCCGTGAACCCGGTGCGACGTGCCGGGTTCACGGGCTCGCCGTGAGATCATGGATGCGCCATGTCGATTGAACAACAACCGAGCCTGCCCCCTGTGCTCCGCCCCGCGAACCCGCCGCGGCGTGAGCTCACCGAACTCGCCTCCCGATTCGCCCGCGATGTGCGCGGCGACGCGAGCGGAGTCACCGTGACCGGCATCACCCTTGCCACGGCCGATCTCCGTCCCGGCGAGGCATTCGTCGCGATCCGAGGCGTGAACCGCCACGGCGCGGAGTTCGCCGCCACCGCTGCGGAGAAGGGCGCGGTCGCGGTCATCACCGATGAGGCGGGTGCCGCCATCGCCGCGCCGTCCGGTCGTCCGGTGCTCGTCGTCGACGATCCCCGCGGAATCCTCGGGGCTCTGAGCGCCTGGGTGTACGGCACTGGCGCCGACGATCCGCTTCCGCTGCTGTTCGCGACGACCGGAACGAATGGCAAGACCAGCGTCTCGCACCTGCTCGAAGGCATTCTCGATCAACTCGGCGTGGTCACCGGCCTCTCCTCGACGGCCGAGCGGCATATCGCCGGCGAGGTCATCGTGTCGCGTCTCACCACGCCAGAGGCATCCGAGATGCACGCGCTGCTCGCCCTGATGCGTGAGCGCGAGGTCGAGGCGGTCGCCGTCGAGGTCAGCGCCCAGGCGCTGTCACGCCATCGCGTCGACGGCATCCTGTTCGATGTCGCCGGCTTCACCAACCTCAGCCACGATCACCTCGACGACTACGCCGACATGGAGGAGTACTTCGAGGCGAAGCTGCCGCTGTTCCTGCCGGATCGCGCCCGCCGCGCCGTCATCTGCCTGGACTCCTCCTCCGGCGCGATCGTCGTCGAGCGCGCAGAGATCCCGGCGGTCACCGTCGGCACGCCGTCGATCGCCGCCGATGCCGAGGCAGCGGCTCGCGCCGACTGGGTGGTCGTCATCGACGAGGAACGCGCCACCGGCACGACATTCACGATGTCCGGCCCCGACGCCCGCACGCTCACCACCACGGTGCCCGTCATCGGCCCGCACATGGCCGCGAACGCGGCACTCGCGATCGTGATGCTGTTGGAGGGCGGCTACGCCTGGGAACGGATCACCGCGGCGCTGGAGCGCGACGGCGGCATCCGCGCCTACCTTCCCGGCCGCACCCAACTCGTCTCCGGCGACCGTGGACCGGCCGTGTTCGTCGATTTCGGCCATTCTCCCGACGCCTTCGAGAAGACCCTCGCGGCCGTGCGCCGGGTGACGCCCGGACGCGTGCTGATGCTCTTCGGCGCTGATGGCGACCGTGACGCCAGCAAACGGTTCGACATGGCACGCACGGCCGTCGAAGGCAGCGACATCCTCGTCGTCACCGACCACCATCCCCGATTCGAGAACCCGGAATCGATCAGGGCCACCCTGATCGAGGGAGCCCGTATCGCTCGACCGGATGCCGAGATCCACGAGTACTCGCCGCCGGAGCGCGCGATCGTCGCTGCCGTCGGACTCGTCGGTGAAGGCGATGCGATCCTCTGGGCGGGCCCTGGGCACCAGGACTACCGCGACATCCGCGGAATGCGCACCCCGTACTCGGCGCGTGAGCTCGCCCGCCGGGCCCTGAGGGCGGCAGGCTGGCCGGCGCCCGCCTCGCGCTGGCCGGTACCGTACTCCGACGAGGACTAGAGCCGGCTCAGGTCAGGCCGCGGCGATCAGCCGATCGGCCTTCTGCCGCGCCCAGACTTCGGCGTCCGCAAGCGATTCCACGGTGAGCTTCTCCGGCGGCTCGTGCGCATCGACGACCCTCGCGATCGTGTCGACGATTCCGAGGAACGGCAGACGCCCCTCATGGAATGCATCGACCGCCTGCTCGTTGGCCGCGTTGTAGACGGCCGGGAACGTCGCTCCTGCTCGGCCGACCGCCTTCGCCAAAGCCACGGCAGGGAATGCATCGTCGTCCAGCGGCTCGAACGTCCAGGACGTCGCCTGAGTCCAATCCAGCGGGCGGCCCACTCCCCCGACGCGATCCGGCCAGTCCAGTCCGAGTGAGATCGGGAGGCGCATGTCGGGAGGCGACGCCTGGGCGATGGTCGAACCGTCGATGAACTCGACCATCGAGTGCACGATCGACTGCGGATGCACCACCACGGCGATGTCGTCGTACGCGATGTCGAACAGCAGATGCGCCTCGATGACCTCGAGTCCCTTGTTGACCAGCGTTGCCGAGTTGGTCGTCACCATGCGGCCCATGTCCCACGTCGGATGCGCGAGGGCTTCCCCCGGCGTGACCTCGGCCATCTGCGTGCGACTGCGGCCACGGAACGGGCCCCCGGATGCCGTGACGACGAGGCGTCGCACCTCGTCATGGCGGCCGCTGCGCAGCGCCTGCGCGAGGGCAGAATGCTCGGAGTCGACCGGCACGATCTGTCCTGGCGCGGCAGCGGCGAGCACGAGCTCTCCGCCGACGATCAGCGATTCCTTGTTGGCGAGTGCGAGCGTGCGCCCGGCTTTCAACGCGGCGAGCGTGGAACCGAGGCCGATCGAGCCCGTGATGGCGTTGAGGACGACATCCGCCTCGACGTCGCGGACCAGTTGCTCTGCCTCCACCGCTCCGAGTGCGGTGTCCTCCACGCGGAACTGCGCCGCCTGCTCGCCGAGCATCTCGGCGTTGCTGCCGGCCGCGAGGCCGACGAGCTCGAACCGGCGCGGATTGGCGCGGATGACCTCCAGCGCCTGGGTGCCGATGGAACCTGTGGACCCGAGGACGATGACGCGACGCATGTCGCCAGCCTATTGGCTACTGCGGAGCCGCGGTGGTGGCGAGGATGTCGACGACGAAGACGAGGCTCTCCTTCTCGAGCTCGTGACCCGCGCTCGCGCCGTAGCCGTCCTTCGGGGGCATCACGACAACCACCTGCGAGCCGACCTTCTGACCTTCGAGCGCCATCCGGAAGCCGGGCACCACACCCGACGTCTGGAACTGGGTGGGCGTCGCGTCGCGACCCCAACTGGAGTCGAACTCCTCGCCATTCGACCACTTCACGCCGCGGTACTGCACCACAACGAGATCGCCGGCGCCGACGACCGGGCCGTCGCCTTCCTTGAGCAGCGCGACCTCGGTCTCGGCCGGCGCATCGCCGTCGGGAATCGTGATGGTGGGGGCACCGTCGTCGTCCAGCTTCACGGTCGGCATGCCCGCAGTGGGCTCCACCGGCTTGCCGGTCGCGACGGTCGGAAGCTCTTCGATGGCCTCTGCAGAGACGACGATGTTGGGCGAGCCCTCGCCGAGTGCACTGCTGGGCACAGCGAGAGCAATTTGGGAGCCCAGGGGGTTGCACTCCAGAGCCGCGATGAACAGCGAGGACTGGCTGGGATCCAACAGGATCGGCAGGAGTCCGTCTTCGCCGCGAGCGGAGGAATCGAGGACGTTACCCGTCGACGCGTCGACGATCTGGTAGCGCACCGACACGAGGTCTCCGGCGGTGACGTCGTCACCGTCGCCCTTTGTGACCACCGTCCGCTCGACGCCGGCGAACGGCGCGTCTGCGGGGACCGTGACCTTGAGGTCGGCTCCCTCACCGTCGAAGACGACGGCATCCGAGGTGGCTCCGGACTTGACGTCCACCGAGCACGCACTCTCCGGCTCCGGCGTTTTCGTGCTCTCCGGGGCGGCGCCACCGGCGCAGCCGGCCAGCAAGAGGGTCGCTGCGGCGACGGTGGACAGGACGATGAGCGGACGCTTGCGCACAGTGAGACCTCGGGATCGCGGGCGGGAGACACCATCTTCTCGCATCCCCCTTTGCCCCCGCTGGGAGGCGCGGCGCGTTTCTTCATTCCCACGCAGGCATGGATGCGGGGGTAATCTGCTCTGATGACCTCTGAGCAGTCCGTGGAGCCCGAGAAGTCGCCCGAAGAGACGACGAAACCGCGACACGCAGGGTTCACCTACGCACTCGGACGCAGCCTGATCAGCCCGCTGGCCCGCCTCATCTACCGGCCTCGGGTCGAGGGCAAGGATAACGTCCCGCTGACGGGACCGGTCATCTTCGCGAGCAACCACCTCTCGTTCATTGACTCCATCGCCATTCCGGTCGCCGCTCCCCGGCCCGTGCACTTCCTGGCCAAGTCGAGCTACTTCGAGGGCACCGGCTTCAAGGGCGCCCTGAGCAAGACGTTCTTCGAATCCATCGGCGCGATCCCCGTGCGCCGGGGTGCGGGGCAAGCGGCCTTGGATGCGCTCGATCTGCAGCGCCAGCTGCTCGAGGACGGTCTTGCCGTCGCACTGTATCCCGAGGGAACCCGATCCACGGACGGGCGTCTGTACAAGGGCCGCACCGGCGTCGCATTCCTCGCCCTCCAGACCGGCGCTCCGGTGGTGCCGGTCGGACTCATCGGCACCGACAAGGTGATGCCCGTCGGAGCGAAGATGCCCTCGATGTCCGAGCGGATCACCGTTCGTTTCGGTCAGCCGCTGGATCTGTCACCGCATGGCCCCGCGACGAGCGGCAAGGCGCGACGCCTCGCCACCGACCAGATCATGGCCGCGATTCACGGGCTGTCCGGTCAGGAGCTCGCCGGAGCGTACAACGAGGCACCGGCCCAGGGCGCGATCGAGAAGATCAAACAGGCCCTGCCGCACGAGCGCCGCTGACCTTTCAGCTCGGCGCCGTCACGGTCGCCTGGTGGCGGACCGGGAAGTTGACGGAGTTCGCGATGAAGCACCACTCGTTCGCCTGTGCATGCGCACGTTCCGCCGCCTCGATCATGGATACCTCGGCGACGACGACTTCGGGATGCAGCATCACCTCGACGAAGGCTCCCCCGCCCGCCCCGTTCTCGCGCATCACGCCCGTCGCCCTGTCGGTGTAGGACAGCACGACGACCCCCGCCGTGACGCAGGCGTGCAGATACGACAACAGGTGGCACTCCGAGAGCGAGGCCAGCAGCAGATCCTCCGGATTCCAGCGCGCGGTGTCGCCCCGGAACGGCTTGTCGGAGGAGGCGAGGATGCCGGGCTTACCTGCGACGTCGAGGGTCACGTCACGCCGATAGTCCCGATAGCCGGAGGTGCCGCTGCCGAGGTTGCCGGTCCAGGTGGCGGTGAGTTCGTAGTGGTGCTCTCCGAGGGGGCGGGGGGAAGTCTGCTCAGCCATGGAAACAGTCTGCCAGCTAGGCTTGGAGCCGTGATGGAGACTCTGACCGTTCAGGATGCCGTGGAACTCGCCGTCGTCGAACGGAGCGGGTTCATCGAGTCCCGTCATGTCGGCGCCGCTGTCGTGCTCTCGGCGGACGGAGAGGTCGTCGCGCGCTACGGCAACACCGAAGCCCTGGTGCTCCCCCGTTCGAGCCTGAAGCCTCTGCAGGCCGTCGCCTGCGTCACCGCCGGCGCGGTGCTCGAAGGCGAGCAGCTCGCCATCTCCACCGCGAGCCACACCGGCACGAACCGCCACGCCGCCGTCGTGCGCGACATCCTCACCGCAGGTGGCCTCACCGAGGACGACCTCGGCTGCCCTCTGGCGTGGCCCAGCGACACCGCCACCCGCGACGAGATGGTTCGCGAGCACGGCGCGCCCTCTCGCATCCGGATGAACTGTTCCGGCAAGCACGCGTCGATGCTGCGCGCCTGTGTCGCAACCGGCTGGCCGACCGAAGGCTACCTCGACCCCGCGCACCCGCTGCAGGCCCACATCCGCGAGGTCATCGAACGTCTGGCGGGCGAGAAGGTCGCGCACACGGCGATCGACGGATGCGGCGCCCCGGTGTACGCGCTCACGTTGACCGGTGTCGCACGCGCGATCCACCGCATCGGCAGCGCATCGGACCGCTCTCCGTTCGCCCTGCACCGTGTGGCCGGCTCTCTGGTGCGCGCCGTCCGCGAGCATCCCTGGACGATCGAGGGTCCGGAGCGCCCGGACACGATCGCGATCGAGACCCTCGGTGTCTTCGCCAAGGGTGGCGCAGAGGGCTTCATGGTGATGGTCGCTCCCAACGGGACCACAGTCGCCCTCAAGATGCTCGACGGCGCCGCTCGCGCGTCGACGGTGGTCGCGGCCACGCTGCTCGCCCGTGCCGGTGCGCTCAGCGATGCCGACGTCTCGAAGCTGTCCGCGTCTTTGTCGCTCGACGTGCTCGGCGGTGGCCGCCCGGTGGGTGTCATTCGCCCCGGCGCCGGGATCTGATCCCACCGTTCCGCCTCATCTCGGCGCGATCGACGGCGCGAACGCCGGCACGATCACACGCCGCGGGGCCTGCGCGTTTCTGAGCGACCACGCTCGCCCTGCGTGCGTGCGAGCGTACGGAGGCAGTTCTCGCACGCCGGCGAGCTGCCGCAACTCGACAGGGCACTCCGCGCGCACGAGCACCTCTCCCTCGATCCGGACTCGCTGCCAGACCGCCCAGCAGCGCTGCCAGGTATCGGCATCGCCCACGACGATCAACGGTTTCGACGCCCGCTGGACGTCGCTCGTCGCGAAGATCACGTCACACCAGGGATACGCATTCTGCAGCGCCGTGATCACGGCATCGGCGCCGGGACTGACGATCCCGGTGATCACCGCCTCTGGTACCCAGTGGTCACCCGCCTGTGCCGGGGAATCAACGTGCACGACCGTCGGGCCCGTCTGATCGTCGACCCAGGCGAATTGCACCTCCCGATCCCCGATGCGTGCACGCCCCGGGGCCCTGTCCCGTTCGTACCCCAGGGCCTCGCCACCTGCCGCCAGGTGCTCCACTCTGCTGGACATCCGCAACAGCGCCCTCGACGGGAGGGCTTCGACCAGTCGAGCCACCGCCCCCGCCGAGCGCGCAGCAGTGAGCACCACCGTGGCGCCCGAACCGGTGCGAAGAATCTGCTCCCAACGCTGCGCCATCACGTGCGCATGATCCAGCGGCAGGCCGGCGAGCTGTCGGTCGATGTCGTCGCAGAGCACCAGGGACCCGGCCCTCGGTGCACGCTCGGCCAGTTCGGCAACGAGATCCCACGCCTGCTCCGGGTCTGCGGACACCAGCAGCGCATCCGGATGCTGGGCCGCGAGTGCGCGTATCGCGGCGGACTTCCCCGCGCCCGGGCCACCGAGGATCGCGACACCGCGATCGATGCCGAGCCGCAGCAGCTCCAGCGGCTGTGCCTGTCGATTCGGCTCGTCGGCGCGACCGAGGATCAGCACGTCCCCGACGGGCGGCGCATCGGACGTGAGCTCAGCGAGCGGCAGCAGGCGCGGCAGTGGCGGCAGCCACGGGCTTCGCGGTGCTCCCGTGCCGGACCAGCGCATTCCGACGGCGCGCAGGTCGGCCGCTCCGGTGAGCGCCACGCGCAGCGCCACCGGATCCATATCCTGCGGACGGCGGGCGAACGCGAGGCCCCTGGACGCCGGTCCGCCCGGCAGTTCGGCCGCGGCATCCGTCCCGAGAACGAGCCTGCTGTCGGCGGCGTCACCGACCCGCAGGCTCAGCCGCAGCGGGCAGTTCGCCGCAAGCGCCTCTCTGATCACACCCGCCGCACGCTGGGTGCCGAGGATCAAGTGCATGCCGAGAGCTCGTCCGCGCGCCGCGACATCGGTGAACACTGCTCCCAGGTCTGGATGCTCCTGCAGGAGAGCCGCGAACTCGTCGACGACGATCACCAGCCGCGGCATCTCCACTTCGCGGATGTCGCGGGCGCCCGCGGCGGCCAGGACGGCTTCGCGGCGGCGCAACTCCGCGGTGAGGCTGGACACGCCCCTTCGCGCACCCGACTCATCCAGATCCGTGATCACCGCCGCGACCTGCGGGAGTTCACGCAGCGGCTCGAACGCCGTGCCGCCTTTGAAGTCGGCGAGGACGAAAGTCACCTCATCTGGTCCATGACTCGCCGCGATCGCCGTCACCCAGGTGACCAGCAATTCGCTCTTTCCGGTGCCGGTCGTTCCGGTCACGATCGCATGCGGACCGTCTTCGACGATGTCCAGCAGGATCTCTCTTCGCTCTCCCTTCCCGATGACAGCGGGGAGGCCGACCGTGAAGTGCGGCTGGTCGAGGTCTCGCAGCGACACGGCATCCGGCACTACGTCGACGTCCTCGACTCGTGCGGAGCACTCCCCTGCGATGATCTCCACCTGCGCGAACGAGAGGCATTCGATCGCAAGGTCCTGCACCCCCTGCGTGGTCCGCAGCAATGCGCGCTGCGGCTCGACACAGTCGATCACCGTCGTCACGCCCTCGGGAACTTCAGCATCGGGCGCGAGAAGCCAGAACACCGCATCCGCGTCGAGCCTCGGTGCGCCTGGACTCGCGACACCGGCCCGCAATGCACCCCGGCGCGCGCCGCGCACGTGGGGGAAACCGCCGAGACCCCGTCGATCGAGATCGCCGACGAGCGTGAGCTGCGCCGGGCTGAAGCGCAGACACAGTTGTGTCACCAATGCACGGGCCGCTGCCGCGACGACCGGTTCGGTGCCGCGCAACGCCACGCCTCCGCCGAGCGGCACCGTGATCGGTGCATCGCTCAATGCGCCGCTGCGCGCCTGGAATTCGCGCACCCGGTCCCCGTCTCCCCCGGCGGTGCGAACGCCGCTCGAGATGACGCCCTGACCGACGACGAGCTCGGTGCCCGCATCCGGTGCCTGTGCGCCCCGCAGCGGCGGATGGACGAGACAGGTTGCCGCATCCGGATGCCGGTGCCGGAGCCGTTCCCGCTCCTCGAGCTGCCGCTCCTCGAGCTCCGCCTCCGCGCGGTTCCACGCCCGCGCCGCCTCGTCTTCGGCACGGCGACGATCACGTCGTCGGCTGCGCGCGCCGTCGAGCAGGGATGCCGCGAGCATCAGGGGGCCGAGTGCCGCGAAGCAGAGCGCGAACAACGACCCGGTGATCAGCCAGAGCGCGACGCCACCGGCGATGGGCACCACGGCAGCGAGGATCGGCACCGGCGGGCGCCTGGCCGGAACCGGCGGGGACGGAAGTGCGATGGGCAGCGAATCCATGCCCACCATTGGACATCAGCGGAGAAGCAGTATCCGCCCTGTCCACAGGGCCCGGCCGCTATTCGACGGTTTCTGCGTCTGTGGAGGAGGAGTCAGCGGTTTCTTCGGTCGTCTGCACGATGATGAGCGTCACGTTGTCCCGACCACCGTTCTCGAGAGCCGCGACCAGCATCGCATCGACGGCATCGGCGGGATCGGCGTTCTCCCGCAGGAAGTGCTGGATGCCGTAGTCCGTGAGCTCCTTGGTGAGACCGTCCGAGCAGATCACGAAGCGATCGCCGGCGCGCACATCGAGGGTGATGTAGTCGGGGGCCGTCAGTTCGCTCGCCCCGACGGCACGCGTGATGACGTTGCTGTACGGGTGCCCCTCGGCTTCTTCCGGGCTGATCTTGCCCGCGGCGATGAGTTCCTGCACCACGGAATGATCCGTGGTGACCTGAAGCAGGCGGTCGTCGCGAAGGAGGTAGACGCGGGAGTCCCCGATGTTCAACGACACCCAGTGCGGCAGGTCGGCATCGAGATCGAGGAACACCCCGGTCAACGTCGTTCCCGTACCCTCGTCGGTCGTCTCCGGGTGGTCGGCGATGTCGCCGACTGCGAGTTCCAGGGCACGCTCGATCGCGGCGCGACTGACGAGACCATCGGAGACCACCGTCTGCAGACGACCGATCGCGCTTCGGCTGGCGATCTCGCCGCCGGCGTGACCGCCCATGCCGTCAGCGACGATGAAGAGCGGGAACTCGGCGAGGTAGGCATCCTGGTTCGAGTCCCGACGACGACCCTGATCGGTGACGCCTGCCCAGGAGAGCCGCATCTCATGGTCCGCGACCATGAGATTGCGCGTCTGGGTTGTCGTCTCAGCCACGTGCATCCTCCGAAATCCCTGCGGTCATTCGGGAGAGCGCAGGATACTCACACATCGTAGTAGAACTCCGCATCCGCCCTCATACCCGGGCTCCCGGATCTTCAGGAAGCGGGAAGAGTCCGTCGATGACCGCGAGGTCCGTTTCATCCGGTTGCCAGGCCGTGCCCGCTGCCGCATTCGCCTCCACCTGGGCGGCCGAGGTCGCCCCTGCGATCACGCTGGACACCGCAGGTTGCGCCAGCAGCCAGCCGAACGCCGCCTGCAGCATGGTGATGTCGCGCTCAGCGCAGAACCCGCGGGATTCTTCGAGTGCGTCCCAGGGTGCGTTCTCCCAGACGTGCCGACGCGTGGACATGATCCGACTCGATGCCGGTCCCCCGTCGCGTGTGAACTTGCCGGTGAGGAGCCCGTTGTGCAGCGGGAAGTAGGGGAAGAAACCGAGCCCGTACCGCTCGGCGGCGGGGAGCACGTCGCGCTCTGCGGCGCGGGCGAGCAGCGAGTAGTGGTTCTGTGCCGAGATGAATCGGCCGGTGGAGCGCTCTCTGGCCGTGAATTCCGCCTCGGCTATCTGCCATCCGGTGAAGTTCGAGTGTCCGTAGTAGCGGATCTTCCCTTCTTTCACCAGCTCATCGAGAGCATCGATCGTCTCGGCGATCGGCGTCTCGAAATCGGGCAGATGCAGCTGGTAGAGGTCGATCCAATCGGTCCGCAGGCGACGCAGCGACTCCTCCACCGCGCGGCGGACGTAGCGGCGGGAGCCTCGTCCCGCCGGGAAGTCATAGCCCATGTCGCGCTCGTGCCCGAACTTCGTGGCCAGCACGATGCGATCGCGACGTCCCTCCAGGGCCTGTCCCATCAGCGTTTCGCTGGTTCCGGCGACCGCGCCGTACATATCGGCGGTGTCGAGGAACGTGATCCCGTTCGCGATCGCGGCATCGATGACCTCGCGAGTGCCGTCAAGGGTCTCGGTCGCGGTACCCGCACGTCCGAAGTTGTTGCAGCCGAGGCCCGTGGGCGAGACGAGAAGACCGGATGCGCCTACGCGGCGCTGCGACATCACCATGCCGTCCACGTTATCCCAGCGATCCACTCCGTCGGCGCGACAGGCTCTGCACAGAAAGAAGAGAGCCCCCGACCGAAGTCGAGGGCTCTCTCACAGATTGTCAGGCCGGGGGCGGCGTGGGGTTCACCGGCGGTGCGGCGGGAGGTGCCGGCGGTGCAGCCGGAGGAGCCGGCGGCGTGGTCGGCGGAACCGGCGGGACGCTCGGAGCAGACGTCGCCGGAGCGGACGGTGCGACGGGCGGTGCGTAGCCAGGCTGAGCGGGAGGTGCGTAACCCTGAGGGGCCGGCGGCGCGTAGCCCTGAGGCGCTGCACCGTAACCCTGAGGAGCGGCCGCAGCAGACGACTGAACCGGAATGCCCTGCCACACGGTCGAATCGGCCATGAAGCTGTTACCGGCCCACGGCGCGGGTGCGATGTTCGAGTTCCAACGCGACTTGTCGAACGCGTTGATGCCGAGCCAGACGATGCTGAGGAGCACGTACAGAACCACCCAGACGGCGTCCTTCTGCAGCTTCAGGCCGACGCGCCAGGCCGCGAGGGCCATCACGATCGCGAGACCGATACCGGTCAGGAAGTTCAGGAACGGGATGAACGAGACACCGAACAGGATCAAGACGACCCAGGGCGAGATGTCGCCGAGCTTCGCGAAGATCAGGGTGTTGTACACGGGCACCCAGGCGCGCCACTTGCCCTGAACACCTGCTTTCTCGAAGATCTTCATCATGAAGATGGACGCGATGACGTAGAACACGATCGCGAAGAGGAAGAGTACGAAATATACGCCGGCAAGCGCCGCGTAGACTGACGCGTCGTCTTGGTACATGAGTCTCACATTCCTTTGTCTGAGGAACGCAGTGCGCGTTCTTCCGCGAAACAACGGGGCTTCGCGTCACCACACTAGCGGGGTCGCTGTGACCGGGCAATCACACACGCGGAGAGAAATCCCCATCTGTTTTGCCGGTCAGTCGGCGACGACGAGCTCGAGCACTCCACGATCGTCGGTCGGGCGCAGCGCGATCCCCTGTTCTGCCGTCCACGTGCGCAGGGCGCGGAGCGATCGCAGTCGAGGACGGGCTTCGGCCAGAGCGCGCACGAGTTGTCCCTTGGCCTTCTTGTTGAAGTGGTTGAGCGCGCGCGCGGTGCCCCCGTCGTCGGTGACGACGCGCACGTAGGCAGCGGGGACGGATGCCGGGATCGGACCGAGCGCGACGTAGGCCTCACTGCGCAGATCCAGCACGAAGGCGGGCTGTTCGCGCGCGATGGCTGCGGTCGTCGCATCGGCCCAATGCCGGCGCAACGCCGCGACTCCCGGCAGCGAGGTTCCTGCGGCGAGCCGGTACGACGGAATCGCATCGAGGGCGCCCACCGGCCCGAACGGAGCGGAGTGGATCCACACATGCGCACCCAGCCAGCGTCGCGATGCGGCGGAGAGAGTCGCGGCATCCAGCGCGTCGAAGAGGACGCCCGTGTACCGGTCGGCGGCCGGCATCGTCGCCGAGGATCGCAGCATCCGATTGTGGGTGATGTCACCGAGTTGACGCTCGCTAAGTTTGAGCACGCGACGCGCCGCGACCTCGTCTGCCGCGAGATCGACGAGGGCATCGGCGACTGCTCTGCGCTTGTCGAGGAGATCGGGCAAAGGCAGAGAGCCCAGCTCGATCGCCGCGCCGGCTCCCCCGGCCCGCTTGGTCTCCGACGGCGGCAGCAGGATCTTCATGCGTTTTTCCTCACGGGGACGCCGAAGCGCAAGGACCCTTCGGATCCTTGCGCTTCGGAATCGATTCGTTGCTAGGCGATGAGAGCCGCGTTGCCGGCGACGATCGTCAGGTTGCTGCCCTCCATGGAGAGGAATCCGTCCTGCGCGTTCGCGAGCACCTTGGTGCCGTCGGCCTGCGTGATCCGGACTTGTCCCTCGGCGAGGATGGCCAGCACCGGCTCGTGACCGGTCATGAAGCCGATTTCGCCCTCGACGGTCTTCGCGACCACGAGGGTCGCTTCTCCCGTCCAGACCTCCGCGTCTGCGGAGACGAGGCTGACATGCAGTGCCATGATCAGCCGTTCTCCTTCTGGATCTGAGCCCACTTCTCTTCGACGTCGGCAATGCCACCGACGTTGAAGAAGGCCTGCTCGGCGACGTGGTCGAAGTCACCGCGAGTGATCGCGTCGAAGGACTCGATCGTCTCCTTCAGAGGGACGGTCGAACCCTCGACACCCGTGAACTTCTTGGCCATGTAGGTGTTCTGCGAGAGGAACTGCTGGATGCGACGTGCACGCGACACGACGATCTTGTCCTCTTCAGAGAGCTCGTCGACACCGAGGATGGCGATGATCTCCTGCAGTTCCTTGTTCTTCTGGAGGATCTGCTTGACCGTCGTGGCCACGCGGTAGTGGTCCTCGCCCAAGTAGCGGGGGTCCATGATGCGCGACGTCGAGGTCAGCGGGTCGATCGCCGGGTACAGACCCTTCGACGCGATCTCACGCGAAAGCTCGGTGGTGGCGTCGAGGTGAGCGAACGTGGTCGCCGGAGCCGGGTCGGTGTAGTCGTCGGCCGGCACGTAGATCGCCTGCAGCGAGGTGATCGAGTGACCACGGGTCGACGTGATGCGCTCCTGGAGGACGCCCATCTCGTCGGCGAGGTTCGGCTGGTAACCCACGGCGGAGGGCATGCGACCTAGCAGCGTGGAGACCTCGGAACCGGCCTGCGTGAAGCGGAAGATGTTGTCGATGAAGAGCAGCACGTCCTGCTTCTGCACGTCGCGGAAGTACTCCGCCATCGTCAGAGCCGAGAGGGCCACGCGCAGACGCGTTCCCGGCGGCTCGTCCATCTGGCCGAACACCAGGGCGGTCTTGTCGAAGACGCCCGCCTCTTCCATCTCGTGGATGAGGTCGTTGCCCTCACGGGTGCGCTCGCCGACACCGGCGAACACCGACACACCACCGTGGTCCTGCGCGACGCGCTGGATCATCTCCTGGATGAGGACGGTCTTGCCGACACCGGCGCCACCGAACAGACCGATCTTTCCACCCAGCACATACGGGGTGAGAAGGTCGATCGACTTGATGCCGGTCTCGAACATCTGAGTCTTGGACTCGAGCTGGTCGAAGTTCGGCGCCTTGCGGTGGATCGGCCAGCGCTCGGTGACCTCGAGGACCTCACCGGGCTCGCCGTTGAGGACCTCGCCGATCACGTTGAAGACCTTGCCCTTGGTGACGTCGCCGACGGGGACCGAGATGGCCTCGCCGGTGTCGCGCACCTCCTGGCCGCGGACGATGCCGTCGGTCGGCTTCAGAGCAATGGCGCGGACCAGGTCGTCGCCGAGGTGCTGTGCGACCTCGAGCGTGATCTCGGTCGACTCTTCGCCGATCGTGATCGTGGTCTTCAGCGCGTTGTAGATTTCGGGGATCGAGTCGTGCGGGAACTCGATGTCGACAACCGGACCGTTGACGCGTGCGACGCGCCCGACGACCGCGGTCGCGGGCTTGTCAGCCGTAGCGGTGGGGGTCATTTCTCGTCTCTTTCCTGAGGTTCTATTTGCTCGATGAGAGTGCGTCGGCGCCGCCGACGATCTCCGCGATCTGCTGCGTGATCTCAGCCTGGCGCGCGTTGTTGCGCAGGCGGGTGTAGTCGGTGATGAGCTTGTCGGCGTTGTCGCTGGCGGACTTCATCGCCTTCTGCGTCGCTGCCTGCTTCGCGGCGGACGACTGCAGGAGGGCGTTGAACACGCGGCTCTGGATGTACACCGGCAGGATCGCGTCCAGCACGGTCTCGGCATCCGGCTCGAACTCGTACAGCGGGTAGACAGTGCTGCCCGCCTCCGAGTCGTCGGCCTCCGTGATCTCCAGCGGAAGCAGGCGCACGGACTCCGGCGTCTGCGTCATCATGCTGACGAAACGGTTGTACACGAGGTGGATCTCGTCGACTCCGCCGCCGTCGCCACCGCGGGAGAAGGCGTCGAGCAGCGTGTGCGCGATCTCCTCCGCCGTGTGGAACGAGGGGGTGTCGGTGTCGCCGGTCCACTGCGCGGCCGCTGCGATGCGACGGAACTGGAAGTATCCGACCGCCTTGCGTCCGATGAGGTAGAACACCGGCTCCTTGCCCTGCTCGCGCAAGAGCTCGGCGACCTCGAGACCCTCACGGAGGATCTGCGAGTTGAACGCACCGGCGAGACCGCGATCCGACGAGAAGATGACAACCGCAGAGCGGCTGATGTTCTCCGGCTCGCGGGTGAGCGGGTGATCCACGTTCGAGTGGGTCGCGACGGCGGATACGGCACGCGTCACGGCTCGCGCGAAGGGGGTGGACGCTTTGACGCGTGCCATCGCCTTCTGAATGCGCGAAGCCGCGATGAGTTCCATCGCCTTCGTGATCTTCTTGGTCGTCTGGGCAGAAGAGATCTTCTGCTTGTAGACCCTGAGTTGAGCGCCCATGTTTTCAGTACCTCACGCGATTACGCGCGACGACCCTTGACGATCTTCTCCTGGTTGACGTCCTCCGCAGCCGCAAACTCCTCGTGACCCGGGGCGCCGATGGCGTGTCCCTTGCCACCCTGGAACTCCAGGATGAAGGCATCCGTCTGCTTCGTGAGCTCCGCGACCGTGTCGTCGTCGAGGACGTTGGTCTCACGCAGCGTCTCGAGCACCTTGCTGTTGCGACGCAGGTGGTCGAGCAGCTCCCGCTCGAAGCGCAGAACGTCTTCGACCTCGATCGTGTCGAGCTTGCCGTTGGTTCCGGCCCAGATCGAGACGACCTGCTCCTCGACCGGGTACGGCGAGTACTGCGGCTGCTTGAGAAGCTCGGTCAGACGCGCACCGCGCGACAGCTGACGACGCGAAGCCGCATCGAGGTCGGAGGCGAACATCGCGAAGGCCTCGAGCGAGCGGTACTGCGCGAGCTCCAGCTTCAACGTTCCGGAGACCTTCTTGATCGACTTGACCTGAGCGTCACCACCGACGCGCGAGACCGAGATACCCACGTCGACCGCGGGACGCTGGTTGGCGTTGAAGAGGTCGGACTGCAGGAAGATCTGGCCGTCGGTGATCGAGATCACGTTGGTCGGGATGTATGCCGAGACGTCGTTCGCCTTGGTCTCGATGATCGGGAGACCCGTCATCGAGCCCGCACCGAGCTCGTCGGACAGCTTCGCGCAACGCTCCAGCAGACGGGAGTGCAGGTAGAACACGTCACCCGGGTAAGCCTCGCGGCCCGGCGGACGACGCAGGAGCAGCGAAACGGCGCGGTAGGCCTCTGCCTGCTTCGACAGGTCGTCGAAGATGATGAGGACGTGCTTGCCGCCGTACATCCAGTGCTGACCGATCGCCGAACCCGTGTAGGGGGCGAGGTACTTGAAGCCGGCGGGGTCTGATGCGGGAGCAGCCACGATCGTGGTGTACTCCAGGGCGCCGGCCTCTTCGAGCGCACCCTTCACCGAAGCGATGGTGGAGCCCTTCTGACCGATCGCGACGTAGATGCAGCGGACCTGCTTGTTGACGTCGCCCGACTCCCAGTTGTCCTTCTGGTTGATGATCGTGTCGATCGCGATGGCCGTCTTGCCGGTCTGGCGGTCGCCGATGATCAGCTGACGCTGACCGCGGCCGACGGGGATCATGGCGTCGATGGCCTTGATGCCGGTCTGCATCGGCTCGTGCACGGACTTGCGCTGCATGACGCCGGGCGCCTGGAGCTCGAGCGCACGAATGCCCTCGGTCTCGATGGAGCCGAGGCCGTCGATCGGGTTGCCGAGCGGGTCGACCACCCGGCCGAGGTAGCCGTCGCCGACCGGCACCGAGAGGACCTCGCCGGTGCGGGTGACCTTCTGGCCGGCCTCGACGCCCTTGAAGTCGCCGAGGACGACGACGCCGATCTGGTGCTCGTCAAGGCTCAGCGCGAGTCCCTTGGTGCCGTCGCCGAAGGTGACGAGCTCGTTCGCCATCACACCGGGCAGTCCTTCGACGTGCGCGATGCCGTCTGCCGCGTCGATGACGGTGCCGACCTCGGTCGCCGCGGCCCCGGAGGGCTCGTACGCAGCGGCGAAGTCCTTCAGCGCGTCACGGATGACGTCGGGGCTGATCGATAGTTCTGCCATTGTCTTCCCTTTGTATTAGAGAGTCTGCGCGGTTCCCCGCGCGAAAATCGTGTTAGCCCGCGAGCTTCTGGCGAAGATCGGCGAGACGTGCGGCGATGCTGCCGTCGATGACGTCATCGGCGATCTGCACGCGCAGGCCTCCGACGACGGTCGGGTCGATGACCACGTTGAGCGACACCCGGCCGTCGTAGCGACGCGAGAGAGCGTCGCTCAGACGGGTCTGCTGGGCTGCGGTGAGCGCTTTCGCACTGTGCACCGTGGCCACAACGCGGCCGCGCTGGCTGGAGACGATGTTCATCGCCCGGCTCAGCAGCTGGCGCACGCGGCGTCCACGGGGCTGGCGGACCAGCGAGGCGACGATCAGTGCCGCTGGGGCGCTGGCGCCGTTCGCGAGCAGTCGATCGACGAGAGCGCCCTTGGCGTCCTCTCCCCCGAGCCGTCCGCCGAGCGCGAGCTCGAGCTCGGCGTTCGCCGCGATCACACGGGTGAAGGCGAACAGGTCGCCCTCGATGTCCGCGTTCGCGTCGGCGATCGCCGCTGCCCGGATTGCGAGCTCCTCGATGCCGTCGATGAGCTGGTCGGCGTTCGACCAGCGCTCAGCGACGGCGACCTTGAGGACGTCCCTCGTGTTCGCCGAGTACCCGCCGAACACCGCTGCGACGACGTTCTGTCTCGCCGCGACCGGAGCCGCGGGGTCGGCGAGCGCGCCGCTCAGGTGGGACGACTCGCCCACGGCACGTGCGGCGGCGAAGAGCTCCCGCGCGGTGTCGAGCGTGACGCCGGACGCTGCGGCAAGTGCCTGAGTGGATGCCGCGAGTGCCTGAGCGGTCGCGCTGCCCATTACTGAGCCGCCTTCTCGGATGCTTCGAGGTCGGCGAGGAAGCGGTCGACGACGGCCGTTGCACGTGCGTCGTCGGAGAGGGTCTCTCCGACCACGCCACCGGCGAGGTCGATCGCGAGCGTGCCCACCTCGGAGCGGAGCGAGACGAGAGCGGCCTGGCGCTCTGCCTCGATCTGCGTGTGTGCGGTCGCGGTGATGCGAGCGGCTTCGCTCGACGCCGCATCCTTCGCCTCGGTGACGATCTTCTTGCCGTCCTCACGGGCGGCTTCGCGGATCTCACCGGCCTCGGTGCGCGCCTCAGCAAGCTGACGCGTGTACTCCTCGAGTGCCGCCTCCGCCTGCTTCTGCGCCTCGTCGGCCTTGGCGATGTTGCCCTCGATAGCGGCGGACCGCGCGTCGAGCAGCGCGTACATCTTGGGCAGTGCGACCTTCCACACCACGCCCAGGATGATGACGAAGCAGACGCCCGACCAGATGATGTCGTACCACTCGGGAATTAGCGGGTTGTGAGCCGCCTCTTCCGCTGCGGATGTGACAAGAGCGTTCAGCATCCTGTCTCCTTGTCGAGTTCGGCGGTCAGTTGGTGAAGATGAAGTACGTCGCGATGCCGATGAAGGCGAGCGCCTCGGTGAAGGCGATACCGATCCACATCAGGACCTGCAGGCGACCGGCGAGCTCGGGCTGACGGGCAACACCCTCGATCGTCTTGCCGACGACGATGCCCACGCCGATGGCGGGGCCAATGGCTGCGAGGCCGTAGCCGACAGTCGCGATGTTGCCGGAGATTTCAGCGAGAACCGTAGTTGCGTCCACGGGTTTTTCCTTTCGTTGGGAGGGAAGGCAGGTGTTGCCGACCCGCTCAGTGCTCTTCTGCGACCGCGAGCTGGATGTAGACCGCGGTGAGGATGGTGAAGACGTAAGCCTGCAGGAAGGCCACCAGGACCTCGAACAGGGTGAAGGCGAAGCCGAAGGCGAGAGTCCCGGCGCCGACGGCAATCCAGCCGTTGCCAAGTGTGAACACGAAGAACTGCGTCGCCGAGAAGAACAGCACCAGCATGAGGTGGCCGACGATCATGTTCATCAGGAGTCGAAGCGTCAGCGTCACCGGCCGGATGATGAACGTCGAGATGATCTCGAGCGGGGTGACGATGATGTAGAGGAACGGCGGCACGCCGGAGGGGAAGAGCGAGTTCTTGAAGAAGTTCTTCGGGCTCTTCTTAATGCCCGCATAGATGAACGTCACGTAGCTCACGGCCGCGAGCAGCAGCGGAACGGCGATGATGCTGGTTCCGGCGATGTTCAGGAACGGGATGATGCCCGTGAGGTTCATAAACAGGATCATGAAGAACAGCGTTGTGAGGATCGGCAGGAACCGACGGCCGTCCTTGCGTCCGAGCAAGTCTTCTGCGATGTTCACGCGGACGAAGTCGAGACCCATCTCGACGACGCTCTGGAAGCGGCCGGGGACGACTCGCATCCTCCGGGTGCCCAGCACGAGGAGGACTACCACGATCGCCGTCGCCAGGAATTGGATCAGGTGGATGCGATGGATGACCAGGTCGCCGATCTGGAAGACGGCATCTGGGAAGAACTCATCGATCGACGGTCCGTGGAACTCGCCGTCGTCGGAGGCAAGTCGGGGCATCATGGTCGCAGCAAGATTGAACAGCGCGGGCTCCAGCTTCGGGGCACCGGTCAAAACCGGGGCGACGATGGTCGGTGTGCTTCACAGCGCAAGCGCTCGCGGACGAGCGGCGGGCACGTGTCAACACTATCAGAATCTGAGGGTGACCTAAGACGCGGCGCCGCCGTCGGAGGGCCGCTCCGGGGCGCCGGGTGCACGGTCCTCTGGGACCTCCGTCGGCAGCGACGCGTCGCTCACGATGGGCAGACGCATCCTCATCAGCACGATCGCGTCGATCACGAGCGACATCAGGACGCCGGCGACGATCGAGAGCAGGAAGACCGTCGGATGGATCCACGGCTGCCCGCTCACCAACACCATGATCAGGAAGAAGACGCCGAGCTTGAGCAGCCATCCGCCGAGCACGATCGCGAAGAAGAGCTGCACGTAGATCGGGTCTCCGTACCAGCGGTTGGCCACCAGGATGCTGATCGCCGTGATCGCGAGGAACAACGCTGCGAGGACGACGCCGAGCAGGCCGCTCACGAGGCCCTCGCCCTGCGCGAAGACGAAACCGAGTGCGCCGGCGATGACGGCGAGCACCGCCGTCGCGACACCCGACCAGATCAGGGTGCGGCGCAGGATCGGCGTGCTGGACACGGGGGTCGGGCTCATCAGGACTCCAGGGGTGACGGGTCGGGCTCGGCGGATGCGGTTGGCATCGCGCGGCGTGAGGGGATCAGGGTGATCACGAGGCAGGCACCGATGCCCACGACGCCGAAGGCGACACCGGGCAGATACTGCCCTGGCCAGTCCTCACGCGCGCCGACGTACATCAGCAGCACCGCCAGTGAGATCACCGCCGCCCACGCGTAGAAGATGAGCACGGCGTCGCGATCGCGATGCCCCAGATCGAGCATCCGGTGATGCAGGTGCTTGCGATCGGGAGAGAACGGGGACCTTCCGGCGCTCATCCTGCGGAGCACCGCGAGCCCGAAGTCGAGCAGCGGAAGCAGGACGACGAGCACCGGCAGCAGAATCGGAATGAACGCGCCGAGCAGCTGCGAACGCCCCAGCTGCTCCGGGTCGAGGGCAGAGGGATCCAACTGGCCGGTGAGCGCGATGGCGGACGTCGCCATCAGCAGACCCAGCACCAGCGCGCCGGAGTCGCCCATGAAGAGCTTGGCCGGGCTCCAGTTGAACGGCAGGAACCCGAGGCAGGCACCGATCAGGACAGCAGCGAGGAAGGATGCCAGGTTGAAGTAACTGGAGGCTCCGGTGTCTCTGGTGAGGATGTAGGAGTAGGCGAAGAACACGCCGTTCGAAATCAGGCAGACTCCGGCGACGAGGCCGTCGAGACCGTCGATGAAGTTCACCGCATTCATCACGATGACGATGGCGAACATCGTCATCGTGATGCTGAACCAGCTGGAGAAGACGATGATGTCGCCGAACGGCAACGAGAGGATCTGCAGTCCACCGCCGACGGTGATGACGCCGGCCGCGAGGAACTGCGCGCCCAGCTTGATCATCCAGTCCAGATCCCAGAGATCGTCGATCACGCCGATCACAGCGATCAGCAGGGAGGCGCCGAGGATCGCCCACATGGTCTGCGGGCGGACCCACATGGTGTCGAAGAACGGATTCGCCGCGGAGAATCCGATCGCCGCGGCGATGCCGAGGAAGATCGCGACACCGCCGAGTCGGGGTGTCGGCGTGGTGTGCACGTCACGCTCTCGGATCCCGGGGTACAGCTTGAAGCGCAGGCTCAGCCGCCAGACCGCCCAGGTCAGCGCGAATGTGATCGCTGCGGTCAGAATGATCGTGAAGAGGTACTGCTTCACGAATCCTCGTCCGAGGATGCGATCGGCTCCAGCAGGTCGCCGAGCACCTCGCTCAGCTGATCGCGGGTGACCACGCCGTCGCGGAGGATCCGCACCTGGCCCGTCTCGTCATCCGCGCCGCGTCGCACGAGGGAGGTCGCATCGACGATGGTCGAAGCGATGCCGTTCTTGCTCAGGCCGTCGGCGAGGTACACGGCGACGCTGTCGCCCAGCATCCGCTCGGCGTCGTACGCCGAGATCGCTGCGTCCTTGCCGGTGAGGTTCGCGCTGGAGACAGCCATCGGGCCGGTCTCGGCGAGCAGCTCCAAGGCGACGCGCCCCTCTGGCATGCGCACGGCGACCGTGCCCAGCGTCTCACCGAGGTCCCAGACCAGCGAAGGCTGCGCGGGCAGCACGATCGTCAGGCCTCCGGGCCAGAACGCATCGACCAGCTTCTGGACCGCCTCAGGGACTTCTTCGACCAGGGCGTTCAGCGTCTCCTTCGTGCCGATCAGCACCGGTGGCGGCGCATCACGGCCGCGACCCTTCGCGTCGAGCAGCCGTTGCACGGCCGCCGGGGAGAACGCGTCAGCGGCCACGCCGTAGACGGTGTCGGTGGGCATCACGATGAGTTCGCCGCGACCGATCGCCTGGCGCGCATGGCGCATGCCGGTGAGCAGTTGCGCCGCGTCGGTGCAGTCGAAGATGGAAGACATGACCACTCGATTCTAGTTGGGAGTTCCTGGATGAGTAGGCGCCGGGACTCAGGCCCGCAGGGCGGTCGTCGCACGGTCGCGCTGTGTGAGGTCGCGATGCGTCGCTGCGGCGCGCCACCCGTCGGTGGTGAGGATGTCTCGGATGGCCTCGCCCTGCAGCTCGCCGTGCTCGATCACGAGGAGCCCGCCGGGCATGAGGAGCTGCCGGGCGCGGATGCTGAGCACTCGGACGATGTCCAGCCCGTCCGCCCCGCCGTACAGGGCCAGAGCGGGATCGAACAGACGGACTTCGGGATCGCGCGGCACGGCGGCATCCGGAACATACGGAGGGTTCGAGATCACGACCACCGCCGTTCCCTCGAGCTCTGTGAACGCATCTGCGAGGTCCGCGTGCACCAGCGTCAGATTGGCGATTCCCGCGGTGTTGCGCTGGGCCCAGGCGTGAGCGTCTGCGGAGATCTCGGCGGCGAAGATCCTGGCGTGCGGCACCTCGGTGGCCATCGCCAGCGCGATCGCCCCGCTGCCGGTGCCGAGATCGATGCCGATAGGTTCCGGATCCGCGGCGTTCAACAGCGCGTCGATGGCGTACTGGACGACGATCTCGGTCTCGGGCCGCGGCACGAACACTCCCGGCCCGACGGCGAGTTCCAGATGACGGAACGGCGCCGTCCCGGTGAGATGCTGCAGCGGCTCGCGCCGTGCGCGCCGGGACACGAGGTCATCGAGCGCCGCCGCGGCCTCCTCGCTCACCCCGTCGCCGCGGATGATCGCCGCCTGCACTTCACCCCGGCGCAGCTGGAGGACGTGCGCGGCCAGCAGTTCCGTGTCGATCAGAGGATCCGGAACGCCCGCGTCGGCGAGGCGCTGCGCGGCGGCTCGCACGAGCGCAGCGAGAGAGGATTCGGGCATGGGTTCCAGCGTAGAGCGCAATTCGCCGTCACATTGGCCGTCGGACAAGGGCGCTCACCTAGGCTGGTGCCGCAGAGTCCCGTCTAGGAAAGGCCCTTCATGCCCGGCATCCACGCAGACATCACCACCGCGTTCGGAAACACTCCCCTGGTCCGTCTGAATCGGGTCACCGAGGGCCTGGGTGCGACGGTGCTCGCGAAACTCGAGTTCTTCAACCCGGGTTCCAGCGTCAAGGACCGTCTCGGCATCGCGATCATCAACGCGGCTGAAGAGGCAGGCACGCTCGCGCCCGGCGGGACGATCATCGAAGCCACCAGCGGCAACACCGGCATCGCGCTCTCGCTCGTCGGCGCAGCGCGCGGCTACACGGTGATCCTCACGATGCCCTCGTCGATGTCGAAGGAGCGCCGTGTGCTGCTCAAGGCGTTCGGCGCGCAGCTCGTCCTCACCGACCCGACGCTCGGAATGAAGGGCGCCATCGCCGAGGCCGAGCGCATCGCCGCCGAGACCCCTGGCGCGATCCTCGCCCGTCAGTTCGAGAATCAGGCCAACGCTGAGATCCACCGTCGCACCACAGCTGAGGAGATCTGGCGCGACACCGACGGCGACGTCGACATCTTCGTGGCCGGAATCGGCACCGGCGGGACCATCACCGGCGTCGGCCAGGTGCTCAAGCAGCGCAACCCCGACCTCAAGGTGATCGCCGTCGAGCCCACCGCGTCGCCGCTGCTCTCGCAGGGCACGCCCGGCCCTGCCAAGATCCAGGGCATCGGCCCGAACTTCGTTCCCCCGATCCTCGACACGACCGTGTACGACGAAGTGGTCACCGTCGAGTTCGAGGACGCGATCTCGACCGCTCGTGCCCTCGCGGCGAAGGAAGGCCTGCTGGTCGGCATCTCCAGCGGTGCGGCCGCATGGGCCGCACTCGCCGTCGCCGCACGCCCGGAGAACGCCGGAAAGAAGATCGTCGTGATCATCCCCGACACGGGCGAGCGCTACCTGTCGACCGCGCTGTTCGAGGACATCCGCGAGGACTGATGAGCGCCATCTCGCGAATGCGCGAGGATCTCGCAGCGGCCAAGCTGCGAGATCCCGCTGCTCGCTCGAGCCTGGAGATCGCTCTGCTCTATCCCGGGCTCCACGCGACCTGGGCGTACCGTGCCTGGCACTGGCTCTGGACGCACCGGGCGCGCTTCGTCGCCCGACTGGGGTCCCAGGCCACCCGCTGGCTGACCGGCATCGAGATCCACCCCGGCGCGCAGATCGGTCGGCGGTTCTTCATCGATCACGGCATGGGCGTGGTGATCGGAGAGACGGCCGAGATCGGCGATGACGTGATGCTGTATCACGGGGTCACCCTCGGCGGTCGCACCCGAGACTCCGGCAAACGGCACCCGACGCTCGGTGACGGCGTGGCCGTCGGCGCCGGCGCGAAGATCCTCGGCCCCATCACGATCGGCGCCGGCTCCGTCGTCGGCGCGAACGCCGTCGTGACGAAGGATGCACCGGCGGACAGCATCCTGGTCGGTGTGCCGGCCAAGCCGCGCCAGCGAGTCGTCGGCGAGGACACCCGAGCTGTGCTCACCGCCCCCGATTTCTCGGACTACTCGATCTGAGAGCGCTCAGCGCGAGCGTGTGCCGCGGGCTTCCTTCTTGAGGAAGATCATCGGCAGCAGAATCGTGCCGAGAGCGGTGACCAGCCAGACGATCACGGACCCCAGGATCCAGCCCGAGACATCGACGATCCGCAGGCCCCCGATCGGCAGCAGCACGACGACGACCAGGGCGATCAGCGTCGAGAAGATGCCGATCCCGCCGAGCAGCACCGGAGCGAAGCGGTCGGCCAGCTTGCTGATCAGCGGGCCCAGAATGGTCTGCAGGATCGCGAAGATCACGATGCAGATGACGAAACCCCACCATTTCGACCAGTCGATCTGGAAGCCCTCGAGCGCGAGGTCGGCGACGATGAGGCCGAGGCCGGCCGACACGAGATAGATGAGCGTGCGGAACAGGTGCGTGATCACGCGGCGAGCCTAGCGCTCCGCATGCGAACCTCGCAGAAGGACGCGCGGTCCGGCGTCAGGAGCCGACGGCGGCGAGGCGAGCCTCTTCGTCGGCCTGGATCGCGCTCTCGATGATCGGCTCCAGTGCACCGTCCATCACCTGGTCGAGGTTGTAGGCCTTGAATCCGGTGCGGTGATCGGCGATGCGGTTCTCCGGGAAGTTGTACGTCCGGATGCGCTCGGAGCGGTCCATCGTGCGGATCTGCGACTTGCGCGCGTCGGATGCCACTGCATCCAGCTCCTCCTGCTGCCGAGCCAGCAAGCGGGCGCGCAGTACGCGCATGCCGGCCTCTCGGTTCTGCAGCTGCGACTTCTCGTTCTGCATCGATACGACGATGCCGGTCGGTAGGTGCGTGATGCGCACCGCCGAGTCCGTGGTGTTCACGGACTGGCCGCCCGGTCCGGAGGAGCGGAACACGTCGATCTTGAGATCGTTCTGGTTGATCTCGATCTCGTCGGGCTCGTCGACCTCGGGGAAGACCAGCACTCCGGTGGTCGAGGTGTGGATGCGTCCCTGCGACTCGGTGGCGGGCACCCGCTGCACACGGTGCACGCCGCCCTCGTACTTGAGGTGCGCCCAGACCCCCTGCGCCGGATCGGTCGATGATCCCTTGATCGCGATCTGGACGTCCTTGTAGCCGCCGAGGTCGGATTCGTTCCGCTCGAGCAGCTCGGTCTTCCAGCCCTTGGATGCCGCGTACTGGATGTACATCCGGAGCAGATCGGCGGCGAACAGTGCCGATTCGGCGCCGCCCTCCCCCGCCTTGATCTCCATGATCACGTCGCGCGCGTCATCAGGGTCGCGCGGGATGAGCAGTCGCCGCAGCCGCTCGTGCGCGGCCTGGAGACCCGCCTCGAGAGACGGCACCTCCTCGGCGAACGCCTCGTCTTCCTTGGCGAACTCGCGCGCAGCATCCAGATCATCCGTCGCCGCCACCCACGCGTCGTAGGCCGCGACGATCCGGCTCAGCTCCGCGTAGCGGCGGTTGACCCGCTTGGCTCGCGCAGCGTCGGCGTGCACCGCCGGGTCGGAGAGCTCCTCCTGGACCCGGCGATGCTCGTCGATGAGAGTCTGGACGGACTCGAACACGTCAGCTCAGCGGATGTTGTTGTCGTGGCTGTGACCACCGGCGGTCGGAGCCGGCATCGACTTCTGCATCTGGATGAGGAACTCGACGTTCGAGTGCGTCTCCTTCAGCTTGCCGAGCACGACCTCGAGGGCCTGCTGCTGGTCGAGGCCCGCAAGGGCACGACGCAGCTTCCACGTGATCTTGACCTCGTCGACCGAGAGCAGCATCTCCTCGCGGCGGGTGCTCGACGCGTTGACGTCGACAGCCGGGAAGATCCGCTTGTCAGCGAGCGAGCGCGAGAGGCGCAGTTCGCTGTTGCCTGTGCCCTTGAACTCCTCGAAGATGACCTCGTCCATCTTGGACCCGGTCTCGACGAGCGCGGTGGCGATGATCGTGAGCGATCCGCCGTTCTCGATGTTGCGTGCGGCACCGAAGAAGCGCTTCGGCGGGTACAGAGCGGACGCATCGACACCGCCGGTGAGCACCCGGCCGGAGGCGGGAGCTGCGAGGTTGTACGCACGGCCCAGACGCGTGATCGAGTCGAGCAGCACGACGACGTCGCGACCCAGCTCGACGAGGCGCTTGGCGCGCTCGATGGCGAGCTCGGCGACCGTGGTGTGGTCCTCGGCGGGGCGGTCGAAGGTCGAGGCGATGACCTCGCCCTTCACCGAACGCTCCATGTCGGTGACCTCTTCGGGGCGCTCGTCGACGAGCACGACCATGAGGTGGACCTCGGGGTTGTTCTGCGCGATCGCGTTGGCGATCTGCTGCAGGACGATCGTCTTGCCTGCCTTCGGCGGCGCCACGATGAGACCGCGCTGCCCCTTGCCGATCGGGGCGACGAGGTCGATGATGCGCTGGGTGAGCTTCTCGGGCGCCGTCTCCAGGCGCAGACGCTCCTGCGGGTACAGCGGGGTGAGCTTGCCGAACTCGACGCGGGTCGCGGCGTCGTCGACGGACAGACCGTTGATGGAGTCGACCTTCACCAGGGCGTTGTACTTCTGGCGACCCGGCTGCTCGCCCTCGCGGGGCTGCTTGATGGAGCCGACGATCGCGTCGCCCTTGCGCAGGTTGTACTTCTTCACCTGTCCGAGGGAGACGTAGACGTCACTGGGGCCGGCGAGGTAGCCGGTGGTGCGGACGAATGCGTAGTTGTCGAGCACGTCGAGGATGCCGGCGATCGGGATGAGGACGTCGTCCTCGCCGATCTCCGTGTCGAACTCGTCGGTGGGCTCGCCGCCGCGGCGCTTGTTGCGCTGGCGGTTGCGGCTGTTCGCGGACTGCTCGGTCTCGGCGGGAGCGGGCTGCTGCTGCTGCTCCTGCGGGGTACCGTTCTGACCACGTCCGCGGTTGCGGCTGCGGTTGCGGCCACGGCCACGGCCGTTCTGCTCGTCGCCGCCATCGGCGTTCTCGGATGAGCCGTCGCCGTTCGCCGGCGCGGTCTCCGCCGGAGCGGATGCAGGCTGCTCTGCGGCCGGAGCCTCGGCAGGAGCCTCCTGCGCCGGCTTCGCGGTGCGGCGTCCGCGACCGGTGGTCTTCGGGGCGGCATCGGCGGCCGGCTTCGCGGCCGGCTCAGCGGGAGCCTCTGCCGGCGCGGCAGGTGCCTCGACCGCAGCGGCCGGAGCATCCGTCGCCTCGGCATCCGCCTTCTTGGCGCGGCTGCGACGCGGCGCCTTCGCCTTGGGTGCGGCTTCTGCCGTCTCGGCTGGAGCGGCAGGAGCCTGCTCGGGTGCCGGCGCGTCTGCGGGTGCAGCGGCTGCTGCTGCCGCCTTCTCGGCCTTCGCCGCCGCAGTGGCGGTCGATGCGCGGCGCGGTGCGCGCTTGCGAGCCGGTGCGGCCGAAGCCGCGTCAGTGCTCACGGCTGCTGCCGGAGCTTCGGCGGCCGAAGTCGCCTGGTCGTTCTGGGTACCGGAGAAGTTCTCCACGAGTACTCCCTCATATGTCATGGGAAATGAGCGTTGTACGCACACAACGGGTGCTGCGCGCGATCGCACGGGCAGACGCTCAGCGTCCGCCAGCCGTGGCCATGAGGCCTTTGGGTTCACGTGCGGGTCATGCAGATTGCATTGGGGCCAGATTCACGTAGTTACGTGGAGCCCTCCGCTCGAATCCCCACTGTACCACCACGCACGTCGACCGCGAGCAGGAGGGCCTCCCACGGGGTGTCTGTGACGGAACCCGCGAGCTCGACGGCATCCTGTCGGCTGCCTGAGCCGTCTGCGAGGACGAGCACGCTCGGCCCCGCGCCGGAGACCACTGCCGCGAAGCCCGCACGTCGCAGCGCCTGCACGAGTCGCTGCGTCTCGGGCATCGCTTCGGCACGGTAGTCCTGATGCAGGCGGTCCGCCGTCGCATCGAACAGGAGCTCAGGGCTCTGCGTGAGCGCGGCGATCAGCAGCGCGGAGCGCGAGACGTTGAAGACGGCGTCTTCTCGGGACACCTGCGGCGGCTGCAGCGACCGGGCGAGCGACGTCGACATCGTGTACGCGGGCACGAGCACGAGCGGCGAGACACCGCGATGCACGAGCAGCTTCTTGTGCTGGGCGCCGCGCTCACCCATCCACGCGATCGTGAGACCGCCGAACAGCGCCGGCGCGACGTTGTCCGGATGGCCCTCCATCTCGGTGGCCAGACGCAGCAGATCATCATCGCTGATCTCGACGTCGCCGGCGAGCAGTCCCTTCGCCGCGAGCACACCTGCGGCCACGGCCGCGCCGGACGAGCCGAGGCCGCGACCGTGCGGGACCCCGTTCTCCGCGACGATGCGCAGACCCGGCATCGGACGCTCCACGTCGGCGTAGACGTGGGCGACGGTGCGGACGATGAGGTTGGAATCGTCGCGAGAGATCTCGTCGGCGCCGGAACCGGACACCTCGATCTCGAGCGCGCCGGCGGGCAGCGCCGTCACGAGGAGCGAGTCGTAGACGCTGAGCGCCAGGCCCAGCGTGTCGAAGCCCGGTCCGAGGTTCGCGCTCGTCGCCGGGACCCGCACCTCGACGGTGCGTCCCGCTGCCACGGTCACTCGCCTTCCACGCGCAGGACGGAGACCACGCGCTCGACGACGGAGCTCTCGGAGAGAGCCGTGACGGTGTCGCTGAGAGCCTGGTCGGTCGCGCGGTGCGTGCCGATGGTGAGACGCGCGGTCGGCTCGTCCTCACCCTCCACGGTCTGCACGACGGTGGCGACGGAGACGCCGCCGTCGCTGAGGATGCCGGCGACGGTGGCGAGCACGCCGGGCGCATCGGCCACTTCGAGCGTGATCTGGTAACGAGTGGTGACGTGCCCGATCGGCACGATCGGGAGGTTGGCCCTGGTGGACTCCCCGACGCCGACTCCGCCGGCGATGTGGCGGCGTGCCGCGGAGACGACGTCGCCCAGCACCGCGGATGCGGTCTGCACGCCACCGGCGCCGGCGCCGTAGAACATCAAGGAGCCAGCGGCCTCGGCCTCGACGAAGACGGCGTTGTTCGCGCCGTGCACGGAAGCGAGCGGATGCGACCGCGGAACAAGCGCGGGATAGACGCGCACCGAGATCGACTCGGCACCCTCGGACTCCAGCCGCTCGCAGACGGCGAGGAGCTTGATGACGAATCCGGCGGCACGCGCCTCTTCGATCATCGAGGCGGAGATCGAGGAGATGCCCTCCCGATGCACGGCATCCAGGGGAACGGCGGTGTGGAAGGCGAGGCTCGCGAGGATCGCCGCCTTCTGCGCGGCATCGTAGCCTTCGACGTCGGCTGTGGGATCGGCCTCGGCGTAGCCCAGCCGCTGAGCGTCGGCGAGCACGTCGGCGAAGTCGGCCCCCTCGGTCTCCATCCGGTCGAGGATGTAGTTGGTGGTGCCGTTCACGATGCCCATGATCCGTACGACGCGATCACCGGCGAGCGAGTCGCGCAGCGGTCGGATGATCGGGATCGCTCCCGCAGCGGCGGCCTCGTAGTACACCGAGGCGCCGACGCGGTCGGCTGCTTCGAAGAGCTCTGGTCCATGTGTGGCGAGCAGCGCTTTGTTCGCCGTCACCACATCGGCGCCGGAACCGATCGCCTGCAGGATGTTCGTGCGCGCCGGCTCGATGCCGCCGATCAACTCGATGACGATGTCGGCGCTGAGGATGAGCGACTCCGCGTCGGTGGTGAACAGCTCCTGCGGCAGGTCCACCTCACGAGGGGCATCCGGGTTGCGCACGGCGATACCGGCCAGTTCCAGGAAGGCTCCGGCGCGGTCGGCGAGCTCGTCGCCGTGTCGCAGCAGCAGGGCCGCGACCTGGGAGCCCACGGCACCGGCGCCCAGCAGCGCCACCCGAAGTCGTCGGTACTCAGTCATTGTGCTCCTTCGGAGATTTCTTCTGCATGAACGCCCGCGTCTCGTGCCAGGAGATCGTCGATGCTCTCGCCTCGGACGATCACGGTGGCCTTCCCGCCGCGTACGGCGATCACGGGCGGACGTGGAACGTGGTTGTAGTTGCTCGCCAACGACGCGCAGTACGCGCCGGTCGCCGGGACCGCGAGCAGGTCGCCGGGTGTGACGTCTCCCGGAAGGTACTCGTGGTCGACGACGATGTCACCCGATTCGCAGTGCTTGCCGACGACGCGGGTGAGCAACGCTTCGCCGACGCCCGCGCGCGATGCCAGGCGCGCCGAGTACTGCGCACCGTAGAGGGCCGGCCGTGCGTTATCGCTCATGCCGCCGTCGACGCTCACGTACAGCCGGGCGGCGCCCGACTCGACAGTGACGTCCTTCGTCGTTCCGACCTCGTAGAGGGTGACCCCTGCCGTGCCGACGATCGCGCGTCCTGGTTCGAAGGCCAGAGCGGGCACGGGGATGCCGCGAGCGGCGCACCCTTCGGCAACGGCAGCGACGATGCCCGCTGCGAGTTCCGCGATCGGCGTCGGGTCGTCGACCCTCGTGTAGGCGATGCCGAAGCCGCCACCGAGGTTCAGCTGCGGAACCGGGCCGGCGGCGAGGAGCGCGGCATGGAGTTCGAGCACGCGGGAGGCGGACTCGCGGAACCCGGCCACTCCGAAGATCTGCGATCCGATGTGGCAGTGCAGTCCGACGAACTCCAGGCCGGAGATCTCACGGATGCGGGCGACGGCCTTCTCGGCATCAGGCAGCGGGAAGCCGAACTTCTGATCCTCGTGCGCGGTCGCGAGGAAATCATGGGTCTCGGCATGCACACCGCTGATCACGCGGACCATGACGCGCTGGACGCGGTCGGTACGCGCGGTGATGGCTGCGAGGCGCTCGATCTCGATGGCGCTGTCGACGATGATCGTGCCGACGCCGACCTCGACCGCGCGTTCGAGCTCGGAGACGGACTTGTTGTTGCCGTGGAAGCCGATGGATGACGGAGTCACCCCTGCGGCGAGCGCGACCTCGAGTTCGCCACGAGTGCAGACGTCGACCGACAGCCCCTCTTCGACGACCCACCGGGCCACCGCGGTGCACAGGAACGCCTTACCCGCGTAGTACACCCGCACTGTCGTGTCGTGCTCCGCTGCAGCCGCATCGAAAGCCGCGCGCAGCGCACGGGCTCGCAGGCGTACCTCGTCTTCGTCGAGGACGAGCAGCGGCGTGCCGTACTTCTGAGTGAGGGTGGTGGAGCGAATGCCGGAGAGGATCAGCGTCCCGTCGGCGTCGCGGGCTGCGGATACCGGCCAAACGCCCTCTGCGAGGTCGTTCGCGTCGTCGGGCACGACGAGCCAGTCCGGCGCGAGCGGGTTGGCAGGGGAAAGCACAGAGCACCAATCGTCGGACGGAGCGCGTCACGGGATCGCGCACTTCGAGGTTGCCCCCGATTCTATGGCACCGGCAGAAGCGCTTCCCTCACGGTGACGCCTCGCGTCAAGCCCCCTGCGACAGCCGCTCCGCGACTCCTAGGCTGAGCGGTGATGAACACCGAATCGCGCGCTCCGTCATCCTCGTCGCCCGGACTCATTCCGCGGACGACCGCCGCCGTCGTCCGCTGGGCGCTCGCACGCAAGCCGGTGCGGGCGGTGCTCCTCTACATCGAGCGGCACGGACCGATGCTCGCAGACAGCATCACGTACCGCACGCTGTTCAGTGTCTTCGCCGCGGTGCTGCTCGGCTTCTCGATCGCGTCGCTCTGGCTCTCGGGAAACGAAGTCGCGTGGAACGCGATCGTGAACGCCGTGAGCTCGGCCGTTCCCGGGCTGTTCGGCGAGGACGGGGTCATCGATCCGGAGGAGCTCCGTCGGGCGCCGCTCGGATTCTCGTTGACGGGAATCGTCTCCCTGATCGCATTGGTCGGTGCTGCTCTCGGCGCGATCGGCTCGCTCAGGACGGGGATCAGGGCGCTCGCCGACACGCTCGATGACGATGTGCTCTGGATCTGGGTGATCCTTCGCAACATCACGCTCGCTCTCGGCATCGCCGCATCCTTCGTGGCAGCTGCCTTCCTGACATTCTCCGGCCGCCTCGCTGTCGACTGGGTCACTGGAGTACTCGGAGTCCCCGCGGACTCCGACCTTGCCGGGTGGGGCGTCAGGGCGGTGTCGATGCTGGTGGTCTTCCTGCTCGACGTCGCCATGATCGCCGGTGTCTTCCTGGTGCTGTCCGGGGTTCGCCCCTCAGCACGCGCCCTCTGGCCCGGCGCTCTGCTGGGTGGGGCCGGAATGCTCGTGCTCCAGGAGCTTTCCGGCCTCTTCGTCCGTGGCGCATCAGCCAACCCGCTTCTGGCGTCGTTCGCGTCGCTGCTCGCACTGCTGATCTGGTTCAACCTCACCGCACAGGTGACGCTATTGTCCTGCGCGTACATCATCACCGGCGTCGAGGAGGAGCGCGACCGCGTTCATGAACGCTTCGGTGCGCAGACGTTCGCGCAGCGCGGGGTGCAGCGGGCCGAGCGCGCTGTCGGATTGGCCACAGCGACGTTGCGCGCGGCGCAGAAGGCCGAACGCGCCGAACGCGCAGGCATGCACGTCGAAACCGGCTCCGATGGAGAACGTCCGTGACGCAGGCGCGTCACGCCACGTCGACGAAGATCGGGTTGGCGTAGAACCACGTGTCCTTCCACGGGTCGGCGTCGCTGTCGCCGTGGACGATGGGTCCGGTGGGATCGACGGCGGCGCCGTGGTATCCGGCCCCGTTGCGGTTGCCGTCGCTTCCGCGGAACCGGACGTAGAACGGCCGATCGACCCGCTCGAAGACGTGCGTCAGGGTGAACGTGCCGCGGGTGCCCGTCGTGTCGAACTGCCGTACGACGCGCGTCTCGGGGGCGCGAACCGTGTCGGCGTCCGAGACTGCGCCCATGACCGGACCGGCGATGAGGTCGACGTGAGCGAGCTCGGGGAGGATCCCCGCCGCATTCACGTAGTCGGTCGTCGTCACGGTGATCGTCACCACCACATCCTGCCCGCGTCGCGCAGCGAGTCGCCCGCCGAGAGTGACGCCGCGACCCGCCGCGTTGCCCCAGCCGCCGCCTGCTCCGTTGCCGCGGCCCGCACCCTTGCCTGGCATGTCGGCGCGGGCTCGCACGTCCAATCCGCCCAGCAGATGACCGTGGTCGACCCACATGCGCCCGCGGCGCATCGCCTCGAGCACGCCCGCGTATGTGCGCGTCGCGACGCCGGTGTGAAGGCGCGAGAACTGTCCTGGCCAGAAGTCGCTTCCGCCTTGGGGAGCGCCGGTGTCCACCGGGTCGGGGCGCTTGCCGAGAACGGCCCATCGGTCGAACTCGCTCGGCAGACTCGCGTAGGGCTCGCCCGCCGGGTAGTCGCCGGTCACCCATGTGTCCTTCACGGTGAGGTGGTTGTCGGAGTTCGATGTGATCCAGTAGGGCTTGCCTTCAGCCAACAATGCGTCCCAAAGGCCTCCGACCGTGGCAGTCGCCCAGTCGAATCCGCCGTACGGGCGGTAGGCGTCGGCAGGGTACCCTGGCCAGCTGTCGGGGCGCGGGGAGTTGACGTACTCGCCGCGCTGATCGCCAGGACCGGAATACTGGCCGACGGCCGAGCCCTGCGCGCCCGGGGCTCCCTCCATGCCGATCATGATGTCTGGGTCGGCATCGCGCCAGACTCGCAACTCGTGCGGAGAGTCGATGCCGAGCCGCATCGGGTGATTGGCGAGCACCACCGCGTCGTCGATGACTCCGGCGCGCTTCTGCGCTCCGAGCCACGCGATCGCCTCGGCAGCCCGGCGCTCGAACTCGGCCGCCTGCGCCTCCCCCACTGGCTTGTCCCAGCCGTTGAGCTTGCCGTCCCATGCCAGCTCGAATGCCCGCAGTACTCGGGCGTCCGCGGCTCCGGGGGCGACGAGCACCGTGGCGTGCTCGGCCGCCGGGATGTACCACTCCAGCCCCTGGAAGATGAGCATGCCGCGCCCGTCACGCTCCAGCTGAAGCTGCTCGCGCGCTGCGGGAAGGCCGCGTTCAGCGTGGGCGAAGTTGCTGTGCTCGGTGAACGCGAGCCAATCGACGCCGTAGCGCTGCGCGGCGTCGAGCTGCTGGGTGACCCGGTACTTCGCGTCGTGGCTGAACTGCGTGTGCACGTGGTGGTCACCCACCAACCAGGCGAGCTGCGGATCGCCGACAGGCGGCCGCATGGCGACGCTGGCCGCTGCCGACGAGGTGCCCGTCGCACCGACAACAGCCGACAGCGCACCGGCGGCCAGCGCGATGCCGGCGGTCCGGAGCATGTCGCGACGCGAGAATCCGAGCCGATGCAGTTCGGCGTCCGCGTCGATCGGGAGGGCGCCGTGAGGGTCGTGATCGCACATGGGGGTATTCCTTCAGAGTGTGGGGACGCTCCGGAGGTTAATAACCGCAGATGGACAGCATGGAAACATCGGATGTCCTTCGGACAACCGCGGTGCCCGAAGGTGTGTCCTGCCTAGGGGCAGACGCCCGGATCCAGAAGCGCCGGATCGGTCGAGATCGCGCCGTTCACATCGACGTCGATCACGGCCTCGGTCCCCTCGATCTTCAGTCCTGCAAGGGTGAGGCCCGCCGGCAGCTGATCGGCGATGCACAGCTGTTGAGTCTGGGTGAACGGAGCGGCGAGCGAACCGAAACGATCGTTCAGCTGCTGCGCATCGAGGACCACCCCACCCAGCGTCGCCGACACCGGGGTCATCGTCACATCGCCGTCCTTCGCGCCAGGAGTGAGGGTCAGAGACACGTCGATGCTCGTGCCGAAAAGACTGATCGAACCCGAGGCGATCGCATTCGGGGCTTCGAGTGCCAGCGACTCGATCGGCAGTTCGGAGCGCGCCAGGAGCGTCGTGAGCTCGGCCTGATCGATGCGCACGGTACCGTTCGCCGACGCGAGGTCGCCACCGCGCAGCGGGATGCCGGTGGCGGTGACGTCCGCCGCACCGGTGATGCCCTCCAGCGTCACGCGATCGCTCGAGAGGTGGAGCTCGTCGAGACGCCCAGCGATGAGCTGAGGCAGCAGGATGCCGCCCGCCTCGACGTCCAACTGCTGATCGGCCGGCAGGTCCAGCTGCTCGATCACCATGCCGCGGACGATGCCGGGAAGCACGCTGCGCGCGATGAACTCGGCGGCCACGACGAGCAGCGCCAGCAGCACGGCGAGGACGAGGAGCACCCACGGCCAACGACGGCGCTTCGCCGGCACCGCCGCATCCACCTTCCCAGGGATCACCAGCGTCGGATGCTCCACTGCCGAGTCCGGGTAGGGAAGAGTGTGATTGTCATCGCTCATGCTGACATCCTCCCCCACCGACGACCGACTACATGCGCTCCGGAGCCGAGACGCCGAGCAGGTCGAGTCCGTTGCGGAGCACCTGACCTGCGGCGTCGTTGAGCCAGAGCCTCGTGCGGTGCACGTTCTCGATCGGGTCATCGCCCTGCGGAATGACCCGGCAATTGTCGTACCAGCGGTGATAGAGCCCCGCGAGCTCCTCGAGGTAGCGGGCGACACGGTGCGGCTCGCGCACCTCGGCGGAGAACGCGACGATACGGGGGAACTCCTGGAGCGCGCCGAGGAGCGCGCTCTCGGTCTCGTGAGTGAGCAACTCGGGGACGAACTCGGAGCGGTCGACGCCTGAATCGGCCGCGTTGCGGGCGACGTTGTGGGTGCGGGCGTGCGCGTACTGCACGTAGAACACCGGGTTGTCGTTGGTGCGCTTCTGCAGCAGCTCGGGGTCGAGGGCGAGCGGCGAATCGGCAGGGGAACGCTCCAGCGAGTAGCGCAGGGCGTCCGTGCCCAGCCACTCACGCAGATCGTCCATCTCGATGATGTTGCCCGCACGCTTGCTGAGGCGCGCGCCGCCGACAGACACCAGCTGCCCGATGAGCACCTCGACGTCCTTGTCCGGATCGTCGCCGGCAGCGCCGGCGAGCGCCTTCAGCCGATGCACGTACCCGTGATGATCGGCGCCGAGCAGGTAGATCTTGTGCGCGAAACCGCGGTCGCCCTTGTTCAGGTAGTACGCGGCATCGGCGGCGAAGTAGGTGTACTCGCCGTTCGAGCGACGGATGACGCGGTCCTTGTCGTCCCCGAAGTCGGTGGTGCGCACCCAGACGGCGTCGTCCTCGTCGAAGACGTGCCCCTGTGCGCGGAGGCGGTCGACAGCCTGGTCGACGAGGCTGCCCCCGTTCGCGTTCTGCAGGTGCAGGAGACGTTCGGAGAACCACACGTCGAAGTGCACGTTGAACTTCGCGAGCGACTGCTTCTGCTCCTCGAGCTGGTACTCGTAGCCCAGCTCACGGGCGAGAATCAGCTGCTCGAACGCGGGCAGCTCGAGGAACTCGGGCCGCTCTTCGAGGATGCGAGCGGCAAGATCGTTGATGTAGCTGCCGACATAGCCGCCTTCGGGTGTCGCGAGGCCGTTGGCAGCGGCGACGATGGATGCTGCGAAACGCTCCATCTGCACGCCGGCATCGTTGATGTAGTACTCACGAGCCACCGTCGCACCGGAGGCGGCGAGCACGCGGGCGATCGCGTCGCCGAGCGCGGCCCAGCGCGTGTGTCCGATGTGCAGCGGGCCGGTCGGGTTCGCACTGACGAACTCGATGTTGATGCTGCGACCGGCCTGGGTGTCGTTGCTCCCGTATGCCTTTCCCGCATCGACGATCGTCTTCGCAAGCGCGCCGGCGGCGCCGGCGTCGAGACGGATGTTGATGAACCCCGGTCCGGCGACCTCGGCGCTCGCGACGCCATCGACGCCGGTGATGCCGGCGACGATCTGCTCGGCGAGCTCGCGAGGGTTGGTGCCGAACTGCTTCGCGAGGCGCATGGCGATGTTCGACGACCAGTCGCCGTGGTCGCGGTTGCGCGGACGATCGAGCACCATGTCTGCCGCTGTCAGCTCGAACGGCTCACCGGGTCGTCGCTCGCCGGCGATCGGAGCGAGGACGGCGAGGAGGGCTTCGGCGAGCGTTTCAGGATTCATAGGTGACTCAGTTTACGTCCCCGCCCGCGCGCGAAATCGCGGAACAGCGCGCGCTGGAATTTGTGCTGGCGGTCCGGTGATCTACTCTCATCCCATGACTGTGCCGTCAGCGCCTCGAACCGCCCGCACTTTCGGCCTTGCCGCCGTGGTGCTGGCGGTCGTTTTCTTGGCCGTTCTCGGGGTGTGGCGGCCGTGGACTCCGTTGCCGGCCGCGGCTCCGGTCTCGGCAGGCGAGGAGCCGGTCGTGATCGCTCCTGCGCCGCTCATCCTGCCCGAGCATCCGCGGGTCCTCGTCTTCGGCGACTCCTGGACATATGGCGCCGCGGCGACCGAACCGACTCTCGGGTACGCGTATGTTCTCGCGCAGCTGCTGGACGGCGAAACGATCGTCAACGGTGTCCGCGGCAGCGGGTACCTCAAGCCCGGCTGGGACGGGCCCGCTTTCGGTGAGCGGATCGCGGCGCTCGATCCGGCGTTGAACCCGGATCTGGTGATCATCCAGGGTTCGATCAACGACCGGGCTCAAGGCGCGGCCGGTTATCGTGAGGCGGTGACTGCGGCTTGGGATGCGCTGGCCGCGCTGTACCCGGAGGCATCGATCGTCGTGCTCGGGCCTGCTCCGCATGAACTCCCCGTCGGGGCGGCGACGGCTCGCATCGATACT
Source organism: Microbacterium sp. LTA6 (assembly GCF_045690355.1). Classification (NCBI taxonomy): domain Bacteria; kingdom Bacillati; phylum Actinomycetota; class Actinomycetes; order Micrococcales; family Microbacteriaceae; genus Microbacterium; species Microbacterium sp. LTA6. Next base: position 3,733,895 of record NZ_CP147855.1, read on the forward strand.
GATCTCGGTGCCCTCGCCGGTGCGCGCGGCTGGTGGTACATCTCCCCCATCGCCGAGGACTGGATCACCGAGCAGAACTACCTCGACATCATCGACGTGGACTTCGGCCGGAAGCATCCATCGACCGACGGGCATCGCTACCTGGCGGAGAAGGTCACCGCCGCGCTCACCGGGTTGATGGAGGCGCCGGTGACCGAGGCTGGTGAGTCGGAGACCACCCCCGAGCAGTGATATTGTCGATCGGTACGCCTCCGTAGCTCAGGGGATAGAGCGCCGGTTTCCGGTACCGTAGGTCGGGGGTTCGAATCCCTCCGGGGGCACATATGTGAAAGAGGGCCGTCCATCTGGACGGCCCTCTTCGCGTGCACGCACCATACGATTGCGACGTGTGGTGGTCGGAAGAAGAGTGGGCGGCGCTCATCGATCCTGTCGAGTGCGGCATGTGCGCGGATGCCCATCTGGACGAGAACCCGCACAGCGTACTGGTCGCGTCGACTGAGACCGCCCATATCCGGATCGCGCGGAATCAGTCGCACCGCGGCTACTGCCTGGTGATCCTCCGCGACCACGTCACAGACATCGGCGACCTGACGTCGGAGCAGCTCAGCGGGTTCTGGTCCGATGTGCAGCGCGCCGGGCGGGCGATCACGACAGTGTTCGCGCCCCGCAAGATCGACTACCTCGTCATGGGACACAGGATGCCCCATCTGCACTGCCACCTGCTACCGCAGCACTCCACAGATGACCCCTTGCGCAACGTCGACATCTCGGATGGCCCAGAGTTTTCCTCGTCGAGGGCGCTCCACGACGACGCGCGCGCTCTCCGGGATGCCTGGGACCACAGCGGACTGCCACGCGGTTCTTGAGTGGCGCTTCTCAGGCGACTCCGCTGGTTCCCAGGAGCGTTCCGATCGCGAATGTGACCCCCAGAGCGATCGCCCCGCCGAGGACCACCCTGATCGTCGGTCTGAGAGCGGGGTTCCCTCCGATCTTCGCGCTGATGAAACCGGTGAGAGCAAGCGCCAGCAGCACCACCGTGAATGCAACAGGCACCCGCATCTCAAGGGGCGGGAGCAGGATCGCCAGCAACGGAAGCAGCGCACCGAGCGCGAAGGCGAGGGCGGACGCACCGCCCGCAGCCCAAGGACTGACGACCTGACTCTCGGTGATGCCGAGTTCCGCTTCAAGATGCGCGGTCAGTGCGTCGCGTTCGGTGAGTTCTTCCGCCACGAGCCGCGCCGTCGCCGGGCGCAGCCCTTTCGCTTCATAGATGCCCACGAGCTCTTCGAGTTCGGTTGCAGGATCATCGGCCAGCTCGCCGCGCTCCTTCTCGATCAAGGCTTGCTGACTGTCCCGCTGACTACTCACCGAGACGTACTCCCCCAGCGCCATCGAGATCGCGCCACCCACAAGACCTGCGACACCTGCGGTGATCAGCGGTGCCGAGTCCGTTGTTGCTCCGGCGACACCGACGACGAGAGACGCGACCGACACGATGCCATCGTTCGCACCCAGCACACCTGCCCGAAGCCAGTTCAGGCGCCCCGCAATGTCGCCGCGGTGGGGTTCGCCCCCGTGGGCCCGGGATGGCAGCGGCACGGAAGATTCCATGGGCACATCATGGCACCCTCCCCACGATCTGAGGCCGTCATTGTTGATATAAATTGTGCACAATTGAATTGCGTGCAATACTGTTTGACATGACCGTGACCGACGAGATGGTGTGCTTCTCCCTGTACTCCGCTGCGCGTGCCACCACTCAGGCGTACCGCACTCTTCTTACCCCCTGGGGGTTGACCTACCCGCAGTACCTCGTGCTCGCGATCCTCTGGAACGAGGGCGAACAGAGCATCCGCTCGCTCGGGGACGCGATGCAGCTCGACTCCGGCACACTCTCCCCCCTGGTCCGCCGCCTCGAGCACGCAGGATACGTTTCCCGCGCCCGCAGCACCGAGGACGAGCGGGTCGTGACCGTACAGCTCACGCAGCAGGGCAGGGCGCTCCGCGCAGAGGTGGCGCCCATCCGCACTCGAATCGCAGAGCTCGCCGGAATCCGGGACGACGCGCACCGGCGTCGACTCATCGGCGAGTTGCACGAGCTCACCGCCCTGCTCCAAGGCGCATCCACAGCACCTGCACCCGAGGCCAACACACGCCCGGGTGCCAGCGAATGACCGCAGCACCGAAAGGAATCCACACAATGGAAGCTCTCTACACCGCCGAGGCGCTGGCCACAGGCGCCGGGCGCAACGGCCGCGTCGCCACCAGCGAAGGCCGCCTCGACTTCACTCTTGCGGCGCCCAAGGAACTCGGCGGCAGCGGAGACGGCGCGAACCCCGAGCAGCTCTTCGCCGCCGGATACGCCGCGTGCTTCCACTCCGCACTTCAGAGCGTCGCCCGCGCACAGAAGGTCTCGATCGCCGATTCCTCGGTCGGTGCGCGCGTGCAGATCGGCTCGAATGGAAACGGCGGCTTCGGTCTCGCCGTTCAGCTCGAAGTCGTCATCCCCGATCTCCCGAACGAGCAGGCACGTGCGCTCGCTGACGCCGCCCATCAGGTCTGCCCCTACTCCAATGCGACGCGCGGAAACATCGACGTCGCCATCACTGTCTCCGACGACTGAATCACGCGGAAGGAACCACACCATGCGAGCACTCATCCACCCCTCCTTCGGCGAAGCCGACGAGGTCCTCTCCGTCCAGGACCGCCCCGTTCCCGAGCCTGGAGCAGGGCAGGTCCGCCTGCGCATCGTCCTCTCCCCCATCCACAACCACGATCTGTGGACGATCCGCGGCACCTACGGGTTCAAGCCGGAACTGCCCGCGGCATCCGGAACCGAAGCGCTGGGCGTCGTCGACGCGCTCGGCGAAGGAGTCGAGAATCTGACCGTCGGACAGCGCGTCACGACCGGCGGCACATTCGGCGCCTGGGCCGAATACGTGGTGACCGGCGCCGCGGGGCTCATTCCCGTCCCCGAATCCCTGTCCGACGAGAGCGCAGCCCAGCTCGTGTCGATGCCGTTCAGCACGATCAGCCTGCTGCACTTCCTCGACGTCAAGGAAGGCGACTGGATCGTCCAGAACGCGGCCAATGGAGCCGTCGGACGGATGCTGGCGCAGCTCGGAGCCGCTCGCGGCGTCAACGTGCTCGGTCTGGTACGCCGCTCCGCCGGGATCGAAGAGCTCCGCGCACAGGGCATCGAGAACGTCATCGCCACCGACCAGAACGACTGGCGGGAGCAGGCGGCGCACCTGACCGGCGGCGCCCCCATCGTCGCGGGTGTCGATTCCGTCGGCGGCGCCGCAGCCGGCGACGTCCTTTCGCTCCTCGCCGAGAACGGCACGCTCGTCGCCTTCGGCGCGATGAACTCGCCCACGATGGAGATCGCCTCCTCGGACGTCATCTTCAAGCAGGCCACGGTCAAGGGGTTCTGGGGCAGCAAGGTCATCCAGCAGCTCGAGCCCGCGCTGCGCGGCGCCCTGTTCGGCGAGCTCATCCAGCGCGTGACCGAGGGGACTCTCACCCTGCCCGTCGCCGGCGTCTTCGACGCGGCCGATGTCGCCGACGCCGTGCGCATGAGCATGACGCCTGGCCGTGTCGGCAAGGTCCTGCTGCGGTTCTGAGGGTCAGCGTTTCATAGGGGGCTGGGGCGCATCGCGCTCCGGCCCCTTTGTCGAGCGCTGGCGCAGCTCGGAGCCGCATCTGTTTCCCATGTCGAAGCACGCTCACGAACACGTTCCTTGGTTGCCGCGTCACTTCGGACGCCCGTCCGACTCCTTCAAGGAGTGATTGATGTCCCGGCACGCGAGACGTCAAGCAGGTGCAAACGACCATGGGAGAGAGCCCGCAATGAAGCAGGAAATCAGCAGACGCACGATCGTAAAAGGGGCGGCGTGGTCCCTGCCGGTCGTCGCAGTGGCGATCGCCACTCCGATGGCTTCAGCCAGTCTGAGCTGTGAGGCGCAGCTCGCTGAGCCCGGAGCCTACACGCCATTGACCGTGACGACCGACGTGCTCGAGATGCCGGAGTACCGAGAGACCACCTCATCGGCCCTGCTCGCGCGCGCATTCGCAACCGACAGCACGATCAAGCTTCGGTCCACCATCGTGTATGCGGGTTCGATCGCCCTCCCGGTGGGTGGAGAAATCACGCTCGCCCTGTCGCTCGACCCGACCAGGACGTGGACGAACAGCAGCGCGGTGGTGACTTCCGGTGCCGCATTCCTCACGGCGCCGGTGTACGACCAGAGTCCGACCGGCCCCATCAATACGGGTTGGAATCAGCAGGCCGCGGTCAGGTATGTCACAGTCGCGCCCCTCCCGCAGGGCGCGACCATCATCGTCGATTGGCAGCTCTCGGTAACGGGCAGCAACCCCGATTCGGCCCCATACGCGCATACCCGCACGCGGTTCCCGAACCCATGCGACCCTGCGGGAACCCGCATCGACCGCACGCTCGTCGGCCACGAGTCACAGGGCATCGTCACGTCGCCACTGGCCGGCGTGACCGGCTTGGCCCCGTGGCGTTTCGCGCCTCGAGATGACTGGGAGACGGTGCCGCTGCCCACTCCCTGAGCGCGCGACTACCGGGGTGCCGGAGGCAGAGCATGACGACCGTCGTGCTCTGCCTCCCGCACGTCTGTGTGTCGGCAGCCCAACGGCGAGCGTCATCCAGTTCGAGGTCAGGCGAGAACTCGCGTCACTTTTCGGGTCGTTCTCACTCCTATGCCAGTGAAGCGTTTTTCGTTCGATTCGAAGGGGATTGATCCAATGCACGAGAAGAACACAGAAGTCCCGCAGGCCGGCCCGTCCCGGAGGGCGGTCGTGCGTGGCGCGGCCTGGTCTCTGCCTGTCATCGCGGCCGCCCTGGCGACGCCGATGGCGGCAGCGTCCGTCACCTGCACCACGACCATCAGCAGCGGCGCGGCCGTCTACTCACGACTCAGCGCCACTTCGTCTGTGTTCACCTGGGTCAACCTTTTCGGAGACGGCAAGGACCTCACGCTGACCCTCGCGGCTGTACCCAATGGCGCGAGCAACATGACCATCAACACGACGAACAATCTTCGTCTGGACGCGTCCACGCAGGGCGGCGAGGCACAGCCCAGCGTGCATCTCGCGCTCGACACCGCCGACCTCCGCAACCTCGGCGGTGGTCAGCGTGTGACGTTCAGTTTCGCCCTGGCCGGGGTGGCCGTGACGGTCAACAACCTGTCCTACAAGATCAAAGACATCGACGGCTTTCAGGCACTGGACGGTCGTGGCGGCGCAGAGCGCGTCTTCGTGTCCGACGGCTCCGGCAGTTACAACTCCGACTGGATCGAAGGGGCAGGAACAGGCACCGAGCCGTGGCGTCCCTCCACCGCCTCGCCGAATCCCGAGGTCGCCGCCGGCAGTGCTGCAGGCAACGTCAATGTCGCGGTCGCGTCAGTCAGCGCATTCAACCTCACCTTCGTCGCCAACAACTCAGGGCGCGCGATCGGTGATCGTCCGCCCCAGAACATCTGGGTCGGGCCGTTCACTTTCACCGCGTCGAACCCCGCATGCACGCCGTGACCCGCGTGTAGCGGCCTCAGTGAGACATCGGTTCGACCCTGGCGAGTGATCTTCCTGCCATCTCGGTGGTGGGAGGATCACTCGCTGAGCACGTCACACCTCCGGTGTCTCGGCCCGCGGGCATCCACGGCGACGTCACTTTTCCCGCTCGATCCACTCCTTATTCATGGGTACGTCGCTGGGTCACCCGTCTCCGACCGGCACGACCCGACGGTGCGGCTCTTCGCATTGACCGGCAGCGCGACTCGAGGCGTCGCCGCCGGCAAGTCTGGGGTCCGGAGGGCCGCACCGAACACGAAAACCGTCTCGATTGCTCCCAATCGGAGAATTCTTCGCGATCTCGCGTCACTTCTGGCTGCTCATCGACTCCTAAGAGGAGGGTAGGGTGACGGGAGGTCACCCCACCGGCGCTCCGGTGTCCCGGCGCGTGATTGGGGAGAGGTCAATGGAAGATTCTCGTAGCGACGCCGAACTGCTCACTGCGCTGCGTGCCGGTGATGGTGATGCCTATGCATCGCTGTGGAAGCGCCATGTGGGTCCGGCCTATCGATACGCAGAACGCCTGTACCGGTCTCGCGCCGACGACCTCGTCTCCGACTCGTTCCTCGCGATCTACCAGCTGGTCACGACATCGTCGAAGGGTCCAGAGTTCGCGTTCCGGTCGTACCTGAAAGCGGTCATGCGGAACACCGCGATCCGCTGGTCCAAGGAAGCCAACCATGTCGTCGAGGCCGTCAACCTCGAAATCATCGATCATCGCGACGCACTCAGCATCATCGAGAACGAATCGAACGCCGGCGACCTGCTCAGCGCTTTCCAGACGCTCCCGGAACGCTGGCAGCGAGTGCTCTGGCTCGCCGAAGTCGCCGAGACCGGGCGACCGGAGATCGCTCGCGAGCTGGGCATCAAGCCGAACGCCGTCTCGGCGCTGCAGCGCCGAGCGCGCACCGGGCTCAAGTTCCAGTGGCTGTCCCAGCAGATCCCGACCGCGCTGAGAGACGACACCGAGCATGCCGCACGGCTGATCCCCCGCTACCTCACCGACCTGAACGATGCCGAGGCCACCACTGAAGTGACCGCGCACATCGAATCCTGTGAAACCTGCGATGAACTGCTCCACGGAATGCGGGGAGCCGCTGCACGTCTCCAGAGCACGACCCTCGCGGCCGTGGGATTCGGCGCTCTCGGTACCGTCGTTCCGGCTGCGGCGTCGCTCTCTTCCGGCGTCGCAGTGACGACCGTCGCGATGGCCGCCGGATCAGGAATCGGCATCACCACTGGAATCCTCGCCACTGGCGTGAGCGTGCTGACCATCGGCGGCCTGATCCTCACGTCCTGGCTCACCGGTCTACCCACAGCAGAACCGGCGGCGAAGCCGGCTGACGCCCTCACCGCAGAAGTCCCAGCGGTCATCACGGAGAATCTCCCCGACGTCATCACCCCTGACCTGGTGAGCGTCCCGGCGCTTCTGCCGACACTGCCGCGCATCGGGCGCTGGAATGACGATCCGAACATCGACTCGATCGACCTCATCTCCGACCCCGCGCTGCTGCCCAACCTCCCGACCCGGCCTTCGCCCGATGTCACCATCCCGCTTCCCGGGGAGGGCCAGTCGGAGACGCTCACCCCCGGCGTCACCACGCCGAGCGCCTATTCCGACTATCTCGCCCCGGTGATCACGGGCAAGACGACACCCGGCTCCAGCATCGCCGTCGAGGTCGCCGGGGCGCGTTACTCCGCTCCCGTCGCAGAGGACGGCTCGTGGAGCTTCGATCCGCGCGGACTCCAACCGAGCGCGGGAACGCATTCGTACCGGGTATGGGCGTATGACGCCACCACCGAGTCCCCGATAACGACAGGTGCATTCACCGTGCTCCCGATCGTCGTCGAAGGGTTCGAAGGGATCACCGGATTCGAGGACATGCTGGCCTCGGAAGCGTCGACCACCGGGCTCGTGATCGCCGTGACCGGCCCCGCCAACGGCACCATCTATGTCAGCACGATGGAGGGGCATTCCGCGATGATCCCCCTGGATGCCACCGGACACGCGGTCAAGCGGCTGCGCATGAACTCCTGGGGATGGTACTACTTCACCTTCCGCGCCCTCGACGACGAAAGCTACTGGGGTCCGGCCGCCGAAGCCGCGCTCGACGTCTACGACCCCGACGTGCTGCATTCCCCGTGGGGCCCCGACGCCGAGGAAATGACGTTCGACTTCAGCACGCCCTGAACTCCCGCCCGGGAGGCCGCGATCGGGCCGCCTTGTCATGCGATGTGGGGCTCGCTATTGAAGGGTCGCCATGATGCTGACGCCGATGACGAGGCAACCGGCCACGATGATGCCCCAGATTGGCGCTCCCGCGATCTCCTTGCCTATCCACGGGGTGTGTTCATAGCCGTGACGACTCCTTCGCCGTCGCTTACGGCGCACCTTGATCGGTGCCGTCACCTCCACGAGATCTCGAGGAGCGGGGGTTGAGGAAGGAAGCGGAGAGTTGATGTCGTCATCCGTTCTCTGGAGGTGAAGCGACCTGTCGCCAGGGTCGTCAAGCGAGGGTGTGTCCTGGTGGGGACGTCGCGGGTGACCGCGGCTTCAGGTGCTTGGGAGAGAACCAGATCAACCCCACCAGGACGTCACCGGTCCGGATCGTCCTGACGGAGGGTCCATGTTGGTCGGTGCATCCGCGGATCCAGAACGCTGGGTTGCCGTTCCATCTCCACATCGATAAGGAGTGCAGGATCCGCGAATGGTGACGCCGACGAAGCTCGTTTCTCGATCCTTGAGAGAAGGCCAGGACTCAGAGCGCTCCAGCCCGCTGTGTCGGTGCCCCGAGGCACACTGTCGTGTATGAAGATCACACTCGCGCAGCCCGCAGGACTGGTCGTCAGTCCCGCATTCAGTCACGTCGCCGTCGTGCCTCCCGGCGCGACGACGATCTACGTCGGCGGCCAGAACGGCGTGGACGCCACCGGCTCGGTGGTCTCACCGGGTGCCGGTGAGCAGTCGCTCCGCGCCGTCGAGAACGCCCGCATCGCCTTGGAGTCCGCAGGAGCGGGCCTTGACGACGTGATCAGCTGGACCGTCCTGATCCATCAAGACGCAGATCTGCGGGCCGCGTACGGTGCGGTCGCCTCGAAGCTCGCACGCGATGGCGCCCCTCCCCTGGTCACCGCTGCGATCGTCGTCGGTCTCGGCGTTCCCGGCGCGCTGATCGAAGTGAGCGCCGTCGCCGCCGTCATCCGCGACTGAACCCGGTCGGTCAGCTGATCGCGACACCGATCGCCGTGACGATCACAGCGAGCAACGGCAGGCTGCCCTGCATGATCGCGGCACGCGCCTTACTGCGGTCCGAGAGGATCAGCACGAGCGCGGCCGCCAGCATCATTCCGGTTCCGGCGAAGACGAGGGTCAGACCGATGGCGGCCAGTCCGGAGATGAACAGCGCGATGCCGAGAAGCGTCGTCAGGGCGAGGAACAGGTTGTAGAAGCCCTGGTTGAAGGCCAACTGCTTCATCGTCACGGCATCCGCCTCACTGGCGACGCCGAAGATCTTGCGCGTCTCGGGCTCCGTCCACCTCAGCGACTCGAGGGCGAAGATGAAGACGTGGAAAGCGGCGGCGGCCGCGGCGAGGATCAATCCGACGATGAGCATGGGCTGATTCTCCCGCCTCAGCGCCGCGTCACCAAACATTCAGACCAGGAAGATCGGCAGCAATCCCGGATTGTGGCCGTGCACGAGCACTGCGAACACCACCGCATCGAACAGCAGATGCACCGTGACCACGTACGCGAGCGAGTGCGTCCGCAGGAAGATCCACCCCTGCAGCAGCGCGAAGGGGATCGTCAGCAGTGGCCCCCACTCGCGGTAGCCGAGTTCCCACAGGAACGAGACGAAGACGACGGCCTGCAGCACGTTCGCCGCGGCATCGGGGAAGTGCCGTCGCAGCAGTGCGAATACGGTGCAGATGAAGAAGAGTTCATCCCAGATGCCCACGGCCCCGACCCCGACGAACAGGCGCGCGATGAGTTCCGGCGAGTCGACCACCGGCCAGTTCTGATAGACGCCGCTGGTGATGAAGTAGAACGGCAGGATCAGCCACCCCAGCGCCAGGACGGCGATGAGCCATCCCCACTGCAGCCGGCCCCAGCGCTTGCCGGTGCGCCAAGGGAAGCTGATCGCACGGTCCCGGAACACGAACCTCGAGATGAGATACGGCACGACCACGGCGCCGCCGAGCGCCAACGTGAAACGCAGCATCGCGAGGTTGTCGAGCTCCGCCGCCAGGGGAATGACACTGACGATGAGCATCCCGAGACCGATGAGCGAGAGATCCCGCGTCAGCGACGGACCGGATGCCATCGCGCGCCCCCGCTCGATCGCCCAGGCGCCGCCGATGCCGAGAGCCAGCAGCACCCACCCGAGCCAGGCCCACTGCACCACGAAGAACGCCGGGGCCGCAGCGCATACGAGCGCGGCCGGCACCACCGCGGGCCAGAGCGCCGTCGTGCGCCGCGATGAGATCACGCCCGCGTCTTCCGCCGGTACACCAGATCGCGGATGTCGCGACCCTTCGCGATGCCCTTCTGCTCGAATGCGGTCATGACTCGACCCTCGAAGCGCTCCGCCCATTCTCCGTTGAAGGCGCGCTCGAACAGCGGATCGGCATCCAACACCTCGCGCATCTGGAGCGCGTAATCCTCCCAGTCGGTGGCGAGACGGAGCAGCCCGCCGTCGCGCAACGCGCGCGCAACCGTCTCTCCAAAACCGGGCCGCACGAGCCGCCGCTTGTTGTGCTTGTTCTTGTGCCACGGATCGGGGAAGAAGATCCACACCTCGGCGGCCGCCCCTTCCGGCAGGTACGAGGACAGCACCTCCGGCGCGTTCGCCTCGACAAGCCTCAGATTGCGAGCACCCTCGCGGTCGGCATCCAGCATGGTGCGGGCGAGTCCTGCGCGGAACACCTCGACCGCCAGGAAATCGTCGTCGGGACGCGACAGCGCGGCGGAGACGATCGCGTGCCCCTGCCCCGAACCGACCTCGACGTAGAGGGCACCGGAGCGTCCGTACTCGACCGCCGGATCGAGCCGGGCATCCGGGTGCACCGAAGTCTCGGCGGCACCGCGCGGCACATCGAGCAGATAGTGGGTCGCGAGTTCGGCGAAAGCCCGCTCCTGTCCCTCGGACATCCGTCCACTGCGGCGCACGAAAGACACCGGTTCGTCACGGAAGATGCGGGGTTCAGGCATGGTTCCAGGGTAGTCGCGTGACATCCTGCACTTCGCCGGGAGCTCTTCAGACGGGCGTCGTGACGAAGTCGATGAGCTCCTCGACCCGACCCAGCAGCGCCGGTTCCAGGTCGCGATAGGTGTGCACCTTCGACAGGATGTGCTGCCACGCCCGGGCGGTGTCGGCCTGGGTCTCGTGGGGCCAGCCGAATGCGCGGCAGATGCCGGTCTTCCAATCGGTGCCGCGCGGGATCTCCGGCCAGCGGGCGATGCCGAGCGCCTGCGGGGTGACGCACTGCCAGACGTCGATGAACGGATGCCCCACGATGCGCACGTGGCGACCGTGCGGGCCCCGTGCGACCGCATCGGCGATCCGAGATTCTTTCGATCCGGGCACCAGGTGATCGACCAGAACGCCGTAGCGACGGGTCGCGCTCGGCGGTTCCGCGGCGAGCAGATCGTCCAGGAGGTCGACTCCCTGCAGGAACTCGACGACGACGCCCTCGACGCGCAGGTCGTGCCCCCACACCTTCTCCACGAGTTCGGCATCGTGCCTGCCCTCGACCAGGATGCGGCTGGGCAGTGCGACCTTGGCGCGCTGGTCGCCGACCGCGAAGGAGCCGGATGCAGTGCGTCGGGGTGCCTGCGCCTTGGGTGCCGGCACCGTCAGCCGCACAGGCGCTCCGTCGATGAGGAACCCCCCGCCGAGCGGGAAGAGCCGCTTGCGACCGGCGCGGTCCTCCAGCTCGACGACGCCGCCCTGTACGCGCGTCACCGCGCCGCAGAATCCGTCGTCCGCGACTTCCACCACCATGTCGAGTTCGGCCGGTACCTGAGGCACCGGCTTCGCGGCACGTTCGCGCCACCCGGCGGCGAGCACATCCGAGCCATACCTGTCGTCCATGCTCTCCAGCGTATGTGTCTCCGCTGACGGCGAACGGCGATCCCCCTCCGGATGCTGTCGCGTGTCGGCCTGTGTGCATAGACTCGTGGCATGGGGGCACGGCAGCCAGTCGGAGGGAACACGATGAGGACTCGCTGGGTCACGATGGCCGCGCTGGCGCTGGCTGCAGCACTCGGAGCGTTCTCCGCCACAGCGGCGTCCGCCACCGATCCGCTCACGCTCGACTCCGGGTATGTGACGGATGACGTCGGCGTATTGAGCGCCGGCGAGCAGGACGCGGTCGAAGCGCGGCTGCTGCAGCTCACCGAGAACTCCGACGCCGATCTGTTCGTCGTGCTGGTCGACGGCTTCACCTCGCCCTCCGACTACGTGCAGTGGGCGGACACCGTCGCCGACAACAACAACCTCGGCCCTGAGCAGTATCTCCTCGCGATCGCCGTCGAGCAGAGCGCGTATTACATCTCGGCTGCTCAGGGCGGCCCGCTCAGCGACGGCAAGCTCGACGCCATCGAGGACAAGATCCAGCCCCTGCTGGCTCAAGGCGACTGGGATGGTGCGATCATTCTGGCGGCCGACGAGATCCAGGGCGATGGCGGTGCCGGTGCTCTGCGCGTCGGTCTGGTCATCGCCGGGATCGTGGCCGCAGCGCTCGTGATCTGGCTGATCGTCAAGCTCGTCGCGCGATCCCGTCGGAATGCGGCGGCCCGCGAGCGAGGCGCCATGCCGGAGACCCCCGATCCGAACGATCCGTTCTCGACGTTGACCGACGCGCAGGTCGAGACGCAGGCCGGCTCCGCCCTCGTGCAGGCGGACGACGCGATCACATCCAGTCGAGAGGAACTCGGCTTCGCCGTCGCCCAGTTCGGTGAGGGTGCGACCGCCGCATTCAGCAGCGCTGTGGACACGGCGAAGGCGAAGATGTCGGAGGCGTTCGACCTCAGGCAGAAACTCGATGATGAGATCGAAGACACCATCCACGACCGACGCACCTGGCACATCCGCATCATTCAGCTCTGCGACGAGATCGACGACGTCCTCGATGCCAACACCGAGGCATTCGACGCGCTGCGAAAGCTGGAACAGAACGCCCCGCAGGAACTCGAGCGGGTGCGGTCCGAGCGTGCGGCTCTGCAACCCGTGCTCGCCGGAGCCGCCCCCGCGCTCTCGGCACTGTCCGCGTCCTACGACGCCACCGCGTTGAGCACTGTCGCCGACAACCCCGCCCAGGCGCAGGAACGTGCCGCGCTCGCCGATCGCTCGATCGATGCCGCGGGAGCAGCGATCGCGGCAGGCAAATCCGGCGAGGCTGCGTTCGCGATCCGCACGGCCGAGCAGTCCGTCGCCCAGGCCGCACAGCTCTCGCAGGCGATCTCGGCGCTCGGCACCGAGCTCACGACCATCGAGACGCAGGCACAGGCTCTGGTCACCGAACTGCAGGGCGATGTCGCCACGGCTCAGCAACTCCCCGACGCCGGTGGCACCATCGCCGCCGCGACAGCGGCGACCACCGACCTGCTGCGACAGGCTCAGGCGAACCTCAGCGGTTCGGCACGCAGTCCGCAGCGCACGCTCGAGGCACTGGCAGCCGCGAACACGCAGATCGACGCCGCTATCGCGCAGGGCACCCAAGCCGTGGAACGCGGGCGTCGCGTGCAGCAGATGCTCGAGCAGACGCTTTCGCAGGCGAATTCCGAGATCCGCGCCTGTCGCGAGTACATCGAGACCCGCCGCGGCACCGTCGGCTCCACCGCACGCACGCGGCTCTCGCAGGCTGAGACCTCGCTCACTCAAGCGTTGAACCTGCGGGCCACCGACCCAGAGGCCGCGCTCACCGAGGCCGGCCGCGCGGTCGAGCTGGTGCGCCAAGCGACGTCTTCCGCCCAGGCCGACGTCGAGGCGCAGAACCCGCAGCGATACCAGAACGACAACTGGGGCGGCGGCGGCCTGTTCGGCGGTTCCAGTTCCGGCGGCGGCTCCGGACTCGGCGGCGACATCCTGGGCGGCATCATCGGCGGTCTCCTCTCCGGTGGAGGAGGCGGAGGCGGCTCTTCGCGCAGCAGCAGCTGGCGCTCCAGCGGAGGCGGGGGCTTCCGCAGCTCCGGCTTCGGCGGCGGCGGACGCTCCAGCGGAGGCCGCAGCGGACGCTCCGGAGGCGGACGCTTCTGACCCGCATAGAAACCGAAATTATGATCTCGACGAAGACCCTCTGAAAGGAATCACGCATGATCAAGCAGTCCATCTTCGGACGTATCTCGACCCTCGTCCGCGCGAACATCAACTCCCTCCTGGATTCTGCAGAAGACCCGCAGAAGATGATCGATCAGCTCGTCCGCGACTACACCAACAGCATCGCGGATGCCGAGTCGGCCATCGCCGAGACGATCGGAAACCTGCGTCTGCTCGAGCGTGACCACGAGGAAGACGTGCAGTCGGCGACCGAGTGGGGCAACAAGGCCCTCGCCGCGAGCCGCAAGGCCGATGAGATGCGCAACTCCGGCGACGCGACCGATGCCGACAAGTTCGACAACCTCGCGAAGATCGCACTTCAGCGCCAGATCAGCGCGGAGCGCGAGGCCACCGGCGCCGAGCCGCAGATCGCCGCTCAGACCGAGATCGTCGACAAGCTCAAGAGCGGCCTGAACGGCATGAAGGACAAGCTCGGCGAGCTCAAGAACAAGCGCAGCGAACTGCTCGCACGCGCCAAGGTCGCCGAGGCGCAGACCAAGGTGCACGACGCCGTCTCGTCGATCAACGTCCTCGACCCGACCAGCGAGCTGGGCCGGTTCGAAGACAAGGTCCGCCGCCAGGAGGCCATCGCGCAGGGCAAGACGGAGCTGGCTGCGTCCAGCCTCGACGCCCAGTTCGAAAGCCTCGAGGATCTCGGCGAGCTCACCGAGGTCGAGGCCCGCCTTGCCGAGCTGAAGGCCGGCAGCAGCGCCCCGCGTCAGGCCATCGAAGGCTCCTGATCGCATCCGGCGGATGCTCCGGGCCGATGTGTCCGGGGCATCCGCCCTTCTCTTCTCCGGAGGCACTCATGGTGCGGTTTCTCGTCGTTCCGCAGTGGCAGGGTTCGCCCGCGGCCCGCGCGATGCTCCTCGTCGACGGCGCCTCGGCGATCACCGGAGACCTTCCCCGCGCTGCGACGACGGTGCTGGATGTTCCCGTGGAAGCAGGAGAGTCGCTCGGAACCGGTGTCCGCCGGCTGAGTGCGCTGCTGCGCACCCGCGAACTCGTCCGCGAGCACGGCGGCGCGGACACGGTCGTCATCGGCGGCGACTGCAGCGTCACCGTGGCGGCCCTCGCGGCACTTCCGTCCGGGACGGAAGACCTCGCGGTGGTCTGGTGCGATGCCCACCCCGATCTGCACACGCCGGAGTCCTCGCCGTCCGGCGCGTTCTCCGGAATGGCCCTGCGCGCGGTGCTCGGCGAAGGAGAGCCGCAGCTCGCCCTCTCCCCCGGCGTTCCGCGGGCACGCATCGTCACGGTCGGCGTACGAAATCCTGATGATGGCGAGATCGAGCACCTCGATGGCCTCAGCCGACTCTCCGTCGCCGACCTCGATCAGGTCGACGCCCTCGCCCAGGCTGTGGCCGCCACCGGCGCTTCCCGCGTCTGGGTGCACATCGACGTCGACGTCCTCGATCCCGCAGACATCGTCGGTGTCTCGTCACCGGCACCGTTCGGCATCAGTCCGGCCACCCTGGGTGCGGCGATCCGACGGTTGCGCGAGCGGGTGCCGTTGGCCGGCGCGACGATCGCGGGTTTCGCCCCCAGCACGCCCGCCGCTGCCGTCGACGACCTCGGTGCGCTGCTGCGCCTGGTCGGAGCGGTGGCGTGACGCCGGATTGGCGCCCCGCAGCGGATGCCTCTCTGGCCCGCGGGCGACGTTTCGATCGCCGCATCCCCTCATTCCTGCTCCGTTCGCCGATCAGCCGCGTCGGGTACTGGTGGGGCACCGCCGTCGGCTGGATCTGGGGCGGACTCTGGAGCACCGGCCCGGTCGAGCGACGTGAAGGGCTGTGGGTGTTCCGCGGCATGCCGAACTGGACGTTCAATCGCGGCGGCGTGTGCGTCGGCGGATGCTTCCTCACGGGTGACGACCGCCCGAGCGATGCCGTGCTGCGGCACGAAGCCGTGCACAAGAAGCAGTGGCAGCGGTACGGGTTTCTGATGCCGATTCTCTACCTGTTCGCCGGTCGTGACCCGCTGCAGAACCGTTTCGAGATCGAAGCCGGTCTGGAAGACGGAAACTACGTGCGCCGTCGCCGCTGAGAGCGTGACGGATCAGCGCGCGGTTGGCAGCAGACCGAAGCGCTCGGGTGCGTAGATCGTCGTCGCCTCGACTGCGAGGTGCCCCGTCAGGTGCTCGACGATGTCGGCGGTGCCGAGGTATCCGCCGAGGAGGGTGACCCGGGTCTCGAGCTCATCACCGCAGAGCATCTCGTCGGCCCAGGCGCACGTCGCGCGTGACAGCGCTTGACCGGGCGCGCAGGAACGGCCGGTGCCCGGAGCTCCGGAACGAGATCCACGAGCGAGCCAGGTGACGGTCATGCGCGCAGGAGCATCGATCACGCCGATGTCTTCCTTTTCGGGCACCTCGATGAAGATGCGTCCGGAAGCGCAGAGCGGCAGCGTCGCCAGGAACACCTCGAGATCGGCGAGCGAGTGCTCGTCTGCCGTCACCAGGTGGTGAGCGCGTCGACGGGCAGCACGGCGCTGTGCGCGCGTGGTGACGGTGTCGAGGGAGGTGTTCATGGTGCCTCCATGATATCACCTGGCGAAGGGTTGCCTAACCTTTGTCGACGGTTCCTTCGATCGGCTCGACGAGCGCCGTATGCAAGGCGGCCAACTCCTCGGCACGCATCCCGTTGGCTCGCAGGTAGTCGGCCGCCGATCCCCATCTGCCGTCCACACGCTCCAGCAGCGACCGCATGACCGCCGCAGGAGACTCGGTCGCGAGTGCAACGGCGTGCACCGCCTCAGGATGCTGTGCGCGAATGTAGGCCGCGATGCGCCGAGACCGTTCGACAGGAAGCTGCGACTCCGTCAGTGCGTAGTCGGCGATGATCGCCTCACGATCGGCCTCGACCGCGGCGAGCGCGAGCGCGACGGTGACGCCGGTACGATCCTTGCCGACCGTGCAGTGCACGAGAGTCGACTCCCCCATTGCGATGATCCGGATCGCCGCGACCAGACGCTCTCCGCTCTCTTCGAGCAGGTGCACGTAGAGATCTTCAAGGCTGGTGTCCGCTTCGAAGAACGAGCGCACCGATCCGAGGAACAACGGCAGGTGCGTGGTGTCAGGACCGGGGATGTCCGTCGGTTCGGCCGCGACCTCCTCGCCGTCTCTGAGGTCGACGATGTGCCGGACCCGCGTTCGCAGTGC
Organism: Microbacterium sp. LTA6; assembly: GCF_045690355.1. Lineage (NCBI taxonomy): Bacteria > Bacillati > Actinomycetota > Actinomycetes > Micrococcales > Microbacteriaceae > Microbacterium > Microbacterium sp. LTA6. Next base: position 3,750,968 of record NZ_CP147855.1, read on the forward strand.
GTCGGCGCCCGCCGACGTCACGCCCGCGAGCTGCCCTGAGCGCAGCAGCACTCCGGAGCGGATGCGGCCACCGGCCGCCGGCATCCCGCCGACATCGCGCACATTGGTGACGCCTTCGACGTCGAGGATCGTCATGAGCGGGCATCCGCCCCCTGGGTCTGGAGCGCACGAGGAGGAACCGGATAACGCCCCGCCACGACGATGCGGTTGAAGGCATTGATCGATACGCACGCCCAGCTGAGCGCGGCGTACTCCTTCTCGGTGAAAACGGCGCCGACACGGTTGTAGACCTCGTCGGAGATCCCTTCCTCGGCGATGAAGGTGAACGCCTCGGCGAGTTCCAGCGCCGCGCATTCGCGCTCACTGAACACACCGCTCTCACGCCAGGTGGGGATCTGCGTGAGTGTGTCCAGGTCGATGCCTGCAGTGACCGCGCGATCGACGTGGATCCGTGCGCAGTACGCGCAACCGTTCAGCTGAGAGCAGTGGATCATGACGAGCTCTTTGAGCCGGTCATCGATGCCGTTCTCACGGCAGATCTCGCCGACAGTCTTCGAGAAGGCATCCAAGGCGTGATACGCGGCTGGTTCAGTCTTGGAAAGGTGCACTCGCGTCTCGCTCATGCAACCAGCATATTCGCTGCGCTGGTTCTCGGATCGGGAGACTCAAGATCGCATTGATGCAGCCTGAGAACCGATTGCCCTTTATGAGGATCAGATCGACAAGTTATATCTCCGACCAGATTGTCATCCTGCTCTCGCATTTCTTGGTTCGATCGCGCAGGAGCAGAATATGGACGTGACGACCGACAACTCTGAGTTCAGCTATCTTCCTGCGCAGGCGGGAACTCTGAGCGTTCCCGTTCCTCCCGTGGAGCGTCTGACCCTTCCGCTCCCGGACGGACGAACGGTCAGCGCTCTCCGCTACGGAACGGACGCTCCTCGCGTCACGCTCCTGCACGGAGCCGGCCTCAATGCGCACACCTGGGACACGACGGTTCTCGCTCTGGGACAGCCGACGCTCGCGATCGATCTCGCCGGCCACGGCGACTCGTCGTGGCGCACGGACGCCGACTACACCCCGCGCACCCTCGCGGCCGACGTGGTGGCAGCGCTGGAGGCCTGGACGGACGTCCCCCAGCTGATCGTCGGTCAATCGCTCGGCGGGCTCACGGGAGCCGCGGTGGCCGCCGCTCGACCTGAGCTGGTCCAGGAGCTCATCATCGTCGACATCACTCCGGGGATCGATGTCAGTGCGGGTCCGGCTGCCCTCCGCGAGTTCTATGCCGGTCCCACCGATTTTGCGACCCGCGCCGAACTCGTCGATCGCGCGATGGCGCTCGGCTTCGGCGGCACGAAGGCCGAGACCGAACGCGGCGTGTTCCTCAACACCCGTGTACGCGACGACGGCCGAGTGGAATGGAAGCACCACTTCGCGCACCTCGCCGCCCATGCGCTCGCCGCTCACGACGCCGGCACCGCCGCTGCACCCTCCCTGCTGCACGAGACGGGCTGGGATGACCTCGCCGGCGTCGTAGCTCCCGTCACGCTGGTTCGGGCGGTCCGGGGTTTCGTCCAAGAGGCGGATGCCGAGGAATTCCAGCGCCGGCTCCCGGAGGCGCGTGTGACGGCGATCGACGCCACCCACAACGTGCAGGAGACCGGCCCGGTCGAACTCGCCGCTCTCATCCGCGCGTCCCTGACCGCTGCATCCGGATTGTGACGCCGGATTCCCTCCGTTCGCCCCGTCCGCCCCGTCACATCCCTAGGCTCGACCTACACCCGGCATCCGCCGCTCCGAGAGGATCGCACCCATGTTCCGACGCACCCGACGCATCGCGCTGATCTCCGCGCTCGCGGCCACCGCCGTGATCCTCACCGCCTGCACCGGATCGCCCCAGCCCGTCGCCACCTCGACGGGTAAGCCGGACGCCGATGCGTCCCTGGCCGTCGGACTCGTGCTCGAGCCGACGAACCTCGACATCCGGCACACCAGCGGCGCGGCGCTCGAGCAGATCCTCATTGACAACATCTACGAGGGCCTCGTCACCCGCACGCAGGACAACAAGATCGAGCCGCGACTCGCATCCGAGTACGAGGTGTCCGACGATGGCCTGACCTACACGTTCACGCTGAACGAGGGCATCACCTTCCACAGCGGCACCGCGCTCACCGCCGCCGACGTCGTGGCCTCCTACGAAGCCGTGCGCACCGATGCGACCCTCCAGGGCAACGCCGACTTCGCAGCCGTCGCCTCGATCACCTCCCCCGATCCGACGACCGTCGAGATCGTGCTCACCGCCCCGAACCAGAACTTCCTTTTCGCTCTCACCGGGCCCGCAGGGCTCGTCTTCCAGACCGGCGACACCACCGATCTCAAGACCGCGGAGAACGGGACGGGCCCGTTCACACTGACCCGGTGGAACAAGGGCAGCTCGATCACGTTCGCCCGGTTCGACACGTACTGGGGTGAGCCCGCCGGCGTCGCCGAGGTCGAGTTCCAGTACGTCCCCGACTTCACCGCGGGTGTGAACAACGCGCTGGACGGCGGCGTGCAGGTCCTGACCGCTGTCGACCCGAACCTCGCCTCGCAGCTCGAGGATTCCGGCGACTTCACCCTGACGACGGGCCGCACCACGGACAAGGCCACCTTGGCGTTCAACAACGCCAAGGCACCGCTCGACGATGTGCGCGTGCGCGAAGCGCTGCGATTGGCGATCGACCACGAAGGGCTCGTCGAGGCCGTCGGAGCGGGCACGACGCTCTTCGGTCCGATCCCGGAGCTCGACCCGGGATACGAGGATCTGTCGGATGTCGTCTCCTACGACCCCGAGCGCGCCAAAGCACTGCTCGCGGAAGCCGGCCAGAAGGATCTCGAGCTGACTCTCACGATCCCGTCGTTCTACGGCACCACGGTTCCGAAGGTGCTGATCTCTGACTTCGCCAAGGTCGGCGTGACCCTCGAGGTCGATTCCGTCGAGTTCCCGGCCTGGCTGGAGGACGTGTACGGCAATCACGACTACGACCTGAGCTTCGTGCTGCATGTCGAGCCGCGCGACGTGGGCAACTTCGCGAACCCCGAGTACTACTTCGGTTACGACAACGCAGAGGTGCAGCGTCTGTACGCGCAGGCGCTGGCCGAGGTCGACCCCGACAAATCCGCCGAGTTGCTCGCGGAAGCAGCCCGCCTCATCTCCGAGGACCACGCCGCGGACTGGCTGTACAACGGCGCGACGATCACGGCCGTGAGTCCCGAGGTGACCGGCTTCCCGAAGGATTCGATCAACTCGCGCATCAACCTGGCCGGCGTGACCGTGCTGTCGGAGAAGTAACCGGCTCCTGCATGATCCGCTATCTGCTCGTCCGAGGAGCCCTGCTGATCGCGGGGCTCCTCGTCTCGAGCGTGCTCATCTTCCTCACTCTGCGGGTCTTCCCCGGTGATGTGGCGCAGCTCATCGCGGGGACCCAGGCCTCCCCTGCGCAGGTCGAGGCGCTGCGCGAGGCGCTCGGTCTGAACCGGCCGTTGATCGCGCAGTACGCCGACTGGATCGGCGGCATCTTCCGCGGCGACCTGGGCACCTCGCTGCTGACCGGCGCCTCGGTCGGCGAGGAGCTGTTCCTGAAATCGCAGGTGACCGTACCGCTGGGGATGATGGCGCTCACGATCGCCCTCCTGATCGCCGTGCCGTTCGGCATCCTGGCCGCTGTCCTGCGCGGCCGCCGGGGCGGCACCGCGCTCAGCGTGGGCGCACAGGCGCTGGCGGCCGTCCCGGTGGTGTGGGCGGGGATGATGCTCGTCGTGGTCTTCTCGGTGTGGCTGGGCTGGCTCCCCCCGCAGGGCTTCCCTCGTGCCGGCTGGTCGACACCCGGGAAAGCGGTCGAGGCGCTGCTGCTGCCGGCGCTCACCATCGGCATCGTCGAGGGGGCGATGCTCATGCGCTTCGTGCGCAGTGCGACCCTGCAGGCCGCAGGACAGGACTTCGTCCGCACCGCAGCCGCCAAGGGCCTCACCCGCACCCGGGCACTCATCCAGCACGGCATCCCCGCCGTCGGCCTCTCGATCATCACCGTGCTCGGCCTGCAGGTCGCCGGAATCATCGTGGGCTCCGTCGTCATCGAACAGCTGTTCACGCTTCCGGGGATCGGACGGATGCTGGTCGCCGATGTCGGCACCCGAGACCTCATCAAGGTGCAGAGCGAGTTGCTCGTGCTCACCGGTTTCGTGCTGATCGTCGGCTTCCTCGTCGATCTCTCCCACCATCTGATCGATCCGCGCCAGCGGGAGGCCGCATGATGCCCCGTTGGACCAGCAGGCTGTGGTCGACGACCACGGGCCGCTTCGGCCTCGTCGTCGTCGGCGTGATCGTCGTCATGGCGCTCGTATCGTCAGTGTGGACGCCGTTCGATCCGCAGGACTCCGACGTCCGCAACCGCTGGGCCGTGCCGAGCTGGCCCCACGTGCTCGGTACCGACGACACCGGTCGCGACATCCTGAGCCTGATCATGGCCGGCGCGCGGACGACGGTGTTCGTCAGCATCGGCGCCGGTGTCGTCGCGACCGTCGTCGGCATCGCCCTGGCCGCCCTCGGTGCGCTCACGGCGCGCTGGATGCGAGAGACGGTGGCCGTGCTCGTGGACATCCTCATCGCCTTCCCCGTGCTGATCATCGCGATGATGATCTCCTCGGTCTGGGGCGGCTCGCTCTGGGTGGTCGTCTGGGCCGTCGGCATCGGGTTCGGCGTCAACATCGCCAGGGTCACGCGCCCGGAACTGCGTCGGGTCCAGCAGAGCGACTTCGTGCTGGCCGGCCGCGCCTCCGGTCTCACTCCTGCGCAGAGTCTCGTCCGGCATCTCCTGCCGAACGTCGCTCCGGTGTTCATCGTGCAGTTGTCCTGGTCGATGGCTGTCGCCGTGCTCGCCGAAGCGGGCCTGTCGTACCTCGGATTCGGCGCATCCGTCGTCGAACCTTCCTGGGGCATCCTGCTGGCCGACCTGCAGCGCTACATCAGCGTGCATCCGCTCTCCGTGGTCTGGCCCGGCCTCGCCATCACGATCACCGTGCTCGCTCTGAACCTGCTCGGCGACGGGCTCCGCGAGGCCACCGACCCGACCCTGCAGCATCGTGCTGCCGAGATCCACACCCCTGGAGTGGTCGCATGAGCCTCGAAGTCGAGAATCTCGTGATCGAGATCGACGGGCGCCGCGTCGTCGACAGCGTCTCCTTCGACGTGCCCGATGGCGCCCGCGTCGGGCTGATCGGGGAATCCGGTTCCGGCAAGTCCCTCACCGCGCTCGCCGTACTCGGTCTCCTCCCGGTCGGAGCCGTCGCGAGCGGCAGCATCCGCTGGAACGGCACCGAACTGATCGGGATGCCGGACCGACAGCTCGCCGAGCTGCGCGGGGACGAGATCGGCATCGTCTTCCAGGAACCGCGGACGGCGCTCAACCCGATCCGCACCGTCGGCCGGCAGATCGCCGAGTCGATCCGCATCCATGAGCGCATCGGCCGCCGAGAGGCCAGGGCACGGGCGATCGCGGAGGCCGCCCGCGTGCGACTGCCCGACCCGGCGTCGATCGTCGACCGCTACCCGCATCAGCTCTCCGGCGGTCAGCGTCAGCGCGTGGCGATCGCGATGGCGCTCGCCTGCCGACCGAGACTGCTCATCGCCGACGAGCCCACGACCGCCCTGGACGTCACCATCCAGGCGGAGATCCTCGCCCTGCTGCTCTCCCTGGTCGACGAAGAGGGCATGTCGCTGGTGTTCATCACCCACGATCTCGCTGTACTCTCCCAGGTCGCCGTCGACGGCGTGGTGCTCGAGCATGGCCGGGTCGTCGAGGCCGCTCCCGTCAGGACATTGCTGAGTGCACCGGCATCGCCGATCACCCAGGGTCTGCTCCGCGATGCCACCGCGACGCTGTGGCGCCCGGAAGGAGGCGGAGCATGAGCCTCATCGAGGCGCGCGGGCTGCGACGCGACTTCTTCGTACCGAAACGCTCTCCGTTCGAGAAGACCCGTACGCAGACCGCACTGGCGCCGACCGACCTCGACGTCACCGAGGGCTCGTCGGTCGGGATCATCGGCGAATCCGGGTCGGGGAAGTCCACGCTGATCCGTCTGCTCCTGGGCCTGGACCGCCCGACATCCGGCACCGTTGCGGTGGACGGCAGAGAGGTGGATGCCGCGGCATCCGCCCGCTCGCTGCACTGGTTGCGCCGGGCCACCGGCCTGGTCTTCCAGGACCCGTACGCGTCGCTGGACCCGCGGATGACGGCTGCCCGGATCATCGGAGAGCCGCTCTGGGCGCTGGACGTCCCGGGAGACCGCGCCGCGCGCGTCGCGGAGGTGCTGACGCAGGTCGGCCTGGAGCCGTCGATGGGATCGCGGTATCCACACGAGTTCTCGGGCGGTCAGCGCCAACGCATCGCCCTCGCGCGTGCGATCGTGCACCGCCCGCGGATCCTGGTCGGCGATGAACCCCTCTCCGCGCTCGACGTCACCGTGCGCGCGCAGATCCTGGAGCTGCTCGCCGATCTGCGCCGCACCTCCGATCTGACGCTGCTGCTGGTCTCACACGACATCGGCGTCGTGCAGCACCTGTGCGACGAGGTCATCGTGATGAAGGACGGCGTGATCGTCGAACGCGGCACCACGAAGGACGTGCTGCTGAACCCCCGGCACGACTACACGAAGAAGCTTCTCGCCGCGATCCCGGTAATCCCAGGACGGTGATCGCCGGTCACTGACCGCGGCCGATGATCCGGCGCCGCCGCCGACCCGTCGGCCGCAGCGAGCGCTGCAGATACACCGTGCCGAGATTGCGTCCGAACTTGAAGCCGACCCGGCCCATCCGACCGACTTCGACGAAGCCGAGCTTCGTGTGCAGACGGATCGACGCCTCGGCCCCGGTGTCACTGATCACGGCGACGATCTCACGGAGGCCGATCTGCTCGCACGCCTCGATGAGCGCCTGCAGAAGGGCTGCGCCGAGCCCCTTCCCGGCCGCTCCTGGCCCGAGATAGATCGAGTCCTCGACGGTGTACCGGTAAGCGGTCTTGCTCGCCCAGGGTGCCGCGAGCGCGTAGCCGAGCACTTCCCCGGCCGGTGAGACCGCGACGAGGAACGGAAGTCCGAGCTTCGACAGCAGCGTGAACTTGTCGCGCCAATACCGGATGCTGCTGCGCCGCTCGTCGAAGGTGACGACGGAGTTGCTCACGAAGTGGTTGTAGATCTCGCGGACGTGCGGGAGATCGGTCGCCGTCGCCGCCCTGATCGTGTACGAGAACACGTCAGGAGCAGGCTCGGGCCTGCGCAGATGGCGGGGGATGCGGCGGCGGCGGTCGCCGGGTTCGAACTGCATGCGCTCAGCCTAGAGAATCGGCGGGCTCGCCCTCGACCCGCCAGTCGACGGCTGCGGCTCCTGCCGCCTCGAGAAGCGCGTTGGTGCGCGAGAACGGCCGGGATCCGAAGAAGCCTCGGCTCGCGGAAAGCGGCGACGGGTGCGCGGAGGCGATCACGGGCGTCGCCCCCAGCAAGGGCTGCAGGTTCGCCGCGTCCTTGCCCCACAGGATCGCAACGAGCGGCTGCTCCCGCGCGGCCAGGGTGCGGATGGCGAGTTCGGTGACCTGCTCCCAGCCCCAGCGGCGATGGGAGCCCGGCACGCCCGGCTGCACCGTGAGCACCCTGTTCAGCATCAGGACGCCCTGATCGCTCCAGGCGGTGAGATCGCCGTGCGGGGCGGGTGGGATGCCGAGATCGCTCTCGCGCTCCTTGTAGATGTTCGCCAGGCTCCGCGGCAGCGGCCGTACGTCGCGTTCGACCGCGAAGGAGAGACCGATGGGATGACCGGGCGTCGGATAGGGATCCTGCCCGGTGATGAGCACGCGCACGTCGGACAGCGGGCGTTGGAACGCCCTGAGCACGTTCTCACCGGCGGGGAGATATCCGCGACCCGCGGCCTGCTCCGCCCGCAACCGTTCTCCGATCTCGGAGATGACGCCCTGGACGGGGGCGAGAGCCTCCGCCCAACCGACATCGATCCGGCCTTCGGTCGCGAGGTCCGCGAGAGTCTTCGGCACTGCTCAGTTGTCCAGCCGGACGCGCAACGGTCCCCTGGCCAGGAGATGGTGAGCGGACTGGGCGACAGGTCGCATCGTGATCAGGTCGAGGTTGACGTGCCCCGGCGCCTGCAGCGCGTAGGCGATGACATCTGCGACATCCTCGGCGAGGAGGGGCGCCTCGACGCCTGCGTACACGGACTCCGCAGCGACAGCGTCGCCGCCGAGCCGGTTCAGCGTGAACTCCTCGGTGTGCACCATGCCAGGAGCGACCTCCACGACGCGGATCGGCTCGCCGTTGAGCTCCTGCCGGAGCACGCGCACCAGCATCCCCTCGGCAGCCTTGGCCGCGTTGTAGCCGCCTCCGCCCGCGTACGCGACCTGGGCGGCTGTCGATGTCACGAAGACGGTATCGGCATGGCCGTCTTCGTCGGCGGCGCGGCGCAGCAGCGGAAGGAGGCCTGCGACCAGTCGCTGCGTCGCCAGCACGTTGGCATCGAACATCCACTGCCAGTCGTCGATCGAGGAGTCCTCGATGCTGTCGGTGCCGCGCGCTCCGCCGGCGACCTGTACGAGTGCGTGCACCGGCCCGGTCTCCTCGAGCTCGGTGATGAGCGCTGCGACCGCCTCGGCGTCGGTCAGATCGCAGACGATCGCGGACGCCCCGGTCTCGGCGACGAGCGCGGCCAGGCGGTCTTCGCGCCGCGCGACTCCGACGACGTCCCATCCGCGCGACCTCAGCGCACGCACCGTCGCCGCGCCGATCCCCGAGCTCGCACCTGTCACTACCGCACGCCTGTTCACCATGCCTCCACCGTACGACTTTCGCGTGCGGTTTTCGCGTGCGCCCGCCGCATGGCTTGTTACGTCACATTTCCCGGTCGTTGTTGACATCCCGCCATCCTCCGTACGCTCGCTGCAACGGCATCCGCCATCCGACCTTTCAATCCGCTCCCAGGGGGAACAGCATGTCCGAATCCGAGACCTGGCGTTTCGAGACCAAGCAGATCCATTCCGGTGCTGCTCCCGACCCGGTGACGAAGGCCCGCGCGACGCCGATCTACCAGACCACCTCCTACGTCTTCGACAACGCGGACCACGCGGCGAACCTGTTCGCCCTGGCCGAGTTCGGGAACATCTACACCCGTATCCAGAACCCGACGCAGGACGTGCTCGAGAAGCGTCTCGCCGCGCTCGAGGGCGGCACCGGCGCTCTCGTCCTCTCCAGCGGCCAGGCCGCCTCGACCTTCGCGGTGCTGAACATCGCCGAAGCCGGCGACCACATCGTCGCCTCGAGCTCGATCTATGGCGGCACGTACAACCTCTTCAAGTACACGCTCGCGAAGCTCGGCATCGAGGTCACCTTCGTCGAGAACCAGGACGACCCCGAAGAGTGGCGCCGCGCGGTCCGCCCCAACACCAAGCTCTTCTTCGCAGAGACGATCGGCAACCCGCAGATCAACGTCCTCGACATCCGTTCCGTCGCCGACGTCGCACACGACAGCGGCGTGCCGCTCATCGTGGACAACACGATCGCGACTCCGTACCTCATCCGCCCGTTCGAGTTCGGTGCCGACATCGTCGTGCACTCGGTCACGAAGTTCCTCGGCGGCCACGGCACGACCATCGGCGGCGCCATCATCGACGGCGGCAGCTTCGAGTGGTCGAAGAACGTCGACAAGTTCCCCGGCCTCACGGTTCCGGACCCCTCGTACCACGGAGCGTCGTACACGGCGGCTGTCGGCGACGGCCTCGCCTACATCATCAAGGCGCGCGTGCAGCTGCTGCGCGACCTCGGTTCCGCGATCGCTCCGCAGAGCGCCTGGAACCTCATCCAGGGCATCGAGACGCTGTCGCTGCGCATCGAGCGCCACGTGCAGAACGCGCAGGAGATCGCCGAGTGGCTCGACAACCGCGATGACGTCGCAGCCGTCAACTACTCGGGTCTGCCCACCTCCCCCTGGTACGCGAAGGCGAACGAGTACGCACCGAAGGGTGTCGGCGCTGTGCTGTCCTTCGAGCTCAAGGGCGGCGTCCAGGCCGGTCGCGAGTTCGTGAACAGCCTGACGCTGTTCAGCCACCTCGCGAACATCGGCGACGTCCGTTCGCTGGTCATCCACCCCGCATCCACGACCCACGCGCAGCTCACCCCCGAGCAGCAGCTCACCGCCGGCGTCACCCCCGGTCTCGTGCGTCTGTCCGTCGGTCTCGAGAACATCGACGACCTCAAGGCCGACCTCGACCAGGCCCTGGCCGCGGCACGCCGCGTCTCGGAGGCGGCTCGCGCCTGATCTCGTTCAATACACCGGATGCCCTGGGCCGTTGCGGTCCGGGGCATCCGTGCGTCTGGCACACGCCCCGCGTCTCCGCACGGGTGTCAGGCCGCGGGGGTCGCGGTGACCACGTAGGCGCCGGTCTCGCCACGGCTGTCGAGCTCGATGATCCAGCCCGGCGTGCTCGTCTTCACTGCCACGATCGCACTCGACGGGCACTGGATGCTCCCTGTGGGCGCGGCCCGGTGGTCGATCTCGTCCCCTTCGCTGAACCAGAGGTCGACGACCTCGGCACCGGCGCACCTGACCGTGACGGAGTAATCGCCCGCCGCGGCGTTCCGATCGTGCCACCCCTGGGGTGCGACCTGCCCGACGACTCCGAATGATCCCCACATCGCGTTCGCGCCATCGGGTATCGGCTCGTCATCGAAATAGTCCGTGAACCGATCAAGAGCCGCTGGTCGAGCCGTCTTCGTCGGAGCCGGAGCTGCGTCGTACTGCCACGCCTGCGGGGTGCACGCCGTGAGGCACGATATTCCCAGCAGCATGGCGACCGTTCCTGCTCCCACCCGTGTCCGCATGGCCTCGAGCGTAGCCCGCACGAAGGACGCAGAACCGTAACCTTCGCCGGTCGGTCGCCTTTCCACGCGACAATGGAGGAATGGACTGGCAGACGACCTCTGAGGACACCGTGCCGTCGGCACCGGTGACGGAGGCGGATGTACGCCTGCTCCGCGCGCGACCCCCGGCGACCGGCGCCTGGCGCGACGGCGACCCCGTCGGCAACCGGCGCTTCGCCGGTTTCGGGGCGTTCCGTACCGAAAGCGGTGCCGAGCTTCCCGGCATCCGTCTCGCCTACGAGACCTGGGGCGAGCTGAACTCCGAACGGGACAACGCCGTGCTCGTGCTGCACGCGCTCACCGGCGACAGCCATCTTCGCGGCGAAGCCGGCGCGGGTCACCCCACCGCGGGATGGTGGGAGCAGATCACCGGACCCGGAGCTCCTCTGGACACCGACCGCTGGTTCGTCATCGCCCCCAACATGCTGGGCGGATGCCAGGGGTCGACCGGACCAGCCAGTGTCGCGCCGGACGGCTACGAGTGGGCGTCGCGTTTCCCGTACCTGACCATCCGCGACCAGGTGGCAGCCCAGGTCCGCCTCGCCGACGCTCTCGGTATCGACACGTGGGCCGCCGTGATCGGTGGCTCGATGGGCGGCATGCACGCGCTGGAGTGGGCCGTGTCGCACCCGGAGCGCGTGCAACGGCTGGGCGTGCTCTCCTCGCCGCCGGTGACGACTGCCGATCAGATCGCGCTGAACACCGTGCAGACCGAGACGATCCGGATGGATCCACGTTTCCAAGGCGGCGAGTACTACGACCTCGGCGACGGAGACGGACCGCACCGCGGGCTCGCCCTGGCGCGCCGGATGGCGCTGCTGAACTACCGCAGTCCGATCGAACTCAATCAGCGCTTCCAGCGGTCCTGGCAGTCAGGCGTCTCGCCGCTCGGCCACGGCGGACGCTTCGCTGTGGAGTCGTACCTCGATTTCCACGGGAACAAGTTCACCCGCCGCTTCGATGCGAACAGCTATGTCACCCTCGTCGAGGCGATGAACTCGCACGATGTCGGACGCGACCGCGGCGGCGTCGAAGAGGCACTGCACTCGGTCACCGCGACGACGCTCGTTCTCGGCATCGACAGCGACCGGCTGTTCCCGATCGACGGGCAGCATCGCATCGCCCGCAGCATCCCGAGCACCCTCGACGGCGCCGAGGCCGTGGTGCTCGCGAGCGACTTCGGTCACGACGGATTCCTGATCGAGACGGAGGCCGTGGGGGCGCACCTGCGGCGACTGCTGGCGAGCTGAGATCAGCCCGGTCGGTACCGCCACGGCAACGACCCCGTTTCGAGGCGGTCATTGCCCCAGGTGAAGACCTGTCCCTCGGCCGTCCGGTTCACCACTGTGCGAAAGGTCTGCGGCTCCCCTGCTGCCGCGAGCGCCGTGGCGGCATCGACGAACGCGGCGAGGTGACGCAACGTCATCCAGGTCGGCGGGAACAGCGTCCACTCCCCTGCGCCGTGCCGAGCCAGAGCGTCGCCCGGTCGGATCCAGACGGCGTCGATGACCTCGTCGGTCGACGCCAGGACGTCGCCACCGGGATCAGCGGCGACGAAGAACCACGTGCGGAACCGCCGGGGAGCCTCGACGGGCGGATGCCAGCAGGAGAGCACGACCAGGTCGGAGACGACGATCCCGACCTCCTCGAACGTCTCGCGGATCGCCGCACGCCTGGCATCCTCGTCCTCGGCCTCCGACGGCTCGCGATCCGCATCCTCGACACGGCCCCCGGGGAACACCCACGCATCCGCGAAGGAACCCCGCTCGGGCCTGCGCATCAGCAGGACCTCGAGGCCGTCCGTGCCGTCGCGCAGCAGCACGACGGTGCCGGCGACGGCGAGCATCTCGGTGTCGGTCACTCCCACACTCTATGACCGGGCGCCCGACGACCGGCCCGGCTACGAACGAGCGGCCACCAGCACCGTCGTCGGGCGGCGCCCCTCGACCCGGTACGAGACGACCGCGATGACGAGCCCGATCACCGCGAGCGCCGCCCCGGTCCATGCAGGAGCCGTGAACCCCCACCCGACGGCGATCACCGCTCCGCCGAGGAAGGCACCGAGGCTGTTGCCGATGTTCAGGGCCGAATGGTTGAGCGCCGCCGCGATCGACTGGTTGTCGCCGGCGACGTCCATGAGGCGTGTCTGGATCGTGGGGCTGAGCACGGACGACACGAAACCGACGACGATGACGAGCACACCGAGCGTCACGATCCAGAACGACAGCACGGCGAGCAGTGCGAGCACCACTGCCATCGCTGTCAGGCCGACGAGCATCGTTCGACGCAGATCGATGTCGGCGAGGTGTCCACCGACGAGGTTTCCGGCGGTCATGCCGACGCCCATGAGCACCAGCACGATCGGCACGGTCCATGCCGGCGATCCGGCGACCTCGGTGACCAACGGGGCGATGTAGCTGTACACCGCGAAGAAGCCGCCGAACCCGATCGCGCCGACGGCGAGAGTGAACCACACCTGCGGAATGCGGAACACGCCGAGTTCCGCGCGCATCGTGCGACCCGGCTCCCCCGGATGCTCCGGTACGAACAGCGCGATGCAGAGCGTCGCCAGCGCGAACACCAGCGTGACGACCAGGAAGGCGGTTCGCCAGCCCCACTGCTGGCCGAGGAATGTGCCCAGCGGCACGCCGACGACGTTCGCGATGGTGAGACCGGTGAGAATGAAGGCGACGCCCTTGGCCCTGTTGCCCGGCCCCATCACGTCGGCGGCGACGAGTGCGCCGATGCCGAAGTAGGCGCCGTGCGGGAGCCCGGCGAGGAACCGTGACGCTCCGACGAGCTCGAACGACGGCAGCACGACCGTGAGCGCGTTGAAGACGGTCAACGCGAGCGCGAGGACGATCATCACGCGATGTCGCGGAAAACGCGCGACGAAGCCGGCGATCGTCGGTGCGCCGATGACGACTCCGAGCGCATACAGCGAGATCAGCCAGCCGGCCTGGCCCAGCGCGTCCTCCTGGCTGGCGTTCCAGACGGAGGGCAGCAGGTCTCGGGCGATGTTGGGCAGCAGGCCCATGACCACGAATTCGGTCATGCCGATGCCGAAACTGCCGATGGCGAGAGAGAGGAGCGCCCTCTTCGCCGCACCCCTCGATTCAGTCGAGGGATTCACCCTTCGATGCTACCGGTCCGACCCGCCCTCGATCGCCGCCTCCAGGCGGTCGACCTTCGCATCCAGCTCGCCGGAGTAACCAGGGCGGATATCGGCTTTCAGCACGAGCGACACCCGGGAGCCGAAAGGCATCACGGCTTCCGTCGCTCGCTTCACGACGTCCATGACCGTGTCCCAGTCGGGTCCCTCGATCTCGGTGAACATGCTGGTCGTGCGGTGGGCCAGGCCGGACTCGCGCACGACACGGACGGCAGCCGCTACCGCATCGTGCACGGAACCGTCCGTGCTCTCGGCACCGCTGGCCGGTGTGCCGCTGGGGGCGACGGAAAAGGCGATGAGCATGGGAGTACCTCCGGGTGTTCAGGGTTTCGTCGGCACCCGCACCAGCGCGCGGATGCCGACGGCGAGCAGGATGACCAGCAGGATATTCCGCGCCGACAGCATCATGACGGGCACGAGCTCGGCACGCAGGAGCGCATCGTAGGTGAGCGGGTAGATGAAACAGGTGAGTGCGCACAGGACGAGCACGATGATGGCCGGAACGTGTGCGCGGACGCGATCGAGAACGATCCAGAGCAGGGCCGGTGCGATCAGCCAGGTCTGGAACTGCGGGGAGCCGACCTTGTTGGTGACGATGAGCGTGACGACGAGTGCGAGCGCCAACGGCGGGAACAGCCGCGGGAAGGATGCCCCGCGCATGACCTTCATGGCGCCGATCGCGGCGATCGCGAGAACCGCGGCGAACATGAGCGGCGTGAGCACGGCGGTGACGGCATCCGCACCGTCCGCAGCGATCTGGAAGGTGAGGATGTCGAAGCTGTACTCGATCCGCGCGGATCCGGCCATGGCGAGCCAGAGAAACGGCGTCGCGGCGACCGCTTCGATCTGCAGGCCTCTGCCGGTCTGCTCCGTGAGGAATCCGAGCAGCTCTGCGTCGGCCCCGAGCAGGAAGAGCAGCACGATCACGACCGCCGTCACGGCGGCCGCGGTGACCAGCATCCGCACGCGGGTCCTCGAGGCGAGGATGGCGGCCACGACCACGGCGCCGGGCCAGATCTTGATCCATGCTCCGATCGTGAGCAGCGCGACCGCGACCGCCGGTCGCCTGAGCAACCAGAGCCCGCCGACCACGACGATCGGCACGGTGATCGCATCGATCCGGTACATCGCGATCGGCCCGAGCAGGAGCAGCGCCGCCGACCAGAACCAGGCAGCGCTCCGATGCGGCCGCGACGCCACGCGACCGAGGAGCACACCGAACGCCACGGCGTCGAGCACGGTCACCAGCACCGCCCAGGCTATGAGATAGGCGCCGGAAACGCCGAGCAGCGGCACGAGCGGCATCGAGAGGAGCTTGGCCAGGAGCATCGGCAGCAGCGCCAGCTGCGGATAGACCCACTGCTCGGTGACGCCCACGATCGCTCCCCCACCGAGCGCCGAGGCCGACCAGGGCTCATAGACGAGGACGACGTCACCCATCGGTTGGCTGGGATAGATCCAGCCGAGTACGGCGATGAGCAGGTGCACGCCGAGGAACGCCGCCCAGAGCGCGAGGAGTCGACCGGTGCGGGCGGCGGTCACGACAGCAGGTCCGCGATCGCCGACGGCAGCGCCTCGGCGACGTCCATGGCCACGATCGGATGCCCGTGGGCTCCGGCGGTGGCTCCTGCGGCCAGCCGCCCGGCGTGTCCGTGCAGCCAGGCTCCGGCCGCTGCCGTCTCGGCGAGCGGTGCGTCAGGATTCGCCGCGATCAGCGCGCCCAGGATGCCGGCGAGCACGTCTCCGGTGCCGGCCGCCGCGAGCCAGCCCGTCCCCGCCTCGACCGTGATGATCGCTGCATCCGCGGAGGCGATGAGAGTCTTGGCCCCCTTCAGCAGCACCGTTGCGCCGAGCGCTGCTGCCGTCTGCGCCACCTCCGCCGCTCTGTCCGCGTCCGCGCGAAGCTTCATCAGCTCTCGCAGCCGAGCGAACTCTCCGGCGTGCGGTGTGACGAGGGCCGGCGCGTTCGCGGCGACGGCGAGATCGAGCGCACCGGCATCGACGACCACAGGCACGACGCCGGCGAGAATCTCGCGCAGCGCCTCGTGCTCCTGGTGGCTCCGGTGCCCGGGGTCCGTGCCGGAGCCGATCACCCACGCGCCGATGCGGGTGCGGCCGGTGTCACGGCCGGTGACCGTCTCCGGCCGCCGCGCGATCACCGCATCCGCTGCCTTTCCCTCGCCGACGTAACGGACATAGCCAGCGCCGGCGCGCCAGGCGGCCTCGACACCGAGCACAGCCGCCCCCGGGTACGCATCCGATCCGGTGCGCAGCGCGACGACGCCTCGCGAATACTTGTCGTCGGCCGGCGACGGAACGCGCAGGAACGGCACGGTGTCCGCACGGGACCACTCACGAACCTCGACCATGACTCCACGTTAGTGCGAGCGCCTCGGGTCGTCGCGCGCGCACTACGGTCGAGAGGTGAGCATTCTCTTCTCTCCGCTTCGTCTTCGTTCGGTCGAGTTCCGCAACCGGCTCTGGGTGTCACCGATGTGCATGTACAGCGCCGTCGACGGGATGCCGCAGGAGTGGCACCACACGCACCTCGCCCAGTTCGCATCCGGCGGTGCCGGTCTCGTCGTCGCCGAGGCCACCGCCGTGGCGCCGGAGGGTCGGATCTCGCCCCGGGATACGGGCTTGTGGAACGACGAGCAGCGCGACGCCTGGACGCCGATCGTGCGGGCGATCCACGATCGCGGTGCGGTCGCCGGCATCCAGCTCGCACATGCCGGACGCAAGGCATCGACGTGGTGGCCCTGGGCCGACGATCGCGGCTCCGTTCCGGTCGGCGACGGCGGGTGGAGCACCGTGGCGCCCTCTGCCGTCGCGTTCGACGGGTTCGACGCCCCGATCGCCCTCGAGATCACCGGGATCGAGCGCCTGGTCGACGCCTTCGCCGCGGCCGCACGTCGGGCACTGGATGCCGGATTCGACGTCCTCGAGATCCACGGCGCCCACGGTTACCTGCTGCACCAGTTCCTGTCGCCGCTGTCGAATCAGCGCACCGACGAGTACGGCGGGACCCTTGCGAACCGCGCCCGACTGCTGCTGCGTGTCATCGACGCGGTGCGCGCGGAATCCGGCGAGGACGTGGCGTTGTTGGTACGCATCTCCGCGACGGATCACGCCGACGGCGGCTTCACTCCCGAGGAGGCAGCGGTCGTCGGCGGATGGGCGACGGAGCACGGCGCCGACTTCATCGACGTATCCAGCGGCGGGCTCGTCGCCCACCAACAGATTGACCTGTTCCCGGGCTATCAGGTACCGCTGGCCGAGACGGTGCGCCAGGGCGGCCGCATCCCGGTCTCCGCCGTCGGCCTGATCACCGCGGCCGAGCAGGCGGAGCGGGTACTCGCGGAGGGCGCGGCCGACGCGATCTTCGCCGGCCGCGAGTGGCTTCGAGACCCCCACTTCGCGCTCCGGGCCGCGCACGAACTCGGCGCGGACGTCTCGTGGCCTTCGCAGTACCTTCGCGCCCGTTGGCGCTGACCGTCACTGCCCTCGGTTGATCACGCGCCGGGTCGCATCCTGCACCTCGCCGACGAGTTCCTCCAGGATGTCCTCGAGGAACAGCACGGCTGTGGTCTCGCCCTGCGCATTGCGCACCTTCGCCAGGTGGCGGCCGGCTCGACGCATCAGCGCGAGAGCATCTTCCAGGTCCGTGTCCTCTTGGACCGGGACCATGTGGTGGATGCGCTTCTTCGGCACCGGCTGCGCGGCCTTGGCAACGGCATCCGCTCCGTCTGAGGTGCGCAGGATGTCCTTCAGATGCACATACCCGATCGGAGCGCCCTCGCCGTCGACGATCACGTACCGCGAGAATCCATAACGCGCGACAGCCCGTTCGATCTCATCAGGTGTGATCGATTCGGGCAGGGACACGAGATCGTCCAGCGGGACGGCGATGTCTCGGGCCTTCTTGTCGGTGAACTCCAACGCCGCGGCCAGCGTGCCCGAGGCATCCGAGAGCACGCCCTCCCGCCGGGACTGATCGACGATCGTCGCCACTTCCTCGAGCGTGAACGTCGAAGCCGCCTCATTCTTCGGCTCCACGCGGAACAGCCGCAGCACGGCGTTCGCCGCACCGTTGAGCAGCCAGATGACCGGCATGAACACCTTCGACACCCACACCAGGGGTGGTGCCAGGATCAGCACCGCCCGGTCGGGCACCGAGAACGCGAGGTTCTTCGGCACCATCTCGCCGAACACGACGTGCAGGAAGGAGACGATGAGCAGCGCGACCGCGAAGGCGACCGCGTCGACGACACCATCCGACCACCCGATCGCGTGCAGGGGCTGCGCGAGAAGGTGGTGGATCGCCGGCTCGGACACGTTCAGGATGAGGAGCGAACAGATTGTGATGCCGAGCTGCGATGTCGCGAGCATGAGCGTCGCGTGCTCCATCGCGTACAGCGCGGTCTTGGCCGCACGGGAGCCCTGCTCCGCACGCGGTTCGATCTGCGAGCGCCGTGCGGAGATCACCGCGAACTCGGCGCCGACGAAGAAGGCGTTCGCTGCGAGGAGCACCACGAGCCAGACGAGGCCTGCCCAATCGTTCATCGGGTCGCCTCCTTTTCGATCTCGTGCGGTCTGGGGATGTATCGGATGCGGTCGACCCGACGTCCATCCATCCGCACCACCTGCAGGATCCCGCTGTCGAGGGTCACTTCATCGCCGTTGGAGGGCACGCGCTCGAGAACACTCATGATGTAGCCGCCGACCGTGTCGTAGACATCGCCCTCCGGGACCTCGACGCCTGCGCGACGGCGAAGCTCGTCAGGACGCAGCTCACCGGGGAAGACGACCCCGTCGCGCCCGCGGACGATGCCGGCCTTGGAGCGGTCATGCTCGTCGGAGACCTCGCCGACGATCTCCTCCACGAGGTCTTCCAGGGTGACGAGGCCCGCCGTGCCGCCGTACTCGTCGACGACGACGGCGAGTTGATAGCCGCGCGCGCGCAGCTCGGAGATGAGTCCGTCCAGATGAACGGTCTCCGGCACCCGGAGCGGCTCAGTGGAGAGCGCCCCGACGGGGACCTCGGCGCGGCGCTCGCGCGGCACCGAGACGGCGGCCTTCAGGTGCACGACACCGGTGATGTCGTCGAGATCATCGTCGTACACCGGGAATCGACTGTGTCCGGTCCGCCGAGCGAGGTGGATGACGTCATTCGCCGAGTCACCTGCCGCGATCGCGTGCATGCTCGGCCGTGCGGTCATCACGTCGGCCGCGGTGAGCCGCGCGAAGCTGAGGCTGCGGTCCAGCAGACTCGCCGTGTCGGCTTCGAGCACGCCGGCTCGCGCCGATCGCCGCACCAGCGAGGAGAGCTCCTCTGCGGTGCGCGCACCTGAGAGCTCCTCCTTCGGCTCGATGCCCATGCCGCGCAGCACCGCGTTCGCGCTGCCGTTGAGCACGATCACCGCGGGCTTGAACACTGTCGTGAAGGCGATCTGGAACGGGATCACCAGCTTCGCCGTCGCCAGCGGAAGGGCGAGCGCGAAGTTCTTGGGGACGAGTTCGCCGAGGATCATCGACACCACGGTCGCGACCGTCATGGCCACCACCGTCGCGATCGGCGAGACGGCCGCTTCGGGAACCCTCCAGGTCAGAAGCGTCGGGCCGAGGATGTTCGAGAGCGCCGGTTCCATCGTGTAACCGGTGAGCAGAGTCGTCAGCGTGATCCCGAGCTGAGCCGAGGACAGATGCGTCGACGTGTGTTTCAGAGCGCTGATCGTCAGCGCCAGTCGCGATTCCCCCTTGGCCTGTCGGGCTTCGAGGTCGGCACGGTCGAGATTGACCAGCGCGAACTCGCTCGCGACGAACAGGCCGGTCCCGACCGTGAGAAGGAGCCCCACGCCCAACATGATGTAGTCCATCAGGTGTTCCTCCCGCTGCGGAGAGGTGGACGGTGGGGCGAACTACTGCAACTGGGAGGGTCATCCATTGTGCCGACGATTCTACAGAACTGGTCTGTGATTGCGAGTCGCGGGACCGCCCCTACCAGCTCACCGGCAGCGCCTTGCCCTCTTCATAGCCGGCGGCCGACTGCAGACCGACGAAGGCGCGGTCGTGGAACTCCGCCACGGTTGCCGCGCCGGCGTAGGTGAAGGACGAACGCACCCCTGAGGTGATCATGTCGAGGAGATCCTCCACGCCGGGACGCAAGGGGTCGAGGTAGATCTTCGACGAGGAGATGCCCTCGGCGAACAGCTCTTTGCGCGCCCGCTCGTAGGGGTCGAGGCGTTCGAAGCGTGCCTGCACGGCCTTCGTCGAGGCCATCCCCCACGATTCCTTGTAGATGCGGCCGTCTGCGTCGCTCTGGAGTTCGCCCGGCGCCTCGATCGTGCCGGCGAACCAGGAGCCGATCATGACGGATGCGGCACCCGCGGCGAGCGCGAGAGCGACGTCGCGCGGATAGCGGACGCCGCCGTCCGCCCAGATGTGCGCGCCCACCTGGCGCGCGGCCTCGGCGGTCTCCAGCACGGCGGAGAACTGCGGTCGCCCCACGGCGGTCATCATCCGTGTCGTGCACATCGCACCGGGGCCGACGCCGACCTTGAGGATCGTCGCTCCGGAATCGACCAGATCGTTCACACCGTCCGCCGTGACGATGTTGCCCGCCACGATCGGCAGACCGAGATCCAGCTCCGACACGGAACGCAGAGCCCGGAGCATCCCCTCCTGATGACCGTGCGCGGTATCCACGACCAGGACGTCGACTCCGGCCGCGGCCAACGCCTTGGCCTTCGCCGCGACGTCGCCGTTGATGCCGATCGCCGCGGCGACCACGAGCCGACCCTGGGCGTCGAGCGCCGGACGGTAGAGCGTGGACCGCAACGCACTGCGAGCGCTGAGCGTCCCGACCAGGTGCCCATGGTGGATGACGGTCATCATCTCGACTCCGGCGTCGGTGATCACGTCGAACGCATGGCGCTCCGAACCGACATCGTCGGCGTCGAGCGACGGCGTGCCGGAATGCACGAGGTCGCCCAGCTGCGCATCCGGCAGGGCCGTGGCGAGTCGAGACGCCGGAAGGATGCCGAGAATCCGGCCGACATCGAAGGGGGCCCTCCCGGTCGCGACGACGACGCCATGTCCGGCGACCGCCGGGACGAGCCGGAGCGCGTCTGACACGGATGCCTCTGGCGGGAGCACGAGCGGTGTGTCCCAGAGCACCGGCTGGCTCTTCACCTCTCGAATCGCCGCATCCAGGTGCTGCAGCGGCATGTCCTGCGGGAGCACGCCGATCCCGCCGCGCCGGGCGAGCACGGCCGCGAGTCGCGGACCCGTCACGGAGTTCATGTTGGACGCCACCAGCGGAAGGGTCGCAGCGGTGCCGTCCCGTGGCGCGAGATCGACCTGGAGGCGACTGGAGACCGCGGATCTGCGCGGCACGAGAAAGACGTCTGAATAGGTCAGATCGACGGTCGGCAACGCACCTGAGAACTCCATGCCCCCACGCTACTCACGTCGGGCCGTGTTCGGCTGGTGGTGTGGGAGATTCGCCCGGGAAACACGTTAGGCTTGTTCGTTGAGAGTGTGCGATCCCGGGCGCATCCTGCCCCTTGGACCGTGCAGACAGATTCAGCGATGAAAGAGGGCGATTGAGCGTGTCGAACCAGGTGACCGGCGACGGGGGGTTCGGAGCCAATTCCTGGCTCGTCGAAGAGCTCTACGAGCAGTTCAAGGTGAACCGCGACTCCGTCGACAAGGAGTGGTGGCCGATCCTCGAGAAGTATCAGCCGGAGACCGCCGCTCCCCCGGCAGGCGAGGCCGCGCCGGCCACACAGACGGCTCATCCAGTCACCGCCCCCATCCCGGTGATCGGCGCGCAGCCCGTCGCCCGGACGACCACCAAGCCGGCCGCCGCCGCCCCGATCCCCGCCCAGGCACCGAAGCCCGCGGCGAAGAGCGATCCCGTCGAGGCGACCGAGGAAGACAAGGTCACTGTCCTGCGCGGCATGACCAAGACTCTCGCCGCGAACATGGACGAGTCCCTCACCGTCCCCACTGCGACCAGCGTGCGCACGATCCCGGCGAAGCTGATGATCGACAACCGCATCGTCATCAACAACCACATGGCCCGCACACGCGGCGGCAAGATCAGCTTCACGCATCTCATCGGTTGGGCGCTCATCCAGACGCTCAAGGAGTTCCCGAGCCAGAACGTGTTCTACGCCGAGGTCGACGGCAAGCCGTCTGTCGTCGCGCCGGCGCACGTGAACCTCGGCATCGCGATCGACCTCCCCAAGCCGGACGGCACCCGCGCCCTCATGGTGCCGAGCATCAAGCGTGCCGACACGATGACCTTCACCGAGTACCTCTCCGCCTACGAGGACCTCGTCGGCCGCGCCCGTGGCAACAAGCTCACCGCTGCCGACTTCCAGGGCACGACGCTCTCGCTCACCAACCCGGGCGGCATCGGCACCGTGCACTCCGTGCCCCGTCTGATGAAGGGCCAGGGCGCCATCATCGGCGCCGGCGCCCTCGAGTACCCGGCCGAGTTCCAGGGCGCCAGCGAGAAGACGCTGAACGAGCTCGCGATCGGCAAGACGATCACCCTGACCAGCACCTATGACCACCGTGTCATCCAGGGCGCCGGCTCCGGCGAGTTCCTCAAGAAGGTGCACGAGCTGCTCATCGGGCAGCGCGGCTTCTACGACGACATCTTCGCGGCCCTGCGCATCCCGTACGCCCCGATCCACTGGAACGCGGACATCGCCGTCGACCTCGCCGAGCGCGTCGACAAGACCGCCCGCGTGCAGGAGCTCATCAACTCCTTCCGCGTGCGCGGTCACCTGATGGCCGACATCGACCCGCTGGAGTACGTGCAGCGTTCGCACCCCGACCTCGAGATCGAGACCCACGGCCTCACGTTCTGGGATCTCGACCGCGAGTTCGTCACCGGTGGCTTCGGCGGACGACGTGTCGCGAAGCTGCGCGAGATCCTCGGCGTCCTCCGCGACTCCTACTGCCGCACGCTGGGCATCGAGTACATGCACATCCAGGATCCTGAGCAGCGCCGCTGGTTCCAGGAGAAGGTCGAGCTCAAGTACCAGAAGCCCGGCCACGACGAGCAGCTGCGGGTGCTCCGCAAGCTCAACGAGGCCGAAGCGTTCGAGACCTTCCTGCAGACGAAGTTCGTCGGACAGAAGCGCTTCTCGCTCGAGGGCGGCGAGTCGCTCATCCCGCTGCTCGACGAGATCCTGCAGGGTGCGGCGACGGCCGGCCTCGAGGGCGCCGCGATCGGGATGGCGCACCGTGGTCGCCTGAACGTTCTCACCAACATCGCCGGCAAGACCTACGGACAGGTGTTCCGTGAGTTCGAGGGCACCCAGACCCCGGGCAACCAGCGCGGCTCCGGTGACGTGAAGTACCACCTCGGCACCGAGGGCACCTTCATCGCGGATGACGGCGGCGAACTTCCCGTCTACCTCGCCGCGAACCCGTCGCACCTGGAGACCGTGGACGGCGTGCTCGAGGGCATCGTCCGCGCCAAGCAGGACCGCCACCCGATCGGCACGTTCTCGTGGCTGCCGATCCTCGTGCACGGCGATGCCGCTTTCGCCGGTCAGGGCGTCGTGGTCGAGACGCTGCAGATGTCCCAACTGCGCGGCTACCGCACCGGTGGCACGATCCACGTCGTGGTCAACAACCAGGTCGGGTTCACCACCACCCCGACGGATGCCCGCACCTCGGTGTACGCGACGGATGTCGCGAAGACCATCCAGGCACCGATCTTCCACGTGAACGGCGACGACCCCGAAGCGGTCATCCACGTCGCCCAGCTCGCGTTCGAGTACCGCGAGCGGTTCCACCGCGATGTCGTCATCGACCTCGTCTGCTACCGGCGACGTGGCCACAACGAGGGCGATGACCCCTCGATGACGCAGCCGCTGATGACCGACCTCATCCAGGCGAAGCGGTCCGTCCGCCGGCTCTACACCGAGGCTCTGGTCGGCCGCGGTGACATCACCGAGCAGGAGTACGAAGAGGCGAAGGCCGACTTCCAGAACCGGCTCGAGATCGCCTTCGCCGAGACGCACGCGGCCGAGACCGGTGCCACACCGATCGCCCCGGTCACCACGCATGTCGATGAGCAGGAGGGCGCCCCCGACGTCACCGGCGTCGCGAACGAGGTCATCCAGCTCATCGGCGACGCCTTCGTGAACAAGCCGGAGGGCTTCACCGTGCACCCGAAGGTGCAGCAGCTCCTCGACAAGCGCGCGGACATGAGTCGCAACGGCGGAATCGACTGGGCGTTCGGCGAGCTGCTCGCCTTCGGCTCACTGCTGCTGGAGGGCACCCCGGTGCGCCTCGCAGGGCAGGATGCCCGTCGTGGCACCTTCGTGCAGCGTCATGCCGTGATGCACGACCGCACCAACGGACAGGAATGGCTGCCGCTGGCGAACCTCTCCGACAGTCAGGGCCGCGTCTGGGTCTACGACTCCCTGCTCAGCGAGTACGCCGCTCTCGGCTACGAGTACGGCTACTCCGTGGAGGCGCCGGAAGCGCTGGTGCTGTGGGAGGCGCAGTTCGGCGACTTCGTCAACGGCGCCCAGTCGGTCATCGACGAGTACATCTCGGCCGCCGAGCAGAAGTGGGGCCAGTACTCCGGCGTCACGCTGCTGCTCCCGCACGGCTACGAGGGTCAGGGACCCGACCACTCCTCGGCGCGCATCGAGCGTTTCCTGCAGCTGTGCGCGCAGGACAACATGATCGTCGCGCGCCCGTCGACGCCGGCTTCCCACTTCCACCTGCTGCGCCGTCAGGCATACGCGCGGCCGCGCAAGCCGCTGATCATCTTCACGCCGAAGGCGATGCTGCGCCTTCGCGGGGCCACCAGCCCGGTCGAGGCGTTCACTCAGGGCCGCTTCGAACCGGTCATAGACGACGACCGCGGGCTCGACCGAAGCGCCGTCAAGCGCGTGCTGGTGCACTCCGGCAAGATCCACTGGGATCTGCGCAGCGAGCTCGAGAAGAACCCGAACCCAGAGGTCGCGCTGGTGCGTCTGGAGCAGCTGTACCCGACCCCGATCGACGAGCTCAAGGCGATCACCGACTCGTACCCGAACGCCGAGCTGGTGTGGGTGCAGGACGAGCCGGAGAACCAGGGTGCATGGCCGTTCCTCGCGCTCGCCTTCGCCGATGTCCCCGGTGACCGCACGTTCTATCCCGTCGCCCGTGCCGCATCCGCGTCGCCCGCGACCGGATCCTCGAAGGTGCACGCGGCCGAACAAGCCCGACTGCTGCGCACCGCGCTCACCGTCGGCTGATTCACGCCAACAGGAAAGGGGCATCCCGACTTCGGTCGGGATGCCCCTTTTCACGTGCACGGCACGGCAGACGCGCCTTCAGCCGGCGCTGAGCGGCACCCGCTGCTGGAATCGCTCATCGGAGCTCAGCCCTTCGCGGGTCCGGTCGAGGGCCTGCTCGTCGCCGCCGGTGGCCGCCAACGCGAGCAGCGCCGCGCCGAGAACGGGCGGCGCGTCGACGACGCTGAGCTGCGCGCGCGGTGCGACCCTGTCGAGTCCGTCGCGGATACCCGCCAGGAGCAGCGGATCCCGCGACCGGGCGACGCCTCCCCCGAAGACCACCGGCACCGCGATGTCGTGCAGGTCGAGCTTGCGCACGCATGCCTGCACGAAGGCGACGACCTCCTCGGCCTGCCTCTGCACGATGCTCTGCGCCACGGCATCGCCGGCGCGCGCCGCTTCGAACACGAGCGGCGCCAGCGCCGCGAAGCCGTCGTGATCGCGTCTGCCCAGATGGACGTCCTCGATCAGCTCCGCGACCGACGGTGCGTCGACGCTGCGCAACAGCAGCGCACGCAGTGCCGTCTCGGGTCCTCTGCCGTCCTCGGCACGCGCAGCATGCCAGACCACGGCATCACCGAGTTCGCTGCCTCCGCCCCAGTCGCCGGACAGCGGACCGAGCGCAGGGAAGCGCACGACCACTCCGTCGGCCCGCACGCCGATCGCATTCATCCCGGTGCCGCAGATCACGGCGACCGCATCGGGCGAGTCGGTCCCGGCCCGCAGCAGGGCATGCAGGTCGTTCTCGACAGCCACCGCCGTATCGGCCCACTCCCGCCCGACGATGGCCGAGCGGTACGCGACGATCTCCTCCGCGAGATCCAGACCCGAGAGGTACAGGCTCACCTGGATCAGCTCCCGTGGATCGCGCCCGTCGAGCGCACGACCGATCAGAGCATCGATCACCCGCACGGATTCGTCGAGACCCTCCAGTTGAGGACTCGAGCCGGTGCCCCGCTCCCAGGCGAGCACCTCTCCCGTGGCGTCGAGCAGCACGACGTCGGTCTTCGATCCGCCGCCGTCGACGGCGAGGACGAGGCCCGACGACGCTGTCACGCCCACTCCAGGAACTTCGAGTTGGCCGCCAGGAGCAGATCCGTGAGGTTCTCGGCTCGATCGTGCTGAAGCACCAGCGGGTGGGCACGCATCGCGCGAAGCACCCGGTCGCGTCCGCCGTGGATCGCCGCATCCAGCGCGAGGCGTTCGTATCCGGCGACAGCACTGATCAGCCCGCTGATGTCGTCAGGGAGCGCGGCCACCGGCTCGGCGACGAACGTGCCGTCGATGTGGTGCGCCGGCACCTCGATGACGTGATCGTCGGGCAGGAACGGCAGAACGCCATCGTTGCGGAGGTTCACGACGCGCGGCACGTCCGTGCCGCCACGGATGGCGATGAGCAGTTCGATCGCTGCTTCCGAATAGAAGGCACCGCCTCGCTGCTCCAGGATCGCGGGCTTCGTGTCCACCGTCGGATCGGCGTACAGTCCGAGCAACTCGTTCTCGATCGCCCGCACTTCCTGGGCGCGCGTGGCGTGGTGGCGCTGCTCATGCAGGACCTCGTCATGCGCGTAGTAGTAGCGGAGGTAGTACGACGGGATCACACCGAGCTGCGACAGCAGCGCCGGTGCGAGCTCGACGTCGTCCGCGAGTCCCTGCAGGTTGCTGTCCAGGAGTCCCGGGAGCACATCCTTGCCGTCGACGAATACGCCGCGCTCCCACGTGAGGTGGTTCAACCCGACGTGCGCGAGTCCCACCCGGTCGGGTTCGACCCCGGCCTCGGCCGCGAAGCGCCGCTGGAATCCGATGGCGACGTTGCACAGTCCGACGGCCCGGTGCCCGGCCTGCAGAAGCGCGCGGGTCACGATGCCGACCGGGTTCGTGAAGTCCACGATCCAGGCGTCGGGTTTCGCGTGCGTGCGCACGACGTCGGCGATCCGCAGAACGACGGGTACCGTGCGCAGCGCCTTCGCGAGGCCGCCGGGCCCCGTCGTCTCCTGTCCGATGCAGGAGACCTCGTGCGGCCATGTCTCGTCCTGCTCGCGGGCGTCCTGCCCGCCGATGCGCAGCTGGATGAGGACGGCATCCGCGTCGCTGACTCCGGCGACCAGGTCATCCGTCGCCGTCAGGCGAGCCGGGTGACCGGCGCGAGCCAGCATCCGCCGGGACACGCCGCCGACGAGATCGAGCCGCGAGCGGTCGCTGTCGACCAGCACGATCTCCTCGATCGGCAATTGCTGCTGAAGTCGGATGAATCCGTCGATCAGCTCCGGGGTGTAAGTCGATCCACCGCCGACGATGGCGAGTTTCATCTGCTCTCCTTGTTTCTGTGCTGTGTCTGCGCCCGATGGTCGGACGTCACTGGGTGGGAATGCGCTCTTCGAGGCGTTCCCTGATCTGTTGAACCAGCAGGCGGCGAGCGCCCACCAGTACCGCGGTGCTTCCCGTCGTGCTGAGGTGGACGGTCGGCGCGGGGCGTTCGCCATCGGCCGTGCGCGCCGTGACAAGGGCAGCGAGTCGCGCACCACAGGCGAGAGCGGTCGGGCCGCCGAGGACCACCATGTCCGGGTCGAGCACGGCGAGCACGGGTTCGAGGGTGAGGACGATGCGCTCGGCGATGGCGTCGAGTGCATCGGGGTCGTCGGCGAGCGCGGCGATGTCCTGGGGATACCGTGCGTCGGCGCCGCCGAGCAGCTGCAGAACGGCGTCGGAGCCGAGCAGGGCCGTGGTGCCGGCGCCAGGGGCGCCCGGGGCCGCGGAGACCGTGAGGTATCCGATCTCGCCGGCGCTCCCGTGCGCGCCGCGATGGACGCTGCCGCCGAGGTCCACGCCGACACCGAGACCGCCTCCCATCCAGAGCAGCGCGAAGCTGCCGGCATCCTGCGCGACGCCGATGGCGCGCTCGGCCATCGTCGCGAGATTGACGTCGTTCTCGAGAGTCACCGCGACACCGAGCGACTGCTCGATCCGCCGCCGCGATCCCGTCGATGGCCAGCCGGGCAACGAGTCCGTCAACGAGATCACATCATGCTCGTGGCTCACTGCCGCCTGCACCCCCACCGTCACGGCCTCGACGGTGTGATGCTCGGCATCGGCCGCCGCGCAGGCGGCGTCGATCGCGCGTCGGATGTCGCCCTCCGGCGATCGCTCGGCCTTGTCGACGGGAAGTTCGATGATGGGATGCTCGGCCGCGGCCGCGTCGACGAGCACCGCCTGGATAGTGTCCTCGAGCATGCTCACCGCGACGCCCGTGATGCGATCAGTGCGCACACCCCAGCTCACCGCGCTCGGCCCGCGATTGCCGGACACCTCGCCCACCGGACGCACCAGGTCGGCGCGTTTCAGGCGCGCGATCATCTGCGTCGCCGTCGGCTTCGACATCCCGGACAGCTCCCCCAGCCGGGTGCGCGTCAGCGGGCCGTGCTCGAGGAACAGGTGCAGCGCTTCGCGGTCGTTCCTGGTGCGCAACCAGGACGAAGTCCCCGGATCGATCTGTGACATGAGATTCCCTTGGAGGATGTCGCGACTCACACCGAGCGGAGTTCGCGGCGGACCTCGTCGCGGAGTCTGCCGAGGTTGTCCGGTTCGGGAGCGGCTCCGAGGAGGGTTCTGGTGTACTCGTGCTGGGGGTCCAGGATGACGTCGTCAGCCGGTCCGCGTTCGACGACGTCGCCGCGGTAGAGCACCATGATCTCGTCGCTGAAATGCCGTGCGGTCGCGAGATCGTGAGTGATGTAGAGGACGCCGAGGTTCTCCTCACGCTGCAGATCCGCGAGCAGGTTCAGGACCTCCAACCGGATCGACACGTCCAGCATCGAGACCGGCTCATCGGCGACGATGAACCTCGCCCCCGGCGCCAAGGCCCTAGCGATCGCGACCCGCTGGCGCTGTCCACCGGACAGCTCGTGCGGGCGCCGATCCACGTAGCTCTCCGCGGGAGTGAGGCGCACGCGATCGAGGAGCTCCAGCGTGCGTTCACGCACCTGATCGGCGGACAGGTGCGGGTGATGGATGCGGATCGGGCGTTCCAGATGGTGCCCGATCGTGTGGAAAGGGTTCAACGACGCGAACGGATCCTGGAACACCATCTGCACCTGTGACCGGTACGCCGCAACATCCCGCCCCCGGGAGCCGGTCCGGTGCCCGTCCAGGAGGATCTGCCCGCTCGTGGGAGATTCCAGCTTCATCAGCATCCGGGCGATCGTCGACTTCCCCGAGCCGGACTCCCCCACCAGCGCCACCGTCTTCCCGGCCGCGATCGTGAACGAGACGTCCTTCACCGCGTGCAGAGTATGTGTGCGGAACCCCGACCGGAGGGTGAAGTTCTTCACCAGGTTCCTGGCCTCCAGAGTGGATGTCTCGTTCATCGGACCTGCTCCTCGATCGATGCGCCGGTGCGAACGAAATCGCCGCGCTCACCCTTCAGTGACGGGAAGCTGGAGAGCAGCTTCTTCGTGTACTCATGCTGCGGAGTGCGGTAGATCTCCTCCGCCGTGCCCTGCTCCACGATCTGCCCCTGCAGCATCACCGCGATCCGATCACTGATCTCGATCAGCATCGGCAGATCATGCGTGATGAAGATCACCGCGAATCCGAGTCGCTCGCGCAACCGCATGATCTCTCGGATGATCCCCCGCTGCACCACGACATCCAGCGCCGTCGTGGGCTCGTCCATGATCATCACCTGCGGATCCAGGGCCAGCGCCATCGCGATCATCATCCGCTGCCGCATTCCGCCGGACAGCTCATGCGGAAACGACGTGAGACGGGAAGGATCCACCCCCACCAGGGTGAGGAGCTCCTCGGCGCGCTCGGTCTTCGCCTTGCGGCTCATCCCCGGCCGGTGCGTGTCGAAGATGTCGAAGATCTGCGCCCGCACACTGATGACCGGGTTCAACGAGTTCATCGCCCCCTGGAACACCATCGAGATCTTGTCCCAGCGGAATACCCTGAGCCCTTCGGCCCCCAACGCCACCACATCGATGTCCGTGCCAGAGCGATCGTGGAACACGATCTCGCCGCTGGTCATCAATGCCGGCGCCTTCAGCAATCGGTTCAGCCCGTACGCCAGCGTCGTCTTCCCGCACCCGGATTCTCCGGCAAGGCCCAGGATCTCCCCACGATTCAGCGTCAACGACACATCGCGGACAGCCTTCACCGGCGGATCCACCTCGTACTCGATCGACACGTTCCGCGCCGTGAGAACTGCCTCAGGAACGTTCATGCGACTGCCCCGTCTCCTGCGATGCCGACGCCGGCCCGACGGGCGCGGCGCTGTCGCCGCGCCGCCTGAGGGGCGAGACGCAGCTTCGGGTTCACGATCTCGTCGATCGCGAAGTTGATCAGGGACAGACCGGTGCCGATCAGGGCGATGATGGCGCCCGGCGGTACGAACCACCACCACGCGCTGCTGCCGACGGCTTGGCCGGTCTGCGCGTCGTTGAGCACGGTGCCGAGCGTGATCGATCCCGTCGGTCCGAGACCGAGGTACGACAGACCGGCCTCACCGAGCACGGCGAAGATCACACCGAAGATCAGCTGTGCGGCGAGCAGCGGCACGAGGTTCGGCAGGATCTCGACGAAGATCACCCGCATCGGTCGTTCACCGGCCACGACAGAGGCCGCGACGTAGTCCCGCGTGCGCAGCGACCGGGCGGTCCCGCGCAGTACCACGGCCGATCCTGCCCAGCCGGTGATCCCGAGCACGAGGGCGACGAGCAGTGAGCTGCGAGCTAGCGCTCCGAGTCCCTCGGTGTTCTGCACGTATGCGGCGATCACCATCACCAGCGGCAGGCCAGGGATGACGAGCATGATGTTGGTCACCAGGGTGAGGACTTCGTCGAGGACGCCCCCGAAGTACCCGGCGAGCACTCCGAACACGAGCGCGAGCACCAGCGAGACGAGGCCGGCCACCACGCCGACGAACAGCGATCCCTGGGTTCCGGTCGCGATCTGCGAGAGAACGTCGTAGCCGAGCTTGGTGGTGCCCAGCGGATGCTCAGGACTCGGCGGGAGCAGAGCATCGAAGCTCGCGTCTCGCGGGTTGCCGAGGAAGAGCGGGCCGAAGAGACCGAACAGCACGATCGCACCGACGATGATGATCCCGGCGAGGAGCTTGCCCGACATCGTGAGCCCGCCGCGTCGGCGTCTGCCGCCGGATTGCGAAACCGCGACAGCATGGGTGGTGTCGGGGGGAGAAATGAGAAGCGTCTGCTCAGCCATCGCGTCGTACCCTCGGGTCGATGAATCCGTAGACCAGATCCATGAGGAAGTTGGCCGCCAGCACGGTCAGTGTGATGACGAGGAAGACACCCTGCATGAGCGCATAGTCCAGCCCCTGCACGGCCTGGATCATCAGCTTTCCGATGCCGGGATAACTGAACACCTGCTCGGTGACGATCGAGCCGGCGACGACGAACCCCAGGGCGATGCCGAAGCCGGAGAGGCTGGGGATCGCCGCGTTACGGGCGGCGTATGCCGTGCGGATGCGGGAACGCGTCAGCCCCTTCGCCTCCGCGGTGATGACGTAGTCCTCCGCCATCGTCTGCACCATCATGTTGCGCATCCCGAGCAGCCATCCGCCGACCGATGAGATCACGATCGTGGTCGCCGGCAGGATGGCGTGCACCAGCGTGCTGGCGATGAAACCCGGACTCCACTCGGGACCGGCGGGGTATTCGAAGACGTCATACCCACCGATGATCGGCAGCACGCCCCACTGCACGGAGAACACCGCGACGAGGACGAGCGCCAGCCAGAAATAGGGCACGGACTGCAGGAAGGTCGTGAACGGGACGAGCTGGTCGACCCAGGTGCCGCGCAACCACCCCACCCACGCGCCGGCGATGATGCCGATCACGAAGGAGATGATGGTGGCGGCACCCACGAGTGTCACCGTCCACGGCAGCGCCGCGGTGATGAGCTCGCCTACCGGAGCCGGGTATCGGGTCGAAGAGACCCCGAGATCACCGTGCAGCAACCGGCCCCAGTAGGCGAGGTACTGATCCCACAGACTGATGTCATCTTCCGCGCCGAGGATGGAGCGGATCGACTTGATCGTCTCCTCGGACAGCGGCCTGCCACCACTGGCACGCCGGAGCTTGCCCAGCATGATCGCAGCGGGGTCGCCCGGCAGGAACCGCGGCAGCAGAAAGTTGAGAGAGATCGCGGCCCACAAGGTCACGACGTAGAACGTGATGCGTCGTAGCCAGAACTTCATGGGGTCCTCCCCTCGATGAATCGGTCCATGGGATGTGGTCCCTTACTTCTCGGTGGGACGCAGGTGCGTGAGGATCACTGCCGACGCGGTCGACAGGTACGGCAGTGGCGACGCGTACAGGTCGTCCTCGGTGGGCCAACCGGTGAAGTCCTTCGTGTTGAAGAACGACTGCGAGGCGTTGAGCACCACGGGGATGTACGGCAGATCCTTGGCGATCTCCGCCTGAGCGGCCGCGTAGGCCTCCTTCTTCACGGCCTCGTCCTGCGTCGCTCCGGCCGCGATGACAGCCTGATCGACGATGGGGTTCGAGTAACGGCCGTAGTTCTGGCCGGCGGTGGGTGCCTCGCCGACCTTGGCCGTGGCCTCGGTCGCGAAGTAGGTGTCGTAGGTCGAGAACGGGTCGGCCACCAGCGACTGGGTGAGACCGTAGAGCGCCATCTGGTACTCGCCGCTCTCGAGCGGCGTCCAGTACTCGGCGTCCGACACGGTGCGGGCGTTGATGCGAATGCCGGCATCCGCAGCCTGCGCGCTGATCAGCTTCGCCGCGTCGTTGTAGTCGGTCCAGCCGTCAGGCGAGAACAGGTCGAGTTCGATGGCGACGCCGTCCTTGCCGTAGAAGCCGTCGGCATCCTTGGTGTAGCCGGCGGCTTCGAGGATCGCGCCTGCTGCCGCAGCGTCAGGACTCTGCGGGCTTTCCAGGAGAGACGGGTCGCTGAGCCACTTGTCATCGCGACCCGGCAGCACGAAGCTCGGGGTCGAGATGCCGCTCAGGCCGGCGAACGCCTTGGAGCCGATCGCCTCACGATCGATCGCGACGTTGATCGCCTGGCGCACGGCCGGGTCGGTCTGGGCACCCTCGCAGCCGAGCGCTGCATTGGCGCACGTCATGATGACCGTCGGGTCCTGCTGCTGGTTGATCGTGGCGTTGCGTCCGTTGGACGTGACGTTGTCGGGGTTCGCGATGAACTGGCCGACCCAGTCCAGCTTGCCCGTCTTCAGGAGATCTTCGGAGGACTGGTTCGAGTCGATGCCGACATCCTGGACCTCCTTGATCGCGACCTCCTCACGGAATTCCTTGTTCGCCTCGAGCGTGTAGGCCGCGTCCGTGAACGACTTGAGCGTGTACGGACCGGAGCCGACGGGCTCAGGGTTGGTCTCGGTGGCGAAGTCGGTGATGTCGGCCCAGATGTGCTCGGGGACGATCCACATGCCGCCGAGGATCTGCGACGCGGCGGTGAACTTGGGTGACGAGTACGTCACGACGACGGTGGTGTCGTCGGGAGTCTCGACGCCGACCATGTCCTTGTCGACGTTGTTCGCGTAGCCGAAGGTGAAGGCGACGTCCTTCGACGTGAGGTCTTTGCCGTCGCTCCACTTGAGGTCGGGCTTGATGGTGATGGTCAGCGTCTTGCCGTCTTCGCTGTATTCGTACGAGTCTCCGATCAGGCCGACGGGCGCCTCGTCGGACAGCTGATTGAAGAAGAAGAGCGGCTCGTAGATCGCGCCGAACGTCATGTGCGTCGCCGTCTCGGTGGCGAACGGGTTGAAGTTGTTCGTGATCGGGGTCATATGACCCGACCACATCCGGATCGGGCGTTCGCCGGCGTCGGTGGAGCTGCCGCCGGGCGCGCAGCCGCCCAGGGTCAGTGCGAGCGCAGCTGCGCCCGCGACAAGAGGAAGAACTTTCCTCCAGCGGTTGTCCTGCATGGGAACCTCGTCTCAAGTGCTTCGTTGCTCAGTGAGAGCAGGGCGGAAGGGCATCCACCTGGAGACGAGGTTATAGGAAAGGTCTTTTTCAAAAAAGACCTTTCCAATTATTTTGTGAAGATTCTTTTCTTGGATCTCTGGGCGACGGTCACGACGACGGCCACCGCCGCGAGCACTGCCGGTACGAGGAGCGCGGATGCCGCGAGCGCGAGCAGCCCTGCGCAGAGGATGGCGGCGATCGCCGCCATCCACCAGCCTGCACTCCCCCGCTCCAGGATGCGGACGGCGGCGATCATGCCCAACGTGTAGATCGCGACCATGCTGGCCGTGTGGATGAGGATGAACGGCTGAAGATCGAGATCTCTCCCGAGCAGCAGCCCGAAGTAGACGAGACCGATCGCCCCGGTGAGCAGAAGAGCGCGACGCGGCACGGCGCCGTTCTCCGCCCCGCGTGCGAACCACCGCGGCAGGTCGCCGGTGAGCGCCAAGGATGCGCCGAGTTTCGCGAAGGCGGCGAGATACACGTTCAGGACACCGATCGCGACGATGGCGGCGACGGCGCCGATCATCACGGGAGCTGCCCCCGGCGCACCTTCTCTCGCCAGGTCGAGCAGCACGACACTCCCGCTCCCCGCTCCAGCCCCGAGCGCACCGACCGTCACCACCTGAAGGGCGAGGTAGGCCGCTCCGGAGATGACCAGGGTCACCGTGGTGGCGATCGGGATGACCCGGCGGGGATGCGCGAACTCACCGGAGATGTGCGTGCCGACCTCCCATCCCGCGAAGGCCCAGACGAACATCACGATCGCTGTGCCGACGCCGCCCCAGCCATGCGGGAGGAAAGGGGCGAAGTTCGCCGGGTCGACGGCCGGAGCGGCGACGGCGGCCACGGTCACGACGACGCCGAGCAGGAGCGCCATGAGCACCAGCTGCAGCCACCCCGCCACCCTGACGCCGAACAGATTGACGCAGAACGGGATCACGTAGAACGCAAGGGCGACGAACGGCACGGCGGCGCGATCGATGCCGAGCACCGTCGAGATGTACTGCGCCCCGAGCGTCGCGACCACCGGTCCCCCGGCGGCGACGCCCAGCAGAAACCAGTAGCCGGTCGCACGGGCCGCGGTATCACCGAGCGCACGGCGCACGTAGCTCGCGACGCCGCCAGGGTCGGGATAGCGTGCTGCGAGGACGGCGAACGTTCCGGCCAGCGGGATCGCCAGCACCGTCACGACGGCGACCGACACGAGGCTCGCCGGCCCCGCCTCCCTCGCTGCGAGCCCGGGGAGCACGAGCAGACCGGTGCCGAGCACCGAAGCGAGGTACAGGGCGATGCCCTGCAGAAGACCGAGCCCGCGGGTGGAGCGGGGCGTCAACGTCGTTGCCATCCGCCCATCCTCGGGCATCGGACCCTGCTGTCCGACCACCTGCACGGACAACGATCGTCGTTTCTCGGTCAATCATCTGGGCGAGGCGCGGTGCGGCGCACCGGCCTCTACTCAGTACCAGATGTCGAGCGACGGCGACGGCAGCGCGATGAAGGCCCTGTCGAGTCGATCGATGATCTCGGCATCCGCGCGGATGAGCCCCGCGGCGTGCAGCGAAGACGCCCGCACCCCGCCCGCGTACAGCGCCGACAGCGCGGCGATGCCCATCTGGACGTCTGCCTCTTCGCCGTGCACCGCGTCGATATGGGTCCGGCCGCCGGCCTCCACACGCAGCAGCCAGTCCCCTGCGGCGAATCCCATCTCGTCGTCGATGCGGATCACGACGTCGAGAGGCGCCGAGAACGTCCGCGCGGCCAGAGCCGCCGGCACATCGAGAATGCGCAGCCAGCCGTGGTCGTGCAGGGTCTGCGTCACCCCGCGCGGGTCGGCGACCAGCCACGGGAGCGGGTCGTCGATCGGGCGGAGATCGGCGGTGACCTCATCGACCAGGTCATGCTGGAGCGCGAACCGCCAGAGCGCGGCGAGAGCCTCCGGCGTCTCGGCGACGAGCAGCCGGATGCTCAGGCTGAAGCGGAACGTGTTGCCTGTCTCGCTGACGGTGTACGCCAGGACGCCTCGAACTTCTCCCGCCTCATCGAGATAGCGGACCCCGCGGACCTTCTCGCGGTCGGAGTCCGGAGCCAGACCCGCGTGCCCTTCCCATCGCCCCGGCCACCCGGGGATCTGTCCTGCGCGCGCGGACCGGGCCCGCTCGTGCACGACTCCGAGGTCTGCGGCCAGCGCCTCCTTCTCCACGAACTCGATGCGTCCTGCGGAGGACGGACCTGCCCATCCGGCTCTCCGCGTGTCGACCGTGAAGCGGGCCACCGGGATCGCCGCGCCGAATCCGTAGCGACCGTAGATCGTCGCCTCCGAGACGGTGAGTCCCGCGACCGGGACGCCGGCCGCAGCGGCGGCGCGAAGTTCGCCCTCCAGCAGCGCTCTCGCGATTCCTCGGCGCCGATGCGTGGCGGCGACGGTGACGACACTGATCGCCCACATGTCCACCTCGGCGCCACCAGGAACAGTCAGCGGCGTCGCCCAGGAGTTGATGGTCGCGACCGGCAGGTCCTCGTCGGCAGCGCCGACGTTGTACACGCCCGTGTTGCGGCGGGCTTCGAAGGGGGCCCGACCGTGTTCCAGGGATTCCGTGGTCGGCTCGCCGCCGAGGAAGCCGCGTGACACGGCCCGCTGGAACGCCGTCGCGTGCGCCGGATCACCGAAATCGACGAGACGGTACTCGAGCCCGTTCTCAGCGAGTCGGGCGGCGGAGGTCTGGTCGGCGGGGATCTCCCGTGCGTCGATGGAGCTCATGCGACCCACCCTATCCAGAGGGGCGGACGCCGCACTCGACTCAGTGCTGCGACGCCTGTACCTCGCGCAGACGCGCGAAGACCTGGTCGCGCAGCTCCTCCGGAGCGCTCTCCTTGCAGGCGCGGGCGATCACCTCGGTCAGCGTGGTGGCGACGAGTGCCTCATCCCGGCAGGAAGGGCAGCTCTCCAGATGCTCGCGGATCTCGGTGTGCTCGGTCTTGCACACCTCGTTGCGGAGGTACTCCTCCAGATCCTGACGCGCTTTCGCGCAGCCGCAGTCGCTCATCTCTTGCTCCTCGTGTCTGCCGCGGCGATGCCCCGCTCTGCGGCGTAGTCGGCCAGCAGCTCCCGCAGCATCCGTCTGCCCCTGTGCAGACGACTCATCACGGTGCCGATGGGCGTCTTCATGATGTCGGCGATCTCCTGGTAGGCGAACCCCTCGACGTCGGCGAGGTACACCGCGAGACGGAAGTCCTCCGGTACCGCTTGCAACGCGTCCTTGACGACGGATGCCGGCATCCGGTCGATCGCCTCCGCCTCAGCCGAACGGCTGTGCGAAGCCGTGGTCGACTCCGCCCCGCCCATCTGCCAGTCCTCGAGCTCGTCGATCGTGCCCTGATACGGCTCGCGCTGCTTCTTGCGATAGATGTTGATGTACGTGTTGGTCAGGATGCGGTAGAGCCAGGCCTTCAGGTTCGTCCCCTGCGTGAACGTCGCCCAGGACCCGAACGCCTTCACGAACGTCTCCTGTACGAGGTCGGCCGCATCGGCCGGATTGCGCGTCATACGCATCGCCGCGGCGTAGAGCTGATCCATAAACGGGATCGCCTGCTCCTCGAATTCACGCCGTGCGTCGCCGATCGTGTCTGCAGTAGCCGTGTCATCCATCACCGGCCAGTCTAGGCCGCTGATGTCCGCCGTCTCACGCTCAAGCGTGGCGAGCATGGGTGTCTCCTTCTCGGCGAGTGGGGCGCCGTTCACTAAGGTGGAAACCGATGAGCGCCAACAGGTATTCCCCTCCCCTCGTCCAGGGTGCCTACACGGCGCCGACGACCTCCGACGCCGTGCACGCCACGTTGACGATTCCGGGGTCGAAATCGCTGACGAACCGCGAACTCATCATCGCTGCCATCGCCGACGGCCCAGGGCGTCTGATCGCACCGCTGCACTCCGACGATTCCCGACGGATGGTCGACGCGCTGCGGGCCCTCGGCGTCGGCATCGAGGAGGAGCACGCAGGCAGCGAGTTCGGCCCCGATCTCATCGTGACGCCGGCGAAGCTGCAAGGCGGCGCGACGGTGGACTGCGGCCAGGCGGGCACCGTGATGCGTTTCATCGCCCCCCTCGCCGGTCTCGCTGCGAAAGATGTGCACCTCACCGCCCACGAGACGGCGCTGCATCGCCCCATGGGCGGGCTGATCCACGCACTCCGCGACCTCGGCGTCGACATCGACGACGAAGGCACCTGGTCGCTTCCGTTCACGATCCGCGGACACGGCCGCATCCGCGGCGGCCGGATCGAGATCGACGCCTCCGCATCCAGCCAGTTCGTGTCCGGGCTCCTGCTCGCGGCCCCGCGCTTCGACGTGGGTCTGCACCTCGTGCACACCGGCTCGCATCTGCCGAGCCTCCCGCACATCGACATGACGATCGAGGCGCTCAGCCGCCGAGGCATCCGCATCGAACGACCCGCCGCCGGCGAATGGCTCGTCGAGGCGGGGGTGCCCCGGGCGAAAGAGATCCCGATCGAGCCCGATCTCTCCAACGCGGCGCCCTTCCTCGCTGCCGCACTCATCACGGGCGGCGCCGTCTCCGTCACCGGGTGGCCGGCGCACTCCACGCAGCCCGGAGCCCTGCTGCCGGAGATCCTGCAGGCCATGGGTGCGCACGTCAGCCGGCACGGCGGCACCCTCACGGTGCGCGCCGGAACCGGCATCCGCGGCCTCGATCTCGACCTCTCCGCAGCCAGCGAACTCACCCCGACACTCGTGGGCCTTGCAGCGTTCGCCGAGACCCCGACGACCATCCGCGGCATCGGCCACATCCGCATGCACGAGACCGACCGCATCGCCGCACTCATCGGCAACATCCACGCGCTCGGTGGCGAAGCGGAAGAACTCGCCGACGGACTGCGCATCATCCCGCGGCCGCTGCACGGCGGCGGCTGGGCCGCTCACCACGACCACCGGATGGCCACCACCGGAGCCCTCATCGGCCTGCGGGTCCCCGGCGTGGAGATCGATGACATCGGCACCACCGCGAAGACGCTGCCCGAGTTCACCATGCTCTGGGAGCGGATGCTGCGAGGCAGCGCCGGATGAGCTGGCTCGACGGCGCCGACGACCTCGAGGACGACTTCGAGGACTACGACGAGAGCAGTTTCCGGACAAGGCCCAACCCCAAGGCCAACCGTCCCCGCACCAAGCGCCGCCCCGCCCATGACGACGCCGTCATCGGACGCGTCCTCGGCGTCGACCGCGGCCGCTACTCGGTGCTCATCGATGAGAACGGCCCAGACGAGCGCGCCGTGACGGCGACCAGGGCGCGCGAACTCCGACGCATGCCGATCGTGACCGGGGATCAGGGCCGGATCGTCGGCGACACCTCAGGCGCTGAGGGAACGCTCTGCCGAATCGTCGGCATCGTCGATCGCACCTCGCTGCTCCGGCGCAGCGCCGATGACACCGACCAGGTGGAGCGCGTCATCGTCGCGAACGCCGACCAGATGCTCGTCGTGGTGGCCGCGGCCGACCCCGAGCCCAGGGCACGACTGGTCGACCGCTATCTCGTCGCGGCGCTGGATGCCGGCATCCGCCCGCTTCTCGTCGTGACCAAGACCGATCTCGCCGACCCCACCGCCTTTCTTTCGCACTTCGACGGCCTCGACCTCCGCGTGTTCACCAGCGCCCAGGAGGAGATGCCGATCGAGGAGATCGGCGCTGCACTGGTCGGACACTCCACGGTGTTCGTCGGGCACTCCGGCGTCGGCAAGTCCACGCTCGTCAATGCGCTGGTACCGACGGCGCTCCGCGCGACCGGTCATGTCAACCAGGTCACCGGCCGCGGCCGGCACACCTCCTCGTCGACGGTCTCGCTGCGCTACCAGGGCGATGCCGGTTCGGGCTGGGTCATCGACACCCCCGGAGTG
The DNA here is from genome assembly GCF_045690355.1 of Microbacterium sp. LTA6. Lineage (NCBI taxonomy): Bacteria > Bacillati > Actinomycetota > Actinomycetes > Micrococcales > Microbacteriaceae > Microbacterium > Microbacterium sp. LTA6. Next base: position 3,791,277 of record NZ_CP147855.1, read on the forward strand.
CGGTCGTTCGGCCTCGGGCATGTCGATCCGGCGAACATTCTGGCGGCCTTCACCGAGCTCTCACTGATCGCCGAGGACTGCCCTCGGGGCTGCACGCACCTGGCCGATGCGCCGGACTGCGCCCTGATCGAAGCAGCGGAGAGCGGAGAGCTCGGCGAGACCGGGCGGGCCCGCCTGGATTCGCTGCAGCGACTGCTGCAGACCTTCTCCGACAAGGCCGACCAGGCTCCCGGCCGTTAGGCTGGACGGGTGACTCTGCGCCTGGAACCCGGTACCTCCGCCCCTGACTTCACCCTCCTCGATCAGGACGGTGCGCCCGTGCACCTCGCCAATCTGCGGGGAACGAAGACGATCCTCTACTTCTACCCGGCGGCGATGACGCCCGGCTGCACGACTCAGGCGTGCGACTTCCGCGACAGCATCTCGTCACTGCAGGGCGCGGGATATCGGGTGATCGGGATCTCCCGGGACGAGCCGTCGAAGCTCGCGGAGTTCCGCGCACGCGACGGCCTGACCTTCACGCTGCTCAGCGACCCCGACCATGCCGTCCACGACGCCTACGGCGTGTGGGGCGAGAAGATGAACTACGGCAAGGTGATCGAGGGCGTCATCCGTTCCACGTTCGTCCTCGACGAGGACGGAACGATCTCGCTCGCGCTTTACAACGTCAAGGCGACCGGACACGTCGCGCGCATCCGGAAACTGCTCGGCATCGACGCCTGAGCTCTCACTCCGACGAGAGCTGCTCCGCCTCACGGCGGGCGCTGGCGATCAGCAGCACGAACCCGATGAGGCCGGGGAAACCGACAGCCGCGGTGAAGATCCACGGGATCGGCTGCAATGTGAGCGAGGCCAGCGCGAGCGCGACGGCCAGCACCTGGAACACGACGCCTCCGGAGCGCGCCCATGAGCGGCCGGTGCGGGTGCCGATGGCGAAGGAAACGAGTGCGACGGCGCCGATCAGGGTGAGCACGATGAGCGCGACGGCCGTGGGCAACGACGCCGCAGCTCCCGCGCCGAGTCCGGCGATCTCGATGGCGGCGAAGACGACGAGCGCTGCCCCCTCCGCAGCCAGCACGGCGGCTGCGGCAAGAGCCAGTCCGGGTGCGCGCACGACATCTCCTGATGAATCCGATGAGAGCGCAGAAAACCCTTGCTCTTGTTAACTTTATGTTACAGAATAGACAAAGTCATGTGCTCCCACAGCGGCGTGGGGCGGGCGCTTCAGCCCGCAACACAAACGCAGGCATCCGCCTGCATCACGTCAGGGTAGCGGAACCCGAAACCGATACCCGAATCCGAGCCATCGCGTCTGCGATCGCTCTAGAAATCCACACCGAGGAGCCCCCATGGATTGGCGCGACAAGGCCGCCTGCCTGACTGTCGACCCCGAGCTGTTCTTCCCCGTCGGGAACACCGGCCCAGCGGTCGACCAGATCGAGAAGGCGAAGACGGTCTGCGCCACCTGCACGGTGACCGAGATCTGCCTGCAGTACGCGCTCGAGTCCAGCCAGGACTCCGGTGTCTGGGGCGGCCTCTCCGAAGACGAGCGCCGCGCCCTCAAGCGTCGCGCAGCACGCGCACGCCGCGCCTCCTGATCGCTCCCCGCACGAGGTTTCGACTCGTGCCTCGCTCGACCTGAGTCGCAGACGGGGCAGGTTCGCTTCGCGAACGAGCCCCGTCTCGACTCACTTCGTCAGCCAGCGCAGCGGGATGTCGATGATCACGTCGGTGCCTTCGCCCTCACGGCCGTGCCACTCGATCGTTCCGCTGAGCTCACCCTGGATGAGCGTGCGGATGATCTGCGTGCCGAGCCCCTGGCCGATGCGCCCCTCAGGCAGGCCCCGCCCGGTGTCGCTCACGGTCACACGGAGGTTCTCCTCGGTGCGCACCGCATCGACGGTGACCAGACCCTCCTGACCCGCGAGGCCGTGCTCGACCGCGTTGGTCACCACCTCGGTCAGGGCGAGCGCAAGCGGCGTCGCGTATTCGCTCGGCAGCACGCCGAAGCGACCCGTCGACCGCACCATGGCGCGGGTGTTCGGAGCCGAGGCGACCTCGGCGACGAGCTTCAGCGCGCGCTGGAAGACCTCGTCGAAATCGACCTTCTGAGTGAGCCCCTGCGCCAGGGTGTCGTGTACGACCGCGATGGCGTCCACGCGCCGCATCGCCTGGGTGAGCGCGTCGCGCGCTTCCTCCGAGTGCGTGCGCCGGGCCTGGATTCGCAGCAGCGACGCGACGGTCTGCAGATTGTTCTTCACCCGATGGTGGATCTCGCGGATCGTGGCGTCCTTGGTGATGAGCTCCTGCTCCTGGTGGCGCAGTTCTGAGACGTCGCGGCACAGCAGGATCGCGCCGATCCGGTTGCCATGGTCCTTCAGCGGGATGGCTCGGAGCGAAACGGTGACGCCGCGCGCCTCGATGTCCGTGCGCCACGGAGCACGGCCGGTGACGACGACCGGGAGCGACTCGTCCACCTGCCGCGACGGCGGCACCAGCCGAGTGGTCACTTCGGCGAGGGACTCCCCTTCGAGCTCGTCGTCGAAGCCCATCCGGTTGAAGGCGGAGAGCGCGTTGGGACTGGCGAACGTGGTGATGCCGTCGACATCGATCCTGATCAGCCCGTCGGATGCCCGTGGCGCGCCGCGACGCGGGGATGTGGGGGCAGCGAGGTCGGGGAAGCTGCCGTCGGCGATCATGCGGAAGAGGTCGTTCGCACATTCCTCGAACGTGATCTGCTGCCGGGAGGGCGTGCGCGCCTCACCGAGGTTCGTGTGCCGCGTCACCACTCCGATGACCGTGGCCGCACCATCCTCCTTGCGCCGCTGACGGACGATCGGCACTGCCCTGACCCTCGTCGGCGTCTCCTCGAACCAGTCCGGCGACGAGGAGTCGACGATCTCCGCCGAATCGAACGCGCCCTGCACCTGGGTCCGCCACTGGGGGCGGACGCGCTCTCCGACGATGTCCCGGTAGAACAGGGTCGCTGCGCCGCTGGGCCGCGCGTGCGCGACGGCGACGAAGGAACCGTCATCTGTCTGGATCCAGACGACGATGTCAGCGGACGCGAGATCCGCGAGCAGTTGGCCGTCACCGGCGAGGCGGTGAAGCCACTCCACGTCGCTGTCGGTCAGGAGGCCCTGGGCCTGGGCGAGATCGCTGAGGGTTGACACCTCCCCAGCATAGATTCAGTCAGCTCAGAGAATCGCCAGCGACGTCGCCCGCCAGCGTCGATCCATGCCCTCCAGCCGAATCGCGACCGCGCGAGTACGACCGGGGCCTGCGACGATCACCACGGATTCGACCACATCGTCTCGCGGTGCCGCGCACCGGATGGACAGGATCTCGAATGACGGCCGTGCGGGCGCGACACCGCGGGCACTGCGCGCCCTGGCTGACAGATTCGACCTGGTCACCAGGCTCCGGAACGCCTCCTCGCTGAACCATCTCGCGAGCTGGTCGACCTCGCGGACGCCTGCGAGAACCTCGAGCACGCCCTGCGTGAGGCTCCGGAGGAGCGGCGCAGGATCCGGCAGCTCGGATGCCGAGGTGGGCTGGGGTGCGAAGTACTCATGCAAGGTCATCAGAGGCACTCTCGTTCTGGGAAACTGCGTGAAAGTACAGCACGGCGAGGATCGCCCTGACGCTCCGCGAACGACAATTGTGGATAACTCGTATACCGATCCGGGCAGTCGCCTACGCTCGGTCGAGTGCACTGGGATCGCCTGTTCGAAGACCTCGAAGGTCAACTCGCCTCGGAGTGGGAAGCCGAGCGTGCCGCGCTCGATGCGGAATCCGAACGGCTGCGGATCTCACGGCTCGAACTGCGCAGCAGACTCCGGATGCTGTGCGCCGTGGAAGCGCGGACGACCCTCGACCTCGCGGGTGGACAGCGCCTGCCGGTCCGTCTGCGTGCTCTCGGCGCCGACTGGCTCGCTACCGAACCGTCGTCCGGCGGAGAAACGGCTGCGCCCCTGTCGATATCCATCGTCCCGCTGCACGCGATCAGCGGGATGAGCATGGATCACGGAATGCTGCTGACCAGTCTCGACTCGCAGGTCGCCGCCGAACCCGCCCTGCGGGAGCGGATGACTTTCGGATTCCTGCTCCGCGACTTCGCGCGCCGACGGGTACCGGTGCGCATCGCACTCCGCGACGGTGGCGAGGTGCACGGGACCATCGACCGTGCCGGCGCCGACCATCTCGACCTGGCCATGCACGATGCCGGAGACGTCCGGCGCGCCGACGCCGTACGCGGGTTCCGGATCGTCCCGTTCAGCGCGCTGCTCTGGCTGCGAGCCAGTGGTGAGGCTCAGCTGCCCTGAGCAGGACCACGCGTCGACGTTCCCCATACCTCGGGGAAGCTCGCCTCGTTCGCCTGACGCCACAGCGCCATTCGCCTGGCCTCCTCCGACTGCGCCGCGAGATACTCCGAGAGACTCGACTCCTCGACCCGCCAGCGCGCAGGCGACCCGAGCTGCGAACCGCGCAGCCGCCCATCGAGAACGAGCGCGATCACCTCGTCCACCTCGATGCTCAGCAACTCCGCCACCTGGGCAGGCGCGAGGAAGCGCGGAGCGGATGCGGGCATATCAGGCATGTCTCCATTCTCCCCTGCGCCGCACGCGTACGTCCCACCCGAGAGCCGCCTGTGGATAACTCGAACGGCAGTCAGCCGATTTCTGTGACCATGGCTCCATGACGACGCAGACTCGACCGCGACGCGCCTTCCTGGGCGACGTCCGCTTCCTCATCGGCATCGTGCTGGTGGCACTCTCCATCGTCGGCGTGTGGTTGATCGTCTCCTCTGCAGGACACACCACTCCGGTACTGCAGGCGAGCCGCACGATCGTGGCTGGCGAGGCGCTCATCTCGGGAGACTTCCAGGTCGTCGAGGTGAACCTCGGTGCCATCGACGGCGCCTATCTCGCCCCACAGGATCTGGAGCCGGGCCAAGTGGCCGCGCGTACCCTCACGGAGGGCGAGCTCGTCCCGTCAGCGGCTGCTGCGGATGCCGAGAGCAGTCGCACCACCACGATCGTCGTGGAGAGCAGCACCGGAATCCCCGAAGACGTCGCCCCCGGGACGGTCGTCGAGCTGTGGCATGCTCCTCCCCTCGATGACGACCGCTCCTACGATGCGCCGAGAATCCTCCTCACGGATGCGGTGGTGGCTGCGATCGTGAAGACCGATGGCATGCTGGCGGGGTCGAACGCCGGAGTCGAGGTGGTCATCGATCGCTCCGATGTGGCCGACGTCCTCGCCGCGATCACCGGCGGCTCCGTGCTGTCACTGGTTCCGGTCGGCGTCGGATCATGAGTGGCGTCGTCATCGCCATCCCCGAGCCGCGGGCAAGCGCCCTCGCGCAGGAGCTCGAGCTCGAGGGGGTGCATGTCATCGCGATCCTTCCCCCTGACACCGCGATCGCGTTCCGCCTCGCCGACGCCGATACGCTGCTCGCGCCGGCCACCCGTGCCGTCCTCACCCCCGATCTCATCGCCGCGTGCGACCGCTCCGGCGTCCGGATCGTCCCGCTCGGCGACGGCGACAGCCGGCTGCTCGGACGGTACGGATTGACCGCGGCGCTGCCTGCGGATGCCCCGGGTTGGGAGGTGGCGGCCGCCCTCGCCGTGGAGACCCCCGTCGCGGTACGGCCGGTCTCCTCCGCGTCCTCCCACCGAATCCTCGCGGTCTGGGGACCGCACGGCGCGCCTGGCCGATCCACCCTCGCCATCCAGCTCGGCGTCGAACTCGCCCGCACCGGTCGCCGCACCGCCCTCATCGACGCCGACACTGTCGCGCCGTCCCTGGCGCTCCTCCTCGGACTCAGCGACGACGCACCCGGCGTCGCGGCCGCGTGCCGCCGCGCCGAACTCGGCGGACTCGACTCGAGCGAGCTGACCAGGCTGGCGACCACGCTGGAGACGAGTGCCGGCCCCATCGAGGTGCTCGGCGGGATCAATCGCCCGAGCCGATGGCCGGAGCTGTCCGCTGCCCGCCTGCGCAGCACCCTCCAGGCGTGCCGCGAGTGGGCGCAGGAGACCGTCGTCGACATCGCAGGCACTCTCGACGCCGACGACGAGGCGACGTTCGATCTCACCGGGCCGCGACGACATGCCGCGACGACCACGACCCTCCGCGAAGCCGACACCGTCGTCGCGGTCACGACGGCCGATCCGCTCGGCATCAGTCGCTTCCTCCGCGATCACGCCGAACTCCGCGATCTCATCGGTCCGGTTCCGATCACGGTCGTCGCCAATCAGGTGCGTCCCGGGCCTCTCGGCATCGATGCCCGCGGTCAGGTCCGACGCACCCTCGAAAGGTTCGCCGGAATCACCGAGGTGACTTTCCTGCCCTACGACCGGCGTGCCGTCGACGCCGCGCTGCTGCACGCCAGACCGATGAGCGATGTCACGCCACGATCCGCGCTGGTCGCGGCCGTGCGCCGGCTCGCGGCGACGCTCTCACCGTCGCCGGGCACGCCGGCACCGGAACCGGTGACTGCTACTGGCGGTAGCTGGCGAGGAAGTTTCCGAGTCGCTCGATCGCCTCGCTGAGCACCCGCGCCTCCGGCAACGTCACGATCCGAAGATGATCGGGAGTCGGCCAGTTGAAGCCGGTCCCCTGCACGAGCAGGATGCGCTCCGAGACGAGCAGGTCGTAGACGAGCTTCGCGTCGTCCCTGATCTCATGCACGTTGGGATCGAGCCGGGGGAACGCGTAGAGGGCGCCCTCCGGCTTCACGCAGGAGACGCCGGGAATCGATTCGAGGCCCTCCCACGCGATGTCGCGCTGTTCGTGCAGGCGGCCGGTCGGCGCGATCAGCGCATCGATGGACTGGACACCCGAGAGCGCAGCCTGCAGGGCGTGCTGCGACGGCACGTTCGGGCAGAGCCGCGTCGACGCGAGCAGCGTGATCCCCTCGATGAAACCCTTGGCGTGCGCCTGCGGTCCCGTGATGACCAGCCAGCCCGAACGATACCCGGCGACCCGATAGGTCTTGGACAACCCGTTGAAGGTCAGGCAGAGCAGATCGGGAGCGAGTGTCGCCGTCGAGATGTGCACCGCGTCATCGAAGACGATGCGGTCGTAGATCTCATCGGAAAGCAGCAGCAGCTGGTGCTCTCTGGCGATCTGCACCAAGCCTTCGAGAACGGCCCGGGAGTACACGACACCGGTGGGGTTGTTCGGATTGATGATGACGAGCGCTTTGGTCCGCGGCGTGATCTTGGAGCGGATGTCCTCGAGATCAGGCTGCCAGTCATTCTCCTCGTCGCACAGATAGTGCACCGGAGTACCACCGGCGAGACTGGTCATCGCCGTCCACAGCGGGTAGTCCGGGGCCGGGATGAGCACCTCGTCGCCCTCATCCAACAGGGCCTGCATGGTCATCGTGATGAGTTCCGAGACGCCGTTCCCGAGATAGACGTCGTCCGGGTCGAAGCGCGGGAAGTCCGGGATCTCCTCATAGCGGCTGACCACGGCGCGGCGCGCCGAGATGATGCCCTTGCTGTCGCTGTAGCCGTGCGCGGTCGGCAGCGCCGCCAACATGTCGTGCACGATCTGGTGCGGAGCGTCGAACCCGAAGATCGCCGGATTGCCCGTGTTCAGCTTGAGGATCTGGTGCCCCTCGGCCTCGAGCCGCGCCGCCTCGACGAGCGTGTTCCCACGGATCTCGTACAGGACATTCTTGAGCTTCGACGACTGGTCGAAGTTGCGCGATGGGGTCATCGACCAAGCCTACAGGGACGCGAAGAGGGGCCGATCCGGATGGATCGGCCCCTCTTCGACGGCACGCTACTTCTTCTTCTTGCCCTGCGCTCGGCGCTGCTCGCGGTTGCCGGCCGCCGGCTGCTCCGCTTCCGTGCGCTGGCCGAAGGCACCGCGAGCGCCCTGCTCGGGTTCCGCCGGCTCGGTCGCGGCCGCCCGGGCCGCCGCTTGGCGGACCCGGTCTGTCGCAGCCTGCTGCACCTGACCGCGGTCGTTTCGCACCTCGACCTCGCCGGCGTCATTCGCCGCCGAGTACTCGAGACGCTGCTCGCCGCCGCCGTCGGAAAGGCCCTTCGCTTCGACTTCCGCTGTGTCGCTGTCGCCGGCCCGGCGCACCTCGACCTCGAGGTTGTAGAGGTAGCCGACCGACTCCTCCTTGATCTGCCCCATCATCGACTGGAACATCGAGTAGCCCTCGCGCTGGTACTCGATCAGCGGGTCGCGCTGCGCCATGGCGCGCAGACCGATGCCGTCCTTGAGGTAGTCCATCTCGTAGAGGTGATCGCGCCAGCGGCGATCGAGGACCTGCAGCACGACCCGACGCTCGAGCTCGCGCGTCGCTGCGGCACCGAGAGTTCCCTCGCGGTTCTCGTAGGCGATCTTCGCGTCGGAGAGCAGCTCGCGGGTGAGGCCGTCCGAGGTGATGCCGCCCTTGCGTCCACTGGCCTCTGCGACGACCTCGTCGATCGTGACGCCGACCGGGTAGAGGGTCTTCAGCTCCGTCCAGAGCGCGTCGAAGTCCCAGCTCTCGTTGTGCCCCTCGCCGGTGTGATCACGCACGACGCCGGTGACGGCATCCTCGATGAAGTGCTGCACACGGTCCGCGATGTCGTCACCCTGCAGGATGTGGCGGCGGTCCGCGTAGATCGCCTCGCGCTGACGGTTGAGGACGTCGTCGTACTTGAGGACGTTCTTGCGCATCTCGGCGTTGCGGGCCTCGACCTGCGACTGCGCGCTGCGGATCGCACGCGAGACCAGACCGGACTCGATCGGCACGTCATCCGGGAAGTTCGTACGGGAGAGGATCGCCTCGGCCGCTCCCGACTGGAAGAGCCGCATCAGATCATCGGTGAGGCTGAGGTAGAAGCGGCTCTCGCCGGGGTCGCCCTGACGTCCTGATCGTCCTCGCAGCTGGTTGTCGATGCGCCGCGACTCGTGACGCTCCGTACCGAGCACGTACAGCCCGCCGGATGCGACGACCTTCTCCGCCTCTTCGGCCACCGTCGCCTTCATCGCCTCGTAGGTCTCGTCCCAGGCGACCTCGTACTCCTCCGGTGTCTCCACCGGGTCGAGCCCCTTGGCCTTGAGTTCCTGAACGGCGAGGAACTCGGCGTTTCCGCCGAGCATGATGTCGGTGCCTCGACCGGCCATGTTCGTGGCGACGGTGACGGCGCCGAGGCGCCCGGCGCGTGCCACGATCTCGGCCTCGCGGGCGTGGTTCTTCGCGTTGAGCACCTCGTGCTTGACGCCCTTCTTGGCGAGCAGCCGGGAGAGATACTCGCTCTTCTCGACGCTGACGGTTCCGACGAGAACCGGCTGGCCGGCAGCGTGCCGCTCGGCGATGTCCTCGACGACCTGACCGAACTTCGCCGTCTCGTTCTTGTAGACGAGGTCGGACTGGTCCTTGCGGATCATCGGCTTGTTCGTCGGGATCGGGATGACGCCGAGCGAGTAGGTCGACATGAACTCGGCGGCCTCGGTCTCGGCCGTTCCGGTCATGCCAGCGAGCTTGTCGTAGAGGCGGAAGTAGTTCTGCAGCGTGACCGTGGCGAGGGTCTGGTTCTCGGCCTTGACCGGCACGCCTTCCTTGGCCTCGATCGCCTGGTGGATGCCCTCGTTGTACCGACGGCCGACCAGGATGCGCCCGGTGTGCTCGTCGACGATCATGACTTCGTCGTTCATGACGACGTAGTCCGTGTCCTTCTTGAACAGGGCGAGAGCCTTGATCGAGTTGTTCAGGAATGAGATCAGCGGCGTGTTCGCGGACTCGTAGAGGTTGTCGATGCCGAGGTAGTCCTCGACCTTCTCGATACCGGGCTCGAGCACGCCGACGGTGCGCTTCTTCTCGTCGACTTCGTAGTCCTCGCCTGCGACGAGGGTGCGCGCGATCTTCGCGAACTCCGCAAACCAGCGGTTCGCCTCACCCGAGGACGGACCGGAGATGATCAGCGGCGTGCGAGCCTCATCGATGAGGATCGAGTCGACCTCGTCGACGATGGCGAAGAAGTGGTCCCGCTGAACGAGATCCTCCTTGCGCCACGCCATGTTGTCGCGCAGGTAGTCGAAGCCGAACTCGTTGTTCGTGCCATAGGTGATGTCGGCGGAGTATTGCTCGCGACGCACGGCCGGGGTCTGACCGGAGACGATGATGCCCGTCTTCATGCCCAGTGCGCGGTAGATGCGCCCCATGAGTTCAGCCTGGTAGCTGGCGAGGTAGTCGTTGACCGTGATGACGTGCACGCCCTGGCCGGCGATGGCGTTGAGATACGCCGGGAACGTGGCGACGAGCGTCTTGCCCTCACCGGTCTTCATCTCGGCGATGTTGCCCAGGTGGAGGGCCGCGCCACCCATGAGCTGCACGTCGTAGGCGCGCATGCCGAGAGTCCGCTTGCCCGCTTCGCGGACGGCGGCGAACGCCTCCGGCATCAGCTGATCGAGCGTCTCGCCCTTTTCGAAGCGCATCCGCAGCTCCGCCGTCTCTCCGCGGAGCTCTTCGTCGGTGAGCTTCGTGAAGTCCTCTTCCAGCGCGTTCACTGCCTTCACGACCTGGTTCAGGCGGCGGATGACCCGCCCTTCGCCCGCGCGCAGCAGCTTCTCAAGAGGATTCGCCACAGATGTCTTCTCCCTGTTGGTGGGTCTTCTGCCGGCCGCCCGCCTTCGGGCACGCACAGACATACGGCTGCCATGTTACCGGGCTGTGACCTGCGCGTCGCCTGCGTGCATCCCGAAGGGAGGGTTTCTCCGCATGCATATACTCGGTATTGCTTTCCAATTCCCCGTGAACAGGAGTCTCCATGTCGGTGCGCCAGAGCCTGCTCGCGATCCTCGACCAGGGCCCCTGCTACGGCTATCAGCTGCGCCATGAGTTCGATCGGCGCACCGGTTCCACCTGGCCGCTCAACGTCGGGCAGATCTATAACACACTGGAGCGCCTGGAGCGTGACGGCCTGGTCTCCCGCGGAGACGCCGACGAGCAGGGACACGTGTATTGGGCGATCACCGACGCGGGTTCCGTCGAGGTCGCGCATTGGCTGTCCTCCCCCGTCCAGCGCGGCCAGGCGACCCGCGACGAGGTCGCGATCAAGCTCGCGATGGCGGCGACTCTTCCGGGCGTCGACGTCGCCGGCGTCATCCAGGGCCAGCGTTCCGAATCGCTCCAGCAACGGGAAAGGCTGAATGCCGCGACATACGCGGGCTCCGGATCCGAAGCCGAGGAACTCGCTTGGTCACTCGTGATCGCCTCGAGGATCTTCGCCGCCGAAGGCGAGTTGCGCTGGCTCGATCACGTCGAGGAACGCCTGGCGCAGCATCCGCAGCACGCCATCGGGCTGGGTTTGACCGCCGAACGCCCCCGCCGCGGCCGTCCGCTGAACGCTGAACGGAAAGCACGCTCCCCCGAGCCGCACCTCCCGTAGGATCGGAACCATGGCTGGATTCTGGGGCAAACGCAAGCGCGAAGACGAAGCACTCGCGGCGCAGGACGCCGATCTGGCGCGTCGCGCCGAGCAGGCCCTGGTCGCAGCGGACGAGCGGATCCGCACGACCTCCGACGAGTTGGCGTTCGCCGACGCCGAGCTGGGCGGATCGCTCACCGCCGACCTGAAGAAGGCGCTGACCGCGGTGCGCACCCACCTCCGCGAGGCCTTCCAACTGCACCAGCTCAACCACGATGAGATCCCTGACACCGCAGAAGAACTGCGCACCCGCAACGCGCGCATCGTTCAGCTGTGCGATTGGGCTCAGGATCTGCTGGATGAGAAGACGGGCGTCCTCGCCGAGTCGATCTCTCGCGTGCGGCGCGCACCCGAGGTCATCGCCCAGGTGCGCGCGGATGCCGAGACTCTGAGCGAGCGCATTCCGCAGACCAACGCGACCGTGGAGCGACTGGCCTCTCGTTATGCCGACTCGGCGATGGCGCAGATCACGGCGAGCGCGAAGGAAGCGGAGCAGCTCATCTCGTTCGCGACCCACGGAGCGAACGTGTCAGAGCGTCGTCGCGCGGCGAAGCAGAACGAGGAGGCGAATCTCGCCCTCGAGACGGCGACGGAAGCCACCCGACGCGCATCCGCCCTCCTCGACGCGGTGGAGGACTTCGAGATCGAGGCGCTGCGCGCCGAATCCACACTCGCCGAGGTCGTCGCAGACTCCCGCGGCGACATCATTGCGGCGCGCACCGCGCCGCAGGTGCCGGCGGTGCGCACGGCTGTCAGCAACCTCGAGCAGGCCCTGGCGGCGCTCTCACCCTCCGGCACGCCGAACGATCCCTTCGCCGAGCTCTCCCAGCTGCGCGAGGCGAACGGGGCGCTCGACGAAGCGATCGCCAAAGCCCGTCACCGTGAGCAGAATCCCCTGCCGACCGTGCAGCACGTTCAGCACGCGATCGACGACGCCGATCGTCAGCTCGGCGTCGCTCGCGGCCTGATCGCCGGTCACCGCGGCTGGATCGGCGCGGATGCACGCACCCGCCTTGCCGAGGCGGAGCGTCTGCGCGTCGACCTTCCTGCACTGCTTCCTGCCGAGGACACCCGCGAAGAGGCTCTCGCCGTCGCGCGGCGAGTCGCGCATCTGGCTTCCGAAGCCCTCCAGCTCGCCCAACGCGACATCGACTCGTCCCGCCCGCAGGATCAGGGCTGGGGCGGCGGCGACGGCTGGGGCGGCGGCGGACGCCGCGGCGGTGGCGGCGGCGACATCGCCTCCGGCCTCCTGGGCGGCCTCGTCATCGGCAGTCTCCTCGACGGCATCTTCGACTGAGGCGCGAATCAGGTTCGCTGAGCCAGTCGAAGCGTCTGGCACCGACGAGAGCGGCCCGGCCCCCGAAGGGACCGGGCCGCTCTCGTCTCAGCCTCAGGACGCCAGAGCCTCCGCAGGCGGAGCCTGCGTGCTCAGCGCGATGACGCCGTAGTCCCAGCCCTTGCGGCGGTAGACCACACTCGGGTGGTCGGTTGCGGCGTCGACGAACAGGAAGAAGTCGTGTCCGACGAGTTCCATCCGATCGACGGCTTCTTCGACGCTCATCCATTCGGCGTCGAAGCTCTTGGTGCGGATGACGACGGGTGAGTACGCCTCCTCCTCGTCGTTCTGCACCGGCACGCTGCCGGTCGCGACGGCACGCAGGAGATCGACGGATGCGGGCTGCACGTCGATTCCCTCAAGGGCTCCACTGCCCTTCTCGAAGTGTGCTCCACGAGGATGCTGACGTCCGTCGACCCTCTTCTCCTTCGCGCGGCGCAGCTGCGTCGACAACTTGTCGATCGCGAAGTCCAGCGCGACGAACTTGTCACCGTCGGTGGCCTCCGCCCGCACCACAGGTCCCTTGCCGACGAGCGTGAGCTCGACGGTCTCATCGGGCACATGGCCATTCCGGTAGACGCGATGCGTGACCTTCACATCCAGGCGCAGTGCTCGGGACGCGAGCGGCTGGACCCGGGCGATCTTCTCTTCGACAACGGTTCGGAAGCGGTCGGTGATACCCACTCCGACGCCAACGATGCTTGTTTCCATTGCTGTCTCCTTGTCCCGGTCCTCCCGGCCAAGGGCGGACCGTGGTCGCCTTGTGGTCCCTAACCGTAGTCCGCTCATCGCAGGAAGTCACGGCTCATTTTCTCCGTGTCCCCGGTGCGTTCTCGATGATTCTCCGGTGAAGCGGCGTGGCGGCGAGCGCGACCGCCGCCACGACGCGGAAGCCGGCGGATCCGAGCACACGCGATGCTTCATCGAAGGTCGCGCCGGTCGTGACGACGTCGTCCACCAGGACGACGTCGGTGCCGGCTCCCCACGTTCGAACGCGCATGCTGCCGCGCACGTTTTCGGCGCGTTCCTGCACGCCCAGCCCACGCTGGTCGACGGTCGCACGTGCAGCGAACAGCAGGCGATGCGGTTCGGCACCCGCACGACGTATCAGGAGATCCGGTACCCGGTAGCCGCGACGACGGAAGGCCGCGCGACCCGTCGGGATCGGCACCGCGACCGCGCCATCGGCCAGCGCTTCCGTCAACACCCCGGCCAGCGCACCGCCCAGGGGGCGGGCGAGCAGTGTCTCACCATCCCCCTTGAGGCGTCGGATGCAGCGCGCGGCGACCCCGTCATAGCCGAGCGCCGCCCGGACTCGTCGCCCCTCGGGAGTCGTGAACTCGCGCGGGTCCGGCGACAGCTGCGCGCGGCAGGAATCGCAGAGCAGCTCACCAGGCGCGTCGCAGCCGGCGCAGCACGCGGCGAGCAGCAGAGCGGCCAGTTCGGCGCCGATGGCCCTCAGCGGAACCAACGGAGAAGGCACGGAGGACGGCATCCCCTGATCCTGCACCGGCCGACCCTGCACCCGTCTGCCGACTCCCCCTCTTCGTGGAGAACTCGCGACGATCCGGAAGTGTGCAGAAGCGGCGGCGCGTCACTGACCTGCGCGGGTCGCGAGCAACGAGACACCAGACGTCGCCTCACGCCACGCGGAGCCGCTGCGCGCGAACAGTGCGCCGCTCGCGCCGAGAACACGAACACCGGCCGTGGTCCTCGACCCGGCGATCGAGACGGCGTCGGACGGGGCCGCCTCGCTCGTCGACGGTCCGGCGACGCGCTGCCACACCATCATCGGATCATCGGGTCCCGTCAGAATGCCGAGCCGGTCCGAACCGAGCCACACCAGACCGATCGCCGCACCGGGCAGCGTTCCGAGCACTTCGACCTCGTCACCGAGTGCGACGGGCACGCCGGCGCCGTCTCGGATCACCGCCGCGACCACGACTCGTCGCTGACCGCCGACGTTCACCACCGCGGCGACCCTGGCGCCGTCAGCGGCGACGCGCAGATGCGTGATGCCGGACACGTCGGGGAACGCCTTCGCGATCCGATGCTCCGTGACGCCAGCACCCCATGCGATGAGCCCGCGAGGATCGCCCGAGGGCACCGTCCACGTGTAGCCGTACGGGTCGATGGACGGCGTCACGAGCGCCGGTCCCCCGGGCAGCTGGTCGATCTGACCGTCGCCGACCCGGAAGACGCTCCCATCATCGAGTTGCACAGCGGCGTGCGAGTCGTCTGCCGCGACATCGATCGCGGCGATCGGCTGCGCGATGCTCAGGATCTCGCTGCTCACGCCAGGGATCGGCGTGATCTCGTCGCCGACGATCGTTCCGAACGCGCCCTCGGCCAGCACCAGAGAACCCGACGGCGCCGTCGACTGCTCCACTTCGACGACACCCGCACCGAGCACACGTCCGTCGACGCTGAACTGCACCTGGTTCACGCGCACGCCGGCGTCGGCGAGGCTGCGCTCCAGTTGCGTGCGCATCCGCGCGAGCGTCGTCTGATCGAGGTTCTGCGCAGCACTGTTGAGAGCGACATCGGCGATCTGATCGGTCCCGATGGGGACGGCGCCGAGGGCGAGGCGCACATCCGGCGGGAAGGCGCTCTGCACCGCGGGCTCCAGCCAGGCGCTGGGGGTGCCGCCGATCAGCGCCTGAGCGATCGTGGTGGCCGGCGCGGGACGACGAGGGAACCATCGCACGTCCGGCACGAGGCGTTTCCAGGTCTGATCGAAGTAGCTCAGCGCGTAGCCGATGAAGACCACCGAGAAAAGTCTCTCGTCGATCACGATGCCGTCGGGCGCTTTCGCGATGCGCCATTCGCCGTCCTCCGCGCGCACGACCTGGAACGGCATGCTTCCGGGGCCAGGGGCGTCGGAGTACTCCCCTGTCTCGTCGACGCTCGCGACCAGTTCCGTCTGCACCTGCACGTCGGCTTCGGTGGCCTGCTCCGCCTCCTCGCCGTCCTGGACGGACGAGGTGATCCTGCGCGTCGAGGCATCGGCGTCGATGGCCACGGCCTCGGCCGGCCTCCAGGTCGCGGCGAACTCCGGGGTGAGGAACTTCCGGGCTGTCTGCCATCCCTCATCCGGCGTGATCGCTGCTTCCATGAAGCCTTCGACGATCTCGGCGGGTCCGGCTCCGTCCACCGGACCGGACGCGAGCGGAAGGAATTCCGATTCGTCCGGCACCTGCCCCAAGGGCAGCCCGACTTCTACGTCGCTGCTGGTCGGGAGCCCCGTGCACGCCGAGAGCAGCACAGCGGCGGCGACCACGGCGATCCCGCGCAGCACGCGCCTTCGTGCGTCAGTCATCGCGACTCCCGTTCTCGCCGAACAGGTCACGGTGCAGGTCCGTGACCTCGATGGGCTGCGTCGCACTGCCGATCTCCATGAGCGTCTCCTGCGGCTCCAGCGGCACCGGCGATTCCCCCTCCAGCACACCGGCGCGACGCGGCAGCGTGAGCACGAAGTTGGTGCCGACGGCCAGCTCGGACCAGACCGTGAGCGTGCCGCCGTGCAGAGTGGCGTCGCCGAGGGCGATCGACAGACCGAGCCCGGTGCCGCCGATCGTGCGCTGGCGCGAGGGATCGGCCCGCCAGAAGCGGTCGAACACCCGCTCGGCATCCGCCGAGGTCATCCCCAACCCGAAATCGCGCACCCCCGCGGCCACGGCATGCTGATTGCTGTCGACGGTGATCACGATCGGCTTCCCCTCCCCGTGCTCGATCGCGTTGCCGATGAGGTTGCGCAGCACACGGCGCACGCGCCGCGGATCCATGTCGACCGGAGAATAGCCGCCGGGGGCCACCAGACGCAGTTCGCTGCCGTGACCGTCGGCGAGGGGCTTCATCTGCTCGATGATGTCTTCGGCGAGATGGGCGATGCTGGTCGCTTCGAGCTCGAGCTGCACGGAACCGGCGTCGTAGCGACTGATCTCCAGCAGGTCAGACAGCAGCGTCTCGAAACGCTGCACCTGGGCATGCAGAAGCTCGGTGGTCCGGGCGGTCGTCGGGTCGAAGTCGTCTCGCTGGTCGTTCAGGATGTCGGCAGCGAGCCTGATCGTCGTGAGCGGGGTGCGCAGCTCATGCGAGACGTCCGACACGAAGCGCTGCTGCACGAGCGACAGCTCGCCCAGCTCCTTGATCTGCGCCTCGATGCTGTCGGCCATCGCGTTGAACGAGCGCCCGAGTGTCGCCAGTTCGTCCTCGCCACGCACCTGCAGACGCACGCCGAGGTCACCGGATGCGAGCCGGGCGCTCGTCTCCGCCGCCTCCACGATCGGGGTCGACACCGTGCGCAGCACGACCCACGAGATCGCGGCCACGATGGCGACCAGTCCGATGCCGGCGATCCAGAGCGTGCGCTGCACAAAACTGAGAGTCTGATCGGCGTCGGCGAGGTCGTACGCGATGTAGAGCTCGAACGGACCCACTTCCGGCACGACCAGCTGCTGACCGACGATGATCCCCGGGACTTCGCCGCCGCCCTCTGTCGGCAGGGCGACGGACTGCCACCACTGCCGATCGTCGAACTCGGCGACGAGCCTGCTCAGCGCCGGGCTCAGATCGTTGGTGCTGAGTCCGGCGGTGAATCCGTTGAGCCGCACAGCGGACGACTCGGAATCGATTCTGTTGGCCAGGAGCATGTCCGACGACGAGTTGCGTCCCAGGTCTTCCTGGATCCGGTCCCACAGGTCCCTGAGCGCGGCAGGATCGTCGCCGACCTCGGCGACATCCAGCGTCCTCTGCGCCTGATCGACCGCCCGCTGGGCATCTTCGAGCGCCTGATTCTTGCGGGATACGAAGAGGTCGTTCTGGATGACGAGCGCCATCGTCACGCACGTGATGAAGATCGCGAGCGAAGTGAGCAGCAGCGTGACGGAGAGCGTCCGGAAGCGCAGCGAACGCCGCCAGAGAGCGGCGAGCGCGTCGGGCCAACCGCGCCAGTCGCGGAGGACCGCGACCGCTGTGGTGGTGGTGCCCGTCCCGGCCATCACCTGCGCCTAGCCGGAGGTGGCGACGCTGCCGGCGCGGTAGCCGACGCCGCGCACCGTCATGACGATCTTCGGGTTGTCCGGGTCGAGCTCGACCTTCGCCCGGAGGCGCTGCACGTGCACGTTCACGAGCCTGGTGTCGGCCTTGTAGTGGTATCCCCACACCTGTTCGAGCAGCATCTCCCGGGAGAAGACCTGCTGCGGCTTCGACGCGAGCGCCACCAGCAGCTGGAACTCGAGCGGAGTGAGCGCGATCGGTGCGGTACCGCGACGCACTTCGTGGGCGTCGACATCGACGGTGAGGTCACCCACGCGCAGCTGCTCGCCGGCGGTCTGCGTCACCGGCCGCAGGCGCGTGCGGATGCGGGCGACGAGCTCCTTCGGGTTGAAAGGCTTCACCATGTAGTCATCCGCCCCGACCTCGAGGCCACGGACGACATCTGCCGTATCGGTGCGTGCGGTGAGCATGATGATCGGGATGCCGGACTCGGCCCGGATCCGGGTGCAGATCTCGATCCCGTCCATACCGGGCAGCATGAGGTCGAGGAGAACCAGGTCGGGGCGCTGGGTGCGCCATTCCTCGACGGCTCGCGCACCGTCGGCGCAGAACACCGGCTCGAAGCCTTCGGTGCGCAGCACGATGCCGATCATCTCGGCGAGCGCGGTGTCGTCGTCGACCACAAGAATGCGTGAGGTCATACCGTTACCTTATGACACTCGCTCCGTTCTGCTCTGCGACCCGGCGCCCAGTGTTCTGCGGCCGCGTCGCCGTTGCGGATGTGACACGATGGGAGCGCACGACGGAGGGAGTGCTGTGAGCGGCCAGACGTGGACCCCTGCCCCGAAGAAGGGCATCATCCCCCTGCATCCTTTGACCTTCGGAATGCTGCTGGGCAAGGCCTTCGCCGCCCTGCGTCACAACCCCAAGGTTCTCTTCGGCTTCGCCGTGGTGATCCAGCTCATCGCCACTCTGGTGATGGCAGCCGTCATGGGCGTCGTGCTCTTTACGACGTTCTCGCGACTGGAGACGGTGTCCCCATCGTCACCTGACTTCGAGGCCGTGTTCGCCGGCACCATCCTCGCGAACATCCTCGCCGGCCTCGGCGTGGGCGTGGCATCGGTGGCGTTCACGGCACTGATGCAGGGCGTCGTCGCCGCAGAGGTCGGCTACGCCGCCATCGGTGTGAAGGCGTCCCTGGGCACGCTGTGGCGGAAGATGGCTCCCGCGTTCTGGCGGCTGGCCGGTTTCGCCTCCCTTTCGGTGCTCTTCATCTTCGGCCTGATCGCGATCGTGGTCGGCATCATCGCCGCGTTCGTGGCAGGCGGGCTCGGTTCGAGTGCGGAACTCATCGGCGTGACGGTGATCATCGTGCTGCTGATCCTCGCTGCCAGCATCCCGCTGATGGTGTGGTTGACGACGAAACTGCTCCTGGTCCCGTCGATCCTCGTGCTGGAGCGCGCGCGGTTCCGGGAAGCGCTGGTGCGCTCATGGCGGCTGACCAGAGGACGCTTCTGGGTCGCGTGGGGCGTGAGCTTCCTGATCAGCGTCATCATGGGCCTGGCGATGCAGGTCGTGAGCATTCCGGTCTCGCTCATCAGCACCCTGTTCGGCTCGGTCATCGCCCCCACGGGCTCGCCGGATGCCGGTGCGATCTTCGGATTCGTCTTCGCCATGCTCGCACCGCAGATCCTCCTGCTCGTCCTGCAGGCGATCACGCTGGTCGTGCAGAGCACAGGATCCGCGCTCGTCTACCTGGACTGCCGGATGCGGTACGAAGGACTCGACCAGGCACTCATCGCCCACGTGGAACGCCGTGACCTGGGGTGGACCGAAGACCAGTTGGGCGATCCCTACGCGGTCGATCCGACGCGCGCAGTGAGCAGTGCAGCACCGCCGAAGCAGACCCCCGAGTATGCGATGGCGCCAGCCGGATACGGATACCCGCCGCAGCAGTACGCGAACGCTCCCCAGCCGTATCAGGCCTACCCCGCGCAGGCGTATCCCGCTCAGCCGTACCCGGCGCCGGCGCACTCGGGCTACCCGCCCACTTCGCCCTACGCCGCCGTGCCGCCGCAGCAGGCCGCCCCCACCGTTCCGCAACAGGGATTCGCGCCGCCCCCTCCTGCTCCGCTTCCCCCTGCCGTCGCCAGCCCGCCGACGGACAGCCCCTGGGCCGCCCCGGGTTCCGATTCGGCATGATCCTGCGGTTCGACGAGCTCTTCGTCCCGGACGGCGACGAGGCGCAGCGCTGGGCCGAGGAGGAACTGGCCAATCCTCGCTACGCCGACGCGAGGCCGAACTGGTTCGACCTCGTCGCGCGCGACATCGGCCGCTTCCTCGCCGACCTGTTCACCTCGGAGACCAGTGCCGATGTGGGTCCGGCCGCGCTGATCATCGTCACCGTCGTCATCATCGCCGCCCTCATCGCTGCACTCATCATCTGGGGTCGCCCCCGCGATGCGAGAGCCGTGCGGCGTGCCCGCGGCGACCTGCTCGGTGAGCGCGATGACCGCAGCGCCGCCCAGTTGCGGGCAGAGGCCGAGCGCAGCGCCCGCGCTGGCGATTGGGATACGGCGACCATCCTCCGCTTCCGCGCCCTCGCCAGAGGGCTGCTCGAACGAGACCTCATCGATCCGGCGCCTGGCGCCACCGCTCAGGCGATCGCACGGGAGGCAGCGGCCGTGTTCCCTGCCGAGGACGGTCCGGTGCGGAGCGCCGCAACCGCCTTCGACGATGTCCGCTATCTGCAGCATCCGTCCGATGCCGAGCGCTACCGCGAGCTTGCGGCCACCGATGACCGGCTGAGCGCGCTGCGGCCGGAAGCGGTGCCCGCGTGAGTCTCGTCGATGACACCGCGGTCGCGCCGTCCACCGCGGTGCGCACCCGCGGGCGGCTGCGCCGGTTCGCGGGATGGGCGCTCATCGCCGTGCTCGTGCTGATCGTCGCCCTGGTCGGGCTGCGGGTCGCGGCGACCGCGCCGAACGCCCACGGCGGACTCGACCCCGAAGGACGCAACGACAGCGGCACCCTCGCGCTGGCCGAGATCCTGCGGGATCAGGGGGTCGAGGTGTCGGTGTTCCGCTCTCGAGCCGAGGCGCGAGCAGCCATCGACGACGACACCACCCTCGTGATGTCCAACCCGTACACCCTCTCCGATGAGGCGACCCTCGACCTCATCGAGCCGGCCGATCGCGTCGTCTTCCTCTCGACGGGCACTCACCTGCTCCGATTGCTCGAGATCGGCGAGACGGCATCGGGAAGCAGCGGACCCGTCGAAGCCGGGTGCTCCGAGGCGGAGTTCGCCGATGTCGGGACCATCCGCCCCGACCGGCTGTTCGAGCCCGCCGACGGCGTGCAGGGCTGCTTCGGCGACGACGAGGGTGCCGCCGTCCTCGTCGACGACGACGCTGACGGATGGCGCGCCGTGGTGGAGGGGACGAAGCTGTTCAGCAACGCCTACCTCGCCGAAGACGGCAACGCCGCCCTCGCCCTCGCCCTGCTCGGACAGACCGAACGAGTGGTCTGGTACGTCCCGACCTTCGAGGACTCCGATCTGGAGGGCGATGAGCCCGAGACGCTGGGCTCGCTCACTCCCGGTTGGGTGACGCCGGCGATCCTGCTGTTGATGATCGCCGGAGTCGCCGCGGCGATCTGGCGCGGTCAGCGCTTCGGGCCGCTGGTCGCGGAGACTCTCCCGGTGACCGTGCGCGCCTCGGAGACCATGCACGGCAGGGCGCGGCTCACCGCCAAGGCCGCGGATGCGACGCACGCCGCTGAAGCGCTGCGTGAGGGGTCGCTGCGTCGCCTCGCTCGTCGCCTGGGACTCGCCGCGCACGCCGGTGTCGATGAGGTCGCCGACGCCGCAGCCGATCGGCTTCGCATTCCACGTGGATCCCTGCAGGAACTGCTGGGCGGCCCACTGCCCACCGACGACCACGGCCTGATCGACCTCGCCCGCCGGCTCAGCGAGCTCGAGGCATCCGTCGAGCAGAGCGCCCACTCGGCGAGGAGACCCGAATGACCGCAACAGATCCGACGTCCACCCATCCCGACGGAAGCCGAGGACACCTCGTGACCCCTGAGAACTTCACCGCCGACGACGCCGCGCTGCGTCAGGCCATGCACCGCGTGCGCACCGAGGTCGACAAAGCCGTCGTCGGACAGGCCGGCACCGTCACCGGACTGCTCGTCTCGCTGCTGGCCAGGGGGCATGTGCTCCTCGAGGGCGTGCCGGGGGTCGCGAAGACCCTCGTCGTGAGGTCGTTCGCCCGGGCTCTGGGGCTGGACACCAAACGCGTCCAGTTCACCCCCGACCTGATGCCGGGCGACGTCACCGGATCGCTCGTGTACGACGCGCGCACCGGTGAGTTCGACTTCCGGGCGGGACCGGTGTTCACGCACATCATGCTCGCCGACGAGATCAACCGCACTCCGCCGAAGACGCAGGCCGCGCTGCTGGAGGCGATGGAGGAGCGCCAGGTGTCGGCTGACGGCGTCAGCCGCCCCCTGCCGGACCCGTTCCTGGTCGCAGCGACACAGAACCCCATCGAGCACGAGGGCACGTACACGCTCCCCGAGGCCCAGCTGGACCGCTTCCTGATGAAGCTCGTCGTCGGCATGCCAGAGCGTGATGCCGAGGTGATGGTGCTCCGCCGCCACGCCGAGGGCTTCTCGCCGCGAGAGCTCACCGGCGTCGAGGCGGTCGTGAGCGCTGACGAGATCCGAGCGGCGCAGGAGGCCGCCGGTCGCGTCGAGGTCACCGATGACGTGCTCGGGTACGTCGTCGACCTCGCCCGCGCGACCCGCCAGTCCCCTTCCGTCGAACTCGGCGCCAGCCCTCGCGCCTCGACGGGGCTGCTCGCCGCGGCGAAGGCATGGGCGTGGCTGAACGCCTCGTCCGCTGTCACCCCCGACCACGTGCAGACCATGCTGGTGCCCGTCTGGCGGCACCGTCTCTCGCTCCGCCCCGACGCGCAGATGGAAGGCGTGTCGGCGGATGCCGTGCTCACCTCGGTCGTGCAGCAGACCAGGGTGCCGATCTAGGTGTTCGTCACCGGCCGCCTCGCCGTCGCCCTCGCCATCGGCGTGGTTCCGCTCGTCGCCTTCGGGATGGCGGGCTATCCGCCGTACGCGCTGCTGGGCGCGTGGGTCGGGCTGTGCGCGCTGCTGGTCGTCCTCGACGTCGCCCTGGCAGCCAGCCCGCACGCCGTCGCAGTGAGCCGACGGGTGCCTGCGCGTTCGCGTCTCGGCGAGCAGGTGCCCGTGAGCATCGCTGTGCACAATCAGGGCAGCCGCACCCTGCACGCACTGATCCGGGATGCCTGGCAGCCCACGGCGGGTGCAGGGTCGGAGCGTTCGCGCATGGTCGTCCCCCCTGGCGAACGGCGGCGTGTCGCGATCCCGCTGCTCCCTCGGCGTCGTGGCGAGCTGGTCAGCGAGTTCGTGATGATCCGCTCTCGCGGGCCGCTCGGACTGGCAGGACGTCAGGCGCGCCACCGAGTGCGCGGTGCGATCCGCGTGCTCCCCGCCTTCTCCTCCCGCAAGCACCTGCCGTCGCGCCTCGCTCGGCTGCGCGAACTCGACGGCAACACCAGCATCCAGGTACGCGGTCAGGGCACCGAGTTCGATTCGTTGCGCGAGTACGTGCGCGGCGACGACGTGCGCTCGATCGACTGGCGGGCGACGGCGCGCGCCGGCACCACGATGTTGCGGACCTGGCGCCCGGAGCGCGATCGGCACGTCGTGATCATCATCGACACCGGTCGTACGGCAGCAGCGCGCGTCGGCGACGGGACCAGGGTCGACGCCTCGCTCGAGGCGGCGCTCCTCCTCGCCGCGCTCGCCTCGCGTGCCGGTGATCATGTGCATCTCCTCCTGTACGACCGCGTCGTGCGCGGCCGAGTGACCGGCGTCGACGGCGCAGGGCTCCTACCCGCGATGACGGATGCGATGGCCCCCGTGCACGCTCGACTGGTCGACACCGACTGGCATGGCGCCTTCGCCGCCGTGCGCACTCTCACGACCCGCCCCTCGCTGATCGTCGTCCTGACCGCCCAGGACGCAGCGGAGTCGGCGCGCGGGTTCCTCGGCGCGTTCCCCGACGCGTCGCGGGCGACGACCGTGCTGGTCGGGTCGGTCACGGATGACGACGTGGCATCCCTTGCCCAGCAGCGCGGCTCCCGCGAGGAGATCTACCTCGCGGCAGCCGCCGAACGCACGCTCCGAGACGCGGAGAACGTCGCGGATGCCATCCGGCGCGCAGGCGGCGAAGCGATCGCCGCCGACCCCGAAGATCTTCCGCCCCGGATCGCGGACCGCTACCTCGAACTGAAGGCCGCAGGCCGGTTGTGAATCCCAAGGAGAGAACGAATATGAGCGACATCAGCACGGATACGCCTTCCAGAACAGCCAAGCTCACCGCTGAGGCGTTCGGCACCTTCCTCCTCGTCCTCGGTGTGATCAGCACGGCATTGTTCGCAGCCGGTTTCGGAGAGGGCACGGATGCGCACAACAAAGGCGTCGGGTTCCTCGGCGTCGCCCTCGCTGTGGGCCTCACCGTCATCGCGGGCGCGTACGCCTTCGGCCCGATCTCGGGTGGGCATTTCAATCCGGCTGTCACGGTCGGCGTCGCCGCAGCCGGCCGGATGCCGTGGCGCGATGTTCCCGGCTACGTGATCGCTCAGGTCATCGGCGGTCTCGTCGCGACGACGCTCATCTTCCTGGTCGGGCTGTTCGGACCGGAGGGCTGGCTGGAAGCACAGCGCAACGCCGGATTCGCGAGCAACGGATTCGATGCGGCCTCCCCCGGCGGTTTCGGCATCGGGGCCGCCATCGTCGTCGAGGTGCTGTTCACTGCCGTGTTCCTCATCGTGATCCTCGGCGTGACACATCCGACGCGCGGCACCGCCTTCGGCGGCCTCGTCATCGGTCTCACGCTGACACTGATCCATCTGGCGATCATCCCGATCGACAACGCCTCGGTGAACCCCGCGCGCTCGATCGCGACGGCGGTCTACGGGAACACAGACGCTCTCGCCCAGCTGTGGGTGTTCCTGGTGTTCCCCGTGATCGGCGCGCTCATCGCGGGCTTCGCATACAAGGCTCTGTTCGACTCCGAAGAGGAGTCGGAGGCCGCCTGACCGAGCAGTCAGCCGGCGACGAGGCGCGGCGTTCCAGCCTCGTATTCGACGAGATCGCCGGTCTCGCCCCGGCGGTGCGCCCGGCCGCCGACGACGAGCATGTAGATGAGGAAGACGGCGAGCGCGGCCGCGCCGATCCCGATCTTGACCGGCCAGGGCAGCGCCCATCCGGTGACGAAGCCCTCCACGAGACCGGCGAGGAACAGGGCGAAGATCAACCCGATCGCGACCGTCGCCAACGCGCGTCCCTGCTCGGCGAGCGCCTCACCGCGAGTACGGTGCCCCGGCGCGACCCAGGCCCAGAAGACGTGCAGTCCCGCGGCCGCCGCGACGAAGATGCAGGTCAGCTCCAGCATCCCGTGCGGCAGGATGTACAGCACCATCACGTCGACGCGATCATGCACAGCCATCACCGCACCGGCGACGCCCAGGCCCATCGCGTTCTGGACGATCATGTACACCGGCCAGAGACCGGTGACACCGAACAGCACGCACTGCGCAGCGATCCACGCGTTGTTCGTCCACACCATGCCGGCGAAGACCGCCGCCGGATTCTCCGTGTAGTACCCGGTGAAGCTCTCGTCCGCGTACTGCTGGAGCAGATCAGGCGGGCCGAGGGTCGCGACGAGCTCGGGGTCGCTGGCGATCCAGGCCGCGGTTCCGACCGCGATCGCGACGAAGACGAGGGCGATCACGAGCGTCGTCCAACGCAGCCGATACAGCGCCGCGGGAAGCTGCTGGGTGAAGAACCGTGCGATCTGAGTGAGAACGTTGTCGGAGGCTCCGGTCAGCCGAAGCCGCGCACGGACCAGGATCGTGGAGAGGTAGGCGCCCTGTGGCGTTTCACCGACCGACGTCTTCAGTTCCGCGAGATCCGCGGAGGCCGCCCGATAGCGCACGATGAGCTCGTCGACGCCTGCGCCGTCGAGCCGGGCGTGACTGAGGTGCTCCAACCGCTCCCATTCGGGGCGGCGTGCATCACTGAGCGCATCGGCATCCACCTGATTTACTGTACTCATGTCTGCCTCGATCGATGCCTCCGACGAAGTCCTCTCCGGCGAGGCCGTCGCGATCGATGTGCAGCCGGTCGGCTTCCTGCTGCGCGCGCTCGGCGCGATCATCGACATGCTGCTCGGATTCGCGCTGTTCATCCTGTGGATCTTTCTGCGGATCTGGCTCCTCGACGTCGGCATTCTCGATGAGGCGACCGACCGGATCTCGATGGTCGTCGCGATCGTGGTCAGCTTCGTCGTCGTGCCGATCGCGATGGAGGTGGCGCTGAAGGGCCGCAGTCTCGGCAAGCTCGCCGTCGGCGGCCGGATCGTACGCGTCGACGGCGGCGCCGCCGGCTTCCGGCACGCGTTCATCCGTGCGCTGCTGGGAGTTCTCGAGATCTACATGACCCTCGGCGGCATCGCCGTGCTGGCCGGCGCGTTCAACGGGCGCTCGCAACGCCTCGGCGACATGGTCGCTGGAACATACAGCCAGCGCGTCAGGACACCGAAGCTCGTTCCGCATGCGCCGTTGCTCCCGCCTTCCCTCACCGGCTGGGCGCAGGTCGCCGACGTCGCGCGCCTCCCCGACCGGTTGGCCAGGCGTATCTCGCAGTTCCTGCAGACGGCGCCGCGGATGGCACCCGGTGCCAGGGTCCGGGTGGCGCAGGAGTTGCTCGCCGAGGCCGCGCCCTTCGTCTCCCCCATGCCCCCTGTCTCGCCGGAAGAGGTGCTCATGGGCATCACGGTGCTGCGTCGCGAGCGCGAACGCCGCGCACTGCAGAACGCCGACCGGCGCGCTGAGAAGCTCACCGGACGCCATATCGGCGTCTGACCGACCGCCGTGGTCGCGTCGCTCAGTACCGGTAGTGGTCGAGCTTGTACGGACCGTCGACCGGCACACCGATGTAGGCCGCCTGCGCGTCGGTGAGTCGCGTCAGCCGCACGCCGAGCGCGTCGAGGTGGAGGTGCGCGACTTTCTCATCGAGCGCCTTCGGCAGCGTGTAGACGCCCGTCGGGTACGCGTCGATGTTCGTGTACAGCTCGAGCTGCGCGAGCACCTGGTTGGTGAACGACGCGCTCATGACGAACGACGGGTGCCCGGTGGCGTTGCCGAGGTTCATCAGGCGGCCCTCGCTGAGGACCAGGACGCTGCGTCCGTTCGGCAGCCGCCACTCGTGCACCTGCGGCTTGATCTCGACCTTCTCGGCGCCCTCGAGCGTCTCAAGGCCCGCCATGTCGATCTCGTTGTCGAAGTGGCCGACGTTCGCGACGATCGCGAGGTGCTTCAGCGCGAGCAGGTGCTCGGTGGTGACCACGTCGCGGTTGCCGGTGCCGGTCACGACGATGTCGACGACGTCAGCGACATCGAGAAGCCGCGCCACCTGGAAGCCGTCCATGGCCGCCTGCAGCGCGCAGATCGGATCGACCTCGCTGACGATGACGCGCGCACCCTGCCCTCGTAGCGCCTCGGCCGCGCCCTTGCCGACGTCGCCGTACCCGCAGACGAAGGCGACCTTGCCGCCGATCAACACGTCGGTGGCGCGATTCAGGCCGTCCGGCAGGGAGTGCCTGATCCCGTACTTGTTGTCGAACTTGCTCTTGGTGACGGAGTCGTTGACGTTGATCGCGGGGAAGAGCAGGTCGCTCGACGCCGCGAGCTCGTAGAGCCGGTGCACCCCGGTCGTGGTCTCCTCGGTGACGCCGATGAGATCGGCCGCGATCCGTGTCCAGCGCGTCGGGTCGGCTGCGAGCGAGCGTCGGAGCAGGTCGAGGATGACCGTGTACTCGTGCGGATCGGATGCCGCGGCATCCGGAACAACGCCCGCCTTCTCGAAGGCGACGCCGCGGTGCACGAGCAGCGTCGCGTCTCCTCCGTCATCGAGGATGAGGTTCGGCCCCACCTGACCGGACGACGACCAGTCGAAGATGCGGTCGGTGCACGCCCAGTACTCCTCGAGCGACTCGCCCTTCCATGCGAACACGGGAACGCCGGCGGGAGCATCCGCCGTGCCCGTCGGACCGACGACGACCGCCGCGGCCGCCTCGTCCTGGGTCGAGAAGATGTTGCAGCTCGCCCAGCGCACCTCGGCGCCGAGCGCGGTGAGCGTCTCGATCAGGACTGCGGTCTGCACGGTCATGTGCAGGGACCCGGCGATCCGCGCGCCCTTCAGCGGCTGCGCGTCACCGAACTCCTCCCGCAGCGCCATGAGTCCAGGCATCTCGTTCTCTGCGAGACGGAGCTGGTGCCGCCCCGCTCCAGCGAGAGACAGGTCGGCCACACGATACTCGAGCTCAGACATGGCCCCATCTTCTCAGAAGCGGATCGCGTCGATCATCTTCCCGTGCAGGGCGACGGCTGCCGCGATGCGGCCGGCTGACGAAAAACGCTCAGGCGCGGAGCGCCTCGTGCCGGACGATGAGCCAGCCCGCCGGCACGGAGACCCGATCGGCGTGCGGAGAGCACAGGTCGTGCGCATGAGGGTGATTGGCGGCGCCCAGCGGCCCGAGCGCGGCCATCTTGTCGCCGTATTCATACGTGATCGTCGCTACGGCCTCACGCGCGCACGCGACCTTCGAGCAGAGTCGTCCGTCCATCTCTGCCAGAGTACGGGCGGCGGACGACGGCGAGCGGATGCCGCGCCGCAGCCCAGGCGGAACGCCTAGACTTTCGTCATGCAACGTCGACGCACAGCCCGCGCCTCCGCCGCTCCCCGGCGCGGCGCACGGCACGGTCGTCACGGGCGGCTCGGCCGCAGCGAGGTCGTCCGGCCGCCGCTCGCTCCCCTAGAAGGGCGGATCGACCGGTTCGATCTGACCGTCGGAACCGCCGTGGAGTTCCTCCGCGGCACCTGGCCCGAGTTGCAGGAAGTGCGCTTCGAGATCGGCGCGATGCCGACCCAGGAGGCGACCGACGAGGTGCCGCGCTGGCACCTCGATCGTGACGCGCGCCGGATCGTGCTGTTCCGCCTGCCGATCGAGCGCCTGCTCCCCCCGGGGCACGACGACTCCGCCCACCGTCGCATGGCCATCGAGAGTGCCGTGTTCCGAGCCGCCGCCGAGTACGTCGGGCGCGAACCCTGGGACCTCGGACACGATCACTGACGCATCAGCGCTTCACGGGTCAGGGATAGACCGTGATGCTCTGCTCTGCTCCAGCACCCGGCCACACCGGCCAGGCGGCGAGCGCACCGGTCGCTGTCATCGTCACCGCGAGGTGCACCGGCCCTGACGGCCGTACCGTGTAGACGGAACGTGCGTCGACCGGCACAGCGATCGAACCGCCGGCCGGCACGAGGATCGTCTGAGGATCCCCGCCCTCCGCCGTTTCGATGGCGACCGTCGACTCGGCATCCGCGTTGCCGGTGATCAGCAGCTGCGGGTTCGGCCCTGACGGCACGGCCACGAGCACCTCGGCGTCGATCTCCGGCGCGGGAGTGACCCATGCGAAGTCAGCACCGCGTCCCTGACCGTCCTGCTGCCGAACAGCGGCGAGGACGGGGGAGTCCGCATCGACCTCGACGGTGTACGAGCCCGCTCCGAGATCTCCGAGAGACACCTGCGCCGGCACATCGGCGGTGAGCGGGACGAGGAACTCCGTCGCGACCGAGGAGGACTCCCCCACCGGACGCACCGTGACCTGCGCCTGTGCATCGGCATCCGGCGCAAGTATCCGCAGCACTGCCATCTCCGAGTCGTCGCCGTCGACCGGGAAGACCTGGACACCGGAAATCACGGGATGCTGCTGTGGGCCGGCGACGGCATCCTGCAGGTCGATGCCGGCCGGGTCCAGCGTGCGGGTGAGCGAGGACTGCATCATCGCGCGAACCGGGGAGCCGGTCGATGACATGTGGATCACCGGGGCTTGGTTCCCTGACGCGATCGACGCGAGGGGCAGTGCGACCTGCGTCGCCGGCGGAACGATCACGTTCGACGAACTCCGCTTGTCGCCGAAGACCGTGAGCGTGACCGTCGCCGCCACGTCGCCGGGGTTGGTGAGGGTCACGATGTCCTCGGTACCGGTGGCGACACTGCCTCCGATCAGCCACGATTCGGTGAGGGCCTCGCGGCAGGGCGCCGCGGCCAGGCCGGAGAGGTCGGTCTCGGCGAGTGTCACGGACTCGGCGGCACCGATCAGTGGCGCGCTGCGCCCTTCGACGACGCCCGTGAGCTTGTGGAGCTCGC
The DNA here is from genome assembly GCF_045690355.1 of Microbacterium sp. LTA6. Classification (NCBI taxonomy): domain Bacteria; kingdom Bacillati; phylum Actinomycetota; class Actinomycetes; order Micrococcales; family Microbacteriaceae; genus Microbacterium; species Microbacterium sp. LTA6. The sequence continues at coordinate 3,821,374 of NZ_CP147855.1, forward strand.
CCGCCTGATCGAGCTCCGGCATCGACAGAGGAGTGGATTCCGGCACGCCGGCCGAGCCGTCGACGGTGAGCCGCGGCGTTCCCGCCGAGTCCATCTTCAGCGGGTCGCTGGGAACACGGCCGATGGCGCGGAAGTCACCGCTGCACACCAGCACGGCATCGCCGGGAAGAGGCGTCACGTCGGCCTGCGCCGGGGTGCTCTCGATGGTCGGCCAGGGAGCAGCGACGGCCACCACCACTCCGACGACGCATGCTGCGGCGACCAGCGTTCCGGTGAGCACGCGGGCGCTGGTCGTCACGACACGGAAAGCCCGGGTCCCGCTCATCGATTCTCCTCGGTGGTGGTCGACTCCGGCTCCGGCGACTCCGGGCTCGGCTCCGAGTCCTCGGCGTCGGAGTCCTCGGTCTGGGAGTTCTCGGTCTCGGGGTCCGGCTCCTGCTCGAGTGTCTCCTCGCGCGTCGGCGGATCGGACACGTCGACGGGTGCAGCGACCGAAGGCGCGGACGCCGCATCCTCCGCGTGCCTCGGCAGCACGAGCCGCTCGTCGGGCGCGCGTCCGACGATGCGCGACTGACCGCGCGCTGCCCGCCGTGACGCTCGCGTCGGAATCGAGAGCAGAAGTGCCGCGAACACGATGATCAGCTGCAGCGTGATGACGAGCCGCGCCGTGGCGGTCTGGGCGCCGGTGAGTCCCTCGCGAGCGGTGGCGTCGGCTTCCAGGCGCCAGAGCACGCCGCGATCCGTCGACCCCGCCTGCACGAAGCCGGCGCGCTGATCGAGCGACGTCACCGCCGTCGTGCGGAATGCCCTCGCCTTGTCGTCTTCATCACCGGGTATCTGGGCCAGCAGCACGTAATTGATACCGAGCTCCGCGAGTTCTGCGGGGGCGTCGAAGTCACGGGCGGAAAGCAGATCGACCGACAGCGCGGTGATGTCGGCCCCCTGGATCTCGGTCGCCGTGGAGAGCATCGTGGTCTGCGCACCGAGCGTCTCACTTCCACCCCAGGCGACTTCGACGGCGAGCCCTCCGTCGTTCTGCGGCGTGAGCACGAGCGTTCCGACCTCTCGATCGTCACCGGCCTGAGCGGCGACGTACGCCGGCAGAGTCGATGCAGGGCCGTTCGTGAGTTCGGAGCGGTCGGCGTGCACGGCCGTGAGCGCCGGCAGCGCACAGATCAGGAGCGCGAGACCGGCGACCGAGGTGGCCAGCAGACGCAGACGGGGCATCGTGATCGCGGTGTCGAGGGTGACCAGCGCCGCACCGACGAGACCGATCCAGCCGAGACTCAGCCCGGCCCCCGGCCAGATCGGCACCGGCGTCCCCTGCACGAAGCTCACCTGAATGCCGACAGCGAGGAAAGCGGTGGCGAGGCCGGTCAGGGTCACCACCAGAAGCGTGATGCCGGCGCGCCAGCGCGGTGAGATCGCCGAGACGAGTGCGAGCAGTGCCAGCGGCGCACACAGAAGTGGTGCCCACACGGCGATGGGTGCTGCGATCGGCACGTCGAAGACGACGAACTTCATCCAACCCGCGAGATCGGTCGTCGGGAACCCCGTGGCGAGCGCCAGCCGACCAGCGGCATCCGCTGAGGCGTGCGGTCCGCCCCAGATCAGCCCAGGATCGCCGAGAAGCGCCCAGAGACTGCCGTGCTGCAGGTGCCAGATGACGAGCGGCACGAACAGCGCGGCTGCCGGAGCCGGCAGCCACAGCAGCCGCAGCGCTCCCCGGATGCGGGCCGTGCTGAGCACGAAGCCGAGTGCGATCATCCAGAGCAGCACCAGCGCCGGTGCCAGCGACGGCGCGCACGCGAGGACGGCGGCGAACAGGACGGAGGCCGCACCGGCAGCACCCCACGAGCGATGCGCGACCACAGCGGCGTGGAACAGCCACGGCAGCAACAGGTGCACGAGCACCGCCGCGGGGCGACCATCGGAGAGGGCGGTGAGGAAGGTGGGCGCGAGCGCCCACGCGACGCCCGCGAAGATGCGGAGCCCGGCGCGGTCCGTGACGCGCGTCGCCGCGAACCAGCCACCGAGCACCGCAAGCGGCAGCGCGAGCACCCACAACAGCACGAGCGCGAATGACGGAGCTCCCGGCCAGAGCGACCCGAGCACCGCCAGCACGGCGGCGAACGGGTCGGCGGGGCCGACGACGTCGATGCCGAGGCCACGCAGACCCCACGATGCGTCGCGCCAGAGCGCTCCGATCGTCTGACGCAGCGGAAGCAGAGCACCGCCGCCGAGCACCGGCCACGCGAGCAACGGCGTGAAGACGCCGATGCTCACGGCGAGCGCGGCGAGGACCGACCAGGCGCCGCCGCCGGAGAAGAAGTGCAGTTCGCTGACGGCGCCGCTCTCGCTGCCGTTGCCGTCGTCCAATCGACGGCGCAACTGCGCTCCCGTGACCCGCAGCGGTGCGATTGTCGCCCAGGAGGACGTGCGGAACGAGCGGATGCGGCGCCGGGAACGCGCGACGGCGCCGAACCGGGCCATCGCGGTGAGGGCGGCGCCCCACTCCGGGAACACCGCCTCTGGGCGCTTTCCGATCAAGTGGGTGATCGAGCGCCAGAGCGCGAGAGGAAGCAGAGCGAGCCAGTGCAACGGCAGCGCCGGCGCCGGCGCATAGGCGAGCCGACGGTGCAGTTGCGCGAGCCTGGTGACATATGCGCGGCGGGAGCGGCTTCGCGGGAGCGCGGCGGGGCCGTCCGGTTGCACGGAGATGCGGGCGGTCGGCGCGAGAACGACACGTCCGCCGCCGAGGCGAGCACGCACACCGAGGTCGAGTCCCTCGTCAGCACCGGCCAGGGCGCGGTCGGGACGGAGGGCATCGCGCACCTCCGAGCGGATCAGGAGTCCGCGGATATCGGCGCCGAGGGCATCGTCCCCCCGATCGTGCTGCCCTTGGTCGAGTTCGCCGGCGGCCAGCTCGACGGATCGTCCGAGCGCGGTCATGCTGACGCCGAGGGACACGATCTCGCGCTCGTTGTCGGTGTGCACCAGCTTGGGAGCGACGATCGCCGCGGATGGCGAGCGCTCCAGGGTTCCGGTCAGCCGCTCCAATGCGAGCGAGTGGGGCGCGGTGTCATGGGCGAGGAGCCAGACGGCGCTGCCCTCGGTGACGCGCGGGCGGGCGAGCTCGACGGCCTCGGCGAACGAGGTGTGCCCTCGCGCCTCGATGATGCCCTCGACGGTGCTCGCGACCGTCTCGCTCTCACGGGCGGTGGCGGCATCGCCGCACACGACCAGTGTGATCGCGGCGGCCGGAGTGCTCTGCGAACGCAGCGCATCCAGCGTTCGGAGGAGTTGCGCACGGGCTGTGGGGCCGGGGCGCGCGACGATGATGGCATGAACTCGGGCTGGCATGGCGAGGTCAGCCTATGCGGCTGCTGCGGCTCTCAGGAGCAGTGGACGCGGCGCGCCCGCGAAGCCGGCACCCGAGGTCTCTGCGTCTGCGGCGAATCTGTCAGCTGGCGCGGCGCTTGAGCTTGCGGCGCTCGCGCTCGGACAGCCCGCCCCAGATTCCGAAGCGCTCGTCATTGTTCAGCGCGTATTCGAGGCATTCGCCGCGAACGTCGCAGGTGGTGCAGATGCGCTTCGCATCGCGCGTCGACCCGCCCTTCTCCGGGAAGAAGGCCTCCGGGTCGGTCTGCGAGCAGAGGGCATCGGTCTGCCAGGCGAGAGCATTGTCGTCGTCGGCATCGGTTCGACGAACCCCAGGTACTCCGAGGTTGATCGGATCGACAAACCAGTTCTCCGGTACGTCGGAACGGTATCCCGTCATCTCGATCTCCAACCCTGTTTCCGCCCCCCGGCGGGCCGTGCAATACCTAATTACACCCGTGTCATTCGCATCGGTCAAGTCGCGGATCGTAAAGCCTCAAGCGACTCTTGAAGGTTCTTGAGCTCTCATCGGCGTGTCGCGGGTCTCGGGGAAGGCCTCAGCGCCCCCGGAGTCGCGATGAATGCCTCGCCGGTACCGGTGAGCTGCAGCGAGCCTTCATCGGCCGAGGCGAACACAGCCGCACCGATCGCGACCGGATGCTCCACGGCATCCACGCCCGTGACGACGACGTCGCCGGCGGTGCTGAGGACCATGGCCGGGCCCGCCACGTCGATGGTGAGCGGCGGCCCGGTCAGCGTGACACGACGCAGGGCGAAGTCCGCGATCGGAACCGGATACGACGTGATGGCTCCTTCAGAATCGGGGCGGAGCACCGGGACCGCGTCGGTCGTGGTGTCCAGGATCGACAGGAGCTCGGGGACGTCGATGTGCTTGGGCGTGAGTCCGCCGCGCAGCACATTGTCGCTCGCCGCCATGATCTCCACGCCGAGCCCGCCGAGGTACGCGTGCAGGAGACCTGCACGCAGGAAGATCCCCTCGCCGCGGCGCAGGACCACGTGGTTCATCAGCAGCGCGACGACCACGCCTGGATCACCCGGGAAGGCATCCGCGACACCGACCACGGCGCGCAGCACCGGCTCCCACTCCCCCGCGCCCGCATGCGCGGCAGTGCGGGTCGCGGCGATGATCTCGTCGACCTCGCCCTGTGTCGCGTCCGCGAGGAGCCAACCGATGGCGCCTCGCAGGACATCGCCGGTTCCGTCGAGGCGAGCGCGCAGCGAGGCGACACCCCGGGCGTCGCCGAGAGCGTCCAGCATCCGCAAGGTTTCAGCGACCGGGCGCAGCCCGCTGAGCGCCTCGAAGCGCTCAGTGAGCGCCACGATGAGCTCGGGCTTGTGGTTGTCGTCGCGATAGTTGCGATGCGGATCATCCGGAGCAAGGCCTGCCTCGCGCGCCCAGCCGTCCCGCGCCTGATCGATCGTGGGGTGCACCTGGATCGACAGCGGCCCGCCGGCCGCGAGGAGCTTGAGCAGGTAGGGCAGTGTGCCGCCGGTGACCGCATCCAGAGTGCCGCCACCTGCCACATCCGCGGGGTCCCCTGGGTGATCGCCGAACCAGACCTCCGCCTCCGGTGCGCCGGACGGAGCGCGGCCCTCCAGGCCGGCCAGGAGCGTCGGCGACCCCCAGGAGTAGTCACGTGGAACGTTGGTGAGGCTCAGCAGCATGGCACCCAGCGTAGAGCCACCGCCCGCACAGTCCGGCGCTGTAGCCTGAACGCGATGGCGCAGTACACGAAGCACCCGGTGGCAGCCCTGCCCGCCCCACCGGAACGCGAGTCGACGGGGCACCTGATGCTGCGCGCGTATGCGGTCGCCGTGCTGTTCGTGACGTTCGCGCACTCCGCCGTGTACAACCTCCTGGGCGAGGCCGGTGCAGGGATCGTCCTGATCGTCTTCACCCTCGCGACACCGGCGATCGGCGTCCCGATGCTCGCGCGCAACCGCCCTCAGCCGTTCGCCTGGCGCCGCTTGCCCTGGGCCGCCCTCGGCTACACCGCGCTGGCGCTGATCTCCGTCGCCTGGTCGCAGTGGCGTGGGTCGACACTGCTCACCTGGATGCTGCTGGCCGCGGTCACCGTGAACGCCCTCTTCATCGCGCATGCGCTCACGTGGCACGAGATCGTGCGGGCGTTGGCCTCGGCATTCAAGTGGATCCTCGGCCTCTCGCTCCTGCTCGAGCTCTGGGTGTCCCTCGTCGTGCACGGGCCGATCCTGCCGAACTTCTTCGAGCGTCCGGACGGCGAGATCAACGCGCACTGGTATTGGGTGCGCGGAAACCTCTTCGACGGCGACCGCGTTCAGGGCATCGTCGGCAACTCGAACCTGCTCGCGATCATCAGCCTGTTCGCGCTCCTCACCTTCGGCATCCTGTTCGCGGCCCGTGCGCGACGGCGCACGATGCTCGCGCTGTGGATGCTGCTGGCCGCGTTCTTCCTGTTCCGCGCCGGCTCGGCGACCGCCTACGCCTGTGCCGCCGCGGCCGCCGTCGTACTCGTCGTCGCCCTTCTCATGCGCCGCACGAAGACGCCGGGCGGTCGCACCCGTCTCTACGTCGTGTTCATCGGCGGAGCAGTCGTGGCGGCCCTCGCCGTCTGGCTGCTGAAGAAGCCGCTGCTCGCGCTCCTGGGCCGCAGCGCCGACCTCACGGGGCGCTCCGACAAGATCTGGGAGAAGGTCCTCGAGCGGGCTGCGGAGCATCCCATCTTCGGAAACGGATTCTCGAGTCCGTGGGTGCCCTTCGACCCCGCGTTCGCCGGGTGGATCGAAGATCATGGGATCACGGTCTTCCACGCTCACAACATGTGGCTCGATGTCCTGATGCAGCTCGGCGTCGTCGGCGTCGTCCTCGTCGCCCTGGCCTATCTGAGCCTCTTGTGGCGATCGTGGTTCTTCGCGATCGACCGCCCCCGATGGGACTTGCAGGCCGACCGCTCGTACTCCGCGCTCACTCTCCTGCCGAGCCTGTTCACCGTGGTGCTGCTGGTCCAGGGATACGCGGAGTCGACGCCGATCATGCTGTGGGGGTGGATGCTGCTCGTGCTGCTCTCCTTCAAGATCAAGTCCGTACCGCTGGTCGGCGTCGGACTCAGCGAGCGCCAGCGCGTCACCGATCACGGCGAGCGCCGGCGGCGGGTTCCGTGACGACGCCGCGGCTGCGTCTCGGGCGCCTGCTCGGTTCGGCGGAGATGGCACGGGCGTTCACCCTCGCCGCCCTCACCGCGATCTTCGGCTCGTTCGCCATCCAGCGGATGTCGTCGTCGGTCACGCTCGCCGCGATCGTGACCGTCCTCTGCGTTGTGGGCGCGGGCATCCTCTTCGTACGCCGAGAAGAACTGTCGCTGCTGCGGATCGCGCCGTCCTCGCTGCTCGCGTTCATGGGCTGGGCGCTGGTCAGCATCTTCTGGACCACCGACCGGACCGACACGTTCTTCGCCTGGTTGTCGCTTCTCGGTTTCGCCTTCCTCGCGATCACGATCGGACACATCCGCGACACCCTGCAGACGGTGCGGGCGATCGGCGATGCGCTGCGCGTCCTGCTGGGCATCTCCCTGGGGCTGGAGATCCTCTCCGGAATCCTCCTCGACGTGCCGTTCACCTTCCTCGGCATCCAGGGGCAGCTCGCCGCGGGCGGGCCAGTGCAGGGCATCTTCGGAACCCGCAACATGCTGGGATTCGTGGCCGTGATCGCCCTGATCACGTTCGTCATCGAATGGCGCACCCGGTCGGTGACCGCAGCGACCTCGGTGGCGTCTGTCGGATTGGCCGGCTTCCTCGCACTCCTCTCGTCCTCCCCCACCGTGCTGGTCCTCGCCGTGGCCGTGGGCATCGCCTCGGTGGCCCTGATGATCGTCCGGCACGCTCCCGCCGAGCGACGCAACCTCGTGCAGTGGGCGCTCGGCGCGGTGGTGGCGCTGGGACTGACCTTCGCGTTCGTGCTCCGTCACCAGATCATCGCGATGATGGACGCCGGATCCGACTTCTCCGTGCGCGCGACGCTGTGGAACACGATCCTCGACTTCACGGCCGTGAAGCCCCTGCAGGGCTGGGGGTGGTTCGGCCCCTGGCAGCGCGGCGAGTATCCGTTCACCTACATCAACTTCCAACTCGATGAGCGGCACGAGACGGCGCTGAACGCGTACTTCGACGCCCTCTTGCAACTGGGCGCGGCAGGACTCGCGCTGTTCCTGCTCCTGGGTGGAGTCGCGCTCATCCGGTCCTGGCTGGTGGCCAGCGTCCGTCGTCCGGTCGTCTACGCCTGGACCCCGCTCGTGCTGGTCACGCTCGGGGTCGATTCGATGTTCGAGAGCTTCACACTCGCGGGGACCGGTTGGTTCATGCTGGTGCTGTGCGCGCTCCGAGCAGGGCAGTCCCGGTCCTGGCGCGAGCAGATCGACGCAGTGCACACCGGCGTCATTCCGATCCTGCGTCCGGAGCGGTAGACCGGCCCCCGGGCGCGTTCCCGGCTGATCCTGAGCCAGGGCCCGGGTAGGCTGGTCTCAGCTCGCGGCTCCCTGCGGGTGCTCAGCTTCCGGAGATCCCACCTCGTGACACACGCCCCCTTCGACCCGGCATCCGCGACGATCGTCATCGTCACCTTCAACCGATCGCACCTGCTCACCGGACTGCTCACGAGCATCACCGCGATGGAACCGAAGGCCGGCCACGTCGTGATCATCGACAACGCCTCCTCGGATGACACGACCGAGGTCGTCGAGTCCTTCCGCGAGGGCATCGGCACCGAGATCGTCTACCGCAGGCTGGAGACGAACACCGGCGGATCCGGTGGCTTCAGCGAGGGCATGCGCACCGCCTACGAGCTCGGATCCGAATGGATCTGGATGATGGACGACGACGTCGAGGTGCTCCCCGACGGCCTTGCCAGGATGGGCAAGTGGACCCCGCGCTTCAAGAGCATCCAGGGTCGTCGCTACGACTACGACGGCAGCGAGTTCTACTGGCAGTACCGCATCGCCGAGCGCATGGGCATCCCGATCCCGTTCGCACCTTCGGGCTTCGACGAATCCGGGTTCAAAGAGATGAACAGCGGATGCTTCGAGGGCATGTTCATCCATCGCTCGATCGTCACGCAGATCGGCCTGCCCGACCCTCGCTTCTTCATCTACTGGGATGACCAGATGTACGGCTGGCTCGCCTCCCGGAAGACGACGGCGGTGATCGTGGACGAGTTCGTCCTGCGCCGCACCCGTGAGATCAAGCAGTGGGACATGGGCGTCCGCCACATGAACGCGTCCAGCAACGCCTACCGCTTCTACATCATGCGCAATCGGGCATTCATCAAGAACTACTACCGGGTGCATGGCGCGTACAATCCGCTGCTCTTCGCACTGGGCACGTCGATGACCTTCGCGAAGGAGCTCATCCGCCTGGTCTTCGTGGAGCGCACGGTGCGCGGCACGAGCAACCTCTTCCGCGGGCTCCGAGAGGGCGGCAAGCTCGGTCGAGACCGTTCCTGGAAGCCCATGCCGCCTCTGGAGGCGTGACGATGAGCGAACAGCAGCCGGAACTGCGGTGGGCACCGATCCCCCCGAAGCCGAAGAACCGTGGACGGGTCTGGCTGATCATCGCGCTCTCGGTCGTCGCTCTGGCGATCGTCGGCGCCCTGCTGTTCTTCCTGCTCCCCCGCGGCTCCGCGACGCCCGGTGCCACGGCGTCGCCCACCGCCTCGGCGACCGCGACACCGACTCCGACATCGACACCGACGTCTGCGCCTTCACCGGAGCCGGTCGTGACTCCGCCGCCGGTCGCGGACCCCGATCTCGACACCTTCCGAGACCAGGTGAGCCCCTGGCTGGGTACGGCGATGACGGGTCTCGATTTCTTGTCGGATCCCGAGGAGTCCGATCCGCTGAGCGTGCTCGACACACTGCAGGGTGATGCGCAGCGACTCTCCGAGGTGGCGGCCCCGTCGTCGATCCAGGCGACATGGTACGACAGCGTCTCCGCCTACGCGCAGCGCCTGGAAGACGTGCGCGCTGCTGTCGACGCGGGCTCCGAGAGGGCGAGCGCGGTAGACGCCGCGCGAGCCGCGGCCGAGCACCTGCGGAGCCTCGTCGGGCTCTGAGTTCGGCGAACTTACAGCGAGTAGTCGGCGTTGTAGCGATCGAGGACTTCGCGGATCGGTGCGTCCAGCACGAGACCGCCCTTGTCGAGATAGAGCCCACGCGTGCAGAAGCGTCGGAGGTCGCGCTCGTTATGGCTGACGAAGAACAACGTGCGCCCCTCCGCGAGCAGTTCGTCGATGCGCTTGTAGCACTTCTCGCGGAACGCCTTGTCGCCGACCGCGAGCACCTCGTCGACGAGCAGGATCGGCTCATCGAGCTGAGAGACCACGGAGAAGGCCAAGCGCACCTTCATGCCGTTGGAGAGGTGCTTGTAGGGAGTGTCCTCGAATCCGGCGAGCTCGGCGAAAGCGATGATGCCGTCATAGCGGCGTGAGACCTCGTCGCGGGACATCCCGTGCAGCCCGGCCGTGAGCCGCACGTTCTCCCGTACGGTGAGGTCGCCGACGAACCCTCCGGTGATCTCGATCAGCGGGGCGACACCACCGTTGACGACGACGGAGCCCTCGTCCGGGAGGAGGACGCGGGCGACCAGACGCAGCAGCGTGGACTTGCCCTGCCCGTTGCGTCCGACGACACCGATCGATTCGCCCGGCTGTACCGTGAACGAGACGTCCCGGAGCGCCCAGAACTCCCCTGGACGGGAACGCCGCGAGGCTCCGGAGAACAGATCCTTGAAGCTGCGCCGACCGCGGCGGTTCCGGCGGAAGCGGACGCCCAGCCCCTGGACTTCGATCGCGGCCGCCATCACAGCTCCTTCAGCACGGGTCGTTCCAGACGCCCGAAGGTCCACATGCCCAGCACGAGGATGCCCAGGCTCATCACGGCACTGATCAGCACCGGGATCGTCTGCCACTGGTCGGGGAAGAATCCGACGCGGTAGAGGATGAAGATCCCCGAGAGCGGATTGAACGCCCCGATGGTGTCGAACGGCGCCGGCAGATCGGAGAAGCTGTAGATCACCGGCGATGCGTAGAAAAGCGCACGGAGGATGAGCGCGGTGGTGCGCTCCAGGTCGGTGTAGAGCACGCAGAGGGGTGCCACGAGCAGCCCCAGGCCGACGAGCAGCACGACCTGCAGCAGGACGGCGACCGGGAACCAGAGCAGTCCCCAGTTGACCGTGGCCCCGTTGAAGACGGCGAAGAGCACGAGAACCGGGAGCGAGAAGAGGAATTCGATCCCCTTGCTCAGTGCGATCCTGTTCACCCAGATCGAGCGCGGGATGGCCGTGGACCGCACGAGCCGCGCGTCCTTGCGGAACGCACGGGTGAAGTCCGACACGGACGTGTTGAACCACACCCAGGGCAGGAGGGCGACGATGAGGAAGACGATGTACGGCTCTTCCCCCACACTGCGGTGGAAGATCTGCGTGAAGACGAACCAGTAGATCAGGCTCATCACCAGAGGATCCAGCACCGACCAGAGGTATCCGAGGAAGCTCGTGGCGTAGCGCACGCGCAGGTCTCGCGCCGACAGGATCCACAGAGAATGCAGGTATCGCCGGGGCGTCCCCGGCGCCCCGACAGCTGCGTGACTCACAATGCCGAGTCTACGAGAGAGTGTTGTTCCACATCGACAGCGCCGAGCCGATGGCCATGTGCATGTCGAGGTACTGGTAGGTGCCGAGTCGCCCGCCGAAATGAACGCCCTGCTCTCCCTTGGCCAGCTCACGGTACGCAAGGAGTCCGTCCCGGTCGGCCTGGGTGTTGACCGGGTAGTACGGTTCGTCTTCGCGCTCGGCGAAGCGGGAGAACTCCCGCATGATGACGGTCTTGTCCGAGGCGTACACGTCCTTGCGCTCGGGGTGGAAATGCTTGAACTCATGGATGCGCGTGTACGGCACGTCCATGTCGGGGTAGTTCATGACGGTGGTGCCCTGGAAGTCGCCGACGTTGAGCACCTCCTGCTCGAAGTCGAGCGTGCGCCAGCTGAGGGCGCCCTCCGCATAGTCGAAGTACCGGTCGACGGGGCCGGTGTAGACCACCGAGACCTGTCCGACAGTCGCGCGCTTGTTCAGCGGCTGCGATTCGTCGAAGTAGTCGACGTTCAGCTTCACCTCGATGTTCGGGTGATCTGCCATCCGCTCCAGCCACGCGGTGTAGCCGTCGGTCGGCAGACCCTCCCACGTGTCGTTGAAGTAGCGGTTGTCGTAGTTGTAGCGCACCGGAAGTCTGCTGATGATGTCGCCGGACAGCTTCTGCGGGTCGGTCTGCCACTGCTTCGCCGTGTAGTCGCGGAAGAACGCCTCGAACAGCGGGCGACCGACGAGTGCGATGCCCTTCTCCTCGAAGTTCCTCGCCGTCTTCGCATCGAATTCCCCCGCCTGCTCCTTGATGAGCGCGCGCGCCTCATCGGGCGTGTACGCCGACTGGAAGAACTGGTTGATCGTGCCGAGGTTCACCGGCATCGGAAAGACGACGCCCTTGTGCGTCGTGTACACCCGGTGCACGTAGTTCGTGAAGGTCGTGAAGCGGTTCACGTACTCCCACACCGTCTCGTTCGACGTGTGGAACAGGTGCGCCCCATAGCGATGCACTTCGATGCCCGTCTCGGGCTCGTTCTCGCTGTAGGCATTGCCGCCGATGTGGTGGCGGCGATCGATGACGGTGACTTTGCGACCTGCCTCAGCAGCGCGCTCAGCGATGGTGAGGCCGAAGAAGCCCGACCCGACGACGAGGAGATCCATCCTTAGTCCTTCCTGACGCCGATCGGCGCGACACATCAATCCTCCATCTTAGACTTCGACGTCGATCTGACTCCCCAGGCCGACCCGATATGATCTACGCACCATGTCTTCACCTGCCGAACGCGCCCTCATCATCGTCCCGGCATGGAACGAGTCTCAGAACGTCGGAAACACCGTCGGCGAGATCCTCGCCGCCGATCCCGACTACGACGTGCTCGTCATCGACGACGGTTCCAGTGACGACACGGCAGCGCAGGCCACGCGCGCCGGGGCTCGCGTCGTGATCCTTCCTTTCAACATGGGAGTCGGCGGCGCGATGCGCACCGGCTTCACGTACGCGCAGAGGCACGGGTACCGCAGGGCGATCCAGGTCGACGCGGACGGTCAGCACAATCCCGCAGACATCGCCGCGGTTCTCACTGGGCTCGATGTCGCCGATATCTCGATCGGTGCTCGATTCGCTGAAGTGGGCGACTATCAGGCACGCGGCCCTCGCCGCTGGGCGATGAAGATGCTCGCCGGCGTGATCTCCAGGGTCGGCGGCGTGCGCCTGACCGACGTGACGTCGGGATTCCGGGCGGCGAATCACCGCGCCATCGATCAGTACGTCCGTTACTACCCCGCCGAATATTTGGGCGACACCATCGATTCCCTCGTCGGCGCGATCCACGCGGGCCTGACTGTCACGCAGATCCCGGTCGCCATGCGCCCTCGGGTGCATGGAAAGCCCAGCCACGATCCATTCAGCGCCGCGAGATACCTGATGCGAGCGGTCTTCGCGCTCTCGCTGGCCCTCATGCGCGGGCGCCACACCAAGGAAGCGTCGTCATGATCATCATTCTGGGCATCGCCTTCGCGGTCACCGTGCTCGCCGTCATCTTCGTACTCCTGCTGCGGCGCCAGCTCCGTGAGAAGTACGCGATCATGTGGCTCGTCATCGGCCTGACGATGCTGGTCCTCGCCGTCTTCCCTGGACTCCTCATCGGACTCTCGAACGTTCTCGGCGTCGAGGTCCCGTCGAACCTCATCTTCGCGCTCGCGCTTGTTCTGCTGGTCGGCGTCACGCTCCACCTCTCCTGGGAACTGTCCCAGGCGGAGGACGAGGTCCGACGGGTCGCCGAAGAAGTCGCGCTGCTGCGTGCCGACGTCGAGGAACTTCAGGCGCCTGCGTCGCGGCTGCACAATGAGCAGTGAACATCGCGGCGGCGATTCGAGCGACGACATGACTCCGGCGACTGGCACCGATCCCGCCGAGTCGATCGCCGTCCCCACCCGTAGCGGGCTCGGCGGTCATCTTCAGACGCACGCCAAGCCGCTGATCATCGTCGCGTTCGCCAGCGGGCTCGGCATCATCGCCTCGTTCGCGTTCCATCTCGTGAGCGCACGGTACCTCTCCCCCGACGACTTCGGACTCCTCGCCGCGTTCTTCGTGATCGTCAACGTGGCTGCGATCGGAAGCGGCTCGCTGCAGACAGCCGTCGCGGTGCAGACCGCCGCGGCGGTGTCGATCGCGTCGCCTTCGCCACAGCGCCTGCGCGACCGTCTTCCGACCGAGGCCATCGTTCTCGGTCTCGCCGGCGGCGGGGCGGTCGCCGCCATCTCTCCCTGGTTGGCTGGTGCACTCGGAACGACGCCCGCCGTCGTCATCGCCGCGGCGGTCACGATTCCCTTCAGCTTCGTCTTCGCCGACGCCGTGGGACTCCTGCAAGGGTCAGGTCGCGTCAATCATGCCGTGCAATGGTCCACGATCTCGCAGATCGCGCGCGTCGTGTTCGCGGTCATCGTCGTCGCCACGGCAACCGGCCTGGGCGGGATGATCGGGGCGGTCCTCGCTGCCCTCGTATTCACCGTCGCCGGAACGCTCTGGACCGCGAGAGGCGTGGCGCGCCCGACGCGTGGCGTCTTCAGCGTGGCCGGGCTGACGATCATGGTGCTCTCGATCGCCTTCGCCTGGCTGACGAACTCGGATACGATCTTTCTCCGCGCAGGAGCGGAGGCGCACCTGGCCGGAACGTACGCCTCCGCAGCGATTCTGGTGAAGACCGGATTCCTCATTCCGACGACGCTGTCGCTCTACCTCCTCCCCCGATTCGTGCGCAATCGAGACAACGACAAGCTGGCCCGCCTCGGCGTGGTCGTCACCCTCGCGCTGACACTCGTCACCGGCGTTGCGATGATCGGAATCTTCGCGCTCCTGGGCGACTGGATGATCATCTTCCTCTACGGCGAGGACTACCGTCAGGCGGCGAACTTCCTGGTTCCCGCGTCGATCGCCTACCTGCCCTGGATCGCAGCCCAGGGGATGATGATCAGAATGACGAGTACGGCTTCCCCTGCGGCGGCAGCGCTCCTTCTCTGTGCGGTCGCCGCCCAGTGGATCACGTTCACCGCAACGATTCCGGACGTCTCAGCGATGCTGACGGCCTTCGGCCTGATCGGAGCAGCCGTGCTCGTGGGGTTCATCCTGCTGGACATCGTCGGGACGCGTCGCGCCAAGCGACTGCGGCTCTCCTCCGCGGCGGAATGACGTCGCGACCTCAGCGGGCCGACTGACGCCGCAGCGGCGGGTCGTCAGAGGGAGGAAGCGGCGGCTCGCGCGAACCCGCGACGCGTGAGGTCCTCGACGATGATGTCCGAGGGAGAAGCTCCGCGATCCACGTCGAGCACTCGGTAGTCCTCGTATCGCTCCAGGAAGTCCTCGATGCGCGCCTGGTCCCATCCCGACAGGATCGCGTTGGTGCCGAGGCCATCGCCGCGCTCGGACACCTTGCGGTGGATCAGCGTCGGAGTTCCGAGTTCGGCGGCCTCTTCCTGGATTCCGCCGGAGTCCGTGACGACGAACTTCGCCGCTCGCAGGACGGCGACGAACGCGCCATGCTCGAGCTTCGGCGTGATGCTGAACTTCGTAAGTCCGAGTTCGCTGATCGTCCCTTCGACCGCATCTCGCGAATAGGCGTCGACGACCAACTTCAGCGGCAGACGGCTGTGCGCGTCGAGCGTGCGCAGGGTCGCAGCGACGAGCGCGGTGTTCGAGATGAATTCGAACCGGTGCAGGAGCACGAGACCGAAGTCGTCCTCGCTCGTGACCGCGGTTTCAGCGGCGTCCCTCACGCCATCCTTCGCGGTGTTGCCGTGAGTGATGATGACGTTCTTCCGACCGGCGAGATTGTTCGCTTCGTCCTCGGTCGGTGCGTAGTGGATCCTTGCCAGGCGCCCGACGATCCTGCGATCGAGCTCCTCCGGGAAGGGATGCCGCCAGTCACCCGAACGCAGGCCGGCTTCGACGTGAGCGACCGGCAGACCGAGGCGGCGACCGATGAAGGTGCCGAGCACTGTCGTCATCGTGTCTCCGTGCACGAGGACGATGGAGCGCTCCGGCAGTGAACGCCGAATCGCCCGCACATGGGAGACGGACCAGCGCCCGACGTCGAGCATCCAGCGCAGCATCTGCAACGGGGACTTCAACGGCTTGCCCTTGTAACCATCGGCGAGCACCCGATCGGGCGCGGTGAGGCCGAGCTCGGGGATCGCCTTGCGCAGCGAATCGGTGTGCTGGTAGGTCACCCACTGCTCGTAGGGCACGCCCTTCGCGTCGAGCCTGCGCATGATCGGGGCGAGCTTGATGGCCTCGGCGGTGGTGCCGTAGATGAAGATGATCATTGCTTTGCCTTTCCAGCAGACGCGGCTTCAGCTCGCCGTGCAAAAGCCCTCCGGTGCACGAAGACACCGCGCACAAGGCCGAACCAGAACGGGACGGTGAAGACGGGAAGAATGACGCAGTAGGCGGCCAGACCGCGACCGGGACAGCGGTTGATCGCTGCCGGAACGAGCGGCACGAGAAGCAGCAGGAGGACGGCCCCGAGAACCAGGAGGGCACCGGGCCACGCCCCCGTTGCGGCCAGGGCGACGATCGCGCCGAGAACAACGACCGGCGCGATCGAGGCGATCAGGATGGCGGCCGAACGCAACAGGGACGTGCCGGCGTAGCTGTCGACGAACATGGTCCCGCGGTCGAGCGAATGCTTGACGAAGCCCTTGACCGTCGTCCGCGGACGATAGATCACCGAGAAGCCAGGATCCAGACGGATGCCGCCGAAGTCGGCCAGCCAACGGAGGATCTTCGTGTCGTCCGACATCAGTTTGGCGTCGCCGTCCGGCCACGCCTGTTCGAACGCCGCTGTGAGGACGTCCTTGCGGGCCAGGAACGCCGTCGTCCCCTTGGGCGCCGAATCGAAGTTCGCTCCCGTCAGGTCGAACGGCCGCGGTGCGCGGAGGTAGGCACCCCAGAAGACGTGGGTCGGGACTTCCCAGAAATGCCCGACCAGTGGCGCATCGGGGTCGATGTCGACGTGAGCGTTCCAGCCGGCGATCTGCGGTTCGGCGGCGACTCCGGACATGACATGCCCGAGCGAGCGAGGCCCCAGCAGCACCCGGGAGTCGAGCAGCAGCACGTGCTCCGCTCTCGCCTGCTGGATACCCGCCCAGCGGGCCAGGAAACGTCCCTGATTCTCCTGACGCACGACACGCAGGTCGCCGGGGAAGGCTCCTGCCAGCGACCCGACGATCGCGACGGTGTCGTCTTCGCTGCCGTCGTCGATCACGAGAACTTCGACAGCGACCCCGGCCACCCGCACGGATTCGGCGAGGGCGTCGATCGTCGACGGGAGCCAGGTCGCCGAGTTGTACGACGGAATGACGACGGTCAGTTCTGCATCGCGGAGATCATCTCCGCTCGAGGGGAGGCTCAAAGCCCGCACCAGCTCGCAGCGGGACGCCGCAGATCACGGCGGTTCGCGCATGCGCAGGTAGGATATTGCTCTGGGTAAGGCACCAATCAAGCCTACCCGCGACACCAGAAGCCGACGAAACCGCCCGTAGGCCGGTCGCCGTCAAGATCGAGGAGCACCGACGAGATGACTCGCCGCGCACGCCGGATCGTCGTTGGGTTTATCGTTCCCTTCGCCATGTTCATCGCACTCCTGGCATGGGGGGCATCGTCGCCGCCTGGATCCAGCCCCGACGAGGACTACCACATGGGGAGCATCTGGTGCGCCACAGGCGACGTCGAGGGGCGCTGCGAGATCGATGGCACCGATACGGTCCGGCTGCTGCCTGCAGATCTCACCGGCGCGTCGGCCTGCTTCGCGTTCCATCCTGATCAATCGGCGTCCTGCAATCTCGACGAGAACGCGATGGCGCCGACCGAACGCGGGAACTGGATCGACAACGGCTACCCGCCGGTGTTCTACGCGGTGATGAGCACTTTCGTCAGCGACGACCTCCCGCTCTCGATCATCCTCATGCGAACCTTCAATGCGCTGCTGTACGTCGGCGTGCTCAGCGCGCTCTTCTTCCTTCTTCCGTTGCGGATGCGTCCGACTCTGATCTGGGCCTCGTTGATCGGGATCGTCCCCCTCGGCATGTTCCTCATCCCCAGCGCCAACCCCAGCAGCTGGGCCGTGATCCAGGCGAGCGGACTGTGGCTGGCCGTCTGGGGATTCTTCGAGCAGACCGGGCGGAAGAAGGTCGGCCTCGCGATCACCGCCACGGCGCTGATGGTCATCGGGGCAGGAGCCAGAGGAGACTCCGCGGCATACGGAGTCCTCGCGGTTCTGATCGCTGTCGCACTCGCCTTCCGTCCGAACCGCCGCTTCGCGATTCAGCTGCTTCTTCCCGCTGCGCTCATCGTCATCGCCATCGCGCTCTTCCTGACCGCAGGACAGTCCGGTGTGCTCACCGCAGAGACCGGCACTCCCGACAAGCCGCTTCTGTCGCTCGTGTTGGCGAACCTGCAGGCGCTCCCGCAGCTCTGGATCGGATCCCTGGGGCTCTGGGGCCTCGGATGGCTCGACACCGAGATGCCTGATCTGGTGTGGGGAACGAGCTTCGCACTGTTCGCGGCCATCGCGTTCTGGGGCCTGCGCTCGTCCACCAGCCGCAAGTGGATCCCGATCCTGGCCACAAGCGCCGCGTTGGTCGCCGTGCCCCTCTACATCCTGGTGCGGGAGGGGATCCTGGTCGGTGTCGGCGTGCAGCCCCGATACATCTATCCGCTCATGATCATGTTCGTCGGTGCCATGATCCTCGGTGCCCGCAGATCGACGCTGGGCCTGGGGCGCGTTCAGCTTCTCGTGGTCGGCATCGGTCTCGTCGGCGCGAACAGCCTCGCCCTGCACACCAACTTGCGGCGCTACATCACCGGCGCCGATGTCTCGGCGCTGAACCTCGACCGCGCAATCGAGTGGTGGTGGGACTTCGGCCCTTCACCGATGACGGTCTGGGTTCTCGGGTCGCTCGCGTTCGCGGCCGTCCTCGGAGCACTCATCTGGTTCACATGGGAGCGCATTCCGGCGGACGCGAAGACGACGTCCGCGCCGCTGGAGGCATCCGCACCCGTGGGGTGACGGATGAATCTCGCGCCGGACGGCACGCTGCGCCGCCGCCACTGACGGCGGAGCAGCTCAGATCGAGTCGGTCGCCGAGCCCCAGATCGCCCGCCATTCGGACGGCTGGGTCAACGTCGTGGCCGCCGATCGGTAGGACCGCGAGAGAGATCTCCACCTGAGCCACAACTGCGCCCGGAGCAGCATGGTCTGAGCGAGGAGACGGAAAGCCGTCGACCTCTTGCGCCTCAGTGCGAAGATCCCCGTACCTGCCGCGCTCTCCATCGAAGCGCCGTCGAGAACTCCGAGCAACCACCACCGCCCCATGTCTCTCGGAATCCGGGGGTGATTGACGGCGCGCGACGGGCGCAGCTGGTGCACGAGGACTCTGGCCATTCTGGCGATCTTCCCGACCGCGCCGCGGGGAGCATCCGGAATCGGAGGACTGTCCTGCGACGACACGGCCTCCGGAGTCGGAATCACCGCCTGTCCGCTCGACCTCAGAAGATTCTGCAACTCCGCGCGGCGAGTACGGAGCGTGCTCTGCAGGTGCTCGGGACCGCTCAGAATGTCGCGGAGCGCCATGCAACGCAGCTCAGCCGCGCCGTACTGCATGCCGATGAGGTGGTTGACATCGTTCCGCCAACTGTCGCTCAGAACCCGCCGGGGGCGCCGCGAGTGCACGAGGGCTGTCGCCACCCGGTTGCGCAGCTGGAAGTACGCCTGCCAATCGAGTCCGTCGTCTTTCGCGGTCCAGGGCACATGCCACAGGGCGGCGCCTGGCAAGGTGATCGTCCGATGGCCGGCGGCCGATGCGCGCAGACCGTACTCCGCGTCGTCCCATTTGATGAAGTACGGCAGCGCCGCACCGACCTCGCGAACGACGGCCAGCGGGATGAGGCACATCCACCAGCCGTTGAAGTCGACGGGCTTCTGATTGAAGAACGCCGGGGTGGACTCGATCGGGTGCTCTGCGAGGTCGGCCGCGATCATCTCGGGCTCGGTGGCGACCCACCACATGGTGCGCCGGTCGACGACCTCGCCCATCGAGTGCAGCACGGTCGGGTCGATCAGGCTCAGCATCTGGGCGCCGACGAGCGGCGCGTCGGCAGCGACAGACGCGAAGGCGCACATTCGGCGGATCGATTCGGGTTCGAGCATCACATCGTCATCGAGAAGGAGGACGTGGGTCGCATCGGTGTCCAGCGCCTCGATCATCCCTCTGCTGAAACCGCCGGAGCCGCCGAGGTTGTCCTGCACGATGACCCGGACATCGACGCCGGGCGCCAGCGCGCCGACCTCCGCCGTGGAGCCGATCGGTTGCGACCCCTGATCCACGATGAAGACACGCGAGAGCAGATCCGGCAGCCCGTCGCTCCCCAGCGCACGGAGAAGACGGAGGCAGTCATCGACGCGGTTCATGGTCGTGACGGCGACTGCCGGGCGCACGTCCTGATGTTCGTCCGCCTGCACGAGCCACTGAACGTCCCGAAGGACGACATCATCCTGGCCTGCATGCACTTCCAACCAGAGCCAGCTGGCGTCCACCGGGATGCTTTCGAGATCGAACTCGATGTCGCCCCCGACGACGCTGAGTTCGCTGACGACCGTGCGGATGCCGCTGGTGGTGACGCTGTGGACGGTGAGGACCGCTGCCCCCTCCACCTCGAGCCGGAGCGCGGGCGACCGAACCGAGGTGTTCTGAGACCAGATCCCCCAGGGGAAGGCGTTGAAGTACGTGGCGAACGACGCGTGCGCGCCGGCTGCCACCCGAATCGTCGTGCGCCCGAGAATCTCGGCTCGCCCTCTCGCGTAGAGAGCGATCGCGTCCCGACGCTCGTCCGCCGGCATCACGAGCCTCTGAGCCGTCAGCAGAGTGGCCATCGTGGTTCCCCTCACCGTGCATCCTTACGTCGACGTCCGCGCACGACCGAGATCAGCCGATCACCGATCGAACGGCGCGCGTCGAGCTGCCGTGCCACTTCGTCCTGCACGAAACGAGCGAGGTAGAGCGCCAGCCCGTCTCCGTGGGCGGTGGTGAACGCGCGGAGAGCCTCGTCGCGGATCAGCCGGTCGTAGTACTCGTGCTCATCAGCGAGAACGAACATGCTGTTGCCCAGCGCACCGGTCACGTCCCGACGCTGCATCCAGAAGGCCCGCGCGGGCCCGCCGATGAAACCGATCGGGTACTTCCTGCTCACGCGAAGGTTGAATTCCCAGTCCTCGGCCGCATGGATGTCGACCCGATACAGTCCCACCTCATCGTGGACCACGCGTCGATAGACGTACGCGATCGGCACGAACCTGTTCACCTGCAGCAGCTCGGAATAGCTGATCTGCTTCATGTCGGCCCAGAAGGGCTCGCGACCGGTCTCGACGAAGTTCTCACCTTCGAGACTCTCGTACACGATCTCCGTGCGGGAGACGACACCGATATCGGTGGGTGTCGCATCGAGCCACTCCACCGACTGGGCGAGGAACACGGTATCCCAGAGGTCGTCATCGTCGTGGAGGACGACGTATTCGGTCGACAGGGCGCCCACCCCGGCATTCGCCGCCGCAGATCTGCCGAGAGAGACCTCGTGGTCGATGACGGAGATCTTCGATCGGACGCTCGCATCCAGTGCGTCGACGAGCGAGGCGACCGCATCGGACTGCCCACCGTCGTTGACGATCACGACGTGCCAGGCCGTAAATTCCTGGCCGATGATGTCGTCCAGCGCCCTGGCGAGAAGCGTAGGTCGATCCTTCGTTCTCACGACGATGCCGACACGCGCAGAAGAGTCAGGCACAAGTACTCCTGTCAGGCTGCCGAAGTGACCGATCGTTCGAGGCTACCATTCCCCTGCTCAGCACTTCCTTGAGCCGACCCCATAGACTCCCAGGGTGCTCAACCGTCTCAGACGCCTGTGGCGCGCATCGCGATCAGCCCCGGTGATCAGTCCCCTCCTCGCTGCCGCCGACCGCCTCTACTGGTGCCGCGTCATTCGTCGCGCGGACATCGTCGACGCCGATTTCGTTCGGCTGCAGCTCGGGCGGCCGACCTCCACTCGTCGCGCGGTGCGGTCCTACGTCCGCGGTGGGTTCCGGCGGGGCTTCTCCTTGAATCCGCTCTTCCTCGAGCGGCACGTGTCCGCGCAGCTCCCGGACAATGACCGCGTTCCCGCTCTCTACGCCTATCTCGTCAGCGATCCGGCGAAGGTGTCGACGACGATGAGCTGGGATGCTCCGGCCTACGCGACCGCACATCCGGAGAGCGTCACCGCGCCCGGCGGTCCGCTGGGGCACGCCTGGCGTCGACTGCGCGACGGCGGGGAGGTGATCATCGGCTCGGCACCGCATTTGCGAGCAGTCACTCTCATCGACCTCCTCCGGTCCGCGGCACTGGGCTTGAACCCCGCGGAGCAGGTTGCTCCGTCCGGCGCGATCAGCTCGTCACGCGTCATCATCTGGCACCTCGGTGCTGACGACGGCGACGGCGCGACTCTCGCGGTGCTCACCCCACTTGCCGCGGACGGTGACACGACCGTCGTCCTCGCTCTGGAGGCGTCTGCGCCTGCCGATCTGCGCGTCGCCGCAGCACAGGTGACGCTGTGGCACGACGACACCGCTGTCGTCGCCGGCCGCGCCGCCTTGGCACTCGAAAGCGCGACCCCCGACAGCACGATGCTCCTCGTGCGCGGAGCCGGCGCTGCGATCTCATCAGCGGCGGTGCGGGCGCTTCTTACGGAGGCGGACTCCCGCCCCGTGCAACCCCTCTGGCTCGCACCAGACGGCTCGATCGTCTCAGCCGCCACAGCGGCGTACGGCGGACGGACGATCGCGCTGTTCGCCGGACACCCGATCGAGGACGTCCGCGGTCTCGGTGAGCGCATCCCCACCGCGAGTCTGGACGCCCCCGTTCGTGCGTACCGGATCGGCGATCGATCCCAGCCGCACACGCTGCTGAGCGCCTCGGCGACGAGCTCGAGGAGTTTCGCCTCGCAGCCGATCGCCGACGTTGCCGACACGGTGCTGGACGTACTCGCGCCGCATCGTGGCCTGGAGTTCGCGGTCGCGGACGTCCGCGGCCCCTCTCTGCGACGTCGCCCCCTCGAACGCTTCGCTCTCGCCGACGGGGAGTCGGTTCCGCGGCTCCGCTGGGCGATCAAGACCGCCGCCCCCGCGGGCACGCGCGGAGAATCCTGGGGAGACACGCACTTCGCGCGCGGCCTCGCCTCGGCACTGGAACGACTCGGTCAGTACGTCGCCGTCGATGCCCGGCCGGCGGCACACCGCGCGACCGTGGATCTCGACGATGTTTCTCTCATCCTCCGCGGCCCTGAACGGATCGAGCCTCCCGAGTCCGCAACGACGATCCAGTGGATCATCAGCCATCCCGACGAGATCACGGCCGACGAGGTCGGGCGGTTCGACCTCGTCTACGCCGCCTCCGACACCTGGAGCGCCGAGGCGTCGGTACGCCTAGGACGTGCAGTGCTCCCGCTGCTGCAGTGCACCGACACCACCCGATTCTCACCGCACGGGGTCCAGCGGTCCGCAGATCTCGTCTTCGTCGGCACAGCTCGAGGAATCGTCAGACCGTCTGTCGTCGAACCCCTGCGCGCGGGCGCGCCGCTGCGCGTCTACGGACCGGATTGGCGCGGTTTCATCCCCGCCTCCGCCATCGCCGGGACTCACGTGCCGAACGAGGAGCTCCCGCTCGTGTACGAGTCGGCCGGAGCGGTGATGAACGATCATTGGCCCGCGATGCAGCGCGAGGGCTTCGTATCGAACCGCCTTTTCGACGTCGTCTCCGCCGGCGGTCGAGCGATCAGCGACGATGTCTCCGGGATCTCCGAACTCTTCGCTGGTGCCGTACGCACCTACCGGACGACGCCGGAGCTTCTGGAGCTCGTCGCCAGCCCGCTCGACTCCTTGTTCCCTGAAGACGCCGAGCTCGCCGAGATATCCGCGGAGGTCCGCCGGCGCCACTCCTTCGATGCGCGCGCGAAGGAACTGCTCGATGCGGTCCTCGCGCATCGGAGCGGCTCCACGCAAGAGGCAGTGCCGGCCGAGGACTGATCCTCGCCGGCCGCCTGGATCAGCTGCGAACGTCGGACCCCGGAACGGTGATGAACGCGGAGGATGACCCCATCGTTCCCTCGGCGCCCTCGACGTTGAACATCGCACCCTGCATCAGCGCGTGGGTGCTGACTTCGCTGACACCGGCGACATTCGCGTTGATGAAGTACTGCCCCCGGCCGATCTGAAGACTCGCGATCCGCAGATCCACCGTCGTCTCGCCGTCGATCGGCTCCAGCTCGCGGCCCAGGAGCTCGGTGTTCGATGCGAGCACCATGTGCCCGAAGGGCGTGTCGATGCTGAAACCGACATCCCATCGGTCGAAGCGATGATCGGCGGCGACGTGCACACGGATCGTCATCGGCTCCCCCGACACGATCGTGTCGGCAAGCTCGTCTCGGGAGTCGAGGAGCTCGACCTTCGTGACGCGGATCGGCTGGGCGTCCGACGCACCGCCCGACGCGCGTCGCCGCAGTTCGAGGGACTCGCGCAGAACACGAATCGCATCGTTCGTGTCGCCGTCGTGAATCACGCGCCCCGAGCTCAGCACGATGCCACGATCGCAGAGCTCGGCCACCTGCTGGGCCGAATGGCTCACGAGGACGATGGTCCGTCCTTCCGCACGGAACTGCGAGATGCGGTCCATGCACTTGCGCTGGAACGTCTCGTCGCCGACGGCGAGCACCTCATCGACGAGCAGCAGGTCGGGGTCGGTGTGGACCGCGACGGCGAATGCCAGGCGGACGTACATCCCCGACGAGTAGAACTTGACCGCCGTGTCGATGAACGAACCGATTCCACTGAACTCGACGATGTCGTCGAACTGCCGGTCGGTCTCAGCGCGAGAAAGACCCAGGATGGATGCGTTGAGATAGACGTTCTCGCGGCCGCTGAGGTCAGGATGGAACCCGGCGCCGAGCTCGAGCAGCGCAGCCATGCGACCTCGGGTCTGCACGGTGCCCGTGGTCGGCGAGATGATGCCGCCAATGAGCTTCAACAGCGTCGACTTGCCCGATCCGTTGGCACCGAGCAGACCGACGGTCGTGCCCGCCTGGATCTGCATGGTCACATCGTCGACCGCGACGAAGTCCTCGCGGAAGTCCTTGCCCAGTCGACCCAGGTGGACGATCCGGTCCTTGAGGCTGTTGTCCTTGCGGACCGTGAACTGCTTGGTCACCGAATCGAGACGGATGATGTCCGGTCCTTGGATGGTCGTCATCACAGCTCCTGTGCGAAGTTGCCCTGGACGCGCACGAACACGCGATGCGCTATCCAGAGAAGGGCGAGGCCGATGATCGTGGCTATCAGCATGCGCAGGCCGAGGTTGGCCGGGTAGTCGGCGTCTGTCCCTGCGCCCCAGAAGGCACGATGGAATCCGAGGACGGCGATCGTCAGCGGGTTCGCCGCATAGATCTCGATGAACCATTCCGGAAGCGAGAAGCGGAAGAGGACGTCCTTCACCATCGACCAGGAATAGACGATGGGAGACGCCCACATGGCGAGCATGAGTACGACCTCGGTGAGGTACTGCATGTCACGCAGGTACACGTTGGCTGCGGAGAGCAGCAATCCGAAGGCGAGACCGTATACGCCGATGAGGAGCAGCGACGGGAAGAACCACAGCATCTGCGCAGGTTCCGGCAGGGCGCCGAAAAGGATCGCCGCGATCAACAGCACACCGAGCTGCACCGCACCCATGAATCCCGCAGCGCCGATGCTCGCCAGGGGGAAGACTTCACGGGGCAGGTAGATCTTCTTCACCAGGGCCGCGTTGTTCAGGATCGACCCCGTGGACCCGGCGATCATGTCGTTGAAGAAGACGTACAGCGTCAGGCCGGAGAACAGGTAGATCGCGAAGTCCGGGATGCCCTCGGCCGCGCGCAGGAACTGGCCGAGGACGACGTAGTACATCAGGAACTGGATCAGGGGCCGGATGACGGTCCAGAGGAAGCCCAGGAAGCTGTCGCGATACCGAGCCTGCAGGTCGCGGCGGATGAGAAGGCTCAGCAGCTCTCGGCGCGAGACCAGTTCACGGAGCTTTCCTCCGCGTACACGGAGTCCGCGTGTGTCGATCGTCGAGAACGGCTCGCTCTCGAGCCGTTCAAATCGTTCCAAGGTATCCAAGGCTCTCACTCACACTTCCGCGAATCCGCTGCCGTCGTCTTCATCCCGATGCGTATCAGCGACCGGAGACGCGACGAATCGTCGCTCCGGGACGCCGCACCGTCCGGGCCACTTTGCCCACGATGCTGTTCGACGCCATGATCCCGCGCACCCGCGCACCCGTTCCGGGAAAGTTGATGCGCATGTACATTCTTGCAAAGTCTGACGCCGACCCCGTACCGACGAAGCCCGCGCGCCGCAGCAACTCGATCTGCTCGTAGGCGTACCCCGGCGTCGTGACCGCCATCTCGTCGAGCTTGAATTCCAACGCGGTATGGCTGATCGCCATGTACTCCGTCGTGCTCACCGTGCGCACGTGGTATCCGAGCTCGCCTGCGGCGTACGCGGGCATCCGCTCGAGAATGTGCGCGAGGCCGCCGTCGCGATACGCCTCGGCGCCGCCGAACTGCTCGTACGACCACTCGTGCTCCACGAGAACCCGCAGCGCCTGGGGACGGGCGATGTACATGGAGCCGAAGGGTGCGAGCGGCGAGATGTCATCGAGAGGGACATGGATGCCGAGCTCCGCCGACATCTTCTCCGCACCCTCCTTGTTCACCGACCATCCCCTGCCCAGCGTCGGATAGCCGATGTGGATCATCGGAGGAAAGACGAGGCCGAGACCCGGCTCCCGCTGGAAGAGTGCCACGAGGTTCGCTGTGTACCCGGGACTGTTCAGCAGGTTGTCGAACTGCTGCTCCTTGAAGTGACGACCGACGTTGAAGCCGTCCTGAGGCGTCTTCTTGGAATGGATCTTCACGACCAGATCGTAGTCATCCGAGAGCAGAACGTCCCGGCATTCGATGAGGAAGGCGCTCTGGTCCCGCCCGTCGTTCGATGGCAGAACGCGAATGTCGACCGTGCCCTGTCGCGGACCCCGGTGCTCGATCACCGCACGGATCTGTGCGGCCCGATCGGCATCCGGTGTCGTGACGACCAGGTCGTAGGCGCTGGGAAGCGTATCGGCCCGATCGAGCATCTCGTCCGTCATCTCGACGTAGAAGATGTGTGCCATCACGACGGTCCGAAGCGGTCGATCCGGGTCGTACGACACATCGACGTCCGGAAGCACCTCGAGCATCGACGCATCGGTGTTCAGATCCTTCGGCGCGATCGTATGCGCCGCGTTCTGCCAGAACAGGTCCATGGGGTACCCGTACCGCTCCGCGGCTTCGAGCGTCCAGCGGCCGACGACCGCATGCCGATCCAGGTATGGCGGCCACTGCATGAACGGGCGGCGCTTGAGGAGAGGACAGCCGGCGTCGAGCAGCGCTTCCGCGCGATAGAGCGACGGGTTCTTCGTCCCGATCTCGGCGGAGGGGTAGGCGACGTCATGCGTGAATCCACGCTCCGCGAAATGCTCCGTGAAGATCGTCTCGTGCTTCAGCACCGCATCGAAATACGACGGCATCTCCGGCAGATCACGCCAATACTGCACCCACGCATCCGACAGGAACATCTCCCGCCGCACCGCGATCCAGAACGACTGCAGGTGATACGGAAGAACACCCTTCCCGGTGAACGGATTCGGCACCTCACGCGCGTGATCCGTCATCCCCCAGAAATCCGTCGACCGCTCACCCATCCGCTCGAACACCGGACCATACGGACGCACCGGCCCGAACCACGTGTCATTCGTCAGCAGAACCTCATCGAACTCCGCGATCCGCGCACCCACATGATCCAACGCATCCTTGTGCGCCCAGATATCGAACCCGGAGTTCTCCCGAACCAGCACCTCATCCGAGACCGACTCGAGCGCAACCCGACCCGCATCCGACAACGCACCGTTCACGACCACCAGAACATGCGCCGCATGCTCACGAAGACCCGCCAACGCGAACGGAACATAATCGTCCACATCCCCACGCCGGTCATAGACCACGTACACCACAAGCCGACGACCACCAACCGGAAAAACACCCGGCACCCGACTCATGACCGCGCCCCCTTCACTGCACCGATCAGGAGCTTTTGCGCTCCTCTGGCTGCTCCTACCGCGCGTCGGAGAATACTCGTCACCGGACGGACCACCGGACGAACGCGCTCCACAAGAGCAGGATGGTTCAGGTTCAAGTACATGCGCAGCATCGCCACCGCGCCTCCCTTGCCGATCCAGCCGGCCCGATGCAGGAACTGGATCTGCTCGATCGGATATCCCGGCGTGGTCGATGCCAGCTGGTCGAGCTTGTACTCCATCGAGACATGACTGATCCCGGCATGTTCGAGGCTCATCACCGTCCTGGCATGGAAGCCGTCCTCGCCGGCGCCGTACACGACGAGACGCTCCAGTACTCGGGCGAGGTCCGCCTTGCGTCTCTTCGACGGCTTGTCGAAGTCTTCGACCCGCCAGTCGGGCCGCGTCAGCGGCGCGAGCGCAGCGGGGCGGCAGATCCACATCCCACCCAACGGCGCGAGCGGGGAGACGCCGTCGAACGGCACCCGGATTCCGAGCTGCGCAGCGACCTCCTTCGCCCGCGGAAGGTAGTAGGCCCAGCCCTTGCCCGGCGTGGCGTATCCCACGTGGATCATCGGCGGCATCACGATGCCGAGCCCGGGCTCGCGCTGGAAGAGCGCGAGCACGTTGGCGAAATAGCCAGGGCTCCCGAGCAGATTGTCCACCTGGTGGCGCCGGAAATAGCGAATGGCGTTGGCGGATCGGTTCTTCGGCCTTCGGGTATGAACCTTCACGATGAGATCGAAGTCTCCGCTGACGAGGACGTCCCGCATCCCTACGAAGAACGCGCTCATGTCCCGTCCGCGCGCGGGCACGACGCGTACCTCGCTCGCCGCACGATCCCCGGTTCCTTGCTCGGCCAGGCGCTGTGTGATCGTCGCCGCATCCTCGTCCGTCGTGGTCGTCACGAAGAGTGTGTGGGATTGCCCGATGTCGTCGGTCGACGACAGGAGTTCATCGAGGTCTCTTGCGTGCGGAACGTGCGCGATCACGGCGATGCGATACGGCCGCTCGGGGTCGTAGGAGACGTCGACGTCCGGCAGGACCTCCATCATTCCGGCATCGGCGTTGAGGACCTTCGGCGCCACGTTGCGCGCGAGATTCTGCCAGAGCACCGGCATCGGATAGCCGTAGTCCTCCACGTCGCGCAGGACCCGTCGACCGATGACCGCGTGCCGATCGAGGTAGGGCGGATAGTGGAAGAACTGCCGCCGTTTCAGAAGGGGGCAGTCATCACGCAGAAGCAGATCCGCGTTGAAGAGCGCCGGGTGATCCGTCGGGTAGTCGGCGGAGGGGTAGGCGACGTCATGCGTGAATCCACGCTCCGCGAAATGCTCCGTGAAGATCGTCTCGTGCTTCAGCACCGCATCGAAATACGACGGCATCTCCGGCAGATCACGCCAATACTGCACCCACGCATCCGACAGGAACATCTCCCGCCGCACCGCGATCCAGAACGACTGCAGGTGATACGGAAGAACACCCTTCCCGGTGAACGGATTCGGCACCTCACGCGCGTGATCCGTCATCCCCCAGAAATCCGTCGACCGCTCACCCATCCGCTCGAACACCGGACCATACGGACGCACCGGCCCGAACCACGTGTCATTCGTCAGCAGAACCTCATCGAACTCCGCGATCCGCGCACCCACATGATCCAACGCATCCTTGTGCGCCCAGATATCGAACCCGGAGTTCTCCCGAACCAGCACCTCATCCGAGACCGACTCGAGCGCAACCCGACCCGCATCCGACAACGCACCGTTCACGACCACCAGAACATGCGCCGCATGCTCACGAAGACCCGCCAACGCGAACGGAACATAATCGTCCACATCCCCACGCCGGTCATAGACCACGTACACCACAAGCCGACGACCACCAACCGGAAAAACACCCGGCACCCGACTCATGCTTGTCATACTTCTGCGACTCTCCAGCAGCTCTTCGGCGATTGACCACGGTGATCAGGCCACGGGATCGACCTTGCGAACCGCAGCCAATCCTAAACCGCGTGCGGTCATCGTCCCTGGGCGAGCGCCTTGAGCAAGTACTCCCCGTAGCCGCTCTTGATGAGGGGCTCTGCGCGCTCGCGCAGCTCGTCGTCGGTGAGGAATCCCATGCGCCAGGCGACTTCTTCGGGGCAGCCGATGGAGAGCCCCTGGCGCTTCTCGACCGTGCGGATGAAGTCGGTGGCCTCTGCGAGCGAATCGAATGTTCCGGTGTCCAGCCACGCGGTTCCGCGGGTCAGGAGCTGCACCTTGAGCTTTCCCCGGTCGAGGTACACGCGGTTGACATCCGTGATCTCGAGCTCGCCACGAGGGGACGGCTTGAGCGCCTTCGCGATCTCGATGACGTCGTTGTCGTAGAAGTACAGTCCGGGGACCGCGTAGTTGCTCTTCGGCTTGACCGGCTTCTCCTCGAGGGAGACGACTCGGCCGTCCTCGCCGAACTCGACGACGCCGTATGCGGTCGCGTCGTCGACCCAGTAGCCGAACACAACTCCCCCGTCGAGTTCGTTGTACTGGCGCAGCTGTGTGCCCATCCCCTGCCCGTAGAAGATGTTGTCGCCCAGCACGAGGGCCGCGGATTCGGACCCGATGTGCTCCTCGCCGAGGACGAAGGCCTGTGCGAGCCCATCGGGTGACGGCTGGGTCTTGTAGGTGATGGAGACCCCGAACTGCGAACCGTCTCCGAGGAGGCGATGGAACGACTCCGCGTCGTGGGGGGTCGTGATCATCAGGATGTCGCGGATGCCCGCGAGGATGAGTGTCGACAGTGGGTAGTAGATCATCGGCTTGTCGTACACCGGGACCAGCTGCTTGGAGACGCCGAGGGTGATCGGGTGCAGCCGGGATCCAGTCCCACCGGCGAGAATGATTCCGCGCATGGGTAACAGTCTCCCCGATCGCGCGCACCTGTACAAACGCCCCGAGTCCTCGGCGGCGGTCCCGGTACGCTGGTCGTCATGCAGAGACTGCTCGTCACCGGCGGTGCCGGATTCATCGGATCGAACTTCGTGCACCATGTCATCGAGAACACGGACGCCCACGTGACCGTTCTCGACAAACTGACGTACGCCGGCAACGAGGCGTCTCTCGTTGGTCTCCCCACTGACCGCTTCCGCTTCGTGCGGGGCGACATCACGGATGCGGAGCTGGTCGACGATCTCTTCGCCGACGTCGACGGGGTCGTGCACTACGCGGCCGAATCGCACAATGACAACTCCCTCCACGACCCGCGCCCCTTCCTCGACACGAACATCATCGGCACGTACACGCTGCTCGAGGCCGCGCGACGCCATCAGCGACGGTTCCACCACATCTCCACCGATGAGGTCTACGGAGACCTCGAGCTCGACGACCCGGAGCGGTTCACCGAATCCACGCCGTACAACCCCTCTTCCCCGTACTCCTCGACCAAGGCCGGCAGCGACCTCCTGGTGCGAGCCTGGGTGCGCTCGTTCGGCGTGCAGGCGACGATCTCGAACTGCTCGAACAACTACGGCCCGTACCAGCACGTGGAGAAGTTCATCCCGCGTCAGATCACGAACGTGATCCGCGGCGTCCGGCCGAAACTGTACGGTGCAGGACTCAATGTCCGCGACTGGATCCACGCGGACGATCACTCCTCCGCAGTGCTGACCATCCTCGACAAGGGCGAGATCGGCGAGACGTATCTCATCGGCGCCGACGGCGAGAAGGACAACAAGTCGGTCGTGGAACTCATCCTCGCGCAGATGGGACAGCCTGCCGACGCGTACGACCATGTCACCGACCGCGCAGGGCACGATCTTCGTTACGCAATCGACTCCACGAAGCTGCGCACCGAACTCGGCTGGATGCCGCGCTTCAGCGACTTCGAGTCCGGTCTCGCTTCCACGATCGCGTGGTACCGGGACAATGAGGCGTGGTGGGCGCCGTCCAAGGACGCCACCGAGTCCTTCTACGCCTCCAAGGGGCAGTGATGACGGAGTTCGGCAAGTCGCTCACGATCACCGAGACGCCCATCCCCGGTCTCCTCGTCGCAGAACTCCCCGTCCACGGCGACTCCCGCGGCTGGTTCAAGGAGAACTGGCAGCGCGAGAAGATGGTGGCTGCAGGACTCCCCGATTTCGGACCTGTGCAGAACAACGTGTCCTTCAACGACGCGATCGGCACTACGCGCGGCATTCACGCCGAGCCCTGGGACAAATGGGTGTCGGTCGCGACCGGCCGTATCTTCGGCGCGTGGGTCGACCTGCGCGAAGGTCCGTCGTTCGGCACGGTGTTCACGACGGAGATCGATCCCTCCCGCGCGATCTTCGTGCCGCGCGGCGTCGGCAACTCTTATCAGACCCTCGCAGCCGACACGGCGTACGCGTACCTCGTCAACGACCACTGGTCTGCCGACGCCGACTACTCGTTCCTGAATCTGGCTGACGAGACCGTCTCGATCCCGTGGCCCATCCCGCTCTCCGAGGTCGAGATCTCCCCCAAGGACCTCGCGCACCCGCGTCTCGCGGACGTCAGCCCGATCGCCCCGAAGAAGACGTTGATCGTCGGTGCCAACGGTCAGCTCGGCCTGGCCCTGCGCCGACTTCTCGGAGACGCGGCGCGATTCGAGTACGCCGGTCGCGATTCGCTCGATCTCACGGATCCCGCCTTCGCCTCGTCACGTCGCTGGCGGGACTACGACACGATCATCAACGCCGCGGCCTACACCGCGGTCGACGTCGCAGAGACAGCGGCTGGGCGCGCGGACGCGTGGGCCGCGAACGTCACCGGTGTCGCTGCGATCGCGCGCGTCGCCACCGAGAACGCCATCACGCTCGTCCATGTCTCCAGCGACTACGTCTTCGACGGGACCAAGGCCGGCGAGTACACCGAAGAGGACGCCATTCGTCCGCTCGGCGTCTACGGCCAGACCAAGGCCGCGGGCGACGCAATCGTCAGCACCGTGCCCCGGCACTACATCGTCCGCACTTCATGGGTCATCGGAGAGGGCAAGAACTTCGTCCGCGTCATGGCTTCCCTGGCGGAGAAGGGTGTGTCGCCGAGTGTCGTCGACGATCAGGTCGGCCGCCTGAGCTTCGCTGACGAGATCGCTGCGGGCGTCCGCCACCTCGTCGAGAGCCGAGCGCCGTTCGGCACGTACAACCTCACCGGCTCCGGCGACGCGATGTCGTGGGCGGACATCGCCCGGTCGATCTTCGAAAGCACCGGACATGACCCTGCCCGCGTGACCGGCGTCTCGACTGCCGACTATTTCGCCGGTGCGACCGCCCCGGTCTCGCCCCGGCCCGGCAACAGCCGGCTCGACCTGCAGAAGATCCGCGAGAGCGGATTCACGCCGACCGACCACCGCGAGTCGCTCCAGCGCTACCTGACGAATCCGGGCTGATCGCCCACCGCGTCATGCCGACGCAGCCGCAGAGAAAGGCGGTCCCCCTCGTGCGAGGGGGACCGCCTTTCTTTCGCACCGATTGCGGAGTGCTACGGAACGGTGACCGTCTTACAACCCAGCAGGACGTGGCCGCCCGCGCCGTCGTTGATCGCATAGACGCAGACATTATGCGTTCCGGCCGAGGTGCTCAGCCTCTCCGAGAAGCCGTGCTTGCTTCCGGTTCCCGGATAGGCGCCGGCCACGTCAGCCCGCTCCTTGTCGGCCCAGTGGGCGGAGCTCGTCGAATCGACGTAGATGTGCACGGAGATGGGATTCGTCGTGTCGGGATCGATGGCCCAGCCGCCCACGACGACCGCACCCGCCTCCACGGCGACGCCCTCGAAATTCCCGAAGGGGACGCGGCCTCGATCTGTGGTCTGCGCCGCGACCGTCGCTTCCTTGCAACCCAGCAGCACATGACCACCCGGACCCGTATTGATCCCATACGCACACACCGTCGACTTCCCGACCGGCAACGTCAACGCCTCCGAGAAACCATGCCGATCCCCATACCCGGGATTCGCCGCAGCAACATCCGCACGCACCTTGTCAGCGGAATACTCCTTACCCGCAGACCCCACATACAGATGAACCTTGATCGACGACGCCGTATCCGGATCCAACGCCCACCCGGTCGCCGTCGCCACATTCCCCGACACCGCCACCGACTCGAACGCACCGACCGGAACACGACCCTTCTCCGTGATCGTCGTGGGTCCGACCTGGACGACCGAGCAACCGAGTTGCACGTTGCCGCCTGGTCCCGAGTTGATGCCGTAGACGCACACGTTGTGACTGCCGGCTGCCGCATTCACGGTGACATCGAAACCGTGGTTCTTCCCATAAGCGACGTAGGCCGCGGGGATATCGGTACGCGCCAGGTTCGCGGAGGCGGCGACACCGACGCTGTCGACGTAGACATGCACGGTCGCAGGACTCACAGTGTCCGGATCGAGCGCCCATCCGGTGACCTTCACGCCACCGGAGACGGCCTTCGCCGTAGGTACACTGCCGACCGGGCTTCCGCTCTTGGCCGTGACGCTGCGACAGCCGAGAAGCACGTTGGCACCGGCACCGCTGTTCATCGCATAGACGCATACGTCTGTCGCCCCGGCGCCCACGGCGGGAACGGTGACCGAGAATCCGTGCCGATCGCCGGATCCCGGGTACGCCGCGCCGACATCGGGGCGAGACACGTTCGCGAGGAAGGCGCTGCCCGCTGACCCCGCGTACACGTGAACGGCGATCGGCTCGGTGGTGTTCGGGTCGATCGCCCACCCGGACACCGCGAACTGACCGGGCCGTGCTTCGACCATCTCGATGTTGCCGAAGGGGTTCGCCGCTCGGGTCGGACCGAACCAGTCCGTGAAGTAGTTGTAGAAGTTCCGGTTGCCGTAGGCCCCGCACGGAGCCTCGCCCGTTCCGGCCGCCAAGGCGGCCGCGTTCGGCTGGTACGGCGTGTAGTAGTACATCGCCGACGTCGCCTTGTTGGCGACGTAGACAGGGCCCGAGCCACAGGCGATGTTGGGGCTGTAGCGGATGTTCCAGGTCTTGCCTGGTGCGAACCAGGTGAAGTACTTGCCCTCCATGTAGACCTGCATCTGCCGTGCGGCACCGTAGATCTGGTGGAAGAACCCGACGAAGTCCGGATTGCACGGAGCGTCATCCGGACACCCCTGACCCAGGGCGATGTCATAGCGCCAGGCGCTCGGCCACGAATGCGTGACCAGTCCTTGCTCCTTCTGGAGCATCACGATCAGCACCTGCGGATTGATGCCGCAGGACTGGGCGACCCGGTAGATGATGCGCGCCGCGGTCTCGTTCGCTGCTCCCGTGTAGCCCTGACAGTAACTGTCGGCCGGGCGATTGACCGAGCTGATCTTGAAGTCCTTGAGGCAGACGACCTGCCTGCCGTCCTCATCAGTCCCGCCGCGGCACGTCGCCACCTTGCCGTTGAAGAACGACTGGATCTGCGCCTCGCTCATCGAGTTCTTGTCCGTGAACACCGCGTCGCTGATGAGATGCCCGGGGTCGAACCCCGCGAGTGTCATCGGCTTGATACCCGCGACCGGATCGGATGCTGCACGAGCCATCGAGGCCGTGGCCGGGGCTGCCGTCGCGCCCGCGGTAGGCACGAGCACGCCGACGACGAGAGCGGCGACCGCGAGCAGGCATGCGAACCAGCGTCCGGGCGCGATCGGGCGTCGAGGACTACGTGCCTGTCCAGTCATGTTCACAGTCTGTCGGAGCAACAGTCCGTTTGGGCGCTGGACACGCGTCATTCCGCGGAGTACGGCGCCCGTCCGATGTCACAACTCCGCGTGCAGAGCCCACACCTTCTCGGCGGCGCTCGCCCACGAGAACGCCCGCGAGCGATCCGCGCCCAGTACCTTCAGTCGCGACGCACCTCGGCCGGCAGCCTCGACGACGGCCTCTGCCAGCTCCGAGGCATCCACCAGCATCCCGCCATCGGCGACCACGTCGCGGTGCACCCCGCTGTCGACCGCGACCACGGGAACGCCCAGCGTCATCGCCTCGATCACGCGCCACGGCCAGGCCGTGAGCGTGCTCGTCGCTACGAACGCCGCAGCGCCGGCGAGCACACTTGCGCGGTCCTGCGCTGACAGCACGCCCCGCATATGCGCACGCTGCTCAGGGAGACCCGCGGCCGATGCGATCTCCGCCAGGCGCGGCTCCGCCCCCTCGGAGACGTCGAGCACGACGGCGTCCAGCCCGGCGGCCGCCGCACCCCGAAACCCCTCCTCGAGGGAGCCGTGCGAGCCGATGAGCACGACGTACTGTGCAGGAAGAACGAGGTCGGTACGGCGCTCGGCAGCATCAGACGGCTCCTGGTAGCCCGCCGGGGCGGCGCCGGCGATCACGCGAACGCGCTCCCCCACCTTCGCGAGGTCGACGAGCCGTTCGGCGAACGCGTGCGAGGGCACGATCACGGCATCCGCGTGCTTCACCGCCCGGCGCAGCATTCCGCGCTGCCAGGCGACGGCCGTCTTCGACATCGTGTCTGCTGCCTCCCAGGCATGCAGATCCCACAGCGTCACGGTCGTCTGATCGTTGTCGTGCACCCGGTCATGCCGCACCAACGGCGCCATGAGCGTCGGCGCGTGAATCAGTCCGCCACCCACCCCCGGTGCGATGCCGAGCTGCCAGGAAGCCGCGAGCTCGCGCCGCGCCAACGAGAGTCGACGCACCCCGGCGAGGCCCACCATCTCGATCTCGGCACCTGCTGCGACGATCGCTTCGATCTCGCATCCGGACGGCGTCGTCGCGATGAGGCCCTTCATCAGGTCGACCGACGCCGCCGCCTGATCGGCATCGACGACGTGCCCCAACTGATCCAGAACAACACGCAGTCGAGCACCCATGAGGAAAGGGTAGCCTCAGTCGCGATCACTGCCAGGACAACGCGCGATCACGACGACCAAGTGTCAGCGACTACACAGCTTGCGGGGCGTCAGGGAGCCGGGGTCTCCGTCGGCGTCGGCGGGTGCAGCGCCTGCTGGACCATGTCGTGGATGTGCGCATAGTCCGGCTCGTGCTCATCGACGCCGAACTCAGGGGTGAGTTCGATCGTCGTGACCTTCTGCTCCTTCGCCTTGAGCATCAGGTCGAAGAACTCAGGCAACTTGTCCTGCGGCAGGTCCGTGCTGATCAACGCCGTTCCGGCCGCTGCAACCTCATTGAAGCGCGTGAGCACGGTCTGCGGCGTGAACTGGGCGAGGATGGCCGCCTGCAGCTCGCGCTGCCGCTTCATCCGATCCCAGTCGCTCGTCGTGTACCGCGACCGCGCGTACCACTGCGCGGTGTCGCCGCTCATGTGCTGCTGGCCCGGTTCGATCCAGCCGATCGCCCAATCGTCTGCGGGCTCACCGTCGTAGGAAGGCCCGCCTCCCATCGGGAGCCGCTCGGTGACGTTGATGTCCACACCGCCGAGCGCATCGATCAGCTGGGCGAACCCCTGCATGTCGACGAAGACGTAGTACGGGATCTCGATACCGAGAACGCCCTCGGCCGCATCCTTCGTCGCCTCGATGCCGGGCTCGGAGCCGTGGGCCGCCGCGTCGGGATAGAGCGCGGATCCGCCGTCGTCCCGGCAGATCTGAGCAGCGTTTCGGACGTGGTTCATCCATCCGTTCCAACCGCACGTCGAGGAGGTGTGCCCCTCGAACCCGTTCGGATACTGCTCGAGCATCGGGCTGTCTGCGCTGAACGGCGCATTCGGCAGCTCGCGCGGAATTCCGGTGATCGTCACCGCACCCGTCGTCGCGTTCACCGACACCACCGAGATGCTGTCGAAGCGCATGGAGTCACGGCCCTCGCCGCTGTCGGCGCCGAGCAGCAGGATGTTGTAGTAGCCGTCACTGGGCGGAAGACTCGGACCGCTGTTCCCGAACACGGCACCGAGCGTGTCTCGGACCGAACCGACCGCCGACGCTGCATAAGCGGTGCCGCTGCCGATCAGGCCGAACAGCAGCAGCGCGACCACCGGGATCGCGAAGCGAGAGGGGCCGGGCACCTTCACGAGGCGCACCAGGCGAAGAGTGTCGAGCGTGAGCACCAGCCAGAGCACGGCATAGCCGATCAGCGCCACCTGCACGATGGTGAGCAGCGCCGCGGAGAGCAGGCCCCCGCCGACGGTCAGCCACAGCAGCACCGGGCGCGCGAAGAGCGCCAGCCCTGCACCGACGATCACGAGCAGCCAGGCGACCAGGGTGGCGCCGAGGCCGAAGCGGCCGAGCTTGCGTCTGCCGGCGAGCACCTGCGCGGAACCGGGCACGAGCACGTTGAGCAGCACCAGCCACCATCCGCGCTTCGCCATCAACCCGGCGTCGCCGGCATCCGGATGCCGGAGCGGACGCGTCTCGATCAGCGGCCGCCCCACGGTGCGCGGGGGCGCAAGGGTCACAGCGACTCCTTCAGCCGATCGTTCTTCTCCCCGACCTGTGCCTCGAGCTCACGCGCATAGTCCTCGACCCGGTCGGCGAGGGCGGTGTCAGCGGTACCCAGGATGCGTGCCGCAAGGATGCCGGCGTTGCGAGCCCCGCCGATCGACACGGCGGCGACCGGGATGCCGGCCGGCATCTGCACGATCGAGAGCAGCGAATCCATCCCGTCGAGATAGGCCAGCGGCACGGGCACGCCGACCACGGGCAGCGCGGTCATCGAGGCGAGCATGCCGGGCAGATGCGCTGCGCCGCCCGCACCCGCGATGATGACACGGATGCCGCGGCCCCGGGCCTCACGGGCATACCGCATGAGCTTGTCCGGTGTGCGGTGCGCGGAGACGACCTCTACCTCGTGCGGAATACCGAAGTCGGTGAGCGCCTGGGAGGCGTCGCTCATCACGCGCCAGTCGGAGTCCGATCCCATGACGACACCGACCAGCGGAGCCGGAGACGAGTGCAGGGGTGCTGCGGAGGAGTGCAGAGGCTCAGTCACGATCTCAGGCTACGGGCTGGGACTGTGAGATTCCCCGAACGGCGCGCGCCCTCAGTCAGTCGAAATGTGCCGCTGCCGCACGCGCGACGTACACGACATCGTCGAGGTCGTCGCCTGCGACGTTCACGTGGCCGACCTTGCGGCCCGGCCGCGGAGCCTTGCCGTAGGTGTGGATCTTCGCGGCCGGCTGATCGTTCATCGCCGCCGCGAATCGCTCCTCCATCGTGCCTTCCGCTGGTCCGCCCAGGATGTTCACCATCACCGACCACGGCGCCCGTGGACTCACATCTCCCAGCGGCAGATCGGCGACCGCACGCAGGTGCTGCTCGAACTGGCTCGTGACCGCGCC
Organism: Microbacterium sp. LTA6; assembly: GCF_045690355.1. Classification (NCBI taxonomy): domain Bacteria; kingdom Bacillati; phylum Actinomycetota; class Actinomycetes; order Micrococcales; family Microbacteriaceae; genus Microbacterium; species Microbacterium sp. LTA6. The sequence continues at coordinate 3,860,339 of NZ_CP147855.1, forward strand.
GTCCTGGGTCCAGTGACCGCTGTTGTGCGGGCGCATCGCGAGCTCGTTCACGAGGATGCGCTCGTCATCGGTCTCGAACAGTTCCACGGCGAGCATTCCGGTGACACCCAGACCGTCGGCGATCTTCCGGCCGATCCCCTCAGCCACCTGCGCCAGCCGCTCCGGTGCGCCCGGAGCCGGAGCGATGACCTCGGCGCACACGCCGTCGCGCTGCACGGTCTCCACGACCGGATACGCGACGATCTGACCGCTGGGGCGCCGCGCCACCTGCTGCGCGAGTTCGCGGACGAAGGAGACGAGTTCTTCGACGAGCAGGGCTTCACCGTCGCCGAGCGTCGCGAACCAGTCGTCGGCCTCGGAACCTGCGCGCACCACACGCACGCCCTTGCCGTCGTATCCGCCGCGCGGCGTCTTCACCACGCCTCGACCGCCATGCGCGTCGAGGAAGGCCTGCAACTCGTCGGCATCTCGGACCGCGGCCCACTCCGGCTGCGGGATGCCGAGCTCGGCCAGCCGCGCACGCATGACGAGCTTGTCCTGCGCGAACTGCAGCGCACCCGGTCCCGGGTGCACGGCGACGCCGTCGGCGACGAGGGCGCGCAGTACCTCCTGCGGCACGTGCTCATGATCGAAGGTGACGACGTCGACGTCGCGGACGAATGCGCGCACGACTTCGAGATCGCGGTAGTCGCCGACTGCGGTCGCGGCGAGTTGTGCCGACATGCCCTCATCTTCAGCGAGGACCCGCAGGTCGATCCCGATCTCGACCGCCGGAGCGATCATCATCCTGGCCAGCTGTCCTCCGCCGATCACGCCCACACGCAGCGCCATGTGCCGCCTCCATTCGTCGGGTCCATTCTCCCGCACTGGTGCGGAAGAAAAGTACGAGGTCCCGCACTGGTGTGTGGAAGAGCTCACTCCTCGACGAAGGAGTCGGAGCCGGCCTGCGCGTCGCGGTGCGCCAGGATCTGACTCACCTCGATCTGATCCGCCAGAGTCTCGTGCACGAGCGTGACGTTCGGCACGTTCGCGATTCGCAGCGGCGTGTCGACGCCGTTGGAGAGAGTGATCGTGCCGACGCCCCAGAGCCGCTGCAGGATGCCTCGGCGCACGCCGATCGTGTACCCGCGCGCATGCGACATCTCGCGCCGCTGACTCGCACCCAGCCCCTGCTTGACGATCACGCGTCGCGTCGTCACCGTGCAGGTGCGCGACAGCCAGAGCGCGTACGGCACCCCGACGACGAACAGCACGATGATGCCGGCCGCGGCGAGCAGCATCCAGTTCTCGAAGGGTGCCGGCAGATTGTCGAAGAAGTAGGCGGCCGCCCCGAACACTGCGATGAGCACGATCGCCGACCAGAACAGCCGCCGCGCGTGACCGCGGAATCGGGCGATGAGGAGTTCCTCCGCCGGCACACCGGGCGGCGGCATCATCGGCCTGCCTCCGAGCGTCACGGGCTGAGTCACACCTCTATTGTGCCTGTGGTCGGCGACATCGCAGGAGGCGCGCCGATCGTGTCAGCGTCAGAGTGCGCGAGCATGCACCACGTCGCCGGCCGAGATCGTGCGCTCCACCTCGTCGGTGCGCACCACGAGGCGCCCGTCCGGATCCAGCCGCGTCGCGCGCCCCTCCACGAATTCGCCGCCGGGCAGCGACACCCGTACTTCGCGCCCCAGCGTGACGCACCGCGCGGTGACGGCTGCGTGCAATCCACTGCGCACAGCGCCATCCGCTGCGACGAGCGCCGCGAGGTGCGCGTCGAGAGCCCGCAGATACTCGGCCAGCAGGCGGTCCTCGTCCGCACGGACGCCGAGCACGGCGAACGACGTCGCCGTCGGCACCGGAAGCTCGGATTCCGTCATCGCAGTGTTCACGCCGGCCCCGACGATCACCGCGTCGCCCGTCGCCTCCGCCAGGATTCCGCAGATCTTGCGTGCGTCGGTCACCGTGCCGCCGTCCTCGACGGCGTCCACGAGGACGTCGTTCGGCCATTTCACCCCGACGTCGCGGCCGGGAAGCTGCGCAGCGACGGCATCCGCCATGGCCAACCCGGCGACGAGGGGAATCCAGCCTCGCGCCTCGGGCGATACCGGCAGACGACGGAGCAGCACGGACACGGCGAGTGATGTCCCGGGCGGTGCGGTCCAGCTCCGATCGAGCCGTCCGCGCCCCGCCGTCTGATTCGCCGTCACCAGCGCCGACATATGCGGCCAGCCCACGAGATCGTCCGAGTGCGCCCTGAGGTCCGCGTTGGTCGACCCCGTCTCCGGCAGGACGTCGAGTCGGGCGGCGACGGCGGCTGCACGGGGGAAGTCCATGGCGGTGCTCCTAGATCTCTTCCTCGTCGGCTTCTTCGTCGTCATCGTCCTCGTCGGAGCGGATGCTGCCCATTTCGTGCTCGTGCCACTCATCCCACTCCTGCATGAGCCGCTCGATCGCACCGTGGAACTTCTCGGAAGCGACTCCTGGCGTGGTGTCGCCGAAGTAATGCTGCACCCACATCTGCAGGCGGGCGATGGCCTCCGCGTCAGCGCCGACCCTCTCCACCTCGGCGACGATGTCGGCAGCGGCATCCGTCGTCAACCATTCGCAGTCGGCGAGGTACCCGGTGGTGTCGACCGAAGCCCGCTCATCTGCGGGGCGGGTGATCATCAGCGGCTTTCCTGCCGCGAGCCGGTCGTAGACCATCGCCGAGATGTCGACGATGGCGACATCGGCGGAGGCGAGCTGCCAGCCGAGATCCGGGCCGTTGTCGTAGACGTGCTGGGCGGTGGCATCCGCGACATTCGCGGCAGCCACTGCCGCGATGATCCGACGATGAGCGGCCCCGTACTCCTCGTCGACCACCCCGCTGCGCGGGTGCGGGCGGTAGATAACCCGATGGGTCCCCGTGGACAGCAGTGCGGTCACCAGCGCTTCGCCGTGGGTCGCGATCGAGCCGTAGTGCGCGCTCGGGCGGTCGCCCTCCCAGGTCGGGGCGTAGAGCACCACGGTGCGCTCGTCGGGGGTGTACGGCAGCGTTCCCGAGTAGTGGTCGGCCTGCGGCCGGCCGATCTCGATCGTCCGCGCATCGATGTCGTAGTTCCACAGTGTGCGGGAGAGCCGGTCACGCGCAGCCTGCCCGGCCACGAAGGCGTAGTCGTAGGCCTTGTACTGGTTCGTGGTCATGTACATCTTGTCGGACTCGCCGTGATTGATGAACACGTGCCAGCGGCGTCCGTACCGGAACATCTGGAAGTTTCGGGTGTTCTGGTTCACGTACAGGACGACGCGGATGTCCTGCTTCGCGATGAACTTCTCCAGGTCGCGCACCGTCGGCACGAAGGTGATCGGCGGGGCGCCCTCCTCCTCGAGCAGCTTTTCCGCACCGGTCGCGTTGCGGGAGATCACGACGACCGGCCAGCGCTTGGCGAGCTCCGCGAGCGGGCGGTACCACTGACGCATCTGGTACATGTTCACCGCACCGTCGGCGAAGTACACCGCCACCTTGAAGTGGGCGACCGGGAGCGGCCCGTCCGTCTGCAGCCGACGCCGCACGCGTTGCACGGCGGATCGCGAGACCAGCGCTCGCCTGAGCAGGCGATATGCCTTCGTCGCATCGGAAACTGCACCCATCCTTCCAGGATACTGAGTCGCCGCCGCCGTCACGGCTCCGCGAGATCACGATGCGGCGGCGACCTCGGGCCTCAGATCTCCGGTTGATCGAGGGCGTCGTCCTCCCCCGCATCCGCCGACGGCTGCAGGAAGTCGCCGTCCAGAGCGTGCCAGCGCTCCCACTCGGCCATCAGCTGCTCGATGGCCGCATGGAACTTCGCCGTCGCGACGCCCTGGCTCGTATCGCCGAAGTAGTGCCGTACCCAGTGCCGCAGCCGCGCAGTGGCCTCTTCGTCAGCCCGGACACGGTCCACCTCGGCGACCACACCGGCGGCCGCATCCGCCGTCAGCCACTCGCAGTCCGAGAGGTAGCCCTCGTCATCGATCCGCGCGAGAGGGTCGACAGGACGAGTGATCAGCAGCGGCTTCCCGATGGCGAGGCGGTCATAGATCATCGCCGAGACGTCGACGATGGCCACGTCGGCCGCCGCAAGCTGCCAACCCACCTCCGGCCCGTCGTCGTGGACGTGGTTGGCGCCCGGATCGGCGGTGTTCGCGGCGGCGATCGCGGCGATGATGCGCGCGCTGGCCGCCCCGTACGCCGGCGCGATCACCCCGCTGCGAGGATGCGGACGGTAGATCACCCTGTGCCGGCCGGTGGCGAGCAGTTCCGCGACGAGTCGCTCACCGTGCGAGATCACGGATCCGTAGCTCATCGACGCACGATCTCCCTCCCACGTCGGGGCGTACAGCACGACGGTGCGCTCGTCCGTCGGGTACGGCGTCGCGGCGAGATAGTGATCGGCCTGTGGCCGCCCGATCTCGAGGGTGCGCTGATCGACGTCGTAGCCCCAGAGGGTGCGCGAGAGCCGATCGCGCGCCGCCTGACCGGCGACCAGCGCGTAGTCGTACGCCTTGAACTGGTTGCTGACCATGTAGACCTTGTCGGATTCGCCGTGGTTGATGAACACATGCCAGCGGCGCCCGTACCGGAACATCTGGAAATTGCGGGTGTTCTGATTCACGTACAGGACGATCCGAATGTCCTGATCGGCGATGTACCGTTCCAGATCGCGGATCTTCGGAACGTATGCGACCGGCAGGACACCGTCGTCGAGAAGCGCTTCGGCGCCGACGGCGGAACGCGACAGCACGACGATCGGCCACCGTTCGGCCAGTTCCGTGAGGGGCCGGTACCACTGCCTGATCTGGTACATGTTCACGGCGGAATCGGCGAAATACACCGCTATCCGGAACTGATTCTCCGCCGGCGGTTCGACCCGGCTCCGCACCCGCTGGGCGGCCGCGCGCGACGCGACCGCGCGACGGATCAGACGGTAGGCCTTCTTCGAGTCTCTGATGACATGCATCCCTCGACGGTAATCAGCGAACCTCCGAGGTCCCCGTGACATGATCGACGGATGCATGACAACGAATCCGCAATGTCGCCGTCCGGCGTCTCGTTCGTCATGCCGGTTCTCAATGAACGCGCCTACCTCGAGCACGCCGTCGCATCCGTGCTCGCGCAGGAGCTCGACGGCCCGGCCGAGCTGGTGCTCGCCCTCGGCCCGTCCACAGACGGCACCACCGAACTCGCCCGAGAGCTCGCCGCCGACGACGATCGCATCCGGCTCGTCGACAACCCCGCCGCGCACATCCCGGTCGGGCTGAACGAGGCCATCCGAGCCAGTCGCTACGCGACGATCATCCGCGTGGATGCGCACTCGGAGCTCTCCCCCGGATACGCCGCTCGCGCGCTGCTCACCCTGGAGCGGACCGGGGCGGCGAACGTCGGCGGCGTCATGCGCGCCGACGGCCGCACCCCGTTCCAGAAGGCCGTCGCCCGTCTGTACAACTCCCCCATCGGCCTCGGTGGCGGTGCCTACCACGGCGGCAGCCACGAGGGCGAAGCCGAGTCCGCCTACCTCGGCGTGATGCGCCGGGAGGTGCTCGAAGAGGTCGGGCTGTTCGATGAAACCGTCCGTCGCGGCGAGGACTGGGAACTCAACCTGCGCATCCGGCAGGCAGGGCATCGCGTCTGGTTCGACCCGGCGCTGTCGGTCACCTACTGGCCTCGCGAGAGCTGGCTGCGCCTGGCGCGGCAGTTCAACGCGACGGGGGCATGGCGAGGCGAGCTGGTGCGGCGCTTCGGACGCCGTAACGGCATCCGCTACTTCGCCCCTCCCGCGCTGGTGGTCCTCATCGCCGTGGCACTGGTGGTCGCCGCGCTGCAGTTGATCGGCGTCATCACCGGTATCGCTTCGGTCATCGCGTCCCTCGTCTACCTACCCCTCGTCGCGTACGTGGTGCTGGTGCTGGGGGTCGCCCTCGCCCCCGGTGGCGGCGGTCTCCGTCAGCGATTGTGGACGCTGCTCGTGCTCCCCACGATGCACATCTCCTGGGGGCTCGGCTTCCTGGGTGGGGTGCTGCGCGGCGCGCGCGACACCGTCGACGCATCGCGCCTCGGAACCCGCAACACCCCGCTGCCGTAGTCACGGCGTAGGTCAGCGGGTCACGAACCCCTGATCGAGGATGCGGGCGACCACGCGCTGTGCGGCATGGCCGTCGTCGCGTGTGTTGAACTGGGCGCGCCAGGCCGCGTAGCGGGACGCGTATGCCGCCTCGTGCCCGGTATCGGCCAGAGCCGCCGTGAGTTCCTCCTGCGTGTGCACCAGCGGACCGGGCGCCCGGTCTGCGAGGTCGAAGTAGAACCCACGCAGCTCGCCGCGGTAGTGGTCGAGATCCGGCACCAGGAAGTACATCGGCTTGCCGGTGACGCTGAAGTCGAACATCACCGAGGAGTAGTCGGTGATCAGACCGTCGGCGGCGAGCAGCAGCTGCGCCGTCTCGGGATAGCCGGTGACGTCGATCACGCGTGCGCCCGCCCGGTCACGGCCCGGCTTCAGTGTGCGCGAGTGCCCGCGGACCAGGACGACCGCGTCGGCCTGCTGGGCAAGCAGCTCGAGGTCGACGAAATCCACGATCTCCGCGCGGTCGTCGCGCCAGGTCGGCGCGTAGAGGAGTACGCGCTCATCGGCCCCGATGCCGAGCGCCGTGCGGACGGCCGCCGTGTCACCCGTGCGGAGCACGTCGTTGCGCGGATAGCCCTCGGTCCAGATCGGTCGCCCGAAGAATGCGTATGCCTTCTTGAGAATACGAGCGGAGTAGGGATTCTGCGCGAGCAGCACGTCCCACCGCCGCGCCTCCTTCACCACCGCAGCCATCCGACGCGGGTCGAACCCGGGTCGGTGCAGCGCCAGGCGCTTGAGCGGGGTGCCGTGCCACGTCTGCAGCACTTTCTGGCCGGGCTTGCGGGCGAATCGGCGACGCAGCCAGTCGTTGACCACCAGGAGCCGCGCCGCAGCCCTCGCCTGCCACCATTCGGGGCTGCCCTCGACGACGGCGATGGCGCCCTCCGGAACAGCGACAGAGAGATCCGTCACGCTCCAGTACCGGCGCACCCCCGGCGCCTGCACGGCGAGCTCCCGGTCGATCGCCTGCGGATTGCAGCCGACGCTCTGTCCGTAGAAGCTCTCGAAGAACACCGCGTTCTCGGTGCCGCCGGTCTGGGCGACATACCGCTCCTCCAGCGTCGACTGCCCGAGGGAGCTCTCGTACACCGGATCCAGCGGCGGCGCGATGCTCACGACGGCGCCGTCGAGCGCGACACGGAGCCGCGGAAGCAGGGTCGATGCGATGGACAACCCGTCGAGGGAAGCCCCGTCGACGCGGAGTTCATACTCTCCAGCGGGCAGGGGAAGTTCCGCTCCACCCCAGCGTGAAGCGCGTAGCGGGAACGTCGCCTTCCACGTCTTCCCTCCGCCCGTGATCCTGGCGTCGACCCGCGCACGGGACCCGACCAGCTCGGCGCGCGCCGGACGCCCGCCTTCACCGGCGATGATCAGCGTCTCCGCCTGCTCATCGATGCGGGCCGTTGTCATGATGCTCCCTTCGGCGCAGGGATACCCCGCGCACGGATTGCCTGGTACACCCGTCGGGTGTTGCGTCCGTCGCGGTACGCGTGCATCTCCGCGCTGAGCGTAGCGGAACGGTCGGACCTCGCGGTGAAGGCTTCCTCATCCGTGAGGAGTCGATCCAACTGCGTGCCCAGCTCGTCCCAGTCCGCCGCGGCGTCGCCACCGGCCACGTCTTCGAAGCGTCCGTAGAACCCACGGGTGCGGGCGTACTCGGCAGCGTCAGGAGCGAGGAACAGCACCGGAATCGCCAGCAGGCCGACATCGAAGGCGAGCGAGGAGTAGTCGGTGATCAGCACGTCGACGGCGGCGAGCGCGGGAGTCACATCGGGCAGATCGCGGGAGCCCAGCAACCGCACCCGTCGACTGGGCAGCGGCGGCGTGTAGCCGCCTTCGCCGAGGGGGTGCGAACGGATCAGCAGCACGGCGTTGCGCTCCTCGAGCAGGCGGATGATCCGCACCCACTCCTCGGCCGTCGGCACCGCCGGGTCGGCCGCACCGTCACGCCAGGTGGGCGCGTACAAGGCCACGCGCGCGCCATCCGGCAGAGCACCGACAGTGTCGGCGAGCAGACGGGATGCCGCCGCGCGACGTTCTGCGTGCGGCCCAGCGGAGAGCACATCCACACGCGGCTCCCCCGTGACGATGATCCGTTCGTCACCGAGGCCGAAGGCCGACTCCAGTCGACCACGTGAGCGATGCGAGGCCGCAGGGAGGACGCGAATGCGCTGGGCCGCAGCCCGGTACAGCACGGCGACCAGGCGCTGCAGCAGCGCCGCTCCCGGCACACGGGGCACCTGCGTCGTCGCCGGGGAATCGAGTCCGATGCGCTTGAGCGGGATGCCGTGCCACAGCTGCACCACGAATGCTCCGGCGACGGCGTAGCGGTTCACGTCACCGAGACCGTGGGTGACCACGAGGACGCCGGCGCGTGCCGTCTCCCACCAGCCCCGCAGACTCCCCTTGCGCGCCGTGCGGATGCCGAGTGCCTCCGCATCCTGCTCTTCACGCTCGGATGCGGTGAGCCAGAGCGTGTCGTGCCCCTCGGTGCGTGCAAGTCGTTGAAGGGCGAGTGCGCCGTCGCCGATTCCGGCTCCGCAGCCGAAGACCCAACGACTCCCGCGCGGGACCAGGAGCGTGCCTATGCGTCCCGCGGCATACACGGGGATCCGGAGCAGCTTGGCCGCATTGCCGGAGCCGAAAGAGAAGGACGCCACTCCGCGAGCCTATCGCGGGGTGGCGTCCTTATCTGTGAACGGCGGGTCAGCCTGCGAGCTCTCCGAGCGTGACCTCGATCTCGTTCTCGCGACCGTCCCGGACGTAGGTGACCGTCGCCGTGCTCCCAGCGGCCGCTGCCCGTACCTGGGCCGTGAGGTCACTCGCGCTGGTGATCGGCACACCGTTGAAGGCGGTGACGATGTCGTCGGCCTTCAGACCACCGGCAGCAGCCGCGCCGCCGCTCGTGACCTCGGCGATGAACGCACCGGCGACCTCCGCGTCCTCGACCGAGGCGGCATCACGCACCGAGGCACCCAGCAGGCCGTGGGTCGCTGAGCCGTTGTCGATGAGCTCCTTCGACACACGATCGGCGATGTTCGACGGGATCGAGAATCCGAGTCCGATCGATCCGGACTCCTCGGAGTTGCCGGAGCTGGCGATCGCGACGTTGATGCCGATCAGCTCGCCCTTGCTGTTGACGAGCGCACCACCCGAGTTGCCGTGGTTGATCGCGGCGTCCGTCTGGATGACGGCGATCGAGATCGACTCGGAGCTCTGCTGCTGACCGGAGCCGGGCATGTCGAACTGGAACGGTCCGCCTTCGCCCTCCTCCTCCGGCGCTTCCTCCTGAGGGGCGTCCTCGCTGGACGAGTCGGGAAGAGCGGATGAGGCGATCTGGATGCTGCGGTTCAGCGCGCTGACGATGCCCGTCGTCACGGAGTTCGACAGCCCCAAGGGGGCGCCGAGGGCGACGGCGGTGTCTCCGACATTGAGTTTCGACGAGTCGGCGAATTCGATCGGCGTGAGGCCCTTCGCGCCCTCGAGCTTGATCACGGCGAGATCGTAGATCGGGTCGGTGCCGACGATCGTGGCATCGTAGATGCGCCCGTCCGAGGTCGTGACGCGGATCGTCGGATCCGCTGCGGCACCGCCGAGCGTGACGACGTGAGTATTCGTCAGAACGTAACCGTCGTCGCTGATGATCACACCGGAGCCGCTGCCGCCCTCGTCGGTTCCCGCCACCTCGATGGTGACGACCGACGGCAGTGCCTTGGCGGCGATCGCCGTCGTCTCGTTGACGGAACCGGGATTGTTCACCGTGACCGTCTCCGGACCGGAGGCGACTCCGCTGGGCGGCGGAGTTCCGACGGCGCTCCAGATCGCACCGCCGCCGAATCCGGCGACGCCGCCGACGAGGGCTGCCGCCACAACGAGCGCTGCGACCTTCACGCCGCTGCGCGGCTTCTGGCCTGTGCCCTTCGCAGTATCTGCGACCGGAACGCCGGACGACGCGTTTCCCGGGACGTCGACGAAGCCGAGCGGCGCAGTGCTCCCCAGCGGGAGCGTCGGCTGCGAGGCACCGACGGGCGTCACCGGGAGTCCGAAGGCCGCACCAGCGGCCGGAGCCGTGTACGGACCTGCTGCCGGGGCGCCAGGTGGTACGACCGGAGCCCCAGGAGGCGTGGCCGACGCGAACGCCGACGGCATTTCGTGTCCCTGGCTCGGCTGTGCCGGTGCAGCGAACGCCGGCACCTCTGCGATCGGCGCGGGGGCGACCGTGGCTTCTCCGGGCGCGGCGCTCCCTGTGGGGTTCGCGGCAGCATCTGCGGCCTGGGCCGGCGGCACAACGGGTGCCGTGTGGTCGTGGGTGTTGTCTTCGTTCATGGTGTGTGCTCCTTCAACAACGCCCCTTCAGAATGAACCCCGTATCTGTGCGTTTCGTATGCTCGGGATGAGTTTCCGCTATGGCCTTAGCCTGTTCTTCATGAGTGACATTCCCGGTGCGTGGCGACGCACGGCAGCAGGGGCCGGCCTGCTCTCGGCCGATGGCGCTGTCGCGCCCACCATCTTCGCAGAGATGTCGGCCGCCGCGGCGAGAACCGGCGCGATCAACCTGGGGCAGGGCTTCCCCGATGAGGACGGCCCGGCTGAGGTGCTGGATGCCGCGCGAGAGGCGATCGCGCGCGGTGCGAATCAGTACCCGCCCGGGCGCGGCATCCCCGACCTGCTGGCCGCGATCAGCGAGCACCAGCAGCGCTTCTACGGGTTGAGTGTGGACCCGGAGCGCGAGGTCATCGTGACGGCAGGCGCGACAGAGGCGCTGACCGCGACGCTGCTCGCTCTCATCGACGGGCCGGACGACGAGGTCGTGGTGTTCGAGCCGTACTACGACTCCTACGCCGCCGCCGTTGCGCTGGCCGGTGCGCGGCTGCGCACGGTGCCGCTGCGCACTCCCGACTTCCAGCCGGATCTGGGTGAGCTCGCGGCATCCGTCAACGACCGCACCCGGATCATCCTGGTGAACGACCCGCACAACCCGACCGGAGCCGTCTTCGGCCCGGAAGTGCTGGCCGAGATCGTGCGCCTCGCGGTGCTGCACGACGCGACCATCGTCACCGACGAGGTCTACGAGCATCTCGCCTTCCACGCGCCGCATACGCCGATCGCGACGCTGCCCGGTGCCGCGGAGCGCACGCTGACGATCTCGTCCGCCGGGAAGACGTTCAACACGACCGGCTGGAAGATCGGGTGGGTTCACGGCCCCGCCGACCTCATCACCGCTGTGCTCACGGTGAAGCAGTACCTCACGTACGTGAACGGCTCGCCGTTCCAGCCCGCGATCGCCGTGGGGCTGCGTCTGCCGGATTCGTACTTCGCGGATGCCGCCGCAGCTCTCACCCGCAAGCACGAGATCCTCGGTGCAGGTCTCCGCGCGGCCGGGTTCTCGGTGCATCCCCCGCGCGGCGGCTACTTCACCGTCGCTGATGCCACTGCGCTCGGCGGGTCGGATGCCGCCGCCTTCTGCCGCGCCCTCCCCGAGCGCGCCGGGGTCGTCGCGATTCCACTCACCTCGTTCGTGTCGGCCCAGCACCAGGCTGATTACGCCGGTTTGGTGCGGTTCGCCGCGTGCAAGCGGGTCGAGGTGCTCGAGGAGGCCGCCTCTCGGCTGGTCGCCTTCGGCGCCTGACACCGTCTTTGGGCGCGGCGCTGCGTGTACCCGCGTGCCACTTGCATGACCGATGCACACATGCAGGTCTGTAGTTCGGCGTGTCGCCCTGCAGGCGTGTTTTCGTCATGCAGGTTGAACGCGCTGACCATGTCGGCGCAGGATCCGCCGCGGGCTCAGCGCGGGATGACCTTGTAGCGGCGCACCCGCAAAGACGGGTTCACGGCGCGCACGCGTTCGATCGCGGCGCGCTCCACGACAGCCGCGGCGATGCCGTCGCCGGTGCCGATCCCGGCGAGCACGACGCCCTGCGGGTCGATGATCTGCGAGTGACCGACGCCGATCGGGGTGGGGTGATCGGCCGCGACGACGTAGGCCGTGTTCTCGATGGCGCGGGCGGCGAGCAGCGTCGTCCAATGGTGCTCCTTGAGCGGGCCACGGACCCACTCCGCGGGCACGACCAGGACGTCGGCACCGGCATCCACCAGGGTGCGCGCCACCTCAGGGAAGCGCAGATCGTAGCAGGTCATCAGCCCGAACCGCAGTCCCCCGACGTCGAATGTCGACGCCTCCCCCACATCGCCCGCCTCGATCCAGTCCGACTCCCGCTGCCCGAACGCGTCGTACAGGTGCTGCTTGCGGTAGACCGCGAGGATGCCGTCTCCCCGCACGGCCACGACGGCATTGCGCACATGCTGCTCGTCGGCCGCCCGTTCGGCGAGACCCGCGACGATGACCACGGCGTACTCGGCCGCAAGCGCGGTCAGCGCGGTCACGAACTCGCCGTCGAGCGGTTCGGCGTTCTCCGCGAGGGTGGCGTCCATCGGGTCGACGAAATAGCTGGAGTACTCCGGGAACACCACCAGCTTCGCTCCGCGCGCGGCGGCATCTGCCGTCAGCGCGGCGATCCGCTCGAGGTTGTCGGCGCGAGATGCCGTCGGCGCGAACTGGCAGACGGCAACGGGCAGTGCGGATGTCTCGGACATGCCCCCATCCTCCCAGCATCCGCCCGCGCTTCAATGACGATTCAGCCGGCGTTGGCGCTTCTGAGACACGCCCGGGGGGTCGCGCTCGATTCGCCGACCCCCGGAATCCGTGATAAGTTACTTCTTGTGCCGCGGGGTGGAGCAGTTCGGTAGCTCGCCGGGCTCATAACCCGGAGGTCGCAGGTTCAAATCCTGTCCCCGCAACAAAAGAAGGCCCGGATCCGCAAGGATCCGGGCCTTCATCTTTCTCTGGAAGCCTCGCCCCGAGCGCGGTCGCTCAGCAGCCCCAGAGCCTGCAGACCCGGCTCCCGGTGCTGTTTCAGTCGGGCTTTCACGGCATCCAGTTCCGCTGACTCGCCGTATCCGGCGGGCACGCGCGCTGGATTCAGCGCCACCCGGTTCGCCCACTCCGAGATGTCGGGTTCCGCCCCGAACGCCTTCGCAGAGCGCGTGCCGAGGATCGTCATCTCGACCCAGTCCGCGAGGGTGCTCGAGTACGGCGAGGGGAGGCAGACGCGGTTCTTCTCGCCGTCGTCGTCACGAGTCGCCTCGACGTAGCCGATCATCGCGGCACCGAAGCACGGGAACCCGGTGCGAGTCGGCTGCGGTCTGATGGCGTCGCCGCCCCAGATCGGCACCAGTGGCCGTCGTCGCAGCCCCTCAGCCGCGCAGTGCACGACGACAGCCTCCCGCTGGACCGCCTCCGTCCCGTCGTCGAACAACAGCCACCCAGGCTCGACCCGCCGCAGGTGCCCTCGGCGCACGACATGCTCGACCGTACGCAGCAGAGTCAGCTCCCACAGGGCGAGGGTCGGCGTTCGCGCCATCGTGGGCAAGACGGAACGATCGATCCGCAGCAGTACCTCGGCATCCTCCAGGCGGAGGAACAGATCGTCGAGTGACGTCGCCAGGCGGGCCGCCTCCATCGTGTCGGCCGCCATCCCCAGCAGGATCGCGGGATCGGGCTGCACCTTCGCGCGATTGAGCATCCACGGATCCCGTGGGCGCACCCAGCAGATCGCTCCGGGGGCAATGCCGCGGCCGAGCAGCCACACGATCGAGTCCGTCGCGGTCTTACCCGAACCGACGATGACGTATTGGTGCTGCGGATGCTCCAGGTCGGGCAGCTCATTGACCAGGATCACCCGGGCGCCCTCCGCGACCTCGAACGGCGGCGGCACCATCGCGGGGATTCTCGGCGCCAGGTAGGTCGCATCCACGATTCGGCAGCGAGACGTCACGGCGAACCCGGGTCCCCCGCCGCCGGAGGAGACTCGGCCGTCGCCGAGGTACGTGCAGCCTCCGAAGAACTCGACTTTGCCGGATGCGAGCATCCGCTCCGCGAGAACGGATGCGTAGTACGCGCAGATCTGATCGCGGTCGGCTCGCTCCTGCAGCCCGGCCTCGGGGCCTTGCGTCTGCAGCCTTCCGCCGCCGAGCAGCGTGGATGCCACGCCGTAGAACATCGAGGCCTGGTGGAGGCGGACGAAGGGGTACGCGTCCAGCCAGTGGCCGCCCGGGGCGTCCCGCTGGTCGACGAGCGCCACCCGCACGTCGGCGTGGTCGATCAGCGCGTCGGTGAAAGCCATGCCGGCCGCTCCGGCGCCCACCACGAGGTAGTCGACATCCAGCGTCCTGGGCATCTTCCCAGTGAAGCACCGGCCGGGTGGCGCGTCCAGAGCATGCGAGACGCGAGTGCAGGACGCAGAATGGGCGCCCCCGGAGGGGCGCCCATTTCGTCCGTCGGTCGCGGACTACTTCGCCGCGGCGTCCAGTTCGAGCAGCTTGTTCACTGCAGCTGTGAGGCGCTTGTCGGCCTCCGCGAACTTGGTGAGGTCGCCCGCCTTCAGCGCGGCCTCACGGTCGAGCAGCGCCTGCTGAGCCGCCGCCAGTGCGTCAGCCTCGGCATCGGTCGGCGTCGTCGGCACCTCGCCGGCATCCGGATCCGTCGGCTCCTCGGTGCCCGGTTCCGTGGGCTCGACCGTGTCGTCACCGCCGTCGGCTCCGGCGTCGCCGCCGAACAGCTTGTCCAGCGCCGCTGTCAAGGTGTCCTCGAACGCGACTTCGTCACCGAAGGCGACCAGCACCTTCTGCAGGCGAGGCAGCTTCGTCCCCTCGGAGGATTGCACGTACACCGGCTGCACATAGAGCAGGCCGCCGCCGACCGGAAGGGTCAACAGGTTGCCGTAGAGAACCTGCGACTCGCCCTGCTGCAGCAGGTTCAGCTGCGGCACGACCGCAGTGTCGGAGTTGTAGGTGTTCTGCACCTGACCTGGACCGGGCACCGTGGTGTCGGTGTCGATCTCGAGCATGCGCAGCTGTCCGTAGCCCTCGGCCTTGACACCGGCCTCGGCCCCGGCATCGGAGTCGACCGCGAGATACCCCATGAGCACGTCACGGTTACTTCCGCCCTGCGCCGACGGGATGAACGTCGAGAACATCGAGAAGCGCGGCGAATCCTGGCCGGGCATCTGCATGGTCAGGTAGTACGGGGGCTGGAGCTCCGACTCGCTGCGCGGGTCGTTCGGCGTCTGCCAGCGGTTGTCCTGCTGGGCGAAGGAACCGGCCTTGTCGATGTGGTACGTCCCGAGAATCTCCCGCTGGATCTTGAACAGGTCGGTCGGGTACCGCACGTGGCTCATCAGATCGCTGGACATCTCGCTGATTGGCTCGACTGTCGACGGGTAGATCTTCTGCCAGGTCTTGAGGATCGGGTCCTCGGTGTCCCACGCGTAGAGGGTCACCGAGCCGTCGTAGGCGTCGACCGTCGCCTTGACCGAGTTGCGGACGTAGTTGATCTCGTCGATCGCAAGCGTCGGCGCCTGGACGTTGGAGTCGGCGATCGCGTCCGAAAGGCTCACCTTCGACGAGTACGGGTACGTCGAGCTCGTCGTGTAGCCGTCCACGATCCAGACGATCCGGCCGTCGACGACGCTCGGGTACGGGTCGCTGTCCAGCTCGAGGTACGGCGCCACCTTCTGCACGCGGGTCTTCGGGTCGCGATCGTAGAGGATCTGCGACTCCTCGTTCACGAGGTTCGAGAACAGGATCTGCTCGGACTGGAACTTGAGCGCATAGAGCAACTTGGTGAAGGTGTCGCCGATGCGCGGCCCTCCTTCACCCTCGAAGGTCGTCTTCGTCTCGCTGGAGCCGTCCTTGCCCCGCGGGTAGTCGATCTCGGCCGGCTCGGCGCCCTCCGGCGCTCCCACGATCGAGTACTCCGGCGAGGACTCGCCGAAGTAGACGCGCGGCTCGAACTTCTCGGAGTCCGTGAGGAATCCGGCCGAAGGGATGCCCCGCTCGAGGAACACCGGCTCGCCGTCGGAGGTGCGCTGGTTACCTGCCGCCGCGACGAGACCGTAGCCGTGCGTGTAGACCGCGGCGACGTTGTTCCAGTTGCCGCTGTCGACGCCCTCCATATCGAGGTCGCGCACCGACACCACGGTGTCCTGCATGACGCCGTCGATCTCGTAGCGGTCGACGTCGAGCGTCTGCTGGAACTGGTAGTAGCCGCGGTACTGCTCGAGCTGACGCACGGTGGGGCTGATGACCTCGGGGTCGACGATGCGGATGGATGCCGTGGTCGCGGCGTCTTCGCGCAGCTGACCGGCCTCGGCACTGGTCTCGGCCGTGAACGGCGTCGTCTCGAGATCGGCGACGCCGTAGGCCTCTTTGGTGCCGTCGATGTTGCGCTGGTAGAACTCGGCCTGGAGCGAGTTCTGGTTCGGTCCCACCTGGAAGGTGTCGACAGCCCACGGGTAGCCGACGCCGACGACGAGGGATGCCACGATGAGCAGCGCGGTCGCCGCCAGCGGGAACCGCCACCGGCCGATGATCGCGGTCACGAAGAACAGCACGGCGACGAGGGCCGCGAGGATCGCGAGGATCGCCAGGCCCGGGATGGTCGCGTTCGCGCCGGTGTACGCGGCGCCGATGATGCGATCGTCCTCAGCGACGAGTGTCAGGTAGCGATCCAGCCAGAGGCTCACGGCCTGCACCAGCAGGTAGAGGCCGGCGAGCACCGCCAGCTGGATGCGAGCAGCCTTCGAGATGCGCAACTCGCCCTGGCCGATGCGAACCGAGCCGTAGAGGTACGACACCAGCGCCGTCACGAGGAGGCAGAGCAGCACCACTGCCGAGACGAATGCCAGCAGGATCGAATAGAACGGCATCGCGAACATGTAGAAGCCGGTGTCGAGACCGAACTGCGGATCGACGGTGTCGGTGGCGACGCCGTTGGCCCACAGCCAGACCGTCTTCCACTGCGCCGCGGCCGAGAATCCGGCGAACAGACCGAAGAAGATCGGCATGCCCCACATGGCGAGACGGCGCAGCGGCTCGATGACCTCTTGGTAGCGGTCGAGCTGCGAGCTCAGCCGCACGTAGACCGGCCGCAGTCGGTAGGCGAGCTGGATCGTCACGAACAGGGGCACGGCCATTCCGAGGAAGCCCAGTGCGAACATCAACGCGGTGGCGACCCACTGCGTGGTCAGCACATTCGCGAAACCGACCTGGTCGAACCAGAGGAACTCGGTGTAGAGCGAGGCGAAGACGAAGAATGCCGCGATCAGCGCGGCGATGATCACCATCGAGATGGTGATGATCCGTCGGGACGTTCGGGGCGTGGCCGGATTCGGCGCGGAGGTCGTGGTCACCGTCCCATCCTAGGCACGCCTGGCTATGAGCGGGGTCCCAAGCCGATCACGGCGCGGTCACGGAGCGACGCAGGTGGGAAGCGATTCCACATCGCCGTCGCTTGCGATCACCTCAAGCGCGTCCAGGGACTCATCGAGAGTTGCGGTGCGGATGACCTGCAATCCGTCCGGGACGTGGCCGATGACGTCTGCACAGTTCGCCTCTGGTGCGAGGAAGTACTCGGCTCCGGCATCCCGCGCGCCGTACAGCTTCTGCCGGATGCCGCCGATCGGCCCCACCGTGCCATCGGCCTCGATGGTGCCGGTTCCGGCGATATCCGCTCCCCCGTTGAGCTCGCCAGGGGTCAGCGTGTCGATGATGCCGAGCGCGAACATCATGCCGGCGCTCGGACCCCCGACGTTGTCGAGCTGGATCGCGACCTCGAACGGGAAGTCGTACTCGGTCTTCAGGGAGATCCCGATCAGCCAGGTCGTCTGATCGCCCTCGGTGCGCTTCTCGGGCGTGAGCGATACCGTCTGCTCTTCACCGGCGCGGAGCACTGTGAGCTCGACGGGGTCGCCCTCGGCATCCTGAATCGCCTGCCGCAGCACCTTCGCCGAGGAGACCGACTCGCCGCCGATGGCGGTGATGACGTCACCCGCCTCGAGCAGCCCGTCCGCCGGGGCACCCTCGATCGTTTCGACGACATGCACACGCGCACCGGTGTCGTATCCCAGCTCCCCGAGGGCCGCGGCCGTCGCCTCGTGCTGGGAGTCGACCATCAGCACCGCGTTGTGCTCGTCGCGCTGCTCGCTGCTGACCCCTTCGGGAAACACCGAGTCCAGCGGCACGACAGCGCGCGAGGAGTCGGTCCACGCCAGCGCCAATTCGAACCAGCTGGGGGTGCGCTCCCGATTGCCGATGACCTGGACCGTCGTGAGGTCGAGGGTTCCCGCGGTCTTGAAGGTCTCGACGCCCTCGATCCGGATCAGCGGAACCTGCTCGCCGTCCTTGCCTGCGGCGGTTCCGAGAGTGTCGTACACGGGGCCGGGACGCTGGATCACGTACGGCGTGGGCAGGAAGGTCAGCACGACGAGCGCGACGAGCGCGACGATCAGCGCCCAGACACCCAGTCCGGGCTTGGCAGACCGGAATCTGTCCACAGTGATCCTCCGTCGTTCGCGGGCGGCGTACAGCGATCTGCCCGCTTCGGGGTCACGTGCAGAAACCTGCAACTAGCGTAGATGCCACGGCTATCGGCGTGCTGAGAGGGCGAGCGACATGGCAGACAACGATCCCACCCCTGAAGACTTCCAGGAGTTCCTGCGACGGATGCTGTCCGGCCAGGGCGCCGGCGACATCGACCCGGAGGCGGTGCAGGGCGCCCTCGCCGGCATGGAGGGCCTGCAGCTCGACCCGGCGATGATGTCGACGATCATGTCGCAGCTGCAGGGCGCCTTCGGCGGAGACGCATGGGAGAACGCGCTGCGGCAGGCGCTGCACATCGCGAACCGCGACGGCCAGAGCATCACCGACGGCTCCCGCGGCTCGCTCGTCGACGCGTTCACCTTGGCGAACCTGTGGCTCAGCGAGGCGACGACGATCTCGGAGCTCGCCGAGGCACCGAAGGCGATGACCCGCGGCGAATGGGTGGAGGCGACCCTGCCGGTGTGGAAGGAGATCGCCGACCCGGTGTCGACGAGCATCGCCGACGCCCTCACCAGCGCGCTCGACACGCAGGTCCCCGAGGAGATGCGCGGACTCGTGCAGGGGGCGGGCAAGCTCATGCGCGGACTCGGCGGCTCGGTGTTCGCCGCCCAGTTCGGCCAGGTGCTCGGCAACCTGTCGCTCGAGGTGGTCTCCGGCGGCGACGTCGGCATTCCGGTGCTGCCGGCCGGCACCGCCGCGGTGATCCCGCAGAACCTCACCGCGTTCGGCGAAGGACTCGAGATCCCCGAGGACCAGATCGCGCTGTACCTCGCGACGCGCGAACTCGCCCACGCCCGTCTGTATCGCCATGCCAAGTGGCTGCACCTGCACGTGATGGCCCAGATCACCGACTTCGCCCGCGGGGTCACCGTCGACGTCGATGCCCTGGAGGACGTCGCAAGCCGACTCGACCCGTCGAACCCCGAGGAGCTGCGAGCCGCCATCGAGGGCGGCGCACTTCTTCCGACGCAGACCGAGGCGCAGCGCGAGGCTCTGACCAGGCTCGAGAACCTCGTCGCGACGATCGACGGATGGGTCGACGTGGTCACTGCTCAGGCCACCTCGCGGCTACCCGACGGCGCACGCCTCGCCGAGGCTGCTCGTCGCCGGCGTGCTGTCGGCGGGCCGGCCGAGGATGCCCTCGGCGCGCTGGTCGGGTTGAAGCTGCGCCCACGACGGATGCGCGAAGCCGTCGCCATGTGGCAGGCGGTGACGGATGCCGTCGGAACGGCCGCCCGCGACGCGCTGTGGGACTACCCCGACCTCATGCCGACGGCTGAGGACATCGACGATCCCAGCGCGCTGGTGGCCCGCCTGCAGGCCATCGCCCGCGGCGACGAGCCGGTGGCCGACGAGTTCGACGAAGCGCTCGCGCGCCTCCTGGACGGCGACGACTTCACCGGCGGAACGGAAGCGGAGCCGGTTTCGGACAGCGGACCGCACTCGGATGCGCCGGAAGGCGACGCGGACGCACCGGAAGACGAACACGGCACCGGGGGCGACCGACCGGTCTGAGCGGAGTATCCACTTCTCCTCCCCAACGGGAGATATCCGGAAGTTGTCCACGGATGCCCTTCGAGTGCCCCGCGCGCTCTCGGCAGTCGTGAGAATCGGGGCATGTCTCCGCTCTCGTCCAAGACGATCACCCGGCTCGACCCGTCCGCTCCCCTGCTCTGGCGCGACGAGCAGACGCTGCAGCTCGGCGTCGACGGAAGCGTGCGCATCGAGGTCGTCGGCGTCTGGGTCGAGGCCCTGCTGGTCCGGATGTGCGCCGGCTTCCAGCGCCGAGGCTTCGACGTCATCGCTCACGCGTCCGGGGCGCCTCGCGATGAGGCGCGGATGCTGCTGCGACGTCTCCAGCCGTTGCTCGTCGACGACCCGCCTCCGCCGCCCGCGGTCTGGGTGGAGGGTGTCAACATCACAGACGCGCGTTGCGAGTACCGGATGCGGGACGCTCTCGCCGACGAGGGACTCTCCTCGGGCGCACGCACGGATCCAGATGCCATCGGCGTGATCCTCGTGCAGGGCGCGGCGGCGGCCCTTCAGCTCGCCCCGTACCTCAGCGCGGACATCCCGCACCTCCCGGTGGCCTTCGAAACCGGACGTGTCACGGTCGGCCCGCTCGTCGTCCCCGGGATCACCCCCTGCCTCTCCTGCCGCGACGGACATGAGCGCGATCGCGACCCGGCATGGCCTCGGCTCCATGCCCAGCTGATCGCTCGCCATTCCGGCCCCATCGCGGTCGTGCACGTGGCAGAGGCCGCTGCCCTCGCCGCCCGCATCCTGTCGGCACCGGAGAGCGACGCATCAGCGATCGCTCAGATCACTGCAGACGGCGCCCGCGCGTGGCGCTCGGTGACGTTTCACGCAGAATGCCGGTGCCGCGAGCAGTCGTTCCCATCTCAGCGAGAAAGCGCGACGGTGCCCGCTCCCCTCGTCCTGCCGCGCGCGACCACGACAAGGACAGCGTTCGCGCAGCCCGCGTGACGCCGACATACGCGAGACGACGTTCCTCGTCCACGGCCTCGAATGTCGTCGCGTACGAGATCGGCAACGCGCCTTCGGCCCACCCTGCCAGATGCACGTGCGGCCATTCCAGGCCCTTCGCGGCATGCAGCGTCGACAGCGTCACCGTCCGCATGGTCGGCTCGTGCTGGTCCTTCGCCCTCGCCATCAGCGCGTCGCTGAACGAGCGCAGCGTGGCGTCGGAGCCCGCTTCCTCCGCGAGCCGAAGAATCGCCCGCCGCGCCTCCCAGCCGTCCCGCTGAGCACCGCCGGCCTCGGGCGGCTCCTCGGTCAGGCCGAGCTCGCGGAGTACTTTCTCCACGTTCCCGAGGAAATCCCGCTCAGTCGGCGCGACCGCGGCGCCACGGAGCGCGAGAATGGCCTGCCGCACCTCCGGCATGGCGAAGAACCGGGTTCCGCCGAGCACGGTGGTCGGAATACCCGCCGCCCCGAGCGCCTGCTGCAGGGCTGCGGACTGGGCGTGCGCCCGATAGAGCACGGCGATGTCGGCCGGCGATGCACCCGCAGCGATGCGTGCGGTGACGGCTGCGGCGACACCGGCGGCCTCCTCCGTCTCAGTGTCGTAGGCCGTGACCGTCGGGGTGTCGGCGGTGAACGAATCGCGCGCCGGAACAAGCTCCAAGGCTCCTGGCCGGCCTCGCATCAGCGCGTTCGCCGCGGTGAGGATCGGTGGCTGGGAGCGGTAGTTGGTCTCCAGGCGCACCACAGTGGCATCGGGGTAGCGACGCTCGAACTCCAGGAGGAAGCGCTGTTCAGCACCGGCGAAGGAGTAGATCGTCTGGCTCGCGTCGCCGACGACGCAGAGGTCGCGTCGGTCGCCCAGCCACAGCTCGAGCAGCCGGTTCTGCAGCGGCGAGACGTCCTGGTACTCGTCGACGGTGAAGTGGCGGTACTGCTCGTGAACGGATGCGGCGACCCGCGGCTCCGCCTCCAGCATCCCCGCGCACGCCAGGAGCACATCCTCGAAGTCGAGCTGACGTCGCTCATCCTTCAACGCCTCGTATGCGCGCTGCAGTTCGGACAGCTGCGTGGCGTCCACGCCGTTCACCGTGCGGCCGAGAGCCGCGTGCTGGTCGATGGACAGCATCGAGACCTTGCGCCACTCGATCGCGGAGGCGATATCCCTGAGGGTGGCGGTGTTCGGCCTCATCCGAAGACCGTCGGCCGCCTGTCCGAGCAGACGCACCTTGTTGTCGATGATCGAGGGTGCGGGCGAGCCCGCCAGCGTCGGCCAGAAGAAGTTCAGCTGTGCGAGCGCTGCGGCGTGGAACGTGCGGGCGGCGACCCCTTCGACCCCGAGAGCGCGCAACCTGCCGCGCAACTCTCCGGCGGCCTTCGCCGTGAATGTGACGGCCATCACCCGGGAGGGCGAGTAGGTACCGGTGTCGACGCCGTGCGCGATCCGGTGCGTGATCACGCGGGTCTTGCCTGTTCCGGCACCGGCGAGCACGGCGACGGGCCCGCGCAGCACGGAGGCGGCCTCGCGCTGGCGGTCGTCGAGAGCCGCCAACGCTCCCCCGACGGTGTCCGGTGCGCTCATGCTCGATCCTCGTACCAGTCGCGGATCAGCGCCCTGGCGATCGAGGCGGAACCGGGAAGACCGACGGGCCCTTCGCCGTCGAGAGCGGTGCCGATCTCGGCACGCGTGAACCAGCGGACGTCGATGATCTCTTCGCCGTCTGCGCGGGCCGCGGACTCGTCCTCGACGACCGCGCGGAAGCCGATCATCAGCGAGCGCGGGTACGGCCACGGTTGCGATGAGATGTAGCGGATCGCGGTGAGGCGCACGCCTGCCTCTTCTTCGATCTCCCGGTGCACGACCTGCTCCAGGGATTCGCCGGCCTCGGCGAAACCGGCGAAGCAGGAGTACATCCGGCCTCCCCAGTTCGCGTTCGCTCCGAGCAGCAGCCGTTGACCGTCGACGCTCTCCACGGCGACGATGACCGCCGGATCGGTGCGCGGGAAATGTTCACGACCGCAGGAGAGGCAGCGCCGCGACCAACCGGCCTGGCGCACTTCCGTGCCGCCACCGCACACGGCGCAGAACGGCGCATCGCGCAGCCAACCGGCGAGCGCGATCGCTTCGACGAGAAGCTCGGCATCGAGCGCACCGAGGCGTGCTCCGACGTCGCGGAGCCCCAACCACGTCTCTTCGGGAGCGGCGTCGATGGCCTCAGCGGCGTCTGCGACCGCCGCGAGCAGGATCGCGGCGCCCGCAGCATCGCGCCCGAGCACGGCCCACGTGGCGTCGCCGACTTCCGTCGGCGTGACCAGGACGAGCGCGATCGCCGGGGTGTCGATGCCGGTTCGATGCGTTTCGTCTCTCTCCCCGACCGGCGTGCGGGGCTCGTCCGGAACAGCCGCCAGGTCCACTCGAACCCGGCCGTTGCGCACCATGACGACTCGCGTTGTCGCATCCTCGCGGAGGCGATCGACGACGCCCACCTCGGTGCGGAGTTCGGCCGCGCGGTCGAGAGTTGGACGCTTGATGGTCATCGACTCCCTCTCTCACGGGCGTGGCGAGGGCGGGACCGCCCCTGCACCGACCTACCCTGGGGGCATGGCACGCTCTCCTTTCACTCTAGCCGCGGCGGTGACGGCCGCGTTGCCCGGGGCGGACGTGACGGGCGCGCGCCCGCTGACCGCCGACGGCGACGCCCGTTTCGACTCGGCCGTCGTCACCCTCGCCGACCGCCGCGAACTCGCGATCCGCGTGGCGGACGACGATGAAACGGCGCGCGAACTCGCCGCCGAAGCGCTGGCCTTGCGCGCGCTCACCGCGGGCGCACGCGCCATGCTGCCCTTCCGCGCGCCGGAGTACATCGGCGAGACGCGCCTCGGCGATGGCCGGGCGCTCGTCACCGAACTGCTTCCGGGCTTCCAGATCGAGGCACCCCTGGTCCCGGCGGGACCAGGGGCTGCCGAATCGATGGGCGCCGCGATCGCCGCGGCGCACGGGATGCCGATCTCCGTCGTCCGCGGCGCCGGTCTCTCCACGCGTTCCGCCGAGGAGGGCCGCGACGAGGTGCGTCGGCTGGTGGACACCGCGGCCGCGACCGGCCGGGTTCCCGCGCGGCTCACCGTGCGCTGGCGTGAGGCCGTCGCCGATGACGATCTCTGGCGGTTCGAGGCCACGGTCGTGCTGGGCGGCGTGCAGGCGACCTCCTTCCTGTTCGATGACGACCCGGAACTCGGACCGCAGGTCATCGGCCTGGTCGGCTGGCACGGCCTGTCGGTCGGCGACCCTGCCGTCGATCTCGCCTGGCTGTCGGCCGCACCGGATGCGGCGCCCGATGTCCATGCCTCGTATGCGCGGGCGGCGGGGCGAGTGCCGGATGCGGCACTAGAGGTGCGTGCTCGGCTGCTCGCCGAACTGGAATTCGCACGGTGGTTGGTGCATGGGGACTCGCTGCGCCGCACAGACATCGTCGACGATGCGGCTGCTCTCCTGGAGGCTCTCGCCGCCGGGCTTCGTGACGACGACAGGAATGTGATCGCCGCGCGGAGCGAGGGCGTCGACTCGGCCCTCGACGCGCTGGATCGCGTGCCGGCCTCGGCTGCTGTCGCGGTCGACACCTCCATGCAGACCGATGCCTACAATCCCGACGACCTGTGGCACGACGCGGATGCAACGGCATCCGTCCCCTCGCTCGACCGGGCGTCGCACGCCCGCGATGACGAGCCCGATGCATCGGTGGACCGCCGCGCCGCGATGACGAACGTGGAGACCGAAGATCTTTCCGGCATCGTCGAGTCGGGGCTCTTTCCGCTGGAAGACGTCGAGCAGACGGCGAATGCGTCCGATCAGGAGGTCGACGATGACCGCAGGGCTGCGGCGGGAGACTCAGACGAGGCTCAACGCGCAGCGCGGGCGGCACTCCAGCGCTGGAAGAGTTCCGCCTCCGAGTAGATCCGCTCTCCTCGGATGACGAGGTCGTCGGCCACGTAGTACAGCGCGACGTCGATCTCCCCCAGCGGCACACCGAATCGGCGGTGGTAAGCCAGGCGATAGAGGGCGAGCTGGAGCATCCGCTCCTCGCGTTCCTCGGCGGTGCGCGGTGCCTTACCCGTCTTCCAGTCAACGATCTCGATTCGACCTCCACGGTCGTCCCGCCGATAGACGGCGTCGAGCTTGCAGATGACGATGTGCCCTGACTCGTCGGAGTCAGCGCCCGACGACACTCCCGCTCCGAGGGCGAAGTCGATCTCGATCTCGACGGCGATCGGCTTGAGCGCACCCCACTCGCTGCGTTCGAAGGTGTCGCGCAATCGGGCCAGGGCCGCTTCGTCGGCCCTGGCGACGTCGTCGAGCCGGGCCTCGTCGTCGTCGATCTCCCACAGTCCGTCATCGAGCGAGGAATCGGCGCCGACCAGACCGGAGCGGTGCTCCACCCAGGAGTGGAACAGTGTTCCGATCCGGGTCTGCGTGTACGGGCGCTCCGGCATCGGGCGGGCGATCGTGCGGGCGGTCCCGGCGAAGTCGCCGATGTAGTCCTTGAATCGCGACGCCGGAACCCTGGTCGGTACGTGGGCGATCGCGCCGCGCTGGCGCTCGGCGCGCTCCGCGAGGAGCCGCTCGAGTTCCCGTGTCGCCTGCGGCGCTGCGGTGGACGTCATCGCGGCACGCACCTCCTCGGCCGCACGCGAAACGACGCCTCGGCGTCCGCCGAGCGGGTCACGGGGCCACGCGGCGGTGCGCGATGCGCCCTCATAAGGGTTCTCATCCGGGTCGACGCCGTCGATGGCGTCGAGACCGAGGATCTCGATCGCCTCCAGGAGGTACGGACTGGGCGTGCGCGGCTTCTTCTGCCCTGCCCAATGCGCACCGCTGAGCAGCAGGTGGGTACGGGCTCTGGTGAAGGCCACGTAGGCCAGCCGTCGCTCCTCCTGCTGCTGGTAGTCGCGGTACTCGGACTTGAACCGCTCCAGCGCGCCTCCGGCAGGGTAGGCCTTGGTCCGGCCGCTGCCCAGGGCATCCAGAGCGGCCTTGTGGCGCTTCTTCGGATCGTCGCCGGCCGCAGCCATCTCCGCGACCGGATCCCAGGAGAACACAGGCAGGGCCGTGCGATCGCCGCGGAGCGCGAACGGAAGCATCCCGAATCCGAACCAGCCGGCGGTCTCCTTCGGTGTGCCTGGCAGCTCATCGTCGACCAGGCGCACCACGGCCACGGCGTCCCACTCCAGCCCCTTCGACCCGTGGATGGTGAGCAACTGCACGACCCCTGGCTCCGGCGGCTCCGTCCGCGGCATCAGCTCGTCGGTGCGCTCGGCCTTGTCGAGCCACGCGAGCAGGTTCCCGATCGTTCCGCGTTCGTCGGCCGTGAGGAAGGCGCGCACCTCGTCCGTGAACGCGCGCAGCTGTGTCGACGCCGTACGCGCCGGGCCCCTGGTCTCGTTCGTCGCGAGTTCGATGTCGAGCCGCAACTCGGTCTCGATCAGGCGGATCAGCTCGGGGATGGGCTGCGTGGAGGCACGGCGCAACCGCTCGAGCATCTCGCCGGCCTCGCGCAGACGCGCACGCCCCGTCGGGGTGATCGCCTCGAGCATCCGGTAGCCGTCGTCGATGCCGCGCACGAAGTCGACAGCGTCGACGATCGAAACAGCTTCGTCCGCTCCCTGCGAGGAGCGCAGCCGCGCCTGTACCTCGTCCGGGAGCGGGGTGAGCGATCCATCTCGTTTGGCGAGGGTCATCGCGAGGTCGTACAGCGCAGCCATATCGGCGACGCCGACCGCGAAGCGAGGGCCGACGAGCAGGCGGATCAGCGCGGATCCGGCCGTCGGATCGTGGATCACCCGCAGCGCAGAGACGACGTCGACGACCTCGGGAGTCGACAGCAACCCGCCCAATCCCAGGATGCGATGCGGGATGCCCCTACGCCCGAGGGCCGAGGCGAAGGTCTGCATGTGCTTCTTTGACCGGAAAAGGACGGCGCCGCTCGATGCTCCCGCCGCCATGTCACGACGATCGGCGAACCACGCAGCGACGTCGTCGGCCTCATCCTCGACGGTGAGCGCGAATCGCACGTCGACAGCGCCCTCGCCCGCTCCCGGCCGTGGCTCCAGCTCGGGCACACTGAGCTCGGCGCGCTGCAGCGAGAGCAGCACGCGGTTGGCGACATCGAGGATGGTGCGGTCGTTGCGCCAGCTCGTCATCAGGCTGTAGTTCGCCGCCGGTTGCGTACGGGCGAACTCGCGGCCGAACGCGTAGAGGTTGTCGGCACTCGCGCCGCGCCATCCGTAGATCGACTGGTGCGGGTCGCCGACGGCCATCACCGCGGTGTCGTGGAACAGCGCAGCGAGGAACCGGGTCTGGATGACGGAGGTGTCCTGGTACTCGTCGAGCAGCACCACCCGGTACTGCTCCCGCAGTGCCTCGCGCACATCGGCCGAGCCCTCCACGATGTCGAAGGCGCCGCTGACCTGGTCGGCGAAGTCGAGCACGCCACGACGGGACTTCTCGGCGACGTACTCGGAGACGAGCCGGGTGAGGACCGGCACGTTCTCGAGGTTCGACGCCGCCGTCTCCACGATCGCGCGTTCCCGGTACGGCCCGAAAGCCTCCGCCTGCGCGCTGGCGATCCTCTCGATGTCCGCGATGGGGGCTCGATGATCGAGGGCGTCGCCGGCGAGACGCTGCACCGCATCGATCACTCCCGACGGCGATCGCTCGATCTCCTCGAGGTCGGGATCCTGCGAGCGATGCACGACGGTGCGGGCGAGAAGCCACGACGCAGACTGGCTGAGCATCGCGGCATCCGGGTCGCGGCCGATCCGCGCCGCGTGCTCGCGCACCAGCGAGTCGGCGAACGCGTTGTAAGTCGACACCCTCGGACGGATCATGATCTCCTCCGCCGGGCGCGGAGCCGACGGGTCCCAGCCAGTACCGAAGCGCAGGGAGAGCTCGTCGAGCACCGTCGAGCGCACCAGCTCGCGCTGACGACCGGCGGATGCCGCTTCGACCCGCTCCAGCGCCCCGCTGCGCACGATCTCGGTGAGGTGCGGAAGCAGACCGCGTCGCCCGTACTCGTCGACCAGCGCGAGCCGCGCACCGATGCGCTCGGCGAGCTCACCGGCCGCTTTGCGGGTGAAGGTCAGCCCGAGGACCTCGTCGCGGCGGACATGGCCGTTCGCGACGAGCCAGACCACCCGCCCCGACATCGTCTCCGTCTTGCCCGATCCGGCACCGGCGACCACCAGGGCAGGTCCGGGCGGCGCCTCGATGACGCGCTGCTGTGCGGCCGTGGGCGGCGGCTGGCCGAGAGCGGCGGCGATGTCGATGGCCGTGAGCGCCAGTTCGCCCGTCCATGCCGTCACGAGCTCACCGCCTCGACGGTGTGGATGCGGCACGGTTTGACGTACACCTGCGTATCCTCGCAGTGCGCCTGCACCTGGGCGGTGAAGCTGCTCGCCGCCATCCCTCTGCCTGCGTCCGCGACCCGGTGCAGGAAAGCCGTGCGCTGCTCGTCGCCGAGCGTGTGCTGATGCGCCACCCGATAATCGCTCTTCCCGACTGTCTTCGACACGATCACCAGACGCGCCCCGACCAGGGCGTCGGCGTTCGCGCCGTCGACCAGCCCCTCCTGCACCGCCACCTGGTAGGCGGCGAGCTGCGCGTGCTCGAGCACCGCCGACTCGGTGTCCGGCTCGTACTTCCCGCTCTTCAGGTCGACCACGACGACGCGCTCGCCTCCGGCGCCCTGCGCCATCTCGGTCCAGCGTTGGCCGCGCGCAGGTCGGTGCTCGCCGGCGCCCGAGGCGTAGACCTCGACGCGGTCGATCACGCCGCTCACCAGCGCCCGCCCCGCGGGAGCCGTGCCCTCCACAGGCTCAACCGTGACCTCGTCGAGGTCGTCGGACAGCCCGACGGCGAAGCGGAACTCCGCCTCCGATCCGACGACACGCCCGCCGTCACGGGACACCTCGCTCAGGTACGCCTGCATCCGGTCGACGTAGAGGTCGGCTCGGCGCCGTTCCTTGCGCCCGATCCAGGCGGTCTCGAAGTCGAGCTCGGGCCATCGCTCGGCGACGATCTCGCGCAGCTGCTCGATCCCGCCCTCGGGGACGCGCTCCATCGCGGCGTGCAGGATCGTACCGATTCCCGCCGAGGGCGCCACCACCGTGTCGCCGCCGAGCGCTGACACAACCCAGCCGAGGCCGCACTCCTCGAAGGCCTCGAGGCGCGACGGGGAGACGCGGACACCGGCGTTGTCGAGATCGCGCAGCGGCGCGGTACTGGACGGCTCGCGCATCCCGTACCAGGTGGACGGGTCGGCACCGGGCACGCCCGCCTCGGCGAGCAATCGCAGTTGACCGGCGGCCTCGGCACGGGCATGCGCGTCATCGGAACTGGTGAGCGTGCGACGGTGCCGCGCGACGAGGCCACGCAGCGTGAGCGGATGTGCCAGGCGATCACCGGCGTCGGGGCGCGGTTCCGGAAGGAAGCCGAACAGGGCGCTCGGCGACGAATCGTCGTCGTCGACGGCGGTGACGAGCAGCAGCCGGCGGGCCCTGGACAGTGCGCGAACGAACAGGCGCAGCTCGTCGTGCAGCACCGTGCGGCGGCGGCCCTGGGTGTCCGGCTCGTCCAGCGGATGGCCGTTCCGCGCCGCCGTGATCGTGTCGGCGAGGCGCCAGGTGTCGAGCATCCCGCCGCGCAGCCGGACATTGGGCCAGACGCCGTCCTGGACCCCCGCGATGACGACGGCGTCGAACTCGGTGCCGAGAGCCGTTGCGGGGGTCAGCAACGTCACCGTTCCCGGACGCTCAGGGGACGAGAGGGTGTCTTCGGGCACCTCGCTGTCGATGATGTCGGAGATGAAGCGAGCCGGTCCCCCCTCCTGCACGCGCTCCACCGAGCGCTTGGCGGCGTCGAACAGGGCAACGAGCGCATCGAGTCGACGTCCGGCCTCTGCGCCTCCCGGCGCCTCCGACGCCTCGCGCCAGGCCTCGTCGAGACGACGCCCGCTCGGAGCTCTGGCCGCATCCCACACCCGCCAGAGCAGCTCGTGGATGGTCTCCCCCGTCGCTGCCGCGTCGGAGACCTTCTGCAGCAGCGAGCCGAATCGCGCTGCCGTCCGTGCCTCAGGCGTGTCGAGCAGGTCAAGAGTCGCCGGCTCGGCCAGCGCCACGCGGAGCAGCTCGCGTGCGGGTGCCGAGCCCCCGTTCTCCAGCTCACGATGCCGGAGACCGGCCCGGAGCCTGCGGAGTCCGACGCCGTCGAGGCCGCCGAAGGGCGTGCGCAGCGCCTCGGCCAGAGCATCCGCCTCGCGCTCGGCCACCGGCGTCATGGCGAGGCGGACGATGCCGAGGATGTCACGCACGACCTGCTCGCTGCCCAGCGGTCGCTGCACACCCGCGGAGCGAGTCGGCACCTCTCGCGCAGCCAGCTCGACGTCAAAGTTCACCACCTGCCGGGTGTCGTGCGCCAGCACCGCCATCCGGTCCCACGCGATGCCCTGCTCGAGGTGCCACTCACGCAGGACGGCCGCGATGCGGTCGATCTCCTCGTGGGGCGACGGGGCGAGGAAGGTCGTGATGCCGGCGTCCTGCGCCTGCTCGTCGCGCGGCGCCGGGGCTCGCCGGTGCTCGACCCGGCCGGCGACTCCGATCGCCTGGGTCACCCGGCGGGTCAGATCGGTGAGAGCGGGTGTCTGCCGGTGCGGCTCGTCGAGGACGAACACGTCGCCGAGCACGGCGGCCAGTCGGGCGAACAGCTCGGGGCTCGCGCCGCGGAACGCACCGGACGAGATGTCGGGATCTCCGAAGGCGAGCACCGCGATCCCGCGATCGCGCAGGGCCTGCACGATCGCGATGCCGCCGGAGGTGAGCTCCTGGGCGTCGTCGATGAGCACCGCCCGCAGTTCACCAAGGGCTCCGAGCGACGCCGTGTCGGCCGTGCGCAGCAGAACGGCGGCCTCGCTGAGCAGATCAGCGGCATCACGATGCGCGGAGCGGAACTGGTCGAGCACGCCGCGGTACTCGATGAGGAAGGCCGCGACGGCGCGCCAGGCGACGCGGTCGGATGCCCGCAGCTCTGCCGGCGACACCCCGAGCTCGGCGCACTCGGCGATGAACGCGCGCAGCTCCGAACGGAAGTCCTTCGAGGAGCGGACCATGGCGCTGAGCTGTGCCGGCCAGCGCTCGACACCATCCTCTTCATCACTCTCGTGACCGGCGAGGAGCTCGGCGATGATGCGGTCCTGATCGGCCCCGGTGAGCAGCGCCGGAGGTTCGTCGCCCTGCTGCACCATCGCACCGCGCACCAGCTGGAAGGCGAAGGAGCCGAGGGATCGGGCCAGCGGCCCGGGAGTCGCCTGGTCGATGCGCACGCCGATGCGATCGCGCAGCATCGTCGCCGCCTTCCGGTTGGGCGTCAGCACCAGCACCTCGGCAGGCCGGATTCCGGAGCCGAGCAGATGCACGACACGGTCGGTGAGAGTGCGCGTCTTTCCCGTTCCCGGTGCTCCGATGATCACGCCGGATGCGGTCGCAGGGGCGCCGACGACGGCTCGCTGCGCAGCATCCGGGGTCATGTTCTCCACGCTAGCGGGGTGCGCGGACATCACTCCCCGCCGCGGCCCGTCGCCCTGTGCGCTCAGGGCGAAACCAGCAGCGACGACCGATCCGCGCCGGCACCACCGGGGTAGAGTTGGGCGCAGTCCCCGACGAGAACGTCGTCACTGAATCGCGAGGAGCACGCGTGGAAATCCGCATCGGCATCATCAACACCGGCCGCGAGCTGAGCTTCGACACCGGAGCCTCCGCCGACGAGGTCCGCACCCAGGTCGCCACTGCTCTCGAGCAGGGTACGACGCACATGAACTTCGCCGATGTGAAGGGCAACTCCTACCTGGTCCCGACCGCGAACCTCGCCTACATCGAACTGGGCACCGAGGAATCACGCCGCGTCGGCTTCGTCGCCTGACCCCACGATGTACATCCTTCTCGCACTCGTCGCCGCGTGCGCGCTCGGCATCGGTGCGCATTTCCTGGTCAGTGGCCGTGAATTGCGCGGCGTCGCCCTCACCCCGGCGATCGCGACCGTGGCGGCCGGGGTCATCTACACGGCCATGCAGTGGGCGGGCGTCGGCCAGGACAGCATCTGGCTGTGGCTCGCGAGCATCATCGGCTCGGTTCTGATCGCCGTCATCGCGACCCTCGCGATCGTCGCGATCCGTCGTCGCACGGATGCCGAGACGAAGGCCGCGCTGGGAATCTGAACGCGATGTCGTCGAGCGATTCGGAGCCGAGCGTGGCCCGCACGCTGTTCTGGATCCGCGTCTGCATCTGGATCCTCATCATCGGGCTGGTTCTCAGCGGGATCACCGCGTTCCCGCTCCGGGTCGAACTGGCATTCGCCAGCGACGTCCTGCACGATTCCCCCGCCGTGGGCTGGTTCCCGGATGCCGTCGCCTGGGTCGATCGGGTCGCGGATGCCCTGGCTGACGTCGACACCCGCTACCCGTTCATCGCCTACGGCACGGATTGGCTCGCCTTCGCGCACCTCGTGCTCGCCGTGGTGTTCGTGGGGCCCTTGATCGATCCGGTGCGAAACATCTGGGTGACGCAGTTCGGGGTGATCGCCTGCGTCGGGATCATCCCGCTCGCGCTCATCGCCGGCGGCATCCGCGGAATTCCGCTCGGCTGGCAGCTGATCGACATGTCGTTCGGCGTGATCGGTGCGATCCCGCTGATCATCGCGTGGAGGCTGACAAGGCAGCTGGAACGGATGCAGCGCGCCGATGCGACCACTCCGCGGACGGCGGAGATCCGCTAGGACGCGAGTCCCATCGCATCCATCCGACGGGCGTGCGCTCCCATGAGCTCGGTGTAGACCGGCTCGACGCGTTCCTCGTCCATCGCGAGGCGTTCGGGACGCAAGGCCGCGCGGCACACGAGCAGCGCGTCGCCGACGAGTCGGCGTGCCCACATCGAGAGCAGCGAACGCCACTCCTCGTCGCTCTCGATCGTGAGCTGGATGATCGCCACGATCTCCTGACGGCCGTCATCCTGCCGGAGGATGTCGGCCACCCGGCGACCGGTGTCGCCATAGCTGGAGGCGAGCGCGAGGTAGAAGTCGTCGAGCATTCCTGCGGTGATGTAGACAGCCAGGAGGGTCTCACGCGGGCGCGCGCCGATCGTCTTCCGGCGGAACGCGTCGAGGTGCTCACGGAACGGCAGCATCAGCTGCGTCGGATCGTCGCCGCGAGATGCGATCAGATCGACGATCGCACGATGCTTGCTGAGGGCCGCGCCGGCCGCTCGCGACAGCGCTTCCTTCTCGGAGAGCTCCGGGGTGGCGCGGATCAGTCGCGTGAGCGTCTCGAAGTAGCCGAGCTGCAGGTACGCGGCCTGACCGAGGAAGCGATTGAGTTCAGGGGCGAGTTCGGCGAAGTCGACCCTCGTCGCATCACCCTGATCGCCTCGACTGCGAAGCGTCAGTGTGCGCCGCGGAGCCTTGCGCTTCCAGAACCAGTCGACCATGCGCCCAGACTACCCAAGCTCACCGCTGATCCCCGGTGTTCCGACCCCCTCGGGTAGGCTGGTCACGTCCCGCCAGTGGAGTGGGGCCCCGCGCCTGTGGCAGAAGAGACGGCGTGGATCCGTTTTCGTGGCGAGCACTGCGCTCTGCAAGGCTCGCCGGACAGGCATCTGAAGAATTGACTACTTTCGCTGATCTCGGCGTCGATCAGGACATCGTCGAAGCGCTCGCTTCCAAGGGCATCATCGACGCGTTCCCCATCCAGGAGCAGACCATCCCCCTCGGCCTTCCCGGCCAGGACATCATCGGCCAGGCCAAGACGGGCACCGGCAAGACCTTCGGCTTCGGCATCCCGGTCGTGCAGCGCCTCGGCCTGAACCCGTCGCACGGCGTCAAGGCGCTCATCGTCGTGCCGACCCGCGAACTCGCGGTGCAGGTGTACGAAGACATGGACCTGCTCACCAGCAACCGCGCAACCAGCGTCGTCGCAATCTACGGCGGCAAGGCCTACGAAGGACAGATCGACCAGCTGAAGGCCGGCGCGCAGATCGTCGTCGGCACGCCCGGTCGTCTGATCGACCTCGCCGGTCAGCGTCTGCTCGACCTGTCGAACGCAACCCAGGTCGTGCTCGACGAGGCCGACAAGATGCTCGACCTCGGCTTCCTCGCCGACATCGAGAAGATCTTCCAGAAGGTGCCGGCAGTCCGTCACACGCAGCTGTTCTCGGCGACCATGCCTGGCCCGATCGTGGCACTCGCCCGCCGGTTCATGAGCAACCCGATCCACATCCGCGCGACCGATCCCGACGAGGGTCTCACGCAGGCGAACATCAAGCACCTCGTGTACCGGGCGCACTCGATGGACAAGGACGAGGTCATCGGTCGCATCCTGCAGGCAGAGGGCCGCGGCAAGACCGTGATCTTCACCCGCACTAAGCGTGCGGCGCAGCGGCTGGTCGACGAGCTGGGCGACCGCGGCTTCAACGTCGGCGGTGTCCACGGCGACATGGGCCAGGAGCAGCGCGAGCGCTCGATGGCCGCTTTCAAGGCCGGCAAGCGGGACGTGCTGGTCGCCACCGACGTCGCCGCGCGCGGCATCGATGTCGATGACGTCACGCACGTGATCAACCACACCATCCCGGACGAGGACAAGACGTACCTGCACCGCGCCGGTCGCACCGGCCGCGCCGGCAAGACCGGCATCGCGGTCACCTTCGTCGACTGGGAGGACATGCACAAGTGGGCCCTCATCAACCGCGCTCTCGAGTTCGGCCAGCCTGAGCCTGTCGAGACCTACTCGTCGAGCCCGCACCTCTTCGAAGACCTCGACATCCCCGCGGGGACGAAGGGCCGGCTGACGACGGCACCGAAGGCTGAGGCTCCGAAGACGCAGCGCACCCCGCGACCGGAGCGCGCAGTGGATGCCGCCGAGCAGGGCACCGACGAGGGCGGGACGCGCCGTCGCCGTCGCCGTCGCGGCGGTGCCGAGAAGGTCGGATCCACCTTCGCCGAGGGCACGGAATCAGGCTCGTCCGCGAGCTCTTCCGATGACGCAGGCGTCGCCGCGCATGAGGCCGCTGAGCCCGGCGCCGGCACCCACGACGGTGCAGGCAAGGAACACCACGACGGCAAGCCGGCTCCCGCTCGCCGCCGTCGCCGTCGCCGCGGCGGCACTGGTGCCGGAGCGCCGACCGGCGCCTGAACGACATGACCTGAGGGGCGGATGCTGTGCAGCATCCGCCCCTCAGGCGTATCGCGGCGCCGAGCCCGTCGCCCGATCGATGAGCCGAGCCACCATGTCTTCGGACGTGGTGTTCTCGCCAGGCCGATTCGGTTTGCCGGTGCCGTGGTAATCACTTGATCCCGTGATGATGAGGTCGTGCTTCGCTGCGATCTCGTGCAGCATCTTCTTGCCGGCGGCCGTGTTCTCCCGGTGATCGATCTCGAAGCCGCCGAGTCCCGCCGCGATCAGCTTCTCGATGAACGGCACCGGCATCATCCTGTCGCGACCAGACGTCACGGGGTGCGCGATGATGGCCACTCCCCCGGCTTCGGTGATCAGTCGCACTGCCGTGAGAGGGTCGGGTGCGTAGTGCGGCTCGTAGTAACCCTCGCGCGGATGCAGGATGCCGTCGAAAGCCTCGGTCCGGTCGCGGACGATGCCTCGGGCCACCAGCGCATCAGCGATGTGCGGGCGACCCACCGTCGCATCCAGCATCGTCTGTGCGAGGACGTCGTCCCAGTGCAGGTCGTAGTCGCGTGAGATGTTGCGGACGATCCGTTCAGCCCGCCCGATCCGGTCGCCGCGGATGCGGTCGGTCTCGACGCGCAGCGCGGCATCGTCCGGATCGAAGAGGTAGCCGAGCACGTGCACACTGCGCCACTCGTGCTTCGCGGAGAGTTCCATCCCCGGGATGAAGGTCATGTCCAGCTCGCCCGCGGCCGTCGCCGCCTCGTCCCACCCGGTGGTGCGATCGTGATCGGTGAGGGCTGCGGTGCGGACGCCGTACGCATGCGCCTGACGCATCACTTCGGCCGGCGCCTCGGTCCCGTCGGAGTGGTTGGAGTGCAGATGCAGGTCGGCGGGACCCGCGAATCGATGCGACGGATCAGCGGCCATCCTCTGAGCGTAGCGAGCGCGGACGACACCGGGCGCGACCGGCGCCGCGGCAGGGACTTCACAGGCTCTCCTCCTAGGCTTGAGGGGATGTTTCGTCTCCTCGGGATCCTCCTCACGCTGCTTCTCGCGATCGCGACTGCGATCGTGGTCTGGCCGCAGTTCTTCCGTCTCGAGCAGACGTACCCGTTCGCGCAGCTCGTCGCAGCGCGAGGGCTGGTGCTGGGCGGATTCCTGGCGGTCGCCGTGCTCTCGCTGCTGCTGCTCCTCGTGCGCCCGCTGCGCGGCTTCGCCGCTTCGGTGTTGATCGTCGCCCTGCTCGGCGCCGGCGCAACCGGGATCATCGGCGCGACCCGCGGCTTCGGCGACTCCTCACTCCCGGAGAAGACCGATTCCAGCATCCGGGTGCTGACCTGGAACACCGCAGGAGAAGCAGTATCTGCCGACGAGATCGCCACGCAGATCCTCGCGCAGAGCGCCGACATCGTCTCGTTGCCGGAGACCTCGCAGTCCGTCGGTGAGAGCATCGCGATCCTGCTGCGCGATCAGGGGTATCCGATGTGGGTGCATCACGTGCAGTACCGACCGGACGTACCCGACGGGCCGCAGTCCTGGCAGACGACCGTGCTCGTCTCCCCGGAACTGGGCGATTACTCCGTGATCCAGTCGTCCGAGGACGGTTCGAGCAACACCGGCTCGGTGCCGAGCGCCGTGCTGATGCCTGTCGACGGGGAGGGTCCGACGATCGTCGCCGTCCACGCGGTCGCACCCCGGCTCGAGGAGATGGATCTTTGGCGATCCGATCTGCAGTGGATCGCCGACCAGTGCCCACAGGGAGATGTCATCCTCGCCGGTGATTTCAACGCGACCGTCGACCACATGGCCCCATTCGGCGTCGACGGCGGCGACATGGGGTACTGCCGCGACGTGGCATCGCGCACCGGCAACGGCCTCGTCGGCACGTGGCCGAGTTCGCTCCCCGCACTCGCCGGCGCGCCGATCGATCATGTGATGGCCTCGCCGAACTGGCGTCCCACCGGCTCTCTCATCTTCGAGGACGCCGGCGGCAGCGATCACCGCGGGATGGTCGTCCAGCTCGAGCCCGTGGGCTGACTCCCACGATCGTCCGGCAGGTGAGAGACTGGTCGGATGAGCACTGGAGAGCGCGACACGATCGCAGAGCCCGCCGCCGAGACCAGCACCACGAACCGCAAGCAGCCGTTCCCCCGGGGCTTCCTCGACACCATCTCCACCGGATGGGCTGAACGCCCGGAGTCGTTGCCGACACCGCGCGCGCAGGCGCCGTACGCCGCCGCACGTCGCGCTGTGGTGTCCGCCGCGTTCCCCGGAAAGCGCCTGGTCATCCCGGCCGGATCGCTCAAGCAGCGCAGCAACGACACCGACTACGTATTCCGTGCGCACTCCGCGTTCGCGCACCTGACCGGGTGGGCGTCGGATGCCGAGCCCGATTCCGTCCTCGTCTTCGAGCCGTCCGCCGACGGCCACGACGTGACGCTGTACTTCCGCGAGCGGGCTGACCGCACGACGACGGAGTTCTACGCCGACGCCACGGTCGGCGAATTCTGGATCGGCCCCCGCCCGTCGCTCGCCGGCGTCGCCGCGGATCTCGCCGTCGCCACCGCGCACCTCGACGAGTTCTCGTCCGTCGAGGGCGAGCTGGTGCTCGATTCGGATGCCGCGCTGGACAGCTTCGTCTCCGAGCTGCGCCTGGTCAAGGACGACTTCGAGATCGCGGAGATGCGCCGGGCGGTCGACATCACCGCACGTGGCTTCGATGACATCATCGCTGCGCTCCCCGAAGCATCGGTGCATGCCCGCGGCGAGCGCGTCGTCGAGGGTGTCTTCCACCGCCGCGCTCGAGAAGAGGGCAACGGCGAGGGATACGACACGATCGCCGCATCCGGTCCGCACGCCTGCTACCTGCACTGGACGCGCAATGACGGCACGGTGGTCCCCGGCGATCTGATCCTCGTCGATGCCGGCGTCGAGGCCGACAGCCTGTACACAGCCGACATCACGAGGACCCTGCCGGTATCGGGCACGTTCACCGATGTGCAGCGCCGGGTGTACGACGCCGTCGTGGAAGCCGCCGATGCGGCGTTCGCGGCCGCGCGCATCGGCGTTCGGTTCCGCACGGTGCACGAGGCCGCGATGCAGGTGATCGCTGCACGCGTCGCCGAGTGGGGACTGCTTCCGGTGAGCGCCGAGGAGGCGCTGGATGCGGATGCGGGAGGCCAGCACCGCCGCTACATGGTGCACGGCACGTCGCATCATCTCGGAATCGATGTGCACGACTGCGCGCAGGCACGCCGCGAGATGTACTACGACGGAATCCTCGAGCCGGGCATGGTCTTCACGATCGAGCCGGGACTCTACTTCCAGATCGACGACCTGACGGTACCGGCCGAACTGCGTGGAATCGGCGTGCGCATCGAGGACGACATCCTGATGACCGAAGACGGCCCGGTGAACCTGTCGGCAGAGATTCCGCGTACTGCCGACGACGTGGAGGCGTGGATCAAGCGGTTGCAGGCATGATGAGCGGGTTGTCGGGGTGAGCAAGTCGTTCATTCAGCAGCAAGCCGGACGTTGAGCAGCAACCGATGCACGAGAATCAACTCGACGTCGACGAGGATCTCGCCCGTCGGCTGATCGCCGCGCAGTTCCCGTCGTTGGCTGCGCTGCCGGTGCGACGTGTGCGCACGGCCGGAACCGTGAACACGATCATGCGCATCGGCGAGGATCTCGTCGCACGTTTCCCGTTGCAGGCCACTGCGCCGGCGGAGCTGGTCGCGGAAGCAGCGGCGCTGACGGAGTTCTCGAGCGCGAGTGCGTTCCCGTCGCCGCAGCCGTTCGGCGCCGGCGAGGCGACTGCGGAGTACCCGTCCGCCTGGTCGGTGCAGACCTGGGTACCGGGTGAGGTCGCTCGGCCCGACCGGCACGCGTCATCGGCATCGCTGGCCGAGGACGTCGCAACCCTCATCACCTCGCTGCGCAGGCTCGACCAGGGTGGCCGAGTCTTCGACGGTCGGGGTCGGGGCGGATCTCTGCGCGACCACGACGAATGGATGGTGCACTGCTTCGCGCAGAGCGCGCACCTGATCGACGTGCCGCACGCGGAGCGGTTGTGGGCGGTGCTGCACGACCTGCCGCGATCGGGCTCGGATGTGATGAGCCACCGCGACCTGACCCCGCCGAATCTGCTCGTCTCCGATAGCACCGGCGCCGATCGACTCGCCGGCGTGCTGGACGGCGGGGCCTTCGGCCCCACGGACCCCGGACTCGACCTCGTCGCCGCATGGCACCTCTTCGACGGTCCAGCGCGACGCGTGGTGCGTGAACGTGTCGGCGCCGGGAACACCGAGTGGTTCCGCGGAGCCGCGTGGGCGCTGCAGCAGGCGATGGGCCTGGTCTGGTACTACGAGGAGTCGAATCCGGAGATGAGTGCTCTCGGCTTGTCGACGCTGCACCGACTGCTCGAGGATGCGGAGCTGGGCGCGCTGATTCCGTAAGCGCGCGACTGAAACCTCAGCTCCCGTCTGCCACCACTTCGACTTTGAACCCGGCGGTGTTCTCCAGCCAACCGGCATAGTGATCCGGGCCACCGGCATGCGGATAACGCTCCTGGTACAGCGCCCGCCACCCGTGCGCCGAGGCGTCGGACATGGTCGCATCGACCTCCGCACGAGAGCCGCCCCAGAACGCGAGGTGATTCACCCCGGGCCGGCGGCGGTCATGATCGGGCGAGGAGAGATTCGGCGACGTCGTCAGGGTCAGGTAAGCGCCGCCAGCATCCCAGGTCCGTCCCTCCGGCCACTCCGCGATGCACTCGAACCCGAGCGCGGACAGCAGCCAGCCCCACGACGGCGCGGCCTCCTCGATATCGCCGACCCAGATCTCGACATGATGAAGCCCTTTCAGACTCATCCACCGCTCCCGGCGAAGTCCGCCACGAGCGGCGCGAGCGATGCCCCGATATCGGATGCCGGGCGCTTGCGCCCCTTCACCTCGAAGGTGTGCCCGCCGCCGTCGATCCACACCACTCGCGCGTCCTGGCAGCTCTCGACGACCTCTTCGAACTGCGTCAGCGGCTGGATGAACGGGTCGTTGGTCCCCTCGATGAACAACTGCGGCACACTGATCGCGGGAAGATGCTCGGCGCGCGGCTTCTCCGGTTTCCCTGGTGCATGCAGCGGATACCCCAGATAGACCAGACCATCCACGGCAAGCCCTTCGGCGACGGCCATCGAGGCCATCCGACCGCCGTAGGATTTGCCGGTCGCCCACAACGGCGCCTGCGGGCCCCGATCGCGTGCACAGGCCACTGCGGCGTTCCAGGTCGCGATCGCATGCGCGGCCGGGCCCGGCATCCGTCGTCCCAGCTCCACGTACGGGAAGTTGAAGCGCAACGTCGAGAATCCGAGCTCACCGAGTGCCGCAGCGTATCCAGTGAGGAAAGGATGGTCCATTCCTGTGCCTGCGCCGTGGGCGATCAGCACCGTGCCGCGGCCGGTTCCCTCGCTCCACACCGCCGACACCTCGACCGCGCCCGTGGGCAGCGTCACGTCGAAGCGGAACGGATTCATCGGAAGGTCAGGAGTCCGCTGCGCTCTCACGCCCGGCCGGACGAGGGCTCTCGCTCTCGGGAGCCGCGGCTTCCTCCGCTGCCGGCGCGGACGAGGTCCCGACCGCAGCGGTCGGAACCGCCGGGGCCGCTTCTGCCGGAGCCGGTGCGGGTGCGGGTGCATCCGTCGAGGCGGGCACCACTCGTTCGCCATACATCGGAGCCGCCGGACGCGGGGGGACGACGTACCCCTCGGCGCCGGGCTCGGTTCCGGGCGACGGCGCCACCGGAGTCGCCCCGGGTACGACACGCTCGCCGTAGCGAGGCGGCTCGTCGAGGTTCACCGGCGGACGCGTCGTCTGCGGCGTGACAGCACCCAGCACCTGGCGGGCCTTCGCGAGAGACGACGGCATCACCGTCACCTCGTAGTGATCGGCGGCGAACTGGGTGATGCTCGCGAAGTCGCGGCGACGACGCACGATCGCGTAGGTGATGAGGCTCAGCAGCATGCCGACGGCGACACCGATGAGGACGAAACCGACGAAGAGCTGGATCGGCACCTCGGGCTGGCCGATCACCAGGATCGCGGCGAGGAAGAGACCGATGAGCACGCCGTTGATCGCCCCCGAGCGTGCGGCGGCCGCGTAGCCCAGTCGCCCGGTCACCCGCTCGACCGTCCTCACGCTCTGCCCGATGATCGCGATGTCCCTCGCGGGCACCTCCCCCGCGATCAGCTTGGACACCGTCTTCTGGGCGGCCTCGTATTCGCGCATCGAGGCGACGGTCTCGCCGGTATCGGTGCCGTTGGCCGGACGGTTCAGCATGCTCATTGGCCCATTCTTCCACGCCCGCTGATGGGCGTACTGGGAACCGTCGATCCGGCCGCGCGCCGAAGGCACGCGCACTACGCTGGGAACCGTGAGCACACAACGGGTTTTTGCCGCGCGCCTGGCCGGGTGCGCTGTCTTCGACCCCGCTGGCGACCGGCTCGGCAAAGTCCGTGACGTCGTCATCGTGTACCGAAGTACCGGCGCCCCTCGTGTGATCGGCCTCGTCGTGGAGATCCCGGGAAGACGACACGTCTTCCTCTCCATCGGGCGGGTCACCTCCATCCGCTCCGGCCAGGTGATCAGCACCGGCCTCATCAACGTGCGCAGGTTCCAGCCGCGGGCAGGTGAAGTACGCGTGCTCGCGGAGATGCTCGGCCGCAGAGTGTCTTTCGCCGACGGCAGCGGCAACGCCGTCATCGAAGACGTCGCGATCGAACCGAACCGCCTCGGCGAATGGGCCGTCAGCCAGCTCTTCCTGCGCCGCCCGAAGACCAGCGCTTCTCCGTTCGCGAAGGGACCGACGACTTTCGCCGCGTGGAGCGAAGTCGCCGAGGAGCGCGCCCCCGGCGAATCGCAGTCGGCCGAGCAGCTCGTCGCCTCGTACTCCGAACTCCATGCTGCCGACCTCGCCAACACCCTCCTCGACCTGCCGGAGAAGCGCATGCTCGAGGTCGCCGAGGAGCTCTCCGACGACCGTCTCGCCGATGCGCTCGAAGAGATGCCGGAAGACGAGCAGGTGCACATCCTCGACCAGCTCGGAGACGAGCGCGCTGCCGACATCCTCGACCAGATGGATCCGGATG
The DNA here is from genome assembly GCF_045690355.1 of Microbacterium sp. LTA6. Lineage (NCBI taxonomy): Bacteria > Bacillati > Actinomycetota > Actinomycetes > Micrococcales > Microbacteriaceae > Microbacterium > Microbacterium sp. LTA6. The sequence goes on from NZ_CP147855.1 coordinate 3,902,747, forward strand.
ACGCGGCCGACCTGCTGGCTCAGCTTCCCTCCAGCCGACTCGAGCAGCTGCTCGAGCTGATGGAGCCGGAGGAGGCCGAGGACGTCAGGATGCTGCTCCGGTACGGCCCGGATACGGCGGGTGGCCTGATGACCCCCGAGCCGATCATCCTATCCGCCGACGCGACCGTCGCCGAAGCGCTTGCGCTGATCCGTCGACACGAGCTGCACCCGGCTCTCGCCGCCGCGGTGTTCGTGACGCTGCCGCCATTCGAGACGCCCACGGGACGACTCCTCGGCGTCGTGCACTTCCAGCGGATGCTGCGCTACCCGCCGCACGAGCGGCTGGGAGCGATCATGGACGACAGCCTGGAGACGGTATCGGTCACGGCATCCGCCATGGAGGTCGCCCGCATGCTCGCGAGCTACGACCTCGTCTCGCTGCCGGTGATCGACGCGGCGCACCGTCTCGTCGGTGCGATCAGCATCGACGACATGCTCGACTACCTGCTGCCGGACGACTGGCGCAGCCACGACACCGATGAGAAAACCGAAGCAAAGGAGACGCGCTGATGGCTCGCTCCGCGCGCCTCGATGCGCCTCTCGGCCGCGGCACGCCCCTCGGCCGCAGCACCACCCGCCAGCGGCCCACTTCACGCGACCGCTTCGGCCGGTTCACCGAGTGGGTGGCGCGCGCGATGGGCACGCCCGCCTTCCTGGTGATGCTGTCGCTGTTCTGCGTGCTGTGGATCATCTGGAACACACTGACGCCCGAGAACTGGCGCTTCGATGCCGCCGCGAACGGCTTCACCGCCCTCACGCTGATGCTCTCTCTGCAGGCGTCTTACGCTGCCCCGCTGATCCTGCTGGCGCAGAACCGTCAGGACGACCGCGACCGCGTGCAGATCGAACAGGATCGCCAGCGCGCGGAGCGGAATCTCGCCGACACCGAGTACCTCGCCCGCGAGATCGTGGCTCTGCGGATGTCGCTCGAGGAGCGCAACTCGCAGACCGTGACCCGTGACGTGCTGCGCCAGGAGCTGAAGGCGCTGCTGGCGGAACTCGAGGATTCCGATCCGAAGGCACCGTCCGGCGGTACCCCGTCATGACGGCGGCCGATCGGGTCAGGGCAGCCGTCGCCGCGGTCACCGATCCGGAGCTCCGCCGTCCGATCGGCGACCTCGACATGGTACGGGAGATCGCGGTGGACGGCGACCGCGCGCATGTGGGAATCGTGCTGACGATCGCAGGATGCCCCGCAGCGCAGCGCATCGAATCGGATGTGCATCGGGCCGCGGCATCCGTTCCCGGGATCGCAGAGGTCGTCGTCGAGGTCGGCGTGATGACCCCGGTCGAGCGGAAGGCGCTGACCGAGAAGCTGCGCGACGGGCGTCCGGCCAGGCAGATGCCGTTCGGCCCTGAGTCGCTCACTCGTGTGATCCTGGTCTCCAGCGGCAAAGGCGGCGTCGGCAAATCCACTGTCACCGCAAATCTCGCCGTCGCACTCGCCGAACAGGGACTGGCTGTCGGTCTCGTGGATGCCGATGTGCACGGCTTCTCGATCCCGGGGCTCCTCGGCATCCCGGCCGGAACCCAGCCGACCCGCATCGACGATCTCATGCTGCCGCCGGTCGCTTATGGCGTGAAGACGATCTCGATCGGGATGTTCTTGCGCGACGGCGAAGCCGTCGTCGCCTGGCGCGGACCGATGCTGCACCGCACCGTCACGCAGTTCCTCACCGACGTTTTCTTCGGAGACCTCGACGTTCTCCTCATCGACATGCCGCCTGGTACCGGCGACATCGCGATCTCGATCGGTCAGCTGCTCCCGCACGCCGAGGTGCTCGTCGTCACGACGCCCCAGACCGCCGCATCCGAGGTGGCGATCCGCAGTGGACTAGTGGCCAGACAGACCGGCCAGCGGGTCATCGGCGTCGTGGAGAACATGGCCGCCTTCGCGCTGCCTGACGGCACCATCATCGATCTGTTCGGATCCGGCGGCGGCGCCGCGGTCGCCGAGGCTCTCTCCGAGCCGGGTGCTCCTGTCCCCCTGCTCGCGTCGATTCCGCTCAGCCCGGCTCTGCGCACGGGCGGTGACGCCGGCATCCCGGTGGTCACGGCCGACCCGACGGATGCCGCTGCGGGCGCGATTCTCAACCTCGCGAGGACTCTTTCCGCGCAGGGCCGTGGCCTCGCCGGTCGCTCTCTTCCGATGTCCCTCAGCTGACGACGGCGCGGCGCCTCGAAGGACGCCGGGTGAACGCCACCCTGAGGCCGATCACCAACGGGAGCAGCACCGAGAACAACGGCAGGACGACGGCGCAGAACGCCAGCACCGTCCCGATCGCGAAACCGTTCGATCCCGTACGGCCGAGACCGAGCTCCCCGCCGCCGAACGTGTCCCCTGCAACAAGGAACTCGCCGTCGTACGTGCCGAGCGAATCCACGCACGTCAGGTCGTGAACTCCCGAGACGGACGTCGTGAACTGCACGACCTGCTCGAACCCCCGCCGCGGAGTCATCCACCACAGGGTGTCGTCCCAGGTCAGAGACGGCGCACCACGCAACGGCAACTCGACGCCGTCCGGTGCGATCACCGTGCAGCGGGTCGAGCCGAGCGCAGGCGAGATTCCGCTGGCCCAGACGCCGGACCGCGCACCCTCGTCAAGATCGACGGGCACGGTGCGCCCGAGGGGACTCGACGGAGCCTCCTCGACGGAAGACACGACCGGGAGCACCCACAGCGTCCAGATCAGGATCCCGGCGAGCAGCGCGACAACCGCAGCGCCGAGCGCCACATGATCCCGATCGGTCAACCCGGATCTGTGAGCGGATGGGCTCACGTGGCCTCGACGTCGAACGGCGGTGGATTGCCGCCGGTGAAGGCAGGGCTGATCTGCGAACGACGGGGAGCCACCGGCTCAGGCACGGGCTCCGCGATGGCGACTGTGGTTGCGGCCGCAGCCGGCTTCGAGTCGTCCTCGAGCAGGGCGTCCCTGATGATGCGGCGAGGATCGTACTGACGTGGATCGAGCTTGCGCCAGTCGACGTCGTCGATGTCCGGACCCATCTCCTCGCGCACCTTGGACTTCGTGTCGCGCAGGAAGAGACCGGCGCGCCGCACGAACTTGGAGAAGTTCTCAGCGACCCTGGGGAGGCGCTCAGGACCGATGATCATCACCGCGATCAGACCGATCAGCAGGAGCTTCTCGAAGGTGAGCCCGAATGTCATATGCCCAGGCTACCGCCGCGCCTGCCCTCGCCGCACACACCGTGCACATACCCTGGAAACAGGATGACGATCAACGGGAGAATCAGGCCATGAGCGAGCACGACGCGAACGCACGTTTCATCCGTGAATCCATCGTCGAACCGGACGCGATCGCCCGTGCGCGCGCCCACGCCGTGGAACTGGGCGCGTCCCCGATCAGTGCGGCCGTCGGTGCGCAGATCGCCGTGCTGGCCGCAGCCACCGGCGCTCGATCGATCGTCGAGATCGGCACCGGAGCCGGAGTGTCCGGACTGTGGCTGATGCGCGGTGCGCCGCAGGCGGTGCTGACCTCGATCGACAACGAGCCGGAGCATCTCGCCGCGGCACGCCAGGCGTTCGCCGACGCAAAGGTCCCCTCGACCAGGGCACGATTCATCACCGGCCGCGCCGCCGATGTGCTGCCGCGGATGAACGAGGCCTCCTATGACATCGTGCTCGTCGACGCGGATGCCGAGAACGTGATCGAGTACGTCGAGCACGGCCTGCGCCTGGCGCGCAACGGCGGACTGGTGCTCGTTCCCCGTGTCCTCGCCGGCGGCCGCGTCGCCGACCCCGTGCAGCGCGACGCCGTCACCGCCGCCTATCGCTCGCTCATCCAGGAGACTCAGGAGTCCTCGGCCGTGCTCGCGGCGGTATCACCCGCGGGCGAAGGACTGCTCCAGCTGGTCAGCATCGGCGACCGCACCTGACCACCGGCGAACCACACGCACAGAAGGGGCAGCGGATCATTGATCCGCTGCCCCTTCTGCATCCGCTCGCGCGGATGGGGATTTCGTCAGGCCGGCGTCACGACGGCTGCCAGCACGTCGTGAAGCTCCTTGGCCTCTGCATCGTTCACGGAGACAACCAGACGGCCGCCGCCCTCAAGCGGGACACGCACGATGATGAGTCGCCCCTCCTTCACGGCCTCCATCGGTCCGTCTCCGGTTCTTGGCTTCATCGCTGCCATCGTGGCTCCTTTCCCTCGGTCGTATGGATTAACTTTATCGGGTGTCGCCGACGCCCGGACGTCACATGTGAAGAAATGCATCAACCCTTAACGTTCAGGGCACCTGCCAGAACGTGTTGCCGAGGGCGTAGACGTGGTAGATCCAGAGCCATTGGCCGAGCAGAACCGCCGCCAGGACCCCGAGCCGCCAGGGGCGCGACCGCGGAACGGCGATTGCTCCCCACAGCGGGCTGAGCGGAATGAGCAACCGGAACGTGCTCGACTGCGGGAAGAACACCGCCAGCAGGTACAGCGCGTAGCTCAGGCTCCACAATCGCAGATCGGCGCCGAGCGCCCTCACGTGGCGCGATCGCAACAGGGCGACACCGAAGGCGGCCACCAGCACGATGAGGGCGATGAGGCCCCACCATGGCGGCATCCCCCACTGGCCGAACCAGAACTGCGCCGCCTGGATCCATCCATCGAACGGCACGAACCCCGAGGCGCCGCCGGAGACCCAGTTGCGCCGCCACGCGAGCTCTGTGGCGAGGTAGGCACCGGCGTCCCCGGTCACGAGCCCCGCGATCGCCTGCCAGCCGAAGCCGGTCGCGGTGGCGAGGGCGCCGAGCGCGACGATGTGAACGATCTCGCGAACCGGCAGCGGATCCTCACGGCGGCGGATCCAGCGGAGGATTCCGTAGAGGCCGAGGTACAGCGCGAACGCGAGAATGCCTGGACGCGTGAAGGCCATCACCGGAACGAGGAGATACAGCAGCCAGAAACGGCGCCGGGCCACGGCATCCAGAGCGAGGAACAGGAAGAGCAGGAAGAGCGTCTCCGCGTAGCCGACCTGGAATAGCGCTCCGAGCGGGCCCGCGGCGAAGAACACGACCGCCCACATGGCGGCCGAGGCACCGATCCTGTCGCGGAGCAGCCGATGCAGCGCGAGGCAGGCGAGGAACCCGGCCACCAACGAGACGAGAATTGCGCCAGCACCCCAGGACCCGAAGAGGAGCCCCAGCGCTTTCGCTGCGTATGCGTACACGGGCATGAACGCCCAGGTGTTCTCAGCAACCTCACCGGACTCCGTCAGCGGCAGTTCCCCCGGGTAGCCGTACTCGGCGACCGACCAATACCACTGCGCGTCCCAGCCGAGGACGAAGTCGACGAGCCCTGCATCCGCCCCGAACCGGGAGAGCGGCGTCGACAACGACGCGGCGAGCAGGAGCAGACCGGTCGTCACCAACCGTGCGGACACATAGACGACGGCGATACGCGCGACGATGGGAATCTGCGCCCAGCGTCGGGCGGCTCCGATCAGCGGGCCGTGAGCCACGCGCGGAGTCCCCGCTCCACGGCATCGATCTGGGCGAGCGGAACGCGTTCCTGATCGTGATGAGCCAGGTGCGGGTCGCCGGGTCCGTAGTTCACCGCGGGGATGCCGAGGGCCGAGAACCGGGCAACATCCGTCCACCCGTACTTCGGCCGCGGTTCGGCGCCGACAGCAGCGACGAACTCCTGGGCGATCGGCGCGTCCAGCCCCGGACGGGCGCCCTCGGCGGCATCCGTGATCTCCACTTCGAAGCCGGCGAGAACGCCGCGCACGTGCGCCTCGGCCTCTGCCGCGTTCTTGTTCGGGGCGAAGCGGTAGTTCACCTCGACCTCGCACGCGTCCGGAATGACATTGCCCGCCACGCCGCCCGCGATGCGCACGGCGCTGAGACTCTCTCGATACAGCAGCCCGTCTACGGCAATCTCGCGGGCCTGGTACTCAGCCAGCCGACTGAGGATGGGAGCCGCGCGGTGGATGGCGTTGTCACCGACCCAGGCGCGGGCGCTGTGCGCACGCACGCCGACGGTGCGCACGATCGCACGCAGCGTGCCGTTGCAGCCGCCCTCGACCTCGCCGTTGGACGGCTCACCGAGGATCGCGAAGTCCGCAGCGAACAGGTCAGGGCGAACCGCAGCCAGAAGGCCGAGCCCGTTCTTCGACGCCTCGACCTCTTCGTTGTCGTACCACATCCAGGTGATATCGATCACGGGGTCGACGAGGTCGGCGGCGAGCTTCAACTGCACGGCGGTCCCGGACTTCATGTCGACGGTGCCTCGCCCCCAGAGAAAGGCCTCGCCGTCGATCTCGATATCGCGAGTCGGCAGGTTCTCGTTGATCGGGACTGTGTCGATGTGTCCCGCGATCACGACGCGCTGGGCGCGGCCGAGGTCGGTGCGGGCGACGATGGTGTTTCCATGGCGGATCACTTCGAGGTGCGCCAGCGGCGCGACGGCCGCCTCGATCGCGTCGGCCAGCGTCTGCTCATCACCGGAGACGCTGGGGATGTCGCAGATCGCGCGAGTGAGATCGACGGAGGACGCGGTCAGGTCGAGCGGCATGCGTTCCAGCCTACTGTCGTGGATTCGGTAGCGTTGAGGCATGACAGAAGCGCGCACCGCCTGGGGAGTCGGCCTCACCACCATCGCCGGCGACGGCACCGTCCTGGATGCCTGGTTCCCCGAAGTCGGCTCCGGCCCGTTGAGCGCAGCGGATGCCGCCGCAGCGGTTGTCACCTGGGAGGCGTTGGCTGAGCCCGACGAGCGGCGCAACGTCACCGTCGAGGTCGTGCAGCTGCAGATCGATCTGGATGCCGCACCCGCTTCGACGGCCGATGCCTACCTGCGTCTGCATGCCCTCTCCCACCTCGTGGTGCGCCCGAACGAGTTGAATCTCGACGGGATCTTCGGACACCTCCCGACCGTCGCGTGGACGAGCGCAGGGCCGATGCACCCGAGCGATGCCGCCCGCCTGCGACCGCTACTGCAACGTGCCGGCATCCAGGTGCAGGGACTGGACAAGTTCCCTCGGCTCACCGACTACGTCCTGCCGGCCGGCGTGCGGATCGCAGACGCCTCGCGAGTACGCCTGGGAGCGCACCTCTCCCCCGGCACGACCGTGATGCACGAGGGCTTCGTGAACTTCAACGCCGGAACGCTCGGCGCCGCCATGGTCGAGGGACGCATCTCGCAGGGCGTCGTCGTCGGAGCGGACAGCGACATCGGCGCCGGCGCCTCGATCATGGGCACCCTCTCCGGTGGCGGCACCGTACGGGTCTCGATCGGCGAGCGCTCGCTGCTGGGCGCGAACGCCGGCATCGGCATCGCGCTCGGCGACGACTGCATCGTCGAGGCCGGTCTCTACGTCACGGCGGGCTCCAAGGTCCTGCTGGCTGACGGCCCCGACACCGCCGACGGCGGCAAGCGCGTCGTGAAGGCCGGCGAGCTGAGCGGCCGCAACGGTCTCCTGTTCTGGCGCAACTCCGTCACGGGTGCGATCGAGGCGAAGCAGCGCGCAGGCGTCGGCGTCACCCTGAACGAGGCGCTGCACGCCTGACAGCCCCCGCATTCCTGACGTTCCGCTCGGGCTGCTGGCGGGGCGCACAGGGTACGTCTGACGCCCCGTGCTAGTCTCATAGGGATACCTCTCGCGAGAGCGAGACGTCTGCGTCGTCGACACGCTCCCGCGCCACTTGCTGGTTCTGGCCTTTTCGAACGGCGAAACGATGCGCGATCCCGCGCCGTCGCCCACCTTCCCGCACAGCGCCTCTGTTGCGTGTGCACTCACGGAGATACATCTATGACTTCCTTCCTCGACCTCGGCGTGCCCGCCGATCTCGCTGCAGTCCTTGCTGCAGATGGCAAGACCGAGGCGTTCGCCATCCAGCGCGACACCCTCCCCGACTCCCTCGCCGGCCGTGACCTCCTCGGCCGCGGCCGCACCGGCAGTGGCAAGACCATCGCCTTCGCGCTTCCGCTCGTCGCCCGTCTCGCGGCGTCGTCCCGCTCCAGCCGCGCCGGCCACCCGCGCGGCCTCGTGCTCGCTCCGACCCGCGAGCTCGCCACCCAGATCGCAGCGACCATCGCGCCGCTCGCGGCAGCGGCCGGCCTCCGCGTCACCACCGTGTTCGGTGGCGTCAGCCAGCGCCCGCAGGAGCAGGCGCTCCGCAGCGGCGTCGACATCGTCGTCGCCTGCCCCGGCCGTCTCGAAGACCTGATGAAGCAGCGGGTCGTGCACCTCGACGCCGTCGAGATCACCGTGCTCGACGAGGCCGACCACATGGCCGACCTCGGCTTCCTGCCCGGTGTCACCCGCATCCTCACCGCGACTCCGGCCGGCGGACAGCGTCTGCTGTTCAGCGCCACGCTGGACCGCGGTATCGACACCCTCGCTCGCCGGTTCCTCTCGAACGCGGTCAGCCACGAGGTCGACGAGTCCAGCGTGCCGGTCGGCGAGATGACGCACCGCGTGCTCGTCGTCGATTCCACCGACAACAAGACGACCCTGGTCCGCGAACTCGCGTCGGGCACCGGCCGCCGCATCCTGTTCACCCGCACCAAGCACCAGGCGAAGAAGCTCGCCAAGCAGCTGACCGCCGCCGGCATCCCGGCTGTGGATCTGCACGGCAACCTGTCCCAGAACGCGCGTGAGCGCAACCTGGGCGCCTTCTCGTCCGCTCCGGAAGACGGCGGCGTGCGCGTGCTCGTCGCCACCGACGTCGCCGCCCGCGGTGTGCACGTCGACAACGTCGACCTGGTCGTGCACGTCGACCCGCCGATGGAGCACAAGGCGTACCTGCACCGCTCGGGTCGTACCGCGCGCGCAGGCGCTGCCGGTACCGTCGTCACCGTCGTGCTCCCCGAGCAGCGTCGTGACGTGAAGGACCTTCTCCGCAAGGCATCCATCACCGCACCTCTCGAAGACGTCACCGCCGGTGCCGTCGCCGAGCTCGTCGGCCAGCGTGCCGAGCACGTGCGCCCGGCGCCGATCGTTCAGCAGCAGCCGCAGCGTCAGGCGCCCAAGCAGCGCCCCGCCGGTGCCGGCGCTCCCCCGGCCCGTCGCAGCCGCCGTCCCCGTCCTGCCGGTCAGGGTCAGGCGCAGGGCGCCGGTCGCGGCCAGGGTGGCGGCCAGGGCCGTCGCAGCTCGCAGGGACGCTGATCTAGCCTCACTCCCCATCTAGGAGTCGTACATGGCCGCCATCCTTTGAGGATGGCGGCCATCTGCGTCTCCCGGCGTGCTCGGAACGCGCTGATCAGGGCCTGCGGCCTCAGCGCCGTACGGACTCCAGGACGACCGGATCTGCGCATCCCCTGGCGAAGCCGGCGATGCGCCGCCGGATCTCGAAGCCCAGCACCCGCACGCCGATCCACTCGGCCACCGGTGCGAGCCATATCGGACGGCAGGAGAAGTTGTACTTCCACACCGCGAGCGTGCCCGTGCCGGACGGCGCGGGCGTGAACCGCCAGCCGCCGCCGAGCTTCGAGAAGAACCAGGGGCCGTCCACCATCACCATCCCCACGTTCGTCGGCGGGGCGTACGAGACGTAGCGACTGACCATCGAGAAGCCGAAACGCTGACGGGTGTAGGTGAGCACGCCCTTGTCCGCGGCTGTCGCGCCGTCGAGGAAGTGCTGTTCACTGATGAATCGATCCCAGCGCCGACGTACCTGACCCGTCGTCTGCGACACCGCGAACGCCGTCGCCGGATCCACCGGGACGACGACCTCAGCGCTGACGACCGGCACGGTCGTGGCTCAGCGGCCCGGGTACTGCCGTTCCGGCCAGCCGGTGTACAGCTGCTGCGGCCGGCCGATCTTCGTCTGCGGGTCGTTCTGCAGCTCGCGCCACTGGGCGAGCCAGCCCGGCAGACGGCCGATCGCGAACAGCACGGTGAACATGCGGGTCGGGAAACCCATCGCCTTGTAGATGACGCCGGTGTAGAAGTCGACGTTCGGGTACAGACGACGCTCGCGGAAGTAATCGTCGGCGAGTGCGAGCTCCTCGAGCTCCTGAGCGAGATCCAGAAGCGGATCGGTGACCCCGAGCTCGGCAAGAACCTCGCGAGCCGCCTCCTTCACGAGCTTGGCGCGCGGGTCGTAGTTCTTGTACACCCGGTGCCCGAAGCCCATCAGCTTCACGCCCTCTTCCTTGTTCTTCACCCGCTCGACGAAGCGCGAGACGCTCTGTCCCGAGTCGCGGATCTGGCCGAGCATCGTCAGCACGGCCTCGTTCGCCCCGCCGTGCAGGGGTCCGGAGAGGGCCTGGATGCCCGCCGAGATCGACGCGAACTGATTCGCTCCGGTGGACCCGACGAGGCGGACCGTCGACGTGGAGGCGTTCTGCTCGTGGTCTTCGTGCAGGATGAGCAGCAGCTCGAGCGCCTTCGACATCACCGGGTTGATCTCGTAGGGCTCGGAATGCACGCCGAAGTTCAGCTTCAGGAAGTTGTCGACGAAGCTCAGCGAGTTGTCCGGGTAGAGGAACGCCTGACCGATGCTCTTCTTATGCGCGTACGCGGCGATGACGGGGAGCTTCGCGAGCATCCGCACCATGTTCAGCTCGACGTGCTCAGGGTTCGCCGGATCGGATTCCTGCTGGTAGTACGTCGAAAGGGCAGCCACCGCGGAGGAGAGCACCGCCATCGGGTGCGCGTTGTCCGGCAGCGCCTGGAAGAAGTGCTTGAGATCTTCGTGCAGCAGCGTGTGGCGGCGGATCTTCTCGTCGAACTCCGCCAGCTCGGATGCCGACGGCAGCTCGCCGTAGATGAGCAGCCAGGCGACTTCGAGGTAATTCGTGTTGCCCGCGAGCTGCTCGATCGGATATCCGCGATAGCGCAGGATGCCCTTGTCACCGTCGATGAAGGTGATGTCGGACTTCGTCGAAGCCGTGTTGACGAAACCGTAGTCCAGCCCGGTGTATCCGGTCTGGCGGGTCAGCGTGGAGAAGTCGATGCTGTTATGCCCTGCGGTGCCGCGCACCAGGGGGAACTCTGCGGTGGTCTCACCGATCGTCAGCTTCGCTGTGGCCTGCTGGTCTGCCGCTGCGCTCACGCGGACCTCCTCATAGGTGTCTTGCACGTAGGTCTCTCGACTTCAGTCAAAAAAATCAGGGCGATGTCACGACGCAGAGCGTCAGGCCGGGTCACAGCCGAATCGCTTTTACAGCCTAGTAGCCGCATCGGCCTACTGTGACATCCGCCAAGAGACATCGCTCAGGCGGGAGAGATCCTACAGATTTCCGCCAAGCAGACGCCGCGCTGCTTCGGCGACTCGCTCGCTCGGCGCTGTCAGCGCGAGTCGCACGTGCTCTCCGGAGCTCGCGCCGTAGAACGGGCCGGGACCCGCCAGGATGCCGAGTTCGGAGAGTCGCTGCATCGACTCCCATGCATCACGGCCTTCGGTGGCCCACAGGTACAGGCCTGCCTCAGAGCCATCGACCCGGAAGCCCGCAGCCTCCACGGCCGGGCGAAGGAGGTCGCGCCGCTCGCGGTACAGCTCCTTCTGCGCAGCGACGTGCTCGTCATCCCTCAAGGCGACGGCCATGGCATGCTGCACCGGAGCGGGCGGCATCAGGCCGAGGTGCTTGCGGGCCGTGAGCAGCTCGCCGACGATCCGAGCGCAGCCGGCGAGAAACGCCGCCCGGTATCCGGCCAGGTTCGACTGCTTGCTCAAGGAGTACACGCTGAGCAGGTTGGCCCGACTGCCGCCGGTGACTCGGGGGTCGAGTACCGAGGGCACCGGCTCGGTGACCCAGGGGCCGTCCCAGCCGAGTTCTGCGTAGCATTCGTCGCTCGCAAGCACGGCTCCGAGTTCGCGAGCACGTGTCACCGCGGCGGCGAGCTCGCTGATCGACCACGTCCGTCCGTCCGGGTTGCCCGGCGTGTTGATCCAGATGAGCTTGGTGCCATCCGGCCATTCCGCTGGATCATCGGCAGGCAACGGCGTCGCGCCTGCGACGCGCGCACCGACCTCATACGTGGGGTAGGCCACACGGGGGTGCACGACGATGTCGCCCTCGCCGAGGCCGAGGAGCGTCGGCAGTAGTGCGACGAGCTCCTTGGATCCGATCGTCGGGAGCACGTTGTCGACGGTGAGATCCGGCACGCCGCGGCGGCGCGCATACCAGTCGACGATGGCTTCACGCAGGGCCGGCGTACCGACAGTCTGAGGGTAGGCGTGCGCATCGGTGGCCTCGGCGAGCGCTCGGCGGATGATCTCGGGCGTGGGGTCGACCGGGGAACCGATGGAGAGATCGACGATCCCCTGCGGATGCTGAGATGCGCGCTCCCGGTACGGAGCGACGGCGTCCCACGGATAATCTGCGAGGTCGCGGATGCTCACTTACTCGCCCTGCGGCGGGAGAGCAGAGATGATCGGGTGGTCGAAGGCGAGGACACCCGTCTTGGCCGCGCCACCAGGGGAACCGATCTCGTCGAAGAACTCGACGTTCGCCTTGTAGTAGTCGGCCCACTCCTCGGGGAGATCATCCTCGTAGTAGATCGCCTCGACCGGACACACCGGTTCACAGGCACCGCAGTCCACACATTCATCCGGATGGATGTACAGCGAACGCTCCCCCTCATAGATGCAGTCCACGGGGCACTCGTCGATGCAAGCACGATCCTTCACATCGACACACGGCAGAGCGATCACATACGTCACCGCTCCAGTCTACGACTCGTGGCTGGACGCAGATCTCCGAACACCCGGATCAAGGGGCACGGCAGTGATGAGCGGCGCCTGTTCCGGCGATTCCGCGACGGGGGCCTGCTCCGCATGCGTGCGCACCTGCAGACGAGAGAACGAGGGCCAGGCGACGGCGAGGAGCACGAGCCCCGCCACGATGTACGTCCAGATGCGCCCGGAGAGGGTGTCCTCCACGACGACGGAGCCACCGGGACCGACGCCCGAGATGAGCACGAGCGTTCCGATCATTCCGAGGCCCGCCGCGAGCGTCGCGCCGCGATCGTGGGTGAGCGCTCGGATCGCGATGAGAATCGCGGCGCAGGCGATCGCGCCGATGATGAGGCCCACCGGGATCGGCCCCCACATCAGGCTGTGCCCGATCGTTCCGGCGACGCCATAGACACCGCCGACGAGTGCCGCGGCGATCCACGACAGAACTCGGGAGATCCAGCTGATGCGCACCTCAGAATTCTACTCGGGCCGAACGTTCAGGCCGCGAGGCCTGCCAGACGGAGCAGCGCTGCCACCAGCGCCGCGGCGAACACGACGACGAGGAACGACTGCTTCAGCCACAGGAGCCCTGCTGCCACGAGGAGCGCAGGCACCCTGGCGTCGACGATGACCGCCTGGCCGTCGCCGAGCGTCTGCACGGCCACGAGAGCGGCGAGCAGCCCGACGGTGAGCAGGTCGGAGATGCGGGCCGGACGCGGCGCTTCGAGCACCTTCGGCGGCACGAGGTAACCGATCGCCTTGAGCGCCAGACAGATCAGCGCGGCGAGAAGTATCGCGCTCCACACGCTCATCGCGGCACCTCCGAGGCGTTCGTCGCCGCCGCGGCGGGTTCAGCACGGCCGAGCCAGTTGAACCAGCCGACGAGGATCGCGACCATCGCGGCGACGAGCACCGGAAGTCCCGGCATCAGGAACGGGGTGAATGCGGCGGCGACGACTGCGGCCGCGATGCCGACGGCGATGGCCTGACGCTGCTTCAAACGCGGCCACAGCAGCGCCAGGAACGCCGCGGCGGCCGCGGCATCCAGCCCCCAGGTCTTCGGATCCCCGAGCACATCTCCGACGAGAGCACCGATGAGCGTCGTGGCATTCCACCCCAGGAAGATCCCGATCCCGGTGACCCAGAACCCGACCTGTCGCAGACGCGGATCGTTCTGCGAGATCGCGACCGCGGTGGACTCGTCTATCGTGAAGTGCGCGGCGGCGGCGCGCCGCCAGGCGCCTCCGCCGACGACGGGCGACATCCGCATCCCGTAGGCGACGTTGCGGACGCCCAGAAGTGCGGCGGACGCGACCGCGGAGGGCAGGGCGGCAAGGCCCCCGGCCGCGAACACCCCGACGAAGGCGAACTGCGACCCGCCGGTGAACATCAGCAGGCTCAGGACGCAGGCCTGCAGGACGTCCAATCCGGCCGCGACGGCGAGCGCTCCGAAGGAGATGCCGTAGGCGCTGGTCGCGAGCACCACACCCAGCGCCTCGCGCCAGACCTCACGTTCCGCGGACACGCAGCTCCCTTCGATGGACAAGCGTTCGTTCAAACGAACGCACGTCTATCATTCTGAACAGAGTGTTGCGGATAGTCAAGCGAACGATCGTTTGACATGATGAACACATGGAGGATCTGCGCACTCGAATCGCTCGCACCCTGCGGCGGGAGCGGGAGGCGGCCGGCTTGTCGGTCTCCGAGCTCGCCCGCCGCGCCGGCATCTCGAAGGCGACCGTCTCTCAGCTCGAGAGCGGCGCGGGCAACCCGAGCGTCGAGACTCTCTGGGCGCTGGGCGTCGCCCTCGACGTGCCGTTCGCGGTACTCGTCGATCAGCAGGCCAACGCCCCGACGCTCATTCGCGCCGCCGATCTTGCCGGGGTGCCAGCCGCGGCGGCGGCATACAGCGCGACGCTGCTCGCGGCCAGCCCTCCCGGCGCCCGCAGAGATCTGTATCTCATCCAAGCGGACCCCGGAAAGGCTCGGGTATCCGATCCGCACCACCCGGGGACGACCGAGCACGTCATCCTGATCTCCGGCGAAGCACAGGTCGGCCCAGTGGGCGAAACTGTGACCCTCCGGCCAGGCGACTACCTCTCGTACCCGGGCGATGCTCCGCACATCTTCGAAGCGGCCGCGCCGGGCACGAGTGCGGTGCTCATCTCAGAGCTCCGCTGACCCCCTCGGCCGTTCAGTACCAATCCGTCGACTGCGAATGCGACCAAGCGCTGCACGGCGTGCCGTATACAGACGAGATGTACCCGAGACCCCACGCGATCTGTGTCGCTGCGTTCGTCTCCCAGTCGCTGCCCGCCGAGGCCATCTTGCTGCCGGGCAGTGACTGCGGGATGCCGGTGGCGCCACTGGAGTCGTTGTACGCCTGGTAGTTCCAGCCGGATTCCTTATTCCACAGCGAATCGAGGCAGGAGAACTGATCGGCGCCCCAGCCGTACTGGTTGGCCGCCATCTGCTGGGCGGTCGCCTTCGCGCCGTCGACCGTGTTCGTCGCAGCCAGCGAGGCGAGCTGCGCCGCCTGTTCTGCGGCGGCCTGCTCTGCTGCGGCCTGTGCCGCGTCGGCGACGGCCTTCTGCTCCTGTGCGGCGGTGAACGCCGCCTGCAGCTTCTCGGTGTCCGCGAGCACCTCTTCGGTCTCGGTGACGGAATCCGCGGTGAGGACGGCCAGCACCAGCACCGGCATCTCGGCGCGATCATCCAGCGCATCGATCCGGTCCTGCAGATCAGTGGTGTCGAGCGGTGCGACGGCCGGGTCGATCGCCAGGCCGGATTCAGCGACCTCATCGGTCAGCGCATCGGCGGCGGCCACGGCCTCCCGCGCTTCCACCATCGTGATCGCGGCAGTGTCCGCGTTCTTCGTGGGCAGTTCGGAACCGGTGACGAACGCCGAGACGATCGCCGTCGCATCCGACTGTTCGGCGCCGGCAGCCGGTGCCGACACGAGGCCGGCGGTGAGAGCTGCGCCGAGAAGCGCCGCCGTCGCCGTGCCGAGGATCATCATCGGACGGCGTGCGGTGACGGCTGCACGGGCGGACGCTGCCGCGGAGGCGCGCCGAAGGGTACGGGTCTTGTGAAGCATGGGTTTCGACTTTCGGGTCGTCGTACGCCCTCGACAGGAGACTCATCGGGAGTTCGTCCCGGGCGCAAGCCATCGAGTCTGCACGACGAACCTGAGTGAAAACCTGCTCTCACCTGGGCATTACATGAGAAGAGGGCCCCGCGCGCGCCGATTCGGCGCTGCGGGGCCCTCTTTCAGAGGCGATTCTCAGACGTTGGCGTCCTGGCGCTTGAGGCGCGCAGTCTCGCGTGCGCGGGTGTTCGCGTCGAGGTTCACCTTGCGGATGCGCACGACCTCGGGCGTCACTTCGACGCACTCGTCGTCGCGGGCGAACTCCAGGCTCTCCTCCAGCGTCAGCTGACGCGGCGGGGTCATCGACTCGAACGTGTCGGAGCTCGCTGCACGCATGTTGGTGAGCTTCTTCTCCTTGGTGATGTTCACGTCCATGTCGTCGGCGCGCGAGTTCTCACCGATCACCATGCCCTCGTAGACCTCCTGCGTGGGCTGCACGAAGAACGACATGCGCTCCTGCAGGGCGATCATCGCGAACGGGGTGACGACACCCTGGCGGTCAGCGACGATCGAACCGTTCTGACGCGTCGTGATGGAGCCGGCCCACGGCTCGTAGCCGTGCGAGATCGCGTTCGCGATGCCGGTGCCGCGAGTGGTGGTCAGGAACTCGCTGCGGAAGCCGATGAGGCCGCGCGACGGGACGATGAACTCCATGCGCACCCAGCCGGTGCCGTGGTTGGTCATGTTCTCCATGCGGCCCTTGCGGTTCGCCAGGAGCTGCGTGATCGCGCCGAGGTGCTCTTCCGGAGTGTCGATGGTGAGGTGCTCGAACGGCTCGTAGGTCTTGCCGTCGACCTTCTTCGTGACCACCTGCGGCTTGCCGACAGTGAGCTCGAAGCCTTCGCGGCGCATGTTCTCGACGAGGATCGCGAGGGCCAGCTCTCCGCGGCCCTGCACTTCCCACGCATCCGGACGTCCGATGTCGACGACCTTGAGCGAGACGTTTCCGATGAGCTCCTTGTCGAGACGGTCCTTGACCATGCGAGCGGTGAGCTTGTGGCCCTTGACCTTGCCCATGAGCGGCGAGGTGTTGGTGCCGATCGTCATCGAGATGGCGGGGTCATCGACCGTGATGGCCGGGAGCGGACGCACATCTTCGGGGTCGGCGATGGTCTCACCGATCGTGATGTTCTCGAAACCGGCGATCGCGACGATGTCGCCGGGGCCGGCGGACTCTGCGGGGTAGCGCTCGAGGGCGCGAGTCTTCAGGAGCTCGGTGATACGAGCGTTCTGGTGGGTGCCGTCGGCGCGGACCCAGGCCACTGTCTGGCCCTTCTTCAGCGTGCCGTTGAAGACACGGAGCAGGGCCAGACGACCGAGGAACGGGCTGGAGTCGAGGTTCGTGACCCATGCCTGCAGCGGGGCCTCGTCGTCGTACGCCGGAGCCGGCACGTGCTTGAGGATCGCCTCGAAGAGCGGTTCGAGGTCACCGTTGTCGGGCAGCGAGCCGTTCTCCGGGCGGTTGAGCGACGCGGCGCCGTTGCGGCCGGACGCGTAGACGATCGGCACGTCGAGCAGGGCATCGACGTCGAGGTCCGGCACGTCGTCGACGAGGTCGGACGCGAGGCCGAGCAGCAGGTCGTGTGCTTCTTCCTCGACCTCGGCGATGCGGGCGTCGGGACGGTCGGTCTTGTTGACCAGGAGGATGACGGGCAGCTTCGCCTCGAGCGCCTTGCGCAGCACGAAGCGGGTCTGCGGCAGCGGCCCCTCGGACGCGTCCACGAGCAGCACGACGCCGTCGACCATCGACAGGCCGCGCTCGACCTCGCCGCCGAAGTCGGCGTGGCCGGGGGTGTCGATCACGTTGATCGTGATCTCCTTGCCCTCGGCGTGCTTGCCCTTGTAGGTGATCGCCGTGTTCTTGGCGAGGATCGTGATGCCCTTCTCACGCTCGAGGTCGTTGGAGTCCATGGCACGTTCTTCCATGTGCTCGTGAGAGCCGAAAGAGCCGGTCTGACGCAGCATGGCGTCGACGAGCGTGGTCTTTCCGTGGTCGACGTGCGCGACGATTGCGACGTTGCGGAGGTCAGAGCGGAGGGCGTGCGCCATGCAGAAGTCCTAAAAGGGAGGGGAAAGGGTCGGGATGCCGACATACCAGGGTATCGCATGGCCAGGCATCGTTCCTGGGCGGACGTCGTACGATCGGGGACGTGACCCCTCGACCCGCCCCGGCACTCGCGCCAGACACGCCTCCCACACCCTCGCGCACGCGGCTGTGGTGGGAGATCGCGATCGTCCTGGCGCTCGGACTCGGCCAGTCCGCGGTGTACGCGATCGTCCAGCTCGCCTATCGACTCACCGACGAGAAGCCGCTCGCCGATCAGGTGGCGACACTCAATCCCTCGCGCAGCGATCGCGAACTGTTCGACCTGATCTACCAGGTGCTCTCGATCGGGTTCTCCATCGTCCCGGTGCTGCTGGTGTGCTTCCTGCTCTGGCAGTCGTCGCGCCCGCACCTCGGCCGGCTCGGCCTCGACGGCACCCGGACCGGGCGGGACACCGGCGGCGGCATCCTGCTGGTGCTGGCGATCGGCATCCCCGGCCTCGCCCTGTATCTCGTCGGACGCATGCTGGGACTCTTCGTCGCCGTGAACCCGGCCGGGCTGGACGCGTACTGGTGGACGGTGCCGGTCCTGCTGCTCGCCGCGGCACGCGCCTCCCTGCAGGAGGAGTTCGTCGTGCTCGGCTACCTGTTCGCGCGGCTGAAGCAGCTGGGATGTGGGCCCTGGACGATCATCATCGCCACCAGCGTGCTGCGTGCGAGCTATCACCTCTATCAGGGACCGGGCGCGTTCATCGGGAATTTCGCGATGGGGATGCTGTTCGGCTGGCTGTTCCTGCGCACCGGACGACTGCTGCCCTTCCTGGTCGCGCATTTCCTCATCGACGCGACGGTGTTCGTCGGCTACCCGTGGGCCGCCGCGACCTGGCCCGCGCTGTTCGGCCTGCCGGCGTAGTCCCTCCGCCGCTCTACGAGGCCGCGCACAGCGGGCGGGTCAGAGATTCGCGATCACGACGGCTGCGGCTGCCCAGAGCACGAGCACGCCCAGCACGATCAGTGCCGATCCGTCCCAGGTGCGACGGATCGGAGCATCCGCTGCACCGCCGGCCGCCTCCCAGCGATCCCGGATCCCGGTGAGCTCGCGAACGCCCGCCGGCATCTTGACCTCCATGTCATCCCGCGAAGGGCGACGCACCGGGCGCGACCGCGCCGGACCGCCGTAGCAGGTGACGTCGGTGCCGTCGTCGAGCGAGAACACCAGCTGCCAGCGCATATCGATGTCTCGCACCCGGGTCCAGCCGAAGCTCGTCCTGCGGAGCATGTTCTGCACGAGCGCTCCGTCCGCGTCGACGCGGACGAGGGAGACGGAGCTGACCTCATAGACCACCCACAACGTCAGCAGCACCCACGGGGCGAGCAGGAGCATCTGCCCCCAGCCCGCGCGCACCACGGCATCACCGAGGAGGAACGCCGCAAGCAGCCCCGAGATGATCATCACGACCGGCCCGGAGGACGCGCGGAACGTCCGCGTGCCCTCCGGGCGTTCGTCGTCCGTCACCGTCAGCGTCCGCCGAGCGCGATAGAGGCGCCGGGGATCGCCTGCAAGAGGCGATCCGTGTACTCCTGCTGCGGGTTCGCGAAGATCTCATCGACCGTGCCCTGCTCGACGACGCGCCCCTTCTCCATCACGCACACGAGGTCGCTCGAGACGCGAACGACCGCGAGGTCGTGCGTGATGAACAGGTACGTCAGATCGAGCTCCGACTGCAGGTCGGCGAGCAGCTTCAGGACCTGATCCTGCACCAGCACATCGAGCGCCGACACGGCCTCATCGAGAACGACGATGTCGGGCTTGAGGGCGAGCGCGCGAGCGATCGCGACGCGCTGCCGTTGTCCGCCGGACAACTCGTTCGCGTACCTCGTCGCCAGCACCCGCGGCAGCGAGACCTGATCGAGGAGCTCCTCCACCCGTTCCCGCTGCGAGGTGCGATCGCCCACACCGTGGATCTGCAGCGGTTCTGCGATGGTGGCACCGATGTTGCGCAGCGGGTCGAGAGATCCGTACGGGTCCTGGAAGACCGGCTGCATGCGTCGACGCAGGCCGAACGCCTGAGCGTTCGAGAGGCGCGACACATCCTGGCCGTCGATCTCGATGGTGCCGCTGGTCGGCTCTTCGAGCTTGAGCACCATCTTCGCCACCGTCGACTTGCCCGAGCCGGATTCCCCGACGAGAGCCAGGGTCTTGCCCTTCGGGATCTCGAAGGTGACGTCGTCGACAGCCCGGAATGCTTCGCTGCGGAAGCCTCCCTGGCGGATCCGGTAGTCCTTCGTGAGGCCGGCCACTCGCACCGTCGGCGGGATGTCGGCGAGGTCCTTGAGGGTTTCGATGCCCCGGTCCTCGACGACCGCCTGGATGCGCTGCGATGCGATGCTGGGCGCTGCGGAGACCAGTCGTTTCGTGTACGGATGCTGTGGATCCTCGAGGATCTGCCGGCTAGGCCCTGCCTCGACGATGTTCCCGTTGCTCATCACAATGATCTTCTCCGCACGCTCGGCCGCCAAGCCGAGGTCGTGGGTGATCAGAAGCACCGAAGTGCCCCTGTCACGTGTGAGAGAGGCCATGTGATCGAGGATCACCCGCTGCACGGTGACGTCCAGCGCGGAGGTCGGCTCGTCGGCGATGAGCAGCTTCGGGTCGGCTGCCAGGCCGATTCCGATCAGCGCGCGCTGCCGCATGCCTCCGGAGAACTGGTGCGGGAACTGATGCAGACGCCGCTCGGCATCCGCCAGGCCGGCCTGCTGCAGCACCTCGATCGCGCGCGCCTTGACGGCGGCGCGGCCCTGTGCGATCCCGTTGGCCCGGATCGCCTCCTTCACCTGGAAGCCGATGCTCCACACAGGGTTGAGGTTCGACATCGGATCCTGCGGCACGAAGCCGATCTCGCGGCCCCGAACGTTCTCGATCGCGGTGCGGCCGAGGGTGGTCAGCTCGCGGCCGTCGAGCGTGATCGATCCGCCGGTGATCATTCCGGTGCCGGGAAGGAGGTTCACGATGGCTGTGGCCGTCGTGGACTTGCCCGAACCCGACTCCCCGACGATCGCCACGGTCTCACCCGGGAAGATGTCGAAGCTCGCCCCGTGGAGAACCTCTTTCACGCCCTCCTGCGTGCGGAACGCGACCGTGAGGTCGCGCACGCTGAGCAGGGGGATCTGTGCGGCTGCACGATCGTTCATCGACGTGCCCTCGCCTTCGGGTCGAGGGCGTCTCGGATCAGCTCGCCCAGAGTCACGAACGCGAGCACCGCAAGGGTGAGCGCGATCGACGGATAGATGAGTGCCATCGGCGCGACGCGCAGCGACGACTGCGCCGCGCTGATGTCATTGCCCCACGACATGGTCGAGCTTCCCAGACCGACGCCGAGGAACGACAGCGTCGCCTCGGCGACGATCGACGCGGCGAGGCTGAGCGTCGTCAGGACGAGCAGCGGCGCGAGCGCGTTCGGAATCACGTGGGCGACGAGAGTTCCGAATTTGCCCTTGCCGAGCGCCCGCGACGCGACGACGAAGTCGGCCTGCCGGACTCTCAGCACTTCGGCGCGCACGACTCTGGCGGTCGATGCCCAGGCGAAACCACCGATCGCGAGCGCGAGGACCGGTACGGACCGGTACTGCGAGAACACCGTCATGACGACGACTGCCGCGAGGATGTACGGGATCGCGAAGAAGATGTCGCCGACCCGCGAGAGCAGCGAATCCAGCCATCCTCCGTAGAACCCGGCCAGCGCGCCCATGATCAGCCCGAGGACCGAGGAGATGAGCGTGGCGAGCAGGCCGACCGACAGCGAGGTCTGCGCACCCCAGATGAGGCGTGCGTAGATGTCGCATCCTTGGAACGTGAACCCGAGCGGGTGCCCGTCTGTCGGCCCGCCGTTGCTGTTCGAGAGCTGGCAGTCGCCGTTCGGTGGGGTCGAGGTGAACAGGGTCGGCCACACTGCCATCACCAGGAAGATGAGGGCGAGCGCGACGGAAGCCCAGAACAGCGGGCGACGTCGGAGATCAGTCCACGCGTCACGCCACAGGTTGCTCGGCTTCTCGGCGATCCGCACCGCGTCGACGGAGATCGTCTCCGTCTCGATCGGCGCGACGAAGTGCTTCTGCGTAGTGGGGTCAGGCATAACGGATCCTTGGGTCGAGCAGACCGTAGAGCAGGTCGATGACGAGGTTGACCAGGACGTACAGGATCACGAAGACCGTGACGAAGGAGACCACGGTGGGGCCTTCATTGCGGATCGCGGCCTGGTACAGCGTGTTGCCGACACCGGGGACGTTGAAGATGCCCTCCGTGACGGTCGCACCGACCAGCAGCACACCGAAGTTGGTCGCCGAGTTCGTGATCACCGGGATCAGGGAGTTGCGAAGCACGTGCACGGGGATCACGCGGCCGCGCGACAGGCCCTTGCTGTACGCGGTGCGCACCCAGTCCTGATTGAGGGTGTCGATCACCGAACTGCGCATGAGCCGCATGCTGACCGCATACAGGCTGAAGCCGAGCACGATCGCGGGCAGCCACAGGCCGCCCCAGTCGTTGTCGGCGCCGACGGTGGGCTTGAACAGTCCCCACTGGATCGCGAGGAAGTACTGCGCGAGGAACGCGACGACGAAGATCGGGATCGCGATCGCGACGAGCGCGACGACCAGAGCGACATGGTCGAACAGCTTGCCCTTGTACAGCGCCGAGATCGTGCCGATGATGATCGCGAGCACGAACTCGATGCCGATGGCCATCACCGCGAGCCGGCCGGTGACCGGAAGCGTCTCGACGAGCACCGCGGAGACGGGGCGACCCGAGAACGTGGTGCCGAGGTCACCCTGGAACACCCCGGTGATGTAGTACCAGTACTGCACGATGAACGGGTCGTTCAGGTGGTATTGCTCGCGTAGCTGCTGCACGACCGCCGGGTTCGGGGTGCGGTCGCCGAACAGGGCGAGGATCGGGTCGCCTGGCATGGCGAACACGAGGAAATAGATGAGCAGGGTGGCTCCGAAGAACACCGGAATCACCTGCAGGAAACGTCTCAGGATATAGCCGAGCATCTGTTGTCCCGTAGTCAGGAAGCGAAAAGGTATGACCAACACGGCCTGTGAGGCGGCGACGAAGAATCGTCACCGCCTCACAGGAGAGTGCTATCAGACCTACTCGGCGGCCTTCGTGACCTGGTAGAGGATCGGCCAGGTGTCCCAGCCGAACTCCACGTCCTCCACGCTCTCGCCCCACGCACCCATGGCGTTGGTGTACCAGAGCGGGATGGAGGGAAGCTCCTGGAACAGGATCTCCTGCGCCTCCTGGAACTTCTTGATGCCGTCTTCGACATCCGCCGCCGAAGCGCCTTCGTCGAGCAGCGCGTCGAACTCCGCGTTCGAGTAGTCGCCGTCGTTCGAGCCCGCGTCGGTGCCGTAGATCGGGCCGAGGCCGTTGAACATCGACGGGTAGTCGAACTGCCATCCGTTACGGAAGGCCGTGGTCGCCTGACGCTCGGTGATCAGCGTGCGGTGCTCTGCGAAGGTCGGGATCGGCTTGCCCGCTGCCTCGATGCCGAGGTTGTTCTTCAGCTGGTTCGCGATCGCATCGACCCAGCCCTGGTTCGGGCCGTCAGCGTTGTACTGGATCTCGAAGGTGCCGCTCCACGGGGCGATGGCGTCGGCCTCGGCCCACAGCTTCTTCGCCTCATCCGCATCGAACTCGAGCACCTCGGAACCGGGGATCTCCTCGGAGTATCCGTCGATCACGGGCGAGGTGAAGTCCTTCGCCGGGGTACGCGTGCCGTTGAAGACCACATCGGTGATCTCTTCGCGGTTGATCGCGTGCGAGATCGCCTGACGACGCAGGATGCCTTCCTCACCACTGAAGTGGTCGAGGCGGCCCGGGATCGTGATGGTGGCGTTGGCCGCTGCCGGCTGGTTCACCGTGCGTCCCTCGAAGTCGCTCTCGAAGGTCTGCAGCGCGCTGTCCGGGATCTCCTGGAGGATGTCGAGGTTGCCGCCCTGAAGGTCGGCGTACGCGGCATCGGTGCTGGCGTAGAGGATCATGTCGACTCCGCCGTTCTGCGCCTCACGCGGACCGGTGTACTCGTCGTTCTTCACGAGGTCGATGCGCTCGTTGTGCTTCCAGGCGCCTTCCTCCTCGAACGCGTACGGTCCGTTGCCGACGGGGTTCTCGCCGAACGCCTCGAGGTCGTCCCACGCCGATGCCGGCATCGGGAAGTAGGCGGTGTATCCGAGACGCAGCGGGAAGTCGGACTCGGGCTGCTTCAGCTTGACCGTGAAGGTGAGGTCGTCGACGACCTTCAGGCCGGAGAGCTCGGGGACGTTCTCGTCGTAGGAGAAGCCCTCGATGGACTCGAAGAAGTAGCTCGAGAGCTGCGCGTTGTCGAGCGCGGCGCCGTAGTTCCACGCCGTGACGAAAGCCTCGGCGTCGACCGGGTCACCGTTGGTGAAGGTCTGGTCGGGCTTGATCTTGATGGTGAAGGTCTGCGCGTCGTCGGTCTCGATCGACTCGGCGACATCGTTGTGAACAGCGCCTTCCGCGTCGTAGTAGACCAGGCCAGCGAACATGCTCTGGATGACGAGTCCGCCGCCCACCTCGTTGGTGTTCGTCGGGATCAGCGGGTTCTGCGGTTCGGTGTTGTTGACCGAGATGACGGCCGTGGGGTCACCGGATGACGTTTCTTCCGTCTCGGGGGTCCCGCCAGCGGCGCAACCGGCGAGTGCTAGCGCGCCGATGACAAACAACGCGGTGCCCGCAAGGGCGATCTTGTTTCGCTTCACTTTGTGTCCTCCTGATGGACATGGATAAACGCGCACTCCTCGTCGAATGCGCGGCGATAGTTGAGAGTAACCCCCAGAATCCCCCGTACCTATCTCCGCTAATGAACTGTTACTGAGTGGTGACCATCCGTAACAGCGCTGTAACCGGGAGGCGCGCGAAAACGGCGTTCCGCGTACCCGGGCGGGTATGCGGAACGCCGTTCGGACGTGCGGTTTCGTCTCAGGCGAATGCCTCCACCGGCGGGCAGGCGCAGACGAGGTTGCGGTCGCCGTATGCCTGGTCGATGCGGCGCACCGGCGGCCAGTACTTGCCCGCGACGAGCGCCGGAATCGGGTACGCAGCCTCCTCGCGGGTGTAGGCGTGCGCCCACTCCCCCGCGATCAGCGAGACCGCGGTGTGCGGGGCCCCCACCAGCGGGTTGTCGTCGGCGGGCCAGCGGCCTGCGGCGACAGCATTCGCCTCGGCCTTGATCTGGATCATCGCCTCGATGAACCGCTCGATCTCGCCGATGTCCTCCGACTCGGTCGGCTCGACCATGAGCGTGCCCGCGACGGGGAACGACATCGTCGGCGCGTGGAAGCCATAGTCGATGAGTCGCTTGGCGACGTCGTCGACGGTGATGCCTGTGGCTTCCTTGAGGGGACGGAGGTCCAGGATGCACTCATGCGCGACCCGGCCGTTCTCGCCCGTGTACAGCACCGGGTAGTGCTCGCCGAGGCGCGCAGCGATGTAATTCGCCGAGAGGACGGCCGCGGCCGTCGCACGGCGGAGTCCGTCGGCACCCATCATCCGCACGTAGGCCCACGAGATCGGCAGGACACCCGCCGACCCGTATGGCGCACCGGAAACGGCACCGCCTTCGAAGGTGAACCCTCCGAAGTGCTCGGCACGCTGCGCGAGCGGATGCCCCGGCAGGAACGGCGCGAGGTGGGCCTTGGCCGCGACCGGTCCGATGCCTGGACCGCCACCGCCGTGCGGGATCGCGAACGTCTTGTGCAGGTTGAGATGCGAGACGTCGCCGCCGAGGTCGCCGAACCGGGCGTACCCGAGCAGGGCGTTGAGGTTCGCGCCGTCGACGTAGACCTGCCCGCCGGCGTCGTGAACGGCGGCGGTGATCTCGACCACGTCGTGCTCGTACACGCCGTGCGTCGACGGATAGGTGATCATCAGCGCGGACAGCTCGTCGGCGTGCGCTGCGATCTTCGCGCGCAGGTCGTCGAGGTCGACGTTGCCGAGTTCGTCGCAGGCGACGACGACGACCTTCATGCCGGCGAGCACCGCGGATGCCGCGTTGGTGCCGTGTGCGGACGACGGGATCAGGCACACGGTGCGCTGATCGTCGCCGTTGGCGAGGTGGTAGCCGCGAATGGCCAGGAGGCCGGCGAGCTCGCCCTGCGAGCCCGCGTTCGGCTGCAGCGAGACGGCGTCGTAGCCCGTGACCTCGGCGAGCCAGCCCTCGAGCTGGTCGACGAGTTCGAGGTAGCCCTCGACGTCGGATGCCGGCGCGAAGGGGTGGATGCCGGCGAACTCCGGCCACGTGATCGCCGCCATCTCGGTCGCGGCGTTGAGCTTCATCGTGCACGAACCGAGCGGGATCATGCCACGGTCCAGGGCGTAGTCCCGGTCGGCGAGGCTCTTCAGGTACCGCATCATGGCGGTCTCACTGCGGTGCGCATGGAACACCGGGTGGGTCAGGTAGTCGGGCTCGCGGATGAGGTCGCCCGGGAGGGAGTTGTAACCGTCGCCGAAGCCGAAGACGCGCTCCTGCTTGCCGCCGAACACCTGCGCGACCTGATGCAGTTCGCTGTGGCTGGTGGTCTCATCGACCGAGATGCCGATCGTGTCGGCATCCGCCACGTGCAGCAGGATGCCGTAGCCGTGGTGCGCCTGCTCGGCGAACTCCGCAGCCCGCCCGGGGACCCGCACCTGCAGCGTGTCGAAGAAGGCTTCGTGCACGACCTCGGCCCCGGCCTCGACCAGCCAGTCGCGCAGCAGCGCGGCCTTCAGCGCGGTCTCCTTCGCGATCGCCCGCAGTCCGTCCGGACCGTGGTAAACGGCGTACATCGACGCCATCACGGCGAGGAGCACCTGCGCGGTGCAGATGTTCGACGTGGCCTTCTCGCGGCGGATGTGCTGCTCGCGCGTCTGCAGCGAGAGACGGTAGGCCGGCTTGCCGTCGGCATCCACCGAGACGCCGACCAGGCGACCCGGAAGCTGCCGCTCGAGACCCGCGCGCACCGCCATGTAGCCGGCGTGCGGTCCGCCGAAGCCCATCGGCACGCCGAAACGCTGGGTGGTGCCGACGGCGACGTCCGCGCCCAGCGAACCCGGCGACGAGATGAGCGTGAGGGCGAGAAGATCGGCCGCGACGACGGCGAGGGCACCGGCCAGGTGCGCAGCGTCGATGACGGCACTCGGGTTCCAGACGCGTCCTGATGCGCCGGGGTACTGCACGAAGACGCCGAACAGCTCGGCCGGCAGGGTCTCCCCTGCGGCGAAGTCCACCGTCACGAGCTCGATGCCGACGGCCTCGGCACGGTTGGCGAGCAGCGCCTTCGTCTGCGGCAGTGCGTCGGCGTCGACGACGAACACATTCGATTTCGTCTTCGAGGCGCGACGGGCGAGCAGCATCCCCTCGACGACCGCGGTGGACTCATCGAGCATCGACGCGTTCGCGGTCGACAGCCCGGTGAGCTCGGCGACCATCGTCTGGAAGTTGATGAGCGCCTCCAGGCGCCCCTGGGAGATCTCCGGCTGGTACGGCGTGTACGCCGTGTACCAGGACGGGTTCTCGAGCACGTTCCGCTGGATCACCTGCGGGATGATCGTGCCGTAGTAGCCCAGGCCGATCATCGGCCGGTTCACCGTGTTGCGTGCCGCGAGCGCGCGGAGCTCCGCGAGCGCCTCGGTCTCGCTGGCGGCGCCGGGGATGAGCGAATCGGTCGACGCTGCGGTGAAGATCGAGGAGGGAACCGCCTGGCGCATCAGCGCCTCGACGGGGCTCCAGTCCTCGAGCACGGACTCGACCCCGAGCGCATCGAGCATGACCCGCTGCGCCTCGGCGGTGGTTCCGATATGACGATCGGCGAAAGAGACCACGTCTGGATCAGCCCTCCGTGAGTGCGACGTACGCGTCGCGATCGAGCAGACCGTCGGCAGCGCCGGCCGCGACGGAGACCTTGATCAACCAGCCGCCGGCGAACGGCTCGGCGTTGACGAGCGAAGGGTCGTCGACGACGGCGTCGTTGATCTCGACGACGGTGCCGGCGACCGGAGCGTAGAGCTCGCCGACCGACTTCGTCGACTCGATCTCGCCGACGACGGCACCGGCGGTGATCTCGGTGCCGACAGCGGGCAGCTCCACGAAGACGACGTCGCCGAGCTTCTCGGCCGCGTAGTCGGTGATGCCGATGGTGACGGTCTCACCGTCGATCGCGAGCCACTCGTGCTCTTCGGTGTAGCTCAGTGCGTTGAGGTCGGTCATTTTGTCCTCCGGTAGAAAGGCAGGGCGGTCACGGTCGCGGGGATCTTCGTCCCCCGCACATCCAGGAATACTGCGGATCCCTCTTCAGCGGAAGAAGGAGTCACATAGGCCATCGCGATCGGGTGGCCGAGGGTCGGGCTGAGGGCACCGCTGGTGATCTCGCCGAGAACGGTGCCGTCTTCAGCGACGACCGCGTAGCCGGCACGGCCGGCGCGCTTGCCCTCGGCAGTGAGGCCGACGAGGATCGGCGCGTCGGCCGCCGCATCCACGGCGTCCTTGCCGACGAAGCTCTCCTTGTCGACGGCTACGACGCGTCCGAGTCCGGCCTGAGCGGGCTTCGTGTCGAGGGTCAGCTCGTGCCCGTAGAGCGGCATGCCCGCCTCGAGTCGGAGGGTGTCGCGGGCGGCGAGACCGGCCGGCACGAGGCCGTGCGGTTCTCCGGCGACGATCAGGGCGTCCCAGAGCGCCGGAGCGTCGGCGGCGCGGACGAGCAGCTCGAAGCCGTCCTCACCGGTGTACCCGGTGCGAGCGATGAGCAGCGGCTCACCGAGGAAGAAGGCATCGGCCCAGGCGTAGTACTTCTGCTCCGCCCACGGGGTTCCGAGATCGGTGATCCCTTCGGCGACGGAGACGATGGCTTCGGCAGCGGGTCCCTGCACGGCGAGCAGGGCGTAGGAGTCGGAGACGTCCTCGACGTCCACTCCGCGGTCGCCGATGAATCCGGCGAAGCTGCGGTCCTCATCGGCCGCGCGCGGCGGAAGATCGCGCTCGGGAATCGACGGGAACGACCGGACCCGCGATGCGAACGCCGCATCGACGAAGCCCCGGTTGCCCGCGTTGGCGATCACCAGGTAGCGATCTTCTGCCAGTCGGTAGGCGATGACGTCGTCGACGATTCCGCCGCTTTCGGCGAGGACAAGCGAGTACTTGGCCTTGCCGACCGGCATCGTGGAGATGCGGCCCGCGAGCGCGTAGTCGAGGAACTCGGCGGCATACGGACCGGTGACGAGGAACTCGGCCATGTGCGAGATGTCGAAGAGCCCGGCGGACTGACGCACGGCGTGGTGCTCGGCGAGATCGGAG
Organism: Microbacterium sp. LTA6; assembly: GCF_045690355.1. Taxonomy (NCBI): domain Bacteria; kingdom Bacillati; phylum Actinomycetota; class Actinomycetes; order Micrococcales; family Microbacteriaceae; genus Microbacterium; species Microbacterium sp. LTA6. Next base: position 3,931,971 of record NZ_CP147855.1, read on the forward strand.
GTGTACCGCACCGGCATCTGCCAGCCACCGAAGTCTGTGAAGGAGGCGCCCAGCGCCTCGTGGCGTTCGCGGAGCGGGGTGTAGCGGGGGTCGGACATGGAGTTCTCCCGGGCTGGATCGGGCGGACCGGCGGCGTCGCCGATCCTGGGAACTCCCCCTCTGTCATAGGCCTGAGAGCTTCGCCCATCGACAGGCCAAGGACCATCGAATCAGGGGCTTTCACCGTCGGCGGATCTCGTTGCGCGAGATCGCTTTTCAGAGTGGCCGGAACCGCGCGGTACGCGTTACCTGAGAGATTGGCGGGGAGGCTTGCTCCTTCGGTGCCCGGCTGCATTCACCGGGGCTCTCCCGCGAGGGTCATTCGGCCTGTGTTCGGTTGTGCGATCAGTCTAGCGGGTGCGCTCCGGTCGCAGTTTCTGCCGCTTCATGTACGCGAAAGCGGCGGGAACTGCGACCGGAGCCGCGCTCGGATGTCAGCCCTTGACGGCGCCCGCGACGAGTCCGCTCGTCATGCGCCCCTGGACGATGACGAAGAAGATGATGACCGGGATGGCCACGATCGTCGAGGCCGCCATGACCTGACCCCAGTCGATGGCCTGGGTCGCGCTCTGCTGGACGAACCCGCGCAGCCAGAGCGGCAGGGTCCGGTTGTTCTCCATGATCACCAGCGCAACCGTGAACTCGTTCCAGCACTGCAGGAATGCGAACACACCTGAGGCGACGAGGCCCGGAGCCAGCAGGGGCAGGGTGATGCGCACGAATGCCTGCGTCCGGCTGAGTCCGTCGATCATCCCCGCCTCCTCGAGTTCGGCCGGAACACCTGAGACGAAGCCGCGCAGCATCCAGATCGTGAAGGGCACGACGGCGGCGACGTACAGGATGCTGAGTCCCAGTACGTTGCTGAGCAGGCCGAAGCTCGCCATCATCTTGTACTGCGCGATGAAGAGCCCCTCGGCCGGGAGCATCTGGATGAGCAGGATCGTCACGATGAACGAGACGCGACCCCGGAACTTGAACCGGCTGATGGCGATGGACGCGAGGAACGCGAACGTCAGGCAGACGGCGACCGAGAGCAGCGTCACTCCGACGCTGACCGCGAGCGCTGAGAAGAATGACGGCGTGAGCACCCGTTCGAAGTTCGAGAAGGACCCGCCGACCGGGAAGAACGTCGGAGTGAAGGACTCGAGGGTGGCCGTCGACAGCATCGACGAGTTGACCATCCAGTAGACGGGAAACGCCCAGATGACGGCGATGACGAGCGCCAGGATGCTGAGCAGCCACGTGCCCAGGCGGAGCTTCCGGCGACGCACCGGGATGCGACTCCCGTCGGCACTGACGGCGACGCGACCGGCGCTCTTCTCGACAGCGGTGCGGGTGGCGGTGACGGTCATTTTCCCTCCTCCTTGATGAGGCTGCGCACATAGAACCAGCTCAGCGCGATCGTCAGTGCCAGGACGAAGATCGACATCGCCGCTCCGGCTCCGAAATCAAGGCCGGCGACTCCGGTCTTATAGATATAGGTGCCGAGGAGGTCGTAGTCCGTCGACTTGGGCCCGGCGTCCTGCAGGAGGGTGATCTGGGCGAAGACGCGCAGATCCCAGATGAGGTTGAGGAGCAGGACGATCGCGATGACCGGCTTGAGGACCGGGAACACGATGAAGCGGAACCGCTGCACGGCGCTCGCGCCGTCCAGCTGACTGGCTTCGAGGACCTCCCCGCTGACCTGGGTGAGGCCGGCGTACGCCGAGAACGCCACGAACGGCACCGACATCCAGATGATGATGATCGACGCGACGATGAAGAAGAGCAGCGGCGTGGTGCCGATCCAGTTGAATCCCTTCATGTCGACACCGGGGATCATGCTGAGGAGGTAGTTGATGACGCCGCGCTGGCGGTTGAAGAGCCAGATGAACACGGTCATCGCAGCGATCACGGGCATCGCCCAGGCCAGGAGCAGCGCGATCTGCAGCGTGAAGCGTGCCGCAGCGTGGATCTTGGTCATCAGCAGTGCGAGGAGGACTCCGACAACGATGGTGACGAATGCCGTCACCAGGCAGAAGAGCACGGAGCGGAACGTCACTGCCCAGAACGTGCCGTCCTGCGCGATGGCGATGTAGTTGTCGAACCCGACGAAGTCGGGGGCCTTGCCACCGAGCTGCTGCATCGCCCCGTACTTCTGGAATGACGTGACGATCTGCCAGACGACGGGATACCCCATGCCGAGCAGCAGCACGAGAACGGCGCCGAGGATCAGGAAGTAGGGCGCCAGCGCGCGCCGCCGAACGGACGGATCGGCGCCGGTCGAGCGGCCGGTGCGGCCGGGAGGCGAAACGGGGGCATCTGTGGTGGTCATGCGGGCACTGCCTGTCTGAGAAATACGCGTGGGGGCCGGGCGGACCCGACCCCCACGCAGGGTGATCAACCGTTGATGATGGCGTCGATCTTGGCGTCGTACTCCTTCGCCAGGTCTGCGACGTCTCCGCCCTCCGCGACCTTGCCGAAGAACTCCTCCAGGATCTTCTTGCCCTCGACCGCCGCCCAACCGGGCGCTGCCGGGGTCAGCTTCGAGCCGAGTGCGGAGTCGACGAGCGCCTCAGCGAACTGGTCGTCGCCGAGATCGCCGACGAAGTCGACATTCGCCGGACCCAGGCCGTTCTTGGCGAGGAGCGTCTGGTACTCGTCCGAGTAGATGATCCGGAGGAGCTCCTTGGCCCCTGCCTGGTTCTCGCTCTTGGCCGAGACACCGATGTTCGAGCCGCCGGCGAAGACCGGTGCCACCGAGCCCTCCTCGAGGCCGGGGAGCGGGAACACGCCGAACGTGGCGTCGTTCCACTCACGGACCTCGGCGCCCTCGTCGTTGTCACCGGTGTAGTCGCCCACCGACCAGTGAGCCCAGCCCGGAGCGATGATCGTCGCCGCGGTCGGAGCCGCGCCGCCCTTGTCGTTGTTGATGTTGATCCACGGCGTCGAGTCGTCCTCGGTGGCCGGAGCGTTCGATGCCCCCGTGAAGATGTCCTGGAACTGCTCGAGCCCCGCGATGGACTTCGGGTCGGACAGCGTGGAAGCCCACTTGTCGCCGTCCTTCTTGGCCAGCTCTCCCCCGTTGGCGAAGATCCAGGAGATGCCGTTGCGCCAGTCCTGACCGCCGATGTAGAAACCGGACTGACCGTCGGTGCGAAGCGCCTTGACCGACTCGCTGAACTCGTCGAGCGTCTTCGGAACCTCGAGCCCGGCAGCGGTCCAGATGTCCTTGCGGTAGGTGATGTATCGGGAGCCGAAGTAGTACGGCAGCGCGTACTGCTTGCCGTCCACTTCGCCGACCTCGACGAACGACTCCAGCAGCTTGTCGCCGCCGAGATCCTCGAAGATCGGGCTCAGGTCGCTGAACGCACCGGCTGTCGTGAACGTGGGCGACCAGGTGTTGCCGATCTCGGTCACATCAGGGGTGTTCTTGGCGTCGGGAAGCTGGTTCGTCAGCTTGGTGAGCGCGTCGCTCCAGTCCTGCTGCTCGATGGTGAGCGTGCCGCCGGTCGCCTCTTCATACGCATCGACGAGGAACTCGCGAGCCTCTTCGGGGGTGTCCCCACCCATCACCCAGAAGGTGATGTCCTGTCCCTTGGCGGACTCCGTGTCGAATCCGGACGCGGCCGTTTCGCCGCCTCCGCCGGTGCCGCAGGCCGTCAGGCCGAGGGCGAGGACCGATGCCCCCGCCACGGCGGTGAGCGCGATCTTGCGCTTCCCGTTTCTGTTCATTCTTCTTTTTTTCCTCTCGGTGCTGCACTGCAGGAGGGATTCTCTCCGGATGGAGTCACCCCCGGATGGGGTTTGTTAGGACAGTAACCTAACAAACCCCATCCGGGGTAACAACCTCTCCACAGCTCCGGACATAACGTTTCGGACTCAGCGTCGATCTTCGTCATCGATGTGCACTAAGGGTCGGTCTGACACTAAGATCGAATCGGAGGTTAAGGTAACAATGACTCAAAGCCACGGCATCCGAGTCGCCGTCTCGACGGTGATCCTGACGCTGCGCCGCACTGCGAACGGCGAAGCCGTACTCGCGCTGCCCCTCGTGCTGCGCACCAGAGAGCCCTACGCCGACCAGTGGGCGCTGCCCGGCGGCTGGCTCACCGTTGCGGAATCCGCAGTCGACGCGGCCGCGCGCACCCTGGCAGAGACGACCGGCCTCTCGCCGAGCTACCTCGAACAGCTCTATGCGTTCGGCGCCGTGGACCGCTCCCCC